>CAWJON010000002.1:2142500-2183429 GCA_963844565.1 uncultured Pseudomonadota bacterium | reverse complement strand
GGTGTAACGCGGCCCGTCAATGGAGATTTTTTCGCGCAGTCACTATAAACAGAAAATTTTCGTAGAAAAATCCTTACCCGATGGGGGATTAAAGGGGGAGAAGAGCGGTAGCGATCTCCCCCTTTTATTCCGAGCATCGGCTTCGCCGATGCGAGGATATAAACTAAAGCAGGCGGATGTCGCTGAACAAGCCGGAGTGGGATTTGTTTAGCCGGCGGCAAGGCATTGGTCGTCTGCCTAATAAGGGCAAAACGGCTGATATAGTTGATCGATTGATCTTACGTTGCAATCGCAGTATGATTTCCATCGTAATTTGCAAGTAACATACCCATCATAGGTTAGGCATTCCTGATGCAAAATGATTTTGACATAATCATTGTTGGCGCCGGTTTAGTTGGCACTAGCTTGATAATAGCGCTTCAGCAAACCGGCCTACGGATTGTTGTGTTAGAAAACCATTTGCCTGATCTAAATAATAAAAATTCTGATAATCGGCCCTTGTCCTTATCACTCAGTAGTCAAAAAATACTTGAGGCTTGGGATATCTGGTCCTCGATATCCGAACAAGCGGTGCCGATCCAAACGGTGCATATCTCAGAACAAAATCATTTTGGCACGCTTAGTTTTAGTGCTCGAGAAGAAAAATTACCTGCTCTGGGATATGTGGTTTCTTTTGATGGTTTGCAGCAAATACTTTATCAGCGTGCTGCGCAATTAAATCAGGTTCATTTTGTTTCTATACAAAATTTAAAATCCATTCGGGAAAAGGAAAGCGGTGTTGAGTTGACCGTTTCGACAATTGAAGGAGACAAAACCTTCAATGCCCAATTGTTAGTTGGCGCCGATGGCACCCATTCTGCCACCCGCAATCTGCTCCGAATAGAAGTGGAAAAAGTGGTGATTGAAGAAACAGCTATCGCCATGACAGTTCAAGCTCCTTTCCCTCATCGACATCGCGCGTTTGAGCGATTTACTCCAGAAGGAATTTTAGCGTTGCTGCCATTGAGCAATCCATTGCAGTTTCGTTTAGTTTGGACCCTTCCCAATGCATTAGAAAACAGCTTTAAACTTTGGGATAATGCAAAATTGACTGCATTCTTAAATAAAAAATGGAGTAGCAGATTAGGAATGTTAACCATTGTGGATAATTGGCAGAAATTTCCTTTGCAAATCGAGAGAAGTAAGCAACAAGTAAAACCGGGTGTGGTGTTGTTAGGCAATGCGGCGCATACCCTTTATCCATTAGCGGCTCAAGGTTTCAATTTAGGATTAAGAGATGTGGCTGTTTTAAGTGAGCTTTTAACAGAAGCGCTCAGAGAAAATAAAAAATTAGGCGATCTGGTTTTATTAGAAAATTATATTAACCGCCGAACCAAAGATCAGAATTGGATTTTTCATTTAACCCAAGGAATTAATCAACTCTTCGGATTGCAAATTCCAGGTTTTGGTCATTTACGTGGATTGGGATTGATCGCCACAGATTTGTTGCCTCCCTTGAAACATAAAATGGCAAAAAGATTTTTAGGTCTTACTGAATATTTGCCTAGCTTTTCAGATCTAACATGATAGTAATTGTAGGAGCTGGGATCGTTGGATTGGCATTAACCGCTGCCTTGGGTCAACAAGGATTCCAGGTCACACTGATCGAAAACAAACAACCCATTTTAGAATGGGATCCCGCGCAGCTTGATGCCAAAGTTAGCGCTATTAATATGGCTTCGCATCGAATTCTTAAAAATTTGGGTGTATGGCAAAATATTTCCACTGCTGCTGTTTCTCCGTTAAAAGGATTGCGTGTATGGGACGCAACCCGTGGTGGCGAGATTTTTTTTGATAGCAGAGAATTGGGTGTCCCGCAGTTAGGTTTTATTGTGGAAAATCGTGCGCTGATTAAATTGCTTTGGGAAAAATTACAATCTTTATCCAACGTTTTGATAAAATTTCCCGCTATCCCAGAAAAAATAATTGAAGAAAACAACAAGTATTTTGTTGTCCTGCAGGATGAATCAAAGATCGCAGCGGAAATTATCGTCGGCGCAGATGGCAGTGAATCCTGGGTTAGAGAACAAATGAAAATAGTAGCAATCAAAAACGCCTATCAGCAAGAAGCATTAACAGCTGTTCTTGAAACTGAAAAACCGCATCAAGCTCTCGGATGGCAAAATTTTTTACCGACCGGTCCGCTAGGGGTCTTGCCTTTGCAGAATCCTCATCAAGTCGCAATGGTTTGGTCAAATAACTTGTCTGCGGCTGAAAGATTAAAAAACCTAGAGCATAAACTACTAAATGAAGCGGTTTCTAAGGCGTTGGACTATCGTTTAGGAGAAATGACACTGTTAACTTCTTGCCAAGTGGTGCCTCTCATCATGCGTCGTGCTGAAGAATATGTTCGAGACAGTTTAGTGTTAATTGGCGACGCCGCGCACACTATTCATCCTTTAGCGGGTCAAGGTGTCAATTTAGGGCTGATGGATGTCGCCGTTTTAACCGAAATTTTAGAGGATACTCGACAGAAAGGACAGCCTTTGGGTAGTGTCAGGGCTTTGTCGCGTTATCAACGGTGGCGAAAAGGTGATAATACATTGATGCTCACGGCCATGACTGGCTTTAAAGAACTGTTTGGCAGTCAAAACTCTTGGCTGATGAAGTTACGCAGTCAGGGTTTAAATTTTACCAATCAGGTCCCCTGGTTAAAGAATTCTTTTATGCGTTATGCGATGGGGGAGAGAGGGAATTTACCTCGACTAGCTCGGCCGCAATAATAAATGCCTATTCAAATATTGCCTCGAAACGGGTATGATGTGACAAAAAAAAGAAAGGTTAAATTATGGCCCAACAAACTCCCCTTTATTCTCAACATTGTCTACTAAATGCACAAATGGCGGATTTTGCTGGTTGGCAGATGCCTTTAAATTACGGCTCACAACTGAATGAACACCATGCGGTGAGAAAGCAGGCAGGTATGTTTGATGTCTCGCACATGGGCGTGGTCGAAATAACCGGAACAGATGCCACGAAATATTTACGTTTTTTGTTGGCTAACGACGTTCAGAAGCTCAAAGATGGGAAAGCGCTTTATACGTGTTTGCTTAATCCCGAGGGTGGCGTAATTGATGATTTAATTGTCTATCGGATTAATCCAAATTATTATCGTATTGTCGTCAATGCGGGACGTCGCGCGGTAGATGTGGCATGGTTCAAACAATGTGCAGTGAAATACGCAGTCAGCGTCGATACTCGCTTTGAATTAGGAATGATTGCCGTCCAGGGACCACAAGTTTTAGGTCTTTTGGATAAACTATTTCCCCCGGCGTTAACGCAGACAATCCGCGAACTTTCTCCGTTTGGTTTTTTATTAAACCAAGGTTGGCAAATTGCACGCACGGGTTATACGGGTGAGGATGGCATTGAAGTTATTCTACCCGGAGAAGAAGCGCCGCTATTTTGGCAAAAACTATTAGATGTTGGGGTGCAACCTTGTGGCCTTGGCGCCAGAGATACCCTTCGATTGGAAGCCGGACTCAACCTATATGGAGTGGATATGAACGAGTCCACTTCTCCACTTGAGTCTAATTTAGGCTGGACGGTTGCTTGGCAAGATGCGAATCGAGATTTTATGGGTCGCGAAGCCCTGGTGAAGCAAAATCAAGAAGGTCTTACCCAACGTTTGGTGGGATTAATTATGCAGCAACCCGGTGTATTACGTAACCATCAACGCATTAAATTCGGCGACCATATCGGCGAAATAACCAGCGGCGGTTTTTCGCCGACATTAGGTTACGGCATTGCTTTGGCGCGGGTCCCAGTCGGAAATGAAGCGGCGGTAGCAGTCGAGCGTCGAGGAGAATGGATCCCTGTGTCCATCGTTAAACCACCCTTTGTTAAAAAAAAATGAGGAAGACATAATGATCAATAACTACCCAAGCGATTTACTATACACCCCATCTCATGAGTGGGTTAGGATTGAGGATGAGCAGACAGTAACTATTGGTATTACTGAATACGCACAGCACGCTTTAGGGGATTTAGTCTATGTTGAATTACCAAAACTGGACACATCGGTACAAGTTGGACAAAACATTGCCGTGGTTGAATCGGTAAAAACGGCTGCAGATGTATATAGCCCGTTGGTCGGCGAGATTGTGGTTATCAACAAAGATTTGCAACAAACTCCCGGCTTAATCAACACCGACCCTTATGGGGCTGGTTGGATATTTCGATTAAGAATTAAAAGTATTACTGAAGTTCGAGCCATGTTATTAGAACCACATAAATATCAAGCGTTGGTGGAATCAAGCAGTAACTCTCGCTGAATCTTACTTATAAAACAGAGATAAATAAATGTTAAATATAAAAATAATTTTTGTAGAAAATCTCTTCCTGATGGGGGATCGTAAGGGGGAGAAGAGCGGAGCGATCTCCCCCTTAATTACCGAGTCCCAGCTTGGCTGGGACTCGGTATACGAACCAGGAAGCAATTCCCGCTTTAGCGGGAATTGCTGAGAATCAAGCACCTAGGAAAAATAAATCATGCCATTTATTCCGCATACCGAAAACGATATTACTGAGATGCTACAGGTGTTGAACCTGAATGAAATATCCCAGGTGTTTAATGAAATTTCTGTAGATATACCCAGGACTCGTTTGAGCAAAATTTCTAAAGGTCTTTCAGAGAGCGCAATGACTCGTCTGATGCAAGAAAGAGAACCTGCTATTCAGCCTGGTGGAAATTTTCTGGGTGCAGGTGCTTATGAACACCATATTCCGGCTGCTATTTGGGAAATAACATCTCGCGGTGAGTTTTTAACTGCTTATACGCCTTATCAAGCAGAAGCCAGTCAAGGAACGCTGCAACTCATTTACGAATACCAGACCATGATGTGTTCCCTGACTGGGATGGAAGTGGCCAATGCTTCTTTATACGATGGGGCTAGCGCCTTGGCTGAATCAGCGTTGATGGCGCTTCGACTCAAAGAAGGAAAAGCTAAGCGTATATGGGCGCCGCGTAGTTTGCATCCTCGCTATCGCCAAGTGTTACAAACAATTTTGGGTATTCACGGCATTTCATTAGAAGAGATTCCTTATTGTTTTGACAAAGGCAACACCGATTTAAACCAGTTGCCGAGTGAGGACACACAGAATTTGGCCGCGATTATTATCTCTCAACCGAATTTTTTCGGCTCTTTGGAAGCCGTTGATGAGCTAACCGATTTTGCTCATCAACATGGCGCATTGGCAATTGCGGTGGTGAACCCATTGGCGTTGGCTTTATTAAAAGAACCCGGGAGCTGGGGAAAACGAGGCGCTGATATTGTTTGTGGAGAGGGTCAGCCACTTGGGGTTCCATTAGCATCGGGCGGTCCCTATTTTGGTTTTATGTGCACGCGACGAGAATTTATCCGCCAATTGCCAGGCCGTATCGTTGGCCGCACCCACGATGCGAAGGGACGGGTTGGCTTTACCTTGACCTTGCAAACTCGTGAACAACACATTCGTCGCTCCAAAGCCACTTCCAATATATGCACCAACCAAGGTTTGCTAGTCACTGCAGCAACCATTTATATGAGTTTAAAAGGACCGAAAGGTCTGTTGAGCGTTGCGTCGGCCAGTCACAGCAATGCCAGACAATTGCAATCATTATTAACCGAAATTCCAGGCGTAAAAAGTGTTTTTAAACCTCCTTTTTTCCATGAATTCGTGATCTGTCTTCCTTTTTCCGTGGCCAAGGCACAACAGAATTTATATAAACAAGGTATTCAGCCGGGCTATGATTTAAGCCAGGATTATCCCGAGTTAGAAAATTGTCTGTTGGTTTGTGCGACAGAGACCAAGACTCAACAAGATTTAACTCGTTTTCAACAATGTCTCGCTAAAGTGGATGCGCTAAATGCAAGTGATATTTGAAAAATCTCAACCCAACCGTTTTGGCAAAGGACATATTGAAGAAGTTCTATTGGATTTCCAAGATATTCCTGCGTCTTTATTAAGAAAAGAGCCGCCATTGTTGCCTGAGCTTTCCGAGCTAGAAGTTGTGCGCCATTTTACCCAATTATCTCTGCGCAATTTCTCCATCGACACCAACTTTTATCCCTTAGGTTCATGTTCGATGAAGTATAATCCTCGGGCTGCTCATCGGTTAGCTTCACTATCAGGTTTTCTGCATAGACATCCTTATCACAATGTCGCGGAAAGTCAGGGATTTCTGGCCTGCCTATACGACTTACAAGAAATGCTCATTGAAATTACGGGCATGTCTGCAGTTTCATTATCACCGATGGCTGGCGCACAAGGAGAATTTGCCGGGGTGGCCATAATGTTGGCTTACCATCGATCTCGAAATGATAACCAAAGAACTGAAATGTTAATTCCTGATGCAGCCCATGGCACTAATCCAGCCAGCGCAGCGGCTTGTGGATTACAAGTTCGCGAAGTCCCTACAGATAAAGAAGGCAATATTGATTTAACTGCTTTAACTAATATGGTAGGACCAAAAACCGTAGGAATTATGCTGACCAACCCTTCGACTTTTGGCGTGTCTGAAAGCAAGATTATTGAAATTGCAAAAATAGTTCATCAAGGCGGCGGATTGTTATACTACGATGGCGCTAATCTAAATGCTATTTTAGGACAAGTACGCCCAGGCGACATGGGTTTTGATGTCATGCACATGAATTTGCATAAAACATTTGCAACACCCCATGGTGGTGGCGGACCCGGTGCTGGGCCGGTCGCTGTGAATCAACGATTGGAGCCATTCTTGCCAATTCCAATGGTGGCGAAAGAAGGCAACAATTATCGTTGGTTAGAAATGAAGGACCGTCCGCAGAGTATTGGCCGTTTGTCTGCTTTTATGGGAAATGCGGGTGTGTTGGTGCGTGCTTTTATTTATGGCCGTTTATTAGGCGCTGAAGGTTTGTCACGTGTTTCTAAATTCGCAGTGCTCAATGCAAATTATTTAATGAGGCGTTTGGCGCAAATAGGTTATACCCTTGCTTTTCCAAATCGTCTGGCGGCGCACGAATTTATTATTACGGTTAAACCATTAACCCTTGCTTACGGGATTACCGCTCAAGATATCGCCAAGCGATTATTGGATTATAATTTTTATGCCCCGACGGTGTATTTTCCTGTGCTGATTCCTGAATGTTTATTGATAGAACCCACAGAAACTGAAAGCAAACAAATGCTAGATGAATTTGTCGATGCCATGCATAAAATTCTTCAAGAGGCAAAAACAAATCCCAGTTTGTTAAAACAAGCGCCGCAAAACCAACCAGTGGGTCGCTTGGATGAAGTAAAAGCCGCACGAGAATTAGATTTAACTTGGCGCGAAAAAGCCACTATTTCTGAATAAATCCAGCAATTCTCGGCAAAGCCGAAAATTGCTTCCTGGTTTATATCCTGCGCTCGGCGGAGCCGATGCTCGGAATCAGGGGAAGACGCTCCGCTTTCTCCCCCTTTGATCCCCCATCGGGTAAGGATTTTTCTACGAAAATTCTTTATTTATATTGGCAGTTTATTATATTATATCAATTAGTTAATATTCACCTAGAATTGCTGGAATAAACCCTTTCTTAATGAAATTTATTGAATTCATTACTATATTTAACATGATTTCTGAGATTAATTAATTTTAACCTTTTTTCAAGGAAAATTTATGGAAAAATTAAAAAACAAGCGGGTTGCCATTTTGGTGGCTAATGGTTTTGAGCAGGTGGAAATGACCAAACCTCGCAAGGCCTTAGATTCCGCTGGAGCGAGGACTGATTTGATATCACCGGTTAAAGGCCATGTTCAAGGCTGGAACCACGATAAACAAGCTGACCAATTCCTCGTGGATATTCATTTAGATAAAGCCAACCCTGATGAATATGATGCGTTATTATTACCCGGTGGAGTCATAAATCCAGATCAACTCCGACTTTTTCCTAAGGCCATTGAATTTATTGCTAAAATAGCCGGAAAAGGTAAACCAATTGCCGCTATTTGTCACGGACCTTGGACCTTAATCAATGCTGGCCTGGTCAAAGGACGCAAAGTCACTTCTTGGCCTTCTCTGCAAGTAGATTTAATTAATGCCGGCGCCGAATGGATTGATCAAACTGTGGTAAGGGATGGTAAGTTGGTTACCAGCCGTAAGCCAGATGATATTCCAGCCTTTAATCAAGCGATGATTGAACTGTTTGCTGAAGGTTAAGTTTTAGAGAGTTGTTCCTTGTGATAAAATCCTACTTTTACAAGTATGGATAGTATGGCTAATTACTCAAAAGATCTAGCAGTAGTGATTCCAGCGTATCAACCGACTCAAGTCTTATTGGCGCTGGTAAAGGAGTTGCGATCTGGTCTTCCAGATCATGAAATTATTGTGGTTAACGATGGTTCAGCACCGCAATTAATGGATTTATTTAATGAGCTTTCTGCTTTGGAAACTCATGTTTTACATCATTCTATTAATCAAGGAAAAGGTCAGGCGCTTAAAACTGCATTTCAATATTATTTGAAATTATCTGCGGGGGAGGGTTTGGGTGTGGTGACTGCCGATGCGGATGGACAGCATGCGGTAGAAGATATTATTACCTTACTGCATGCTTTAACCGATACCCCCGAACAATTGCATTTAGGTATACGTAATTTTAGTGGCCAAAAAATTCCTTGGCGCAGTAAAATGGGTAATCGTTTAACGGGTCTGCTTTTTCGTCAGATTTGTGAAATTGAGCTTTATGATACGCAAACGGGTTTACGTGGCATTCCCAATAAATTAATTCATTCAGTAATTAAAAGTAAATCGAAAGGATATGAACTAGAATTAGAAATGTTGCTCTCAGCAGCTAAGCAACAAATCCAGATTAATCAAATTCCGATTAAAACGATTTATGAAAACAATAATGCCTCTTCGCATTTCAATCCGCTGTTAGATTCGATCAAAATATATCGAGTTTTATTTAGTCATTTATTTAAAGGAAAACATGACAATTAATTCGGCGTTATTAACGGATTTTTATCAGCTCACCATGTCTTATGGATACTGGCGGCTAGGAATGGCTAATCAAGAAGCGGTTTTTCATTTATTTTTTCGCAAACATCCATTTAAAGGTAATTACACCATCATAGGCGGAATAGATGGCATGATTGAATATGTCCAAAAATGGCAATTTAAAAACAATGAGCTTGATTACCTAAGCACCCTAGTCGATTCACAAGGCAAAAAATTATTCAGTGAAGATTTTTTAAATTATTTAGGTAAACTCCGTTTCACCGGAGATATTCATGCCATGCCGGCTGGACAACTCGCGTTTCCGGAAGAGCCTGTACTCAGAATTAGAGGGCCTATTTTGCAGTGTCAATTGTTGGAAACGGCATTGTTAAATCAAATTGGTTTTGCCTCATTGGTAACAACTAAAGCCGCAAGAGTTTGTCATGCTGCAGGCACTGATCCCGTGTTGGAGTTCGGTTTGCGTCGAGCACAAGGTCCGGATGGCGGCATGACAGCAAGTCACGCTGCATTTATTGGCGGATGTGAGTCTGTCTCTAATACGTTGGCTGCTATGCAATATCATATCCCGCCACGCGGCACGATGGCTCATAGTTGGGTTATGGCTTTTGATCATGAATTAACAGCCTTTACTAAATTTGCAGAAGTTATGGCAGGGAATGCGGTTTTGTTGGTTGATACCTACGATACTTTATCCGGCGTCAAAAACGCCATTAAAGTAGGTAAACAACTTCGCGAAAAAGGCCATGAATTATTGGCCATTCGCTTGGATTCAGGTGATTTATATGAGCTTAGTCGTTCCGCTCGCCAATTGTTAGATGATAGCGGTTTTCAAAAAACAAAGATTATGGCCAGCGGCGATTTGGATGAATATGAAATTGCTAGACTAAAGCAACACGGGGCCCCGATTAATGTTTGGGGAGTTGGAACGCGCCTCAGTGCTTGTTACGATCAGCCGGCATTGGATTGTGCTTATAAATTATCGGCTATACGCAATGAAGTGGGCGAGTGGAATTATCGGCTAAAACGCTCTGATTTACCCGCTAAAACCACCAATCCGGGTATTCAACAAGTGCGGCGTTTTTTTCACCAGAAAAGCTGGATTGCTGATGTAATCTATGATGTAGAATTGGGCATAAAATCCGATACGTTTGCCGACGGAGAATTTCAAGAAGATCTTTTATTGCCAATTTTTAGAGGCGGTCAATTAATTTATCATACGCCAAGTGCAGTCGAATCGCGTGCTTTTTGCAAACGGCAATTGGAAACGTTTTTACACGGCAACTTTCATGAATACCCAATTCGAGTTGAATCCAGGCTACAAGCAATCAAAGATAGTTTATTAGCGAAATATAAGGAAAAACAGTGAAATCCCTAAAAATTTCACGACGTTCCTTTGTTGCCAGTTTCGATGTGCATGCACAAAATACGTTTACCCCCGTTTGCCCAGAGGAGTTACCTGTTCCAGAAGGCGATCGCATTGCAGATGAATTAAATGCACAGGCATTAAAAGCAAAATATCGCATTGGCACAAAAGAAGCGCATCATCCGGAAGCCATTTGGGTGGCGACAAAAGATTTACCGATGTTGTCGCCGGTAAAAGGAGAAAATGTCGATGTCCGTTGGCCAAAACATTCGATCATCGGCACAAAAGGATTTGAATTAATTAAAGGTTTGCCTAAAATTACCGATTACGATTATTTTGTTTGGGAAGGCATCGAATTGGACATGCATCCTTATGGGGCTTGCTATCATGACCATGCAGAAAAGTTAAGCACCGGAGTGATAGAATTTATGCGTCTCAACCAAGTTGACACGGTAATCCTCGGTGGTTTGGCGACGGATTATTGCGTGAAAACGACGGTGCTGCAACTGTTGCGAGCCAAATTTAAAGTAGTCGTCAATTTAGCCGCTTGTCGAGGCCTGGCAGAAAAAACTGTTCAAGAAGCATTGAAACTCATGGAAAAACAAGGCGCAAAATTTGTAATCAATGCCGCCACCATTATCAATGAAGATTAAGAAGTGGTTTTAGCCGGGTAATTCTATGATTTAAATTTAAATCCTAAAGAACCAGGTAAAGCAGCAGGAATAGTAGGGATTTTAGCTAATGAGCTCCAAAAACCGGATTGATTTAATTTTAAAGGTTTTTCATATCGTTTTAAGATTAAATCGATAGTTTTTTTGGTTCTTCCCTGATAAATATTTGGATATTTTTTTATAACATTATCAACAATGGATTTCAAAGAAGTTGTTGAATTTAAATATAAATGCGAGATAATCTGCTTAATTAAATAATCAATGCCATCAATTTTTTTTTGTTTAATAGGTATTTGATTGCGATAATAGCGAAACAAACATTCTTGCTCGGCTTTATTTTCTACCTCTAATTGTTCTTTAATTAATTCATTTCTACGATTCACCAGATCCAATAAATTTTGCGCCATGATTACCGACGGATCTGTGGCAGAATTGAAAACTTCTGAGCATTTGACATGCTGTTCTGGAGATTGATGAACTCTTAAATCGTTTATAAAATTTATAATAATATAGAGTGGCGGGTCATTTTTTTCTTTAGTAATTTTCTGAAAAGCTGAGTTACTTTCTTCAATTTTGGAAATAATTGCGTCAATTTCTTTCAATTTAGTTTTAAAAAAATTAACCATGTCTTCAGGTCTCGAGCTAGGGTTATCTGACCGCATTTTTTTTATATATTCGTAAACATCGTTTTTTAAAATAACCGCTATGCTCTTGTTAGAGAAACTCATATTGCGGGAGAAAATACTGTCAAAAATTGTTTTTAAAACCGATCCCAAAGAAAATATGTCTTGATTTTTTTTAATTGTTATTATCTTTTTAAATATTCCTCCAGACTTTTTAATTGGTCCATTAATTAAAGGAGCTTTACTTGAATCAATAAGTTCATAAAGTGGTTTTCTAATAGAATTTTTATTTATAAATGATCGAACATTATGTTCTTGATCTGCTGGAATGGTAATTTTTGCTAAAAATCCATTTTTACTTTTAGTCCATAATTCTAAATTTTCATCGTTTTTTAGAAAAATATAGCAGCCATTTTTGACTCTCCTTAAATCATTGCGATCTTCAGTATAATAAACTTCAGAGAGTGGCAAGCTTTTTCTATGATTGAGAACAAGATTTTTTAATGGAGAATCGGCTTGATGGAATAATTTATGAAAATATTGGTTATTTTCAATCAATTGATCATGATTATTATTTAATAAAGTATCAATTTCTTTACGTTCTGAATCAATATTGATTTCGGATTTTTGGCCAAGGGGATCGCAAAAATATAAGAATACGCCTTGGTCGGTTTTAATACATAAATAACTATTATTCATCATTTTTTCATAAGCATTTTTATCACTAGAATAATAAATGTTTTTAGATAAACTTTGTTTTTGTTTCCTAATTTTATTTTTATTTGAATTAAAAAAATTAGTTAATGCGATATCATCTTTTTCTTCTATTTTTAATTCTTCGTAGTTTCCATTCATGTTTTTTTCATATAAAGAAATGGAATTCTCATTGTGCACGTAGAAATAATTTCCTGGTTGAAGAGTAAAGGCTTCTTCTAAGTCATTTAAGTAATAAACGTGTTTTGTGGAAGCGGACAATACTTCTGGAGAAACATAGCCAGGGGTGCCTGCATAAGCGATACCCAAATTATCTGCAGACACAGTGGCATCGAAATCGATAATATTGGATTCAATAGATCCATTGGATAGATCTTTAACCAAAATATTATTCGGAGATAAATCACGATGCACATAACCTGCATCATGAAATGTTTGCACGCGTTGGCAGGTTTCATTGGCTACATTAAGTAAATACCGCAATTTCGATAAATCATCATGAGGGTTGTTTTTCTTTGAAAATTCTCGAGCATGATCGGTTATTTTTTTGCCATGGTTTTCAAGGGCCATGTATATTTTAACATAATCATTACCTTTTTCTTCGCGATTTTTATGTCCATCACAAGAAGTAATAATTTTCCACAATTCTTTTTTTACAGTAATATTAAGTTGATCTTGCAAAGGTTTTTCATAGTTAATCTTTTTGCTTTTAATAATATTACTTAGATCAGAATTTGACTTTATTTTCTTCCGATTGCCATTTTGATCCACATAAAATAGATTATGTTTTTTAGATGATTTTTTATTAGAAGATGGACAAAAAATATAAGTGTTTTTGAAATCTTGTAACTCATTTTCATCCGGAATTTTTTCCTTTAGATAAATTTTGCAGCCGGCACTTTTTTTTGCCAAATATAATTTATTTCCGTTAAGTTTCAAGGCTTGATTAATAATATGAGAAGCTTCCTCTTTTGCTACTTCGGTTATGCGGATCACGGGATGCTGGATTTCATTTCCTTCAGTGTGGGCAAAAACAATATTGTCATTATTAGCTTCGTTTTTAAAAAAATTCTTTTTGTAAATTTCAGCAAAAATAGGAACCGGAATTTCTCTATATGAAACTTCTTTGGGTTTCTCATTAAAGATTAACTTTTCTAATTCGCGGCATTCTAATTTCTGACCATCTGATGGGATACCATTATTATAGATGGAAAAACTTTGTTCATTATTTTTGGTAAATTTAAATAAAATATATCGATTATTATATTGAGAATTCTCTAATAGGAATTTTTGGATGGCTTGCTTTTCCGTTTCTTCTCCTAAACGAATTGAAACTAAAATTAAATTATATGCTGGTACAGCATTAACCGCTTTTTTTGCTCTGGAAGTGGCGCCATTTTTTGAATTGGTTTTTCCTTGAAGTTGAGCGGCATTCTCAATTAAATCATCCAAATCGTTGTTGTCTTGATCTTCCTTTAAACCTATATAATTAAAACACAGTTTTTTTGGTAATTCATCTTTTCCATCCAAGTCATGTTCATATAAACTAAGTTCAATTGCTGAGCTATAGTAAAATTCACCCGCCTTAAATGAGGTAGCTTTAGCCTTAGTTTCGTGATCCTGTAGTGATATCTGGGTATGAGGCTTGGGTTTTTTATAGATCTCTGCTACTTCTTCAATTATCCCGTATTTTTTCTCTTCTTGCATGTTTTTACTATCTTTTAAGATTATACTTGTCCACATTATAAACTTTACAGATTAAGATAGTATTAAATTTAAACAGTGTTTAACAATTCCCAAAGTGATCTCAAAAAAGATGTGTGCATCTTAGGGAATTTAACCAGGTCATGTTGTTTCGGCGCGGCAAAGTTAAATAATCATGGCTAAAATTTCCTGCGCTTTTTCAAAAGTTAGTGGCTTTTCAATGTATCCATTCATTCCGGCAATCAATGCGCTGTTTTTTAATTGTGATTCATCATGTGTGGAGAGACCGATAATTAAAATATTTTGATTGGCGTTTGGTGTGCGCCGAATGATTTTAGTGGTGGTAATGCCATTCATTCCTGGCAAATCAATATCCATTTCGGGTCGCGAACCCAGCCCGCTCATAGACCCAGGGCGCTCCTTCCAAACCGCATTGCTCGAAAAATGCGCAATCGAAAACCGAGGACCATAGCAAAAACTAGGCTCCCAAGCTTTTTGTTTAAAAAGGAAATTTTCCCCAGATTTAAAGGGACGGTTCAAAAAATGCGAAAAATAAGTTAGAATATTGTCAGCCACGTTAACTCCATGTTGTTAATGTTGGTCAGCGATGCCCGGGTGTTCTAGCACCTTGGCGTCGCGCTACAATTATAAATCCTTTACCAATCAGAATGCAAATTATGATAAAAATTAAAATGAATTCTAAAGTTGATGCATTTTTAAATAAAGCCAAAAAGTGGCAGAAAGAATTTGAAAAATTGAGGATGATTGTTCTTAGCTGTGGGTTGACTGAAGAATTGAAGTGGGGAGTGCCTTGCTACACGTTTAATAAGACTAATGTCGTTTTAATCCATGGGTTTAAGAAATACTGTGCATTGTTGTTTTTTAAAGGTGTGTTATTAAAAGACGCCAGTAATATGCTCATCAAACAAACGGAAACTGTGCAGGCGGCGCGACAGATTCGCTTTACAGATATTCGAAAAATAGAGGAAATGGAGTCTATCCTAAAAACCTATATTGATGACGCCATTGAAGTGGAAAAAGCAGGTTTAACAGTGAATTTTAAAAAAACTTTGGAATTCGCCGTTCCTGAAGAATTTCAAAATAGGTTAAATGAAATCTCTGCCTTAAAAACAGCATTTGATGCACTGACGCCAGGACGACAAAAAGCCTACCTGCTATATTTTTCTGCAGCCAAACAATCTAAAACTCGGATGTCAAGAGTTGAAAAATGTATGCCTAAAATCCTCAAGGGCAAGGGATTAGATGACTAGTGTGCCATGAAACGATTAAAATGTTTAATTGCTTTAGTGGTTATCAGCAGTTTTTACCTGAATCCAGCAATGGCTAATCCTCTTATTGTGGATACGGATATGGCTTATGATGATTGGCTATCGTTAACTTATCTTGTTGCTAATCAAATACCTATCGCAGCCATCCTAGTTGATAATAATGGCGCATCCAGCTGTGAGCCTCCGAATTACTACGGCGCTAATAATGCCGCCAAGCTTTTGGCTTTAGGTGGTAAGAAATACCAACGCACTGTGATCAGTTGTGGGATGACTAAATCTAAAAGTGGACGCGGACCTTCTCCTGAATTTAGACACCAAATGGATACTCTTTTAGGTATTCCGTTAACGGAGCAAAATGGTGTGCTGAATTTGCAAGATTCTGCTGAAAATATTCTTTACCAGCAATTAAAAAGCCGGAAAAAAACTGATTTAATTCTTCTGGGGACATCAACTATTCTTGCCTCTGTTATTACGCAACACCCGGAAGTCATATCCAGAATTGGTAAGGTTTATATGATGGGTGGAGCAATTTATGTTGAGGGTAATGCGCTAGATAAGCTACCCAGTAAGGCTGAATGGAATATTTATTTAGATCCTGATTCGTTTGATGTTATTTTAAAAGCTCACTTTGATCTTACATTGTTTCCATTAGATGTTACTAATTCAGTACCGATTATCAGTTGGGATGTTTTGTACGCGCTGCAAAACAGCAGCAACAAAGTGGCTGATTTTTATCAAAACGTCTATAACAAATTATGGGAGCTACAACATATTCAAAATAATCTTGATTTCTTTTGGGATCCACTTGCCACAGTTGCATATATTCATTCTGATATTATTTTAAATTCGTATCAATTAAATCTTTGTGTGAATAAAAGCAGAAACCCCGGCGAAGCCGGGGCACTGACCATTTGTAAAGAAGGAAGTCCGGTGACCGTTATTTTAAACGTAGATGTAACACAATTTAAAACCTATTTGTATGAAAAGATTCGCTGACACCAAGAAACTAAGACAATCTTGATTATTCACCAGCTTGTGCCGGATCCGATCTGATATCCGGGGATGACGTATTATTTTGCTTTTATTGTTGATGCCAGTAAATTAACTTTTTCCTGCTGGGTTCTTATCACGCTCAGATAATCAGAATAAGCTAATAACAGTGTTAATATTATAAGAGGTGAATTATGAAACATTTTGACGAATTGCAAACAGGCAAAGCTAGAGATTCAATTGTAGAAATTTCTGAAGGATTTTTGGCAGAAAAAAGTAAAAGTTATTGGTTTACGCATAGTTTGTTGGGGAAATCAGATCGAGAAAAAATGATATCTTTTGTTAAAGATTTAAAACAATCTAATTCTGTGTCTGAATTGGTGGTTAAAGTAGGTGAAGCTAAGGTAGATGGAGATTTAAAAGGAAAATTAAGTACTGTAATTGTCGAGAAAATCTATCAAACTTCTCCTCAAGTCATAGAAGCTCTCGGCAAGAGAATTGCTGCCGAAACCTTTTATGGGCCTTCTTATGGTGCATCTATTCCTCACAGGGTTCCTAATATAGAGGCGGCGATTGATCAACTGTTCCAACAGTACCTTCAAGAAGCCCAAACGTTTAGATTGCCGAATTCAGTAGAATTAAGCCAGTGAAATTTAATGATTATTCTAGCAGCTCCTATTAATAGGGAGCTGCTATTTTTTAATCACAAATTGAATAAGTAATGTGTGGAAAAAAATATTCAGGTAGTATATTATATTAAAAGTCAATTCATAGGGTCAAAAGCTGGAAATGTTATGAGCCAATTCAAATCAATATATAATTGGTGTTCTGTTAACTTTTTTTATAAACTGCTCACGTTTTTAGGCTCTGCTTTAATGCTTTTTTATCTTTCCTACCTTTACTCCCAATTAATCTTACCGAATCATTCTAATTTTTACGGTGACTTTTCTGTTTTTTTCGATGCGGAAAAATCTCTACTTATGGATGAAAATATTTATAAAACCAGTAATGGTCAATATATTTATCCGCCATTCTTAGCTTTTGTGATGACGTCAATAAGTGGATTGATTGCATTAATTGTTTTGCTGATCGTTGCAGGGATTTATCAGAAGCAAAAGATTCCTTTTTTCTTCAGAAAGCCAGACATGATTGCTGATCGGGGGAAGGAGCGGGGAATTATAGTAATAGAATGGTCAGCGTTGATGTTATACATTTTAATATTCAGCCCGCAATGTTCCTTACGCCATTTAGTGTTGTTAATTCCTTTTCACTTGCTTATGGCCATTTTTTTATTATATTCACGAGCCGACGTGAAAGCTTGGCCTTTGTGGATAAGTATTGGACTCTTTCAAGGGGCTAAATTAGCAGATGATCTCGTCTTTCATCCTTTGGCAATAGAATGGAGTTATTTCGGCGGTACTTGTTGGTGCCTCCTTATTGCTTTACCATTAATAA
Source organism: uncultured Pseudomonadota bacterium (assembly GCA_963844565.1). Taxonomy (GTDB): domain Bacteria; phylum Pseudomonadota; class Gammaproteobacteria; order Coxiellales; family Coxiellaceae; genus JAFEDN01. Next base: position 2,165,625 of record CAWJON010000002.1, on the reverse strand, counting down.
TTTATACTGGTTTGGCTTTTTGTCGGGATAAGAGTAAGTACTCTGTATTATCAGATGCGGAATCAGAAGCGTCTTTACTTAAGCAACTGGAGCCGAAAATTGTTTAGTTATTAACGATGAATAAAACCCATTTCTATATCGGGACTTCAGGATGGACTTATCCACATTGGAATGGCCATTTTTATCCACGTGATTTACCTAAAAATCAATGGCTGAATTATTATGCTCTTCATTTCAATGCTGTTGAAATTAATGCTACTTTTTATCGGTCCTTCCCAGAAAAAACTTTTAAACATTGGTATGATGAAGTTCCAGAGAATTTTCATTATGTGGTGAAAGGTTCGCGTTATATTACCCATCGAAAATATTTATATGATGTCGCCGATTCTATTAAGCGCTGTGAAACTTCAGCCTCTTGGTTAAAAGAAAAATTGGGCGTTATTCTATTACAACTGCCACCGAATATGCCCTATGATTTGGACCGCTTAAAACAAGCGTTAAAATGCTTTCGACATCGCAGTCAAGTCGCGGTTGAATTCAGAAACCAGCATTGGTTCACGACAGAAACCAGAGATTTATTAGAATCATTAAATGTGATTTTTTGCGATATTGATTCGCCGAAATTTACTTTCCAAAAATGGTTAACCAGTCAAACCGCTTATATTCGTTTGCACGGTCGGAGTCGATTATATGTCTCGAATTATTCGCATGAAGAGTTGTTGGAAATTGCTGACTATGCGCGAAATTTATCAAAACGAGGTGCAAAAGCAGTGTATATATTTTTTAATAACGATTATCGAGCTTATGCCACACAAAATGCTTTAGATTTGCAGAAGATGCTATTTTCTCATCATCCCAGATAAATAATTCTCTACTAAAGATTTTCCGATGGTATGGACAGTTTCGCCTAAAATAATATTCAATTTTCCATTTATAGATAAAAAACAAATACCATATAAGCTGGCCCATAGTACTTTAGCGGCCATAGAGGCCATGATGTTAGAATAATCGACGTAGGGTAATAAAGCTTTTTCGACAAAAACAAATAGCACTTCAATTTTTTTGCTGTACCATAACGGTAAAATTTCGTTGGACCTTTTAAATTCAAACAATAATCGCCAAGATTCTGAGTGAGTATGAGCAAAATGAATATAAATATCAGTTAAGCGGAAGATATCTGTTTCTTGATTAAAGGCGTCGCTCATGGCTGCCATAGTTTCTGCATTTAAATATAAAACAATCTCGTCGAAATTTTCAAAAACGTTATATAAGGTTCCAACTGTGTAACCAATTTTTTTAGCAATCGCGCGAGCCGATAAGGCCATCAGTCCTTCTTCCTGCAGAATAGTGAGTCCTGCTTGAATAGCCAGCGTCTTAAGTTCTTCTCGACTATGGTCTTTTCTGCGTGCCATGTGTAGTTGCTTCTTTATTTAAAGGAATGTGGTGTTGTTGTAAAAGTTTCATAATTTTCGGCAAAGATTGGTTTGCTGCCTCAGCTCCTACTGTAATTAGATATTTTTTTTCTTGCAAGGCAAAGGTACCGATTTGGCCTACCTTAGGTTTTATGATGAAATCCGCACCTTGCGCTGAATAATTTGAGAAGCGCTGCCACATAATTAGATTGGCGGATTTATAAATGCCATAAGCCAGGGTGGGCGGCTGATCAGGTAGAGAAGAGCTCACATTGATGGCGATAATGACTTGTGGATGATAACGTTTCGCAATTGCTACCGGTATGGGTTCTGCTACCCCCCCATCAATTAAGATCAGATTATTTAAATGAACCGGTCGCACCAATCCGGGTAGTGCAGTAGAAGCATGGATTGCCGGAAGGAGTGGTCCTGAGGAGAGGGTCACGGCTTCTCCGGTTTGAAGATTAGTAGCCACTACGACGAGAGGAATTTTTAAATCTGCAAAATCCTTGGCTTGTAAGTTGGCTGCTAAAAATTTTTGTTCGCTGGAGCCGGTAATCACGCCACCTTGTCCTGGAAGCAGGCTGATATCGAGAAAAGTACGTAAGTTAGTGCTGAGCATTATCTGTTCTAATTGAGCGGCATTACCGGAATCGGCATAGAGAGCGCCAATTAAACTGCCCGAGCTGGCGCCAACGATTAAATCGATAGGTACGCCAGCCCGTTCGAGTTCTTGAATGACGCCGATATGGGCGTAGCCTCTGGCTCCCCCACTACCTAAGACTAAGGCAACACGGACCGGGGAGGCTGACGAGCACAGAGAAAAGCAAACCCCGGCCAGAATAATGAGTATTTTAAAAAATAGTTGTCTTCGCATTTTCCCTTATCCTTATTTAGAAATGGTAGGTGAGGCCTACACTTAACAAGCCCAAATTGACGACTCCATACAGTGCGCCTTGATATTGGACGCTGGCTTCTAGTTTGGGCGTGATGGCGTAACTAATTCCCACTCCTGTAAATGGCAAAATTAGGCTACTGGTATTTTCTTTGTCAGTGTCATCGGTCACCCAAACATCCATTAAGCCGACCTTGGCTATAAAGGAAAATTGATCGCCCATTGGTACCGAAAATCGGGTGGTGATATAAGGCATGTTAGTATGCCCACTTAAGTTATCACCTTGGTCCAGATCGAATTTAGCATAGTTCTGCATAAAACCAGCTTCCATAGCAAAATTGTGGTTAAAGAAGTAACCCAAATTGGCGTTCCAGCCTGCTCCCTGGAATCCCGAGGAAGAAAATGTGCTGTCTCCAGATATTAACACACCGGCATATAAATTGGGCCCGGCATTTATTTCAGTATAAAAACCCGTATGTTCGTTCCAAGGGGTTAACGGTTGCGGTTGGGTTGTTAGGCTGCTTGCCATCGCATATTGGGCGCCAAATACGAATAAAGGGATTAAGGAGGTCAGTAATACTTTTTTCATGGTTTTATCCTGTTATTTATTTAAACTAAAAGCATCATAACACTATTTTGAACAATGTTCAATATTTATTTGAAAATAATTTTTTGATCATGCTGCTGCTGTGCGATGTAGATATCGAATTTTTAGACCCACTCCGCCTTATTCAGCGACATCCGCCTGCTCGCGGGATTGGCGTTGCGGGGCCCGTCAGCGGAGGTTTTTCCGTGCTCGCTTCGCCATCAATAGCGAGTTTAATACTACCGTAAGCGCCATTGTGCTAAGTGAACTTTTATCCTCGTGAACTCGTTTCCGAATTGGCTACGTTGCGCGCGCAAAAACCTCCGCTGACACCCGCTGCAAAGCTCGCTGGGGCGGATGCGCTGAATAAGGCTATGCAGAGGTTTGGGTTTCATCATTGAATCACTATTTACAATTTCAGACTTTTTCTTAAAAACTGAAAAATGATTCACTGAGTTTCAACTCTGGCTGCTGACACCAGAGTAGTCGCATTGAACCGCTAGTTTACGGGTTCAATATCTCTGAGCTGAGCCTTGCAGCTTATAAAATCCCTAGCCCTCCTAGAAAATGTGCAGCATTAATCCAGGATAAGTATCAACATTAATTAAGACTATGTTATTTTAACAGGCAGCGGCTTTTCATCAACAAAATAGTCAGCAGTTCCCGCAGAAGACCGCGAAATCTACACCGCACAGCAGCATGATCAAATATTTATTGAAATATCCCCGCTATATGGGATTCTGTTAAGACAACAAGCTTTCTGCTCATAATTCAAAGATTAATGATGTTTAATAATTATTTCTTGGTTGGGGGCTGGGCTGTCCAAATTTTATTGAGGATGGCTTGAGGGTCAGAATAACTGTCGGGATTTAAAATGACTAAAGCATCCGCCGCCTCTAGTTGCGTATTTTTGGCGTTTAAATAGCCTTTGGTGAGAGTTAATGTCGTGATACCTGTGCGTCCATATATAGCTCTGGATTCTTGACCTAGGAAATTTGTCGTTTTTAAACCCCACATTTCTTGAAATATGTACAGATTTCTACTTTTATCGCCAATGTAGAGGGCAACGTGTCCAGGGAAATGAATCAGAGAGAAGAAAGGTACGCCTTGGTCTAAAATAATTCGTTTTTTTTCTGACGGTTTTTTCCCAGCCAAAGAAATAACGTCGCCCACTTGTGCCTGTTGCAGTGAGTTACGGGGGAGCCAGAATCCAAAGTTGGCTAAAAGATCATGGGTGGTGGCTGAGCAATCCCGTAATTGATATAAACCGCCCCAACCATAGGGGGAACCAATAAAGTTTTGCGCGAGCGAGGCGATATTTTCAGCGGTGGGTTCAATCGGAAATGCATGCGTTGCCGAAGAGTCGGCGAAAACGGAGATGGTTTGCGCATATCCTTGGGCCCCCAAAACGGGCATTAACACTTGATTTCTTACGCCCTTAGTTTCTGGATTCGGATAGAGCATGCCGATACGCATAGAGAAGACAGGGGTTCCATTTTCAGTTACTAAAGGAACATTGTCCTGTAAAGCAACCAAGAATGGGTATTTTTGCCATTCTTGAATAAAAGCAGCATCCACTAAAGCAACGGTCTCGCTCGGAACCCAACCATAAAAGCTGGGGGTTTTAATTAGATACCACACTTTATCTTTAGATTGTTGCAAGATACGAACGGGTGTGCCGGGGGCCACTAAAGAGGCAATCCAATTGTCAAAAGGATACCCTTCCCCGGCTAGTGAAGGGTCATTGTAAGACGGTAACAGGGTGGGCATGATTCGGGCGCTGGTAAAAGAGAGAACTATGCCGGGTTGATTGATATTGGGATAATCTTCCAGGCTGCCATTATCGGTTAATTTTTTAATATCTTCTTTAGAAAAAGTATGAGCATTAAAGGAAAATCCTGGATTTTGTAAATAATAGTCATAATCTTTTTGCACTTTTTGTAGAACAAAGGTGGTGGTGGCGGTTTCATTGTTATCCCACGGAGAGAAATAAAGTGTTAAAAAAGTCTTTTTTAATTGAGAAAGTTGTTCATTAGAAATTTTTAGGGTTTTTTGGTTTGCGGTAATATAATGTGAAGGATCTTGATCTATTTTTATTATTTTTTTTTCGAGAACAGATTGATTCATACAACTAACAACACAAAGGCAAAGCAGAATGGTTAAAAATATTCTTTTCGACATCATCGTAGCCTTCCTTGTAAAGTAAAATTACTTTAATGTAACTTTGGCAAATTTTCGTTTCCCAATTTGAAAAACATGAGTTTCATTATTTGAAATTAATAGATGTTTGTCAAGCACACGTTCGCCGTCTATTTTTACCGCACCTTGCTCAATGAGACGCATGCCTTCGGAAGTGCCTGACGTCAAACCTGCTTTTTGTAACAAATGAGCAATTCCCATCTGATTGCCTTCGGTCAGATTTATGGTTTGTTCAACTAAATCGTCGGGTAAAATACCTTGGCGAAATCGCTCGATAAAAGCTTGTTCCGCTTTTTCAGCCAAACTAGGATGATGAAATCGTGCGATAATTTCTTTGGCTAATAAAATTTTAACGTCTCGCGGATTTTTTCCTTCGTGAATCGCTTGGTGTAAACGATCTATCTCAGGGGTAGATTTAAAACTGAGTAGGGAATAATATCGCCACATCAGCTCATCGCTAATGGACATGATTTTTCCAAACATTTGTTCAGGGTCATCATTAATTCCAATATAGTTTCCCAAAGATTTAGACATTTTATTTACACCATCTAACCCCTCCAGAAGAGGCATGGTGATTACCGTTTGTGGTTTTTGGCCAAAATGTTTTTGCAATTCTCTGCCCACCAGCAAGTTAAATTTTTGATCTGTACCGCCCAATTCAACATCGGCATGCATGGCGACTGAATCGTATCCTTGTAATAGTGGATATAAAAACTCATGTATCGCAATTGGGGCATTGCTAGTATATCTTTTCTGAAAGTCATCTCGTTCTAGCATCCTAGCAACGGTATGCGTGGCGGCTAAACGGATTAAATCTTCAGCGGATTGTGTGCTCATCCAGGTTGAGTTGAACATAACTTCAGTTTTTTGAGGATCTAAAATTTTAAATATTTGTTCTTGATAGGTACGGGCGTTTTTTATAACTTCTTCTTTCTCTAACGGCTTGCGTGTGGCGCTTTTTCCACTGGGATCGCCGATCATCGCAGTAAAATCGCCGACCAAAAACAAAACTTGATGACCTAATTCTTGGAATACCCGTAATTTATTAATTAACACGGTGTGGCCTAAGTGGATATCAGGCGCCGTCGGATCAAAACCTAATTTCACCCGTAACGGTTTTCCAGATTCCAATTTCTCTAATAAATCTTTTTCTTGCAATAGATCAACTGTTCCGCGTTGTATTTCTGTAAAAGCTTGTTCCAATTTGTTCATAATTTGTGCCTCACTTTAATGCTTAAGAAAATGCGAATCTCTTTGCGCAGGATATAAACAAAACTTGTTGACGAAAATACCAATACTCGCTAAATTCATATGCTTATGCTACCTTTAACTCCACGATATTAATATAGTTCTCAATTAAAGTATTGGGAAAATTACTATTAGGGATTGATATTTTTCATCAAAAAGTGCACATTGTTTCGAAGAGGTGAGCGCTTTACAGGAATTTTAAGATGAGTTATAACATTCGACCGTTAATTTTACCGTTAGCAACTGTACTAACTTCCGTTTTTGTGTTGGTTGGACTCTATTTCAAAGAGATTACCCCAACAAGCCCTGGCGTATTGCCGGTTGAAAAATTAGTCACAACTGTTGCCGAAGTTAAAGAAGCGGTCACTCCTAATAATCAGAATGCATCAAATATCGCGCCTTTGATTTCCTCTGCAGGAATGTTTGAGAAAATACCAGCCGTAGTTTTACCACCAGCGCAGGTAGGAATCTCCTCTGATTATCCTCAACAACCTGCCCTGATAAAAAAGTTTGTGACCATGAGTTATAATCAAACTTCTATCAGTCCGAAACTGTACCGACAAGTACAAAAGGTATTTAGTGGGGTCATCTCTTTCAACAGAAGATCTTCTCAAGATCGGATCACGCTGTTATTTGAAGAAACTTTCCGGAATGGGAAACCCCAGCAGATTGGAAATATTTTGTTGGCAACGGTGACACACCAGCACACCACCTATCAAACGGTGCGTTATACAGACCGGCATGGCCATACCGGTTATTACACTTTGCAGGGTAAGGCATTGGTCCAATCGGAGTTTCTACCGGCGCCAGTTAAATACAAAAGAATCAGTGATAAATTTAGTCTCCACCGTTGGCATCCGATTTTGCATATTTGGCGTCCACATTTGGGCATCGATTATGCAGCCCCAACTGGTACTCCCGTTCGCGCCGTAGCCAGTGGCAGAGTTTCATTTGAAGGATGGGGCGGTGGTTATGGTAATGTCGTCATGATCCACCACGATAATAAATTTCAATCTTTATACGCTCATTTAAGTAAATTTAATCCGCTGGTCAAAGATGGAAAATGGGTGCAGCAAGGGGAAATTATCGGCTATGTTGGCGCAACCGGTTTAGCCACTGGGCCGCATTTACATTTTGGCCTTTATGAATATGGCGTCGCCCGAAATCCGGATTTTTTTCTGCCCAAATTTATTCCTAAAGGTATCCCGGCTAATGAAATGAATGATTTTTTAGTTAAAACGAATCAATTATTAACGCATCTTGCTTCTTCGCAAGCCCGTAATACGATAGATGGATGAAAATTATTATATCGGTTTAATGTCAGGAACGAGTCTCGATGCTATCGATGCGGTGGCAGTTTCCTTTTCAGAAGATAAAGTCAAATTGGTGTCCACTTATTCAAATCCAATCCCGGTTTCTTTAAAAGAAAGAATTTTAAAACTTTGTTTTTCCGCAGAAGATGAAATAGAAAGGTTGGGAGCACTAGATCGGGAGCTGGGCGCGTTATTTGCGGATGCTTGTCTGCAACTATTAGAAAAATCACAAATACCTAGCAGCCAAATTCGGGCCATCGGCAGTCATGGTCAAACCATTCGTCATCGGCCATTTGCGACGCTACCATTTACTTTACAAATTGGCGATCCTCATACGATTGCCGTTAAAACAGGCATTACAGTGGTTGCTGATTTTAGACGACGTGATATGGCGTTAGGCGGTCAAGGTGCACCATTGGTTCCTGGGTTTCATGCTTATCTTTTGCGGCAAAGCAAAATGGATAATTGGGTTTTGAATATTGGCGGCATCGCTAACTTGACTTGGCTGCCTCGCACCAAAGCGCATGCGATTATGGGCTTCGATACTGGCCCTGGCAATATGCTGATGGACGCATGGTGTTTGATGAATACGGGACATCGGTTCGATGAGAATGGTGAATGGGCGGGGCAAGGTAAAGTATCTCAACCTTTATTGGAGGTGCTCTTAACCGATCCGTATTTTGCAAAAAATCCGCCAAAAAGTACCGGTCGTGAATATTTTAATTTAATTTGGTTAAAAGCATACATAGATTCATTGCCGAGTTCTGTTTCTCCAGTGGATGTACAAGCCACTTTATTAGAGTTAACTGCTCGGAATATTGTTCAAGCTATTTTAGCGTTTGAAGAAAATGCTTCATGTTTATGGGTTTGTGGGGGTGGAATTAACAATCAAACATTGATGAAGCGAATTGCTGAATTAGCTCCAAACTTAAAAGTAAATTCCACCGCATTATTGGGGATTGATCCGCAATGGATAGAAGCCTGTGCGTTTGCTTGGTTTGCCCATCAAACGCTGAATAATCAAACCAGCAACATTCCCAGCGTTACCGGAGCTTCACAATCTACCATCTTAGGAGCGATTTATCCTAAGTTTCCGTAATAGAAATGAAAACCATTTCGATTAGTTATTGATGAAGATGTCTTTGGTTAAGGGTCTTTAATAAAGATAAAATAAAAACTTAATAAAAAGGATTTTACTTATGGCTGTATCTTCTTATTTCCGCTATTGGGGGAAAGCACAATCTCAAGACACAAATTTTTCTTTTCATCCCTTGGCTTATCATTCATTAGATGTTGCTGCTGTAGGAAAAGAACTGGTGTATAATTACCGTCCTGCCGTTCGGTTAGCTGCAGATCTGTTTTTATCATTAGATGAGTTCGCAGACTTTTTTGCATTCTTACTGACCTTACACGATTTAGGAAAGTTCGCGATTTCATTTCAGTCGCAAATTAAAGGAAATTTATCGTCCATTTTAATTCCTGGTGATGAATCGAAACCCTATAGCATTCGTCACGATACCTTAGGTTATTGGCTATGGAAAGATACTAAACACCAGTTCTTTGATTTAGTTTGGGAGGGCTATGAAAAAGAATCAAACAGATATAGAAAAATAATCAATCAGGCGATTTTATCGGTTACCGGACATCATGGTCTTCCTCCACAAGAAGAATCTGAAAGAATTCTTAAGTATTTTAATGAAAATGATATTGAGGCGGCTAGAGAATTTATTTCTGATTTAAAGAAATTGGTATTTTTTCCAAAAAAATTACCTACATGTTTTGCTAACAAAGAATACAGCAAATTATTTATGTTAGCTTCATGGCGATTAAATGGAATGGCTGTTTTAGCTGATTGGTTAGGTTCCAATCAAGAGGTTTTCAATTACACTTCACCAGATTTATCTTTGGAGCAATACTGGAATGAGCAAGCCCAAGAAAAAGCTAAAATTGTTGTTAACAATGCTGGTTTGAATTATAAAATAAAAACTGAAAAAGCTATACATTGCCTCGATTTTTTGCCGCATATAAAAGATTTAACGCCATTACAAAAATATTGTAGTGAAGTTAAGTTATCCTTTCAATCCCAATTATTCATATTAGAAGATGTGACTGGATCTGGAAAAACGGAAGGTGCATTAATATTAGCGCAACGCATGATTGCTGTGGGATTAGCAGATGGTTTTTATATTGGCTTGCCGACGATGGCGACGGCTAATGCAATGTATGAAAGGATATCAACAATTTATAGAAAATTTTTTACCGAAGATTCAGAACCGTCCGTTATACTTTCTCATAGTAAAAGGCATTTATCAGACAGATTTAATCAAGCTCTACAACTAAATAAGGTAGATTTTGGAAATGAAGAGGAAGGTACGGCAACCTATTGGTGTAATCGTTGGTTTGCTGACAATCGGAAAAAAAGTTTATTGGCGGATGTAGGCGTAGGAACTCTAGATCAAGCACTGGCGAGTGTATTGCCATATAGGCATCAAACTTTGAGACAACTGGGTTTACATAAAAAAATTTTAATTGTGGATGAAGTTCATTCTTATGATAAATATACCGGAACCTTGCTTGCCAAACTTCTAGAAAACCATACTCGATTAGGTGGATCCGCGATCCTTTTGTCGGCGACTCTTTCTCAAAAAATGCGTCAAGAGTTTATAACTGCCTTCGAAAAAGGAGTAAATGCGATTTCTTTTAGTCAATTAAATTCAAATGGTTTTCCTTTGATTACCTATGTTGGTAAAGATCAACCCATACCCAATGAAACGCCGATAGAGCCACGTGAGCTTTGCAAAAGAACAGTTAAAATACAAGTATTATGTGAAGAAAGTTTAATATTGAGTGTGATCGATGAAGCTTTGAAAAACGGACAATGTGTCTGTTGGATTAGAAACACAGTAAAAGATACATTGAATGCTTACCAATTGGTACAAAATCAATTAAATCTTGAGGTTGATAAAGTTATTTTATTTCATAGTCGATTTGCTATGGTGGATCGTTTACAGATTGAAGGTAAAGTCATTGCTCATTTTGGTAAAGATTCAACAGCGAAACAACGTAGTGGCTATCTTTTAATTGCTACTCAAGTTATCGAGCAATCCTTAGATATCGACATGGATGTGCTAATCTCAGATATTGCGCCAATTGATTTATTAATTCAAAGGATGGGGCGATTGCACCGTCATTCTAGGGATATTTTTGGTAATGTCTCTGATGGCGTCAGCAATTTAGCGCCTTGCCGAGAAAATCCTATATTTTATACTTATGCACCCAAATTTGAAGAAAACCCAGAAATAGATTGGCTAAAAAAAGCTTTACCTGGAACTCAAGCTGTTTACGAAGACGTTGCAACTATTTGGTTAACGCAAAAATTGCTTATGGGGCTTAGTCAAATCAGCTTGCCAGAACAGGCGCGTTTTTTAATTGAGAGTGTTTATGGGGAGCTGAAAAATAAGGTACCTGTATGTTTTGAAAAAAAATCTAACGATTTTGAAGGAAAAAAACGTTCTGAAGGAAGTATTGCTAATTTTAACTGTATCGAATTAGAAATGGGTTATTCTCGCAAAAGTAATCCATATGGTTGGGGTAGTGAGGTTAACACGCCTACACGGCTAGGTGATGAAAAATCTGAAATTTCATTAGTGGTTGAAGAGGGGGATAATTTACGGCCTTATGCGGCTTGGAAAAATTTTCCCTGGGATATGAGCTCTCTTTTAGTCTATGAAAATGAAGAAAACATGCTCAATACTATGGCGTTTGAGTGGACAGAAAAATTAAAAACTTTAAAAAATGAATATGCGTCACTTAAGAACTATACAGTTATAGTTCCAATGGTTTTTGATAAAGATAATGGTAAATATTTTATTAAAGATAAGCGCAATCAATTAATGGCCAGTTATTGTCCAAAACTTGGGTTCCAGTTAGCGCCTAAGCCATAAAAATCCCCACAAAGGTGGGGAACAAGCTTACAATACCAGATTACAGCGGTACATCCCCAAAGTAGCTGGGGAAATTTAGAAGCTGTAATCTTGTATTGTAAACAAATTTTTTAAAAAATCAAATGAATAAATAATTAACTATGAAATATTTACATCTGCTCTGTTTGCGATGTACAATTTGATTTTTTCAAGGACACTTAAGGGGAGAGAATATGTGGTTTTTAATTCACAACGCTGAGATTTTAATATATTTAAATGTTAAATTTATTTTTTTGACGGGGATATTATTTTATTTTGGTAAAAACAAAATTAAACCCATCGCAGAAATTGGTATGTTAAGACGGACCCTTTGATACCTATTTCCTAGGGCTATGACCAGCCGATGGAAGAATGCCCAAGGCATATCAAAGGATTTACCCGCTTTAATCATAATTTTATGTGAAATCATTGAAAAGTCAATTATATATTTATATTCGGATTGAAGATATTATAATGATGTGCTTTCAAAATGTTAAGGAAAACCATGAATCTAATTTTTGATCCCTGGATAAAAGTGATCTCTAAGGATGGTTATCAATTAATTACCCCGGCTGAATTAGTGCATTCGCATTATCTTGATGTATATCTCCCTCGTCCTGATTTTAAAGGCGCTTTATATCAATTTTTGATTGGCTTATTGCAAACCTGTTTTGCGCCTGAGGATACGGAAGAGTGGGTGGAGCGATGGCGTCAACCGCCAGCTTCCAACAGTTTGTTGGAGGCTTTTTCTAAATATAAAGTGGCGTTTGAATTGATTAATAAAGATGGCCCAGCCTTTATGCAGGATTTTTGTTTGGAAAATGGAGAGCAAACCAATATTTCTGCTCTGCTCATAGATTCTCCTGGGGAATCAACCATCAAACAAGATCGTGATTTATTTGTTAAAAGGAATCGTGTGAAAAGTTTGTGTATGCCGTGTGCAGCATTAGCTTTGTTCACTTTACAAATTAATGCACCTTCAGGTGGGCAGGGGCACAGAGTGGGATTGCGAGGAGGAGGGCCATTAACAACCTTGCTTGTGCCAACTGAAGAAGAGGCAAATTTATGGAGGAAGCTTTGGTTAAACGTTATTCCTTTATCAGGAACAACTATTTTTAAAAAAACTTCCCTGAATGAAAGCAAATATATTTTCCCTTGGTTGGCGCCCACTCCTATAAGTGATAAAGGCATAACAATCATCCCAGAGGATATGCATCCTTTGCACATGTATTGGTCTATGCCACGTCGTATTCGGTTAGAAATAGAAAATCTAACTGAAGGTGCCTGTGATTTATGTGGTGATAAAACAACAACCCTAATCTCTAATTGCTTCACTAAAAATTATGGGATAAATTACGACGGCGCTTGGATGCATCCATTAACGCCTTACCGGATTATAAATACAAAAGAAATTTCTCCGCCTTTATCCGTAAAGGGGCAAACTGGTGGGATTGGTTATCGGCATTGGTTGGGACTATGTCTGGGAACAAAAACTGAGAAAAAAGAAGAACACCCAGCTCTTGCGGTTTTATGTTATCAAGGCCAAAAGGATGAATTGAATGAAGCTACGCATGATTATCTATTATGGTGTTTTGGCTATGATATGGATAACATGAAGGCTCGATGTTGGTATGAGAATAAATTGCCGCTGTTTCAAATGAAAAATTTAATTAAAGAAAATTCACTTGAAGAAATAAAAGACAATATTGCTCAATTGGTAAATATAGCCTATGAAATGTCGAGATTAACTAAAAAATATTTAAAGCAAGTATGGTGTGAACATGCTGAGGGTAAAGTAGATTTTCTATTCATTGACAAAATTTTTTGGGAAAGCAGTGAAAAGGATTTCTATGAATGTTTAGAAAAAATTCTTGATCAAAAAGAAGAATTTTATCGCATTCTTGAGTCCTGGCTAGTGAAAATAAAATTATTTTCTTTGTCCATATTCGACCAACAGACTTTGGCAGCACCTTCAGAAGATTTAGATTTAAAGAAAACAATCAAAGCTAGAAATGAATTGAGTAAATGGTTAAGTTGCTCGAAGCCGATGAGTGAGAAATGGCAAATAATCAAAGCTAAAAAAAAATCTGTCAATAAAATCAAGGAGGTCGTATGAACAAAAATTTAAAATATTTTGTTGGAGATTCTCAGGAACTAACAAGATGGTATGAGTCTTTGAATGATCGGCAAAACTCACAAGCTAGAATGGACCGAGCGAAACTTCGTCGTTGCCAATCGCCTTATGAGATTATATTGCAATCGCCGTTTTATTGGTTCAAGCAAAAATTTGATTCCTTTATTCCAAATTATTTGAAGGAAAATGAGCGTTTATTAGCGTTAGCTTGTATCGCGGGTCTTCTTTCTCATGTCAAAGAAGATACTAAATTAGATTCCAAAAAATTTGCTGCTCAATTATACGGAGACAAAGATAAGCCGCTTGTATCTGAATTACGCTTTAATCAATTACAAAAGGTTCGAGACTGGGAAGAATTTTATCGTCAACTAAGAAGATGTATCGCATTGTTAGCGAGTGTTAACATTGTTTCTTTAGCTAATGATATTGTCCATTGGAGTTATGATTTACGCAAAGAATCTTATAGGAAGATAAATCCAACTGATAGATTAAATATCTATTGGGCAATGGAATATTACCAAAATTTATCAAATTAATAAGGAGACTATTATGAGTACATTTATACAATTGCATTTGCTGACCTCTTATCCGCCAGCTAATTTAAACCGCGATGATTTAGGCAGACCTAAAACCGCTAAAATGGGTGGTGTCGATAGATTACGTATTTCCTCGCAAAGTTTGAAACGCGCTTGGAGAACTTCCGCTTTATTTGAGGAAGCATTGGCTGGTCATATTGGAAAAAGAACCAAAATGATTGGTGTTCAAGTTTACGAACAATTATTAAGTTCTGGTATAAATCAAAAAGAAGCTAAAACTTGGGCAATGGAAATTGCTGATAAATTTGGTAAGTTAAAAACAGAAAAAAAAGGCAAAGAAAAAAATGATTCAGAAGAAAATCTGGATTTACAAATTGAGCAACTAGTTCACATAAGTTCTGAAGAAAAATCTGCTATTGACAGATTAGTTGCTTCCTGTATTGCCAATAAGTCAAAGCCCAACACAGATCTATTGCAACTTTTGACTAAGAGTCGGCAAGCGGTTGATATTGCTCTTTTTGGAAGAATGTTAGCTAAGTCTCCTGAGCATAATATTGAAGCAGCTGCTCAGGTTGCTCACGCTATCAGTGTGCATCCAGGGATAGTGGAAGATGATTTTTTTACAGCAGTAGACGATTTAAATAGTAATGGAGCAGGTCATTTAGGTGAAACAGGCTTTGCAGCGGCGTTATTTTATATCTATATTTGCATCAATCGTGATTTGCTAACTCAACATTTAGAAGGCAATAAGGATTTAGTTAATAAAACTATAGCTGCTTTAACAGAAGCCGCTATAAAAATTCCACCTAGCGGCAAACAAAACAGTTTTGCCAGCCGTGCATATGCCTCTTATGTGCTGGCTGAAATTGGTCAGCAACAACCCCGCTCTTTATCCATCGCTTTTTTAAAGCCGATACGAGGAGAAGATTACCTGAAGGATTCAGTAGCTGCTTTAACCAAACATAAAGCAGCGATCGACTCAGTGTATGGGCCATGTTCCGAAAAATTTTATGAGTTAAATGCAGTAGATGGAAAAGGGAAATTAAAAGAATTAATTAGTTTTTGTAATGATTCAGAAAGTTTAAGTCAGTTAACTACAGAATCTACAGTTTTTGCATAACGTTTAACGATGCTTCCATTTTTTCTTACAAAAGTGAATGTTTATGAAAAATTATTTAGCATTTCAACTTTACGGGCCTTTGGCCTCCTGGGGTGAAATAGCAGTGGGTGAAATGAGGCATTCCGCTTATTATCCGGGTAAATCTGCTTTAATTGGTCTACTTGGCGCCGCGTTAGGTATTGAAAGAACTCAAGAAATTGAACAAATTGAATTAACGAACTCTTTTCATTTTTTTGTTAAATTGATTTCGCCAGGATATTTATTACAAGACTATCACACGACTCAAAACGCTAAGTCTTTAAAAAAAAGAGTCTATCATTCTAGGCGTGAAATTTTTACCACGCATGGAAAGAACGTAGATACTATTTTGTCTACTCGTGAATATCGGTCAGATGCGTTAGCTATAATTGCAATAGCGCAGCGCGAAGTTGCAGGGTACTCGCTAGAATTGGTTAAAGAGGCCATGCTTAAACCTAAATTCCATCTTTATTTGGGAAGAAAATCTTGTCCATTAGCTTTGCCACTGAATCCAATTCTTCAAACAAATTCTGGACCGAAAGCGGCGTTAGATAATTACACTGAAAAATTTAAAAACAATCTTCATCATATTAATCCATTTGGAAAGTATATAAATTTATTACAAAGCCAAAAAAATCAAATGACATATTATTGGGAAGGAAATGCATCTGATTTAAAATCTGATTACGTCGTTACTCGATATGATCACCCAATTAGTAAAAAACGTTGGCAGTTCGTGCCTCGACAAGAACATAAAAGTTTTTCGCAGGAGAAATAGGTATGTATTTTTCACGTATTAAAATAAACTTACAAAATTCTAATTTAAGTCGATGGGTAGAATTAATGAAAGGCGATATCTACACTGTTCATCAAACTCTATGGAGACTGTTTCCGAATCAGGAAAAAAGGTCTTTTTTATTTTATCAAGAATCCCAACCTGACCACAAAATTTCATCATCTTTTAAAAATGAAATGCCTATTTTTTATGTGATTTCCGAAATTGTTCCAAAACCATATTCTGATCTATTCATCATTGATACTAAAACCTATACTCCACTTCTCAATCCAGGACAGCATTTTTATTTTAAGCTAAGAGCAAACCCAGTGATACGAGTGCGAAAACCAGATTATAAAAATCCATTTACTCATGATGTATTGATGCATGCAAAGCAAAAATTGAAAGGAGAAATTGACAAAATTTGGCCTGAGATGGAAAAAGCCGCTTTGAATTGGTTGTTAGGTCGCTCCAATAAATGTGGGTTTGCAATAAATGCGGACCAAATCCGAATCCAGGATTATCAATGTCACCGACTTTATAAAAAAAAGCAGGATCGATGCATACGTTTTAGTTCTGTTGATTATTCTGGCATTTTAACTGTAAATAACGCTGAATTTTTTAAAGAAAGCCTCTTTAAAGGAATTGGCAAGGCCAAATCATTTGGATGTGGTTTGTTATTAATTCGACCTTGCATGAATTAAAATGGAAAACGCTACCAGTTTTGTTCCTCTAAAACCTATTCCTATTAAGGGCCGAACTTCTATTGTTTTTTTGCAGTATGGAAAAATAGATGTAAAAGACGGCGCTTTTGTATTAATCGATAAAGAAGGAATTAGAACTCATATTCCTGTCGGCAATACAGCTTGTATTATGCTTGAGCCTGGAACGCGTATTTCGCATGCGGCAGTCAAATTAGCATCAACGGTAGGTACTTTATTAGTTTGGGTGGGTGAAGCCGGCACCAGACTTTATGCCGCTGGACAGCCTGGTGGGGCTCGGTCAGATAGACTGTTATATCAAGCAAAACTGGCTTTGGATGAAGGATTGAGGCTAAAAGTAGTTAGAAAAATGTTTGAATTGCGTTTTAAAGAATCTGCGCCCGAAAAAAGAAGCATAGAACAGCTAAGGGGGATTGAAGGTGCAAGAGTAAGACAAACTTACGCCTTATTAGCAAAAACGTTTAATGTACCCTGGAAAGGTCGTAAATATGATCCCAAAGACTGGGAAAAGGGAGATATTGCTAATCAATGTATAAGCGCGGCTACAGCTTGCTTGTATGGCGTTACTGAAGCAGCCATTTTGGCGGCAGGATATGCGCCTGCTATTGGTTTTTTACATTCAGGAAAACCACTTTCTTTTGTTTATGATATTGCAGATATAGTGAAATTTGATGAAGTTATTCCAGCTGCATTTAACATCGCAAGAAGTAAACCTAAATATCCAGATAGGCAAGTTAGAATTGCTTGTAGAGAAATTTTTAGAGCGACGAAGCTTTTAAAGAAAATTATTCCAATGATTGAAGAAGTTTTAGCTGCTGGTGGAATTGCTTTACCTGAACCTCCTGAGGATTCAGTTCCTCCTGCAATTCCATTACCCATATCACTAGGTGATGAAGGGCATAGGGGGGGATAATGGGAATGTTGATGATAGTTAC
Organism: uncultured Pseudomonadota bacterium; assembly: GCA_963844565.1. GTDB lineage: Bacteria > Pseudomonadota > Gammaproteobacteria > Coxiellales > Coxiellaceae > JAFEDN01. The sequence goes on along the minus strand of CAWJON010000002.1, from coordinate 2,147,770 downwards.
TGAAAATGTTCCGCCTCGTTTACGGGGAAGATTAGCGATTTGGTTATTGGAGATTAGAGCAGGAGTTTATGTCGGGCGTACTTCTAGGAAAGTGAGAGAAATGATATGGGATCAGATAACTCGTCTCGCTGAAGAGGGAAATGTCGTTATGGCTTGGGCTACAAATACTGAATCGGGGTTTGACTTTCAAACATTTGGAGAAAATCGTAGAATTCCTGTTGATTGTTTGGGCGTAAGATTGGTTTCTTTTTTTCCAAAAATTGATGAGAGTTTAGTCTCGTAATTTTCTCTGTTCTTTGACAATTTGTATTATTTTTAATCCTTTTGTTGGTAGATTTTTTGTAGTATTATTTTTTCAATAAATTCAAGAGGATAAAATTAGTATGTTCCCCACATATGTGGGGATGAACCGTTTTAATAAAACATCTACTGTTGCGCAGGAATATGTTCCCCACATATGTGGGGATGAACCGAAAAAATCCAGATTTTTGCTTATCCCAGAAAAATGTTCCCCACATATGTGGGGATGAACCGACGGAATTTTAGCGGGGATTTTGGCTTTATCGATGTTCCCCACATATGTGGGGATGAACCGCGCACGACCTTTACCATCAAGATTTAGTGTAGATGTTCCCCACATATGTGGGGATGAACCGTTGTACTTGTAATTAAATTCGCTTCCGGAATAATGTTCCCCACATATGTGGGGATGAACCGAATTGGCTGCCAATACGGCCAAAATTGACAGCATGTTCCCCACATATGTGGGGATGAACCGAAACCCAATAATGCCTTAATTTCCTCAACAAAATGTTCCCCACATATGTGGGGATGAACCGTAAAATCAGTATGGTTAAATTATTTTAAGATGATGTTCCCCACATATGTGGGGATGAACCGCATCATTTCGTCCAGTTCATTAAAATCAATTTATGTTCCCCACATATGTGGGGATGAACCGATCATTTTCCTACTGTTCGATCTAAAGAAAATATGTTCCCCACATATGTGGGGATGAACCGATGACATTTGACCCGTTGGAATTTTCACGGCTATGTTCCCCACATATGTGGGGATGAACCGTGGTTTTTGACGAAGATTGGGCTACCAAACTTATGTTCCCCACATATGTGGGGATGAACCGGATATCTCGAAAAAATCCCGCAATCTGGAAAAATGTTCCCCACATATGTGGGGATGAACCGATAGGCATAGTGCGCACATGCGCATACTTTTTATGTTCCCCACATATGTGGGGATGAACCGCAAAAAATTTAAAAAGACAAGGTGTCAGAAAAATGTTCCCCACATATGTGGGGATGAACCGATCCCGGTTTCGACATAATGCTGGGGTATGTAATGTTCCCCACATATGTGGGGATGAACCAAAAATATAAGATTAATAATAATGTAGACAAGGCATTTCTCAGTAAGGCTATTAAATTTTTTCCAGGAATATGTAAAGGCCAAGGGGCAATATTAGAATGCACCTCTTCTTTGGAATGTCGTTTCCAGTGCAATTTGATCAGATAATTAATTACTGCTGGAGCCTGTTATGGAGATAGTTGTTGTTCCATCGATTTTGTTGTCTTTGGAGAATTAGGCATTGCAGTATACTTTGGAATAAAAGATTGAGTGTTCTGACTGGACTGCGTTTCTTCATTTAGTGCAAGCCATATCTTAAGGTCATCCGCTATTATTTTCTGTGGATGGCAGGATTTATATAATTTGATCAGGAGATGAATCATCCTCGCCGGTCGATTATTGTGAATGGCGCTACCTATTTCAGCTTGCTTAAATAAATGCGGAGCAGTAGTTGCCAGTATCGAAATAGTTTCTAAGATTTTATTTAGTTCTTGGTTACCTTTTGCAGGAAAATTAATGAGCCATGATAAAAGAGTCATCCTAGTCTTTTTATCATCAAAGGAGATCATAAAGTCAGTACAACAACCTTTTTTTAGTAAAAATTTAACGGCTAACCAGTGATTGTGGAGTCGGGTTGCTTCAAGTGCAATTTTTAATATGGGTGTTTGTCTGTTTTGAAGAACTTGATTCAAAATGTCTTGGCTTCCAGTTACATTGTATTCTCCTTCCGAGAGGCATTGGAAAATCCAATCTTTGCCTATAATCGCTGCTAATTTATAATATTCTGCGTGGATTTCCATGGGGTGTAATTTAGTTAAGATCTCAACCAGGTTTTCTAGTGCTTCGAGTTCAGAGACCGCAATTATTAAGTCTGATGACCGTCCTGTGTTGATATCATGGATTAAAATGGCCATTTCTGATAGAATCACCTGCAGGAGAGTCATAGAAGATTTTGTTTTTTGTATATGCGGGTAATTAAAAAATATTCTTTTGTCTTCAGTAATGGGATATTGCAATTCATATTTTCCAGAGCGTTTAGCCATTTCAATGTTAGCTGGAATAAATTTACCAAAGGTGGCGCATAGCAGCCACGCCAATAGGCCAAATTCTCGAAATTGAAAAATTTGCAGCAATTTTGTTTGGTGTGAACTAAAATCTAACCCGATCAATGAAGTTTTCTGGTCTGCAGTAAGCGCTATGATACTATCATCAGTTAACGTTAGTTCCGAATATATTTTCTGGTCAGGAGTATAAAAGATTTCAAATATCGGCGATGCTGTTTGCTTTGACTCGAATTGAGATATTTTAACGCCTGGAGATATGCCGGGGTACTCCCAGGGCAGTAAAAAGCTTTGGATTAGATTGATTAAGACTTCCGGGAAAAATGGAATAAAGTGCTTTTTCGTAGGAAGAAACATTTTTTTCCTAATAGTTTTAGTAGTATAAGCTTGTGTAACCTCAATAGATTTATCTACTACAAACGTGTCGAGACCCCGATTGTTATAAACTTTTTTGCTCCAACTTATGTTAGCGGTTAAGGCTTCGTTATTTACAGGGCCAATTTTTCTTAAATTTACTCCTTCTAAGAATAGTGGCAAACAAGCAATTAACCGAGGATAGCTATCTAGAATAGTTGTCCCTTCACGTTTGCTATTTCTATCTATTAAAATTATTGGTAATTCACTTCTTAGAATGTAAGGGTGTTCCATTAAAACAAAAAACATTTCCCATAAATTTTTGATGCCGTCATTAAAAGTTCTTTGAAACTTAGATGAATTAGCCAATGGATTTTGTTTTTCTTGTGTTAGTCTTGTTAGAGCAGGTGCTATTTGTTTGAGATACGATAGTATATAGTCATGAGTGTTAGGATTTGTTAATGTTTTCATTTCATTATATGCAGCCCCACCATTTTGCATGTATTGATAGCTTTGACACAATGCTTTTGCTAATTGGATTTTATTTAATCTTTCTTGTTGTTTTGGTGTATAAGGTTTCTCAAACATCCTTAAAAAATCCTGTTTTGAACGATTGAGGTGGTGGTAAACTGCTGCTAACACTTCTCTTGGGGTGTTTGAACCAATATAATCTAAAAGAATATTGATATTAAAATCGGGGTCATGGTAAAAACAAGTGTTGATCATTCTTTGCTGCAATTCCAGCAAAATTTGTTCTAAAAAAGCAATGACCTGTTTTTGACGGGGAAACCATTGCTTAAGAGGAATTAACACATTATCGACTAGGGCAAGTACTGTCTGAGCGTGTTCATAAAATTCATAATTTGCATTACCGCCTAAAAATTTTAAATAACGTTTGCGATATTTTCCTTCGGGATGTGTTTCATCAACAATGATTGTTGCTAGTATACATATAGATTTTGTGGTTTTAAAGGGGACGTCTCCTGTAGAATATGTCCATTCTTCGGGCTGAGAAAAACGCATGAATTCTTCATACAAGGAGTCCGCTTCAGATGGGGGGATTTGGTGATCACGAACATCGGTAATTAAACTGGGAGGGTCCATAAAATATCGCATTATACGGCTCATTTATTTTCTCCTATTACGTTGATCCTTCAAACTGATTTATTTTATTATATAAAAATTTGAATGTACTGTATACTTTCTTGTTTATTTTCAGACCGCTGCAGCTCAAATATTAAAATTAAATTCTAATTAAAATTTTCTTAGGACCAAATTAATTTCTCTCGAGTCTCTATTAAGAACTGGCAAAAATTTTTTGAATTAAAATGCTGTGCGTGAGTTCCTAATTTTTGGCCTAATATTTGGTCGCTGTAATCGATCAGGCATATAAATAACGCCTCATGACTGCTTTCGATTCCTTAATAGATTCTTAAGGTTTTGCGCATATAATGTACTAAAAAATATGCGTAAACTAAAAGATAATCAAAAGCTTGCAGAAGATAAAAAAAATAATTTACCGATTTGCCACTATCTGTGGATAGGGTCTCCAGGGAACTGGGCTTCTTTAGTGAAAAATAAAATCTCTCGCTCTGTTGCCGACCATGACCTTAAAGAGGTCATTGCTGCTGCCAAGCATGTTAAAAATCCAATTATGTTTTGGTGTTTGGATGAACACGTCCCTTATTATCAACAAAAGTTTCAAGATGAAGGCATTACTAATGTCAAAGTATGTTCTATAGAAGGGCATCTGAATGAATGTCTGCAATCGGATAATGAATTACTCCGGGAAAAAGCAAAAGATTTGTTAGAGATTAAATCTATTCTTTTTGGAGCGGGTAGAGGAACTATTAAAGATAGAATTCTCTTTAAAGATATTTTTTCGCTTTTTTTATTATACTCAAAAGGAGGATACACGCTGGATACTAACGTGAGCATTACTGCTGATGCTCTTCCTCCCTTCCAAAGGTTTTTTTCACCTCATTGCAAAGATTTTGTTAGGCATAATGATTATTATAAACGAGGTTCAGAATCATGGACGTTATATTCTCCGGTTGAAGATAAAAAACAAACTTCACTAGGGGAAATGTTAACGTATTATAAAAAGCAGCTTTTAGAAGTTGAAGATTTGAGAAAAAGAAGATTTATAGATAATGCTCTATATCATAGTCTTTCTTCATCACTTATAGTCGATACGATAAGTAAATTCTATCCTTCGGATTTAGATCAGGGCCAGGAGGAAGAAAAGTGGGAGATGAAAGCCGCATCAGAAGATAAGACTACTTATTATTTGCCATTGGGTGTTAAAAAAACTTATTTTAACACACATTCAAACGATATTAGTGCTAGAACCGCATTGCCACTGAATAAAGATGACGTCAGTTATTTTCAAAATATTTGGTATAATCAGAAGGATTTACAACTGCTGCTGGAGCAGGCTAAAGCAGTTGAAGCAAACAAATGTGTGGCGTATTTTGAATCCCAGTTAAA
>CAWJON010000002.1:0-2137500 GCA_963844565.1 uncultured Pseudomonadota bacterium | reverse complement strand
GAGACACACGGCGGGTGCTAACGTCCGTCGTGAAGAGGGAAACAACCCAGACCGCCAGCTAAGGTCCCCAAGTTATGGTTAAGTGGGAAACGATGTGGGAAGGCATCAGACAGCCAGGAGGTTGGCTTAGAAGCAGCCATCCTTTAAAGAAAGCGTAATAGCTCACTGGTCGAGTCGGCCTGCGCGGAAGATGTAACGGGGCTAAAACCATACACCGAAGCTGCGGATGTGCGATTTAAGTGCACGTGGTAGGGGAGCGTTCTGTAGGCCGATGAAGGTGAATTGAGAAGTCTGCTGGAGGTATCAGAAGTGCGAATGCTGACATGAGTAACGATAATGAGGGTGAAAAACCCTCACGCCGGAAGTCCAAGGTTTCCTGCACGACGTTAATCGGAGCAGGGTGAGTCGGCCCCTAAGGCGAGGCAGAAGAGCGTAGTCGATGGGAACCAGGTTAATATTCCTGGACTTTTATAATTGGTGATGTGGGGACGGAGAAGGCTAGATGAGCCAGGCGTTGGTTGTCCTGGTTTAAGCATGTAGGAAGAGTTGACTTGGCAAATCCGGTTGCTCTAACTCTGAGGTGCGACGTGGTTCTTGACACTTCGGTGTAGGGAAGTCATTGATGCCACGCTTCCAGGAAAAGCTCTAGCCAGAATTATAGAGAACCGTACCGTAAACCGACACAGGTGGACAGGTAGAGAATACCAAGGCGCTTGAGAGAACTCGGGTGAAGGAACTAGGCAAAATGGTACCGTAACTTCGGGAGAAGGTACGCCCTTGCTGGTGAGTTGTCTTACGCGACAGAAGCGAGAGAGGGCCGCAGAGACCAGGTGGCTGCGACTGTTTATTAAAAACACAGCACTCTGCAAATTCGTAAGAAGAAGTATAGGGTGTGACGCCTGCCCGGTGCCGGAAGGTTAATTGATGGGGTTATCCTTCGGGGAGAAGCTCTTGATCGAAGCCCCGGTAAACGGCGGCCGTAACTATAACGGTCCTAAGGTAGCGAAATTCCTTGTCGGGTAAGTTCCGACCTGCACGAATGGCGTAACGATGGCCACACTGTCTCCACCCGAGACTCAGTGAAATTGAAATCGCTGTGAAGATGCAGTGTACCCGCGGCTAGACGGAAAGACCCCGTGAACCTTTACTATAGTTTTGCACTGGACTTTGATGATTGACTGTGTAGGATAGGTGGGAGGCTTTGAAGTAGGAACGCTAGTTCTGGTGGAGCCAACCTTGAAATACCACCCTGTTGTTATTGAGGTTCTAACTTAGGTCCGTTATCCGGATGAGGACAGTGTATGATGGGTAGTTTGACTGGGGCGGTCTCCTCCCAAAGAGTAACGGAGGAGCACAAAGGTACCCTCGGTACGGTCGGAAATCGTACCATAGAGTGTAAAGGCAAAAGGGTGCTTGACTGCGAGACTGACGGTCGAGCAGGTACGAAAGTAGGTCTTAGTGATCCGGTGGTTCTGAATGGAAGGGCCATCGCTCAACGGATAAAAGGTACTCCGGGGATAACAGGCTGATACCGCCCAAGAGTTCATATCGACGGCGGTGTTTGGCACCTCGATGTCGGCTCATCACATCCTGGGGCTGAAGCAGGTCCCAAGGGTATGGCTGTTCGCCATTTAAAGTGGTACGCGAGCTGGGTTTAGAACGTCGTGAGACAGTAAACCGTTGCTGTCTATAAATTTAGCTATATGCTGGAAAATCTGTCCTTTTAGGTTACTTCTTTCAATAGGGCAAGTAACTGAAAAGGTGTAGTATCTCAAAATACCTGTGAAAATAGGTGAAAATTTTTGAGTGCAGATAATCAGCAGGAAAGATTAGATTCTGAAAATCTAACATCCTCAACGACTATACGCTAAACGTCATTTATGATGAAGATATAGTCTGAACTGTATGGCGACATACAGAGTCTGATTCGCATCAGACCGCCATGAATATTCTATGGTCATAAAAGTAACAGATATGTCGGTCCCTATCTGCCGTGGGCGTTGGAGATTTGAGAGGAGTTGCTTCTAGTACGAGAGGACCGAAGTGGACGAACCTCTGGTGTTCCGGTTGTCACGCCAGTGGCATAGCCGGGTAGCTAAGTACGGACGGGATAACCGCTGAAAGCATCTAAGCGGGAAGCCCCCCTCAAGATGAGTTCTCCCGGATCTTGAAGCCCTAAAGATTCGTTGAAGACTACGACGTTGATAGGCAAGGTGTGGAAGCACAGTAATGTGTGAAGCTAACTTGTACTAATTAATCGTGAGGCTTATCATACAACCTTTAATGGTTTTTGGAATTGTGTTTAAGATTTATTCTTCGTGACCTTACTTTTATCAAATTTTTAGATGATCCAGATCATCTAATACCGGTTTCCTGGCGGCCATAGCGAGTGGGTCCCACCTGATTCCATTCCGAACTCAGAAGTGAAAACGCTCTGCGCCGATGATAGTATGATTATTTTCATGCGAAAGTAGGACACTGCCAGGAATTTTTTTATTTCCCCCCTGTTATCCCGCAGTTTTAACTGCGGGATTCAGTTTTTTTTCAAGTTCTTCTTTGTTTTTTCCTTCCAATTTGATATATTCATGATCAATTTTGTATAACTTGTAAATTATATCTAGGACACATAAAACATTGGGAGATTGAAGAATGAAAAAAGAGCAGAAAGAATTGCAAGAAGCTGGAAAGCTGATTACCCACCCTATATTTTTAAATGGCATTCTAGAAATACCGAATATCTATTTGGGTTTGCCTGAGTTGGAGGAACCGGAAGCGGAATTGGTACGACCAGATCCAAAAGGTTTTAAAGTATCACCAGAAGATAAAGAGTCAAAATCTAAGCCAGTAGATACAGGTTTGCGTAGTACTTTAATAACTCCTTTCTATGTATTAAAAATAAGTACCCCGGAGCTTGAGTCGATTAAACAGGGTCGAGTCATGCCAAAGGAAACGCAGGAGTTAACAAACTCGTTCACATAATTGTCAGCAAAAAAAATCGCCAGATAAAAATAATTTTATTTTTGTTGAATTAATGCTCTGATTTTGATAGATTCATGCACAAGAAAGATATAGCCCAGTAAAAGGATAAGTACATAAATTTAAATATGAATGAACTGGTTGTAAGGACTCATTGCTTAATCTCTATGTTAAACATATTGGAGATAGCAAATGAAAAGAAAATTAGGTATTTTTTATAATCCCGTTAATTCTCACTTGGAAAAAACAAAAAAATCGGAGCCGACATTAGGAACTTCTCTTCCCATCCCAGACGAAACTGGATTTAGAAAGGTAGAATCTCCTATGTTTCCAACTAATGAATGGAAGCAAACGAGCACGTTCCCACCCAGTCCGACACCGCTATCACCTACTTCCTTCGCAGGATTGGTTGCCCCAGATCTGGCAGGGTTTGAAAGAAAAAAAACTGAAAAAGCGGGGACACGCGCTACTTTTGGACTTGGATTGCTCGATCAAGTTCAAGGTCAAAAATCTTTACTTTCTACCCCAGAAAAAATACTAACCAGAGGTATCAACTTTTCTTGTCATACCATTTAGCAACCAGTCATGGCAACACACTGAAATTTTTAGTTAAGACTATACTGGTAAATTGTGCCAGTGTCGGTGCGGTTGCCATGAACAACTCGGGGTCAAAATAACTTTGAATATATGTAAGACATGTTAGAGGTAATGATGAAAAAAGATGAAGTAAGGTCAAAAAAAAGGAAAGTAAAAGAACTCGAACCGCAGGAGTTGGTACCCAACACGCGCCTAACTGCTGATTGTATAATGAGAAATTTTCTTAAATATTATCCAAAAGAATTACTTTCTGTGCAGTTTCCAATAGAGTGGCCAAAGTGGCCGCCAACCATTTCACCAGCCGAGGAATTAAAAAGTGAACCTGTCACAGCGTTACCAGAGCCGGAAGTATTAATTCCAATAGCAGATGGTTTTAGAAGATCCTCGACAAGTTTAAATTTTAACTTTTCACCTAACACAAAATCTGAGGAAGAGCTTAGCCCTGCGAGAAATCATTTTTATTTGCTAACTACCATGAGCAAAAATCAAAAATTGATTAATCAAGGTTGCAGCCGTTGTGAAATATCAATTAAAATTAATGGTTAGCATCCATTAAACTAGCCGCTAATAATGTATTTTCGAGCAAAGTGGCAACTGTCATTTGACCCACACCGCCTGGAACAGGTGTAATCCAGGCGGCACGTTCTTTAGCGCTATCAAAATCGATATCACCGACAATTTTCCCATTAGCCAAGCGATTAAATCCAACATCAATCACAATCGTTCCAAGTTGAATCCATTCACTGTTAATTACCCCAGTTTTACCCATCGCGGAAATTAAAATATCAGCTGACTTGATATGAAAATCCAGTCGTTGACTAAAACGATGGCAAATGGTTACCGTGCATTTGGCTATTAAAAGTTCTAAAGCCATGGGTCTTCCAACAATATTAGAAGCGCCTAAAATTACTGCATGTTTTCCTGCCAGCGGCTCACCGGTATTCTCCAACAATTTAATAATCCCGTATGGTGTGCATGGACGCAGAATTGGCATCCGTTGCACAAGTCTTCCCATATTATAAGGATTAAATCCATCCACATCTTTTTTAGGATCAATTGCCTCTAATAAAGGTTGTGCTTCTAGATGAGAAGGCAAAGGCAACTGTAAAAGAATGCCATGAATGGAAGGGTCTTCATTACAAGCATGGATCCGTTCTAAAATTTGGGTTTCGCTTGATGAAGCTGGTAAGCGGTGGCAATGGGAATATATTCCTACCTGACGGCAAGCTTCTTGTTTGTGACGAATGTAACTTTCCGAAGCTGGATTTTCGCCAACCAATAAAACATCCAGACCTGGAGCTGGGAGATTTTTTTTTAAGCGATCTGCTACTTGAAGAGCAATTTGTTGTTTCAATGCATCGGCTATTTTTTTTCCGTCAATAAGTTTTGCTGGCATGAATTTCCTTATTTTTCTCAAGTAAGTTGGCTTTATCTTGTGGTATTAAGAGTGCATAGTGATTTTGCTTCGTTGCACTTGAGAGTTGTGGATTTAATCGCTGAATGGTGGTGAAATCAGTTTTAGATAAGCTGGCCAATTTTTCTAAATTTATCGCCGAAGAGATTTTATACACCTCAAAGAAAGGTTTATTTTCGATGTAAGGTAAATTAACATGATAGCGTTGAGGATTTTTGATAATCGTTGCTAAAGCTAAAAGCTTGGTTAAATAAGTTCGAGACTCATCGGGTAAGGATAAATTATCAAAATCGGTTGGGTCAAGACTTTCTTGCCGGCTTTGTACCAAAGTTGAATGAACTTTACCGGCGCCAGCGTCATAAGCGATAATCGCCAGCAACCAATCTCCGAATTTTGAATGTAAATTTGAAAAGTGATCCAACGCAGCTTTGGTGGAAGCGATGACATCTAAACGACCATCAAAATGAGAATTAATCGACAATCCGTATTGAGCTGCAGTAGTTGGCATCATTTGCCATAAACCGCTTGCACCTGCTGAAGATTGTTCAAAAGGATTATAGCTGCTTTCGATTAATGGAATTAGCGCCAGCTCAGCGGGCAAACCGCGTTGTTGAATTTGTTGATAAACATAGTAAAGATAAGGGTTGGCGTTAGAAATAAGATGTTTAAGCGCTTGAGGTTGTTTAACGTATTGACGAATTTGTTTATCAACGTCAGCTTGTTGGATGCCAGTATTGCTTAAGTTAAAATTTTGGGCAATTTCTGTCCATAGGTCTAAAGCTTGAGGCCTGGCGTGCGAAATAAAAGCAGGGAATACTAATAACAGACCAAAAAAATTTAAGAGTAGCGCAGTGAAAAATTTCTGGCGCATCCTATTTTCCTCTCTTGTTAAAGAGTATAATACACCAAATGGTTAAGCATTTGCAATCTTACCTGTCCGATTGGCTTCAAAGAGAACCTGGTGTTCTATTGTTGGCCATGGAGCGCACACAAATTGAGCGAACATTACAGGAAATGCTAAAACCTGCTGCGGGAGACTACTTAGTTCAAATAGGAGGTCTTCCTGAATTATCAGCCCTATCCGCTATTCGTCATAAATATTATTTTTCCACTGAAGCCAAACCTGGAACAATCCAAATAGATTTAGAAAATTTACCTCTAGCACGAAATAGTGTCGATGTTATTCTGATTGTACATGTTTTGGAATTTATCATGCAGCCTCGCCATTTACTAAACGAATTAAATCAAGCGCTCGTTCCAGGTGGTCAATTAATTATCATTAATTTAAATCCTTGGAGTTTGTGGGGGTTAAAACATGCCTTTACCTTTAAACGTCGTTTTCCGTGGAAAGGGCATTTTTGGTCAATCTGGCATGTAAAGAATTGGCTTCGTTGGATCGGTTTTCGAATTGTCACATTCGATACATTTTGCTTTCGTCCTCCGGTAAAGACCATTACCTGGTGGCGCCGTTTATTATGGATGGAAGCATTAGGTTCTTTTTGTTTTCCGGCGCTGGGTGCATTTTTTCTGATTGTCGCTCAGAAACGTGGACAGAAATATCGCGTCAGACCTTTAAAAATATGGTCAAAAAAAATTGCTATTAAAAGAGGGCTTGAACCGACACCGGGAGCGACTTCAGTATGCCAAGACTCCAAGTAATTAAAATTTTCACCGACGGCGCCTGTCGAGGCAACCCCGGTCCTGGGGGATGGGGAGCGTTGTTACAACACGGAGAACATCTCAAAGAAATTTATGGCGGTGAAAAACTTACCACCAACAATCGAATGGAGTTGATGGCAGCGATTCAAGCATTGGCCGTATTAAAAAGACCCTGTGAAGTCACTTTAACCACAGATTCCGAATATGTGCGGCGAGGTATTACTGAATGGATACATCAATGGAAAAAACGCGGTTGGAAAAATAGCAAAAAAGAACCGATAAAAAATCAAGATTTATGGGAGCGACTAGATAAAGAAGCGAGTCGTCATCATTTGCATTGGCATTGGATTAAAGGGCATAACGGTCACCCTGAAAATGAACGGGCGGATGAGTTGGCTAATTTAGGTGTTCCTTGATAAAACCCCGTCTAACATATTAAGCACGGGGTTTTGTTAGGTAGCCTACTGCTGCTGCGGACTGACAACAAAACTTTGAGTTTTGGGTGCGGTTTGCGGCTCTTCAATAATGTGCTTTGCATTAGAGTTTGCCATATCCACTGTTACAATGGATTTATCGGCTGAACCGATGATGCGAAATGTCGCTACACGTTTGTCCTTCATAAACACTATAACAGTTTCGGATCCACGTAATTCACTGATTTTTGCCCAACCCATTTGAACCATATTCGTACTCAGAAAATCTATTGTGGTAACACGCGGTCGGTTTACTGTATAAACTAGGTGACCGGTCCAGTTCGTTGATCCACCCATAATTGTACTTCTATCAATATCTATTTGCGCGGATTTTGGGATTGCAATATCTTTTACATTTGAGAAGCCTGGTTGTGGTTGATCACCTAAGCTCATGGGTGGGGGTGGGCTAGCGCAGGCAGCTAAAAATGTAGATATGGTTGCGATCAATAAATACTTAAATATATTATTATTCATCAAGAAATCTCCTTAAAGATTAAAAAACCTATTGTTGAAAATAATACGTTAACGTAATGACTAAGTGATTTTACAACAACACAAAATCATTCAGCCATTTACAATTCTGATGTATTCCGTAATCAATGTCAAGGATAATTGATTTTATAAAATAAGCATCTTGTAAATAAAATAATTTTCGTAGAAAATACTTGGAAATAAAAAAAGGTAAGAAACTTGAAAAGACAAATCATTTTAGATACAGAAACGACCGGGTTAAACTGGAGTGAAGGCCATCGGATTATTGAAATCGGTTGTTTGGAAATAATTAATCGTCGATTTACAGGAAAAAGTTTTCATTGTTATTTAAATCCCGAACGTATGGTGGATAAAGGAGCTTTGGCGGTACACGGTTTAACTGATAGTTTTCTAAAAGATAAATCATTATTTAAAGATATCGTTGAAGAATGGCGAGCATTTGTTTTCGGAGCGGAGTTAATTATCCACAATGCTAGTTTTGACGTGGGTTTTTTAAATTATGAATTAGACCGCTTAGGAAAAAATTATCCGCGCCTAGAAAAAGAATGCAGCGTTTTAGACACACTAGTATTAGCCCGGCAAAAACATCCTGGACAATCCAATAGTTTAGATGCGCTCTGCCGACGTTACGAAATTAATATTTCGCATCGCGAATTACACGGCGCTTTGAAAGACGCCAAACTGTTGGGTCAAGTTTATTTGGCGATGACTGGCGGACAAGAATTACTTTTTGCCGAGAATAAATCAGAACTGCAAGAAACCAGTTCAATAAAAAAACCTTTTGAATCTGATAGCATTCATCAACCGTTAATTGTTATACTGCCATCAATTGAAGAGCAAAAAGCCCATATTGGCTTTTCAGAATTACTAAAGAAGAATAAAAAAGTAGAAGTGTTAATTTAAAATTAGGTGAAAAAAATGTTAAAGGCTGAATTTAAGGATTCGTTTTTATCTCCTGTTTGCTTTGAAACAGAAAAAACCATCCCAAAACCTGATGGCGCGCTTTATATTGTTGACTTTGACGAGATATTTTTTCTTAAAGATTCAAAAGAAATTTCGCATTTATTAAGTAATATAGAAAATTTTATTAAAGAAAATAAAATTGAAATGGTCTTTTGTGAAATGGGGACGATTGATAAAATTGAATTTGTTCGAGATCAAGCTCGACAGTATTTAGATAAAAACTCTGTATTATTAAATGATATTGGAAGCGAGGGTATGGAAAGATTAGAGTTCATGCAGATTTGTGAAAAAGAAAAAGTAAAAACACTCTATATGGGTGGAGTTTATGGTGAAGCTTGTGTTTGGGAGCATGCAAAACGCTTAGGTGATGTAGTGTATGCTCAGCGAATTGGTTCTACTCATCCTAATATATTTTACCGGGATAAAGAAATATCTTATCGTTTCAAACACGTTGTTATTTTTCCACCCTTAACTGAAGGATATTTTAAGAATGAACAGTGCCGGTTTCCTGATTTTTTAAAATTTTTACCGATTGCTTTTATCCAAATGTATAGTGTCGATGGCATATCTTTTAAGAAATTTTTGGATTCGAAAAATCCGAAAGCATTTCAAAGCAATGCTAGGTTTGAGGAAAAATATTCACCATTTGGGTCCAATTATAACGAGTTATATTTAGAGATGAAAAGAATTCTGCTAACCACATTCAATTTACCCAATAAGATTAGGTTCACCCATCGAGAAATTGTTTTTTTATTTACAATCGTGGCAAAATCCGAGAAAAATGACTGGATTAAAACTCAAAGTTTATTATTATCTGCATTGACCGTATATGAAATTACCAAGAAGCCACAAAAAATTTTTTATCCAGAGGTAACTTTAATGGAGTATTTGGTTGGAACGTTTTTAATAAAAGGAAAAACTGTGAGTGAAATCCGAGAGGGATTTATTGAGGCTAAAAAAAATTACGAAGCTGAAAAAATTTTTCACCGTTAAGTATCAAATGCCAATATCGGTTCGATAAAGACAATCGGCCCACACCACTTTTTTTACTAGGCTATAGGCATTTTTTCTGGCGTCTGTTAGGTCATTTCCGAGTGCGGTGACAGCAAGTACTCGGCCACCGTTAGTCATCACCACTTCATGATTATTTTTAGTGCCGGCGTGGAAAACTTTATCAATCGGGTTAGCACTAATGGAAGAAGGTAAATTTAAAGTTTTACCGGTTTCATAAGAATCTGGATAACCTGCAGCAGCTAAAACGACAGTTAAAGCGGGTCGAGAATCCCAAGCGATACGGGTTTGATCTAATTTTCCGGATAAAGCATCTAAGATCAAATCAATTAAATCAGTTTGTAATCGCATTAAAATCGGTTGAGTTTCGGGATCACCTAAACGACAATTGAATTCAAGCGTCAATGGCTTTCCTTCTTTATTTATCATTAAGCCGGCGTAAAGAAATCCAACATAAGGTTTACCCATGCGATTGAAACCATCAATTACCGGTTGAATGATATCGTTTAAAATTGTTTTTTCCAGCTGAGGAGTTATTTGCGGCGCCGGCGAAAAAGCACCCATGCCGCCGGTATTAGGCCCTTGGTCAAAATCATCGCGGCGTTTGTGATCTTTACTGCTGGCTAAGGGTAAAATGTGTTCGCCATCTGTCATCACAATAAAGCTCATTTCTGTTCCTTCTAGAAACTCTTCAATCACCACTTGATTGCCGGCCTCTCCAAAACGTTTTTTTTCCAAAATTGCGGCGACGGTTTCTTTTGCTTCATTTATAGTTTGAGCAATGATCACGCCTTTGCCAGCAGCCAGCCCATCAGCTTTAATCACAATTGGATAACTGACATTTAAAAGATAATTCCAAGCTGATTGCTTGTTAGAAAAACAAGCATATTTTGCTGTCGGAATATGAAGTTCTTGCATAAAAGCTTTACTAAAAACTTTAGAGGTTTCCAACTGAGCGACATAACGGGTCGGCCCAAAACAAGGAATTTGTGCTAAAGAAAAAGCGTCTGTCACTCCTGCAGCTAGTGCCATCTCGGGTCCTACAACCACTAAATTAATATTTTTTTCTTTTGCAAATTTTATCAATCCTTCAACATCGGTTACTGCTAATTCTACATTCGCTACTTTAGGTTCTATGCTAGTTCCGGCATTACCGGGAGCAACCCAGATTTGTTTCACTTGATCAGATTGTGCAATTTTCCAAGCCAAAGCATGTTCGCGTCCGCCGGAGCCAATAATCAAAACATTTAATTTTAGCGACATAAAATTTCCGAGATTAATGTCTAAAATGACGAGTTCCTGTGAATATCATGACAATTCCAGCTAAATCGGCGGCGGCAATTACTTCCTGATCTCTTTTTGAGCCGCCAGGCTGAATGATCGCACGAATTCCAGCTCTAGCCAGAGTTGTGGCTCCGTCGGCAAATGGAAAAAAACCGTCTGAAGCAGCAACTGCTGAGTGTATGCTGTGCTGCTGCTCTCGAGCTTTTAAAATGGCAATTTCAGCGCTGAATACGCGACTGGTTTGTCCGCCGCCAATGCCTAAGGTTTGTTGGTTTTTTGCAATAACGATGGCGTTGGATTTTGTAAATGCAGCAACTCGCCAAGCAAATTGCAAATCAGTCAATTCTTGTGTGCTGGGTTGTTTAGTGCTCACAACTTTCCATGAGCTTGGGTCATCTATAATGGGATCGACTTGTTGGATCAACAATCCGCCATTGACACTTTGCATGGTTAAGTTGGACGCAAAACTGTGCATAGGGTAGGTTAACAGTCGCCAGTTTGGTTTATGATTAAATAAAGCTAAAACAGAGGAAGGGATGCTAGGCGCTAGAATAACTTCAATTAATGATTGGCCTAACATGACCTCTGCTGTTTCTTTGTCTAAAGGGCGATTAACAGCAATAATTCCGCCAAAAGCGGAAATGGGATCACTTGCCAAAGCATTTTGGTAAGCAGAATGTAAATCTTTAGCTTCCGCTACACCGCAGGGACTAGCATGTTTGACGATAACGCAAGCCGCTAAATCAGAATTCAAATGACTCACTATATTTAAAGCAGTATCGCTGTCGAGCAAATTGCAATACGATAACGGTTTGCCTTGCAATAATTTTGTTTCGGCTAACGGACCTGGATAATCTTTTAAATTAGTATAAAAAGCGGCTGCTTGGTGAGGATTTTCACCATAACGTAAATCTTGTTTTTTTTGTAGCTGCAGTTGAAATTGATCACGGAATGCTGTTTTATCATCGAAAGAAGCCAGGTATGAATAAATAGCTTGGTCATATTGAGCGGTGTAGGCAAAAACCTTAGCCGCTAGAGAACGTCGTAAGTGCAGAGTGGTGTTGCGGTTCTGTTTAATTTCCGTCAGCACGACGTCATAGTCATTAGGATCAAAAATAACCGTTAGATTCTGATGATTCTTGGCGGCGGCGCGTAGCATAGCGGGGCCGCCGATATCAATTTTTTCAATGGCCTCATCAAATTGACAATCGGGTTTAGCGATGGTCTCTGCAAACGGGTATAAGTTTACAATCAGCAAATCAATGGGCTGAATCGATTCATTTTGAGCATAGAGTTGATCAATGTCAGGTCTTTGGAGCAATCCGGAAAAAATTTTTGGATGTAATGTCTTGACTCGACCATCCATAATTTCTGGAAAACCGGTGTAGTCAGATACCTGAATCACGGGATACTGATGTTGGAGCAGAAATTGAGCCGTGCCGCCAGTGGCTAATATTTGAATGCCACTAGCAACGAGCTCATGTACAAATGGTAATAAACCAGTTTTATCCGAAACGCTGATAAGGGCGCGCTGAATGAGGTATTGTTGTTTTTCCATCCACCCTAATCTTGATCGGCTATTCTATTTTTAAATAGATCATACTCTGCCATTTTCTTACGTAAAGTACCGCGGCTAACACCCAAGTACTTCGCTGCTTTGCTTTGATTTTGGCCAGTGTACTGTAAAACCATTTCGATCAATGGATGTTCAACTTCGTTTAATACCAGTTTGTGCAATTCAGAAGGCGCTTGCCCTTCTAAACGTATGAAATATTGACGCAAAGATTCGCGAACGCTATTTCGTAACGATTGACTACTGATATTAACTGGGGTTTCTAATACCACTGAGGTTGTTTCATCGACAGTTGTTGCCATTTCCTACTCCTTTGGTAATTATTTTTTATGCGAGCCATAATATTGGCATTGCAGTGCAATGCCAATATTTGACCATTATACCACTGACTTGAAAGGATACAATACCCCGGGGGATGTTTTAAATCCTGTACATGGGCAAGCCAATTGATCGGGCGTGCTATAGGTTTTCTATCAGTTACTTTATAATGAGAGGATGAAAAAAATAATTGAAGTTTCTGTCGGCATCATCTGCAATGAAAAACAAGAGATTCTTTTGTCTTTCCGGGCGCAGCATCAAGCGCTTGGAGGTTTTTGGGAATTTCCAGGTGGAAAACTAGAACTTGGGGAAAATAGCTATCAAGCTTTATGCCGAGAATTAATCGAGGAAGTGGATATTGAAGTAAATGAAGCGGAATCGTTAACCAATTTGTTACATGATTACCCATTATATTTGGTTAAATTGTATCCATGGTTAGTAAAAAAATATTCAGGTATTGCAGTAGGCAAAGAAGGGCAAACCATAATGTGGAAAAATTTACATCAGTTGCAAACGTTAAATTTCTTACCTGCTAATTATGCAATTATTGAGGAACTCCAGAAGATAATGATGAAATGCAAGCTTATTGCATAATTGTAATTGAATTCCAGTCCCAATAAAATTTTTGTCTATAAAGCACGCATTATTTGGTGAAAGTTTATTCTATGCCAATAATATGTTCTCAAATTCAGATTTAACGCCCAAAATGCGCTATCAGTAAAATAAATTAATTTTTGAAATTTTTTTTCTTGCGCTGCTCAAAATATCTGGTTAGAATGCGTTTTGCTGACAAGGGGTCAGCTTGAGCCACTTTGCAAAAAATTTATAGGAAATAATTATGAACAAAAAATTAGCTTTCGCTGCTGCTTTTGCTGCAACAATAGGAATCTCGTCTGCTTTCGCGGGCGGTCCCGAAACTTTTCTCCCGCCAAAATTAATGCCAGATTTTTTTACTGGTTTTTATTTTGGTGGCGACGGTAGTTTCCAGCATGTCAGTTTTAATATTGATGGTAGTGTTAGTTTTAATCCAAATGTCAACGTTCTGACAAACACCTTTACCACAGTTACTAGTATTGATGGCGGTGGCCAAACATTATCAGGTTACGGTGGTATTCAAGGTGGTTGGGGTAGAGTCCTTTGGAGACGTTACTACCTAGGTGTTCAAGGTTTTGGTGATTTTGGTTCCACTACGCAAACCTCTTCAGGAACTTTTGTAGACGTGGATTCTGGGACTACTAGCAATCTTAATTATAAAGCTAAGTTTGGAGACTCTTACGGCGTAGTGGCCAAATTGGGTGTGTTAGTGACACCAGCTACAATGTTCTACACTAAATTGGGTATAGCATGGGCAGATATTACTGCCACTCAAGATATCTCTGCCACCACTCACAGCGATGTCACGGGTTTAAACACAATAACTCCGATTGCCAGCTCCAGCCATCAAGGGACACGAAGCGCGTTCCTTTGGGGATTTGGTGGTGAACAGTTTGTGTGGGGCAAAATGGTTTCATTATTTGGTGAATATACCTTTGCGGATTATGGCACTGTCAATGCGCCAACGGTACCAGTTCTTGATGTGACTACGGATGATGTTACAACTGTTAGTCAAACTAACTTTAACGAAAAGGTTAGAGCCGATCAAAGTTCCTTTAAAGGTGGCGTTAACGTCTACTTTGGTAGTAATTTGATTTAGTTTTTAAAGCTGTACTGAAAAAGGAGGATTTATTTCCTCCTTTTTTTTGCGTCATTTTCCCTTTTAAAATTTAGCTCTTACAATTATGTTCTGAGATCATACGTTCAAATTAAATATTTTAAGCTCAAAAGATATCTCTACAGGTTGATTGTTATCAACAAAAATAGTTTATAATTTGCTCTGATAAAAAGTTACCCCATTAATGTTTAAAAAAAAATCTTAAAATGTTTTATAAAAAGACATTTTGTATTTAAATTTATTTTTTTTAGAAAAATATTAAAAAAAGTGGATTAACACTTGCATCTTAAAATTTGTTCTGCTAAAGTTACCGAAAACTGACAAGGGTTGTCAGATTTGGTTTAACTGACTTTTTATAAGGAAATTTTTATGAAGAAAAAAATTATTTATTCTTCCGCTTTTTTGACGGCCATTCTCAGTGCAACAACTGTCCTCGCCGGAGGCCCTGAAATAATTCCTGTACAACCAGATTACTTTACGGGTTTCTTTGTCGGTGGCACGGGTGGTGTTCACGAAACTATATTTAACATTAATGCCAGCACTAATATTGATGCTTTTGACTCAACAGTGTTTGACGATGTAGCGGGTACTGGTGCTTTTACCACAGGGCCGTCCTATACATCCCTTAATGGAGCCAATGGCGTTTGGGGTGGTTTCGGCGGTGTACAAGGCGGTTTGGGTGTTACAGTACAGCACGTGTATTACTTAGGTGTCTTGGGATTTGGTGAGTGGGGTAAACAATCCAATTCTGCAACGACAACCAACTCAGCTCCAGGTTCTTTTGAGTATAAAGAGGACAAGGACAATGTTGATAATGCATACAACAGCTTGTCAAACAACACCACATTAACACAGAAAACTACCGTTTCGTACCAAGACGACTATGGAGTGATCTTCAAACCAGGTTTGTTATTAACCCCAACAATAATGGTTTTTGGTGAAGTAGGTGCTATGTGGGCAAATTTGAAAGTACAAAATACTGCCACCTATAACGTAAATGGTTTTGCTAATGATGTTGACGCGGGAGGTATCACCGATCAAAACACTATTACTGGAAGCGCGACCGGCTCGAGCAGCAGTGGTTCACAAACCAAAACTGGTTTAGTAGTCGGTGGTGGGTTTGAAACATTTATTTTACCGGGATACTTCGGTAATCGTGTTACTGCGGGTGTTGACTACAGATATGCTAACTTCGGTCATGTCACTACGACCACAAATGTGGCTGGGTTTGAAACAACGCAATATCAAGATTCTGACAGTGATACTAAGCACACGTTTAACAGCCAAATTACTGGTACAACGTCAGCGACAGCCAGTGCTTCACTCAGTACCTTGAATGGATTTGTTAACGTTTACTTCGGTAACAGCCTTCTGTAATAGAAACTGCAGACCTTTAAAAAGGAGGAAATCAAAAGTTTCCTCCTTTTTAAAATAGTTTATGATTTGCTCTGATAAAAAATTACCCTGTTAATATTTAAAAAATAAAAGCATTTTTTATTTGAATTTGATTTTTTTTATAAAAATTTTAAAATAAAGTGGATTAATACTTGTATCCTAAATTTCGATCTGTTAAATTTATCGAAAACTGACAAGGTTGTCAGATTTGGTTTAACTAACTTCGTTATAAGGAAATTTTTATGAAGAAAAAAATTATTTATTCTTCCGCTTTTTTGACAGCCATTCTCAGTGCAACAACTGTTCTGGCCGGAGGCCCTGAAATAATTCCTGTACAACCAGATTACTTTACAGGTTTCTTTGTTGGTGGAACAGGTTCAGTTCATGAAGCAACATTTGATGCAGACCAGTCAACAAACATTGATCCATATACGTTTACTAGTGGAGTAGTTGGTATTGGTGTTGCTTCTACCCGATTTAGGTTAAGTTCTGGGCCGGTTTCTGTGGGCAATAGTGTAGACGGTGGAAGCTGGGATGGCTATGGCGGTGTACAAGGCGGTTTGGGCATCACCGTGGCTCACCAATATTATTTGGGTGTCGCCGGGTTTGGTGAGTGGGGTAACCAAAACCATTCGTCAAGCAATTTTTCTAATGTTCCTGTTACAGTTGCCACGACTAGTGTTTCTGGACTCATAGCGGGTTCAATTGTTGAGAATACTACACTCAGTTCCACCACTAAAGTTCAAATGAATAATGACTATGGCATCTTCTTTAAACCGGGTTTGTTGTTAACGCCAACCGTTATGGTGTATGGTAAACTGGGCGCCGTTTGGGCAAATGAGAAAATTAGCAACACTGCTTCCTATGATGCATCTCTTATGGCTACAGCTGCTGGCATTTTCGATATACCATTAGGCTCGGTAATGACTGATGGAACTATATCTGGTAGCAGTAGTACGCAAAGAACTAAAACTGCTTTTTTACTGGGTGGTGGTGTTGAAAGTTTTGTGTTCCCAGCTTGGTTTGGCAATCATGTCACGGTGAGTGCTGATTATTCTTGGGCTAACTTTGGACATGTTACTACCACAACTCCTATCGATGGGGTAGTTAACGTGTCTACCAATCCCGTATCATCAACTACACCGAGTAGTTTTGTGGTTACTGGTCAAACCTCGGCAACTGCGGCATCTACGCTTAGCATATTCCAAGGAGCGGTTAACGTTTACTTCGGTAACACAATTCTTTAATCGAAACTGTAGATCTTTAAAAAGGAGGAAATCAAAAGTTTCCTCCTTTTTTTTGTTTATAGTGTTTGCATTTGTGTGTGTATTGTTAGAGGGTTGTCCAGAATATCTTTCCCTTCTTTAATTAATCCTTCAAAAATAATTCGAGTGTGGGTAGTTTTCCAAAAATCTGGCTTGGAGCGTAGATCCAGGAAAGAGTCTTTCATGGTATAAATTTCCTGTATCTTCTCCAAAATATAGTTTGGTTTCTCATCTGTAAACTCATTATGTAGTACAATTAATTTTTCGCTTTTACTTTTATTCCCAGTATTTTTTGCACAATATAAGATATTTTCAAGAACTTTATTTTTCCAAGATACGGCATAAGCGTCTTCAGCTATCTGTCTTCCTTTTTCATCAATACTGAAAACAATTTTCGAACCTTTTCTTTTGTGAAGACATTCTCCAACTTCTGTTTGTTTATAAATTTTTTTCTTAGCCTTATCTTTATCGTCTTCAACAAAGACACCAACAGCATATTTCCTGGCGACTACCTGCACATAAATTCCTTTTTGATGTAAAGTTTCTTGGAATTCTGCGCCGTCGCTAGTAAATGGATTACTATTTTTTTTGGACGCTCCTGCATAACAGCCAATTAAATTGATGGAAAGCGTTTTCCCAGGTTTTGAAGTCAGCAATTTTTTATTGAGATAGGAATCTAAGAATTCAGCGTGTTTTTCTAAAGAATCAAAATGAGTTCCTTTGTCCGAAGTTGCATAAAAACCACCTTGCTCAATATTTCCATGGAAAATTTCGTAAAGACGGTCATTTGGGCCCAATGTATTTAGAACTGCAAATTCTTTTTTTATTCTGGATGAGTCACCAGGTTTTACCGTTATGATTTGACATAGTTCTGGGGGATTTTGCCGATCCCATTTTTCTTTAAGCAATTTCGGGGTATCTGAATTTAAGGTATCAAAATTTAAGATAATTTGGCGGCCATATCTTGATCGAGCTGGCGGGGCAGATTTATGCTCTTTTTTAAACATTTTATTAATCTTATTTGTGTAATATAAATACATTATTTATTAACAAGATTAAGAAATTCTTAAGTCTGCTAATATCTTGATTGGTAAAGGAAAAAGGTATAGCATTCTCGGCATCATGGACGATTTTAGAGTAAAAGGTTCTTGTCACTGCCAAGCGGTAAAGTTTGAGGTTGATTCTTATGCCCCCTATCCATTTTTACGCTGTTTTTGCTCCATTTGCCGTAAAACTGCCGGCGGGGGAGGCTTTGCTATCAATATCATGGGGGAAGCCCACACGTTAAAAGTTACCGGTAAACGAGAAATTAAAATTTATCATGCTGTACTTGGGTATCGAAAGAATGGAAAAAAGATTGTCAGCAGCGGGCAAAGACATTTTTGTAAAAAATGCGGAACTGCTTTATGGGTCTCAGATAAACGCTGGCCAAAATGGATTTATCCCTTTGCCTCGGCGATTGATTCACCGCTCCCCAAACCGAAAGAGCATGTGAATATTATGTTGAAATATGCTGCTAATTGGGTAGAGATTCCGAAAGGTAAAAAAGAGCATAATTTTGAAGAATATAATGACGAGTCGCTTTTAAACTGGCATAAACGTCATCATTTGTATAAAATGTAGGCCGAAAAACATTGTCATTCTGGAAAACGCGCAGCGTTTATCCAGAATCTAGGATAAATATCAACGTTTAATCAACTTATATATAACGTGTAAGTGGGACATTTTAAAATTATGCGCAATTCTTCCTCATTTTGCCCTTGTGGCTCTCATCAATCCTTTAGCGATTGTTGTGAATCATTTTTATTAAATCAACGTTTTCCAGATACGCCTCTCGCGCTGATGCGCTCACGTTATACTGCCTATACTAAAATGGATATTCTCTATATTCATAAAACGATGAAGGGCCTGGCATTGGTTGGCTTCGATATGGAAAAGACCAGAACTTGGGCCTCGCAGGTCCTTTGGTCAGGATTAAAAATTCTATTCGCGCCCTCTGTTGCTGCAGATGCTGAAGTGGGATTTGTAGAATTTATAGCAAGTTTCAGCCAACAAGGGCGCTTACAAACCATTCACGAACGCAGTGAGTTTCATCGTTATGAAGGCCGGTGGTACTACGTGGACAGCCGCAAACCGACACTTCGAAGAAATGATAACTGTCCTTGTAGTTCAGGAAAAAAGTTTAAAAATTGCTGCCTAAATCCAATTTCATTGCCGTGATTTTTGATAGCGATTCTGCCATTAAGTTAAGAGCTATCCTGTTTGCGAGTTTTGTAAAAGCAAATTATCTTAGGGGGAGTTGGTTGTCGAGATAATCTGTTGACGCAGGACCGGCCTACGGAAAATCATTGCCGGGACGCTTAAACCCAATCCATGGGGTCGCTTCGCTTTTGCCCGTCCGGGGCAAAAGAGACCCGGCAAGGCAAACTTCCAAAGGCGTTCTAGCCACGGTTTGGCGCCCAACAAATCAGCTCGCTCAGGATAACTTGCTCATCTTATCAAATAACAGCGGGATATCCGGTTAAAATCTCGACTGCTCGCGCTATCCATATTCCTTGCTCATTAACTAAAGTATTGGTACGTCCATAAAGTTCAGTTCCGATTTTACAATTCAAATATTTATGTAGAAGATCATTGCATTCAATTTTAAAAAAATCTCGATGCGTATCTTGTGTCTTAATTTGGTATTTTAATAGCAAAGATCCAAAAGGATGATGGGTATTTTGTAGTTGAGTTAAAAAACCTTCGGGCAAAGAATTTTGGTTGATTGTGATTAACCCTAATTCAGTAATGGTACTTTGATTCAGCTGATCAGCTAACGTAGCATCATTTCTTTTTTGATTGTTATCCACGATCATAATTATCGCTCGAGAGTAAGTCATGAGAGATTGATCTTCAAGGGCATATAACGGAGACCGGACTTGTGGCTTTCGTTGATAATATTCAGCAATACCTTGAGTCATTATGGGCTGAGTTAGTAAAAAATTAAACGGGTGCGGTAAATTATTTTCTTTAACCAATTGTACGGTAGGCCATAAAGAATTCGGTTGATGAGTTTGAATAAAGAATAATGTCAAAGGGGAAAACTCAATTGTTTCCCAGGAAAATGCATTCGTTGGTGCAAGAAATAATGACATTATGATGCTCAACAAAGTTAATATTATGTAATGACTAATTTTTCTAGCCATGTGGTCACCAATTAGAATTAACTTCTCGAGAAGCTATTTTAATTGAACTTTCTTGAAAAAGAAAGTAAAAATTTCGAAATTTTAACGAATGTTTCATATAAAAAGTTGGATTTAACAGGAGAGATCGAGTTCTGACGTAAATAGGTTGGAGGCTTAAAATTAAAAGGCGCAATTTTTTTATGACCATTAAAAGTAGAATCCATAAACCATTTTAAAAACTTCAGTGTGGAAATCTCTTTAGATTGAAAAAAAGGATAATACATTTTGCTAATGCTAAAAATAATGTAAGATTGCGAATCAAATAGCGCCGCTTTAGAGAAGAATGGTATTTCAAATTCAGTCGCATGGCTTTGAAGAAAATTAGCGTTGAATTCATGCCGCATGTATTCCGCAATCCAATTGGCTTGTAAAAGTCCATCCACCGTCCCAATTGAGAATTGATGATACGCGGTAAAAATCAAATTGGGTATTTCAGGTATAATCCGAGAATGGTATATTTTTTTGATATCGCTGGCGTCGAATTTTTGATGATCTACCTCGAGCTCTAACTCCAAACCGGCAGGGCCAGAGCCAGTGCAGCAAATTACTACATCGGCGGCAATTTTTTTACCATTTTTTAAAACAAAACCATTTTTATAAAATTCTGAGATTTCCCCTTCAATTCCATGTGATAAATAATATTCCCTTAAAATTTTAAATTGATTCTCATCAATCATTCCAAAATGAAATTTCTTAAAATCTGCATGCCTTCTACCAAAAGTATCAATCAATCCAAACCAACTCCACATTCTTAAAGCGAATGATGGAAAATTATTTGATATAATTAACCCAAATAAAAAAATAGTTTTATGTAGAAATGATCGTTTAGTATTCTTTAACCACCGTTTGCGCAAGGTAAAATTAAAAAACCAATACGGTTTTCGCATGAGCCAGTGAGCTTTGCAGCCATAATCTCGTAATTTAATAATAAAATCGGTTGCGCCCTTGCTGCCACCGACAACGGCAATTTGATTATTTTCAGAAATTAACTCACGTAATAAAGAATCTGGAACAGACAGGGCATGGAATAATTTCCCTTCAAAGCTATCCGACTTTTTAAATTCCGGGATAGTTTTGTCAGAATACCCATTAGTGTAAATAACATAATCATATTCGTTTGAAGCTTGTAAATAATTTTTTTCATCGGAAAAATAAATTTTTGATTTTTGATTTTTTGAGTCAAAAGAAACTTTTATTACTTTTTTATTGAATAAAATATTATTTTGTAACTGATGGTGGTCGCAATAAGATTTTATGTATTGAAACACTTGATGCGAATGCAAGCGCTCAAATCTATCAAGAGAATTCGGCAAGGGGAAGTCAAAATATTCAATCGTTAAGGCTGGGGAATGTAGTTTTAAACCAGCATAGTTGTTGTCTGGGTGCCAAGTGCCACCAATATCATTATTTTTCTCATACACATCAATTTCATAGCCTTTCTCTCGCAAAATTCGCAAACAACCAATGCCAGTCCATCCAGCTCCGATAATTGCAATTCGTTTGGCAGGTAAATGCAGTCTCATCTATGTTTCAACTCATATTTTTGTAAATTTTTAATTGACGTGCTTAAATCAACTGCTGTTTTTAAAATGTCTAACCAAATATCTCCATATCTGTCTAATCGTTTTAGCGCATTTTTCATGGTGAATAACTGTGGCGACAGCTTGGCATTCAATTCTTTAGGAAAAACCGGCATTGAAACGGTGGCTTGTGGCAAAGGCCGAACTGAATAAGGCGCCGCGATAGTTTGATTCGGCCGATTTTGCAAAAAATCTAAATACACTCTTTGCTGGCGTTGGCTCGGTAAGCGCACAGTGCTGGTAATCTCTGGTAATTGAAGGTGTACAACAGTTGCAATTAATTCCGCAAATTCTTTTGATTGCTCTGAGTTATATTGACCGCCTAACGGAATGTAAATATGCATTCCGGTGGCGCCTGAAGTTTTAAAAAAATGGTTGACTTCAATTTTTTCCAGTAATCGGTGAATTGTCTGTGCGGTTTTAACCACTGCATTAAATGAGATATCTTCAGGATCTAAATCGATCACACAATAGTCGGGTTTGTTAATGTGGGGAACCCGTGATAACCATGGGTTTATTTCGATACAACCTAAATTAACCAAATAAACTAAAGTGGCTTCATTTTGGCATAAAATATAACGGACATTATGTTGTTCATGCGTTGAATAGATATTTTTGACTTTCACCCATTTGGGCGTGCTTTCAATATTTTTTTGATAAAAACTTGATTCTTTTATTCCATTTGGGAAACGATGCAAAACTTCTGGGCGATCTTTTAAGTGAGGCAATATGAATTCAGCGATCGCACGATAATATTCAATCAAATCGTTTTTGCTATAGCCTTCATCGGGCCAAAAGGTTTTTGTTAAGTGGGTTAACTTTACTGAATAGTTGTCAATCTCAAGGTGCAAATCATCTTTTTTTAAATCAATTTTTGTGATCTTGATTGCTTCTTCTTTATGGACTTCTTTAGCGGATTTGTCTTCTCTTAAACCTAGAAATATTGGTTGGCGCAAATGGCCATCTTGGGTCCATTCATTAAAAGTGATCTCACAGACCAACTTAGGCTTAACCCAAGTAACTGGCTGATTGGGTTTTGGAGAGTTTTCAAAAGGGCATTTTGTTATTCTTAACGGGGCCAAGCGCTTGCGTAAATCACATAATCCTTTAGTATTTAATCTTCCGCTTGTATGACCAATATAAATCAATCGATTATTTTCATACACACCCAAAATAAGTGCACCAATATCTTGTCGACTACCGCGCGGCGCCGTATAACCACTGATCACTGCTTCTTGTCGATGTTGATTTTTAATTTTTAACCATGTTCTTGACCGATTGCTGGTGTAAGGGCTATCCAATTTTTTAGCCATGATCCCTTCAAGTTTTTGTTTTTGTGCTGCTTCGAAGAATCTTTTTCCTTCAGTCTGAATATAATCGCTAATGCGTATTTTTTCAGAAGTGGGTAATACGCGTGCCAACAACGCTTTACGAGTTTGGAGGGGCAACTGACGCAAATCATAGCCATTGATCCACAGGAGATCAAAAATATAATAAACTAAATTCCCTTGACCTGTTTTTTGATATTGCTGTAATTGTTGAAAATCTGATTTGCCATTCTCATCTAGGACAACCATTTCACCATCTAAAACT
This sequence comes from uncultured Pseudomonadota bacterium, assembly GCA_963844565.1. Lineage (GTDB taxonomy): Bacteria > Pseudomonadota > Gammaproteobacteria > Coxiellales > Coxiellaceae > JAFEDN01. The sequence goes on along the minus strand of CAWJON010000002.1, from coordinate 2,113,969 downwards.
AACCTTAATTTGTATGTGGTTAAAATATCTCGAATTTCGGCAAACGACTCGCCAAAATCTTTTTGGTTTCGGCTAATTAAATTTACTGACTTTCCATTTAAATACGCAAGTATTCGATAACCATCCCATTTAATCTCGAATAACCAGCTTTCATCGGTGAAAGATTTTTCAATTAAAAAACTCAGCATAGGTTTAAAATATTGTGGATGTTCATCTTTAACTGCCCCTAAACGTTTTAATTCTTGAGATGTAACTGGCAGTGTCTTTGGTTTATTTTTCTCAGTTTTTTTAATTAATAACCAAGAATTTTTCTGACGATCTGCCAGCTTGATGAGCGAAAATTCTCCTTTTAATTTACGCCCATGAAGAACAAAGCTTAAACGCCCTTTTTTAATTCCATCCATAGTTAATAAATCATAATAGCCTTTGTCCCAGATGAGTACCTTGCCTGCCCCATAGTTTCCCGCTGGAATAACTCCAGAAAAATCTTTGTAACTAAAGGGATGGTCTTCTACCATCATCGCTAGACGTTTATCTTTAGGATCCATTGAAGGTCCTTTAGGAACAGCCCAACTTTTTAAAACACCGTTTTGTTCAAGTCTAAGATCATAATGTAGATGAGATGCGTGATGTTTATGCACGACAAAGATGAGGCGTTGAGGTTTATTTTTTGAAACCTTAGCGCTGGGTTCTGGAGTTTTTGAAAAATGCCTTTTTTCTTTATATTCCTTTAAAGACATGATTTTAACCTGCGCGTTTTTGGCTATTTTTCTTTTTAATTTTTTTGGCACTTACTTTTTGTAGACTAGCTTTGAGAGTATACATAAGATCTTTAACTTTTGTGTTAGGAGGAATTTTTCCTTTGGCCTTTGGTTTCAACCCTTTAGCTTTGGCCGCTATAATTTTGCTTAATTCATCTTCGTAAGAGTCATGCCAGTCTGAGGGGACAAAACGCCCGGTTAATTGATTAATTAAGGCTAAAGCCATATCTAATTCTTTTTTGGATGCTAGTTGTTCGGAGGGAAGATTCAGCGGCTTAGTAGATCGTATTTCATTCGCATAACGCATCGATTCTATGATTAAAAGATTGCCGATTGGCTTTAGCATCGCCAAATGTTCGCGATGATGTAAAACCAGTTTAGCAATACCTACTTTTTTCGCGCGCGTCAGTGCTCCACACAATAACGCATAGGCTTTTTCAGCTCCTTTATCTGGTTCCAAGTAGTATGATGTTTCATAGTGCCGGACGTCGATTTCTTTTTCTTCGGTAAAAGAAACAATATCAATAACGTGTGTTGCTCTAAGATTCGCTTTTTCGAAATCTTCTTCGGTTAAAACGATAAATTCACCTTTTTGATATTCATAGCCTTTACTAATTTCTTTATAAGAAATTTCTTTCTCTTCCGCGCGACATATTTTTGCGTAACGAACGGGTGATTGATCGCTGCTATGCAGCATTTTGAAGCTGATACTGGTGTCTTCTATACCGCTGTAAAGCTTGATGGGAATATTGACCAAACCAAAACTAATCGACCCGCTCCAGATTGCACGCATAGATTTCTCCTTATATATCTATATATAGTTCAAAAAATGAGCAATTGCAAATTAAGCGAGGGGATCAATGGCAGTGGCCTTTGCTAGTAATTTCTGTAGACGAATGGCAAGATCCGGTCCTAGGTCCGGGCGTTTTAGTGCAAAAGCAACGGTTGCTTCTAACAAGCCTAATTTGCTTCCACAATCATAGCGTTTGCCATTAAATTTATAGGCAAATACGCGCTCATTATTGAGTAGTTGGCTAATGGCGTCAGTTAATTGAATTTCGCCACCGATGCCACTGCTGGTCTGTTCCAATAAAGCAAAAATTTGAGGCGTAAGTATATATCGGCCCACAACCGCTAAGCGTGAAGGGGCTACAGCGGGTTTGGGTTTTTCTATTATTCCGGTGATTTGTAAAGGATTTTGTTCGGAAAGTGAAACAATTCCGTATTGGGCGGTATCAGCGAGCGGCACCTGTTCTACGGCGATAATACTTTCTTGGGTTTTGTTGAACATATCAACCATTGCCTTTAAACACCCTTGAGGTTGACATTCAATGATATCGTCAGGGAGCAAAACGGCAAAAGGCTGATTGCCGACTACGCATTTTGATCGTAAAACAGCGTCGCCGAGGCCAATTGGCTCAGGCTGGCGAATATAGACGACATTGACTTCCTTCGGAAGAATGCCTTGCACCAAAGCTAATTCGGATGTTTTTTCTTGTTTTTGTAAACGGTTTTCAAATTCATAATGACGATCAAAATAATCTTCGATGGCATATTTGCTATTACTGGTTACAAAAATTAACTGTTGTATCCCAGCGGCAAGCGCTTCTTCGACTACATATTGGATAATTGGTTTATCGACCAGCGGTAACATTTCTTTTGGACCAGTTTTGGTGATTGGTAAAAAGCGTGTTCCAAGACCAGCCACTGGAAATACGGCAACTGTAATCTGCTTTTTCATCTTCTTCTATCCTTTCGTATAGCCCAATAGTCCAACTTACTGCGAGCCACATCCGTGAGCTGTTACATCCCTTGTCGTACTAGTATTTTAGCATACAGGAAGATAGGTTTGTTGAAAAAATTTACAATAATTCAAACACTGGTTTTTTCTGAATAAAATTGTCAGTTTTCCTTGACCAATTAATTTCTCGGAGACTGCGGGCCCAAATATCCGGCGTTAGATGAGTAAAGCTGTTATTTTGGTCCTGCAAACAAACAGTTAATCCAAACCCGCCGCTTTTAGCAGCTTCTAGGCCTAATATCTCATTCTCCACGACCATAATCGCTTCCGGAGGGATATTTAACGAAGAGGCGGCATATAAATAGGCGTCAGGATGAGGCTTGGGCTTTAGATGATGGCGCTCGGCTACAAAACCATTCACAATTAAATTGAACAAAGACGAAATATTAGCGATTTTGAGTATGTTTTGACAATTTTTATTGTAGGAAACTACCACAATTTTCATGCCTTGCTGCTTCCATTCTTTAAGTTGTTCTACATTTTCCTCGATTATCTCAATATCTTGACTGGCTGATAAATGCATAAAAAAACTATCTTTTAAATTGCATAAGCTATGTAAAATATTTTTATCTAAAGGGTCTTCTGAGTTATCAATAGAAGAAAGAAGATTCAACTCCTGAAAATAAGCTTGGATTCCTTCAATGTTTGATTTATTTTCAAAATATTTTGTATAATCATAATCTATATCAAAACCGCTGTAATTTTTTTCATATTTATCTATATGATGATTAAAAAAAGTGTCAAATACCTTTTTCCAAGCTTGAGCATGTAGTTTTCCGGTCCGGATGATAATTCCATCTAGATCACAAATTGTAGCTAAGATATTTTTATACATAATTAACTTCCTATTTTTTAAGGCCGCATTGCATAATTGCGGTTAGAAGGCTCCGTGCCTCCGCTATCGATGCCAAATGATATTTGGCGTGAAAATTAGCTCCTCCAACATGGATAGCATTATTATGTTGCGGGTGAGCTTGATACATATCCTCATCTGTCGTATTACTGCCTATTGTAATGAGTAAATCATCAGCTTGCCAATTTAATTTTTTTAATATTTGTTTGATCGCGTGACCCTTATTCGCAATAACGTGACGAATCTCTAAGGAATTATGTCCGAGGTAAAGCGAAAAATGAGTATTTTCTAAGAGCTGAGCTAATACGGCGGATAAATCGCGAGCGCGAGAGGCGGCCAAATCCTTTTCGGCATTGCCAAAATGCCAAATCATTGAAAAATCTTTTTTTTCAATATAAGCGCCGGGTATATTTTGACTATATATTTCGAGTAAAGGGGTGATATTGTTTTGAATAGATAAGAATTCATCAACGCCAGCCTGAACTTGCCATTGGTCATCTTCATGCTGATATTTGATTAACGCGCCATGTTCGGCGATTAAATGAGCGGGTTGATTTCCAAAATGCTCGTTACACCATTCTTTGGTCTGACTGCTAACTAAGGTTATCTCAAATTTATTTTTTGAATAATTATTTACTAAACAATGTGATAATTCGGAATTGGCTGAGAACAATTGCTCAAGTTCATTTTCATTGCTCAAAAATATAAAACATCGATTGGATTTTTTTATCGCTGCTAACAATTGGTCTTGTAGAAAAGTCTGCAATAAAGAAGATTGAGAATGCGCGCGTTTTGTCGCTCCATCCCAATGATTTATGAAGTCATTCATCCAATCGACATTATTATAATGTATAATACGCTCCCTTAATTTGTGCATTCTGGTTTTCCTTTCCAATGGGTCCATGTTCAACGCTTGATTTAAAACTTCGGCAAAAGCTTCAGTATCATAAGGATTAACCAATAATGCTTCACCCATTTCAGCTGCGGCGCCAGCCATTTCGCTTAGGACTAATACGCCATCGTCATTAGATTGTGCCGCGACATACTCCTTACAGACTAAATTAAGCCCATCTCGCAGAGGGGTAACAATAGCCACGTTAGCAATTTTGTAAAAAGCAATAATTTCATCGCGGGTGAATGATCGATATAAATATTGTATCGGGGCATATTCCGTATCGCCAAATTCACCGTTAATTTGTCCAACTAAGCGTTCAACCTGGACGCGCAATTTACGATAGCTCGCAATTTCCGTTCGAGTCGGTACGCAGATTTGTATGAAAATAATTTTCCCAATATATTGCGGATATTTTTTTAAAAAATGACGAAATGCTTCTAATCTTTCCGGAATTCCCTTGGTATAATCTAGGCGGTCTATTCCTAAAAATACAATATGATTGCCAATTTTTTTCATCAGGCTCTTTACTTTTTTAGATTCACTGTTGACGCACTCTCCAATCATATTAACGTCTACGCCTAACGGACAAACAACAACTTTGACTCTTCGATTTTCAAAATTAATCTCGTCTAAGTGGTTCGGACATCCTAGTATGCGATTTACGCTAGTAAAAAAATGTCGTACATAATTAAAAGTATGAAACCCAATAACATCAGCGCCTAATAATCCTTCTAAAATATTAATTCGAGGTTGAATAATTTTAAAAATTTCCGAAGATGGAAAGGGAATATGATGAAAATAAGCAATTGATAGATTAGGATGAGCTTTTCTCAGCAAATTGGGCAGGAGCATAAGCTGATAATCTTGAACCCACACTTTGTCGTTGGGTTGAATAATTTCACTGATGGTTTTGCAAAATAGCTCATTAACCTCTATATAGGCGTCGGTTTCTTTTGGGACAATATGTATATTTTCTGGAAAATAATGAAATAATGGCCAAATAAGTTTATTACAAACTCCATTATAATAGAGCTTGTAAATTTTTTCGGATAAATCTACTGCAATCAAATGATCATCGGCTAATTTTCTTTTAATTTCAGGATAGGCGGGGTTTTTACTAAAAATACCACAATGCCCTAACCATAGCGTACTGGGTTGCTGATAAATTTCCCCGAATCCAGCTACTAATCCCCCTACACTTTTTTGCAGAGTAATTTTATCATCGATTTTTTGAATAGTTACCGGTAGTCGGTTAGAAACTATGATGAGTCGGCCAATTTTGTTTTCCATAATAAATATCCTGCAAACTGCGGGCGTAAGCCCGTAACCCCACGCAATGGGGTTTCCAAAGGGGAGAATGCGAATTCTCTCCTTTGGTCGCCCGAGCGAACTTTGTTCGCGCGGAGCGAAATAAAACAGAGAAAATACCCCGAGGCGTCAGCTCGGGGTATTTTATACTTCTAAGAATAACCTTCATAATCTTGTTCATGATGAATTCGAGTTTGGATTAAAAAAATGTGAGCGGGTGAATGATGAGGATCAAGTTTAATAAAATTACGCTCCCCTTGCCAAATATAATGTTCATTATTTAATAAATCGTGTACGGGAAAGCTTTCTTGATGCTGAATACCATATTTTTCTATTGGTAGCGTTAACCAACCCGATTCCGTGTAATTTGAGTCTAAATTGACAACAATCAATAAAAGATTATTGCCTGATAGAGAATGTTTAGTATAACAAATTAATTTCTCATTATCAATGGAGTGAAATTCTAGGGTGTCGTTTCTATGCAATGCAGGATTCTCATTGCGAATAAGGTTAACTCGTGTAATAAGGGCTTGAATACTTTGTGGATCGTTAATGTCCCACTGTTTAATCTCATATTTTTCAGAATGGAGATACTCTTCGCTGTTTTCTTCACGTGACTGATTTACCAGCAATTCGTAAGCAGGCCCATAAATTCCATAATTGCTCGAGAGCGTTGCTGCTAATACTAGGCGAATGATAAAGCCAGCCTTGCCGGTGTTTTGTAGATACTCATGGAGAATATCGGGTGTATTTGGCCACGCATTGGGACGAAAAAATTCTGAAACGGGGCTTTTAGTTAATTCAGTGAAATAGTTTATGAGTTCTGGTTTACTATTGCGCCAAGTAAAGTAAGTATAAGATTGCGAAAATCCAAGTTTAGCTAAATAATACATCACACTGGGTTTGGTGAAAGCTTCAGAAAGAAAAATAATGTCAGGGTGTTCTTGCTTAATTTCTTTAATTACCCATTCCCAAAAAACAAAAGCTTTGGTGTGAGGGTTATCCACGCGAAAAATTTTTACGCCATGATTAATCCAAAAAATTAAAATACTCTTTAATTCTTGCCATAAGCTTTGCCAATCATTATTTTGAAAATAAACCGGATAAATATCTTGATATTTTTTTGGTGGATTTTCTGCATATTGAATACTGCCATCAGGACGTTTTTTAAACCAGTCAGCATGTGCTTGAACATACGGGTGATCGGGGGTACATTGAATAGCAAAATCCAATGCAATTTCCATGTTGAAAGCTTTCAACTGTGTAATTAGCAGATCAAAATCTTCGATAGTTCCAAGTTGTGGATGAATTGCTTTGTGTCCACCTTCTGCTGAACCGATGCCCCAAGGACTTCCGGGCTCTTCAGGGTTAGCTTGGGGATTATTGTTTTTTCCCTTTCGATAGCTTTTTCCAATCGGATGGATAGGAGGAAGATAAACCACATCAAATCCTAGCTTATGAATATAAGGCAAATGATGAATTAAATCGATTAAAGTGCCATGTTCATGAGGGGATTTCCCCAGCGAACGAGGAAATAATTCATACCAACTACTGAATCGTGCTTTTTCACGATCTACCCAAATAGATAAAATTTTAGAATAATCCACTGCAGAATCAGCGTCGATATAGCGATTCATCAGACTTAACAATTCAGGACTAAACACATATTGCAATACATCGGCTTGTGAAGCCGAAGTTTTAATTTTTTCGCTAAAATAACCTAATTTTTCAGCATCTGTCGCTTCGGCAATTGATTTTGTGTGTTCAATGAGTTGAATGCCCAATTGTAGCTCAACGGAGATATCTTGATTGGTGGATAGCCAGCGCTCTATGTTGTGTCTCCAAGTTATAAAATGGTTGATCCATGCTTGGATAGTGTATTCATACTGGCCTATCTGTTTTAGAGTGAATTTCGCTTGCCAGCGATCATTCCCTAGTAAGTGAAAAGGTGTGGATTGCCAGATAGTTGTGTTTTTGGGACGATACTTTAATATGGCGCTAACGTAATCGTGCCCATCACCAAAAATATTTGCCTCAACGGAGACTAGGTCTTGTACGCAACGTTTTATTGCGAAACGTCCACCATCAATTTCAGGCCATACGTTTTCAATTACAATCCGTTTGGTCCCTGCAATGGGATTATTTTCCTTCATAAATTTTTATCATTCCTTTCATCATTGAAAAATAACGCAACCGGAAATTGATTAAAAATATCCCTTAGTGTAATAAGCATAGCATCTTTCCTGAATTCTACTAAATGATCCTGCTGAGTGAATATATTTAAAAACGAGATTGGAAAATTTTTAGGCAATTTAATAAAAGTTGATCCCCAATTTACCATTTTTAGAGGTAATTTAAGTCTGTTTGTCAGTTTTGAGGCATACTTTAACACAATAATAATCGCGAATTGATTTTCGAAAACTCGCGCGTAGCTGAAGACACATTTTCGTTTGGATCCATGCACAGTTAAAGGAATGTAACAACCATGGGTAAATAATTGATGGTGTTGTCGTCTAAAGTTAAGCGCACACTCTGTTGTATAAATTTTAATATGTCCGTTGGGCCAAAACCGAAGCATTCGGGATAAAAAAGTGATAAAATTTTTATTTTTATGATTTTGTAACGTTTGAAGTTTATGTTTGATTTTAGCAAAATTAATAGAAGAGCGATTGTCTGGATCTACTAAAGTAAAATTCCATTCTTCACAGCCTTGATAAATATCAGGAATTCCAGGCGCTGTGAGTTTAATCAGTAACTGGCTTAAAGAGTTAATCATACCATAAAAAGCAATTTTTTTTTGAAAATTAAGAAACTCGGATAGAAACAGTCTTTTATTTTTATTATCTAAAAGATTATGAATATAAAGTGAAAGCCCTTGTTCATATGCTTCATTGGGCTGCTGCCAAGAAGTATAAGCTTTATTTTCTCGAGCAACTTTTACAAATATATTTTTAAGGCGATTGACAAACGACCCGTGGTTTTTAATTTTTTTTTGCAGCGGCCATACTCCCAGCAAGGTTTGATAAATAAAAATTTCTAAATTTGGTTCCGGGACTGAAGCGTCGCCTACTTTTATTTTCAATGCTCGTGTTTGACGTCGCCAACGGCGCACTAAACTTAGCCATTCGTTAGGGAATTCTGTAAGAACATTAATTCGAGCTCTAACATCTTCACTTCTTTTGGTATCATGAGTTGAAGAGCAATTGAGCGTATATGGAAACTGCAATTGACGTTTGCTTAAGAACGTATGAAAATCCAGGTTATTGCCTAGATAATCGACAATTGATGGGCTGCTTCCCACTTCGTTTAAGGAAATCAAAGGATTGTATTGGTAACAAGTGGTGTCTTCAAATCCTTTTGCCATGATTGGGCCAGTATATTGCTGCCAGTGTTTTACCCAGCTTATCCATGCCGTCCTAATTTTTTTAGGAAGTTTTTTAAGATGAAAAATATTTTTTTCTATTTCCGTAATAATCATTTTTTGTTTTAAATTTTCAGCATTTTTTAAAGTTTTTTTGAAGGAAATTTTTAAATATTTTTTATCCTGAATTTCTATGTCTGGCTTATCGATATAGGTTCTATAAATCGGCAAATTCGCGGTCAGTTCTGCAATAGCTTGAGTCACATCGGCTCTGTCATATTGAAGGAATTTAAAAATTTTCATCTGTAATAAAAGTTGAGCGAGATGTGTGGTTTCATTAAAAAAAAGATGTTGGATGACATATTTTTTATCTAAATAACTTAATTCCTGCCAAGAATCGTCGTTTTTAGAATTTTTCTCATAATGATGTTGGAGAAGTTTATGTCCAAGAGGATGGACAAATATAGCATTGAGACGATTTAAAAAGTCATATCCGGTTGTTCCCATCACTGGCCAATCGATCGGTATGTCTTCATCCAAAGCAAGAATTTTTTCAACGATAAGATATGGATATTTATTTTTAATGGTATGTATGCAACGATTGATTCTATTTAAGTATTTAACTGGGTCAAATAATCCATCGATATGATCAATTCGTAATCCCATGATGCAATTAGATTTAATTAGTCTAATAACGAGTCGATGAAAGTCATTAAAAACAGTGATGTTTTCCATCCGTAAGCACGCCAATTCATTAATGTCAAAAAATCGTCGATAACTTAAGTGTTTATGTTCACTCCAATCAATATCAAAATAATTTGAAAAATTTGATTTTTTTCCATTTTTTAGAATATCGTTCCACCACGGATTTTCTTTCGAAGCCGACATATGATTGGGTACGATATCTAATAATATCGATAAATTATTGTTATGTAATGAACGACAAAGTTGCTTAAATTTTTTTAAAGAACCAATCTCTCTATTGAGTTGATTTGAATTGGTGACGTCATAACCATGCATACTCCCAGATTTGGCTAGAGTCAATGGAGAGGCATAAAGATCTGAAATTCCCAACGCCTTAAAATAAGATGTTAATCGATTCGCATGGCTAAACTTAAAGGTATGATTGAATTGAAGCCGATATGTGCTGGTGGGCACATGTAGAATGTTTTTACGGGACATACACTTCTAACTGGTTACCCAATAATGAAAAGTACTGTACCCATTCTTTGGCTTTTGGATCTCCCTCCGTCGCTAGATTTTTCATGCCTGGATAGATTTTTTCACGCATGGCATAAAATTCATTTTGAGTATGATAAAAATTAATTTTAAATGGTAATCTTTTAACTAATTCTATCGTGTGGATAAGGTTTTCAAATTTTTGAATTGATTCGTAGTCGGTTGAAAGTTGTTTAATCATGGCTTCCAAAGATTTTCTGACCACGAAGCCGATTTCAACTTCATTTAAAGCAATGTGTAACCGTTCTATCTCAGATAATAATTTACTAATATGTTTTATTTTGTATTTTTCTTTGGAAAGCTCGCCCTTTAATTCAGTAATTAAAGCATATTCTGCAGTGGCTTTTAGCGGTGCAGGTACGGGTATCCCTAATTCATTAATGTAACGGATAAGAGAAGCATGATGTCTATAATTTTGTTGGTAATTCAATTCAATTTCTCTTAATAAATGGCTAAGTACTTTGTGTAACACCCATTGTTGTTTGTCTTTAAATAATGAATTGATAGAAAAAGTAAAAGGGCCGAAGTATTGATTAATTAATTGATTCATGCCCAAAAAGTCTTCTAAATCAAATTCTTGGGTAATATCGTCTAATATCTTAAGAAATTCCGAATCATCTTTTAGAGGTTTAATGGCGCAAGCAAGATTCTGGTCGCCAAAATGCACTGCAGCAAAAGCTAATTCGATTGTTTCATGGGTAATAGTTGATTGAAAATGCCCTTGCCCGGCAACTAATTTTGTATATCCCGATGAAATTCTTTTTGTTACACTGTCAATTTTGTAACTGAATATTTGTGCATTATGCGGATATGCTTCAAACAAGGAACTTATAGCATAATAAGCGCCGATTCTTGGCCAATCAACGATGCTGGGTTTTATATAGTGCTGATAAATATAATTTCCATCTATGAATTCTTTTAAATTACTTTTCGCATAAGACAATTTTTCTAAGAACATTCCTTCGAATGGTTGCGAAAATAAGTTTTCTGCCAATTGAATTACTCGAGCTGCGTAACTAATGATTTGTGTCGTTTCAATGCCAGATAATTCATCAAAAAACCATCCGCAACTGGTATACATCAACATGGCGTTGCGTTGTAATTCCATTAATTTAAGTGCATTTTGTCGTTCCCATTCATTTAAATCTTTGCAAGCATGCTGATCCAAAAAATTATCGACAGATTTAGGGGAACGGTCGAGAATCACCTGGAGATAATCATTTCTGGCGGCCCAAATGTCTTTAAATAATTCTTTGCCTTTGTTTTCAACATGAGGGATGATTGTATCTCGTAGCCAATCTAGAGCATCACGTAAGGGAGCGCGCCAATTTTGGTTCCACTCTGCGTTTGATCCTATGCAACAACCACAGGCATTTTTCCAGCGTTCAATGCCATGAGCACAGCTCCAAGACGAATTATCATGAATTTCGACTTCATGAGTTGGTGGGAAATTATTTAAAAATTGACTGTAATTGGTAAGGGTTGCCATTTTATCATTTTCTATACGCTGCAGAGCGTAAGCTAGTGCCATGTCCCCAAAACGATGATGATGGCCGTAAGTTTCCCCGTCCGTGGAAATATTGGCAAGTTGCGCACGATTATTCTTGTCCGAGAAAATCTTTAACAATCTTTCGGAAAAAATTTCTCCGCTATCGAGCAAATCTTGGAAGGCCGCAGCTTGCGAAACAGGGCCATCATAAAAGAAAATCACTATTTTTTTACCATTAGGTAATTGCTGCAGATAGGGCATTGTCGGTGATATCTCCCCACCCGTTATCTCATGCCATTGACCACTACCCTCCAGTCGACGACATCTTTTAGCTTGATGTTGAGCTAAAATGGTAAAAGTAATGCCTAATTCTGCCATTATGCTAAGTGATTCTATATCTACCGCAGTTTCCGGTAGCCACATCCCTAACGATTTACGTTTGAAACGAAATTCAAAATCTTTTATTCCCCAGAGAATTTGCGTAAATTTATCTCGACTATTTGAAAGCGGCAAGATCATATGATTGTATGCTTGCGCCATTGCATTGCCAAAACCCCCAAATAATCGTTGGCTTTCCCTGTCGGCATCCAATATAGCCTGGTAAACCTCTTTAGAATTTATTTCTAACCACGATAATAAAGTTGGCCCAAAATTAAAACTTATTTTTTCATAATTGTTGACGATTTTTGCAATACGATTTTCTTTGTCCATGATCCTTGAGGCAGCGTTGGGGCTGTAGCACTCTTCGGTGATGCGCTCGTTCCAGTCATGATAGGGGTAAGCTGAATCTTGTTGCTCAACAGTCTCTAACCAAGGATTTTCTCTTGGTGGCTGATAAAAATGCCCATGGACACATACAAAACGTTGCATATTATTCCTTTCGCGAAACTGGTTTCAACAAAATAATGGCAAGAGGAGGAATAGTCAGTAATAGGGAATAAGGACGTTGATGGAAAGGAATAATTTCTGTTAACAATGGACTAAAATTACCTTTGTCACTACCGCCAAAAATTGCTCTGTCGCTATTAGCAATCTCTTCCCATGCTCCGAAAAGAGGAACCCCCATCCGATATTCTTGGTGATATTGAGGGGTAAAATTAAAAATAACTAACACTTGATCTTGAATATTTTTGGCTCGGCGCATAAAACTGATAATGCTCTGCTGATAGTCAGAGCAATCAACCCATTCAAAACCATCAGGGGAAGTATCTAATTCATGTAGCGGTTTTAGCGATCGATAAATGGTGTTCAAGGTCTGTACCCAGTTTTTAATGCCTTGATGGGGGTGATTTTGCAGTAAGTGCCATTCTAGGCTGCTGTCATGGTTCCATTCCTGCCATTGTCCCCATTCTCCACCCATAAATAAAAGTTTTTTTCCTGGTTGGGTGTAAAGATAACCTAATAAAAGACGTAAGTTTGCAAATTTTTGCCAATCGTCACCTGGCATTTTACCCAACAAGGAGCCTTTTCCATGGACCACTTCGTCGTGAGACAGCGGCAACACAAAATTTTCGGTAAAGGCATACAATAGGCGAAAAGTGAGTTGATCGTGATGATAGCTACGAAAAATAGGATTTAAACTTAAATAATGCAATGTGTCATGCATCCAGCCCATATCCCATTTATAACCAAAACCAAGCCCGCCAATATAAGTGGGTCTTGAGACCATTCCCCAAGCCGTAGATTCCTCAGCAATACTTTGGATTTCGGGATAATTTTGGTAAATTTCCTCGTTTAAATGCCTTAGAAATTGCAACGCGTCGATATTTTCTCTGCCACCAAATTGATTGGGAATCCATTCATTGGGTTTGCGCGAATAATCTAAATACAGCATCGAGGCGACAGCGTCAACCCGTAGGCCATCAACGTGATACTGATCTAACCAGAATAAAGCACTGCTGTAGAGAAAACTGCGCACCTCATGGCGTCCATAATTAAAAATCGCACTCTTCCAATCGGGGTGAAAACCCAAACGAGGATCGGCATGTTCATACAAATGAGTACCATCAAAATGTGCCAAACCGTGTGCATCAGTTGGAAAATGCGAGGGAACCCAATCGAGAATCACACCAATATTGTTTTGATGTAACGTGTCAATTAGAAACTTAAAATCATCTGGGTTACCATAGCGACTGGTGGGGGCAAAATAACCGGTAGTTTGGTAACCCCATGAGCCGTAAAAAGGATGTTCCATTACTGGCAAAAACTCAACGTGGGTAAAACCGAGTTCCTTGATATAATTAGGTAAATACTTAGCTAATTCGCGATAAGTTAAAAAACGATTTTTTTGTTCAGGCACACGGCGCCAAGAACCTAAATGTATTTCATAAATTGAAATCGGCTGTTGATGATCGAGGCCCCCTATTCGCTCCTGCATCCATTTCTCATCTTGCCATTGGTAATCCGACTCCCAAATAATCGAGGCAGTCTGCGGAGGTAGTTCAGCATAAAAAGCAAATGGATCGGCTTTATCAACTTGTAAATTATCATGATGAGAAAGTATATGATATTTGTAGGCATGGCCTTTGGAAATCTCGGTAAAAAAACCAAACCAAATTCCTGAACTTTTGAAACGCGTCAACGGAGAGGCAATTTTACTCCATCCGTTAAAATCAGCCATGAGGCAAACTTGTTTTGCATTGGGAGCCCAAACGGCAAAATGAATGCCTTTCTTACCGTGCACCGTTAAGGGATGAGCGCCAAGGATTTTATAGAGACGAACATGATTCCCTTCGTTAAATAAATAAGCATCAAAGTCGCTGATCAAGGAATCTTGGTGGGAAAAGTCATTATGCAGGGCTTTATCGTTATTTGTACTCATGTCTTTTTTGCCTTTTTTCCTTGGCATAGCCGTGCTACTTTTTTCAGTATAGCACAAATATGCTTATCTTGGCGGATTTCCTTCAGGGTTTTGCCCATTTTTTTTTGCCAGTTGGGATAGCCTTCTCCAGAAACTGGGACATTTTGCGGTTCGGTCTCTAACCAAAGATCTTCTAAGTTGATCAACAAAAAACGCGAGCGACTTGAGGCTAAAAGATTTAAACACGCACTTAAAAGAGATTTCAAGGTCCTCTTATTTTCAACTGGCAATTGATTTAAAGATTTTTTACGTCGTGCAGCCTCCACCTTGGCTTGCATCTTAGTGATGAGGTGTGATTCTTCACGAAATTTAAGATCAAGACCTCTGCAATAGGCAGCAAAAGTAGGCATATCATGGGTGTTTAAGCTGGAGATTGAATCGTGCGGGACAACGTCTGCGCTAATCGGGCTATTGGCATCCATTTCATACTGCAGGACATACATTTGATGTAAACGATGTTTTTTCATGGTTTTATTAATATATTTTGGAACGGTACCTAAATTTTCTCCAATCAGACAAGTCTTATTTCGATTGGATTCTACACACAAAATTGCATAAAGTTCTTCCGCAGGATATTTTAGAAACGCTCCATCTTTTGCTTCATTTCCAGAGGGAATGCAATACAATCGATGTAGACCCATAACGTGATCAATTCTTAACAAATCAACATATTTAAATAATTTTTGAAATACATTAATAAAATATTGATAAGCTTCAGCTCTTAAAACTTGAGGAATTAGTGGAGGAAATCCCCAATTTTGTCCGCGAGTAAAAACGGCATCAGGCGGTGCACCCACACTTAAGTTTCGGGCAAATAATTGTGGATTTTTCCAAACATCGTATCCTTGCGGATGGACGCCTAATGGCATATCTAAATAGAGTTTTACTTGATTAGAATGAGCAAAATTGGAAACCTCACTCAATTGTTGCTCTGTTTGCCATTGTGAATAAAGATAATAGTTCTTGATTGTAGATGAATTATCTATTTCACCAAGCGCGCGAAAATCAGCATACGATTCAATTTCTGGGTTGGCCTTTATAAATTCATGGAAAATTTTGTGCCTACTACCACTAGGTTTTTTAAAAAAATCCTGACTTAGGATTTCTAAAATTTTTCTTTTGCAAGCCATAGTTTCAGCATAATCGACCCAATTTAATTTTCGCAATTTAGATAGCTGTTGTTGGAAAAGCGGTGATAAGAATAATGATTTAGCTTTTTTATTATCATTGAATTCTGGTATTTTAGTGACATCTAAATAAAACTCGTTAAAGAATAATCGGCTGATTGGCGAATAAGGGCTGGGTTCAAAGGACTGATCTAGAAAACTAGAAAAAAGCGGTAATGTCCCGGCGATATCGCCATCTAAGCTTTTTAGCCACTCAATTAACGACAACCAATCGGTAAAATCTCCACTTCCAAAGTTACGTGTTGAATTTAATGCGTATAGCGGTGAAAATATTCCGAAATGGCGATCGTTATTGTTAGATTCAGCGTAAGAAAATTTTGGTGCGGAGATGATAAATGTTGAGAAAATATTTTCTTTCAAGGTTAAATTTAAACGATGGTATCCCCACGGGATTGCGCGATCGAAAACTAAAGACTTGGTTAAATAAATATTTCCGTCAACGGCATGTTTTTGAATCGAGTTTAGGACGTCTAAGCGTTGCAACCAACAATGTTCTGCGCCATTTTCTTCTACTAACTGACATTCTACTGTTTCTTTGGCTAAATAATTTGGTAATCTAAGTTTAACTTGTAATCGCTGGTTCCAAGTTAAAGTAATGGGTTCAACCAAAAGGTCCCAGCGTTTTGAAGTCTCAAAATCTGCTCTCTCTATTACTCTTTTTGGATCATCGGTTGCAATTCCTAAAGTGTTTAAGAAAAGTAACAGGGTGGATTTAGAAACCGCATGTCTCTTTTTAAACACGTCTACATAAGAAGTTTGAATGCCATAGAGATTAGTTAATCGCCGAATGGCTTGATCAAATGCGTTCATGACAATAGTTCAATTAACCCGCGGCAAGGGATGTGTAGCAAGTCAGGACGATTATTAAGCTCATAATTAATTTCATATATCGCTTTTTCTATTAACGTCGTATTCATCAATATCGATAACTCTTCTTGGTTTTTTGGCAGAAAATATTGATTTTTTGCAGTTTCAAAATAGCTTTGTAAAAATGCAATGCAATTCCAGCGATACCAAAAAGTTCCCCAAAATTCTAATGTTTGGAGATCTTCTTCTCTAAACAAAGTTGTTGCGCCGTACAAGCTTGTCTGTACTGCATAATCAAACGAACGCAGCATCCCGGCGACGTCTACTAAAGGGGATTTTTTGATTCGTCTTTCCGACATTGAACGCGCAGGCTCTCCTTCAAAATCAACAAAGATAAAATCTTTACCGGTAAATAATACTTGTCCTAAGTGAAGGTCGCCATGACAACGGATCAGTGCGCCGCTAATTTTGCGTTTAATAATTTTTCGTAACTGATCATCCAATCTATCTGCAGATTCCAGTACTTTTTGTGCTAATGGTTGGTTTTGATCAGACAAATTCTTTAAAGATTTTCGCAGTTGATTCAGTGTCCTACCCGTTAGTGAACGAATCGACTGATAGATAGCGCGTTGGTTTAAAGAAGTAAATGACTCCGGAACAAATAGTGGGTCGCGTGTGTTATCTGATAAAGCAATATGTAATTCAGCAGTATGTTTTCCTAATAATTCGGCTGAATGTAAAGTATTGCTCAGTATCGATTGTACTTCTTCAGGAATCCCAATTCGGTCATTAAAAAATTGACTGAGTGTGGGGGTTAGAATAGATTTATTATTTTGCTCTTTTGGCATGGTGAGCATTTTCTCAAAAAACCGATTGATGTTGTTAACGGTATAATCCCAACCGTTAGTTTCATGTGGAATATATTGATGTACTGTCAATAATGAAATAGTATTGCCTTTTTTATCAACATATTCATACGAACCAGCCAAATCGGGTACATTAGGAAAATGGGCTTCTTCTGTTAGATATCGACCAATTTCTATATCGGGATTTGATCCGATACTGGCACGGCGATAACATTTTAGGACAAACATTT
Source organism: uncultured Pseudomonadota bacterium (assembly GCA_963844565.1). GTDB lineage: Bacteria > Pseudomonadota > Gammaproteobacteria > Coxiellales > Coxiellaceae > JAFEDN01. Next base: position 2,096,312 of record CAWJON010000002.1, on the reverse strand, counting down.
TATCATACAGCAATGAAGTATTACTTTGTTCAAGTTTAACTGGCGAGGTTTCAACAACCTGATTTTTGTCATACAATTCTCGGAACGCATGGGTGCGCTGCGATTGTGCTACGCCGTAATTACCTTTAAATTTTTGTCCGCGATCAACTGCCCAAATCAATGTTCGAGCATAATCGGAATGATAACAAGCATCGATTAAATACCCATTTTGCTGATTCAGACGACCAATAATGCCTTGAGGAAATTGTTCTAAAACAGGAATTGCGTCTTCTTCAGCGATAAAAGTCACCGATAATAAATAGATTGTTGTTTCATCTTTAATATCGGTTACTTCAAGAAATAGCAGAATATATAGATTACCTTTGGTTGCTATAGGAATATTTTCTGTAATCTCAACTCGTTTGATGGCTGTTAATTTATTGCCATACCATCGTTGTTGAGGAAGATATTCTTTCAAAGTCTTTTCTAACTGAGATTTTAACGAATCTTTAATTAAATTTTCCCAATTTCCTTTGAATGAGAATTCGGCATATGCTTTTTGTTTGTCGGTATGTTGATAATGTTCTTTATCTTTTGGTTGTAATAAAAACCAATAAAAATTATGGGGTCCTAATGATAGAAAATATGAATTATTGGTAATGGTTGGAAATTTATTTTGACCAAATAATTCCAGCGGATTAAATTCAATCCATGGGGACAAATCTAGTTCTACAAATTCAGGGAAGCGTGATAAGTTAACCACAATGAGCAAAGTCTCTTGCTCGTAAGTTGAAGTAAATGCCAAAACTTTTGAGTTTTCAGGGTATAAAAATGTAATTTTTCCTAAAGCCAATGTTGGATAGCGTTTTCTTAATGCGATTAAACGTTTCATCCACCATAACAAGGATTCTGGGTTATTTTCCTGTATCTCAACGTTAACAGATTCATAATGATATTCGGGATCAATAATAACAGGTAAAAATAATCGATGAGGGTGGGCTGCGGAAAAACCAGCATTGCTGTTTGCACTCCATTGCATCGGTGTGCGTACCGCATTTCTATCACCTAAATAAAAATTGTCACCCATACCAATTTCATCGCCATAATAAATTACTGGTGTGCCTGGAATTGCAAATAACAAAGCATTCATCAATTCTATTTTTTTCCGATTATTACTGAGTAAGGGCGCTAAACGTCTTCTTATTCCCAAATTTATACGCGCTTGCGGATCTTCTGCATATACTCGGTACATATAGTCGCGTTCTTCATCGGTTACCATTTCTAAGGTAAGTTCATCATGATTACGTAAAAAAATGGACCATTGTGAAGACTCTGGAATAGCAGGAGTTTGCTCCCAAATATCAATTAAAGGGAAACGGTCTTCCATTTTCAGTGACATAAACATTCGCGGCATCAATGGGAAATGAAAAGCCATATGGCATTCATCGCCCTTGCCAAAATAAGCCACTGCGTCCTCGGGCCATTGATTGGCTTCTGCCAAAAGCATGCGGTTTTGATATTTTTCATCGATGTGTCGCCGCAATTTTTTCAAAAACTCATGAGTTTCAGGTAAATTCTCACAATTGGTTCCATCGCGCTCAAAAAGATAGGGGACTGCATCTAAACGCAATCCATCAACACCCATTTCAAACCAGAAATCTAACCATTGTAATACCGCTTTTTGCACTAACGGATTATCAAAATTCAAATCCGGTTGATGAGAATAAAAACGATGCCAGTAGTAAGCTTGGGCAATCGGGTCCCATGTCCAGTTTGAAGATTCAAAATCTTTAAAAATAATTCGTGCTTCTTGATACTTTTCTATCGTATCGCTCCACACATAAAAATCTCGCCATTTACTGCCGTGTTTGGCTTGGCGTGCTCTTTGAAACCAAGGATGTTGGTCTGAGGTATGGTTCATGACTAGCTCGGTAATCACACGGATATTCCGACGATGCGCTTCTTTCATCAGAGTTTTAAAATCTTGAAGCTGGCCATAAATTGGGTTTACACTGGTATAGTCAGAGATGTCATAACCATCATCTCGAAGTGGTGAGGGGTAAAAAGGTAATATCCAGATGGCGGTGATTCCGAGGTTTTGTAAATAATCGAGTTTTTGTACCAATCCACGAAAATCCCCGCTGCCGTCTTTGTTGCTATCAAAAAAGGCACGGATATGCAGTTGATAGATAATCGCTTCTTGATACCATTTAGGTGTTTGGTCGGTAGATTGAGTCATAAATTAAGTATAGGTGTACTCCTAAGAATTCGAAAGTTACGTATAAAATACTCCTTTAATTGGGGTGTCCCAGTGCGTTTGCTATGGTGAATATTGACAGTTAAACTAGCGGTTATGTTTAAGAAAATTCGGACAATAGGTTGGTTTTTCCTGCTGATAACAACACTCGTTAATGCTTCTCCAGAACCAATAAAAAAAATCGTTGAATTAAAAGGCGGCGTTAATCTATCTAAATGGAAAGACTGTTTACAACAAACCAATCATCAATGTGCCCAAAATAATAAACCGCTCCCCTCAATTCCAAAATTTTTAAATTGTTATCTGCCTTTTATGGAAAAATACAAAATTTGCACGCAAAATAAAGTATTATTCAATTTAGCAAACGTTTATGATATTGAAGCGATGCGCACTTATCATCAAATACAAGTCATTAAAACTAGCGTGCTAATGGCAGATTTATCGATGCGTTTTATTATTATTAGTCCACAAGGTGAAGTTATCCAATTAGCAGCTATAATAGATTTTCCGGATGAGGCTAAAACTTCAAACGGCAATACACGGTTGATCTTTAGGCAAATTTTAAAAAACGGCTGTATGGCGTGCGCATCTCTCGGTTTTGTCAGAGTCGCGTATGATTTTGACAAATCAGGACATTTTTTGCAATTTGCAATACTATAGCAGATATTTTCTAATGAATGCTTTTTGGAAAAGAATATGGAAAATTTTTTAAGCCGCCGTCAGCTATTAGCCAGTAGTTTGGGCAATATATTGGAATGGTTCGATTTTGGGTTATTTATTTATTTAGCTCCAGTCATTGGATACCATTTTTTTCCCTCCAATAATGTGCGTTTTTCCACCTTAATCGTGTTTGTGGTTTTTGCCGTTGGATTTATCTGCCGTCCTTTAGGCGGAATTCTTTTGGGGCACCTCGGAGATCGAATAGGGCGAGCCAAAACCTTGGTTTGGTCAATAACCGCCATCAGTTTAGCTACACTTTTAGTGGGTCTTTTGCCAACCTATCAAACCGTTGGAGTCCTTGCTCCGGTGCTATTTATTTGCTGCCGATTGATCCAAGGATTATCTGTAGGGGGAGAATACAGTGGCGTCATTATTTATCTGGCGGAAAGTGCACCTATTTCTAGGCGTGGTTTTTTTACCAGTTTCGCTGCGGTAGGCGCTAGCTTAGGCTTTTTATTAGCGACTGGGATGGCCTATCTTAACACTCTCATGTCACCTGAATCCATAAACCTCTGGAAATGGCGAATACCGTTTCTAGTGAGTGGCTTGCTCGGATTGTTAATTTTGTCTTATCGAATTAAATTGTTAGAAACGGCGCCTTTTCAAGCGCTTTTGAACACTAAACGAATGAACCGTGCACCATTGCTTCAAGCATTTAAACACGTACCTCAAAAATTACTGCAGATTTTTGGTTTAACCTGCATGGGCGCGACTTTTTATTATATGTTTTTTGGCTTTATGCCGACCTACTTGAACCAGTATTTTAAAACTTCCTTATCCACAGCCTTAAAATGCCAAAGTATAATTTTAATTCTAATGCTGTTTTTTTTGCCTTTCGCTGGGTGGCTAGGAGATGTGGTGGGGCGAAGAAAAATGTTGAAGATAGCATCGCTTGGAATAATCATTTTAACAATTCCTTGTTTTTATCTCGTGCAGAATAAATCTATGTTGACAATGGTATTGGGTATGGGCATTGCAGGCCTCTTAAGTTCGTTAGAGCAAGGGAATACTTTAACAACATTTGTTGAAAATTGTCCTGTAGATGTGCGCTATAGCGGCATCTCCTTTGCTTATAATATGGGAAACACTTTGTTTGGTGGTACTGCTCCGTTAATCATTAGTCTGCTGGCAGGAACCAAAAATAATTTAGCTCCCGCTTATTATCTTATATTCATGGCCATCATTACATTTAGTGTCGTCTTGACACTAAAGCCTCAACAAAAAACTTCAATATTTCATACCTTGGAAGAAACTTCCCAGTAAGATTTACAAGAAATTTTCTAACTCAGACTTTAAATGCAAAATAAATTAGAAAAATAATGGCTAGTGAATATAAAACTGGATTTAATGCCTTATGCTTTCCGGTTGACAGTTTCAATACTACATAAGTTATAGTCCCAATTCCGATGCCATCCGCTATTGAAAATGTCATTGGGATCATCAAAGCCGTCATAATACAAGGTATAAATTCAGTTGCATCTTTAATATCAAAAAGCACGATATTTTTCATCATTAATAACCCGACATAAAGCAGCGCGGGAGCAACTGCAAAACTAGGTACTGCCTTGGCCAGTGGTGAAAGAAACAAAACGATTAAAAACAGCATGGAAACGGTAAAAGGAGTTAAGCCAGTTCGTCCGCCGGCTTCAATGCCGGCAGCGCTTTCTAAATAAGGACTGGTGCTTGAGGTTCCCAATAGAGAACCACTAATGGTTCCTAAACTATCTGCTACCAGCGTGCGCGAAATTCGTTTAGTAAATTTGGGATCGTTTTTAAAAAAAGGATTTTGCAGCAATCCAATCATCGTGCCGGTGGCGTCAAAAAATGCTAATAGCAAAAAAGAAAAAATGATAGGAATATATTGATAATGAAAAATGTCTTTAATGTCTGCCGCTAAAAAAGTGGGTTTAATGCTGGGTGGTAGAGCAAAAAAACCGTAATAATGACTTAATCCTAAGATGAGACTTAAAATGGTGACGGTGATAATTGAAATAATAATCGCCCCATGGACGCGCAAATGATCAAGTATGGCAATAATGGCGAAACCAACAAAAAAGAGAATACTGGTTAATGAAGTAATGTGTCCGAGGTTTAATAAATTTTTGCCGGTGGATTTAACAATAATCCCGCCATTTTCTAAAGCAATCATCGCAATAAACATGCCCAAGCCAACGGCAATGGCGATATTAATATTTTCTGGCATAGATTCAATAATCCATACTCGCACTTTAGTTACAGCCAATATAAAGAATATGACACCTGAGATAAAAACAATCCCCAAAGCACTTTGCCAGGGATAGCCCAAACCATTCACCACGGAGTAGGTGAAGAATATATTCAAAGCCATGCCTGGAGCAACCACCACGGGGTAATTTGCCATTACGCTCACTAAAAAACAGCTGAGTAGTGTTACTAAGCAAGTAGCAACATAGACGGCGCCAAAATTCATACCAGCGTCATTTAAGATCGCCGGGTTTACAAAAATTATATAAGACATAGTCAGAAAAGTGGTGATGCCGGCCAATATTTCGCGGGAAGGGGTGGTTTGATTTTCTTTGAGTTTGAATAGTTGTTCAATTATATTCATAAGGTTATTCCTCTAGCTCTTGCCAGCGATGATAAAGCTGCCCAACTTTATTTTTAGCAGTTTCGATACGCTGGGATAAATCCAGCAATTGTTGTTGATTTTTCATGACCGTGGTGTCTGCTAATTGAGTCTGAAGCGCTTCTAGTTCAACTTCTGCCTTGTGAATTTTTTCCGGGAGCCGACTTAATTCTTTTTGCTGTTCGTAACTCATTTTTTTCTTTGCTTGCTGAGCCGGCTCGGCAGTTTTTTTATCTTTTTGAGAACCGCTTTGATGTTTAAACCATTGCGCATAATCGGCAAAAAATTCAGACTTACCTTCACCGTTTAGATACAATAAAGAGGTGCTTAATTTTTCAAGTAAATAGCGGTCATGAGTAATTAACACGATAGCGCCGTTAAATTCTGCTAAACTATTTTCCAAGACTTCTAAAGTGGGAATGTCTAAATCATTGGTGGGTTCATCCAACAATAAAAGGTCTGCGGGCTTTAACATTAAATTGGCAATTAATACCCGTGCTTGTTCTCCGCCGGACAAGCGAGAAACCGACTGATGAAGCTGATCGTTAGGGAATAAAAACCGCTTTGCCCATGCGGCGACATGAATGCTTTGTCCTTTATACAATACACTATCGCCATCTGGAGCTAGCGCTTTCCACAAAGTTTGATTCTTGTTTAATTGCTCACGCCTTTGATCAAATGTAACAATACGTAAATTCTCGGCACGATTAATTGAACCGACGTCAGGCTTTAAATTGCCGTTGATCAAATTCAATAAAGTGCTTTTGCCGCTACCATTTTTTCCAAGTAATCCCAAGCAATCGCCAGGAGAAAGTTTCAAATTTAAGTTTTCAAAAAGAAGCTTATTTCCTTGTGATTTTTTTAGCTGATGAGTTTCTAATAACACTTTAGTTTTTCGTCCCGTTTCTTCAAACGAAATACCAGTTTTTTTATGCTGTGCATTGCTAAAGGCTATTTTTCGAAGATCTTCACGTAATTTTTCTGCATTGTCGATACGAGATTGCGCTTTGGTGGTACGCGCTTTGGGGCCTCGTTGCAACCATTCCTGTTCGCGTCTCATTTTATTTGCCATGGTATCTTGGCGCTCTAGCTGATTGGCAAAAACTTCTGCGCGTTTTTCAACAAATTCACTATAATTACCCGTACTGCTGAGAAAACCGTGCAAATAAGCACGATTTAATTCCATCACTGAATTGGCAGTATTTTCTAAAAAGAAACGATCATGGCTGACTAAAATATAAGAAAATCTGGCATCTTGTAGTATTTTTTCCAGCCATAAAATACCTGCTAAATCGAGATGGTTGGTAGGCTCATCCATAAGCAACAAATCAGGTTGTTGTAACAGCGCATGCACAATGGCTAAACGTTTTCGCCATCCTCCAGAAAGGGCGCCAATATGCTGATCTAGGTTCCACACATGGGCCACATTCCCTTCAACTTCACTGATTTGATATTGAGAATATTCAGAGAGCGCTGAACCCACTGTCAGGTTAGGGTCAAAGGTATCTGCTTGTGGTAAATAGCCTAAATGCACTTGACGGTTGGTTACAATCTTACCGCTGTCTGGCGTTTCGAGGCCCATTAAAATTTTTAATAAGGTGGATTTTCCGCAACCATTGGGACCAATTAATCCGACTTTATCGCCAGTTTGTACGGCAAAGCTAATATTATTAAAGAGGGCGTCAACCCCATAAGATTTGCTAATCGATTGTGCACTAATTAAAACAGTCATACTTGTTTCTCAGTTGATAATTTAATGAGGACATAAAGAGCGCCAGTGCCGCCATCTTTAGGGTCCGCCGAATGAAAAGCTAAAATAGCATGATTGTTTTTCAGCCAGACGTAAATAGCGTTCTTAAGGATCGGTTTTTCGGATTTTTTTCCCTTGCCATGGATAATTAAAATGTGGCGGATTTTTTGCATTTGGCAACCTTGAATAAACTGATCGGCGAAATTGATTGCTTCGGTAACAGACATACGATGAAGATCAGCTCGGGCCTCCACCGGTAGTTGACCTTTCGCAAGCTTTTTCAGTATTTTTGTCTGCAATCCCGCGCGGTTAAAGCGTAATATCTCATCAATTTTCACCCATTCCGATTCAATTAAATCATCTAAAATGTGGACTGCTTCGAGTGGGGGTGGCTTTTCTATACGTCGAGGTATTCGCAATTTGCGGACGGGGTCTTTTTTTCTATTTCTTGAGCCCGCCTTCAGCGGAGTAACATTTTTCATCGCTTCGGAAAATAGCTTCTTTTCTTCTTTAGAAATCATGCGTTTTTCGCTTAAGTTGGCAATAGTTCATAATTTGCACTATTATTATTCAAAATTAGAACAAAAAACAGGGAGTCGTTATGAAACGGATAGGAATTCTAATCATTACCCTTATCTCTTTGCAAGTCGTTAATGTATCTGCTTATGCAGCTACCAAAATCTTCGCCTGCCCAACCATTGACAGCAATTACTATGGAAAATCGTATTTTTTAGACAAAAGAAGTGGTAACCGGTGGAATATCTCTTGGAAGCAGAAAGCCACTCCTCTTTGGGAGCAGGCATCAATTCCGGAAAAATCGGTTTGCGGAACAAAACGAGTCCGTGGCGTTCCGATGACCTATCAATGTGTCAAATTCAGATGTCAGTCTGCCGCTGCTTTAGCCACATTAGGGGAAGTGGGAGCAATCCAATGTTACAGTTCTTATGTCTCCACTGACAAAACTTTTTATTGTAATGACGCCCCAGCTTAAAATCTTGAATTGATCCCAATACATCAATTTTGGAAGGGGTTATTGCTTTTGCCCTTATTAGGCACAAATCCCATTCCGCTTTGTTCAGCGACATCCGCCTACTCGCAAGATTGTCTAAACGGGGCCCGTCAGTGGCGATGTTTTCGTGCTCACTACGCCATCAATAGCGGGTGCAATGGCTTCGTAAGCGCCATTGTGCTTAGTGAACTTTTACCATGCTAAACTCGTTTCCGAATTGGCTTCGTTGTGCGCGAAAACATCGCCACTGACACCCGTTGCAAGGCTTGTTGGCGGATGCGCTGAACAAAGCTATGCAGGACGTATTGGTTCATCTCAGTATTAAGTACTTGCCTCGCCAATATTTTAATCTTTTATTGTTATTACTTTGCGACTGCAAGGGAACGCCGGATATCAATTTTTTTAAAAAAAAGATCTCTATATACCTGTATTTAATAGGTCTTAGGCTTAAGACAATTCAATTAAAGATGAAATAGAATATCGATAATCCTATGCAATTTTCAAACTCTCTGCATAGGCTTGTTCAGCGCATCCGCCCTGCGAGCTTTGCAACGGGTGTCAGTGGCGATGTTTTCGCGCACAACGAAGCAATTCGGAAAAGGGATTCATCGTGATAGAGTTCACTCTGCACAATACGGGCTACAGAGTATCGCGCCAGCTATTTATGCGCAGTGAGCACGAAAATATCTCCACTGACGGGCCCCGTTTAGACAATCTTGCGAGTAGGCGGATGTCGCTGAACAAGCCGGAGTGGATTTCAAGTCTTTTAGTAGTCTTTAATCTCATTCATATTTTTAAAAAATTCTAACAAAATTCGTCTGTTTTTACAGGGAAATAGACTTAATATTATCACATTATTTTTAACTGATTAATTTAGGATTGGAGATTCATGCTAGTTACTGGAAAATACGCATTGCAACTAAAAAAACTGATTCAGGACTTGGAAAAATATTGAGTGGTTATGGTACTGGCGAACAAAGGATTTCTTCGAGTTTATTTAATAAACGAAATATTTTTACTTGGATTTCATGATATTCGCTATCTACTGAGGAATCGATCACAATGCCACCGCCACCGTAACAATGTATCTTTTGCTGATGACAAATTAACGTGCGAATAACAATGTTACTATCCATTCTGCCACGAACATCGCAATAAACAATTGAGCCGCAGTAGATTGAGCGTTGATGGGGTTCCAAAGTGTCAATAATTTCCACCGCGCGACGTTTGGGTGCTCCGGTAATAGAGCCACCGGGGAAACACTGTTTGAGCAGATCGAAGGGATTTTGATCCTCTGCTAGGAGGCCTGTGACTGTGCTGATCAAATGATGAATTTGATTAAAACTTTCTAAATGACAAAGCACCGGCGCTTGCACAGTGCCGGGCACACAACATTTGCTAAGGTCATTCCTGAGTAAATCTACGATCATAATATTTTCTGCGCGGTCTTTCTCACTGAATAGTAATTCTCGAGCGGATTCTTGATCCTGCTGGGGGTTGTCAAATCGAGGTCTTGTTCCTTTGATGGGTTGGGTCATGACTTGCCTATTATTTACCTGAAGAAAACGTTCAGGAGAAAAACACAAAATATCACCTTGCGGTAAGTGTAGATAAGAAGCCATTGGCATAGGACAAGACTTTTGCAGATGTTGATAGGCTGTCCAAGGGGAACCAGCATAATTTGCTGTAAATCGTTCTGCCAAATTTATTTGGTAGCAATCACCTTCTTCAAGGTGCTGTCGGACTTTTTGGAAAGCCTGGCTGTATTGCTGCTTATTCATGTTGGGAAAAAATTTTTGCGTTAATTCAAACTGCTGCTGGTGAAAGTTAGCTTTAGCTAAGAGTTCCAAGAGGCTTGCGATTTTTTTTTCAGAACAAGAATTTTGTGAAATGAAGTAGGTTATTTTGCGATGATGATCCGTGACGATGCTCCAATGGTATTCCGCGACAACCGCTAGGGGTAACTCGATATCTCGCTTGGCTTTAGATTTAAGATTAAAAAGTTCATAACAGAGATCATAACTAAAATAGGCCATGATACCCGTGGTAAATGGCAGTTCTTCAGGAATGGAGTTGGCTTGAATGGTGGATATTTCTGTTTGCCATTCTTTGGCGACGGCGAAAGGATCATCGCCTTTTTTTTCCGCCAGAAAAACCCGGCTGGGGTCTGCCACCATGATGTCAAAACGATCCACGCCGCAGCTATCCAGAAAGAATGCATAGGGAAAATGTACCAAATGCGAAAAAAGAGCAGCACTGTCCGGTTGGTAATTTAAATGATAAATTTTCATATTTTTATATCCTGCAATCTGCGGGCGTAAGCCCGTCACATTACGCTATGGGGTTTCCAAAGGGGAGCATGCGAATGCTTCCCTTTGGTCGCCGTCCGCGCAAACTGGTTTGCGCAGGCGAATCAAATAGAGAAAATATCCCGAGCGTCAGCTCGGGGTATTTTATGATATTATATTTTTTACTATGTTTAAAATCTTAGCGATTGAAACCGCCACCGCTGCCTGTTCAGCCGCATTGCAAGTGGATGGCGAAATTTTCAAACGACAACAATTGGCGCCACAGAAACATGCAGAATTAATTCTGCCAATGATTAATAGTCTGTTAAATGAAGCAGGAATCAGCTTGCAACAATTAAATGCGATTGCGTTTGGTTGTGGTCCTGGCAGTTTTATGGGTGTTAGAGTCGCCACGGGTATTGCGCAAGGATTGGGGTTTGGAGCAAATTTGCCATTAATTCCGCTTTCAACCTTGCAAATACTGGCGCAAGTCGCCTATGAAAGAGCGGGGGTGGAAACTGTGGTAGCTGCCTGGGATGCGAGAATGAATGAGATGTATTGGGGAATCTACCAACTCGGTGAAAATAAAATGATGCTGCCAGTTCAAGAAGATCGGCTGAATCCACCGGAAGAAGTTCATCTTTCTAAACAGTTAGCTTTTGTTGCGGTAGGAAATGCATGGCAAGCTTATCAGAATCGCCTCAAGCATTTATTAACGGCTGATCTCCCCGTAATTACTGATCTTTACCCAGAGGCTGAAGTTATGTTAAAAATGGGTGAGAATTATTATCAGGCCGGTAAGTGGATTGATCCTTTACAGGCGAGGCCGGTTTATTTGCGTGATCGTGTCACCAGTGATAAATAAACTGTAAAGAGCAAATGGAATATTGGAGAAAACAATGAAACGAAGTGTAGAAGATACCTCAAGTGATTTTGCAGATGAAAATAAAAGAGTTCAAGAGCAAGAAAAGGCGCCAATTTCAAAAACAACGGTTAGTCTATTTGGAAATGTCAAAGCTCCAGATCTCAAACCGCCGCATCCAGTTGCAGGATTTAGATTAAGACGAACCAAAGCGACTAATAATGTTGAAATGTGGCGAAAAGAAAGAGAAGAAAAAGAAAATAGCGATAAAAATACTTCTAAGGCTTTACTTGCTGAAACACCTGCTCCCTAACTTATTTTTTGAATAAAAGATTTTCTAAACCATAATAAAGTTCATTGAGCATGACGACTTGTCTACAGGCCAATTGAATGCCTGGAATACAGCAGCGGCGGTCAATACCTTGGTGGGAAAGGGTAAAAATTTCTCCGCTATCGCCGAAGATAACACTTTGATGGGAGTAAAATCCAGGCAAGCGCACTGAGTGAATAGGGACGGCATGATGAGACTCCCCGCGAGCAGCTGAATTTGCAGGAGGAGAAGCAAAAGAACCGCTGCGACGAGCGGCGATCATTTCTGCAGTTTTGATTGCCGTGCCTGAAGGAGCATCCAATTTTTGTGGATGGTGCATTTCGATAATTTCAACGGCAGGCATATATTCAGCAGCCTCCGCAGCAAATTTCATCATCAAAACTGCTCCCAGAGAAAAGTTAGGAACAATAATGCCCCCCATCTTTTTTTGGGCGCAGATTTTTTTAAGTTGGGTGATTTGTTCAGGTTTGAGGCCAGTGGTTCCGATGACCGGTCTTGCACCGGCTTGGATAATTCGTTCTGCGTTTTGAAAAACCACTTCTGGCGTCGTGAAGTCGACAACAACTTGGGCTTTATTTTTCTCAATGGCTTCCGACAAATCGTTCTCACGATTGTTTTGCCCGACTAACACGAGATCTTTTGCGCTATTTACCGCATCGACAGCGACTGGGCCCATTTTGCCTCTAGCGCCGTTAACCAAGATTCGAATAGTCATAGAGAATTATATGCTATTAAAATTTTTCGCAACAAAGTCCCAATTGACCACCTGCCAAAAATTATTGATATATTTACCACGGTCATTGCGGGTATCGATGTAATAGGCGTGTTCCCAAACATCGCAAGTCAGGAGCGGTATTTTGTTTTCTCGCAATGGATTTTCAGCATTAGGGGTTTTAACCACTTCAAGGTTGCCATTTGCAGTTTTGACTAACCATGCCCAGCCTGAGCCAAATTGAGTAAGGCCCGCTTCAGTCATTTTTTCTTGAAATTTTTCTAGGGAACCAAAAGATTTATCAATGGCTGCGGCTAAATCCCCGATGGGTTTTCCACCGCCTTTGGGTTTCATACTGTGCCAGTAGAAAGTGTGGTTCCATACCTGCGCGCCGTTATTAAATATGGGGCCTGGGGGTGCTTTTTTAATAATTTCTTCTAGAGTCATTTTCTCGAATTCGGTGTTGGGAACCAGCTCATTCAGCTTGGTTACATAGGCTTTATGATGTTTGTCGTGATGGTACTGTAAAGTTTCTGCAGAAATGTACGGGGCTAAAGCATCCATTGCATAGGGAAGATCTGGTAGTTGAAAAGGCATAGCAATCTCCTGATAAAACGATTTCAAGTAAAATAGCTTATTTTTTACGATGAGGCAAGGCAATTCCCGCTGAAGCGAAAATTGCCTCCTGGTTTTGATGCGGAGCTGCAGCAGAGCTGCAACTCCGCAATGAAGGGGGGAGATCGCTCCGCTCTTCTCCCCCTTGCGATCCCCCATCGGGTAAGGAATTTTCAGATTTTTTTTCTGTATCGTGTTGATTTTTAAATATTTATATTGGTTGCGTTTAGGTGGAGAGTTAGGTATAATAACGGATTAATAATACATTATTCATTTAGGAGGTTTCATGAGCGTATTGGTCGGTCGACAGGCTCCAGATTTTACAGTCCCTGCTGTATTGGCAGATGGCACAATTGCCGCTAATTTTAATTTAAAAGAAGCTTTGCGTGGCAAATATGGCGTTATTTTTTTCTATCCTCTTGATTTCACATTTGTGTGTCCATCTGAACTGATTGCCTTGGATCATGCAATAGAACGGTTTAAGCAATTAAATACGCTCGTGGTTGGGGTCTCCATTGATTCGCAATTTACCCACCATGCTTGGAGAAAAACTCCTATTGCTGAAGGTGGCATCGGGCCGGTTAAGTATACCTTGGCGGCTGACGTGGCTCATACCATTTGCCGAAGTTATGGTGTAGAAAATGAAGGCGGCTTGGCTTTACGTGGCACCTTTGTTATTGATCGGCAAAATATTGTCCGTTCACAGATCGTCAATGACCTGCCTTTAGGACGGAATATCGCGGAAATTATTCGTTTGCTTGAGGCCATCCAATTTCATGAAGCTAATGGCGAAGTTTGTCCTGCAAACTGGAATAAAGGCGATATCGGAATGAAAGCATCTCCAGAAGGCGTCGCTAAGTATCTAGCCGAAAACGTAGATCGCTTATAAAATACCTAAAAAAAATACCGAAAGGCAGCAGATTATCATGAGGTTGCTGGTCTGCTTGGTTGAGGCGCAGGCCCGGAGGAAAAACATTGCCCGGTCTCTTTTGCCCCGGACGGGCAAAAGCGAAGTGAGCCCAAGGAGGGTTGTTTAAACGCCCGGGCAATGTTTTTCCGCAGGGCCGAACAGCGTCAACCGAGCAGACCAGCAACCTGCTAATTCAAGGTAATTTGCCTCATCAAATAGAAGCCCTGCTTTGCTTAACTTTATAGTATTATGACATCAGCCAAAGTTTTTTATTAGAAAATCAGTGAGTTTTCTGCTTTTTTGGAATTTCCAGTTCCTCGCCTTCTCATGTCATTATAGATGCGGCAAAACAGTTCTGCCGTGCATTGAGTATCGTAAATGGCTGAATGCGCTTCATTTTGATTAAAAGGGATTCTTGCCGCCATCAGGGCTTTTGCCAACACCGTTTTCCCATAAAAAATACCCGCTAAGGTTGCGGTATCAAAACAAGTAAAAGAATGAAAAGGGCTTTTTTTACGTAAATCACAGCGAGTTATCGCTTGTTGCAAAAATCCTAAATCAAAATGTGCATTGTGGCCCACTAAAATCGCCCGTCGACATCCCGTATTTTTTAATGCTCTTTTTACAAATAAAAATAATTCCAATAAAGCTTGCATTTCACTGATGGCAAAACGAAAAGGGTGCCCAGGATCGATTCGATTTATTTCTAAAGATTTGGGATCAATACGTGCACCGGGGAAAGGTTCAACATGACAAGCATACAAATCACCTGGCGTTAGTTGATTTTCTTGAAAATCAACTAAGACAGCGGCGAGTTCCAAAATTCCATCGGTCGTGTCTTCACATCCAGTGGTTTCCATGTCAATAACTATTGGCAAAAAACCGTCAAATTGATCTTTTATTTCCAAAGGGTCTCTCATTTGCTGTTAAGTAATTTGCCAATCAAGGGTTTTCCCCGCAAATAGGGGAACCACTATACCATGTCCGAAGGACAAATGCTCGGGAATCAAAAAAGGCTTTTTTTGCAAATGAATTTTTTCATGGTTGATAGGCAAGCAATAAAACCGAGGCCCATTTATACTGGCAAATTTTTCTAAATTGTTTAGCGCGCCATATTTTTCAAATAATTGCACATATAATTCAATGCCGGCATTGGCAGTATAAATACCTGCTGCACAACAGGTGGATTCTTTGTTCGATTTTTCATGCGGGGCACTGTCAGTCCCTAAAAAGAATTTATCATTACCACTGGTTGCCGCTTTTATCAGCGCTTCTTGGTCTAAAGCACTTTTTAAAATCGGCAAACAGTAATGATGAGGTTTCAACCCTCCAATCAGCAAGTCATTACGATTCAACCACAAATGATGGGCGGTAATAGTCGCAGCCAATTGGGGCGGCCCTTCTTGCACAAACTGTACGGCCTCGCTGGTGGAAATATGCTCTAGAACAATCCGGAGTGCTGGAAAAAAACGGAGTAAGTTTATTAATTCATCTTCAATAAACGCTTTTTCTCGGTCAAAAATATCAATTATTGGATTAATGGATTCGCCATGGATTAACAAAGGCATGTCGCATTGCTGCATGGCTTCAAAAAGAGGGTAGATCTTTTGAAGATTGGAAACTCCGGCGGCAGAGTGGGTGGTTGCTCCCTGTGGATAAAGCTTAAAAGCAGTGACAATTTCGCTTTGTTTAGCCTCATGAATGGTTTCAACGCTTAAACCCTCGGTGAGATATAGAGTCATGAGGGGAGTAAAATTTATTCCCTTAGGGATAAAGCTACAGATTTTTTTATGATAATCGCGTGCTTGGGTAACGCTGGTAATCGGTGGTGTTAAATTGGGCATGACAATGGCGCGAGCAAATCGGGCTGCAGTATCAGGAACTGTCCGCAATAAAAAACTGTCATTTCGAAGATGGCAGTGCCAGTCATCTGGCCGGATTAAGCTGAAGTGTTTCATAGGTACAATTTAACCTTTAATTACGCAAAGAAATGAAGAAAAAACCCTTGAAAAAAAACTTGCATTCTAGCACGATTTTATAGTATGGTAAAAAAATTGTGTACACAATTAACAGATGAGGGTAATAATTCATGAAAAAAATATCGGCATGCTCTTTGATCCTATTGTCGATCGTAAGTGCGTCTTTTGCGGAATCTTCTAAAACTTCAGCAAAATCTACAACAGCTGCTGCTCCCGTTAGCGTCGCTTCGGGGGATCTTTCCTCGAATAGTGATGCTGATCAAGCGCCAACTGCTTCAGTTGTGACACATCCACCTTTCGCTCCGGCAATAACACCAGCTTCAGCTAAAAAGAAACCAAAAACTACCCCACCTAAACCTCCTGGTTCTGTGATTCCGTACATTACCGTAGCAACTTCTCCTTATTTTTCAGAACAAACAGCATTTGATGCATCTGATATCTGGTCACAGCAATCAACCATGAATGAAGATTTGTTTATTTTAAAATATAAACAAGGCCTTGAACATGCTTTACAAAAAACAGGCACTTCTCTAGCTAACCGTCCGGTCGTAGAGCTCAGTGGCGCCATTGAGGCGTTTGCTTCAGAAAATGTGAACAATTTTGGTAACGGTACTTCGGGTGATATCAACCTAAATACTGCTGAGTTGGACGTTAACGCCATGGCCAGCACCTGGGCCACCGCATTTATGTCTTTTGAATTTGATAATAGTCCACCGGATATCGGCTCTCGTGTTACCAACTCAAGAGTTTATTTAAGCCGTGGTTTTGCAACCATTGGTAATTTAGATGTTACTCCTGTTTATCTGACTGTCGGTCAATTTTATTTACCTTTCGGCCGTTATGCCAGCTACATGATTTCTTCGCCGGTTACTTTAACCCTCGGTCGGATTAATGATCGCGCCCTTTTAATGGGTTACTATAACCAAGGTCTTTTTGCCTCTATCTATAGTTACCCAGGTAATAACAGCAACACTAATGACTCTATGTTTCGTCAGGCCGGCGCTAATCTAGGCTATAAGTTTCTTCTGAGCCCGGATGGCAACGATAACTTAACTTTGGGCGGGGGGGTTATTACCGATATGACAGATTCTAACGGTATTGCCAATACAGGCAATACCAGTCCAGAATTTCCTGGCTTCTCCGCAACTCCGGCAGGATCAAGTTATCCTTTGCAACATAATGTACCCGGCGCTAATTTCCACGGTGAATTTAACTATGGGCCGTGGTCTGTGGTAGGTGAGTTTATCTCTGCTCTAAGAAGCTATTCTACATTAGACATGACATTCAACAATGATGGTGCAGCGCCCAAAGCAGGTCACCTGGAACTGTGGAGAACATTTAAAATTTTCGATCAAGATTGGTTGGCTGGTGGCGCCTATGGTCATACATGGGACTCATTGGCACTGAACATTCCGCAGCAAAGTTTTGATGCTTATTTGCGTACTTCTTTTTGGAAAAATACCGTGGAAGAATTAGAATTACGTCACGATATCGATTACAGTAAAAAAGATTTCGCCTTCTCGGCTAATGAATTTGGTCCTTACTTCAATCAAGGTACCGGCAGCACACGCGAAATTGTTCTTGCTCAAATAGGTGTTTATTTCTAATCCCGATGGGGGATCTAAACCAGGAAGCAATTTCCGCCCAGCGGGAATTGCTTCTATAATTCTTTAGTTTTATCTGGAAATTCACACAAATCTTTAATCGGACAAATTGGGCATTTAGGTTTTCGCGCCACGCAAATATAACGACCGTGTAAAACCAACCAATGGTGCGCATGGGGAAGAAAAGATTTGGGGATAATTTTTAACAATTGTTCCTCCACGTGTCTAGGGGTATTTCCAGTTGCTAACCCAATTCTTTTGGCGACTCTAAAAATATGCGTATCGACTGCCAATGTTGGTTCGTGATAAATCATGTTTAAAATAATATTAGCGGTTTTACGTCCCACTCCAGGAAGGGATTCTAATTCTTCGCGATTTTTTGGAATCTTGGAGTGATACTGCTCTACCAAAATTTGAGAAGTTTTAATAATATTTTTGGCCTTCGTGTTATACAGTCCAATCGATTTTATATAAAAAATTAATCCTTTTTCGCCTAATGCTGAAATTTTTTCGGGGGTATTTGCCAGCTTAAATAAATCATGAGTAACCAGATTAACTCGCAAATCAGTGGCTTGAGCGGAGAGCATAACCGCAATCAATAATTCAAATGGGGTTGAAAAAATCAGTTCAGTTGTGGGGTGAGGATTTAGCTTTTGGAAAACTTTAAAAATTTTTTTACATTTCTCGGGTGACATCGTTCTAGAGTTTTTCAGTTAATTTATTTTTGACGCGATTCACCGCAGCTTTAATAACCGTCCTTCTTTTCTCAAGACTTTCCATTTCGATTGTCCCTTGCCAATTTGCGGTAACTTTATTTTCTTGACTAGATGCTATCATTCTCAGCTCGTGTTTTTCTTTTCGTTGTTGCGATTCCAGCTCAAATACTTGCTGATCTTCTAAAATAAGGGCTGGTTTAGCAACCAAATCAATGCAGTCAAAGGGGCAAGCTGGCACACATAATCCGCAACCCGTGCAAAAGTCAGTCATCACCGTGTGCATCAATTTGTTGGCGCCCATAATGGCGTCGAAAGGACAAGCCTGTATGCATTTGGTGCATCCGACACATTCATTTTCACGCACAACAGCTATTTGCTGCCATTGATTGGGACTTAAATTCATAATTTGATGTCTTCTCTCTTGACCCGTTGCAAGAGTGGTTTAAAGGGCGCAATCGTATGTCCAAGAAGAGGTTTTTCTAAATCCTGCCATGATAAATTCGGAATTTGTAAAAATTGTGCGATTTTATTCGCAGTTTGGGGCAAAATGGGTTGCAAATAAGTGGCTAGCAATTTAAATAAATTGATGCCTTGAGTGCAGGTTTGCAAGGCTTCACTCAGAAGACCGTCCTTAACTAATTGCCAAGGTTTTTGCTGATCAATATATTGATTGGCTTTGTCCGCTAAAGACATAATGTCACGTACAACGCGGTTAAAATGGCGATTTTCGTAGTTTTCAGCGATTGAATCCTTCATGGAGACAAACTCTTGAAAGAGTTCTGGATGAGGCAATTCATCGGCTAATCTGCTGTTTCCGTATTGATGAATAAAACCCGCAGAGCGGCTGGCTAAGTTTACAAATTTTCCAACCAAATCAGAATTTACCCGCGCACAAAAATCATTAAAATTAAGATCAATATCTTCCACTAAGGCTGTTAGTTTTGCCGCATAATAATAGCGTAAATACTCAGCGGGAAGCTGTTTTAAATAATCGGTCGCCATGATAAAAGTTCCACGCGACTTCGACATTTTTTGGCCGTTAACGGTTAAAAAACCATGGGTGAAAATGCTGGTCGGTAATTTTAAATTAGCACCTTTTAGCATCGCCGGCCAAAATAAAGCATGAAAATACACAATATCTTTACCGATAAAGTGGTAGAGCTCTGTGTTGGAGCCAGTGGTGGAACTGGGCTGCCAATAGTCATCAAAATTTATATTTTTACGTTCCTGACAGAGTTTTTTTAATGAAGCGAAATACCCTACCGGAGCTTCTAACCAGACGTAAAAATATTTTCCAGGAGCGTCCGGTATTTCAAAGCCGAAATAAGGGGCGTCCCGGGAAATATCCCAGGGTTTCAATTCATCTTTCAGCCATTCTTGCATTTTATTGGTGATGCTTTGTTGTAGATGCCCTTTGTCTACCCAGTGCTGTAAAAAATCGTGGTATTTTTCTAGATTAAAAAAATAATGTAAGGATTCTTTAATAACCGGCGTTGCGCCCGATAAAGCGGAAACGGGATTTTTTAATTCAAGTGGGTCGTAAGTAGCGCCACAAACTTCACAATTATCGCCATATTGATTTTTTGCGCTGCAGCGAGGGCAATCTCCGAGTATGAATCGATCGGATAGAAACAAATTTTTCTCTGGATCATAAGCTTGTTCAATCGTTTTCGTAAAAATGTCACCATTTTCACGGAGTCGTCCATATACCGTAGCCACAAGTTCAGAATTTTCGGGAGAATGAGTAGTGTAGAAATAATCAAAATCAACCAAAAAATTTTTAAAATCGCGTTGATGTTCTTGGTTCATTTGCTCGATCAGCAGAGCTGGTGCAATCTGTTGTTTTTCTGCTGAGATCATCACGCTGGTGCCATGCGCATCGGTTCCGCTGACGAATAAACAGTGATTTCCACTTAATCGTTGCCAGCGAACCCAAATATCTGCTTGAATCGCTTCTACCAAATGGCCTAAATGGATAGCGCCATTGGCGTAAGGTAAGGCGATGGTGACTAAGATATTGCGTGATTTATTCATCGTGATAGAATAGCAAAATGCAGGTCATTACGCCAATTCTCATACAAGAACTTCTAAAATTTTATCTTTTACCGTTGCTGAACGAAAATCTTATCGAGACCGGTTGGCTACAATCCATCGGTGTAGAGGAAAATTCGGTAAACCTCTTTTTGAAAACTGGTTTTGCCTTATCCTTCACCCAAAAATTATGGGAAGAAAATCTTGAGGTCTATTTAAAGGAGAAATGTCCGGCGATTGAAAAAGTTACTATTCATCATGATTGTCAGATCAGAGCCCATGCTGTCCAAACGGGTTTATCTGCTTTACCCGGGGTTAAAAATATCATTGCCGTTGGCTCCGGAAAGGGCGGAGTTGGGAAATCCACCACCGCCGTTAACCTTGCCTTGGCTCTTCATCAAGAAGGCGCTAGCGTTGGCCTTTTAGATGCCGATATTTATGGGCCTAACCAGCCTCATTTTTTGAATAGTTTTAGCCGTCCTAAAATACGTGAAGACAAAAAAATAGTTCCCTTGATGGCCTATGGGCTACAGACTATTTCAATGGGCAATCTGATTGAGGCCGAAACCCCGATGGTTTGGCGGGGTCCTATGATCAGTGCTGCCCTTTCCCAATTGTTGGGCGACACCCTTTGGGACAACTTAGACTATTTAGTGGTTGATTTGCCGCCCGGCACAGGGGATATCCAATTAACCCTGGCTAAAAAAATTCCGGTGACTGGGGTGGTGTTAGTTACCACACCGCAAGACGTGGCTTTATTGGATGTCCGAAAAAGTTTGGAGATGTTCAAAAAAACCGATGTTAAGGTTCTAGGGGTGGTAGAAAATATGAGTCAACATATTTGTCGGCAATGCGGCCATGTTGAACCGATCTTTGGTCACGGAGGAGGGGAGCGATTTGCTAAAAATTGTGAAATTCCTCTCTTGGGACAACTTCCTTTATCTTTATCAATCCGCGAAGCGGGAGACCAAGGGCGCCCCATTGTGGTTGCGGAACCCAACAGTGCTGAAGCTTTACTGTACCGAGAAGTTGCACTGCGCGTTGCGGCGTTGATCGCTGTACAAAAACCAAATTACAGTGCTAAATTTCCTAAAATCGTCGTGGAATAATGAGGATAGATTATGTCGATTAAATCAGATAAATGGATTAAACGTATGTCCGCAAAAGGTATGATAACACCTTTTGAACCCACTCAAATTCGTCAGCATCAAGGTCATAAGGTAATTTCTTATGGTACTTCCAGTTATGGCTATGACGTTCGTTGCGCCAATAATTTTAAAATATTTACCAACATTAATTCGGCGATTGTAGATCCGAAAAATTTTGATTCGAATAGTTTTATTGATGTAACCACAGATATCTGCATTATTCCTCCCAATTCTTTTGTGCTGGCGCACACGGTAGAATATTTTAAAATTCCCCGCGAAGTTTTAACCATTTGCGTTGGCAAATCCACCTATGCCCGCTGCGGAATCATTGTGAATGTAACGCCTTTAGAACCAGAATGGGAAGGACACGTTACTTTGGAATTTTCAAACACCACCAATTTGCCAGCAAAAATATACGCCAATGAAGGCGTCGCCCAAATGATATTTTTTGAGTCCGATGAGTGCTGTGAAGTTTCCTATGCCGATAGAGGTGGAAAATATCAACACCAGCGCGGCGTGACCCTACCCATGGCTTAAGGGAATCCGTCATTGTTTGTGAGTTTTGTAAAAGCAAATTATCTTGGGGGGAGCTGGTTGTCGAGATAATCTGTTGACGCTGGACCGGCCTCCGGCAAGGCAAACTTCCAAAGGCGTTCTAGCCACGGTTTGGCGCCCAACAAATCAGCTCGCTCAGGATAATTTGCTCATCTTATGCAATAAACCGAAGGTTTTTATATGGATCTGTTTTTTATCAGCGCTAAATATAAGCCCTCTAAAACAATATCTGGAGAAAGTTCAGTAAAGATTTTTTCTTCTTCTAATAAATATGAAAATCCGCCTGTGCCAATGATAATAGGTTTTTGATTAGAGAAGCACTGCTCAGAGATTTTTTGTGTAATTTCTTTAAGGCTTGCCAATTGGCTGTAATACAAACCGGCCTGAATGCATTGTACCGTATTACGCCCAATAATTTTTTCGGGCTTCACGATTTCAACAGAAGGAAGTGAGGCAGTATTTAAATTTAACGCTTCCATGGAAGTTTTAAATCCAGGTAGAAACGTTGCGCCGATAAATTCATGATTTTCTGTGATGGCAATATAAGTAGTGGCAGTGCCAAAATCAGCGATAATTAGATTTTTTTTCGGGTAACGATGTATCCCCGCAATCGCTTCAGCGATTAAATCAGCGCCAACTTTTTCAGGATTATCGGTTTTAATTTTTATGCCGGTTTTAACGCCCGCTTCTAAAAGAAAAGGCTCAATTTTAAAATATTTGATGCAGGCTGCACGTAAAGAATAATCGATACTGGGTACAACTGAGGCAATGGCAATGTGTTTAATCTGGTCGGCAGAAATATTATTTTCTCGTAATACACTGCGAAAAAAAACACCCAGTTGATCTGAAGTGTGGGTTTGTTTGGTATCATATCGAAAACGCAACACAATTTTTTCTTCGGAAAATACGCCGCCGTAAATATGCGTATTTCCAACATCTAAACAAAGAATCATAATAAAGCTCCAGAATTTTGCATAAAACGAAAAGGTTGAGCAGAAAACCATAGGGCTGACAAAAGCCCAAGAGAACCAAGCGGAATCAACCAAAAAATCCCATTGAAATGGTAAGATAAAATAGCTCCGCCGGCGAGCGCCATCAGCGACCAAACCAGCGTGGCCAGTGTCAAAGTAAGGCCCATGGCTTTACCGCGTTGCTTTGCATTTACGTTTTGGGCGAGAAAACTGCTGAATAAAGCAAAAAATATCACATCACCCATAGCGATGGGAACAGCGCTAAACCAGATTCCCAGTTGTCCCCACCATTCGGCTGGGTTTTGAGCGGAAATTAAATTCATTAAGGTCCCGATGGCTAGCGCCAATGAGGAAAGCCAGATTAATTGTTGATGGTTAAACCATTTGAGTAAAAAACGAATGCCAATACTAGAAGCGATGATTAACCAAAAAGCGATGAGTCCAACAAAAACGCCGACCTGCGCGGGTGAAAAATGAAAAACATTTTTGAGAATTGGAGAAATAAATTCATAGTAACTACTCCAGCTCATTTGGCAGAGAATCAGTAAGAACAGTAGCCAACGGATGTTTTTAGATAAAAACATTGTTTGATAATCTTTCCAAATTTCTTTGAAAGGAAAATCAATATTTTTAAATCCTGCGTGCGCGATGGATTCTAAAGTTTCAGGGCAAAATTGAAGTATAAATATACTTAAGATGGCTACTAAACCTATTGCAGCAAAAGGTAATACGTACGCAGTTGAAAAAAACCAATGATGGCTTCCTAATTTCCCGCCGATCATCGGGCCAAGACAAGCTCCCATGGCCAAGATACATTGAATAGTCGCCATATTGATGACACGATTTTCATCGTGGCTTATATCGCTAATAATTGCAGGACCGGTAGCCAGATTAGCGTTCAGCAAACTGAGGATAAAAAAACCGGAAATTAATAAGAATGGGCTGTGAAAATACAGAGCCGCTCCTCCCATTAAGGCAAGGGTGAGCAATCCGGTATGAGAACAGTACAAAGCAAATTTACGTCCGCGGAAGTCTGAAATAGTGGTGATGAGAAAATTGGCCAGAACCCCGCCTGCTTTATATAAGCTGAGACACAAACCGAACAACAAGCTTCGTTTTGCTATTCCGGTTCCTGATAAAAATAATGAACTGTTTTCCGAGAAAAAGAGAAAAGCCAAAATAGGTGTCAGTAAATTATTACCGACTTCGGCAAACATTACCACGGTGAAGATAGAAAAAAACTTAGGTACCTGTCGCATGATCAAGTCCTCCATTTACATTTATAATGGTTACGGCAAAGATATGCTCTTTTTTAGTTGTAGTCAACTTCATTGCTATAATCTATCGATTTGTTAGAATGATTTTTCTATGAAACAGACGCCACAGAACTTAATTCGTAATTTTTCTATCATTGCTCATATTGACCATGGCAAATCGACCTTAGCAGACCGCCTGATTCAACTTTGTGGTGGATTGTCGGAACGCGAAATGGTTTCTCAAGTGCTTGATTCTATGGATATTGAGAGGGAGCGCGGCATTACGATCAAAGCTCAAAGTGTAACTTTGCACTATCAGGCCAAAGACGGCCAAACCTATCAATTAAACTTTATCGATACTCCTGGCCATGTGGATTTCGCTTATGAAGTCTCTCGGTCATTAGCAGCTTGTGAGGGCGCACTGTTGGTGGTCGACGCTGGCCAAGGGGTTGAAGCACAGACCGTGGCTACTTGTTACACGGCTTTAGATCAAGGTTTAGAAGTGCTGCCGGTGATCAACAAAATTGATTTACCACAGGCGGAGCCAGAACGAGTGATGCAAGAAATTGAAGAAGTGATTGGTATCGAAGCCATGCATGCGGTGAAGGTCAGCGCTAAAAATGGTATTGGCATACATGAATTGCTTGAGCAATTGATTAAATACATCCCTCCGCCCAAAGGGGATCCCAATGCACCGTTACAAGCTTTAATTATTGACTCCTGGTTTGATACCTATTTGGGGGTGGTTTCTTTGGTGCGTATTGTCCAGGGAACGCTTAAAAAAGCGGATAAGATTCGAATTTTTACCACCGGAAAAGATTATTCAGCTGATGAAATTGGCGTTTTTACGCCAAAAAGAACTGTGTTGGAAAGCTTGCGTGCTGGAGAAGTTGGTTTTGTTGTGGCTGGAATTAAAGATATTTTCGGAGCTCCGGTTGGCGATACCATTACCCATACGAAACAAGCGGCTAAAGAACCTTTGCCAGGGTTTACCCAAATTAAACCACAAGTTTTTGCCGGTTTATTTCCCATCAGTGCTGAGGATTATGAAGCTTTTCGCGAAGCGCTTTCTAAATTGAAATTAAACGATGCGGCTTTGTTTTATGAGCCTGAATCTTCTACTGCATTAGGTTTTGGATTTCGCTGCGGATTTTTGGGCATGCTGCATATGGAAATTGTGCAAGAGCGCCTGGAAAGAGAATACAATTTGGAATTGATTACCACGGCGCCAACCGTAATTTATGAAGTGGCGACTCGACAAAATGAAATTCTATATGTGGACAATCCAAGCCAATTGCCAGAAATTGGAAAGATCAGTGAAATTCGTGAACCGATTGCGGAGGCACACATTTTGGTGCCAAGCGAATACTTAGGAAATGTCATTACCTTAGCTATGGAAAGGCGTGGAGTGCAGAAAAAAATTAACTATGCTGGAAAACAAGTGTCTTTAACGTATGAAATGCCGATGAATGAAATCGTGCTTGATTTTTTTGATCGATTGAAATCGGTAAGCCGCGGTTTTGCCTCTTTGGATTATAGCTTTCATCATTTTCAAGTGGCAGATTTAGTTAAATTGGATGTGATGATTAATAGCGAACGGGTTGATGCACTGACTTCAATTACCCACCGTGACCATGCTTTTACTCGCGGCAATGCACTAGCAGCGAAGCTCAAAGAATTAATTCCACGGCAAATGTATGAAGTAGCGATCCAAGCCGCAATTGGTGGAAAAATTGTTGCTCGGCAAACAGTTAAAGCATTACGTAAAAATGTTATCGCTAAATGCTATGGCGGAGATATTACTCGCAAACGAAAATTATTAGAAAAACAAAAAGCAGGTAAAAAACGCATGAAACAAGTGGGTAAAATTTCTATTCCACAAGAAGCTTTTTTAGCGGTATTGAAAGTGGATAAAGATTAGCGCTATGTATTAACATTTAATTAATGTGAGAGAATATTATGGTAGTGATTGATTTTACTTTTTACTTGACATTAGTGGTGGTATTGACCGGAATAATTTCATTAATCGACATATTATTTTTTGCGAAAAAACGTCGTGAAGTCGATGGAAAAATGCCGATATTGGTTGATTACGCTAGAGCCTTCTTCCCGGTATTATTGTTAGTATTGGTGATTCGTTCTTTCATCGTTCAACCTTATCGCGTGCCCACCAGTTCATTAGCGCCTACGGTAGTGCCAGGCGATTTAATCGCCGTTAAACAATATGAATATGGTCTTCGGCTGCCGGTGACCAACACTAAAATTATTCCCGTGCATGAGCCGCAACGAGGGCAAATTTTCTTGTTCCGCTTTCCGCCCAACCCACAATTAACGTATGTTAAACGTGTGATCGGCGTTCCGGGTGATCATATTCAATATTTGAATAAGGTATTGTACATTAATGGACATGAAGAAAAACAAAAACTTATAGAACATACGCATTATATCGATGAAAATGGTGTTTATTTTCCTATGAATTTGATGGAAGAAAATTTAGAGGGTATAAAACATTTGATTTATGTGGAGCCTGAAGGCGGCGAAACGCAAAATATTGATGTTGTTGTTCCGGCAGCCCATTACTTCGCCATGGGCGATAACCGAGATGATAGTGGTGATAGCCGTAGTTGGGGATTTGTGCCGGAAGAAGATTTAATTGGTCAAGCTTTTTGGATTTTTATGAGTTGGGATTCCAATGCAGAAGGAATCCATAAAATCCGTTGGAATCGGATTGGGATGGTAATTCATTAATGACAATTGATTTAGAGCCACTTTGTGTGGCGATTGATTATAAGTTTAAAAATTTAGATTTGTTAACAACGGCTTTGCGTCACCGAAGTGCGGGCGCCCCACACAACGAACGTCTGGAGTTTTTAGGCGACGCTATTTTAAGTGCAGTAATTGCTGAGGCCATTTATCAAGACTATCCGCAGGCCCAAGAAGGCGAATTAAGTCGCATGCGTTCATTATTAGTCAATGGCACAGTGTTAGCGAAAATGGCGAAAGAATTAGATTTAGGCGCATATCTTACGCTTGGTCTTGGAGAAAAAAAAGCGGCGGCCAAGAACGTGAGTCTATTCTTGCCGACGCATTAGAAGCTTTAATTGGCGCCGTTTTCTTGGATAGTTCCTTGGATTCTTGTAGGCGTTGCATTTTTCAATGGTACGGAAATCGTCTGGAACAATTGACTGAAAAACATTTCTCAAAAGACCCTAAAAGTCTTTTGCAAGAATGGGCTCAAGCACACAAATTTCCATTGCCTGCTTACCAAGCTCATATGACCGGCAAGCCGCATGAATTAACTTTTCGCGTGGTTTGTCAAATTGAGGGCTTACCTGATCAAGCTGAAGGGGTAAGCACTAGCCGCCGTCGAGCCGAACAGTTAGCGGCTCGGCATTATTTGGATTTATTATCATGAAACCACCATTTAGAACAGGTTATGTATCAATCATTGGTCGCCCTAATGTAGGCAAATCAACGTTGTTGAACCATTTTATGGGGGTGAAAATTAGTATCACCTCGCGTAAACCGCAAACTACCCGGCATCGAATTTTAGGATTAAAAACCGACGCAGAAACACAATTTATTTTTGTCGATACGCCTGGCATTCATGCCGGCGGCGGTCGAGTATTAAATCGATTAATGAATAAAGCTGCTTTATCTGCCTTACACGATGTCGATGTCATCATTCTGGTGGTTGATGCGCGTCGTTGGGTTGAGCAAGACGATCAAATCTTAGAATATTTACAAAAAATAAAGACGCCAGTTATTTTAGCGGTGAATAAAATTGATAAAATGACTGATCGAAAACTGTTATTACCGTATATGCAAGACGCAGCGAAACTTTATCCCTTTTTTAAGATTGTTCCGATCAGCGCAAAAAACGGCGATCAACTCCACGCGTTAATGGATTCAGTGCGCACCTGTTTACCTGAACAACCGCCTTTTTTTCCAGAAGATCAGTTAACTGATCGCAACGATCGATTCATGGCCGCTGAGCTCGTGCGTGAAAAATTGATGCGTTTATTAGGTCAAGAGCTCCCCTATTCATTAACCGTCACCATTGAGGCTTTTGAAGAGCAACCTGAAATTACAAGGATTTCCGCCATTATTTGGGTGGAAAAATCCAGTCAAAAACCCATTGTCATTGGTGAAAATGGCGAACGTTTAAAAATGGTGGGTCAAAAAGCTCGCCTTGATTTAGAAAAATATTTAGAAAAAAAAGTTTTCTTGGGATTGTGGGTTAAGGTCAAAAGTGGTTGGCAAGATAATGAAAAATGGCTGCATCAATTGGGTTATGGGGATTTCTAAGTGACCACCCGTGTCGAGCTCAATCCTGTCTATGTGTTACATCATCGCCCTTATCGAAACAGCAGTTTAATTCTGGAATTGATATCTAAACAGCATGGCAGAATTGCCGCTGTTGCCCGCAGCGCTCGTGGTCCTAAATCTCGCTATAAAGGCAATTTGCAGTTGTTTTCGCCATTATTGGTTTCTTGGAGCGGTCGCAGCGAATTAATGACCTTAAATCAGATGGAACAAAATGGCTTGCCTTATCCCTTGGAAGGCCAAGCATTGTTATGCGCTTTTTATTTAAACGAATTGTTGTTGCGATTAGTGCCACACGAAGATCCTTATCCCAATATCTTTGCCGATTATGAAAATGCGTTGACTGCTTTAATTAAAACTCAAGAAATAACTAGTATTTTAAGACGTTTTGAAAAACGCCTGTTAGAACATTTGGGATATGGGATATCTTTTAGCGAAGTCGCGGATGATGCTTTTTACCAATGGTTGCCGGATCGTGGTTTTTTAAAAACTCATCCGCTGAAGTTACAAGAACAAGTTTTTTCTGGCAGCAGCTTGTTGGCGCTAAAAGAAGAAAGATGGGATAATCCTGAAGACATCATTGCCGCCAAGCGCTTGATGCGTTTGGTGCTAGGCCGCCATTTAGGTAATAAGCCATTAAAAAGTAGAGAGCTATTTTGAGGGGAAGAATATGCACAAATCCATCAAACCTTTGTTAGGCGTCAATATCGACCACGTTGCTACAGCCCGTCAAACTCGCGGCACTCTTTATCCTGATCCAACCGAAATCGCTTTATTGGCGATAAAAGCTGGCGCGGACAGTATTACTTTACATTTACGGGAAGATCGCCGGCATATTCAAGATGCTGACGTTGAAGCTTTAAAAAAAACTGGCGTCATGATGAATTTAGAAATGGCGGCCACCGAAGAAATGTTTCAAATTGCGGAGCGAATCAAACCGGAGAAATGTTGTTTGGTACCAGAAAAACGTGCTGAACTGACTACGGAAGGTGGATTGAACGTCGCTGGGCAAGAAATTTTTATTCGCGCAGCGTGCCAGCGTTTGGCTAAAGCAGGGATCGAAGTTTCTTTGTTTATCGACCCGGATCTGAATCAAATTATGGCTTCCAAGCGCTGTGGGGTCCCGGTGATAGAATTTTCAACTGGCGCCTATGCCGAAGCTGAAAATGATCTGATCCGACAACAAGAACTAGCAAAAATTAAAGAAGCGGCAAAATTAGCTGTGCAAAGCGGCTTAATAATTAATGCCGGTCATGGTTTGCATTATGAGAATGTTCGTTCGATTGCTCTCATTCCGCAGATGAATGAACTGAATATCGGCCACAGTATTATCTCCATGGCTTTGTTTACCGGAATAACCGAAGCTGTTAAAAAAATGAAGTCGCTGATAATACTTTAATTTCAATTGATCTTTGAAAACAGCCGTATCAACGTACAATCCGGCGATTTTCTGCGCTGTATTGCATCTGAGGATGGTGTGCTTTGTGTATTTTACGCATTAGAAAATTCCGAAGGTATCAATGATATTTTTGACTATTATTCCTGGAAAGAAATTAAAGTTGCTCAGGAATTGAAAATAATCGGCATTACCCCAGTGGAATCTAAGTTAACCTTAAAAACTTCCAAAATTAGCGCAGCCCAGATTGGTCGTTATCAACAGTCATGCACTATACCTATTGAATTTAAGTTTCCTGTTATTGAATCAAGACTGCCAATTAGTTTGCAATCTGAAGCTGATTCGTCCGCTATTTTAGATTGTGGTTTTAGAACGATTGATGAGTTGCAAACTATTTTAGGTAATTATCCAAAAGACCGTGATGGCAGGCGTCATTTAGTTTAAGCGATGCCCAAAAATTACAAGAGGTGATGTGGGTCAATGCTTATACGGTTAATGCTTTGTTTAAAACGATCATTAGAGTACAACCTGAAGATAAAGAAAGTTTTTTCTATGAAGATAGCGCGGGCGCTTTGGCAAAAGCAGTGCGTGAAAAACAAAAAATAAATTGGATTATCAACGGCCCTTTGCCTGAAAGTCAATTTTATTTATTAAGTCAGGAAATCGAGCTTGATAATTTGTACATTCTGAACAATGTTCCCATCCCCAGACAGATACTGCCATTAATTGAAAAAGTTTCATTTAGATTGGAAATAGAGGAAAAGAAATTAGAAACTAAACCTTGGGTAAGCGTAGTCGTCTTTGAAAAAGACGAACAAGACCAAGTCGTTAAGCAATTAATTACTGAAACTAGATCGGAAAAAGTTATTCATCTTTCCGGGCATGATATCCGTTTTATCCATTATTTAAATAAATGTTTGATCGCAAAGGATACGGTTATTATAACCGGTTTGGGCAGACACCCGGAACTTAGAGAATCTCTTCAAAACTTCTTTGGTAGCTCTTTAGGGTATAGAGATTGGAATGGTGACTGGCTACAACCGGCAAAAACCGGTGGCAAGGTTATTTTGGTTGTTTCGGCTAAAGAGGTGAGTAAAAGCACATGGCTTCAATATTTACCGAGAAAAACTCAGATTATTAGCTCAGTCCTTCCTTCTTCCGTTATTTCTCCATTAAAAAATGATACGGGATTATTAGCATTAATTAAACAGCATAATTTAATCGGCTGTGTAGGCGCTGATAACTGGCAAAAAAACAATCTCTCTCAGCTATTGAGAAGTCGCTAAGAAGCAAATGTTTGGTCATACACGCTACATAATTCTTCTCATTTTATCCATTTCGAAAAAGATTTTATGGAATGGAGTCGTGAAGAAAAAACGATGGCCAGCTGAATATTTTTATTTTTGATGGCGAAATTACTTCGAAAACCCTGTGGTTTTTACAGGCGTTTTCATCAAATACAGAGTGGCTGCTGCCGAATTCAGAAACCATCAAAATTAGCAAAAATCATGTGATTGTTTTTTTTAAAAACAAGCACTCAATTAAAACTTGTTGGGATAATCAAGCTGCGACCATTTATTATGAACCTCTCGATTATGATCAAATTGAGGAAAAGATCTTAATGCCTTTAATTCGATCTGAAAAACTAGATACACCAGATCCCATCAGTCATACCAATTTGCCTAGTTTACTGCGCCGTTTAAAAAATTGGCTGGAGAACTGTGATATTCATCTCAAAGTTGAGGACTATTTAACTATTATTGGTCTAGTTGCTGCTTATGACTATCCATTAGAACAAAAATCAACGTCAATTGATTTAGAAATCTCATTGCTGAACAAATTTGCGGAATCCGTGGAGCTAACTTTATCTTCAATTAAAAATTTTAATGTCCAACAAGCTTTGATTCAATGGTTGATGGGAATGTATACAACTTTTCCGGACTCTGAAATTATTCGTTTTATTAATGAGTTTCTAGAAAGTAATTCAGCCATTTTTCGTATTGACCAAATACATCTATTTTTATTTAGTTTATTTAAATTCTTACAATGTTATTTGTATTATGCGGAAAAAAAACAGAAAATTCCTGGAAAAACTGCCTTTGCCCTTTATGGGGAAACAATGACTGGAAAAAGTTTTTTGGTTTACAAGGCGGTTAATTTTTTATTTAATAAAAAACAGATGGAATTTTTATCAAAAAACGGTGGCCCTTATACCCAAATTGATTTCAAAGAAGAGAAATTAACTATTTATAATGAATTTAATCTCTTGCCACCATGAATCCACATGGGAAAAATTATG
This sequence comes from uncultured Pseudomonadota bacterium, assembly GCA_963844565.1. Classification (GTDB taxonomy): domain Bacteria; phylum Pseudomonadota; class Gammaproteobacteria; order Coxiellales; family Coxiellaceae; genus JAFEDN01. The sequence continues at coordinate 2,063,993 of CAWJON010000002.1, read as the reverse complement.
CTTCTAGACAAAAATTGCCTGATTCATGTTTAAATTTGCAAATTTTATATAATTCAAAATCTGCAGACAATAATAAAATATTATCTTTATTTTATTATTGTTTGCAGCATCGTAAAGTAGTCTGTACAGAAAGTGGGATTTTTTTGCTTATATTAGTTCTTTTTGTATTAGATAATAAGGTTAACGTTCAATTAGTCAACGGGCTGGTCTCGGATGAAAAAGGAAAAATTAACAGTATAATGCACACTTGGGTTGTTATCGATGATGTTATCTATGACCCGACTCCCGCTCTCATCCCAAGGAATAATTCAGATGTGGTTGCTACTTCAGAGGCTTTGCTTTTGCCAACTCCAGAATTCAGCCCAAAGGCAGAAGAAAAAATTAAAACAAATTCTCCGAAAAACTCCATTTTATCAAAACCAGAAGAAAAAATTGAACAGAAAAATTTGGATGCAAAATCCAGCGCTGGTTCTGAAACTAAAAAATTACCAAGCGCTGAACTTTCTTATACGGAGCCGCAGCCACATCGATCAACCCTACCGACAAGTGAATCAAAATTTATCCTGATGCCATCCATAAAACCCAAAGGGGTTAAAATTCGAATAAAGCAGAATTATTTGTTAGATAAAAATCGAAAAAAGATACTCTCACATTTAGAGCCTTTATTAATTTCTTTAGGGGGGCAGGCGTCGAAAGCCAGCGGACATATGCATACGGCGTTACCCATCACAATGAATATTGATCATCGGCGAGATGCGGTCGGGTTGCCTGCCTTCTCTATAAGGGCTTTTCCCATAAAATTTTCACCTTTCTCATTAATAAGTTTGGAATTTCCTCTTTATGATACAAGCTATGCGTTAATAACAGATTTTTCATATTATCATTTTCTCCTCCAGCATTTAATTGATAAGGGATTTCAATTATGGGTTCCGAGTCAACACGGCTTAGTGGAAGCCAATAACGCAGTGGAATTTCTTAATTATGCTGGCGAAATGAATCCAGTCGATGCAAGTGATATTAGAAAAGTAACAGCCATTAGTCGATTCCCCTGTCGGCAAATGCAAATATCTGACTGGCAGGTGGTATTCAAAGAATTTTTCGAGGTGTTAAAATCATTATTAGAGGAACAAAATCGTATTCCAGTCCAAAAATCTGGGGAACATAAAATTTCTCCTCTGCGAGAAATTCCTGAATATACCAAGGTGATAACGGGTTTATTTTCCATTCTCGATGAAGATAAGAGTGAAATTTCTAAAAACCTTGGAATCGATGAAAAACATTTATTGCCAATTTAAAAAAATTTTTATTGAGTTATCTCCGAATATGAGCATAAAAGGAGATGTTATTTTTTTGCCAGATTTGGACGGATGTGAAGAAATCCATTTAATCTATATGACTGACGATAAAATATTTAATACTAAAATGCATAAATTGATATCAGAAAAAGCTAAAATTTCACATCCCGACATACCGATCATTCAACTTGAACCTACTGCTTCCATCAACAGGTTTATTGAAATTGCTGAATTAAATAATTCAATTGCGTTTTAAAAGAAAGGGGAAAAGGCTGATTAGTGAGTTAAAAGTTAAAGGAGTTTTAACTTTTTACTTATTTTTCTTTTCTCGTCATCAGCATATCGTTCTCCTTGTAGTGTTTAGTTAATTTTTTGAGGAGATGTTTATGAAATTTTTAAATATGAAAAAAACAATATTAAAAGACCATGCTGAAGCAAAACAAGCAGTGGTTGCCGGGTTGAGCAACAGTTATTGGGAAATGAAACCAAAAGCGGTAGAAATGCATGAGGTTAGAGAAAGCAAAAAAAGTAGTTACACCTCAGTATTTAGTCTTTTCCAGTACGAGCCAGAAAATATTAGCGTCCCTTATGAATTTGGCAAAAAGCACAATTTTATGACAGGTGAACCCGGTAAAAAACGATTAATAAAATTTTTATTGGATTTGGAGAAAACAAATTCGACACACGAGATTATCGATCTGATTAATCAATTTAGAAACGATAACCCAGGGACAGGAATGGCGAAAGCACTGATGTACGCTTTACCTGAATGCGCAAAGGAGATTGATGATCCGATATCTAGTTCACAACGCTCGAATGAACAAGCGTCTTTAAAGATTATCGGTCGTGCAGAATATGATATTTTACAAGAATATAATTTAGCTTCTTCGCTGAGCATGTAAAAAAAGTCCCGCGTGTCACAGCGCGGGGTATTTTCTTCTATATTGTTATTCTATTTCCGTTAAACGACAACCACTTGGATCGCAGAAAAGAACAATAGGTTTTTGATTTTCCCACGATCCTAATACGTAGCGTTTTCCTACGGCTTTTTCTTCTAAATTTACTGAATGAACCGCCGGACGATGAGTGTGCCCGTGAATGAGTTGGCTGACCTTATAAGCTTGCATCATTCGTAGCACTTCTTCCAAAGAAACATCAGTAATTTTATGATCCAAATTCAATTGGTGTTGACAACTTTTGCGGCGCAGCCATTTGCCGATCTGACGGCGGAGCCACAGGGGAAAAATAAAAAGGCCAATTTTAAGATAAATGGGATTGGAATAGAATTTCCTCCAAGCTTGAAATTTTTTATCCAAAGTGCAAAGGCTGTCTCCATGCATTAACAAGGTTGGGGTCCCATAGAGATTAATAAGCGTGGGGTCCGGCAGCAATTGAATGCCGGTTAATGCTGCAAATTTTTTGCCAATTAAAAAATCACGATTGCCATGCATGAAATAAATCGGCAACCCTGAATCGGTTGCTTTTTTGAACAATTGGATAATTTGTTTACTGAAGGGGTTTAAATCGTCATCACCCATCCATTTTTCAAACAAATCCCCCAAGATGTACAATTTTTCTACATTTTTCCCGGTTTGATATAAAAGCCGCTCCAATATTCCAACCGCTTGAGGTTCGTTGGGCTCTAAATGTAGATCTGAAATAAAAAGCGTGGTCAATTTTTTCACCTTCAGCGTTTGTTTTTTAAAAGGCTAAAGCATATAATCAATCAAATTGCTATATTGATAGTATATCCAAGGATCATTTGTGAAAGACATTCAGCGACCCGTTTTTCTAAATTTGTGGCGGATTAAATTTCCGATTACCGCGATTGTCTCTATCTTACACCGAATTTCAGGTGTGTTGATATTTTTATTTTTGCCGATTGCACTTTATTTGCTCAGTCAAACTTTAAATTCTCAGGCCAGCTTTGATCAAATAACAAATTCTTTGACTACACACGTTGGGCTGCAATTAATTCTCTGGGTTTTGGTTGTTGCGGTGTTTGGCCATCTCTTTGCTGGCATACGCCACTTGCTGATGGATGCCGGAATTGGCGAGAGTTTACCAGCCGGTCGAGTCAGCGCCTGGGGTGTTTTAATCTTGGCCATTCTCATTGCGATTTTCTTTGGGATTTGGATATGGTCGTAAAATCTTCACACAGCGGTTTACGCGATTGGATTGTGCAAAGAATAACCTCAATCCTGATCGGGGCGTATGCACTCTTTATCATCATCTATTTATTTACCGCCTCACCTTTATATTACGCTCAATGGCATAATTTATTTTCTAGCCTTTGGATGCAGATATTTAGCTGTATCATCCTGCTGGCCATTTTGTGGCATGCTTGGATTGGGCTGTGGACGGTTACTACGGATTACATTAAAAACGGCCCCCTACGTTTGGTTGTTCAATCATTGGTAATCCTGGTGTTATTAGGTTACGTGGTTTGGGGTTTGAAAATCCTATTTTGAGTCGTTGAGAATGAAAATTAAAGAAAAGAAATTTGACGCCATCATCATTGGTGCAGGAGGAGCCGGCTTACGAGCTGCCCTACAACTGTCGCAGTCCAATTATAAAGTAGCTGTTTTATCCAAAGTTTATCCCACACGTTCACATACGGTGTCTGCTCAAGGGGGTATTGCCGCTGCTTTAGGTAATGTGATTGAAGACCATTGGCAATGGCACATGTATGACACGGTCAATGGTTCGGATTATCTGGGTGATCAAGATGCAATCGAATACATGTGTGAAAATGCTCCAGCTTCAGTTTATGAGCTTGAACATATGGGCCTGCCATTTTCGCGATTAGAGAATGGTAAAATCTACCAACGCGCTTTTGGCGGCCACACCGTGAATTTTGGCGCTGAACCGGCTCGCAGAACTTGTTCGGCCGCTGACCGCACCGGCCACGCGATGGTTCATACCATGTTTCAAAAAAACTTAGAGGCCAAAACTCATTTTTATAACGAATGGTATGCGGTTGATTTGGTAAAAGATCAACAGGGCGGTGTCACTGGAGTTGTGGCCATTTGCATTGAAACAGGCGAACTGGTTTTTTTCAAGGCGCGCGCTACCGTGTTGGCCACCGGGGGCGCTGGCAGAATTTACAGTACTACTTCAAATGCTTATATCAATTCAGGAGACGGCCTGGGAATGGTGTTGCGCGCAGGTCTCCCACTAGAAGATATGGAATTTTGGCAATTCCATCCGACCGGGATAGCCGGCGTCGGTTGTTTAATCAGTGAAGGCGTGAGAGGCGAGGGCGGTTATTTACTCAATAAAAACAATGAACGGTTTATGGAACGGTATTCTCCTCATCTCAAGGATTTAGATTGCCGAGATGTGGTGGCCAGAGCCATTATCATGGAAATTTTGGCGGGGAATGGTTGTGGCCCCGAAAAAGATCATGTTTTACTCAAGGTGGATCATTTGGGTGAAGAATTGATTCGACAACGCCTGCCCGGCATTCGGGAATTATCCATCGCGTTTGCTAATATTGATCCAGTGAAAGAACCCATTCCCACGGCGCCAACTTGTCATTATATGATGGGAGGGATTCCCACCAATATTAATGCACAAGTTATTACGCACGATGCGGCAGGCCAAGAAAAAATTGTTCCTGGGCTTTATGCCGCTGGTGAATGCGCTTGTGTTTCTGTCCATGGCGCTAATCGCTTGGGCACAAATTCCTTGCTGGATTTAATTGTGTTTGGGCGAGCAGCTGGCATTCATCTGGAAAGAGAATTGCGCAATGAAATAGATGAAAATCGTCATGATGGAGAATCAGTCAATCAAATTCTTGAACGATTAGATCGCATTCAAGATAAAAATAACACGGAAGACCCAGCGGAAATTCGCCGTGATATGCGTGAAACCATGCAAAATAATTTCGGGGTTTTTCGCGATCAAAAACATATGGAACCCGGATTAGATAAAATAAAAAATTTATCGCAGAGCCTAAAAAAGGCGAAGATGAAAAATCATCGCAAAGTATTTAACACCAATTTGATTGAATTATTAGAATTAAATAATTTAATGGATGTGGCCGTAGCAACTGCAACCTGCGCGTTGAATCGCACTGAAAGTCGCGGTGCTCACTCCCGTTATGATTTTCCAGCAAGAGATGATGTCAATTGGTTAAAACATTCTTTATATTTTTTGGATGGCCGGTTAGGATCAAGGCCAGTTAATTTAACACCTAAATCCGTCCCCCCTTTTAAACTCAAAGAAAGAGAATAACTATGCCAGCCAATCGTGAAATGACTTTTTCAATTTATCGATTTGACCCAGAAAGCGGTAAAGCGCCGTATATGCAAGATTTTGTGTTGAATACCAATCAAATCAAAGGCGCAATGTTATTAAATGCGTTGGAAGCCATTAAAGAAATATTAGATCCCAGCTTGGGATTTCGACGATCTTGCGGTGAAGGCGTGTGCGGTTCTGATGGCATGAACATCAACGGAAAAAATGGTTTGGCTTGTATCACCCAATTAATTCATCTGCCGGATCGAGTCGTTATTAACCCTTTGCCGAGTTTTCCGGTTATTGTTGATTTAATCGTCGATATGGAACCATTTTTCAATCAATACGCCAAGGTTAAACCTTATTTACAAAATAAAAATCCGCCGCCGATTACCGAACGACTCCAGTCTCCAGAAGAGCGCGCCAAGTTAGATGGATTATATGAATGCATCCTGTGTGCTTGCTGCACCAGCGCTTGTCCTTCTTACTGGTGGAATCCAGACAAATTTATTGGACCTGCTGGGTTACTCGGCGCCTATCGTTTTATTGCAGACAGTCGTGATACTGAAACTGTGCCGAGACTAGAAGCGTTGAAGGATCCTTACAGCGCATTTCGTTGCCGCACCATCATGAATTGTGCAAGTGTTTGTCCTAAAGGTTTAAATCCATCAGAAGCTATCGCTAAAATTCGACGAGAAATGTTACACCATACGGAATAAAAAAATAGGTTTATCATGTCTAAGCAAAAAACATCTCTGCAAAGCTGGCAATTAAGTTCATATTTGTCTGCAGGCAATGCAGGCTACCTTGAATCTTTGTACGATCAATTTTTAGAAAATCCTAACTCAGTTGAAGCTGAATGGCGCACTTACTTTGAAACATTAATCAAAGGACAAGCGGGCCGCGGGCAATCTCAAGATGTCTCTCATTATAAAATTCAAGAACAGCTTCGCGAGCTCGCCAAGAAACCAAAAGCTGCTTCAATCTCTTCTGCCACGCTGCCCCGTCAAGAAGTGGTGGATCAATTAATTACGGCTTACCGTCGATTTGGGCATCTAAACGCGCAAATTAATCCGTTGAGTGATGAGGAACCGGTAGATTCGCGACTGGAATTAAAATCTTATCAACTCGGTCCAGCCGAAATGGATCAAAATTTTTTAACCCGCGGCGTTTTGGCAAAATCCACAGCCACTTTACGAGAAATTTATGAGACGTTAAGACGAATTTATTGTGGGACAATCGGCATTGAATATACGCGTATCAGCAATGAAGAAGAACGCGCCTGGCTTCGCGAATATATGGAAATAAAAATGCCTGCCATTACTTTTACTGCTGAAAAGAAAAGAAATATTTTGCAACAATTAAATGCCGCCGACGGTTTGGAAAAATATTTGGAACGCAAATACACGGCACAAAAGCGTTTTTCTATTGAAGGGGCAGATGCTTTAATTCCCATGCTGGAAGAATTGGCCATCCGCGCTTCCGCCGCGAACGTGCGAGAGGTGGTGATTGGGATGGCCCATCGAGGCCGGCTAAACGTTTTGCTTAATATCATGGGACAAGCTCCATTTGAGCTGTTTCAAGAATTTGAAGGCACCAAAGATTATGGAATGACCACCGGCGACGTCAAATATCACAATGGTTTTTCAAGCAATATGAAAACGCCTACCGGTTATTTGCATTTATCTTTAATGTGCAATCCTTCTCATCTTGAATTCGTCAATCCTGTGGTCATGGGTTCCGTGCGTGCGCGTCAAGAACGTAAATCACCGACGAGCAACCCCGAACAAGATTATGCTATGGGCGTTATGATCCATGGTGACGCTTCTTTTATTGGTCAGGGTGTTATCCAAGAAACCCTCAGTATGGCCAATACCCGCGCCTACACCGTTGGCGGAGCGATTCACATTATTGTCAACAATCAAGTCGGTTTTACCACCAGCGATCCGCGCGACTCACGTTCTTCTAATTATTGCTCGGACGCCGCTAAAATTATCGACATTCCTATTTTGCATGTCAACGGCGATGATGCTGAAGCCACCGTGAAAGCGGTGCAAATAGCCGTCGATTACCGCATGAAATTCCATAAAGATGTAACCATTGATTTGGTCTGCTATCGGCGACACGGACATAATGAAGCGGATGAACCGCGAGCGACTCAACCCAGTATGTATGCAAAAATTGATAAACAACCAGTACCTCGGTTGGTCTATGCGCAAAAACTGATTGAAGAAGGTGTTTGCAAGCCTGAGGAAGTGGATCAATTATGGGAAGCTTACCGTTTGCATTTGGATAAAGGCCAAGTGGTGCCGCCAGTGACGCAAGAGAATTTTAAAGAACGCTATCCGGCGCCCAACTGGGCGCCTTATATTAATCAATCCTGGAATATACAGGTGGACACTTCTGTCCCCAAAGAAACGTTAATTGCCTTAGGGAAAAAAATCACACAAATCCCCGAAGGTTTTAAATTACAACGCAATGTGTCCATGCTAATCCAAGCCCGAGAGAAAATGACGGCAGGCGAGCAGCCCTTGGATTGGGGTTATGCTGAAACAATGGCTTATGCAACTTTGCTTGCCGAAGAGCATCGTGTCCGATTTTCAGGAGAGGATTGTCGCCGTGGCACCTTCTTTCATCGACATGCTGCTTTGTATGATCAAAATACGGGTGAAGTTTACATGCCGTTGGCGCATCTGGCGAAGAAACAAGCCCGATTAGAAATTTATGATTCTTTACTGGCGGAATCTGGGCCCATGGGATTCGAATATGGTTATGCCATGACTGATCCTGATGCGTTAGTTTTATGGGAAGCTCAATATGGTGACTTCGCCAACGTCGCGCAAGTTTACGTCGATCAATTCCTCAGCTCGGGTTGGCAAAAATGGAATCGTTTATGCGGATTGGTGTTGTTACTGCCCCACGGTCAACAGGGTGAGGGCCCGGAACATTCCTCGGCGCGATTAGAACGCTATCTGCAATTGTGTGCGCAAGAAAATATGCAAGTGTTTGTGCCCAGCACGCCGGCGCAGATATTTCACTTATTGCGTCGTCAGGTGTTAAGACCGTATCGCACACCGTTGGTGGTAATGAGTCCCAAGAGTTTATTACGCCACAAATTAGCGGTTTCTTCGTTAGAAGATTTAGCCAGCGGACAACTCCAATTGGTCATTCCAGAAATAGATCCGATTGAACCGAAAAAAGTGCGTAAAGTGATTTTTTGTTCTGGAAAAATCTATTATGAATTATTGGAAAAGCGCCGCGAGCTAAAGCAAACTGATATTGCCATTATTCGTTTAGAACAGCTCTATCCATTTCCAGAATTTGAATTGAAAGAAGCGTTGAAAACCTATGCACAGGTAAAAAATATTGTTTGGTGCCAGGAAGAACCAAAAAACCAGGGGGCTTGGTATATCATGTATGATCGTTTCCTAACTTGCTTGCCTAAAAATGCGGAGTTAAGTTATGCGGGGCGAGAATCCATGGCTGCGCCTTCTGGTGGTTATTCCGCGTTACACAAAAAACAACAGACTGCACTGATTGCAGAAGCGTTGAAATAAAATTCTAAGGTTTATATTATGACAAAAGAAATTAAAGTTCCCGTGCTACCTGAATCCGTTGCTGATGCAACTGTGGCTAAATGGTATATAAAAGAAGGGGAGTCCGTTCAACGTGACGGTCATTTAGTCGACTTAGAAACGGATAAAGTAATGCTTGAAGTTCCAGCACCCAGCACCGGAGTCCTTACCAAAATTTTGGTGGCGGAAGGCCAAACCGTAAAAGCCGGTACACTGCTTGGAATTTTAACTGAAGGTGAAGTTGCGGCTGCAAAACCAGCCGCTCCTGCGTCTGCACAAACTCAAAAAACCGCTGAAAAATCTGTCGAAAGCGCTGATTTAAGTCCTGCGGTTAGAAGAATGGTTGCCGAACACAATTTAGATAGCAATCAAATTCAGGCAACAGGTAAAGGCGGAAGAATCACCAAAGAAGATGTGGAGAAACATTTGCAAACAGAAAGCCCCCCGGCACCGCCTAAACCCACAACAGCCTCGGTGAAAGCTCCGGCGACAGCATTAGGCGCGCGCGAAGAAAAACGTGTTCCTATGTCTCGATTGCGCGCCCGCATTGCTGAGCGTTTGGTTACCGTCCAGCAAGAAGCTGCCATGTTAACCACTTTTAACGAAGTGGATATGCATGCAGTCATGGAATTGCGACAAACTTACAAAGATTCATTTGAAAAAGCGCATCAGACGCGCTTAGGATTTATGTCTTTTTTTGTTAAAGCAGTGGTTGAAGCACTTAAACGTTTTCCGGTGGTTAACGCGTCGATAGAGGGTTCGGATATTATCTATCACAACTATTACGATATTGGTATTGCAGTGGGTGGTGGGCCTCGTGGATTGGTAGTGCCCGTTTTGCGGGATGCCGATCAAATGAGCATGTCTGACATTGAAAAAACCATTCGCGAATTTGCTGATAAAGTAAAAACCAGCAAAATAACTTTAGAAGAACTAACCGGTGGGACTTTTACCATCACCAATGGTGGGCTTTATGGTTCTATGTTATCAACCCCCATCATCAATCCACCGCAGAGTGCGATTTTGGGTATGCATAAAATTGCGGATCGCCCCGTTGTGATCAATGGCGCCGTGGTGGTTCGGCCGATTATGTTTTTGGCCTTGTCTTATGATCACCGTATCATTGATGGGAGTGAGGCCGTGCAGTTTCTGGTGACAATCAAAGAATTGTTGGAAGATCCTGCTCGAATGTTATTACAAGTTTAGGACGAAAGAAGTCTTTATGAATTTACATGAATATCAAGCAAAAACTTTACTTAGAAATTATGGCGTACCCGTTCCAATGGGCGAGGTGGTTAGGGATCCAGAAACTGCGATATTAGCCGCCTCACGAATTGGCGGAAATCGTTGGGTGGTGAAAGCACAAGTCCATGCCGGTGGTCGAGGCAAAGCGGGCGGTGTTAAAGTCGTAGATAATAAAGACGCCGTAGAAGCTGCAGTTAAAGCTTTATTGGGAAAACGCTTAGTTACGTACCAAACTGATGCAGAAGGCCAACCGATTAATCAAGTACTGATTGAACAACCCGCGGATATTGCGCAAGAACTTTATTTGGGGGCAGTCATCGACCGCGCTTCACAACGAATCGTCTTTATGGCTTCGACTGAAGGTGGAGTTGAGATTGAAAAAGTAGCCAAAGAAAATCCCGCAAAAATTTTGACGGCAACCATTGATCCATTGGTTGGCTTACAGCCGTACCAATGCCGTGAATTGTTTTACGGACTTAAACTGCAAGAGAATTTGCTGGCTTCTTTTACCGATATTTTGTTGAAACTGTATAAACTGTTTGTGGAAAAAGATCTTGGGTTATTGGAAATTAATCCGTTGGTGGTGACCGCGCAAGGACAATTAATTTGTTTAGATGGGAAAATCAATATTGATGAAAATGCATTATACCGACAACCCGAAATTAGAGAAATGCGCGATACTACACAAGAAGACGAGCGAGAATCTCGCGCACAACAATGGAACCTCAATTACATTGCTTTAGATGGCGACATTGGCTGCATGGTTAATGGCGCCGGCTTGGCGATGGCGACCATGGATTTAATTAAACTAAATGGCGGCAATCCGGCAAACTTTTTAGATGTGGGCGGCGGCGCCACTGAAGAAAGAGTGAAGGAGGCATTTAAAATTATTATTTCCGATAAAAAAGTGCAAGGAATTTTGGTTAATATTTTTGGAGGCATCGTCCGCTGCGATTTAATTGCTGACGGTATTATTAGCGCCGTGGCTGAGGTTGGGGTTTCAGTGCCAGTGGTAGTCCGTTTGCAAGGAAATAACGCTGATTTAGGCGCTAAAAAACTTGCTGAAAGCGGGTTGAACATTGTCGCCACCCAAGACTTTGCGGAAGCTGCGAAAAAAATTGTAACACTAGTCCAGCAAGCAGGGAACCAAAAATGAGCATATTAATAGACAAAAATACCAAAGTCATTTGCCAAGGATTCACTGGAAAACAAGGAACTTTTCATTCTGAGCAAGCAATTGCTTATGGCACTCGTATGGTGGGCGGTGTGACTCCCGGAAAAGGCGGAGAAAAACATTTGGGTTTACCCGTTTTTAATCGAGTGCGTGAAGCCGTTGAAGCGACCGGCGCAGAAGTCAGTGTCATTTATGTGCCTGCACCTTTTTGCAAAGATTCAATTATCGAAGCTGCCGCAGCGGGTATTAAATTAATAGTTTGCATTACCGAGGGCATTCCCGTTCTTGATATGTTAGTAGTGAAAGCCTATTTGCAGGATAAAGGAACTCGTTTGATTGGCCCTAATTGCCCAGGAATTATTACCCCTGGCGCTTGTAAGATTGGTATTATGCCGGGTCACATTCATCTGCCTGGCAGTGTCGGCATTGTATCGCGTTCAGGAACATTAACCTACGAAGCAGTGGCGCAAACCACTCAGTTAGGTTTAGGTCAGAGCACGTGCGTTGGCATCGGCGGTGATCCTATTCCAGGAATGAGTTTTATTGATGTCCTGGCGCTTTTTGAAAAAGATTCACAAACCAAAGCGATCATTATGGTGGGTGAAATAGGCGGCAGCGCCGAAGAAGAAGCCGCGCAATACATTCAAAAACATGTCACCAAACCCGTAGTTTCTTATATTGCCGGCGTAACTGCTCCCTCTGGAAAACGCATGGGCCACGCCGGGGCCATTATCGCTGGCGGCAAAGGGACAGCGGCGGAAAAATTTGCTGCATTAGAAGCGGCGGGAGTAAAGACTGTGCACTCTCCCGCCGAAATTGGCAAAGCTGTAGCTGAATTGTTAAGGGTTTAAAGATTGGAGGAGATTCGGATTGACGTTAACAGATTGGATAGAACAGAATCAATTCATTAAACAATTTTCATAATCAGCGATATCCAGATTCCGAATGGCGCACCAGAATGTTTTCCAAGCTTGCTGCGGAATTGATTTAAAATTTGAGCTGACGTTATAGAAAGTTAAATAATTCGTGGTAAAAGGATCATCTTTATTCAAAGCGATTTTGGCAAAACCGGGAATCAATGTGCAATTTTGTGAATTGGTTTGGAAAGCTGCATTAAATGTATATTCTCTGTTCCACAGATCTTGCCCTACCGAAGTATTAATCAAACTTAAATAATAAGTGGTAAAATTACACCATTGTAAATTTTTACTGTCATAATCATAAATTTTATAAGCGGCGTTATTGCCAAAAATGGGTGAAATCGCAGGGACAAATGAATCCACCAATGCGCCAGATTTTTCGTTGGAATCCAACCACAAAAACCCATCCATGTGCAAATGTCCGGAAAAAACACCAGTAACCGTATCAGTATATTGATGAATCAAGTTCAATACTTGTGTGTTATAAGTTTCTTTCCAAAAAGGAGTGATTCTTTGAAAAAAACTAGAGGCCGTGGAGTAGGCGTCAACCCCGGGCGGGATATGCCATGCGATCCAAGCTTTTTGATTGGCTCGTTTGTAAATTTTTAATCGTGATTTCAGCCACGCAATTTGCGCATTCGCCGCTTGATCAACTTTATAGCCTTGCGCTTGGTGTGAAAATAAAACCGTGTTTAATATCAGCAGATGATTAGAGTCGGGCAACGTAATTTCATAGTAACCAGCTTTGGAATAGGTTGCGCTAAACTCTTTTTGATTCAGTTTGTTTTTAAATAGCGGCGCCCAAATTTTTGCGGTATTTTTGAAAAAATCGCCATTGGTTTCACTACAATAGTCTGGAGACATACATCCTATTCCGCCATAAGAATCATTATTACCGATGACTGGAAAAATTGAAGAATTTTCCGGTAATATTTGCTGCATAGAATTTGTTAAATACGCCAAAGTATTGAGTACAAATTTTTGATAATCTTTTTTATTGTTGTCGTTTACGAATGAGAGATATTTCAAGTAAAAATTATGCGCCAAAAAGTCACCAAGAATAAGCACATTTTCCGGTTTTTGTTGTCCAATTTGCGAAAGCAAAGAAGAGAAAAGTTTATAATTAGTTTCCTGACCATAACTTGGAAATTTCTGAGAATTGTACTTTGCCAAAATAGCTGGCCATTCACTTACTTTTGCCTTATTCAGTTCAATCGCCTCGGGGCATTTACCATTTTTGGCAGGGCAATCGGCAAAAGGATTGAAATGAATATCTGCGATAACCGTCAGATGATGATAAACTACTTCAGTTTCAGGGTTAGCGGCCACTTGCTGAGCAAAGCCGCAATTGAACAATAGACCAAAAAGTATTAAAAGTCGTCGCATCATGGAAAACTTTACCCTAATGTTGAATCAGAGTAAATGGGCTCCTTGAAGGATTATCTACTTGATTAAAACCGCTAAAATTTAGTATATTTCTCGGATGAGCATCCCTGTCAAAGTTCCTGCCTTACCTAGAGGCGTCACCACCGCCAAAATTGGACATTGGTACAAGTCGGTGGGCGAGGTGATCGCCCGTAACGAATGTTTGGTAGAAGTTTTAACCATTTATGGCGATTTGATCCCCATTGTCGTTAACCAAGCCGGCGTAGTTGAAGAAATTTTATCAACTACAGGCGACGTTGTGGAAGTGAACGCCATTATTGCCTATATCAAAGTCGGTTTACCCAACTTGGTATGGGACCCTGAGCAAAAAACTCTGCTTTTGGAAACCTACCAGACACATGACAAAGGGATGACGCCTGAAACAGACCTTTATGTCCGTGAACTTTTGCGTAAGGAAGAGGGTAAAATAGGACACGGTTTTGGCTCGCCGTTGGCCATTCAGCCCCATAATCGGCGCGAAGCCGGTCATGGAATGGATTTTGGAGAATCCCAAGCCAATCGTTGTAAACCCCATCCCTTACTGGCAAAATCCAGCCAATTTTCCGGCGTCGATAAAAATCCGGATGCCACACGCGTACCTGCCAACGATGCGGCTCAAAATTCTCCACAGATAAAACCTAATTTGGCGCCACAACCTCAGCCCAGTATGTCTCCTACACCCACACCCAAACCCTCGCCGAGATAATAAATGTCAATCTCAGATACCATTATTTACGGCTCGCTGACTGAGTTGGAACTACGACTGAAACAAGAAACTAAATTGGATATGGTTGACGAATATGGATTTACGCCATTAATACAAACGGCGATCGTCAATGATATCGACAAAGGTGAATTGTTGTTAGATCACAAGGCCAATGTAAACTTTAGAGATTTAACTGGCGGCAGCGCTTTACATTGGACAGTTGAAAACACCAATTTAGATTTTTCGCATTTATTATTGCACTATGGAGCAGATCCTAATGCCTATACTTTGGCCAGCGAACCGGTATTAGTAAAAGCATTGTTGCGACGTCAAAAAAATTTAAAAAATTTATTGCTTCGCGCGGGGGCAAAATTAGAGTTCGCTCAAGATTATATTAATACCAAATTATTGGGTCACCGCTTTGAATTAGTCGGATTTGCAGATATTGTTGACCCTCAACTGCGATTTACCGAAGTAGACTATGAAGGATTTATCTTGGAATTTACGATCAATATTATTCTTGAATCTCTACAAGAATATAAAAATAATTTTTCCGCTAGACATCTTAGAAATTATTTCGACGCTATTAACCAAGTGATTAATGCTTTTGCCACCGCTGCACAATTGATTCGATACCAGCAATATCAAGTCGATCTCACCGCGCATCAAAAAACGATTGATAATTTATTAAATAATGAATTGTTGATTATTCCGATTGCGTATGAGGGACACGCGATTTCTTGGATAAAATACGGTAATTTATTGGCAAAATGCGATCGCTCGCAAAATGATTTATTCGTTGATAATGTAGCCATTTATCAAGTAACGCGTCCTGAAGTGCTCACAAAAAATTTTTTGAAACAAGTGATGTACAAACGTCAAACCAAAAATTTTGTCGATGTTGAAGCGCCACAATTATTGGGATTAAAACGGATTGGTAAATTAACCATCGGTTCACAAATCAGCGGCAACTGTTCTTGGGCGAATATTGAATCCGCTGTCCCCGTTATTTGGTATTTATTATCAAGAGAAGATCTTAGTGCTGAGCGACAAGCATTATCTTTTTATTACCAGTGGCTGGAATGGGACAAAGACCGAGCTTTACAATTTTGTTTGCAAAGTTTTGAAACCGCCAGCCCAGCGCGACGCGCGTCCAAAGCCGCCGTTTTGGCCGCCATTTTATTCCAACGCTGCAGCGCCAACGTTGCTATCGATGTCGAACGCGCCATGAAAATTATCAAAGCATTGAAAACGCCCGGCTACGAATACGTGCTGCAAAGTTATATCGAAATTTACTGCTACCAAAACCCATCGCCCGCCGGCGAAAACCTGCAAAGGCTCTTGCAGCTTAGCCAGTCCTACTTCTAGCCCTTTTTTACCGGAGTTGAAAAGGCCCAACTGTTATTATAAGATGCAACGAGGAAAGCACTTAACCTGATGTTCTCAGGGAAAGTGTTGCCAAGGAAGGCTCACTTCGTATAATCGCTAAGCATCACGGGCCGTTAGCTCAGTTGGTAGAGCAGCTGACTCTTAATCAGCGGGTCGCTGGTTCGATCCCAGCACGGCCCATTTAAAATCAAAGACTTACCGTAACTTTCAAAAACCTCCAAAAACTTTGCCGTAATTTTGCCGGAATGTAATTCCGAAAAAACTAAACCGGACAAGTTTGCCGGACTACTGTGCCTATCGCAGCGCCCGATAAGGTTCCTGATCTGATCGCACCCACAGTCGGTGTGCTTTCTTGTCGACGGCAGATTTTATTCGCTGCTTCAATCAGCTCACGTATTTCCGCCGAACTATAATGCGTGGTAATTCGAGAGGATTTATGTCCCAATAAATCCTGCCGGTCTTCCATGCTAACCCGTGCCGCGCGCAATCGGCGGCCAAAGGTATGCTTCAGATCATGAACGCGGATCGGCAAACCCGATATCGTCCGCGCTTTCTTCCAGGCTCGGTTGCGCAGGTGGTGTACTCGTGTCTTCCCATCCAGGCTTGTAAATACAAACACCGGGTGCTGTCCACGGACTTCATTGATCACTTGTTGAGCAATGTCGTTTAACACCACCAACCGATTCTGTTTGTTTTTGGAGTACTCCTTGGGAATCACGAAAATGCTGGCATTCAGTCCAGGGATTGGGTGTTCCCAGTCCCATTGCAGCCCACACACTTCCTGATCGCGTAATCCGGTGTTCACCTTAAACAGAGCCATACGGCGTAAATATAAGGGCAACAGCGCGAATAACTGATCTTGTTCCTCCCAAGCGATGGGATGCGGTTCCCTTTGGTCGTCAAGCGGCAACAGCTTAATTTTAGGTGCGCCGCTCAGCCAGGTTAGGTTGGATTCATCCATCCATTCCTGACTCGCCAGTTTCAAAATATGCCGTAACACCTGTAAAGAATAATTAATCGTCCTATTCTTCACTTGCTGTTGTTGCCGAGCCTCGATAAAGGGCTGTAGACAAAGCATGTTAACCTTGTCTAAATCGCATTGCCCGATATACGGCTTTAACAGCGCGACTTGACGAACATCTTCCACGATACTTCGTTTATGTCGGTTTTCAGCCAGATACTTCTCGGCAGCCTCTTGAAAAGTCCGCTTAGGCCTCACTCCGTAGAGTTGGGTCAAGCGCAGCTTTTCGACTTCATGTGCCAGGAATTTTTCTGCTTCCCGCCGGTCGCTGGTGTTGGTACTTTTGTACAACCGCGTTCCAAAAACAGTTTTTTCAATATGCCAAACTCCGCTACGTTTCCGTAGGCCGGATTCTTTCTTGCGTCCCATAAGAACCTCCTCTGGGTTATAGAGGACGCCCTTCACAGCACCAATATAAATGGTCAGCAGGTCGTAAGCAACTGGTGCTTGAACTACCCTAAATAAGAGTGGTATGCTTAAGGTTGGCTTAAGATTACAGGATTAAATTATGCAAGAATTAGATGATGCCCTCGTGCAAAAAATTTCAGGTAATAACTTTAAAGAAAGGGACCTTTCTCTGAAAGTTGATGGAAGATATCTGGACTTAGTAACTGATTTAGCAGAGGCTTTGAAAAAAAATAACACAATTGAGCGTGTTACTTTAGAATGTAATTTAAGTGATATTCCTAATTCTAATGGGAGGGATTATTTTAGCCAATTTGCTCCTGATATTCGAGATGACCTTCAGGGAAGGCTTTCTGATGTCTTACGTGTCAATAATACTATATCTGTGCTGTGCCTTAAATACACTCGTGGCGGTCATTGGCTTGAGGAAAAGTATGGGCGTTTAATCCAAAAGTAAAAATATAACCATGCGCTATTTGAACATCGGGAACCATCTCTTATAAGGATTTACTGTCGGAGACTTGAATGATTTATTATCATGTAATAATTGAAACACCAGAAGTTGGGAAAAGAAAGCAAGAAAATAAAAAATACGTTGAGGTAGACAAAACTGATTTAACTAAAATAAAAGATAAAATACTTCGACCCTATCTACGAGGCGAGGAATTTCATTTTGATGGATGTTTATTGAAAAAATCAAATATAAAAAGAATAAAAATTAAGAAAACAGAAAAGACCACGCAAGAACTCGCAGATGCTGCAAATAATAGAGCTTCTCCTTACACGCTTCATATTTTTTCTCCAAAAGAAATAATAGCACATGATGATATGCGCGAAGCTTCGGATATTACTTCTGATGTTTTTGAAGACCTAGAAAGTGAAATTACGTCAAGTGAACTGTTATCTAAAAAGCCAATTAAAGAAGCGGCCATTAAAGATTTAAAAAAAGTATTTATAGTGCATGGCCGAGACAATTCTGTTAAGCAAGAAGTTGCGAGATTTATCCAACAGCTTGGATTTTCCCCAATTATTCTTCACGAACAACCAAATTCAGGAAGACATCTTTTTGAAAAAATTGAAAATTACTGCAATGTAGGTTTTGCCATTGTTCTCTATACCCCCTGTGATCAGGGAGGTCTTAGCGGTAGTGTAATGAATCCACGCGCAAGGCAAAATGTTGTTTTTGAGCACGGCTATTTAATTGCTAAGCTTGGTCGTGAGCGGGTATGTGCTTTACTAAAGCAAGGAGTCGAAATTCCTAGTGATATTGATGGAATTGTCTATATCTCTTTAGACGATGGTGGGGCTTGGAAGATAGATGTTGCTAAAGAGTTAGATACTGCAGGATATGAATTTGATTTTAATAGAGTGGTTAAACATCCTGTAGGTGCGTAGAGAAATAAAGCTTCTGAAGATAGGTCACGGCACATAAAATTTATTGATGTGATGTTGGCTTCACAACAAAAATTTTTCGAAAGTATCTATAAAATAAATAAAGACGATTGTAAATCTAAAAGTTATTTATTAGGCTGCTTAAACTTGATAAAATGTATCGCAAGATTTTTCTATAGTGGCAAATTATCTAAAATCACTAAGAATATGTTATTTGATGAACTGCTAAGTAATATTACTTTTCTTACTTACTATATTTATAACTTTAAGGTATGAGTCCATTCATTCGGATATATTTAGCCGGACGAACAAAAAACATTAAAATATCTGTTCCTGGATAAAAATCACCTTCATATATTATTCCTGCAAATTTAGGATGAATAACTCCCTCTTCACTGAAAATAAACGCCGGTCCTCCGCTAAAACCACCTGCCTTGGTTAATTCCTTTCCAACATTGTCAAGCCCTTTATACCAACTATTAACATCTTCCATTCTGCAGCAGAATTGATCTTCACAAGAAGCAGTTATACGTCCGAACATGCTGCCAGATTTAAAAACGAGGTGGTTATTTTCTGAAGGTTTGTCTCTCCAATCGCCGGGGAATCCACCTATAATCACTAATTGGTCTGCTTTAATTTCTTGGTCATGGATTTCTTGTATTAGAAAATTTCCAAATCCACGATCAATTTTCGGCTTAAGTTGCTCTTGAATACTTTTGGGGAATTTAAATGTAATTAAATCGATCTTAGTTTGATCAGAAAGGTAATCATAAGGATTAAAAATTAATTGACCGATTTGAAATTTTAACCCCTTATTTTCTTTTATCATTTGATCATACTTTTCGAGTATGTGTTGGCATGTTATTCCCATAATATACTCTCCTGATTCAAAAAAAGTTATGGTTCCATTAGATAAAAAAGAATTTTTATCGCCTGGACTATAAATACAGAGAGGGAGAGCATGCCTAAGTGGGTATCTGGAAAGTTCAGATAAATGTTGGAAAAGTGCTTGTTTATTTTCAGGGATCGCTTGCATTCTTAATTTCCTTAAAATTTTTTAGATAAACCATTCAGTATTCGTCCATGCGCCAGGATTTTCTTTTTTAATGGCAATGCGTGTTTTCCAGTCACCGACGTGAATTTCCAGCTTATGTTGATCTGGATCAAAAAAATAAAGAGAGTCGCCGGGCGAGGTATTGTCCTTGAAGATCACAGTGCCTGCATTGATAATGCGGCTGCTCATGCTTGCAAAATCGTTTGGCGAAACTGAAAAAGCATAGTGAGTATAACACGGATTGGGAGCCCGTTTATCATCGACGTTGAGGCAAAACCAAAAATCTCCTACCAGGAAGTAAGCGCCTTTATCCCAGAGGCATAAGGGTTTTAGCCCCAATACATCTCGATAAAATAGAAAAGATTTTTGAATGTCTTTGACAGCTAAAGTCACATGACTCATGCCGGTAATCATAAAGCCTCCACAATAAAATGGTTTAAGCGGTAATTTTATTATTTAAATGTGCCTTAAGAGTCGCTAACTCAATATCCACTCCATGTTTGGCGGCCTGTAAAGCTTTGAGTTCTTGCTCGCAGCGATGGTAATGATCCTGCCAGTCTGCCGCCTGTTTTTCCATCATTATTTTTTCTGCCTGAGAGCGTTCATGAGCGATGAGTATAGCTTGATATCGGCCTTCCATATCTTTTAAGCGTTTGTCAGCTTCGGTGAGTTGTTGTTCATGAAGACTGGCGCGGGCATTCTGTTCCAGTAGGCGGGTTTGGGTTTCGGTTAGTTCGCTTTGGATCTGCTGTTTTTGTTGATCGGCTTCCTGTGCGAGCGCTTGCATATCCTGCCATTGCTGATCAGATTCGGTGATTTTTTTGGCAAAATGAGTTTTAATCAATGAAACCTTGCGTGCGCATTCGGCCAGTATAGCCTGCTTGACTGATGGTGAAAGGTCTTCATCTAGGGCGGCCAAGGTAATGTCTTCTTGTTCTCGTTGCCACTGCTTCCAGAATTGCAGTACCGCGTTTGGTGAGCCGCCACTCTTGGCGACGATGGCTCTTAGAGTAATTTTCTGGCCTTCACTGAGCAGCGTCTGGCAGGCTTCGGCAACCTGGGGATAAGTGATGCTGTTTTTTGGCATATCAAACTCCTTTTTCTAGTAAAATATCAAAAAATATCATACTTAAAATGATATTTTTTGATATTTTATAAATCGATTGCGTCGAAGTCAATCTTTTGGTGCTATAGGGCATTAGCCTGAGATGAAGCGGCTACTTTTTTCAGCCGCTCCCGCGCCACCTGGCAATGAACCTCGGAGATATCAATGCCGATAAACCCCCTTCCTAACTGTTGAGCGGCCACTGCTGTGGTGCCACTACCGACAAAGGGATCCAGCACGATATCCCTATCTTGGGTAAACAGCCGGATAAACCAGGTGGGCAGCGTTTGCGGAAAAGCGGCACTGTGATGCTGATTGTGGGATTCCGTGCCTAAATAAAGTACATTATCGGGATAAACTGTTTCCCTATTAAGCCAATGCGTCAAATCTCTGGTGAATGGACTGCCGGAACGAGAAGGCGTGTGAGTTTTATCAGGATCTCGTAATCGTTTTAACCGTTGAATTGTAGAAAGATGCATAGGCATCCTAACTGCCTCTTGATACATGCAGAATTTTTTATTTTTGTTAAATTGCAGTAACCGCTCCCAGGCATCGCGGAATCGATTCGGCCATTTGCCGGGAAAACTGTTTTTTTTATGCCAGATAAATTCTTCCGTCCACAGCCAACCCTCCCGGCGTAGCGCAAGAATGAGTTCCAATACATACGGTGATCGTTCGCCTTGAATCACATTTTCTTTGATATTAAGAATAAATGTACCGGTGGGCTTTAAAATTCGTTGAAGCTGATCCGCAATTGGTATGAACCAGTCTACGTATTGGTTGGCTGAGATGCTGGCATATTGCCTTTTTCGCTGATTGGCATAAGGCGGCGAAGTAAAAATCAAATCCACTGATCGATCAGGTATATCTCTTAACAGTTGTCTGGCATCTCCGCAGAGAATTTGATTAATTCTTGACTCGTTCATGCCGCCACTCTCTGATCCGGTAATGCGGTGGTTTTTTCAGTATGTTCCGTTAGTTTTTCTACATTCAATTTTTTAATATGAATTTTTTCAGTTATCGTGAGGAGATTAGTCATTTCTGCTCGAATAGCATTGAACGTTGGTGTGCTGGCTTGGCGGCAGCAGACTTTGTTTGCCGCATCAATTAAATGTTTTACTTCAGCAGGACTATAATGCGTGGTGATCCGCTGCGATTTATGACCTAATAAATCCTGGCGATCTTCAATGCCAACCTGCGCTGCACGCAATCGGCGGCCAAAAGTATGTTTCAAATCGTGAATTCTGACAGGTATTTTTAATTTTTTTCGCGCTGTTTTCCAGGCATTGTTACGCATGTGATGTATGCGGTTTTTTTTATATTTCCCGGTAAATACGTAGACAGGATGGTGGCCGCGAACTTCACCTATGATTTGTGAGGCGATATCGTTTAAAACGACCAGGCGATCCAGATTATTTTTGGTATATTCTTTAGGAATAATAAAAATGCTGGTTTTCAGAGTTGGAATGGGATATTCCCAATTCCATTGTAAGCCACAAATTTCCTGATCGCGTAAGCCGGTATTCACTTTAAATAAGGCCATGCGTCGTAAGTAGTCCGGTAATAGAGCGAATAACTGATCTTGGTCTTCCCAGGTCAGTGAGTAAGGAGGTCGGCTGTCGGTCAGGGGCAATAATTTTATTTTTACGGCAGTATCTAACCAGGTTAATCCCTGTTCATCAAACCATTCCTGATGAGACAGGTTGAGAATCCGCCGAATTAATTGCAAAGAAATATTAATCGTTCTATTTTTAACCTTCTGTTCTTTTCGTAAGTTAATATAAGATTGTAAAGAAAACATGTTAATTTTGTTAATGGCCATTTCACCGATATGAGGACATAACCGTTCAATGACATCGGCATCGTCGCTAATGCTTTTCTTGTGCCGATTTTCTGTTAAATAGCGGGTTGCTGCTTCTTGAAATGTGCGTGATGGCCTGACTCCAAATATTTTGGCTGAACGTATTTGCTCAAGCCTATGGATTAGTATTTTTTCCGCTTCTTCTCTCTGGCTAACGTCAGTGCTTTCGTATAAGCGTTTTCCGTCGACCATTTTTTCAATGTGCCAGATCCCGTTGCGGAGCCGCAATCCGGATAAAGCGCGTTTTTTTCCCATGAGGTTCTTCCTTCAGGTGAAATACCCTGTGTTGTTTTCAAATTTTCCGCCCAGGCATCCAGTTCATTACGAAAAAACCCGATACCGGTTTTGCCAATCCGCACAGTGGTCAATAACGGCCTGACTTCTTGATTAAATCGTTTGCGATTCATACCGCAATAATGAGGCGCATTTTTTATTCTAATAATGGCAGGCGCGAAATTTTGCACTATAATTTCCTCTATTGGCTGATTTTTCATATAAAAATGCAAAAACGATTTTATTCGTGGATTTTATCCACTTTTTCTTAATCAGCCTGTTTAGCCACATGAATGTGGTTAAAAATAAAATTCTATCTGTCCCCGTTGGGCTTTAGTCCCACCGTAAAATTTTATCATCTTGCACTTTTTAAAAGTCGGCGAGACGTATTTTCTTTTCCTCATTTTTTATCGTGATTCATTCAAAACAGGTCTCATTGACTGTGGTTATCTTAACTAAAAAAGAAGTCGCCCGAACGACTTCTTTTTTAGTTAGCATGAAATCCATTGCATGGAAAAAATGCTGATTATGATGAAACGGAACGGGATGACACATCGCCATTGGTTACAGGTGGCTATTAACTTTTGCGGAGGCAGAGGAAACCTGGCGCAACTCATTGGCGTTGATACACCACGGATTACGGATTGGCTCAATCACGGTAATACTATTTCCCTGGAAAATGCGATAAAAATTGAATATGCCACTCAGGGCGCTGTCAATCGTCTGCAATTAACGCCTCATCTCGATAAGAAATTAAGAAATCAAATTAAAGCCGAATATGAAGCGGCACAAAACGCCAGACCTCCTTTGGGCTTTAAACAAAGAGTGACCTTGGGTCTGGCGATTGAAACAGCACTGGGAGTTCGTAAAGGAGTCAGAAGTGATCGTTTACTTAGGGAAAAATTTCCCAAAGTAGAAGATAACGGGGATGATTTTTTTTCGTCTCAACAGTTACATAAAGGGAGAACGGCGGAAATAGCCAACCATTATGCCCGGTTGGGTAGCTATAAATCCTATCAAAAAGCCAAGAAAATTGTTCAATTGGGCGTTCCAGAACTCATTGATGCGATGGATCACGATTTTCCCATCGATCGAGCGGTCAAAATAGTCCAATATCCGCCTGAAAGACAGCGATATCTATTGAGTTTAAGTGATAAACAGATGATCAGGGAATTACGCGCGGCATCGAATGAAAAATCCGGAAGTAAAAAAGCGTTACCGAAAGAAAATAGCAAAGATCACCCCGAAATAATACCCAAGAGAAGTACAAATACTACTGAGGAAAAAAATATTCCAGAGATCAATATGACAGAAAAATCAGGGAGTCATTTTTCAGGCTATTCGCCGACCATGGCCTGGGCATTATTAAGTTTTGTCGGTTTGTTGAAATTTGAAATAAAAAGGAGTGATTGTCGTGAGCAAAATCAGAACCGTAAAACCCGAATTATTTCGGCACGAGCAACTGTTTGAAGCCGAGCAAAGCAGTGGATTACCGTTGAGATTGATTTTTATCGGTTTATTTACGGTGGTGGATGCGGAAGGTCGATTTCGCTGGCGACCCCGGCAATTGAAGCTGGATATTTTGCCTTATGACGAGATTAATTTCAGTGCGGTTCTTTCAGCTCTGTCAGAATTTGGTTTTATTCAACGCTATGAATATGAAGGTGAATGTTATGGTTACATTCCGACCTGGCGTAAGCATCAAAGTATTAATCAGCGGGAACCGGAAAGTGTATTGCCCGATCCACAGCGATGTGTCGCTATGAGACCGCCAGTATTACATCGACCAGTCTATGCTTCTCCTATGCAACACCCAGAGCGACTGGTGTCTGTACCGACAACACCGCGTCCGGCTCAAGCGCCTGTTCACAACTCCGCATATGCAAGCACAGCAACAGAAATGCCCACAAATTTAGCGCCAATTTCTTCGAGTGGTTCATTATCGAATCAACAGGCATTGTCAGAGTCTCAATCTACGATGGTTAAACCCTGCATGGACTTGCCTATGCAGAACAGAGAGACGCCTATGCCGGATTCTGTTGTGCATATCGCAAACCCGGTTGCGCCTATGCGTGCATCGTTGGAAATGGAAATGGAAATGGAAATGGAAATGGAAGTGGAACTGGAAGGGGAAATGGAATTGGAAAAGGAAATGGAAGGGAAATGGAAAAGTAAACACCCACACACTCGTGCAGTTCCTGAGCCGGCGGTCGAAATTTTTGCACACTGGCAGCGAGTGATGGATCACCCCAAGGCCGTGCTGGACAAGCAGCGACGGCGCTTTATCCAGCTTGCGTTGGACAAAGGCTACAGCGTCAGTGATCTGTGCCAGGCGATCACCGGTTGCAGTTTGACGCCGCATAATCGCGGTCATAACGACCGCGGTGAGCGTTACGATGGGCTGCATTTGATTCTGCGTTCAGCGGATCAGATTGACCGATTTATCCGCAACGCGCAGCATCCACCCAAAGCGCAGAACAAGGCGGAACAACGGCTGAACGGCAATATCCAGGCCGCTCAGACCTGGTTACAGCAGGAGGAGTAACGTGGAATCAGCCGACAAAAGGCCATTTGCCAAACTTATCACCGGATTGGCGCAAACCTTTCAGACGCCCATCAGCGCCAGCGATCTGGAAAATTACTGGCGCTGGCTTCGGCCTTATGCCCTGTCTGCGATTGAGCGGGCGGTGGTGGATTTTTGCCGCAGTCCGGAGGCGCATCAATTTTTTCCGAAACCAGGAGAATTGGTGGCGGCTCTGGAGGGCGGCAGCACCGGCCAGGCGTTGCGGGCCTGGAGCAAGGTCATGCATGCCATTCGCCGGGCTGGAGCTTACCGAACAGTGGTGTTTGACGATCCACTGATTCACACCGTGGTCTGGGATATGGGCGGCTGGCAAACCCTCTGTACTATGCTGACACGCGATGAACCCTTTAAGGCGCGGGAATTTGAAAAGCGCTATACCAGCTATCTGTCGCGCCCGCCCACTGTGCATCCGCGACAATTGACCGGCATCTCTGACACCGTCAATGCCGCCAAAGGCTACCAGTCCACTTCTGCACCCATGCTGATTGGCGATGAACAGAAAGCCTTACAGGTTTTGAAGACCGGACAGGAAGCCAGCCAGCTTTTATCCGTGAAACCCTTGTCGTTAGAGCAATATGCTCAATGTCTGTTAACCAATAAAAACTCAGAGGAGCCTTCAGTATGATTTCAGTTATTTTTATCGATCAGGATTTAATGTTTTGCCAATTATTGCAGAAAATAGTGAATCATCGAGAAATTATGGTCATTGGCGAAGCGACCACCGGTACGAAAGGCATTGAACTGATCCGCAAACACAAACAAAAATCGCCGTTAGTCATTTTAATCAATACCCAACTTTCCGATATGTCAGGAGAAGCCGTCTGCCGTTTTATTCACCGACACTGGCCGCACATGCTCTGTATTTATCAGTTGAATACCCTGCATTGGCCGACGCTCAGTCGTCTGATTGATTCTCCTGCCAAAGGGTTTGTGACCAAAGAAGCCTGTTATTTAAATCTGGAAGCGATCAGGATGGTGGGAGCAGGCAAGACTTATCTGCAGCCAGACCTGGCTTTGGCCTTGTTGGATTACCGCGCTCAACCCGCCAGACTACAATCGCCTTTTGCAAAATTGTCCGCCCGTGAATATGAAATTTTGAATTTACTGGCTAAAAATAAAACCTACGAAGAGATTGTCGGTATCATGCATCTCAGCATCAAAACCATTTATAATCTCAAGGTGTCGGCGTTTAAAAAATTATCCATTGTCTCTCATGATCAACTGTGTGAACTCATGGGTCATTATGTCGGCTGTAAAAATCAGATAGAAAATAACAGTCAGTCTTCGCAGGCGATTTTTCAAAGTTCATGATGAGCTATATCTCGTAAATTTTGAACTGTATTCTTTAAGAAAACGATTTTCATCGACTAATTCAATGACAGAGTTTTTGGAGCGCTGATTATATCGGCTTCATGAAATGCTAAAGCGGGAGGTTTTTTTCCTGCTTGAACATTAGATTTTTCCTGCGCGGCTAATTGGCGTCGCAGAATTTTTCCGGAAGCCGTTTTAGGCAGTTCATCCACAAATTCAATCAACCGAATGCGATGAGAATCGGCCAGTTTTCCGCGTAAAAAATTAAACACTTCCTTAGCTAAGTCGGCATGCGAATCCATGGAGTTTTTGATAACGACAAATGCTTTAGGTACATTTTCTTTAATAGGGTGAGGACTGGGTACGACCGCCGCCTCCGCGATTAATGGGTATTCGAGTAATTTAGATTCCAGTTCAAAAGGACTGATTCGATAACCGGACGATTTAAAGGCATCATCTTCTCTGGCAACGAAAAATAAAATATTTGGATTGGCAGAGTGACGATCCACAAGATCTCCGGTTTCGTAACTATGGTGATGCATGACCTTTTCCGTGCGGTCTTTTTCCTGGTAGCCCTGCATTAAGCCGACAGGGTCGTTGCGTCGATTAATCGTCAATTTGCCTTCCTGCGTCACCTCCACCTCATAACCTGGTAAAGGATAACCCATCGTACCAGGAATAATTTCTTGTTCCTGGCCAGGGCAGTAACCGATTAACGCGGTCGTTTCTGTTTGCCCATATCCTTCACGAATGGATAATCCCCAGGCTTTTTTGAAATCGGAGATAACTTCGGGATTTAAAGGCTCGCCCGCGCTGACCATTTCTTTTAGATGAGTACGATACTGCGAAAAATTTTTCTGTCGTAATGCGCGCCATGCGGTTGGCGGAGCGCAGAGGCTGCTGACCGGGTATTGAGCCAGAATATTTAACAGTCGCTCGGCATCAAATCGTGAGTACCCATAAGAAAAAACACAGGCTTCGGCGTTCCAGGGCGCAAAAAAAGCGCTCCACGGATGCTTCGCCCAACCCGGTGTGGCAATGTTGAGGTGTATCGCGTTGGCCTGCAGCCCTAGCCAATACATGGTTGACAGATGCCCCACGGGATAACTCTGATGGGTATGGATCACCAGTTTTGGTTTAGAGGTGGTTCCTGATGTGAAATAATAGAGTAAAGGATCGGTAGTGAGCGTCTGGTGAATAGGAGAGAAGGCTGAAGAAAATTTGGCTGATTCGTCATAGGTCTTCCATTCGGGTTGCGCTTCTCCAATTAAAATCCCTTGTTGCTCATCGGGACGGCGTACTAGGCGAAATTTTTCCGCTTCGGATGGAATAGTAATGATATGCTGTATTTTAGCCGTTTCTAACCGATAACGAATATCGTCGGGTGGGAGTAGTGTCGCTGTAGGCACGATGATGGCTGGAATTTTGATGGCCGCCAGCATACATTCCCACAACTCAACGATATTCGGTAGCATCAACATAATCCGGTCAAATGGTTTAACGCCATTTGCCATCAAAAAGTTGGCCACTTGATTAGAGCGCTCATGCATTTGTGCGAAAGAACGCTTGACCTCACCTTTTTCACTGACAATCCAGAGAGCCGTGCGGTGATTGGATCGCGCCATGTCGTCAAAATAATCCAGCGCCCAGTTAAAAGAAGACATCCGTGGCCATTTAAATTCTTGATAGGCTTTTCGATAATCCGTTCTATTTTCTAAAAGAAAATTTCTGGCTGCGATAAATTTTTTATTTTCAGCGGAGGAAAACGTTCTTTTGGTTATCCTGGACGCTGACAGTTGAATAATATTTTTTGGTAAAGCCGGTTGATCAAAATTTTTGGCAAAAATAAATCTGGCCATGATCCCTTCTCCTAACGGTAATGGTAGTTTTCAGGCAAGTGTGATTTTTTAGGCTAATCCAAAATTATTGCTTTTTTTTCTTTGGATGTAAAAATCCGTAAAGCTGCATTTTCTTACGCAAAGTGCCACGGCTGATATTTAACAATTTGGCTGCCGCGCTTTGGTTGTCGCCCGAATACTTTAATACCACTTCTAATAATGGCGACTCGATTTCTGTGAGGAATAATTCATAAAGATTGGCCGGAGCGACACCTTCCAACCTAATGAAATACTCTTTCAATGTCGCACGCACGCTGTCGCGCAAGGTAGCGGATTTCGGTAACGATGATGATCCGGTATGGGCCTCCGGCGCAATCGTGTTGATGTCGTGTTCGATGGGTCGTTCTATGATTTGGTTCATTATCACTCCTGATAGTTGGAAATCCATGCCTTTCCGTTGGCTTATCTTTTTCTATTGGGACTATAGTGCCAGCCATCTTAATGATCCCGCGAAAAAAAGTCAAAAAAAGCAGGTATTTTTAGGTGATGGAGTGATGGGTTATGTCCCAGGCGGAGGGCTGTTTAACCCAGGTGACTTTAATTTATGCAGTTAGAGGGTGCAGCGCGGTACGGTACTTGCAATCCGTCTCAACCTGAGTAAATATATAAGCGTACTCGGCAGGTGATGAGACACCCGCCGAATACTAACCACCAAACAACAGGAATTGTTTAAATGGCTAAGAAGAGTCTATACGATCTGTCGTCTTTTTTAAACCGCTGGTTCAGGCGGCTTGAATTTCCTTTTGATAAAAGTACCTGGCTGCATATTTTTTATGTGGTTGGGTGCTGCCTGTCTGGTTTTCACCGGGTTCAGGTTCAATGGGGGGTTCGGTCGGGGACACTGACTGGCGGCAAAGAAGAGTGCGGCGATCTATCGTGGGCGATCTTAGTACATGCGCCAGTGCGGCATGTGACCGGGATCTCCCTGCGCACGCCCACTGGCGAGGTGGCCACTTTAACCCCTCAACCAGGAAGGCGCTATGAAATCACAACCATCCCGCTTTGAGCAAAAAAACCAGGCTCATATTATTGAAGTTTTTTTGAAGAATATTACGCGGTCTTTGCCGCAGTATATCTTCTGGAAGGATGCCCAATCTGTCTATTTAGGTTGCAATGAGAACTTTGCCCGCCTGGTCGGGCTACACTCGCCGGAAGACATCGCCGGTAAGACAGACATGGACTTAAATTGGCAGCCGACTGGTCACACTGCCGACGTGTTTCGACGGGGTGATCAGGAGACTTTAAGCGGCCATCCCCTGAATAATCAGGAGGAGATTCTGGTTTTGCCCAGCGGCAAAAAGCTCATCACTCTGGTGAGCAAACTGCCCATTTTGGATGACGATCATCAGGTTTTGGGTATTGTTGGTTATTTCACCGACATCACGCCGTTAAAAAAGAAAGAGCGCGAGTTGCGGCAGGCCAAACGCCAAGCTGAGGCCGCGAATCAGGCCAAATCCGTGTTCATCACTAATATCAGTCATGATCTGCGCACTCCGCTCACCGGTCTGCTGGGCATGGCGGACATGTTGCAGAAAGAAGTGCAGACCTCGAAAGGCAAGGCGGCGGCAGATGATTTAGTCAAGGCTGGCACCCTACTGTTGAATCTGGTGAATGAAATCATTGAATTTTCGCGTTGTGAGTCTGGGGACTTTCCTATTCAAGAGATTAAATTCGATTTGCTGACGGTGGTGCAAAATATGGCGGATTTACTGAAACCCTCGGCGCATGAAAAAAACTTGAGTTTTAATATTCAACTGGATGAGCGTCTGCCACGTTACGTCATCGGTGACTCCACCCGCTTTCAACGCATTCTACTGAATTTGTTAAGCAACGCCATTAAATTCACTCATCGGGGATCGATTGATTTCAGCGTCCGGCTACTGGAAAGAAAAAAACACCACCGGGTCATCATCGAATATCAGGTACAGGATACCGGCATCGGCATTCCCAACGATCAGCAGGGGCTGATCTTCACCCGCTTCGGTCGGCTGCATCCCGCCTATGAGGGTCAATATACCGGCTCAGGTTTGGGACTGGCGCTGGTTAAACAGTTTGTCAGCGAGCTGGACGGCGAGATTCATTTTGAAAGCGTTGAGGGAGCAGGCTCTCTGTTTACTTGCCTTCTGCCTTTGCGACTGCCCCTGTCTTCTGGATCAGAATATAGCCGTGCGGCTATCCCGCCGCCATCGCCACCCGATTTAAGTGTGAAATATGCCGTGGCCGCTTGCCAATCTCAACCATCACTCTCCACCAGTCCATCCATTCTGGTAGTTGAAGACAATATTATGGCGCAGCGGGTAGTTAAAAGTTTATTGGAATCTTTAGAGGCGACGGTGGATACCGCAGACAACGGCGAACAGGCTCTACAGAAAATTAAAACTCAGGATTATCCCCTGATTTTGATGGATCTGGGTCTGCCGGATCAGGACGGCTATCAGGTGACTACTGCCATTCATCATTGGCAACTACAGCATCAACGCCAGCCTTCATTAGTGGTTGCGCTTTCTGCGCACCTTGGGGAGGAGGAAAAAAAACACTGTTTGGCGGTAGGTATGACCAAAGCCTACGAAAAACCATTGAAGCGTGAAGACGCACAGGAATTGCTGGCTTTAGCGCAAGCGCATATTTCTCTCGAAAATAAACATAAACCGTCTATTACTTCAAAAAATAAAGGAAACCGCCATGTCTCACATTGAATTCGCCAGTCAACAATTAACCCCACTCATTCAAAAAATTAAGCATCATGAACTCTATGCTGACATTCATTCACTCGATGATTTGCGAATTTTTATGGAATACCACGTCTTTGCTGTCTGGGATTTCATGTGCCTACTCAAAGAATTACATAATCGCATTGTAACCACGCGCGCGCCGTGGTTCCCCCCGAAAGATGCTTTTAGCGCGCACTTAATTAGCCGAATTTTAGTGGAAGAAGAAGGTGATCGCACTGAAGATACTCAGCAATATTGCAGTCATTTTGAATTATATCTTGAAGCCATGCATGCCATTGGCGCAAATACCCAGCTCATTCAAAATTTTTTACGTTACCTTTCGACAGGAGAAATTCTTATTGATGCCGCTGAAAAATTACAAATACCAGCCTCGATTCAACAATTTATTTACACGACGTTTGGATTTTTTTCTCAAGAAACTCATATTTTAGCGGCTGCCTTTGTATATGGTCGCGAAGCCATTACGTCATCATTATTTAAACCATTGATGATCCAATTAGAGAAAGAGATTAGTCCAGAAGAGAAGTTTATGATAAAACCGCTATTAT
Organism: uncultured Pseudomonadota bacterium; assembly: GCA_963844565.1. Lineage (GTDB taxonomy): Bacteria > Pseudomonadota > Gammaproteobacteria > Coxiellales > Coxiellaceae > JAFEDN01. The sequence goes on along the minus strand of CAWJON010000002.1, from coordinate 2,031,838 downwards.
ATTATCTGAATCGTCATATTGAGTTGGACGGTAAAGAGCATTTTCCTCATGCATTACAAATTTTAAAAAATCTGGCTGGAGAAGATAAAAAAAAATGGCTTGAAATCGGAATTCATGCGGAACTGGCTTTAAAAGCCCGTTTAAATTTCCTGACTGCCATTCAAGAGAAAATTTTCCAGAAAGAATCAATTTTAAATTGATAAAGAATTAGCCTTTGATGAGAGAATCTAATTCATAATTATTTATTTCATTCAGACTATTTATGGTAATACGGCAGTCTTATTCTAAAATATCGATACTGATAAATGAACGGCCTAGTTGATAGGCTGCCACTGCCGATGAATTCGATATATTAGGGTTGGCAGTGGATTGACCCAAAATCATGGCTCAGTTCCTGAATTTTTTTAGTTTCGGCATGGATTTGATCGGTTTGATGAGCAAGTTTTTGGCCGACGGTCTGTTGATTTTTGATTTGCTCAACGGTAGCAATGCCTTGTCGATCCTGTAAACCGCAAGCCGGGACGGTTAATTCTGCCAGATGGCTCTGCATAGCCTGATTGATGCTTGCGTGTTGTTGATGGATAGACAAGCTTCTCCCAAAAAAACTTCCCCAGCCAGTAAGGGTTTTTGCATACTCTTTGCGGTGCTGTTCCATAGTTAAGATGTGATGCTGTACTTGCTGTGCATTAATGATTTTTGGTGACTGTTGAAGATAGTCCTGAGTCACTTTAGCTTCATTCACTATCAAGACCAGTAGTTGAGTTTGCTTCCCTGTGGCTTGTTTTTGTGTGCGTGGATGATGGACTAAATAGTGATTGAGTAGCTGAATCACTTTTTCTAAAGTGATAGATAATTGTTCTATGCGATTAGCATGCACCAGCAGGGTTTGAGTACGATGCTCAATCAGCCTGGACGAATCTCGCTGAATTTTTTGGCGGAGATCCTCAGCGGTTTTGAGAATTTTTTCCGCTTTGGTATTGAGGCGTTGCCGACCTGACTGAATTTCATCACTTAATTTTTCAGTGATTGAAGGTTTAGTCGCTTCACGCGCCAAATCCTGATAAACAATACGTGCGCTACCTTCAACACGAATCAGATGTTTAATATGATTTTCTGAAAATCGTGTGTTAGGAGTGGCTCGATGGTAGGTGGGTAATTCTCTGGGAACCGATTGAGTAATCACAAAATCAGAAGAACACTCCGTTAAGTGAGATTGTCCCGTTAATTGTGAATAGGTTTTGCTGATCTGTCTCACCTGATTTTCTAAAGTCACTAACGCCTCACGGCGCTCCAAATAATTCTTTTGAATTTCAGTATATTTCTGCTCCCACTCCCCTGATAATATGGCCTGGCGTTTGGCCATCTCCCAGATATCTTTCCGGACAGTTTGCATCACACTGGCGATTTCGATGAGATCATCGACCTGACACAGTGCAATGCAGAGTTCATAAACACCGAGGTTTGGATTTTTAAGCTGAGATTCGTATTTTGCAAAAGCGGTCTGCCATTTGATTTCGCCTAAAAAACAGTAGGATTGACTTAATTTTTGGATCGCTTTCAGCGCTACATGCTGTAGAATAAAGAGTAAATCCTTAACCGATTTTTTTTTCTGGGCTAAGAGAATATTCTCTCGATCTGGGGTCTCTAAAAAAGGTTGATAATGTGACGCATGGATCGCTGTTTTGGCACGATGGTACAAATAGTCTAAATTTTTCATGGGTTGTCTCCATTAACTGACTGGAAAAGAGTGAGATTTAAATAATGACTGTTCAAAGAGGTTGTCGATCAACCTCCTTTTAATCCAGGCGTTGTCGGGATCGCCAGCTTATCGGCAATCTTTTGAGCCGCTGCCTGCCCTTTCACCTGCCAAAAACCCAGTTTTTGCATCAATCCTTTGGAGAGCGTATTGACGACGCGTTTGATAAACTGAACGGCAGCACTATCCGGATTTTTTTCAATGACGGGTTTTTGTTTGGAAAACTCCTGTCGAAAATCCTGTAATTGCCGCTCCACGGGTTTAATGGGATTTTGCAGTTTTTCCTCGAGTTGACGGACGATTCGATAATGGGTTATCGCACCGGACAAAGCGTCACTGGGTTTTTTTAGCTCGGCGGCTGATTCACTCAGTAATCGATCCAGAGGACGACAAGGATCGAAACTGAGTGTCGTTGGTTTTCCAGTCGGTAATGTCGGGCCGCCAAAGCTTTGCGGCGCTTGCGCTTTGTATTCAGCATAGACTTTTGGATATTGATCCTTCAGGCCGCTCTCAATATCAGCCGCCAAATGCGATTTAAACTGATCACAAATCTGCAGTAACTGTTGTTTTTTACGCGCCTGCGGTAACATCGAGATCAACAATTGCCGAGCCAGTTGACCAGACATTTGGCTCTCGACTTCCCACGGACACCAGCGTTGCACCGATAGACTCAGCGCTTCGTATTTCACGGGATCCAATAAATCCGATTTGTCACAGTGCTGGGTGAGTAAAACAGTGAATTCCTCGATCAATAATGTATTTTTTTGTGAAGCGGAACCCTCTTTTTTATTGCGTAAGCGCCGTTGTGCATTCACTGAGGCTTGGTCGTACAATTGCTTCACTTTATCATCCAATGCCAGACTGATATTGACATCCAGCTTATTTTTAACTGATTCGCGTTGAGCGTTGAATAACAGCTTTTGCAGGTTTTTCATAAAAATTCTCCTTTAAATTTGAAAATAGAGTCACATTAAAAAATAGTTATTACCGGATTAACGGGATCGTGGTGTTGGGGTGAGCATTTTATTTAAAGCTTTACTGGTTTCTTTACCTTTCACGCTGAAAATACCCAATGCCACGGCTGCTCCCAGTGTCATCACTGCCGTCACTTTCTTTAAAAACCGGATGCCCCAACTATCGCGGTGCGCTTCAATACAGGTTTTTTCCCGTTGCAGGGTTTGCTTAAATTCTTCGATTTGTGCTGTGGCAGGTTTATGAGTCAGCAGCGTGCGTTGTAAAGTGGTGACCGCTTGATATTTTTGAATGGCCTGGCTTAAGCTGGGATTCTTCTGAATAATGGGTTGAACAGTAGAAGACTTGGCGTCTTGAGCCAGAAACTCATCTAAAATAGAGGGCTTTTCTCCAGGGCGGAGTGGTTTTTTAAAGGAAGTCGTGGGTTCCGGTAAGTGAAAACCATTTTGACGCGATACATTGGGTAGAATATCCGTGAGTGTCGAACGAATATCGGCAGCTAAATGCGCTTTATATTCACTGCATGCCCGATATAACTTTTGTTTTTTTCGGGCATCGGCGGTACAGGCCAGCAGTGCTTTTTTAACGGCTAAGACGGCTTTGGGATTTGCCTGGCTTTGTGTTTTTTGTATATCCCAATTAACAATCGCTGCTTGAATTCGCTTATAATCTGCCAGCCGATGCAAGTTCATTTTATCCAATTCTGCGGTAATGCGGGTTTGAATAGACCCAGCTATTTTTGAATCAGTCACCCAATGTTGTTGCGAAAAACCCTCGCGCTTTTGCCACATTTCCTGAGTCGCTTCTTGATAAAGACGATTGATTTCGACAACCAGCGAAGCTTCCTGCGAAAACGGCGCATGACGTTGTGGATGCTCTAGATTGATTAACGCTTGAATGAGTTTAGACATAATAATTCTCCTGAATGATTTTAAAAAAATGATCAAAAAGACCTGATGATGTTCAGGCAACATGAATGTCGGGTTGGTTAGTTTTAAAATCGGCTGAGATAAATTCGGAGTTCAATCGTTATGGTTGACGATCTTTCACCGTGGTCAGCATGATTTTTTTTAGATATAAAAGTGTTTTGGTATTGACGAGAGCGTTGACTAATTTGTTGAGAGAAGGCATCCATCCTGTTTCACGGACGATTTCTTTTTGCAGTTTCGTCAGCGCCTCAAAGGACTGATCATTCAATAAATGATTTTTCTTCTGGGATTTAATCCCTGTTTTTTCGTCTTTTTTAAGTGCTTCATTCATTGACATCATATCCTGTGTTTTTTTACAGCCTGCCATAAATTCACAGAAAATAACACGTAATACTCCTGCGAATTTTTCCCGACCAACCCTTAAAAATTTCCCGATCCGATAGCTAAAATTTCCCGAAAACGCGATTTTTTTGAAAAAAACATTGTGTAAGTGATTGATTGTTGTTAACCGTCGGGAACTTTTAGCGTTAAATCAGGCAATTTTTGGCTATCGATCGGGAAATTTTTAGCCCCTGATTACGTGTCCATTTGAATATTTTTCTGAGATGATTCTTTGCAAGCGTGAAGACAAAATCTTCCGAAAAAATAAACAGCAATGGAGTTTTTCTCAATGGACATGCAATGGTTTTTAATTGATGATCTTCGACCTTATGAACGGAATCCGCGTAAAAACGCGAAAGCCGTTGACAAGGTGGCTGATAGTTTAAAAACCTATGGCTGGCAACAAGTGATTGTGGTGGATAAAGACCATATTATTATTGCGGGTCACACGCGCTGGCTGGCGGCTAAAAAATTAAAGATGGAAAAAATACCGGTTATTATTGCGCACCATCTCACACCCGAACAAGTCAAAGCTTATCGCATTGCCGATAATCGGCTGAGTGAAGAAGCTGAATGGGATTCAGATTTATTACGCCAGGAACTGGAATCATTAAAAGAACTGGACGTGGACTTGTCATTAACAGCCTTCAGTGAAATTGAATTAACCAAATTACTCGGCACATTATCAGAACCGGACGAAGAATCAGCAGACTGGTTGACGCCGCAAAATAGTGCAGTCAGTCAACCGGGTGATATTTGGGAACTGGAACGTCATCGCCTGATGTGCGGTGATGCCACTTCATCGGATAATTTAGCTCAATTAATGAATGGCGCTAAAGCCGATATGGTATTTACCGATCCGCCCTACAACGTCGATTATCTTCAGGAACACGGCGCTTTCAAGGGACGTCGTATTCAAAATGACAATATGAATCCGGAGAAATATCTCCAATTTTTACAAACCGCTTTCGCCAGTGCGGTGACTGTGGTCAACCCGGCAGCCTCCTGGTATGTCTGCCATGCCTCTCAATTTCAGGATTTAGTCAAACAGGCGTTGGAATCCAACCATTTACTCATACGTTCCCAGATCATCTGGGCAAAAAATCATTTTGTATTGAACCGGAGTCGTTACAAAACGCAGCATGAACCCATTTTCTACGCTTACCGCAAAGGCCAAACGGATGTGTGGTACGGGGATCACTCGCAAAGTACGCTCTGGCCTTTCGATAAACCGCTGTCTTGTGACCTTCATCCCACCATGAAGCCTCTCGCGCTGGTACAACGAGCGCTGCACAACAGCAGTCTAGTCGGCGATCGGGTGCTGGATATGTTTGGCGGATCCGGATCCACACTGATCGCAGCAGAGCATGCGCACCGCCAGGCGTATGTTTTGGAGGTCATGCCTACTTATGTAGACGTGACAGTGCGCCGCTGGCAGCAACACACTGGCAAAGCGGCGAGGTTGTCCGGCACTGACCGGACATTCGATTCAGTATCAGCGCAACAAGGCGTCCGTTATGGAGAGTCAGGATCATGAGTTGACAGAAAGTGTCCAGAAAAAAATAGCTCAGGCTCTGCGGATAGGTGCGAGTTATGAACTCGCGGCGCGATATGCCGGAATTGGAATGAAATGGTTTTGGCGTTGGAAAAACGAGGGAGAAAATAGTCATGCAGTCTGTAACGACCATTATCGTCAAAAGTGCGTTGCTTTTTCACAAGAAATTAAAGCAGCCCGCGCCGAGTATGAAGTGGCTTGTTTGACAAGGATGGAGAAATTAGGCGCTAAACACTTTAAACCCTTGCACTGGAAATATGAACAGTTATCGGCACTTCGATTGCAAAATCGAGGAAAAGTTAAAAAACACAGGAATCAGAAATATGAATAACACAATTCAGCAATTCAAAAGAATCAGCCAGACGATGAGCTATCGGCTATGGTGTGCATTGTGCCAGCCTAACAGTCTGGCCACCGTCCGTCTTTTTTTACTGGTGAGTTTAATCGGTCTGTGGGGTTCAGCTCTGGCAGACGGTACCGATATTTTAGCAGGCACTGACGCCAGCTTGTGGGAGACCCTCACCGGCACAGGTAAAAAATATATTTACGCCGCCGAAGGTATTTTAGGCTTGGCCGCTTATATGAAAACCAAGAATTTATTGGTGTTGACCGGCATCGTGGTGGTGTCGATTTTCTTCAACATTATTCTGTCGATTGCTGGAGAAAGCGCATGAGTCAGGGATATCGCATTCCGCAAACGCTGGATGAACCGTTTAAATTCATGCTGTGGACGATGGACGAACTCATCCTGTTTTTAGCGCCGTTTCTTATCTTAATGCTGGTGTTTAATAGTCCGGTGTGGGGCATGATCGTAGGCAGCGCCGGGATATTCGGCGTTAAAAAAATGAAAGGCGAACAAGGGCATTATTTTATTTATCACTGGTTGTACTGGCATTTGCCCTCGTGTGTGAAGTTGAAAGCCACGCCGCCGTCTTATTGGCGGGAACTCATTGGTTAACCTGGAGAGCATTTATGGAAATCACGCAGTATAAATCTCGATTACAAAATTTAATCGCACAGCGGAATGGTTACCTGGTGTTAGCGGCAGCTTTGGCGGTGATCAGTCTCATCCTGGTCATTTGTGTTTGTCGAATGGTTAATCGTGAGCGGATTGTCATTGTGCCGCCCGTTATACAGCAAGCCTTCTGGGTGAATTCACAAACTGTATCACCGGAATACTTATCGCAAATATCGTCTTTTCTCGTGCAATTACGTTTAAATATGACGCCGAGCAGCGCGGAATATCAACGAGAGATGCTATTGCGCTATACCGATCCAGCTTATTATGGAGAGTTAAAGAATGAATTAGTAGAGGAAGCAGATCATTTAGCTAAAACCCACACCAGCTTAATTTTTTATCCGGTCGATATTTCCATTGATGTTTCACATCTCACCGCAGAAATTAGTGGTGATTTCAGTGCCACGGTGAGCAATATGCCACTGCCTGTGCAACGCCTCAGTTATCGTCTCAGTTTCCGATACTCACAAGGCCGACTCTGGCTGCAATCGTTTCAGGAAATAACGGACAAAACCAATGAACTAAAAGAATCAAAACAGACCATCACTCAGGAGGACAGTTCTCATGCTTAAAAAGCTTATTAAAACTCATTTAGGGTTAACAATATCTCTCATGGCGTTTTCAGCCTGGGCTGGGTTGACGCCCGCGCAAGCGCAAACAATTATTGTGGAAAATAATGCGAAAATTTCAGCCGATATAGCAGCCTCAGAAATGACTCGCATTGCGGTCAGCGGTGATCGTATTACTTTATTAAGAGGAACGGCAGGCGCTTATACGATCAGTAACGATACTGTTCAAGGCGCGGTGTTTATAAAACCCGTGATCACTGCTGACAAAATCACGAAAACTTGTCCCATACCTAAAAATAAACAGGGAACCAAAAACCATTACAAAAAATCCTGTAAAAAACACTCGAAACCAATCCATGCCCTCAAGCCTTTTTATTTATTTATCAGCACGGAACAGGGACATCATTATGTGTTGAATTTAACCCCAAAATATCACCAACAGGCTGATATGTTAGTGATCAAACCACAAGAGTCAGTCACGGAAGCGGCAAAAGTCTGGGAAACCAGCGATGTTTATTCCCAGACTTTAATCCGCTTAGTTGATGCCATCATTCATCAAAAAAGTCCGGCTGGTTATACGCAGTTTACGCTCAATAAACCCAAAGCATTTACTGTTGGCTCTCAATTAAACCTGAAATTAACGGATCGTTATATCGGCGCTCATTTGAATGTGGATATTTATCAAATCACCAATCATTCTCGAAAGACAGTGACCATCACTGAGAATGAATTATTCCAGGCCGGTGATCGCGCCATTTATTTAAAGAAAACAACTTTACTCCCTCAACAATCGATTCAAATGATTAAGGTGGTCAGTCATGTTTAAAAAATCCGATCATTCGCATCCATCAGAAGTTGACACGCAACCCAGCCGAGTCAAGAAAAAACAACAAAAGCACCTGGCGATTGCCGTGATCGCTGTCGCATTAATAGGCTGGGTTTTTTATTCATTCCTATCAGATCATGCGAATTCACAGTCACAGGGTAAGCGAAAATATGCCACGCAGTTTCAAATCGACAATCCAACGACGCATGTGGATAGTGCGGGTCTTTGGATGGAACGTACGCAAGCCGAACTGAATAAAACGCAAAAAACGAATTCAGAACTTCAGAAACAGTTACAGTTCATCGCGCAACAAAAAACAACCCAGGAACAAACGAATCAATCGCAAAGTGAAGCCTTGCAAACGCTGCAAATGCAACTCAAATCCTTACAGGAAAAATTAAACTCTGCTAATCCAGGGTTCATTAATCCCCCCAATACTTCGGGCAATGGTGTCAACACCAGTAGCCCGGTGACCACTCCATCGTCGCCCGCACTCCATCCTTTAGTGGGCGTTAGCGATGATATTTTAGAGTTAACTCCGGCAAAGCTGCAGCCCATTATTCCGCCGGTCATTCGACCCTCCAAAACCCCGGAGTCTTTTGTTCCTGCAGGCACATTTGTGCGGGCAGTGATGCTGGGTGGCGCGGATGCCTCCACCGGTGTTAACAGTCAAGGCAATCCTACGCCGGTGTTATTTAGACTACTGGACGTCGGCACACTGCCCAATCATCAACAGAGTCATCTCAAGGATTGTGTCGCCACAGCAGCGGTAATTGGGGATATTTCTTCCGAACGTGGCCAGATGCGGCTAGAGAGGCTTAGTTGCGTCAGTCCTAATCATCGTGAAGTGATTGAACTGCCGGTGGAAGGAACCGTATTTGGGCCGGAAGGTAAAAATGGTGTGCGGGGTGTTCCGTTGTGGCGCGAAGGCGCTTTGTTAAAACGTGCTTTTATTGCCGGATCATTATCCGGATTTTCGCAGGGCATTGCCTCACAATATACAACCACAGCGCTTTCGCCAACTGGCGCGGTCAGCAGTGTCAATAATTCGGATATTTTTAAATTCGGAGCGGCGCAAGGCGTTAGCAACGCGATGGATAAAATTGCGGATTACAATATTCGCCGCGCCGATCAGTATCATCCGGTGATTCAGTTATCGGCAGGGACGATTGTCGATGTTGTATTTTTAAAGGGGTTTTATCTCGATGGACAAAAGCACGATAACGAAAAAGAAGCCATTTTACCGCCGTTTGAGTCCACCCCATTACCTCAATCAGTCACGGCGGCTCAAATTCCAGTAGCGCCTAACGCTAATTCATCGCCGACAGCAACGGCCATCAATCCTTTGCCGCTGACGCCAGCGCAAATTCGGGCGTTGCAAACCAATCGACCCAACAGTTCTTTTTTTAAATCCTAAAGGAGACTTATTTTATGTGGAATCCAAAATATACCAAACAATTATTCAATCTAAGTTTCTTCATCGCACTCAGTTCGACGCTCGTGGGTTGTGGTGAACTCAACTCTCAATTTACCTGCCCGATGAAACCGGGGGTTTCCTGCCAGAGTTTGGATCAGGTTAACACGCTGGTCGATCAGGGTAAGCTGGCTCAGTCAAAACCGGCTCCATCGAATGAAACGACGCTAACCGTGGATATTCATTATTTAGCGGATGTCGGAGATTCAACCGATTCCATTAAACGCAACCCGGAAATGGTGATGCGTCTTTGGGTTGCGCCTTATCAAGATAACCAGGGCAACTATTTTTCTGCCAATACTATTTATCACGTGATTCAACCGGGACATTGGTCACCGGCCACTTCAATCACCTCAATGGACGATGCGCATGCTTAATTCTAAATCGGTTTTTGATTTTTCAGCGTGGTCTGCCCGTGTAGCTGGTTTTCTGGGAGAATCTCAATCTGTTGGTGTTGAGCAAACCAATCCCATTCTCAGTTCTTTGAGTGATTTATTGGCGCAGTGTCCTTTATCCAGTTTATTGCCCTACGAAACGTATGATCCGGATTCGCAAATCTTCATCAATAAACGAAGCTGCGGCTGGATGTTGGAGGTAGCGCCATTGACCGGAGCCACCCCACAAACGGTAGAAATTTTGGGAAGTTTGTTAACGGATGTGCTGCCGGTCAACGCAGACTGTCAATGTCTGTTATGGGCTTCGGATAAAATCGGCTCGGCTATCGATCAGTTCGTCGCCGAGCGCTCTCAGGCAGGAGAGACTTTCACCTGGCTTGCGCAAAAGAGAGCGGAATTTTTAAAGCAAGGCACGCTGAATTCGTTAACGCACAGTGGTTCTTTTATTCTACGGGATTTTCGATTATTTTTGATCGTTTCTATTCCACTGAAGGAATTAGCAGTGGATACTCAATCGTTGATTCGCTTGCGTGAAGATTTTGTCAGTTCGCTGAATTCTTTACAAATGGCCACACGTCCCATTCCGATAACCAATTTTATCAGTCTGTTAATCGATTTATTAAATCCATCCCGGGATTGTTATTCGGCGCAACAACGCTGGAATGAATACGATGCGCTGGCATTACAAGTGACGGATCCCGAATATCGCTGTCAGGTCTATAAAGATCATCTGATTTTAAATAAAAATGATGAAGAAAAAAATCAGGATGAAACCTGGGCAGTGCAATGCTTTAGTGTGCGCGATTTTCCGGAGTCCGTGGGATTGTGGCAAGCGGGTGAAAACCTGGGACAACTGTTTAATGCTGCGTTACAAATTCCCTGTCCCTTTGTCGTGAGTTTTCACGTTCGACCGGAAGATATCGAAAAATCTGCTGCCAAAGCGCAGATGCGGTTTATGAATAAGGATTCCACCGCTAAAAGTCCACTCGCCAAATTTAAACCCAGTATTGGCAAAGAGTACCAGGATTGGAAGTTTGTACGTGATCGATTGAGTGAAGGTGATCGTCTGGTCAAGGTATTTTATCAAGTCATTTTATATTCCCCTTTGGAGCAATCCCACAGCGCCGAGCGAAAACTGCGTGATCTGTATCGTGCCAATGGTTGGAAATTGCGAAAAGAATCGTATTTGCAGTTGCAGTCTTGGCTCGCTGTTTTACCGATGATGATGACCGAAGGCATGTTTGACGATTTAAAACGATTAGGCCGTTTGCGCACGATGAATGCGCTCTCGGCGATCAATATCGCGCCGTTGCTGGGTGAATGGAAAGGCCTCGCGCGTTCTAGCCTGTTCCTACCCGGGCGGCGCGGCCAAATTGCGATCTGGAATCCGTTTGATAATCCAGACGGAAATTACAATGTCGCGATTGCCGCTACCTCCGGCAGTGGTAAATCCGCGCTGACGCAAGAGTATATTGTTGCTTTACTCGGAGCGGGTGGCCGAGTCTGGGTTATTGATGTCGGTCGCTCCTATGAAAAAACCTGCAAATTGCTGGGTGGCGAATTTATCGAATTTAAATCCGATCAGCCGATTTCTCTCAACTTGTTCACTTTTATCGAGCAGATGGATGACGAATCTCTGGAAATTTTGAAACCATTACTGGCGGCGATGGCGCGTCCACAAAGTAACGTGACCGATGAAGAAATGACATTTTTAGAAAAAGGGGTTAAAGCGGCCTGGGATCTGAAAGGGCAAAATGCCAGTATCACGACTGTCGCGGATTGGTTAAGCCAACAAGCTAGTCCACTCTGCACCACACTGTCGCATTTACTCTATCCTTACACTAAACACGGGATGTACGGCAAATTTTTTGAAGGCCCTTGCACGTTGAACATCCATAATAATTTCATCGTTTTGGAATTAGAAGAACTGAAACAGAAAAAAGATTTACAAAAAATTGTCCTGTTAGTTCTGATGTATCAAATTTCAAAACGCATGTATCTGGGCAGCCGTTCGCAAGTGAAATCCTGCATCATTGATGAAGCCTGGGATTTGTTGGGCAGTGATCAGGAAGGTGCGGCAAAATTTATCGAAACCGGTTATCGGCGCGCACGACGCTATAACGCTAATTTTGTGACGGTCACTCAAGGCGTTAATGATTATTTTAAAAACGCCACCTCACTCGCGGCTTTTGAGAACTCGGCATTTACCTTAATCCTTGCGCAAAATCGGGAAGCGATCGCTCAATTACGCGCTTCTGGAAAATTTCCGATGGATGATTATACGGAAAAATTATTTCAGAGCGTTCGTAGAGCCGATGACTACTCGGAATGTGTGATTAAAAGTCCACAGGGAATTTCCGTGCATCGAATCATATTCGATCCTTATTCACGGATTTTATATTCCTCCAAAGGTGATGAGTTTGAATCAGTGAAGCGATATCAGGCTCAGGGACTTTCTCTACAAGTGGCGATTGAGAAAGTCGCTAAAAAATTCGCAACCATCAAGCAACCCACATCGGGAGATAAAAAATGAATTATCCTAATCAAGATAGCTACTGCACTAAAATCCAGCTTTTCAGTGTGGCACTGATGTGTGAACTCATCAGTCTCTTGATGATCTTTGCGATGAATCATTATCACCCGGTAAACACGCCACTGGCGACCGTGGACATCACCGGCATTATTCACCAATTTGTGAAAATGGAATCAACGCAATCTGATTCGCCTGCCCAACATCAAGAACGAATTCATGCTTTTAGCGCGCAGTTGGAATCTACTTTGCAAACCGTTGCTAAAGAAAATCACGTCATTTTGGTTCCGAAGGAAGCGGTTATTGTCGGTGGGGTTGATCTGACGCCTGAAGTCTCTAAACGCCTGGAGCAGTCTGATGCGGTATAAAATCCTCATGGTGATGTCTTTTTATTGTCTGCCAGTTTTTGCGGCTGATGCCAAGGTGATCGGTCCGGTTTATCCCATCTCGGAAACTGATTTTATTCAGATGGCGCAGAAAAAAATTCAAGAAAAAATGAGCAGTGAAGACGGTAAAAGTTGGCAGGATCAGCAGAGATCAATCAGGGTGGCAGCGGATCGACCTACTCCGGTACTGGGATTGCGTCCCACAATCCACTCCAGGCGCTGGTTATTCGATCCCTCGTTCGTTATTCCCAGTGATGTGCGGTCTGCCAACGGTTCTATTTTATTAAAATCGGGTTCGCGATTCAATCCATTGAAAATCACGCATTGGGATCAGTCATTACTTTTTATTGATGGAGAGGATCCGGAACAAGTGAGTTGGGCAGAGGCGCAGGACAAACAATTAAAAGGCCAGGATTTACTTATTTTGATCAATGGTTCCTTACACGCATTGGCTCAACAATTCCCGCATAAACACATTTATTTCGATCAAGGGGGTCGGCTCACCCAACGATTACAAATTACCCAGGTACCCGCCATAGTCAGTCAGGTGGGCGATCAACTTGAAATCAGTGAGGTGAAACCATGAGACGATTATGGATATTATTGTCTCTGATCGTTGGAATGAGTTCTCCCATCGTCGTTGCTGTTGCCGGGCTGACACCCTGCACCGGTCGATTGATCAATCCAGTCACCGATATCTGTTGGGATTGTCTGCTGCCGATCACCATCGGTTCGACACCTTTTATGACTGGCACGAATCCCGATACGGTCAATCCAGCCGATACTTTCTGTACCTGTGGCGGGGATTTATTTCCCGAAATTGGTATTGCTGTGGGCTATTGGGAACCCATGGAGTTAATTGACGTGACTCGTTCGCCCTTTTGCCTGGTCAATCTCGGCGGCGTCCCTTTAATGGAAAGCCCCAACGATGGCGCAGTAGCCGTAGATGACCCTTCTGTCAATACCGGATTTTTTTATGTCCATGCTTATACCTTTCCGATCATGCAGATGTTAGGGGTGCAATCACCCCGCTGTGCCAGCGCCGGTGCGCCGATGCTCACGTATCTCAGTGAATTGGATCCCACGTGGGAAAATGAAACATTAGCACTGACGTTATTTCCTGAAACGCTGCTTTTTAATAATTTACCGATGCAGGCAGCCTGTAGTGTGGATGCGATCTCGGCCTCTACCTGGTTGCCCAATGATGAATTGTTTTGGTGCGCTGGCGCCCAGGGAACCATGTATCCACTAACCGGCTCTGTGGGTGAATATATCGGCGGTGTACAGGGAACTGTGCTTTTGAGTGAGCGATTGATCTACAAGCTGCATCGGTTGGGGCTGATGTCCGATAGCAGTATCGGAGATTTATGCAGCGATCACACTAGCCTTACGTTACCCAAATCACGTTACCGCTATCAAATGGTGAACCCTATTCCCACTGTGACTCCTTACGGTTGCCAGCCATTTGGCCGCACCACGATGCTCTGGGGGTCTGCTTTGGAATCACCGATCAGTACAGAAAATTATGGTTATTTGATCTTTAGAAAACGAAATTGTTGTATGACGGACTAATGAAAAATGAAGATTATTTTAAAATTTAGAACTTTATTCAAAATGCTGGGGATCGTTATGGGTTGCTGTGGGATGATGACCAGTCAAGCTGAAAGTTATACCACGAGCAACGCTGTACCGGGTAACGTCCTTATTTTTATTTCATTCTCGATGCCAATGGAAAGTCTTCAAGCCTGGTCTGAGCAAGCGCAAAAAATTCATGCGCCCTTAATCATTCGAGGATTATTGAATGATTCTTTTGTTGACACGCAAAAAGCAGTCAAGCAAATGACGATCCATAGTCATGGTGGTGTGATCATCGATCCCCGGTTATTTCAAACTTATCACATTACCCAGGTTCCAGCCGTGTTGGTTAGGCGGTCAGTCGTCACGACAACTTGTTTACCGACTCAAAGTTGCTGGCAACCCGAAGAGGATGGGGTTGTGATGGGCGATGTCGGTTTAGAAAGCGCATTAAAAACGATTGCCCAAGAAGACAACCGTGTTGCTGATATCGCGCAAACGAAATTAGCGGAATGGAGAACCTCATGAAATCTTATTCGACGTCAGACAATCAAAAATGGTTGCGATGGTTATTAATCAGTGTGAGCTGGAAAGTTGTCGTTATTCTGCTTTGGATTATCATAGTGACTTGTTTTCCGTCTTCCGCTAAAGCGGATAATTTCTGGGAAAATCCCGCCGAAGGATGGCATTGGTATCGAGAAACTGAAGAAAATTCACCAAACAGTGAAAAAGCCATCCTTGATCCCATTCAAAAAATGGCTGATTTACAGGAACAAGTCAAACAATCTCTGGATTTAGCCATACTTAATCCAACAGTCGATAACGTGCGAAACTACATCACCTTGCAAAATCAGTTGGGTGAACGCGCCCAGCATTTTTCAGAAGTCTGGAAAACGGTTCTTCTTAATTACCCTGAACTGGATTTCTCTTTACAGCATCCGACCAATAACATGGCGAAACAAATTGATCTGGATCAAACGCATCAGCAAGAAGACGTCGCCATTCGACGATTGGCACAGCACAGCGGGCTTTTCTTTTTTTACCGCAGCACTTGTCCTTATTGTCAGAAATTTGCACCGATCGTTAAAGATTTTTCAGAGCGTTACCACTTGAGCGTGGTGCCTATTACCACGGATGGTGTTTCTCTGCCAGATTTCCCCCATTCGCATAGAGATCAAGGCCAGGCCGCACGACTCAAGGTGACGATGGAGCCCGCGTTATTTACTGTCGATCCCGAAAGTCATCGGATTATACCGGTCAGTTATGGCTTACTCAGCGAAGATGAACTACGGCAGCGCTTATTGGAAATTGCTCAACACCCTTTAATACCGGAGAGTCACTCATGAAAAAAATATTGTTAAAAATACTCGTTTCTTCACTGATTTTTTTCGGTATATCTTCATCCATGGCGAATGTGAACTCCGATCTCAACAATTTTTTTAATGATCTGGGATTTTCCGATAACACGACCGCGCCTAATGCTTATTCTGGACAGGAAGCCGGTTATTACAGTGGCGGTAGTTTATTTGCGCGAGACAGTGTGCGTGATGTGCAAATCGCCCAAGTCCAGCTACCCAGCTTTCGCTCCGGCTGTGGTGGCATTGATTTATTTACCGGCGGGTTTTCATTTATTGATTCCAAGCAATTAGTCGATTTGATGAATAATATTATCAATAATTCGATGGGGTATGCTTTCAACTTAGCATTAGAAAGCACGACACCGGAGATTGCCAACGTCATGAAGTACATCAACTCCCTGGCAAACACGATTAATAACGCCAATATCAATTCCTGTGAAACCGCTGCAGGATTGGTTGGCACAGTCTGGCCGAAAACCCATGCAGCCCAGCAACAGGTCTGCGAGGATATTGGCAACAGCAAAGGAATATTTACTGATTGGGCGGATGCGCGTCAAGAATGCAGCAAAGGGGGTGATATGACCAAAACCCTCAATGGTGCGCAAAATGATCCCAATTATCAGAATATGTTGTTGACGAACGGCAATATTGCTTGGAAGGCATTGCAAAAAAATGCATTTTTGAGCAGTGATCCCGAGTTGGCTGAACTTTTGATGTCGTTATCCGGTACGTTGATTTTACAAGGCGGCTCCAATGATGACGCCAGTCATCAATTTAAAGTGCTGTCTTCGTTAGCTGCTGATAATCAATTATTGAAAACGTTATTGCATGGTGGCTCAGCGAAAGTGTATGTCTGTGATACGCAGAGCGCCGATGGTTGTTTAAATCCCTCCATTCAAACCCTCAATGTGTCGCCGGATTCTGGTTTGCAAACTCAAGTGGCGCATCTCTTACAGGACATGACCGATAAAATCCTTACCGATTCCCCTTTAACCCAAAGCGAAATTGGTTTATTACAGTCTACCCGATTACCGGTTTATAAAATGCTGAATGTGCAGAATGCGTTTGTGGGTGATAAACAAATTCTGGATATTGTGAGTTACGCTGACGTCATTGCTACCGATATTTTATTCCAGTATCTCGATGAGAATTTGTCTGTGGTACACACCAGTGTCAGCAGTCTGCAATACCCGGAATCCGTCATGGCTCCCTTTGAAGAGGGTATTAATCAAGCGCGCACCAATGTTCGTGCCGCTCAAACTAACGCTTTTTCTCAAATCAGTATGGCGGCTCAATTGATTAATCAAACTCAAACCATCGAACAAATGTTAGCGGGTGAATTGTCTTCACAAATGTCTAATACGCTGCAATGGGCAGATCGATTGAGGCAGTAACCACCCGAAAAGCAAAAAAACAACCTAAGCAATACGCAGGAGATAACCAATGGCACAAGAAATTGCAATCGTTACTTATGGAAATGGCGATATCCTGCGGGAAATCTTTAATGCAGTGGCTGCCGGTATGGGCGATTCTACTTTCAAGACATTGATCCATTTGAGTATCTTGTTGGGCGGGACATGGGCAATCGCTAAGTTGATCATTAAGCGGGATTTAATGGTGGGTGTGGGTTGGATTGCACTGTATTTTATGGCATTTTATGTGCTATTTCTGCCGAAAGCCACTGTCAACATTATTGATCGCGTGCAACAAGGTAAAGTGTATGCGGTCGATAATGTGCCGCTGGGTTTAGCGTGGTTAGCCAATATCACCAGCGCCATTGGCGACAGACTAACGCAATTAACCGAGCAGAATTTTTCGTTACCAGATGATTTACGTTATGGTCAAACCGGGATGGTCATGGCTTCCAATCTGGTCACAGCCGCTAGTACGTTTCAGGTAACAGACCCTGATTTTGATCGTAATTTACAGAGTTTTATTCACCAATGTGTTTTTTACGATTTGCTGTTACATAAATATTCTTCTCAAGAATTATTTACGGCACCCAATATCTGGCAATTTGTGACGGCTCACGCCTCGCCTGCACGCGCTTTTTTATATAACCAAACCGTGGTCACGTGTCAGAACGGCGCGGCTTCACTGAATCAGGATTGGCAGACTGCGATCAGCCAGGCTGAAGATCGCTATGCGGCGCGATTATTTCCTGATGACACCCAGGCCAAGACGCAGCTCTTAAAATATCTACCCCTTAGCTATAATTTTTTAACCAATTTATCAGAAGAGGCTTCCGACCTCATGCAGCAAAACATGATGGCGAATTCGATTCAAAGTGGTCTACTCAATTGGAGTGCGAAAACCAATGCACCAGCGGCACTAGAGAGTTATGCGTTTAATAAAGCCCAGCAACAAAATCGCATCGCCAATCGCACAATGGGCGATATGGCCGCTTATTGGCTACCGCTGCTTAAAAATGTATTTGAAGGCATTCTCTATGGGTCGTTCCTGTTTATTTTTCTATTATTATTTTTCCCATTTGGTCTGGCGATTCTCAGGCAATACGCTTATTCGTTGCTGTGGCTACAGCTTTGGGCCCCGTTGTACGCCATTATCAATCTGTATGTTAATTTTTACGCGCAGCATCGTAGTTTAGGTGCCATCACCTTAGGTGGCGGTGTTCAGGGATTGGTATTAACCACGCAATCTGGCCTCGCGCAGGTTAACTCAGATATGGCGGGATTAGCCGGTTATATTTCTTTGAGTGTACCCTTAATTGCCACCAGCCTGGTAACGGGCATGCACCAGGCTTTATCACATTTAGGGCAATATGTGGGTGGAGCTGTGCAATCCGGGGCATCCTCTGCCGCTACCGAAGCAGCCAGTGGCAGCTTTAGTTTGGCCAATACCAGCCTCAGCACGCACAATGCCTACAATACCTCCGCTAATCACTTTGATGATACGGCGCGCACTTCTTCCGGTACGGTGACTAATCAAATGCCCGGTGGCTCCACCATCACGATGACGCAGGATGGCTCGGTGGTCATGAATAATCAGCCAGCCACTTCAAGTTTAAACACACAAATTCATTTATCGGAAGCCATTCGCAGCAGCGCCAGTGAACAGGCGGATAAATCTTACTCAGCCGCTCTAAGTCATCAACAATCCTATAGTGAAGCCATGTCAGCAGCGGAACGAGGCGTTTATGAACTCAGCCGTCATCAAGGTTTATCCGAGGCCAGTGGCTCTTCTTTTGTGACCAGTCAAAGCGCCAGTGACATGCAGGCGCTCAATGATTTGCAGCAGGACAGTCATCGAGATAGCCAGGATCACAGCGCTTCGGAATCTGCTTCACATAATCGTCAATTTGAAGGTGGAGTCGGCATTCAGGCCGGATTAGGGGCAAAAGGAGGAGTGGCGAGTCTTTCTGCAAGCGGTGATTTAGGCGCTAAATGGTCCTGGAGCCACAACGAATCCGAACAACGTTCTTTTTCTCAAGGTGAGAGTGCTACCCATACCACAGGTGATGCCCATAACGTAGAAAGTGTTTTTAGAGGGGTGGCGGAAGGACATTATCGTGCCAATACTGAAGAAGGCCAACGCATACTCAATAGTATTTCCAGTTCTTTGGATCGCGCTCATCAAGAGCAACAACAGGCCTCTGCACAATTTCAGCAGTCTGATACCTATCGAAAAATGACGAATATTTCTGAAGAACAGGCCGAGACTATTAACAGTAATGCGACACAGGAATTTATGAATAGCCTACAAAAAGATGGGCAGGATTTAAGATCGATTGAAAAATCAATGGTCGACCATCCGGAAAAAGGCCATAAATTGGCCGAAGAATTTACTCATGAAAAAGTTCAGAAATATTTTGAGGAATTTCATCGTAGTGAAGGATCTTCTGTGGAAAAAATTGAAGAAACAAATCGTATCAATGAACAGAATCTGAATCAAGAAGAAAAAAATAATCAACCGAAACAATTTTATCACGATCAGCATGAAAAAATTCAATCGCAGGCGCATCAACGAGGTCTTGATAAGGAAAATATTATTGATAAAAGTCCGGCAGAAGGGGTTGGTAAGATAATCGTTGAGAACTCTTCGAAACTAAACATTGAGAAAGAACAACTAAAATCTAGCGAAGAAAACAAAAATCGGCAAATTAAAAGTAGTCAAGAAGAAATTCGTAAAGATACATCGCTACCTTTTACAAAATTAAATCAGTTAGATTCGCGAAAGGATTAATCATGATGATCCCAATGTTTATATGTCGATTGGTATTCTGGACTGGCAGGATTCATAGGGTCATGATCCCAGTCTTCCCAAGTTGTTCGAGTTTTATCTGTAAGGCTGTTAGATGAATTTTCTTGAAAATCGCTTAAGGAGGATAAATTATTATGGAATGTTTTTCTTGGATAAAAATTAATACCTGTAATCCATGTAAAAAAATTAATGACTAAAATATATATCACAAGAGAAAAGCCAATATTCATAACTATACCTCCAATAATATCGCTTAACCGAAGGGTTTCTTTAGTGCCGTCAGGATAGGGCTGTAGAAAAAATAAAAACATAAGCCAAAAAATAAGAAAACCGACGGAGAAAGAAAATGACATTAATAATTTATTTATTTTTTTTGTAAGGTAGCTTGGAGGGGAAGCTATCTGTGTGCGAAGCTTGGATTTATTTTTTAATTTTAAAGAAGTTATCCAGAAAATAGTTTGATCGAGGAGGTAGATGCTAATGCCTGTAGAAATACTCAATAAAATAAAAATTACCCAATAAGGTTGGAGATTACCGTGAATAGAGAGTCCAGAAAGAACAGTAAAAATAAACATAGCTGTCGCAACTATGATCCAATATCTTTTTTTCTGGCTATTAAGCCAGAATGGATTAGTTCTGTTTTGTTCTTTTCGATTTTCTGGTTTCATATTTTCCTCCTGAAAAATAATAACAAAAACTCTAAGCAATCACGATTTTTTCTCTATTTTATGACTTTCATACCAACGCATCAATGCCTCTTTAGAAACAGTCGACTGTGCCACTTTTTCAATGATATCCGCCCAAGCGTTGCGATTTTTTCGAAGATCTATGGAGTAGCGCAGTTCGTAGCCGTTCATATCCAGCAGAATGGCCGAGGCTATCCCGGCAGTTCTCTTATTGCCATCTATAAAGGCATGTGCCTGGGTCAGAAAATAGCACAATGCCCCGGCGACCGATGTCAATCCGCCATATTGAAAGGGATAAATACCGGGATAATAGGCAGCACCCAAGGCGCTTTCCAAAGCATGACGGCTTCTGCAGCGCGAGGTTTGCTTTTCCTGCGCACAAACCGCCTGGTTGATCGTCAAGACGTGTTCGGCGTCCAACAATTGAATCTTCATTTATTTCAGCTTGTCCAACATATCCTGATGTTGCTTCATCATTTTTTTCATCGATTGTTTTACTTTGCCGGTTTTAGCTGCCTGCAGAGTCACGGGTTGCAATGTTTGCGGTTCCGTAATAAATCGGCGGATAGCCAGGTTGACCAGCCGGGACAGGTGGATGCCTGGATTTTGAGACAGCCATTGATCCACGTTTGGTTCGAGATCGTTATCCAGGCGCACCGAGATGGCACGATGGGGTTTATGCAAAATAGCTGTGGTTTTAGTCATCAATCGCTCCCTCTTAGTAGATTGCATTTGTATTTAATTGTACTACAAGTAATGCTTTTGTCAATTTTTTTAAATGCCTTGTCTGGAGATCTTTACTATGAAAAAGAAGTTCATTAAAAATACTACGCGGGGTGGCCAGGTCATCCTGCACAATCTGCGGATGATCGGTCAGGTACTGCAAAAAGTGATCTGGTGGTTGTTACCGATGGGGTTATTAGTGGCAGTAGGCTGGTTTTGGCTGGCGACGGATGCCGAGTCACGGCTCATTGGTCAGCAGTGGTTATCGGCGGAATTTCACCTGTTTTTTAATGGCAGCCATTTCAGGCAGCGATTTATGTTCTCCAGTGGTCAATCGACGGTCGCCACTGCCGGGCAGATTATCTCCCTGCCCTTTGTGCAGGAGGCCGTGATGCATCTGGATGAGGCGGCTCGTCGCAGCCTCTGGGCAGGGTTGATCGCCTGGCTGTTATCCGCTGTGGGTGTCATGATCTGGCTGAAAAACCGTGGCGAAGCCTATACCGCCGATAAAACGATTAAGGGCGACCGGTTAAGTGATGTGCCTGCGGTCAAAAAATTGATCCGTCAGCAACGTCTGACCTCGGATTTAGTCTTTGGCGTTGAGAAATTACCGCTGCCGCGATTAGCTGAATTACAGCATATTTTGGTACATGGCACCACCGGCACGGGAAAATCAACCGTTATTAAAGCACTGCTGGATCATATTCGCCGACGCGGAGAGCGCGCTATTATCTATGATAAAAGCTGTAATTTAGTCAGCCAGTTTTATCAGCCGGAACACGACCGGCTGCTGAATCCCTTAGACCAGCGCGGTGCAGACTGGAATATCTGGCGGGAATGCCGGGATAAAACCGATTTTGAAAATTTAGCGGCAGCATTGATTCCGATGGCGGCGAGCGCCCAGGATCCGTTCTGGGTCAATGCCGCGCGAACCATTTTTGCCGCTGCTGCGTTTCGATTACGTCAGGATCCCCATCCCCGGATTTTGCCTTTATTGCGGTCTTTACTAACCGCTGATATTGGGCAGCTTCAATCGTTATTGCGCGGTACCGAAGCAGAAAGTTTGATGTCAGAAAAAACCGAGAAAACGGCGATCTCCATCAAGTCTGTCTTGGCGACCTATTTAAAATCGTTATGTTATATCCACGATGACACTGACCCGTTCTCAATTCGTCAGTGGATTCAGGATGACCGGTTGAGCGAATGGCTGTTTATCAGTTCGACCGGAGACCGGCATGAGTCACTCAAGCCGTTAATTACTGCCTGGCTGGATATCGCCATCAACGCGCTATTGAGTTTACCGGAAAATCCCGATCGCCGGATTTGGGTGATTTTAGACGAACTGGGCAGTCTGCAGCAATTGCCGTATTTAACCAGCGCGTTGGCCGAAGCGCGTAAATTTGGCGGCTGCTTTGTGGTGGGCATTCAAAGCGCCGCGCAACTCGCCAAAACGTATGGCTTTGAAGGCGGGCGCGAAATTTCTTCGTTACTCAATACCCGATTTTTGTTTCGTGCGCCTGATCCGGAAATGGCGCAATGGTCAGCGAGAAACCTGGGGGAAACCACGATCGAAGAAGTGCGTGAAGGGATGTCGTATGGTGCGAACAGCATTCGCGATGGCGTTTCGATTCAGCGGGTTGAGGTGCAAAAACCGGTGGTACCGGCGGCTGAGATTTTACGACTGAATAATTTAACCTGTTATGTGCGTCTGCCCGGCAGTTATCCGATCACGTTGTTACACATGCCCTATATTCGCCGTTCTACTCAACAAACTCCCTTTATTTTACGTGAATTTGAGCCGGATCCATTACGGCGAGAAGTTAACACGTTGATAACTTCGCCTGAACAGACCACCGGAAATGTAGCACCGGATCCTGCCGTCACGGTTCCCTCTCCATCGGGTGAATCTGCTCCCCCGGATAGTCAGACCGTCACCGCCGTGGAGAAAAAACCGGAAAAATCCGGAGTAACGTTTGCCCATGAAAATGCAACGCAAAAAAAATCGGTGACCGAAAAGACCGCAAAGAAAAACAAACCCGAAACAGAAATAAAACCCGACAAGCCTGAGCGTGAGAATCCTATTCAGGAAAATAGAAAAAACAAAAAAAACGAAATACCCCGTCAATCCCAGTCAGCGGATGATGACGATCAGTGGGATTAATGTCTTCAACACAGCGGAGGTAAGAGAAAGTCATGCTGTCTACCCAGGTAGTGAAGAACGTGGCACAAGCCACTCATTATTTTCTCGGCCAGGATAATTATTACACGGAGAATAATACGCTGGCGCAGGAACACAGCCAGTGGTGGGGACAGGGCGCGACAGTACTGGGACTCTCCGGTACGGTAGATCCCGCCACTTTTACCCGATTATTACAGGGTCATTTACCTAATGGCGAGCGATTGGGCAAAAAAGTGGATGGCGAAATCCGGCATCGTCCGGGGTTCGATCTGACCTTCAGCGCGCCGAAATCCGTGTCACTTTTAGCGTTGTTAGGCAATGATGAACGCATTTTTCAGGCCATTGAGCGTGCAACGGATAAAGCTCTGGAATTGATTGAGCGCGAACAGGCTAAAACGCGCGTGATGAAAGACGGCGTGCTGATGACCGAGCGGTCCGGCAAGCTGGTGGTCGCGCGTTTTCTGCATGATCTCTCGCGGGAAAACGATCCACAGCTCCACACACATTGTGTGGTACTCAATATGACGCCTAGAAAAGATGGGAAATGGCGGTCACTGGCGTCGCAGTTGGGCAGTTACCGCCAAAATTCAGAAAAACTCCCGCAGGGATTTTTTGAAGGTGTGCGTCATTTTCAAAAATATTACGGCGCGGTCTTTCGTGCGGAACTCGCGTATGAAATGCGCGCACTGGGTTATACCGTTGAAAAAACCGGGGCGTATGGATTTTTTGAAATTGCGGGAATTTCGCGGGAGAGTATTCAGGTGTATTCCCAGCGACGGCAGGATATTTTAGAAGCCCTAAAAGAACAGGGATTGTCTGGAGCCAAAGCGGCAGAATTAGCGACCTTGAAAACACGTCGCGCCAAGCAGCACGTCGATCACAGCGAGTTAAAACAGATATGGGAAACCAAAGCGGCGTTACGCGGTTTATTGCCGGTGCAGGAAGCCCAGCAGACCGTGGCTCAAGCCCGGCAGCACAGTCAGGGGTTGTCTGAGGGTGGGCAGGTGCCATCCCTTCATCCGGAGCAGGGTACGCTGGCGCGCGTGGCGATGGTGGAAGCCATTGCGCATCTATCGGAAACCCAGGTGGCTTTACGGGAAAGTGAGCTATTGGCGCGCGCCATTTATTACAGTGTGGGCGATGTTCCCGTCACGACCGTGTTAACGGCCTTGCAGGAAGCGCAGCAGCGGGGCGATCTCATTCCGTTATCAGCGTACCGGATGAGCGGGGTGAGCGCCAGTTTACCACGCCGGAGTTGTTACGTTATGAGCAGACATTGCTACAGGCCATGACCCGGTCACATTCGAGCGGCCAGCCTGTCGTTGACGCCGAAACACTGACGGCTTTTCTGCAGTGAACACGGCGATTTGACCCGCGAACAGCAGCAGGCTATCCGCACGATTTTTTCCAGTGAAAAAATGATGACGGCGTTAGCCGGGCCGACAGGTTCGGGTAAAACCCATCTGATTGCGTCCCATGATGACCCTGGCGAAATTAGGCGGCTATCAACCGATTTTGCTGACGATGAAACAGGCGGAAACGCTGGACTTAAAAAAACAACTGCAAAAAACTCCCGACAATTTGCGTGGGTGGGTACAACAATTATTTGATCAGAAAAAAATTGAAACGGTGTTTGGTTTTATGAAACGTCAGGAAACGATGTCCACACTGGATACCTGGCTGCAAAAAAAGCCGATGCTATTCGTGGAAAATGCCACGCAATTATCTTCCCGGCAAGCGAGCGAGTTGGCAGCCTGTGTGCAGCGGCTGAATGGTCGCCTGGTTTCCATCGGCGATCCACAGGCCTCTCTCACCTGGCGTGCCAGCACGCCGTTTACGCAACTGTTAGCCCAAGGCATCGTGGCGGCGCACCTTACCGGCAATCGGCGGGCCATGGCGTCACCTCTCAAAACAGTGGTGGCTGATTCCCTGCAAAAAAATATCGTGGCCGCGTTTGATCACATCGGTCAGCGGATGTTATCCGTGGAAGATAAATCTCAGCGGTGGGAAACAATGGCGGCCCATTGGACGGGACTGTCGACAGAAGAGCGCGCACGATCGGTGGTGTTAGCGCCCACCCATGCTGCCAGCGCAAGAGCTGAATCTCGCCGTGCGCGAAGCCCTTAAAAATGCGGGAGAAATAGCCAGGATCGAACATTCGGTGGCCGTTTTATTACCGCATTATTTGCGGATCGCCGAACAGCGTGATGTGCGCCGGTATACGGCGGGTCAATGGATTCGTTTTCAGCAGGATTATCGCGCCTTGCGCGTGCATCGTGGGGATTATCGCCGAATTGAGAGCATTGATAAAAAAACCAGTCAGTTATTATTGGCGAATACGACCGGAAAAATCCGGCGCTGGGATCCCCGCCAAATTCCCGAAGGCGCGATTGAAGTGTTTGATGAAAAAATCCGGGCGATTGCGGTGGGTGATACGCTGGTCTGGCATCGCTCAAATAGAAAAAAGGAGCTGGTGAAAGGGGAACGGGTCACGGTCACAGCCATCACGGAGAAACACATCAGTCTGACCAGTGAATCAGGAAAGTCTATCAAACGCTGGGATTTAGCCGATCACTCTTCCCGTCATTTTGATTATGGTATTGCGTTGACGCCGCTGCAAGCATCACATCGGCATCCGGAAATTGTGATCGCTTATCAAAACAGTGGTTCCCGTCAAAGTCACCAACGCGCTTTTTATCAAATCGTCGCACAGGCCAGCGCTCAAGCCTGGATTTACACGGAAAATAAAGCGCAATTATTAAAAACCGTACAACAGCAGTCCGGCGATAAATTGACGGCGATTGACGCTGTTTTGCAGGCAGGGATGAATTCCTCATTGTCGTCAGGATCTTCGTTCGCGCCAGAAACATCCACCGCAGAGCATATTCATTTGCTGGAAAAAGCAGTTCAGGCCGCTATTCAAAAGTATCAACAGGGTTCGGCTCTCCCGGAACCTGAGCAACAGGCCACCGCCGCCGTGCGGTATGCGCTGGCCTATCTCAGCGAAAAGGAGGCGGCTTTTGCGCATAAAGAGGTGATGACCGTGGCGCTGACGCATGTGTTAGGCAAAGCCAACCATGCGCAATTAGAGCAGGCTGTGGTGGAGGCTGAAAAACACGGAGAATTGATTCGGGGCGTTTATTCCGAAGATGGCACACGCTGGACGACTCGGGAGGCACTCACCCTGGAGCGGGCTATTGTCTCACTGGCCACCGCTGATCGTGGCCAGATGCCGGTGCTGGTAGCGGCTGATCTGGCCGAATCCTATCTGCAAAAAACACAACCCAGCGTCGAGCATACGCAGGTGTTAAGAGATCTGTCCGCCAAAACGGATCGGGTTATTCTGTTGCAGGGTTTTGCCGGCACGGGTAAAACCACCTTATTGCAACACGTGGAAGCCCTGCAGCATGTGCAACACCTGTTATCGGATTCCCAGCGCGCCTTACTGTGTTTAGCACCCACGCATGCGGCAGTAAAAGAAATTCGCGCGCGGGGACTGGTCGGGAAAACCCTGGATCGTTTTTTAGTTGAGTACGCCGCCGGTAAACTGGAACCCGCAGACTATCGGCATAAAGTGTTGGTGGTCGATGAATCGTCGATGATCTCCAACCGGAAGTTGCATGACTTTCTGGTAGCAGTCAAACAGCTCGATGCGTGGGCGCTGCTGATGGGTGATATCCATCAATATGCCGCGATTGACGCCGGTAAGCCGTTTGCCATTTTACAGCGATTTCTTTTTCCGCTGATTCTGACGGATATTACCCGACAAAAAGACGACACTCTCAAAGCCGCCGTGAAAGCCCTGTATCAAAAAAATTTCCCCGAAGTGTTTAATGTCCTGGAAAAACACATCATTGAAGTTGGTTCCTATTGGGAAGCGGATCAAAAAAAGGATAATCGGGATGCGCGGTTAACCAGGATTGCCGAAGATTACCTCGATCGGGATCCGGTGTGCCGTTCGAAACCCTGATTATTACTTTTGGAAATGTGGATCGCGAGCTGCAAAACGAGAAGATTCGCATAGGACGCCAACAGCGCGGAGAGCTGGTGGGCGAGAGAGCGGTTTCTTCGATTTTAGTCTCCCGCCAGCTCAGTGAGGTCGAGCGCAGCGAAGCCATGCATTATCGCCTGGGTGACATTTTGCGCTTTAATGTCAGTGATTTCAGTGTGGGCATCCATAAAGGCGATTACTGGACAGTGAAAACCGTCCTGCCGGAACAGCAGTGGATCCAGCTTGAAAGAACCGGAGCAGCCGGTAGCGACCCCATCCTGTGGAAGCCACGTCCTCATCAAGCCAATGAGCGATCGGGTGTCGAAGTGTATCACGCCGAAAAGCGCGAATTGATGGCGGGTGATCTCATTCGCTGGACGCGGTCAGATGAAGGACTGGGGCTACTCAGCCCGGAATTGGCGCAGGTGGAAAGCGTTAGCGCCAAAACAGTGACGGTACGCTCACTTCAATTAATGGATGAGGCATTGATCCCGCAGGGAAAACCCATCGAACTGGCGTTAGGAAATCCCCGCCTGCAACATTGGGATCATGCTTACGCTGATGACCGGCTACAGCGCGCAGGGTAAAACCTCATGGGAAGTACTCATCAATGCGGAAAGTCATCGACCGCAACTGACCAGCCAGCCTTCCTTATTGGTATCGCTAACGCGCGCGGCCAAGCACCTGACTCTTTATACGGATGATAAGCAGGCGTTGCTGAAGGCAGTCATGGAGAACCCGGCGGATAAATCGAGTGCGCTGGAAATCATGAATGAGGCTTCTGTGTGGGCAGCCCTGTCAACCCTTCAATCCGGGGTAAGCCGACCAACTAACAACCGTCAGCATCGTCCCGGTGTTGGGCAACGTGTCTTGCAGGCTGACAGAAATCAACCAGCGGAATTATCGGGTGAAGTCACGAACAAGGCGGGTTTCCTGACTTCCGCGCCTGTGCTGGAAAGGCCAGCGACGCCGAGACTGGATGCGCAACGGATCAGCCATCTGTTGACGGATCAAGCCGAGGTGGTGTTAGAGCGTTTGTTGGGCGAACCTAAAACCAAAGCGGGGAACCAGTATCGTTACGGTACTCAACAGGGCAGTCTGGTGGTCACCGTCGCTGGCGACAAGCGGGGTTCCTGGTATGATTTCCAGACCGGCCAGGGCGGCCATTTATTGAAATTAATTGCTGTTCAACGGAGCCTGGATGTCCAGCGGGATTTTCAGGCCGTGTTGCAGGAGGCGTTAAAAATTCTGGGTACCTCGCCTGCAGAGTTGAGTGTGCAAGCCAATACCCTGACACCGCCTCACCCACCCTCAAAAATGCCCACAGCGGCTTCCAAAGCGCCCACCCCGGAGCAACAACGCAGTCTGCGCTATGCACAGCAACTGGCGCGGGAAAGCCAGCCGGTAGCTGGCACGCTGGCCGAACGCTATTTGCGGGAACATCGGGGCATTACACTGGAGAGTTTTCCGTACAGTGTGCGGTTTCATCCGGGTATTTACTCGCGTAAAAATGAGGGCATGCATCCGGCGTTATTGGTGGTGGCTAAAGACAGCGAAGAAAAAGTGCAGGCAGTGCAGGCTATTTTTCTGGATAAGGAAACTGCAAAAAAAGCCGATGTATCCGTCAAAAAACAAACCTGGGGTCGGCCTTCGCAGGGATCAGTCGCACTCGCGGAATTAGCCGCTCCCCGGAATATCACCTATCTGGCCGAAGGCGCTGAAACGGCGCTCAGTGTGTATACCGCACTCAATGGCGCAGATGTGCGGGTGACGCTGGGTAAATCGAATTTTAAAAATATCGATCCCGCTAAAACCAACCCGCATATTGTGTTGTGCCTGGATAATGATGGCCAGAATCCTCAGAGCGATAAATTAATCCATACCGCAGTAGAAAAACTGAGGGAACAGGGCAAGCAGGTGTGGATCGCTCAACCGGCCATAGCAGGCCAGGATTATAACGATGTGCTGTTGCAGCAAGGCCAGGCAGCGGTGAAAGAAGCGATGGAAAAAGCAGTTTCTTATGCAGATTATGGTCGATCACCTTCCAGCACGTTGCCATCATTCATTGGAAAAGAGGCACTGGAATCTGTCGCACAGAATTTTCAGAAAACGCAACAAGCCACAGAAAATCAGATCGACAAAGAGAGTGTCCTATTCAGAGAAGCCCATCTGTCTACGCCGTCCTTGCCGACATCACTAGAAAAAATAGAGCAGAAAACCAGTTTCACAGACACCTTACATCCTGAGCGGATTGATCGGGACAGCGTTCAACCGGCTCGACAGTCCCCTGTTCAGCCATCACGCGCCTTAGAACCTGAACGGGAGCTTTAATGTAGTTAAGGGTTTTTAGATGTATTGAGGTTATTTAGCAATTCCTCTGCTTTAATTAGCGCTGTTTCTTTGGTGTCATCAAGAAATAATTGACGTTGTTCAACTGTTTCCGGAAAACCCTGTTTAATCAAGTGACGGATCAGAAAGCGGGTTTCCAATCCACAGGCCAACAGGCTTTTCCAGAGAGCTTCTGTATCCTGGGGATGATCAGTTTGAGTTGGCCGATCGGCCAGGCTTTTTTCTGCCGCCTCTTCGACTTTTAAACCAATGTTGACCAACATGCGAATATAGTCTGCCGTGTTCAGTGATTTTTTTTCGGCGTTTGCCTGAATTTTTTTGAAATCGGCGTCTTTGATGCCAATACTGGTACGATGCATGATGCCTCCTTTTTCTATTTTAACGGTCACAATCCTGTTTATTTAAGCTTTTTTAAGTGGTGCAATGTGGTGCATTAAGGTGCTACCTGCACCACTATATTAACAAATCAGCTAAAAAAAGGCGAGAATTTAAGGTGGTGCAGATTTGCACCTTAAAAAACAGCACCACTCTGCACCACTTTCGAAAAATTCAAGATTTTTTCCTGCATGCCCGTATCACGATGTAAGGGTTTGAATGATTGAAGTTTTCCGTAAAAGCAACCAAGTTGCGACGGGTGTGGATGGAAATTAGGCCATAATAACGAGATCTGAATAACATCTGAGAGAAATCTATATTTTATTTTTTACGAAGTTCATTTTTTTTCATGAATAAAATTTAAGCGATTTTGCACTATTTTTCGAGAATAATTGATGAATATGCTATTCTACGCAAAGAATTTTAAACTATGTACCATAAAGTAAACAAGATATTTTCTATAAATTAATTTATTCATAAAAATGTATTCAAGTTAACGTTTTTCATTTTTACTTAAAGAAAGTTCGGTAAAAGTCAAAATTTTCGAACTGAATTTTTAATGATTAATAAATGAGGAATCATTTTAGAACGGCGCTGCAGTCACCCATCACCCTATAAAAATCGGCAAAGTGATTCACTTTTTTTCCCGATCTTGAGTGTGTGCATTGCTTTTTCATTATTTTTTTCGCTATTGTTTGAGATCAGGGGGTCAACTTATTTTCTAGAGAAAGATAAATTCATTGGCCAGAACTATTTTAATTTTTTGGAGGGCTTGCTATGGCTTTATTGAGTGCAAAACAAAAATCAAAAAGAATACCCATTTCATTGCGTTTTGATGATCGTTTAATATCAGATATCAAAGCGTATAATGCTTGGGCAGGCATTGATCGTCTGGATGATTTTCTGGAGCAGGCGGCACGTTTTGTATTAGACAAAGATAAGGATTGGCAGAAAAAAATCAGCCAATCTTCATCTGAAAGTGATAGCTCCGCATAATATCAAAGAATTTTTTTTGTCAGTGAAATGTTTATCGTTTTTATTTTGATCATGGTTGATTATTGCGTTATTTGGCGTGGAGTTTTCTGGCTACTTGGTGAGCAAATTGAGGGCTTTAAAGTGAGATGTGGGTTTGAGTTGTGGTGGCAGTTTATGCTCTCTTTCGTATGGATAATTATTTATTTTATTATTATTTTTAAAATTTAAAATCAATTAATTATATTTAAAAAAGATATTAATTTATCTTAAAATTACTTGACAAAATCCTCCGTATTCGCTAAAATTATTAACAAGTGAGGGGTGTTTTTCCTTCACGATAAAAAGGAATTTTTTTGAAAAGGAGAATTTAAAAATGTTAGCCACCATTGATCATGAAAGTCTGGCAAAGTCTAGTCAAAACACCAAACTGCTATTGCAAAATTTACAATCCTTAACCGGGTCAGCCAATCTATTATTGGGTGACGTTGCTCTTGAATTGATGAAACAGGCCGCTCAAATTGAATGGCGTTTAGATCGGATATTGTTGATGATAAAAAACGAGAATCAGGCCGTCTAATGGCCTGATTCTACCATCACGAAGGCGGAAGTATTCAGGAGGATTAAAATGAACGAGATTACAGAAACCATTGTTCAGCAGTTAGGTGGTTTGGCGCTGTTGCGGTTGTTATTAGGGACTCGGCGTGTTTTGTTTAATGAAAAAGGAATCCGTTTTGATATACACGGATGTAAGAAAATAAATCAAATTCAAATCGAGTATGACGAAGGCGTGGATGCCTACCAGATTAAATTTCTTCATTATCGTCTAGCGAGGACGGATTTATCTCTTATCGCTCATTATGAGGAAATTTACTACGATCAGTTGATCAGCTTGATTGAATCGGAAACTGGCTTATATCTGCGACCTGTTCGCATTCAAAGAGTGCAAAATGCATCACTTCAGAGAAATTAAGCCGGTGCGATATGGCTATAGAGTGAAAAACAGTGCGGAAACTATCAAGATCTGTTTGTCATACTGGGGTCATGGAAAATCAGGGCTGGTTATTTACATTGGCAAACAGATTTTAAAAAACCTGGGGATGGCTGAAAATTCCCGGATTCGATTTTTTGTGGATGACGAAAAGCCACGGCAGTGGTTCATTAAAAAATCGGAAGATAAACAAGGTTATCAACTGACGAGAGCATCGGCGCATTACGTTAAATGTCAAATTACCTGGCGTGAAGATATCCCGCATACGCTGGAAAGCTCTATGCGATTGGTGAGTTTTCAGATTTCCAGTGAGGGGCTTTATGTCAACGCTGAATTTCAACAAGGTGTATCCGCTACTGTTGAGGAAGTGTCGATTAATCCGTGTCAGCTTGTCTTGGCGCCAGGGCTGGCTGGGTGTCCAATGCTGTGATGGGCAGTGTTTCATAAAGGTGGGCGATGGCGCGCATCACTGCGGCATGATGCGCTGGTGGTATCTCAAAGAGTCGGATAAATACTCCTGGCGCTTCCAATACCGAATAGCGCGAAAAATTCTGACGGATCCAGAAATCGGCGACTCGCGCCGGTGACATAAAATGCGTGGTATTAATACCATGCTGATGTAGCACGTCGATAGTAATCGCATAGCACCATTTTTTGATTCGCTTGTGGGTACTTTTGTGTTTGAAATCGCCCGCCCATTCCCGAATTTGTGGCGGTGGAATTTTCTTGGTTTTGCCGTAATGGGCCGCCGCCGCTTCCAGTTCGGTGCAGGTTTTGCCGACCGGCTGCTTGAGGTTGAGTAGTGTCTGAAATAACGTATAGCTTTCGGGATCTGATGCGCAGTTGGTTTCTTCGAGGGTATCTGGTAATCCCGGCAAGCCGGTGCTTTCTAAAATACCGCTCTTGAAGCCGTTTTTTAAGTCGATTTGCTCTTGAGTATGGCGTGCTGCTTGCAATAATGTAGTGAGAATAATTTGATGTGGGATAAAATCAAGTCCTGATCGGCTGGCTTCCAGGGAAAGGCGGGTTAATGCGGCCAATAGCGAGGGGGGTATCCTGAGCGGTAATTTTTCCAACTGATCAGGTGAAATCTGTAGAGATTCAGCAAACCGCGTCTCAGCAAGCCAATTATGTAATTGCACAATTTCATCGGGTTCCAGTTGTTCGAATAGTTCTGGCGCGTAATCAGTGCTTATGGGGAATGAGCCGAGTTGTTTATAATGCAATTTTGGCTTTTGTGTTGTCGGATCCGTTGATTTATAACGCCGAAATACATCCACGCGCAGCCCTTTATTTCGCGTCGGTATCATTCTAATTTCGAGCATCGGGTCAGCCTCCCTGAATCCAGGGAGGCTGATGATCCTCCCTTGCGGTTATTTCTGGTGTCGCACCGCATCGGTCATCTGACCGCGTTGGCGTGTGTCCAGATTGTACCAGAAGAGTTGACCGTTGTGACCCTGCTTTTCATCGAGATCGTCTTGGATATAGAGCGCTAGTAAGGGGCTGCCGGGTATGGCATCCTCTACCCGGATATATCGTTGGCGGTCGATGGAAAACAGGCTATGTAAATCCAGGTAAGTTGTACATTGTCCGGCGTGGAATAGGTTGACCGGAATATTCCATTCCAACCCG
Organism: uncultured Pseudomonadota bacterium; assembly: GCA_963844565.1. GTDB lineage: Bacteria > Pseudomonadota > Gammaproteobacteria > Coxiellales > Coxiellaceae > JAFEDN01. The sequence goes on along the minus strand of CAWJON010000002.1, from coordinate 1,997,995 downwards.
CTGATCACGCAGCGCTCAACCCAGCCTTCCTTGTTAACGGTGATGGATTGGATGATGGGGGTTTCCGGCTTTTGTTTGTCGGTGGAAATCCAGAGCTTGACTTGTTGGCTGACGGCGGATAATTCTTCATTAAAAATGTAAAAATAATATCGGATGCAGTCGTCATAATAGTTGGGGTGGGTTTCCTTGTCAGGCGGTTCTATGGGATAAATTTGTTTTAACAAGGGAAAGTCAAGCAGGGTGCGTAGTTTGGCTGTGAGTTTGGGGTGCCGTAGGAATTCATGACTATCCAGATTGCGTGTCTCCAGGCCTCTAATGCGCTTTATAAAATGAAGGTATGCTTGTGATGAGTCGTTTGGTAAGGCCGGATTGCTGGGCGGTGGTGTGGTCTGTTGGTTGTTGCTGGTGGTCGTCCTTGTTAAGGTTTCATTGATCATCATGATTTCCCCTTTACCCCTTGGGTGTGTAGGCGGCTCCCCATGAGCAGCCTTTATATAAAAAGATTAGATGGAGAAATGGGTTTTGTCAATGAAATTAAAGATAAAAAAATATTTAAAATATAATAATTATGTTATAAATCAATATATAAAATTATTTTAGATAATTTTTTATCTTTAATCCTTACTTCAAGAGTAGGGAAGTATGAATAATACGATTCTATGGTGTCCTTCCAGTCTATTAATGATTTCAGGCTTAAGTATTATTTGCAGCGATTTCATAAGTTTATTTTAAAATATAAGTTGAGGGGATGATAGAACATCTTTACACGGATACCAAGTATTGTTAAACTGCGTTCCAGTCGGTGAATGAGTCTATCTTACAGATTCTTCTGAAATAAAAACTTTGATTATACAAGGAAAACATATGAAATATGCTTCTGAATTTAAGGAGAGAGTTGTTAGATCGGTGATGGAAAGAATGCGAACTGTATCTGAGCTTAGTAAAATACATCGAATAGATCCCAGAACCATTAAACGTTGGATTAAAGATTCAGCGGAAACAAATCAAACAATTTTGTCATCAAAAGAGTGGGAAATATCCATCACGCTGCGAAAATTTTAAGTATTTTAAGTATTTTAAGCATTTGCGCAATGCCTAACCAAGAAAAAATAATAGATAGGGACTATTAAAATATATAAATAATTATTTATAACTTATTTGCAATGAAGTCAATCGCTTAAGCTGGATTGTTGTAAATATTTGGTGAACCTGTTTACTTTCTGCGTATTTTGGCTGAAAAACTTCACTTTGAGCTGGTCATTCCGGCGAAGGCTGGAATCCACTATTGCCGGACGGCCCTTGGATTCCAGTCTTCGCTGGAATGACATACGGGATTACCGAATATTTACGGATTGTTGGCCGATTTTAAATAAAAATAGGATTAATTAAAGAGTATGATAAATTTTTTAAGCATTGTTGAATCAGCAACTACTTGGAATGATATTTATACTAAGCTAGTGCTTTATAACACTGATAAGGACCGATCTGCTGGTAGGTTATTTGAAGAGTTTTGCAAATATTATTATCTAACAGAACCGACAGTAAAAAATGAATATAAAAATGTTTGGCTCTTTAAAGAAGCACCGATAAGGATAAAAGAAAAGCTTAATGTTAATATTGGTAGCAGAGAATATGGGATCGATCTCATTATGGAGGGATACGATGATACGCTTTCAGTTGTGCAATGTAAATTTTCAAATGACCAAAATAGAAATATCTCTTGGACAAAAGATAGTATAGCAAATTTGTTTGCTGAAGGAGATAGAGCTGATTACTTTATTGTATTCACAAATGCGTCTAGCCTTGATACTCATTCTTTAATGAAGAAATCAAATCAATTAAAATTGGTTGCACTCAATCATCTTTTATTCCTATCATCTTTTACCATCGAAGCAATAAAAAATCGTGTTGCTGGCTTAACAACCTTAGTTTATAAACCCAAGAAACCAAGAAAACACCAAGTTAAAGCAATCCAAGCAATTGTTAAGGGTTTTAAACAGTATGATAGAGGGCAATTAGTTTTACCCTGTGGAGCTGGGAAAACTCTTGTTTCTTTGTGGGTGAGAAAAGCTTTAAATGTAAAACATACGCTTGTCTTAGTGCCATCTTTAGCTTTATTGAATCAAATAAAGACTGAATGGGCAGAAAATAGCAGTAGTTGTTTTACACCTTATATTTGTGTTTGTTCAGAAAGAGATATTGATAATAGAAGAGATTCTTTGATTATGTACTCACATGAAATAAGCGGAAAAGTTACAACCAATGCAGTTGAAATTAAAAATTTTTTAAACAAATTTCCTGAAACTATAATTTATTCTACTTATCAAAGTTTAGACTCAATTCGATCGGCTATAAAAGACTCAGATTTTAAATTTGATCTAGCTGTTTGTGATGAAGCGCATAAAACGGCGGGCAGTAAGTATGGTAAGTTTTCTTTGATTCATTCAGATGCTAATATTCCAGTAAAAAAACGTCTTTATATGACTGCTACTCCAAGAGTTTTATCCGATAATATAAGAAAAAAATTAAATGAAGAAAAAGTTAATTTTCTTTATGACATGAATAATTCTGATATATTTGGCCCAGAATTTTATAAAATGAGCTTTAAGGAAGCAATAGAGAAAAATATTATCTTAGATTATAAAATATTTGCGGTAGGGATTAATGATCAAGAAATTTACGAAGCTATAAAAAATAATAAATATGTGTCTAATTCTGAAAAATTAGATCAAATTGCAAATAACGTTGCTCTTAAAAAATTTATGGATATTCATAATTTAACTCATGCAATTACTTTTCATTCATCTATAATAAAAGCTAAGGATTTTCAAGTTAGACATAAAAAAATTGATTCTGAATTAAACGTATATCATGTCAATGGTGAGATTACTACAAATAAAAGAAATTTAATGATGGAAGAATTTAAAGAATCATTCAAAGCGGTAATGACAAATTCACGTTGTTTGACTGAGGGAGTTGATGTTCCCGCTATTGATGCAGTATATTTCTGTGATCCAAAAAAGTCCACCATAGACATCGTCCAGAGTGTGGGTAGAGTGTTAAGAAAATCAAGCTTAAAAATAAAAAAATTTGGTTATATTATAGTGCCTATTTTTCATAAAAAAAATGTCTGTCTAGAGAAATCAATAGATGGTAGTCAATTTAAAAACCTTGTTAATGTAATTAGGGCGCTATGTTCTCACGATGAAAGAATTATAGATGAAATAAAAAAAATTAAGTTACCCAGTGAAAAAAGAATAGTGATTGAGGAAGAATCATTACAGAATTCTGCTTTTTCAATCATAACTATTGAAGGCATTCCGGGTGATATTAAACAATCAATTTTTTTTCAACTAATAAATAAAATACCCATACCTTGGAGATCATTTTTAGAAGCAAGAGATTTTGCTCATTCCTTAAGTTTAAAAAGTAAAAACGATTGGATAAAATACTATACTGGTAGTCAGCGCCCCATTGATATCCCATCAGTCCCTGACAGAGTTTACAAATATAAGGGTTGGCAAGGATGGGGGGATTGGTTAGGCACGGGAAATAAGCATCCAGGCACTAATAATTTTTTGTCATTTGAAGATGCGCGGAAATATGTTCATGTTCTTGGCTTAAGAAATGGAAAAGATTGGGTAAATTATGCGTCAAGTAGTTCTAAACCAGATTTTATTCCAGCAACTCCAGCTCAGGTATATAAAAATAAAGGCTGGAAAAGCTGGGGTGATTGGTTGGGGACAGGCAGCAAACATCCTGGTTATAAAAAATGTTTGCCGTACTATAAGGCTGAAAAATATGCTCACCAATTGCATTTAAAAAATGAAAAACAATGGCGTCAGCATTGGAGAGAGCATAAACCAAGTGAAATTCCTGCTAAACCAGATGTTTATTATAAAAAGATTAATCAGTGGATCAGTTGGGGTGTTTTTTTGGGAACTGGAGCTGTGCAGTCTCAAAAAATGTCAAAAAAATCATTTAAGGAAGCCAGGGAATATGTTCATGCTTTAAAGTTATCCAATCGAAAAAGTTGGGAATTATTTTGTCAAAGCATAGGCAGACCATTGGATATACCAAAAAAACCTTGGGATACATATAAAAAAGAAGGATGGGTATCTTTAGGTGATTGGTTAGGTACTAATTATATTCATACTATAAATAGAAAATATTTATCGTATACAGAGTCTAAAAAAATAATTCAAAAATTTAATATTAAGAGTGTTTCTGAATGGAGAAAGTTTAGCAAAACTACTATGAAACCTGAGAATATACCCGCTGCACCAAATATTCATTATAAAAGTTCTGGTTGGTTAAGTTGGAATGATTGGCTGGGTAACAATAATATGTCGCCAAAAGATTATGATTTTTTATCATTTGATGCAGCTAGAAAATTAATTCAGCGATATCATTTTAAGAATATTTTTGATTGGTATAAATTTTGCAAAGATGGAAAACGACCATTCAATATACCCTCTAATCCGGCTTCTTATTATGAAAATAAGGGATGGAATGGATGGGGTGATTGGTTGGGCACGGGAAATATTGCAACTTTCAACAGAAAATATCGTCCTTTTGCTGATGCTAAAAAATTTGTCCATTCTTTAAAGTTAAAGAAAAGAATAGATTGGAGAAATTACTGTAGAGCTACTGAAAAACCTGATGATTTGCCTGCTATACCAGAGGTGGTATATAAAAATATAGGTTGGATATCTTGGCAGGATTGGTTGGGCGCGAGCAATAAAAAATAATTATATAGATGTCTCGGTCTGGTTTGTAGTCTTTTTCTTTCTGCTTATATTGGCCATGTGGGGGTTCTCCTTGGCGCTCTTATACCGGAAAGGTCGCTGTGTAAATCAGAAGTAAAGATAAATATTTATCTTTAAATAATTTATATTTATAAAAATCAATATAATAAAAATACAAAAGAGAAATTTATTTTTAAATATACCTGTTGTAGTCTTGTCGTTTTGTTCCATTCTATAGTTTGAGTCCGAGGTTAAATTTTCTTGACCATTTGACAAATATAAATAAAACGTGAATAATGTGTTTTATAAATTAAACGTTATTTAGGAGTACTAAATTGAAATTGAACTATGAGGAATTTGGTTCCAGGCTTCTTAAGCTTCGGGAACAGGCAGGGATTGAGCAAGCAGATTTAGCAAAGTTAATAGGATCTTCTCAACAAAACATTAGCCGCTGGGAATTAGGTAAGTCGAGACCGCGTAATAAATTTATACCACTTATTGCTGATGCTTTAAATGCTGATCTTAATGATCTTTTAGTAGCTGCAGGGTATATCCCTACCCCTCAATCAGTAACAACTTCTTTTGACCAACCTTTTCCCTTTTATGCCTTAAGCCCCAGGAGTTTTGAGCGCTTTTGTGAATATTTTTTGGAGGCCATATATAAAAAACAAGGAGTGAAAGTACATGGTGCTGGAGCTTCGGGGCATGACCAAGATGGTATTGATATTGATGTTATTTTTCCTGATGGAAGTATTTATAATTTTCAATGCAAACGCGTCAATCAATTTGGTCCTCAAAAAGTGGATGCGGCAGTGGCGAAAAATAAAAAGGAAGCAAAAGAAAAATTTTTAATTCTGGGTTGCGTTGCAAGTCCACAAGCGCGGGAAGCGATTTGCGCACACTCTGGCTGGGAAATATGGGATAGAGAGGATTTATCAAAAAAAATTCGTCAAGAGCTGACTAAAGACGAACAGATAAAATTAGTAGATATATTTTTTCGTGGCCAGCGACTGACTTTACTTGGAGAAATGGAACCGGGCCCCTGGCAAACAGACAAAATATTTTGGGAACCTTTCAAAGATTCTGATCATTTATTTAACCATGCATGGGATCTTGTTGGAAGAGCCAGGGAAATTGAGAAAATTATCGATATTCTATCTAATCCACAAGAAAAGCTTATTTTTTTAGTTGGGAAAGGAGGAGTGGGAAAATCACGAATATTAAAGGCATTTACTGAGAAATATCAGGAAGTATATTCCGATGTGATGATTCGTTTTCTTTCGCCAAGACAAGCGGTAACTCCGAAAAGTCTTGAAGATCTAGGAACAGGAAAAAAATTATTAGTAATTGATGATGCGCACGAAGAAGACAATCTCCAGCTTCTTTTTCAATATGCGGAGACATCTTCTAATAACGCTATACTACTTCTTTCTCTTCGCCCATATGGCCTTGATAAGATTAAGTCCCAAGTTTCTCACGTTGAGAATGTTCATGAAATCTATATTGAGCCACTAAATTTAGAGTATGCTACGGAGCTTGCTAAGCAAGTTCTTAAAGTTTCAGGAGGATCTGAAAACGATGCCGAAATCATTGCAGAACTTACGTTAGACTGTTCATTAGCAACGGTAGTAACTGCGAAAATTATTTCGAAAAAAGGCGGTCAGTTGGAATTAATAAAAAATGAATGCTTTTTTCGAGATCAATTCTCGAAAAAATTTAGAGAAATTTTTTTGGGTGAAATAGGCGGAGGCGCAGATAAGGAATCCATAAAAAAAATTCTTAAAATTGTTTCACTCATACAACCTTTTTATCCTGAAGATCCATCAGTCTCTGCTATCATCGAGCAGCAAGAAAGTGTTAAAACTTATGATACCGTTCGTATAATTAATTTTTTAGCGAAAGCCGGAGTATTTTTTAAAAGGGCAGGAAAATATCGAATATCGCCAGATATGCTAGCCGATTTTCTAATTGAGGAGGCTTGTGTTGGGGAAAGTGGTCGCTCAACCGGATATGCCGAGTCATTATTTAATGTTATAAAAAATGAATATAAACAATACTTAGAAAATATTCTTTTAAATTTTGGAAAGCTGGATTGGCGTCGTAAAAATGGAAATACAGATAATAGTACTTTATTAAATGATATGTGGAATAGTCTTGATATTTCTGATAAAACACATATTTCAGCGGTTATCTCATTAGCCCCTTATCAACCCGAGAAAAGTTTATCCTTTGCCAGACGAGTTATTCAAGAAAGCAAAGAGACAAGCGTGTTGCCTGAGCTTATTAAATATGCTGCTTATAACATTGACCATCTACCTGAAGCATGCGGAATATTATGGGATCTTGGGAAAGAAGACAAGCGACAACCACAACAATATCCTTATCACGCAATTCGCGTATTGTCAGATTTTTGTGCAATAAAACCAAATAAACCAATTGAATACAATAGAAAATTGGTTGATTTTGGGCTATTTTTGCTAAAAAAAGATAGTTCTTGGAATTATTGTTATACTCCATTTGATATACTTAAGCCAATCTTGCAGGCTGAAGGCAGAGATACTTATTCAAAAGGAATAAATTTTTATATACGTCCATTTTCCGTAAAATTAAATACTGCCGTTGTTGAATTACGTCGTATTGTGATTGATAATGTTATTGATTTTTTATCTCATCCGATAGTTAAAAGAGCGGTATTAGCTGCTCGTTTTCTTGAGGCGGCACTCCATTATCCTTTTTATATAAACGATATAAGCGACCACGATGCCTGGACACAAGAGTTTATCATCATTCTTGAGAAAATTAATCAAGCTATTCTTACTAAAAATATTGACTCTATTGTGTTAGTTGAAATTGCTCGTTCGATATCATGGCATGCGAATCATAACACGGGAAAAATTAAGTTGCTTGCAGAGAAAATTCTTGAATCTTTACCTGGCACATTAGAATTTAGGACGACATCGGCTTTAATTGACAGGTGGGATAACATCAAAGGTGTACAAGGAGCGGAAGGAGATTTGATTTGGAAACAGTATCTGGATTCTCTTACCTTTGATCTTTTTAAGGTTTACCCAGAGATAGTTAATCTTTACTCTTTTATAGAAAATACTTTAGAAAAAATAGAATGTAACTTTAGTAATGGCAATAAGCATCCTATATTATTATATGAGCCTCTTTTGGAGTCATCATTACCTCTTGTGCGGTTGACTTTAGAAAAGGCATTGTTAAATCCCAACTCACAAATGATTCAATTTTGTGCTTCGGCACTTTTTCAACTCTTGCGGAAGGATCACGATGGTGCAATAAAAATTATTCATCAATTTCTTGATTCTGAAAATAAAAATCTGCATGTTGCTGTAGCTAGAGGTTATTTTAATTTTGATATTGATGGATTACAAAACCAAGAAGTTGATATTAATATACTAAGTAGGCTCCTTTCTGGTGATGATTTCCATACTATTTTGTCGGCTATTTCTTCAGTACGATGCCTTGTAAATAAGAATCCATCTATAGGATTTAATCTTTTGAAAAAAACTAATATTGGGAAATCATCAAGAATTGCTGACTGTGTATTAAGTATTTTTACAGATAATAAGGAAGCATATTTTAATATTTTGACTGAAGAAGAGGTTGATTTTTTTCTCACTCAGCTTATCCATATCCCGGAACTAGAAGGGTATTGGGTTGAAGTTTTTTTAGCTAATACATCAAAATATTATCCTGTACGGACTGCTCAATTTTTTATGGATCGCGTTGAAATAGCTGAGAATAAAAAGAACTGGCGTTATCGACCCTCCAATTATGGGCCTTATCTTCATGTTCCTTTACGTTTTCGAGAGTCACCTGGATTTAGAGAAATCTTCGAAAAATTCATGAGATGGATGAGTTCACACAAAAATAGCAATACTATTTTTTATCAGAATGCTAGTGAGCTTTTTAATGTAATAGTTGGTGTACTGGATCATGAAGTGATAGGTTTATTAAATGATTGGTTAAAAAAAATATCAAGCCCTACTGACTTTAAAATTATTTCATACATACTCAGTAAATCATCTAATGATCTGATTTATGACCATACGGATTTTGTTATTCATTACCTAGAAAGCACTAATCTCTATAGCAAGCAGTGCTATGAAGAGGCTTGTCTTGCTTTATTTTCTTCGGCTATTTCAGGAGGTCGTTCTGGAAAATTAGGAGAGCCTTTTCCTGAAGATATTCGGTTAAAAAAAGAGTCTGAAAGAGTTATTCAAGAAATTTCTCCATTTTCCTCAGCGTATCAATTTTTTAAGGATTTAAAAAAATACGCCGATGAAAATATTTCTCGATCCATCAGGGATGGTGAATTTTTTGAACAATAAATTGAAACCGTCTTTTACCAATCACTGTTACATTTAAATTTTAGGAGAATTGATTATGGCAAGCCAGCTTATTGAGCATATGAAAATAAAATCTCAAGATCACGAGCAGCTAAGATTATTAGTTAGTCAATGGGAATTTGATGAAAAACTCATTCCGAAGGCATTACAAAACATTGGTCAGCTTTTTCCTCACTATACGCGCCATGACGCTTCGCATTCATTACAGATTTTGGTTAATATTGAACGTTTATTGGGAGAAAATATTAATAAGCTTACTGTTACCGATACATGGCTTATTTTAGAGGCTGCTTATTGGCACGATATTGGAATGGTAGTTCCCGCTGATAAAATAGCTAGCGATTTTGAAACAGATGAATTTAAGTATTTTTTGTCAGAGATCATGGAAAATAAAGGACATGAACTACAAGATTTTGCAAAAAAATTTAATCATCGAAGTGCTTCTTCTTGTTTTTCAGGGATCGAGTCTCCTTTTGATGCAGCAGAAAAATTTCGATTATTGTTAGCAGAATATTATCGTTCTCAGCACTCAAAAAGATCAGAATCTATAGTTGTAGATCCATGGACGGAGGCATCAATTAGCTCTCCAAGAACTGAATTACTCCCTAAACGCTTATTTTCAATGCTGGGGCGTATTTGCCATCTGCACGGTAAAGATTTTTCTTGTATTTCTAAGGAACTAGAGTTCCGGCAAGTTGGTATGGGTACCGAAGATTGTCACCCTCGTTTTGTAGCTTGTTTACTTCGTTTGGGTGATTTATTAGACCTAGATAGTAATCGATTTTGCCCAGTCATGCAGCGTATGATTGGTAGCATGCCTAAATCAAGTCAGTCTCACATCGATAAACATAATGCTATACAAGAATTACGCCTAGATCGCGAGCGCATTGAAGTAACAGCCATCTGTGGTAATGCAGCTGCTTATGAAGAAACCGAGCGCTGGTTTAGTATGCTAAGGCTAGAAATGCAGCAACAAATGGCATGTTGGCGAGATATTGTGCCCGCACGATCTTTCGGCCTTTTACCGACTCTTGGGAAATTACAGGTTAATCTTGAGGGTGATGAACAATTGTTAGATTCCGGATCCAGAGAGAGGCCACGTTTTGATATAGATGCCGAAAAAACTATCGAATTACTGCAAGGCGCAGGTTTATACGAAAATCCAGAGCAAAGTTTGCGTGAACTTTTACAGAATGCAGTTGACGCAACTTTACAAAGAATCTGGTTAGATTTTTTTTCTGGCTCGGAAGGTACGCCATTTTATGAAAATTTAAAAATTAGTCCAACAGATTGGGACAATCCATATAATGAAAAAATTGAAAAATTGCTTAAGAATTTTACTATTGAAATAAAATTTGAACCTGCTCTAGAGGATTCTGAAAATAATAAAAATATCTGGCGTTTTAGTATTCGTGATTATGGTATTGGAATCAGTAGGGATGATTTAAAGCGATTGCGATATGTTGGTAGTTCAAATCGAAATTATGAAAAAAAAGAAAGGATACGAAAAATGCCATCCTGGATGCGCCCATCAGGTGCTTTTGGTATTGGACTTCAAAGTGCTTTTATGTTAAGCGAAACAATAAATTTTCAGACTAGATCTTATCTGACTGGGGAGTCGCAAATAATTACAATGTATTCACCATCTGGCTCTCAGCAAGGCTTAATTACCGTTAAAAAATATGACTCCTCCCTACGGATTCCTTATGGTAGCCTTTTAACCCTTTCTTGTGAGTTTGATAAAGTACCAAGAAATTTCTCATATAGTTCGTATGATGATTCTAAATCCAAACAGGCGCTATATAGCTTTGATCCGGTTGCTCATCAAGAATTGCATATTGAACCTAGTAAATGGTTAGATGAAATAGAGAAGTTTTCACGAGAATCCCTTGTGCCAATTCGTTGTCATTTTAATGAAAAAGTGTATGAATTTTCTCGTGATATAGAAGATCAGAATATTTATTTTGATTCTGATACTAATATTGGCTTGGAAGTATATCCAATTGTAGGAAATAGAAGAGAAATATTGTATTTTAGAGGGCAGATTATTGGAAAATATCAATATTCAAATCTTCCTTTTCTGGCAGCTACTTACCATTTATGGGGAGAAGATGCTGCTGAATCTTTAACTATAAATCGTAATGACATAAATTCAAAGAGCGTGACAAAACTACAAAATAAACTGATGAAAGCGCTTACTAATTATTTGAAAAAATCTATTCCTGCTGAAGAAGGAGATAAGGCATATTGGAGTGCATTTATCAAAATTCAAAATTTTAACTTAAATGATTTTCCTAATTTAAGAGATGAATGGAAAGATTTGACCCTACAACGGAGCCATACTGAAAAGAAGTGTTTAGGGGATTTGCTTAATTTAAGTGAGTTCAATATCATACGTGTTCGCCCGGATCTGACAAATTTACAAAATCCGGTTAAATATAAAAATGACTCCCTATACACTGAGGAATTTTTTGAAAATAGTTACGATAATTCTTGTTTAAAATTACTTGCGCATGAGTGGCAGAAATTAGGTTTTTATTTTCATATATCAGAAAAAAATGAGAAATATACTAAATTTACTTTCCAAAGGGAGCTTCATTCTTCAGGTATTCCTTATACTGATAAAGCTCTAAAAGGAATTTTGCTTGAACAAGCTAGATTATGTGCGCCATATACAAGAATTTTGGTACCAATTTATTCCGATTATCAGCGGCTTTCTCTCAAAAAAACAACTGATTTCTATCTCATTAGTGGAATTGAAGATTTTGATTACTTTAGTTGTAAGTTAATGTTATTTCCTTTTTATTTCTCCCGACCATCTAGGTCGGCTGCCAAAGTGAAGATTACCGAGAAAGGCCTAGACGATTTATGCAAATGGACAGTAATAAATGCCGAAGATGATACGTTAACTGTTACTGAAGCTCTTAATTTATATAAAAAATACATTCACTGGATAGATGCATATATTATGAAAGACGATGAGGCGTGGATAAAATTACGTAATATATCTTCTGTTAATTCTGGTTATTTCTCTCCTGCATCATTGGAAAATGAAGTAGAAAGCTAAACTAAAATGTAAAGCTTCGGCTACCTTTTAGTTTCTTATAGATTTTAAAATTGAGCCAATAAGCAATTATTGATATGATTTTTTCTCTTAAATACAGGGACAGCCTACGTTTAGCCTGATAAGGCAAAATACATGACGAGGATATTAAATGATCAACCCAAAACAAAAAACTGTTTTGCAAACCATAGCAGCGTGGTCTGAAAACCGGCCTAATTGGCAGCAAGAAGCTCTACGGCGAATCACCATAAAAGGGAAATTAGATGCAACAGACATCAAAAACTTGATTCAGCTTTGCAAGCAAGAAATAACCCTTCAAGAAGGCAAAAGTTCTGTTTTTAATCCCTTCGAGATAGGTTATTCTTTGGAGGATCATAATTTAGATCATTCTATTTCTTTAATTTCAATTAGTGATGTGAAAGATATCAACCATCTTGCTGCTAATCAAAATTTAAACTTTGAAAAAAATGGTCTTAATATCGTTTATGGTGAAAATGGGGCAGGAAAATCTGGTTATGTACGTATTCTCAAGCGTGCATGTAGGGCGCGTCATCGTGGTCAAATACATCCTAATATTTATGAAAATTATGTTCCGAATCGAAAAACCAAAGCTTCTGCGGCAATTCAATATAGTCAAGGTATTGATGACGCCAAACAAATATGCGAAAAATGGGAAGACACTGATCACCCGCATCCCAGCCTTTCCAATATCAGTGTCTTTGATAGAGACTGTGCGATAATTCATATCAATGATAAAAATGAAGTTGCTTTTCGACCTTTTGGGCTAGACATACCTGACGAACTTGCGCGAGTCTGTCAGCTTATTAAAGATGAGTTAAACATTGAAAAAGAACAATTGGTTAAATTAAAAGATCCCATTTTTACAACATCGATGTGGAAAAAATTCACTGATGTGGGTAAGGAAATAGAATTATTAAAAGGAAGTACGGATTTTGAAAAAATTAAAGTACTATCAACGTTAAGTGCCGAAGAAAAAAATAGACTTATCTATCTTAAAGATCATTTATCTAAAAATTTATCTATAGTTTGTGCTGAAAAAAAATCCAAAATTGAAAATATAAAAAAGCTTAGAATTGAAATTAAAAATATTACTGAATGCGCACTTGATCAGAATTTTTCAAGAATAAACTTGCTTTATTCTGATGCCATATCTAAAAGAAATGCTGCCCAAATAGCTGCTGAAAAAATTTTCCATACTCAGCCATTGGTAGGGATTGGTAGTCAAGCATGGCATTTGCTATTTGAATCTGCGCGGCAATATGCAAAAGAAATCGCCTATCCAGGACAGCCATTCCCATCGCCTCTTAAGGATGCTGTTTGCGTCCTTTGTCAACAAAACTTAGGAGAAGATGCTCGACAACGATTAATTAAATTTGATGAGTATATTCAGCAAGATTCTGAAAAAAAAGCTATAGAGGCTGAAAGGTTATCACAAACAGCAATGAGTAAATTAAAAAACACTGCTATTACTATTAGATCAGTAAAAGCTTATCTTAGAAATTTACCAGTAATAGATTTAAATTTATCAAAAAAAATCAATAGATATATCGCTTTAGCCAGAGTTAGAAGATACTTATTTATAAAATCGCCTCAGAAAAAATTAACCTCTCCCCATTTTTCAGAGGATCCCGATACATATTTACAAGAAATTGAATCTATGCTTGAGGGACAATTAGAGGAACTTAATAAGGCTATGCTTGATCATGAGCGAAAAAAATTAGAAATTGAATTTCAAAATCTTGCGGACAAAGAGATTTTACGAGAAAACTTGCCAAAAGTTAAACAAGAAATTGAAAGATTGTATAAAATTAAAAAACTTGATAAGTGTATAAGTGAAACTGGAACTCAGGCAATTACCAAATTAGGTAATGAGATCGCTGACGAAGTTATCACTCCTAAATTACGTGATAGATTTCAGCAAGAAATTGTTAAATTAGCTGCTGAGAAAGTTCGAGTTGAAATTATTCGCTCTGGGGGAAAATATGGATCACCTCAATATCGAATTTCTCTTCTTGCTAAACCTGATGCCCAGATTAGCTTTATACTTAGTGAGGGGGAACAAACCTGCGTTGCTTTGGCTGCTTTCTTAACAGAATTGGCAACAACCAATCATAAATCCGCACTAATTTTTGATGATCCAGTTTGTTCATTAGATCATCGTTGGCGTAAAAAGGTGGCTGAAAGACTTGTTCAAGAAGCTGAGTATCGTCAAGTTATTGTTTTCACCCATGATCTCGTATTTGTAAATGACTTAAAAGATATCGCAACTAAAAAAAATATATTCCAAAAATTTATAACTGTCAGTCGAGGCTCATCTGGTACGGGAATTGTTACCGAAGGATTACCTTGGATAGCAAAAAGCGTTGAAGATAGAATCGATAAATTAGAAAAATATTTAAGCACTGCTGTAAGGTATTATGACAATAACGATGATGAAAAGTATCAGACTGAAGTAATAAAAATTTATAATTCGTTACGAGCTACCTGGGAGCGTGCAGTTGAAGATATAGCTTTATCTCAAGTGGTTGTCCGGCATAGAGATTATATAAATATTAAAAATCTTGAGAAGATAACTGCTCTTAATCGGGAAAACTGTAAAATACTAAAAGATGGCTTTGAAAAATGCTGTGATTTTGTAGATTCTCACGATCCTTCCCGTGGTAGAAATGACAGTGCGCCATCGCCAGATGAAATAAAAGGGGATATTGATACCCTTAAAAATTGGGTGTTAGCACATAGGAAGCTGCAAAAAAAAATTAGTTTGAGTTAGGTAAGAGCTTTAGTTTTAGGATAATGCATTGACTTACTCAAGGGGTGTGGTTGAAATTAGAGGTCTCGGGAAATTGTCTCTGATTGGTTTATCAAGAAATGATACATAAAAACCACTTAATCATTACTAAAAAAAACAGTATATTTATCCTTGTTATCTACTTCTGTTCTTTTAAGAGCTAAAAGGTCTTTATGTTACTGAAAAACATAATTTCTGTAAAATTCCCTACGTTCTTTCCAATTAATACGGTGCCAAATAGCGGTGAATTTATCAGATCAAAAAGTAAGGTATAATGAGTGTAGGCTTTGTTGAATAAGTCATTTTCTTGAAAATGACTTATTTAGCAAAGCAAATTCAATATATTCTATGTTGACAATTTTTTAAGAAATCATTTTTTTTACATGAATTGATTTCCAAATCAATGCAGGCTGTACTTGGATCTTTTTGCATAGGTCAGGATCATTGCAAATTAATTCTGGACGTATTTCGCCAAAATCCAGCAATAGATTAAGAAAATCAGACTCATTATCACGTAATGGTAAAAGAACGGATAGCATGGATTGACATTCAGTCAATATTTGATTCGCCCAATCCTTTGAATGCGATTTTTCCTTAATATCTTTTTTTCGCAGCAGTGGGACAAGCATATCTTCAAATTCATGCCATTCAAATTGAATATCTTTAATTTTAATAGAGCGCCAGTCGGTTCGACTCATTGCACCATAAACGACAAAAGCCAACCTTAATTTTTCTATCTCCAAATCCTGGCGTGATAAAAGGTAATGTGCATCAAAAAGGTCTCGGCTGGAATGGCGGGAAAAAAGCGCGTTTAATTTTCCGCCAGCCAGTTCGTGAATATCCAGCAAAGGAATTTGTGTCGCTTGGTGAGTACCTAGCAAGAGGGAATCTTTCAAATATACTGGCCATAAAGGAACGCGGGTTAAAAAATTGAGATCTACTTCAAGGCGAGGATTCCCTTGCCAGGCACTTTGATAACGAAATATCCATTTCCCACCAGCATGTTCATCCGGTTTTCTTTGTAATTGATAATTATTATCAAGGCAAATTTCTTCTATTTTTTGCATGACAATGAGGCGCTCCTGTAGCATCATTTCTCTATCAATAGAACCGATGTAGTTAATATCAATATCCACTGATAGGCGTGGAGAGTCAAAATAAAATAGGTTGAGCGCGGTACCTCCTTTTAAAGCAATCCGGGACGATAGAAATGCATCTTCAGAGAAATGATTTAGCAGGTGCATCAAATGCATCACTTTTTCTAAAATTTCTGGACGAAACCCCGTTTGTGTAGCTTCTTGTTCCAGTCGTTCTGGAGAAATTTTCATATTTTGGACTCCCAATCTAAATTTTCTTCCCAACGGTGATGAATCAGAGAAAGTGGAACCATGAGATTCCAGCGTGCAATGTATTGGCTTTTTTCTTGGTGATCAAAAGCTAAATAATGAGGAGAAGCAGGGCGATGAGCTTGCAATTGCTCCAGTTGTTTCTCGTTCACTTTGAGTTCTTGTTGACGTTGCTCAAGGTAGAATCCCACTTTCGCAATGGTAGTGGCGTTATCCAACAAAAGTGCATAACGGATAATATCCTCTATTTTAAAACGATTGATCAAGTCAAGTGATCGCCATATTTCTTCCCAGCCACCCCCTAAGTTTGGGCGATCCATTAAATCAACTAACGTGCGTTCTTTTGAGGTGACACGAACGGTTAAGCCCTGAACGTCCTCTGTATTTACATAGGCATTGGATGCATTTTTAATTAATAACGCTTTTGGGTATAAAGTAGGCTGATAAGTTTCCTGACGGAATGATAAAGTTTTGGTTTGATGCTCCGTCAAATAAATAAAACGATAGCTGCTGGAGTAAGTTAACCCGTAAAAAGCCAATGCCGTGTGATACGCAATCACGGCGTCAGATGTGAGATAGCCGGTTATTAAAAAGGGGTTAATGGGATATCTTTCTGCTTCTGCGCCATAAGGGATGGACGCAAATAGTTCTCGGCGTATCCGTATAATATGTGCTTGGCTGATATGTTGGTTTAACTTATTTCTAATGGTTAATGGATTTTTAGATCCTACACTTTGCATTGCTTCGACAAACGTATTGTATGTGAAGATGGGGTGGGATCTCAGAAAGTGCTGTAGTTCATTCGGCATTTTATAAAAATCCGTTATAATACTGTATAAAGTGGTTTTAACTAAAATTAAGATCAAATTGATTTTTGATATTAAATTTTAAAAAAATCATATTTCATAGTTTTATTATACTATAATATCCAAAAAATACCACTCTCTAAACTTTATTTTAACCATAAATATGTGAATTTCCATAAGGATAATCAAAATGGCTACTGGCCATCCATCTGATCAAAGATCAGTTGCTCTTGTAAAATCTACCGAAAACAGGCAGAATTGTTCAAAAATTCCTTGCCGGAAATTTGCCGGAATCAAGGGGTCATAAGGGGTCACGGTTTGGTAATTTTATAGTAAAATATACAAATTTGTGAAGGGCGTCCAAATTAAAAAAATAACCTTAAAAACAAACGGTTACGTCTTGATTTTGGGGCTGAATCCGAGAGCTTTCCCAATTGTCCTCCTGCCTCTTAATCAGCGGGTCGCTGGTTCGATCCCAGCACGGCCCATTTAAAATCAAGCACTTACGTAACTTCCAAATTGTTCAAAAATTTATTGTGGGGACTTTTGCGGGACACAGTTTACAAAATTATACCGTTATTTACAAAACTATTAAAAATCTAAATATTAATTCCTTGTGAATTCAATTAGTTATATATTTTTTGCTTGTTTTCTTCCACCTGAGCTGATGATTAAAAATCAGCGGGTCGTGAGATTATCTATAACAGTTAAGATTTGTTAATTATTACTTTTATTTCTATTGATTCTTTAGCATTAAATAATATGGATGAATTAAAATACAGAAGAACTATATCAATGAAGAAGCCTACTAGTGTATACAAAAAATGGTGTGTATTATTTCTTAGAACTGCAACGCTTGTTGGGATTGAGATGAGAAGAATCTCTTAGAATTAAGCCCCTCATCTCTGATAAAGAGTGACAAGTTATATTTACTAGACTCTACAATTTGTTAAAAAGCTAGATCATTCGTTAATTGCAATTAATCAATCATATATTCGTCATCGTTATACGGATGATAAAACAGTTACAAAAAATTAGTATTCATTCATATAGCTTGCGTCATGCATATGCTCAAAAACTTTATTTTGAACTGACAGGTTGGCGTTCTCTCATCGCTGGAAACCAAAAAAAATGAACTAGACGACAATTAACGGTGAATAAAGTATCTCAACTCGAATGATTATCATCGAGGAACTTAGGCATAGTCGGATTTAAATTACTAAGGCCTATTTAGGCTAATATTTATTTCATCTTTTTCAAAAATTGACTAAGTGAAGGCGCTCCCTCTTTCCTTAAAATTGTCCCGAGTGTTGCGTCTGATCGGTACTTATGGGCAAACCCTGGATATATTTTACGTATAGTCTTGGTCTCTGTATCACTTCTTTTTTGGCGAATTTGACCATTCTCATCTCGCATACGGCCGTCTAGGCCCTTTGGATAGTGTTTCTGGGGCATATGTGTTCCTTATTTCTTATTAATGAAAATTGATATGATATATTTGTATAAAATATCGTTATATCAAGATAACTGTTGAGAAATTTAAAGTCAAGGGAATTGTAGAATAAGTTGCTTTGACTGATACTAATTTAGGGAATGTATATTTTTTAATCTTTATAGGCTATATCGAATAATAAAGTTGACTTTCTTAGTATATTCTGTATTTTTAACTGTTAAAGCCAAATTCAGTGAAAATAGGACAGGTTAATTGACTCGTGGGTAGACACACCCCTAACTTTGTGTAAATAAAATTACTAGAACTTGGCTGAAAGGACAACTAATATGAAAAAAATCATCGTAGATACCCAGAGCAATTGTCTAATTTTTAGCTGCATCGTATGAGCCATGAAAAATACATAACCATAAGCGCTGAAGGAATCCAAGGTATGCCTCAAGATGCTACCTTTCCCATATTGAAACAATTGGATGGGGGAAATTGGCAAGTGATTGGGACAGCTTTTTTTATTTCAAAACATGGTATATTTTTAACCGCCACACATGTTCTGAGAGAAGTGCTTGACCAGCAGGGTCAACAAATTAATCCGATTGCAGCTTTTATCTTTTTACCTGAAAATAATTTCTTGATTCGTCGTGTCTTAAAAGGCTTTTTTGGTACTGGAGACGTTGCCGCGGGAATCTTAGAAAACAATCAAGATTCAACATTAACGAATCATCACTATACATTGTCATATACAAGGAGGAAAAAGGGGGACCCGATATTTACTTGCGCTTATCCAGAAACCAAACACTCCGGTAATGAAATAGACTTTAAACTTAACTTTTACTCAGGACAAATTGAAGATCATTACTCTAATGGTAGGGACAAGATGTTGCCAAATCCTTGCTATCAAACGACTATGCATATTAAGAGTGGAGCAAGTGGTGGACCAGTATTTTTTAAAGGCCAAGTAACTGGGATAAATAGTTCTGCGTTTAATTTTAGCGATGATGATAGTCCCGTATCCTTTATTTCTGATATAAATGGGATTTTTAACATAGTAATCGAGGACATTTTTATTCCTTCCATAGGCCATATAAAAAATTGTACTCTCCAAGAACTATTAACCCTGCAAAATATTAATTTCTATGGGCCATCCCTTATATGTCCTATCTCGAGTTGCGCACCTCCAGCAATCATGTTGATAGAAAAGCTGCTTTAAATTATGAAATGGATTCATGCGAATGATATTAAAAATTGGTGCAATACACTAGGGAGCGGGGGTCAAATCTGAAATTTTAAGCACTGAACAATGAATCTGCTTAAAAATTCAGACTTGACCACCCGATTTTGAACTTACCTGTGATATATAGCTCATTAAGTCATTCACAGGTATTATGAAAGAATAAATAGGGAAATGCTAATGTCTGGTTTATTGAATAATACTCCTATGGCTCGAGATTGGGTGACTGATGCAATTGAAAATTACTCGAAAGGTATATTTGGAAAGCTTGTTCCAGCGATAATCTGGACAGATGAACGAGATCAGGATGATGAACTTTTGGTACCTGTTGATCCCATAAAACTGGTAGCTGACATTAACAAGAATCCCTACCCCCTTTTCCACAATCACGACCCGGGAAGTCCAAAAGGGCAGATACTTGAATGTGCAAACTTCGAAAGTAGAGATGGCATAAAGTTTATTGTTGGTGTTTTGGGATATTACGCGGGAGGCGAAGTATTAAACTTTGAGGGATTGGGTTTTGATGCAGAAGCATTACTGCCACCACCAGAAAAACTTCCGGTTTTACCAAATAGCGCTTGGATTGGGTTTGCGACAGACCCAAGAGAAGTTGATGCAGAATGGTTGGATTTGGTAACTAGTGATGCTCCGCTGCGAATCGAACGGACAGAGCTTTCGCATAATGCGACAGACTCTGTGCAAGAGTTAATCAGAATTGGTCTTCCCTATGTGCTCTTCGTATGGAATCCGTTCGTAACCGCAATTGCTTCTGAGGCTGGAAAAGATACTTATGCTGCAATCCGGGTGTGGATTAGGAAGCTGCTCGCAAGGCTTGCAGATCGGCGTAAGCCAATACTTGAGCTCGGTGCATATCAGGATGGCTGCTATGTATCGTTTCATTTCCGAGATAAGAATGTGAAACAACACTATACGGCGCTTGACGCGCTTCCTAATGCAGCTACTCAAGCGGCTCAATTAGTAGCGAACCTCAAAGCACGAGGAATGACGGGACAACAATTGACCTATGAGTTTAATAAAGAAACACTTAAGTGGTTTCCATCATTTGCAATCTTGCATGACGGTCGGATTATAACTGATAACAAAGAACTTATTGCTATCGAAAAACTCCCACCTGGTTTAAGTCTAGGCCTAAATCGTAGAGACTTTCCTATTGAAAAAAATATCAAGGATTAGTGTGATACCTGATTATATATTTTTTTAGAATCGGATTTAGTATTTTATGACAATAGTCAGGAGTGAAGAAAATGCATCCAAGCTCAGAAGAAAAAATAAAAAAAACTGTTATCAACATGTTACAAAATTGTTATATCGAAGATAACTGGCCTCAATATCAATCGTTTAGTGGCGAGCTTAAGCACTTGTCTAATGAAATTCTGAAGGATAAAAATAAAAAAGAATGGTTAAGCGAAACAGATGTTTATAGAATATTTGTAAATCAAGTAGCGGACTTTGTTAAAAATAAATTCTCGGATTCTAAGAAAACAGGTAGTCTTGTAAATTTGATATCTAAAGAACAGATCGATGAGTTGAGAGGTGAAATAATAAATTTTTATAAAAGTATACCAAGAGAATATGAAGTTAATCTTATGTTGCCTTCTCTAATTGATATAGAGACAGGTATTATTGAAATTCAAAAAGATATAAAAATTAAGGTTTATTTAAAAAAAGATAACCCTTTTAAAAGTTCTTGGGACTCACTCTTGGCTTTGTTATCTAAACCATCAGAAGAATCAAAAAAAATAACTTACTTGTCAATAAAACAGAAAGGTTTTATTGGAAGCATATTTGGTAATTTAAGCACGAATAAGGCATTGACAAATATTAAGCTAATATTAAACATGGGCATTTATAAAAAAATTTTTAATTTGGAAGATATAAAAGATACTTCCCCTAACTTATTTTTTTCTGATGACGCTCACAAAATCCCAAAAAATTATTTAATATCGATTGATTTGACAGATAAAAATCGAAAAACAATGCAAACAGAATTATCATTGGCTATGACACAATTCATTCAGAAAATATGTATTGGAAAAGGCGTTGATATCCAGAATTCTCATAAAATTACAATTGAAGGTTTAAAAAAGACTGCTCAACTTATTGCAGAAGAAGAGGAGGATTTTGCAAATAGAATAAAAATAGCTGCAGGTTGGTCGGTGGACTCTAAGGCAGAAGAAAATCAAACACTTTCATTTATTCAATGTTGTATTGGTTTAGAATGTATCTTAGGCGATAATTTAAAAAATATGCCGTTAACTTTAACTTTAACTTTAACTTTAAGTTTAGCTGATAGATGCTCATATCTCATTGGTAAAGATCCGAAGGAAAGAAAAGAAATACGTAATTGGTTTGAGGAAATATATAATATTAGATCAAAAATTGTGCACGGAAATTCGCCAATATTGAATGCAAATGAAGAGCTTTCCTATATACAAGCTCGTGTATTGCTCGATATGGCAATCGACAGAGAAATAAATAATTTTAATTATCAGACTTAATTTAACTATAGGACTTGAAGTTAATACAGATGATTAGCGAGTAATATTATATTGTGATTTAAAGCTATAGGTGTGGAATCCCTGCATTATGGATTAAAAATAGTTTAAAAAACTATTTTTAAAAAAGTTTTGATTCTATTCTAAGAGAGGTGGTCAAGTCTGAGGTTTTAAGCAGATTCTTTGTTAAGAGAAACGGTATTGCCAAAATCCTAATTGGAAGTGGAAGTATTTTAAAATAATGCCATTATGAAATACTGGTTAAGCTTCTGCTTAAGATTTCAGACTTGACCCCGCTTGACATTTAAAACTCAATCAATCTTTTAATAATTTTTTCTTCAGTTCATTCGCCAATGTAGAAACAGCCGGTAACTTGTCTTTGTATATTTCAGGTAATTGGCGGGTTAACATATAGTTAGCTATTCCCATGGGTTTGTTGCTGCCTTTTAGGGCATAATCTACCTCAAAACGATCATGATGACTGCAAAGAATGATTCCAATAGATGGATTTTCGTGAGGTTCTTTCACAAAATCATCTAATAAATTTAAATAGAAATTCATTTTTCCTGCATATTCTGGTTTAAATTCTCCTACCTTCAATTCCACTGCGACCAACGTTTGTAACCGGCGATTAAAAAATAATAGATCAATAAAGTAATCTTTGTTATTGGCGCGTATTGCGTATTGATTGCCAATAAAACTAAATCCATATCCCAACTCCAACATCACTTTCTTTATCTTTTCGATAATTTTCGCTTCCATTTCAGCTTCTAAAATAGGAGGTTGTAAGCCAAGCATATCAAGCATGTAAATACTTTTCATAGTCTCTTCTGCTTGCTCTGCTAAATGTTTAGGTAAAGCATGTTCAAAATTGTGATGTTTTTCCAATTGATATCGTTGGAACAATCCTGAGGCAATCTGATCGTTCAAGGTATTACGGGTGCAGCTGGTTTTAATAGCCATTTTTATATAAAATTCGTGTTCCTCCTTGGTTTTGACTTTATTAATAATCAAGATGTTATGTCCCCAAGGAATTTCTGCAACAAGCTGTTGCAGTTTTTGGTCATCTTTGTATTCAAGATAAAATTGGCGGGTCAGCCACAAATTCCTTGCCGAAAATCCTTGCGTATTGGGAAAGCTATCATTTAAATCTTTAGCAAGTTGTTCGACGATGGCTTTACCCCAACTGTGTAATTCCTGACGCTTCATAATATTTTCACCCATCCACCAGTAAAACTCAGTGAGGTGGCGGTTCGCGGATCTTGCTATTTGAATACGAGAAGTGATTACTTTGGATTTCACTTCCTGTAAGAAATTCGTATATTCTGTACTGAGAGAAAGTTTATGTTCCGATATTATTGTGGTCATAAATTGGGCTTAGTTTGTGTATGTTTGATTCCTTGAATTCTGCAACAGCTTGTTGCAGAATTGTTCCTAACCTCATTAAGAGGATTTTTTTGTTGATTCTAAACTATTTTTTACTCAAATTTAATAAGGGAATCACTTGGTTTTATAAATTATGCAAATAATTCTATTAATGTAATTAAGACCCTCAGAACTCTATAAGTCTTATTTTTAACGGTGGGAGATTTGCGGGACACAACTAGGCCTTACTAGGCTCAACTGGTCTTTTTACTAGCGGGCAACCAGTTTTGTTTAAAAATGCACCAATAAAATTAATTTCGAATCAATTGGTTAGAAAATCATAAAGTAAATTGATAATAAAGTATAGGCCTCTTAATCAGCGGGTCGCTGGTTCGATCCCAGCACGGCCCATTTAAAATCAAAGACTTACGTAAAATTCCAAAAATATAAAATTCCGGTGCTACCCTGGTGCTACCTTTGAACCATTAATTTTAACGCTAGACATAGAAGGAAAGTCATAAATGCCAAGCATTTTAATCACTGGAGCCAACAGAGGACTTGGCTTAGAAATGACCAAGCAATATTTGCAAGATGGATGCCAAGTGATTGCTTGTTGCCGGTCACCGAGTAAAGCTTCTGAATTAATCGATTTAGAAAATAAAGCAAAAGGACAATTACGTATCTTAGAATTAGATGTTAACG
The DNA here is from genome assembly GCA_963844565.1 of uncultured Pseudomonadota bacterium. GTDB lineage: Bacteria > Pseudomonadota > Gammaproteobacteria > Coxiellales > Coxiellaceae > JAFEDN01. Next base: position 1,973,588 of record CAWJON010000002.1, on the reverse strand, counting down.
ATGCCAATGCTATTTCAAGCCTTCCATCCCGTCTACAAAATCAATCTATCGATATATTAATCAATAATGCAGGAATACTGAAAACTTTAAGCAAGAATCTTGATGATATCTCTTCTGAAGCATGGCTAGAAAGCTTCCGGGTTAATACAATTGCCCCGGCTCTTATTGCAAAGTCGTTGTCTGGACTTATTGCCGCTGGACAACAAAAAATTATTGTTAATCTGAGCAGCCATCTTGGCAGTATCAGTTTAGCCTCTGATCCAACATATCTTTTGTATGGATCAAGTAAAGCGGCATTAAACTATGTCACAAAAAGTTTAGCCGTTGAATTAAAATCAAGTGGAATTATGGTTATATCCATTCATCCAGGCTGGGTAAAAACAGATATGGGTGGTGACAATGCACAGTTAATGCCTGCTGAAAGTGTGGCAGGCATACGGAAAGTATTAAAAAATCTTACCCTCAAGCAGAGTGGCGCTTTTTATGACTACAGCGGAAAAATAATTCCTTATTAATTTTTCATTATTCATGCTGACTAATAGTGTGTCTGTTGATAAAATTTTCTAAATCTGAACGTCGATATTTTACTAACCGGCCTATTTTCACATAAGGAAGATTGTATCGCTTAACACAAGCCTATACCGCTAAAGTTCGTTCTGTAATTCCTAAGTAATCTGCAGCTTCCCTTCTTGAAAGCAAATCAGATTTTTGAGGACGGTGTCAGAGTCGACGAAATTTTTAAAATTAAATTAAATTTCAAAGGATTCTGTTTTAGAAAATAGTCATGCTTGACACAAATAGTATGATACTGATAGATAATATGTTGCTAAAGATTTTGGTGTCAAACATGACGAGTTTTAAAGAGATAGGCATTTGAAATTTAATTTAAAAAAAGAATACCCCGTCGACTCTGACATCAATGACACGTGCGAATGGATAGTAAAAACAGCACCAAGTCTGACATGCTTGGTTTTTTAAAAGTAACTCAATGTTTTAATGACAATTTTAATTGTTTATATCATCTCTGACGCCAACCTTTGTGTAACGCCTGAAAGTTGATTAGCTCATTTAAAATCACCAGGCAGCTTGCCACCAGACATTTTTTTAAACATACTGATAAAAGCACTATCACTTTGGTATCCTAATCGATAGGCTACCATACTGGTATTTTTATAATACTGTAATAATTCAATCGCCTTAATGAAGCGAAATTTTTGTTTCCATACTACAAAATTCATACCCGTTTCTTTCTTAAAAAGACGCAATAAAGTTCGAGTGCTTACATTAATATACTTAGCAACTTCGACATTAGAAGGCCATCGCTGCGGATTGCTATGAAATAAATGATAAATTTTAACTAGTTTTGGATTTTCTGGAAGGTCCAAGGAGGCATATTCAACAGTGTCAAAATTTTTCAACTCGTCCATTAAAACTAATAACAGACGCTTATACTCAACGCTATTAAGACGAGTTTCATCATAAGTACAGATTTTATTAATTAGTAATTTAGCTAATTCGGTAAGCTTAATCAGTTGAACCTCTTTTTTGAGAAACTTTAAATAACGATGCGGGAGATAAAGGCTGTTGATGACGACATCTTTTTTCATGTCATGTTTATGAGCAACCTCTTGGGGGATAAATATGGCCATGCCCGGAGGAACAATAAATAACTTATTTGCCGCTATAATGTACGAAACCCCTTCAATGGTATAAGTTAACTGTGCTGTTTTATGAGTATGAAACGATTTAGCTGTGGTTTTCTTTTGAATACCGTGCGTCAAGGTTAATCCTCTCTTTTTAGTGTCTTAAAAAAGCAATTTATTGTCATATTAATGAAAATAATACTTCATATATTAACATACAATTTACTCAAGTCTAGTTCTAGACTTGAATTTTAGGTAAACAAAAAGAGGTGATATATGAAAAATACTGACAAACACAGGACCAAAGTTAATAACATGCCGCTTAACTTAGATGCCTGGGAATTAGTGTGCAGGCATTTAAATTTAAAAGATTTTTTTATGTTAAGTTTAGTCTCTACCGCATTTAAAGGTGAAATTTATAATGATCATCATTGGCCAAGATTTTTAGCTTTAGAATATAAAGTCATAGGCTCTGAGTTACTTAATTGCAGCTATTTCATAAAATTTCCAAGAAAAAATACATGTGAACTTATAAGTAATAATATATTCCAGCTGTTTGAAAAATCACGTAAATCTATAGAAAATAAATCTGCTAGGACTGAGGTCATAGATAAATTGATGAATTTTTATAAAAACGATTTTAAAGATCATCAAATATATCTGCGCAACCTCTTATCTGATAATGATATAAAATATCTTATTCAAAGAAAAATAATCAATATTAATTATTTAAAAAAATTGGATGCGGCTCAATTAATCCATTTAACAGCATCGTACAGGTTAGTGAATATTGTTGAAATCCTTAAAAATAACTATAAGGCTGATTCTGACCTTGATCAGGAAACTGTAGAGAGAGTGGTTAGAGATATAGATCTCATAGCAATAAAAGGGGACAACGACGTTGCGCTTGATGATCTCGAGTTTTTATCTGAAGAGGATACCCATCAATGGGGTCTCCTAGGGGTAATGTAATAGACGATGTTCCGTAAATTTTATTGCCAGTAGTGTCAAGCCATTGGTGTCAGAGTCGACGGTGTATTCTTTTTTTAAATTAAATTTCAAATGCCTATCTATTTAAAACTTGTCATATTTGACACTAAAATCTTTAGCAAAATATATCTATTAGTGTCGTACTATTGTGTCAAGCATGACTATTTTCTAAAACATAATCCTTTGAAATTTAATTTAATTTTAAAAATTTTGTCGACTCTGACACCGCTCTTTCCGTGCATCTCTTTCAGATTGAGATTACTCAACATGCTAGCTTGGAGCGCTTCTTAACGAAAGAAGAAACAAAAATAACCGAGAGCGGGGGTCAGACCTGAAAAATTGACAAAAAAGTTCCTGTATTGCTATTCGCGACTTATGGCTGTTTTATATTTACTCCTTTCTTTAAATGAGGAGCGGGAGTTTGGCAAGAAAACCAAGAATTCATTATACTGGAGCAATTTACCATGTTATGTTACGTGGTAATAATCGGAAAAATATTTTCTTTTCTGAGTCAGATCGCTATTATTTTTATTTATTACTAGAAGAAGGTGTCATTCGATTTAATTATAAAATTCATGCTTTTTGCTTGATGACGAATCCTATTTATTTGATTATTGAAGTGGGAGAAATGACTTTATCAAAGATAGTTCAAAATATTGCATTTCGATATGCTCAACAGATCAATAAAAGCAGGAAACGTGTCGGTCATTTATTTCAGGGAAGATATAAAGCTAAATTGGTTGAAAATGAAAGATATTCTTTTAGAATTAGGTCGTTATTTTTTAAAACTCGATCAATCTTTAAATAATCTTCTCTTCAGTTCATTTGCCAATGTAGAAACAGCTGGCAACTTGTCTTTATATATTTCAGGTAATTGGCGAGTTAGTATATAGTTAGCTATTCCCATGGGTTTGTTGGTGCCTCTTAAGGCATAGTCTACCTCAAAACGATCATGATGACTGTAAAGTATGATTCCAATAGATGGATTTTCGTGTGGTTCTTTGACAAAATCATCTAGAAAATTTAAATAGAAATTCATTTTCCCAGCATATTCAGGTTTGAATTCTCCTACCTTTAATTCCAATGCGACCAGTGACTGTAAGCGACGGTTAAAAAACAACAGATCAATAAAGTAATCTTTATTGTTACCACGCACCAGATATTGATTGCCAATGAAACTAAATCCATATCCTAATTCCAACATAACTTTCTTTATTTTTTCGATAATTTTGGCTTCCATCACTTCACTTAGAGGTCTATGAAGAAAAGCTACTCGTAGTAGTAGGCTGATCTATAGTATTATTTGTATCAATTTCTGAATCAATTATGAGCTGTTTGATGGTCTGTTCTTTATTACATTTTTTCGCCAACTTTAAAATTGTCAGCCCATTACTATCTTGGGATACCATATCCAAAATAGTATTTTCTTTTCTAGCTAAATTTAACAATTTTTTAATAACACTGTCGCTATCTTTTTTCTTAATTAAGCGCCTCAAAGCTGACTCCACGGATGCTAAACGTTCAGAATTATTGTATTTATGGCTAAGAGTTTCAATAAATTTAAATAAATCGGATGACCGGTTAGAACTATAATCAAATGCCACCGGGCTGACTACTGATTCTTTCGATTTGGCTTTTAATTCAGGAATTAATTTCCCATGATGATCAAAATATCGAGGCGATTTACCTCTAACTTCCCAGTGTTTCATTCCATAAGAAACACCTAATTGTTCTTTGGCTTCAATATCTCGACAGGCTTGAAAATAAATTATTGGCTTACCTTGATAATATAAGGGAAAAAATTTAACGTTCGCAGTAGCATAACTCCTATCCGGTATGCCGTAAACTTTATCCTCTTCATTAAAGCTTTTCAACTCTAGAATATATACTTTTTTTGATTGCTCAAGGATTGATGCTTTATCCAGTTTATCCTCCTCTTCCTTATCAAGAAACACACCATTTCCAAATAAGATATTTAGATACTGCTGCTTATCGGCTTTTTGAATAGCCTCAATGATAGGGGCAAGGGAGAAAGGCATATGTTGGATAAAACGGGTCACCCCCCCTATAGACCTGGCATTGATTCGGTATCCTGTCAAATCTTTAATATCCATTCCATATTCATCTTGTTTCCCCAATTTTTCTTCAATTCGACCCGCATAGATTCCAATAATAGTACCTGCTTTAATAGGATCAGAAGTAAATACTCCGTAACCTACCTCCTCATCAATCAAACAAACATGCAGGATGTTATTTAAAGGAGATTTTAAGCGATCGTTGATTTGTTTCCAAAAAAACTTAGGATGAGTAGTAGTAAGATTAAGTTTTTCAGTTAAGCTGTTAGGCATAAAAATATTTTCACAATAATAAAAATAAAACTTCTCTTTCAATTGATAAATATCCATCTTTATACTTTCAAAACCAGTTTCATTCATAGACTTTTTTTCAGCTACCCATAAGAAATTTGATTCACAATGTTCCCTAAACAAAGATAAAAAAGTTTTATCAGCCACACTAATAGACGAGGTCGGAGTCTTTATATCAGAAGTAGAAACTAGTGTTCCTTGTATAGCTTTCTGGAAATAAGAAGATATTTTTGTCGAAAAAATATTCATTACGGTAGTGTAATAAGCATTTGAAAAAGTTAGTAAATATCCTTTTTCTCCTGTTTCATTATTTCCCTGCTTTATGAAAATTTCAGATATAATTTGTTTTAAAATCCTATTTTCTTCTTCAGTTAAGTTTTTCCTCCAAATTTGATTAAGATATAAATTTTTTCTTACGTCTTTATTTAAAATAGAAGACTCTATCTCAACAATAAATTTGTTATCTTCTTCCTTTATTAGAGCACCCAAATCTTGTAAATACAGCTTCATATCGCTATTTCTATCTGCTTCATCTGTTTTAATAACATAAGTTTTATCTCTCTTTGTTTCCGGGAGTTCAACCACTTTCTGATCTTTTAAATCAATGGGTAACAATTTCTCAATTTCAGAAAAATTTTGCTTTTTTATTTCAACTTCTCTCAATATATTTGGATTCAATAAAGGACATTCGGATATTGCTAGCTGCATTCTTTGATAAGACGAATCTTTTTGAGAATAGAAAAAATAAATTTTTCTAATGTTTAAATTTTTACTCTTTAGAAACTCATTAAACAGACCTCTGGTATAAACATCTTTATCCAGCCTAACATTTATAAGGGGATCACCCTTTCTTAACCAGAAAGATAAAATGTGAGCCGTTCCAGCAAAGATAATAATCTTTTTATTCGAAGAGATTTTTAAGTTACCAACGATTCTTTGAAGCATACGAGCATTTCTTTCTTTTGGGGCGGTATTCTTGGGATCGACAGCATCTATAGGTACTAATTTCATTCCTATTTTTTTTATTTCCTGTAATAAGGTGACTTTATTCTCTGAGTATTCTAAAGGAACTGGAAGCGCGCACCATGCTTTCAACTTCTCCTCTCCTAAACCTAGGATAACCTCATTTTGAGTTCGAGAAGGGTTTTTTGGTATCTTTTTATTTGGAAACGTTTTAAAAAATTTTTTTCGAGCAGCAAAAAAATCAGATTCATATTTTATAATTTTGTCTAAATTTTCCTCATCAGAAGGCATCTCGATAAACAGGGTGTCATAACCATATCCTTTAAGAAGAGGCAACATTTTTCTTAAAGCTATTATTGCTGAGGCTTCATTATGTTTATCAGCTATAAAAATTATTTCAATCTTCATAACAACCACTCCTTGTTCTAATACTTAGGATATTAAAACAAATTAATCCACAAATAGCTATTTAAAATTAAAAGATATAATGGAAGAAAGAGGCGAATAAAAATAATCATCCTGTTAAATATCACACCAGAGAAAACATGCCTTCTCTGGTGCAAAAGAGGGCTGTTTTGCCGCACAGACATATTAAATCACTCTGCTTTTACCTGTTTTTAAAAATGGGGGGCTTTACATATCTAATAGGATATAAGACTCATCTGCAGTGGTTAATCGGTCTCTAGCCACTTCGCAGTAGTGGGGACAAATATTAATCCCAATAAATCGGCGGTTTAATTCACGTGCGGCTAAGGCTGTCGTGCCACTGCCAATAAATGGATCCAATACGATATCTTGTTGTTAAGTGAACAATTGAATAAACCAAGCGGGTAATTTTTTCGGAAAAGCGGCGCAATGCTGCTGATTATGGGATTCCGTCGCCAAGTATAAAACATTGCAAGGATAGACTCTGTCTTTATTCAGCCAGTGAGCCAGATTGCGGGCAAAGGGGCTACCGGTCTTTATTCGCTTTAAAAACTTTGTCTGCCGCCTTTAATCGTTGCATCCGGCTGACCGTAGAGGGGCTGACGGGAATCATCACAGCTTCCTGGTACATGCAGAATTTTTTCTGTTTGTTGAATTGTAATAATCGCTCCCAGCCGTCTCTAAACTGATTCGGCCATTTGCCGGGCACACTGTTTTTCTTGTGCCAGATAAATTCTTCCGTCCAAAGCTAACCCTGTTGGCGTAACGCCAAAATGAGTTTCAACACATAGGGTGATTTCTCGCCAAATGTTGTCAAGCCAGTTATGTGTTGTTGAATCATAACCTGTTGATTATTAGTCAATTACCTTAAGTTTAGACAACATAATATTATTTTAATTAGGTGTATCCTAGAGAGATTAATTGTTAATCTACAAGGAGAACACTTATGTCGGTTAATAACCGAGATTGATTATCCGTTCAAAATGGTCGATATAAAGGTCGTTTGGATACATGCAGAATATAGTCAATCTAAAAATGCAGAACATTTACGACGAGGTCAATTATGAATTTAATATCACATAAAACTGTGGCTCAAACGATTAAGTGCTTCAGTCATATCGCTGAATATTTAAAAGTGCCCGCCAATGAAGCAGAAAACGAACGTTTGTCGGAGTTGGCGCGCCAATTAAAAACCCAGCTAAAATCTAAAAGGGACACAACGACTGCGGAGCTACTTGATTTAGTTGTTGACCATATTGAATTGTACGAAAAACGAGCTTATCCCTTGCGCTCCATGGAGCCGACGGAAGTGCTGTTATTTTTAATGGAGCAGCATCAACTGACTCAAAAAGATTTGCCGGAAATTGGCAGTCAATCTCATGTTTCCAAAGTATTGCATGAAAAGCGCCAACTGACATTAGAGCAAATTACTGCATTATCAAAGCGATTTGGAGTGTCGCTGGCTGTATTTTTTAAGCTTAAAGAAAATTAGCCTAGCCGCTGCCTTAATTTGAAATTTTATCGTCTAAGTCGACCATTCATGTTTTCATTACTGCCTCGCTGCCAGGGGGAGTAAATAAATTTCGCAGCGCGTCAAACGTTCCACGGTTCTAAAATCCATGAACTCACTGTAACGAAATCTGAATCTCCTTGCGATCAATTCTGTAATTCATTTTTTTAAAAAGCTGAATTTTTTTCATGAACTAAATTTAAATCTATCTTGATTGATATTCAATAATATTTTTTCAACCGATTTGAAAATGATTTAGTGTTGGTGGAAATCTAACAATGTTTATTCTCGAATGGCATTTTGTGTTTAAAAAATTTTATAAATGAGATGTGATAGGTATAATCTTTTTGTTAGATGCTAAGACAACCTCATCATTTTATCCATTAGCTTTCTTTTCTCAGCGTTGTTAACTTTTTTCAACAATATCTTTCAATTACGGTGCTCCAACCTAATATTCGAGTATATCTGCTTTGCTTATGGTTCTCATTTTCCAGCCATCTCAATCGCTGCAAATCAAATATACTCTAGCCACCTTTGTGGAGCATGGATATGTTTAATGAGGGTTTTTATGTTCAATTATTATGCAAATTTTGGGTTTCTTTTATAGAGAGACGGTATTCTTTCATTTAGCTGTATGTTTTAAGTATCTTATCTCATAGCCCAATTATTGACGTAGGTGATCAACTTATAGTTGATTTGGATTAATAATGTGTTAAGATGCCATAAAATATGATAAATACTCTTAATGATTCAGAGCGATTTGTTTACAATGTTTGTCAAAAATCTTTCCTTTCGATTTGGAGTTTTGCTAGTCCTCAAGGTAAAAACTCTAGTCAAGAGTTATGCGACATCCTAATCGTTTGTGCCCCCCATGTAATCGTTTTAAGTGTTAAAGGAATTAACATCAATAAGTCCAGTGACCCGGTACTAGATGCCCAGCGGTGGCAGCGAAAAGCAATTGATGCTTCCATTAAGCAGATTAAGGGAGCTGTTCGTTTTTTGGAAAAGGCTACATATTTGGTAGGCAAAGATGGTAATAAGGTTCAACTTCCTCCCCAAGAGTGCAGAATTTATCATCAAATTGTTGTCGCATTTGGGGGGCAAAGAGAAGTACCTATAGCTTCCTTTTCAAAAGAAAACGGTGGTTTTTTTCACGTTACTGATGAAGCTTCGTTTTTTTTACTCTTACGTCATCTGGATACAATATCTGATTTTGTAGAATATTTAACTAAAAAAGAAAAATTTTTAGAACAATCGACTGCTGTTATTCTCGGCGGAGAAGAAAATTTTTTAGCTCTTTATCTTAATAACAATCGGGAATTTCCAGAAATTTCTGGAACATTTATAATTGACAATACGCTTTGGGAAGGCTTTAGTGAAAAACCTGAATTTCTCAAAAAATTGGAAAAAGATAAAGAAAGTTATATTTGGGACAGATTAATAGAGGGATTATGTACTGAGGGTAAGCAACCTTGGCAAACTCAAACTTACGGATCACCTGATTTAGATGTGGAAAAAATTTTTCGAGTGATGGTAATGGAGCATCGTTTTTCTAGACGACTATTAGGAAAAGCGTTTGATGATTTTCTTTTACAGGCTAAAGAAAAAAAGTTAGATGCAAGATGCATAAAATCATTAAACAATGTAGTTTATGTATTTTATTGTTACGAAAAAGAAAGTTCTCTAGAGAGCAGAAGAGCAGTTTTATTAGCTCGATGTTTTGCCTCTCTTGATCATTTTGGTGAGAGTTCCGTAATAATTGGTATCGGTTTAAATGTACCTGATGAGCAGCCTGACGGCGGATATACGCCTACCATAGTAATGGTGCAAACAGATGAGGGAGGTCGATGGCCAGATGAATTTTGTGCGCATGCCAAAAAATGTAGAGAAGAGTTTGGCTATTTTAATAACGAACAGAAAATTCTTTTTTATGAAGATGAATATCCAGAAATCAAATGATATAAATAACGAAAAAAATTATATTTTAGTTTCTTAAATAAGAAACGTGTCTAGGGGATCTCAGGACTAGGAGAGGGGGTCAAGTCTGAGATTTTAAGCAGATTCTTTGTTAAGAGAAACGGTATTGCCAAAATTCTCATTGGAAGTGGAAGTATTTTTTGGATTTTAAAAATAATTCCATTATGAAATACTGGTTATATAAAGCTTCTGCTTAAGATTTCAGACTTGATCCCGCTCCGATATGTAATTAATAATCCGGTAGAAAATTCCATTGAAGTGCTCCTTAAGTTGATTCAAGTAAACTTATTTTTTTCTCAATATTAAAATTTTCATTAATATTTTTTTGCAATCTCTCTAATAATGTAATGACCCGTTCAAAGGATAATGGTTGTTGGCTAAACATACCTGCTTGAATCATTTGATTATAATCAGAGTGCAAGCTTATAATGTTTGCCTTATCTGGAAAAAACTTAAATTCTCCTTGTAAACAGAGCTCATATTGAGCATGGCTTGCAGAGTAAAATATCTTTTTATATTTAACAACATCCTGTAATAATTTATAATTAGTAAGCGCTGATTGACCAATTGGGTGTTGTGATAATACGGCTAAGTCATACCAATGTCTGGATAATCGATTGGCACTTTCTCTAAATTCACCTCGGTGACATTCCGCATGAATTAAAGTGGCTTTTTCCCAGAAGGTTCTCAAAGGCGATAAAACATTGACAGAAGCGTGAGGAAATTCAATATTTCTTAAAAAATTAGAAATAATGGGTTGAATAGTATGTTTATTATTAGGCTCTATTGAATTTCTAGCGCCAAACTCAAGCAAAACATGACTGTTAATGTACGTAGCAAAATTTTCAGTGGTGGTAGGGTAGGTGATCCAAACTTGTTCTCCATCTTCACTTACTTTAATTTGAGCGAAATCTCCAAATTGATTTGCCAATAATATTCTGAAATAAGGTAAAATAGTTGAATAAACATAATCACGTAATTGATTACGTAATTTCTCTGTAAATTTTTTTAGTGCCGTTTTACTCATATTATCTGCAAAAGGATCAAAGTTAGTATTAAATCCGAGATAATCAATGGTGATGTCACAATCTTCCGAAAAGCGCTGTATTGCATTAAAAATCTTAGAAAGTGATGTGCCACCTTTAAATACCATAGGTAATGCATTGGGCATGCTAAATAATTTATCGAGCACCCAACAAACCCAAATATCTTTTTCAATAACTTGTGGAGTTAATCCTATCTGTGGCGACAGTGAATTAATGATTTCATTTTGTTCTGTCGTTGAGAGTTGAAAAAAATTTTCAGCCATGTTGATTCAATCGTTCATATTGTTGGATAACATTTGCTAACCATATTGGCATTTGGTTTATGCGGTTAACAAATTCCTGGTATTCTTTTTCTGTGAGCTGAGATTTTATTTTAGCAATAATATTTTCGTTAACTTGTTGTTTGCCTAGATACCATAATGCAGTAATCGCTAAACCAATTTTAGTGCCTGCATGAATCAATTTGCGTGAAGTAACATGTTTCAAGGTTAATTGCAGATGGCCTATCGTTAATTTTCGGTTTGGGCCATTGGTTAGATAAACGGCTTGAGTGGGCATTTGTGTTGTTAAACCAAAATATCTGGCGGCTTCGGCGCCATGAACTTGAATAATGGCTCCAGTTTTAGAAGCAATAAATTGGGCCACTTCAAACGAGTTTGGTAATACAGTTCCTGTAAATCGACTGTGTTTAGGCTTTACGTAAACACCTCTGGCGACACGGATAATTTCTCCTCGTTTGGTTAGTCGAACAATAGTTTGATCAATGGTGTTACGGGACCCATACTGCAGAAATTGTGAAGAAGTAAAAGGAACCCCTTTAGGAAGAGAGTTGATATTTTCAATGATATGTTGAGTGACTTTCATATTTGCCTCATTTGTCATAAATTATATCATTTTTTCTGACAAAAGCAATATTTAAAGATGTGGGAGATTTGCGGGACACAACTAGGCTTTACTAGGCTCAACCAGGCTTTTTACTAGCGGGCAACCGGTTTCGTTTAAAAATAGATCAATAAAATTACTTTTTAATCAATGAGTTAGTAAGCAGCCAAATTAGCTGACCCAGAAGCATAAGCCTCTTAATCAGCGGGTCGCTGGTTCGATCCCAGCACGGACCATTTAAAATCAAAGACTTATAACCACTTTCCAAAACCTCCAAAAACTTTGCCGTAATTTTGCCGGAATAAATGTCAATAAATCGTTCAAATACCTTTGGAGCTTTGGTTTTATAAATTGCTGGCGATTTTTATTCTAAAAATAGCGCTAAATTGACATTTGTTATTTTGGCGCTATAATATTTCATTTTTTATAGAGAAATAAAATGACTCAATTTATTGGCAGGCAAGAAGAGCTGGCTTTATTGCGTGGTCTGTTTGAAAAGGATTCGGCAAGTCTTGCTGTCATTTATGGACGTCGCCGTATTGGAAAAAGCAGGTTAGTTGAGGAATTTGGTCGTCAAATGAGGATGATTACTTTTTCAGGGTTGCCACCTCAGCCGCATACCACTCTGCAAAGTCAACTTGACGAATTCTCTCAGCAAATGAGTCGGCAATTTAATACTCCAAAACTATTTTTTTCAGAATGGGGAGATGCCTTTAATGAGCTTGCACACCAAACTAAAAATGGTCAGATTATTATTTTTCTGGATGAAATTACTTGGCTAGGCAGTTGTGATCCCGATTTTTTAGGTAAGCTCAAAAATGTGTGGGATCTTATTTTTAAAAAAAATGACCGTCTAATCCTTATTATTTGTGGTTCCGTTTCTTCATGGATTTATGAAAATATTTTATCCAATACCGGATTCTATGGGCGTCTATCATTGAAAATACATTTGAAAGAGTTGCCAATTGCAGATTGTGCTCAATTCTGGCATTTACATAATCAAGCAGTTTCATCGCATGAAAAACTTAAAATACTTGCAGTAACAGGCGGAATCCCTAAATACTTAGAAGAAATAAAACCAGGTTATTCGGCAGAAGAAAATATTAAGCAGCTTTGCTTTTTAGAGTCTGGTTTATTATTTAATGATTTTGATTATATATTTTCTGCACTTCTACAGAGAAAAAGCGGGTATTATGAAGAAATTATTACTCTTTTAAAAGAAAATCATTGGGAACAGGCTGAGTTGTTTAAACAATTAAAAATAGAAAGTGGAGGTTTTATTTCATCTTATCTAGATGAATTGGTCGTTTCAGGTTTTTTAGACCGAGATTATACTTGGCAGATTAAGACTGGTAATCTCTCAAAATTAAGTCAATATCGTCTTAGTGACAATTACTTACGTTTTTATTTGAAATATATTCAACCGAATCTTCAAAAAATTCGACAAGGCCAATTTAAACATCACTCTTTAACAGCTTTAACCGGGTGGACGTCGATGATGGGGCTTCAGATTGAAAATCTGGTACTGAATAATCGTCATGAAATTAAAAAACGATTAGGGATTTATCCTGATGAGGTTGTCTATGATAATCCTTATTTTCAGAGAAAAACGGCGCGTCAGAAAGGCTGTCAAATTGATTACATGATTCAAACTAAGTTCGGCACTTTATATCTTTGTGAGATTAAATTTAGTCGTTATTTGATTAGAAAAGATATCATTCAAGAAGTTCAGGAAAAAATACAAGCAATGTCAGTTCCTAGAAATTTTTCGATTAAACCAGTACTGATTCATGCCTCTGAAATTCACGATGAAGTAAGAGAAAGTGATTTTTTTGTTAAAATTCTAGATTTAAATAATTTATTACAGCAATGAAATCTATTTAAAAAATAGTGCCATTTTTTCAGGCCTGCCCCTCTTTATGCAAAAAGGGTGGCATAATGACCATTATTCATTACGCTAATCAATGAGGGCAATCCCGGTCGTTTATTTTTCCATCTGGCATGGTGGTATGACAGAAAAGCTCAACTAAAGTATAACCCATGTCCTTTAGGTTTATTGATGCGCCCTTTAAATTAGCGTAAGAAAAATTAACTTTCCCCCTTGTTCTGTCTGATATGGCAATCTCAGTTAGGACAGCATGCTCTAAATTAGCATGGGAAAAATTAGCAGCACCAAAATCACCCGCTAATTCCGCATTGCTAAGATTGGCATAAGAAAAGTTAGCATGACGGAAATCAGCACCTAGACCCCCCATGGTTTTTTCACTCGCTTTCGCAGAATTCATATTAGCTGATGAAAAATTTGCAAATCCTGCTGTCACCAGCTGCAGGTCACTTCCAGATAAATTTGCGTGATCCAGGTGGGCGCCGCGCAACTCCACCCCTCGCCATTTTACCTTAGTTAAATCGGCATAATAAAAGTAAGCACGGCTAAAATTAGCTCGTCTTACGCAGGTGTCCCCGTTTGAAAAATTGCTATTCATTAAATTCGCATGCGCAAGTCTTGCGTATCGTAAGTCACAAAAAGATTCTTTCCAGCAATGATCATTTTTCATCAGCTGTGTAGGCTGGTAATTAGCCAGATTCTCATAATTTAAATAACATCCGACACAGACACAGGTCGATTTAAATGTTGCAAGCGGATTAGCCGAAGCCGCATGAGTAATGCTTGTCGGAAGCTCAGCCCCGGTTAAGATTTCAACTACACGTGCTACCCATTGACCGTCATTGCGTATTAATGTATTGGTTCGACCATATAGAGTAGTAGAATGATGAGAACAGTTTAGATAAACATCCAAGGCGGCATTGCAATTGATCTTAAAATACTGAGTATTAATATTATGAGTTTTTATTTGATTGTCGGCTAAAAGAGCTCCAAATGGTATTTTGGTATGCAAGACGCCATCAGTCACTTGAGCAGGTAAAGCTGCAAAATTCATACTGATAACACCTAGTTCGACAGTAGTCGCTTCACCTGCTTTGTCTGCTGCTAAAGCATCATCACGACCTCGATTATTATCGACAATCATAATAATGGCGCGCGTATAGGTTTTTTGCTTTGGATTATAATGAGCATAGAGGGGAGTGCGCACTTTGGGGGTACGGTGATAATGTTTTGCAATACCTAAGGTCGTCAATTGTTGGGTTAAAAGAAAATCATAAGGCGCAGATAGGTCAGCTTTGTTAACATAAGTCAAACTAATTAGGGATTGCTGAATAAATCCTTTTTCATTATGATAAAGGGGGCGGGATTCCCAAATAATTCCTTCTTGTTTAAAAAACTGCAATAATGGTGCTAATGCAATATCATTCCAATTTGCCAATTGGGCCAAAGCAGGAGTCAGGGTAAAAAAATAGAAAAATACTAAGATCCCAATAAAAATTTTTTTAGCGGATTTCATTAAAATATTTATCGCAGTATAATATTTCATTTAAAACATCTATTTTTCAAGGGATTTAATTATTTTATTCACATCTTCAGCTTCACCTCGTAATGATTTACCTGCACCCATGTGTCCGACGATGAAAATACGTTTAGGTTTGGTCATGTTTATATAGGCCTTTAGCAATCAATT
Source organism: uncultured Pseudomonadota bacterium (assembly GCA_963844565.1). Taxonomy (GTDB): domain Bacteria; phylum Pseudomonadota; class Gammaproteobacteria; order Coxiellales; family Coxiellaceae; genus JAFEDN01. Next base: position 1,958,210 of record CAWJON010000002.1, on the reverse strand, counting down.
TTAGAATAACTACGTTATATAAATTGAAGTACAGTAACAAAAAAATCATTCTTAAGTGGACGATTTTAGAGAAGGCACGAAAGCGCGTCAAGGATCTGGCTAAAAATCAGTGGGTCTTATAGAATTTGGCTAAAATAATGGAAATTGTTCAAAAAATGCCTGCCGGAATTTTGCCGGAATCAAGGGGTCATAAGGGGTCACGGTTTGGTGATTTTATAGTAAAATATACAAAATTGTGAAGAGCGTCCAAATTAAAAAAATAATTTTAAAAACAAATAGTTACGCCATGATTTTTGGGCTGACACCAAGAGCTTTCCCAATTGTCCGCCTGTCTCTTAATCAGCGGGTCACTGGTTCGATCCCAGCACGGCCCATTTAAAATCAAAGACTTACCAGATGTCTCAAAAAATATAAATTCTGGTGCTATGTTGGTGCTAGGATTCGGGTCTTCGCTATTTCGGATTGATTCCGTCTTACTTTAATTTTTATGTCTTAATTTTAAGGAGAGATATTAAATGCCAAGCATTTTAATCACTGGAGCCAACAGGGGACTTGGCTTAGAAATGACCAAGCAATATTTGCAAGATGGATGCCAAGTGATTGCTTGTTGCCGGTCACCGAGTAAAGCTTCTGAATTAATCGATTTAGAAAATAAAGCAAAAGGACAATTACGTATCTTAGAATTAGATGTTAACGACGCCAATGCTATTTCAAGCCTTCCATCCCGTCTACAAAATCAATCTATCGATATATTAATCAATAATGCAGGAATACTGAAAACTTTAAACAAGGATTCTGATCCTATCTCTCCTGAAGCATGGCTAGAAAACTTCCGGGTTAATACAATTGCCCCGGCTCTTATTGCAAAATCATTGTCTGGACTTATTGCCGCTGGGCAACAAAAAATTATTGTTAATCTGAGCAGCCATCTTGGCAGTATCAGTTTAGCCTCTGATCCAACTTATCTTTTATATGGATCAAGTAAAGCGGCATTAAACTATGTCACAAAAAGTTTAGCTGTTGAATTAAAATCAAGTGGAATTATTGTGATCTCCATTCATCCAGGCTGGGTAAAAACAGATATGGGTGGTGACAATGCACAGTTAATGCCTGCTGAAAGTGTGGCAGGCATACGGGAAAGTATTAAAAAATCTTACTCTCAAGCAGAGTGGTGCTTTCTATGACTACAGCGGAAAAATAATTCCTTATTAATTTTTCATTATTCATGCTGACTAATAGTGTGTCTATTAATAAAATTATCTAGCTCTGAACGTCGATATTTTACTAACCGACCTATTTTCACATACGGAAGATTGTATCGCTTAACACATGCCCACACTGCTAAAGTTCTTTCTGTAATTCCTAAGTACTCTGCAGCTTCCCTTCTTGAAAGCAAATCAGATTTTTGAAACATTTTTGAAAAGCTGATTGGTTGCTCTGTTTTCATAATTATTTTTCCATGATAAAAATCAGTAAATAAAGATAAACCTACATTAACAATAACGGTATGAGTATCATTGCCTTTTAGTTATGGGTAAGATCAGAACGGTAAAACCTGAGTTATTTCGTCATGAGAGACTTTTTGAAGCCGAGCAGCAAAGCGGTTTTCCATTGCGTCTCATCTTTATTGGATTATTCACTGTGGTGGATGCGGAAGGTCGTTTTCGTTGGCGGTCTAGACAACTTAAATTAGATATTTTGCCTTACGACGAAATCAATTTTGAATCGGCGCTATTAGCACTGCTGGAGTTCGGCTTTATAAAAAAATATGTTTATCAAAATGAGTTGTATGGGTGTATTCCAACCTGGCGTAAACACCAAAGTATCAATCAGCGCGAACCACAAAGTAATTTACTCAATCCTCAATTAGAGGTTCTGTATGACATTGATCAGACTATGCATAAAACAGAGGGCCAACCCCAAAATAATTTAACCGTAAACTCTGCTATCAACAATGATGTTCAGGATTCAACAGTAGCTGTTCCCGACAAAGGTCAGCATATGCAAGACATGACTGCGCATGTGCCTGTATCGTTGGAAATGGAAATGGAAATGGAAATGGAAGTGGAAATGGAAGGGAAATGGAAAAACCAACACTCATACGCTCGTGCAGTTCCCGATCCGGTAACAAAAATTTTTTCACATGGGCAAGCAGTGATGAATCACCCCAAGGCAGTGCTGGACAAACAACGCCGACGGTTTATCCAGCAAGCGATGGACAACGGTTACAGCGCAGATGATTTGTGCCAAGCCATCACCGGCTGCAGCTTGACGCCGCATAACCAGGGGCAAAACGACCGAGGAGAACGTTACGATGGGCTGCATCTGATTTTGAGATCTGCCGATCAAATCGATCGGTTTATCCGCAATGCTCAACATCCGCCAAAATTGCTGAACAAATCAGAGCAACGGCTGAGCAGCAACATCCAGGCAGCTCAAACCTGGTTGCAGCAGGAGGTGTGAGTGGAAATAGCCGACAAAAAGCGCTTCGCACAACTGATCACCGGTTTGGCACAAACGTTCCAGACGCCAATTGGCGCCAGCGATTTGGAAAATTACTGGCGCTTGCTACAGTCTTATGACCTTACCGCAATCGAGCGAGCTGTTGGCGATTAGTGTCGCAGCCCGGCGGCGCACCGGTTTTTCCCCAAACCCGAGGAATTAGTGGCAGCCTTGCAGGGTGATTGCACCGGTCAGGCCTTACGAGCCTGGAGCAAAGTAATGGAAACCATTCGTCGCGTCGGCGTGTATCGAACGGTGGTGTTTGACGATTCGCTGATTCACGCCGTGATTTGGGATATGGGCGGCTGGCAAAACCTATGCGCGATGCTGATCAAGGATGAGTCTTTCAAAGCCAGAGAATTTGAAAAACGCTACACCAGTTATCTATCACGTCCGCCCAGAGCATACCCCAGGCAATTGGTCGGCATTACCGACAGCGTCAATGTTCCTCAAGGTTATCCGGCTTCTAGCCCAACCCTGATCGGCAATGAACAATAGGCGCTACAGGTTTTGCAAAACGGTCAGGACGCCAGTCAATTACTGTCATTTAAACCGTTATCCGCCGAGCAATATGCACGATGTTTATTGCCGAAAAAAACTGAGGAACCCGTATGATTTCAGTTATTTTAATCGATTCTGATTTGATGTTTTGCCAATTGCTGCAAAAAATTATCACCAACCGAGAGATTAATGTCATCGGTGAAGCTGCAACCGGCGTTAAAGGTATCGAATTAGTTCGACAACATCAAAAAACATCGCCGTTGGTCGTCTTGGTAAATACCCAATTACCCGACATGTCAGGAGAAGCTGCATGCCTTTCTATTTATCGTCACTGGCCGCACATCCGATGTATTTTTTTGATGAACACTGTACATTGGCCGACGCTGTATCGTTTGATTCAATCCTCATAATTTGCAAAACTATCCTTCCGAGAATATGAAATTTTAAATCTAATAGCAAAACATAAATCGTATGATGAAATTTCGGATAGACTGCATATCAGCTTGAAAACCATTTACAACCTAAAAATGTCAGCTTTCAAAAAATTATCCATTGAATCGCGTGACCAGTTATTGGAAATATTAAATCATACGACGTATTCGAAAAAAAATCGGAAGATAAAGACGATAATCAGTTTTAAATTGATCACCCCATTTTTACACATGAGATAAAAAATTTAAAATTAATCGATTTAATTCTTCCGGCTTCTCAAAATTGAGAAGATGATCAGTATCTTTGACTATTGCGTTTTTAACGTCAGCGATATTGTCGATAAAAATATGAGCGATATTTTTTATATCTTCAGAATCCTGATCCCCATAAATGACAAGAGTCGGTATTTTGAGGTTCTTTAGTTTAATTTTAGCTTCTGGAAAAAACCAATGAACATCACGTATATCAAAAGTTTTCCAGGTCAATACTTTACGAAAATTCTCGAGAGTGATCATTTCGATTTCAGATTTTATATTATCATCACGCATACCTATCGCGTAAAAAGGTGCGGAAAGAAATGATTTAGTCATGATTTCTGGCTGAGGGGTCTTCCAAACGGATTGCATCAATTCAAGATATTCTTTTGACCATGAATACCCATTTAAACCAGAGGCCACCAATACTAAGCTCAATACTTTTTCTGGATACTGAAGTGCAAAATCTAAAGCGATCGACCCGCCAATAGAGTGACCTATTAAATGAGTTTTCTCTATTTTTAAGTGATCCATGACCGCTTTCAGATCTTCTGCTGGGGAAAACGCTGTTTCTATCGTGGAAGAATTCCCTGAACCACGTTGATCATAAACGATGGTTTGATAATTTGTTCCAAAATCTTTCACTTGATGTTCCCAGTCTCTACGATCAGAAAATCCGGCATGAATTAGAATAAGTGGTTCGCCACAACCTATTTTCTCTAGGTACAATTCACCCTGTGAAACCTTCACTTTATCGCGAATGATATTTTTAATTGACATAGAATTTTTCCGATTGATAGAAGAACAGTTAATTTACGAATGTTGTAATTATCAATTGCAATTGCAGGTTAAGAGCTTAAGCTAAGAATATATGGATGCTTTATGTTAAACTACCATTCATGACAAATCAAACTGAATTAGAACAATGCTCAGGCTGTCATGCTTTCTTTACTCCATCGAACAGGGGTACAGATCGTTATCGCGGCGCTTGTTCCGGTTGCTGGTCAGAGAGTAGTGATCAGAAAATCTTAGTTACAATTTCATGGTATTATAGGTATTACGCGTAAACAGTATGCTTGTCCCTGTTAATTTTGATTTGAGGAGATATCCATGAAAAAGCAATGGGCTATATTTTCTGTATTATCCGCTACTAGTTCGTTAAGCTTCGGAGCTACTTTAAACTCAATCAGTCAAGATCAATTTAAACAAGCGTTCGTTGACAAAACGTATACCTCAATTTCAACCGCTTATGGGAAAGAGACAGATAACAGTGTGACTGTCTACATGGATGAAAATGGCAAAATCCAGGGAAAGTTTACTCATAAGTCTGCGAACGCCCCGCAAACAGATCAAGGTGTTTATAGCATAAAAGACGATGGATTGGTTTGCATAACCTGGCAACATTGGTTTAAAGGCAAGGAAGAGTGCGTTTATGCTTATAATACTCAAAATGCTTATATTATGGTCGACAACAACAATATATTTCACCTTGTGTTTATGAAGTCTGCCATTGAGTCAGGGAACCATTTAAAAATATAAATACTCAAAGTCTAACTCTATATGTCTTAGTAGTTTTAGCCTGGTTAAATTTGAGTGACACAACCAAATAGCCGCACATCACTAGCAGTAAACCAATGCTATATAAAGGTATTGGGTCAAATAGCAGAAGGGAGAATAACCAACACGAACTAAAGACGGATGGAATGATAATTCCTTGGGTGATACCTCGCCCTCTAAAAACAAGAAAAACAATTAGAAAGCCTGACAAGGCTATGCCAGAGAACCAGAATATGTCTTCACTCTCTGATAGTGGGATATTTTCGCCAGCTTCAACACGCGCTTTAATACCCATTAAAGTTCGCCTCTCCATAATATAGTGGAGTGGAACAGCGATATAATTCGCAGCTTTTACCCAAAGATTTGAGTTTTCAGTCTCTTGTGATCGAATAATCAAGCGAGTTTGTCGACTATTCACTTCCTGTAGTAAAAATGTCCCCCACTTATCCAAAACAAATGTTTCTTCTGGTTTAACATAGAGCACTCGAAAATTGTAAGGAATGATACTACGTTTTTCATCAATTGATCCTCGGATAAGATCACCTACTGCTATTTTTTTAAATTCAGGTTTAATTAAATCCTGATGACGAGTTTCATATCCCATCGCTTTTTCAATAAACTCATAACTATAGAAACCACCTCGATCAGCACCTAACTGTATTAACCATTTCCAAACATCAGATTTTGAGGAATTGATCAATATAGCTCGGGTAGAGGTAATCGTTAATGCTTTGTTATCACCGGCCATTGACATGAACACTTCTTTTTCAGAAGCGCCCCATGTTGTAATGATGGGCTTTAAAAAAAGATCATATATTGATAGTTGCAACAGGGCCATAAAAATAATAATTAGGATAGATTTAATCAAGTTGCGCATTTAAGTCATCTCGTACTTTCAGTTCGGTAGGCCATCGTTAAAATTAGTGGATAAAACTAATTTTCTGCTACATTATACAGTAATTTCTTGTGGTCTGATTGATTTTTAGCATCACTCAGGGCGTGCCGCCAAATTTTTTGGGATTTAACCCTAATTCTTTTGCTATAGTAATTTGCTCAGCGGATAAACGATATTTTTTCTTGGCCTGAATCCAGAGATTATCACGTTTAGAAGATGTAGTCATGATAAAAATCCTTAAATTCAATTATTCTAATCAATCTGATGAGGCATCATAGGTAGAATGTTTTCTCCTCCAATCAGGAGTTGATTGCTTTGAGCATATAGTTGAGTTGTGCTATGGAATAAGTCTTCAGATAGAGGATATAGCGCAGATGGATTATGAGCAATGACAAAATCATTTTTTTTGTTACCCCAATTAATCCCTGGTAAATTTTTTGCTTGTTCCAATAACAGGCAAACTTCAACTCGTGAAAACAATATGGCGCTCACCCAATTAAATTTGTCGTTTCCGAAGATGTTTGTATTAATTACGGATGAATTATGTTTAAGACATTGATCTTGATACACTAAAGTTTGCTCAATTATTTTCGGTTTTTCAGAATCATCTATATTCAATTTTAGGGTTAGATTGCCCAGGGGATAAATAGTCTTGATAGTATCATGAAAATCGCAGCCAGAACTTGAGTTTCTTGTTTTAAGATTAGGGAATTAATTAGAAATTATTTCATTGAGAGAAGCTATTAATTCATCAGGAATATTCAACGTTAGTGGTTGGCTATTTGAGAATTCATTTTTAATATAACTAGAAATTTGATTGAATGTGTTATAGGTAGTGTGAATACTGTTTGGAATTGATTTAATATATTCTTCGGTTACTGATTGCAATTCAGCATATAGTTTAATTGGGAGAATTTTCATTAAGTTTTCATTTTCGTACATACTATTGACTAATTCTTCATTATTTATTTTGCAGAGTGATATTAACTCTGATGCTTCATTAAAAGTTTTGTTTCTAATTTCCAAAAGTGAGTTTATGTGTTGGTATATTGCATGCGCATGAATTAAGAAATAAACTAAGTCGCGTTTTAATCCTGTTTTTCCAGATAAGAATTGTTTTAAATTCCAGTTTAAATCGATATAAAGATATGTATTGTAAAACTTACGCAAATCAATATGGCGAAATTTAATCCACATTTTATCTGTGTCTTGATAATTCTGTTGTTTATAAAGATTTAAAGCATTAATTCTGCAATTGTTATGGTCGAACCATATATAGAGCAATACATTTAACATCTGTTGTAGTGCAAGCTGAATTGAAATAGATGAATTAAAATCTTCTTGGATGCTCTCTTTATTTTTCCTACGGTAATCAAAAAAAAGCACTAATCCACCACCTGTAATAGTTCCTGTAATAGTTGAAACAAGATTATTATTTAATATGTGCTTGATTATCTCTATGTTCATTTTTTGTATTCAATTTTAGCAATTTCTGCTAAATTTCCCATTCTGAGTTTTAGAGCTGTTGTTTTCAGAAAAATTAAGAGATCGCGTTTTGAAAGCCAGTGCCTCTTTCTTCACAAATATTATAACGACAAAAAGCGCTGGCGAGAATTTCATTACGCGATTCAGGGGTTGTTCCAATCAATCGGTCTATTTGTTTTGTGGGAAGTAAGCCACCTGGGTTTGTAAACTCAATACGATTGTCAAAAATTTCGACAACTGGGCCTACTCCTGTTGATCCAAAGTCTTGGTGTATGAGTGCATTAGCGAGCAATTCGCGTAAAGTGCGATTAAGGTATATGTTGACATGCATTCTCAAAGATTGTTGGATTACTTCTGAATGGGGTAAAATTCGATTTAAGTAGGTGATCATTTCCTCAAAACTAATTGCATAGCCACGTGTTTCCATCAGTTCCCGACTTGCCTTGAATCGAGAGCGAGCCCGGTTGATCCAATGTTTATCCATGTTAAAATTAATCCTTATACGTTGTCTTAAGTTACGGAATTTTAAGGTGGGTTATTATAAATCAATATTATAAAAACGACCAATACCACAGCCGTATGAGAACGGAATTCATTCCCTCGTCCGTTTTCAAATGTGATGAGATTGGACGATGATTAAACCATCGGATCGAAAATCCTATACCCCATTATGCCTAGCTCATCAGGATTAATCGAGTTATTCTAGACGATATTGGATAGCATTAAATTTTATAGGAGAGAGCCTGCGGATGCAGGTATAGTTATGAATAATGCGTTTATACAGCTTTCACGGCGGTTATTCAGAGCCAGCCGAAATAAAGAACGTTGACATGGGATATTAGGATTTAAAAAATGAATTCTATAGAAAATGACGAACTGAAAAAAATAAAAAAGAAAAAGAAGAAAAAAAGATATGTCACACCGTGTCGCTGAAGTGGCGGGGAAGATTGTGTCTCAACAAGGCTATGTCAACATCATTGATTTATTTCTAGGAATCGGTTGGCTAACGTCTGATAAATTAGCAGACTGGAAAAAGGGACGAGTCCCTTATCTGGAACAAGCGATCACTGCAAATCTGGGTAAAATATCCAAGGCGATGAAGGCGCTTAAGTCATGGGCGATTCATTCAAAATTAAAAGCTTCTGTGACGATGTACAAACGTGGCAGCCATCTACTCCGTTTTAGTAAAACAGGCCAACTTGCTATCGAAACCACATACAGCACACATTATGTGCTGCTCAAATCTCAAATGAAAAAAAAATCTGCCGATCCCATAAAAGAGGTTGCATAGCGGCTTGAAATTCTCTAGGATTTTAAAATGTCTAAACTTAATTTACCGTTAGCCTATAATCGATTATCCCGATACTTTGATGTATTGGGTTGTAGTTCGCCTCATTGGCGCAATCGGGTTATTGAAAAGATTTTAAAAAAACATCAGGCGCAGACAGTTCTTGATTTAACTTGTGGTACTGGATCGCAAGTGATTTGGCTAGCCAAACAAGGTTTCCAGGTCATGGGATCGGATTTAAGTCTTGGTTTATTAGAAACTGCCAAGCAAAAAGCCCAGCTAGAAAAAGTCAAAGTGCGCTTTTTTCAAGGTGATATGCGTACCCAACGGCTCGGTCATTTCGATGCGGTAATCACTATATTTAATGCGATTGGTCATTTAACCAAAACTGGTTTTAAAATTCTGGAACAGTTTGGAGTCGATGGTTCAAAATTCTCAACTAAAAAGACTCGTGAAATGCTAATTGTTGGCCAGAAAATTAGGAGCTATTAAAGATGATCAAACCCAAAGAGATTCAATCTAGACCTAAAATGTCAGTCTACATTGCTACCAGCATCGATGGTTATATCGCCAGGAAAGATCATGGTTTAGATTGGTTGGAAAAAATTACTCCTCCTGCTAGTAGTGATGAAGACTATGGTTTCAAGAATTTTTTAGCCAGCGTGGATGCTTTAATCATAGGTAAAAATACCTATCACATTGCGGTTTCTGCTGGTGCTGATAAATGGCCATATCAAGGAAAGAGAGTCATTGTACTTTCCTCTTCTTTATTATCCGTTGAAAATCAAGCAGAAATTTATAAGGGCGACATCGTTCATTTAGTTGAAAAGCTTTATGCAGAGGGGGTAAAGAGAATTTACGTCGATGGCGGCAAAACGATTAGCCAATTCTTGAATCAAGGATTTATCGACGATATTACAATTACCATTATTCCCGTGATATTAGGTTCAGGAATTTCATTATTTCATAATGTGCTGCATGAATCTTGGTATCGTTTGGAATCCGTACAAAACTATAATAATGATTTGGTTCAATTACATTACGTCACTATTCGGTGAACTAAATAGTTACTGTTATCCCTTTCCCCATCAAATTTGCTTACGGCTTTATGGTATAATGCTTACTTTGTCTTAAATTTAAATATGAATACCTTTATTGAAACGCCTCACTTAATAATTAAACCATCGAATAGCATGGATTTTGAAGCTTATTACGGGCTGTTATCGGACCCAGAAGTCATGCGCTATATTGGCAAAGGTGTACGGACTCGGGAGGAAGCCCGGGAGAACCTGGAAAGCCAAATTAACCATTTCAATAAACACGGTTTTTCTTTAGGGTTTGTTTATGAAAAACAGACTGGATTGTTTGTTGGCCGCGCCGGATTAGTTTATTTGGAAATGAAAGATGATCAGCCTGCCATCGAAATCGGCTATGCGCTACATCAGCGGTTTTGGAATCAAGGTTATGATACTCAGTTAGTGAAGGCCTGTATCCGTTGGGGGTTCCAGCATTTACCGGTCAAGCAATTACTGGCAGTCATTCATCCCAATAACGAACGCTCTCGCCGGGTATTGGAAAGAGCCGGAATGCGTTATTGGGGGCGCAGGCATTGTTATCAAACGGAAGTAGCGCAATTTGTTATAAACAAACCGGCCATCGACCCTCATAAAATTCAGCTTATTCCCGCTACTCTCAGTGATTATCCGGTGATTCAGCATTACAGTACTCAGCCGCTGATAGAATATACCCGGCAGATTGCTCATTTTAGTAATAATATCTATAACATATTTAAATTTGAGAGTGGTAAAAAGCCGTGAAAAAATATAGGGCTGTTGAAACCCAATCCCTGATTTTGCCTCAGTTAATGGCTGAATATAGAATGCTCACATCGGCTGTTGAAAAACAGCAATGGCGCTCTAGTATTCAAACACCACTGATAGAAATGATGGATGATGATCCTGATCATTGTCGCGTGACCTTTTTTTGGCTTCAAGATCATCATGATCATTCCAGAGATGCTGATAAACAATATCGTCAATGTTCATGGTGAAAAAGCTCGGAAATGGTTAAATGATTTACCGGATTTATTACAGCAAAAAATAGATGCTCCATGAATATATTTTTAGAAACTGAAAGACTCGTTTTGCGATTACCCACGTGGTCAGATTTAGATAATTTAGTCGCTTTGCGGTCAGACCCCGAGGTCATGAAGTATCTTGGCGATGGATCTACACATAACAAAGCCCAAGTGGAACGGTTTTTAAATATTGCTATTCCTTATCAAGAAAAATATGGTTTTGGGTTCTGCTCTGTATTTGAAAAAGAAACGGGTGAATTTATAGGGCAAGCCGGTTTATTTCATAAAGGATTTTATGATGAACAGCCCGATATTGAATTGGCCTATCGGCTCCATAAAAAATATTGGGGCCATGGCTATGCGACAGAGCTTGCTAAGGCACTGATTCGTTGGGCTTTTGAGAACTTAAAAATAGATAAAATTGTTTCCGCGGCAGAACCAGAAAATATCGCTTCCCAAAAGGTGTTATTGAAATCTGGATTTATATTTCTTGGGAAACAGAAATGGTGGAATGGAAGAGAACTATTTTACTATGAGGTTTATAAAAATGATGCTATTGAACTTTCTGACTATAGTAAGGAGTGGCCGAGCATCGCCGAACTAGAGATTAAAAAGCTTTATGGTGCTTTACCAAAACAACACATTATTGATATTCAACATGTAGGCAGCACCGCTATTCCAGGTATGAGTGCTAAACCGGTGATTGATATCCAAATAGCTGTGGATTCTCTGAACGCGATTAAACCGATAGCTATAAAAGTATTAAAAGAATTAGGCTATGAGTATTGGGATAAAAATCCTGATCAAGAAAGACTGTTTTTTGCTAAGGGTATGCCGCCTTATGGAGAAAAGCGCACTCACCATATCCATATTGTCGAACCGAGTTCACGTCATTGGCGAGAGAAAATTCTGTTGAGAGACTATTTACGAGATAATCCGAAAATGAGATTAGAATATGAAGCCTTAAAAAAATATTTAGCGCAGCAATACCCTTATGATCGTGAACAATACACGAGTGCTAAGACGGAATTCATCCATAAAATATTACGCTATGCTAACGAAGCAGCGATGCGAATGTCTGATTCGTATCCAACGATTTTTTTTCTGACCGGTGCATCAGGTGTGGGTAAAACGACTTTAGTTAATCAGTTTTGTCGAGAAAAAAATAAGAATTCTAAAATGGCTTGTTTTCACTTTGATAGTATCGGTGTTCCCAGTGAATGGGAGATGCTGGCTGTCTATGGTTCCAGTAGCGAATGGCAAAAAGCCATGACGTATCATTGGGTGCAGCAATTTAAGCAGTGTTTGGATAAAGATCTGATTTTAATAGAAGGGCAGGTAAATCTAACCTATATCGAATCGGCGTTGCAAGGTTTGGGTTTCTATCGATTTCAAATTATTTTACTCCATTGTGAGAATAACATTCGTCATCAACGTCTTACTGGCGAACGTCTTCAACCTGAGTTAATCAATTCAGAGATGGACAATTGGTCGCAATTTCTAAAAAAACAAGCCCTAGAAAAAAATATCGTGATTTTGGATACTACTGAATTAACTCAAGATCAAATGCTTAGCTGGTTAAGAGAGTATTTACGACCTTATAGAAAAATAGGGTTGTAGAACATCGTTTATTAAAAAGTTTTAGTTGGAGGACGAAAATATGTTAGACCATGTTGGTTTAGATGTAAGTGATATTAAAAAAGAAAAAGACTTTTACATCGCGGCTCTAAAACCGTTAGGATATGAAATTTTTATGGAATGGGAGAAATGGGTGGGATTTGCAGTAAATGGTAAACCTGATTTCTGGTTGCGTGCTGGGGAAAAAACAACACCGAGCATTCATGTGGCTTTTCGTGCACAAAATAGAAGGTTGGTCGACCAATTTCACGCTGCAGCTATTGCTGCGGGCGGAAAAGATAATGGTGCACCTGGAATTCGAGAAATTTATCATCCCCATTACTACGGGGCATTTGTCTTGGATCCAGATGGTCACAATATTGAAGCAGTTTGTCATGAAACTGAGTGATGTCACGATTTTTTATTCTGAAAGTTTTGGAAAAAGCTTATGAAAGCAGTCACGATTAACAGTTATGGCGGCCCAGAAGTACTTCATTATCAGGCTACTGAAATCCCTACGATTCAAGCAGACGAAATTTTAGTACAGGTTATCTACGCCGGTGTTAGCCCTTTTGATAGCGCATATTGCACAAATTTTTCCATTAAATGAAGCACAAGAAGCGCATCGTTTAATTGATTCAGGCCATGTGCGTGGGAAAGTACTACTTAAAGTTGTGTAGCATGATTTAATTTAGTTATTTATTTCTATGTTTTAATAAGTTAGATAAATCAGCTTGTTTCAAATGGTCGGCTATGAGTTGAATGTTGCTACCTGTTCTAATAGTTTGATGGTGTTATGATGTTAATCACATTACCGGCAGGACCTAATTCTCCAATAGCAATAGATTTACCATAAAACACATGATTAGAAGAAGGTTTAATCTTTTCTATGCATCGTTGAATATTGATTCCCTCTCTATCTTTTTCTGAATCATACACAATGGTGATGTGAGGATCGAAATTATGTACCAATCCCCAAAATATGCCAAATTCTTCGATATCTTGGTACTGTTCAGGAGTAAATTTTTTAAGTGCCCCATCCGCTCGAGAAAAAGGTTCTGTCGGGTGACGAAAATTTTTAGCCACATTAATTATTTTTTTATGAAGTTCTTTTAAAATTGTTAAATTTTTTGCTTCATCAGATCCCCAAAACAAATGATGTTGAGTATCTTTAAGGGCGGTATTCATTTTGAATGATAAATGAGAAATATCTCTCGTAACTTCTCCCACGGCAGAAATTAATGGCTGTAAATTTTCTTTATCTATTCTGAGCTGGTAAAAAGTGATATGAAAATTGTTAAAATACTTCTGTTGATGACTTTGCCTGTCAATAAGATCATTAAGTGATAATTGTTCTAAACAATTTTCTTGAAGTTTTTTCGCTTCTTCTTGCGTTTTTTCATCGGGTAAAATAATTATTCCGATTTCCATTGATTTTGACATAAAGAAATTCCAGATTTGTTAAGTTTAATTAGAGTGACTCATAAAACTATAAATATCTTACTCATTGTAATCATGCTTTCTTAACTGATATATTAGGAGATTAATCATTTTGTGATCAACTAAAGCCGTGAAATTAAAGATTGATGTGTGATGGGGCTATCTTGTATTTCATCTGAGATTCTATTTCTATAAATTAGCAAATTATTTGAATTTAAATAATCTTGTTTTGCTTTTTCTGCAGCAAGTAATTGAATTTTTGCCAACTCCGGTTTACTTCCAGGCCCAATCACGCGATATTGTGCCGGTACTATTGGGCCTTGCATCAGCAATCGGTATAGAGTTGGATCACTCTGTAATTCTTCGAAATGATCAATACCTAATTTTTCTGCCAATAAATTGGCAAACGTGAAGCCGCTATGTTTTGTAGGAGCCTGCATTTCCGCTATCATTTGTTCTGGGGAGGGCAATGTTTGTCTTCCGTTAAATATGGCGCATGCAAAACGGGCTTGTAATTCAACCAAAGGAAAAATCGCGCCGCGTTCGTTATAATTAATCGCAAGCCATGCAAGGTTTGAAATATTAGGGTGAAAAGTGTCTGCATACAAATTCAATGGATTCAATAATTGGAGAAGACTGTTATCAAAGAATGAAAAGTCATTTTTATAACCCGTGCAGAAAATAATAATATCAGGTTTAATGACATTGCCATTCTTCAAGATAACCTTAGTATTGGTAAAATGATCTATTTCACTTTTAATAACTTGTATGTGACCTTGCAGAACTCTTTTTACATAAGCGTCCGATACTGTCGTACCTGCTGGTGTATCTGGTGTCATTTTCCAATCAGGAATACTGTTTTGAAGAGAACAGTGTTTCATAAACCAATTAAAGTCTCTCGGTTTGTAATTTTCACGGGAATCTACTAAATCCGATGGAATTTCAGCTTTTGCTGGACCCAAGGATATTTGGGTAGGCTTAATCCAACGAGGTCTTCTAATCAAATGTTGTGCACGAGGTATTTCACTGGCTATCGCTACGCCACTCAATGAGCCTCCCACAATGAGGACTGATTTACCAGCAAAACATTCAGCTGAACGATAATTTGCACTATGGATCCAATGACCAGAGTAACTTTCCAATCCTTTAAAATCCGGAATGTAAGGGACTTGATATCTCCCAATAGCAAGTATCACAGCAGCATAATTTTCCTGCTTTATCTTTTCTTTCTCTCGCCAGGTAATTGTCCATCCTTGATTATCTTTACCTATATGAATGACACTCCTGCCCAAGTGAATATAAGATTCGAGCTGAAAGTGTTTAATATAAGCTAATAAGTAAGCATGCATATCTAGCGTGGTAGGATAGGCGGGAATATTCTTTCGACTAGGGAAAGCCTGTTCCCAGGAGAAATCTGAAAATACGCCTGTAAATCTCGAAATATTCACCCGCATTTTTTCCCATGCAAGACCGTCTGGTCTCCAAACTCCGCCAGGGACATCTTCTTTCTCAAATACATCGCATTTGAAACCTGCTTCCTGTGCCTCTTTGGCGGCAACAATGCCAGAAGCTCCGCCGCCAATAATGGCGATCTTTATTCCTTTTTTCATTTTTAATCCAGATGGCTTAGTTAAATTAACATGCATCTATTACGAACGGTCATTCTTAAATTTGCCTATCATATCAGAATGTATCAAACTATCCTCTTTTTCGTTTTTATTTTTCTATCTTCGTGTTAAGATTTTAGTCTTAGGGAAGATTTTTCTTGAGACAGGAGGTCGAGATGTTCAAAATTTCACCTAAATTGATTCGTGTATTCCCCAGTATAAGGTAATTAAAAACTTGAAAAGTATAACGTTACCAAAAAAATTAATGGGGTATATGTTAACGGATTTCATTCATACTTTCCCTGAAATCGCTCATTTTAAAGAAAGTCGATCTTTCACTTATCAAGTTTCAAACCAAGCCAATCTGAATGTTTACAACCTTCAAGAAGAAAAGGAAATTATTGGAAAAACTGTTTTTGATCTTAATGAAAGTATCATGCAAGGGAAATGGCCTCCTTTATTTGCTGAGGAAATCCACAAATCAGATTTATTGGTGGTAAAAAATAAGACGCCCATAAAATTAGATCATAAGATTTTTTTAAATCAATCCGGATATTTAGTGATTCATTCAATGGTTAAGTTACCCGTGTTCGATAAAAATAAAGAGGTATTGGGCATATTAACCTTAAGTTTTGATTCAACCAAGAATGAAGAGGCTTTGAGAATTAAAAAAATTTATAGCCAATATTATAGTAATTTAAATGAAGCAAACGTAAAATTTATGGAACACTTTGGTTTTGTCGAAGGGGTGAAGCTTAAGTTATCTCCACGAGAAATGGATTGTATTTTAGCCATATCAAAATGCAGGACTAACAAAGCAGCCAGCCACTACTTAGATATTTCCATCAAGACATTAGATAATCATTTACAAAATATTAAAGACAAAACCGGAGGTCATTATAGCATTTATGACTTGGTAGATCATTTTTCCAAAAAGGTAAATAGGATTTAATATGTTTTTACATCGTCATCGTCAATTACTCAGCAGTATCTTAGGGAATATTTTAGAATGGTATGATTTTGCCCTATATGGCTATTTGGCGGCCATCATTGGCGCTTTATTTTTTTCTTCCAAAGACCCTATTACTTTGCTCCTGCAGGCATTTTCTGTTTTTGCCGTCGGATACCTTGTTAGACCACTAGGAGGAATAATCTTTGGATATCTTGGTGATAAATATGGTCGAAGTAAAGCTTTGCGGTTTTCATTATATCTTATGGGTGTTTCCACTTTGTTAATGGGAGCTTTACCGACTTATCACCAAATTGGGATTGCAGCCACTATTTTATTGGTTTTGTTGAGGATTTTTCAGGGTATTTCTGCAGGAGGTGAACTCGTAGGTTCTACTGTTTATATGTTCGAGATTTCCGAAAAGAAAAATCAAACTTTCTGGTGTAGCTTCGTCACTTTTAGCTGTACTGTCGGTGTTTTATTAGGGTCTTTAGTGGCTACTCTTTTACATCACTATTTTACAGTGTCTCAAATTGCTAATGGATTTTGGCGTATTCCCTACTTCTTAGGACTTTTGCTCGTTATATTTGGAGTATGGGCAAGAAGAATTTTGGCGGAACCGGCGGAATTTGAACAGGTAATGACCGAAAATCAGCAAAGGCGCTTCCCGATTCTCGACGCGCTTCAGTCTTCTTACAAAGCCATGTTGCAGGTAGTCGCTCTTAACATATTTATTGCTATTGCTTTTTATGGACTTTTTCTTTGGATGCCCACTTATTTACATGTTTTTTTACATTATTCCTCTGAACAATCATTGTTCGTCAATACAGCCGCCATGATTTTGTTAGTTGCTCTCACGCCTATTGCCGGTTTATTGGCTGATAAATTCAGTAGAAAGTGGGTTGCATTGCTAAGTCCCTTATCAATCGCTTTGCTTTCATTTTTATTGTTCAAAAAAATAACCACAGCAGATTTCTCTATTGTCTTTATAATATTATGTCTATTTTCGATATGTTTTAGTTTAATCGAAGGAACAACAGCAGCGATTACTGCCAATTTATTCCCTGTAAGACACAGATTGAGTGGGATAGGTTTTGCCTACAATTTGTCTATGTCGATTTTTGGTGGAACGACGCCATTAGTTTGTACGTACTTGATTGCAAGGACACATTTTCTTTTAGCGCCGGCGCTCTATATTACTGCTGCCGCAGTAGTGGGAATATTAGCTATGGTTAGTATTTTTTCCTTCAGACATAAAGACATTTTAATTCCAATGGAAGAGTCAAATATATACCCAATATCCGACTAAAACTCCTGATTTAAGTTTTTATGAATTTCCCATAAAATACGCATCCGCCGAGTATGCCATTTTCAATCGCGTTGTATATTTTTGTATATCGGTTTAAGGCTTCTAAATAGCCTTCTTCTTTAAAATGAGCAATGATATTTTCTTTTTTACCTTTTAATTCATTTAGAAAGTTTTGATACCATTTTTTATATTGATTATTTATTTCCTTTATTTCCTTGCATTCCCAACCGGCATCTTGAGCTAGTTGATGGATATTATCCATGCGAATGGGCAAAAAGTTCTTAATGGGATTATTTTTAATAGTCAGAGGATTGTTATCATTAGGTGTTAAATCACTATATTCGAATATTATAATTTCCGTCCCTGCTTTCCCAAGTTCATGTAAGCTCTTCAGCGCCTGGGGTTGGTTGGGAAAAGCGTAAAAGGAATTGAATAAACAGATTAAATCAAAAAAATGACCTTTTAATTTTTGATTCGCTTCAACGACATCGGCAGTAACGAATTCTACATCGGGGTAATGTTCTTTTGCATAGTGGATTGACGAAGTCTCAATATCGCAACCGGTAACCTGTCCCCATCCTTGCCGTTGAATAAAATGCGCCGTACCGCCTTGTCCGCAGCCGGCGTCTAAAATCAAGCGATTTTTATTTTTACTATAAGGTGATAAACAAAAATCTATTGCTTCTTCCTCTCCTGCGTGTGCATAATCTGAACCCCGCACAGTAGAAACTAACCGTTTCCCTTCATACCACCGTAATCCTTTAACCATAAATCTCCTTTTTAGGGTAGTAGATTTTCACCTATTTTAATAACACAACATTACACTTATAATTTCAGCAGCTTTGTTTAACCAGGATAAATTTGTACTATTCACAATTATCCCATTGCGTAGTATATCGCATACTATGCAATATGGGCAATGGATGCTCTTATGTTTATATATAATAAACAGCGCGCGAATTTCCGCATTTTTTCTTTTCTTTTTTCTCCCACTATAGAGCCAATTTTCTATTCTGATTTTGTTACTTCTTGATCTTTATTTTTTGGAGAATTACTCATGTCAACCATTGGATATGGTATTGTACTGTCACCTCTATTAAAAGATGATATGGGGCAGTCGGATTTAAATAGTCTTGCATTATGGATTTTAAAAATCTGTTATGACCAATTTGATCCATCACCTATTGAAATTTTACGAGTAAAAGAAGAATTAAAGAAAATCTATAATTACGAAGGTACAAATTTTTAAGGGGGTCAAGTCTGAGATTTTAAGCAGATTCTTTGTTAAGAGAAACGGTATTGCCAAAATCCTAATTGGAAGTGGAAGTATTTTAAAATAATGCCATTATGAAATACTGGTTAAGCTTCTGCTTAAGATTTCAGACTTGACCCCGCTTGTTCGAAACATTATAAAAACAAATCGGAAGATAAAGACAATAATTAGCTCTAAACTAATTGGTTCCTCACAGTTGAGTTAGGAGTGCTGAGATTATAGGATGTAACTGTTGGTTGAGAGCCGCACGCTCAGGTTGAAAAAGTGTCCCGATGAAAAAAGGATGGTTGGGTAATTCAAATGCTCGCACTTCCCCGTTTAGATCATGACCGGTGAAACGTAATCCAGCAGACTCAAGACGAATTTTCCATAGAGGGCTTAAGCCGTACCGACAATGAAAACCCTCAGTAGTCGGTTTTCCTTTAAAAATAAGATAAAGCTGGCTTTCTGGGATAAAAATTATTTCACTGGTTTTTTCAACCAAGGAACATTCTAAAGGAACAACAATCAGATTTTTTGCATCAGCATTCGTTTCAGCATGATCAGCATCTGCAATACCACAAACATTGCGCGCATATTCAATCAATGCATGTTGAAATCCACCACAGGTTCCGAGAAAGGGCAGACGGTTTTCACGAGCAAAACGGATAACATTCAAAACACCTTCCATATTTTTGTATGGGCTGCCGGGAACGACCCAAAATGCCGAAAATTCTGAAAAAATTTGAGCGCCATCATCACTAATTTTATCCGTTTCCAGCCACTGCCAATTAATGCGAGCGTCTAAATTCTTTTTAGCAAGTTCAATCGTTTTAAGAATGGCGATATGGGCAAGTATCTGTTCATTAAAATCGCCTACTAGCGCTATAGTTTTAGTCATCATAGCATTTTGATATATTTTAACAGGAACATCGATATAGTTACGAATGATCTTCATGTTAAACTATGTATTATGAAAAATCAACTTACTTGGAGGCTCTATGAATAAAGACCGAAATTTGGGTAAACGCATGATGGGAGATATCGCGCCAAAGCTGGCCGAGCTGACCGATGATATTGTTTTCGGGGATATCTGGGAACGCAAAAATTTATCTAAACGTGATAGAAGTCTGATTACGGTAGCCACTCTGGTTGCTTTAAATCGCACGGAACAATTATCGTTTCACCTCAATTTTGCTTTGGAAAATGGTTTGACGCAGGAAGAATTGGTTGAAGTGATAACGCATTTAGCGTTTTATTCTGGCTGGCCTACTGCCGTTTCAGCGATTAATCTGCTGAAATCATTAACATCGCCAAAATAATATAGGAGACATTCTATGCCTATGACGCGAATTTCTTTGTTGAAAGGCAAATCGACTGAGTATTTGCGGGCGATTTCCGACAGTACACATCAAGCTTTGGTTGATGCTTTCGAAACACCTGCAGATGATCGTTTCCAGATCATTCATCAGCATGAACCAGGAGAACTTGTGTTTGATCGTCATTATATGGGAGGACCGCGATCTGACGACTTCGTATTGATTTGTGTTACTGCCGGAAGGTTGCGGAGCACGGCAACCAAACAGGCTTTTTACAAAAGATTGGTAGAGTTACTGGCTAAGTCTCCAGGCATGAGACCTGAAGATGTCATGGTGGTTATCAATACGACTCAAGCTGATGAATGGTCATTTAGCGCCGGCAACCCTATTGTATGAAAATACTCTATTGCTTTTGTACTGATTTACCTAATTCAGGTAATCCTGCCGGTGTTATTTTTGATTTTCCTGGAGATAAAACTGAGAAACAAAAATTAGCACAACAACTACAGTTACCGGTGATCGTATTTGTTAATAAAGCCGATTCTCCTATTCCAGTTTTGCAATTCTTTTATCCCAATATTGAAATGAGCTTATGTCTACATGGTGCATTGGCTGCAGTTTTTCTCTTAATGAATCAGCGTCAAACCAATCGTATTACGGTATCCAATACAATTGGAACATTGTTTGAGGCGATAAAATTAGATAATCAGATTGCACAAATTAAAGTATCCGCAGAACCTGCTGCGGCATATACCCCAAAGCTGAAGATTTTAAAGCAATTACTAAATTTAAGCGAT
Source organism: uncultured Pseudomonadota bacterium (assembly GCA_963844565.1). Lineage (GTDB taxonomy): Bacteria > Pseudomonadota > Gammaproteobacteria > Coxiellales > Coxiellaceae > JAFEDN01. The sequence continues at coordinate 1,936,929 of CAWJON010000002.1, read as the reverse complement.
CTTGGTGAAATTTCTGTAGATTTACCGATGGCCGTTGCTTCGGTCGGCAGCCCTAAATTATTTGTTCCTCTGAAATCACCTGAAGCTTTAGCAAACATGCATCCTAATTTCGATTTAATTAAACAATGGAGTCTGGATAATCAGATCAATGGTCTTTATGTTTACGCACTAGAGTCAGTAATACCGCTGTTATTACAAGCCCGCGCATTTAATCCAAAAACCGGACAAAACGAAGATGCCGACACGGGTGTTGCTGCTGCCGCTTTAGCCTCGGTTTTCAAAAAAAATTTAATTATAAAACAAGGCCATTTTATTAATAAACCCAGCCTATTAATAATTACTTATCATCATCCCGAAGAAATTTATATAGGAGGAAAAATCATTGAAGCTTAGGAAACTATTTGAATTCAAAGATGAGGTAACATATGGTTGATATCATTTGGGAGTTCAATGTCGAGCCTTCACAAGTGACTGCGTTTGAAGAAATTTATGGCCAAGGCGGCGCATGGGTATTATTATTTCAGCAGTCTGAGAATTATCATGGTACAAGTTTATTAAAAGATCATGATAAATTGGGTAGATATCTTACCATTGACCGGTGGGATAATTTAGTTGATTTTGAGAACTTTAAAGATAAGCATATTGAAGCTTATGAAGCTCTCGATCGAGCTTGTGAAAATTTAACATTGACCGAGAAAAAAGTAGGAATCTTTTGTCATAATTCTGCTAAATATCAGGATTGATACCGATGAAAAAACTATCATTGTTTCTATTTTCTTCCGTCCTTGTTTGCAGTCATGGCTATGCCGACATGCCAGAAACTTCTTGTCATAGCGTTTGTATAAATACTTTGCCACCTGGTGGAGAATGCACCATGGTTGGAAAATACAAAATCTATTATCGCACTTTAGGGAAGGGTTCACCGACAATTATTTTCTCTTCGGGAACAGGATTTCCGGCAGATGAGTGGTTTAATTCACAAATTGCCCCAGCTTTAGCTAAAAAAGTGAAGGTTGTCGCTTATGATCGAGTCTTTACTTTTAATAGTTGTCCGAACCTTAATGACTATATGCCATTGACCGCACAAGATGTTGTCGATCAACTCCATCAATTTCTACAGGAAACCAAAATTAAATCCCCCTACATTTTAGTGGGTCATTCTATAGGTGGATTATACATGTTGCTTTATGCTCGAGAATTCCCTGATGAAATTGCTGGACTTTTGTTAATGGACGCTAGTTCTGCCGCTGGCCCAACGCCATTTCCAGAGCAATCAAAGGAAGTGCTCAAACATTTAGGAAACCCGCAAAATCCAACGCCGGACAATCCTTTGTATAATGAAATGATTGGACAGTTACCGAGTTATTTACAAATCAGAAATGCGCCGCCATTGAAAAGAACCATTCCTTTGATTGTAATGTACTCGACTAAACATTGCTTGCCTATTGCTTGGATTAAAGAAGAAATGTGTATGAGTCCTGCTCAAGAAAATAATTATCAAAAAAACCAGATAGAGATAGCCAATATGTCCGATAAACATCAAATTATTCGCATAGAGGGAAACCATATGATTTTTTTTACTAAGGAAAAAAGTAAAGTAGTTGTGGAGGCTGTGAACTCGATTTTATCTAGTATTTGAGGGTAATCCTGTATTCCCTGTCCATTGAATGCTGACTGAATAACGATTTTTTTTTATAAGATCACTACTTTTTTCTATGTGCTTTCTGTCATCCCAACGCAATCGAGAAATGCTGCTTGTGCTGAGGATAATTTGGTATCAGCAAGCATTAAAGATAAAGCATTTTCTTTTTTACCAGTCAATTCATCGTTAATGGCTTTAATCAGTTTAAAGAACTGATAATTTTTTGATTTGATTTCTTTATATAACGGCAATAATTCAGATAGTATCCCTTCGCCTTCGGTCCAACCAAAGCCTTCTTCATTTTGAATACATACATCTAATACAACATAATCTTCTTTCACCTTGCAGCTGATAACATCTTTTATCTGATATTTTTTCAATTTTTCAACGTCGACTTGTTCAATGGGATACTTAAACATCAACCGTACAGTTCCCCAATTAGCGATATAGAAAAATATATCAAAATATTTGAACAACAGTGTTTCAGCATTTCCCCTGAAATCACCATAGTTATAGACGTAAGAGGCAGTATGGGTACCGACTTGCGCCCGGCTTGATAGTGCCTGCATTGCTTTGCGTGCTGCTGCCGACAGCGGTGAATGTAGACTACAAAATTCGTAATATTGGTATTCACTCATCCTGATTCTCCCACATAATGTGTGATAATTCTTCTCTGACGACCTCGGTTTTTATTCCTGAGTCGAATATGCCATATTATTCGATTCTAAGTTAAACCCTTCATCCAACCAGCCGGTAATGCCACCAATCATAATTTTAACGGGTCGATTTAAGCGAGCTAAACGAATCGCTGCACGTGCTGCGCCGTTACAATGTGGCCCAGCACAATAAACGACGAAAATAGTCTGCTCAGGATATTGTGTTAATTTTGCAGCAATAATTTTGCGGTGCGGCAGATTAAGGGCTCCAGGGACATGTCCTTTTGCATAAAGTTCCGGGCTACGCACATCCAGTAAAACAAAATCAGGTTGTCCGGTAGAAAGAGCAACATGTACATCCCAGCAATCCGTTTCAAAGGCTAATGAGTCTTCAAAATGTTTTAATGCAATTGAACTTGCAGCAGGAGGAACGGAGGTTACTTCGGATTTCATCGTTTTCTCCACTTTAAAATAAAACCTATAAAACCTGAATTCAATATTACCTGAAAGAGTCAATTCATTAAAGGTTGTTTGTTAACAATGATTTTGTATTATTTTTAAACCATAAATAATGTATCTATTTTAATAAATTCCAGATCAATATTTCCGACAGCCAGGATTCATATTCATCCGATGACCATTTTCTTTCAACGACTAACATTCGATAAACATCTCTACCCGTCAAAGCCCAAAGAATATCTCTGGCTTTGATGGTAGAAACACCCTCCTTGAAGACATCGGCCTTTCCCATTGCTTCGACAGATTCTTGTTGGCGTTTATACCGTCGTTTTTCCATTTCATTTTCTAATTTTTTTAATTGAGGAGTCACAATAGAAACTCCTCTCAGCAAACTGAATTGCTTCTTTTCAGCATCATACAGTTGCCGTGCAATTTGAGCAGCAATTTTAAATTTTCGTTGAGGAGATATTTCTTGATAAACTTGCTCTACTAATTCAGTGCGTTGTTCAACAGAGAAGGCTTCATCCATGAGGGTGAATAGTATGCCGCGTTTTGATTTAAAAATGGCATAAATCGAAGGAGAGGAGACTTCCGCGGCTATAGCAATCTCATCAATAGTCACCTGATCAAACCCTTTTGATTCAAACAATTGTTTTGCAGAAGCCAAAATACGAGCTTTGGTTTCTTGTGATTGCTGAGTGCGTAGCTCAGAATAATAGGTTCTCTTTTTGCTTGACATATTAAATACAGTTTACTATAATCAATATTAACTGTCAACTTTTTAAATTAAGCGAGGTATTAATGTATGAGTAACGATAAAGCGAATATGGTGGTAACTTACTATGAGGCCATGAATAATAAAAATATAGTTTATATGGAAAAACAAGTGCACTCTGATGTTCATTTTATTGGGCCTTTGGCGGAATTCACGGGAAAAGAAGCCTATCTGGATTCAGTCAGAAAATTTTTCAATCTTTTTAAGAGTATAAAAATTAGAGAGCAATTTGGTTCAGAGGATCAAGCCATCATCGTCTACGACGTCGATTGCCCAGAACCTATTGGAATTCTACGGTCAGTTGCTTTGCTGAATTTCAAGGATAATTTAATTTCTCGCATTGAATTGTTTTTTGATGCGCGGTTAGTTGAGAACAAAGACAAGGCGATATTCTCAAATCCGTAATTAAGATGCTTGATCGGCAGATACACGATATTCTCTAGCATCGTCAAAAATGTGATGATAAAATGGATGTAAATTAAGCCCGTTTATTTAGGTCATGAGAGGGGGTCAAGTCTGAGATTTTAAGCAGATTCTTTGTTAAGAGAAACGGTATTGCCAAAATCCTAATTGGAAGTGGAAGTATTTTAAAATAATGCCATTGTGAAATACTGGTTAAGCTTCTGCTTAAGATTTCAGACTTGACCCCGCTTGTACACGATCAATAATCCCAGCACCACCAGGCAATTTCCAGCGCAGGCACCGTATGGAAATAAGCGACAATCCAAAACCCGATAGTAAAACTGATCACATTAAATGGCATATGGCTATTAACCAAATTCAAGCCCTATCGCATCCCCGGGATTTCTGACAAGTGTTGACCCTTACTCGAAAAATTAGTTAATATAAATACTCATCCTTGCATAGTGAATTATCTTAGGAATTTATGAAAAATATTAAAAATCTATTGAGCATCATCCTACTTTCATTGAGCTGCTGGAACTTAGCAGCCGCTAACACTCAAGTTAACACACCCACCCCTGTTTATGAACGCATGATTGTATTTGGAGACAGCTATTCGGATAATGGCAATGTCTACCGGTTAACTCGCGGTAAGTATCCCAACGACATCCGTTATTTCCAGGGTCGTTTTAGCGACGGCCCGGTATGGACAGAATATCTGGCCCAAGATTTTCATCTTAATCCCGATGATCGAAATCAGTTTATTAACTATGCGTATGGTCAGGCTAAAGTATTAGCCCCGGCAAGTATTACAGTCAGCGGTCACCCTGATAAGGATTACGTCATTCCCAGTTTGTCGCAACAAATTAATACTTTTTTAAAACAGCATGAAAATTTTAATGAAAAAGATATCGTGGTGGTATTTATAGCAGCTAACGATTTTTTTGATATACCTAATCATCAGGCGCAACTTTTTTTCAAAAACATAGCGGATGAAGAAGCCAAGCAAATCGATCGCTTGATTCAAGCAGGAGCTCGACATATCATCGTGCTCAATGGCCGTGAAGTGACGCGCTCACCACTGGCGACAATAGTGGCTGAAAAAAATGTCGCCCCTGGCAGGAATGATTTAGCCAATCAGTTTATTAAAAATGCTCAAGGATTAGTTCAGATCTACAATAATAATTTAGCCAGGAATTTACAGGCTAAGCCACCGGTTTTTATTTACGATACCTATCAATTCGATCATTCTATCTTAACAAAAATTGATCAGGGTGGATTTCATTATAAAATGCACTCAACTCCTGCTGTCATGCAGTACGCCAATACCAGTTGCTATCAGAATAATCAGGGGGATTATCAAAATATAGCTGGAGTGGTCTGTAATGATCCGCAGCATTATTTTTTCTATGACCGTATCCACACCACCCATTTCGTTAATTATTTATTGGCGCAGGATGTTTTTAAGCAATTTCAGCATTCACTATCTCAATAAAACGGGTGTAGTCTGCCACCTGAAATACTTCCAGGTCCGCAAAAATTGACCCTGACTCAGGAAATAATTAGTTTGCCGAATGACTTCGGGAAAAGGGGAAAATAGAACGAAGAGAGGGGGTCAAGTCTGAGATTTTAAGCAGATTCTTTGTTAAGAGAAACGGTATTGCCAAAATCCTAATTGGAAGTGGACGTATTTTAAAATAATGCCATTATGAAATACTGGTTAAGCTTCTGCTTAAGATTTCAGACTTGACCCCGCTTGTCACCCATCATCAATCAAGGTCATTTTATTGGGAAACCCAGTCAATTGATGGTTACTTATCGTGACTCTGAAGAAATTTATGTTGGCGGAAAGATCATTGAACACAAAGAACCATGTTAAATTGAAATCTCTATTGCTCGAGGTATTTGGCTTATTTGGATAAACTTGAGGTTGTTCATTCGTACAATGACTGACATAAACCGAGAAAAAGGAATGGCAGAAGACATCGCTTTTAATTTAGTGAAGCAGTACATGCAAGGTTGGGAACAAAACAATTTATCTCTCATCACTTCTTGTCTTTCAGAAAACTGCATTATAGTAGAATCGCATGGCCCCACTTATCATGGTAAAGAAGCCGTGGAAAAATGGTTTCAATATTGGAAAGCAGCAAAAAGCAAGATACAGAAATGGCAACTTCGTTCTTTTTATTTTTGTCACACTCAATCTGTAGCTTTTGTGGAATGGGATTTTTCCTGTGTTTCAAATAGAAATCCATATACATTTTCAGGGTGTAGCCTTTATAAAATAAATGAGAATAAGATTAGCCATATTCAAGAGTATCGCATGACACACCCCGCCTATTCTTGGCAAGAGGATATGTTAGTATCCGAATAAAAAATTATGTTAGTCTGGCATAAAACTGTATTTTTTCACTTTATTTTTGTAGATCTACTAAGAGGATTCATATGAAAAATTTAAAGAATACCGAAATCATTTCAATCATTGGTGCAACTGGAATGTTGGCCGACAACTCGTTGAGTTGTTAATTCAGCGTAATCACACGGATGCCAAAAATCTGAGGCTGTTTGCTTCGAAAAAATCATCTGGAATCCAATTAAAAATTAGCAGAACGTACTTTACGATCCACGATCTGGCGGATTATGATTTTTAAGGATTGTAACTTAGCGATCTTTGTATTTTACCACTATTTTACCGCGAGTGATCAATCAAGAAGCTGATCAATATACTTGGTGGTCGCACCGCGGACAGACGCGAGCTAAAAATGTCGGCTGGCGCATCGACTGTCAAATCGTTACCCTGCATTTTCATGATGCCATCAAAAGCGTTTCTATTTACAAAGAACAGCACTTCTCAGATCACGCACTACTCATTATCGATTACCAATGGCCGGCACATCAATCGTAGCGGGAATAAATGGTTCATAAGTTTTCTTACGCTTAATTGGAGAGCCTAAATACTCCAAAACAGTTTTTTCGATGAATTTTGCTTCGCTGGGACTTGGGCACTTAGCAAAGAAGCTGCAACTCGACAATATTGCGGCCGCCGGATGTTGCTGAGCAGATTCATAATCGTAGGCAGTATTCTTCCAGTTTGGTTTTGGGCTTAACCCTTGTGCATGACTAGCTTGTTGCGCTTGCGCACAGAGATCTTGAATTGATTGTTGTTCAACGTTCAAAAAGCTCAAATTAGGATCATGCATCAAGGGGTTTCTAAGCATAATCCGACAAGTGTCTACAAAATCACTAAATGCTCTACTTTGGTTGGGGTTATTATACTTTGAATAAGCATCTCCACAAGAAAATAATAATATAACTAAAACACGTTGACTGCTAGATTGGTCTTTATATTTTAAATTAAGAGAAATTTTTGTATAAATCTCATTGATAATCGGTAATGCAAAAATTACGTAAGCTTCGTGTTTAGCAGGGACAAACTCAGCTCCACTCATTTGCGAGTGAAAACGCACAATTTCTTGAAATAATTTGCTTTGACCCAGCTCTAAACCAGATAAATTTTTCTGCTGGAAAAAATTGACTATACATTGTATTGGTGTAGAAAACTCTTGCATTTCCTCGGCAGTTAAGAATGGCATTAACTGAATCTTTTTGCTGAGTGAAGCCGGTATCCATTGAATAAATTGATTTGCCATTTCTTCTACTGCTGATAAAGCTGAAGTTGAATTTGCTTTTAATAAGAGCGGTATTACACTATGCCGTATGTAGTACATTAATTCCGCTGCGAGAGATTTTTCAGAATAATTTCCATTGGATTTATTAAAATTTTCTATAGTTTTTGATAAATCCAATATAAGCATCAGCAATTCGGCATGACGGCAGAACCTTTCTAGCGGGGTATTAGATTTTCTAAAAAAAGCAGAAATCAAATACTTGATATCTCTGTAGAAAAGATCGAAAAGCCTACGATTTTGCTGAAATAGTAAGTCATCATGAGGTTTTAATTCTTCAGAATTGATGGGTAGCGATTTCTTACGCTGTTCCCTTTTGAGTAAGCTTGTTTTTTTGAAGGGTGGGCTAGAAGTTATTATGTCTGCCGATTTTCTACGCTGATTTTTTGTTTTCGTCATCGGCATCGTTGTTGTTCTTTTATTTTCTAAATTCCCTGTTTGTTCAGAAGCTAGCATTTCAAGTTCATTGCGCTGCTTGTCGTCAAATTGCAAAAATGTAGTTGTCGTGCGCGCTGCCTCGGTTAATTCACAACCGCGTTGAATAAGTTTCTTTGCGCAGGAAAAGGTTTGTTTAAGAGGTTGTAATGAATGCTGCAGCCAAATAAAAAGGGCATTGTCGCCACGTTTGTCGCGCAATTTAACGTAAAGGTTAGGGATTTTTTCTTCATTTAATAAATAACTGACTATAACTACGGTATTTGATTGACAGCCCACTATTAATGCCGTTTGTCCGTAATTATTCACTTCATTAATTAGGTGTGGATATTTATTCATAATTTTATCTATCATGAATTTTGCGCTTTCTATATGACCACTGCGTATGAGGTGCATTAACAGGGTGTCACCACGCTCGCCCCAAAAAGAATTTAAATCAAGGTTCTGTGCAAAATAATTGGATAAGAATATTTTTATTTCTTTGTCGTTATTGTTTGAATTCAAAAATTTTTCGGGGCATAGGGGTAAATTTTTATTGATTTTAGCCTCATCATTAGGATTAGGATTTACAGAGGGAGACGGAGTTTCATTGTCGACATTTTTTTCTTTTGTCCTACTTTTTACAGTATCCGATTTTTTCTCCGGAGGGGAAGCAGTTGATTTATTTTCCAAAAGCTCATTATCAGTATCTTTTTTTTCTTCTTTAAGCACGAATTTTTTACATTTTTTGAAACGGCTATTAAGAGCAGCTGAAAGTGTATAAATGATAAGGAAGAGTGAGGGTAGCATTACTCTAAAGAAGTGCTTACTTAAAGGTACAAAACGTAAAAAACGAATTTCGCTTGAGGTGTGCGGAAAAATATCTAATAGATAATCCAAGAGGATAAATGGAAAATAAGCATTAGGAAATAAATAACCATTATTAGCTATACGTGCAAGTTTAAAACTGTTTCTATCGAAATTATCATTTATATTAAATCTGGAGCCCCAAATTAAAAGTGTAGACACCTTATATAAATAGTCATCTTTTGATTCGTGGTATTTATCCCAAGGCAATCCGCATAAAATCCCTAAAACAGTGGCGTTCCATGTCGCATTGACCGGGATTAGTTCATTAATATCAGCGCCATTTTGAACAAAAATGCTTAATAATTCTTCAAAGTCCGGTTTTTGTACGTTCATCACCGCGAGGCCAAGCGGTGAGCTTAATAAATTTTCGTGATCAGTAATGTAGTCTGGATGGTGGCCGGGGGGAACGCCGCCTATTGAAACTAATAACTCACAAAACTGGGGATTTAAATTTTTGATGATTGCTGCTTGTAAAATTGTTTTATAAGCAAAGCGTGAACGCCGCAAATAAAGGCTTGATTTTCTCTCTAAAAGAGATTTTGTTACAGACAGGCGCAGGTCCTCTGGTAGATTGGAGGTCAACATAAATTCTAAAGGCGCATATATAGCCCAGGGGGGGGAGGCTATGTTGTCAAAGGCGCTACCTTCTATTTCATCTGACAATGATTGTATTAATTCTTTACTTAATAGCAAACGAAAATTTCGCAAAGCATGATGTAGAAGAGTGCTTTCAAAGCTATTTATTTTAAAATTTTGCATAGCCAAAGGTGTTTCGGAATTAAAGTTCACGATTTTTTCAATCATTAAAGTAGATTCGTCAAATTTAGGGTTTAAAGCTGCGGCGACCCATTCGTTTACAATGGGGTTCTCATTTGGCAAAGTATCCATTTTTACTTCTAATTGTGCATTTGCGGAAAAGAGAAGAGGGTTTTTAAAAACAACTTGAGTGAATAATATTAAATTTAAGATTATACGCATCATCTGCTCCCTTTGGATTTGTTTTAAAATTTTATTTCTAATCTTATAGCATTTATTAATATGGGAATGCTATCTTTATTTTGCTGCGGAGCCCAAGCAAAGCTTAGGCTTGCAATTAAGAGGGAGAACAGGGTCTTGCATTCTCGTGGAACTGAGTTACCATAGTAAGCGTCAACATCCAAGGTGTTAGAGTCGATAAAAAATTTAAAAAAAATCTTTTATTTCCAAGAGTAGTTTTAAGGTGAGAAGATAAAAATTCTGATGGAGTATTCCAGTCTCGATCCGGATTATCTGAAGGTACTAAAGAGCTGCCGAGTGCAACCATTCTCCTTCCATTAAAAATACAGCTTATGATGGGTGGAGCATGGCCAAAATATTTTTGATGGTATTTTTCGGCTAGAGGGCGTTTTGCCATAAGATCTTTAAAGAGTTTTTGAGTTTCGTCTGTTATATTAGACATACTAATTCCTTTTATAATTGGGCCAGGCCTGACCTGATAATCATCTAGCCCCCTCAGTCAGGGTGTAAAATAACTTTTTGTTTTAACCAACACCCAACGCAATCATAGTTTGTTGATTTAAGTTGCTTCTCCAATGTTGAGCAACCACTGTCGTTAGGTGTGATCATGCACTCATCCGCTTGCCATCCGCGGTCTTTCAATTTGCTAATTCCAATTGCAATCCCTGCATGAATTTTTTCTGCATTAAACCCTGGTGGTAAAGCAGGATCGGAGAAATCGACGGTTTCAGGTTTTTGGCCGACAAATAATACACGTTTCATGTCATCCTTTCCTTATGTGGCATACTTTAATAAGTTGATATCCACGAGCAGTAGGAATTATAATATAAAAGGTTATAAAAAACTAACAAAAAGCTTTCTTATGCTTGAAGTTTACCCTGCAAAAACGGGGGTTATTCCATGCGGGGCGTATTAAGATGGAAAGTAAAGAAGAGCAAGCGGCATAAGGTCGAGACCAAAAGGGGGTCAGGCCTGAAAAATTGAAAAAAAATTCCTGGATAAAGGGGGGCAAGTTGAAATCTTAAGCAAATTATTTATTCAAATACAGTCACGGTTCTGGGATTAGGTTCTTCATAATTTGATATTCATTGTGATGACGAGACCGGGGGAAGGGCTGTATGTAAAAACCATGAGGGAATCAGCAATGTTATGCAGTCAACTTTCACAAAATAGTGCGAGCTTTAATTTCAAACTTATTTGTCCTGCTGTGAGGCTTTGTGCTTTCATCTGTCTAATCTACTTCTGGAGTGTACAAGCTGAAGCCTCTCCACTTAATCCGCTGCAGACCATAGTCGTACTTCCCAAGGACGTCAAATGGACCTCATCGAGCAGTGACCCAAGGCACAGCGTAGAAATGGCTACGCTGTATGGCAACCTGAACAAGGTAGGTCCTTACTGCGTTTTGGTAAAATGGTATCCGGGATACATGAGTGCCCCACACAGTTACGTGACTGATCGTTTGAGTGTCGTGGTATCTGGCACGTGGTGCGTTAACAGCGGCAAGGATTTTGATCCAAATCATTGCATTCAGGTGCCAACTGGCGGGTTTGTCGAGCGCTTCGCTCGTACGCCGCATTATGACGGTGTGAAAAAGGACGCGAAGGAGCCGGCTATTATCGCGATCTTTGGAATAGGCCCCGTCGATTTTAAACTGGTAGACTCAACAAAACCCAGTTGGCGTAAACTCTAAAAAAAAGAGTCAAAATCTAGAGGGTCAACTAGGGAGCGAGAGTTCGCATCTTGAAGTGTAATGGGTTTATAATACGAAAAAATATGGAGTAAATATGTCTAGATTATTAATTGGCGTCCTTGTGGGCAGTTGTTTTATTTCCGGTTGTACATCCATCATATTATCGGATGAGCACCTGATCGCTAATACAGCTGATGCATTGGGAATCCCACAAAAAGAACTTACGATTACCGATCGTCGCAACGAGACACCGAATACGTACTACACAGTGACTACTAGATCTGGTAAAAAATATGCTTGCATCATCAATGTCGAAAACAGCTTTGTGCTCGGAACGACTAATCTCCCTACTTGTGCCAAGAAATAAAAAAATATATCTAAACTCCAAAGTGATGAGACTTTTGCTGCCAGAAATTTTCGGGAATCAGTAATTATTATTTTCCCACAGAGGTTTTATAGGAGAGTGGTGTCAAAGTCGACTGGCGGATTAGAAACTCGTCATGCTTGACACTAATGATACCAAGCTAAAGGCCCATGCCCCTTTATGATCAATCGAAAAAACTAGAAGTCATAAGCGCCATTGGTGTCTGACACCACTGTTGACCCGATTAATGATTTATAATCAATAAGCGCTGACGGCTAGGTCATACCAATGTCTGGATAATCGATTGGCGCTTTCTCTAAATTCACCTCGGTGACATTCCGCATGAATTAAAGTAGCTTTTTCCCAGAAGGTTCTCAAAGGCGATAAAACATTAAGTGGGTGATGGCATTTATCTCTAAAGATCTCTGATATCGGCCCTTAAGCGATAGATTTAATTGGAATATTCAGGCAAATTAATAGCGGGATTTCGGCTGAAAAATCCTATAGGGACAATTTTAAAGGTAAGCTCTGCTTTCGGCATAACCGGCCATTCTTCAGGTCTGGGAATGTGGGTGACCCCCGCAGTATACCAAAGTACAATATGAGTATCTTTTAGAGAACTATTCTTTTCAGCCCATTGCGGTAATCCATCCGGCTTAATGCTTAAAACAGGATAAAGTCCCATCGCATTTATTTGATTAGGATCATAGGGGGTAGCCCAAAGATGATAATTAATAAAGCCGGCCTTTTGTCTAACTGCGCTGTCAGGTTGTTCGTATGGAATGGTATTAGATCCAGGCAATAAAGCATAACCGACAGGCATCCCTAAATTATTTTTTACTTGAGGATTAAACACAACCCAGAATCGATCACTAAATGGATTGATATTACGTCTCGCTTCTTTAGTATTTTTTAATATGGTTTCTACATGCATAAAAGCATTTCCTGCGGGGTTGTTGGCGCCTGCGGGTACGGGCTTGGTATTTGCTTCCATTAATTCATTATGCATTCCATCGACAGCAAAATCTAAGCGAAAATTAAAAAAATGTTGATGATGAGGGGCGACAATATTGTCCGATACCATGTGACCAAAATGCTCATTAGAATTTGCATTAACCCCTTTGGCTAACATAATTCCTGTTAAGGTGATTTTTACTTCTATACTCGCGTCCTGCTTAAAAATATAACTAACAAGGTAATCATAATTATCTACAGTAATCGCTGAGGTGATCACCAAATCTTGTGCACGCCGTGCTGCATTTTTATGAGAAACTGCTTTATCATAATGTCTCCAAACAAAACCATCATACTGCTCATAAATACCAATAATATTTTCTAGATTTTTCAAATTACCCTGCTGATCGACAGTAGGGATGTCTAATAATAAAGTATTTTCTGGCGTCTCCACTTCTTTTTCCAAAGGCGATGCTGAAAATCCTAGTCCATACTCACTGGCGTCAAAGGCATGACGCCAATTCCATAGCGGGTCAGGGTCGCCATAAGGCACGACAATATCTGACAGAGAAACGCGTTTTAAAATAGATCGCCATTTATTTTGATCAAAATAAGTTATATCATGCAAAACCACTCCATCGCGCGGATTGAATGAAATGGTAAAGCGCCAATTCTGCCAAGTAAGTTGATGTCCTTGTAATTGAAAACTAGCATTTTTTTTCTGCTGAATTTGCACATAATTAGGAGCTGAACGCAAGGGGGCCATTGAGCGGCTGTCATAGGCGCTGTCTTTTTGAGCGATGGGTACAATTCCAGTATCAATGATGGTTACTTTCCCGGTAGTTAAATCTGCCATTGCTCGTAGACCCTCAATGGGGCGTCCATATACAAATTGACTACCACCTTGGTAAAAGGCTAACGCACCTATTAATCTATGGTTTTTTAATGTAGTATCTTTTGATGCATCCAGCATCCAAAAATCGACGTAAACATCCTTGATGTTTTTAATTCCTCTTTTTTCTAAGGCTTTTTTCCAGTCAGCATTATCATTCAATAATTTAGTGAAGCGTTTCTGATCGTAGTCACCCATCATGACTTGAACTTGGGGGATTGGCTGCCAAGAAATAAGTTTTTGTTGGCGAACATCGACTATGGCTTCAAAAACCTGATTTTTTTGAGGATTAAACATTAATAAAGAAGCCTGACGTGGGGGACTAGACTCAGTTTCGTTAGGCTCTTTGAGTTTTACGAGAGAAAAGATCAAATCATTGGAATATTGCGGGCCATTTTTCACCACTTTAACAGCATTGATGAGTTCGGTTGCGGATAATGGTTCAAAAGCTGAAGGGGCAGAATTAGAGTTCGCTAAGGCCAAATAGCTAGGTAAAAAAAGCAGCATAATAAAATAAGAAAAAATCATTTTAAACATTTTATAATCCTTTAATTCTTTTTTAACTTCCGTTTGGCTTCAATGACGAAAGTTATTAATGAGCTTACTTTCTGTAAAATTGTATCGCTTCTGACATTTTATGTAAAGTTTATATGTGGGGGCAAGTCCTTAATCTTGACTTCTATACGGTATTTACTGTAGTTACTGTAGGGTCAAGTCTGAAATTTTAAGCAGATTCTTTGTTCAATAGTAGCCACAGTGCTGGCTAAGCTTTTGTATAAGGTTTTGTTTAAGATTTCAGACTTGACCCTGTAGGCTGAGCTTATGCTGGACGCCGTAAATTAGAGGATATTTGCTTTGGCAGACGTTTGGGTGGGTCAGGGACCCTAGTAAAAGAGGTAGATGCTCAAGGGAATAGCGGTGAAATACCATAGGTCATTTGCAAAACAGCAAGAATTTTTTTACAGCGATCATTTTGTATTTTCCGTTTTTATTAATGAGCAAAAAATGCTCGGTCTAAAAACGGGGGTACGCTTGCAGCCTTTATTAAGAAGTCGTATCGAGATATCAGAATTGAATGGCGAATTCTGGCAGCATCTGAGGAGTATAGAACAGCGATATCTACTGTCCGCTAACCCGAAAAAAAATAATAGTTCGCTAAGTACAGCCCCTATAGATTATGTCTTTCCACCGGACTGGATTAATGAAATAAATCTCGACTCAGATACATTTGTTGATATTTTTCTTCCTCGTCTAAAACAATTACTTTTAAATCGAGCCTTTTCTCATTCAATACTTGAGCAAGTGATCAAACCGATATTGACTAAAATTATGCAAAAGCATGAAAAGCAAAAGGCTAATCGCTTAGGAAAAATCCTCTTAAGAGAATTCATTAATTCCTTTAAAAAAGTTTCAGCCGGGCCACAATGGAGGTTTTATTCATTTGTGTTTAATTTGCTTCAGGAGACCTTTTCGAAAAACAATTATTATATTTCGGTTTCCAAGTTTTTAGTTGATTCCCGGCTGCCGTTACGTTTTTTAACCAGCAACTATTTTTCGCATCCCAAAAATGTAGCGGCTCGCCAGGATCTTTTGCTTTGGTTTCAAGAAGATTTTTCTGGGAAAGAGTTTATTAACTATTGGCTCGCAAAACACTACCCTATTGAGGGAATTAAGTATCTCTGTCAGGTCGTAGTAGTGAGATTGAATTCTGACGAAAAAGAATCAGTGAGAAATACTTTTAAAGCTCCTTCAGATATTTTAAAACCTAAACAACCCCAGCTTTCTGATATGGGGTTACCCAACGACCCAGCCATTGTGTATGCTATCCCTGCCCCACAAGACCAAAAGCAGTTACGGATATCCTCAAATCAACAAGCTTTTCTAGCCAGTTTAAGCTCTCAAAAAACAGAGACTCCAGCGCAATTTGGCGAGGCTGAGGTGGTGGAAATTAGTGGCAAAATAACAAATTCTTGAAATGTTATTTGAGTTAACACGCTTTAAGTCTTGGCCAAATGCTTTTACCTGGAAGACCCTCCCATTCTCTCATTTCTCGTTATTTTTTGGACTCCAACGGTTAAGTGTATCTAATCATTACTTAAAATGATGATGTCCGTTTTATCTTAACCCTATTAAAACCTAACCTTTTGATTTAAAACATAAATTTATAAAAGTGTTTTAACAGTACTTTAAGGCTGAAATGATATTATAGTATATGCTTTTTATTATTTTAATGTATATTTAAATTGAAGGGTGGTTAATGAAAAGAGTGAAAATTTTTGATTTCGACGGAACTTTATTTAGTAAAAATTCCATCAGTATCCTCGTTCAAGCAAAGTATTACAGCTGTAGTATTGTAAGGTTCGGCTTATGGTTTTTATTAATGCTAATTAAGGCCCCGATTTTTGTTTTTCTATATAAAAAATGCTCAATAAAATTTAATCGCTATCTATATAAACATTACCGAGGGTTTAGGCTTGATTATCTTGAGCACTTCGCAAAAAATCAAGGCTTTGAATTTATTAGGGATCATATTTTTATTGAGGGTCTTGAAGCAATAAATGGCGCTGAAAAAGTGGTAATTATATCAGCCGGACTAGATATTATCTTAAAGCCTTTTTGCTCAAAATTAGGGATTGAAAGCGATTGTGTATTTGCTAATTCATTGGTATTTAAAGACGGAATCTGCACTGGTAAAGTTAAAGGCGCTATCGTTGATAACTTAGAAAAAGCCAAGTGCGTCGAAAAAATTAAAAATATCTATCCTGGCGCCCAATTATCAATATTTGGTAACAGTCGGTATGATTACCCCATGCTAAAGTTGGCTGATCGGGCTTTTTGTATCAACCCAAATCCAAAGCTTATCAATTTTTTTCAAAATCATTCAATCAATATAACTCACCTGTATTGGAAGAAACTATTTTTCAAATCAAATTTTCTCCATACTCTTTTAGGAAAAAAGATCATAGGAAGATTTTTTTGTGATCAAATTATTGGAACTAAAATTAATGACCATGGCAGCATTATTATTTCGAACCATCAGAGCTTTATCGATCACTATTTAACAGCAAGTATTGTGGAAAAATCTAATTTCTGCTTTATCAGTAAAAAGGAACATTTTCAATCTAAATTTGGTAATTTTTATTGTTCATTAACCAGAGCGATTCCTATCGACCGAAATAGCCCATTGAAAAGTATGAAGTCGTTATTCATTGCCAAGTACGCCTTGTTATTAGGTATCAATATCATTATTTATCCTGAGGGCACCAGAAGTATAGATAAAGAAATGAATCATTTTAAAAAGGGTTTTTTGAAACTGGCCAGTCTGTTGCCTGAAGTAAAAATTATTCCAATAACAATTAGTAATTCCTATAAAATTCTTCGTAAGGGTGCTAAGATACCTAACCTTTTTCAAAAGGCTCAAGTGACTATCCACTCGACCATTAGCCTTAAACGTGGATTTGATGAGGATCAGATACTAGAGCAATGTTTCAATACTGTTAAGAGCGGGTTAAGATGAATGAACAACGCAAAAAAATTGCAATATTGATGACTCTGGCCGGAGGAGGTCATGTCTCGGCTGCTAAAAGCCTTGAGCAAATACTTGGCCAGCAATTCGAAATAGTGGTTATCAATTTTTACAAAGACGTCATTAAATCAAACGACGAAGAGGTTTATAACTGCATTCTCAAATATAATCTGAGCTTTTTATACTGGCCGATATTTATTAAATTATTTCGTCTCAAGCTATTGTTGTTAAAAAATATTTATATAAAAGCCTGTCGTAAATATTTTAAAGCCAACAAATTTGATTTGATTATTTCAGTAATCCCATTTTTTAATGACATTATTGCAAAATCCATAGATACCAAATTTATTATCTTGCCTACTGATTTAGCGAATCCGTATCCAGGCTATTGGTATGCAAAATCGGATCTCATTATCACTTGCTCTGATAAATTGTTTCAACAGGCACAAAATTCTGGCTATTCAAATGCAGTCGCAATTAACTCTTTACCAATACGTCACGAGTTTTACCTGCCAACAACTGATTTTAAACCTAATCATTTTATAAAAAATATTTTAATTACCTACGGGAAAACACCACCTAATAAGCTAATCAAATGGATTAGAGAATTATCGACAATTGAAAATATAGCACTTACTGTGATATGTGGTAAAAATCAACATCTCTTTAATAAAATTAATACATTCCCCAATGTCACTGCCTATCAATTTATTAATAATATGCGAGAAATCATAGATAGTCATCAAGTTGTTATCTCAAAACCGGGAACCACGACTATATTTGAGGCAATTAATAGGAGAAAATATTTATTAGTTGAATATAATTCAAATACGATGAAACAGGAAAGATATAATGCCGAGTTTGTCAGCGAACATCATTACGGAAAATCTTTTGGTACATTGACTGAACTCAAAAGTAAAATTATTCATTTATCAACAGAAAAAATTTTATATGGTGAGAAACTGATCAATCCCAGCCAAAAAATTATTCAGATTGTAAATCAACTTATTCAAAAAAATTAGCAAATCACCAATAATTCTTGAATAGAGGGGGCAAGTCTGGAATTGTGAATAGATTATACTCATAATTCCAGACTTGACCCCCTTACTTTTCATGCTAAAGTAGGATACCGCCAGGTTCTTTTTAAATTAAATAATTAGTGAATTGTAAACAGATCTGGCTGGTCAGACCGGCATAAGTCCATTTAGCTTAAAAGGTTATAATCAAAATGAAAAATATTGAAAGTTTCTACCCAATAATTAGCCAAAATCAAGCCATTAAAACAGCATTATTTGATTTAGTCGTTAAGTACCGGATGCTCACTTGGTGCGCCGATGAAGATTATGCTAACCAGGCCAAGCGGTTTTTTCATCAAAATCTTCACGGCGAAATATCTGCTAAATTAGATGCAAGTATTGTGAGTAGTCAAAACAGGCCAAAGCTGATCCAGGCCATCATAAAGGTCATGAATACAATGGTCTCTCGCCATCGCCTAAATATCTTTTGGATATCTCAATTAGTGACCATGTTATATATGGAAAATAGTATCAGTACATTTGGTAATTATCGCGACCCTATCAAGAGTATTTTGTTTGAGCATGAAAGCCAAATTTATGCGTATCATTTAAAAGCGGCCTGGAGGATACCCGTGAATGTGAATCAGAAAAGCCAAGGAAGCAAGTTACTTAGAATAGATCACCAAAAAAGTGTTTTAGCCCGTAGGGAAATTAACAAAACCTGCCGGGAATACCTGTCTGAAATGATAAGCTGGAATCAACCCCCATTACTAGTTACCTTTTTATTTTTAATCATCATTTTTTTACTATGCTCGGCTCTGGGTTTGGTTCCACATTTAGGAACTGCAATCACGGTTTCCTTTTCAATAATTGCGAGTTATGGGTTTAACTCTTATTTACCCGAGCAAGTAAACAACATTGTTTGTGGAATTGAAATGCCCACGGGGATACCCACTCAACGCAGTTATTTTTGTTATGCAAATCTTCCCATTCAATTTCGACAGAATTTAGAAGAACAGTTGAATGAAATTATTGGTGAAAAACCTACAAAGCCTAAGGAGCGAAGGCAAATTCAACCAAAGACGTCTCAATCACAGCGCGACGACTCATCACTGCCGCCCATGCCTTCTCCTCCTGCCTCAGAAGTCAAAAAAACGGCTGCGCAACCTCAGGTTCTAGAAAAAAAACCAAATACTTTAAAAACAGAATTCGAACTAAGATCTGCTCGATATCTGCCAAATCTTCTGAATTGGACCTCACCGGAACCGGTAAAAGAAACGGTAGTTTTCACGTTACCCGATCAAACCACCCTAGTTTGGCGGGTCGGATATCCACATGATCAGATCGTAAGATTGTGGTCTACTCCTAAACCAAACGATCCATTTAAGCAGGATTGTGTTTTTTATCAAGAATCTAAACAGGATTCGCCGGCGGCTGAACAATTTTTAAATGCAGCCAGTTTTGGGCACGTTAATAATAGCGGGACTGGATACATTTTTATTGAAAACCGTGGAGACAGTAAAGATTTTCCCGAAGCGACTGACATAAATGGAATTCGTAAATTACCCAGATATAAGTTAAAAACCAGGCACAGTGAGGACAGGAGAGCTGTTTATTCTCACGGGATTTTTGCCAGCAATCAAGGAAACAATTTTCACTTGCATGTTTTAGGCTCCATACAGACAATAAAACACTAATGAGTTTTTACAGGTGCATGATGACTTCCACAGTAACCAGTGCTGTACTATTTACGATATAGGCGGGGTCGATATTGCAGATCTAGTCATGTCTGACACCAATGGCATGAAACTTAAAGTAAATTGCTGTCTAGGCAGTAGCGGCCACGTTAACAGAGGCAATTTCGCTCGCAATGCTAGGGTCAGCGTTTTTAGCGAATAGGGTCAGAAGGTCTTGCAACAGTGTAGACACTGTTTCACCGAGCATAAAAAAATCAGCCATGAATTTTTGTTGCCGAGTTTCCGCTTCCATGGATTTAACCTGTTCAATCAATTCATCTTCAAATTTTATGCTGCGGAGGGTCATGTCGTCAGAAAGCACGAAACGGACACTGTCGCGCCAGCACAGCGCCAGTTGTTTCAGTTCGCAACCATCTTTAATGAATTCTTGAATGCTGTTGACGAAGAGATCTTGCTGTTGGCAACGAATCACGCGTGATTTCTGATTAGGATCTTGCAGCACGCCTTTTTTCTCAATCGCAAAAGCCTCTGGATAATCTTGGCAATTAACCCATTGGGTAATAATCGGCGGAATTTTTTTTATTTCAAAATAATTGACAGTGCCGCCAGTGGTTTTCTTGAATAGAGTTAAAAACTGCTCAATACTTTTTTTATGCGTCGAGCCTATCACCAGCCAATTATTTTTTATATCCAGATAAGCGTATACTCGCCGGAATTTGCTAAAGGTGCGTGGCAGTAAAGTCATGACTACCTCGTCCTTAAGGGAATTTTTTTCTTTTTTACCCAGCCTCCGATTCCCCGACGCTTCTAATTGTTTAATTTTTTCTTGCATCGTCTGGCGCACCACCGCAGCCGGTAAAATACGCTCTTCTACCTGCATACAAATCATCAGCCGTTGATTCATTTGCTCCACTAGCCCGGAGCCGTCTTCATCCACGGGCGAGGCCCACCCCACACTGATTGGTAGAGAAGATAGGCAAGGCTGGAATGTCAGTAATTTTAACTGTTCAATCAATTGATCATAAAAATAATGGGGCGATGGCGCCAACTGCAACAGCTGAATTTGCTTGAATAACATAAGACCGCCCTCTCTTGGATGAAGAGGCGATTTTATCATATACTCATCACACTTCAAGATGCGAAGAGATTGAGTTCTAAACGTCCGTCACGCCTGACACAAAGGGATAATTAAAAATAGTATCTGGCCTGACCCCCTTATTTTTCAAATCATTACGGTAAAATATGTGTATAATAAAATTACTTGCATTATGCAAGTAATTTTATTATAATATTTCCAAATCACAAGAGGTTTTACGATGAAAAAAACACAAATAGAGCAACTCCGGCATTTTTCTAGGAAGTTAGTGAGAGAATTAGGATTGTTACAATTAGATCAATCCAACTCTAATGTAACACCTAGTCATTGGCATACTTTGATTGAAATTGATAAAGAGCCCGGTATTACAATTTCAAAGTTGGGTAATTCATTGCTCATATCTATTCCTAAAATGTCAAGATTAGTGAAGTCGCTTATAAAAGATGGATTGATAGAGTTAAAAGCTGGGTCGGATAAACGGGAAAAATACTTATCTGTGACAATGGCTGGAAAAAAAGCGATAGATAAGATTGATGAATTCTCTAGATTAAAAATAGAGGGAGCCTTCGAATTATTAAAAGAGTCAGAAATGTTGGAAATTATTGGATCTATAGAAAAATATTCTACTGCTCTTGAAAAGAGTAGGTTGTTAAAAGAGCAGATAAAGGTGGCGACTATTTCCACTTCGCACGCGATTAGAAAACAGATTGTTCATATGATTGAGAATATACAGAAACGTGAATTTTCTATTCCTATAACAGATGAAATCAATCAGTGTGTTTTGAAAGCAGAGAATGACTTTTATTACCGCCGCTCTTATAATTTTTGGTATGCGATAGATAATAATGGAAGAATTATAGGAAGTATTGGCTTAAAAAAAATTGATTCCGTGACGGGGGAAATTAAAAAGTTCTTTGTAGTTTCCGAATATCGGGGCAAGGGAGTGGCACAAAAATTAATGGGTACATTGCTGAAAGCTGCAGCTAAAAATGGCTTTAATTCCTTATTCTTAGGAACAGTAGATAAACTTAAAGCCGCGCACAAATTTTATAATAAATATGGTTTTAAGCAGATTAAACGCGATGCCTTGCCAGATAATTTTGAAATATGTCCTGTGGATTCGATTTTCTTTAAATGTGATGTTGCTAATGTACTTGTTAAATGCAATTAGCATTTATGCTCCCGCTTTTTCAAGCGGTAAAAATGTTGCCAATCAAAAGAATAGGCGGTGAGAAGCCCTAGAGCTAAATATTCCCATAGGAATTGTCCATAATAAAATATACGATAGAAAATATTCCCTTTTGAGCAGGCTATTTGCAGTATGGAATAAATACCGGCATGAATAGCCATAATTATGCCCCCTAAAATAAGACCTTTTGTCAGGGTACTGGATACGGACAATCTATTTTTGATGAGATAAAACACTATAAATGAAGCGATTGTTGGCTCTAGGTAAGTAATATATGCAGGGATCAAGATATTTATTCCATAGGGAACTTGGCTAATATTTGATGTCGTGGGTGACGATACATGGGCAATCAGTGGCGCTAAAGCCGCTACAGCAATTTTCCCTATCAAAATAAGTACGACTGTTATTATGAGAGCTAAAACAGTATACCTTAAAAATCTAAATTGTCTTTTTTCCGTAATAGCCGGAACTAAGCAGCATATAAGTAATGAGAGACTAAAAAATTTCAGATACGAGGGTACAGATCTAAGTATCTCAGAAAGCCAGGGATTTCCCACAATAATATTCATTAGTAGTCCACGAAACAGCATTTCCGTTAATGCCATCATCAAAAGAGCAAATAAAATCACACGATACAAAGGTTGGATAGATATCCAATATTCTTTTGAATAAACAAAGATGAAGATTGAGGCGCTTGCTGTACCAAATCGAATGACAAAGTCAACTATCTGATTAAAACGAGAGTCAATACCAAGAACGGGAGGATGAAGATATTGCAGGATAACAACATGGATGCTAAGAGAAATAAAGGCGGTTAGAATAACTGCCATTACAAAATATAAATAAATTCTGAGCCTGTTCATAGCGTTATCATAATTTCCTGCTGAATAAGACAGCTATGCCCTCGTCAGGCGGGAAGTCTCGAAAAATTATACTATACTTAAACATCAAAGGGCAATATATTCAAAATAGGTGTTTTATGAAAAAAAATTTTATATTCTCAGGGATGTTTTTAATTTTGATGTGTGTAGGGAGTAACGGTTATGCTGGTGATATTCTGAAATTGACAATACAAAACGATTCTTCAAGGACATACTATAAACATTCTGATTTTTCTCCATGGCATCAGATTCCCCCCCCTCCCCAAATATTGGCTAGTCCCCCTAATTCCCCTGCTTCTTTTTCTTTCTCAGTATCTATGAATGGAACTAGTGGCGGTTCAGAGAGCCGAGTCTTAGATTACACAGACTCATCAAATGTAAATAATGCATTTTCTATTACTGTGGCTTTTAGCAGCGATGGGAAGCTGGTTACTGATCCTCTAGTCTGCATTACTTCAGGCCCTAATCCGCCTAAGTGTGATGTAACGAGAGCTGATTCACTCTCATATACAGTGAAAATACACTAATCATTGACATTTTTTTACGGAAATCTTATCCACGGAAAGGTTAGTGTTAGAGATGATATAAATAATTAAAATCAGCATTAAAACAAGAGATGGAGTAATTAAAAATAGTATCTGGTTTGACATGCTTTGTTTTTTAAACGTAACTCAATGTTTTAATGTCAATTTTAATTATTTATATCATCTCTGACGCCAATCTTCCTCGTTCACCAAGATTCTTGTGCCAAGGATGAGCTCATCCAGGAATGAAAGTTCTTTTTCTATGTACATTGAAATTTACAATTTAGTTTTGATCCCACAGGCGCGCAGTATACACCACTTGCTAACCACCTCCAAAATCGCGAACAATCCTATACCGACTAAAATTAAACCAATCCACCACTTCATTTGGCTGGAGATAATTACGCCAGCAATCAAACATAATGCGCCAATGATTGCGCGGGAAATTCGACCTCTACGATCAATATTGGGCTGGAAAAAATCTTTCATATACAAACTGTAGCACTAAACCTCAGAGATGGTTATATTCTATGTGCTAAATTATCTTTCTCTTCCCTCAAACCCTAAAGATTGTAGATCTTGGGAATATGTTGCAATTCAGAAGATCTGGTATAACTTGAGAGAAAATATTCACTTAGCTATCTATTCATGAATCCAGATGAATCTCCATTATATAAAAATATGAATATAAGCATCTCACAAATTCCCTAAACTAGAAGGCCGCCAAGGGAATGTTCTAATTATTTATCTATTATAAATGACCCCGATGGAAATGTTATCTGTCTTTAATTATGCAGGAAAAAATCGCCTGAATCTCCCTTGGCGACTTCCAGCTTGATCTCTTTGTGTATCAATTTTAAAAATCACGAAGTTCTCCGATATCCCACCTGTAATAATATTCATTGTTGCGCCCTTCCCAGTTTCAAAGCTCGCGCAATTTCAGCAACATGTTTGCCTTGATATTTAGCGATACTTAATTCGTTGTCACTGGGATTGCGTTCCCCCATAGCGCCTGCTAAGGTTGAGGCGCCATACGGAGTACCTCCGGTAATTTCACTCATGTTGAGTAATCGAGGTTCGCTATAAGGCACTCCCACAACGACAAAGCCCAAATGAAATAGTGTACTGTGAAAGCTGGTGATAGTCGTTTCCTGCCCGCCATGCTGGGTACCCGTGGATGTAAAAACACTGCCGACTTTCCCCACCAATTTATTAGCCATCCATAGGCCTCCCGTCTGATCTAAAAAATTTCTCATCTGCGCGCACATGTTACCAAAGCGGGTAGGTGTGCCAAAAAAGATGGCGTCGGCATCGGCTAGCTGCGCAGGATTAATGAAGGGTATATGAGAAAATTGTTTGCGCGCTTTTAGAGCGCCGCTTTTTTCCAATATGTTATCAGGAACTAATTCAGCAACCTGATAGAGTTCAGCTTCCGTATGCGGAACTGAGCGTGCGCCTTCGGCGACAGCTTCCGCCATATGATAAATATGTCCATACATACTATAAAAAACAATTTGTATTTTGGTTTGCATTATCTTTTCCTCTTGGTAAGATTCGACTTGACACTGTGTTTTAGAAAGGATTGAATTTTTAGCATAACTTTACTCCGATTGCATTTTTTTTAATAATTTTACAAGCTGTTGTTTTTCAGCGCCAGTTAGCGCTTGAGTTAATTTCCTCTCGCTGGCCGCCTGAACTTCCATGGCTTTATTTATCAGCGCGAGACCTTTTGGCGTAAGCCTAATAAATACTGACCGGGAATCCTCAGCTTTACTAGCTAGGCGTTTAGCGATCAATTTTAGCTTAAGGAGCTGATTTAATAGATTCGTAGTGGCTCCAGAAGTTATCAGTGCTTCCTGCATGATTTGTTTAACGGTTATTTCGGCTTGTGGCCCTTTGCGCCTAATCGTTACCAAAGCGGAGAAAATGGTTGGGTTAATCCCAAGGGGCTTAAGCGATTTTCCGAGAGCCGCAATCACTTCATTATAGCCACGCAGTATACTGCAGACGACGGGTTTGCCGCTGCAATCGATATCGGGCCGTTGAATCGCCCAATCGGATATTATTTCATCTATGATATCCACTAATAATAATCTCTCTTCAATAAGGACAATTATTATAACATTTAATAAAGCTTTTGTAAAAGCTTTTAATAAAGTAAATAAAGCAAAGTAGCACTTTTATTTAAAAAATTTAACTATATTTGAATAAAGCCTTTGGAAAATTATATAATCTAGTGATTTTAAATATTATCATTACAATTTATTAGATGAAAATTTAGGTTAACCAGCTTTATTGGAAGGGATGGTATGATTGATCTTTAGCAGTTGGGCGGCTATTCTAGTTTTAAATAAATAACCCACAGCCATGGAGATTCTTCAAAACCAGAGAGCGATGCGCAGCACGAACCTTATTCCAAGCGAGCAATGGCTAGAGATCAAATGATCGTGATGGAGAAATTGGGCTATGACACATTTACTGTGATCGCTCATGATCGCGGCGCTCGGGTAGCTCATCGTTTAGCGCGTGATTTTCCGAATAAAGTAAAAAGATTAGTTTTATTCGATATGCTACCTACGCTACATGTTTTTGAAAATATCGATATGATGTCGCTACTGCCTATTACCACTGGTTTTTTTTGATTCAGCCAGATGGCCTTCCAGAGAAATTAATTGGAGAAAGCCCCCAATATTACATTCAGGAAAAATTGAAACGCTGGTCAAAAATAGGATTGGCTGCTTTCCCTTCGGCGGTATTACAAGAATATCTACGCTGCTCTTGCACTCCGGAAGCTATTCATGCTGCATGTGAAGATTATCGAGCTGCGGCCACTATTGACTTGGTTCATGATAGAACAGACAAGGCAATAAAAATGAAATGTCCTTTACTGGTTTTATGGGCAAAAGAAGGATTCATTGGCAAACACTATAATGTTTTAGAAACATGGAGAGAGTGGGCAGATTCAGTAGAAGGTCACCCTATCCAGTGTGGTCATTTTATTCCCGAGGAAGCGCCTCAAGAAACTTATCATATAATTTATGAATGGTTAAACTCCTAGGGTCAAAATGAAATTGCCCACAACGAGTCAATCCAGACCAATCCACCACAATAATCGGTTGTTGATTATTTTTTATAAAATAATTAATAATTTCTTTGTAGTAATTCAGTTTATGTTTTTGTAAAGAACAATTACCAAATAAGCGATCCATCCGTTTAATGGCATGCTTTACTTTGGCGTTTGTGTTGAGGGTGCGACCTAAACCCGTTAGCGATAAATGTCTGAATTCTAATAAAGCTTCCGCAGCCAACAATAGCGTAGCATGATTTAATCTGATTATTTATTTCTATGTTGTAATAAGTTAGATAAATCAGCTTGTTTCAAATGGTCGGCTATGAGTTGAATGTTACTACCTCGATAGGCTGGGCGATGATAGAGATAAATATTGATAGCAGTTGGCTTGTCTTTTAATTTTATTTCAATCAATTTGCCTGAGTTAATCTCATCCTTAATGGCTATATCTGATGACCACATTAATCCAAGGCCTTCTAAACCAGCATAAAAAATATTAATTCCTGCAGTGGATGAGAAATTGCCACGGACAGACACTTTTTTATTATTACCCAGTATCCATTCATTATTTAGTGAGACCCGATTAGCAATTAGACAATTATAATTTTTTAAGTCATCAATTGATTTGGGAGAACCGTATTTTTTAATATACTTAGGTGCGGCATAAATACTGCGATGAATAGTGAATAAACGTTCTTTGATTAATTGTTTGTCCATGACGTTCATTTCGCTAATAACGAGATCAGCATCGCCATTGAGCACAGCCAAGGGTGAATTTTCTTCAATAATTTTGAGTTCAATTTTAGGGTATTGGTCAAGAAATTTTTTTAAATGTTTGATAAAAAATAAATTGTTAAAAGTACCTGGAACTCCGATGGTTAGAACGCCATGAGGCTTTTCCTCCAAGTGACAAATTTCATTTTTAGCATCTTTAATTTCTGTCAGTACTCTTTTAGCGCGAATTAAATAGATTTGTCCGGCTTCTGTCAGAGAAATATAGCGAGTCGTGCGATGCAAAAGCTTTTTTCCTAATAAATCTTCTAATCTTTTGATTTGATTACTCAACATAGGCGTAGAAAGATGCAAATGCCGAGCAGCCTGACTAAAACCATTATATTCAGCGACAGCGACAAAGCCTTGTATACAAGATAAGAAATCTAAAGACATAGATTATTATTAAATCCAAAAAAAATTATTATAATTTTAGTATATTATTATATTTTTAAAAATTTATCCATTTATTAAGCCCGTATAATCTGACGATCCCATCGAGTTAGATATCAAGGGCGTAGTATCTTCTTCATCCATGACTTGTCTTTCTGGACCCAAAGTTGGTTTTTGGGAAAATAGTCCCAATCGAATGCCCTTGCTATCATCGAGTGGTTGCATCAATCCGTTTTTGGAAAAATTATAAACATCTCTGCCAATTCCAACCAAACAACCCAACAAACTGGCAGTTAAAGTAAAAGGACAAAGAGCAGTCCAGCACGGACACCACAAGAAACACCAAGCGGCAAAAGGATCCTGTCGGCTTTCTGCATCACACGGATCACATGTCAGTGCCCATGGTTTCTTTAAATAGGTTATGGTGTAACAATTTTGTTGGCTGTCCTGATGTAGGCCGCTCCATCCTGCAAAAGATATTGTACCTAAGGTTTCTTTGGTTAAAGTTTTTACCGTAAAACTATCTGTTTTACTTAAAAACCCTGGTGTATTGCCTTGGCCAGCTAAAGGGCGACCTACCATCCTTAACATGGTATGCCATTTCTCTGATCCCATTCCCTTGCTTTCAAAGGCCTGATCATCTCCATCAACCAACAAGGAGGCAAATTGTTCATGCAGTGTATTATCGAATATTCTCATTTTGTACCTCATTTATATATTTTTAACTTGTGACGAAATTATTATAATATATTTAAAAAATATGATAATGTTATAATTTAACAATAATTTATTGCGGATTTTATAATAATCATGTCATTGGATTATAAATTTTAAGAAGGGCTTGGTCTTAATGGATATTGTTTTTCGGATGAGGAATCTGTCATCGATTTTTCTTTACCCAGCGTTTTCTTTCATTGCTTTTTGTGGAAGTATTGATTATTTATAAAATAAATCATCGACGTAGCGACAATCACAATAACGCCGCCAATTAAAGTCAAAATAACGCGGTCATAGGCCAGTACATTATGATAACTTCCCAGTAAGTGTGTGAATCCTAAAACGAATAATTCGATGAATAACGTTCTGCCAGTGTAGGAAAATCCTAGAAAGAAAATCAAAAATAAAAATAGGATCAATACCGTTAAATTTATCCAAAATACTGACGGAACGAGATAACCAAATAATCCTACTGTAATTAGAGCGCCTGCGGTGTTGACTAATATTCGCTTGAATGAAGTCTGAATGGTTTTTCTTTGAGAACTTTGAATGACCACCAGGGCAGTCAAACCGATCCAGTATAAATGTGAAAATTGAAAATGCACTGATAATAAATAGCTGATAATCTCGGCCAATATTAAAGATACAACCGCAATCATAGCCGTGATGTGGTAACGATGAGTTTGTTGTTCACTAAGAGGCGCCGAAATTTCGGTTTTTCGAGTTCGTTCGAATAAAAAATAGAAAATAATAAAAATGACTGCGACAATTAGGCCATCTATAATATAATGAATACCATCGTGCCAAGTGAAGGGCAATGCGGTAAATATTAAAAACATCACCGAACCGGTCACAAAAATATTGGTTTTATATTTTTCTTTTGGAAGATAGAAGGCGAGTCCGGCGTAGAGAATAGTCAACAATTGTGCTAGCAGAGGAAAGTAATATCCGAGTATGCCGCCGAGGACGATTGAGAATACGATAACACTGCTTCCTAAAACAACATGCCGTAGATGCTTTTTCTCAACAGAGAAAGTAGCCGCTGACGACATCACTGCCATATTAAAGACGATTAATAAAGTATTATCGGTAGCGCCCAGCAATTTAAATAGTCCTGTCACGATCAGGCAAAATAGTGTGATCTTACAGGCTTCCAGTGCAAAAGCTGAATAATGAGTATTGCTCATGTCCTCATTCTGGCAGTGATTTAATTTTTAGGCAATAAATCATCAACATGGTTGCTGTCAGCCGGCAGGTAGCGAGATTGGAAGCGTCTCTACAAGTCCAGTTACTGTATCGTATCACTCGCCGAATATCTTTGACTGAAATGGGTTCTGAATATTATCAGCAGTGTAAAAAAGCTTTGGAAGGGTTAGCAGAGGCGGAGCGAACGATTTCTGCCAGCCAGGCGGTGGCCACGGGTACGTTGAGCATTACCAGCAGTCGATATTTTGCTTTGCAATATTTATTGCCGCGACTGCCGAAATTTATGACACAGAATCCACAATTAGAAATTAAGCTTGAATTGGCGGAAAGATTTCCCGATTTAGAAAAAGAAAACATCGATTTAATTTTTGGTATGTCGATGCTGGGGCCGCTCGATTTAGTCAGAAAACGTGTTGCGACTACTCGTTATGTGTTATGTGCTTCTCCACAATATTTGAAAAAATATCCTCCACCAAAAACACTGGAAGATTTGCGTCATCATCGTTATTTGACTCACAGTATGCGCCGACCTAATCATGTGATTCTTTTTAAGAATAATCGCGAAGTGGCAGTGCGACCGTTTTTGCGAATTAATGATAGCCAAGCGTTACGTGATTGTGCGATTCAAGGAATGGGAATTGTGCACTTGCATGATTATATGGTTTCTGATGCTTTAAAAGACGGACGATTAATTGAACTGCTAAAAGCTTTTGGTCCGTCACACCAACCTGTGTACTTATAATATCAGCAGAGCCGTTACTTGCAACCTAAGATCAGGCGTTTTATTGATTTTTATACAGAGTAATTGATAATTACTGAAAATTTCATTACTAATGTGAATAAATAATTTTTTCAGATTCTGGCTGGAAGAAATATTTTGAATTAACCACGTTTTCCCATTTTAAAATTCTATTATTTTTAATCGTAAATATTGCTATAGCATTTGAGGGAAAATAATTCCCATTTTTATCATAAATATCCATATTAAAATGAACGACTATGGTGTCACCAACGCTTATTATTTTCAATAAAAGGAAACGGAATACCGTAGAATCACTTCTTCCTACTCACAATTCAAAATTTGACCCTGAGATCTTTATCATAGCTACACAACAAGTCTTTTTACATTAATCCGCCGCCCTTTTAACTTTCCGTTTTGAAAATGTTGATAAGCGGCATTGATTTGAGTTTGATGGATGGCAACATAAGCGTGATTGTTGGTGATGGTTATTTTCCCAATAGCATTTGCGGGTAAGCCGGCGTCTTTGGTTAGGGCACCTAATATATCGCCTGGGCGAATTTTATCTTTTCGTCCAGCCTGAAAACGTAAGGTCACCATTTCCGGAAAAGGAATTTTTTGACTGATTTTTGTGAGCTCTTTTTGAGTGACCCAGATCAGAGGATGATTTTGATTGCCACTAATAGCGTGGATGAGCGGAGCGTCTGCCGGTGTAACGAAACTGAATGCTATACCTTTATGTCCTGCACGCCCGGTGCGACCAATGCGATGAGTATGGATATCTTGTTCAAACGCCAATTCAAAATTAATTACCGCCGGTAATTCTTTAATATCAATCCCGCGTGCGGCAATGTCAGTGGCTACTATAATTGGGCAGCTGTGATTGGTGAAGCAAATAATGGCTTCGTCGCGCTCTGCCTGGTCCAAGTCGCCATGTAAAGCGCCAGCACTAAATCCTTCTTTTATTAACATTTTAACTAACTCAGCAGTTTGTTTTTTGGTATTACAAAAAATTAAACTAGAGCTAGGTTGATAATGCAATAAAACTGCTTTTAATAGAGGAAATTTATCCGCTGGTTTTTTTACCTCAAAAAACCGTTGATCGATTTCTTGTTCTGAATGCGCCTCGGCTATGCGTACTTCTTGCGGATTTTTCATGAAATCATGAGCGATATTATTGATTTCTGGTGGAATTGTTGCGGAAAACATAAGGGTTTGTCGTTGTTTTGGGCAACCACGGATAATTGCTTTAATGTCGTTTAAAAATCCCATATCCAGCATTTTATCCATTTCATCAAGAACTAAGACTTGTAATTTCTTTAATGAGAGCGAACGCTGATCCAGATGTTTTTGAATTCGTCCCGGCGTGCCGACAATAATGTGGGCGCCGTGCTTTAGAGAATGCAATTGTGGTTTCGAAGGCATGCCGCCGCATAAAGAGAGAATTTTAACGTGGGGAATAAGTCGGGCAAAACTACGCAGTGCTTGGCAGACTTGTTCCGCTAGTTCGCGAGTGGGGCAAAGCACTAAGGCCTGAATTTCTAATAGTTCGGCATTCAAACAATTTAATATTGTAAGCCCGAATGCTGCTGTTTTACCGCTGCCAGTTTTTGATTGGGCAATAACATCATGGCCTTCCAACATAGTCGGCAAGCTTTGTGCTTGGACAGGAGTCATTACGGTATAGCCCAGCGCAGGCAAATTTTCTAATAAAGCGTCACGCAATGTTAAATTTAAAAAAGAGGAATTCATATCGTGGGCCACAAATGCTTAGTAATTGATCAGGATAACACAGCACAAGATGTACTCGCAATAGGGACAGCGCTAATTACATCAGAAAAGGTCGGCGTCAGAGATGATATAAACAATTAAAATCGGCATTAAAACAGGGAATTAACCTTAAAAATCATAGCATGACAGACCAGATGGCTTTTGCAATTCATTTGTGAAATTGAAGACATTTTTTAAATTTTTTATCCTTTAACACTATTATATGTGTTCACAAGATTTGAATAATAAGATAGAATAATTTTTTCTTTACCATCCAAGAAAGGATATGTATGGGAAATTTCAAAAAATTAGCTATCAATACTTCTACCGCCGGTATCAGTGCAGCAGTTGGAGCTGTGATTACCATAATAATTACTTATTTCTTAGTGGATATACCAGTATTAAAATCTCAAGTAAACGATCTACGTGATAACAAAGCACAGTTATTACAAAAATTAGAGGAAACGCAAAAACAGCTTGTAGAAGTCGAAAAAAAATACTATCTGATAGAACAGTTTCTTTACCTAAAATTCAATTACAGTCCTGCAGCATTTATGAGCGTCATAAATATGCACAATACACCTTCCGCAGAGGCAAAAAAAGCCCTTTCAATACAATCACAAAGTGAAGCTGAACCTTATTTAATTAAAAACCTGGGCTTTACTCCAGATGAAGCAAAGGCCGCTTTAAGTAAACCAAATACGCCAAGCAAATAAACCTTAAATTTGGAAGGCGTCCAATGACTGCCAATGGCCCAATATGAAGCATTATTTAAGTTGAACTCTGTATTTTATAAAATAAGTTTTGAAGTATAACTACAACAAACTGTTTGACGCAACTCCTTACTCTTGGGATCATTTTCTTTCGCATTATTTTTCCAACTGAAGGTGACCTTTGAATTTTTTAGTTTTTTATAAAATTTAATATTCCCGAGCATTTTTATCTTGAGGTCTTGTTTCTCCTCTTTACTGTCGGTCTGTAAGAATCGTTGAAAATAGTTGAATATGTTTAAATTTAAATTAGGATCGCCTATTTCTTTCTTTCCATGTTTATCTATACAAACAAAAGCTCGTCTAACATACATAATTACATGAAGGTTATATTTAGCTAATTTTTGATGAAACTTAGCACCCATACTTTGTAAAATAGTAGCACCTTGAGGAAAGAAGCCTGCATGACAAACAATTAAACTAACAGTTAACCTAGGCGCGCCTAAATCAAATTGATTTTCAGTTATTTTTAAATGACTAAGTTTATCTGATAAACTCTTCGCCAGCTCTGTGTAATGCCAAGATTTTATCTCAGATTTATTATAATTAAGTAAACTTCTGTCGGTAAAATAATCAGCAAAATTTTGATGCGCCAGAATATAAAGACGAGAATCTGAACCGAGCTGTTTCAGCTCATCTAATTTTTGATCTTCTTGATAGTTAATAATAACTACTTTAGCGAGTGGATTTTTTTTCATAATCCGCGATTTCATGTTTTGAATTCGCTCTTCTGGACAATCAAATGATAAATTTAGAATAATATTTAAACTATATTTAATTTTTTTCTCCAAATTAGATTTTATTATAACATTATAGTAATTTTATTACCAGATTTTTTATATTAACTCTTTTGTTTAACCAGAGAGCAGGAATTTGACTATTGCGAAAATGTGTTGAACTGGTTATGGTATTATATCTGGAGAATGATTAAGATGAATACTAATAAAAAACTAAGGCCTTTCAATTTAAAAAGATGGTTTATTAGAACTATGTTAATAGTTGCCGCCACTATTTTTAGTATCCAAATAGCTGACGCCTGTACGGAATTCAAAATATCTGAGAATGGTCAATCCGTCATTGCCCACAACTTTGATTGGATCAATCCTTATGCTTTTATCGTGATCAATCCTGCCGGAATAAAACGCCATTCTGTTCTAATAGGCAGCCAGTTTAAACCATTAGAATGGGAATCCAAATATGGAAGCGCGACGGTGAATCTCTCTGGGCCTGATCATCAGGTTATTCCACAGGCAGCGATCAGCGGTATCAATCAGTTTGGCTTAAGCGCTTCTATTTTATGGCTTGAAAATGCGAATTATCCGTCTACTGCTACTCAACCGGTATTAGGAACTTCACAATGGGTTCAATATTTTTTAGATAATGCCAAAACAGTCGCTGAGGCTGTACAATTGGTGCAGAAATTTAATGTTGAACCGACTTTATTTCACGGTCAGAAAATATCGGTCCACTTAATGATACATGACGTCAGTGGAGATTCTGCTGTTATGGAA
This sequence comes from uncultured Pseudomonadota bacterium, assembly GCA_963844565.1. Classification (GTDB taxonomy): domain Bacteria; phylum Pseudomonadota; class Gammaproteobacteria; order Coxiellales; family Coxiellaceae; genus JAFEDN01. The sequence continues at coordinate 1,902,253 of CAWJON010000002.1, read as the reverse complement.
TATCTGAATGGCCAATTGTATATCTATCACCAAAAAGATTTGTCAACTCCAGTATTAACCAACACACCTTATTTAGAAACAATCCAGCTGCTTAAGCAATACCAAGGTTTTGGAGGTGACGCGCCATTACCAGGAGGATATTCCACAAAAGCCAGATTTGTATTAGCGGCTAATTTTCTAAAAAATTTACCACCAGCGCATTCAACCCAACAAACCGTGGCCGATGCCTTTAATGGTTTGGGTTATTTGATTGAAATTCCAGGCTCTGAAGACCCGACGGTGTGGAGTACGGTTTATGATTTATCAAATCAAATGCTATTTTATCGAACGATTGATAATCAGCAAATCAGATTCATCCATTTAAATCACTTTAATCTGTCTAAAGGTCAGCCGATAAGAATCATGTCGATGAAAAATGATTTCACCGGAGACGTTGAGAACCATTTTTCACTCCATTAGGAGAATTTTTAAATGCTGGATATAATTAATGTTCCCACGTTTTAAACTAATCATGGATGAGTGATGAGTATCATATGACAAAAAAGCTTGAAATCATGAGAAAAAATGGATTAAAGCCACATTTTTTGAAAAATGGCTTAATGAAAGACAGGGGTTTATATGTTGGCGTTAAAGAATAAAACCATCAAACAAGCCCGTATGGCTTATTGGGATGAGGGAACAGGATTCCCGATTTTGTTTGGCCACAGTTTTTTGTGGGATGCCCGCATGTGGCAGGCGCAAATTACTTGCTTGAAAAAAAATTATCGTTGTATAGCGCCTGATCTTTGGAGTCACGGCCAATCCGATCCATTGCCTCATGATGATTATTCCTTGGAGTCATTAGCCGACGATTATTGGCAGTTCATGCAATCACTGTCCTTGCAGAAATGCGCTATCATCGGCTTATCTGTCGGCGGCATGTGGGCTGCGCATTTGGCTTTGACACATCCTGAAGCAGTCACTGCTTTGGTGTTGATGGACACTTATGTTGGCAGTGAACCCGAAGCAACCAAAACTGCTTATCTGAATTTACTGCATGAAATGGCGGTCAATCCTAAAATAGCCCCGCAGTTTGCGCGTAGAATAGCGCCTTATTTTTTTGCAAAAACCACTCAACAGGAAAAACCAGAATTAGTCGAGGCTTTTATTGAGCATTTATCGGCGGTCCCTTCAGAGCATATCTTAGGCAAAGTCAGTTTAGGCAAAGCGATTTTTAATCGCAGATCGCTATTAGACAAATTAAAAAATATTCATGTCCCTACTTTGATTGTCGTTGGAGAAGAAGATCTACCTCGTCCTCCTCATGAAGCCAAAGAAATGGCTGCTTTGATTCCCAATGTACAATTGGAAATTATTCCCAAAGCCGGACATATTTGTACAGTAGAACAGCCCGGATACGTCAATGAAGTGCTTAGCCGGTTTTTAGCTAAGATATAATCATGGTTTTAAAAATAGCGAGATAACCAAATTCTTAAATTCTTGGCAAATCTACCCTGCCCTAATAACTGTTTGGCGTCTGTAGTCTCGATACTCGTATGAAGACGATATTCTGTCAATACTCTATGAATTGGCCAACACTGTTGAATGATCGACATTGCTGCCATTAACTCATCTTGTAACGCATAATTCCGCCATGATCGCAGCGCTTGTTGTTGCAGGTGCTGGTAGGCATCTTCTTGCAATGCACAATTTTCTTTGATCCGATGCAGCATATTTGATAAGGAGAAAAAAGGATGCGTAATCGCTATCTCGCCCAGATCAACCATCGTGATTTTGTGCGTTTTCAAGTTGATTAGTAAATTATTATCATGGAAATCATTATGACTAAAGGTATCGGGAATAGAGTATTGAGATAATTGTTCGCAGAATCGAATTAGTTTTGGAGTTAATCGAGATAATTGCCTTAATTCGATTTTTGTTAAACCATTGGCTATCAATAAGCTTTCTTGCTGAATCAGCGCGACATAGCATTCTGGAATCTTTGCGACTCTCCAATCTGATGCACCTAGATCGAGTAAATGATTCAAATGAGACATGCTTTTATGTTGTACCGCAATATAATCATGCATAGCCGTAGTCAATAATTTGGCATTAAATCCTTGTTTAAAAAATTCTCGTAGAGGGATACCTGCGTCTTGCATTAAAAAGCAATGTTCTTCAGTATTGTTTGCTATTAATAGAGGCACAGATGCAGCACAGTTTTCTCGGAGCAACTGGATCACTTGAGGCTCTAAAGACAATCCTGGTGGAACTTGCTTGAGATAACAATGACCTTGTTCAGTGTCAAAACGGTAAACGTGCGACCATGCCGTCTGCAAAATGACTGCAGGCGTAGAATTCTGCAGAATATAACCAGTCTTCTGTAATGTACTTAATGCCCAAGCAATAGAGAATGATTTTTTCAGATTGCTCATAATAGTAATGAAGAATTAAATGATATACCCAAAACATTTTCTGATCACGTAATGACTATTGTCCAACATAAAATGCAAACCCTACGCTTACCTGATCCTTCGTCTCTGAATGTCGATTACCTTTATGCATTGACTGCCTTACTGCAAGAAAATTGACCTGGTCTGGCGCTCTTTTAACCTTGAAACAATGGAATACCTTCTTCATTGCCTTGACGCTGCTGCTCTATGAGACGAAGTTGTCTGTTTCTTTCACAATCAAATAGTGAACAGGTTATTTTCCACCAACAAACTTCACCAATATATATTATTTTTCCGGTAGTGGTTGAAGTTTCGGAGGTTGGATCTTGAAACATTGCAGCAGTACGAGCAGCCAAAGCACCAGTGAATGCGGTGAAAAAACACGACAATAAAAATTTTTTATCTTCATACGAAAAATCGGTAAAATTGAAATTCAAGCGAAATCGACTTGTAGAAATTAGCGCACAACTGCATCCCGACACGATAAACAGAAAAATTAAATTATTTAAATAGACATCTTCTAATTTAAATATTGAGATTTTGAGCGGAGAGACGGTATTGTCCTTGAATTCTTCAAATTGCTTAAGGCCCTTGGCGTCGCGACAACAATTATTAAAACGTTCTTCATTCAGAGTCGTATTGGTATCGTTGGTATCTAATACTTCTTGTTTACAATAAATCGTTAAATTTAGGTTATCGCAGGAACTATTAAAATTATCCGCAATCTCGATAATAGAATTGGGATTCTGATGAATTCCAAAACTTATTCCTCTTTGAGCGAGCGCAAAAATCGCAAGCGCTTTTGTTAATAATTTCATATTTATTTTCCTTTAGGTTCCTAACAACGCGAGGGCATATTGCCAGATTACCATGCCGGACAAATTTTTGAAAAGAGCTATCCTTAGCAAATACCAAAAGGTCGGTGTCAGAGATGATATAAACAATTAAAATCGGCATTAAAACAAGAGATTGAGTTTTAAATATCCGTCATGCCGGACACGAATGGATAGTAAAACCAGCACCAAATCTGACATGCTTTGTTTTTTAAAGATAACTTAATGTTTTAATGACAATTTTAATTGTTTATATCGTCTCTGACACCAACTTTTTCCAACTTTTGTGGAATGCAACCTGCTCGTAAAATATTTCATTTTTTTTTGACAAATAAACCTCCAATACCTATCTTTAATTGTAGGAGGATATCTGTATGGATAATTCAAAAAGTAGTTTGCCATTTGATCTCGATCATATTCGCCATCAAGCTAAGCAAGATATTAAGGATGGGGCTGTAACTACAGACTATCCTTTGGATATCACCCAGGCTTGTACTATTTTAAATACCGCCTTAGCCACTGAAATCATGTGTGTGCTGAGATACCGGCATCATCAGGTTATAGCCAAAGGAATAGATCGTCCACAGGTAGCTGCTGAGTTTAAGGAACATGGGGATAACGAAGAAAAACATATGTTTATGATTGCGGAAAGAATTAATCAATTGGGTGGAAATCCGGATTTTAATCCCATGACCATTGGGGCAAGGACTGCAACTGAATATGGTGATGGAAAGGATCTGGTCGCATTAATTAAGGAGGATCTAATCGCTGAGAGAATCGCCATCATGACTTATCGAAAGATGATTGAATGGTTTGGAACCGCAGATTCCACTACCCGCAGAATTTTGGAAAAAATACTCGAAGATGAGGAAGAGCATGCGGATGATTTGGCGGAATTGCTGCCCTAGTTAGCGGTTACCATGGTCTGCACGACTTTACTATGATGAAAATTTTCATAGAATACAGATCAATTATTGAGGATATGCAGTTTATTAAATTTATGCTGGGCGGGCTGTTTGCATATGCCGTCGTAGTTTTTTATAACGTCATGACACCTTTGTATGTATTGGATATTCAGCCGCAACAGTTAACCGAAAATTAGCGCTTAGGTTTTCGAGAAATTACTTATATCTTTGGGGATTTTCATTGATTAATTTATTTGGAGTCGTTTATGAGCAAAATACAAGTCGAGCAGAAAAGCTATCAGATGCCGCCGCAGGATGGATTTACTGTCGCACACTTTCTTACCGTCGCCGACATTGAACGATCGGCTCGATTTTACGAAACGGTCTTCGGCGCTCGTATTCTGAGCAGAGCCGACGGCAAGGGCGCGCCGGGGTACGTTCAGCTCGCAAACACGTGGCTCATTCTCAATGTCGGGGGCGGTCCGACACCTGACAAACCATCGGTAACGCTCAGTGTCCCCGATCCCAATTCATTTAGCAGCTTTATGAATATCCGCGTTGTAGATATTCAAGCGTGCTATGAACTATGGCGAAAACGAGGAGCCGAGTTTATCACAGAGCCAAAGGACAAATACGGCGAGACGCGCTGCTACATCCGCGATCCTGATGGCTATATTATAGAAGTTGGGCAAAGCAAGCCGGGCTTCACTTACGGCTAAAATTTAATTAGGATTCAATTCTAAATCAAACTAGTTTAGAAAGTCGACTAGAATTACCAGGACCAAAGTAATATTTTGGTTTAGGTTGACGATGATAAAAGAAGAATGAGCGAGACATAGTCGTGGGTTGGAAAGAACGTTTTTTCACTTTAGGTTCTTGAGCTGCAGGAAAAAACGTATTTTTGTTTTCTTTTAGCGCAACTAATTGTTTAACGTTGGGATGCAGTTCGATCAATGAAGATGGGGAAAGTTCAGGTAATTCAAGTAATTCAGGGGGCTCAAGAGATTTAGAAGGACTAATAGATCTCTCTTTTATAAAAAAATTGTCTAATCCTGCCATAACTTTATGAATATCTTTTTTCATAATTCAATCCTTAATTTAACGAATTTTAACCTGTTATTTTCAGATAGTAACGGGTAAATATTAAGAAATCATTAAAAAAATAATAATAACTTATTTTAAAACAAATTTTCACACAAAATATTCGGCTATCTGCTTTACCCACGCGAATACGGGGAAGAGCCACCGGTCTAAAAAGGCAGTCATTGTTTGCGTCAACCCTGGAGAGAGTGGAGGGGAGGTGCTAGGAATAAGGATAAATTTGTCTATAGCTGTTGATAAAATAGTTTCATATTCTCGAAATTTCGGGACAATTCGTCGCCTCTATGATTGATATTATCTTTAATTACGACGATAAGCTGTTCTAACGTTCCCTTCTGTTTCATCAGCTCACTTCCATTAGGATATAGATCGAAATCACGCTGTTAGTTATTCGATATATTATTCTATTTTATTAAATTTTGCAATATGGTTTCATTACCAGGACTTACTTTCGGATTTTCTTATGGAGAATTATTTTCTGGGATGGATGTATCAGGCGTATCAGGTTGTTTACGTTTTTCACCAACCCTTGGTTGACGTTTTGTCTCAGCATACATACTCGCTTGTGTTAAAGGGCTCAAGGTAGTTCTGGTGCTTTCTGTTTTTACCTCATGGATTGCGGATAAGGAACTGGATGACGATGATGGATTATGCGTGGCAAAAAAAGCCGGGCCGCTAGAGCTTTTAATGTCTGGCGGGGGGAACTCAGAGAATTTCTCTTCGCTTATCGGTTTAGTTAAAAAGAGTTTACATTGAGAAATGGCGTGCTTTAAACCTTCACTATTTTCTACTTCGGAATATGATTGTGATTTTTCTAAATAACTTAAAATAGAGCTTGCCGTTTTACGATTCAGCTTATTAGGCGTCATGCGCTGAATATCCTTATCGACAGATTGGCTTAAACTACCAATAAATCGATTCAAGCTTTCAACACACTCTAAGTTATTAATACCCAAAACAGATAAAGTTTCCATTAGCATATATTCTGTATCAATTAATTCAAACTGAAGTTTTTCTAGAAAATCGAATATAGAAAAATAACTTAATTCTCCCTCGGGATAAGTATACTCTTCAAACAATTTAATATATATTTTAAGCCTGCTGAGGAGAGCAGGTAGCAATAGCATATTTCTTTCAATAATAATAGGATGACTGGCCATAATATTTTTAGTGTACTTACTCTGGTAATCCAAACCCGTGATTGCGTATTTTTTTGCTAATTCTTGCCAGTCCTCTGCATCATTTTCAAAGCAATCAAGCAGCTCTAGGACAAACGTAATATATGGTGTTGGATTAAGGACATTTTCATAATTTATTTCTAAATAATCTAACACCTGCTCACAAATATTACCCGCTTCAGGACCGGCGATATTATCGACCACAGCCTCAAATAATTTCAAAACCTGTTTTTCTGCGTCATCAAACTCTTTTTTCGAAGCTGGATTACTTGCTAATTTTTTTAATTTTTTAAGTGTCTCAAAAAGTGAGATGCGGCGCGAAAAATATCTAATTAACTCTTTCAACTTTTCATCTACTTCACCTGTGTTGCCAAGACTATGTAATTTTTTAACGTAGGAACGAAGCGTTTGTTCAGCTTTTAATTCCAATTCACAGGTTTTTATTATAGTTATAATGTGAGAATGCAGGGGGACTTGCATAAGGAGGTCAGAAAAAATTTTATTATGTGCTTCATTGAGCACTAATTCAGTCAGCGTCCAGAGATCGGTCTTATACCCATAGATCCAGAATTTTTTCCCCGCTCTTATAACCATCGGGAAAGGTGTTCCACAAGGCTGCATAAAAAACGAGGATAAAGGTTCTATCTTGGTAATATCTAATTTTTGATCTGAAGGAATAGATATAAGCACGACATAAAAAGGATCTTGATCAGCATTGTTCCGTGTAATTTTTATTGTTTTTGCGAAATAATCATCATCTGTGTCAAATTCTGTATTGAAGCGGCTCATCAGCGAATCAAAATAATCTTTCGAATCCCGAGTTTCTGTTGTTAAAATAGTATCGACGTTAATTTTACCTTCTTTCTGTTCTAGCCCTGAAAGAAGAGGTAGTTGTTTGGACATATTTACCTCGGGTGGTGATTTAATACTTATATTTTTAATTAAAGTACTATAGGAATATTTTCTTACAATTCTCTTACGACTGTCAAGTGTAAATTCCGCACGTTTTAGAAAACAAGTCATAAAGATCTAGATCCCCCTATTGCCGATTATTACTTAAAAAGATACAATACTCTAAAGAGCGTTTATGGGGAGTAATGATTGGAATTTATTTTGTTTCTATTGGGCTGGGAGGGAAAGTCGCTGGTGTTTTAGCAAAATATTCGAATGTCCCAACCGACGAATCAGATATTGGTCACATCGTTTCTATCTATAGAAATGCATTTTTTAAATATATGATTTTTTGTTTTTGCATTAGTTTATTAAGCATTTTAAGCGCGAAATTTGTTAATGGGCTGATTAAACGTTCCCATGAAAAATTGGAGCCAATTATTGTATCTAACAGCAATAACCCAGTTCCTATAATAAAAGGATAACGTTTCCCCGCTATTATACCTACAAATTGTTAATATGCTCACATTCCCAAGCCGGTAGAATTAATGTCTACCGATTTACGTCTTGAAAGTTTGTCTGGTGAACCGTGATGCGGATTGAAATCAAAAATACCAAATTGAAGTCGTTTGCTCTTATCCCAGAACCCATAGGCTGTAACCCTCTCTTTCTGGAATCTTCCCTTAATTTTCCAACAAAGATCTGGATTATTTAATTCTTTTTGTTCAGTTGTTTTTACCAACTTAAGTTTGCCAGGGCCTAATCCTAATTTGCCTTTAGATAAACTCTCGATCAGATATGCTTGCATACCCTCAGAAATTTTTTTGCCTGCTTTCCCAAAATTAAAATAAGCATAGATAAAAGAAGTGGTTAATGGATTCAATATTTCAAAGACTGGCGAAACGTCATCTCCCTTAATTTCTTTACTATCCGCCTGGTTATCTTTTGGCGGGGTTTTTGATTTTACCATGCTGTTTCTTCGTTTATGTCCCTTTTTACGATTTAAATCTTTCTTTTTCCGAATTTCCTCCTCACTAACAGTAACAGTGGTAGCGGGGGGAATCAGCGCTGGGACAGCTTGCCATTCTTTTGGTGGAATCAACTTGTCTTCTATCAGTTTATATTCAACATGAGTAGGCGGCAAAGATTGTCGTCGTGTTCGTGGTTTATTTTCACTAGAAATATCCGGCATAGACTGGCGCCGTTGTTTTTGTGCAGATAGACAATTTTTCTTAAACTCCCTCAATTGCCCTGCAAGAAAGCTGTAGCGAAAAATTATGTGGTTCACATATTCTTGCGCATGAGCACTACTATACGTATTCTCTGTCTTATGTATATAACGAAATAAAAATTGAATTAATTCCTCTGTTTTTTCACTGATTTTTTGGGGAGAATCGAGTTGGTGATCTCGTGCATAAACCAGGGTTTTAAAAATATTATCGAAGAATTTACTTGAAAATCCCATTTCCCCGTCAGAAATTATTGTATTCAACAATAGCTTAAAAAGATCTTTACGACTCGCCTCGTACTGACTCATAGCCGCTGATAAATTTCCACTTGCAAAATAAATACAAAATGCTATATATCCCACATAAGTCAAATTATCTTTATTTTTTTTATTCGAATCCCTTGGAATACTTTCGCGATAAGAAAGCAGTAGCCGCTCAAAATCATTAACCTGTAATTCTTGATCCCCGTGCCCTTTATTTTGTTCCATAACTGTGATGCCTAGTTTGATCAATGCGAAACAAACATCACGGTCATTGATTAAATTTAACCGAATATTAAAAAAATTCTGAGCCAATTCGTTCAGCACATAAATCTCTTCAATAGAAACGTATGATATCATACTGGCCGTAAAAGTTAGCGGATACCCAATTTCTAGACCACAATGGAGTACCTTTGAATAAAAGGAGTGCAAAATCTTAATAAATGTGCGTAAGTGTGCTTTAACAGTCTCTTTCTTTAAGTTGCTGCCGTGGGGAAGAAACAGTAAAACAATTAAACTTTTTCTGGTAAAAATAATTAATTCTTGGAGATCAACCAGGTCCTCAAGTGTTATTGTCCCTATCGAGCTCTCAAGAGCCTGGGCCTTCTTGTTTAAATTTTCAATAATTGATTGAACTTTTATTTCAGCTTTTTCAAAAAAATCGTTAATTTCATCGCCACGACCAGGTAATTTCTCTTCCATTTTTTTATAAATATCCGAATTTTTTAATGGAAAATAAAAACCAGACGATTTAAATTCAAGTCTATCTGCCCCCACATCAGCATACGCAGCAGCTTCCACCAAATTCTTGTTAGAAAAATCGCTGAGGGCTATAGAGAGAACGTTTTTCAATCTAAGATCTGCATGCAAAACAGCAAAAGGCTCATCTGCCTCATCCGGAAACTCTATCTTGAAGGAAAATCCAGTATATGCAAACAATATGTTCAATATTTTTTGATGAACAATTATCTCTTTAGTAATCATCGCGTGAATTAGAGGTGAAAATATTGAGAGCCAAACAGGGTTTACCGATGATACTGGAAAGTTAGTTTCAGATTTTCGGTCGGCCATATCAGCCAGTGGCGCAATCAAAGCAGTATAGGAGTGCTTTTGCTTTGTGAGGTGTTCTGCAATGAATAATGGGTCTTGTGATTTATGATCACTCGCGTAGTCAATTAATTTTTCTTCCCATGTATTTCTCATAATGTTCCTCAAGAATTTTATAATTGTATTTCACATTCTATCATATTGTGATAAAAAAAGAAATTTAGTAGTTAAAAATAATCTGCTCGATATTTTAATAATTTTTTTCGCGAGTTTTTATCTGCTGATTATGATCTTGTGCATTAAATTACATTATAATATTTGTGTTCTAAAGTATCCCCGTGGTTATGTTGACAATCCTGCAACAGGGAATCAGCTGAATCTTCACAGAGAGCGACTAAGTATGAGGTTCGAGGCGTCAGAGGGCAGACAGCGAAAGGGGCTTGCAGCTCTCACCGCGATTAGTCTAAATTAGAAACATCAACTATTTATGGCCAGGAATGCGTCACCTATCCTCGTTGCCCTCAGGTCAGTCACCCCATCTGCAAAATTTTAGATTGGACAGCTTTCGCCATCCTTAGAATCCATACTTATGAACAACCCCCCTGGAATTTAAATCTAAGCCTTTCTTTAGCCGAAAATTTAGCTCAACTTTCAGCAGTATTTTGGAAAGCGTTGGTCAAACGATTTCCGCAAAGTTCATTAACACATTTCTTAGATAAAACTGCGGCTTTACAAGCCGTAATGGCTGAATTCCTGCTCCCTGAGGCTAAGCTTTTAGCCATCCCACCCAAGGATAGATTTAAACTTTTTCTCCAAGCGGCCAAAATTCCGCCGGATGAATGGGAGCAGCAACTAAATTTATTGTCAGCACGAATAGAGAATGCGTTACGATTTATTATAGAAGTCGACGCTACATTGATGACTGAATTGGGAGAGCATATTTACAATATAAAATCTTATCATCGGGTATCTGTTAAGCATCAGCAGAATATAAATGTATGGTTTGGTGATTGCAGTAATTCCACCGCTATCATTCATCTTCCACATCCGGATGAATGTTTAAATCAACCTGCCCGCTGCGGTGAATTTCCGGTTACTCAAATTGAAGAGACTGCTCAACCGTTATCGATAGATTTTCAATCGGCAATCAATACTTTTTTGCTGAGTTTTGTCGTGCAAAGTTTGCAACATAAAATCTCACCCAATACTTTCAGTAAATTATCATTAGCGCTTGAATTTGGGGCGTTAATCGCTTTCGCTGGTCCCGTTTTGGGAACTGTAACCTTTGCTTTATCTCAGGGGGTAAAATTCGCTAATCATCGATGTCGATGGCTTCCCCAATCTCAGGTTGAAACTACCCTACGTGCTTTACCGATCACGGGATTATTTGTCAGCTCAACGGGCGGGAGCTTAGCCAAAAACGGATTGGCAATAGCAACCAATTTTGCCAGCGCAATGGCTGGGTCTAAGCTGGCCGATTGGGCGATTCCTACTTTTCTAAAGTTAGACTAACATGCTATAGTGGGACGTCAACCAGGAGGGTGTGAATGAATTATTTCACGGCAATTCTTATTATCTTTTTTTCTTCTTCAATGGCGGGCTTGTGTGTTTTTATCGTGAGAAAATATGCCCACATTAGTTTTTTGCAAAAACATCACGAGGTAGCATTTACTATTTTTCTTCAAGAAGGGGTTATTTACGGTGTGCTTTTAGCTTTTTCTGTATCGATAGTCTGGGGTCAGTTTAATCAAGTAGCAGAAGAAGTTCAACAAGAAGTCTCTTCCTTACTGGTGGTAGCCCAACTATCTTCTTATTTTCCCGAGTCTTTACGCAATAATGTAAAAAAAGATTTACAAATTTATATACAGGCCGTGTTAAATCGTGAATGGCATTCTATGAGAACTGGAAAAAGCGATTTACAATCGCAAATTTATTTCGATCAATTGCAGTCTGATTTATTAAAATATAAACCGCAAAACTTAGCTGAATCGATAGTCTCCACTGAAATATTACGACATATATCAGAGGCTAGGAATGCTCGGCGTATGAGATTGTTCCACGCAGATGTGTCCGTACCTGGAGCGGTATGGGTAATTTTGATCGCTATGGGCTTATTAATTATTACCCTTCCACTTTTTTTTGGAATGGAGCATCGATGGTCCCAAGCGATAATAACTGCCGGATTAACCGGAATGATAACCGCGATCTTATTGCTAATTGCCCTACTCGATAATCCATTTGGTAAGGACTTACATATCGACAAAAAAGCTTTTGTACAAGGTAGAGATCAAATCATCACGATGAACATTTGAAATTTGCTGTAAAAAATAAACCAAGCTCTACGAAGGAATAACAATGACTTTTTCAGATTACTTATATTTGGGTTCACAGTCGTCAGCACGTCGGCGCTTGCTGGATTATGCTAAAATCAGATATCAAATTATCGCTCATGGGAGTAATGAAGAATTAAGTGAGATACCCAAAACATTTTCTGAACATGTACTGACTATTGCCCAACATAAAATGCAAACTTTACGCCTCCCTGATCCTGCATCTATGAATGTCGATTATCTTTATGCATTGACTGCCGACACTTTGGTCAGAAATACCTTAACAGGAAACATTTTTGGCAAACCTATCGATCGCCATCAGGCTATCTCCATGCTGGTAAGTGAACGTCAAGCGCCTGTAGAAGTATTAACAGGCTGTTGCTTGGAAAAATTTTATTGCCATAATGGCCGCTGGACGAGTTCAGACTCAGCCCACTGGGTGTCCGGCGCTATCATTGAATTTAATGTAGACAGCGATTCTGTCGATCAATATCTGTCAATTTTTCCTTATGTTTTGCAATGTTCAGGCGCTGGCGTGGTGGAGGATCATGGGTTATCTTATTTAAAAAGTATTTCGGGTTCATACACAGCCGTGCTTGGTTTGCCTTTATATGAACTTCGTATGGCGCTTAAAAAAATGGGATTTCGTTTTAAATAGGCTATAACCACTTTAAATCAAAGGCTTACGAAAATTAAAAAAATAATTCCTGAAGCTTGTTAGCTTTAGTAGATTTTAACGAATAATATAGAGGACTGCGATTTAAAAGGAGGAAATGTAAAATGCAAAGTATCCTAATTACCGGAGCCAATAGGGGTCTTGGTTTAGAAATGACCAAACAATATCTGCAAGATGAATGGCAAGTGATTGCGTGTTGCCGTTCGCTAAATAAAGCTACTGAGTTAATGGATTTGACAACGGATGCAAAAGAACAATTACATCTCATAGAGTTAGATGTTAATGATGAGGATGCTATTTTAAGCCTGCCCTCCCGCCTTCAAAATCAATCTATTGATATACTGATTAATAATGCAGGAATATTGAGAACTGTAAGCGAGGATCTTAATAATATTTCTTCTGAAGCATGGTTGGAAAGCTTTCAGGTTAATACGATCGCTCCTGCGCTTATTGCAAAATCGTTGTCTAAGCTTATTGCTGCTGGACAACAAAAAATTATTGTTAATCTGAGTAGTGCTCTTGGGAGTATAAGTTTAGCCTCAGATCCAACTTATCTTTTGTATGGATCGAGTAAAGCGGCATTAAACTATGTCACCAAGAGTTTAGCCGTTGAATTAAAATCGCATGGAATCATTGTGATATCCATTCATCCAGGATGGGTAAAGACGGATATGGGTGGCGAGAATGCACAGTTAATGCCTGCTGAAAGTGTGGCCGGCATTCGGAAGGTATTGGAAAATCTTACTATCAAGCAAAGTGGGGCTTTCTATGATTACAGCGGAAAGATAATTCCTTATTAATTTTTAAAGGTAAGTCACATGTCAAACATGTCTAGAGTGGATATTTGCATTCTAGGTGCAGGAGCGGGAGGTTTAAGCGTGGCGGCGGAATATTATACGCCTATGTTGTTTTCTAAAAAAATCCGTTGGCTGGTCAGACTGTTGGCGGTATTCTGATGAGTATAGCCGACTGGATTGTTTTTAGCATTTTATTGCTGAGTATTTTATCGTTCGGCATTTTTAAATCAGGCCAAGTAAACACGCGTAATCTTTACCTGCTGGCTGGCAGAAAAACCAAATTATTTCCTCTGGTAGCTACTTTAGTGATGACAGAATTCAATACGGCCACTTTGATTGCTTTTTCTTCATTTGGATATCATATTGGCTGGCGAGCACTGAGCTTGCCCTGTGTCTTTTTAGTAGGATTATTGTTTTATGCGTTGACTGTTGCCAAAAAATGGAAAGAATTTAATGGCCTTTCGGTTGCTGATTTTTTTTTAGAGCGCTATGGGAAAGATGTTGGTATCACAGTGCGGATTATATTATTCGTCGCAATGGCTGGATTTAGTGCGACTTATGTTAAGTCGCTGACCTTGATTTTTACGCTTTTATTTCCAGCAATAGATTACTGGATGTTAAGTGCATTATTATCATTAATTATTTTACTCACCGTCTGGCGGGGTGGATTAATGTCAATTATTCGCACCGATATGATCAGCTTTGTAATTGTATTGTTGTTTTTTCCTTTATTATTACATCATGTTTGGCGTTTATCTCCTGTTTTCCACGCTTATTCTGCGCGGACATTAGCACCTGTCCAGCAGATACTTTCGGTTAGATTTGTTATTTCGCTTATTTTTCTCACCATGTTCAGCTATATCCTGGCGCCCTGGTACGGTCAAAAAATAACTTCAGCAGAATCATCTAAAACAGCGGTTTTAGCAGTCACTATTGCCGCACTACTCGTTTTTTTGTTATACGGCTGCGCGGTAATGACGACTGTTTTTCTGGCAGATAAAAATATTATCCTGGCGCAGGCAGACCAGGCACTGCCTTATGTGATCCACAGCTTCGCTTCCCCGGGGTTACAGGGTGTTGGTTATGCTGTGCTTTTTTTAGCTGCCGCTACTACCCTGTCGGGAGTGTGGAGCGCAATGGTCACATTGTTAATTCATGGTCGAAACAATCAAACCGGAACTGGTGATGAGATGGTTTTAACGGGTATCTGTGCATTCATCTCTTATTTTCTCGCCAATATATTTTCAGGGCAAATAATGAATAACATGATTCTAGCCAACATCCCGGTGGTGGCTTTATCGTTTAGTTTATTGGCGGGTTTTTATTGGCGCAAGGCCAGTAAGTTGGGAGTGTATGCCAGTATCCTGACAGGTATGATTTGGGGTGTTGCTTGCTATTATTATTACGGCGAAAGACATATATACACTTGGTATTGGGCTATTTATGGTATTCCTCTCATTTTTATAGCAGGAAGCATAGGCTCTTTGATCACCAAGCCCAAGAAAACTGGTTCACGTGGAACGAAATCAAACAGCAACAATAAAGAGTTCTTATGTTAAATTATTATTTTCAGACACATTACCAAAGGTTTTTACTCGATCCTATTCTGAAATACGTCAATCTGCGCTGTTCACCTGTTCAAATTACACTGTTGGCAGGTTTAATTGGGTTGCTGGTATTTCCCGCGTTAAAACTGCAGCTGCCATTACTGGCAACTGCGTTATTATTAATATCAGGTTTTTTAGACACGTTAGATGGCGCTTTAGCCAGAAAACTGGGAGCAACCAGTGATTGGGGCGCAGCGCTGGATATAATAGTAGACAGAGTAGTTGAGTTAACTATAATTTTGGCGTTATTTTCCTTAGATCCGTCGCGTCGAGGTTGGGTTTGTTTATTGATGCTGGGGAGTGTGCTACTGTGCATGACGAGTTTTTTAATCGTGGGAATTTTTACTCGTAATGAAACGGCTAAAAGTTTTTATTATAGTCCGGGATTAATGGAAAGGGCGGAAGCTTTTATATTTTTTTGCCTGATGATTTGGTTTCCTGCACATATTAACGGTTTAGCCATTCTATTTATTTGTCTAACGTTATGGACAGCTTTAGTTAGAGTCAAACAGTTTTACAAACAAGGATTAGTCACATGATGAAATACGTGGTTTTTTAACGAAAATAAAAAAAATGGCCTGGTCTGGAACCTTTATTGACAAATATGTCTAATATAGATTATAATATCTATTTCTTTATTGAAGGCCTAATTATGATCAAAGCCATTAAAAATATTTTACCTACTGCAGAAGCAATCCAACGGTTGCTTCATCCTTACGCTGAAGTCGTTGTGCATGACATAAAGAAAAATCAAATTGCAGCCATCTTCCATGCTTTTTCCAAACGTAAAGTTGGCGATTCCTCCTTGTTAACCTCTGATGAAGAAATGGCGACATTACAAAGCTGTGAAGGGCCTTACGAAAAAATCAATTGGGACGGTAGAAAGCTGAAATCAGTTAGTAGTGTAATTCGAGATGAAAAAGATAGAATTGTGGGGTTGCTATGTATTAACCTAGATATTTCTATGTTCGAAAAAATGCATCAACAAATTGAAAAATTCATTAATTTTCAAACTGCGCAGCCCGAGCCTTTATTTAAAGACGATTGGCAACAAAGAATAAATGATTATGTGCATCAATATCTCTATAAACATAATAAAAGTTTAGAAACTTTAAATCGTCAGGAAAAGAAAGCGCTCATTGAACATCTCTATAGAATAGGGGCCTTTACAGGCAAGAATTCCGCAAGTTACGTCGCTCAAATTCTCAAGCTTTCTCGCGCTACAGTTTACAATTATTTATCTGATCAAGGACGGTGAGCATGTTGGATGTAAAAAAAGAAGTAAACCTAGCTTATCAAAGAATCCATTTGCATATTCGAGAAACACCCCTGGAGTTTTGCTTGCCGCTCAGTAAAACCATGAATGCTCAAATTTATTTGAAATTAGAAAATATTCAACACACAGGCTCTTTTAAAGTCCGCGGCGCTTTCAACAAGATATTGTCTTTATCGCCATTAGAATGTAAAAAAGGCGTTGTAGCTGCCTCAACAGGTAATCATGGTGTGGCGGTAGCGCTGGTGTTAAAAAAATTAAACATGCCGGGCGTTGTTTTCGTTCCTGAAAATACTGCACAAACTAAAATTGATAATATTCGTAACTATGATGTTCAATTGGAATTCTATTCCAATGATTGCATGAAAACAGAACTCTATGCCAAAGAATACGCCAAAAAACAAGAGATGGTATATGTATCACCCTATAACGATCCACAAGTTATTGGTGGTCAGGGTACAATTGCTGTAGAGCTAGTTAAGCAATTGGATGCTATCGACATCATTTTAGTGCCAGTTGGCGGCGGCGGACTAATTGCTGGTATTGCTGGCTATGTCAAATCTATTTCACCTAAAACTCAAATTATTGGATGCTTGCCTGAAAATTCTCCGGTGATGGCCGCCTCAATAAAAGCTGGAAAAATGATCGAAATGACGACGCAGCCCACGTTATCAGACGCTACCGCCGGGAACGTTGAATTAGACACCATTACTTATGATCTATGCAAACAATTGGTCGATGATTATATTTTAGTATCTGAAGATGAAATTAAAAATGCTATTATTTCACTGATAAAAACTCAACATCAGTTAATAGAAGGAGCTGCTGGGGTTGCCCTAGCGGCGCTCTTTAAAAATTCAATACGATTTCAGAGAAAAAATATTGCAGTGATACTGAGTGGTGGCAATATTAGTATGAACGTCCTAAAGAATTTACTTTGGACATAACCGGAGAGAATAATGAAAATTGATGCGCACACCCAAGTTACGTTTCCAGGAGGTCGTATTACCGATCAAGCAAAAATTATTTATTGTGATAAAAATCCCTTGGATGCTAGCCAGGTAATGATTATCACAGATTCCACTCCTTTTCATCCATTAGATTACAGGACGTTTTAGGCAATCCAGATTTTGACAAAGAAGCGATTACGCAATCCAAGATTAATGAAAACAACAGCTTCGAATTTTATCGATGCGGAAAATCGTTAAGGAAAAAATTCGATTGTCAAACACTCTTGCAAGCGGATACTTTGCAAGCAATTGAAAACGAAGTCAATCAGCAATTATTAAATTGGTGTTCACAAAAATTAAGCGTCGCTATTGGCCCGGCGAAATCATTTCTCTATGAAATGAGAAATTGGCGCTGTTGCTATTTGGATAATCAAGAAGCGGTTATTTCCTGTGGAGGTACACATATCCAAGTTATCCATCCAAATGATAAAGTGGCAGTAACCTTAAGAAAAGAAAATGACCAAGAACTCATAATGATTTCTACTTTTGTGACTGGCTCTGATCGTGACACCCTTACTCCTCTGCTCTGCAAGGCGAGCCGCAATGGAAAGAATAACCCATTTTTTGCAGCTTTTCTAAGGTGTCGCTAGATAAGCTATATGGCTCTAAAAAAATTTCATCAGGCAGCCATTATATTACTATCAACTCAGCTTCGGAATATTTAATTAGATTAATAGGGATTTGCTTGAACCCGTATAATATAAAACGAATTAATAGTTTCTCAGTATCTCTGCAATGTTTTTGGCAGGGTCTTCTTTTTCGTTCATCACTTCTTGTAATAACAAAGTATGGTGACATTGACCCGGTAACATTTTTTTAGAAACTCGACAGCTGCCTTGTTGTAATTTTTTAAAATAAGCTTCCGAATCACTGCGCATACCATCGAATTCGCCGATTAATATTGTCGTTTTCGGTAAACGTGAAATATCTTCTGCATAATAAGGCGAGTAAATGGGCGAACGAAGTTGCTCTTCATTAAAACCCCATAATTGATAAATACGATTCACTGCCTCGCGAGATACCATTAGATCTTGGGCTTCATATTCGGCATATTCGCGTTTTTTCATTAACGCGAAATTCTTCAAGTGATTGTTGTTCCAGCGGTTTAGAAGGATTCGCTGCTTCACGCTGAGCTAACACATTAAAGAAATTTTTTTCAGATTGATTTAAAGGCACGGTCTTTCTCCTCAAGGAAAATACTAATATTGTCCTTTTACATGGCTTGCAGAAAAGATAACTGCTGACTAGTTGCCTTGCAATCAAAATCAATAATCTGATATTCTGCAACATCTGCTTTGACAAAAGAATCTTCCGCAATAATTGCTTTCAGCTTTTGTTTATCCATAGATTTCACTAGAATCGCTCCTCCTAATTTGCTTTTTTTAGGGCCAGCGAACAAAAAGACGCCTTCCTCAATATATTGCTTAACCCATTCAGCATGAGCCGGCGCATGCACAGCAACTTGTTCCGGTGATTGAGTGTATCCGACGATTAATAAAAACATGGCATTTCTCCTCTGGTATTAATTTATGTAAGCATATGGTAACTCTCGCACAAGGTATATACAATATGCTAAATAGTAAAATGATTATTGCGGAATCAGCAATAATGAGGAAAGAAAAATGTTAGAAGATATCAGTGCTTTTTGCGCAGTGGTTGAGCAGAAAAGCTTCTCACGGGCTGCAAAACAACTTGGCGTATCGACAGCCGTTGTCACGAGACGAGTGGCACGGTTGGAAAAATCCTTGGATACCCGCTTGCTGCACCGAACCACTCGCCTGGTTTCGCTCACTGAACCAGGTCAGGCTTTTTACACTCAGGTACGTGATTTACTGGACGCACTGGAATCCAGCAAAAAAACCGTCAAAAGTTTCACGCAAGAAATCACTGGGACGCTTAAAATAGGTTTGCCGGCTTCAATCAGTTATCTGCACTTAACCCCTAATCTGCATCATTTCACTCAAAAATTTCCACAGCTGAAAATTCAAATAGTACATGGCAACCACTTGTTAGATTTATTGCGTGAGAGCTTCGATCTGATTATCTATTGCAGCTCATTGCCGGACTCTAATTTTCATTATCAAAAATTGGGTGATTGGCGCAAAATTATATGCGCTTCTCCGGATTATCTTAAAAAATTTGCCAAGCCGAAAACTCCGGAGGATCTAGCAGAGCATCGCTGCCTCGATCATTATGATAATTATCAGAGGGTCTGGAAATTTAGTCAGCATAACAAATTAAAATCCATCGCCATCCACAGTGAAATTTTGGCCAATAGCAGTATGGATTTGAAAAATCTGGCAGTCCTCGGACATGGTATTGCTTATCTGCCGAGCTTTACTGTTTATCAGGAATTAAAATCGGGGCAATTGATTTCATTACTTGAAGATTTTCAACCACCTAAAATTGGGATGTTTGTGGTTTACCCAAGTCATCAATATATGAGCAAGAAATCGCAGCTGTTTCTGGATTTTCTGAAAAAATTGCTCGTACCGGTGTTGGCACTTTAGTCTATGTAGTCTGCAATTCAAAGCTGGAATGCGTGTCAGCTGAGATTTAGCGCCGGAGCAATCGACAATCAAATCATACGGCCTTTCCTTCCCTCGGCATCATTCAATATATAAGCTTGATCTTTAGTCCCTGGTACAATAGTCATCAAGAATCTGTGCACTCAGATCCAAAGATATTTAATGAGGTTCTAAAGTTTTTTGTACCGAAAGTTTGATTTTAGGTGCAGCCGGTTTACTCGGAGGTATTAAAGCCACCTCGCACTGGGCTACCCATGATCGTTTGCCTCAAAACGTTGAATTGTTACGCACAAAACTACTTTCTTTTTTCGAACCAACTGAATACAATACATTTTAAAGCTGGACATAATCAATAAAAAATATCGACATTATAAAACCAATCAGCTTTACGAAGTGATTGGTATAGCGCTTCATAGTGAAACAAAAGAAGAAATGGTTGTATATAGAGCATTATATCACTGCGATCAATTTGGAAAGAATGCATTATGGGCTCGGCCAAAAAAAATGGGTTTGCGCGTAAAATAGCGCCTTATTTTTTTGCAAAAACCACTCAACAGGAAAAACCAGAATTAGTCGAGGCTTTTATTGAGCATTTATCGGCGGTCCCTTCAGAGCATATCTTAGGTAAAGTCAGTTTAGGTAAAGCCATTTTTAATCGCAAATCGTTGTTGGATAAATTAAAAAATATTCGTGTTCTTACTTTGATTGTTGTTGGAGAAGAAGATCTGCCTCGTCCTCCTCATGAAGCCAAAGAAATGGCTGCTTTGATTCCTAATGCACAGTTGGAAATTATTCCTAAAGCCGGACATATTTGTACAGTAGAACAGCCGGCATATGTCAACGAAGTGCTTAGCCGGTTTTTAGCTAAATTATAATTTCCTGGTTGTTTGCAAAACCCTATGACAAGTTGATCACGGATGCAGAGGAAAGAGTGGCGTCAATCATTATTAAAGAATTTATCAGGGCATTGCTTAAAATAAGTTAAGGTGATCCCGAAATCATCATTTCGTAAATGAAAATTTCACTTCTGCAGCTTCGCCAAAAGCGTTTCGCTTCCATCTTGGTGTCGGGATCAAGGCTGTGTGCTTTTGGGGAAAACGATGACCACGTCAAATTGACAAGCCTGGCACCAAAGGCATTTTATTGAGCCACTAAAGTATAAGGCAAGCACTTTCTTTTTCTTCTTTTCCTAAAACAAGCTCATAAATTTCGCGCGGAATTTTTTTCTTCGTCACTTCTAATACTGAGTTAAAAATCTCATTTTTTAAATTAAAATCATTGGGTTTTTTTATTAATAATTGGATTTTTGGATAAATATATAGATGATAGTGGTTTAAATTTGACAAATTACTCCGCGCAATTGGATTGAGTTCTTCAATATATTTAATGGAAATAATATCCAGTCGTATTAAGTGCTTAATATGTGGTTTAGATAGCATATATCTTATATTTTTTAATTTTACTTCTACTGCAACATCCTTAACATCCATCAGCTCTTTTAATTTTTCATCAATTTCAGTTAAATATTTTTCAATTTTTATTAATTGATCTTTATAAAAGAAATCTCTACCTTTTTCATCAAATCTGGTATAAGAACTTATTCTGCTTTCTGGATAATTTTTAAAAATAATTTTAGCTTCTCCACTCACTTGTAAAGCCCGGATCACAAAAAAATTCCACACAGCATTAATTGAGGATTCATTTTTAAATTCTTTCGACACCAGAGAGATAATCATTAATATATCTTTTGGATGCAGATATTTAATTATCTCAGCTTTTATTACAAGAGGCATCTTCGCAAATTGGTTTTCAGGATTGATCTTCAATTTTTTAGACTCTAATAATTGATTTACTTCTATTTTCATTTGTGTTATCTCTTTTATTTTCACAAGTTTGTTGCCATGATCAAGCATATCATGGGTTGCACTTATTTTTCATCGCTAGTCGGTACACATTCGAAGCCAAGCGTCCACAACTCTCCCAGGGAAGGCTCCGCAAGCCGAAGTTAAACAAGGACCGTCTCCTGGTATATAAGGCATGGTTAATTTCATAGCTTGGATTGTATTATTTCGCTGCCCGTTATAGTGGACCGTAAATATGAAGTTTTTGGTTTTTGTATGAGGATGCTATTAGACATTATAATTTTATTACTTTCACAATCTCTTAAAATTTTCAGGAACAAATTATTTTGACTTAACGTCGCAAGATCGTTTTGGTTAAGCGCAGAATAAAAATTATCTAAATTTAAATGAGTATCGTCTTCAGGAACACTTTTCGCATCCTGTTCAGCCTCTGCAGCCACTTTTTTTAATGCCTCATATTTCTGATTAATATTAATCCCAGCCTCATAATCATCCCTCTGTAGTATTCTTCGCATTTTTTGAATGCGTGCAAGTATGCCTTGAGTGGTTTTTCTTTCCCAATAATCACTTTTAATTAATTTTTCTAGCCGAGCAAATGTCTTAAACTCATTCGCTCTTTTTTTCAGGAAAGGTATGAAATTATGGTCGGCAGGCTCTGGATAACTGTGGCAGATTGATCTGAAGAGTCCGGGTAAAGGTAATGTATTGTTTGCTTTTCTGTCCATGGTAGATGCCTAGTGTTGGTAACTTTTTGTAAGGTTATGCCAAATGTTTTCATGAGCTTGTGTTTTAATTTGAATGGTGCGTTATAGTATATGCATTTATAATTAAGAAATTATTAAGTGCCTAACCGAAATAGAGCAGTCGAGTTGACTCATAAAAGAGCCTCTGTAGACGGGCCTTAATAATTCTTTAAGGCTCTTTGTATATACTGGTTTTCCAGATTTTAAATAGTGAATTTATGAAAAAAGAAATAGAAAGTAAAGAGACTGAAATTAAAGCTATCAATCTACAACCTGGCGATATTATTATTGAAGTTGAAGTGACTCCTGCGGGTGCCCTTGAGCCAAAACACACATGGATTTTTGCCAGTAAAGACCCTGTCGTCGCACATTCTGCTACTGGCGGTGATGTTGGCATAAAAATACGAGGAGTTACCCGACATGCTTTTAATCAACTCGTTCTTCGTAGCGATAAAGTTGTTGTTCTTCGTTGTAGCAATGAAAAATTAAAAGAACTCATTATAAAGGTTACTGAAAGTTTTGCATCTGTTTTTGATGATACAGAACGTGAAGAATTAAAAAAATTAAACGTAAAACCACATAATCCTGATAAAATTAATGTTTGGAAAGAGAAAAAAATTAATTACACTCCTTATAGCATGGTGAGAGATGAAAGTAAAAGTAGTGAACTTAATCAATTTAGAGCGGTAAGAGATGCTTTACGTACTGGGATAACCGAGGCAAAAAAGGCCCCATTAAGTAAAATTTGCGGTGTTAGTTGTGATGAATTTGTTGGTTACACTATTCAATCTGCGTTGGTTATTCTTCTGTTAGATAAAAGAATTAATCAGTTAGAAACTCTCATAGGAACTATCAGCGCCACTCGCCGGGAAGTGGATCTTGGCTCTGGAAATAAAAAAACAGCTTCCGATTTGTTGTCACAGTTTTCTAAAGAATTTAAGAAGTTGTCCGAAGAACAAATATTGCCTTATGGAGTGGTGGAATCCGAAGTTTTATCCGCTATTTCCTATTCTGTTAAAGGAAACTCTATTAAAAATTCCATGCCATTCTGGGAAAGCTTGTCTTTATTTCAAAGATTTGAAGGTATATTTTCCATAGATCCTCCTAAGGTTCAACCGCAATCTTTGGCTGAATTAGTAAAAGAACCAGATAACTTATTGCCTTTCCAAGATGGAGATCTTGCTTCTGAAGGTGAAAGTGATGATGAGACTAATCCTCGGAAAAATTCTATAGATTCAGATTCGTCTACTGAGGAAAAACCCAACGTTAACAATTTAGTGACACTGGGTGTTCTTGCTCGTCGTAATATTCTTTTATCTAAAGACGATTTTGAATTATTAAAAAGAGATAAAAAAGAAAAACAAAAGGCTCCGGAAAGACGTCATAGTTTTAACTTGTAGAAGAATGTTATCTGACTGCAGCAAGTTCCGAGCTGGAGGCATACTCCATGACAGTTTGAGTTATGCGCGGATAATTGAAAATCCCAATTTCTGTCAGAGGTAAGACTGTCCTTACAAAATCAACTACTTTAGCAGTTTGAGCAAATACAGGTAGTTCACAATCTTCAATAGTTGATGCATCTTTTTTAGCTAAAAACATTAGGGCAGCAAAATTTCCACTGACCGCCATCAAGTAAAGAGCTGATAATTTAGTAATCGGCCGTACGTGCACCTTGGCTTTATGTTTAATCAACAGTTCAACACCCTCTGCTTGCCGTTTCATTAACTCAGGATTCTTTTTTGTTTCAAAATGGTATGTCAAACAAAACAAAGGTGAGTTGCCGGATTTATTTGCATCCACTGACGCGCCGCCCTCTATTGTCAGACTGAATAAATTTATCAATAGAGTTAGCTTGCTTAGAGACGCCATACTGACGCCAGGGATTTTTTATACTCATAATGCTTTTTTGTTAAGGATTGCTGGTTGCCGATATGGTCCTGAGGGATCCCCTTGGTTTATTTCTCCTAAGAGCTTCTTGAGTATTCTTGAGATGGTGGCCTATTGTTTTTCCTTCACTTACTAAACCTTGAATTAGATCGGCGAACTTTGTATTATCTATTGTATGGCAAACTAAAGATGAAACATCTGACAATCTCCATAGCCCTTTCTCTACCTGTGAGCTAAAAAGTGTATATCTTGTTACCCATTTTCTTGACTCTATGCCGTCTGTCAGATAATTCAATATTTCCAACAAAAACAGAAATTTTTCAGCACGTAGCGGCATGGAACTTTTATCATCATTTATTACATCTTCCAAAATTTGGGATAGATCGCGTCCTATTCTTGAAAACAACTTACACACTGGACTAAACTGTTGTTCCATCTGAAATAAGCTAATCTTGTAAAGCACATCTTCAACCCTATCTCTTATTAACATAGATAACTCTTGTGGGCAATGGCGGTTTTTTTCATCAAATAATTTGCCTTCTAATATTTGTCTCGTATAGAGTTCTAGATTTTTTTCATTCTGATTGGATTCTAAAATAAATGGAATCATATAATTTTCTAGGGATTTATTTGTTTCAATTAGCTTTAGAATTTTTTTTCTTAATTCTTTGACTGGCTTAACTAGTATCTGTAAATCTCCAAAAAGTCCGTAGATGATTGAAAGAACAAGCTCATCTTTCGGCCGAAAGAATTCAAATTGGGTCATCGGTTGCATTAAATTAAAACTATCTATCAAATAATTTAATATCCCAGTCAATATTAATAAATATTGACGACTTTTGGTAGTAGAAACATTGAGTATTTTTATATTTAATAAATAATTGAGGATATGTTCAATCCTCGCGATATTTTTTTCTTTATCTATTTCAGAATAGGTTATATTCTTTAATTCTTTTTCTTTAAATTTATTCATTAACTTTAAAATATGGACTATTCTAGCTTTATCTTTATCATTGTAACTAATGCTATTATCTTCAACTTCTTTATTTTCTAATTTTTGTGGCGTGTTACTTTCCTTCTTTTCTTCTTTAGTATTAGTTGGATCTGATTTTTTTATAGCTACTAGCGAGTCAGTTTCCAATACATAGTCACGGTCTTCAATAATTGATTCTTTTAATCTCGCTGCTAGAGTTTTAGTAAATCCGTGCTTTTTGATATAATTTACCATACGATTGGTTTTTTTTGATACAAATAATTGATGAAAGTTTTTAAATAGTTGCTCAAAATATTTTTTATTGCTGATATAATAATAAGGCAAGGATGCCGGATTTATTCTCTGCATCTTCACTACCTTACCTATCCGGAAGACTAATTTTTTTAATTGGTTTTCTCGCTCTATTAGGGTATCAATGATCGATAGATAGAAGCCATATGAATTGCGAATTGCCGGCATCTTGTCAATTTTATCCTCGAAAAAACTCCAATCTAATGGAATTGCATTTATTTTATCTTCCCTAGATAAGTGAATTTCTCCATTGAGTCTATGTCTCGCACAAACATGACCGGATGACGCAATGAATTCAGGTAAAGATGCCCTTTTAGTCCAAAAAGCCAGAACATTTATACGAGGATTTTCAGAAAGTATTCTTTCACACTCTTCTTTTTCAGAGTCGGACCACGAATATTTGTAAAATTGAACAATAATATTTAAATTTGAAAAAGAACCAGCGACTTCGTTTAAGCATTTAAAAAATCTTTCTCTATTTTCTTTAATTTTCCAAGCGTGTAAACCATAAGTATCATCACAATTAAGGACTATATATTTACAACCTTTCGCCATAGCGGCAGAAAAAGTAATCTCGAACATATTCCTTAAAGAGTGTTCAACGAACAATATGGAGGTCACCATTCTCATTAAGTAATTAAATTCAATAGAGTCTAAGAAAGAGTAGGGCTTATAATTTCCCAATAAATATTCGAGGACTTCTTTATTATTAGATATTAAATTATCTGTAGTAACCTTTTCTCCTCCGTGAACAAAATATAAGCCCTTATTTTTAAACAAAATTAAGCCATTTTCCACTCTAGCAGTTTCTTCTATCGGGGATGATTCCGTCACATAAAACCAGATAAAATTGTGACTCGCCTCTGGCTGGTGCAATCGCCGGTACAATCGCTCACCATCAAAAAGAGGAGTTGATAGTTCTACGACATATGGATCATCAATTTTCTGATCGTCGCTACTAAAATAAGCGCTTCGCGACTCTTGAGCCCGGCAATTCGATGCGGATATATATTCATGCGGCACTCCCTTATGGAAGGAGAAATTGCTCTTTGTATTCCGTGCTCGAGCATGGGTAAAAGTCATTGTATAATCTTCTGGCAGATCTCCCCGGTAGTGTTGGCGAGACCTAAAAATTAATTTGCTTTCATTTTTATTAAAGTCATCCAAAAATTTAAATCTTTCATTTCTCATAGTAACTGCCCTTATTTTTGCAGATCATTTAATCAATGTGTGATGCTTAATATGCCTGAAAAATAGATATTAACATCCGTAGAAAATACGGATCCCCTTACGGATGCTATAAGTTTCAGAACCGGGAGCTGTATGAGCCATTATTTTTGGAAAAAACTGTCAATCTGTCAGGCCTGACCGGTATGACTCCTGTTTTCCCAGTTTAGAATTTGAGGCTGAGGCTTCATCTTGATTTTTTTCTTTAGAAGTTGTCGTCTTGTCTGCATCTAGATTGCCTAGTATTCCGCAAGAGATTAATGGTGATGCCGAAGACGAAGATGAGGGTTCCAGCCCGTAGTTGATTGTGAATTGAGCAAAAGTTAAGTCGCTCCCGTCCCACCCGTCGACTCCAAAGCTGCTATTATCATCATCCGAGCTTTGTGCCTCTTCTTCTGAATCTTTCATAAAACTGCGGGCATAAGCTAGTGGCTCCCCAGTTTCCTTCCCTAATTCAAAAGCAATCTTGAGTTCAGAAAATATTTCTAATATCGGGCCTTCTGTCGGCTCATGCTTAAAATTAACTAGCTCAAAATACTGTAGTGTGTCTTGTATCAACGCATCATCTGCTTGGTATAGCTTGCTAACTCCTCCGCCAATTGCGAATTTCTTTCCGGTTATTTGGTTTTTCCAACCAAATATCACCCAATGTTCGCCATTTTCATTGGCTTGGGCGCCTAGGTAACAAGCAATATTTGAGAGGTCATAAATGATATTATTCTTTTTAATTTTTCCTATTCCGCCAGCGTGAAGACAAGTTGAAATTGGCAATATTCTAAAGCTCCCTTTGTCTCCTTTGAAATCTCGAGAACGAATTTGATTATGAATTTCCTCTATGACACTTGCTTGATTGCTGCCTTTTATATCTATATCTTTTCCGCTGCAATATCCTAAGTAGGTATCGCGAGTCTGATCTGCATTGGCGGAATAGGTGATAGCAAATCCTTTGGCCTTCATTTTTTTAACAGTTTGCTCACCGATAGTTATGATCTGTTTAGCCTGTTCTTCAGCAGAAATTGGTTTGCCCTCTTTCATAAATGGGATAGTTAAGGGAACAAGTGTTTTCATGATTCGCTCGGTATTTTTCTATTTGTGCTAAGTTGGTTGTCTATCTGTTTTTATTATTAAAGTACTATATCATAATCAATTAAATAGATAAACTAAAAGCAGGATACGATGTCACATCCACATATGTTACAGTAATGATTTGAAAAACAATGGAATTAATCGAGGAAATATAATCCCGTCAAGAAATAGATAGCCAAAAAAAACAAGGTAAGTATAGTTATATATACCACCTACATAAGAACAATCGGGTTGTTCAAAGTGTTGAACAAATCTATCAAAGGTGTATTTGGACCGCTCTAAAAGACCGTCCTTGTCCGTTTTAAATAATTCAGCTAAAACAAACAATTTTTCCCTTTCCTGTTCAAAATCTGTAATAGGAACGAGAGGCGGGTAAGTATTATATGAAGTCACTAAAGATTGGAGGAAATCTGATAATACTGAATCGAAGAGGGGAAGCTGGCTACGCCAATAAGCCTGATCCTTTGCCGCCATAATGGCTTGTACGAAAGTTAAGCGACTATGAGAGGAACAAGCCGCCATTGAGAGAGGTAGAGTGGAATTATCTCTAGCTAAATTAACGTCGGCTTTTGCTTCAATTAGCATTTTTATGAGATTTATTTTATTCCGATCATCAGAACCTCTAATGACCATTTGTAATGGGGTGTATTTTTCTTCATCTAGAACGTTTAGATCAATGCCTTGATCCAAGGCTTTTTTAATTTTATCTAGTTTAAAGTCACTGTTAGGTTGTTGGAATCCTTTAGGGGGTCTGAACCATGTAGATTTCATTTTTATTTCCTTATATTCTTTTTTTATAATATATCAGTCGATCAATTTTTACAACATAGTTAGCTGCATTTTGAAGAGAACGTCATATAATTATATATGAGGAGCCATGAAACCAGAAGAAAAAAAATCTGACGATGCAAAAAAAATAATACCTTTGCATTCAGATGTCTTTTTACAAGATATTATAACTAAATACCCTCATGCCATTCAATCGCATGATGCGTTTATCATTGATGAAAAGTTTGTGTTGAAATTTCCTCAAAGACGTTTGAGAATTGATATTGATAACGTAATTTTCGATGGCGACGGTTATGAGTTACTGTCTGATACAGAAATTGATTTGTCTCTAGCTGCGGTTATAAAGGAAGCCTGCTTACTTACGCTGGGACGATACTTTTTGGATGATTTGTTTCCTGAACCTGCATTGGAGAAAATTAATGGTAAGATATTTCTCAAAACTAAATTTATAGCAGGCAAACCATTAGGCTCTGACTATTTTGATATCAATCCAAAAAGATTTATTGCAGATTTGGCTAAATTAACTGCAATTATGGTGTTATTCAAAAACCTAGATCGGTATGCCGATAATCTTATCGCAACTCCCAACGGTATATTTGCTATTGATCTTGTGGAATGTGGCGCCGATATAGAATTAAAAAATTTTGATTGTACTAGCTTATGGTGGTCTAGAAAATTTAATCCAGGAGCCACAGCTCAATTTCACAAAATTCCCCTGCCTCCACTTTTATTAACTAAGCTAAAACAGTATGAAGAATTATATTTTGAGCAAATAAAAATTGCAATTGCATTAATTCGAGAAAAAATCAAAAATTCCGGTGATAAAGCTTGTATCAGTGCTTTTCTGGATGAGGTTTATGCGCATATAGTCACGCTTAATCATGAAAAACAACTTCAATTCCTTGACATGGGCTGGTATGATAAATCTCGCCAAGAATTTTTGGCTTTAACCGAAAAATTTTCCTCTGTCGATAAATATCAATTACTATATCCAGAGCTTCAGAATTTTCTACGTTTTTTATTAGATTTATCAGCTCTGGGGGCCACTTTATATGCCAATGAGGAATACGATATTTCTATTCGTTCTAAACCGACCTGGGTTTTTGATATCGCTAATTTTAATAGTTTTGGAGTTACATTAATTAAGTTAAAAGGGAAATTTGTTGATGAACAATTTTGTCAAGCTGAATGTATAATACTTTTTTGAAAAGTTCAGGTGCTATTATGGGCAAGAACGTTCACCATCTTGTTAAACTGTCTCAACAAATGCAAATAGCCCTTATATTTTTGTCAGATTCTATTTATTTGCGACTACGGAGGAACAAGAGTCAATAATTCGGTTGTGGCACTATTGTATAAATTCTGACGTCGATAAATATTTTAAAAAAATAGAGCCTAGCCTTAATGGCGAGCTTATACCACTGCCTTCCAGTTATAATTATTTACATGCTATTCGAGCCCCTTTAGAAGTTTTTTTTATTAATCAAGTTAAAGATTTTTACACCTCTTTATATATTAAGATAGAAGGTGTCGTTGTTTCTTCCAATTCCACTGTAGATATCTCAACGCCGCTCATGAAACTTGGACAAGCTGAAAACTGGAAGATTATCCAGAAAGCCAGAAAACAATCCCAAACGACTCTTACTCTTAGAGATTATTTTGAATTCAGGGTCTATCGTACCGATTCTATTGGTTTCCTTCCCGAGGCCATTCAGAAATTACACGAAAGTGAAATAGCCATAGATTATGAAATCAAAGAGTTTTGCGGCGGTATTTATGATCTATGTGCTGTGATTATTTTCCGATCGATACAAAAGCGCTTCCCTGCTGCTCCTATAAACCTGGTTTGGTATTGTGCTACTGCAGAAACTGCGATGAATCTTCTGCAACAAGGCTTTCCAATTGCTGGCATAACCAGCGAAAGCGCTTTCGAAATCCAATTGGCTAATAGCCCCGAAAAAGCACTTAATACGACAATAGGAATTAGCCAAGGAGCATTCTTTTTATTCGCTTTGCAATTATTAGTAGAAGATGTGTCAAATTCATACCAAGATAAATCAGGATTAACCGTCACCAAAAATCCATACGTACCGATTGCTTTTTTTAAACTCAACAGGAGAAAACTTCAAGGTAAATCCTTATTTGAAGAAGCAACTATTGATACTCACTCTGTCAAGCAGGATACGGTGTCACATCCACGATGAATTCTAAGTCAAGCGCGACATATTTTTTATAGAGACATTTCTTTGTAGGGCCTCTCTTGGGTTTAAATAACCCAAACATTTTCTAGGTATCTCATTCATTTTATGACTGATCTCTTGTAAGAAATTGGTTGTTATCGTCTGTATGGGTATGTTTCTTGGGATATACCTTCGTAATCGACCATTCATATTTTCATTACTACCTTTTTGCCAGGGTGAATGGGGATAGCAAAAATAACTTTGACATTTTGTTTTTCTGTCTATTTCCCGGTAATTAGCAAATTCAGATCCTTGATCAAAAGTTATCGTCTTCCACAATTTCCTGGGATTTTTTTTAATGATGTCTTTTATCTGACTAATGACACCTTCTGAACATTTATTTTCATTTCTCCTTAAAATTAAAAATCGTGATTTTCGTTCGACCAGTGTCGTGATATTTTCTTTTCTATTGGCCGAAAGTATCATCGTATCTCCTTCCCAATGTCCTATCTCTGTTCTTGTCAATATTTCTACCGGACGTTGATCTATTAGCTTTATTTCAGCATATCGACAGCTTTTAGGTTTCCTTCCATAAAACCTGCCCCGATTCTTTTTTTTATAATGGAGATATTCATACCATACTTTGTCTTTTAAACCATAAATGAAACGATAGATAGTTTCATGACAGACGTAATAAGGACAACTCGTTAATTTCATGCGACCAGATATTTGTTCAGGACTCCATCCTTTTTCTAATCGTTTCTTGATATAGTCCTGTAAATAAATATTATTTTTAATACTCACCACCCCAATGTTTCGTCTCAGATGCGCTTTATTGTTCGCTAAATACCCTTTATAAGATTTATTTTTTTGTCCATTTCTTTTTAACTCTCGATATATAGTTGAGCGATGCCTTTTTATGCGCTTCGCTATCTGACTAATGGGATATTTAAGCCCTAAATATATATCAATTTTTACTCTTTCTTGATAACTGATATGTGTATAATGGTCCATAGCGGCAGTCTCCTTTTGGTTGTTTAATCAGCAAGTTAAAGTATACCTTACTGCGGGACTGTCGCGCTTCAAATAGAATACACCCACATATGTTACAGTAATAATTTGAAAAACAATGGAATTAATCGAGGAAATATACGTGTAAATATTAGACAATCAGAGTTGCAAAGAGGTGCAATTTTTACCCGGACATTTTAAATTTTAATGCATTGATTTTTTTCAGAATTAAGTTGAAGTATGTGGATCTGACACCGCATTTTTTGGCAAGTTGAGATATTTTTTAAAAAGTATCTTACTTGCCATTACTGAATTTTTTGAGCCAAATGATTTAAAGATTCAGTGAAAAAAATCAATATTAAACTTCTTATTGCTGGTTCTCATTAACCATTTTGCTCAATACGTCCAATATATCTGCCTCCTGAGCATTGTGATTGAGCTTCGCAGGAACAGAGGAGGTTTCATCAAAATCAACAAACGTTGGTGTCAGAGATGATATAAAAAATTAAAATCGGCAATAAAACAAGTGATTAAGTTCCAAATATCCGTCATGCCTGACACCAATGGCTGTGCCAATGGTGTGCGTGCTTTATCCAAAGTTTATTTAGGCTGAGAAGCTTTAAAAAAAAGGGTTAGTCTCAGTATAGAATAGTTTCATTTGATCTTGGATGCTCTGCGGCAACTGAATTTAACAACTCAATTGGAGAGCATTTCATGAAAAAAGTGACCATCCCTCAGGGACAAGCCGAGGTACGACGCGCTCTTTTTTTGGGCAAACACCTAGAACTCAGGCGCGATGACTATAGAATAATATTTTATAAATATCGTGATTGCTTCAGTGATCAACTGATCCCGCTTTGGGATGCTGGTTTCCTGAGTAAAACCTAGCATCATCGGCCAAAAATGATATTCTTTTAATTGGCCTAAAAAAAATGAGGCTGCTCGTTCAGTATCTTTGATTCGCAGCACCCCCGTTTTTTTCTGTTGATCCAGGAAACGGATCAGCTCTTGAGTGAAAGGCGCTTTACCATTCACTAATAATGATTGAGTGAGCGACGGAAATCGTTGCGACTCAGTGATCAGTAAGCGAAATAAATCGATAGTTTGTGGCCTGTATAAAAAATCCAGGAAAATTTGCGCAAAATGTTTTAAGTTAACGGCAATAGACTGATCAGAATTAAATAACGATTGCTGATTGACATTCACGGCTTGCCAATATTCGACTAAGATCTTCTGAAATAATTGCTCTTTATTGCCAAAATGCTGATAAACCGTGCGCTTGGATACCTCCGCTACTGCCGCAATTTCATCCATACTCGCTGACTCAAATCCTTTCTTTAAAAAGACCTGAGTGGCTGCGGCGATAATCGCCTGATTTTTTCTTTCTCTCATAAAACTACACCGTATAGTTTACTTTGACCAAGAATACGTTATAATATCCTATCTTGATCCAATTGTGGGAGCAACTAAATGGCTGATATAAAAGTATCATATTTCGATTTTAACCAAAAAACCGCCCGCCATATCACCTGGCTGGTGATGTGGATGACTACCTTGGGTCAAGCAGCCATCACGCTCTACTTGCCTGCTTTTCCTAAAATAGCCGCAGATTTACAGATTAATCCATTAGCGGTAAAAACCTCCATCACCATTTTTCTATTAGGCTATGGTTTTTCACAATTTATTTACGGTCCGCTGTCTGACCGTTACGGTCGCAAGCCAATTCTCCTAGCCGGCCTCGCTATTTTTGGTATAGGGTGTATGGCCAATATATTTGTCCATACTCAAACTGCATTTCTACTCGCCCGTTTAATTCAAGGCATTGGCTGTGGAGCGACGATTACTATCGGTCGCTCTATTTTGCGAGATTGTTTCAGCGGACGAGCGCTGGTAGGGGCAACCTCTTATCTTTCCATGGGGTTTGCGATCAGTTTAGGAGTATCACCTATTATTGGCGCTTACCTACAAACTTATTTGGGCTGGCGCGCTGATTTTGTTTTTTTAACATTAATCAGCCTGGCGCTTCTTTTCATTTTTTGGCGCTGGCTTCCCGAAACCAATCCCATTTCTCGAAATGATGATCATGCGCATGCCTTTAGCATTAATCAAATTCTTAAAGATTATCGATTCATTATTCGAGATACTCATTTTATAAAATTTATGCTGGGCGGTTTATTTGCTTATGCCGTAGTGGTTTCTTATAACGTTATGACGCCATTTTTAATTCAAAATGTACTGGGATATTCCGCCAATGTTTATGGGTGGTTGACAGTTTTAATCGCTGCCGCTTATTACTCTGCTGCAACGATTAACCGAAAATTGGCACTAAAATTTTCAATCAACCATCTGTATATCTGTGGATTTTCATTGATTATTTTATCTGGAGTTGTGATGGCGCTGACTTTTTTTAACGAAAAAATATCCATAATTTTTATTATCGCTCCAATGGTTGCCGCCACCCTCGGCCAAGCCCTAATTTTTTCTAATACCATTGCCGCTGCTTTGCATCATTTTCCAAAAAAATTGGGTAGCAGAGCAAGCGCCGCGCTGAGCAGTCTGCAAATGCTGTTAATCGGCGTATTATCCGCTATCATAGCCATTCCCGCCAATAACTCACAACTACCACTGGCGATAGCGTTAATTTTATTAGGACTACTTTCCGGTATTATTTTGTGGCCATGGAAAATGGCCTACCCAACGGTTCAAAAAGATTGCCAATAAAGTAGCAAATACTAAGTACTGCCGCATTGATACGAATTTAAAATTGGCTTTTATTGCCTGAATTATGCGATATCAATTTACACATTTGCGCATGCGGTTCATCAGAAAAATACAGCGGATCTAAGGAGTAACCATTTGAGATAAGAAACAGCAGTATTCTTCT
Organism: uncultured Pseudomonadota bacterium; assembly: GCA_963844565.1. Taxonomy (GTDB): domain Bacteria; phylum Pseudomonadota; class Gammaproteobacteria; order Coxiellales; family Coxiellaceae; genus JAFEDN01. The sequence continues at coordinate 1,867,202 of CAWJON010000002.1, read as the reverse complement.
AACTTAGAAATGGAGCAGAATGTGAAGAATCATTGAAAATATCTATAAAATTGTGCATTTCATAAATGATTGAGCCGTTTCTTCTGTCTTTTTACTGCTAAAAACATTTGGACAACGGCTTTGGCGTTGCGGTTTTATTTTTGGATTATAATGATCGCCAATAATTTGAGTAAATTGACAGACTAGACCACCACCAAGATTTTTCCCTGACTGTTTTGATGAAGGTCTCATATTGGAAACCTCAGCAATACAGGTTGCCTCTCTGGTTTCTTCTCCGGTTTCTTTTCCAGGAAAATAAGCTGCATGAGCATAACATCCAGCAATCGAGCCGTTAAGTTCATAACAGATGGTCTGACCAGATGCATTTTCGGAGCGCCACACACCGTAACAGTAATAAAGACGCGTATTAGATTGGCCTATTCGGACAAAAGCGCCCTCTGTTGTCATCAGCTCAGAAATCACCGCTGGAATTTGCTGGTTTTTATTAACGAACGCACTCATCAAATTTAACAAATCACCGGCAGTTGTGACCAGTGAGCCAGAACCTGAGGGCAAACACCTATCTTCAAAATCGAGTAAAAGGGTGATCTTGGGCTTACTATCTTTGTGATCTAAAGAGATTAGATGCGGGAATGTCAGTTTTGAATAAAATTTATCTTTATCTTCTCTTAATTCACTGGGTTTTTTGCTCGTAAATGCTGTGCTTTTCATATCTAATTTTTGAAAGAGATCGACAAAATAGTTTTCAATTTGCTTAATATCCCGTGTTTTTTTTAATATGTTGTACGCCGCGCGACACGCTAATAGATAATTACTATTGGCATAGTGAAAGGGATTACCTCGAAGCAATCGTTCGTTTTTAAAGAGAGCAACAAATTCACTGTCAGGACTGGAATCTCGCAGTAGTCTTTGGAGTTTTTGCTCTTTCTTGGATGCGGTACATAGACAGGTTGATTCTGTAAAATCTTTAAGCCCTGAAGTATGGGATAATAATTGTTCTAGCGTGACCTCATTTGCCCAAGATGGCATTTTCTTTGCCCAAATAGAGTCAGTTTCAGGAATAGAATGACTTAGGGGGTTTTGAAGCTTCTCTTGTATTGCATTTTTAAGAAACACATCGGATTGTTTTGTTTCCTTATTTTCATCCATAACTTGATCAAGGATACCCATCAGCAGGGCAAGAGCTGTCAGTGGTTTAGCAATTGAGCCACCGAGAACTTGCGAGTCTTCTTCTAGGTGCTGAGATTTAGAGTGATCAGAATACCCCTTAATTGATCTCGCGATTATTTTTCTACCTTGCCTGACCAAAGCAATACTATTCAATGTATCTTTTCTTTGCTCCGAGCGCTGTTGTAATTTTTCTTCTAGTGATAACGGTTGCATATTGAGTTACCTCAGTTGAGTTTAATAGGGGGAATTTTTTGAAAAAAATGTATTATATTATTAAAAATTTGACAACTGTAGAGCTGGCATCGTAATCCATTTGTGTGTTTGTTGCATTATTTTCATTTTGCATTATGACCCCCAATCCTTCTACATAGATTCTACACGTATTTTTATTATGCCGATAAGAGGAGTCGAACCTCCGACCTACTGATTATGGATGTCGAGGATACACCTTTCCTCATAATTAATAGCTACTGCAATCTACGCTAGGCTAGATTTAGATCCTGTGCGAGCTTCTGTGGAGAAAGCGACTAGAGCAATGCTTGACGCCGCCGGTATTTCAGGAACTGAATTACCCAATAAGATACCTGTTAAATAAGGTAGCCAAGGTTGGTAGCTCATTATCAACGAAGAATTAGCAATTTTTACAAATTTTTGCTATGATCTTACTAGTAAGTTTAAATATGAGGCTACAACGATGAGTATTTTAGCAACTACCAAACTATCATCCAAAGGACAAATCGTTATCCCGGAGGATGTCAGAGATAAAGTGGGTCTCCATGCAGGCGATCAATTTGTTGTTGTGGCGGATAAAGATGTTGTTATTTTAAAAGTTATCAAAAAACCTTCTACAAAAGAATTTACCAGTTTGGTGACACAAGCCAGAAAATTAGCTAAAAAAACAGGTTTGAACAAAAAATCAATAAAAGATGCTATTAAAGAAGCCCGTGGTCAATGATTAAGATAGTACTCGATACGAATGTGCTCATGTCTGGGATTTTTTGGTCTGGCCCGCCAAGTCAAATGCTTTTAGCATAGCAAAAAGAGCTTATAGAAATCATCACTTCAAAAGATATTATTAATGAATACACCAGAGTGAGTGAAGTTTTAAGCCAAAAATATAAAGGCGTTAATGTTGGGTCTATTATTAACTTAATTACCATTAACAGCACGGTCATATCACCGATGAATTTGCCACAGCCTATTTCAGCTGATCCAGATGATGATAAATTCATTGCTTGCGCTCTAAGCTCTAATTGCAAATTAATTATCAGTGGTGATAAACATCTCTTAGACATCTCCGGCTATGCAGGAATTAAAATTTTAAAACCAGCCACTTTTGTCAACAATTATTTAAAAAATTAAATAAGGTAGCATGAACCCCTTTACATTTTTCATAGAACAAAGATCAGCCCTAGACACCATAATCAGAAATTAAAAAAGAATGGATTATTTGTTATTGCTGACTGGATTTATCCCGAGAACACAAAAAATGATGTGAATCATCCATTGGTGAAAGAGACAAAGAAATCTTATCAAAAAGTTTTAAAAAAATCTGGATTTACAGATATCGGCTTTCGAGATGATAGTTTAATTTTTATGGGTTATGTCCAGAAATTATTGGAAAACCTTACCACAAACCAGAAATTTATTGAAAATACATACGGTACAGAAATGTTTTCTACAATTCTTCAGGATCATCAAGAGCTTATGGAAGAGATCATTCATCACCGAAAATTTGCAATACGAATTTTAGCAAGAAAAAATTCAGAGATGCGTTTGACCGGTTAAAAAGTTGTTTAGCACAATAAGTATTTACTTGTCTTCTCTAAAATCGTGAAATAGCGAGGTGGCGGTGTCAGGCTTGCAAATTTGTTATTTAAAATGACAAATTTGCGAGCCTGACACCTGTAGTTCCTGTAGTTTGTAGTTTTCTAAAACCAGCAGCACTTTTAGTTTCCGTTACGCCAACTGACAATGAAAAAAAGCCCTTTCTGAGTTCCGCAACCAGTTTAAAAATAATACAAAATCATTGGCGACAGGCAGACTTTAACGCATTGACCCTTTAGAGTAATATTGAATTCAAGTTTATAGGCTTTTTATTTTAAACTGGAGAAAATGATGAAATCTGAAGTAACATCTGTTCCTCCCGCTGCAAGTTCAATTGCACTAAAACATTTTGAAGACTCTTTAGCTTTTGAAACGGATTGCTGGGATGTACGGGTTGCCCTTTCCCACGGGCAACCTGATTTTGTTTTACTGGATGTGCGTAGCCCGGAACTTTATGAAAAAAGAATATCATTATTCACTCGCTATTCAGTGGACAGGTAATACCGGAACAGGTACTACAAAATATTCTGCTTATGAACGCAGCTTTATTAGTCGCGCCGAAAATAAACCGGATATTTTAGGGTCATCCGATCCAGCCTTCCGTGGAGATAAGAAATGCTGGAATCCGGAAGAATTATTAGTTAGTTCTTTGGCTTCTTGTCACATGCTATGGTATTTGCATTTATGCGCTGATGCTCATATTGTTGTTCAAGCATACGAAGATTCCCCTATCGGCAGAATGTTAGAAAACTCTAATGGCTCCGGGTCGTTTATTGGGGTGGTTTTACGTCCTGTAGCTAAACTTGCCGATCAATCGCAGATAGCACATGCTGTGAAGTTGCATTCACTGGCGCATAAAAAATGTTTTATTGCTAATTCCGTTAATTTTCCTGTGTTAATTGAACCTCTTGTAACGTCAGAATAATTTTTATTTAAGTGTAATAATATGTCTACAATAACTCGCACAGATAACAAAACCGGCACAGAGATAACTATTCATTATGAAGTGCTTGGCAGAGGGAAACAGTCTATTGTTTTTCACCACGGTAACGGAAATCGTATAGAAGATTGGCATACATTGGGTTATGTGCATGCTTTGAAAAAAGATTTTCAACTGGTTTTAATTGACAGCAGAGGCTATGGGCAAAGTAGCAAGCCGTACAATCCTGAAGAATACAGCTTAAAAAGCCGAGCAGATGATACGATCGCGGTACTGGATAAAGAGGGCATTGAAACTGCTTGCTGTTTGGGAGGTTCCATCGGGGCGTCAATGTGTTTGCTGTTAGCAAAATTTTACCCTAATCGTTTTAGTTCTTATATTTTTGCAACACCTTATTTTACACTTTTTCCAGAAGCATTAAAAACAGCGCTCACTCATGGAATCGAAGCTTTTCTCAATAAATTGGAAGAGATGATCGGTAATCGATTTAATGATCCTGCTGTGAGGGCTAGCATTCTCAACAATGATGCGACCGCTTTATGGGCGGCTAATTCTTCGGAGTGGTTTAATTACCGTGATTTTATTTCCTATATCAAAGCCCCCAGTTTGATTTATGTAGGCTCAAAAGAGCCTTCAGTGCAAGAAATGAGTGATTTTTCTAAAACGCTGAATCAATCTTCTGATTTTAAATCTTGTTTACATATTTTTCCTGAAATGGATCATGCAGAAGTTTATTGGTCAGGAGCAACAGTGACTCCGATCATTAAAAACTTTTTGCAAGAACTTGTACATAGGATTTAACTTAAATCACGAGAGAATTTGGTTAAAGAATCCAGGTATGATAAAATCCTATTTCCTAATCAGTTTTAGGATTATAAATTTATATCTTCTGCTAATCCAGAGTAAGGAATATATATGCATCAATCTTCAATTGCTGATACCGGATCTATCAATATCGGGCCATTTCAGCTTCGCTACCGTACCGAAGGAACAGGCGTTCCTATCCTGGTGATTGGAAGTTCACTTTACTATCCACCCACGTTCTCACCACAACTTTGCAAATACCTACAATTTATTTTTGTGGATCATAAAATATTTGTCACTCCCACAAGTGCCGTTGACGATACAGAATATGAATTGAACGTGTTGGTTGACGACGTTGAACGTATTCGACAGGCCCTGAACTTGAAACGTATGATAGTGTTGGGACATTCCGGCAACTCGTATATTGCATTAGAATATGCCAAAAAATATCCTCAACATGTCTCTCATGTGGTTATGCTGGGTATTTCACCCAATTTAAGTCCTGCGGGAAAAGCAGCTGCTGAGCAATATTGGCAAGACAGCGTGTGTCCAGAACGCAAAGCCGCCATGGAACGCAATATGCTGGAATGCTCCGACGAGCAATTAGCACAATTGCCGGCGGATCAGCGTTTTATTCAGCGGTATTTACGTGACACACCTCGAATTTGGTATAATTTTGATTTTGCTGAAGCTAAAAAATTATGGGAAGGCGTGCAATTTAATATGCAAATGTTTGATTACGTATGGGGAATTATTTTTCGAGATATTGATATCACGCAAGGACTGGATCAATTCGATAGACCTGTATTCCTAGGTCTTGGACGCTATGACTTTTTGGTCGCTCCACCAAGTGCCTGGGATGCTGTGCGATCAAAATTTAAAGATTTAACCATACGTGTCTTTGAAAAAAGCGGCCATACTCCACAACTCGAAGAGCCAGAGCTATTTAATCGGGAGCTACTCCAATGGTTGTCTTCGCGACAAACCTGAATTAGGGAATGAAGGTGTCAGAGATGATGCTGGATTCAAAAAAATTAATAAAATCATAAAATCATGGAAATAAATATTAGAAATTTGTCATGTCTGGCATTAAAACATTCAGTTACTTTAAACAAACCATGTTAGACAAACAAGATATTGGTTTTGCTATCTATTTGTGTCAAGCATGACAGCCTGGGCATTGTTCTAATTCAGTTTGATTTTTCATGATGTCTAGTTTAACATGGAGATCATTTGTAACTGTACTAATGTCCGCATTAAAATATATCAAAATGCTATGATAACTAAAACTATAGCGCTAGTAGGTGATTTTAACGAACAGGTACTTGCCCATGTCGCCATTCTTAAAACGATTGAACTTGTCAAAAAGAATTTGGACATCCATATTAATTGGCAGTGGCTAGAAACAGACAACATCAGTGGTGATTATACACAAGGGTTTTCTAAATTTTCTGCATTCTGGGTAGTTCCAGGTAGTCCATACAAAAATATGGAAGGTGTTTTAAATGCCATTCGTTTTGCACGCGAAAATAATCTGCCTTTTCTCGGAACCTGTGGTGGATTTCAACATGCGTTGATTGAATACGCACGCAACGTTTGTGGCGTTGCAGATGCTGATCATGCTGAAACTAATCCTGATGCAAAAAATTCGATTATTGTGCCTTTAGAGTGTTCTTTGGTTGAAAAAACCGGTGAAATAATTTTTTCCCCGGAAAGTCGCGCTTCACTGGTCATGATCCAAACGGAGAAGTGCGAGCCTTTGAATTACCCAGCCATCCTTTTTTCATCGGGATACTTTTTCAACCTGAGCGCGCAGCTCTCAATCAACAGTTACACCCGATAATCGCAGCATTCCTAACCCAACTGTAAGGAGACTAAAGTGGAATTTAAAAATAAACTAGTTGCAGTTTTAAATAAAAGTATTGAACATGGCAAAGTGATGAATGCACTGGCGCACATGTGCATTGGTTTAGGTTCAGCCATTGGTCAGGAGTCTTTACGATTGACGGATTATCGCGACGCTGATGGCGGTTCACATCCCTATATTTTAGAAATCCCATTTATCATCTTGGTAGAAAACTCCAATAAGATTAGAAAATTGCGCCAAGAAGCTATTCAGCATCAAATTTTATTTAATGATTTCACCGACACTATGACCGTGGGAACCTACCTAGACCAAATAGAACGAACCAAACAAATAAAAGACCAAGATTTAATTTATTATGGCATTGTCCTGTTTGGTGATTGGCAAAAAGTCACTGAACTGACCCATAAATTTTCCCTTTGGCGGTAAAGCCAAATGTGCCGCATGATTTAATATTTCCAATAAATGGTCACGCGATTCAATGGATAGTTTTTTGAAAGCAGACATTTTCAGGTTGTAAATTGTTTTCAGGCTGATATGCAGTCTGTCCGAAATTTCATCATACGATTTATGTTTTGCCATTAGATTCAAAATTTCATAATCAGAAGATATGGACGTAAGACCAGTAAAATATTACAATTTAAAAACTTGAGAGCTTTCGAGGATGCTATTAGGAAAAATTATTGTTAGTTCAGCAATCAGAAGGGCCGCCTAAGACTTGTGTAATGGATCTTGGATTGCGATATGTTTAAAATGACACCGAAGATTACGCTAGATGAATCAGAAATAGAATTCAGTTTCATCCGCTCGTCGGGACCAGGGGGCCAAAACGTCAATAAAGTGGCGACTGCAGTGCAATTGCGCTTTAATGTCATCCATTCTACCAGTTTGCAAGAAGATGTGCGTAGCCGTTTGTTATCGCAGGCGCATAACCAGATTTCGCAGCGGGGAGATTTGATAATCAAAGCTAGCCGTTACCGCACGCAAGAGCGGAATAAGCAGGATGCTTTAGAACGTTTGCAAGCTATCCTCCAACAGGCTGAAAAATCCCCCAGAAAACGAAAAAAAACCAAGCCTTCGCGAGCGGCCACTGAACGCCGGTTAACCCAAAAGAAGTTACATGCAAAAAATAAATCGTTACGTCGGGAAAATCCGGATTTATAAGTTCTGCAAATAGCGCGATTTTTACAAAGAAGAATGGCGGGTTCACTGACGACCAAGAGATTAAAAAAATAAGCATTGACATCGATAGTTTAACACCAATACTTTATTTTTTATTATCCTTATGTTAATTTTGGTGCGCGCAGGGTACGAAAGTAAATTTTTTTAAATTCAAGGAGAATCATAATGAAGGAAACATTAATCCTACCGGCAGCACTACCTGATATTATTGAAGAAGATAAAAATATGAGCAAAAAAGAAACATTGCTTTTGCAACCAATTAGGGTAGATTTTAAAACTACCGATAGCAAATTGATTTCCTCTGAACAACAAGCAGAGAAAATTTTAGGAGAGTTCAGAAATGTAATTATAGCAAATAAAAATATGCAAGTGGCCCTGGTTTTCTCCGAGAATTGTATTCGTTTTCTGGAAGTCAGTGAGTCTTATCTAAAGAAAAATTATATCACGGGAATTAAGGGAGCAAATCAAGCAGATGTTGTTGAACATATGGAAAATCTTACCCAGAATCCCAAATATTTAGATCTTCAAAATAAAATATTCTATTTAGGCATACCCACTTGTTATCAGGCTGGAGGGATTGGAGAAGTTCCCGCTAAATTTTTAATATTTTCACTAGCTGTCATTTGTTGTTTCTTAGGCGCTGGGAAAGTTTTAGTTTTTGGGTGGAAAAATCAAGTGAGCGGTGAAGATTATGCCATTGGCGGGGGAGTTAGCCAAAAATTAACTAAAAATCAATATCACTTAATACAAAATGTGTTACGCGCACTGGCAGAAAACCCGGATGATCTCCAAAAAATACCCATACATGGAAAGAAGCTTTGTGCAGCGTACAAGAAAGGGCGAGAGACCGGAGATCCGTTAGATTTTACCAGGGAAAATATCCAAGAGTTGCGGGAACATAAACCCATGGATGAGATACCCACTTTTGACGATGTCGCTACTTTGGCGCCGCCTATGCTTTGTGTACTTCTTCCCGCAGGTCCTGAAGAATCTGAATCCATTTTTAACAACGTTTTTTTCGGCAGTAAAAATAATCAATTGACACCTTTGAAAGATAAATCTAAGGTTTCTGGTAAAGCATCTGATGATAAAGAATCTGATAGTGAGGGTGAGTTGATTAATGAGGAGTTTGGAACCATAGGTGAATTTGATCCTTTTCTTATTACGGATTCAGATTTTTCCTTGGGGAAAGGAAAAGAATCTAACTTAGAAAATGATCATCACCCACTTAAATTATCAACGGCAGGTTCTTCGCGAAAAAGAAAAAATCCATCTTCATTGTTTAGTGAGGATAGTGCTCAAAGGCAGAAGAAAGAAAATCCTGATGGTCAACCATCGTCCTCGTCTTCCTCATCATCTTCATCAAGCCGGGTATTTAATTTTTGAAAAAATCCAAGCGCTTAAAGCAATTTCAAAATTATTCGGCTTTTATGCTACAATCTGCGTCACTTGTTTTCGTTATATTTAGCTCAATTTCCGTTGAAAACTTAACCGTGCTTGTAAGGAAGAAGGGGGTCAAGTCCGAAATTTTAAGCAGAACTTGTTTGCGCCAAGCTTACCCTGCTTGCCTAACTGCTCTTTAACAAAGAATCTGTTTAAAATTTCGGACTTGACTCTGTTGATTGTTGATGACCCTGTTGAATACATTTTTCAGGCATGGTAATATAATTATAAAACGCGGATATAACCTATGAAAAAAAATTCTACCCATTATTTGCATTTGATAAGAGAAAAAGGGGTTTCTCCCATTCTGCCTTTGGTAATTAATTTAACTGATAAAAATGGGCGAACACCTCTACATATCGCGAGCCGCAAAAATGCTAAAGTTGTTGAACTGTTGCTTGAAAAAAAAGCGATAGTAGAACCTTTGGATAAGTGGGGTCTTACGCCCTTGCATTATGCTGCTCTTGCCGGTATGACGGCTGTCATGGGAAGTCTTGTTAGAAACGGAGCATCAGTCAATAAAAATAAATCTACTTTGTCGCCATTATTTTATTTAGCATCTCATTCCAAAAAAAAAGATAGTCCTTCTTTGAAAAGAAAACAGGGGCTTGCTGTACAACTGCTTATTAAAAGCAATGCTGAGATTGATTGGCGTCCAATTACCCAAATGTCTGCACATTATCTTTTTGCTGGCAGTGGAAATACGATTGCTCTTGTACTTCTATTATTCGCTGGAGCGCAATCTCTTGAAGTTTGTGCTAAGCCCGAGTTTCCTAAAATATCTGCAATAGTTGATTTGGCTGAAACCATTTGTTCTTTAAGAACTTGGGGAAGTATTTTTAACAGAACAGAAATAGTGGCAACTATTATAGATTACGCATCGCCTTCTGTAGAAACCGTTCTCAATTGCTAAAACTTTTACTTCGCAGTAATGTAATTGGAGTCTGTGCTTTTCTTTCAAGTAGAGCGAGATCATCTTTCACGGGAAAAAACCGTGGATTGAATAAAGCTTTTTGGGGTGGAATTACCTTTAATTCAGCTACTTGGCCAGGCTGCTTTTCTTCAAGGGCATTATCTTCATCATCAAAAATTTGATGTTTTGGTCCCAAAGGATCATTTTCAGAGTCGTAATCAGATAATGCATCAATAGCTGCAAAAGCATCTTGTTTTCCTGTATCAGAACCGCCTTCAGATTTTGTATCACCATGAACTGAATCAGTCTCATGACTGCCCCGACTGCTATTACTTTCTTCTCCATCGGAAGCCTGCTCGCCATCTACAAAGCCTAATGATTGTTTAGGCTCATTTTTTATGATATCAACATATTTTGGATCGACAATTTTTCGTAGATCATCTAAAAAAAATGCTCCTACTGTTTTTTCAAATAAAGATGATTCTAACCAAAAAGGTAGACTATTTTTAATTTTATAACCCTTAATAGGTGAAGAAATAATTTTCAATACTTCTTGTTTTTTTATTTCTTCAGGTAATTGGCTGTGTTTTTCAGATAAGGCTATAAATTTTTGGTAAAATGTTTTTAATAATTCGGTTGCAGGAGCTTTGTGACCTGAGCCATCTTTTTCTCGACGAGCTGCGCTAATAGCCTTGACCAAGGATTGTAGTTCATTGACTTTATCTCCTAATAAAAAAATAACTAATGCAGATTGAATTACATGGCCGACAAATTCGTCACAACTGACTCCTTTTTTCTTGCTTAAAGGGAACAATTCTTCTCCCGTTGTAAGACCTGAACGTAAGGCGGCTCTAACTGCGCGAAAGACGTTTAGTTCTTGTATATTATCTCCTTTTCTTATTAAACTGTAGGGTGTAATTGGAACTTTTGCTTCCATTAAAGGGGTTTTTCCCGCTTCATTATTAGGTTCTAATTTTAATTTAGCGGCAGCGGTTAATTGGGTTTTATCTAAAATAGGTGCGAAACGCTCGGCAACTTGTATTATTAATTTTTTTAATTTTTCATTTCTGCAACGAAGCATGGCCACAGAGGGAGCGTGTGCTACATAACGCGCAATGTAATGTCGAGTTACAGCAATTAACTTTTTTCCCATACCAGCGGCATGTGCTATTTCCGGTTCGCCACTGACATGAATCCAAGAATGTACGGGAACAAGTATTCCTGTTGAATGAATGTCAACTTCAAAAACAATATCGCCGGGTCCAATTTTTCCGAGTTCTATTTTTTTATCTTCGACTTCTTTAGATGCAAATTTTTGCCCTTGGTTCATAAATTTTTCTCTTAATAATTCAATCTTTATTATACTCACAAATACTTATGGAAAACTTAATTTTTCTGTTTATATTTCCTGTACTAAATGTACGGATAGGGGATACGGTGTCACATCCACGATGAATTCTAAGTCAAGCGCGACATATTTTTTATAGAGACATTTCTTTGTAGGGCCTCTCTTGGGTTTAAATAACCCAAACATTTTCTAGGTATCTCATTCATTTTATGACTGATCTCTTGTAAGAAATTGGTTGTTATCGTCTGTATGGGTATGTTTCTTGGGATATACCTTCGTAATCGACCATTCATATTTTCATTACTACCTTTTTGCCAGGGTGAATGGGGATAGCAAAAATAACTTTGACATTTTGTTTTTCTGTCTATTTCCCGGTAATTAGCAAATTCAGATCCTTGATCAAAAGTTATCGTCTTCCACAATTTCCTGGGATTTTTTTTAATGATGTCTTTTATCTGACTAATGACACCTTCTGAACATTTATTTTCATTTCTCCTTAAAATTAAAAATCGTGATTTTCGTTCGACCAGTGTCGTGATATTTTCTTTTCTATTGGCCGAAAGTATCATCGTATCTCCTTCCCAATGTCCTATCTCTGTTCTTGTCAATATTTCTACCGGACGTTGATCTATTAGCTTTATTTCAGCATATCGACAGCTTTTAGGTTTCCTTCCATAAAACCTGCCCCGATTCTTTTTTTTATAATGGAGATATTCATACCATACTTTGTCTTTTAAACCATAAATGAAACGATAGATAGTTTCATGACAGACGTAATAAGGACAACTCGTTAATTTCATGCGACCAGATATTTGTTCAGGACTCCATCCTTTTTCTAATCGTTTCTTGATATAGTCCTGTAAATAAATATTATTTTTAATACTCACCACCCCAATGTTTCGTCTCAGATGCGCTTTATTGTTCGCTAAATACCCTTTATAAGATTTATTTTTTTGTCCATTTCTTTTTAACTCTCGATATATAGTTGAGCGATGCCTTTTTATGCGCTTCGCTATCTGACTAATGGGATATTTAAGCCCTAAATATATATCAATTTTTACTCTTTCTTGATAACTGATATGTGTATAATGGTCCATAGCGGCAGTCTCCTTTTGGTTGTTTAATCAGCAAGTTAAAGTATACCTTACTGCGGGACTGTCGCGCTTCAAATAGAATACACCCACATATGTTACAGTAATAATTTGAAAAACAATGGAATTAATCGAGGAAATATACGTGTAAATATTAGACAATCAGAGTTGCAAAGAGGTGCAATTTTTACCCGGACATTTTAAATTTTAATGCATTGATTTTTTTCAGAATTAAGTTGAAGTATGTGGATCTGACACCGTGGATAGTTACCACGAATGTGTCAGCCTGACCCCTTAGGTCTTATTTTTCCAAATACACTATAAGCCATCTCTTCTTGAGTTACCGAAACATCAGTATCCTTCTTATTTTTAATTTCAAAATTATTAAAAAAAGTAATAGAGTTTTGGTGGTGGTAGTTATTGGTTATTTCTTTAATATATCTCTCAAAAAAATTTTTCCACTTCCCTGCATACAAAACTCTTCCCTCTTTTTTTTGAAACCCTAATTTTTTTATTAGTTTATTGCCAACTAAATGTTCTTCCATAGTTGTAGCAACAACCTTTTTTAAACGAGTATCAGTTAAAGAGTATCCTCTTAGGTATAAGCGTGGTATTAATATCCATACTACTGCTTTACCTGCTTCGAAACCAAAACCACGATGTCTTTCTTTAGACTCTAGTAAGAAGGATACTTCTACATCTCCTTTAACATTTGCAAGAGGCGGATCAGGCTCACCCAAGATAGTGATGCCAATAGCTTCCTGTGATGCTTTGCAATAAATCATGTATCCTACAAATGGGTTATGTTTTTCTAAGCGTTTTATCCACGCATAAAAAAATTCTTTGATAAAATCTTTGCTGTAAATATTTCCATCATCATAGGTTGCCATATTCTCAGGATTAGTGAAGTATTTTATACAGATATCCAGATCTTCAGGCTTAATAGAGCGAATGATGAGATTTTGGGTTTCTAAGGTAACACCAAGTCTTTTATCTTCAGTGTAAAATTCAATTTTATAATCTCTAGGATTAAATTTATAACGCACTGGGTGAATGATTTTGGGTAACGGATTCATCACTTCTCCTTCTTAATTCCAATGCATATCAGTTTACCACAAATTGTTAATTGCAGAATTTAGGTTAATAGTGACTCCTGCCCACCAATAAAAAACTGATGGCAATAAAAGAAGGAGACAATAACGATGAAACACGGCGTTTAATAATACATTGGGGGAAACTTCATGCTATTCGAAGTATGTCAGGTCTCTGTGCGACCATTTTATTTTTAATAGCTCTGAATTAAAGGCAAAGGTGTCAGGCTTGCAAAATTGTCACAAGCCTGACGCCGTTGCGGGTTTTGACGCCTGAGGATAATTTAATATAGGTGTCTTTTATTTCGCTTAGATTATTATTACACATTAAAGTATCTGCGATGCTTTTATTATCGCCGATGGCTGATAAAAATGTATTTTTCTTAATATAATTTTGGTATTGGTTATTGGCGACAATTTTTTTCAAATTATCCTGAGATTTCCAATAAAGAATTGACCAATTGGTAATCCATTCTTTTAAAGCGCAAGTTTGTGGAGTAATTTTTAATCTTTTTGCTCAAGAAGGGTTAATTTGAAAAGGTATCGTCACAGGGAAGATTGGAAAATTAAGTTTGCGTCCTAAATAATAAGCAGCTATTTCCCCGTTGGCATAATTATTACCTGAAGTACATTTTAACAAGGCTAATTTTTGCCCCTGCTTAGTTTGAATTATCCACGCGGCCGGAGTTGTATTGCCTGCCTGTAACAGAACAAACGAGTAATCATCAATTTTTTTAGTTATATTCTGCAACATTTGTTCTTTTTTATTAAGCGCCGCCGCAGAATATATATTTTGTTTGGGATTAATCAGATCAGTATTGGCAGCAGCTAAAGAAAAATTAGCCCCTAGAAAAATTATGGAGATAAAAAATTTACCAAGCTCTTTACAATATTTGATTACCATATTATCCTCCTTGCTATGAAAATTACTATCTTACTCGCGGTATGCTTATTATTTACCGAGACATCACTAGCGGAAGACCCTTCTTCCTCGAATCTAACACAAACTACTCTGGACAGCAAAGCACGTTACGGCCTGGGAAATTTTAAAATTGTTATGCCGGATACGCTTTATCGTGGCGGAAGCTCCGGCGGCAAAGCGCCGCTATCGGTGAAATCTGCTCAGGCATTGTGTAACGATGGATTTAGCACAGCTATTTACGTCTATAATCGAAATTGGGATAATAAATCACACTTAACGAAATGTCAGAGCGGCCAATTAGAATACCTCATGTTGCGTTGGGATCGTCCTTCAGAAGTCCACCAAGTCCTAAAGAAACTTAAATATATTATTGATAAACGCACCGGGCCTATGTATGTGCACTGTTGGTATGGAGTGCATGCATCTGGTTATGTAGCCGCCGTCGCCTTGAAACAATTTTGTGGATTTTCTAATTCTCAAGCAATCAGTTATTGGAATAGCAATGTCCCTAAAAAAATTCAATATGCTAAAGTACAAACCATGATTCAAAACTTCAAACCCTATCCAGATTTATTAATTACCGCTGAACAACAAGCACGTGTTTGCCTTAAAAATAACAATGACTCATTAAAATATTAATGAGGACCAAATTTTGAAACCGAGGAACCATCTCTATTCATTAACTGGGAGGCTGCGTTTTGGCTATCTAAAAGAATAAATACTATTAGTATATCTTTAGGGAGAATTCAGGACTCACTTAGAATATGTAATACGATAAATAATTCCAGCGTAATCATCTGAAAGCAGTACTGACCCATCCGGCATTTCTAACAGTTCTACCGGCCTGCCCCAATAATTTTCATTTTTTTGCCATCCAGTAATAAAAGGGGTATAAGATAAGGCTTTATTTTCTTTAATCTTTACTAAAGATACTTGATATCCTACTTTAGTACTGCGATTCCATGATCCATGTTCTGCAATTAGAATTTGATTTTTATAATCGGTGGGAAACATATCTCCAGTGTAAAAGATCATCCCTAAAACCGCCGCATGGGCAGGTAAGTTCAGAGCAGGCCAGGTAATACCTGCTGGTGAACGAAGCTTACCATATTTAGGGTCAGGTATGGGTTTGCCATTTTTATCTTTACCATGATAATAAGGGAACCCAAAGTTTAGACCTTGGGTAGGCGCATAGTTTAGCTTGTCCGGCGGAATATTATCACCCATATAGTCGCGACCATTATCGGTAAACCATAATTTATGGGTACTTGGGCTCCAGTCAAAGCCAACGCTATTTCGGACCCCACTCGCAAAAGTTTCTAAATGAGATCCGTCTGGATTCATCCGCATGATGGTGCCGTCTCGAGAATCTTTACTCAAACAAACATCACAGGGTGAACCTATCGCTACATATAGCTTATCATCAGGTCCAAAATGAATGGTTTTCCAACCATGACGCTGAGATTGTTCATCACCTTTAAGACTGACTAGTGGGAAATGATTAGTAACCATTAGTGGAGCGGGAGGATCGTTAAGATGCTCTTCAATATTTTTAAAACGAATAATTCGATCAACTTCCGCCACATACAAGTCTCCTTTATAAAAGGCGACACCTTGAGGTTGATTTAAGCCCGTAGCTATAATTTTTACTTCATGACCATGAAGACTGTTAACATTTGGGACGATAGCGTAAACCGTGGCTGCTTCTGCCGACCCAACAAAAATTGTGCCTTTACTACCTAATGCTAGTTTACGTGCATCCTTAACCTTTTCAGCAAATATTTCGATGTGAAAACCAGGCGGCATTTTTAACTGGTCTAAATTTAAATTATTTCCAGCATTTGCTATTGAATAAAAATTTAAAGAGATAAACATGCAGCCGATCAGAAATTTTCTCTTGCTCATAAATTGAAATAATGACATATTTTTTCCTTTCATTTTTAATATACCTGTTTCGTTTTGAATTTCGGTGTTTAAGCCAACTCGAATTCACCCGACATTAATCGAGAAACCTCGCGATTAAATTGATCGAAATTTCTAAAAAAATGGATACAGGCTTCCCTAAATTTCCCAATATCAGGATAATAAGTGTTGATTTCTTTTGAATGATGATATGGAGCATTATCCAATATTGCCAAAATCTCTGAAGCAGAGGGATATTTTTGCTCAATTGCGCTCAACAAATTGGCTTCTACTGTATCTGATTCAATCACCGTGATTTCATGTGTTTCTGCGTTGATTGCTCCATGTAAATTCAGGCGTTGCCTGCCGCTATTCGTTTTGAGTTTCTTCTGTTCTCCACGCTTGATCCATCTATAGGCAGCCATCGCATTATGTTCCGGGTGAACAGCATCCAGAAACAATAAAATCCTTTCATCCCTCAATAATAAGTAATTTTACACTTTGTTTCAAGTGTGTGTACTGAAAGAAGGAGACTGCAATTTAGACCGTAGAAAAAATCCTAATAAAATTTTTAAGGAAGCCTGAAGTCATGATAATTTTTTTATAAAATAATACAAGGAGATTCTCGAGAAAATTTTTTAATTTCTTTGGAATTAATTTTGGTTGTGATTTTCAAAAAAAATGAGCTGTTATTTAGTACAGATTTTTTAACAAACGGAAAAACACAATCAATATTGGCCATTTTAGATTCTGTAGTAATCATATGCCGAGGTTCCGTAGCTTTGGGAAAAGTTATAAGTAAAGGAAATATTAAAAGTTCCATCACGAGTCTGTTATGTTTAAATTCAGAGTTGGTAAAACATAATTGATTTTCTATATGTTGGATTAAGCTATCAATATTTTTATTAAGCCTCAATTGTCTTATTTTATCAATTTTTTTCTTTCTGTTTTGCAGAATCTCTTGATGGAGAGATGCAAAAAATTTTCTTTCTCTTAATTTTTCCCATACCAAATAGATACTTATTGGCACTGTAAATAGAGTATATATGATTATATCATCTTGATCAGGAGTAAGGCTACATGTTTTTCTTGTATGTAATACGCAAATCAATCTCGGCAAAAAATAATGAAATATTAGCTGGGTTACGTTGGTAGAAATCAGAACCGCCGGTACCAGATTTTGTCTACCACCTATTGATAAATAAATATATTTTGATAACTTATACCAAGGTAAAATTCGTCCCGCACATGAAAATTAACAAAATAAATATCAGTAAAACAATTGACGAAGCTGAAAAGCTATTGAATGATGAAAAAAATATCTCAGTTGCCTTAAAGGGAGTCATCAAGGTGCTATTATCCTTAATGAAAATAATGTTAGGCCGATTGAGTCTTAACAGCAAAATTCAAGTAAACCACCTTCAACAGATCCGAATCGAGATAAGTCAAAATCCAAAGAAAAGAAATCTGGCCGGAAACCCGGCGGTCAGCCCGGGCATGTCGGCAAACAACTCAAGCCTGTAAATAATGGCTATGCAATCCTTCTACATTGCTTCTACATAAAATTTTCAAGATTCTGGAAAATTTCTTAAGCACTTGATTTTATTATGCCGATGAGAGGAGTCGAACCTCCGACCTACTGATTACGAATCAGTTGCTCTACCAACTGAGCTACATCGGCGTGTAGCGGAATGATAAAAAACCCGGTATTGCGCCCGCGGATTAATAAGGTAGCCTATCACAGCATAAAGCTCAACTATTAGTCTTAAATGGTTGGGCAAAGTTTCCCGGTGGACGGGGTGGTAGTTAATATTTTAAGCAGATTCGGGTCCCTGTTCTAGTATTAACCCTTCTTGTACGCCGGGACTTTTATCCACGAATCCGGCAGCTATCTGTATAAAAAATGGCAAAGGGTCCTAGTTTGCTGTTTTGCAGTTTGGGTTGCCGGTTCTTTTGAGGGAGCGGATATGAAACATTTATTTAATCCCGGATTTACACTGATCGAATTAATGATCGTCGTTGCCATCATTGGCATTTTGGTGGCAATTGCGATTCCTTCTTATCAAAATTATACGCGGCGGGCGCATTACACGGAAGTTGTGGGTTCAACTGCCCCGTTTAAAGTAGGCATTGAAGAATGCTATCAATCTTTTGGTGCTTTAGATAATTGCCTAGCAGGTGAAAATGGAGTTCCGTTCGACATTGTAAGTGGGGAAGGAGCGGGGTTGATCGATAGCGTGATCGTCGGTGAGGCAGGCATGATCACGGTGACACCGCAAAATAAAAATGGAATCAAAAATACCGATACTTATATTTTAACGCCCAATATCGAAAATGGCGTGTTGATTTGGAAAAGTAGTGGGGGCGGGGTGGAAGCCGGTTATGCAAATTGATCTGAAAGGAGAGGTTTTAGACTCAAAGAAATTATCGGAAAATGAAATAATTGGCTCTTCTCCAGCGGTTGAGTTTGTAGAAAAAATTCTAACCGACGCGATTCATCGGCAAGCCTCGGACGTTCATTGTGAACCGTTGATAGATTGTTATCGAATTCGTTTGCGTATTGATGGGTTGCTCTATGAATTGATGAAGGCCCCACTGGAATTAGCCAGCGCAGTAACCAGCCGATTAAAAGTAATGTCTCAATGTGATATCTCTGAGAGACGGTTGCCTCAAGATGGCCGTTTTGCATTCAAAACTCTGGACGAGCAAACTCGCGACTGTCGTTTGAGTACTTGTCCAACTTTATTTGGTGAAAAAATTGTTATTCGTCTTTTAGATGGAAATAAAAAAATATTGGCCATAGATGAATTAGGTTTAGGAGAAGAAAATAAAAAAATCCTATTAACCACTTTAGATAAACCTCAGGGTTTAATATTGGTTACTGGTCCGACTGGAAGTGGCAAAACAATAACTCTTTATACGGCTCTGTCTTATCTTAATAAAGAAATGCATAATATTTCAACGGTCGAAGAACCGGTTGAGATACAGGTGAATGGAATTAATCAAGTTAATGTTAATGAGAAATCGGGGTTAACCTTTGCCAACGTGTTGCGGGCATTTTTGCGTCAAGATCCGGATATTATTATGGTTGGAGAAATTCGCGATAGGGAAACCGCAGAAATTGCAGTGCGTGCCGCGCAAACGGGACATTTAGTATTAGCAACGTTGCATACCAATAGTGCAGCAGCAACATTTACCCGCTTAAGTAATATGGGAATTGCATCATTTAACTTAATTAGTTCAATCCGTTTGATTGTCGCGCAAAGGTTAATTCGCAAATTATGCCAATTTTGCAAAGATTCAAAAATCTGTTCTTATTGCGCAGATGGATTTTTAGGGAGGACGGGAGTTTTCGAACTACTGAATGTCTCTAAAGAAAATAGTCATTTGCTGCTAGATCATGCCACGAATATGCAATTGGAATCTATACTTGAGCAACAAGGAATGCAGACATTGTGGCAGCATGGGTTACAAAAAGTCAATGAAGGGATTACTAACATGCTCGAAATTCACCGAGTTTTAGGCAATGATTTATAGTTGGATTGGGGTAAATCAGCAAGGGCAAAAAGTTAATGGGGAATTTTCAGGTTCACGTTCTCAACTAATCCTTGAGTTAAAGAAACATGGAATTTCTTGCTTAAAAGTTAAAAGAAAAATTTATAATTCAAACCTTTTTGCCAAAAAAATTAGTGCAAAGATTCTGGCCGAATTTACACGTCAACTATCAATATTATTTAATGCAAATATTGAGTTTGTAAGCTGTTTGCACATGCTTTCTCAAGAAAATGAATTCCCTGCATTGCGTGTTCTTATTATTAAGATTACAAATTTTATTGTAAATGGCATGAGTATAGCAGAAGCATTAAACAAGTTCCCTAATTACTTTGAACCTTCTTATTGTGCGTTAATACATGCTGCAGAGCGATCAGGAACATTAAAAGAAATTTTAAATCAATTATCGAATTTCCAAAATCATAAATTAAAAACTCGCTTTAAAGTCATTAAAGCAGTTTACTATCCTGTGGTGATATTAAGCATTTCATTAATCATAACTTTCGCTTTGTTAATTTTTGTTGTTCCTCAATTTAAAAATATTTTTGATGGTTTTGGTGCTAAACTTCCTGGGTTTACTCTGAGCGTTATCGGATTTTCCAAATTTTTACAGCAAAATTGTTTGCTAATAATTGAAGTATTATTAATATTATTTATAACAAATAAAAAGATTTTTGTTAACTCAGCTAGCTATAAAAAATTGATACACGGACTTATTTTAAGGCTACCTGGCGTCGGAAATTTTCTTTGCATTTGGTACGCAGCTAATTGGATGCGTTTATTGGCGATCTTGTTAAACGCGGGTATACCATTAATCGATACCATTGAATTATCCATTCCAACAATTCCTAATTTGTATTACCAAAATATTTTAAGCGAAATTAAGCAAAGCATTCATTTGGGGAATTCTTTTTTGTACAGCATTCGCGGAAAATTTATCTTTCCCAGCAGAGCTGTGCAAATGATCGGTATTGGTGAAAGCGCCGGCCAACTAACGCGAATGTTATTGGAGGCGGCGGATATTCTAGAGGTTAATATTGAACATAAAATCGATGCGTTCGCAGAATGGCTTGAGCCGATGTTAATGGTGCTACTGGCGATCTTGGTGGGTGGATTAATCATAGCAATGTATTTGCCAGTATTCAGGTTGGGTTCTGCTCTATGATATACTTTATTATATAATACTGTGGCAAGTGGTAAGGAATGAGTCGTTTAAAAACCAGCATTATTCATATAAAAAAATTACCAAGCTCTTTTTGGTTCGTTATTGGCGCAACCGTCATTAATCAATTGGGGTCTATGGCGCTGGTTATGTTAGTCCCATATTTGTCATTATATTTAAAGCTGAATTTGCCCCAAGCCTCATTTTCCTACGCGATATGCGCTTTTTTCATGCTAATTAGCGGTATCTTTGGGGGTGGGTTGGCCGATCGATTTGGTTCGCGTCGGGTAATGATCATCTCCCTCTTGCTCAATGGCATCGTCTTACTTTTTTTCCCATTAGCCCGTCATTTCTGGCAAATCCACTTGCTGTGCATGTTTTGGGGGTTCTTTTCTGGATTGTATCGACCAGCCTCTCAAACATTTGTTAGCTCTGTTTCCCCTGTGGGCAGTTATAAACTAACCTTCTCTATCTATAGATTAGCGATTAACTTAGGAATGAGTATTGGTCCGGCGGTGGGTGGATATTTGGCTATGCATTCTTTTTCAGCCATTTTCATTGCCAATGGCGCCGTCAATGTGATTGGATCAGGTATTCTGCTGGTTGGATTATTGCACTCGCAAATAATCAAAGAGACTCATCGTGAATCAACTGGAGAGTATAGTTCTGGGGTTAAATTTCTAAAAAGTGATTTTACATTGAGATTGATTATTTTGGGAATGATTCCAATCACCATGGTTTTTTATCAGCACTCTTCAACTTTATCGATTTTCTTGAGCAGGAATTTACATCTTCCCTTAAGTTTTTACGGGATCTTATTTACCATTAATACGCTAATGATTGTATTTTTTGAACTGCCAATCAATATCGCAACATCACATTGGAGCGGACGTCGGTGTCTCATTGTGGGAAGTATTTTTATGACCATTGGATTTGGCGGATTTTTATTTGCAAGCATGGCCTGGGAAGTGATGTTTTTAACGATGGTATGGACGATTGGAGAAATGGTCCTCATGCCTTCCGCTACTTCTTATATTGCAGAAATTGCTCCAGAAACAGGGCGCGGTGGGTATATGTCGCTCTATAGCACCAGTGTTAACCTAGGTATGTTCATTGGTCCATGGGCGGGTGGATTGATTATGCAGCATTTTACCGCTAGTGGTTTGTGGATTTTTTGTATAATGTTGGGGATTATTTCAATTTTAACATTTGCTCAAATACGTAAGATATGAATTTATTCTTTTTACAAACGCATTGGGTTGTTGCCATTATCGGTGTTGGTATATTGGGGCTGATTATAGGTAGCTTTCTAAACGTGGTTATCATTCGCTATCCAGTCATGTTAATGCAAGCCTGGCGAAAAGAATGCGTCACATTTTTAAAAATTGCTGATGAACCAGAAAAACCGGCTGATAATTTGATTAAGCCCCGGTCACATTGTCTTCAATGTGGGCATGCATTGAAATGGTTTCAAAATATCCCTTTAATCAGTTACATCACATTGCGGGGTCGCTGCGGATATTGCGGTACTCGTATTTCTGCCCAATACTGGGTTGTTGAATTGTTGACTGCGATTGTAACCGTAATCGTCTTTTTCAAATATGGAATCAGTTGGCAGACGGTAGCGACTTGGGTTTTTAGTTGGATTTTAATTACTTTGGGCGGTATAGACTGGCGAAACAAAATATTGCCAGACGCAATCACGTTAGCGGGGTTATGGATTGGTTTGATTGTTAGCACTCAGCAGCTATTTATCACTCCTGTCCAGGCTATTGGTGGCGCATTTGGGGGGTATATATTTTTTTGGATAATTGCAAATTTATTTGCCAAAATTCGCCGAAAACCGGGACTTGGTTATGGTGATTTTAAATTACTTGCCTTTTTGGGAGCCTGGTTAGGCCCATTACCTTTAATTTACGTCGTGTTTTTGGCGGCGGTATTTAGTTTGCTGGCGGCTATCTTCTTGTTAGTTCGAAAAAAAATTGTTTATGATCATCCCCTTCCTTTTGGCCCATCTCTGGCTTTGGCGGGATGGTTAACTTTTATGTTCGCTTCTTATTTTAGCCGCTGGTTGCTTTTTTAAATGGAAATTTGTTGAATGTTGTGTGTTGGATTAACGGGTGGTATTGGAAGTGGTAAGTCCACCGTGGCAAAAATGTTTGCAGAGTTGGGGGCTATGATAATTGATGCAGATATTATTGCTCGTGAAGTGACTGCGGTGAACGAACCTGGTTATGAGAAAATTTTAGCGCATTTTGGTGCGGACATATTGACGGCGGAAGGCGAGTTGGATCGTAAAAAATTGAGGCAAATCATATTTGCAGATAAAAAAAGCCAGCTCATAGTAGAGCAAATTTTGCATCCTTTAATCATTAATGAAATCAAACAAAGATTAACCCGTCTGCAGGCTCCTTATTGTATCGTGGTTATTCCTTTATTAGTTGAAGCGATTCATAAAATAGATTTTTTAAATCGGATCTGTGTAGTGGATGCACCCACTAACCTGCGTACCGTTTGGGCTGCGAAGCGAGATCAGGTTTCTGCGCTTGAGATAACTGCGATTATAGAAATACAGGCTTCAAGAGAACAACGATTAAACATTGCCGATGATATCATTGTGAATAATGATTCCTTGCTCGCCCTAAAGAAACAAGTGATGGCGTTGCATATCCAATATTTACAGAAGAATGCCAATCAGGCATGATAATGGCATGGCAAATAAACCTAGTCTCTTGTCCCCGGTATCTAGAAATACATTCCGTAGTAAGTTGGGAATACAAGGCTCACCACCTTTTTATGGTTATGATCTTTGGAATGCTTATGAATTTTCCTGGTTGGATAAAAAAGGCCAACCTATTAGCGCCATTGCGCAATTTTTAATTCCGAGTCATTCTCCTAATCTAATAGAGGCAGAATCCTTTGCTTTGTATTTAAATTCGTTCCACCAAGCCAGTTTTAATCATCGAGATGAGGTTATTCAGACCCTAACCAAAGACTTGAGTGAATGTGTGCAGTCTCCGGTTTTGCTTGATTTTGCACTAGTAACTGAAATTAGCTATTGTGAATTGGGACGATTAACTGGAATATGCTTAGATCTTCTAGACGTTGAGGTGGATACCTACGCCGTTAAACCCGATTTATTGACGAATTCCGAAGAGCTAATAGAAGAAACAGTTTATTCAGATTTATTTAAAACCAATTGCCAAAAAACCGGACAACCCATTTGGGGAAGTTTGCAAATCTCTTACAAAGGTCACAAAATAGTCCACGAACAATTATTAAAATATCTTATTTCTTTTCGCCAAGATACTGATTTTAATGAAAATTGTATAGAAAGAATTTTTATCGATATCTTATACCGTTGCAAACCAAATGAATTAACGGTTACTGGGCGGTTTCTGCGTCGAGCTGGTATGGACAACAATCCCTCCCGCTCTACCGACCCCAATATTCCGGTTGATAGCGCAAGGTGTTTTAGACAATAAGCACTTCATGTGTTATGATTTTTATATGGGTACTGAGAACTTATCAAACAGAAAAGGCTTGGTTTTTGAACAACCGCTTAATGAGCAATTGCGGATTTGTTTGCGTCTGGAACAATTGTTATCTCAATTGAATGACCATTTGAACGATCACTCTTCTCATGGTTCGCAAATGGCGCTTATTGCTATTCTGCGGATTATCGACGTCATTGATCGACCAGACATCAAATCGAAATTAATGCAAACCCTCACCCAATATTCCACGACCCTCGGCCAATTGGAACGTTTTCCTCAGGTCGATGGGAAGCGTCTTCAATCTATCTTGACCAATTTAGATGACTTAATTCAGCAGTTGCATCGCATGCAGGGGCGAGTAGGGGATTCTTTGCGATCCAATGAATTTTTAAACCCATTGCGGCCTCAGCTGGCAAATCCAGGTGGCATTTTTTTACATCATGTGCCAAACCTGGCCCTTTGGTTAAAGCAACCGATTGATCAGCGCTTAAGTCAATTAAATGACTGGGCCGCTGGCTTGCATCCTTTGCCTGCTATCTCGGAGTTAATTTTAGAGTTAACGCGTAATAGCACCAATCCCCAAGAAATTAAAACCCCGAACGGCTTTTACCATCAACCTTTAGATCCTTCATTGCCTTGCCATCTTATTAGGGTTAGTGTCCCTGCAGAATTAAATGCTTATGCTGAAATAAGCGCGGGCAAACATCGGTTATCAATCCGCTTGTTAAGGCCTGATTATAAATCCTCCGATAGACCCAAACAAGTTTCAGATGAGGAAGTTACTTTTTTCCTCACCTGTTGTCGAATTTAATATCCTGCACTAATTCATTTTGCTGACCATGCAATTCAGATTGTAAGTTTTTGTTCCATATGGTTCTTCGTCAGTGGCTTCAGGAATTACAGTAATTTTATAGGAAAAAGGTTTGTTTTGAGCGTCGCTGGGAATGATATTTTTCACATAACAATTTCCGGTGTTAACATAATTAAACTCTCTTTTTCCGCAATCCCCTGCACTAGATATAGCGAAATAATTATAGGCATAATTTTTAGTATAACCTTGTGCGGTTGGCGTTGGCACTGAAATGATTTTGGGTTGTTCAGTAACATCATTAATGCCACTATAATATTCAAAATCTTTATTAGCATTATAATTATAGGTAAATTTAAACGCCGTGTGATTATTGTCATCTAAACAAATGTTGTTAATATCAGAAAATACTATTTGAATGGTGGGGCTATAAGCAACCGCATCAAGAGTTGAAATGGTTGAGACCAATGTTAATAAAGAAATGATTGTTTTTTTCATAAAAATCCTCAAAGTTATAGTTGTTTTTTGTCATGGGCCCACACAATTAAACTATAAGCTTTGAAAATTTATTTTGAAATACCGTAATTTTGTGTTTCTAGCGAATCAAGCGGCAAATATTTTTTTTGTCGTTCCGAATATGAAAAAATTTTTCCTTGCTTAACATCAAAAAACCAAAGATGAATAATTAAATTTTCTTGATTGATTTTATCTTTAATCCATGGAAATGAAAGACAATTTTGTAAAGATTGATGTAATGCAAACTTTGCATATTCATCGGCATCTAATTGCACATGAGATGATTTAATTATCGAAACCCAATTGGTAATAAAATCATTCTGATTGCTGTCGTCGGTTCGATTTAACAAAACTTGAATGCCTCCGCATTGGCTGTGTCCTAATAAAATAAGGTGTTTGACCTTTAAAAAACAAATGCCAAATTCTAATGCGGCGCTGGTGCCATGATGTGCTTCATCTTTTTCATAAGGCGGGATGACATTCGCGACATTTCTTACTACAAATAAATCACCTGGGTCGCATTGCAGTAATAAAGCAGGATCTACCCGTGAATCGCAACAAGAAACCACCATAGTTTGAGGCTGTTGGCCGTTACTGGACAAATGTTGCATGATAGAATTATCCCCGAGGACGTATTTTTCTCGGAACGTTTGATATCCTTGCAGAATTTTTTTCAACGAATTTTCCATAGGTTGGCCTCAGCAAGTTAAGAATTGGATCAATGATAATTTATTCAGAATTTTTCAGCAATATAAAATACCCCGAGCTGACGCACGGGGTATTTTCTCTATCTGATTTCGCTCCGCGCGAACAAAGTTCGCCCGGGCGACAAAAAGGGGAGAATTCGCATTCTCCCCTTTTGAAACCCCATTGCGTAAGGTTACGGGCTTACGCCCGCAGTTTGCAGGATATTTATACTAAACTATATATATAGTACGATAGAGCACGTAAATTTGATCTTGTATAAAATAAACAATTAATATGAAAAAACCGACTGAAAGATTTACTCAAACTGCTGATTATTATGTTAAATATCGACCGAGTTACCCAGCGCAAATGGGCGACGAAATAATCTTTAATTGTCATTTGAACCAAAACAGTATCATTGCTGATGTGGGTTCTGGAACAGGCCTCCTAACCGAATTATGGTTAAGAAGGGGTAACAGGGTTTATGGAGTTGAACCCAATGAATCCATGCGTAACCAGGGTGAACAATATTTAGCGATTTATCCCAAATTCGTGAGTGTAAACGGAACGGCTGAATCGACTACTTTGTCCAGCAGTTCCATTGACTTGGTGAGTGTGGGCACGGCTTTCCATTGGTTTGAGGTTGAAAAAACTCGCGAGGAATTTAGAAGGATTTTAAAACCCCAAGGTTGGGTGGTTTTGGTCTGGAATGTACGCGATCTACGTTCAGAGTTAGTCAAAGAATATGAAGCGCTTGTTCAACAGTATGGGATTAATTATCGTGGTTCGGTGGCTGAAAATATGGAGAGTGTCGTTAAAGAAGACTTCTTCTCTCCGAATACAATGAAAACCATCCAATATCCGTTTGGCCAACGCTTTGATTGGGAAGGGTTTCAAGGGCGGTTACGCTCTACATCTTATTGTCCTACCGAGGAAACCCGCAATTACCCAGCAATGATGGTTCAATTAAGAAAGATTTTCGATAGTTATCAATATGATGGATTTGTCGATTTACCCTATGAAACAAAAGTATATTATGGACATTTATAACTTTTAGTAGATTAATTTTATTTTTATTGATTACTTTAAAAAAAGATACTATTATATTCTTTTTACTTAATCGAATATGAGGTGTCTAGTAATATGCCCACTGTTGAGATATCAGAAAGAAGCTCTTTTGATTTAGCGATGCGTCGTTTCAAACGTGCCTGCGAGAAAGCAGGG
The DNA here is from genome assembly GCA_963844565.1 of uncultured Pseudomonadota bacterium. Taxonomy (GTDB): domain Bacteria; phylum Pseudomonadota; class Gammaproteobacteria; order Coxiellales; family Coxiellaceae; genus JAFEDN01. The sequence continues at coordinate 1,839,259 of CAWJON010000002.1, read as the reverse complement.
ATTATGAGTAAGCTGCGTCAAATTGAAAGTTACGAAAAACCAACCACAAAACGTAAACGTAAAAAAGCAGCTGCGATTAAACGCTACCAAAAGAAATTGCAGAAAGAACAAGAAATCATGGACCGTGAAAAAACTCGTTATTGATCAAATTTATGGCTGATTCACTTAAAAATCGCATTCAAGAAGAAATGAAAGCGGCTATGCGGGCCAAAGAAAGCCATCGGCTAACCACCATTCGATTATTGCTTGCCGCCATTAAACAAAGAGAAGTTGACGAACGAATAACGCTGACGGATATGGACATCATTAATATCATTAATAAGATGATTAAACAGCGGCTGGATTCAATCGCTCAATTCCAAGTCGGCAATCGCAATGACCTAGTCGTCAAAGAGGAAGCTGAATTAGAACTATTAAAAACTTATTTGCCTGCTCAACTGACAGAAGCTGAAATTGATTTGGCCATACAAACTGCGATTGAACAAACTCAAGCGAAATCCGCGAATGAAATGGGCAAAGTGATGGCTGTGCTGAAAACTCAGCTGGCTGGGCGAGCCGATATGGCTGCCGTAAGCGCCAAAGTTAAAAGCATGTTAAAATAAGCAACATGGTTCGAATCCCGCCGTCCTTTATCCAAGCGGTGTTGGCAAAAAGTGATGTAGTTGCATTAATCCAAACCCGCGTACCTTTGCTTAAACGTGGTGACAATTACACCGCTCGTTGTCCTTTCCATGAAGAAAAAACCCCTTCCTTCAGCGTCAGTCAGACGAAGCAATTCTATTACTGTTTTGGCTGTGGAGCCCACGGAAATGCCATTGGCTTTTTAATAGAATATGATCGATGTACGTTTCCAGAGGCGGTTAAAGCTCTAGCTCAACCATTGGGTATGGAGATTCCCACTGAGGAAAATTCTGAAGAGCTCAAACAGCGCGAAGCTTTTTATCGGTGTTTGGAAAAGGCTGCAAAATTTTATCAAACCTCATTGAGGAAATCGCAATTAGCTATTCAATATTTAAAATCTAGAGGGTTGACGGGGGAGGTTGCCAAAACATTTGGGATTGGTTATGTCTCTTCTCAAGAACCGTTGCTCAAACATTTTAAAAATGATGCGCATTTAAACGATTGCTTAGAACCGACTGGATTAATCATTAAAAAGAATCAGAATGAATCATATGATCGTTTTCGTGATCGAATTATGTTTCCTATACGAAACGTCCAGGGAGATATTATTGGATTTGGAGGACGGAGCCTCGGAGATGCGAAACCGAAATATCTGAATTCTCCAGAGACCCCCATCTTTCATAAGGGTCATGAGTTATTCGGATTATATGAAGCTCGAAAAAAAAATTCTCATTTAACCCATTGGCTGGTAGTAGAAGGTTATATGGATGTAATTGCGCTACACCAATATGGCTATTATGCGACAGTGGCAACCTCAGGAACGGCAGTCACTTCCCAACAAATTCAAAAATTGTTGCATTATTCTCAAAGAATTGTATTTTGTTTTGATGGTGATGCCGCAGGGCGACAAGCGGCTTGGAAAGCTTTGCAAATTTCTTTAAAAATTTTACACGGCGGTGTACATATCACTTTTCTTATTCTCCCCGATGGCGAAGATCCCGATAGTTATATTCGTAAAGTTGGCATTGAAGTCATGACGCAAAAAATTGAAGAAGCAACGCCGCTATCGGAATTTTTTTTCCAAGTCTTGCAAACACAAATACCAATAAAAACCGCAGCAGATAAAGCGCATTTTGGCCAAGAAGCAGCAAAATATTTAGAGTCTATGTCTGCTGGCATTTTTCGCGAATTAATGTATTCGCAATTGGCTAAAATTTTAAATTTAGAAATCCAATCTTTATCTTCAATTTTGGAATCCACTGCACCCGCTGTTAAAACGAAAAAAAAATTACTACAGAGGCAACCATTGAAAAATCGCTCACGGCAATTATTATCACCGCTGCATTTAGCAATTTCTTTACTCATTAATTATCCTGATTTAATTGAATTACTAAAAGATTTGGAATGGCTACCTGACTCTTTACCGGAAAAAAAATTATTTTTACAAATCGTTCGTTTTCATCAACAACAAGAGAATATAACCACAGGAGAATTATTGACCTTATTGGAAGATGACAGCGATCGACAGTTGATTGCGCAATTAGCCATGCGTAAACCAGCGATCCCCAAGGAGGGTATTCGAGCTGAGTTTTTGGGGGCCTTGAATAGCCTAAAACAACGGATACACGAAGATAGCATTAAGGAACATATTTCTCGGGCTAAGAGCCAAGGATTGAGCTCTGAAGAAAAACAGCATTTACAGAATTTATTAGCTAGAATTAAGAATGATACCAGTAACAATTAACTGCGACATCACCAAGTACTGCCCACTAGATTGCTACCCAATACGTTGATGAGCTATCTAGATTGTCGGGCAAACAAGTGTTATGATGTCTGCCCTGTTGGAGAGAGATAATTAATGGCAGATGAACAAAAATTAGGTTTTAGTGCCCTGCTTCTTGAAGCCAAACATAAAGGGTATTTGCTCCACGAAGATTTGCTCAATTTATTACCTAGCGATTACGTAGACCCTCAGCAAATGGAGGGTATTATTGATCGTTTAAATGAAATGGGAATTAAGGTTTTTGAATTCCCTCCAGATGCAGATCAGCTTTTGTTAAGCGAAGGGAGCGGCGAAGAAGAAATTAGTGAGGCCATTGATGTGTTGGTGACGGAAACGCGCACCACAGATCCTGTGCGCCTCTACATGCGTGAGATGGGTAAAGTGGAGTTGCTCACTCGAGAAGGTGAAATCAACATCGCCAAGCGCATTGAAGAAGGCACCCGACAGGTATTAACCGCTATTGCCGCTTATCCAAAAATCATCGCTTCTATTATTGAAGAATACAAACGCATTATGGCTGAGCATGGCCGACTGAGTGATCTAATTACTGGTTTTTTTAATCCAGAAGCCGTGGCTGTAGCTGAAACGGATATCACCCAAGAATTACAAAAATTAGACAGCGCAGAAAATGCTGACGAATTTGGTGAAAGCGGACCAGATCCTGCCGAAGCGGCCAAGTATATGAATGAGTTAGAAACTCTTTATGGTCATTTCGTGAGCTCTATAAAAAAGAATGGGACTAAACACGCCACTACCTTGAAACATCAAAAAGCATTGGCCGAGTTTTTCTCTTTGTGCAAGCTTTCTGTAAAACAATTTAATAAGCAAACTAATCGCTTACGCAAGTTACTGGAAAAAGTGCGCGCGCAGGAACGTATCATTATGCGTTATTGCGTTGTTAAAGCGGGTGTACCTCGCAAAAATTTTATCCACTCATTCCCAGGTAATGAAACCAATATGGAATGGGTCAAATCTTTTAAAAAAGAAAATCCAAAACAAGAAGAGGCCTTGTTGGCTTTAGCTAAAGAAATTAAACGGGCGCAAAAGAGTTTAATTGAGTTAGAAGAAAGCTGTCTTTTGAGTATTAGCGAAATTAAAGAAATTAACCGTCGTTTGTCGATCGGCGAAGCTAAGTCACGACGCGCTAAGAAAGAAATGATCGAAGCCAATCTGCGATTGGTAATCTCGATTGCTAAAAAATATACCAACCGAGGTCTGCAATTTTTGGATTTAATTCAAGAAGGCAACATGGGTCTGATGAAAGCTGTCGATAAATTTGAATATCGCCGTGGTTATAAGTTTTCAACTTACGCTACCTGGTGGATCCGTCAAGCCATTACCCGTTCTATTGCCGATCAAGCTCGCACCATTCGTATTCCTGTGCACATGATCGAAACGATAAATAAATTGAACCGGATCAGCCGTCAGCTGCTACAAGAAACCGGTGTGGAACCCACGCCCGAAGAATTGGCATCCAAAATGGACATGTCTGAAGACAAAATACGTAAAGTGTTCAAAATTGCTAAAGAACCCATCTCGATGGAAACGCCCATCGGTGAAGATGAAGATTCAAACTTGGGCGATTTTATTGAAGACGTCACCATGGTTTCCCCAATAGAATTTGCCACCTCTTCGGCCTGAGCGAAGCCGTACAAGAGATTTTGGCCGGTTTGACCCCGCGCGAAGCTAAAGTGTTGCGGATGCGCTTTGGGATCGAAATGAATACCGATCACACCTTAGAAGAAGTGGGTAAGCAATTTGACGTTACCCGAGAAAGTATCCGTCAGATTGAGGCCAAGGCCCTGCGTAAGCTACGCCACCCCAATCGTGCCGAAAAATTGCACAGCTTCCTAGAAAGCTGAAGAAGAGGCTACTTAAACATTTTTGCACTTTCGGGTGCATAGCTCAGATTTATCGCCACGGAAGGCAAGCACTTTTCGGGCCCATAGCTCAGTTGGTTAGAGCAGGGGACTCATAATCCCTTGGTCCTAGGTTCGAGTCCTAGTGGGCCCAATAAAATCAAATACTTACGTCATCTGTATTTAAAGAGCTTGGGTAAATGCTGCGCATTTTCCAGGGTGGTGACGGCTTTTTACGGTACTAGTTATAAATTAGTTTTCATGTAATAATTTCATAGAATATAAAAGTAATTGTATATGGAACTTATTGGGAGAATTGTTATGACCTTAAATCCGCAAAAAGAGGCTCAAAAAGTTCTTTCTACCTTGTGGCCAGAAGGATTGTTTCCTGTTGATCCAGTTACTATTTCTAAGCGTTTGGGATTACAAGTTGTTGAGACAGAACTACCTGAAAATGTCTCTGGAGCTCTAATAAAGGAAAAAGAAAAAGATCCTGTTATAGTTCTTCATAAATTTGACCACAATAATCGCAAACGGTTTAGTTGCGCTCATGAATTGGGACATTATATTTCGAGAACTGAGTCAAACGACATTGCACAGCAATACGAATATATTGACTTACGCAGTGATCTTGCGGCGAATGGAACCGACCAAAAAGAAATATTTGCTAATATCTTCGCAGCAAATTTATTAATGCCAGAAGAAGAAGTAAATTTACTTTTCCGAAAAAAGAAACAACATTTTGAAATGGCGCTTCATTTTGGAGTTTCGCCTGATTCTTTAAAGTATCGATTAAAGTCACTTGGGTTGCTTAAATGATTGATGAGGATCGTAAACGTCTCTCAGCTGAAATTCATCATTCTTTGCAAGATCCCACCAAAACGACAACTGTTCATCCTTTGCTTGAACAGAAAATAAGAGATTCTGAGCAAGACCGGAGCTTAAAAAAGAAATATGCTTACTGGTTTGTTAAAATTCTAATTTGTCAGCTTATTATCATGAATTTAGTTTTCATTTGTGTAGGTGTTGGAAAGTTACATTTCGAAACTTGGTCACTCAACTTATACACAAGCGGTACATTGGCAGAAGTTTTTGGTATTGTTCTGGTTATTACAAAAAATTTATTTCCTTCTCGAAAATTCTAGTTCAAACTCCAATAATAATGCTAATTAGACTCTGTTCGCGATTCAATATTGTTTAAATTATTGATTAGGTATTTTCATCATCTGGTAAAGTTTTATTTTCCACGGTTGACCTCCAATAAATGTGTCCATATTTTCGAATCAATAATATTTAGTGATTGTACTCCAGCTCCTGAGGCAGCAAAGAGAAAAAATTAATGATTCTTTAATTCGATCGCTTATGTAAAGAAAACATCTTTCAAGGATTGGTTAGATTTAAGCTTATCAATGGCCTCTTTTTGAAATTGATTAAAATCAAAGCTTTTTAAATCAATCTTATTTACCATATCAGCTCTCCAAAAGTTAAAATGATAACAATTTAAGAAAGTTGACAAAATTATCTGAACCCCACCAATTAATTTTATTAGCGATCATGAAATTTTATCAAAATCTGTCTTCATAGATAATTAATTTAATTTACCTCTGCTTCTTCTTCTAAAATGGATAATGGCATTATAGGTTCAAATCCGGTGATTTTTTTAAAATTCATACGGTGAATGAAATTTTTCATAACAGCTACAGATTCAATTTTGCTTAGATTAATATTTTCTATTGTCTTTCTCGGTATTAAACATAATAGAACAGTCTGTTCTTCAATGTATCCAGTTGCCGGATTTAATGAATTACAATTGCTATTAATAAACAATCGTTCAATTGGTAATACATTAAATATTTCAGCGGCTATGCGCAACATGCAACTGCATACATATTTTTGATAAAGGAGGTTTAATTCTGTTTTCGGCATTTTTTTGGCCAAAAGTGTTCCACTTTCCCTTAAGCTATATTTTTCTTGTGGTACTATATCATCTCCAGAAATTATCATTTTTACTGATAAATCTTTGTTGTCGTGAACAGAAACTTGAATTTCTGAGCAAAATTTTTCTAATTCATTGAATGGATCTAATTCCTGTAGGATTTTCTTGTACAATGTTGGATTTTTATTGATTATACCTTGAGCTATAATTTGTTTGTTCTTCCATTTTTCATTTTCATTTTTGAATATAATCAATTTTTCATCATGAATTTTTTCATCCTTTGTGGCAGATTGAGCAATCTCATGATATAAATGATTTTTCTTCTTTTCTTGTAGCTTAAGAATTTTTGCAAAAATTGAAGGTTTATAATCTAGATATTTATATTTTGCTTCGTTTTCATAGGTATGCAAATAAGGAGGTTCCATTGGGGGACATTCTTTTGAAACCGCTGTCCAATCTAAACTTTTCTTGCATTTAGTATGTAGACAAGTAAAATCATGAATGTATTTTTCTTGGTCATCTACTATTTTTTTGGCATTATTTAATTCTTCTATTTTTTCTTTTTGTTTCTTATAATGCTGGTAATTTTTTTCTGCTCTTCGGCTAGATGCATGAAGTGATCAAACTGTTCCTTTCCATCCCATATTTTTTCCTTTAAACATACAGCCTTAAACTAAAAGGACTATTAATTCAATTAATAATTGTTTTCTTCAAAAAATAAAATCAACAATTATATTCATACGACCTCATTAAGTGACAAAATGTTCCTTGCATAAAAGGAAGTAAATTCAAATCAATACTTATGTATGGTAACATTTGTCTTGGCAAATAATGTGGCACTTGAATTGTAATCTGTCATTGTTATTTTTTACCAAACAACTGTGTCGCACGTTTTTTCAGCTCACGAGTCGAAACATCTTCAACATGGGTTGAAATATGCCATTGATGGCCGTATTGATCCTCTACGCGACCACAACGGTCACCATAAAACATATTCTCAATAGGTTTTACCAGTTTTGCTCCGGCTGCAATAGCGCGCGCAACCACTTTGTCAACGTCTTTTACGTAAAGATGAAAACTCACTGCCGAGCCGCCATAGTCTTAGGACTGCGTGCGCTTGTTTCGGGGCATTCATCGGCTAACATAATCATCGAATCACCAATTTTCAGTTCAGCATGTCCAACCTTCTTTCCATCCGGTTGCTCCATCTTCAAGCCTACTTTCGCGCCAAAGGCTTTTTTGTAAAATTCAATCGCCCCAGCTGCACCATCAATAATCAAATAGGGTGTTACGCTATGATAGCCTTTAGGAATTGCTGAGACCTTTTTCTTTGAGCGAGTAGCAGCTAATTTTTTAATGGGTTTCTTTTTGATCACTTTTTTTGAAGAAACTGTTTTCTTTGCTTTCTTAGTAGCTTTGGCTTTTGGCATAAGATACCCTTCTAAATAGTTAAATAGGACAGTGATTATAACAGCTCAGTAAGTATTAAAATATATGAAGAGACAAGAAAATGGTTTAGTTTAAGCGATAATTTTATTATTTAAATGCGCTTTAATCGTTGCTAACTCAATATCTGCTGCATGTTTCGCCGCCTGTAAAGTTTTAAACTCTTGCTCACAACGATGATAATGGCCTTGCCAGTCTACAACTTGTTTTTCCATCATTATTTTTTCTGCCTGTGCGCGTTCGTGGGCGATGATTTCAGTAAAAATGAAAGGACTTTTCAATATTAATAATAGCTAAAGTGATATGGTTCATGTGGATAATTATTGGTTTCTCTTCCACCCAGTGAGCATTTTAAGCCGCAATTTTATTGCTCTTTTGAGACTGAGATTTTTTATTAATTGGACAGCGCAGATCGAGAGGAAATATTATAACCTTAATCCTGTGGTTTTCTGCCTTTTCTTGGGTAATTGCATATTTTTGTAGTCGTTCAATAACCTGTTCAAAAGTCATGGATTCGCCTGTATCTGGGTCCTTGAATCCTTTACATCCGGCATAAGTGACGAGAAGACAGCCAGCAGTACAAGTTTCATGCCTGAGATATTGATCTATTAGCTGGTTTTTAATGGCGGCTTCTAATTCTGAGACTGACCATTTGTCGCCGATTTTAATTTCAATAACACAACGATATTTGTTAGTGGTAAGACGAATATCAGTTTTCTTTTTATCAGCTACCTCTTCTTCACGACTTACGCTATATTGCGAACGAGCAGCATCAGAAAATTTTTTCGCTAACAATGGTTGCATATCCGCTTCCTGATCCTTGGATTCTAAGAGACTGCGGTCGCTAAAATCATGATGGTGTATATCGTGTCTTATATCTTCTAGACGATTGAGCGCGATCTTTAACAATTCATTGCAGTTTCTAGGAGGGGTTTCATATTCTTCTTCCCATTTTTTATAATCTGCAAATGAACATGCGCTTAATTCACTGTCTTTTGCAGACCTCTCACGCGCTTTAAGTCTTAGCCAATCTGATATATGTGCAAACAATGGATTATTTGCTAAGGTGATTAATATATCTAGTGTCTCGTTACCTGGTTTTTCAATTAGCGCACCAAGAATGCGAGTCCGTGCTTGTTCCGCCTTATCTCGTATATTTGGTGTATAGATGCCTTCATGCTGTACATCGTCTTCACATCGTACATGTTCATAAACCAGCTTTGTAAGTAATAGTAGTGAGTTTACATTTACATTATTAATATTTATTTGAGTATCAGGACGATAATAGTCGCCAAAAATTGTCCCAAACCACTCTATGGGTTGATTTTTTCGATTAGCTCTTGAAAGTTTTGGTATTGCTTTGCTGAATGCTTCAATACCATCTGTTAAATTACAGTAAAACACTCCACGCAGCCATATAGCTGCGGAAGAGTGATTGGGATTAGCTAAAAATCGTTTTTCACATAACTGCAGAACATTAATATCTGCTGAGTCCGCAGCGGTTAAAATGGATAATAGTCGATCGAGATTTTGATTGTATATATTTCTTTTAGCTTGTTTTTTTGGAAATCCTGGCCATTTCATGAGAAGAGTTTTCAGGAAAGGGAAAACTAGCTTTTTTAATTCACTATTCCCATGCTGAACTTTATTTAATGTTGGTGGATGTGGTAGAGCAGAAACATCTTTTAATTCTTTTTTCAATTCGGTTATCAAAGCTTTCTGTGTAGCTTTAGGCTGTGTTTTGACAAAAAGTGTGTACCACTCAGGAAATCCATTCAATTCGGTAAGACCCCATTCTGCGGCGCATTTAGCATGAGCTTGAGAAAGGTTACTAGTCCAACACGTATCACTGGCATTTTCAATGGCTAGCCCAGTAAGAGCTGCATTTTGTGTAGGATAGATAACACCACGTTTTTCCGGTACACGACGAGACCAGACGGGTGGCTTAGTTTTTCTCCAGTAATTTCGCAAGTCTTGTTCAAACAACTCGCCAAAGGTATCGCCAAAAATTCGGCGAATTTTTTTCCAGTTGTAATATGTTAGGGTAGTATTACTATTATCTAGAGAATTAAGCCATCTAATTAATGTCCAGCGAGTTTCCTCTCGGCGTTTTCCTTTGAAACACGCTGCAGGATCAGCTTCTGCCTTAGCTTTCCAGTCCAACCATAACTTATCAGTTTCCTGTTGTTTAGCTGCTTGTGTCTTAATATAGGCTTGATGTTCTTCTTCTCCTTCCTTTAGAGGAGACGCTAATGGATTAGGTCTCGTTCTAACGACCAGCATATTAGTTAAATCTTGATTATCTTTGACTGTTTTCTTTAAGACGCGCAATTCACTATTTGATTTCCCTCGATGAGACCAAAGAGGAATAAGCGCTTGTAGTGCCACACTGCGTTTTAATAAGAGACTCTTTTTATGAGTTGCATGTATCAGCCAATCCCAATCTTCATTCACGAAATGACGGAACACGCTATAATATTGGATATAGCAAAGATGATGATTTACATCGCTATCTGGATAAGTGATATTTCTAATGTTAATCAGGAACCAGAATATAGTTTCCCGATGAAATGATAATAAGATCGTGATAAGCAGTGTTAAATCTTCTCTTCCAAGAGTATTTTTATTATGGAAATAGCATGCAATGACGCTAGCATAAATCCAATCCTCATCAAATGAATCGGTGTTCGATAACCTTCGCTGGCATAATCTGGCCAGTGCAGGTGTTAAATATGAATATTGGCTAACCGGGTCCTTCCATCTTTCAAGTTCTTTTTTTCGGTTTTCCCAAATTAAGTCACGTAGTAAATTACGTAATAATATTGCTGCCTCGCTATTTGGTTCTAGCTTTTGCGCAAGAATATACAGGGTCCAGGAGAATCCGCTTACTGACTGCTTAGGTTCAGGTATTCGTTGTATTAATTTCTTAAGTTCCTCTACTGAAATGACATGAGGAAATAATTCATCAGCCGAGGAATAAATAATGTGATCTGACCAACGATTAGGGTGCTCTATGATATCACCATATATCTTTCTTAATAAATCATAACGTCGGCATCCCCCCAAAGCTCTTGCACCTAATATGCGTAAGTTATTGATGAAATCCGCATTCATCGTAGTTTCAAAGGCAATTTCAGCGCAATCCTGAATCTCTCCCAACCAGATGAGCTGAAGGAGAAATATACGTACCTCTTCGTTACTTGGGGATTGGCTCCAGCATTGTTTAATTTTGGGAGCAAGGTCGGGAGAAGCGAGCCGCTGTATTTCCGTTATTGGCATATACATGCCTCTCCATGTGCCATTACCGTAGGCATCTACATAGCATTGGATTAATTCAATACGAACAGACAAGGGCAGCATTTCAGGATCGCCATAAAGTATTAACACTTCTGGCTCTCTACTCAAAACTTCCCGGCAGATACTATGAATATTTTTGCTTAGCCATGCTGCAACTGGACGCATTGATGGAATAATAACACTCATTTCGTAGTTGTCAGCGAAGATAAGTCGGTGTAATTCTCTTTTAGGCATGCCTTTTTTGTGTAGTTTTTCTAAACGGCGTGACGCAAGAAATTCCTGGATGCTGCGATGATGAAACTGAACACGGCCATATGTAGCTGGATCAAAGATAGAACGTCGTAATAATGCTTTTATTTCGTCCAAACTCCAATCACTAAGAATTGTAACTGCGTCTAAAGAGAAAGTCGTATAGTCTGCTGGTACTTCCGGAACCTGAATAGTGCGTGTTTTTGTCAATTGCATCGCTAAAGCAAGGCGCTCTGATCCTTCAATGGCTCGCTCCATTGACAACATGTTGTTGCTGCGATCTGGATTATCTTTAAGAGATTCTTCAATAGCGGCTTCATATTGCTGGTGCAACGATCCCAATTTTCCATTTTTTTCCCATGTTAAGATCAGCCTTTCAAGATCTAGTGGGCGTCTCGCAAATAGCCAAGCATGGCTTTTATTTATTTCTGCTGAGAATGCTTTTGGGTTGGCGACACCTTTTGCATACGCAAATATTTCTACTTGGGCTTGGTCCAGGGTCTGCAAAATGACACAGCGGAATTTCTCTACAGGTGGTGTTTCTTTTTTGCTTTTTTCTGATGGTCGTAATGGTGCAAGAAATTCTTCCTCGCTGGTTAATTCGAATGTAGATAGAGAATCATTTACTGGAAGTTTTTCGCAGAATATTGCCCAATCATATGAGGGCCGCCAATCAGTTGGGCGGCATGAGACGAAAAATGTGAGCACGGTTACATGCGTTTCCTAATGCGCGCGCTACTTTCCCTAGACAAATATCTAGTTTGCCGCCAGTCAATTTTAGTTCATCGACAGCATCTAAAAAAAAATAAGCTAGTTGATTACTGGCGGTTAACCAGGCATCGAAATTTATAGTTTCATTTGATTCTAAAGAGAGATAGTCGCGGACATCCTCTTTTTCTAATGCCTCAATAGGAATAAAAAAAGCAAAATGTCCCTGGTTTGTTAGCCTTTTTTTTTGTGCCTTCATTTCGCTAGTCTTCCCGGAACCAGCTTCAGCGAGAATAAGGACACGTTTACTGTCTAGCAGTTTATCCCAGGTTGAACCAAATTTTTTATCATCTAGTGAAGTAATTAATTCGGGAGATTCAGTAGATTCCAGTTCTTGGTGCGTGAGGTCACGAAAATGACGATCCAGTTCTATATGCTGATTCATTGTTTCTTTAATTGGGATTATTTTGAAATTTTCAAGGGTTTACGGAAACTATTTTTTAGTGATTAAATATGGATTCAAAAAGATATTATAAAGATAATTTATCTATACAAGCTATCATTAACTGAATTTTTTATTTGCATATAACGGGTAAAAAACATAGCGATATGATCATCTGATAATTCGTGTGTGCTACACTGGTGCTACGATTTGGGATGGAGCCGTTTTTGGTAAACCACTACATGCGAACGATCTCTTCGTGCAATAAATATAAAATTTAACCCTTGATTTTTAATTAACCAACCCCAATTGTATGTATTATCTATGTTCCCAGGTCTTTCCTAAATTTGGGGACATATTTAATCGGAATGTCATTCTTCAAGGAAATTTTATGATGAAGTGGATTACTGCTGGTGATATAAAAAATTGGTATACCAGTAATAAAAGGCATTGCGAACAGACATTGCCGAAATTACTTAGGAATCTTATATCAGCCACAGCCTCTTTTGTCGAAAAAATAGAATTTCCCTGTGGAGACAGTATTGCGGTGAGCGGCTCGGATGGACAATTAAAAACATCTGCCACCTCGCCCTTTTTTCCAACAGGTAGTTCAGCATGGGAGATTGGTACTTCAGGCTCTCCAAGAAAAAAGGCTGAAGAAGATTATTCAAAAAGAACAAATAATTCGCTTGGTCTTGATTCGAAGTGAAACTACTTTTGTTTTTGTTACTCCGCGCCCCTGGCCAGGTCGTAATAAATGGATAAATGAAAAAAAATCAGCCAATGAATGGAAGGATGTACAAGTTATTAATGCGGATATGCTTGAGCAATGGCTTGATTCAGCTCCTGTGGTTGCTCTTCAGTTAGCAAAAAAAATTGGAAAAGTGATTTCAAGCGGTATTAGGGATATAAAAGGTTTTCGGGAGGAATGGTCACTAGAAACTAGCCCGCAATTTTCTATAGATTTAATAGCAGGAGGCCGCCAGAAAGAAATTGAAAAAAATTCGACTATGGTTAACGAAAACACCCAGCTTGATTGAAGTGCAAGGCGACTCTCCTGATGAACCCTTTGCATTTTTGTATGCAGCGATAATGATGCTTCCTGAAGCTGAGCGATTACATATTCTTTCGCGTTGTATAAAAGTTGAAAATGTTGAGCAATTACGGGAGTGTATTTCAGCTTTTCAAAGTCCCTTAGTTATTGCAGCCCCTGCTTCTTGTCGAGAAGCGTGCGGAATCGCCATTCAGAAAGGTCATCATATTTTTTTAGTGGCTAATACAAAAGTATTTGAGCCAAAGAATATATTAAAGTTATCTCGTCCACAATGCTCCGTTATTGAAAAATCTTTATGTGAAACAGGTTTTTCAAGAACTAAGGCGCAACAGTTTGCGAGGGACTTTGGGCGTAGTATTCCCGTACTGCGACGTCAACTATCTCGCCCAAGCAATTTTCCTGAATGGGCGGATGTGAAATATGATTACCTCCTGATTCCTTTTTTACTGGCTGGTTCTTGGAACGAGGCAATAGAAGGTGATAGGCAAATAATCGAAATACTATGTGGAATGAACTATGCGAAATTTGCAAAAGAACTTGAACAATTCTTAATGATGGATGATTCTCCCATTTACAAAGTGGCAACTGTATGGATGCTTAGATCTTCCCTCGATGCCTGGTTTTTATTTGCTCGTAACCTTACGAATGAGACTTTAAAAGTTTACAAAACATGTATCCTGAAAATACTGAGCGAAATTGATCCCAAATATAATCTTTTGCCTGAGAAAAGATTTATGGCTTCAATGTTTACTGTACCCAGCCAGATTTCTAATTGGCTACGGACAGGCCTTGTTGATTCTTTAATTCTTCTTGCTATTTACGGCGATAAAGCTCCTAAAATAAATGAAATACAATATAAGGTTAATGGGATTGTGAAAGAACTGCTGGACTCTGCTGAAAAATGGGAAGCATGGGAATCACTTCAAGATATTCTTCCTCGACTTGCAGAAGCTGCTCCAGATGTTTTCATTGAAGTGCTAGAACAGAGAATAGAAAAAAACCCAGAAATTTTTCAAGAATTAATGAAGGATGATACCACAGAGATCTTTCCGAAATGTAAGCATAGTGGTTTGTTATGGGCGCTTGAAGAGATGGCATGGCATACACAATACTTGACTCGTACGGCTATGATTTTAACAAAATTAGCTCAAATAGACACAGGGGGGCAATGGACTAATCGACCAATCAATCGCCCTAAAGGAATTTTCCGACCTGGCTATCCACAAACATATGCAACCCCTGATGAGAGGTTAACATTATTGGATAAGCTTATCTTTAGATATCCTGAAATTGTTTGGAAGTTCACGCAAGGTTATTATGGCAGTATAACGGCTAGTGAATCATATCGATTTCATTGGCGTGACACAAATGGCACAAGGAGAGGTCTAGAACCTGAAAATAAAGAAGACCACTTAACTTATATTCTGGGTTTGCAAATAAAACTTCTAAATTTAGCTTGTTTGAGGGAAAATTTGACGCATTGTCTTAAAAATTTTATGACTCTACCAACCAATATAAGAGAACAATTGCTTCAGGCCTTGATTATAGCTGATCCGGCTGCTTTTACTAAAACCGAGCGTGAAGAAATATTTACCCAAGCTCGAATAACCTTGCGTTCACTTTATAATCGCGGAAACGGCGAGTGGATCTCTCATATCAAACCTTTGGAAGATGTATTAAAAATTTTTACTCCTGATAATATTTTTGAGCCCTTAGGTTGGCTTTTAACTGAGGCTTACCCCCAATTACCTCAAAAAAGACTAGAAAATTATTATGATGATCAGAAATCAGTAACTACCGTTCGTGAAAAAGCTGCTCAAGAGATTCTAAGCCAACAACCCATAGAAAATATCATACTGTATGCTCAAACCACACGGTCTCCTCTAAGCATTGGAAATATTATAGGTAAAGTAATTTTCGATATAAATAAAGATAATCTTATAATTGATACCTTATATAAACAACCTATTGAAAATCATGATTTTATCATAGGTTATTCTTACGGAAGGATTGAGGTTAGTGGATCTAATTGGGTAATCCAACAGATTGCACGCATAAGAAAAGAAGGAAGTTATATTTCACATTCATTAGCACTTTTATTTTTAGGGTTACCAGAAAAAGCAGAAACATGGTTAGCGGTAAGTGCTGAAGGTAAAGATATTGAGGATGAGTATTGGAAATATGCACATGGCTATTCTGTTAATAAAGATGAAGATTGCCAACTGGCAGTTACAAAGCTGCTGGATGCAAAGCGACCAGATCGAGCATTAGAAATTGCTGGTGGAGAAAATATTTCACTGCCCAGCTCTTTATTGCAGCGATTAATGGAAGATTTTATAAAATATTTACGTGAAAAAGTGAAATTTCTTCCTACGAATATGTATGCCTTCCACCTTGGGCATGTATTTAATCAATTATACGAACGAAACGAACTACCTAACGATGAAATAGCGAAATTGGAGTGGCCATTTATTGATTTAGCTGATGAAATAAGCCGATATACAACTTCGCCAATGGCTATACATCGAATATTACAAACCGACCCTCTGGCTTTTTCTCAACTTATTTCATTCTGCTACAAGTGTGATGATGATTCTGAAGACCCTATTCAGAAAGAAATTAACTTAACTCAAGAAGAGAGAAATCAGTTTGCAGCTCAGGCTATTAAAGTATTACAGTCTTGGAAGCTTATCCCTGGACTTACACTAGATGCTACTATTGATCAAATGCAATTAGAAACATGGATGGAACGTGCTCGTAGTCAATGTACTGCCTATCATCGAGTTAGCGGGGCAGATTTAGAGATTGGACGTATATTGTCGTATTCTCCTTCTGACAGTGACGGTATGTGGCCTCACATTGCCATACGCAATCTTCTGGAAAATTTGAATAATAAAGTAATTGAGAAAAGCATTGAAAATAGAATCTGCTATAATCGCGGAGTTACAGTTCGGAGTTTGGGCGAAGGCGGACAACAAGAGGAAGATTTAGCAAATAAATATATTAGATGGAGCGTTGCTATGAATATAAAATGGCCAAGAACTGCTGCGTTGCTTCGCTCTATTGCTGAAACATTCAGCGGAATGGCAAAAAATCAAGATATTAGCATTGACCTTCTTTCATTTTCTAAGTAATTATAAGGCTTTAAATTCGCTAAATCGTATGGCGGGAATTAATTCTGTTAATAATATTTTGATTTAATTAATAAATATAATTTCACTTTTACCAGATATCCCAAAAAATACCCTAAAATTTTGGTGCTTAAATAAAGAATTGAACTAGCGTCCCAACGCTGCTGTCTTTATAGTTAATTGGTGTTGTACACTTTGTGTTCAGTCATGGTATTATAGGGAAAACTATTTTTGATCTAAATGGAACTTATTATGTTAATAAAACCCTGTCCCATTAAACAAGTTACTCAGGAGGAGTTAGAAGAGTCTGTTTCTGAATTAAATAAAATCTTTATAGCTGAATTAATGTTATCTTCTACTGTTCCTGAGCTGGTTAAACTCCACCC
Organism: uncultured Pseudomonadota bacterium; assembly: GCA_963844565.1. Taxonomy (GTDB): domain Bacteria; phylum Pseudomonadota; class Gammaproteobacteria; order Coxiellales; family Coxiellaceae; genus JAFEDN01. Next base: position 1,822,347 of record CAWJON010000002.1, on the reverse strand, counting down.
CCATTCAACTTTGCGAGATAAATTAAATGTAGAAAAAAGTGCGCATGCTGGGCTTCCTGCGGTTCGCCTTCTGTACCAAGCAGGGCGTTTTACTAAGCCGGAATATGTTTTTTTTACTTCTATTTATTTGGAGGGAGTACATGAATCTTGCATTATAGCTGGGGATTATGATGTAGAAACTGATCCTATAACGAACAAAATAGATGAAATAAGAAAATTACATGGTTTATCGGACGGTGAATACTGGTCTGTAGGCGAAGGTCCTGAGGAATATAAATTACTTAATAAGGAATATTCGAAGATTCACGATTTAAAATTTATTGAGATTTTTAGGGAATTTGGAGAAAATGAACTAGCTACTTTACTGGAGACAGATTCAGATAAATTTTGGGATTTACGAGAGCAGGGTCGTTGTCATCATTTAGAAAAAAAGAAACCGAGCAGGCTATTGCTTTATTGCTAGCCGAACTTGAAAAGGAAATTTTAATTTGTGGTCAAAATCAGGCGTATAATGCTGGTTGCTTTTTACTGGGCGCTGCGGTGGAAGCTCAGTTATTGAGTCGCTGTTTGGTATTCCCCAGTGAAACCAAGGAAGCAATTAAGAAATTACCAAAGAAATTAAAGGACAAAAATCCTTTAAATTGGAATTTGGATGATCTGATACATGTGTGTAATGCAGCTAATTGGTTGCCGCCATTAACAATAAACAAAGGATATTATATTTTAACTCATCTTACCGAGCAATGGGCACATTTTCTCCGTGATTTACGTAATTTAATGCATCCAGGTAAGCGCATTAAAAAAAGGGCACATTTAAGCATCCAAAAAGAAGAGTTTGAAAAAGCACAAGCAATTTATAATTTAGTTGTTGCTCGTCTCCAAGCCTCACATAAAGATAACGGCGCACCATAGAGTGCAACCAACTATTGGATATGAAGCAAAAAAATGGATGAGGGATTTATTATTTGGGATACAATCAAGGAAAGCAGAGATGGCTTCTTTGTTAACTATGTTTCGCCCCGGTCTGATAACTGGTTGGCTTCGTTGAATGTGGTATTTACCAAATCGTATCCTTTGGAGGCCATAGCTGAAATATTGGAAATAGAATTTAAATATTTTTCTCAAAGATATCCAACGGCATTGATAGCACATGCAATTGATGATGTAGGCAGAGTAATAGATTTATCAAGCGTACGTCCGGATAGCTGTTTATGTGGATATTTTGACCCACAAAAACTTCAGTTAGTTATGGTATGGAGGATATTATTAGATGATCAATGCCCGGTCTACTTAAAGTCTAAAAAGCATTTGCAAGAAATATATAAGAAGTTACCCTCGCGCACAGAAAAGCAAATAAAAACTGAACTAACAACTCAGTGCCGACAAAGGCGGCAAGCGAAAAAAATTATAATTTTTTTATCATTTCTATGGCTGTTAGCTATACCTCTTTGTATTAGTTTTATTGAAGGAAAGTATACTTGGATTGCAATCCTGTTGCTTCTATATAATTTAGGGAAATCTACTTTAAAGTGGTTAAAATTGACTGGCTATTTAAAGAAATCCGATAGAGAAATTAAAAAAGACGAGGTAGAATTAGCAAAGAATCATTATTATTACCATTGTGAGAAAAATCCTAAAGGCTTTTTGAGACTGAAGTTCGAAAATTTTGATTGCGAAAGAAGAGATCAGATTAAAAAAGAAATGGAAAATCTACTAAGTAATAATCCTAAGGATGATTAGCCATATTTTATCAAACCGAAAATGATCGTTGAAGAGACAACCTATAAGTCTTACTTACAAGTTTGTATGGATGTGGAGCTTAGAGCCAGGTACATTACTATTGGCTGGAATATATTAGTGCTTGGTTGCCAAGTATGTTGTTATCGTTCCAGGAGCTACAAAGCATTATTGTTGTCAGAGGCGATGGCGACTTCTACAAATTTAATAAAATTATGGAAATAAAAGTTAAAAACCTGCCATGGCTGACACTAATATCTTGTGCTATCGTGGATACTTATTTGGAAACAGAGTTGTCCAAAATAGCTCTAGGATGTAAAGAAAATGGAAGAAGCTTACGAATTTTTAATAGAGTTAAATGATGGGCAAAACTATCCAAGAATTTCAGAATTTCAGAATTTCAGAATTTCAGAATTGAAGATTGATAGTTGTTGAGTTCGCATATTTTTAAAAATTATTTTTATCGGAGTCAAGTCGAACTCTTAGATATTAATCTAAAAGAATATCGTCTGCCTCAACCCAAATAACTTTTCCATCGCGCCAAGTGCATACCGGGTTACCAGCTTGTTTATGTTTTAGTAATTCGGCTTTGATTCCAGCTTGTATCGCTTTAGTGACAGCCTCCGGATTGTTGAAGAATTGAGTAATTGCATCATCTGGTAAAGTTTTATTTTCCACGGTTGACCTCCAATAAATGTGTCCATATTTCCGAATCAATAATATTTAGTGATTGTGCTCCAGCTCCTGAGGCAATTAGTTTTGGAAAATTCAGTTCAGTATTATTATAAAATTGCCAGGAGTCCGTAATGGGTTGGTAAAGATTGAAAAAATTATTTAAACTTCCTTGATATCGTCTTCGAATAGTTTCTTCTGGTACCGCATGTCCGCCGAGTTTTACTCTTTCGGCAACTCGTGTAATAGCAAGCTCAGGGCTTTCCAACCATAAATAAATTAAATGAAAAGAATAGCCTTGTTTCTTTAAAGATTTAATCCATGTAGCAAAGGTTTTACTGGCCAAAGTTGTTTCAAAAGCAAAATTCATTTGTTCATTAGCTAACTGACGCAGACGCGCCAACATAATTCGTCCAGCTTCGAAAGCCGCTTGTTCAGGAGCAAATCCACAAAGTCCTTGAGCAAGGATGTCTGCATTCACATAATCATCTATTTGTAGAGTATCACGCAATAAGGAGGGTGCAGAACTGGTTTTTCCAGCTCCGTTGGCTCTTGCAATAATCATCAAGTGGGGCATGGCTGAAGTGTCTATTCTTGGTTAACTGAAGAAGTATCTTATCTAATTGGATTGGGAGAGGCAAGAATTTATTATACAATTTTCTGGTTTGTATGAGCAGAGGAAAGCTGTCGTGAAATAGTCTTTTTGATCGAAAAAAAGCCTGCCGTATTTTAAATTTTTATTGCCCTCAAAATTACAATTAGAGATTAGTAATTTCTTATTATTAACAGAAACGAAATAATTTCTCTTGCGTGAATTTTGCGGGACTCTAGTGTGCTATACTGTGCCTTAGTATGCTTTTTGATTAACAAGCGACCAAATTTTAAACAATCAATAAAGTAAAAAAACAATATAAATTCAAAGACTTAAATAAAATAACTATTTTGCATTTGATGGGATGGTGATCTCATAATCCCTTGGTCCTAGGTTCGAGTCCTAGTGGGCCCAAATTTTGAACAATTTCTTTAATTGAAACATCCAGGTGTTTGGAGATCTCAACTCGATTTAAAATGCTCCCTTATTCGAGGTAGAGCCAATACCTTTAATTTCAGTCTTTTTTTATATAGGAAAAATAATAAAAGATAACAGCAGCATGGAATATAAAAAACAACACTGGATACCAAACTCGTACTTAAGTGCATGGATTGATCCTACTAGCCCACCCAACTATGAAGGCTATGTATGGGTATTTAGTAAAGATGGAAAAAACTCGAGAAAAAAATCTCCGAAAAAAATATTCTTTGACAATAATTTTTACACTTTACGTACTGCTAGTGGCGAAAGGGATTTAAAGCTCGAAAAAATGTTAAGCAAAATAGAGAAAGACTTCTCCGAAACCCGTCAGAACAAACTTCTTTCTTTAGAACCGCTCACTACTTCAGAAATATCCAGTATGATTTTTTTTATTTCTGCAATGCTGCATCGTACTGAAGCAATGCGTGATAAGAATAAAGAGACTTGGAATCATGTACTAAAATGTATGGATAGCATGGATAAATCTATTAAATTTTCTTCGAGAAAAAAAATATACTCTTCACCTTCGACCTCTATGCCATCTATTAACCATGAAGAGGTATGAGAAATTGCCAAACAACCTATGAATCTACTTTTGCCTGCAATTGAAGTTACAGCAGAAATTTTAGCAAAAATGAATGCCCATTTTTTGTATTTGGAAGATAGTAAAGTTGGTTTTATTACTTCCGATAATCCATGCCTGTATCTTGATCCACTGAACCCAGGCTTATACTCGGGACTTGGCTCCCATAGCATCGAATTAACCTTTCCTATTTCTCCAAAAATGCTTGCGATATTCTTTTGGGGTGATCCGCAACATTGTCCTTATAAGCTAGCGTATACGCCTGCAACAGACGAATATATAGAGGTTTTTAATCACAGGACACGATTATTTTGCAATAAACAATTTATAGTGAATCAAAATATTACAAAGGAAATTTGGTTTAAATAAACCGAGGCATGTTTATTGAACATAATAAAGTATGAGACATGCCTGTGACTTGTCACTTTTTTAAGGTTACAAGTTACAGGATTGACCCTGAGCTACCTTAATTTAAGACAATTATAAAAATAACATTTATTCAGGTAATTAATTATCAAAAATCCATTTTATCCAGGAAGGACTTTAATTCAGTTGAAAATTTGAGTCCAAATAGATACGATCAATATTATCTCAGGAATTTAATTACAACCGGAGCTCTAAAGAATGGCTACTGATTCAAAGCGTTACACCGTCCCTACTGATGAGGATTGGGAGCCGGGTTCTAATAATCAAGTGCTTAAAAATTATCTTGGTATAAATCTAGAGAAAATATTGAGGCTATTGAAGAACAAGAGCTAGAAAGAACAGAGTTGGAATTGCTGGATATCTTTAATAAGATCATCAGTTTACTGTGGATGATATTTGCAATATACATGAGCTTTGGCTGGGCGATATTTATCCTTCCGCTGGTAAATTCAGTACGGTAATGATGTCAAAAGCAGATTTTCCTTTCGCAGCTCCTTCACGTATAGAACCACTCATGCAGGAATTTGAAAAAAAATATTTGGCTAAATACTAAATACACACCTTGCCATTGTTCTGAGATTGATACACTTGCCCACGCTCTGGGAGCAGTCCATACACATGGGTGGTGTCAGAGCTGACGGCATTTTAGTAAGTAGTTGTTTATTTTAAATTTATTCTTTTAAAACTGTCATGCCTGACACAACGGTACATTCATCTCCTAAAGTGACTACACATGCCAATATAGCTCTTTAACAAAATTTTAAAAATATAATCATAATGATGTGCTTAATTTTCAGGGCTGAAGGGAGTGGTCATTAAAATGATCATTGTTAATCTGATCTGATTTTTTAAAACAAAATGGGGTATTGAGAAAGCTAAAGTAATTAGAAGACTGCTTCTTTGGCATATCAGTTGCTGAATCTCTTGTTGCAGGAAAATTTTTAGTGCACCATCCTGAAACTAAATGCCAATATTTTTGAGTTGATTGATATAAGTCGTTACCTTTTTTATAGAGAAGGATGCCAAGCCCTGCAAGCCCTAAAATTAAAGCACCTGCTAGAAACTTCTGGGATTGAAATTGTGATTCTAGGATCATATTTGATGAGCCTAATAAAGTGGAATTTGAAGGTGAGTATGAATTGTGTTGCAGAAATGCATGTTCTTCGAAAGAATTTAACCAATTAAGGTCAACAAAACCATTAATTCCAGACACATTTCCTTTATCTGTATATTGCCACCGATCCCACCCATAACATCCGCCAGTCATGCCCCAACAATAGGGAAGTTTTGGAATACTTACAGATTGATAATCAACAACCCATAAACTTGTACAATCAAAGTAGAATACTGTAGACAAACAGCAATCTGTACTAGAACAAATTGAATCAAAGAAAGGTTGACTTGTATAAATAAAAGTTACGGGCAGCCACTCTAAAAAATCGCTTAAACATTTTTGATAATCTTTTGCTGAACCTGAATTTGGCTCTTCTACATCTAAGGCAAGAAAATCTGTATCGAAAGAAAAATCAGGATCGATACTAAGAATCGTAGTATAAAAAAATTTCGCTTGTTCCGTACAATTGCCATCAGGTTCTAGATAATGATAAGCGCCCTTATACTTAAATCCAGCAGATTTCATACCCCTCCAATTTTGCGCGAATTGGGGGTCAACATAACTAATGCCTTGAGTCGCCTTGGCAAAGGGTTCTTGGATGCCAGCAGAAGCAACAGCAGTCCAATTGATTATTCCCTGCCAATGAGATACGTCGATGCTAGATACATAATTATATGTAATGTCTTTCATAGCAGGAAAATTTACTATTGTTTTGTTATTGTATCAAGGCCTAAAGTAACATCACATGAATAAAGTGAAGGATCTTGTGCAGGTTTCGGCGGATTAAAATTAGCTGGATTAGTCTTGTGGCACTTGATTATTGGTGAGGATAAATGTGAGGTTCCCATGGTCCCTTCAGAAATGACATTTCCACCTAATTTTTTCGACTCATTGAGAAAATACCATAGTTGTCTTGCTTGCTTCCCATGAAATTCGAGTTGAATTTGAGCAAAAGATTGCAATGATGTTAATAACAAAAAAACAGATATCCATGAATACTTTTCCATATAGGTAGACCTTAGTTGACATATTTCTAAGAATTATTTTAAATTATAAGCATTAAAAATGCAATAATATTGCAATCTAATAGCGTTTGGGATACGATTGTTTCCGTGTAATCCAGGATAAATACTGCGTATCATTTTGGAGTTCTTATAAGCCGTTTTATAGGCCGCTTTGAGAGAACCAATTATCTGTTCAAGCGAAGGTCGATCTTTAGGAGTTTCTGCTCGACAGTCTGGGTTCACGTGTGGGCGGTGTCAAAGCTGACGGCATTTTAGTAAGTAGGTGTTTGTTTTAAATTTATTCTTTTAAAAATTGTCATGACTGACACTAATGGCGTGGGCTTGCTTAAAGTTTACATTCTCGCTATACTGTATTTTTCTCAAGAAAATTAACAGCGTCGGATATTGCAAATTGCATTTTTCAAAAAGACAAGTTTGCAATATCTGACAATACTTTCCCCTACATTCTTTAATGTAAGGAGTGATTTGTATGAGTAGTGAAAATAATAGTGTCGTTGCTATGGATAAAGCGTGTCTAAACTTCCCAAGTCAACGGCCTGTCCCAAAAGCTAACCTTGAGAAAAAAAATGATCCTCTTCCTCAAGATAACATTGACCTCAGCGTTAATTTATCTGGAAGTACAAATAAGTCTCCTTCAAAGAAATGATGTCTTTTTTAAAAGATATTTTGTGTTGGATACTACAATATATTGGGTTCTTCGTAACTGCGGCTACAGTTATATCGACTACAGTTACAGGTATATTGCAGATATTGTTCTTTAGGAAAAAAGGAACTTCTGAGGATAGAGCACTATATATAAAATTTACTGATATGATGTTGGCTGCACATCAGAAAGTCTATGAGAATGTCGATAAAATAGATGATAAGGATCATAAAGCTGAGAGTTATTTATTGAGTTATTTGAATTTAATGGAAAGCATTGCGAGACTCTTTCTTGGTAGTAAATTACCGAAAATTACCAGAACTATGTTGTTTGATGAGATAAAAAATAATATTAATACAGTATATAGTGATGAGCGGACTTATAAATTTTTTAAAGAGAAGAGTAACAATTGCCCAGATGGTTTTGAGTATATAAAAATGTTTCATGAAAAATATATGGAAGAGCCTGAGGCAGCGTTAAATGTATTATCGAACCCTGTTCATACGACTTAATAAGCCCATTGGCGCCAAGCTTGCGAATTACAAGCCTGGTCACACAAAACTAAGACAAAAGAAATTGTTTAAATTATTGGTTAAATATTTTCATTTTCCAATGGAATCTTATCTGCCTCAACCCAAACAACTTTTCCATCGCGCCAAGTGCACACCGGGTTACCAGCTTGCTTATGTTTTAGTAACTCGGCTTTGATCCCAGCTTGTATCGCTTTAGTAACAGCCTCCGGATTGTTGAAGAATTGAGTAATTGCATCATCTGGTAAAGTTTTATTTTCCACGGTTGACCTCCAATAAATGTGTCCATATTTCCGAATCAATAATATTTAGTGATTGTGCTCCAGCTCCTGAGGCAATTAGTTTTGGAAAATTCAGTTCAGTATTATTATAAAATTGCCAGGAGTCCGTAATGGGTTGGTAAAGATTGAAAAAATTATTTAAACTTCCTTGATATCGTCTTCGAATAGTTTCTTCTGGTACCGCATGTCCGCCGAGTTTTACTCTTTCGGCAACTCGTGTAATAGCAAGCTCAGGGCTTTCCAACCATAAATAAATTAAATGAAAAGAATAGCCTTGTTTCTTTAAAGATTTAATCCATGTAGCAAAGGTTTTACTGGCCAAAGTTGTTTCAAAAGCAAAATTCATTTGTTCATTAGCTAATTGACGCAGACGCGCCAACATAATTCGTCCAGCTTCGAAAGCCGCCTGTTCAGGGGCAAATCCACAAAGTCCTTGAGCAAGGGTATCTGCATTCACATAGTCATCTATTTGTAGAGTATCGCGCAATAAGGAGGGTGCGGAACTGGTTTTTCCAGCTCCGTTGGCTCCTGCAATAATCATCAAGTGGGGCATGGTTGAAGTGTCTATTCTTGGTTAACTGAAGAAACATCTTAGCTAATTGGTTAGGTAGAGGCAAGAATTTATTATACATTTTTTTAGTTTGCATGGGCAGAGGGAAAGCCGTCGTGAAATAGTCTTTTTGATCGAAAAAAAAGCCTGCCGTATTTTAAATTTTTATTGCCCTCAAAATTACAATTAGAGATTAGTAATTTCTTATTATTAACAGAAACGAAATAATTTCCCTTGCATGAAATTTGCGGGACTCTAGTGTACTATACTGTGCCTTAGTGTGCTTTTTGATTAACAAGCGACCAAATTTTAAACAATTAATAAAGTAAAAAACAATATAAATTCAAAGGCTTAAATAAAATAACTATTTTGCATTTTAATGGGATGGTGATCTCATAATCCCTTGGTCCTAGGTTCGAGTCCTAGTGGGCCCAAATTTTGAACATTATTTTTATGCGAAACCATAAAAAAACACCTGCTCAACTATTTCATGCTCGGAGAGAATTTCTGCTTGTTCTAAGACAGTTTGAGTTGCTTTTTCCTCTAGGATATGGCGGATAGCCATAATCAAAGACTTCATTTTTACAATAGCGTATTAGGATATTAAGCATGAGTTTATCCAGTATCTAACATTTTTTGGTAAATACTGGATATTACAATAGACCTAATCCATAAATACGATCTTATTTGTAAGTGGCGCAATTTGAAATTTTGGCTATAGTTCCCTTAAGCCCCAAAGGCAATTCTCCATCTCCCACATTAATAACAAATGAAGGATCGTCGGTTGCTGATGGATTTGAGATGCTAATCTCAGCATATGTCACCTTCGTTAGTTGAACGGCGCTGTCGCAGGTATTTGAACTTTCGATATAAGTAAATATAGCCATAAAAGTTCCCCAAGTAATACTTGAATCCTTGCTTGAAATACTATAAGAAGTGTTACTTTTGGGAGGTATTGAAGTGCAATTACCACTGTAGCATTCAACTTGCGTTGTGTTACCCGGGATTATATCTGGAGTCATCGCACCCTGCCCTGCATTTCCAGGATTATGAAAGCTAACAGTATAAGTGTTGGCCTGAGTACTAACCGCAACAACCGTAAAAGATATGCCTAAAAAGGCTAACGCTAATGTTTTCATTTCTATTCTCCTCATAAATTTTTATCTCCTGAGACCCCGATTAAAAGCGCAATGAGTTTTTCTTAGTGGTATAATTCTGAAGATAAGGATTTGTTTTTACTCAGTGGCATTTTTTCTTTATTCACATTATATCTAATTACTGTTGCAAAGGGTAGGTGAGCGATATTTGTCCTTCAGCTGGTAAATTCCGTACGGTAATGATGTCAAAAGCAGAACGATATGTGAAAGCAAAGATATAGGCTTAGCATTCGGAGGGTTATCAACAAATGCAGTTACTCAAACTTATCACCGGATAAAACAGAGAATTCTATTGGATAAGCAATTAAAAATAAGCATTTAATATAGAAAAACAAATTTATTCGGATCCAATACAGAATTTCAGAATTAAAGACTCGACCCTCTTAACAGCAAACGTTTTCATGGTTATTCCAGTGGAATCTTATCTGGTTCAATCCAAACAATTTCACCATTTTGCCAACTGCAAATAGGATTTCCTGCTTGCTCATAAAGCGAGAGATGCTAATCTTACTTTATGCAGGCTTTTAGTTATCCCAATGAATGGCCGAGCAATCAAATGTTATTTAAATTATGGGTATCATATTGTTCAATACGTTACTGCTGTTTGGGGGCCAAAATATCCCAATACATTTAGATTTATTATGGAAAAATCTTTATCAGATACTCCCGCCAAAGTATCTTCTCCTGATACGATAGAAATAATCTGCACTGATAAAGAAAAAATTAAGAGAGTTATCGATTCTGGCTACCTAGGTGTTGAGTTAGTTCGGCGAGAAAATAATGCTAATAACAGCATAATTTTTAAAAAAATGTAGCAGAGTCAACTCCACCCATTGCTTACCATTATCCATTTGATGGTGATGGTATGATTCACGCCATCTATATCAAAGAATGCAAAGCTTCTTATCGTAATCGCTATGTAGAAACCAAAGGTTTATTAAAAGAACGTAAACCCGGAAAAGCATTGCATGGCAGCGTATTAAATCCAATAGCCTATTGCCATTAAAAATGGTGCTTTTGTGCATATTATTCGCCACGCTAATCGTTATCTTACTATTTCAGGTATGCGCACATACGCGATGCGACCCAAAAACTGCGGTCCATACTGTCCCAATCAACACCTTTCCAAGTATTTCCGCATTTGTCTGTATTAAGATATAACAATGCTAAAATAACTTCATCAATTTTATTTTCATCATACTCCATTTATCAACCTCCCATTTCAATACCACGATTCATAATTTCTAGATAAGCCGTATAAACAAAAACCCGGCCTCGCTTTCGCTCAGTAAGCTCACGCACGATACCTAAATTAAGCAAATGCACTAAACATTTATTAATTGTGGCGATTGATAAACCCGTTTGTTCAGTTAACGCTTTAACAGTTGTCAGCGTAAAAAGCGGTGTCACATCCGGATATTTTCAAAAAAATATTTGTATAAACAATCAACTAACAACAAAAAATATGCGGTTAAAAAATAGACTTTATTTAAATAACAATGCTTAATTTCCTTGTGTAACTTTTATACGTATATTCGTGCAATATAATCCTCTGTTTTTAAATTCTATTATTTGCAAATATTCGGATGTGACACCGTCTTTTGTGTATCGCCCCAGAACTATAATTTTTTCGTCCCAATACGCTCGAGCGTAATCCTCGTTATGCTACGTTATTATCCATCGGATCTTCTTGATAATCTAAAAATACCGTTAATCCTTAAGGGTTGTTGCGGTGGAAAGGACAATAATTTACAGTAGGAATACCGGTTGGATAGATTTTCAAGCGCCGGATTTTTTGGAGTGCATTTTATACAAAAGGTGAAAAAGGGCAATGCCTGAAATTTATATGATCGGCGGTCCCAATGGGGCAGGCAAAACAACCTCTGCAAAATCTTTGCTACCTGAATTACTCAATTGCCACGAATATGTTAATGCAGATTGCGCTTTCCCCATTCAATCCTGCCTCCGTCTCAATACAATCTGGCCGCTTAATGCTTGAGAGAATTCACCACCTGGCGAATCAGAAAGCAAACTTCTCATTTGAAACTACCATGGCCTCACGAAGCTTTGCTCCTTTTTTAGTTGATTGTAAAAATAATAACTATAAGATCAATCTGATTTTTCTATGGCTACAATCTTCTGATCTCGCCATGGCTAGAGTCAAAGATCGCGTTGCTCGTGGAGGACATCATATCCCCACTGAAACTATTTTGAGACGGTATCGGCGTAGTATTCATCATTTCTTAAATATTTATAGCTCATTAGCCGATGATTGGGTTTTATACGATAACTCTTCGACAGAACCCACAATCATTGCGGAAAAAAAACTTCATAAACCCTATACAGTTCACAATCAAGCATATTGGCAAAAATTTCAGGAGTCATCTCATGAGTGAACAAGAAGAAAATAAGCTCTTCGAAAAAATTGATCTCGGTATCAGGCGAGGAGTCGCTAAAGCACTTGCTGAACACAAGCAATTAGGTCTAAGTATTTCTGTTTGGGAAAATGGGCATTTAGTAAAAATTTCTCCAGAAAAAATTCAGATTCCAGAGAAATATTTATTAGATTAAAAAAATTTAAGTTGAGTTGAAAAATCAAAGAAGTATTTAATGGAAAATAGTAATAATACCGATCAGACAAAGGACTTTCTAATGCTCTTTAATAAACTTGGCTCCCTAAGTCACGAAGTGACTGAAAAGCAAATATGGTAATCTTCGATATGAATCTTTTTTTGGTTTTCTTCAATCACCATCTTCCCTTTTGAAACTAATCGTTATTGATAGGATCAAAATTGTGGATAATGCAAAAAAATATATTAGCTCTATCACAAAAACAACTTTAACCTCTGAGGAACAAGAGTTAGAAAGGACAGAGCTTGAGTTAAGGTAATCGTAATCCCTTCTACACCGCAGGAGGTCTCGACTGAACGTGCGACAAGCTTCTTCCTAGTAATAGGATTTTGAAGATAAGGGTTGGTTTTACTCAAGGGCATTCTGACCGGCATGGGGGCGATTAAGTGTGTCCATATTTTCGAATCCATAATATTTAGCGAATGGATTCCAGCTCCTGCGGCAATTAGTTTTGGTGCAGAGGTGCATGAAATTACCCGCCAGATAGACTATATTATAAATGCAATGGCTAAAAGCATCATCAAGTGCCGACTTCGCAATTGGCTGCATCATATTAGGGTTAGAACCCTAAAAATTGATATCCTGACATTGTTCACTTCTTTGACCATTTTTACTTTTACCATCATTATCTGTTATTCCTATTTCAGAAACTATTATGCCATTTTGAATTTTTCTAAAGGCGTGATGGAACGCAATTCAACCGCTATCAGACAAAGGGTGACTGACCTTCAGCAAGATACCGAATTAGCAATAGAGGCTTCATCGGCCTTGGCTTTAGGTGGAAAATTTTCTGTTACCCCAGAACTCAGAAAATATATGGAAGAAGTGGTGAAGATGGATCCAGGAATTTCTTCTTTTTACATCGGATTCGCTAATGGAGATTTTTATTTAGTGAAAAGAAATTATCCTTTTGCGCTGACTCACTACGTCAACAATCCCAGCCAACCACTTCCTCCCAATGTGACTTATTTAATTCGGATCATCAAGGTGAATCAATCTCCACCTGAAATATGGTATTACTTAGACAACACATTCAAAGTAATTACTTCCGAAAATTTTCCTTCTCCCAAACTCAATGTTAAAATTCGTCCTTGGTACGTGGGGGCGCTACAAACGAAAGGTATTTACTGGACTGATGTGTTTAACTTCGCTAACACCACCGATCACGGAATAGGCGTCTCCAAAGCAATTTATGATAAAAATAATGAATTTCTCGGGGTGGTGACTATGGATATTTCCTTTACCAGCCTTTCTCAATTTTATAATAAACTGAGAATTGGGAAATATGGACAAGTCTTTATGACTGATGCCAATGGTATAATCTTAGTTCCCACCGCTCCATATCAAAATCAGTCAAAAATTTCGGGCAAGTTAATCAAGGCAGTTACCGATCAGTTTAAAAAAAACAAAGAACATAACTTTTCTTTCGATTATGAGGGTAAAAAATATTTAATCTATATTAGTGACTCACCAAAAATTTTTGACAAAACTTGGATAATTGTCACTGCTGTCCCTTTTTCAGATTTATTTTCAGATTTAATTAAGACTCAGCTTGAAATTATTTTGATTACTTTGATAGTTTTAGGATTCTCTCTGTTAGCAATTATCTATTTTTCCAAAAGAATTTCCAATCCTATCGTAGCCCTGACTAAAGAAATCGACAAAATTACTAATCTTGATCTTTCCAGTTATAAAAGAATTCTTTCTTATATTGTCGAAATAAAAATAATGGATTCCTCGATCGCAGCCATGAGAGCGGCGCTCAGATCATTTTCCCGTTATGTTCCAAAAGAAATTGTCCGGCAATTATTAGCGCAAGGCCATGAAATTGAACTACATGTTGATAAGAAAAAATTAACCATTCTCTTCTCAGATATTAAAGATTTCACTACTATAGCGGAAAACAACCCGCTCAGCACCTTAATGACTTTACTAAATGAATATTTCGATGGCATTTCAAAAATTATCATCCAAAATCAAGGCACCATCGATAAATATATCGGTGACAGTGTGATGGCGATTTGGGGCGCGCCGCTGGCTAATCCACAACATGCTATTTTTGCCTGCACTGCCGCCTTAAAATGCCAAATATTTGTCAAGCGGTTTAATCAACAGTGCCGTGAATTGGGCAACCCGGAATTTATCACCCGTTTTGGGATTAGCAGTGGCACGGTTGTGGTGGGTAATATCGGTACCTTAGAAAGAATGAATTATACGGTTATCGGTGACGCCGTTAATATTGCCGCTCGTCTACAGGTTACTGACAAAATTTATCATGTGGATATTATCATCAGCGAAGAAGTTTTGGTGCAAATCGATGATTTTTTCCTAGTACGGCCATTAGATACTGTGGAAGTAAAAGGTAAAAAGACTAAAATAAAAATATATGAACTGATCGCCCTCAATAACAATGATCCAGAAATCGGCGCCACCGCCCGGCAAAGAGAACTGTGCAATATTTTTTCTAACGCTTATCAAGAATATACAGCTGGCAATTATGCTGTAGCTGAACAACTATTTCAACAAATTCATCAACAGTTCCCGGAGGATTATCCGACAGAATTTTATTTGGATAGACTAAAGAAACTATAGTCATCACATCTGAGTAAAGAAATATTTACAACGTATTATTAAATATATATAATTAAAATTATAATAGAAAAGAATCTTTATATTAATATAAATTTGAGGAAAAAAATGAGACCAGTTCCCGTAACAGATAATATTCTTGAAGATATTATCAAAAAATTAAGTAATCATTATTTTAACCTAGCCACAAATCTTACTAATGACCATGTTAGGACGGAAGAAGACTATAAACGATTGGCTGAGTATAAGAGTGAAAAAGGTTATGCAATACATTGGGCTGTATTTGCCCCTCCTGATTATTTTTCCCGACTATTAGATAACACTCCTAATTCTATTATATTTGGAGAAAACTCATTACTCATGGCGTTTGCTTCTTGTAAGCACTTAAAGGAGAAAATGACGTGGCGCTGCAAAGAGAATTATCGTGCTTTTATCCATAAATATTCAATTAATGAAATATTGGTTGCTGAGGAAAAAAATATTCTAATGATATTAGCTGATCTACTTCAGCGCGAAGCCAAGGATGTGATTTTTCCACTATTACCGTTTCAATTGGCAGAATATGCCGCGAAATCTGGGCAGTTCACCGAGGAAATTTGTCAAGCTAGAATCCTTCATTCTAGACTGACAAGTAGTTGTAGGCTCCATCAACCTGTCGCAAGCAGTTTGTTATGGTTAGCATGTGAGAATAGGCATTGGGAATGTGCACTTTTTCTCCAACAACAGGGAGTAACCATAGGAAGTAAAATCGTCTATAAACCTCGCGGCTACTACACATGGGAGGGTCTAGTATTTTCCCATACTGAGCCGTTTGCGGAAGCTCATTTTGCAAGAGAAGCCATAAAAAATTTACCGTGTCTTAAGGAATTGGCACCTGATTCAGAAAAAGAATGTTTATCAGTTGCGCCTGATGAATTATGGAAGTTAGTGGAAAAATCCACGCAACCCCCTGCTTTGCCTGCTCCTGATTTTCATCAAACTCCTACTTCTGCATTCAGTTCTAATGCGACACTCAGCTCAAGTTCCTTTGACTCTAAATCGAGTCCTGCCCTTTTTTCAAGTGAAAGTAGAAATAAGAAAAGAAAAAGATTAACTGAGATTAAAGAGACATCTGAAGCTAAAAAATCTCCAACATTTAATAAGCAAAGGTTTATGGGGAGAAAACAGCTTGAACGTGCTACTGAGTCTACTCTGAAGAAAATGTCATTCGCGCAATTTGCAGAAATTGTGGGAGGTGATAATCCAGAACCATCTTCTCCCCAAAGATAGATCTGTGGGATTAAATTACGTAAACGGTTCAAAACTTGCATTAGCAAATTATACTAGCTAAATAATACGGCAATAACTAGCTACGTGATTCAGGTGATCCTTATTAACCAAAGCTACGTTGTCTATCTCAGTAGGAGTTAGAAATGAAAAAAGGCAATTATATGCAAGCTGTTCGATTTTTTTCGGGGGCCTAGCTTCAATCAAAGACCCAAGGTGAACTTTGGGTTTGATCCATGGCAAAATTTTTTCTTTCTCACTACTATTCAGTTTACATGCTTTAGTCATTGCTTTTAGTACTTCATTGGCGTGATAATTTTTTTCGTTTCTGTATTTGAATATATTGAAATGAAAAAGAAGTTTCAACGCATTGACTAAACTGGGTTCAATGGACTTAAATCTCCTAGAATCCCCCCTCTCTGTATAACACCTTAAAAACCCTTCTAAAACAAAACATTGGTACAGTGATAGTTTATTCGCTGTGTATCTTTGTTGTTGAACGACTGCCCAGCAAAATTGAGAAATTACCCCTAGGCGAGCAGAGGGAATTAAAGAATGATGATGATCTATGTACGTTCTGGCAAGAATTTGCCAATATCTGAAATTAGTGAATCCATAAGTAATAAATAAACGCCTAAAGAAAAGTTGAATAAAATTTCTAAGCCGTTCTTTTTCAGCGTCAGTAACAGCTTGAGTAACATATTCCTTGTTTTTCGTTTCAAAATTATTTTGACTATTCTTTAAACGACTTCGATAACTATTTTTTTGATCAATAGCAATCCGAATTTTACCGGTATCAGGATCGACAATAACCAAAGCAAACACTCGTGTTATCTGTTTATCAAATCCTAGAAATTGTTGCATGAGAAAGGGAAAATGAGCTAAAAATTGTGGCTGAGGAGGTTTTATTTGACAATGCTGCAAAGTTTGATGTAATTTTTCACTATCCTTCAATTCATCAGGCGATATTAATCGAACTCCTTGTCCTAATGTTAAATGAATCGGTTTAAATAATGGAGTTGTTCTTAGCTGTTGAATTGGAATGCTGTCTAAGGAGCTTAGCGTTAGTACATGGGTTTGTGGTACATAGGGCTTAAGTTCAGAATGCAATTGACAAAACGCATAAAAAAGCCATTTGAAATAGGCCATTGATTCAATACCTATATTCAAGATGTCGAGATCTGGGGAAATGCTGGTTTTTTGAAAGTAGAATTGTTGTTCTTTGCTATCAGCGCTACAGAGAAAACCGCGTTCTGGCAGATTATTTTGGATAATTTTTTGAAAATTTTTACTTGCTTTTAACCATTCTGAACCTGCATAACACTGGCTGAAGATTTGTAATTCGAGAACGATCGTCTCTGTTAATTCCACATCTATCCCAATCATAAATACTTTAGAACGCATTTTAACCCCTCCTTTCATACAATTAACTTTGAATGTAAATAACTTATATTAAATTGTCAACCCTCACTAATGCACACGAGTGAAATCACAAGTTATATATAAGATGGAGCCATCATTGGATTTTTTCTGCGACAATAATACACCGAACATATTTAATTTTCCTAAAACTTTAATTCGCTTTAGGGGGTCAAGTCTGAAATTTTAAGCAGATTCTTTATTTAATAACAGCCACAGTTCTGGCTAAGTCCTTATCAAAAATTAATTTTTTTAGATTTTATGGTAAGTTTGGGAGATTCCGCTGTGTGGGATATTACCCATTTGCCCGCTGATTTCAGTATGAGTTTTTTTGGTTAATTTAACTGAAAGGTATAAGGCAATTATTTAAGGAACATTTTTATCCAAATAATCCCATTCTGAAACACCCGATATAAAGCAAAGCTTCTGCTTAAGATTTCAGACTTGACCCCTCCCTCCCACGAACAAATAGCCGATTTGTTGATTGAAACGGATACTCCATTTGGTAAGCTTGAACACCTTAAACCGGTTGATCACCTTTCTGAAACTGAACCATTTTGGGATAAACCTGCAGTTCCGCTGGGCAGCCATCCATTGGAATGGCCTATATGAAATTATAGTTCTTCAAATAAATATTTTTATTATCTTACCTAACACATTTAAATAACAAAATGCACCGGGCGGCCCCATGGTCATACTGCAACATACATGCATATTTCGATGTGCCATGAAACAACCTGTTTTCTTGTTATTTATACTATAGCCATATTAATACAACAGGAGATTGAATTATGAATCATGACCAAAAAACATCATCTATTGATGATACGGCTTTAAAGGCGATAGATCGTATTTATCATGAATGGGATGCGGCCTTGTCAGAAAATGATGTCGATGCATTAATGGCGCTTTATCACCCGGATGCGTTTTTGGAATCTCCACTGATTCCATATTTGATGGGAGAAGAACGGGGTATCTGTCAAGGAATAGATGAAATACGAAAATTCGCTGAACTGATTGCTCAACGCAAACCAGTTAAGCGAAAATACTATCGATATCCATATTTCACTGATGGAAGAACTTTAGTGTGGGAATATCCAAGAATATCCCCAACGGGTGAGCAAATGGATTTTGTCGAGATTATGGAAATCAAGGATGGATTGATTCAAAATCATCGCGTATATTGGGGATGGTACGGCTTTGATGTGCTTAATAAAGATGAATACCGCCGCTAGGCGATGAATCAATAACCTGCTGAGAGGGCGACTGCTTGCTATGCCTATCGATAAAGAAATTGCCAAAATCGCCGCGCTTATCGGCGATAAAACGCGTGCGAATATATTGATCGCGCTAATGGAAGGTCGAGCATTAACAGCAGGTGAATTAGCGATACGCGCGAATATTTCCCCTCAAACTGCCAGTAATCATCTTAAAAAATTGATGCATGCAGGACTTATTGCCCATGTAAAAACAGCTTCACGCTATCGCTATTTCAAAATAAATTCACCTTTGGTTGCACAGGTGCTGGAATCTTTGAGTTTGCTGACTAAAAACGTGAAAATGCCGCCGCCGAGACATGAAAAATTAGATAAGGATATTTGTTTTGCTAGAAGTTGTTACGATCATCTGGCAGGAAAATTAGGCGTAATAATAATTCGATCTTTATTGGATAAAAATTTTATTCGTGAAAATGAACAGGAATTTTTGGTGACTCCGGAGGGGGAGGCTTTTTTTAAAACAATGAATATTGATTGTAATCATTTATTACGGCAACGGCGGCCATTAGCTAAACCTTGTTTAGATTGGACGGAACGAGAGTATCATCTTTCGGGTAGTTTGGGCCATGCAATTTTAGAATATTTTTTACAGCATAGACTTCTGCTTCGTTCTAAATCAAAATCTCGAGTGGTCGTGTTGATGACCGAGGGTGTGTTATGGTTGAAAAAAAACCTTATGATCGCTGATTTATAAGTGAGAAAGTGGAATTATAAAAGATGACTTCAGTATTGATTTTGCCTGGGTTAACGAATTCCGGCCCAGAACATTGGCAAACCCTTTGGGAGAAACAATTCAATTTAAAACGCGTCAATCAAGATAATTGGAACTCACCCATTTGTGATGACTGGGTAGAACGGTTAGAACAATCTATTAGACAAGCTGATGACAAAGTTGTACTGGTTTCACATAGTTTGGCATGTATATTGGTGGTAAAGTGGGCAGAAAAATATCCTCGTTCTATCGGTGGAGCATTGCTGGTAGCGCCTAGTGACACTGAATCGGTCAATTATCCGCCCGAAGCGAAAGGCTTTTCTCCCATTCCTTTAAAAAAGTTGCCGTTTGCATCTATTGTAGTAGCTAGCAGTAACGATCCCTATGTCACCCTAAAAAGAGCTCAGCAATTTGCTCAAGCTTGGGGTAGCAATTTTGTATCGATTGGAGAAAAGGGGCATATCAATTCGGCTAGTCATCTTGGGATACAGAACGATGGTGTCACATCCACATATTTAGATAAAATTTTCTCTAAGAACAGGGTGTTATTAGCAGGAAATGTGGGGGTAAAATTAATACAAAAAAAGATCCGTATTGTGTTCCACCCAAATCTTGATTATTTAGTCTGACCTGAATTATTCAATTCACTCGAATAAAAATAAAGAAGGATTTAAAAAAATTGGGTTAAGCCTACAAATTTAACAGTCCAAGACTGAAGAAAGCAAATCGCAGCATATCTTTCAAGCAATTAGAAGATGAATTAAATAAACCATTAAAACTCATGCTAAAATAAATCTGTACAGATTTAATATGCATATTTTAAATTTTAACTGATTGATCTTTTGCAATATTAAAGCAAAATAGGTGGATCTGAGGCTACGTATTAATTTCGGAAAAATACCTATCCGATAAAAATCACTAATGAGTGTCATCATAATTTATTTGCAATTAAATCCGTTTTCTTCACACCACTCTCGCGCAAAATGACGATATTGCTCATCTTTAAAATCATACCATGCTTTTTCAATCTGCAAGATGCGTATCAAATTCTTAAACCGTCTAAAAACACCTTTGCCGTTTAATGCAAAAAATAAACGTTCACGCTGGGTTTGATTGTCAATGTTCGATGCAAAATCAACCATCATTTGATACTCGTTTACCTCATCTTTCGATGGAAAGGAAATAAATTGGTGGGGATTGAGAACGTAATTTTGAGCAGTTTTTACATCTTCTTCTTGCCAATCTGGGTAATCGGTTTCATTGTTTTCGACGTATCGAAGGGCTTCTTCGGAAATAAAAAAAATTTCTCCATTGGTTACGTCAATAACCGACTCAGCCATTTCAGACTGTAATTGCAAGGTATCAACAAATGCTGTCAAATTGACTGTTGGCATTTCTCTAAACACTTAAAAATTAATTAATCGGGTATGTATATAATCACATAATATCTAGCTTCCCAAAGCTCATACCCAGCCAGATGGAAGGGAGCACTTTAGGCATATTAAAGGAATTATCATGATTTTTAGCGTTTGTCTATCGTTTTTTAGAATGGCGGCGGAAGTGTAATTCTAGTGTAGATCTGCCAAGAAAAATATAGATATATATGGTATATTATAGGAAAATATGTGAAACTCAAATAGGCAAAAATAGCTTTAAATAGAAAAAGATAGAAAAATATAGACTTTAATGGTAAAGATAGCGGGTCTAAAGTGAAGAGTGTGATTGATGCCATATCAGCAGCAGAAGCCTACTGAGGAGGATTAGAATACATGAAAATTGATGAATTTAATAAAAAAAGATCTGAGTTAAACAATTTGATGAAGCAGCATGATGATTTTTTTGAAAATTTTGGTGATTTAGACGACAAAGTTTATGCTAATGGAGCAATCCCAAAAAAATATAAAGAAATAATAGGTCTTTCAATTTCAGTATTTTCGAAATGCACGGAATGCATTGTGTATCATATACAAGGATGTTTACAAGAAAAAGCATCGAAAGAAGAAATAATTGAAGCAATTAAAATAGGAGTTATTGGTGGAGGATCAGTCACATATCCATCTGCTCGTTATGCGTTCAGCATCTTACAAGAATTGAAAATATTGTGAGATACGATATATCGAACTAATTATCATTCATCCATTTAGGGAGGGAAATGGAAGAACAGCCCGGCTACTTGCTGATTTGATGGTTATACAAAATAGAAAAAAACCTTTAAATTATAGCTCAATCCACCAAACTCAAAGTTTAACTGGATTTGAGAGTTATATTCAATCAATTCATGCAGGTTTGGAAGGTAATTATAAGCCAATTGAGGGAATTTTTAGAAAATTATTAGAGGACTCTACTTAGCAATAGTCTGGTAAATACGCTTATTTCCGCGACGGGGGATATTGAATTGCGCCGCCTTAATTTTAGCTTAAGTTAAAGTAATAGTAATCCTCTCTACACCACAAGAGGTTTCGACTGAACGTGCTATGAGCTTCTTCCTAGTAATAGGGTTTTGAAGATGGGGATTTGTTTTACTCAATGGCATTTTTTCCATATTTTATATTATATCAGATTTACTATTAATTTAGTACATTCGGACGCCGGCTCGATTGATTTTCAAGTGACAAAAATTTTTGGGTATCTTTCGGGGTATATTATGAATTACTTTGCAATAATTACTTTATAAATAAATTCATTAGTATGATAATTAGAGTCCTAGTGGGCCCAATAAAAATCAATTGTTTATTTTCGTCATTGTGCGGCTCGACCGCACAATCTAGCTAAGTTTAGAGTAATGGCTATTGAACATAGCACATTATTTTTGGAGAAATGGCATGATTTCTTTGGCAATAAAATTTGATGATCACGCAATCAATGTAAGTTTTACTCAAACATCATTGCATTTCGTATTGGCCGATGGCAGAGAAATTTCTGCACCCCTTGAATGGTTTCCGAGATTACGTGATGCGACTGAAGCAGAACGTAACAACTGGCAATTTATTGGTAATGGCATTGGGATAAATTGGCCAAACATAGATGAAGATATCGCTGTTGAGACTCTAATGCGTGGAAAAGAAAGATAGAGATACTCATCAAAGCATTAATTAGACTCTGTTCACAATTCAATATTGTTTAAATTATTGATTAGGTATTTTCATTTTCCAATGGAATCTTATCCGCCTCAACCCAAACAACTTTTCCGTCATGCCAAGTGCAAACCGGGTTACCAGCTTGTTTATGTTTTAGTAACTCGGCTTTGATCCCAGCTTGTATCGCTTTAGTGACAGCCTCCGGATTGTTGAAGAATTGAGTAATTGCATCATCTGGTAAAGTTTTATTTCCCACGGTTGATCTCCAATAAATGTGTCCATATTTTCGAATCAATAATGTTTAGTGATTGTACCCCAGCTCCGTTGGCTCCTGCAATAATCATCAAGTGGGGCATGGCTGAAGTGTCTATTCTTGGTTAATTGAAGAAGCATCTTATCTAATTGGATTGGGGGAGGCAAGAATTTATTATACAAATTGCTGGCTTGTATGAGCGCCGGAAAGCTGTTGTGAAATAATTTTTTTTGATCACAAAACGAGTCTTTATTTTCTTCAAAATTATAATTAGAGAGGGTAGTTCCTTATTATCAACAGAAGTGAAAATAACTTCTTGTGCGTGAAATTTGCGGGACTCTAGTGTGCTTTACTGTGCCTTTAGGTTATCCTAACTTAGTTTAAAATGTCCTTATGGGGTAGAGCCCAAAATATTTCCGTTTGGATTGACACTACTACCCCGCCAACTATGAAGGCTATATTTTAGTCAGTTCCTCAATTCATAAAAGGAGTACAATAATGATATCAGATTATCTTAGAAAAGGATTATTAACTTTTCAAACGATATTGAAGCGTAAGAAATTTTTCAATCAGACGCTTATTTCTCGAGACAGATTAGAAGAAGCACTAGATTTTTTAATCTCACTAGAACCTCACCCGGAATCGCTGACTGGTGAAGAAGAATTTGAAGATAATTACAAAAAATATAAAAAAGAAATCATACAGGCTAAATTCATTATCAGAAAATATGCTGAACAAATTGAACCCAAGACACTAGAAAACATGCAAAAAGAATTTTATGCCTTGGTTAATTCAGATAAATACAGACAGTCTATGGTCCATCAATCTGTAGTTTACACTTCCCTAAATTACAATTGGGATGCTATAGGGCCGTGGCGATCGTAGGTCAAAGGGGAGTCAGTTTAATTATCTATTTACGATATAAACCTCTCATTTCAATACCACGATTCATAATTTCTAGATAAGCCGTATAAACAAAAATCTGTTATGCCTGACACTAATGGCATGTTTAGGTTCGTGCTGCATCTACAAGCACAAGTCCCAGGTTTTCTTGGTGCTAATTTTTTTTAAAAATAGTATATTGCTTGGTAAAGTGCATGCATATAAATTAAATAAAACTTAAATATGTAAAGGTAGGTATAATGAAAAAGATATTAATAGCCTTGGATATAGATGACACTGTGATCGATAAAGAGTCTGGTCGGTTTATACTAGATGATAAAAAAACAGAGCAAGAGGCTAAGAATCTTGTAGATAGATTGAAGAAAACCAAACAAAAATTTGCAGAACAAGGTTACCAAATAATTTATGTTATTGTCAGCGCCAAATCGAGATTTCAACCTGATATAACTTGTGACAGAATAATCGATTCATTGTCTGATATTTTTGGGAACGAAGAAAAAACAAATGACCATTACTATTGGGTTCTTCATTCAGGGCAACTAAATTTAAGTCAACTAGAGGTTCAGGATATAACAAACCCAATTATAGAGATTATTACATATCAACATACTTTATTTCAGGCGGAAAATTTGCATGGCAAAGAAGCTATAACACCAGGTAAGTTTGGTAAGCGACATAAATTTATTGGCGATTATAAAGAAATCAAAGTTGAATCTGTTATTCATATAGCTGCTTATAAACCGTGGGCAATACAATGTGTCGCTGAACAATATGGAGTGGAAAAAGGTTTAGTTTTTTTAGTGGATGACAAGGCGCGGTTTTATAGTAAATTTCCTGACAATGATGGTATTTATTTTGTGTGCGCTCAAAAATTAAGAGAGCTTGCCGGAGATCATAACACCATTTTTCGTAATCAAGAAGCTATAAAACTTTTTGATATTTTAGAAAAATCTATTCAAAATCAAATTTGTTTATTTGAATTAACGTATTTTAAAAATCCTTCAAGTTCGATGTCTTCAGATAAGAAAGAGGATAAAAGTTTTAGAAAAGAATATCAATTGGCTATTCTTGATTTAATAGGGCATTTCGCTAAAAATCCATTACTTTACCTTCAGAAATACCTGATTTTAAGGATGGAGTTAGAAATTATTTATGGAAGACAAAGAGTTTAAAAAGAAAACTCAAATGGTATTAGCTAATCTGCGTGTAAACAAAAGTTTTAATACGGTTTGGTTTGGTGATTGTGCATCGGTTAAAAAATTAGCGCCAGTGACTGAAAAAATTTCTTCCTTGGAAATACGATGAACCAAACATAGCAGCAGCTTATTATGCTAAACGCGAGGTAATCATAGCTATTTTATAGTCTTTAATTAACCACGCTTCATATGCAACCAATTGAGAGGATTAGGGCTCAATGGTTTTTCATCCATTTTGTCCCTAGCTTTGGCAGAAGGTTGTCCAGCGCCAAATAGCCTAATCTTACTGGCCTTGTTATAAGCCATTTGCGTGCAACCACGGCCTAGAGTATGAGCTAATATGAAAACTAATGTCAGCACTATTACAGTGAGAAGTGTTTTAAAATCAGCATTTATAAGGTTAGGTAACCAAATTATCAAAAACATCAATGATGTTAGTCCAAATTGAGAGATATGGGTGTGATATTTTGATTCAATGAATACTGCTTCTAAACCAAGGACGCCTAACGTTAATGCATTGCCTTCGAGCGCGCCTTGAAGTAGTAAGTGCGTGAAACGTGCGGTTTCATTAGCTTTGGCGGTTTTGTATCCCCATTTCCGCAAGAGATTGCTGGTCAAACTTTCCAACATTCCATAACCTAAGCCCTTACAGGCAGTGGACAAGAGTAAAGGCGCAAAATAGCTACCAGGATATTCCAACACAGTACTAAGTTCGCAATTTTTCAAGTCTAATTCTTGCTGACAAGTTTTTTGTTCGAAGATTTCAGCAATAGCAAAAGCTACTCGATTGTTTCCCGGTTCAAGAGGTGGACGCTTAGCATGCGTATAGTTAGTTATCAGTTCGGCAATTTTTAGATCTGGAGTCGGAAATTGTGTCCAGTCATTAATAAAATTTGTTTTGGTGGGGCAAATAATCTCTCCGGCCTGAGCTAAAGCTGCCGGTATTTCAAAATAATCTCCTACCTTAGTTCTAACGAGAGTTTTTCTGCTCATGCCACCCGAAGAAATATGTACATAATCCTCTCGCGGGCAAGGAAGACCCCATTCAGGTGGTTCAGCATTTTTTAATAGATTTGCATTATTAGCACCCTCATACACCAAAGGATACGTGCTGGTGATCGATAGAAAATTAAATATTCTCCAAGGGAGTGTTGGCAGACGGATGACATAAGTAGACTGGTTTTTGAGTAATGGCAGCGTTTGATTCATTGAGACGTCAATAAAATAGGTTTTATTTGCCGATTCATTGATAGTTTGTTGTAGGGTAGTGTAGGAGGATATATTTTTCTGGAAAACTTGTTCTAGCTTATGCCAAATATCCGTTGATAAAGGACTCATTACCATAATTAATAATGGTTTTTGACCAAGGTTGTTGGCTTTAATTCCTCCCAAAATTAGGTTAATGAGTGCATATTCAGGATTATTAAGATGATGCAAGGCATAGAGAGGAAAAGTATTTATATTTCCGGCAGTAGATAAATCAATAATTCGCGATAAAGGCTCGCTGAGCGGCAAGTTCCTCTGACTCATACGGGAAAGCTCTGATTGAACTTGAGCTAGAGAAGGAGGAGTTAGAGGATAGGATAATGCGTTTGATCTATAGTCTGTATAGGGAAGTTGATCTTTAAGCTGCCCGATATGACCGATCATTTTATTCTGACTTGAAGCTGTGAAGGGATTCAAATATAAGGCTCGCTTGGATTTTGCCAGATTAGTGAGTCGATGGGTAAAAAAATAACTAAATTGACCTAACGCGCCATAATGAATTTTCAATAAATGTAGCATTCCAGTATAAATAGCTAACTCTGCTTCCGGTAACTGGGACAGATTTTGCCGGAAGTAATCTGCGTCGTAGAAGCGAAGCTTAAATCCATTAAATGTTATATTCTGTGAGTCACGAATAAACAGGTGTTCACATTGATATAATTTCAATATATTCAGCAAGGGGGATTCATAATGATGAGATCCTATTATTTTTTTTTTCAAATCTCCTACCACTTCAACTATTCCTAAATAACCTAATGCGCGGAGCTGCTCAATAATATATACGGCGATCATTTGATCGCCAAATCCTTCGCCGCTAGGAATAACAATGCGGATGTCGCCGGAAATTTTGGCAAGAAATTGCTTGGCTTTGGTTACATGCGTGCCGAGCGCAAGCTCCTGTCGGTCTAGTTCCCATATAGATGGAGCATTCATTATCCATTCATGTAGAAAACGCTTAAAAAAATATTTCATATTTATACATTTTAGTTTTAGAATAATTTATAAGATTTAAATTTAGATTTTGGATTCTGCAGCAATTTTTTTCTGCAGTTTCACACATTAATTATTCGTACAATTAACCAGAATTGTTTGAGTTTGTTTCAGATCTGATGCTCCAAAGCTAATTCCAAAATTAACTCCCCACGTCTCTTCCAGAGCTATACCCGTCCAACTGAAAGTGGATGAGGAAGAGCCTTGGGTAGGAATGGGGGTCCATTTATTAGGCGCAATTGCTGGGCCACTGGTAATTTTAACTGGCGTGTCAACCATTGCCATGATATCTCCAGGTATTATCCCCTCGGGAATACGGAAACCTGGGCTAAAGGTGCAAGAAATATTGAAGGTGTCACCCTGGTGAATAACTCTATTTGTGGCGGCAAAAAGAAAAATACCGCATACCGATGGAGGTTCTGGTGTCGCCCCCACCTCTGTGCAATTATAAAGATTAGCTAAGGGAATTGCTTCGCCATAACAAATACAGGTCACAGAACCTAATAAAAAACCAACTAATATCTTCTTCAATTTATTTCTCCGGCGGTTGTAGAATTTAACGATTTTAGGATATCAGGCAAGTATCAAGAAAATCAACGGTTATTTAAAAGTGTAGGTTGTTTTCTTAGAAGTTGAAGCAGGTGGTTCTAACTTCCTTTTTAATATTATTTTTATAGGTATAGGTTTAAATAGTCGCATGGTATAGCTACCGTTTTTTTCCGCGAACAACTTTGCATATTTCGTGATTTCAGTGAGATGGTCATCAAAAAAATTTCTAATTAGCGGATGCTTTTCAAAGAAAGAAATTAATTCATAAAAGTTTGCGGTTTTACTATCGCCGATCGCTTTCAACGAGAATTGATATGCCTCTTTACAAAGAGGTAATCCGTTATACGCGCGTTTGTCTTCATCGTGGAAAATATTAGCCAATTTTTGATTAAGTGCGAGAAATTCTTGATTAGAATTAAAAATACTATCTAATTCATCTCGATTCTCAAATGGTGATAAAAAGAAATCATGATACGCGGAAAATAAATTTAAGACACGTAACGATGAGCATAGCTGTTGATAGGCTTGTAAAAGCTTGACTCTGATTTTTGTCCTAGAAAATTTCGATAATTCCTCAATAATAGGATCGATTTCCGCCGAACGTTCAGGAATATTTTTTAAAATCTTTTGATCAGTTAAAGTATTATAAAAAATTTTTCGGAATTGGTTATGTTCAGAGATAAACGTAAGTTGTTTTTCGTCTAATCCCCGACCGGTTAATAGATATTCGTTATTTTTACGAATATATTGAAACAATTGTTTAGAAATTTCTGGATTCGGCATCTGGCGACACACCATCTTATTGTTATTTTTTTTCAAACAACTGTGCTGCACGTTTTTTTAGCTCACGAGTTGAAACGTCTTCAATGTGAGTCGAAATATACCATTGATAGCCATATGGATCTTCCACACGACCACAACGGTCCCCATAAAACATATTTTCAACCGGTTTAATTAATTTTGCTCCAGCTGCAACAGCGCGGGCAACCACTTTATCGACGTCTTTTACGTAAAACTGAAAACCCACTGCCGAGCCGCCATAGAACTTGGGACTGCGGGCGTTCATTTCTGGACATTCATCGGCTAACATAATTATCGAATCGCCAATTTTCAATTCAGCATGTCCAATCTTTTTTCCATCGGGTAGTTCCATCTTTGATCTTAGTTTGGCGCCAAAGGCTTTTGTATAAAATTCAATTGCCTTGGCAGCACCATCAATAATCAAAAAGGGCGATACGCTATGGTAACCTTTAGGAATTGCTGACACCTTCTTCTTTGCGCGAGTAGCGGCTAATTTTTTAAGGGGTTTCTTTGTTTGTTTAGCAGCTTTGGCTTTTGGCATAGAATATCCTTCATAATGATAAAACAGGTTAGTGATTATAACAGCTCTGTAAGTATAAAAATACAAGCACTCAGGACATAACCCTAGTATCAGGCCCAAACCATATCGTGGCAACGGGTTCCCAAACGTTCAATGGCTCAACCGAAAAATTTGTTCTAAACTAATGCACGCGAGTGAAATCACAAGTTCTATATAAGATTGCGCCGCCGTTACTGGATTTTTTCTTCGACAGCAACACCCCGAACATCTTTAATTTTCCTAAAACTTTAATTCGGGCCGGCAGAATTTCTTGACGTCCTTGATTATGGTAGTTTCTACCTAAGTAAGCGCCAGGTTTGACACCTTGAACATCCTCACCGGCGTAAGCGAACCGAGTCGAATGTTTCTTAAAAACGTGATAAGTTTTTTCATCCATGAATTCGGAAACTGGTAAATCCCAAAGGATAAACCGATTGCGACTATTTTCTAATGGTTGGATTTTAGGATTTTGTGGAAAACGTAGTTCACCCCCCCAATCGATTGATTCAGCTACTATAGGCAAAGAGGATTGGATATTATTGAGCTTTATATCGGTGTTAGGAGTTTTAGCAGTTTTTTTAGCCACAGGCTTTTTCACCGGAATTTGTTCAGCGAAACTGAGTTTTTGATGAAGCGCTGCAAAAATTTGCAGTACAGATTTTATTTCTGTCGGACTCAGCTCTTTATTACGTTCTAGAATTATTTGGTTATCTACTATAGAGACATCCTTTATGAACCCTAGTTTATTTCTCAGTTGTTCTATAGTTATGGATTGAGCGAAAATAATAAACCTAAATTCGAAGGTTTGCGGTGAGAAAAAAGGTTCATAACCAGCAGTATGGTCGAAAGCTCTTAAATATGAGATTAGATTCTTCAATTGTAAGTCCAATTGATGATGCACCCTTGAGCGATGCAAGACGTTTTCGAAAAATTTTTTTGCTGCTTCAACATCAGAAAAATTCGTATTAGCGTCTATAGCTATGCTAGTGGCGTCATGGCTCCGTAGATATACGCCATAATGATTTAAAACGGCCTTAATAACAGTGGCAACATGTCTAGGAGATAAATTTTGATGAGGTTGGGTGGCTTCGATGGTCAAATAACTGATATCAATTTGGCGATATTTAATTTTTTTTATCTTGCATTGGGGAATAACTATCGAAAAAACATTTTTAATCTTGTCTTCCAGCGCATTTAAGTGATGAGAGGCTTGGTAAGAATGATATTTGTCTATAGAGAAAGTAATTAAATTTTTCAAAATAATTCCAGCTAAAATCGGGATGACGGCCAGGGCGCTATCTGACCATTCATTACCAAAGAATTGAATTAGGTAGTATAAACAGAAAAGCAGTATTAAAAATTTATTAACCGTATTAGTTCTTACAACCAAAGGAGCTTGGGTTTTCAATGCTTGTTCTAGCAAAGCTTTCTCTGCAAATAAATCCTTTGCTTCTAAAAAATGGTATTTTTTTAACGTCAAAGGTCTTTCAAGGTACCAATTGATTGGTAGAAACAATTTTACTATGCGGTCGATTTTTAAAGATTTTAAAATTTTAATTTGCAGAAAATGATGTAATCGAGGACTGTCACTTAGATATTTTAATAACGGTCCTATGGCTATAAAATCAAAAAATATAGCCGTTCCGATCGAAAGTACAAAAAATTGGATGCCTAATCGTTTCATAATATAAGGTAAAGTATTTAGATTTATTAAAATATTACCTATAACATATTGATGGAAGAAAATATGAATCAGTTCTGCATATCTTAAGCAACTGGTTGTGCCTGGGCTGATATTTAAAGGTTTAAGCCATCCTTGGTATTCAGGTATGGATTTTTGTTCCTGGGCAGTAAGAGGGCGGGGAACAAGTTCAAGTATAGTCAACAAAACTTCATGAAATCGATTATGTAAAGCCGGAATCTTTACAAATTTGTACATGTGGTCGATCATCGCAGCTATGAAATACATTAAGTGGGGGGCATTGGTTAAATTGATAGCTGTCAGATCTGCTAAGTGGAAGGGCAAGCTCATTAAAATCGATACGAAATTTTCCAGCTTTGCTTGCGGAAACCCTACAGATTTCAAGATAAGAACTGCATTGCTATATTCTGCTTTGGGTAAGCCTTGAGCCATTTTTTGCAGATCATTCTCGAATTGGATGATCAGCTGGCGCCCTTGAATGACGTTGTTATCTTTTTTTTCAAAAAAACTTTCCAAATTTTTTTTTCCCAATTCGAAACGTAAGGACTCAAAGAACTTTGCTTTGATCAGAATGTGATAGAAAAGGAACGGTAATAAAATTGCTGAAAATGCGGTACTATAAGGGCGAACTAAGTTAGATTTATTGTCTTCAAATTGGCGCCAAAGGCTCAAAACATCCGCTTCCAATAGGGCTCGTCCCCGAGAATTAATTTTTAATTTAGATTCGTCATATTGGTTAAATCGAGCCATAAAAATTATTTTAGATGAGCTTTGAGCCAGAATCAAGTTTTAAGTTTTAAGTGGAATTAGCGGCTTCAATTCTCCTAACATTGTTGGAATTAATTCAGTCACCGTGGGATGAATATGCACCGCATTTTGAATAACGGTATAGGGAGCTTGGGCATACATCACATCCAATATCGATTGAATAACTTCATCTCCTTCTACACCTAATACTGCAGCACCTAAAATTTTCTTAGTTTCAGCATCCACAATCACTTTCATAAAACCGTGAGATTCACCTTTGATGACTGCCCGTTTGACTTGTGTCATGGATTTTTTCGCAATTAATGCAGGTTTACCAGATGCACGTACTTCGCTTTCGGTTAATCCTGCGCGTCCTAGTGGGGGATCGATAAATAAACCATAAGTTAAAATGCGGTCGCTTACTCGACGAGAGTGATCATCAATGAGATTTGCTGCAACAATTTCATAGTCATTGTAGGCAGTATGAGTAAAAGCGCCTTTCCCATTGCATTCACCTAATGCCCAAATATTAGATATATTTGTCTGTAGTTGATCGTCTACTTTTATAAAATGGCGCTCATCAATTTCTATTCCAGCTTTTTCTAATCCTAAATCTTGCGTATTAGCAATTCGACCAACGGCTAATAATACGTGTGATCCGGAAATATGTTTTTCAGTATCAGCACAATCCATTCCAGCAATAATTTTCTCATCTTGTTTATCAAATTGGATACATTCGGCGTTTAATCGAATATCAATGCCTTCAGCTTGTAAAATTTCTCTAACCGCTTCTGAAATATCAGGATCTTCTTTTGGAATCAATCGCGGTGATTTTTCAATTACTGTCACTTGAGAGCCAAAACGACGATACATTTGTGCAAACTCAAGGCCAATATAACTACCGCCGACGATGATTAAATGTTCTGGAACAAAATCAATATCCATGATATTCGAATTAGTAAAATAAGATATTTTTTCAATCCCTTTCATATTGGGGACAAAGGCACGTGCCCCTACATTGATAAATATTTTTTCCGCTTCTAATATTTCGTCGCCCACACAAATACGATGTGCATTTTCAAATTGTGCAAGGCCTTTATATACAGTGCAATTGGCTGTATTTCTTAGATTTTTTTCAATACTATTTGAAAGAGCATGGACGATATTATCTTTGCGAGCTTTAACTTTTTTCATATCAACGGTAATGTTTCCGTCAATTTTTATGCCAAATTCTTTCGCTTGTCTTGCAAGATGTGCCACATGTGCACTAGCGATCATGGTTTTTGTAGGAATACATCCCGTATTCACGCATGTGCCACCGAATAATTTTCGTTCGATAATCGCAACCTTATTGCCCAAGTTCGCAAATTTGGCTGCAAGAGGAGGGCCGGCTTGCCCTGCTCCAATAACGATTACATCAAATTGATTGCTCATATTATCTATTTCCTTATTGATAGCAAAATTGAATAGTATTGCCTGTGGTTCTCCAAAGCAAGTCCTAAATAAATGTTGAAACCCTATCCCCTAACAAAATATCGCTATAATTTACTGAATAAAGTTTCTTATCAGCAGGGCGGCGAAACTCCTGTGTGCCCCAATGGAAATATTGCGTAATCAGCTAATTGCATCAAAATGAATAAATCAAAAGAAACTCAAGTAGAAAAATACTTAATTAGCTTCATTAAAGCATCACTTTTTACTCTATTTCCAGTTTGTTTCAGCTGCCATAGTGCAACTTCTGGAAACTCAAAATAGATCTGTAGCAATTTTAGTACATGAGCATCCTGACTTTTTTGTGACTCTAGCTTTTGCAGTGTTGTTTCGCTAAATCCTAAGGCCGCCGAAAAATCGTGTCGGCTTATCTGTAGTTGTTGACGAAATTTTAAAATATTTGTTACGGGAAATTCTTTCTTATAAACTGCCTCAAAAATAAAACTTGATGGGCCTCGTTTACCAATAGTTCCTAACAAAATAATAGAGTTCGTTTCACCAATAGATATTCCCTGCGATTTACAGTAATCCCCATAAGCAGGATTAGATTTTGATGGAATTCTATCTGCTAAAGATGGAAATAAAACGCCATGTGCAGACACATGTCGCGCTCTAAAAAGGTCCAGCCCCGGTCCAATAGGAATTGCTCTTTTAGAGCGCGCGTAATTCTCATCATAAAATAGCTCGTATTGATTTTCCTTTTCATTGTAAATAAGTTCACCAACAAATACTCTTCTTTTTCTACCTTCATGAAAAATTAAGAGCCGGTTTCGATCCAATTCAAGCTTTGATTTCATTTTCTAACTCTGTATAACGCTTTAAAATTAATCGAATCATCGCTTCCTTCATCAGTGAACTACAAAAACTTTCTTCAATCAACTTATTTAGTCGAGCCAATTTAATTTTATTGTAAAAACTTTTGCAATGGTCTTGATAACCCAATTGCTTTAATTCTCTAACATAATGAGACATGCTAGGTTCTAATGTCTCATTTGTACTTATCTTTCCTGTTGGATTAAAATCACATTTCAGCATATCGCCTGCCTCAAGCCCTAAATAAGAAACACTATCATAAACTGGAGAGAGAGATAAACCGCCGGAATTGGTGATGAAAGCAATATTTCTGCCATGACGATCATGATTACCGATGAGAGCGTCAAACAGTAATGCTTTTATAAATACACCTACATCATATGGCTGCCGGGTTTTTTCAATTATTATTCGAATAAGATCTTTACAGGTATGCTCAGTATCAGCTCTGAAGTGATGAATATGCTGTAAATCGGTAGGCAGACCTGGCTTTATAAAATTTTTTGTTACAAAAACTCTATCTCCTTCAAAACTGACTATAAAAAATTCAGCCACAGGAACTCCCAAAAATTTGCCAATTTGATTGCAAAGATACTCCACTTCCGGCAGCTCTGGAGCTTCTGTTTCTCTCATTTTTAATATATAGGAAACGCCAGCTAATTCTGCTGAGTATTTTTTAAATCTCCCATGAAAAAAACTTGTATTTTGAGGTTCAGAGATTCCGCTAGAATGCCGGCGAGTTAAGCTTAAAAATTCTGGTCTACCCGACACGTCAAACCATGTAGTGAAGCAAGTCAAATGCAAGCCATAATGTGAATTCCCCGAACTTATTGGCAATAAGCACTTCAAACAGTTCACAATAGCCCTCCAGGAATATAACCAGTAGTTAATTCCATTATAACTTAATGTCTGTAGATATCAAGTCAGACATAACGCCTACAGACATTAAGTTAGAATTAACGCTTATAGATATTAGAATCATCGAATTAGTCGGAATTCTAACCATAATTCTTTGGGATTATATAAAAATTTTAAATATAATAAAATCAATAGGTTAAAACGATTTATTAAGTATTATGGACTAAATGTCGGTGGCACAACACAAGGTGCAACAATGCATCGAACAATGCGCCAAATCTTAGCCAGAGGATAGAATGTGAATATCTATTATTTTCTGCCATAATCACACTATGTCCAGAAAAACATTATTAGATACCAATCCTTACTTAGCAGACCCCAAACTTAGGGCCAAGATGATACATTTGAGCGTAGTTACCTCTACTGCTATTGAAGGGGTTAACCTTGAAACTTCGAAAACATTCAATCGAATTAGAATAAAAAAGAAAAAATAAACTACTTGCTCGTTAAACAAAATTTGGGTGATACCAAATAAAAACCCTAAAAAAAATGATGTTTGAAAATGCTGATTAAATGCACGTTCAATGTTAAATTATAATTCAGTTCCAGGTTTGAATTGGTATGGTTCATTTGTCGCGGTTATTTCAAAGGGTAACCAGTAAGTCTTAACCGAACCCTAAAAAAGTAACCCCCCTGGTGCGCATCGTTGAGAGGCGTGGGGGGTGTTGTTGTTTGTAATTATATTCTCTCTTGATTGGACGATCAAGAGAGAAGAAGATATTTGCCAATCGAGGCTGATCATTTCAGGGGTCAATCTTAGGGAGAAAATGATACATGTCAGCGTAGTTATTTCAGATCTTTCTGCTAAACATAACTCACAGTTGCTTTTCACTGAAAACTGGTGAAAACTATAAGCGTCCCAAACAGGTGTTTGTCCACCTGCCGGGACTAACCAACATAACAACAGGAATTGTTACTATGGCTAAGTGTAGTCTATATGAATTGTCATTTTTTTTGAACTGCCGTTTCCGGCGGTTTTACTATCCTTTAATAAAAAAAAGCCGAGCTGAGTTTTCGAATGCGGCTTTTTGCTACCTGTTTGATTATTTTTTAAACAGGTGTGGGGATAGTTTATTAAGATGGCAAGGTAATACATGGGAACTTAGTTCATGCGCTAGTGCGACATGTGACCGAGGACCCCGAAATCTCATGCGCACTGGTGTGTTGGCCATTTTGAAAAGGAAAGAACGGGAATTGCGCTTGGCTAAACAGCAAGCTGACGCAGCCGATCAAGCAAAATCTGCTTTTATTACCAACATCAGCCACGACTTGCGCACGCCTTTAACTGGTTTATTAGGCATGGCTGCCATTTTAGAAAAAGAAGTTTCAACGGCAAAAGGCAAGGCCGCTGCTGCTAATCTGATCCAGGCGGGTCAATGTTTGTTGGATTTGTTGAATGAGGTGATTGAATTTTCTAAATATGAAAAAGGAGAGTTACCGATTGATGAAGTTCAATTTAATTTGCAGGAACGGATCGATCACATCATGGCCCTGTATATTCCTGCCGCCCAAGAAAAAAAGCTGACCATTCATTTGCAATGGGATGAACAATTACCCTTATATTTGATGGGTGATGCAGCGCGTTTGCAACGTATTTTATTAAATTTAATCAGCAATGCGATCAAATTTACCAGTCAGGGTTCAATTACGCTGCGTTTACGATTGGTGAAAATAAAAAGACCACAAGCGATGATTGAGTTTCAAGTGCAGGATACCGGTATTGGTATACCCACTGATAAACAAGCTTTAATTTTTACTCGGTTTAATCGTTTGCATCCCACTTATGAAGGTCGATACAGTGGCTCGGGATTGGGGTTGGCTTTAGTCAAACAATTTATTAGCGAATTACAGGGTAAAATATTTTTAAAAAGCCAAGAAAATGTAGGTTCAATATTTACGTTTCTCATACCATTTCGCCTTCCCTTGGTAGCTGACAAGATCTCGAATAAACCGCTGAGAAATTCTTCAACTGTCACATCCATTCAAATCAATTCGGTCAATAAAGGAATTTTAGTGGTGGAAGATAACCGATTCGCACAAATTGCATTGAAACATTTATTGGAAAGTCTGGGTGCAATTGTTAATATCGCTAACGACGGCGAAGAAGCCATACAGAAAATAAAATTAGAAAAATACCAGCTAATTTTCATGGATATTGGTTTGCCGGGAAAAGATGGATGTGAGGTTACTCAAGAAATTCGACAGTGGGAAAAGCAGAATCATTTAAAACCTGTATGGATCGTCGCGCTGTCAGCACATTTGGATAAAAAATTGGAAAAGTGTTGCTTAAAATCCGGAATGAATCAAGCGTTAACCAAACCGTTGCAAACAGAAAAGCTCAAACAATTATTATCTGAATATAAAACCAAGTCTATTCCCACGGGACGGGTTGGGGAATCAGTTGCTGGAATTTAGCTTGATGCCAATAAGGATAAGTCAGCGGCCGTTTGCTCACAGCATCTAGCATCGCTATTTGCCGCGAATCCAGGTTCCAACCAAATGCACCTAGATTTTGCAGTAATTGTTCCTCATTGCGCGCGCCAATGACGATGTTGCAAACACTAGGTCGTTGTAACAACCAATTTAATGCAACCTGCGTAATAGTCTTTTTAGTCTCCACCGCAATTTTATCTAGGACATCGATGACATCAAATAGATAATCATCAGCGACTACCGGACCGCCTGCCGAACCACCTGCCTGTAGACGCCCAGACTGAATGGGTTGGCCGCGACGGATTTTACCGGTTAATCTGCCCCAACCTAATGGGCTCCAGACCATTAGACCCACGCCTTGATCAATTCCTAATGGCAT
Source organism: uncultured Pseudomonadota bacterium (assembly GCA_963844565.1). GTDB lineage: Bacteria > Pseudomonadota > Gammaproteobacteria > Coxiellales > Coxiellaceae > JAFEDN01. The sequence continues at coordinate 1,784,589 of CAWJON010000002.1, read as the reverse complement.
CAGTTCCCATTCATATTCACGACCAACCAAAGAATAGTATCCCTGATAAACCACATAACGTGACCAGCCCCTTTTTTCCGCAATGCCCAGTGATTTCATTAAATGCCATCCTGAAAAATTTGAGCAACCGATATAGCGTATTTTGCCGCTGGTAATTAAGGTTTCCAGCGTATGCAACGTTTCTTCAACCGGAGTGATTGCATCAAAACCATGCATAAAATAAATATCAATATAGTCTGTACCTAATCGCCGTAAGCTATTTTCACAAGCACGAATTAAGTGTTGGCGGGAAGAGCCTAACTCATTGGGGTTTTGGTTATTGGACATCGGAAAAGTAGCTTTGGTAGCAATTAATGCCTTATGGCGTTTTCCTTGCAATGCTTTGCCAAGAATGGTTTCTGCTTCACCATCCGAGTAAATATCTGCGGTATCAAAAAAATTAACTTCTGCTCCCAAGCAAATATCAATCATTCTGCTGGCTTCTTTAACGTTAACATTTCCCCAAGTTTTGAAAAACTCATTATTACCCCCGAAAGTGGCGGTACCTAAACTAAACACGGGAACTTTTAGGCCTGAATGACCTAGTTGACGATATTCCATATCAAACCTCCAATGATTAAAATCTTTCTAAAGATAAAGTCTTTGCTACAAATTTTTGATATTGCTCATGCAATTTTTTCGTGAGCGAAGTATCTGACAAAGTAAAAGCGATTAGTTTATTAATGCTACTGACGGGTTGTATTTCTATAAGACTATTGGTTAAAAATATTTCTTCAGCTTGTTTTAGGTCATCAATCGTAACTACTCTTTCTTCTACAATAAGATTTAATTCTCTTGCGAGTCTTATCACCAGCTGGCGGGTGATACCTGGTAAAGCGCCGTCTTGGAGTCTTGGAGTGAGAATAATAGATTTTTGGGTGACAATAAAAATATTGGCCGCGCAGGTTTCAGATACATTTCCTTTTGAATTGAGTAGAGCGGCGTCTGTTTCTCCAGCTTGCGTAGCTTCCATTTTTGCTAAAATATTATCCAAATAGTTTAAGGATTTTATATTTGCTGTTGGCGATAGCTCATTTCTTCTTGTGCTGGCAATAATTAAGCGAGCCGCGTTATGGTGTGCTGAAAAAGGAAAGGCTGTTAACATAATGGTTGGTTTGAATTCGCCAGGAGGTAGCAGCCCCCTAGGGGCAGGCCCTCGGGTAACCGTTAGTCTTAAACTGGCGTCATCTTTTAATAAATTATTTTGTCTGAGTAAATCTAGAATAATGCTGGCAAGTTCAACTTCAGATAGAGGTAAAGGAATGTGTAAAAATTCAGCGCCTATTTTTAGCCTATTCCAATGCTCACGAAGTCCAAAAACTTTACCTTGGTAAACTCGCATTGTTTCAAATAAGCCATCGCCCAACAAAAACCCTCTATCGGTAGGGTCAATTCTAATTGATTCCGTGGGCAAAATTTTTCCATTGAAATAAATCATATTATTCCTTAAACAACAAAATTATAGCTAATTGGCGTTGTTTAAAGCAAGCAATTTTTTTGAATTAAAGTTATTAAATATTGCAAAATCATGCGGTACTCGTTATAATTTTTTTATTTTATGATAGGAAGAAAAACAGTGAGTGAAATAAACAAGGCTATTAAAATAGTGGGTATAAGCACCATTACTTCTAACGAGCTCGCTCTAAACCAAAATACAATTGGCAAACTTTGGGGTGAGTTTTTAAGTTCATCAATTAATGATAAATTAGCTGATATTTCTTCTTCTAGTATCTTTGCAGTCTATTCAGATTATGAAAATGGCTACCAGGGTAAATACAAGATCACTATTGGTTATGCCGTTAACGACATAAGTAATATTCCAGATGGATTATCTACTGTCACTATTCCAGCGGGAAAATACAGAATTTTTAATTGTAAAAGTGGAGCGCCGGAAGATATAGTGGAGACATGGAAAACCATATGGCAAATAGACCCTAATGTGTTCCAACCTAATTTTATAACGACTTTTGAAGAGTATAAAGATAATGAAGTAAGCATTTATATTGGATATGAATCTTAATTGCTGAATTAGCGAGACGAATCTTCACGCCGCTTTGCCCATTTCTTTTTAACGCTCTCGAAATCCACGACCTCTTCACGGTCTACGGCATTAAGCCCTTCTTGAATCGCTTGAATTTGCCATTCATGAATATCTAAATATTCTTCCAACGCTTCTGCCACCAGAAACGAACTTGACCGCTGCATAATCTGAGATAGTGCTTTTAACCGCTCCGCAACTTCGGATCTGACACGAACTGAAATTAAAGCCGATGACTGCATATACCACCTCGACAACAATAGATTTCTATTTGATGCTACTAGCATCGATATAGCATCATATTGATGTGATTGCCAACACCTCTACCCCTACCTCACTGTTGTTAGCTTTTTAATAAGTCAATTAATGATCTAAATATAAGCAAATACTTAAGATTTTCTTAACATAATTAGTATAAAATTTATACAATTAAATATTAATGGGCTCTCTGATGAAGAAAACTATTTTAATTGCTGTTGGCGATGTTGGTGACGGTTATGGGGATTTTTTATTTGCTTTAAAGCTAGCATCACAAATGAAGAACTATTATCGTGAGCTTTTCGGTGCTGATAAGGCGCCGGAGATTACGCTGTTTACCTCGCTACTAGGAAAAAAGAAAATACAAGAACTAAAAGGTGAGGAGGAATTTAAAGTAAGTGTCTTAACAGGAACTGAACTAATAGACAAAGTCAAAAAAAAAGAAATAACGATTGATTCAGTCCTCGAAGGTCCGGTAGCGGATCTACTTTTGATTCAAATGATTAATCTCATCCTCCAGCTCCCATCTATTCCTTCAACTAATCCACCTATTCCGCTAACTATGATACCCGAATACGCTTTTAGTGGAGGAGATGATCGAGCAAGAGTAGAGGGCGAGGGCGAGGTTCGCCACAGCTATAGTAAATTTCATTACCAAGGAGCTGTATATACCGGCCTGAATCAGGATGCAAAAGAAAAAGGCATTATTCTAAGTGATGACCTAATCAGTCCCGATAAGCCTATAGATCTAGTTTCTCGGCTCGATTCACATGTAAGAGATGGCTTATTACGCGATAGCAAAATTACTCAATATCAAGAAAATACTGAAATGTACTTTCAGTACAGTCATGATACGTTGAGAACTACTTCTCGTGTTCCTGCAGCAACCCGTTTTTTAAAAATACATCGAATCTATGTTCAGGGTAGTCCTAAAAACCAAGATGTTTTGATGGTGGGAAAATCAAGAGCCTCTAAACTCGAAGCGTTAAATCAAGTAAAAAACCAGCTTATTAAAGATGGATATACTAAAATAAGCTTTTATGATGCCGATACCAAAAGTGAAAAATTCCTCCACGGTAACGCTCTGACGTCTGGTAAAAGTTATCGGGTAGTTTATACAGCGAATATGTCTCATCCTTCTAGTACTGCTGCGCAAGCTCTTGCTGGCGATTTGATTGGGGCAACTGGTGATCAATCATTGGGTGAAGCTATCAGTGGTGATAAAACTATAACCTATGAATGCCGAATTCATAAACAAGAGCTCAATAATGACTATTATGCAGCATTAATAAAATTGGCTCCTGATTGTAAGGAAGTCATTAATTTACTTAAAAACGCAGATAGCGAAGCTGATTATAAACGTTTAGGGGAACTTTTGACTCCCACAATGAAGTCAAGACTTAAAGAAGTTTCCCAAGCGCTTCGTAAAGCACGTGATCTGACTCCGCACGCCGCTTTTGCGGCGATGCCTGCTGATCTTTTAGAACAATATATTCGTGAAAAGAATATTAATCCTTATGGTGATGGAGAAGGTTTATCTTCACCATTTGAAAGACTTTTGGTAGCAAAAAGATACGATGCTATTAAGCATATTATAAAATCCCATACCGACGATGCTGAAAAACAGAAAAAATTCTGTGAAATATTAACTAAAGCCACTCATTCAGGTCATTCATATATTAAAGTGTTACGTGAAGATAATCCCGATGATCCTATCATAAGTCGTGCCAGCTATTTGGTGGTCCGCTTCCAGCTTGACAAGTACCAGGATAAACGCAATGTTAAACGACTAGCGATTGTTGAGGCTTTACAGAAGCTTTTTTCTACTTTTGATTCACTAGATGTCCGTAATGAGTCTGCTCTTATTGGTTTGATACTTTTATCGATGAAAGATATTGCCAGAGAATATTCTTTTATGTCACCTCAGCGTGGAGGTTTTTTTGGTAGCCAAATTTATTCTCATTTGGAAGAGACACTAAACCATTTAGGCATAGACTCAACCAAAATAACTGCTGAGGAAAGACAAAAACATCACCAAGCACTAGCCAGTGTGATGGGAAACAATCCAACTCTTTTTGAGGGCAACGCTTATATTTTAAAGATGCTCAGTAAAGAAAAAGTTAACCTGGTTTCTAAAGGTGTTGGTGAAGTTCAAGCTGACTTGATAAAACTGGGTCAGGTGAAAAAGCGTGAAGAAATTCCCGGATTAGGAGATGAGCCATGGGTAGAGGAAAAGCATGGTGATGTAGCAACAGGCGTTTCATTTTTAGAGGCGGTAATCCCCAGCTCCCTGGATAAGAGTTCCGCTGCTATACAATCGGCTAGGGTTCAATTGAGTCAAGATTTAGCTAAATCAATCGTTGGTCATCAATCTAAAGATGGTAAAGATCGGTTTGAGCTGCGGGTTTACAAGGCATTGGCTCGCGTTAGTGGTTGTCATGTGATAGTGGTGGATGAGAAACAAACTCTGAAAATTAGCCCGGAAACGAAAGAAATTGAACCTAAGCTTCCTTCCATCTTTATCAAACGCAATGAAGAAGGCTCATTTGAATTTTTAGCGCCCTGCGATTTAAGCGAGAGAACAGTTGTCGAGATCGTTGCCGGAAAACAAATATCGGAATCAATGGCTGGAAGAAAAAAATTTGGGGTATTTACTTCAGAAACTCAGAAACAGGATAAAGATGAGTTATCGTATGCTTCTAGATTAGTGTTATAGTCTGCGACTATTTTAACAATACCTGGTATTAAAGAAGTATGCCGAGTGAGCAGAGTAACTTGTTGGAATAAACACAGCTCTCTTCTGGCTAAATCATATTGTTGCTGACGTTCCGGCATTAATGGATGTTCAATTGATAATTCCAATTGTACTTTTGCGCGGGCGAGCAGTAATAATTTAACAATATCTTGGTGCTTATTAATCAAAGGGAGATAAAGATGAATCGGCGCCACCTGATCACTGGGTCGCAAGTTAGGATCGCCTTTAGCTTCTATTAACGGTTGAATGACTGAAACCGCTGGGCCGCCTTGGTTTTTAGTTCTGGATGCAGCAACGAATAAAGGGGTTATCCTTTGAGTTTCTCCCACGTTAGGAAGGTCACAGGGGGTTGCATTGACATTGGCTTTAGATTCAATTAACAGCTCTAATGCGCCACGCTGATCTGCCCTGGCTGCCCAATGTAAAGCAGTAAAGCCATAAGGATTAGAAAAATTCACGTTTATTTTGGCTTCTAACAACAATTTCATCATAGCCAAAAGCCCTTGTCGCGCTGCATAGAATAAAGCAGTATTTCCTTCTTTATCTCTCCTATATAACGATTTTTCTTTATTTTCTTTTAATTTATCTGCTGTTAATAGAAGTGAAAGTTTCGTTTCATCTTTTTCTATAACGGCTTGGATGATTGCTGGTTGTTCTGATTTTCGCATGTTAACTTATGATTAGAGGTAAACCAAAAGTTTAAATCAATTAATCAAAAATTGGAACAAGCTATTAATAGTCAAATATAGCAAATTGTCATTTTTTCAAATTATTATATAAAATCAATTGCTTAGATTGCTGGTCTGCTGATATGTTTTAATATTCCTTTAATATCGGGAGTGTAAAGTATTGTTTATAACGGAAATTAAACAGAGGGAAGGTGAAATAATTAAAACATAGAAAAAATTTAAGTGACTAAAAGAACAAGCCCATTTTTACGACCAAATGCTTATAAAGATCCAGCTAGATCTCCTGAAGAGGATAAGCAGCTCCAAGGTTCCCTGAGAGAGTGGTATGGACGCGAATCGAAAAGCGATTATCAGTATTCGCGACGTCAAGATTGTCCCTTCCAAATCCAATTTGAAATTTTAATTAAAAAATTGATTGAGAAAGCAAAGGAATTAAAATTAGAAAATTCAAAAAGAATGGAAATGTTATTCAACAAAGCTCAACATTCTTATCATGCTTATGGTGATCACTTTTCTTTTAAAGGAAATGAAACAGGACAACAACAAGAGGAAGCACTTTTTTTTCAAAAGCTTAAATTGCAACTTGAAATTATCTTATTTAAAATATCTAAAAGCCAAGATAAAGACAAGATTAAAATTACTTTACAGATTTTTATCGATCAATTTATAATGTGCACGGAAGGAGTCAGTGGGGCTGTACACGACGCTTTTAGTAATTGGAATCAGGGTGAAACCTTTTCGGGTATGGCTTCTACAGTAAGGGGGGAAGTACTAAATACGGAATTAGCTAAGGCAAAAAATAAAGCAAACGTTATTTCATCAATAGATGTTCATTTTAATACGCATTTATCTGCTCAGTTGTCTAAATCAGGATACGAAGTACCACACAAAGACTCAGAAGATTTTTATGCTGGTCATCTTTTGCGTTACGGAAAACATCTCAGTGCAGCGCATGATGGCGTTTTAGTCGCATATAATACAAAAAAAATATCCGAAAAGTTAGAAGAGAAATCTAAAATAATTTTTGAAAAACTAACTGGTTTATGGAATTCACAACAATCTCATGAGAAAATGACAGACTTGGGAGCTTTGGGTCCATATTATATTGAAGGATTCAAAGATCTTATTGATTTAAAAATTATTACGGAAGATAAATTAATTTCTTGTGGAGCGAGATACAAAATAATAGAAGGTTTTGAAAAAAAATTAGAAAATGCTCTAATAGAATCTAAATTGGACCAAAGCGTTAAAGAAAATATAGTAAATATTTTCAATTTAAATAAAGATAAGACAGGTTGTGAAGATGGAAATTGTGAAAAACCTAAATTTCATCAAGATGTTTTATCAGCCTTGCAACCTTTGATTGAAGAAAAATTAATTGATGAGGGTGATATATTTTTTGAAGACTTTGTATATGAGCCTATAGTTAATCCTGAATGTGGGGAAAACCTGATCAGTTATTTTCATCAATACTTGCAAAAAAAGTTAATGGGGGAAGAGATAAAATTATCCGAACAGGAAGGTGAACGCTTATTTTCGTTACTAAAAGATTGTTTTTCTGAGGACCCGCCGTCTAAAGAAAAATTTCAAGAATATATTCAATCTCTACTCAAAAAATCTAATATTTTTATTGAAGATGTGGATCAATATATTTTCGAAATCAACGATGAAGAAAAAGAAAATTTACTGATTGAAGCCGCCATGCGGGGAGAAGATGATTTTATTAAAAAATTATTGTTATCTGGCGCCAATCCTCAGCCAATGGATTTTAAAAAAACTACCGCAACCCAGTGTATTATATACAACAAATATGGATTATATACGGCTGCTCAGCAAAATGAACTGATTAAGTTATTTTTACAAAATAAGGAATTTATCAAAAGTGAAATAAAATTATCAGATTCACAGCTAACTGCTATTATAGGATTCATAAAAGAATCAAATCGTCAAAATTGTGTAAAAAGTTTTTTTGAGTTAATAAAATGTTTTTGGATGACAGATAATATTTTATATATTTTAAGCTTGATTAGAGCGCTTTCTCCCTCATCATTTATTCAGATAAGTGAAGAATTAAGGAAAAACAACACACATAAATATCATGCAGTTCTATCTGTTATTTTCGAAGGCAATGGATCGCCAACTGCTGGATTACAATCAGCATGGGTAGAATATTTGTTGGCGAATAATCACTTGATAGATCAGGAAAAAGGGTTGTTAGCTTCTGCTCATGAAAAATGTTCATTTGATGCTTTTGGGTTATTGTTAGTTAAATTGCAGGTTTCTTGTAAAGACAAATTTATTGTTTCTGATAAAGTCAAGGAAAAATTAGAAAAGAATAATCAGCGTGATAAAATTGATTGCATAGAATTGCCTGACCAGTTTTATCAATCTATAAAAAATAATGAATTGAAAGAGTTAAAAGAAATTTTTAGAACTAGACATATAGTTTCTCCACAGGAAGAATCGGAGGAAAAGGCTGGTGATTTTTTAATTCGACAACTTGCGTCAATATTCATTAATTCATTTGAAGAATTTAGAAAGTATTATTATCTATCTTCAAAAGCTATGGCTCATTTAGTGAAAGAAGATAAAAATGATCTGATTGTAAGAGAATTTTCTGAATTAAAATCTTCTCTGCCATTGCTTGATATTTTTTTGGATTTTCCGGCCATTAAAGTTAATACGGTTTTTGAGTCTGCAAGCGAATCAAATAGATATTTGCTTAAATTGTTTATTAACTTGTCAAACAAGGAATTGGCATTGGACTTGGTTGTTGAGAATCTGGTAGATTTTTTAAAAAATTATGAAAATAACAACGAGATATTTACTAAAATTATAAAATTAGTTATTCAAAAAATTGGATATAATGAAGATTTGTACAATAAATTGGATTTGATGCTCTCTGCGCAATATAAGCAGATGCTGCCAATTTTATATCCGAATAAACAAAAAAGATATGAATCTGTTTTAAGTTATTGTATAGAAAAATTTGAATATTTTAGAGAAATATCTAGAACAAGCAATGTTAAAATAGAAGACTTCTTTGATGAAATACGGACTAATTTAAAAACGTTATTTAATAAATATTCTAAAGAATCCGTTGAACTTTCTAACAAAATGAATCTCTTGGTATATTTCTATTCGTTAGAAAAAAGCCATGATTCTCTAACAGTTTATTTATTTCAAAATCTAAAAGAGACAATTTTGAAGACCGATTGTTCTGATCTCAATGTATGCGATAATTTTAAAAGAGGGATTTTCAAGCTATTGAATCGTGCGGTCCAGGCTAGAGGGTCTGTTACCAGCAAAGACTACGCAGATGAAATTAAAATTTATGAAATCAGTCAAAATTACTGTAGCATAATTTCTTTAGAAAAAGATTTTAGAAAAATAGATAATCATTATAATGATTTCCTAGTAACAATCAAAAATAACCAAATAAGCGTTGGCGACCATCCTAAATTAATTGCAACTTTAGAATCTTCGGTGGAGAATAGAAAGATTTCTATTCTTGCTGTTGATTTTCTGGATGAAGTTGCAAGCTTGTTAAACAAGAAAAAAATAAGCGATCCAAAAACGATAGGCAGTGAATTTGAGAAATTATATAAATTACTTGGTTTTAAGCAAGATTTGTACGGACATTATAGGGAGGTGTTTCAATCGCGTTTAGAGATAATTTTGAAAGTTAAGTCAGGTCATTCTGCTACTGAAAGTCTTGATGTAAGTAAAATAGGTATTATAAAATATGACCTACTCTTTAGGCACGTGATTATGACCCCAAAGGATATTCAATCTTATCGAAAGAAAGCTGAGAATGAAATGAGGGGCATTAATGACCAAAAATTGAAAAAAGAGTTACTAGATAAATTTGATATCCGCTTAGATTTACACAAAAAAATAAGTGCATTGGTGCAATATTATAAACCCTTGCAACATTATCAATCCGCTCACTATAGAGAGTGTCTATTGGTTCATTTTAACGAGGCATCGAATTCTATAATTGATAATTGCTTAGGAAAAATTTCTCCCGCTGAAAAAGAATGTATAATTCAACATTATGCTCGTGAAATTTCTTCGAATATTAAGCCCCAACCTCAGGTTGGTGGTTCCTGGAAAATGGAAATGGCAGGTATTCATGCTATTTATGCAAATTTTTGTTATAAATTGGATTCTTTGAAAACATTCAAAAAAATACAACAACTTAAAGAAGACACTAAGTGGGCAATGCATAACCATAAATTGAAAGCTATAAGCGTAAGTGGTGATCCTAAAATTCTAAGCGACAATTCTGTTCATGAATTTATAAAAATCGGTGGTAAATTAGATGTCGCTATTAAAAAACGTCAACAACAATTAAATGCCAGTGCAAATAAAATTGGTTTTTTCCAGTCAATTCGCTTGATTAAAACCCCGATCCTGTCCTTTCCATTGTTTCCAACGTTGGGTGTGTAAAACTATTCGAGCACTGTTTACTTTTGCTTAGGCTTATGTTAGTTTTTGACACGCAAATGGTACGAAAATAAAGTTTAAAATTCATGGAGAATCATAATGAGGGAACTATTAATCCTACCCAAACCGCTACCCGATATTATTGACGATAAAGAAAAATATTCGGTGGCTGCTGCACTGTTGGAGCCCAGTGAAACAAAAGAGCCTCCTAGCGATATTTGCGACATTCATTTAAATCAGGGAATTTTTGCCGAGCCTGTTTTTACGGAAAGAGGCGACACCTATGAACGCGAAGGCATCGAAAAATGGTTTCTCCTCAAAGCGACAGCGACTAACCCAGCCGACAATCAACCGATAGGCAAAATGCTTATACCAAATAATGACAAATTAAAAAAAGTTAATAAATTTCTAACAAAAAATCCTCAATTTAGAAATTCAACACATCTTTATTTGCCGCGTAAGTGGGTGTCGGATTTAGCAAAAGCCTGTTTTACCGGCAATATAGAGCAAATTAAATATTGGTGTGGTCGTGACCCACGTTTAGGTAGTTGGAAATTCCCCTTTGACGACGAACAAGGAGAATTTAAAATTTATCATGGTACAACCATGCTACATCTCACTTGTGTTCAGGGAACTGTAAACTCAATAAGCTGTCTCATAGAAATCGCAGAAAAACGCGCCCCAGGTTTAGGGTTGCTTCTTTTACTCCAGGAAGACTTACAGGGAAAATTACCTATTCATCATGCAATTGAGAGAGAAGATTTAATCATCGCACGCACATTGGCTGCTTATATGGGCAGACATTTAACCCGAGTAAAATTATTAGAACAAAAGGAGCAAATTTCCCCCTTACATTTAGCGGCAATGAATAATGATGCCCTTCAAGCCAAAGAACTTCTCGAAAATAAAGCAGATATTTCATTAAAAGATGGTCAGGGAAATACACCCCTGCATGTGGCTATGGCCTGTGGCGCCAAGGATGTTGTGACGTTATTGATTCAACTGGGCGCCTCTTGCCAAACTATAAATAAGGATAATCGAACACCAGAACAGTTAGCAGTTCTGTATGGTCAAAACGATACTATCGGAGTATTTAATAATGCTATTGCTCAAAAAAAAGAGAGTGAACGTGATCGGTTTGTGCAAGCCGGTGGTGCATTAGGTGCGACTTTGTGGGAATTGCAAGAAGTAATAAATAAAAGTGGAGATTCTTTAGCGCAACAAATTCCTAAATTAAAAGCATTATCGCAAAAATTAGAAGGTTTTGAAAAAAAAATTTCTGAAGTAAAGTCAACGCTATCGAATCAAGCAGCTGAAAAGAAAAAAGAAGCTAAACTTTTTTCTCAATTTATTTCGCAACTGGTGAATACTACTCCTGGGGCAGGCGTATTTCAACCTATCCCTCGCCTTTCCGATCAAACGCCTTGTTCTTATGCTGAATTACGTCAATTAGTTATTGAAAGCCTAACATCACAGCCATTTGCGCTAAATTTAAATCTTTTCCGCGTGGAAATAAAAGACTCAAAAACTGCGTACCCGCGAGTACTCAAAGGCCATTTGGGTAGTATTACTGCGGTAGTGGCTTGCCCTGACGGTAAAGTTATTAGTGGTTCAGAAGACAAAACAATTAAAATTTGGAAAAATGGCGAGTGTTTAGCAACTTTAGCAGAACATACTCAACCGATCATAGCGTTGGCGTTATCTTCGGATGGTAGGAGGCTAGCCAGCAGCGCTGAAGATAATCTGGTTAAGATCTGGGACGTTGCAACAGGCAAATGCCTGATAACTCAAGAACACAAAGCTTCAATATCTAAACTAGCATTTTTTCATGATAATCGGCTAATTATGCACGGTCGTGGTCAGGACATGGCCCCAAACGAGGGGGCTTATATAAAAATCATTGATGAAACAGGCTCTCATGTTGACAATTTATCTCTTTGGCCCCTGAGTGCGTTAGTTGTATTTCCAAATGGAATGTTTGTACATGCCATTAGTGATTCAAAATCTCATGATATTTCAATCCTTAGTTTTCGATTCAGCTATATGGGCGTATGGGAAGGCCATACTGACATAATAACTACATTAATTTATTTATCGGATGAAGAATTTATGAGTGCTTCTCTAGATGGAACCATAAAAACTTGGAGTGTATCTAAAAAAACTTGTATGAGTACGATTCAGACTGGTGAAAAGATTACCCATCTGTTGAGAATGTCAAATGGTATGTTAATTAGCTATCATGGAGAAACCATGCGAGTTTGGGAAGAAGGTCGATGCACAATCACGTTATCGATGAAAAATCGTGTACCTTTAGCGGTTTTACCGAATAATCGAGGTGTCATTATAGTTGCAGGAAATGACCTTGAATTTTTGTATTTTGGTGAACCGTTTAATTTAGATGTCAGTTTTCGTTTTGCTTTACAGGCTGCGCAAGCTCGATTACATACTGAGCCGGAAGCTTTAATTGTCCGAACTCACTCTCCTTGCAAAGAGATATTAGTAAAAATGGAGAAAGCATTAACTGATTTAATACCGGATAATATTATTATTCTAATTGAAATTGAAGCAGAAACGGTGCTTCGTATCACTAATATTAAAGATGATGGTTTATTAGGTCAGCTAAAAAATCTTTGTCTGAGCCTTGGGGTCAAATCAGCTCCCGGCGCTTCGAAATCACAAAGATTTCTTATCCATGTTGTTCAAGGTAAAAAAGAAAATGATATGGCTAAAGAACAGTTCGTATCGCCGTCATGCTAAAAATGTGGGCGAGGGGCGGTTAATCCAAACCCAGACAACTGGTCGCAGGTTGATTGATAATCAGTGTGATAAATTCCTTTTATGCCCAAATCTTTTGCGACGGCGATGAACATGGGCATATTTTCAATATACAGGACTTGATCGATAGGTGTTTGAGCGATATCTAACGCCATGCGGTATATTTCGGGGTCGGGTTTACGAAGATGCACGTAGCAGGAAGAAATAAAAAAATCTACGAAGCTGTTTAGCTTAAATTTTTTGATGCGGTAGGCGTTGAGTTCGTACGCTTCGTTACTGACTACGGCAATTTTCAAGCCATATTGTTTCTTGAGTTGGCAAATCATTTCAATCATAGCTGGATAGGGCTGTGATTGGGCGAACATAAATTCTCGAAATTGAGCAGGAGTAAACGAGCGTTTTTCGTTAAATATGGCGCGATGTAGATATTCTTTTAGATTAATCTTGCCTAGTTCATAAGTATCAAAAATCATCTTATGTCGCTGTTCCATTTCTTTGAAATCCAGATTGAATCTTTTTGCTGCAAGTTTTCTAAATTTTTGGCTCCAGCCGTCAGTTAATAAAACACCGCCGATGTCGAGAAACAATGTGGTTATTTTCATAATAATCTCATCCTGTCGATCCTAAAATTATCTATAATGTATTATAGCACTTTCCGTTTTTTATTAGGGCATAAATGAATAAACTTATCTTAGTTATTAACTCAGGTTCTTCCAGTATTAAATTTTCACTGTTTTCCTGCCAGAAAGAGTTAAATTTAAGGTATCACGGTGTGATTGATAGTATTTTTGAATCTCCATATATGAGCATATTTAATGCGAAACATAATAAAATTCTCACGCAAAATATTACTGCAAAAGGACACGAGGCTGGATTGCGAACGTTTTTTAATTGGTTTGAGCAATTGCCTGATGCAGTGGGGTTAAAAGCAGTGGGTCATCGTGTGGTGCATGGAGGGATGTTTTTCTTGCAGCCCACTGTGGTGAATGATGAAGTTATCGAGAAAATCACTCAGTTAATTCCCTTAGCTCCTTTGCATCAACCTCATAATTTGGAAGCGATTAAAATCGTTAGTAAGCTTTATCCTGAATTGCCGCAAGTCGTTTGTTTTGATACAACATTTCATCATACCCAAGAAAAATTAGCGAAGCTGTTTGCGATCCCAAGGCAATTAACTGATGAAGGTGTGATTCGTTACGGATTTCACGGTATTTCATATGAATATATAGCCTCAGTGCTGGTTCAACGTATTGGTGATATTGGAAATAAACGGGTGATTGTGGCGCATTTAGGACAGGGCGCGAGTATGTGTGCACTGTATCAACGCAAGAGTGTCGCGACAACCATGGGATTTACTGCATTAGATGGATTAATGATGGGGACGCGCTGTGGCCTTATTGATCCGGGCATTCTGTTATACCTCTTGCAAGAAAAACACTATTCGGTAAAGCAGCTTGAAGATTTACTTTATAATCAGTCCGGTTTGCTCGGGGTTTCAGGTGTTACTGGTGACATGCGAGAATTGCTTTCAAGCCAGGATCCTCAAGCCATGCAGGCAATTGAATTATTTTGTTATCGCGCCGCGCTTGAAGTGGGTTCTTTGTCGGTGGTGCTGCAAGGATGTGATGCGTTGGTGTTTACTGGTGGGATTGGTGAAAATGCGCCATTTATTCGTAAAAAAATCGGTGAACGATTAGCTTGGCTAGGACTCAAGATTAATGATGATGCCAATAAAAACAATTCGAACATTATCAGCGCGAAAGATTCAAGCATTCTAGTGAGTGTCATCCCAACGAATGAAGAATATATGATTGCAAAACATACTGACGACAAAATCTAGCCTAAAATATAAGTGAAACAGAGAGAATTGACTATGGATACAAAAACACTTTCTCCGGAATTGCTCCGAAAAATGAATGCCTACTGGCGCGCCGCCAACTATTTATCAGTAGGTCAAATTTATCTTTACGACAATCCCCTGCTGAAAAAACCACTGGAATTATCACACGTGAAGCCCTTTGTGGTAGGACACTGGGGTACGACGCCAGGGCAGAATTTTATCTATGTGCATTTAAATCGCATTATCAATAAATATGATTTGAATATGATATATATCGCCGGCCCTGGCCATGGTGGCCCGGCGATTGTGGGCAATGTTTATCTCGAAGGCACCTGGAGTGAAGTTTATCCAGAGGTTAGTCAGGATGAGGCGGGGCTAAAAAAGTTGTTCACCCAGTTCTCATTTCCGGGTGGGATTTCCAGCCATGTAGCGCCGACAACGCCAGGGTCGATTCACGAAGGTGGCGAACTGGGTTATTCACTTAGCCATGCTTTCGGCGCTGTGTTCGATAACCCTGATTTGGTGGTGGCTTGTGTAATCGGCGATGGTGAAGCAGAAACAGGTCCACTGGCAACTGCCTGGCACTCTAACAAGTTCCTCAATCCAATTACCGACGGAGCCGTGCTGCCGATCCTTCATCTCAATGGTTACAAGATCAGCAACCCGACTGTCCTGGCGCGTATCGAGCATGAGGAACTGGAGCAATTTTTACGCGGTTGCGGCTGGACACCTTATTTTGTGGAAGGGGATGATCCAGAAAAGATGCATCAGCTCATGGCCAGAGTTTTGGACAAAGTGATTGAGGATATCCGGCAAATCCAAAAAAATGCACGCGACAAGAATGACACCGCCCGTCAACGCTGGCCAATGATTGTCTTGAAGTCGCCTAAAGGTTGGACGGGGCCAAAAGTCGTTGATGGTTTGCCAATCGAGGGTACTTTCCGATCGCATCAAGTGCCCATACTGGTGGATGTTGAGCACCCCGCTCATGTTAAGCAACTTGAATGTTGGATGAAAAGCTACAAACCAGAAGAGCTATTCGATGAACACGGGCGACTCATGCCGGAATTAGCTGAGCTGGCGCCAAAAGGCGAGCGCCGAATGGGCGCCAATCCTAACGCCAACGGTGGTATTCTGTTGCGAGATCTGCGTCTGCCGGACTTTCGTGTCCACGCAGTCAATGTTCCTTCTCCCGGCGCTGTAAATGCTGAAGATACGCAGGTGTTGGGTAAGTTTTTAAGCGATGTGATCCAGTTGAATCAGAGTCAGCGCAATTTTCGCGTCTTTGGGCCGGATGAAACGGTTTCAAATCTCTTAACCGCAGTTTTTGATGTTACGAATCGTCAGTGGGAAGCCCGCGAATTAAAAAATGATGAATTTCTCGCTCCCGCGGGGCGGGTGCTGGACGCGATGTTGAGTGAGCACCAATGCCAGGGTTGGTTGGAAGGATATTTATTGACCGGGCGGCACGGGCTGTTTAACTGTTATGAGGCCTTCGTCCGCATTGTTGATTCCATGTTTACTCAACATGCCAAATGGTTAAAGGTCACATTGGAATTGCCTTGGCGCCAAAAAATTTCCTCACTGAACTATCTGTTGGCTTCTCACGTCTGGCAACAAGATCACAATGGTTTTACACATCAGGATCCTGGCTTTCTCGATCACGTTTTAAGCAAGAAACCGGGCGTTGTGCGGGCTTACCTGCCGCCCGATGCCAATTGTCTGCTGTCAGTTTTTGATCATTGCCTGCGCAGTCGGCATTATGTCAACGTAGTGGTAGCTGGTAAGCGCCCCCTTCCGCAATGGTTGACGATGGAAGCTGCTATCGTGCATTGCGCGGAAGGGATTGGCATTTGGCAGTGGGCGAGCAATGACCAAGGGGGTGAGCCAGATGTGGTGATGGCCTGCTGTGGTGACACGCCCACGCTGGAGATTTTAGCGACGGTATCAATTCTGCGGCAGCATCTGCCTGATTTGAAAATTCGGGTGATCAATGTGGTTGACTTGATGAAGCTGCAGCCAAAAAGTATTCACCCGCACGGTCTGAATGACGAGGATTATGATTTATTATTCACTAAAGATAAGCACATCATTTTTGGGTTTCATGGCTACCCGTGGCTGATCCACCGGTTAACCTACCGCCGAACTAACCGAAACCTGCATGTCCACGGTTATATAGATGAAGGCACTATCACCACGCCGTTTGACTTAAGAGTGGAAAATGGATTGGATCGGTTTCATCTGGTGCAAGCTGTGGTTGATTGTCTCCCTCAATTGGGAACCAAGGGGGTTTATTTGAAGCAAATGGTTCAGGACAAGCTCATCCAACACAAACAATATGTCGACAAGCATGGTCAAGATTTACCCGAGGTGCGGAACTGGAAGTGGGGGAACCCGGGATGAATATTCAAAAACTAATAGATACCGCCAAAGCGTTGGTTGCTGGTGACAAGGGTTTGTTGGCAATGGATGAAAGTAATCCAACATGTAACAAGCGATTTGCCCAGGTAGGGATTCCCCAGACTGAGGAATTTCGACGAGCCTATCGGGAGCTGATTGTAACCACGCCGGGACTTGGTGCATACATCAGTGGAGCAATTCTTTTTGATGAAACGATCCACCAGCAGAAGAAAGATGGAGTTCCATTTGTAAAAGCTCTTGTTGATGCAGGAATTATTCCCGGCATCAAAGTTGATACGGGAGCAGAGGACATGGCGGCTCACCCTGGAGAGAAGATAACTGAAGGTTTGGACGGATTGCGTGACCGCCTGGCTGAATACGCTCAAATGGGAGCTCGCTTTGCTAAATGGCGCGCCGTGATTGCCTTGGACGATCATCTTCCAAGCAGAGGATGTGTCGAGGCCAATGCAGAGACATTAGCTCGTTACGCCACGTTATGTCAGGAAGCCGGATTGGTGCCGATCGTAGAACCCGAGGTGCTTATGGATGGTCCGCATACGATGGAACGGAGCAGGGAGGTAACAGAGGAAGTCCTGCAAATCGTATTCAACCAACTTTACACACAACGGGTCATGCTGGAGGGTGTAATTTTGAAACCGAACATGGTGCTCCCGGGATTGAGTTGCGCCACACAAAAATCAGTGGATGAAGTCGCCGACGCTACCGTGAAGTGTTTCTTGCGAATTGTTCCTGCTGCAGTTCCAGTGGTTGCGTTTTTGTCAGGTGGTCAACCGGGTGAATTGGCTTCAGCCCGGTTGAATGCCATGAACGTTCGATTTAAATCACGATTACCTTGGGCATTGACGTTTTCATTCTCTCGCGCCATTCAGCAACCGGCCTTGGAAATTTGGCGGGGCCAGGAAGCCAATGTATCGCGAGCACAGCAAGCACTGTTACACCGAGCTAAATGTAACTGGGCTGCGCGCCGTGGTGAATACACCGCCGCAATGGAAAATGTCTAGCAAAAAAAGCACCTAAATATCAATATTAAATTATTAGATTTTATGCTATTCTTATTATCAGATAATCATAGGAAACTTTATGTCTAAACATATTATTAGTGCAACCGACCTTAGTCGGGATCTGTCCAGAATTCTAAACCAAGTACATTACCAAGGCCAAAATTTTGAAATTAGGCGGGGTAGAGAGATTATCGCCAAGATTATCCCAGTTGAAGCTCCCCAGCGTAAGGTTAGAGGATTACAAGCGTTTTTAGCGAGTTTACCTCATTTGGATCAAGACGATGCTGAAAATTTTTTGAATGATATCAATAAGGTAAGAGAAAACATGCCGCATGAAGGCAATCCATGGGATTAATGCTTGACACTTGTGTTTTTGTTCATGCAGAGCGTTCAAATACCGATTTTAAGCAATTTGCCGAAGATGCTGATTTATTTATCAGTTCAATTACAGTTTCTGAGTTATTAGTGGGAGCACATAGTGCGAACACTGATGCTAGACGTGTAAAACGTTCAGCGTTTGTCGAAGCAATTATTACTAAAATTCCTGTCCTGGATTTTACTGCCGAAACAGCTCGGGTTCATGCAGAACTTTATGCAATCCTTTCCCAACAAGGGCGCTTGATTGGCCCACATGATCTGATCATTGCTGCAACCGCGTTAGCGCATGGACATTCTGTAGTTACCGCCAATCATCATGAATTTAACCGTGTGCCGGGATTGAAAGTCTTCACTATTTAGAAAAAGTAATTGAAATACGGTTTGGATATAATTGCAAGGTCGCAATGGAAAATGTCTAGCAAAATCGATAGATTATTTATTAATTTCTGGATTTCATAAGGGAGAATTTATTGAATTCATCGATAAAACTACCTGTGCCAAAGCGGCTCGCTCACCCGCTTTGGCACAGGTAATCCAGAAAAAATAATTAAAGTACTAAAGGTATTATTAATGGTTCTGATTCGACCGTATTAACTCTTTGCTCTATTTCTGCCTTGAGATTTTTAATTTTGCTACTAACGTCTTTAAAATAATTTTTGTCACTAGCAGTAATACTAAATCCGCATAAAATTCCTTTACTAGCAGTAGTATAGAATTTATCATACAGATCATTTTTCTCTTGGTGAGCTATTGATTCAAGGATGGGTGTTATCCTTGTCCACTGCTCATTTAAAATAGCTACGGCTAACAAGGTAATCTGCTTCTGAAATTCAACAGCAGCAGAAAATTTGTTTCGATCCTTTTTTGTCATCCAAAAACCGCTGGTACATTCTTTGATTATTTGTTGAGTAGCCTTATGGATTGGTCCAAGATATTCTTCAACTAAATCTTCACCGAACGGTAGTTTGATCTTCTTGAGAGGTGTCTTTTTCTGCTCGGAAACCTGAGGTTTTACTGATTGAGTGACTAAAGTTTCTAACTCCTTAGTTTTTTCAGTGACAACTACTCCTTGCTTTTCTATCGAAGATTTTATTTTTTTAAGGTTAGCTATTTCTTTCAACCGAATTTTCGGAGATACATTTTCTTTTTCAGATGAAATAGATCCTATTTCTGCTTTTTTCTCTCCTAATATTTTTTCAATCTTGATAACTTCTTCCTCTATCGAGGCTAATTTAGGCCGAACCTGCTTAGCATATGATTTATCTTCAGACCAGTTTATTGATTCCCTAGTAGTTGATGATTTTAGAGTTTGTAGATTTCCTTGAACTTCATCTAGAGCTAAATATGTTTCTTTTTTTGTAGCTTCAAGTATTCCCAGCATTTTTTCATTCGTTATTATGGCGGGAAGTTTTTTTGCTGTTGTGGTGAATTTAGTGGAAAGTTCTATATATTTTTGTTGTGTTTTAGCTAATAATCCTTGTAACTTTTCCACAGTGTCTTTATCGGAAAATTTTATTTCCTTTGAGGCTTCATTAACTTCAATATGAAGATTTTCCAGCTCTTCCTTCAATTTAATTAACTTTTCATCACCTTTTAATTCTGGCAACGCTAGATAATCATTAATATCGGAAAGAATAGTAGAGACACCATTTCTTATTGTTGAAAGATTTACGGACTGGATTGCTACTGTAAGCTTTGTAATCTGTTCATTGAGAATTCGTGCATCTTCTGCAGATTGACGTTTCAATTCTCTTTCCAATTCTTGCGTTTTAATTTTTTCTTGCTCTTCTTTTTTAGCTTTTCCCTGAGCCTCTTTGGCTTTATTCATTTCTTCTATGGTTTTAAAGATCTCATCGACCATACTCACATTCTGATCGTTATGTACACGTAAATAACTAGGTAAATCATCTCCTTGGGAAAGTTTACCGGTTGTTCCGTGGAGGCGCTTATATTCTGTTTCTAAAATTTCATATCTATCTTTGCTTGCTTTTCTCCATCTCGCTTCGAGTTCTTCAATAAATTTTTTCTTAAGAGGTTTATTCGTATATATTTTTTCTTCGTCTGAGGTTAAGCATCGTTTTAATGATGATTCCAAATTAGCGATATTTATAATAGATCTTCTTCTCATAATTTATCTCCTCTACATTGGTTCTCTTCACTGATAAATTTCATCCCTTAACCCGATGGTAACAATTAAATATTAAGGAAATCTTAAATAAAAAATTTTAGAAATATACAAATCGTACTTTGATGGATAGAAGAGAGTTAATTAAAAATTTTCATTAAAAAAAGTAACGAAAGGCAGAGGACAACCAGCTCCCATCAAGATAATTTGTTGTATTAAACTCGCACTCTGCAATCGCGGTCGGTGACATAATAACCGCGATTTCGAGGAAAAAGCAATTAAATTGACGCTATGTGTAAAGGCAGGTTTTCATTAAATTTTAAATTTAGACGTTATCATATCTTTATCTATTTCAGAGTCTTCTGCTATTACTTTGCTGGCTTGTGGTCCGATTGGTTTTTTATAAATATTGGCAGATGTGGCAAAAATGTTGCAGACATTAACTGAATGTTTATTCTTTCCAGTCGATTCTATAATGGGTTCAAACATTGCAGTTTTAGAATATTCTACGTAAGTAAACGCAACAAAATGTATCACGGGACTCGCTCCGCTGCTTTCAATAATTTTGCATACTTCTTTAATAAATTCAAATTTTCGTGTTGAATTATCTTTAAATTCACTCATTGATTTATAAATACGTTGGTCGACTTGATCAATTGCAGTTTTAATTTGTTTAAATGCTTTTATATCGTCAATATCAATTTGTCTAATCTTTTCTATGGATCCCTCATCAAATACATTAAAATCGTAACCCATTGCTTTTTCGAAAGCATATTCCACATTACTTTGAATGCTTCCGCCAAAATGTTTCATAAAGTGGCTAACTGCGTTTATAATTCTTTCTTCTCTTTGATTATTTATATTTCTAATAGTTCTCATATCATATACCTCATAGTTTTGTTTCGGAGTTAATTCATAATAATCGTTTTTTTTGAGTTAATGATTGCAAAGATAAGTCGTTTCATCACCACTATTGAAATTTTATGCTAAAAAACATTTAATTTGTAAAATTTTATGCTAAAATCAATTTAACTCAAAAAAAGTGAGACTGAAATGGATCGAATTGATAAAAAAATTCTTGCTATATTGCAATCTGATAGTCGAATCAGCAACCAAGAATTAGCAGATAAAGTAGGGCTTTCACCTTCTCCATGCCTGCGCCGGGTTAAACAATTAGAAGAGGAGGGGTATATTGATCAGTATGTCGCGCTACTTAATCCGAAGAAAATCGGATTGCAACTTACCGTTTTCGTCTTGGTCGCGTTAAATACACATGACACTAAAAAAATGAATGGGTTTGAACAGGCGATCAAAACTTCGCCTGAAGTGATTCAATGTTATCTGATTACTGGACATACGGCTGACTATATCCTTAAAGTCATTGTGGCTGATTTACAACAATATCAAACATTTTTATTGAATAAATTAACAAAAATTGAAGGTGTTTCCCATGTGCACTCCAGCTTTGCCTTACAGAAAGTAGTCGATAAAACCGACTTACCTCTAAATCATCTGAATCAGAACAAGGGCTAGCTAAAATATTTCCTTTCATTTATGCTCTGATCTGACTGTCTTGAATTATAGGGATTAAGGAGCGGCAATGAATGCTGGTTATTACACGGAAGTTTATGATTCTATTAAAGATATTGATCCTAATGAATGGCAAAGTTTGATCGATGCTAGTCAAGATTTAGCCATGGATCCCCGTTTGATCCATCTAATGGAAAAAACTTTGCACAACCAAGCCCGTTTCTGGACAGTGTTGGTTCGTGATCGTCAAAAACAATTGATTGCTTGTGCTTGTCTGAGTCTATTTCAAACGGATATTGTACAAAGCGCCTCGGGTTTTTTACGTAAATGGGTAGAGCGACTGAGAAGTTATTGGCCCAATGCGTTAAAGTTAAAAGTGTTGTTTTGCGGATTGCCTTCTCCTGCAGCGCACTCTCATTTTCGGGCTCGTGCTTCGGTGGATTTACAGTCAGTATTGCAGGTATTGAATGAAGCGATGTCTGCCATTGCTTCTCGGGAAAAAGCCGCTCTAGTGGTGTTAAAAGAATTGGATACTGGGCAAGATGAGCAAGTCAGTAATTTGCAAAATCTTGGATTTGTACGCGGAGAATTAGAGCCACTGTATCAATTATCCGGGGCTTTTAAAGATTTTGATGATTATCGAGCTGCTTTGCGTTCTACTTATCGTAACCAAATTCGTGCAAACATTAAAAAATTTAAACAATCCGGTCTGAAGGTTGAGCATTTATTAGATTCAGAAGAGATATATTCACGTTTTAATGAATCAGTCTATCAACTTTATTTAAATGTTTGGAAAAAAGCGAAAGAGAAATTAGAATGTTACTCGTTGGATTTTTTTCGTGAAATCGCCAAGGCGGTTCCTAATCAGGTAATTTTTACGTTAGTTACCGATGCGGGTAAACCAGTTGCTTTTGCTTTGGGCTTAATGGGAGAAGAGCACTATTATAATCTCTATGTGGGTTTGGATTATAGCTACAATGACGAGACGGATCTTTATTTCAATTTATTTTATCATGAATTAGACGCAGTTTTTAAAATGAATAAAAAAACAATTTTTCTCGGCCAAACTTCGGGTATGTTTAAATCTAGGCTAGGTGCATTTCCGGATCCTCGATATTTCTGGGTGCGTCCTTTAAATCCTATATTGCGAATACTTTTTAAGCACTTACAAAGCGTGATTTTTCCAAAAGTAAATTTAATTAAAGCCAACCAAGTCTTTAGAACGGTTGCTTCTTAGCTGTAGGTACGCCTAAAATAATTAACATTTTAGCGAAGATTTCTCCACTTTGCGCATATGATTTAGAAAGCTGCTCAACGATTGTTTTCTCTGCAGCCTCATTTTCTGGGATAAATTCAATATGGACACCGGAAAGAATGACCGTTCCCTTTCCGTAGGTAGTTTGAATAGCGGCTGCTGGATTACCTGGAATATTAGCGTAGCTTAATAAAACATTTTCTTCCGTATGCTCGTTACTATCCAAGGGGACAAAAAAACCGCCGCCGTTAAAATATACGTTTTGTTGTTGAGGGCTAAGTTTTCCCCGCACTTTGGCGATTTCCGCGCCTACTTCGCTTTGATAACGAAACTTGCCAAGGCCATAGGCTGGCCCTTGCGCAGAATAGTTAGCCAAGCCTAAACCTGGGTCGATGATTTCTAGCGAATTTCCCCGTTCAAATTCAGTTATTTTTGCACCAAAATAACTGCCTGCGCAGATACCGAAATAACTTACGCCTTGGGTTACCGCATCAAGTATTCGTTGACGCCCTTGTGTGCCCAAAGTTTCACCGTAAGGTCTTGCTCTTCCTCCGCCGATAATCAGCAGGCAAGTGGACGAACTCCAGTCTGATTTTAAATACTCTCCGTCCACCAGCAGAATTTTGCAACTGGGGTCGATGATTTCATGCAGACTTCTAAAAAGATGATTAACGCTTTTGGCATCAGCTCCCGCACCGTTGTAGATCAGTATATTTTTTTTCTTTGAGATTGAGTTGTCATGCATCTGTTATTTCCTTGGATTTCTTTTTTATAAGCTGCTAAACCGCCGGCCAAATGCTTCACTTCACGGAACCCTGAGGCTTGTAAAATTTTAACTGCTGCTTTACTGCGAGACCCTGAATGACAGTAGACAATAATTGGCAGCTGACGGTCAAGTTCGTGCAGTCGTTTAGGCAAATCAATTAAAGGAATAAGTTGTCCGCCGAGATGATCGGTATTGTGCTCTTCGAGACTTCTGACGTCGAGCAGTAAATAATTTTCTCGATTATTGATTAAACTTTGCAGTTGAATGGGATCAATATTTTCTATGTTATCTGCAGGGTTTATTGCTAAATTGCTGTGAACGCAGAGCTGGCAATTGGGATCTTGCATAACCCGCATTTTTCTAAAATGCATGGTTTCAATATCTACTAACAACAAATGGTTAGTTATGAGATCGCCTAATTTTAAGATCCATTTCAAAATTTGGGTGGCTTGGAGAATGCCTAACATACCTGGCAATACACCTAACACACCGGCTTGATTACAGTTAGCCGTTTCAGTTTCATGCTGAGAAAAGGGAAATAAACAACGATAACAGGGACCTTTTTCTCCTAAGAAAAAACTACATTGTCCCTGAAATTGTAGCAGACTGGCAGAAACAAAAGGCTTTTTCTCAGCAAAACATTGGTCATTAATTAAATAGCGGGTGATGAAATTATCAGAACAGTCTGCCACAATATCATAAGCAGATATGAGTTCTTTGGCATTTTTTTGATTGAGTGCTTCTTCGTATATATCGATTTTAATATTTGGATTCAAAGCCAGTAGCTGCTTGCCAGCCGTAGTCGCTTTTTTTTGGCCAACTTGCTGAGTGGTATATAAAATTTGTCGATGCAAATTGTTTAGCTCAACTTGATCATCGTCGATAATACCCAACGTACCTACCCCGGCTGCCGCCAAATAAAATAATAAAGAGGAACCTAGGCCACCTGCGCCGACACATAACACTCGCGCATTGGATAACAATTGTTGTCCAGATAAACCGATTTCGGTTAATGAAATTTGATTAAGATAGCGAATTTCTAAATCTTTTTTCATAAAGAATAGTCTGCAGTTATCGCTAATAATTTCTGGGTTGCAGCAATCGGATTTTCTGCAGCGACAATGCTTGCAATCACGGCGGCCCCACTAACCCCGGTCGCCCAGACTTCAGGTAGCCGCTCAATGGTGATACCGCCAATGGCGACTAAAGGAGTGCTGATGGTGCGACGCCAACGCGCTAAGTTTTGCAATCCCTGCGGAGCAAACGGCATAATTTTACTATTAGTGGGAAAAATAGGTCCACAGGCAATGTATGAAGGTTGGCAGGCCAAAGCACGTGCCATTTCAAAATAAGAATGCGTGCTAATTCCCAAGCGCAAATTGGCTTGGCGAATTTCATTTAAATTAGCTTGTTCTAAATCTTCTTGTCCAAGATGTACACCATAGGCGCCTAGGCGTATGGCTTCCTGCCAATAATCATTAATAAATAATCGAGCTTGGTAGCGTTTGGCAATGGCAATACTTTGTTTGATTTCATCCGCAAGTTTTTCGCCGGAAAGATCTTTTATTCGCAGTTGAATGGTGGTTACTCCCAGCGGTAACAACTTTTCTAGCCAATGTGCGCGATTCACAATGGGATAGAGGCCTAAAGGCTGAGCGTGGCAATTTGGCATTTTATCTGGGATATTTTCTAATGGATTGGAGGTAACCCAGGGAAAATCTACCTCTTGTTCTGGCCAGCCGCCATAAAATAATGTCAATGCGCCTTGCCCGATTCTGTTGGCCAAACGCATTCCTTGATTCAAAACCATTTTGCCAATCACCAATGATTCTTGAACGGAATATCCTGTAGCCAAACAAGCGGTAATGGCTGCAGATAACATACAGCCTGTTCCATGACAACGATCTTTTTTGATTCGAGGTGAAGCTAACCAAAAGGAATGCAAGCCGTCAGTCCAATAATCTTGACTAAAATTATCATGCAAATAGTGTCCGCCTTTGATTAGAACACTCTTAATTCCAAGGGATAAAAATGCTTTTGCAGCCAATTGAATATCTTCATAAGTTCTAATTTTAAGATGGAGCAGAATTTCTGCTTCATGGATATTGGGAGTTAGTAAATCAATTTTTTTAAACAGTAATTTTAATGCTTGAATATATTTTTCCAGTGAACCGGTGAATAAAGCACTACCGGAGCTTGAATAAAGAATGGGATCAAGCACAATTTTTCCGGTGAAATTTTCAAAGAACTGTTCTAGCGTTTCAATTATTTCTACAGTTCCCAACATGCCCAGTTTAATCGCTTTTGCCGGCAAATCCATACTGAGTGCTTGTAATTGTGAATTAATTAAAGACGAAGATAAATAAGAACTCTGATTGACGCCTTGAGTATTCTGAGCGGTGATCGCAGTGATAACAGAACAACCATGCGCGCCAATGATGTGAAAAGCTTTTAAATCAGCTTGTATGCCCGCGCCGCCACTTGAATCAGAACCGGCAATCGTCAATGCAATATGTTTATTCATAAATCCCCGCCTTAGTGTGTTGCCAAAAAGGGGTGTCGATGAGTGGTGTGCTGGGGTGCGCTATATCTCGTTTAGGCATTAAACCGGCTTTATAACCATTGTGACCAGCCAGAACTGCATCACGGAAGGCTGTCGCCATTAACACAGGATCATGCGATAGGGAGACTGCAGTATTGAGTAAAACTCCATCGTAACCTAGTTCCATGGCTTGTATGGCGTGTGAAGGTTTGCCAATGCCAGCATCAATAATCAGCGTAGTATTGGGTAAACGATTGCGTAATATTTCTAGAGCATAGGGATTTAATAAACCTTGACCAGTACCAATTGGCGCAGCCCAGGGCATTAAAATTTTGCAACCACTATCTACCAGACGTTGACACAAAACTAAATCCTCTGTGCAATAAGGGAAAACTTCAAATCCTGCTTTGATTAAAGTTTTCGCTGCCTGCAAAAGTTCAAAAGGATCGGGTTGTAAATTAAAATCGTCTCCAAAAACTTCTAATTTAATCCAGGTGGTATCAAATAATTCTCTGGCCATTTGTGCAGTTGCAATAGCTTCTCTGGCATTGCGGCAACCCGCCGTATTCGGTAAAAGATGACAACCTAAATTTTTTATCGATTCCCAAAAAAAGTTTTCGCCATCTTTTCCAGGGGCTTGTCGGCGCAAAGAGACGGTAATGACATTCGTTTTTGCAGCCAGAATTGCTTGTTGCAGGATGGCAAGTGAAGGGTATTGGGAAGTGCCTAATAATAAACGGCTAACTATATCTTTTTCAGCTAATTTCCACATATCAGCAATTCCCGCTGATGCGGTAATTGCTTCCTAGTTTTGATGCTGAGCCGCAGCAAAGCTGCATCTCAGCAATGAAGGGGGAGATCGCTCCGCTCTTCTCCCCCTTGCGAACCCCCATCAGTATGGGATTTTCTACGAAAATTATTTTTAAATCAAACTTTAATTTCATATTAAAAAACTTAATATTCAGCTGGAATTTCTGCATTTCTAGCCTCCTTGCATTGGAAAAATAAATTCGACCACATCATTCTCTTTCAACATTGTGCTTTTATAGAGAGACCGCGGAATAAGGCAGTCATTGATAATAATTGCAAAATGATTTGCTTTGGTATCAGCGGATTTTTTTAATTGTTCTAAACCATCATCGAGTGCAATAGATTGAGGAAATTGAATCGGTTCATTTATATTTTTAAGATAAATATTCATCACAATGACTCCAGAGTTGAGGGTAATTAACTTGGCTGGCGCCGCCATTTATCCACTTGATTATTTCAATGGCTAAGGATGGCGCTAATGAAAATCCGTGTCGGTATAAGCCATTGACGCCTATGAAACCATCGGCATATAAAATATGTGGTTTTGAATCCGACAAAGTAGGCCGAACATGTTGAACGGTTCGAATCAAGGCGGCTTCTGCAAAACCAGGATGTATTGAATAAGCTGCAGATAATAACTCCAAAACTGTTCTAACCGTGATGGGAGTTCTCAGTTCTGATTCAATTTCGCTGGCCCCCAAAATGTAAATTTGATTGGGGCGTGGCGCAATGTATAAATTATGTCGAGGATTTAACAACCGAATCGGTCTTTGTATTTGCACTTGGGGTGCATGAAGCCAGACCAGTTCTCCGCGTAAACCTCGTAGATCTTTAAAATTATCTTTGGCGCCTAATCCGCGGCAATCCAATGCAATATCAAAATAATGATCAGTATTGCTTGTTACAATTTTATTAGGTTTCACTGCTTGCACGAAAGTTTTTTCACACCAATTTATTTTTTTACTTTCCAGGTAAAGCCCCAAAGACTGGATTAAGGCTTGATTGTCGAGTTGCCCTTCTTCAGGAAAAAAGTATCCTTCTTCAAATTTATTGAGCTCGGGCTCAATTTTTTGTAATTCCTGTCCATTGAGTTTTTGATATGAAGTTTTTCCATCTTGTTTTGCGGTAATTAAATGGGTGAATCGAATCAATTCATTTTTATCCTGCACATGCGCTAAAGCGATAATGCCTTTTTTTTCAAAATAAATAGGTTCTGGTAAAGATTTAATAATGGAATCCCAATGGAAATTTAGTGCGTCACGACATAAAGAAATGGACAAAGAATCGGATTTTTCCAATTCGGTAGCGGCGGCTAAAAGCCCAGCGGCCGCCATGCTGCAATTATTGAGGCAATGACGATCATCTTGGTCAAAAAGCGTTACCTTCCATCCTGAGTTTACGAGATGGAAGGCTAACAAACGTCCCATGATACCTGCACCGGCAATTCCTGCTTTCATTGGCTATCGGTTCCAACTTCACGTGTTTCATGGGTTAACTGCATCGAACAAAAGCTCGGTCCGCACATCGAGCAGAAATGGGCGTTTTTTGCCGCTCGTTTTGGCAAGGACTCATCATGATAGCTGCGGGCGGTGTTTGGATCTAAAGATAAACTGAACTGATCTTCCCAGCGAAATTGGAAACGCGCTGCTGATAGCGCATTGTCGCGGGCCTGCGCGCGTCTACTACCTTTGGCAAGGTCTGCCGCATGTGCAGCAATTTTATAAGCCATAATACCTTGTTTAACATCTTCTTTATTCGGTAATCCCAAATGCTCTTTAGGCGTGACATAACACAAAACTGAGCACCCGTATGAACCCATTACGGCGGCGCCAATGGCGCTGGTGATGTGATCATATCCCGGCGCAATGTCTGTGGTGAGTGGGCCTAAAACATAAAAAGGTGCTTCAAAACAATATTCTAATTCTTTTTCCATATTTTCTTTCAAAAGATGAATGGGAATATGACCGGGACCTTCAATCATTACTTGCACTTCGTGTTGCCAAGCGATTTGTGTCAACTCACCTAAAGTTTTTAATTCAGCGAATTGTGCGGCGTCATTGGCGTCCGCGATGGAACCGGGTCGTAATCCATCGCCTAATGAAAAGCAGACATCATAACTGCGCATGATTTCGCAAATTTCTTTAAAGTGGGTAAATAAAAAATTTTCTGTTTGATGAAGGGTGCACCATTTTGCCATGATCGCTCCGCCGCGAGACACAATGCCGGTGACACGTTGATGGGTGAGTGGGACATAATTCATTAAAACGCCGGCATGAATGGTGAAGTAATCTACGCCTTGTTCCGCTTGTTCGATCAATGTTGCTTTAAAAATTTCCCAATTCAAATCTTTTATCGAACCTTTAACTTTTTCTAATGCTTGATAGATAGGCACTGTGCCAATGGGCACAGGTGAATTTCGAATAATAAATTCACGAGTGGTGTGAATATTTCTTCCAGTAGATAAATCCATGACCGTGTCTGCTCCCCAACGGGTTGCCCAAACTAATTTTTCCACTTCTTCGGCAATCGAGGAGGTTAAAGCGGAATTGCCAATATTTCCATTGATTTTTACTAAAAAATTTCTGCCGATTACCATCGGTTCTGTCTCAGGATGATTAATGTTGGCTGGAATAATCGCACGCCCTGCAGCAATTTCTTGGCAGATAAATTCTGGGGTCACTGTTTGTGAACAATCTTTATTTATATAGCCCTGATTTTCGCGGATCGCGGCAAATTCCATTTCGGGGGTGATAATACCTCTTCTGGCGTAAGCTAATTGCGTTACGCCATGACCGGGTTTAGCTTGGCGTGGCAAGCGTTGTAAATCTTGAGTCAAACTATTCGCGTGATGAACTGGCCCTATACCAGGGTACGAAACGGTATCGGCTCTTTTTTCTATCCATGATTCGCGTAGTGGATATAACCCGCGGTTCAAATCGATGTGCGCTTGGGGATCGGTATAAATCCCAGAGGTGTCATAAACTTTGAAAGTCTGCTGATTGGTCAGGTGAATTTCACGCATGGGAACTCGAAGGTCCGAATAACGTTCACCGTGCAAATATATTTTTTTTGAGTTACTGAAAGGTTCGAGTAGATCTTTACTTATTTTCATGTGTTGCTCCTAGTCGTAAAAGGCCAGGAGTCACGTCCACATACACGTGACATGAAGAATTTCCACATTCCCTACGCAGGTCCTAGCCAATTCAGGTTCAAAGGGTAGGCTTAAGTTTAAGCCTTCTCAGTCAGGTGACACCCCTAGTGGTATTGGACAATTAATCATAGTTTTCACAGAAAGACAAGAGTTATTACTGAATTGACCGGGGTTTCCGCATTAAAAATTGAATAACTTAGCCCCTAGTGGTATTTACTGATTGACATTCGGAAGTAATATTGTAAAGATGATTAAGTATTCTCTTAAAATCTATTCAGTATTAAGGAGAGTGTGTCATGCCAATCATAGCCATTTCTACGGTTGCCAGTATTGCTGGAAAAGCTTTTTCTGCAGCACTATCGTTGTATAATAAAATTCAAGTGTATGGTGAAAATAACGAAGAGATTCGCGGTTTAGCCAACACAGTGAGTTTAATTGTATCCCGTATATCGTTAATACAAAATTTGCCTGCTGCGGAACAAAAAAGCGGAGTCGATGTAGATGAGATACAAAAAAAGTCAATTGATGCTCTGGAAAAAGAATTAGAACAGGCTCAGAAAACCATTGATCAATTTATAGTTGATACCAATTGGAACAAGATCAAGAAGTTTGCTCTTGCAGAAGGTCAAAAACAAAAGATTGCCGAGATTCATGTTAAATTAGGACATGCTGAAAGTGGTTTGAGTGCTGTGTGTGTGGCAAAAAATTTAATCATTAGTGGAACTATTTTGGAAGAGATGAGGAAAGGGTTCAGTGATCTGAAAGCAACCCCAGCATCTTTGGTTACTCCTGAAATCCTGCAAGCACTAGGAAAGCCAGGAGGAGGACGGACAGATGCACAATTTAATGATATAAAATATGTTACAGGAAATGTTATAAACCGACGAACTCAAACTGAAGGGATTGAAGAAAATTATGATGTGGTGTTTCAGAGAAACATGGAGTACCTTAAAAAGGAGATGCCTGGGGAACCCTATGTTGAAAGAAAGAAAGAGGCGATAAGCTTAACGGAGAATTACTTTACACGTCGAGATAAAGATAAAGAGTTAAAAGCTAAGCACGAAAGAGAACAGACTGGAACTGCTCTACAAACCAATCAGATGCAAACAGTAGGTGGTGATATAGTTAATACAGACACAACTCAAACAATCGCAAAACCTCAGAGTTCTTCTTCCAGTTCTTCCTCAAGTTCTGAAAGTGGAGTATCAAAGAATCCTCAAGCGTTTGTGCCGAACATGAAGCAACAAACGACCCAACAGCAACCTGCTGCTGATACTACGACAACATCAAGTAGAACCCTTGGATATTCATCTTCTGAGCCCTGAAAGGATGAGATTCCTAGTGAGTCTGATCGAAGTCGAGATTTAGCAGAACCTGTGAACATGATGTTGCGTAATCAACAGCATACTGTTGCAGGAAAAATACGTGATGTTATCAATGAACAAACTATTATTAATGGTTTAAGTGAGCAAGTTACAAAAGAGCTCTTGGAGCTGCGAAAGGGAGACTCGGAGCTGCGGAAGCAGGAATTAGAACTGAAGAAACAGGAATTGGAATTGCGGGAACGGGAATTGAAACTGCGACAGAAGAAATTGGAGCGACAAAAGGCTCTTCAGTCGCCGATCTTTACCAGTTCAACATATATTTCTGCTCAGGAACTCATAGAGTCTCCTGCCAGTAACAGTAAAAAGAACTCCTCATTACAAACTAATTCAACTGCTTTACCAAATTCAATACTTCAGGAAGAGAAAATAACAGTTGATATTGAATTAAAGAATCGACCACTTATTTCTGACTCAAAGAAAAAAGATTTTGAAGGGGGAATGATAAATTGGGATTATTCTGAAAATGACGACAAAAAAATAGAAGAATTGCAACAAAAACTTGAAACAAAAACTATTCACACTATATCTCTTAAGTACGGGGGGAAATTTTCAGAAGAAAAATGTCTTTCTATATTAGCGCGAGCACTTAAAAATCCTATATTTATCCATTTGAGTCTTATATCGATGGCGATTGGTCCTAAGAGAATTAAAAGTTTGGCTGAGGGTTTTTCAACTTGTCGCTTGCAACTTTTAAATTTAACCGGTAATCAACTTGGGGTTGGGGAAGATGGACCCAAAACAATAGCTAATAAAATACTTACCATTCCTAGTCTTACTGAGTTAAATTTATCTAAGAATGAGATTAATGATAAGGGTGTTGCAGTATTGATTAATAAATTTAAAGAGAAGCGTTTCAAAACATACACTGGCCTTACATCGCTCAATTTGGCAGATAATGATATCGGAAAAAGTGGAGCGATTGGATTGGCTGAAATACTTTCGAATACCAAACTGACTTTTCTCAGTTTAAAGGGAAATGATATTAAAGATATTGGAGCACAAGCATTTATTACACAGATTGAGAAGGACAAGAAAGGGCTTATTAAATTGAATAAATTAGATGTGAGCGACCAAAAGGAAATGATTTCTTCAAAAATACAACCATTAAAACAAGCTTTACAAGAGCATAACAAGCGCTTCTCAAAATAAGAAATAGTTCACTGTTTTATATGAGAATATTGATATCTTCAAAATGATGGAATTTAGTCTAAGAAGAGAAGCTCGTTGTATCGTTTCCTTTCTTCCCTTGTTCTTCTCGAACAACGGTGGTTTCTATAGGTTTATCATCAATAAATAGTGTAAACTGCCGCATAATTTTGTTATTTTCTTTTTTTAATTGCACAATCACTTGATCATTATCTTCTATCTTTATCTTTTCTACCGGTAAAAAATCAACTTTACCATTCTTTTCATCCTGAATCCTCTTACAACGTAAGAGATCGGTGTGAAAATCATATTCCATCCAATGTGGACGTTCCAGGCCGCTACTCAATGAGCGATAAGGCTTGAAAAAGCTACACCAACCGTTTGGGGGGGACAACACAACGGTTACTTTTTTCACTTCACCAGGCTGTATTCTGACTTTTCCCGTTATATCGTTTTTTGTCGGTTCATATTTAAAATCTTTTTGCCCAACCGTTGCAGGGACAATATTTTCTGCTGTATAACGTCTTCGACAACAACGATTATATAAACCTATTCGATTTTTATATGCTGTGTAACTAGCAAGAAGCAAAACGACAGCCAGAGAACCATAATAAATAATCTGCCCCATCATTGATAATCCTCTGACATCAATACTAAATGTGGCAATAGCTTCGCTTGCATGATTAGAAGGGTCATCATAGGCGTGGATAGTGATTTTTATTGAGCGGGTTTTATAAAGGTCCTTAAAATCTTTAGGTTTTGGTGTTCCTGTGAAAGTCAGTGCAGTGGTGCTGGGATTGAAAGGTATCTCAATTGGCCAGTAAGGCGGTCTTTGGTAATTCATTGATTGGTTCAATTGTAACCAAGAAGAGGGTGGATCATAGTCTACTAAATACGTAAGTGTATCTCCATTTGGGTCTATAAAAGGAGGAGGTGATAATCTGAATGGGTTGAGAGGGTCACCGATATCAACCAGTTGATTTGCAATATATTGTGTGAGGTAAGGGGGAGAATTAGCAACAATTGATAATTGCAAAGGGGCAAGAGCGTATTCACCAAATTCATCTTCAGCTTTGGCCACTAAACTCACAATCCCCTCATCTTGATTTACTACGGGAGTTCCTGAAAAAATGAGCTTATCTGTATCAAAATTTAACCAGCTAGGAAGAACGGAACCATTAGAAAGCGTAGCATTATAAAATAAAATGGGATCATCTGCCCAAGAACTAAAAGTCGTTTTAGGGACTTGAAAAGCAAATAATCGTCCGGTTCGCAAAGATAGTGGTTGTGGGAGAGGGGTGACGACGCTTGGTACATGATTCACTTGTAAAGAAAATCGAGTAATAACGGTCCCCGCGATATTATCTGTTACACTCAACCAGATTTCATATGCTCCTACGTGCCTGTCTTTGGGAGTTCCGGTAAAAGTTGCTGAAATACTGCTAAAACTCAGCCAATCTGATAGAAGTGGGTTAGTTGTTAAAGTGGTAGCATTAAAACTCAGAGGATCAAAGTTAGGATCGGTAAATAAACCTTGAGGCACAAAGTAGTTAAAAGTCCGTCCTACTTTGGCATATTGAGTCGGAATGAGTCCATGTATTTGTGGAGGGCCTTCGACACGGATATTGAAACTTTGTGAAGCGCTTGCACCACGTGCATCTGTGGCAGTGATGATCGCTTTATAGTTACCGGCATCAGCAGCATGAGGCATGGTGGTTAATGCCCAATGGGTTAAATCTAAGACCAAAAGACCATTTATTCCAGCGGCGGTATAGGCGATAGAATTGGGTACAGCCACATCAATGATATTGGCTGCATAAATTCCTAACACGGGTAGATGATTTTTATCGTTAACATCTACAATCTGTAAACCTAGATTACCATTCGGTATAAATCCAGTTGAACCTGATATCCATCCTTTCCCAGGAGCACCTGTTCCGGCTGCGCCATAACTGATATATTGAGGATGGAAAATATCGTTGACATCTAGAAGCGCTATTATTTGAAAGCAGTTGTTTGTAGTAGACGCTAATGCTTCTGCTGTTATCAACAAAGTAGAATCAATGAAATTAAAAACAATAACTCCAGTGATACTTACGCTGACATTCAATGGGAAAAATAAATTTATTCCTGTATAATCAGAAATACGTTTTGGGTTTCGTACATCGCTGATATTTAAAATATGTAACCCAGCCTCACCGCAAGCTGCAAATAATATTTCGCGTGGGAATAGCGCCACACTGAAGCAATTATTTCTTTCTGTTATGTCTGCCAGTGGATTGCTAAGTAATTGTGGATTTTTCGGATTTGTCACATTTAGAATATGTATTCCAGTCGTTCCAGTTGCCAAATAAACTATGGGATAAGATTCTATCGTGTCTAATGTCAAATCATAAGCAGTATCTAGCAAGTCGGATTTATAAATAGATAACTGAGTAATATGAGCAATATCGCTGACATCAAAAATTATTAATCCATGAAAACCATTCGCCATAAATAAAATATCACCTGATTTTTTTATCGTATAAGCCATACTTTTGATATCTCCATCCCCATAAGAATTAATTAATTGAGGATGCTTTGGATCGTGAACATCAAGAATTTTTAATCCACCTCTTCCATCTGCTATAAATACGATTTCATCAGAAACTAGAATACTACTGGCATATCCAATCAACCCCAATGAATGATTGCCGAGTAAAATAGGTATGTTAGTCAATTCTAGCCAAGAAGGGATAAACTCTATGTTCTGGCTATCTTGTACAGAGCAGGATAAGCGAAAAAAAGACTCACCTGTTCCAAATAATGTTTGACTGGAAAGTATGGTTGTTAACGTACTGCCCGGGCGCAGAGTTTGATCCGATAATGTTCCTATGGTATGTGGTATATTCCGTTCAACGGTAAGGCTGAAAGTGGTGGAATTTAAAATTTGGTTATTGCTGTCAAAAGCACTCGCGGTGAGTGATATTGACTGTTCTGTTTGAAAAATAGAGGGATAACCTATTAAGCTAACTTGACGGGTATCGTAAATCCACAAATCTGCGCCAAATGTAGTAAAGATTATAGAATCGGAAACAGTAGCCCAAGTCGTAAAGTATGTTAGCATGGGTGGCCGATGAATATTTTGAACCTGAGGATGCATTACATCACTGACATTTATAATCTGTATACCCAACACTACATCCGCTATATAAATATTGGATCCAGATACGCTCACTGTGCGAGAAATTCCCATTCCTGGTGAAGAGCATGTCATAGCTGGCGAACAATGACTAATGACATGTGGATGTGTTATATCAGTCACATTCACGATTTGTAAGCCAAGAAAACTTTGTGCCACATATACGTATTGGCCCGCTACTGTCAAATCATTAATAAAGTTGCTATAACCTTTTCCCAGCTTACAATTACCGATTGGGGTAGGATTTTTTGTATCTTTAATATCAAAGATTTTTAATGACCAATCGTCATGAGCACTATCTCCCACTGCGATAAATATCCGGGTTCCAGATCTGGTTACCGCGCCGGCAGTAGCAAAAATAGGAATAACAGATTGTACTCCGAGATCAATATTTTTGATTATTCGAGGGTTTTCTAAATTTTCTATATTCAGAATTTGCAGTATAGGATTTCTGAGAGAAGGTTGGAGTGCGGGATTCGCTAGAATGTATAGATTAGAATCTACACTAGCTATTCCTCCAATACTAGATGATTGTAGGATAAAGTTAGAATAATTTTTAACTAACCAAGGAAGAGATATATCAGTGATATTTAAAATCATTAGTTTTGCGTTATTTCCGGCGGAGTCATCACTAGCAATTATAAACGCTGTGGAATCAGAGATAGCAAGTCCAAAAATATAAGGATCTTCTGGATTGAAGGGATTTAGTGGATACTTACCTATTAATTGCGGATTTGTCACATCACTTACATTTAAAATATACAAGCCCGTAAAATAATTAGCTATAAATAGAGTAGAATCTGACAAGATCATTCCCATCGTTATATCTCCAGGATAATCTTCCAGAAAATAATGACTTGTTTCTTGGAATTGCAAACTCAGCCACGAAGGCAAGCTATTTTTTTCCGTTTCAACCACGGTGATAGTTGAATAATTATATTGAAAAACTTCATTTAACGGATAGAAGTAAGGGACATCCATCCCAATCACTTGGTCGGGAATAAGCATTTGCTGTGATTGTAATAAATGTGGTTGTGCGAATTTAGTTTTCATGGACTGCTTTTGTATAGTACTTTCAACTTCTGTATCAAGCCAAAAAATCTCTTGGTCTATAGTGGATATTAAATTAGATAGTTTAGCTTGTTTTTTTCGGCAGGCTATTGTCGCATGTGCATATTTTTCCGCCAATGCGGCATTGCTTGAACCAACAAAATATTGCATTCCATTCCAGATCCATTTTGTCCAATCTGCTAAAAAACCATCTCCTCTTTTTTCTTCTTGTTTTGTCTGTGTTTCGTAAAAATTCTGTTTTTCCTTAACATGAACATACTCGATTTGTAGTTCTTTTTTAACTTTCTGTAATAAAGCCATCAATTTCCAACCCCTGGATGTGCTTGGTTGTAATAGATAATTCTGTAGAGCGTTTTCTAAATCTAGTTCTTTTTCTCTATCCATCGTTGTAGCATTGCAAATTTCTACACTGAAATCAGGCCAACCTTTGAGTTGCAATAATGCGGATAATCCAATCGTAGAATTATAAAATGACGATGTTAAATTTGTTGAATTCAATGCTGAAGAGTTTGATAAATTGATTGATTTCACGGGTTACCTCCTGTAAACGCAATACTCGAAATAAAAAACACAATACAGTAAATTTTTTCAAAAAATACCACAGACACTGTAATTTTTAATGAGATTATAATTTATTCGTATATGAAGAACATCAATTGCTAAATCCAAAGCTCGGACAGCTTTGTTTTTATGAAGATAGGTTCTATGTGTCATTTGCTGTGTCCTCCTCCTATAAGAAAGAAAAACTAACAAATGCAAATTTTGATTTCAAATTCTCTATTTTTAAGATAATACTATCTTACATAATTTGTCAATAGAATATTACCCTCACTAAATACCAGGGTTTGACAAAATAGCCCGGGAAAACTAAACTTTTCATTAGGCTTCTCAATAAAACTCATACTAGATTAGAAAAGCAATGTCATTAAATTGAATAAGGAGATCATTTTGTCTTCCACCCCTTCCCCAGCTTTAGACCAATTATGTATTAATACGCTACGTTTTCTCTCCGTTGACGCGGTTGAAAAGGCTAATAGCGGTCATCCCGGTTTGCCCTTGGACGCAGCCCCGATGGCTTATGTGTTGTGGACTCGTTTTTTAAAACACAACCCCACTAATCCCAATTGGATGAATCGCGACCGGTTCGTCTTATCAGCCGGGCATGGTTCAGCATTGCTGTATAGCTTGTTGCATGTCACCGGTTATGGGCTCTCGTTGGAAGAGTTGAAACACTTTCGTCAATGGGATAGCCTCACCCCAGGGCATCCAGAGCATGGTAAAGTTCCTGGTGTCGATATTACGACTGGACCTTTGGGGCAGGGATTTGCCAATGGCGTTGGTATGGCCATGATCGAGGCCCATCTAGCAGCCTGTTATAATCGAAAAGGTTTTGAGCTCATCGACCATTATACTTATGGTATTGTGAGTGATGGCGACATGATGGAGGGAGTTGCTTCCGAAGCGGCATCTTTGGCGGGGCATCTCCAATTAGGCAAATTAATTTACTTGTATGACTTTAATCAGATTACATTATCGGGCGCTACTGACATTACTTTTACGGAAAACTGTGAAGAAAGATTTAATGCTTATGGCTGGCATACCCAGCAAGTGGAAGACGGCAATGATGTTGAGGAGATTGAGCATGCAATTAAACAGGCTCAAAATGAAAGAAATCGACCATCGCTAATTATTGTCCATACCCATATCGGCTATGGATCGCCCAAGCAAGATACTTTCCAAGTTCATGGTTCGCCTTTGGGTGAAAAAGATGCCAAACTCACCAAGCAAAAACTCAATTGGCCCAGTCAAGAACCTCTTTACGTTCCTGAAGAGTGCGGTCGATATTTTCTAAAAGCCAAAGATCAAGGCGCGCAACTGGAGACTGAATGGAAACAATTGTTGGTAAACTATGAAAAATCATTTCCGGAATTGGCTAAACAATTTAACCAAGTCATCCAGAATCAACTTGCTCCACAATGGGAGCAAAATATTCCAAAATTTCCCCCTGATGCAAAAGGCATGGCGACTCGCGAGGCTTCGGGGAAAGTTATGAATGCGATGGCTGCTAATTTACCGCGTTTATTGGGTGGTTCTGCTGATTTAAATCCCTCAACTGATACTGCATTAAAGGGATTGGGAGATTTTGGTCCACCACAAACGTTAACAGATGTACAAGGCTCTGTCGGTGGGGGCTGGAGTTATGCGGGTCGTAATATTTCTTACGGGGTGAGAGAACATGCCATGGGGGCTATTAGTAATGGTATGGCGGCTCATGGTGGTGCAATGCCTTTTTGCGCTACGTTTTTCAATTTTTCCGATTATTTGCGGCCTACCATGCGATTGGCTGCAATGATGGAATTGCAAGTTATTTACGTTTTTACCCATGACAGTATCGGATTGGGCGAAGATGGGCCCACTCACCAGCCGATTGAACAGCTGATGAGTCTGCGGGCGATTCCTAATCTCACCGTGATTCGTCCCTGCGATGCTAACGAAACCGCGGTGGCTTGGCAAACGGCGGTAATGAATCCGCATTCCCCAACTGCTTTAATATTGACTCGACAAAAACTGCCGACTTTGGATAGAAAAACCTATGCCAGCGCAGATGGGTTAAAAAAAGGCGCTTATATTCTTTCAGAGGCGGAAGGCAAAGCACCTCAATTGATTTTAATCGCCACCGGTTCTGAAGTGTATTTAGCTTTAGAAGCACAATCACGCTTACAGAATCAGCATCATATTCCAACGAGAGTGGTTTCTATGCCCAGTTGGGAGTTATTTGAAAAACAGGCGCAAAGTTATAAAAATGAAGTTTTTCCGATTCAGCTAAAAAAACGTTTGGCGGTTGAAGCCGGCGCAACCTTGGGTTGGTATAAATATATCGGCGAAAATGGTGCGGTAATCGGTATTGATCACTTTGGCGCTTCAGCTCCGGGTGATATAATCCTGAAAAAATTTGGATTCAGTGTCGAACATATTTGCGAGCAAGCTTTGCAACTTTTAAAATAGGGTTAATGTTATGAAAGAGAAATATTACGATATCGGCATCATCGGCTTAGGGGTTATGGGTAGTAATTTGGCTTTAAATATGGTCGATAAAGGTTTTAAAGTGGCTGGACTTGATAAAGATTTAAATAAAGTTCAAGCGCTACAAAAACAAGGATCCAGCGAGAGCATTTTTTCCACTTCTGATGTGCTCAATTTTATAAAATCGCTAAAAACACCGAGAATAGTTCTATTTTTGGTTCCGGCAGGCGCCCCTGTGGATGCGGTTATTAATGAATTGCTCGCTCATTTGTCTTCCGAAGATATTCTTATCGATGGCGGAAATTCTCACTTTACGGATACCGATCGAAGACAAAAAGCATTGGCTGAGAAGCAGATTGATTTTTTAGGGATGGGTATTTCTGGTGGGGAGGAGGGAGCAAGGACGGGTCCTTGTTTAATGCCTGGCGGCCGACAAGAAGCCTACGAACGAGTCAATAAAATTTTAGAAAAAACGGCCGCTCAAGTACAAGGCGAAGCTTGTATCGCTTATATGGGTAAAGGTTCAGCCGGGCATTATGTCAAAATGGTGCATAACGGCATCGAATATGGGCTCATGCAGTTGATCGCAGAAAGTTATGATCTCATGAAGCGTGGGCTTGGATTTAACAATGATCAGCTTCATAAGCAATTTAAAGCTTGGAATGAAACGCCCGAATTAAATAGTTTTCTTATCGAAATTACTGCCAATATTTTTCTAGAAAAAGATACTCAATCTCAGCAACGGCTGATTGATCTTATTCGAGATGAAGCCAAGCAAAAAGGCACTGGAACTTGGACTTCAGAGGATGCGTTTAAAATGCAAGTATCAATTCCAATTATTAATACTGCGGTTGAACAGCGAGATTTATCAGCAAATAAAAAATTAAGAGAAGCTGCCAGCAAATGTTTAAAAGATGGGGCAAAGCGTGCAGAAATTCCAAATAACTTTACTCAGCAATTAAAAAACGCATTATATATGGCCATGATCCTTACGTACACACAAGGATTTGCGTTGTTAGCCCAAGCTTCAAAAACCTACCAATATGATCTTAATCTTTATAAGATTGCAAGAATTTGGCGAGGGGGGTGTATTATCCGCTCAGCAATGCTTGAGCATATTAGCAGCGCTTTTCAAAAGCAAGGGAATCTCCCATTACTATTTTTGGACAAAAATTTTGCAAATATATTATCGGTTACCCAAGCGGATTTGCGTGCTGTTGTTCAGATTGCCATCCAATTGGGTTTGCCTGTTCCAGGTTTAATGGCGACATTGAGTTATTATGATGTATGCCGAAGTGCGTGGCTGCCTGCAAATTTAATTCAAGCTCAACGCGATTATTTTGGCGCACACACTTACGAACGAATTGATCAACCGAACGCGTTTCATACTAACTGGGGGCAAAATGTCTAATAAATTAAACTCTGCTGTATTCATATTTTTTGGTGGGACGGGAGATTTATCCTGGCGTAAATTAATTCCTTCTTTATTTAGTTTGTATGTTGAGAAAATTTTACCCGAGGAATTTGATACTCTAATTATCGGTCGAAGCGTTAATCTGGAAGAAGAATCTCTCCAAAAATTTGAGGAAGGTGTGCGAAAATTTTCACGTCATCGTGCTGACACGGATACTTATTGGCCGGATTTTACTTCCCACATTAATTTTTTAAAAGGCGATGTTAACGATGGTAGGTTTTTTGTTGATTTAAAAGAAAAGCTGGATAGTTTATGTAAAGATTGGAAAAGAGCTCCCAACTATATTTTTTATATGGCAACGCCCCCTTCCTTGTTTGGCGAAATAGCTTCAAAATTAGGTCAAGCGGGTTTTGCCGATGATCGTGAACATACCCGTCTGGTTATTGAAAAACCGATTGGTGATGATTTAGATTCTGCAAAAGAATTGGATACAGAGATTGGAAAATACTTCCAGGAAAACCAAGTTTTTCGCATCGATCATTATTTAGGTAAAGAAACCGTACAAAATATGTTGGTTTTTCGTTTTGGTAATCCCATGTTTGAACCTATCTGGAATCGCAGTTTTATTGATCATGTCACCATTACGGTGGCCGAAACCGATGGTGTTGGTTCGCGTGCGGGATATTACGATCAAGTTGGCGCTTTAAAGGACATGATTCAAAATCACCTCATGCAATTATTGTGTTTGGTTGCCATAGAGCCGCCGACTTCTTTAGATGCCGATGAGATTCGCAATAAAAAAGTGGATGTGCTACATGCTGTGCGCGATTTAAATCCCGATGAAATTGATCTTTATGCCGTTCGCGGCCAATATCAATCGTATCGACAGGAACCAGGCGTTTCTTCGCAATCCAATACTGAAACCTATGCGGCGATTAAATTATTTGTCGATAATTGGCGTTGGCAAGGGGTACCTTTTTATCTACGCACCGGAAAATGTTTGTCAAAAAAATACTCGGAAATTGCCATTCAATTTAGTAAAGTACCGCATAAAATATTTTCTTTCGATACCACCAGTCAATGTCAGACGTCTCAATTGATTATTAACATTCAACCCAATGAAGGGATTGTTTTAACGTTGCAAGCTAAAAAACCGGGTTCCGAACTGCAACTGCAAACGGTTAATATGCATTTTCGTTATCAAGAAGCTTTCGCAACAACTTCTCCCGACGCGTATGAAACACTGCTGTCAGATATCATCAAAGGGGATCAGACCTTATTTATGAGAGTCGATCAGGTTGAAGCCTCATGGGCTATCCTGATGCCTATCATTGAATATTGGCAAAAAAATCCCCCGAGTGATTTTCCAAATTATGCCACTGGAAGCCATGGGCCTGTGACCGCTGATGAATTGATAAAATCTGATGGGGGAGAGTGGCCCTCGTGTATGGCGTTTGAATCATGATGACGAAACCTATTTTAAAAATTTCTGAAGATAAGCAATCGCTTTGTGTTGCTGTTGCTGAATTTTTTATCGAACTGGTGCAATCTACCGTTAAAGATCAAGATTACTTTGCGGTGTCGATTTCCGGAGGTAGCTCACCAAAACCGTTATACGAATTGTTAACCACACCTGCTTATAAAAAGCGAATTCCTTGGGAAAAGCTTTATATATTTTGGGGGGATGAACGTTATATTTCTGTTGATAGTGAAGAAAATAACGCGCATGTGGCTTATCAAATTTGGTTGCAGCATGTTTCAATTCCTAAAAATCAGATTTTTCCCATTCCAATTTTGGAA
Source organism: uncultured Pseudomonadota bacterium (assembly GCA_963844565.1). Taxonomy (GTDB): domain Bacteria; phylum Pseudomonadota; class Gammaproteobacteria; order Coxiellales; family Coxiellaceae; genus JAFEDN01. The sequence goes on along the minus strand of CAWJON010000002.1, from coordinate 1,740,746 downwards.
TCACCCGAAAAATCAGCATTAGCTTATGAAAAAACTTTGCAGGATTTTTTTCATAATCGAAAGCCGCAATTTGATTTAATCTTGTTGGGTCTTGGAGCAAATGCCCACACCGCTTCTCTGTTCCCGCATACAGAAGTTTTAAATGAAACAAAACACTGGGTTAAGTCAGTTTTTGTGCCCGAGTTGAATATGAATCGGATAACGATGACTCCGGTCATTATTAATCAAGCTTCCCAGATTGCTTTCTTAGTAGAAGGAAGTTCAAAAGCAAAAGCCGTTCATGAAATTTTGTACGGTACAAAAAACCCCGAAGAATTTCCAGCCCAATTGATTCAACCCCTTAACGGCAAATTAACCTGGTTCCTCGATAAATCAGCTTACGGAAAATAAAAATTTGATCATGCCGTGCGGTGTAGAGTTCTAAAGCTAAACCGCAATTTCAATGCTATAGCTTTGAAGTGAACAATTATCAGGTATATGGCCAAGGAGTGTTATTTTTACGTGCATTAATACTACTCGCCAATCCTAACAGTTCAACTTCAGGATGTAAAATCACAAATGTTGGAATGGCTCGCATATAAAAATTAACTCTTCCTTTATTCTCAAAACGTTGACGGAATTGTGACCGATGCAAATCTATTAAATATTTGGAGACAATGTTTCCCGCGATATAGACCCCACCTTTAGCGCCATAAGTCAAAGCTAAATCGCCAGCTACTGTGCCCAGCCACGCAAAAAAATAATCTAAAGCACGGATCGCGATGGGGTCTTCTTTTTCTGTTGCCGCCTCACCAATTTCCGCGGGAGTTAGATTTTTTGGTAAAACGATGCCCTCCTGTTCGGCAATGGCGTGGTAAAGGTTCTGTAAACCGGGTCCGGAAATAGCACGCTCTGCGGAAACATGGCCAAAACGCTGGCGCATTCGGTCAATAATTTCGGCTGAGGTTGAATCCGTTGCCGGTAAAGTAGCATGACCACCTTCGCTGACTACAATATGCCCGCCCATTGCATCAGGCATCATTCCCCCGACCCCAAGCCCAGTTCCGGGACCCAAGACCGCTATGGGTCCATTTGGAATAGATTTTCCCCAACCGATTTGCTCAAGGTTTTCGGCGGAAAGCGCAGGAATTCCCATTACCACTGCAGAAAAATCATTAATGACTTGGCAATGTTGCAAATTAAATTGTGACTGTAGTTTAGCCGCGGAAATATGCCAAGGGCGGTTGGTCAGTGAAACTTCACCCTGGAAAACAGGCCCGGCGATAGAAAAAGCAGCCATTGTGGGCGCTAATTTCGTTGATTTTAAAAATAAAGTAATAATCTCTTCCAAAGAGGAAAAGTCATCATTGCGATATTTCTTTATTTCATCCCAATTGACGCTGTCCTCGAACACAGCAAGCCGAGTATGTGTGCCGCCAATATCACCAATTAAGTTTTTCATAGGTTAAATAACTGTTAGCTTGTAAAATTACAGATTTCCTCTCGAAATTCTAGCAGATTTTATCCAAAAATTCCTATTTAAAGATATTTTTCAAATGATAGAGCAACTCAGCACAGAGCAAGCCATTTAAAATTTATTTCTGGAATATCGTCATGCAATAATTGGTAGACCGAATAATATTGCTTGGATAAAAGTGGACGTAGCAGTTAGCTGATTTCGGCGCATCCGCCAGCGAGCTTTGCATCGGGTGGCAGAGGAGTCGTTTTTCACGCGCAGCGCAGCGAGCATGAAAAACGACTCCTCTGACAGGACCCGATTTAACAAAACTTGCGAGCAGGCGGATGTCGCCGAAATCAGCGGAATTGGTTTAGCGTGCGTGGCTTGATTCCTCTGAGCCCGGAGCGCCTTTTTTGAAGAGGCAGTAAAAAATATTATATAAAAATAACAGTTGGGCTAATCCGAATATAATGGCGCCGATTGAAGAAATTAAATTGAGATCCGTAAATTGTAAGGCGTAGTCGGGGATCCGTCTTGGCATGCCGGCTAAACCTAAAAAATGCATAGGAAAAAAGGTGACATTAAAAAAAATCATGGATAACCAAAAATGCCATTGACCTATTTTTTCGTTATACATATAACCCGTCCATTGAGGTATCCAGAAATAAACCCCTGCAATTATCGCAAATAAAGATCCTGCCACTAATACATAATGAAAATGCGCTACCACAAAATAAGTGTCTTGATATTGAAAATCGCTGGGAACCAGCGAGAGCATCACTCCAGTGCATCCGCCCACCGTAAATAAAAATAAAAATCCAAGAGCAAATAACATCGGTGTCTCAAAAGTTACGGCGCCTTTATATAAAGTCGCTGTCCAATTAAATATTTTGACCCCGGTAGGTACGGCAATTAGCATGGTGGTATACATGAAAAAAAGTTGAGAAGCGAGCGGAATTCCCGAAGTGAACATGTGATGCGCCCAAACGATATAAGAAAGAAAAGCAATGGCTCCCAAGGCGTAAATCATAGAAACACGTCCAAATAACTCTTGTCTTGCAAAAGCTGGAATTACTTCAGAAATAATGCCGAAAGCAGGCAAAATCATCACATAAACTTCGGGATGACCAAAGAACCAAAATAAATGTTGGAACATCAAAGCATCGCCACCACCCGCAGGATTAAAAAAAGACGTGTTAAAATGGCGATCTGTTAATAACATTGTCACCGTTCCAGCTAAAACCGGCATAATTCCAATGAGCAAGAAGGAATTGATAAACCAAGACCAGCAAAAAATTGGCATATCCATCATTTTTAAATCTTTTCTTCGCATATTAATGATGGTGGTAATGATATTAATTGAAGATAAAATTGAAGAGAGTCCAAAAATATGTAGAGAAAATATCATAAAATCTGTACTGGGTGGACCATAAATGGTGGAAAGCGGAGCATAGAAAGTCCAGCCAAAATTTGGTGCAGAACCAGGTAGGAACCAGGTGCTTAATAAAATAATAAAACCAAACGGCAATAACCAAAAACTCCAGTTATTTAACCGAGGCAAGGCCATGTCGGGCGCACCAATCATTAATGGAATTTGCCAATTGGCTAATCCAACTAAGGCTGGAACAATCGCACCAAATATCATAATGAGACCATGCATCGTGACCATTTCATTGTATTGATTGGGTTCGAGAAAATGATTGCCTGGGTGTGTGAGTTGGATGCGCATCAATTCGGCAAAAACACCGCCAATTAACAACATAATTAAAGAGAAAAACAAATATAAAGTGCCAATTTCATGATGCTGGGTGGTGGTAAGCCAATGACTGATGACTTGAACTGTTTTTTTTATTTTGGATTTTACTACCATATTAACTACCTCCCTCGCTGCGTACTTGCTCAATTTCTTCAGGGGTTACTATCCCGCCTGCCTGGCTGCCATATTTTATTTTATCGTTGTTACCCCAACTATTACGTTCATAATTGATAACCGCTGCAATTTGTTCACTGCTTAACTGTTCACTAAACGCTGGCATTGCAGTTTTTGGTATGCCTTTGAGGACAATTTCAATATGGAATTTTATCGGCCCAATTGTTCCCTTACCCCCTTGCAAAGCGGGAACATAGGGGGGTCTGCCGCTGCCATCGGGTAAATGGCAAGCACTACAATTTCTTAAATATAATTTTTTCCCTTCCGAGATTGTATTGTCAGGCGCATTAAATTGAGATTTTTGTTGTTGGACCCATTTATCATAATCTGCTTGTGTTTTAGCTTCGACGACGATTGGCATAAAGCCATGGTTAATTCCGCACAATTCTGCGCACTGCCCGCGATAAATGCCAGGTTTTTTAATCCAAGCTTTTGACTCATAAATAAATCCAGGAATAGCATCTCTCTTAACGCCAAGTTCTGGGACCCACCAAGAATGAATCACATCATTTGAAGTCACTAAAAAACGTATTTTTTTGTGAATAGGTAACACCAATGGATGATCAACTTCACGTAAATACCATTTGTTTTTATTTTCATTTCCATGGAGTTGTGAGAACGGTGTTGATAATACGCTAAAAAATCGAATGCCTTCATCCAAATATTCATATTCCCATTTCCACTGATAGCCAGTTATTTTGATATTTAAATCTGCATTTTCTTCATGATCGGCGTGAATAAGAATGATCGTTGCTGGCACGCCCATGATAATGAGCAATATAAAAGGAACAATGACCCAAGAAATTTCTAACAGTCGATGCGGTTTTACTTTGGCAGGTTTATGATTCGCTGATTTTCGAAATTTAATCAGCAAAATAGTTAAACTAATAAATACGACCGCACAAATTGCGAGTGAAACATAAAAACTTAACATATGTAAGTGATAGACACTTTGACTGAGCGGTGTGACGCCAAAAGGTATATTTACAGCTATTCCCGCTCCTGCCCCCATGAGACGGGGGTGCGATCCCCCATCGTGCAAGGAAGAGTTTCTTTCAGCGGGAACTCCTGATAAATTTACCATAATCGGAAGTCCTGCTCTGATACGCTTTCGTTAACCAGGTATTTTGTGGCTGCTTTAATTTCTTCTAGGTTGCAATTAGGGCAACCGCCCTTAGGCGGCATGGACTTTGTTCCTTTCCAAGTTTCTAGAATTAACGTGTCCATGCCTTTGCGAATTAATTCACTCCATATTTTCTGATCACCGATTTTAGGAGCTTGGAGGTCATTGCCATTATGACAAGATGCACAATATTGATCATAAATTCGTTTACCATTCGGAGATGGTAGGAGGGTATTTGCCTTTTGATTGGCTGGTATCGCTTCTTTCAGCATATATTGTACCGTTTGCTTAATCTCGTCATAGGTGCAATCGGTGCAGGTGCCGCGAATGGGCATACCGTCCAAACCGTGCCAAGCATATTGATTAAGTTGATCTATTCCTAAGTTTTTTAATAGCTTCCATTTTTCAGTGTCGTCTATTTTCGGCGCATTGGGAATGGGCCCTTTCCCTGTTTCGTGGCACACTTTACAATAACGTTCATATATTTTTTTCCCATCGCGATTACTCTCGCCTGTTAAATGCGGTTTGGGAGATGTCCCACTTTTAACGGTACCGAGGTAAGTATAAATTGCTTGAATATCTTCAGCATTCAAATATTGTAAACTATCGTGAATCGCTTGAAACATAGGCCCTTGCACTTGGCCTCCTTCAACCAGCGATTCCCGATGAAGACATCGGGAATCGCTTCCTGTTTTTAAATCCTGCGCATTGGCAAAGCCAATTGCTCGGAATGAAGGGGGAGAATCACGGTTCTCCCCCTTGCGAACCCCCATCGTGCAGGGTGGAGTTCTCTTCAGCGAGAACTCCTGTCCTTCAACTAATCTCATTTTCCAAAAAATATTTTGAAATTGTAATAAGGTAATATTTTTTATAAAAAGTCTAGTGATATTGGGTGCGTAAAAACCACTGACATACGCGCCTGATAAATGTTGGGCACGATTTGGAGCGCCAAGCACCCAGTCTTCATTAATAAAATAATGCATGGGGGTATGACACATATCACAATGTCCAAGCGATTGAACCAAGTATGCACCTCGATTCCAAATTTCGTCATGCTGTGGATTAGGTTGGTATCCATTGGTTTTTAGAAAATCAAAAAACAATAAACGCCAACCGATTTGTAACACACGCATGTTAAAGGGAAATGGCATAACATTTTTTTTATTTTTCTTTTCTGCAGGAGGAATTGCGTTTAAATAAGCTTTGATATCGATCAAATCTTGATAGGTTATTTTATTATAATAAATATAAGGAAAAGCAGGAAACAAATATTTATGATGAGGAGCAATACCCTGTTGAACGGTATGAGTAAACTCACGCAAAGTCCATTTGCCAATGCCAGTTTTTTTATCGGGCGTTATGTTTGGGCTATAAATTCTTCCAAAAGGGGTTTCAAATCCTAGGCCGCCGGCAAAAGGTTTTCCATTTTTTTCAGTATGGCATCCAATGCAGTCCCCTGCTTTAACCAGATATTCCCCTCTTTTTATCGAACTAGCGTGTTCTCCGGTTTCATAATCAACCTCAGGGTATGTTGCTAATCCTTCGCCGACGTCACGGTTGGGTTGACCATCACGGTATAAACTGATGGTTGTATAATCAACATTTTCTTGGCTTTTAGTTAGAGAGTTTGCTAAACAGTGGTTAGTGATAAAGAGTAGAATTAAAAAATAATAGATTAACTTATTAATAGAGGGAAAAAATTTTTCCATGACGTCCTTGTCAAAATCCTTATGCTAAAGCAGATAAATTTTCGATAGTATCCCAGAAGACTTATTTTTTTTCAACCAAGCTAAGCATCCCTTCAAGGTACGGTTTAAAATTGGGAACGAGGTTTAGCCAATAATTAGCATGTTCTTTCACTAATTTATATTGTCTAGGTAAACTGATTAAAAATTCGGCCATGGTAGTGCCGCAAATAATTAGATCACAAAATTTTATATATTCTTTTCCAGAAAGACTGACGCTATAACTTGATTTATGCTGCAATAATAAATCCCTAATGCTTTCAAGTTCTTTTAATATAAGATTTACCTCAGATACTAGCACTGGATTGTCGATGGATAGCTTAAATTTTTGCAGGTGAAGGGTTAATCGCCTTACGTTGGATAAAAATTGACCACTTGATTCTTTTGCGTGGGTAAACGATTTATATGTCATGTATTTAATTCCAAGTTTAGTTATCGTATAGTTAACCGGTGGTTCATTTAAATATGAACACGCTATGATATCTGTAGGAAAAACTCGATAGAGATGAACGAAATGAGCTGTTACGATGAAATCGACTAACCGCCTGAGACAAATGATCAAAGATCAACAGTTGATCATAGCTCCAGGTGTTTATGATGGGCTGTCTGCGTTGTTAGCTCAGCAAGCTGGCTTTTCTGTCATTTATGCCAGCGGGGGCGCTATTTCTCGGAGCATGGGTTACCCTGATATTGGTTTGTTAACCATGACCGAATTGTGTTTCTTTTTTAAAGCCATCGTCAGTAGTTCGAAACTTCCTGTAATCGCTGATGCTGACACCGGCTTTGGTAACGCGCTTAATGTGCAACGCATGATCCAAGAATATGAACAATTGGGCGTAGCGGCTTGCCATATTGAAGACCAAACTTTCCCGAAACGTTGCGGGCATCTACAAGATAAAACAATTATTTCTACCGAAGAAATGTGTGAAAAAATTCGAGCCGCTGTTGATGCTCGTCAAGATCCTGATTTTGTTATTATTGCACGCACCGATGCCATTGGCGTCGAAGGGATTGAGGGAGCTATAAAACGAGCAAAGCTTTATATTAAAGCGGGTGCAGATGTTATTTTCGTGGAGGCTCCTGAAACAGTTGAGCAAATTGAAATCATCGCCAGGGAAATACAGGCTCCAAAATTAATTAATCTATTTCAAGGTGGAAAAACGCCTTGGGTTTCCAAAGAGCATTTGCAAAAACTGGGCTATAATATCGTTATTATTCCTTCTGATTTACAGCGAGCCGCTATTAAAGCAATGCAAAATGCGCTGCACGCTATTGTGAAAGAGGGTAGTACGCTGTCTATGGCAGATCAACTGGTCAGTTTTAAAGAACGTGAAGTTATTGTAAAAACTGATGATTATTTACAAAAGAATTATAGGTAACTATGCCCATAACCAAGTACATCCGCACATTCATGCAAATGGAAGCCAGTGCGGGAATTGCATTGTTCACCATGGCGGTGCTCGCTTTAATCGTTGACAACTCTCCTGCGCGGGATTTTTATCATCGCTTTTTTGAAACCATTTTTACCGTTTCTTTCGGAGAATATGTCCTTTCTAAATCAGTTTTGCTATGGATAAATGATGGGTTCATGGCCATTTTTTTTCTGTTGGTGGGTTTGGAAATCAAACGGGAAATTCTTGTCGGCGAATTAAAAGGATTATCCAAAGCAATGTTACCGGCTATGGCTGCTCTTGGCGGTATGGTTGTGCCTGCGGTTATATACATTATTTTTAATTGGAATAATCAATCTGCTCTTTCCGGTTGGGCTATTCCAACTGCGACCGATATTGCTTTCTCTTTAGGGATATTAGCGTTACTGGGTTCACGCATTCCAGCTGCTTTGAAGATTTTTTTGATGGCTTTAGCCATTTTTGATGACATTGGCGCCATTTGTATTATCGGTTTTTTCTATTCTCATGAGATATCTTATCTTTCTTTATCTTTAGCCGGGATAGTCATTATAGTTTTGTTTTTAATGAACCGATTCGGGGTTACTAATCGATTTGCTTATTTTTTATTGGGAATCTTTTTGTGGGTTTGTGTTTTAAAATCTGGGGTTCACGCCACTATTGCCGGGATTATTCTCGCCTTGGCCATACCCATACAAGATAAAGAGCATCCGAATTTTTCACCGGCGCGTCAATTAGAGCACGATCTTCATCCATGGGTTTCGTTTGGTATTTTACCTCTATTTGCTTTTGCCAATGCAGGTGTTTCTTTTGCAGATTTAACTTTTTCACATTTGGTAGGTTCGATCACGTTAGGAATTACTTTTGGACTTTTTATTGGTAAACAATTGGGAATTTGGGGAGCTACGATGCTGGCCGTTAGGTTGGGAATTGCTAAAATGCCTGCTCAATGTAACAGTTTAGGCATTTATGGTATCGGTTTAATTGGCGGTGTTGGTTTTACCATGAGTTTGTTCATTGGGACACTTGCTTTTGGTTATGGGCCTGGCAGTGAATTGAGCGGGGCTTTTGTGAGGACAGGAGTCTTATTGGGTTCGTTGTTGTCTGGGGTCTGCGGATATTTTCTCCTAAAACGTAATTATACTCCCAATATTTAGTGCTTGAGCATAACATTGCCTTTAGGCTTGTAAAAAGCAAATTATCTTGGGGGAGCTGGTTGTCGAGATAATCTGTTGACGCTGACCGGCCTACGGAAAATCATTGCCGGGACGCCTTAAACCCTTCCATGGGGCGGCTTCGCTTTTGCCCATCCTTGGGCAAAAGAGACCCGGCAATGTTTTTCCTCCGGCCTCTGCCTCAACAGATTATCTCGACAACCTAATGATCGTCCTCTGCCTTTCGTTACTTTTTTTAATGAATAATTAAAATTAAATAGACAAACAAAAAGATAATAACGAAGACTGCTTAACGATCATTAGATTTGTTGGTCGCCAAATCGTGGCGAAGCCTTTGGAAGTTTGAATTGCCGGGTCTCTTTTGCCCTGGACGGGCAAAAGCGAAGCGTCCCCATGGATTGGGTTTAAGCGTCCCGGCAAGGCAAACTTCCAAAGGCGTTCTAGCCACGATTTGGCGACCAACAAATCAGCTCGCTCAGGATAATTTGCTTTTTACAAAACTCGCAGCGCTCGAGGTCATAATGAGAGCTCCCAAAGGGGAGATATTTATTGCCCGCGATGTATCCAGCCAACTAAAACCCAGGCGATGTGATCATATAAGCGGCTGAAAATTCCGCCTTTTGGGTTGTCTTCTAGAGCCACAATGGGGAGGCTAGCGTAGGGTTTCCCATCTAAAGAAATTTGCACGCTGCCATATTGTTGGCCTTTCGTTAGCGGCGCTATCAATTTAGGTTGAACTTTAATGTTGGCTTGCAATTTGCTGAATTGGTTAATGGGAATGGTCACATAAGTGCCTCTTAAAAAACCAAGCTTGGCATATTTGGTTTTTCCATACCAAACGCGAGGCTGATTTTTTTGATTAATTGTTTGTCCGGCATTGAACAATTTGTGGGTCTCGTAAAATCGATATCCCCAGTTCAACAGAACTTGAGAATCAGCCGTTCTGGCTTCATCGCTCGGCGTTCCCATGACCACGGAGATTAAACGCATGTTATTTCTCAATGCGGAAGAAACTAAACAATACCCAGCGGCATCGGTATGACCAGTTTTGAGTCCGTCAACGGATGGGTCGCGCCATAATAAGCGGTTGCGATTAGGTTGTTTTATATTATTATAAAGAACCCATTTTTGTTTATACCAAGTATAATCTTCAGGAAAATCGGTAATGATTGCGCGAGTCAACAAAGCAATGTCATAAGCGGAAGAGTAGTGTTGATCATTCGGTAGCCCAGTGGAATCGGTATAGTGAGTATTTTTCATACCCAATCTGGCGGCATTCTGGTTCATTAATTGAGCAAAAACATCTTCAGAACCTGCAATATGTTCAGCAATAGCAACACAAGAGTCATTTCCTGAGGCTACGATAATTCCACCAAGCAGATCTTTGACGCTTACTTGGCTGCCTACCTTGATAAACATTCTAGAACCTTCCATGCGCCAAGCCTTTTCACTGATCGTCACCATGTCGTCAGGTTTGATTTGTCCTTGCTTTAAGGAGGCTGAAGTAACATAAGCTGTCATCAATTTGGTTAAGCTGGCTGGTGGCAAAGTCTGGTTCATATTGCTGGAAGCGAGCACGGCGCCACTGTTGGCATCCATCAAAACATAGGCCTTGGCGTTTAAAACGGGGGCTTGGGGGACAAGAGGAAGCAGAGCACTGGGATTGGTATTTGCACTATTAATGGTTGGAGCCGGATTAGCTGCATTTTGGGGAGGAGCTGCTGCTGCCACTAATACCCAAGTACCTAGAAGAACTCCAAAAAATTTTTTATAGATTTGCATAATGCCCCTCGAAGGAAAATACTACCTGCCCGATAAGAAAGACTAGCATATTTTTTCAGCAAATTCTATTGAGGAGAGGCTATTGTTTTATTTATATGGAGAAAATCCCACCTCATCTCGATCCAACTTCATCAGAATTTTCAAATAAATTTCTTCGCTGATTTCGCCTTGTTCACGCATCTTCAATAAAAGGTCACGTTCAAATTGTAACATTCGAGCCAAAAGAGACTCGGCATGTTGTTGTTGATTTTGTCCAAAATCGAGCAAACGATTGGTATAGTGTTTTTCCACAATTTGTTTGGCCACGTTAGATTCAGAATGTGGATGAATGCCGGTTGTATTAATATGATGCAGCGCTTGCTCGGTTAAGTTTTGATAAATGTCGCGGATTTTGTTTAAATCCTCCTCGTGATTCTTGCTGATGGCTATGCGTTTGATCAAAAAAGGTAAGGATAAACCTTGTACCAATAAAGTGAATAAAATCGTGATAACTGTCAGAAAAATAATAAAATCAGTGGCTGGAAAGGTTTGCTCAGCAGTGGGTAAAATGGGTAGTGCAATAGCCAGGGCCAGAGAGACCAACCCGCGCATTCCTGCCCAAGACACAATCAATGTTTTTTTCCAAGGCATTCTAACGAGGTGGTGATGTTTTTTGTGTTTTCGCCACCAGTATTGGTCGATAACCAAAGTTAGGCCGACCCAAACAAACCTCAATCCCAACAACGTTATGATGGTGACGCTGGAAAAAAGAATCAGATCACGGATTGACCAATAACTCATTTTTGCCAAATAAGTGGGAAATTGGGTACCTATCGTTATAAAAATAATGCCATTTAGGAAAAAAATTAAAGTATCCCAAACGGTTTTTTCTGCGATGCGCGTTCCGGCGCTCACCGAGCGTTCAGTTCTTTTATGATATAAACCAGCGGCAACGGTGGCCAAAACTCCTGAAGCGCCTAATTTTTCAGCGAACCAATAAGTAACATAGGCCAAAATTAAGCTCATGATGATGGGCAAATGATTTTCTGAATGGGAAAGAAATTGTTTGACAATAATTCCGCTAATGTAAGCAAACAACAAACCAATTAACACCCCACCTAAACCAATATAAAAAAACTGATGACCAAAATCAGAAAGCTTGAGTACCTGACCGGCAACCAAGATTAAACCGGCCTTATACAAAACAATTCCACAAGCATCATTGAATAAGCTTTCAACTTTAACGGTCCGAATGATACTGCGCGGAACATTCATTTTGTTTAGCACACTATTTGCGGCAATGACGTCAGTAGGTGAAATGATGGCGCCTAAGATTAAAGCCATGGGGAAAGACAATTGAGGTATCATGAGGTGTAAAATCCAGGCGATTGATACCGCAGAGATCAAAACCAATCCGATGGACAAAGATAAAACAATGGTCATATTTTGTTTTACATCCTGCCAGGAGATTAATCGAGCGCCCGAGAATAAGATAGGAGGTAAGAATAAAGCCAAAATCATATCGTTGGGGGGATGCCAGCTCGGTATGTTGGGGATAAAACCAACGACTAAACCAGCAATGACCAATAGTAGGGGGTAAGGAACATTAATATTTTCAGCAATGGCGGTGACCACGACTATCATGAACAAAATAAAAGGCAGGCTTGCCAGTGTTGTTGACATTAGAATCCTTCCATTGCCGTCTATTGACAATTATATTATCATACCTCCCTCATATAAAAAACATAACCCCGGATATTTTATACTCCGGATCAACCAAAGTAGTAGGAGATTGAGATGCCTATTGAAGATACGTTATCTATTATTAAACCTCACGGCGTCGCTCGCAATATTATCGGTCAGATCTATACCCGATTCGAGCAGTCCGAGTTAAAAATCGTTGCGGCTAAAATGTTGCATTTGACCAAACAAGAAGCCGAGGATTTTTATTCTGTACATCGTGAACGGCCTTTTTTTAAAGATTTGGTCAAAGTGATGACGGAAGGCCCTGTCATGATTCAAGTCTTGCGTGGGGAAAATGCTATTTTAAAACATCGAGAATTAATGGGAGCAACCGATCCTAAAAAAGCAGCCCCCGGCACCATCCGTGCTGATTTTGCTGAATCAATTGATGAAAACGTAGTCCATGGATCAGATAGCAGAGCCACCGCAGAACAAGAAATCAAATTCTTTTTTAAACCCGAAGACATTTGCCAATAAATGAAATCTTCTGCCAAGGTTAATCTGTTTGATTATAACCGCGCAGCATTGCAGGCCTACCTCCTTTCAATAGAGGAATCGCCGACTCATGCTGTGAAGATACTAAAGTGGATTCATTGTCATCAGATCAGTGATTTTTTTGCCATGACCACATTGAGTTCGCGCTTGCAAAATAAATTACAAGCGCAAGCAGTTGTCACATGGCCACAATTGGTTAAAGAAACCGCCTCGCAGGATGGCACGTTAAAATGGTTATTAAGTCTTAATGATCATAATGCCATTGAAACGGTATACATTCCTGAATCAAACCGGGGAACGCTTTGCATTTCCAGTCAGGTAGGTTGTAGTTTAAATTGTAGTTTTTGTGCTACCGCTAAAGCCGGTTTCAATCGAAATCTAACCACCGCAGAAATAATAGGGCAAATTGCTTGGGCGAAGAAACGTTTAGCTGATTTGGCTGATCGTGTCCCTTTGCCCATTACCAATGTTGTTTTGATGGGAATGGGGGAGCCGCTATTAAATTATAAAGCCGTGTTACCAGCTTTGGATTTAATGTTAGACGTTTGTGCTTATGGATTGTCAAAGTATCGGGTTACTTTAAGTACATCAGGATTGGTTCCAGCGCTGCGAGAATTGCGTCAGGATAGCCCAATCTCTGTCGCCATTTCTTTGCATGCGCCCAATAACCAGCTACGTGATCAGCTAGTGCCGCTGAATAAAAAATTTCCTTTAGAAGTTCTAATGCCCGTTTGCCGTGATTATTACCCGCTCCATTCTAAACAAAAAATTTTATTTGAATATGTGATGTTAGCGGGAATCAATGATCAATTATCTCATGCTGAAGAACTAAGCGAGTTATTAAAAAGTATTCATTGTAAGGTCAATCTAATTCCGTTTAATCCTTTTTCAGGTTCCTCATACCACTGTTCAGATCCAGCAACTATAAAATCTTTTCAAGAATATTTAATTCAAAAAAAGATTCCAACCTGGGTGCGGCGAAAGCGTGGAGATGATATTGATGCCGCTTGTGGTCAGCTGGCTGGAAAAATTAAAAATCTTGTTGGCGCACGCCGATCTGCGCAATTCCGTCATTCTGACGAAAGTCAGAATCCAGTATAAATATCAACGTTTAATCGGGTTCATGCTATTTTGATAGGCTCTTTTACAGTGTAAATATTAATTCCTGGATTGCGCGGTCGAGCCGCACCATGACGGGACTAAATAATTTTTCGTAGAAAATCACTTCCTGATGGGGGATCGCGAGGGGGAGAAGAGCGGAGCGATCTTCCCCTTCATTGCTGAGATGCAGCTTTGCTGCGGCTCAGCATCTAAACCAGGAAGCAATTTCCGCCTCAGCGGAAATTGCAGTATAATGATCAAAACTTTGGTTTTTAGATTAGGAAAAGGATTATGGATTTAATTGTTCACAAGACCTCTGAATTGTCGGGCTCAGCGACTCCCCCGAGTTCAAAGTCACAAAACATTCGCGCTTTATTTTTTGCTTTATTGGCAAAAGGAACTTCAACGCTGGGTAATGTATTAGATTCTGACGACATGCGCGATGCTATTCGTGTATGTCAAACCTTGGGCGCAATCGTGACTCAGCATGAGAAGACAATCCAACTAACCAGTTCAGGTTTGCCTTTGCTTTCTACTTCTGCAGAAGTGAATTCCGGCAATTCCGGCATTACCACGCGTTTTTCATTACCTTTATTAGGATATCGTTTGAATCCCCTGACCCCAATGAAATTTGATTGTGGTGAACAAATGCGAGCGCGGCCGATCCATACCTTAGTGGATGCATTAAGAAATTTAGGCTTAAAAATTGACTACCTCGGAAAACCAAATGCTTGCCCCCTTCAAATCAGTGGCGAACTCCGTGGCGGAAAAACCTCGATTGATGGTTTAAGTTCCCAATACTTATCTGCTTTGCTGATTGCGCTACCTTGTGCTGAAGAAGATAGTGAAATAACGGTTATCGATCTACATGAACGACCTTACATAGAAATGACATTAAACTGGTTGCTGGAGCAAAAGATTCAATATACCCATCACATTTCGGGAAAAATGGATACATTTAAAATTGTCGGTCGGCAAAGTTATCGTCCTTTTCGTAAAGTCATCACCGGCGATTTTTCTTCCGCATCGTATTTGATTGCAGCAGGCGCTTTATTGGGAACAACAATAGAATTACAAGGCCTGGATATGCAAGATCCGCAGGGCGATAAACGCTTGGTGGATATCTTAAGAAAGATGGGAGCGGACATTGAGTGCGAACCTTCACGCTTAATCATTAAGGGTGGGAAAAAATTAAACGGAATTTGTGTTGACGCTAACGATATCCCAGATCTTTTACCCACTTTGGCGGTGGTCGGGTGCTATGCCGACGGCAAAACTTCCATTACCAATGTGAAACAAGCGCGCATTAAAGAAACCGATCGTATTCATTCTATTACTGAAGGCCTGAAAAAAATGGGCGGTTTAGTTGAGGAACATTCTGATGGCATGGTTATTTATCAAAGTCAGTTAACAGGAAGTAAAGTTCATGGATACGGCGATCATCGCACGGTAATGGCGTTGGCGCTCGCAGGCCTGATGGCTGAAGGCGCCACGATCGTTGATGATGCGGAAGCGATTGCTAAAACTTTTCCTAATTATGTTGAAATGATGCAAAGATTAGGCGCGAAAATGGAACTTGCTTAGTGAATTCAAATTCTAACTTAACTCTAAAGAAACATATTATATTGATCGGGTTCAAAAACGTCGGCAAATCTACGGTTGGAAAAGCTTTGGCGGAAAAATTAAGTGTTGAGTTTGTAGATCTTGATCAACTGATTGAGCTTAATTATAAAAACGAACAGCAGCAAGCACTTTCTTGCCGGGAAATTTTTAATCTGCACGGAGAAAAATTTTTTCGAGAAAGAGAAAACGGGGCTTTACGCCAGGTCTTGGAGTTTCCACCGGGTGTTATTGCTTTGGGTGGAGGAACGCCGATACCGGAAGAAAATCAAATTCTCATTAAATTCCATTGGATTATTCACTTAACTGCCGAAAAGGAATTGGTTTTCCAGCGAATGATGAATTTAGGTAGGCCTGCTTTTTTTCCAGAAAATCAAGACCCTGCCGAGTTTTTTCAAAAATTGTGGGAACAACGCACCATCATATATGATAAATTAGCTAATATTACTGTCGATAATACATTTTCCGTAGTGGAAACGGTCGCCAATATTATAGAAAAAATGGAGAAAAGTGGATGAACTACGCCATTATTAAAAAATTGCCTTCTGCGGATGATCTCATTCGTGAGCTGCCCTTGTCACCAAAAGGGTATGAGCAAATATTAAAAGACCGGGAAGAAGTGAAAAATATTTTTAATGGCAAAGATTCTCGTTTATTGGTGGTCGTGGGGCCTTGCTCGGCGTGGCCAAAACCAGCGGTTTTAGAATACGCAGATCGACTGGTTAAATTAAATGAAAAAGTTAAAGCCCATTTGAAGCTGGTGATGCGAGTTTATATCCAAAAACCACGGACGACGAAAGGTTGGACGGGTCCTGTGAACCAACCTGATCCTTCAGCTTATCCCGATATTGAAGCCGGTATGCGTTATGCGCGTGATATGATGATTAAAGTCATTGAAAAAGGTTTGGCAATTGCCGATGAAGCGTTGTTTACTCATAATTCCAGAGGTTTTTTAGAATTATTATCTTGGGTGGCCATCGGTGCACGCAGCACAGAAGACCAAGAACATCGAATTTTTGCCTCAGCCATTGATTGTGCGGTGGGCATGAAAAACCCAACCCATGGTTCTTTAACCGTAGGGATGAACAGTATATTGGCTGCTCAATCCCCACATGTGGCAGTTTTTGACGGCTATGAAGTGCAAACGAACGGAAACGAATATGCACATTTGGTTTTGCGTGGTAGTAATGTAGGGCCAAATTTTGACAACGATAATCTTCGTGAAGCGCTAAGATTAATGAATGCACAGAAAATTAAAAATCCTTCGGTTATGGTCGACGCCAGTCATGACAACTGTATGTTGGCGGGCAAAAAAGATTACCGTTTGCAGCCTAATGTGATTGAATCGGTTATGAACGACATTGCTCAATTTCCTGAACTTAAACATCTGGTTAAAGGTTTTATGATGGAAAGTTTTTTAAAAGAAGGTAGCCAAAAAATAGATAGTCAATATCCTGCTAATATAGATCTACAAGGTCTCTCCATCACAGACGGTTGTGTAGGATGGGAAGCTACCGAAAAATCACTGATTGAGTTAGCTGAAAAGAGGTATGCAAATGCCTAAAGTCATCGTTAAAATTCCGCCATCTCCTCCCACGACTTATTCCATTCACATCCAGAAGGATCTGTTACAAAAACCTGAACAATGGCTACCTAAGAAAGATGTGGTGGATATTGTTATTATTACCGATCACGCTATCAAGAAATTATATGGAAAAGCGCTAACAAAAAAACTGCAAGCGATGGGCCTGCAAGTTTTGTTACTGTCTTTTCAGCCGGGAGAGCATTCTAAAATCCAAAAAACTAAGGAATTTATCGAAAAAAATATGCTGCAGAAGGGAATTGGCCGTAATGCGTTGTGTTTGGCTTTGGGTGGGGGCGTGGTTGGCGACATTGCTGGATTTACTGCGGCCACCTATATGAGAGGCATTCAATTCATTCAAATTCCCACCTCGTTATTGGCTATGGTAGACAGTAGTGTGGGTGGCAAAACCGCCATTGACACTCCCTTTGGTAAAAATTTAATTGGCGCATTTTGGCAACCTTTAAGTGTTATTATTGATATATCTGCTTTAAAGACCTTGCCGGAAAAACAGTTAATTAATGGATTGATCGAAGCGGTAAAAATGTTTCTAACTCATGATCAGCAAGCTTTTAAATTTATTGAAAAAGTGCTGCCACTTTGCTTGGCGAAAAATGAAAGCATACTGGAAAAAATTATTCAAAAATCAGTAAAAATTAAAGCAGAGGTTGTCGCGCAAGATGAAAAAGAACAAGGAATGCGCATGGTCTTGAATTTTGGTCATACCATTGGGCACGCTTTGGAAAAACTCAGTAACTATAAATTATTGCATGGTTACGCGGTTGGTTATGGTATTTTGTGGGAGGCTAAAATAGCTGAATTAAAAGGCATTTTATCTCCACAACATTATTTAAGAATTGCGGCGTTTTTCTCTAAATTAGGTATCCTACCTCAACAATTAAAAAAATATCCGGTAGAAAAAGTATTACAAGCCACTCGACTGGATAAAAAGAAAAAATTAGGCCGGGTACTCTATGTTCTGCTTCAAGACATTGGGAAAATTTACGCGCATAATGAAACTTATGCGCATCCTATTGATGATGAGCTGGTCAAACAAGCCTACCAACAAATCGTTGCGGAGTAATTATGCCAGGAAATAGTTTCGGACAATCTTTCCGCATTACCACCTGTGGCGAATCGCATGGGGGAGCAGTCGGGGTCATCATAGATGGCTGCCCAGCAGGAATTGCAATTACGGAAGAAGAAATTCAATTTGAATTAGACCGACGTAAACCAGGGCAAAGTAGGATTACGACGCCAAGAAAAGAAGAGGATAAAATCCATATTCTTTCGGGTTTTTTTGAAGGAAAAACCACAGGAACTCCTATTTTGTTGTTGGCTTACAATGCTGACATGCGGCCGCAGGATTATTCTGAATTAAAAAATTTATATCGACCTTCACATGCTGATTTTACTTACCTAAAAAAATATGGCGCGCGTGATTTTCGCGGCAGTGGCCGCGCCAGTGCGCGTGAAACCTTAGCCAGAGTTGCGGCAGGCGCTATCGCCAAAAAATATTTAAAAGAACATTTAAATATAGAAATTTTAAGCTATGTTGAACAAGTCGGCGAGATTACGACTCCGATTGATCACCGCCAAATTAAATTTGCAGATATCGAGCAAAATATAGTTCGCTGTCCTGATCCTATTGTCGCGCAAAAAATGATAGCGTTGATTGAAAAAATAAAATTGGAAAAAGATTCGATCGGCGGCGTTATCAAAGGCGTGATACGCAATGCGCCACCCGGATTAGGCGAACCTGTATTTGATAAATTATCGGCGGATTTAGGTAAAGCGATGCTAAGCATTAATGCGGTGAAAGGTTTTGAGATAGGCTCGGGTTTTGCGGGGGTAACACTTCGCGGCAGCCAACATAACGACTCGGTTTTCATTGAAAAAGGAGAAGTTAAATTTGCTTCAAATTACGCCGGTGGTACTTTAGGTGGCATCTCTAATGGCGAAGATATTTATTTTCGCGTCGCGTTTAAACCCGTTTCAACCATTGGCCAAGAACAAAAAACCGTGGATGTACATCATCAGCCGGTTACGGTTGCCGCTGCTGGTCGACATGATCCTTGTGTGTTGCCGCGCGCAGTCCCCATTGTTGACGCCATGTCTGCATTAGTTATTATGGATCATTATCTTCGGCAAAGGATTCAAAATTTAATATGACCGCAAAAATAATTTTAGGTGTGTCTGGCGAGGTAGGTTCTTTCTCGGAAGAAGCAGGGGAGCAATATTCCCAACAAGCCAGTTTACAAACGACACTCGATTTTTTAGTGGATATGGAAGGGGTATTATCTGCCGTTAGCGCAGGCCGTGTCGACCTCGGTATTTTCCCCGTGATGAATTGCAGAGGCGGATTGGTTAAGATGGCCTTTGAGGCGATGGGGAAATATCTATTTAATTTGGAAGATAATTTTACTTTAAACGTTCAGCAATGTTTATTGGTTCGCCCTAAAGTTTCTTTGAAAGAAATACGAAAAATCGCTTCCCACCCGCAAGGCTTCGCGCAGTGTGAATTATTTTTGGAAAAAGAGTTAAAATCAGCCGAACGTTTGTTATGGCAAGATACCGCCAAAGCAGCTCGAGATTTAGCAGAAGGGAAATTAAGCGCCGACACTGCAGTCATTGCTTCAGCAAAAGCTGCCAAAATCTATGGACTTGACGTTTTAGCCAGTAATATTCAAGATATTCAACCTAATTTAACAACGTTTATTATCGTTTCGCGGAGAAGCGCATGAAGTTTGGAATTATTGGTTATGGCCGGTTTGGAAAGTTATGGGCCAACGCGTTATTACCTTATGGATCAATTCAGGTTTTTGATAAAAACATTATTGAAAAAGCGGATATCCCTGTAAACATTGCCACCCTAAAAGAAGTGGCGGCGTCATCCGATGTGCTTTTCATATTGGTTCCTATTTCGGATTTTGGACAAGTCTGCAATGAAATTAAACCGTTGCTCAATAAACATACCTTGGTTGTTGATTGTTGCTCGGTTAAGATATTTCCTACCAACATCATGCAACAAGTTTTTGATCCAGCCCAGCCGTTGCTGGGAACACACCCTTTGTTTGGACCTGATTCAGTCAAACGCCATGGTGGACTGCAAGGACATAAAATTGTGATGTGTCCGGTGCGTTGTTCAGAAGCATTATTCGGAAAATTAGAAAAAATCTTCAGTGATATGGGTTTGAAAGTTATTATTGCTAATCCGGAGACACATGATAAGGAAATGGCGAATTCGCAAGGTCTGGTGCATTTTATTGGTCGAGGTTTGGCTGCTTTAAATTTGCAGCCTCAAGAAATCTCCACCCCCGATTTTCAGGCGTTATTAAATATTAATCAAATGGTGATTAATGATACTTGGCGGTTATTTTTAGATATGCATCAATATAATCCTTATGCGAAACTGATACGAGAAAAGTTTCTGCATCAATTAAGTAAATTGAATGAGGCGATTGACCATGGAAGATCTTAAAAAATTACGTGAAAAAATTGATAAAATAGATGCCTCGCTGATCAAAAAGCTGGCTCAGCGGCAGAAAATATCTAAAAAAATTAGATTAATAAAAATTAATGCTAAAATAAAGGTAAGGGACCCGAGTCGCGAAAAAAAACAACAACAAGAATACGAACGGTTATGCTTTATTCATCAAATTGATTCTGGCTTTATCAAAAAAATATTTGGTTTAATTCTTGCCAATTCCAGAAGTCTGCAAAGAAAAAATCCTAGGATTTAACGGTTAAACCGTAATGTCATTCAATGGCAATTCCGTTAAAGCAGCAATTTCTTCTATCTCCATGCCCTTGGCTAATAATTTACGTGCCAGTGCATATTGAGTTTCTTGTTTACCTTCTTCTCGTCCTTTTTTCAAGCCACTCTCATGGGCGTCGTTTACCAGGGTTTTTTCAACGCTGATCGCATCCCAGTATTGATCATATGCCGCTAACTCTCCAGGTGAGTATGCTGCTTCCTCCGCCAAATCAAGCGCTTGTTTGATTTCTGGCACCGACAGCCATTCTGCCGGCACTTGGTTGGCTTTTTCATTTAGTTCTGCCATAAAACGTAGCCACAACACTTGCAATTTCTTTTCGGGGAAATTCTTCGCTTTGAATTTTGGCAGTTCAATAAATATTAATTGCAAATCCTTGATCTCGGCTGCCTGCGGTTGGTCGACATTGATGATTTTATAATGATGATACCAGTCGTTTCCATCTAGATCGAAGATGGTATTGATCAACCCTAGTCCATAGACGGGTTTGAGTAAATGGTAATGCTCACCCTTTTCCAATTGAGTGACATAAGCTTTACTGGCATTAAACAGCATGCGTTGTTTAAAGCTGGTGGTCCATTGGATCTGCATTTCGACAATAAACACACGACCTTGTTGATCGGTACAGCGCACATCCACAACCGTGTATTTAAAGCTCGGAATGAGCGGAACCTGTTCGCTAGGCAAGTATTCCAGACTGCCGATCAGGCCATCTGGCGGCAGTGGCAACACCGCGTTGAGAAAGCTTTTGAGCAGATGCGGATGTTGGCCGAAGATTTTTTTAAAGACAATGTCTGTTTTAGGATCTAAATAGCGCGGCACAATGTTTCTCCAACAGATTGGTAAAGATTTAACCTTAGCAAGAAGCTTTCCGCCAAGCAATACAGTATTTTTACAGCAATTCCCCAAGTATAGCGAAAATTGACTTTAACAACCATCGCCAAAATTTCTTGCGCCTTTTCAAAATTTATCCTGCACGCCAAAAAAATAATTAATTAGGCTGTTACTTTATTAAGTGCCCATAAAATGGCAGGGTGCGTTAATATTTTTTGTTGTAGAGCTTTATCTTCAGTCAGTAGTTCCGGCTTTATTTGACTATGCTCTCGTAATTGTTGAAGAAAATTAATTTGTTGAGGGTCTAACGGTAAAATCATTTTCAAAGCTGTCTGTAACTCCTCCAGTAATTGTGAAGCCCATGTTTTAAGTGCTGGCAATGACCGTGGAACTTGAGATTGATGTAGCACTGGTAACAGTCGGTTTTGTAAATCGTCAATGTCATAATTAATTCGCTCTATCTTTAAGCTGGAAAGGCTAATCGAAGTCATCGCCAGATAAATGACAAAAGATAAAGAAAGCTGCTTTGAATTTAATTGGCATTTTGTCAATAGTGAATGAGCATCAAATAAGTCTCGGCTTACTTGTCTTGAAAATAATGCGGATAACTTTCCAGCAGCTAATTCATGAATATCCAAAATATTGACAGAAAAACCTCTATTCGAAGTCATCATTGGCGACATTGATAAGCATGGCCATAGTGGTTGACGATACATGTAATTTAAATCAATTTCTAAATTGCCTTTTGTTCCCAACAAACTAGAATAACGCCATACCATTTTTCCTCCGGCATGATAGTTTGGATTGCGATATGGCTCAAGCTGATTTTGTAATAAAATTTGAGAAATTGTCTGCGCGACCACGGGGCGTTCTGCTAGCATCTTTTCACGTTCAACTTGACCTACATAATTTAAATCAATATCCACTGACAAACGCGGCACGGGATTTAGGCAAAATAAATTTAACGCCGTTCCTCCTTTTAATACCAGGCGATCTCTAAGGTAAGGCTCAGACGAAAATTGTTCCAAAATTTTAAGCAAGTGAATTATTTTTTCAAGAATTTCTGGCCTGTAACCAAGATTTTTAGCTTCTTGCAATAACTCTTGCTTAGATGTCAACATTAGGTTCCTCCCAAGATCGATTTAATATGTCTTTAGGTATAATCAAATTCCATTTCTTGATTAAGGCAGCATCCTGAACTCTTCTTTTAGATAAATATTCCGGAGCTTTTGGTTTAACGGCAAGTAGAGGTTTTAATTGAATCTCAGTTGCCGCAAAGACTCCTTTTCGCTGTTCTAAAAAAAATCCTACCTTCGCCGCTAAGCGCGCGCTTTTGAATTTCAGACAATACTCTATAACTTTTCCTATGTTCAATACCGTAATTGAATCAATTGCGTGGCAAACTTCCTCCCAACCTCCACTTAACTCAGGGCGGTCTAATATATCTACAAAAGTTCGCTCCAAGTTAGAGACTAAGATATCTAGACCTTGCCGGTTAATAGTTTCTATCCCTACCTCTTCACTCTGATATTGGCGTAAGACAACTGGATTCAGTACCGGTTGAAATCGCCGATTATCAAGAAAAAATGGTTTAATTTTTTGATGAGTTAAAAAGGTAAATTTGGAAAAAATTGAATAAGCTAGACCATGTAATTCTAAAACAGTATGGTAAGCTAAAATGCTGTCCGCAGCAGCTTTTCCAGCGATTAAATAAGAATCAATAAGTGAAGTTTCGGTTGGTTGATTAGGCGGGATTGCGGCATAAAGACCTCGTCGCAATCGCATAATCCTGCCATTTTCTACATAATACTGAATTGCCGTATTGACGGAATGGCGAATAAGCGTTCCTCTTTGGGAATTTTTCCAGGCTGCAAACTCTTCGTGTCGAAAAACAGGATGCTCGTACAAAAAAAGATCAATTTTCACTTTGTAATTATCTCCATTAATACCTAAATTATAGGTATTAATGGAGATTAAGAGCAAGTAATTTTAACCATCGCCAAAATTTCTTGCGCCTTGAAGGCATATATCTTTTATGTAATAATTTGTTTAGGAGAAACTATGTGGGAAGTGGAATATACGGATGAATTCGGTCAATGGTGGGATACATTAACAAAAGCAGAGCAGATTGATATTGCCGCTTACGTGGGGTTATTGGAAAAGGCTGGACCGCAACTTCGGTTTCCTTACTCATCCGGTATTCAGGGTTCTCAGTTTCCTCATATGCGGGAATTGCGGGTGCAGCACAAAGGTAATCCATACAGAGTTCTGTATGCTTTTGACCCCAGGCGGACTGCCATCTTGCTGATTGGCGGTAAAAAAACTGGCGATGACCGTTGGTATGAAAAATATGTAGATAAAGCCGATCAGCTTTATCAGGAACATTTATCTGTATTGAAAGAGGAGGCATTAATATGAGTCACAGCAAGCCGTTTAGTCAATTAAGAAATAAAATGTCGACCAAAGCGCGGGCAGCTGCCGAAAAAAAAACACAACAGCTGATGCTGCCTTTGCAAGAATTGCGGCAAGCGCGCCAAATGAGTCAAGAGCGATTAGCACAAATATTAGATACCAAACAAGCAAATGTATCACGATTAGAGCGTCGCACTGATATGTATATTTCTACCTTACGCAGCTATATTGAAGCGATGGGCGGCGAGCTTGATATTGTTGCTCGCTTCCCTGATGGTGAAATTCACGTCAATCAATTTAGTCAACTATCTGAGCAAGATTGACTAGTAACACCTTATGAAAAAGTTGTTTAAATACTAACTCTTAAGTTAGTGCCATTAGTCTTTGCGCCATTAATACCTAAATTATAGGTATTAATGGAGATTAAGAGCAAGTAATTTTAACCATCGCCAAAATTTCTTGCGCCTTTTCAAAAGTTAGTGGTTTTACAAAATAGGCATCCATGCCGGCAACAAAGGCTTGGTTTTTTACGTGTGGTTCATCATGTGTTGAGAGACCGATAATTAAAGTATTTTGATTGGCGCTTGGCGTGCGCCGAATAAGTTTGGTTGTGGTAATGCCATTCATTCCTGGCAAGTCAATATCCATGAGCAGAAGATCATACTGATGCTTGACGCAATGCTCGACTCCTTGCTCACCACTTTCGGCGATGTCGACTTCACAATTTAAATTAGCAAAATGCAATTTTGCAACCATTTGCGGTATTTTCGAATCTTCAACCAATAAAATTTTTATTTTTCGCCGTTTCGGGAAAAAGCGACCAACCACCAACGCCGAGAAGCGGGATAACCCGATTCCATGCGGCGCTGGCGCATGAACTGGTTTTACCCCACTTAATATTTCAGCATTTTTGGGTCGCGAACCCAACCCACCAGGCTCAGGGAGCTCCTTCCAAACCGCATTGCGCGAAAAACGCGCAAGCGAAAACCGAGGACCATAGTTAAAACTAGGCTCCCAAGCTTGTGGTTTAAAAGGAAAATCTCTCCAAGATTGATGAGGACAGTTCAAAAAATGTGAAAAATAAGATAGAATGCAATCAGCCATGTTAACACCTTTGTTGTTAATATTGGTCAGCGGCTCTCAAGTGTTTCTGCGCTTGGGAGCCGCGCTCGTATTATAAATCCTTTTATAATTCAAATGCAAATTTTAAATAAAATTTTATATCAATTGAGAAAGAAAAGTAGTCGCTGGAACAATAACTGGATTGTGGTTTGTAAAACAATCGACATCAATATAATCCATTTCATAAACCACTTGAAAGGCATGTGAAGCTTGAAGTTCCTTTTGAAAACGGTATAAATTTTCAGAAATGCTATGATTATTGCTGTATTTGGCTTCTACTAAAAACCAAGGTTTATCATCGCGGGTCACGATAAAATCAATCTCACGCTTATCTTTAGTGCGAATAAAATAAAGATTAAATTTACCAAATCCAAAGTCCGTCCAGAAATGGACAGCCTTTAACAAATGGCAAGCAATCAAATTTTCCATTTTTGCGCCAGTATCGGTAATTTCAGACCAATCCCATAAATATAATTTAGGCTCTTTCAAAAGACTGCGAGAAATATTAGTGTGCCAAGGAGAAATTCGAAAGCAAAAGTAAAATCTTTCTAGGGTTGTTATCCATTGTTGCACCGTTTTGGCGGTTACATTAATTTTGTTGGCTAAATTGGTATAATTAACGAGTTGACCCACTTGTTGCTTGAGTAATTGAGCTAAAATTTCCAGTTGGGCGAGTTCATGAATTTGGCTAAGATTGCGGATATCATCACGAAACAATTGTTCTGCTCGCAAATTTTGCCACCGTTTTAAAAAACGTCGATCTTGTTTTAGAAAAGGATCTGGGTATCCGCCGAACTGCCAGAGTGCTTCCCACTGGTTTTTATCAATGCGAGCGGGTTTGCTGATCAAGTCGGTAGGTAAGGTTTGACGGATGCATTCAGCCAAGCTAAAGGGATGAACTCGAAAAGGAAAATAGCGACCCATTAAGCTGTCTCCTTTTCCTTGAGCGATGGTTAACTTTTGACTGCCGGTTACTAATATATGGCATTGGTCTTTGTAAGCATCAAAAAAACCTTTTAAAAAATCTTTCCACTTAGAGTATTTATGTAATTCATCGAACACAATGACAGAATGGTTTCTGAGCTCATTCAGACCAACGCTTTCAGCTAGATGACGCTGGCCTTGTAAAATTTGCTTTCGATCCTCCTGAATATCCCAGTTAAGATACGAAAAATGAGGCTGACTAGTAGCGGATTTCGCGAGGGATTTACTGATTGTAGTTTTACCCACCTGTCTCGGACCATTTAAAAAAACCATTTGCGGATATTGGCTAAAAAAGTCCTGAACAACATTGTCATAGATTCTTTTCATCTGACTATTATATATGTCTATACAGATTAGTCAAGACTATTGTGTAGTGGTATCCTTTTTGGTCGTAGCGGGAACCTCAAAGGAATCGCTATTTTTGAATACTCTATTCGACAATTCCGCACGCTAATGCAGAATTGTCAAGATAATTTCGCATTAGCGTGCGGAATTGTCGAGAAACGTACATCAACGCACATTCGACATAAAAGATCCCGTCATTCTGCGGCGAAGTGTATAGGCCGGAGACATCCTTAACAAATGTTAACGTTTAATTAGGTTAATTCCTATTTCGACAAGATCTTTTACCATGTAAATTGGGATGTGAACCCGTAGCAGAATTTGAGAATACGCAATATGCTTTTGCTCTTAAAACTTATGTTACAGGTTTTGGAAAAGATATTTCTGAATTATCAGGTATTATTGCTGAGGAAAAAGAAATACTTTATCCGCCGAACACTGAGTTTAAATATGAGTTTATAGGTGCAGGTAGAGACGGTTATCAGGTTTTTAAAGCTGAACAAAAAAGAACTCTACAATGTGAAAGAGATTATAAATATACTTCTGATTTTGAGAAAAAACCAATCGTACTGGAAAAAATAGTAATAAAATTAAGATTGGTAAATAATTTTTTGGTAAAAGTTAAGAAGAAAAATATCAGTACGAAAATAAGTAGTTTTTTAAATACAGTGGACAATAGTAAAAAAATAAAGTGCTTGACTGATGTGATCGATTCTTTACACAATCTTTTCGAAAAATATAAATAGTCACCTACAGTAACTACACTATTTGAAAGTTGTAAAACGGTTATCAAAACTATCGAAAAAAATATAGATTTTAACAAGGAATTAGTTCACGCAGCAAAAAGTAAAACCACCTTAGGCTTTTCTCATCCTGCCTCTTTGGGGAACACTCATGTTTGGCTCAGTGAAGCGCTGCTAACCATGCAAGAAGTTCAGACAGATTTACAACCCAGAATTAGGGAATGAACAGAAAAGCCAAGAAACCGTAAAACTGACTTAGAAAATTAAACCTGCGAGTAGGCGGATGTCGCTGAATAAGGCGAAGTGAGTTTATTTGCCACCTTGCGGCCTGCGATTACAAAAAAGGTGTCAGAGGCGATAAAAAATTTAAAAAATATCTTTAATTCAGGCTATTGTCTTTAAAAAACCGATCATATTTGATACTAATGAATTACAAAATACCGTCTAGTCTGGCGTGCCAAGGTTTTTAAGGCTAATTCCTTGTTTTAACGCGATTTTTGATTTTTTTTATCGCCTCTGACACCAATGGCACTTACTTAAGCCTCAGTATCTGTTAAATCCCGCTATTAATTACTGGATTTTTGCTTTCGCAAGAATGACGCTTCAAGGTAATTGTCATTCTTGCGAAGGCAAGAATCCAGGATAAATATAGGTATTTAGACCGTTTTTCAAAAAATTGATATCCTTAAGTAAGTGCCATTGGCCTCTGACACCGGCCGGTGCTGACGTTGGTCCATGCCGGCTCATTTAAAAAATTCTAATTTTACACACTTGAAAAAAGGTTATCTGTTTTTTCTTCTTTCTGGAATACTTTTAATTTTGGCGTTGATTGCTTTAATTCTGTTAAAAATAATTTTCTTGTTAAAAGTACTTCATTATGTTGGGCGGATCTAATTAAAGAAGATCGATAGGTAAAAAAATCATCGCCAAATAGAGTTTGAATATTTAGGGTGCCAATATTTGGATACATGTTCTCAATTTCTTCTTTGACGCATGGAATTTCTAAAGGAGCACAAAATTCATAAAGAGAATGTCCCCCCTCTAAAGCACAAAGCATAGATATAAATAATGTTAAATAATATTTAAAGAAATCTTGATTTAAAATTGTACCAGGTGTGTCTTTGTGAATAGCAATATAAACCCTAATCAGGCAAAGAACAGTTCCAGATATCGAAGAAACAAATGGATGTGTTTTCTCATTAAAAATTTTTTTGGCGAATGATAAATCTATATTATATGTATTTGCATCTGGGTGACGGTCTGAAATCGGTGCTTTTTCAATATCTATGCCAATTTTATTTTCATAATAAGGCGCTGGATCGAGGCTTCGCAAAATTCCACTTTTATGAGAAGAAGTTGCTTCTTTTCTGTGTACCAGAGATCTACCGGACGGTAGATATTCGAAATGACTATTATAGATATTTAAGATCGGTTCATCTAAATAGTAGCTTGCGTGCTCAAATTCAGTAGATAGTATTGTAGTCTCTATCAAAGAATTATATAAATCCATTGTCTCGCTGGTTAAGAATTGAGAAAAATAGCTATAAAGTTCTGGATGATTTTCTTTTTCTCTTGCAATGATTGATTTTTTTTCGTCTTGAGAAAAATATCTTGACAGAGCTTTATGAAAATAAATAATTTTTAAGTGTTTTTCTTTTTTATTAAGGAGTTGATCCATAAGTTCAAAGGAAATTTTTGTTTCCGAAAATCTTCTACTTGAATCATTATTAACATCAATATGACTATGAGAAATATTTGATAACATGTGATCTAATTGTTTGTCTTGAGAAAGAAACGAATGTTTTTTAACCACAGAATTTAAGTTTTCAATAGTAAAATTTCCTGAAATATATCTTTTCTCTAAGAATTCAATACTATTTGAAACTGGAGAATTAGTTTCATTTTTCAAATAGAGTCGATGTAGAATGGCTAATAAAATTTGATTTGGAGTGAAGTATTTAGTTATTTGGTATGATCCTATTTCGTATTTTATTTCATTTTTTTTGCTAAGAATATCTAGCATAAAATTAACAGGATAATTAGATGATCCGAAAACAATCGTTCCATTATTTAATTTAATATTTTTTATATAATCT
The DNA here is from genome assembly GCA_963844565.1 of uncultured Pseudomonadota bacterium. Classification (GTDB taxonomy): domain Bacteria; phylum Pseudomonadota; class Gammaproteobacteria; order Coxiellales; family Coxiellaceae; genus JAFEDN01. The sequence goes on along the minus strand of CAWJON010000002.1, from coordinate 1,711,315 downwards.
TTATTTACATTGACTTTAATGGGTGCTCCATTGCTATTTGATAATGGTAGGTGTTCCAGCCATTCATAAAATTTTTTATAGTTAAACTTATCTTTTTCAAAGGAAACTTTAGCATTAAATTTGATAAAACAAGCCGCTATTAGTTTGGATGTTCCTCGGCTTATAGCTCGATGGAAAAAGCTATATTTAGATTCATTTTTCCCTATTTCTGAAAAATTTTTGTATGCTTCCCTTAAGCACAAAATTTCGGATAATAAAGCTAGCGGAGAAAGAGTGCTTTCAGCAATATATAATAAACAATCATTAAAAACTTCTTCTTTTGATAATTCTATTTTTCTTTTTCCGGGAATTTTCTTAATATCTGCAAATAAACTGCTATTTGTGGAAATGGCTCTTGACATACGCTTTATCTTCTATGTGTTTAAGAATTTATTTTTATAACTTTTTATATAAGTAATTTACTATGCTCCTTATTATAAATTATAATTATTAAGAATTTCTTAGGAGATTGACGTATTTGAATGGGCCCAGTACATATTTTTAATATTTCTTTAAGCCATGCGGTAAAAATTAATACTAATGTCCTTTACGTCTTTTCGCGGCGAAGTGTATATTGACCGAGGAATCTAGGATTTAGCCTGAACCGGATTAAACGTAAATATTTATCCTGGATTGCGCGATCAAGCCTGTGCCGGACTCGATCTGGTATCGCTCAATGACGGAAAAACACTCGCGGAGTGACGTTGGCGTAAGCCCTGGGGATTTTGTTGGCAAAATGATTTAGTTTCAATGGGTTTGCTTTGCCGATTTGACAATAATTGCACTCTTGTGATCAGCGCATTATATTAAGTGCATGAAAGAAAATTCGGTTACGCTTCATAATAAAAAATCAATCATAAAAAAGGTGTCAGAGGCGATAAAAAATTTAAAAAATATCTTTAATTCAGGCTATTGTCTTTAAAAAACCGATCATATTTGACACTAATGAATTACAAAATACCGTCTAGTCTGGCGTGCCAAGATTTTTAAGGCTAATTCCTTGTTTCAACGCGATTTTTTATTTTTTTTATCGCCCCTGACGCTGGTCCATGTGATTAAAAATATCCAGCCGGGCGCTGCCGGTAACCAGAATTTTCAAATGCGGTTCTTTGGTATCATAAACGCCTTTTAAATAGTTTTTCCATTTAGGCATTTTATGAATTTCATCTAGGATCAAAAGCTTAGTTGAACTTAACCAACCTTCGGTGCGAATCAGTTTTCTATCAGTTGCCCGGTCGTAATTCAAATAAACAGCATCAGGGTATTCGCTTGCGATGGCTTTCGCTAACCACGTCTTACCTGCTTGACGTGGACCAGCGATAAACGCCATTTTTTTAGACAGATCTTTAATGATAGCCGCTTTTTGAATTCTCTCCATTTGATAATTCTGCACGCTAATGCGGAATTGTCTAAAAAGTAATTGGGTTGCGCAGTTGAATATAAATATTAACGTAGGTCTGCAAGGTTGAAGTCATACAGTTTTGACTAAAGATTTCAGTCTGTTTACGATGGCCTTCAACTTTTTCGCCTCAAAAGCACATTTCGTAAACTTTACCGATATTGAGATTTCATAATTCCTTAATATTTTCACTTTAAAATGTAAATGTAGATTTCAAAATCTGTAAATAATAAAAAGATAAATAATAAGAGCATAAAAAAAATGAGTAGAGATGAAAGTAGAAGTTCACCCAATTTCGAAAATCAACTTATTTAAATTTTGAGCTTTCAAGGGATGGCCTTGTTTCTGTAAGAGGCCTTCGTTTAAAATGGGATAAATATAATCCAAACCCATGCTTACTGGTTAATATTGGCAAACACTACGATTTATCAATGTTAGATAATAATATTTTGGAATTTCTTGCTAAAGTCCGTGATTTAAGAAAGTTAAGAATTTATGTCCAAGCTCATAGTTGCAGAGGAAAGAAAACTTTTTATAGTGATGAATTAGTGGAGTATAAAAACCCACAGTTTGCTGGCTATCTGGCAAGACATTTGAAACAAAAATTTTCTACTTCTAGAGCTTCCTCTCCTGTTACCGTTAATTTTATTACTTGCCTCTATGGCGCCGGAATACTAAATAGTGGTGCGGCTGATTTTCAGTTGGAATTGAATAAGTTAGAAATCAATGCAATTGTTGTTGCTAGAACTCAAGAAGTAGAAGTTAAAATTTCTGTGAATGAAAACCAATATGATTCAGAAGAAAATGAAATAACTGTTAAGAAACTCACCGATAATTTTAATAAAGCTGGAAAATTCATTCATAAACAACCTGGTTCAAAAGTAATTTTTCACATTGATGAAAAAGGATATCAAATTGCTGAAGATGCTTATGGCGTAGCTTGGAAAAAAAGTGTTTTATTTAGCATAGATAGATGTTCGTATAATACTTCAGTTACCAAAAAAGAGATAGGTTTGCGACAGCTACATTTGGGATTAAGAGATAAAACGCCTCACCAAGTATTGGGAGAAGTTAAGGCAGTTGCTTCAGAACCAAAATCGATTATTGATAAGCGTTCATTTCCAGATTTTTGGAGCAAAACCAATACCCGATTATGTTTTGAAGCATTTATTGAAAAAGGTAAAGAGGTTTTAGACGAAAATTCAATTCAAACGGTCGCGCAAAAAATCTAGAATGATAATATCTGAGCATCGCGCTCACGATGAAAAACAAGGTCTCCGAGTGTGAATTGAAGCCCAGTAAAGTTTTAATTAAAAACCTCACCATTTGTCATGCCGATTTGATAATAATTGCACTCTTATGATCAGCGCATTATATTAAGTGAATGAAAGAAAATTCTGTCGCGCTCCCTAATAAGAAATCAATCATTGCCTGGTGTTTGTATGACTGGGCGCTTTCTCCTTTTGCCGTACTGATCACCACCTTCGTTTTCTCAACCTATTTCACTGAAAAAGTAGCCGTTAATTCTATAGTAGGCACGAGTGAATGGGGCATGGCTAATGGTTTGGCGGGTTTGCTCGTCGCTGTTTTGAGCCCTTGTTTGGGTGCTATTGCTAATCGTCAAGGGCGCAATAAACCGTGGCTGTTTTTTTTGATGCTAATTATTGCCATGTCTTCTGCGGTTTTGTGGTTTGTTAAGCCGGAACATAGTTATGTCAATTTTGCGTTATTTTGGATTGTTATCAGCACTATGGCAGTTGAATTAAGTAGTGTGTTTTACAATGCGATGCTGGATCAGATCACACCGCCTAACTACATTGGCAGGGTTTCCGGATGGGGTTGGGGAACGGGTTACGCTGGCGGGCTGGTTGCTTTATTCCTGATGTTAAATCTTTTTATTTTAAATGATGGCGCACGATTTGGCTTGGATCCCAAAACAGCTGAAACCATCAGGATTTGCGGCCCATTAGTTGCCGTCTGGCTACTGATATTTTCTTTACCTCTATTTATTGTGATTAAAGAGCGGCCCAGTCAAAAAGTAAAGATGTTGCAAGCTGTCGTTGAAGGCTTGCGCTCCTTAGGACACACGTTGCGATTAATGAATCGAGACTATAAAAATGTTTTGAATTTTTTAATTGCGCGCATGCTCTATATTGATGGATTAGTCACTATCTTTGCGTTTGGTGGTATTTATGCCGCAGGCGTGATGCACATGAGCACCATTCAGATTATGGAATTTGGGATTGGCATGAATGTGGCAGCCGGGATTGGCGCCGCAGCGTTTGGTTGGATGGATGATGCGCGCGGACCAAAATTTACGATCTTGGTGGCGTTAGTCCTGATGATTATATCGGGCCTTTCCATGTTGGCAACACACAGCATTTTGTGGTTTTGGATTTTTGGCATGGGTATTAGTTTGGGTTTTGGGCCGGCGCAGGCAGCGGGTCGTTCTTTGATGATTCAAATCTCTCCGCCGCATTTAATAACGGAATTTTTTGGTTTATATAATTTATCCGGACGTGTGACCTCTTTTATGGGGCCTTGGGTATTGGCTTGGTTTACCCATTGGTTTCAAAGTCAGCGAGTGGGTATGTTAACCGTATTCTTTTTCTTATTCATTGGTGGGTTATTACTGCTTCGTGTTAAGAAGTGAGTTATCCCTAGCGCGGATTTACTTTGTAGCAATCTGAGATCTATGCTACATTATATGCATAGTTAACATTTCCTAAGGTATTTATTCATGTCAGAGAAAGAATCCAACACTTCTTATAAATCTGGTGTAAGCGCTGGTGAGCTGCTTAGATCTGCAAGGGAATCTTTGGGTCTTACCATTGATGAAACAGCCAGCCGTTTATGTTTAAGCGCAAGTTACATTGATCAGATTGAGCGAGATGATTATAGTCATTTTGCCGCGCGCACCTATGCTCGAGGCTATGTAATATCTTATGCACGTCTCTTAAATGTGCCTGATGATAAAATTTTACCGGCTTTTGCTAGTGTTGCTTCTCAATTTGATCTCAGTAAGAACACTATTGTGAATGCTTCGTCTTTAAAAACGGAAAACGCTGTACCTATTTATCAAGATGAGGACCGCCAGCATCATTCAAATTTTATCTGGTGGGTCAGCGCCTTTATTATTTTGCTGTTGGCCGGATTGGTGGTGATGTGGGCTCAAGGTCCGCGTGGCGCCGATAAAAATCCAGCCGGTAGTATGGTGAGTAGCGTTTCATCGACCGTTATGCCTTTGCAAGGGGATGATGGCGCTTCTAACTCGTCCAATGGCTCAGGACAATCTGCTCCTGCATCATCTGATTCTGCTCAAAATTCAGCTGCTAATAGTGGTGGTGGAGCTTCGGCTCAGTCACCTCCGGCTAACGAGTCTCAATCTGCGGCTAACACAGGTAATAACAATGCTGGCAATCCACCCGCTGCACAGCGAGGCGGTAGTGTGTCTGCAAACAACAATAATGTGTCGCTGCCTGCCCCACAACAAACAGCCAACGATTAGGAAATAAACGTTGAAAAAAGCCGTTCAAGCTGTGCGGGGAATGAATGATGTTCTACCTGAAAAGACCATTTACTGGCAAAAGATTGAATCTGTTTGTCAAAAAATTGCCAATAGCTATGGCTATGGTGAAATTCGTTTTCCACTGCTTGAACAAACGGCGCTATTTTCTCGTACCATCGGCGAAGCGACAGATATCGTCGAAAAGGAAATGTACACTTTTGCGGACAGAAACGGCGACAGTCTGACGCTACGGCCCGAAGGCACCGCAGGATGTGTTCGTGCAGCCATTCAAGCCGGTTTACTTTATCATCAAATACAACGATTGTGGTACATTGGGCCCATGTTTCGGCATGAGCGTCCGCAAAAAGGCCGTTATCGTCAGTTCCATCAGTTGGGGATAGAAGCTTATGGCATGAATGGCCCTGATATTGATGCGGAAGTCATCTTATTAAGTGCACGACTATTCAAAGAATTTAAAATCTTCAACGGCCTCGAATTGCAAATCAATACCTTGGCGACTCCTGCTTCGCGGGCTTTATATCGTGAAAAACTGGTTGCATTTTATCAAAAACATTATGATTTGCTTGATGAGGACAGCCAAAGACGTCTGGTGACCAACCCGCTGCGAATTTTGGACAGTAAAAATCCAATCATTCAAGAGCTTAATCAAGCTGCACCGTTGTTAGTCGAGCATTTAGACCCAGACTCGCGACATCATTTTGAAGGTTTGAAAGAACTCCTGGGTGCTGCGGGTTTACCTTTCCAAGTCAACCCACGCTTAGTGCGTGGAATTGATTATTATGGGTTAACCGTTTTTGAATGGGTGACGGAATCTCTGGGTGCACAAGGCACTGTTTGTGCTGGGGGCCGTTACAACGATTTGGTTGAGCAGCTGGGTGGGCAACCGACGCCTGCCGTTGGATTCGCGATTGGTTTGGAACGGTTAGCTTTGCTTATCGAAGCACAACAAACACTGGTTAATGCGCCGGACATTTATATCATTTTATTGGGTGAAGAGGCGAACCGGAAAGGGTTCACTTTGGCAGAGGAACTACGCCAACAATTCCCTCAATTACAAATTGTTACGCATCTAACATCAGGTAATTTAAAAAATCAATTAAAGGCTGCGGATAAGAGCCAGGCGAGATGGGCTATTATTCTGGGAGACCAGGAAATACAAAATAACACCGTCTTAGTTAAAGATCTTCATCCCGGCGGCGAACAAAAACTTATACCCCGCTCAACTCTGATTGACTTTGTTAACCAACAGACCCTTGCCGTTACAGCTTAATTAGGCCAAAATAGCCCCAGGTCTAGACAAAGGAAAACCCATGCCAGCTTCTTTAACTGATAATGAGCAAATTGAACTCTTTAAAAAGTGGTGGCGTGACTATGGAAAGTTTGTTGCCATAGCCGTTCTTATTGGGTTGGCTGCTGGTTTAGGCTGGCGCTATTGGCATCAACAACAAGATAAAATGCATGCGCAAGCCTCAATGCTGTATCAACAATTACTCACTTCGGCTAATCAACAACAAAATGATTCCGTACAACAAATGTCTGCCGAAATTACCAAACGATATCCAAATACAGAATATGCCAGTTTGGCTAATTTGCTCTCTGCAAAATCTTTGGTTAATCAGGGTCAGCTCGATGCGGCCCTCGGGAAATTACACTGGGTGATGGATCATTCCAAGTTGACGAGTTTTCAGCAAATTGCTCGAATTAGAGCGGCGCGTCTTATGCTTTCCCAAAAAAAATACGATCAATCTTTATCTCTCTTAGCTACAGTCAATGACAAAGCCTTCCAGCCATTGATCGATGAGCTAACTGGGGATGTTTATTGGGCACAAGGAATGAATGATAAGGCACAACAAGCCTATCAAAAAGCTCAGCAAGGTTTTTCAACGATATCAGGAGAGGATCTCTTGCTGTCGTTAAAATTATCACAACCCTCTTAAAATAATGAACACTGAGACTCAAACTGAAAACCACCTACCTGTTATCGCTATAATCGGTAGGCCGAATGTTGGAAAATCAACTCTTTTCAATTACTTAACCAACACACGTCACGCTTTGGTTGCAGATTACCCTGGCGTTACCCGGGATCGCCAATATGGCCGTGGGGTGGTTGGCGGAAGACCGTATTGGGTTATTGATACCGGCGGCTTAATGGAAGGCTTAGATCAACCTGTTGAAACCATGGTAGAAAAACAAGTTTGGCAGGCTATTAACGAATCTGATCAAGTTCTTTTTGTAGTGGATGCAGAAACGGGTTTAACCGCTTCTGATAAAGCCATTTCAGAGAAATTAAGGGCTTTTCAGAAAAAAGTGATTGTGCTGGTCAATAAAATTGATCGCGGAAATGCCGATATAGCCATCAGCGATTTTTATAGTTTAGGCCTCGGCGACCCCCAAGGTATTTCAGCGAAAATTGGCCGTGGCGTAGAGAGATTCATCAGTGCAATTTTGAGCCGCTTTCCTGTCGTTGAGGGACTTTCGGAACAAATCACAGGTACTTCGATTGCCGTGATTGGTAGACCTAATGTCGGCAAATCAACTTTAATAAATCGCTTGCTTGGAGAAGAGCGGGTTATTGTTTTTGATGCTCCGGGTACAACTCGCGACAGTATTTTTATACCCTACGAACGGCATGGCAAAAGATATACTCTAATAGATACAGCTGGAGTTCGTAAACGAGGCAGGGTAGAAGACGGAATTGAAAAATTCTCCGTGATCAAAACCCTTCAAGCCATGGAACAGGCTCACATTAATATAATGGTTTTTGACGCCAGTGAAGGAATTACTGATCAGGATTTAAAGCTTCTTGGGCTGTTATTAGCCACTGGTAAAGGTCTGGTCCTGGCCATTAATAAGTGGGATGGACTCACTGAATATCAGAAAGAGAAAGTTAAAGGCACTATAGATAGGCGTTTAGAATTTGTAAACTTTGCCCGAAGGTATTTAATATCGGCATTGCATGGCACCGGCGTTGGGGATTTGTATCGTGCTGTGGATGAAGCTTATAGCTCCGCAACCAAAACATTGCCTACACCTATTTTGACTGAAGCCTTGGAGCAAGCAGTTTTTGACCACCAGCCTCCACTGGTTGGAGGCCGCAGAATCCGTCTGCGTTATGCGCATTTAGGGGGCCATAACCCTTTGACTATTATTGTACATGGTAAACAAATTGGTTCAATGCCTAATTCCTATCGTCGCTACCTGGCCAATTATTTTCGTAAAACCTTTAATCTGGTTGGAATTCCCCTCCACGTTGAGCTGGTTAATGACAAAAACCCATACGTCAATAAGAATTAAATATACTAATCTCTCTAATCTGTTTTTATTTTGAACAATTTTGATCTACACTTATCTTAGGGAGAATTCCCCTCTGAACTAAAAATGGAGAAACAGTATGAAAATAATTAAAAAAGTATTGCTGGCAATATGTCCTTTAGTTTTTGTTGCCGCGTTGTTAACGGGTTGCCACACTGTAGAAGGTGCTGGTCAAGATGTTGCCGACACAGGCAATACGGTTTCAAACGTTGCATCAGGGACGACGACTTACTAGGATAGCGATATTCAAAGGATGGAAGAGGCTGTTTCCACAGGATGATGGAGACACCTTTACACGGCTTCCGAAGAAATCTTCGGAAGCCGTTTTTTCATATTTATAACCTTTAAACTGAAAAAAATGTTATAATCGCACAGTTGTTTTTTTCCATAGAAAATAGAGAAATACTGTGCGAACTAAGTTACTGCCGTTACTTTCCATTATCCCTTTTTTTATACCTGGCTATGCCTTTGCATCTATTGATCCTTTCCATGTAGAAACATTAACCGCTCCCAACCCCCAGACAGTTTCAGAAAAACCGTTAGATCTATCCATTCCAGAAAGCCGCAATGATCTTTCGGAAAAAGAGTTACCTAAACACCCCATGAGTTTAATTGAAATTACTGATTTTGCATTGGGTCATAATCCCAATACTTGGTTAGCTTGGGCTCAAGCAAAAGTGAATGCGGCCAATGTCGGTATTGCAGAAAGTGCATACCTGCCTGAAATCGATGCTGGTGGCGCAGTACAATATTCAGCACAAGTGTTCAGTCATGATAATAATGAACAGATTACCTATGGTCCCAATATCAGTTTGAGTTATGTGCTTTTAGATTTTGGTCAACGCAGTGATAATATACATGCTGCCCTGTACAGTGTTATTGCTGCCAATTTGAGTCAAAATAATTCAATCCAGCAGGTCATTCTTCAAGTTGAACAAGCTTATTATCAAGTTTTGGGGCAGCAGGAACTTGTCAAGGCGTATCAAGAAAGTTTAGTTGAAGCTGACCGAAGTTTGGTGGCTTCTCAAGCTTTGCGCGCCAATGGTTTGGCGACGATAGGTGATGTTTATCAAGCTGAGGGTTCGCAAGCGCAAGCCGTGTTAAATTTACAAACCGCAAAAGGAAATTATCAAACGGCTTTAGGCTTATTGGCTACCACCATGGGATTGCCGGCAAAGGCCAAGCTTGGATTATTACCTTTATCCCCTCCCACTGAACAAAAGAAAATGGACCAATCACTGGATTCCATGTTAGAAGTAGCTAAAAGGAATAGACCTGATTTATTATCTGCCGAAGCAGAAGTTCGTCAAAATCAGGCGTTATTGGCTTCGACCAAAGCTTCCGATTTGCCAGTCATATCTTTAACCGGCTCAGCTACGCCTAGTATCGCTAATGTTGGTAATGGCACAAGCTTAGTTGGGACTGTTTCATTATCGATCCCTTTATTCACTGGATTTTCATATACCTACCAGGTGAAAAAAGCCGCCGCAGTAGTCGCGGTGGCGCAAGCAACTCGTGATCAATTGGATCAGCAAGTGCAATATCAGGTTTGGCAAGCTTACTTTGCTTTACAAACGGCGACGCAAAATATAAGCACAACGGAAATTTTATTGAAAAGCAGCGAGCAAGCGAGTCAACAGGCAATGGGTCAGTATAAAGGAGGAGTTGGCAATATATTAACGGTATTAACAACCCAATCGACACTGGCCGGCGCTCGGGTTCAGCATATACAAGCGCAATTGAATTGGTATCTTGCCTTGTCACAATTAGCCGCATCCATGGGGATTTTAAAATGAATAAATTGTATCGAAGCCGTTTGTTAATCGTGATAGCAATTGTCCTCGTTATCTGTTTAACAATTTGGTGGATCACCAAACCGAAGCAGCCTACTTTTGTAAGAGGAGGAGGGCCTGGCATGGAATATATTGTTAAGATCGTTCATCCAGAGATCAAGTCTATGCCGATTGGGTTGCAGGAAGTCGGCACTGTACAAGCTACAGAATCGGTCAATATAATTCCGCAAGTATCCGGGGTTTTGAAAAAAATATATTTTACTCCAGGCGAAGAAGTTCAAGCCGGCCAATTGTTATTTGAAATTGACCCCTCCGTTTACGAAACAGAGGTTAAACAATATCAGGCAAACCTGCATCGGGATCAAGCGCAATTGACCATCTTGAAAGCCACCGCAGACCGTTATGCTGGGTTGGCCAAGCTTGAGTATATCACTCGCCAACAATACGATGAGGCCTTCGCTTCAATGCAGGAACAAGAGGCGGTTGTCGCCTCCGATCAAGCGCAGCTGGATCAAAAACAGATTCAATTGCAATTTACCAAAATCCGCGCGCCGATCAGTGGTAAAACCGGGTCGGTTAATCCGAATCTGGGTGATTTAATAACCGCCAATAGTGCAACGCCGATTTTAATTATCAATCGTCTTGATAATGTCGTGGTTACTTTCAATATTCCTCAGGATCGTTTGCCTTCCTTGTTAAAATATCAACGGCAGGGAACTCTGGATGTTGAAGTTTTATCTGAAGATGGCAGTACAGTTTTCGCCAAAGGCCATTTGGTGTTTATTGGTAACACAGTGAATTCTCAAACTGGCACCGTGGAGGTAAAAGCAGAAGCGAAAAATCCTGATTTGCAACTCTGGCCTGGACAATTGGTTCGAGTCAGATTGATACTGGCCATCGAGCCGAACGCCTTGGTCATCACCAACGGTAGTGTGCAATTAGGACAAAACGGTGATTATGTTTATCTGGTAAAAAACCATAAAGCTGTTATTCAACCCATTACCATTTCTAGAGTGATTGGTAGTGAGACGGTAATTGCAAGCGGTTTGAAACCAGAAGATGAGGTCATAGCAGAAATTCCTCCTGGATTAGAGGAAGGTTCTAAGGTAAAAGCAGAAAAATGAATATTTCAAAGATATTTATTGAGAGACCGGTTGCAACCATTGTATTAACCGTTGCCTTGATTATTTTTGGCTGGTTTGCTTATCAAGCTTTACCCATTAGCGACCTGCCCGAAGTGGATTTCCCTACCGTTATGATATCTGCCAGTTTGCCAGGCACAGATCCTGAGACTATGGCCAATATCGTCGCTACGCCACTGGAAAAACAACTGAGTGCTATCGCTGGACTGGATTCGATGAGCTCAACCAGTTCAGCTGGGCAAACCACCATCGTGTTGCAGTTTTCTTTAGATCGAAATATAGATGCGGCGGCGCAAGATGTTCAGTCTGCCGTGTCTCAGGCTACGCGATCTCTACCAGCAGATATGACGACGCCGCCGGTTATCCGTAAAGTGAATCCTGCGGACTCTCCCATCCTCTATCTGGCATTAACCGGGGACAATATTCCGCTGACTACACTGGATGATTACGCAGAAACTTATATTGCCCAACGTCTTTCCATGATTAACGGGATTGCGCAAGTGCAGGTTTATGGTGGTCAGCAATACGCGGTGCGCATTCATTTAAATCCGCGAGCGATTGCTTCGCGTGGTTTAAGTCAAGCGAATGTTATCAGCAGTATTCAATCCGCCAACGCCACTCAACCGGCTGGATCTTTGATGACGCCGGAACGAACCTATAATGTTAAAGCCGCTGGACAATTTACCAATGCGGCGAGTTTCGATCAGGCGATTGTGGGATTTTCCCAAGGGGCTCCAGTTCGTTTAGAGGATATCGGTTTTGCCGAAAATGGAGTGGCCAACGATCAAGTTGCAGCTTGGTATAACGACCATCGCACAATTATTTTAGCGGTTCAGCGTCAGCCTGGGACCAACACGGTAGCGGTAGCAAGTGCAGTCAAAAAAGTATTGCCAACGCTTACCCAAAATTTACCTGGGGGGGCACGTTTAGTTGTTTTTTTTGATCGATCCACATTCATTCATCAAACGCTGAATGAAATGAAATTTACATTAGTGCTGGCTATTGTTTTAGTGGCAGGTGTAATTTTACTATTTTTGGGTAATATTTCTTCCACCGTTATTGCCATTATCGCTTTGCCAGTCGCCTTATTAGCCACCTTTGCTGTCATGTATTTTTTGGGATTTAGTTTAGACAACTTATCGTTAATTGGCTTGGTTTTGGCCGTAGGCTTTATTGTGGATGACGCGATTGTTGTACTGGAAAACATTGTTCGTTATTTGGAGCAGGGATATAACCGAGTAGAGGCCGCTTTAAAAGGAAGTGGGGAAATCATTTTTACCGTCATTTCTATGACTTTATCTTTAGTTGCTGTTTTTATCCCATTATTGTTTATGGGCGGAATTATTGGAAGATTATTTCGTGAGTTCTCCATCGTCGTCAGTGCTTCTATTCTTATTTCCGCTATCGTTGCACTGTCTTTGACCCCAATGCTTTGCAGTCAACTGTTAAGACATAAAAAAAATAATCATTCTTTTTTTCCTTGGTTTGAAAGAATTTTCAATCAAAGCAAAAATTTTTATGAAACGAGTTTACGTTGGGCGCTTACTCATATTCGTTTCATTTTACTGATAACTGTGGGTTGTTTAGTGGGGACCGTGATTTTATTTGCTGTAGTTCCCAAAGGATTTGTCGCCACTGAAGATACTGGAACGCTTTTCGCTATGACAAAAGTTCCGGTTGGGTTGCCAATTCAAGAATTTGCCATTCGTCAACAACAGTTGTCGAGTTTAGTTCGCAAAAATCCAAACGTTGCTGGATTGTTATCGAATATTGGGCAAAGCCGGGGTGGCGGCGCCAATAACAGCGGTATGATGATCATTCAATTAAAGCCTTTGTCGCAGAGAAAAGATAAATCTGATGCGGTTATCGAGCAATTACGCAAATCAACACATGCAATTTCAGGTATACAAGCCGTTTATATGAACCCTCCTTCCTTGCAGGTGGGAAGTAAGTCATCAACCAGTCCCTATCAGTATGTGTTGCAAAGTGGCGATTTTCCCCAACTGCAAACTGTTTCTCAAACTCTACAACAAAAGATAGAAAAAATTCCTGGCGTAAAAGATGTCGACTCCGATTTAGATCTGACCAGTCCTGAAATCCGAGTTAAAATTTTATTTGATCGTGCTGCTGTTCTTGGTGTTACTAACGAAGCGATTGAAACAGCTTTGTATAATGCTTTCGGTCAACGGCAAATTAGCACGATCTATACACCGACAAATGAATATCCAGTCATTGTAGATGTGGCTGCTAATTATCAACAAAACGTCAATGCATTGAATGCAATTTATGTACCCGGAACTGATGGAAAATTGGTGCCATTGAGTGCTGTTGCCACTTTTGAGCAAGGTGTTGGTCCATTAACGGTTAACCACTATGGTCAACTTCCTGCAGTGGTTATTTCTTATAATATAAATCCTGGTGTTTCCATGGGAAATGTTAGCCAGCAAATCGAATCCTTAGCAAAACAAACGCTACCTTTAGGTGTGACTGGAAGTTTTGCTGGTACAGCTCAAGTTTACCAGTCCTCTGCGAGTACGCTGCCCATATTGTTGTTGGTTACTATTTTTGTAATTTATATTGTACTGGCTATTTTGTATGAACATTTTATTCACCCGATCACGATCTTAACCGCATTGCCATTTGCCAGTTTTGGTGCGGTTTTTATGTTAATGCTATTTCATCAAGAATTAGATTTATTTAGTTTTATCGGTATTATTTTATTGATTGGGTTGGTGAAGAAAAATGGTATTATGATGGTCGATTTTGCCATCGCTATACGACGTCAAGAAAATGTTCTTCCGATGGAGGCCATTGTTAGAGCCTGTATAATTCGTTTTCGCCCCATTATGATGACTACCATGACGGCAATTCTAGCCACATTACCTTTGGCGCTTGGTCTCGGCGCCGGAAGTGAAGCACGTCGGCCTATGGGAATTGCAGTAGTGGGCGGCTTATTATTTTCGCAGATGCTAACACTCTACGTCACCCCAGTTTTCTATCTACTCTTTGAAAAATTATCTCAACGCCGTTTCCGGAAAAAAACAAACTAAACACTTTTTTTGCGAGTTTTGTAAAAGCAAATTACCTTGGGGGGAGCTGGTTGTCGAGATAATCTGTTGACGCTGTACGGCCTACGGAAAATCATTGCCGGGACGCCTTAAACCCAATCCATGGGGCGGCTTCGCTTTTGCCCATCCTTGGGCAAAAGAGACCCCATGGATTGGGTTTAAGCGTCCCGGCAATTCAAACTTTCAAAGGCGTTTAGCCACGGTTTGGCGGCCAACAAATCAGCTCGCTCAGGATAATTTGCTCATTTTCCATCAAAAAACTCGAAACGAAAGATGTTTAACTTATGGCAGTTAAATATGATTGTATCTGTTTCACTTCGCATTCGAAATCGCCGTCAGTTAATTTGACATCTAATTTCATGCCAATCTGGAGCTGACTCATTTCCGCAACGACATTTTCGGATTGGTGTTCATAAACAATAGCGTAGCCTCTTTTCAAGGTATTTAATGGGCTTAGGGCGTGGAGAGCGGCAGCGGCTTTTTGTAGTCGTTGATGGGGTAGTTCTAATTGGTGTTGCATCAGTGTCATTAAACGCTGCTTCTGAGTACGCAAATGACTAAGCTCTTTTTCAACTTTAATTAAGGGCGTAACATGTTGCCAGTGTAGGTTCATTCGATTAAGCAATGCGTGTCGATGCTTGAAATCATGCTGAATCGCCGTCAGCAAACGATATTCTAATTCATCCAGACGTTGCGCTTGTTCTTGCAGCCGCTGTCCAGGATGCCGCAAGCGTTTCTGCAAATGATTAAGCTGAATTTGTGCTTGTTTTAGATAAGCCACTTGCAGATGGGTCAGCCGGTTGAATAAATTTTTAAACTGATTTAACCAATCTAAATAATTAGGCGCCACTGTTTCGGCAGCAGCAGAAGGTGTTGGGGCGCGAACGTCAGCCACAAAATCTGCAATAGTAAAATCCACTTCATGTCCGACTCCAGTTATAATAGGAATTTTACTGTTGAAAATAGCAAAGGCGACTTTTTCCTCATTAAAAGACCATAAATCTTCCATTGAGCCTCCGCCGCGAGCGAGGATAAGTACCTCACACTCGTTACGTGAATTGGCTGTTTCCAGTGCTTTGACTATTTGATCCGCTGCTTTTTCTCCCTGGACCAGGGTTGGATAAATTATAATTGGGATAGCAGGAAACCTGCGTTTTAAAACGGTTAAAATATCATGTAATGCAGCGCCGGTAGGGGAGGTGATAATACCGATCGTAGCTGGCAGGATGGGCAATGGTTTTTTTTTATCCGCTGCAAATAGACCAGCTTCGTTTAAACGTTTTTTTAATTCTGCAAAAGCTTTCTGCAATAATCCATCGCCACTCTGTTCTACAGTTTGCACAATTAACTGATAATCACCACGTGTTTCATATAAGCTGATTTGACCGAACACCAATACTTGCAAGCCGTTTTTCAGTGAAAAATTTAAAAGTCGGCCGTTTTGCCGGAATAACGCGCAACGCACCATGGCAGCGGAATCTTTTAAATTAAAGTAGATATGTCCAGAGCTGGCTGAGGTGAGATTAGAAATTTCTCCACTAATCCACCGTCGGCCGATATTATTTTCCAATAATTGACGAGATAGATTATTTAATTCGCTTACGGTATATATTTTTCTTTCAACGGGTTTCATTGACATAATTCTGCTAAAAAATCTAAAAAGGCTTGCCAAGAACGTTGATCTGCAACTTTATTATATACGGTCCCTAATTTTTGATCGTTAGCTTCAGGATTAGTAAAAGCATGCATGGCATGACCATAAATGTGCATTTGCCAATCTGCGCCGGATTCTTCCATTTCATTTTGAAAAGTTTGAACCTGAGATGACGGCACCATGGGGTCAAGATACCCATGCAAAACTAAAATCTTTGCTGAAATTTTTTGCGATTGATTCTCAGGCCGGGTTAACAAACCATGAAAACTAACTCCCGCACAAATTTCGCGGTTAAAGCGCGCTAAGTCTAACGCACATAAGCCGCCGAAACAGTAGCCCATGGCGATGATCAAATTGCGATTGACCATTGGTAATTTTTGAGTAAAGTTAAGTGCTGTTGTTATCCGTTTCAATAACAGAGCGCGATCTTGTAATAAAGGAGTTATAAGCTGCTTTTTTTCTTCAACCGTGTTGCCGATTACCCCTTTTCCGAACATATCCAAAGCAAAGGCGGCGTAACCCAATTTTGCTAAGTCTTCCGCTTTTTTACAGACAAACTTATCCCGTCCCGCCCAAGTATGCGCAATCAAAATCAGAGGATAGTTTCCGTTCTGCTTAGGGCAAGCCAAATATCCCTCCAACTCTGTTTTTTCATCATTATAAGTTAAAAATTCTGTATGTATCATTGATAAATCTCCTCTTGGTAATTTATACAACCGATTCGGCATTTCTGCCAACCCATGGCAACTCAATTAAATAATTTTTTAAATCAGCTAATAAAATTTGTTGCTCAGGGTCTAAATCATTGGTAGCTAAAAATTCAATTTGCTTTAGACAATCAGCCATGGATAATTTCTTCTGCCCTCGAAAATCAATCCGGTCATGCGTGAGCAATCGATCAATCAAATCTTGATATTGATTGAGTGACAAATACTGTGGAAAGTTCCGCGCTATTAAGCGTAATGCGAGTTCTTTATAAGGTTCTGGAAATTCTTCTGCCAGTTTTAATTTATGCGGGGAGCTGGTGTTGTGAAATTGACGGAATAAATTTGTTTTTGATTCATCCATAAAACCAATTTCATAAAGGGCAGCCGCTGCGTCTACATTGGGAACTTTTGGATAAGTATATTGGCAATGATAATCTTTAATGGCTTGCCAAATCTTATTATTTTTTTCAATCCATTTTAGATTTTCCGCAGAGAAATTTTGCCTTTTTTCGCTTATTTTCTCTAGATAATTGGGTTTGGCTGGCAATAAAATTTCCTTCTCACCCAATTTTTTCCTGAAGACAAAGGTGTGTTCAGGAATATTTTCTAAACTTGTGTTAGATAAGTTTTCTGTGTCTAAACGCAACCATAGCTGTTGATTTTTATAGTGTCGATGTTGGCCGCAATAAATAACCGGAGCAATAAAGTTATTTTGCGCACCTATTTTACCTTCGATCATTAACGCCATTTCGGCCTGCAAGATTTGACTCCGTTTCTCATCAATATTTTTTTCAAAGCAACCCAATGCATAGTTCCAAATTTCTGGTGCCTGCATAAATTTTTTTGCCAACGCTAAAGTGGCTTCAACATCAGCGATTGCTTGGTGCGCCGGACCGTCGGCAAGATTGTTTAATTTATTTAGCATTTCTAATTTAAGTCTTACTGTACCATTTGTCTCTATTGGCCATTGATTTAAGATATCTGGTTTAAATAAATAAAAGAGCATGGTGATAGGGTAGAGATCCATACGTTGACATTGATTGGTAAATTGATGCGTGTAAGGCGGTAATAGATTACGGTAAAAGGAAAAACGCAAAAACTCATCATCAAAACCCAAGGTGTTATAACCCAAGCTAATGGTGCCCGGTGTATTAAACAGCCGGTGAATTTGGATTATGGCATCTATTTCCCTTTCCCCATGTTGACAAGTTGAGATACCGATGCGGTGAGTGAGCAGAGCGCCAGGTTCGATCACGGTATCAGGGTTTAACTTAACCTTAATTTCATGCCGTTCTATTTCTCGCAGATTAAGATCAGTCCGTATGGCGGCAAATTGAAGCACTTGGTTAAAACAAGGATTAAGCCCAGTGGTTTCAATATCATAAAAAAGATAAGTTCGTTGAATCGCCATTTAAAGTCTCATAAATAAGTTGAGTGAAACCAGGTGCGGGATTGACGAGATTGTCCTAAAATAACTGGTTTTCATGACAAGCCATTGATCAATTGGAATAGTGTTAGCAAACCAATATACCTCAATATAAATTTCCCCATTTAAATAATTCAAACGGATGCTTTCTATTTGTTTAAAACCGGGTAAATTTTGCCAATTTTCTTGCAATAATTTAATGAGTTCTGGGCGTGAAGGTAAATGTAAACTAGGTTTGCTGATCTCATCGTTCTCTGGATCAATGTGAACCACGACATCCAGAATTTGGTTAAAGTTTTTTGTCAGTTGACTATGCACTTTCTCACCGATGTGATGTCCTTCAGAAACGCTGATAAAAGGATTGACAATTAAATGGGTGTCCACAAATATATTTCCGCCATGCAAGCGGGTGCGTAACTGATGAATAGATTCAACGCCAGGTATCGATTCAATACATTTTTTTATTTCCGCTAAGATTTCGGGGGTGACTCCGGTATCAATCAGTTCACGAATGCCTTGTAAAAATAATTGAATTCCAGATTTAATAATGATTAAGGCAATGATGCCAGCGCCGATTTGGTCTGCATATTTAATACCGAAAAGATGGCCAATGATAGCGATCAAAACCAATCCAGAAACAAAAACATCACTGCGATTATGTAGAGCATTACTCACCAGCAAATTGGAATGTATCTTTTTACCAGCGGTGAAAGTGTATCGGTAAAGTACTTCTTTGGTAATCATCGCGACAAGCGCAACAATGATGACGGGCAGACTATAAACAATAATATGGGTAGGATGGGCGATATGTAAATAAGCATCATATAGAATAAAGCCACCCACAAGCCATAGTAAAATGGCTATAATCATTGCTGCAATAGTTTCGATGCGCTGATGCCCATAGGGGTGTTCTTTATCTGGAACATGACCGCCTAACTTAGCAGCGATAAGCACCAGAGCATCGGTGATAAGGTCAGATAATGAGTGAATGCCATCTGCGGTGAGGACATGAGAATGACATACCCAGCCTGTGACTATTTTAATGCCAGCCAGCATGACATTGGTGACCGCATTGACTACGGTTACGCGTTTAGCCGTTTCGTAGCGCTCGGAAGTGGGCATGATCTTTTCCTTATTCAAGGCGTGGCCAGATTGTAACAGAAATTTACATGACTGAGAACCTTGTTGTATTTTTGAGGTTAAATCGAGTAAGATATACGAAGAATTGAAATAAAAGACTGTAACTATATCAATCTATTAGAAGTCAACAGAAGTAAAATAATCAGGTACGTGAGTTATGAGTAAAAAAGACTGCCTTCAGGCGGAAACTCCTGTTAGCTTTTCAAGCCTGTTAACTCCCTATCATCCTGAAGCCGATATCAAAAAAATCGTTGCCAGTGTTTTGCCGATTTCTTGGAAAGAAAGCAAGGTGAATCAATTTTTTGTTTTTATTTTCAAAGATGATTTTCCTGATGTGTTGGCGCATCAAGCAGTAAGATTATTACAAAAAAATCTAAATCAAAAGTTCGCTAATTTTTCGGTAAAATACTCGGAACTAAATAGTAGGCAAATAAAAATCGAACAAAGAAATGGGTATTTTGATCCGATAGTCACCTATTTTGACTGCGCTATCAGACACAGAGTCATTAAATTTAGAGATAATTTTTTAAGAGATTTATCCGATCTCACCTATTTTTATGAAAAAAATATGGAACGATTGGAAAAAATTAATAGCCAAACAAAAACTAAATGGAAGCATAATTTCAGAGTGGATTCTATTCCTTACAAGGTTTATTTTTCATCAAGATATCACTTTAAAAAATCGCAATTGGAGGTATTTGAAGATTTTATTCTATCAATTAGATATAATAACGGCACTCAAATTTATCCAACGTTAAAGACAAGAAATTCTGATGTTAAGGAAGAGAAATTGGAAATTTGTTCGGGTGATCTTCTTAACATATTGAAGTATGGCATAATCTCTAAGCTGATGAGTTTGGGTATAATCTTTGCTTTTAATACCGATTATTTGATTGCTTTTTATGTTGATATTATTTTAAAAACCTACCTTCTTAAATTCATGCCTCAAAAATTTCCTGATTTAGAGCTCATGACGGTGAAATCGGATATGCTTTTAA
Source organism: uncultured Pseudomonadota bacterium (assembly GCA_963844565.1). Lineage (GTDB taxonomy): Bacteria > Pseudomonadota > Gammaproteobacteria > Coxiellales > Coxiellaceae > JAFEDN01. Next base: position 1,691,108 of record CAWJON010000002.1, on the reverse strand, counting down.
GTGGATTGACTATTTTATTGGGTTTTTTCACCGAAAAATTTTATCCGATCTCCGTAACTGTTGTCTGGGATTTTCTTAGGACGTTTTCTTTTCAGGTGTTTGACAGGCTTAATGAGATTACTGAAAATCAGAATCAGGCGCGATTATTGATTGAGAAAACTATCTCACATTACCGTTCTCTGAAAAGTCAGTATCGACAAGATTTTTATCCGCAATCTTATTTGTTATTTTCTTATCAATTTTTTTCTACCAGTTTAGATTTTCTGAATGATATTTTTTATTTCAATCCATTGTTTAATATTTTTCAAAGTTTGAAAAATAAATTAGCGATACGTAAATTTTTTGATGTCGATATGAATACAGATGTTATTAATTCAGATGATGATAAAGTTATTTTAAAAATTTTAAGAAATACATTGCGTCATTTTTTAGAATATAATTATGATGAGAAAAATAGCAAAACCAGCTTTATTTTACCTTTTAGAATTATAAAAATAAGTGACGAAAATTTTATCAATCAATTGATTCTGATCATCGAAAATACATTTCTGATTTTTAATCGTTTAAAGTTTTTAAAAATCAATGATGATTTATTCTATTTTTCTGTATCAGAAGGTTTGTATCTTACAAAATCAGATGGATCACTTCCAATTCACTCTGATTACGTTGGATCTATTGCCCTATATAGAAAAGATGTTAATTTTGAATTGATGGAAATTCTTAATGAAAATTTTATTATTTATAATCTGAAAAACGATGAACGTATTTATTTAGTAAAGCCAAAAAAAAGGCAATTTGATTCGAAAGAATTGAAAGCTAATAAGATACCTAATCCCGTTGCGGGGAGTAAAGAAAAATCTGATAATAAAAATTCTTCATATGAAAAAAAAATCTGTTTAATGGGAAACTTTGAGGAAAAAAAGAAATCTCATAATCACAAAACATTGTCAAAAATCAATGAGAAAGTTGCAAAAATAAATATGCACTTACGTAAAAAATATAAAAAAATTCGTATTTCACATCGACCGGATTGCAATGAACTGAAAGTTTATGTCTCTTTTAAGGATTTAGAAAAATATTTAAATGACTTCAATGCGGATAGGGTTGAAATTAAAAAAGGTATAAGTATAACCTTATACTTTAAAGATTTTTTCATCAAAATATTTTGCGAAGTAAAGGTACATAAAAAAGATAATACGATTGACAGTATAAATAGAAAAGACTATAACCGAAAAAAATATATAAATAATTCTGATTCTAAGCATAAAGTTAAGGCTGAGACAGAGTCGAAAAAATTTAATCTTGATTTAGTTGGGCGAGAGGTTAAATCCGTTTCCTTGGCCGCTGCAAGCACAGAGTCCATAGGTGGTGACAATGACTCTTTTTCTTCTATTGGGAAAATGGAAAATAATATTGATTCTATTGTTCCTGAGCTGATGATAGATTTAGCAGAGGAATTTAAAAAATTATCGGGAAAAGAGTATGATTTTTTTCTTCCGGGTTATGAAAAAACTTATCGCCTTTGGGAAAATTATATTTTATTTTCTTATTATTCATACTTATCTGATCCTAAAGTCACGATTGATGCAGTTGGCGGACATGTGTTGTCAACCTTGTTGCAAATAAAGATAGAAGGAACTGGTGATCTTGATTTGAGGGCGAAAACTAAACTTGGGCTTGTATTTAATGCTGAAGCATATTTTAAAGAGTTAGCTAATAAAGGAGAGGAATTTGTATATTCATATAACAAATCTCTGCTGAAAACCGCTGAATTGTATACTGTGGAAATGCCAGAACAAGAAATTGTCGAAATTAGATTATGTAAAAAGGATGTAGAGCAAGACATTCTAGAGCTCGATCTGGTGAATGATATTCTATATGTCACAATTGATTGGTCAGAGAAAAGACCAAAAATAAGTATTCATGTTGATCCTTTTGCTGAAGAATTTGTTATGGCAGTCAAGAAAGGTGTGCCTCCGCCTTTGCAATATGTTAAAAATTTTCAACGTGCACAATTATTATTAAGCCAGCCAGAAATAAAAAATAATGTAGAGCGCATGTTGCTGAAAATTTATCCAAAGGCAAAAGAAGAGGTTATTTTAATTTTAAATGCTTTGCAGTCTGGTGGTTCAATCCAAAAATTACCTTCCTTTATTGTAGATGTAGCCTTGTATATTTTAAATATTGTATTTGATGGGAAGCGTATCTTTAGACTGTTTTCTGCAAGAGATAAGATCAAGTTTGCGGAGAATGAGTGGGTGGACATTTTAACAGGACCATCGTTGCAAACCTTATTTATAACCGCACGTTTCAATCATTCCGCTCGAGAAAAAGATGATAAAAACTACCTAAGTTATTATGACACTATTCTTTATGGGTTCAAAAAATATTTTGTGAAAAATGCCGCCATAAAACCTCCTATAGAGCAGTCGCTGAGAACTTTATTTCAACTTTCAAAAGACATTTTATTATTCGATGCAAAAGTTGACCTGACTGCTCAAAAAAGAATTCAAACGATTTGTGATCAAGCGCCCTCACTTATTGTAGCTGATCCTTTAGCAAAGAATTATTATATTAAAATGATTAAGCCGCTTAAAAGAAAAGGAAAAAATAATACCCTAATCGAAATATTCTTGATTATGTTAACATTAAGTCAATTTGAAGAGTGTTTTTCCAAAATTGAAATCAAGCATTCTGCTCCTGATACGTATAATTTTTTATTAAAAAATAAACTGCTTAATAATTTTAAACAAGCATTGCAAGGAAATGCCGCCTTATTCCACTATTCTTTGGACCTTAACCTTATTTTTGAGCTGACTATGCTAGGTGCTTTTGATTTTTTGCCACAAACCCTAAATCAAGTTTTAATCTCGAAATGGCAAGTTTATCAGTCGACGCTTGTGCCTGCTTGCTCAACCTTTGGTAATTGGGTCTCCTTTTTGGCCTCTCCATTTCTCCTCTGGTCAAGAAAAAATGTGGTTGAGCCCGCTTCTAAGTTTGTATATGAACCAATTCTTAAAGTGAACTTACCGCATTGATACGTGAAGCAAGTTAAATTACAAAATAGTATTGAAATTGCCAGGGGATGATGTCATAATAGTCTCTAATTATTAAAATTTCTAAGGATTTATATTATGAAAAATGAAGAATTTAAAAAAACACCTTTAGCTGAAAGAATTCCTTTTCTAGATTTTGATTCTGATGAGCTTAAAAGTATTTCAGATGAGTCATTCGGTCAAATGCTACTTCTTAGAAAGAATAATCACTCCCCTGATACTAACTTGAGCATGATTCTTAAGGATTTTACTTGGTATAGTCTTTCTCCTAGGGAACAAAAATCTTTTAAATCTATTATTGATAAGATTTCACCTGCTACTTTAAATGAATATTTGAGAAGGAATTCAATATCAGATATGATGTCTTTAGATAATAGAGCATTTGAAATAATGCTGGGTAAAACAGACCCTGCTTTAATTAACTATTTTTTTAATTCAACTAGTGAAGATGCTCTGACAACAATTGTTAAGGCTCATGATTCTGCTTGTATTTTTTTATTTTTGGGAGCAATCTCACCTCTAAGTTATATTCGAACAGTAAATACCGAAAAATTCTGGCAACAATTAACAGGTGCTCTCAACACGACCACTTCAATTCTTTATTTAGAAAAGGTAGAATTAATCCAAATATTTACAGTTTTAAAAGATTTTTTAAATAATCCAATAGAAACAATAAATAAAGATCCAAACGCTGTATTAAAATTACTTTTAAAGTTACCCATTCGCGGAAATTATGAAGAATGGCTAAAGCTTCTAACCGATGTACAAGAAAAGGTAAGCGTGGGTCAAAGCAGGGACCCTGTTGCTTTAACTCAGTTGCTGGAAAGGATCAAATTTTTGAGAGGGATGTTTTCAGTTCGGCTATCAGATGGCAAACCTGTCTCAACAGTTAGAAAAATTGTCACGGATTGTTTTGAAACACTTTCTCCTGAGATGGTAGCTGAACACCTCAACTATGATAAATATCAACTTCAATTTGTTGGTGAATGTCTATTCACGCCGATTAGCACCCCTACCAATTCTTCACAATCATCATCTAATGAGATCAAGTCCGCAGCATTTCCTGAGGTTCGAAATTGGATAAATGGTATGTACTTTTTGTTAATGAGCGTGCGACTCGGTAACCCATCAGCGATCAGCCTTGTGCATGCGCGCTTCGTTCCGACTTTCCTTGATGACGGCCAAACCTTGAATGCAGAGGCTTTGTCTAAAGAAATTAAAGAAAAAGGTATTTCTAATTGTCTACAAGCTTATTATGAGCAGATTAAAGCTGGTTTAATCAAACCTAATTCTGGAAGATTTCCCGGTTTATATGGAGATAATCGCCCCAAAATACCTAAAACAATTTATGATATGCTAAAAGATTCGCAAATCGATAGAACTCTACTATTGAATTCTGTAAAGCAATGTTTAAATGATGCGAAAACCGTAAAAAATTTAAACTCAATTTCCATTCAAGCTTTAACTCAGTTGTACCAGGTATTATTAGCTGAAAATACTTTCAAGAAAATTACAGATTACCTTGACGCGCTTACGCCTCAGTCCTCCACAATCTCGTCTTCGTCTTCGTCTTCATCTGCATATAGAGCGACCTCGTCTAGTTCTTTGCCAATACTGATTGGGCAAACAAAAGAGGTGATTGAGCCTTTAGATATTGAGGAAAAATTTTCTGTGATTAAACAATCATCCAGTGGGATTGGAACTCAAAGCAGTGAGATAGCGAAACTCGCCGGCGAAATCAGCGAATTGAAAGCAAGCGTTAAGGAATTAAAAGATATCGTGCTTGATTTAAGCCGTGCTTTATCTGCTGCTCAGAATGTTATTCCTCAACGAGCTGTTGCTCCCCTTACCACTTTATCAAGCCAAAGGGATATTTTATTGGCGTCGTCCCCGCTTAAGCGTTCACAATCTGAGGGCTCTATTACCAAGGTGAAAAACTCGATCCCTGCTGATAATAAAAACAATAGCTTCACGCGTTTCTAGCGCGCAAAGCTCTCCACGTCTCGTCGTCCTGGATTTACCTACTCCGATATAGTACAATACTGGTACTATATCGGGGAAATCCAAAATTATGATTAAAATGAGTCGATTAGCAGATTATGCTTTTTTGATTTTAAACTGTCTAAGTCAAAAAGCCGACGGCGACTATTGGAGCGCTTCGGCGTTGGCTAAACATTCTCAGCTGTCTTTGCCAACAGTGAGCAAAATTTTAAAACTTTTAAATGAAGCTCAATTGGTTAGCTCGGTAAGAGGGGTAAAAGGCGGTTATTGTATGACCAAACCGATCCATAATATCTCTTTGGTAGATGTTATTACCGCTGTTGATGGTGATATCGCCTTAACCGAATGCTGCCAAGTCAATAAGCAGTGTATCCACCATCAACATTGCCAAAATCGACCTCGCTGGCAGTTGATCAATCAAGCTTTGCAACAAGTGTTAAAACAGTATACTTTAGCCGATCTTTACACTTATGTCAGATAAACAAAAATATTTAAATGAAGCCATTCACCAAGCCTATCCACATGGTTTTGTGACTGATATCGACACTGAGATGCTCCCTCCCGGTTTAAATGAGGACGTCATTCGCCTTATTTCTTTAAAAAAAGAAGAACCCGAATTTTTGCTTGAATGGCGATTAAACGCTTATCGGCATTGGTTGACATTAAGTCCGCCACATTGGGCAAACCTTAAATATGATCCAATTGATTTTCAAAGTATTAGCTATTATGCGGCGCCAAAAATTTCAAAACTTAAAAGTTTAGAAGAAGTAGACCCAAAATTGCTTGAAACTTATGAGAAATTGGGTGTGCCTTTACATGAAAGAGCCCGTTTAGCGGGAGTGGCTGTCGATGCTGTTTTTGACAGTGTATCGGTAGCAACTACGTTTAAAGAGCGACTGGCTGAAGCTGGAGTAATATTTTGTTCTTTTTCAGAAGCAGTTAAAAATCATCCAGAGTTAATTAAAAAATATTTAGGGACGATAGTGCCTTATCGTGATAATTTTTTTGCAGCTTTAAATTCGGCGGTATTTAGTGATGGATCTTTTGTATATATCCCCAAAGGTGTTCATTGCCCTATGGAATTGTCGACTTATTTTCGCATCAATAGTGCGAACACTGGTCAATTTGAGACGAACCTTGATTATTGCTGATGACGATAGCACTGTCAGCTATTTGGAAGGCTGTACAGCGCCGATGCGTGATGAAAATCAATTGCATGCAGCGGTAGTCGAATTCATCGCATTGGATCATGCACAAATTAAATATTCTACGGTGCAAAATTGGTATCCTGGGGATGAGAAAGGGCGGGGTGGTATTTATAATTTTGTTACCAAGCGAGGGGCTTGCCGTGGTGTCCATTCTAAGATTTCTTGGACGCAGATTGAAACTGGATCGGCAATTACCTGGAAATATCCCAGTGTTATATTGCAAGGTGACCATTCAGTGGGTGAATTTTACTCGGTGGCGTTAACCCGTCATTATCAGCAAGCAGATACGGGAACCAAAATGATCCATATCGGTAAAAATACATCCAGCACCATTATTGCCAAAGGCATTTCAGCGGGACATGGGCAAAATAGTTACCGTGGATTGGTGCGAGTAGCGCCAACTGCAGAAGAAGCGCGTAATTATAGTCAATGTGATTCGTTATTGGTGGGCGATACTTGTGGAGCGCATACTTTCCCTTATATCGAAGTAAAAAATGCCTACAGCTAAATCGAACATGAAGCTTCAACCACTAAAATCGGTGAAGATCAATTATTTTATTGTCAGCAGCGTGGTATTTCACTGGAAGATGCTGTCTCCATGATTGTGAATGGATTTTGTAAAGTAGTTTTTAAAGAGTTGCCTTTGGAATTTGCAGTGGAAGCTCAAAAATTAATTGCAGTAAGTCTTGAAGGTTGTATGTGAGGAAACATGTTATCAATAAATAATTTATACGCTCGAGTTAAAGAAGTAGAGATTTTAAAAGGCATTAATCTGACCGTTAATCCAGGCGAAGTTCATGCCATCATGGGTCCGAATGGTTCTGGAAAAAGTACCTTAGCCAATATCTTAGCAGGCCGTGAAGCCTATGAAATTTTAAAAGGTGATATTCATTTTTTAGGTAAATCGTTATTGGGGTTGTCGCCAGAAGAGCGTGCGCTGGCAGGGTTATTTTTAGCGTTTCAATATCCAGTTGAGATTCCTGGCGTAAATAATGCTTATTTTCTTAAGACAGCGGTGAATAGTTTGCGCAAACATCGTGGCGAGCCGCCTTTGGATGCTTTTGATTTTATGAAATTTGCTAAAGATAAAATGAAGCTGTTAGAAATGGACGATAAGTTTTTAAATCGTTCAATTAATGAAGGCTTTTCGGGCGGTGAAAAAAAACGTAATGAAATTTTACAAATGTTACTTTTATCACCAAAACTTGCCATTCTGGATGAAACCGATTCGGGTTTAGATATCGATGCGTTACAAATTGTAGCAAAAGGTGTTAATAGTCTAAGGAATCCAGGCTGTGCTGTCATTGTGGTAACCCATTATCAACGTTTATTGAATTATATTGAACCGGATTTTGTGCATGTGTTGGCAGAAGGCCGTATTATCAAATCCGGCGATAAAAATCTAGCCACTCTTTTGGAAAATCAAGGCTACCAAGACTTGCTAGAAGAATCGAGGTCTCGGTAATGAAAATGTGGGATGCCGAATTATTGAAAAATGCCCAGTCCAGATCATTAGTTTTAAATGATCAAAAAATACGTGCATGGGGGAGTGAGCAGCTCGAACAATTTTTAGCTAATGGTTTTCCGACCAAAAATGACGAGAATTGGAAATATGCCGATCTTCGAAATTTATCTCAACAAAAATTTTTAAACGAAACTCCGAATTTGGCCCCAAATATTGATATAGAGTCATATTCTCTACAGAACAGCTATCGATTGGTGTTTATAAATGGCCAATTTTCCTCAACTTACTCGCAGTTAAATGGTTTGCCACAAGGGGTTATTTTAACAAATTTATCTCAAGCTTTGAAGAGCCATGAGGATTTTGTAAAAGAAAAGTTTTTTTCTCAGCCGAAAAATTTAAATTCTTTCGCTCAATTAAATAGCGCATTGATGAATGATGGATTATATTTATCCGTTCCTCCACATATTATTTTAACGAAACCAATCCACTTATTATATATCTCAACGCAAGCAGGTGGGATGAATTATCCTCGGCATTTGATTTCCCTCGGTGAGGGGAGTAAAGCTGAGTTATTGGAAGAATACGTGGGGACAAATTCGGGCCTTTATTTTAATAATATTTATACGCATATAACCGTGGCTTCTCGAGCGCAATTTGAATATTACAAAATGCAGCGGGAAAATTTAAAGTCTTTTCATGTGTCCAATACATTCATCCAACAGCAACAAGATAGCTCCGTAAAAGCTGCTCATTTAAATAAAGGTGGCGAATTCAGTCGTGATGATATTAGTATTTCTTTACAAGGCGCTGGCTCAAATTGTGAGTTAATTGGATTCTACTATCCACAAGACCACCAATACATGGATTACCATACGTCCATTCTCCATGAACAAAACCATACTTCAAGTAAACAGTATTATAAAGGGATTTTATCTGATTATGGGCGCGGTGTTTTCAATGGTAAAATTATTGCCGCCGCTAATACCCGTCAAATAAAAGCTCAGCAAGAAAATCATAATTTATTATTATCCTCACGGGCTGAAATCAATACCAAACCGGAGCTGGAGGTTTATGCGAAAGATATACAATGCAATCACGGCGCGACGGTCGGAAATCTGGATTTAAATGCTTTATTTTATTTACAAAGCCGAGGTATTCAACCAGATATCGCAAAGAATCTATTGATCACAGGTTTTGGTAATGAGATTTTTGAGCGAATGTCAAATTTGGAAATTGCTAAACACCTTCATGCCTGCACCATGGAGTTTCCTTATGCAAAAGAATGATTTTCCAATTTTTTCACAATTAATTAACGGGAAACCCTTAATCTATTTGGATAGTGCAGCAACTGCGCAAAAACCACTGACGGTTATTGATGCGCTCACAGAATATTATCAATGCTACAACGCCAATGTCCATCGCGGTGTCTATGCTTTGAGTTCAAGAGCGACAGAGGCGTATGAAAAAACCCGTGAAATGATTAAAAATTTTATCCATGCCGAAGATGCTAAGCAAATCATATTCACCAAAGGAGCAACCGAATCTATAAACTTGGTTGCAGAAAGCTTTGGTCAATTGATGATTAAAGAAGGCGATGAAATCATTGTTTCCGAGATGGAGCACCATGCCAATATCATTCCCTGGCAAATGTTGTGTAAAAAAAGCGGTGCGAAATTAAAGATTATTCCTGTTCAAGACGATGGAACTTTAAATATAGAATCTTTTGTTCAATTACTTAATTCGAAAACTAAATTGGTTGCTTTGACACATGTTTCTCATGTTTTAGGCACCATAAACCCGATTAAAGAAATGATTCAAATAGCGCACACCAAAGAGATTGCTGTGCTAATTGACGGCGCGCAAGCGATTGCTCATTTACCCGTGAATGTACAAGACTTAGATTGTGATTTTTATATTTTTTCAGGCCATAAGTTATATGGACCAACCGGTGTGGGCATTTTATATGGAAAAGCAAAATGGCTCGAAAAAATGCCGCCTTATCAAACTGGTGGACAGATGATCAAGCATGTCAGTTTTAATTATACCGAATTTGCGGATTCTCCACACAAGTTTGAAGCAGGTACTCCGCCTATTGCGCAAGCAATCGGATTAGGTAAAGCGATTGAATACATCAACCATATCGGTTTTGCCGCAATTAGAGCGCACGAGAATCAATTGACTGGTTATTTATATGAACGTTTGCAAAGCCTCCCTAACATACGTGTATTGGGATCTGCTAAATCCAGAATTGGTTTGTTTTCTTTTGTTATGAATAATATTCATGCCCATGACATTGCCACTATTTTGGATACTGAAGGCATTGCTGTACGTGCAGGACATCATTGTGCTATGCCTTTGATGGAGCGCTTCAATGTTCCCGCTTCAGTTCGTATTTCTTTAGGTTTATATAACGATAATGCTGATATAGACCATTTAATCGAGGCTTTAAAAAAATCTATTTTGCTTTTGGGTTGAAAAAATGCCAGATTTACAAAACTTATATCAAGAATTAATTATAGATCACGGCAAAAGTCCCAGGAATTTTGGTAAATTGGAGGGGCCTCATCTTATCAAAGAAGGTTTTAATCCATTATGCGGTGATAGGATTATTCTGTATGTTTTTGAAGAAAATGGTTGTATTGCTAAAGCAAAATTTGAAGGCAATGGATGTGCTATTTCAGTTGCCTCAGCTTCAATGATGGTAGAGGCTTTAATTGGAAAAAATATCATTGATTTTCAAAATTTATTTGTCGATTTTCATGATCTGGTTACTAAAGGAAAATTACAAAAAGATAATCTTTCTTTAGAAAAATTAGTTGTGTTTGGTGGGGTTAGCGAATTTCCAATGCGAGTGAAATGTGCAACCTTAGCTTGGCACACATTGTCGGCTTTACTTAAGGAGCGTTTATGAGTCAAGAACCAATTTTACGTTTTACCACAAAAGCGATTGAACATATTAATAAATCATTGATTAAATTTCCTGATGGTGGGTTTCGTTTATCTATTAAAAAAACTGGATGTTCGGGATACCAATATCTTCCTGAAATTATGCCTGCTCCCAGACCAGGAGATGTAGAATTTACTGCAGAACAAGGGTTGAGAGTCTTTGTAGATTCTAAATTTGTCAAAGCAATCCAAGGTACTGTGGTTGATTTGGTAAAAAAAAGCTTGGGTCAACAACAGTTAGTATTTAGTAATCCAAATACAGATGGCGAATGTGGATGTGGAGAAAGTGTCCATTTTTCTGAGGATCCCAATGGCCAGTGAAATTGTTTACTTACTGAGGGACTGCTATGCCGCCATGGTGCCCTCAGGTGCAAAAATGAAATTGCATAAAGGCACTGAGGTAAAAATTACCCAACAGTTGGGAAATAGCTTTACCGTTGATGTTTTTGGTAATCTGGCAAGAATTGAAGGCCGTGATGCTGATGCTCTAGGTAAACAAATTGAAGACCCTTTAGCTAAATTGCCTGCTGACGCTAGCATCGAAGATCAAGTTTGGGCAATGTTGAAAACCGTCTATGATCCAGAAATTCCGGTTAATATCGTTGACTTGGGTTTGGTATATAAATGTGTTGTCGCTGAAGAGCAGGATCAAACTTTTCAAATTGCTATCGATATGACCTTAACCGCGCCCGGATGCGGGATGGGGCCAGTTATTGCCGAGGATGTGCAACGTAAGCTGTTGTGTGTCCCCGGAGTAAAAGTAGCCACTGTCAATATTGTGTTCGAGCCGCCTTGGACCCAGGAAAAAATGTCTGATCTGGCCAAGCTAGATCTTGGAATGTTTTAGCTTAATTTTCAAAATTAATATTTCCTTAATATTTACATCTGTAGAATTCTTTCAGGTTAGTTAGTAATTTTTTTCCAAGTATTTAGCAATAGGGGTAATAAAAATGCCGTACAATATTAGAAGAATAGATGCTGCGGATGTAGATGTTTTAGTTTATGGGTATTTGCAGTTTTTGGGTGCAGAAACATATACGCACCTTAGGGGTAAGCAATTTAGTTTTTTGCCCTTTCACGCATATCATCATAACGTTGCTGCTGTACGTCAGGGATATAGTTTAATTTATAACGATTCAGCAGGGGCCGATGGGGAGCGGTTTGAGCGACTTAAGAAGGAACAAGATCCAGACATTTTCAAAGTCGGTGAGACTAAACAGCTTAAAGCAAAGGAAACACGTTATTTTCCGCAAGAAAATGGCGATGATTGCGGTTTTTGCGCTGCTTGGTTTATTATTTACGCTATTGATTGGCAACTTAAAAATCCTGAAAAAGATATTTTTCTACTTCCTAAACCCCCAATTAATCCATTTAGTTACAAGTCTAATTCTTCCAACAAACTTAAGGCGCCAATTGCGACCACTTTTTTGCGTTTAGTGTTCTATGGCCATTGTTTAGGTCTATCCTTTGATTTTACGCCAGATGCGAAGCAAACCGGTAATTACCAATTACCCGATGATAAATTAGTGCAACACGGATCGACAATAGATCCTCCGACTAATGTAAGTGGAAGTAGAGTGATCAAGGAAATATTAACTGATCTTTGTGCGGAAAATAAATTATCATTAAATAAAATAGGCGAGTTTATTGCTGCTATCGAGCCATTATTTTATAGAAAATTAAACACGGTCTATGAGAATTTTATTCTGCATCGAAATATTATTCTTTATTTATTACTGCATCATTTTACGCAAGTAAATCAATTAATAGAAAATGGAAAAGTATCCTTGTTATCTTATGAATCAATGATGGGGAAAATACATCCTGGATCAGGAAAGGCCTCAGAGCAGATATTCAAAAAGTTTGGTACTCAAAGTGGCTATGAAGCTTATGCAAAAGAATTTTTTAAAGAGGCTGGGTTGGCAGATGTTAAGGGTTCCAGCCAATCCTCATCGTATTCTGGAAGTCATTCATCTATAACTTCGCATTCTGTATCGGCTTTGCCCAGATCGGGTGGCGAGCGTCAAAATGAAGAAAAGATTTTTGAGCAAAAAGATCTATCTCGCGTTCCGCTTTTATCCGTAGTAAGTGAACCGCAGAATTATTCTTCTGAGGCATCTATAGAAGCAACTAGGTTTAAAACAATCTTGAATGGCTATGCTACCACTGCTTGGGCGCGCTTTTTTAGTTGTTGTGTGAATACTGAAAGTGAGACGATACAAGCACTCCAGCAACTTGAATCTAAGCTTACTGATAGCGCAAGGGTAACAGAAGATCAAATTTTAGCGGCAATTGACAAAGACCCTGATACTGCCGAACGATATAAGATGTTATTTTTAACGGGTGAGCGTGGTAATATTGCTGGCACGGCTGATAGTTGTATTTTAGAACTTCGTACTGCTTTTTATCGATAGTGGATAAAAAGCTAGTAATAGATTTCCACTATAAATAAACCGGTGTGGTGTAAATATCGAATTTTTAAACCCACTCCGCCTTATTTCAGCGACATCCGCCTGCTCGCGGGATTGGCGTGGCGGGGGCCCGTCAGCGAAGGTTTTTCCGTGCTCGCTTCGCCATCAATAGCGAGTGTAATACTGCGTTAGCGCCAGGGTGCTAAGTGAACTTTTACCCTCGTGAACTCGTTTTCGAATTGGCTACGCTGCGCGCGCAAAAACCTCCGCTGACACCCGCCGCAAAGCTCGCCGGCGGATGCGCTGAATAAGGCTATGCAGAGAGCCTTATTTTATCATTGCATCACTATTTTTTTCTTTTTCTATGTTAAAATACCCGCATGCGTGTATTTGTACAACAAAATATAGCCACTTGGATAAATAATCGAGCATGGTTACGTCCATTGTCCGAAAATATTGCTTTGGCGGTAATTTTTCTGCTTTGTTTTGGATTCATTGATTTTTTCTACCAATATCAAACTCATCAGCCTTTTTGGAAACATGAAACCAAAATGGGACTACAACTGCTATTTGTTTATGGCTTAAGTTTGTCATTATTTTCTAAAAACCGTTGGGTAATCGCTGTTCTCACTTTCATGGTTATCTTTTTATTCATTCAATTAGTCCACTCGGCTTATTTTGGCATTCCTATCTCAGCGATGGATATTAGGTTATTTTTTGATGATTCTGTCGAAACTTTAGAAGATTTTGGATCCCTGCTAAATCTTGTTACCATGCCATTATTAGTTTGCACATGCGTATTTATTGTAATGATATTTGCTGTTTATAAATTAAAGCAAAGAAATAGATTCCGTTATGCTTGGGCATTGGCGTTCATTTTGTTTTTACAACCTTTGTATTACGTTTATTCTCTCAAACATCTACATCAAATTGGGCTGGAAACTAATAGGAGTATGGGTGACTTTCCGAGCATCAGTGAAAATTTATGGGTTTCCTCGCATAAAACGATCTTGTATTACCTTACTAATACTTTGCCGCATCAATGGTCTCGCAAAAACGATAGTAAAAATGTATTGCCGCCCTTTGCCATTTCTAAACCCAATCCAGATGTCAATATTATTTTTGTTATGGGAGAAAGTTTGACCGATATTCATATGTCCAGCTATGGTTATCCCAAACCCACCACGCCTTTTTTAGATTCACTTAAAAACAAGCCCAATGTGCAATTTAAAAAAGGCATTTCTGCAGGAGTGGTGACTGATGTTAGTTTATCTATGTTTTTTAATATGGTTCAAAACCCTGACGCCACGCTGCAAATAGCCAGTACCAATCGAAATTTATTCAAAATGGCAAAGGCGAATGGTTTTGATACTTATTTTATCAGCGCTCAGGGACATTTTTCTTTGAATTTAATTAAAGGCTATCTGTTTCCTTTGTATATTGATCATTATGGTGATTCTGGTTTATTTGGTGCAGATTATAAGCAGGACGCTTTGGATTTCAATCTAGTAAACTATTTACAATCAGTGGATTTTAAAAAACCAGTCTTTGTGGTGTTGCACCAAAAGGGTTCGCATTTTCCTTATGAGCAACGTTATCCCTCGGATTATGAATTTTTTAAAACTGCCAAAGGGGGTACTTTTCGTGAATTGCAAAACAATTATTACGATAATAGCGTTCGTTACACAGACGCTATGCTGGCTAAGCTTTCAAAAATTATCGAAAAGAAAACTAATCGTCCAACTTATTTGATTTTTACCTCTGATCATGGAGAATCTTTGGGGGAAAATGGCATTTATGGTCACACACGGTTAAATGTCAATGATCAACATCAAGTTCCTATTGTTTTTATGTCTTTTCATGGAGCAAATCTAGATTTTCTTAAACAAAAAACCGCAGCAGATATTAATCCACTTTATATGTCTCATTCTGAACTAGCGCGAAGTGTGGCGTATCTTCTCGGTTATCAATTACCGTTTTTATCACAACAACAAGAAGGTTATGTCGTTAATGGCAATTCATTACATGGCGACGCAGGGATCGATAAAATCAGTTTTGACCAAAAAGGCAAGTTGATTGACCATTTAGGCTTTGGAGATAATGTATAAAAATGATATAATCGCAAAATTGATTTGTCATTACTATAGGGTTGAACAGTGAGCAAAGAAACAATAAAGCATTCTCCTCGTATTGGATTTGTTAGCTTGGGCTGCCCTAAAGCTCTGGTTGATTCTGAAAGAATTCTCACTCAACTGCGGGCAAAAGGATATGAATTAGTTCCCACTTATCAAGACGCAGATTTGGTTATTGTCAATACTTGCGGATTTATTGAGTCCGCTGTGGAAGAATCCTTAAGTACAATTCAAGAGGCCCTAGCTGAGAATGGTCAAGTGATAGTCACCGGCTGCTTGGGGGTGAAGGCGGATTTAATTAAAGAAAAATGTCCCGAGGTACTACATATTAGCGGCCCCCAGGCTTATGAAAGCGTTGTTGGGGCTGTGGAGCAACACTTGCCTTTGCCCCAAGATCCTTTTGTGCAATTGGTCCCTCCCCAAGGGATTAAACTTACCCCGCGCCACTACGCCTATTTAAAAATTTCTGAGGGGTGTAATCATCGTTGCACCTTTTGTATCATCCCTTCTTTGCGAGGAAATTTACTAAGTCGTCCATTAAGTGAAATTATAACCGAAGCTAAAAAATTAGTGAGTGCAGGTGTTAAAGAGCTATTGATTATTTCCCAGGATACCAGTGCTTATGGAGTCGACTTAAAAGATGGCAAAAATTCACGTTTTATCGATTTATGTAAAGCGCTTGGCGAATTGGGCATTTGGGTTCGCTTACATTATGTGTATCCGTATCCACATGTTGATGAGGCTATTCCTTTAATGGCCGAAGGAAAAATTTTGCCTTACTTAGATATCCCTTTCCAGCATGCCAGTTCCAGAATATTACGCTTAATGAAAAGACCTGCGGACGCCGAGAATGTTTTACAGCGTTTGCGGAATTGGCGAAAAATTTGCCCCGGATTGACCGTTCGCAGCACTTTTATTGTTGGTTTCCCAGGTGAAACTAAGGCTGAATTTAAAATGTTATTGGATTTTTTAACTGAAGCGCAGTTGGATCGAGTAGGCTGTTTTCAATATTCACCGGTTGCAGGCGCTAAAGCCAATGAGTTACCTGACCCTGTTTCAGAGGAAATAAAAGAAGAGCGTTATGGGCTATTAATGGAACATCAGACCCTAATTAGCCAAAGAAAATTGCAATCAAAAATAGGCAGCACAGTGACTGCTTTGGTGGATCAAAGTGATGAAGAAGGGGCGATTGCCAGAACAACCAGTGATGCGCCTGAAATAGATGGGGTTCTCTTTATCGAAAATGGCCAAAAACTTCGACCTGGTGATTTTGTATCGGTTAAAATAACCGCCGCAGAAGAGCACGATTTATACGGCATTATCAGATAATAGAACATCAGTAATTCCCGCAGGATATAAAAAAAATCACATACCAATCCTGATGGGGGTTCGTAAGGGGGAGAAGAGCGGAGCGATCTTCCCCTTCATTCCTGAGATGCAGCTTTGCTGCGGCTCAGCATCTAACCATGAAGCAATTCCCGCTTCAGCGGGAATTGCTGGATGCTCTCCACAGCACTTTAAGCACTTTATAAAACTATACTTGTGGGCCACCCGTTGGACCGCCGGTTCCGGGACCGCCGACATCATGATGATGGTGAGTGGAATCTCTACATTCTTTCCCGCATTTCTCCTCACATCGTTTTTCTTTACAGCCGGTACACCAGCGTATGCAAGCGATAATCGTTCCAATAGCTCCAAGTCCTACTAGGATGTATATGACCCTTTCCAACCAAGGTATGGTATGAAAAATAGCTGATACAAAGTTAAAATTGAAAACACCTATGGTTCCCCAGTTTAATCCCCCAACAATGACTAAAATCAGGGAAAGCCAACCAAAAAACCCACAACAGCGTTTGCCTTCATGTTGATGATGCATAAACACCTCCTACTTTTAAGAAAGCTTCTACGTATATAATTTTAGCGCAAAAAAGCGCTCTTTTCCTTTATAAATGCAATAAAAAAATTATTAAAATCAATTACTTATTTTGAATCTTGATTTTTATAAAATTTCTGCCCTAGTTTAATCCTATTTCGACCGTTTTTCAAACGCCAACGATTCGTGTCTCGCAGAGAGTAAACACAACCACAATATTCTTGCTGGTAAAATTCTTCACGCTTGGACACCTCAATCATCCGTTCGGAACCCCCTTCCTTGCGCCAATTAAAATCCCAATAGGTTAATTCTGCATAATGAGAAGCGGCTTGTTTGCCGGAGCGATTAATTTGATCAAAATCTTTCCAGCGTGATATGCCTAATGAGCTTGTAAATACCGAGAAATCATGTTCAACGGCATATAAAGCGGTTCTTTCAAAACGCATATCAAAACACATGGTGCAACGGCTTCCGCGTTCGGGCTCGTTTTCCAGGCCTTTCGCGCGTTTAAACCATTCATCAGGGTCATAATCTGCATCAACAAATGGAATTTGATGCTTTTCAGCAAATCGGATATTTTCTTCTTTCCGTATTAAGTACTCTTTCATGGGATGGATATTCGGATTGTAGAAGAAAATGGTGTAGTCAATCTGTGAAGCCAGCAATCGCTCCATAATTTCTCCGGAGCAGGGGGCACAACATGAATGCAATAATAATTTTTTTGCTTGGTTGGGTAAATATAGCGTGGAAGAGGTCATTTATAAAGAATAAATTAAACCTCGAGAAAAAGCTATAAATTTGGTTTAAAGGTGCAGTTTGGGTATACTCAAATGATGTATCCGATGATCCGTTCCTTAATAAATACTCGAATGTTGGCCATATTGGTCATGGGCTTTGTTTCCGGATTGCCTTTGTTATTGATCGGTTCAACGCTTAAAGCTTGGCTTCACGATGAAGGCATTAACCTCACCACCATTGGACTTTTTACTTTAGTGGGTTTGCCTTACACCCTTAAGTTTATTTGGTCGCCTGTTTTGGATCGTTTCACCCCACCGTTCTTGGACCGACGCCGCGGCTGGATGTTAATTTGGCAAATTTTACTGATATTAACGATTTGTGTCTTAGCATTGAGTAAACCCAGTGTACACCCACTTTATTTAGCAATTGTTTGCACATTAATTGCTTTCTTCAGCGCCAGTCAAGATATTGCAATTGATGCTTACCGTCGGGATATTCTAGCCGATGAGGAATTGGGTTTTGGATTTTCCTTGGCCATCACCGGCTATCGATTGGGTATGTTGGTGGCTAGTGCCGGAGCTCTGACATTCGCTGACCTTTGGGGTTGGCAAATCACTTACTTGATTATGGCTGCGGGGATGTTAATTGGTATCGTCACTTCCATTTTAGCGCCAAAAATAAGCCCGGTAGATATACCCCATTCTATGAAAGATGCAATCATTTTACCTTTTCTACAATTTTTTAGTCGCCAAGGCGCTTGGATCATTTTAATTTTTATCTTACTGTATAAGATTGGGGATCAAATGGCCTCGGATATCTTAAACCCCTTCTATTTGGAGCTTGGATTTACAAAATCTGAGATCGGGCTGATTGCCAAAGTGTTTGGGTTGGGCGCCATGATTGGTGGAGGATTGCTTGGCGGAATTATTCTTTACAAATTAAAGATCTACCGAGCCCTTTTGTTGTTTGGAATTTTTCAAGGTATTTCAACCTTTGCCTTTAGTATTCTTGCCAAAATTGGCCTCAGCTTTACGATGTTAGCTGCTTCAGTCACTTTGGAGAGTTTTGCGAGCGGGATGGGCGGAGCCGCTTATGCTGCCTATATAGCCAGTTTATGCGACAAACGCTTTACCGCCACACAATACGCACTTTTCTCTAGTTTAATTGGCGTATCCCGGGTGTTTTTTGCCTCGAGCAGTGGGTTTTTTGCCCAACATTTGGGTTGGTTTTCTTATTTTGTGTTTTGCACCCTCCTGGCAATCCCGGGATTGCTCATTTTAGGGTTCATGCATAAGAAAAATATGATATAATAAAAGTATTATTTAAGACGAGTTTATGTCTAACAGTTGGATCAAAGAGCATTTAAGCGATATTTATGTTAAACGGGCTAAACGTGAAGGTTATCGATCTCGCGCGGCTTATAAGTTGTTGGAGCTGCAAGAAAAAGACAAATTGTTAAATTCAGGCATGCACATCGTTGATTTAGGTGCGGCTCCTGGGGGTTGGAGTCAAGTTGCTCGCCAACTGGTGGGTGAAAGAGGAAAAGTTATTGCTTTAGACCTATTGAAAATGACTCCTCTTACAGGCGTTCATTTTATACAAGGAGATTTCACTGAGGCAAATATTTTAGAGCAATTATTGACTGAGATAAATCGTAAACCGGTTGACTTAGTGCTTTCAGACATGGCTCCCAATATTTCCGGATTAAAAAGTGTAGATCAACCCAAAAGTTTATATCTTGCCGAACTCGCCCTGGAGTGTGCTCAGCAAATATTAAGGCCCAGGGGCAGTTTTCTGGTAAAGGTGTTTCAAGGAGAGGGAGTGGATAATTTTGTTAAAATTATGCGCCAAAAATTCCAGATTGTAAAAATCCGAAAGCCAATGGCTTCGCGTTCTCGCTCTCCGGAAGTATATGTACTAGGTAAAGGTTTTCGGCCATAATGGGACGTGGAACCATTGGAACCATAGTGTAGTAAAAGAGGTTTGATTTTGAACAACATGTTAAAAAATTTATTGCTTTGGTTGGTGATTGCTATCGTTCTGATTACGGTATTCAGCAATTTTAGCCCACAAAAAAGTGACGTCCAACAATACAGTTATTCTCAATTTTTAAGTGCTGTAGACAAGGGCGAAGTCAGCAGTGTCAATATCCAAGATCGAATCATTGAAGGAACCACCAAAACTAACCAGCATTTTAGCACCTATTTACCCATGGAAGATCGTTACTTGTTGGGTACATTGATGAAGCAGGGCGTCTCGATTCGCGGTGTCCCTCCCAAACAACAAAGTTTGTTGATGCATTTCTTATTGAGTTGGGGGCCTTTTTTACTGTTAATCGGAGTGTGGATATTCTTCATGCGCCAAATGCAAGGAGGGGGAAGCAAAGGCGGACCTTTATCCTTCGGACGTAGCAAAGCCCGTTTACTGGGCGAAGATCAGATTAAAATTACTTTTGACGATGTCGCTGGCGTTGAAGAAGCTAAGGACGAAGTTTCCGAATTGGTCGAATTTCTTCGCGATCCAGGAAAATTCCAAAAATTAGGCGGGAAAATGCCCTGCGGTGTTTTATTGGTCGGTGCGCCCGGAACAGGTAAAACGCTTTTGGCGAAAGCGGTTGCCGGCGAAGCAAAAGTGCCCTTTTTCAGTATTTCAGGATCTGACTTCGTCGAAATGTTTGTGGGTGTGGGTGCATCGCGTGTCCGTGATATGTTTGATCAAGCCAAAAAGCGCGCTCCCTGCATTATTTTTATTGATGAAATTGACGCCGTTGGCCGCCATCGTGGCGCTGGATTAGGCGGTGGGCATGATGAACGTGAACAAACGCTCAACCAATTATTAGTAGAAATGGATGGTTTCGAGGGTAAAGAAGGCATTATCGTGATGGCGGCTACTAACCGCCCCGATGTACTTGATCCTGCTTTATTGCGTCCAGGACGATTTGACCGCCAAGTGGTCGTTCCTTTCCCGATATCAAAGGCCGCGAAGCCATCTTAAAAGTGCATATGCGCAAATTGCCGCTCGATAAAGATGTTCAGCCCTTCTATTCTTGCTCGTGGTACGCCTGGTTTTTCGGGCGCTGACTTTGCCAATTTAGTGAATGAGGCCGCGTTGTTTGCCGCTCGTGCTAGTCGCAAAGCGGTTGCGGTTATTGATTTTGAAAAAGCCAAAGATAAAATCATGATGGGTGCGGAACGCCGTTCTATGGTGATGAATGATCAAGAGAAACGCTTGACGGCTTATCATGAAGCCGGACACGCCATTGTTGGTTTATATGTCAGGGAACATGATCCCGTTTACAAAGTCAGTATTATCCCGCGAGGCCGTGCGTTGGGTGTAACCATGTTTTTACCCGAAGAAGATCGCTACAGTTATAGCAAAGTTCGTTTGGAGAGCCAATTAACTGGATTATTTGGCGGAAGAATTGCCGAAGAATTAATTTTTGGTTGGGAATATGTGACAACCGGCGCTTCAAATGATATTGAAAGAGCTACAGAAATAGCACGCAATATGGTTACGAAATGGGGTTTATCGGTAGAGCTTGGTCCACTGACGTATGGCGAAGAACAAGGCGAAGTTTTTCTTGGACGCTCGATGACTCAACGTAAAGAAGTTTCGGAGACTACAAATAGTCAAATTGATGCGGAAATTCGTAAAATAATTAATAAAGCTTATGAAGAGGCTCGACAAATTTTACAGAATAATTTGGATAAAGTGCATTTAATGGCTGAGGCATTAATTAAATACGAAACCATTGACGAAAAACAAATCCAAGAAATTATTAAGGGGAAACCGCCTTCTCCACCTGCTGATTGGAATGAAGAAAGCTATACGCTCTCTCAGGCCGAAAAAAATGCTAAAAAGAAAGTGGATGGTCAAAATTCAGTTTCAGCAGCTGAAGTGCAATAAGTATCGATCGACTCAAAAGGCAAAACATCGATGCAAACGCAAATTCTGCCAAAAATTGTGCCAGAGAATTGCTTTTTTTTGCATACCGCAGATAAAAGAATTCGTTTACCTAAGCCTTGTGTTATGGGGATTATCAACATGTCCCCCGACTCTTTTTATCGCCCCTACGAAACCAAAAGCCAGGTATTAAAAACAATTGAGGCAATGGTGAAAGGAGGCGCTACTATCCTGGATATTGGTGGAGAGGCTACTAATCTTTTTGTCGATTTAGAAAATCAAAACCCGACCCCAGAACAACAATTAGACCGCATCCTGCCAGTTATTGAAAAAGTAGCCTCTGAATTTGACGTGTTGATTTCTGTAGATACCAGCCATCCGTTGGTGATGAGAGAAGCCGTTAAATACGGCGCTTTAATGATCAATGATCAACGCGGCTTACAATTGCCGGGTGCATTAGAAACCGCGGCGCAGCTCAATGTGCCCGTTTGTCTGATGCACTTTTTTATGCAAAGACGCCAACCCGCTTCTTCTTCACCGGCTTTGTTACTCGCCAATATTATCCAGAATTTTCAAAACCTGATTCAGAAATGTCTGCAGGCTGGTATGAACAAAGAACAGATTTTAATAGATCCAGGTTTTGGCCAAGGCCATTATTGTAAAAATGTTCAGGAAAATTTTTATTTACTCTCCCATTTAAATGAACTCACAGATCTTGGCTTTCCGGTTCTGGTTGGTTGGTCGAGGAAATCAATGATCGGAGATACCTTAAAAGCTCCTCCTTCGCAGCGTTTATATGGTAGTATAGCCGCGGCAACAATTGCTGCAATGCAGGGTGCTTCAGTCATTCGTGTTCATGACGTTGCAGAAACAATGGATGCTGTACGTATCGTTAACGCTTTTCGCCAAGAGTTAGATTAAAATTATGCCCACAAAAAAATATTTTGGAACTGATGGTATTCGCGCACCTGTGGGCAGCCATCTCATTCACCCAGAATTTATGCTGAAATTAGGCTGGGCGGCCGGTTGTGTATTTGCAAAAAATCAACCGGCACGAATTTTAATCGGCAAAGATACAAGAATCTCTGGCTATGTTTTAGAATCAGCACTGCAAGCGGGGCTATCGGCAGCAGGCGCCCATGTGCATCTTTTAGGACCAATGCCAACTCCGGCAGTGGCTTATTTAACACATTCTTTGCGCGCCACCGCTGGAATTGTTATCAGCGCTTCCCATAATGGCTATCAAGATAACGGCGTTAAATTTTTCGATCGATATGGAATGAAATTATCAGATGAATTTGAATCTGCCATTGAAGAACAACTGGTAAAACCGCTACAAATGGTACCAACCCATCAACTGGGTAAATTGACGCGAATCCATGATGCAGCAGGGCGTTATATTACTTTTTGTAAAAGTATATTTCCTTCACGATTAACGCTAAATGGTCTGCGTTTAGTGGTCGATTGTGCCCATGGCGCCGCCTATCAAATTGGACCTTTGGTATTTAGTGAATTGGGTGCGGAGGTATCGGCTTTAGGTGATAAACCCAATGGTATTAATATCAACCGAGGATGTGGTGCGACCGACGTCAAAACTTTACAGCAAGCAGTTATTCAACAAAAAGCCTCGGTCGGCATTGCTTTAGATGGCGATGGTGATCGATTGATTATGGTGGATGAAAATGGCGAAAAGGTAGATGGCGATGAGATTTTGGGAATCATAGCTTGTTATCCGCCTCAAGGCGTAGAGCATGAAGGTATCGTTGGGACTGTCATGAGTAATTTAGGACTAGAACAAGCAATTACCGAGCGCGGTATGCAATTTATCCGCACAGCGGTCGGTGATCGTTATGTCTTAGAAGGTTTGCAAACTAAGAAATGGCTACTCGGCGGAGAGTCTTCCGGGCATATTGTCAATCTACATCATGCTACGACTGGCGATGGTATTATCAGTGCCTTACAGATTTTAGGCGTTATGCAACGCACAAATAAGCCGCTATCCATGTTAAAACAAGTGATATCCAAGCGCCCTCAAGTTCTAATCAATGTGCCCATTCCGCAGAATGAGGCGATGGACTTGACTACCAATTTAATGCTTCGAGAAAAGCTTTTGCAAATTGAGCGCGATTTTGCAGGTACAGGTCGAGTATTATTGCGTCCCTCGGGAACAGAACCCGTCATCCGGGTGATGGTAGAAGGGAATGATGCTGTCAAAGTACAACAAATTGCCCGCTCATTAGCGGAAATAATCACAAAGCAGCAGGAACAGGAAAAGGCATTAGAATGAGAAAGCTTGACAAGGACAAGTGGGAGCTAGTGTTTTTAGGAACGTCCGCAGCCTTTGTAAGCGATCCAAATAATTTTCAATCCAATATGTTATTGCGAAATAGTGAGAAAGCATCTTTACTTATTGATTGTGGTTCTGATGCACGACGCGCATTACAAGTTTATCAAATCACTCACAAAGAGATTAATAATGTTTTTATCAGTCATTTGCACGCAGACCATGCGGGTGGATTAGAATGGCTGGCTTTTAGTCATAAATTCGATGATGAAAAATTATCTAAGCCAAATCTTTATATCAGTGAAAGTTTAGTTGAGACACTTTGGGACCATTGTTTATCGGGTGGGTTAAATTCACTGAACGATGAAAAAGCAACCCTCTCCGCTTTTTTTCAAGTTCATGCCGTTCCTGAAGGTGGCAGTTTTAATTGGCAGTCAATATCTTTTGAGGTCATTAAAAACATACATGTTTTATCTAAATTTTCAGAATTACCCAGCTATGGTTTATTTTTTGAAATCAACCAAAAAAAAATTTTTTTGACTACAGACACCCAATTCCAGCCAGAAAGAATGCAAGTGTATTATCAACAAGCTGATATTATTTTTCATGATTGTGAAACCAGTGCAAAACCTTCAAACGTTCATGCACATTATCAACAATTAAAAACTTTAGCCCCTGCTTTTAAACAAAAAATGTGGTTATACCACTATAACAGCGAAAATTTGCCGAATGCCTTGGCCGACGGTTTCGCAGGTTTTGTTAAACCAGGTCAATCATTTGGGTTTTAGCGCCAATACTCGGCGAAGCAAGGGCTCAGTATCAAAAAGGAATAGATTTTATGGAAAAAAAAGTATTATTCTCCAGTCTAACATTTATAATTGCTTCTTTTTGTTTTGGAGAGATTGAGAACAGTGAAGCCGCTTATCTCCCTCCAGGTGCTTCTGAAAAAGTTGCTGTTGTTAGCGCACATCAGTTGGCCACCGAGGCTGGACTCCAAATTTTGAAACAAGGCGGCAACGCTGTTGATGCAGCAGTCGCCATTGGCTATGCCTTAGCCGTTGTTCATCCTTGTTGTGGGAATATCGGTGGTGGCGGTTTTATGTTAATCCATCTGGCGAATGGCAAGAATACTATTATTGATTTTCGAGAAGCCGCCCCCGCTGCAATAAAAAGCCAGTTATTTCTCGATGCAAACGGTCAAGTGAATCGTCAATTGGCAGAAAGCAGCTACCTTTCTGTTGGAGTGCCGGGAACAGTTTTGGGTTTAAATACGGCGTTACAAAAATATGGAACTCTGTCTTTGACTAAAGTGATGCAGCCTGCCATTCAATTAGCGGAACAAGGTTTCATTTTAAATAACGATGATTTGCAAATTTTAGGCAGTAAAAAATCTACGGAAATTTTTCAAAAACAAAAAAACGTTGAACAAATTTTTCTTAAAAATGGCCAGCCCTTTCAAGCCGGCGATCGTTTAGTTCAACCTCAATTGGCTGCGACTTTAAAATTGATTAGCCAACAAGGTTCGAAAGCATTTTACCAAGGAGAAATTGCTGACAAAATTGTGGCTGCCAGCGCCGCAAATCACGGTGTTTTAGCCAAAAGCGATTTTGCTGAATACCAGGTTTTCGAGCGTGTACCCATCACGTGCTTTTACCGGGGAT
This sequence comes from uncultured Pseudomonadota bacterium, assembly GCA_963844565.1. Taxonomy (GTDB): domain Bacteria; phylum Pseudomonadota; class Gammaproteobacteria; order Coxiellales; family Coxiellaceae; genus JAFEDN01. Next base: position 1,665,430 of record CAWJON010000002.1, on the reverse strand, counting down.
ATAAGGTCGTTACCACTCCGCCGCCAAGTTCGGGGGTTACAGTTTGTGAAATATTAAACGTGTTGAATCAATTTCCAATTAACGATTGGGGATATCATTCAGCAGCCAGCGTGCATTATAACATTGAAGCCATGCGTTATGCCTTTGCAGACCGAAATCAAGAATTGGGGGACCCAGCTTTTGTTAATAATCCGCTTGAACATTTACTGTCAGCCGATTATGCCAAACAAATCGCACAAAAAATCCAACCTGATCGAGCTGGCGATTCGGCATCATTGGTTCAAAGCCCACAAACGGAAGGCGTCAATACGACGCACTATAATATTATTGATCGGCAAGGCAATGCGGTCGCTGCTACTTACACCGTTAATGATTACTTTGGTGCAAAAATTATTGCGGGTGATACCGGTTTCTTTTTAAATGATGACATGGATGACTTTGCGCTGTCCGCAAATACTAAAAATATGTTTGGTTTGCAACAAGGAAAAAGCAATTTAGTTGCTCCAGGAAAACGCCCCTTGAGTTCAATGACTCCGACTATGGTTTTTAACAACAATCAATTGTTTATGATTTTGGGTGCAGCAGGAGGACCTACAATTATCACTTCAATTATACAAACCATTGAAAATGTTATCGACTATGGTATGGATATCAACGCTGCCATTAATGAGCCCCGTTTCCATTTTCAATGGATGCCGACGGATATATCCTTAGAACCTTATACTTTATCAGCAGACACACTACAAAAATTAACTGCTATGGGTTATAAATTTCATTCGGGTTCAATATTTAATACAGTATATTGGGGTCAAGAGTTAGGTATTCTGGAAGACCCTAATTCGAAAACTCTATACAGTGCAACCGATAATCGTCACGCGGGTGGCTCATCATTAGGCTATTAAGGGATAATGAATAATATTCGCTCTCTAAAACAAATTACCGAATTAAAAGCTGCTGGGGAAGAAACCCTTCATCTGCAACGGATAATGGCAGCTTACGAGTTGGTGATTTTTCTCGATTATGATGGAACCTTAACACCGGTTTCACCGCAACCCGAGAATGCTTTCTTGCCTACTGATATGCGTGAAACGCTCGTCGAGTTATCAAAATGTTTCGAGGTCATTGTGATCAGCGGCAGAGACAAGCATAACGTTGAACATTTTGTAAATTTGCCAAATCTACTTTATATCGGCAATCATGGTTTAGATATGGAACAACCTGAAGGCGCTGAATTAAAAAATAGAATTGAACAATCCAAACTTTCCATTCAAAGTGCGCGTGAAGAGATTTTTCAAACACTTTCTTTAATTGCTGGGGTACAAATTGAACCCAAGAAATTTACGACTGCCATTCATTATCGTCACGCTAAAGAAGAAGAACAAAAAAAAGTAATAGAAATCACTCAATTGATTTTACAAAAATATCCAGCATTGAAAATTATTCCTGGAAAAAAAGTTCTGGATATTTGTCCTAATATTGATTGGAACAAAGGTAGGGCATTATTGTGGGTTTTGTCGGAGAAATTTAAAGATAAAAATATTTATCCCATTTATATTGGTGATGATATTACCGATGAGAGTGCTTTTTTTGCCTTACCTCCACATGGAATGGGAATTCTGGTCGGCGATCATGGGGAGCCCACTTACGCAGACTTTTGGCTAAAGAGCCCTGTCGAAGTAAAATTGTTTTTGCAGAATTTAATTTCCAATAATCGCAATTCTCGCTGACTACTTTACAGGTAAATCTTATTAGGCGGACGACCAATGCATTGGCCGGCCGGCCAAACAAATCCCACTCCGGCTTGTTCAGCGACATCCGCCTGTTCGCAAGATTGTCGAAACGGGTCCCGTCAGTGGAGATCTTTTCGTGCTCACTGCGCATAAATAGCTGGCGCAATACTCTGTAGCCGGTATGGTGCAAAGTGAACTTTATCACGATGAATCCCATTCCCGAATTGCTCCGTTGTGCGCGAAAAGATCTCCACTGACGGGCCCCGTTACACCAAAACCTGCGAGTAGGCGGATGTCGCTGAACAAAGCGGAGTAGATTTCAAGTCTTTTAGGGGTCTTTAATCTCAGCAATATATTGACGTGATTCATTTAGGTTTAATTTTCCCTTAAGGTTTGTCAGGTAAAAGCTAAGCAAATAAGCTAATTGAAGTGTACATAAAGTATGCATTGTACGAAAAGTCTTAATGCTACCTTAAGGATTATCTGGTAAATTAGTACCTTGAGTAACCAAAATGAAAGAGATAAAGAACAGACTATTATGTTTAACCCATTGAAAAAATTTAGTTTATTGATACTTGGCGGATTTATGTTGTTCGGGATTGCCGCTTGCAGCGCTGATTCTTCAACCATATCAATACCTGTACCCCAAACTAAGGATGAGAAACTCGTCCTTTATAATTATTTATTAAAAGAAAAAGGTGTTGATATCATCAGGTTAGGTGAGACTCGCACCGTGGTTATTGCCAGTGATTATCTTTTTGTGAATGGATCTACCAATTTTGACGAAGAATATAAGAAAAATTTAGATCTCGTTGCTCGATTAATTAATAGCTACGACACCACGAGTATTGCCGTGACAGTTTACACGGATCAATCAGGCGAAGTAGCTCAAGCATTAACAGAAAAACAAGCCCAAATAATTGTCCGTTATTTATGGAAGCAGGGCGTTGATACCCGTTTAATATATGCCAAAGGTTATGGAAATTTGTTTCCAGTCACCCAAAAGGCTAACCAGATCCATTATAACCGCCGGGTTGAAATTAAATTTCAATTTCATCCTGCTTCGAGGAATTTTTAATGAAATCTATAACCAGCAAACTTGAGCAGCAAAAAAACTTTGAATACCGCGATAGTTTTCGTTGGGTTTTGACTGCCCTCATTATTCTTTCTTTAGGAGGAATAATGTTAGCGTTTTGCGTGATTTATAAAGCTTTTTTCCCCGGCGAACAACGATATTATGCATCGATGACAACTGGGGAAATCATTCCCTTACCGTCTCTTAGCGAACCGGTTGTTACCAATACCTACATATTGGAATGGGCGAGCACCGCAACTCGCGCAGCATTTACCCTGGATTTTGTGAATTATAAGAGTCAATTGGATAAGGCATCGGTTAACTTTACCAGAGGTGGATGGCGTGCTTTTTCCAACGCTTTAGACAGCTCAGGGTTGTTAGCCTTGGTGCAAGATAAAAAATTATTGATGAATGCAGTGGTTTCAGGTCAACCGATCATTCGTTTTCAAGGCGTGGTTAGTGGCCGTTACATTTGGCGCATTCAGATGCCTATTTTGGTTTCTTATGGCAGCGCCAGTGAAGAAAAACAAAAGTCATTATCCGTCATGATGATCGTTTCTCGAGTTCCAGTGTTAGATACCGCGGCTGGCTTACAGATTACAGATTTTGAGGCTAAAGTATGAAACAAGACGCATTAACTTTGATTTTATCGCGTAACGCTTTTTACCGCGACGGTTATCGTTTAGGGATTGTGGCGCTTTTTATCGTGTTAATTATCGATTGTGCGTTGGCTGGCCTGTTTTTTTATCAAATTAAAAATCCGCCACAGCCTCAGTATTTTGCTATTACCGCAGATGGACGAATCATTAATAACTATGGATTAGAAGATCCGGTATTCCCTGATGACCATATTTTGCAATGGTCGACTGATGCAGTTCGTCAAGCATTTAGCTTGGATTTTATGCACTGGAGCGCCCAATTACAAACGGCCTCTAACAAATTTAGCAATGAAGGTTGGAAATATTTTCTCGAAGCGCTGAAGAAAAGTAATAACTTGGAAACGCTTACTAAATTGAAGATGGTTTCCAATGCTGAAATTACCGGTGCACCCAAACTAATTCAAAAAACGGTATTAGGGGGACATTTCCTTTGGAAAGTTCAATTACCCATTTTAGTAACATATACGAATGCTAACCAATCTATTCCGGTGCCAATGGATGTGACACTGATTGTGATGCGTGTGCCAGTTGAAGAAAACCCAGAGCGAATAGCGATTAACAACTTCTTGCCTGTGATTCAAAAATCACAGCTCCAATAAGGTTGATGAGGTAAATAAGATAATGAAAAATAAAATACTAAGTTTAACAATAATAGGCCTCAGCTTAAGCAGTTTTGGCGCTTTTGCAGCGAATACGACTGATCCTGCCGCTTTATTTGGCGCGCCACAATCAGCTCAAGCTGCTGCGGGTAATTCTCAAAGGGCGACCAACAATGATGCCGATATTTCCATTGGCCAAGAAGCTTTTTCCAAAACCGCAAAACAAATGATGCCGTTGACTCCTGAGCAAATTAAAACCTTGCGATATTTGTTTGATCAAAGTCAGCGTGCCGCAGCTGCAGATCCAGGTGATAAGCCTCCAAAACCCACATCGAGTTCGGTGATGGTTAATTTATCTCCGGGAGCTGCACCACCAGTGATTCGTTTGCGAGCCGGTTATGTCACTTCACTCGTATTTTTAGATTCTACTGGGGAACCGTGGCCGGTTCAGGCTTATGATCTGGGGAATCCAAAAAGTTTTAATATTCGTTGGGACCAAAAAGGTAACACTTTATTGGTTCAAGCGATGGATACTTATCAAGCTGGTAATTTGGCCGTTATGCTAAAAGACCATAATACGCCGGTCATGATCACTTTAATGCCCGGTCAACAAGAAGTGGATTATCGTGTGGATTTACGTCTGCCAAGTTTGGGACCTAATGCGGCTCCGAGTATTAGCGGATTGCCAGAAAGTGGAAACTCACAATTATTGAATTTCTTAGATGGTGTTCCACCTTCCAATGCTCGGGAATTACAAGTTTCTGGAGAAGCTTGCCAGGCTTGGATTATGGGAGATCGTTTATTTTTACGAACACGTCTTACCATTTTATCTCCCAGTTGGTTGTCCACGATGCGCAGCCCTGATGGCACAAACGTATATGAAATGGTTAAAGCGCCTGTGATCTTAGCTTCTTTACGAGGCAAAATCATTCAATTAAATATTAAAGGTTTATAAAGCGATGAAAGATAAAAATTTAAAAAGAGGTTTTCTAAGCAACGCTAAATCTCGCACTATTTTAGTGATTGTTGCCGTCATCGTACTCGGTGTAGGCGGCGTTTACGCTTGGCAAAAAGTGGCTGGAGGAAATCAAATGAATGGCGCCGCCAGTATTGTGGGTACGCCGCGCATAGAATCGATTCCTGGAGCGGGTAATCCCACCACTCAATATGTTAAGCAACAAGATTTAGAGAACGTCAAAAAAGCAGAAGCAGCGAGAGTAGCAGGCACCAGTTCTGTTCCCACTATTAATCGAGGTAGTTTTGTGGGTTCCTTAGATACTTTTGGTAAGTTACCAGTTACCCAGTGCCCAATTGATCCACAATCTTTGCCTGCTGCTGACCCCAACAGTTGTACGGTAGATAGTTTACAGCGTGCTCGAAGCGCAGGGGTCAGGGTGTTGGAATTACGTTGTAAAGGCTGCACTTGTCCTTCATTAAAAATGGCAGGTTATACCGTTGGTGACTTAAAAACAGCTGGTTTTGATGCCAAATCCTTACGGGATTGTGGTTTTACTTTAGCAGAATTAAAAGCAGCCGGGTTTTCAGCAGCAGAATTAAAAGCCGCTGGATTTACCGCAGCAGAATTAAGACAAGCCGGATTTACTGCGGCACAACTTCAAGCCGCTGGCTTTTCGGCAGCTGAATTATTGGCTGCGGGTTACAGCCCTGCAGAAGTTAAAGCTGCTGGTTTTTCGGCGGATGAATTAAAAGCAGTTGGATTAGGCACAACGCCGATCATACCTGCGATTACTAATAAAGATTGCAGCCCAGAAGAATTGCGAAAAGCACGTAATGCTGGCGTATCCGCACAAATGCTCAAAGATAAAGGTTGTGGTGCTGCCGCTTTAAAGGCTGCGGGATATACAGCGGGTGAATTACGCGCTGCAGGATTTAGCGCCAAAGAATTAAAAGACGCTGGTTTTAGCGCCGCTGAATTAAAAGCGGCAGGCTATAGCGCGAGTGATTTAAAAAATGCTGGTTTTAGTGCTGCTGAATTAAGAGCAGCTGGTTTCAGCGCAGCAGACCTTAAAGCTGCTGGATTTTCAGCCAAAGAATTAAAAGATGCGGGTTTCAGCGCCAAAGAATTAAAAGATGCTGGATTTAGTGCGGCAGATTTGAAAGACGCTGGTTTCACCGCGGGCCAATTAAAAGAAGCAGGATTTTCTGCCGCTGAACTTAGCGCTGCTGGATTCAGTAATGATGCGTTGCGAAAAGCAGGTTTTGCTGCAGAAGAATTAAAAGACGCCGGTGTTTCACCCGATGAATTAGCCGCCGTAGGTTACACTAAAGGCGATTTATTACGGGCGGGTTTCACTCCCACTGAAGCGGGTTATGTACAATCTTTACCCCAGGCGTCGGCTCCGTCCTTGACTGTCAATCCGGCCGCTGCGGCTAGTGCGATGATGCCTAAGATTGGCAATTCGCAATCTCCTGAAGAGCAGTTAGCTGCGATAGAGCGGATACAACAAAGCCGAATGTCTAGACAACAGCGCCAAGACATGGTTATGCAACAACAAGGAGCGATGGCTCTGCAAGCAACAAAATTATTGGGTGGATGGAGTAATTTCGCCCAACAATCTTCACAAGCGGCTCTTCCGGAAACTCCGGCTACATCAGCTGGAAATTTCCCAGCGGGTTCAGCAGGGGCAGGTGCAAACGCTGCCGGTGGAGAGATTGTAAAAGCAGGCAGTATCATGTTCGCCGTGTTAGATACCTCGATTAATAGCGATGAAAAAGGCACGCCGATTATGGCTAGAATTGTGGGTGGACCTTACAAAGGCGGTAAGTTATTGGGTCAATTTAGCTTGGTTGATAAGCGTTTAATGTTGACTTTTAACTTATTAAATTTACCGGACCGTGATAAGTCTATCCCAATTAAGGCTGTAGCTATCGACCCTGACACTGCACGTACTGCGATGGAAGGAGAAATTAATAACCATTACCTATTACGTTATGGAACGTTTTTTGCCTCCGCTTTCTTGGCTGGGGTAGCGGATGCGCTGCAAAATTCAGGTGCAACCACGCAGACCACAACTCTAGGTACGGTGACGGTTCAAAAAGATTTAAGTTTAGCGCAATCCGCTTTAGTAGGAGCAGGAGCTGTTGGTAAGAAATTCTCTGATGTGCTTGGGCAGACTGTTAATATGCCCCCGACCGTAAAAATTGCGTCAGGCACAGGAATGGGGTTGTTATTTATGAATGACACGACGATCCCAGGATCACAGAGTTAATATAAAAGTAATAAGAGGTAAACCATGTCCGATAAAAATAAAATGCATGATGAAGAATATCAATTTCCTCATGACGAAAACTATGCTGATGATTTGCAGCCAATAAAGCCTGAAGATGAGGAGCCCATGCAGGCGCTCATTGAAGATGAGCCAAGTTCTACAGGATTGAAGGCCATTTGGGATGAACACAAACGCATGATTCTGATTATTTCAGCAGTGATTGTTGTTGCCATCGTTTTTACGGTTTTCCGAACGATACAGCATAAACAAGATACAGTGCCGGTAACCATTCCAGAATCAGCTCCGGTGGTGACGCAGACGGTTCAACCGGTGGTCGATCCTCAATTAAATGACCAAGTAAACGGCTTAAAGCAGGACAGCATTAACAATACGGTGGCTATTCGCCAACTACAGAGGCAGGTACAGCAATTAGATTCGAACTTGAATCAATCGCGTGCCTCACAGCAACAGCTCAATCAAAGTATGTTGGTGCTGGTGAGTCAAGTTCAGCAATTAACAGCTGAAGTAAAAGCAGCTCACGCGCCTAAATTGGTTAAAGCCCCAGTCAAAGCTAAGCCAGCAGAAACTCCAATTACATTTCAATTGCGAGCTGTTGTGCCTGGTCGAGCTTGGGTAGTAGGATCAGATGGACAATCTTTGTCCGTAGCAATAGGGGATCAAATTCCTCAATATGGAGCCGTGCAAACTATTAACGCCGACGAAGGTGTGGTGTTAACCACCAGCGGTAAAACGGTTCGTTTTTCACAATAATTAAATTTAGGAAGGCAAAATGAAAGCAAAGATTCGATTAGCGAAAATCTCGAAAATCGGAATAGCATTGGTGCTAGCTCTGGTGAGCGGCCCTATTTTTGCTGGCGGCGATATTGGCAACCTGCCTGATACATTAATGGAGAACTTAGGGTGGATAGCAACTATTTTTCAAACCATATCCATTCTATTGGGATTAGCCACATTTGTGGGTGGAATGTTCCAGTTAAAGCGGTATGGAGAAATGCGTACCATGATGTCTTCGCAAATGTCGATCGGTGGACCGATGATGATGCTATTTTCAGGCGCTGCTTTGCTCTATTTGCCTACCTTTATTTCTACAGTTTTAGTCGGTTTCTGGGGTCCGGGTGCGGAAATGGACCTTCCAGTTGAGACATCAATGGAGGGTTGGGCCCAATATATACCGCCTGTTTTGATGCTGGTGCGTTTAGTGGGTGTTTATGCGTTTACCCGTGGTTTTATCATTTTATCGCGTTCAGGCTCGGGTGGGCAGCAAGGAAATATCGGTAAGTCTATGATTCATATCTTTGCAGGCATTTTATGCGTGCATATTATGGGAACGGTAAAGTTGATTGAAAGCCTGTTCGGCTTCAATTTTTCTCTATAATTTAATGTTTCCTTAAGGAAACGGGCGTACAATAGGTACTATTAATTGAATATAATTTGTTTAACTCAGAGGTGAAAATCATGAAATTAAGTCTTTTAAAAACTCGGTTTAAAATTGCCGGTTTGCTTACGGTTGTTCTTGGGACCTTGTTTGCGGGTATAGCGCTGGCGGATCCAACCACAGGTATTCCAATTACGACCATTGCTAAAACGGTAGATGACAGTGTCATTTCTTTGGCAACCATCTTAATCGACGTTTCTTTAATTGCCGGAATAGGCTTTATCATGGCGTCATTCTTTAAATTTCATCAACACAAACAAAACCCGACTCAGGTCTCCATGAGCCAAGGTGTCAGTTTATTGCTGATTGGTTGCGGACTGACCTTAGTGCCATTATTAGTTCCAACCGCGTCGCAAGCTGTATTAGGTACTTCGGCGAAAACTTCACAGGTTGGTGGTTCAGATATTAAAGCTTTAATTGGTGGTTCGGGAGGCGGCTAAATCAGTTCCCCGAGTTAAACTTCTCAAAGGCCAGTATCTTACTGGCCTTTCTTTTTTTAAGGTATAATAGTATTCATGCGAATTCAATTGACTGCTTCGGAACATAACTGGCGTTTATTCATGACGCGAAAAGGCGATAAAGCTTTCGACTCGTTTGCCGATCGTGTTTTTGAAAGAGATCAATTTGCTTGCCAGTATTGCGGTTTTAAAGCAAAAAAATTTCAAGAAGTGCTTAACAAAGATGGAAATTATCGTAATAATCGACTTGAGAATTTAATTACCGCTTGTATTTTTTGTACGCAATGCTTCTTTTTAGAAGCAGTAGGTAAAAGTGATTTTGGCGGCGGAAATTTAATTTATTTACCGGAAGTATCCCAGATTGAATTAAATGCTTTATGCCATGTGTTATTTACGATGATGTCGAGTGGCAGTAGCTCTGATGATATCACTGCTAAAAATACCTATCGTAGTTTGCGTTTGCGATCACAAGTGATTGAACAAGACCTGGGTGAAGGTCTAAGCAATCCTTCCCTTTATGGCCATTTGTTAATTGATGCGCAAATTGATTCCAAACACAAGCATTCAATCAATAAAGAATTATCCACTAAAATGCGCTTGTTGCCCGATATTACCCGCTTCACGCGCCAGATAGAAATCTGGCTATTTGATAGCATCAAAGACATGATGCCGTAGGATATATTAAAAATGCCTTGCCTCTGATATCATACCGTTTTATTCATATGTTTTATTAGCATGTTCAATTTTTTAAAAAGTTTTTTTCGTGGCATTAATTCAATTTGGGCTTGGTTTGCTACCCTTTTAAAACAAACGACAATTGCCTATTGCGATATACAAACCGCAGATAGCCGCACTGTTTTGGTTGCAAACGATGGCTCATTGATAAGCATTTTGCGTGTGGAAGGCGTGCAAATGCTAATCGGCAAAGAGGAATTTGACCGAATTTTAGAGGGAGTAAGGCAAAGTCTGCAAACCACACTGTCTCATTCCGGTTATTTGATCCAAGTGTTTTTTAGTTATAACAAAGATGAAATTAAGAAAGAAATTAACGAAATATTTATGCCGGCTAAAGCGACTGCAGAGCGCCTTGGGCTGAGCTTGGATGATCTGTTCAATGAACGCGTCGATTATCTTTCTGAATTTTGTGCCTGTGAGGAAGTTTATTTAGCGGTATGGACACGATTGGGTACGCTAACCGGCGAGCAAAGTAAGCGCGCCCGTAATGAGAAATTAAAAGATATTAAGAAAAATAAAATTCCACCCTTCTTTCAAACCCAAAATATCCTAGCCGCAGTACCTGATTTGCGTGAAAGCCATGATTCTTTTGCTAGATCCGTCGCCAGTGATTTTAATAATTGGGGAATTGTAACCAGTATCCTGGAAGTGCATGAAGCGATTCATGTTATGCGTCGAAGCGCAGATCCTGAATTTACCGATCGAAATTGGCGCCCGTATTTGCCGGGAGATAAAATAACCATCAAAGAATATAAAGAAATGCGCGGAGAAATTTCAGATATTCTTTGGCCTTCCCTTGCTCGACAAATATTGCCGCGCGATGCTGAAAACATTAATTTGCGGACAGCTCGGGTTGGCGACCGAATTTACAGTTCGGTTTTTATCGACTTATTTCCAAAAGATGTACAAAGCTTTGTGCGTTTATTTTCCCGGACTTTACAAACACAAATCCCTTGGCGTATCTCTTTTTTAATTGAAAGTAATGGGTTAGGCGCAGCAGGCATTCGTTCAGCCATCGCTTCAGTTTTAACCATCACCTCGAGACAAAACCGTTTGATCAGTGATTCGTTAAAACTCTTAAGTTATATCAATTTGAGTGGTGATGACGCCGTAGTTCGTTTGCGGGTGTGCGCTGCAACTTGGGCTCCTGAAGGTGATATGCGTTTGTTGCGTTCACGTGCTTCAATGCTTTCCCGAGCAATTCAGGGCTGGGGTTCTTGTGATGTTTCAGAAATCTCGGGAGATAGTTTTGAAGGCGTTATTTCAAGCATGCTCGCCGTTTCCAGTAAAAGTGTGGCTACAGCTACGATTGCCCCGCTTTCTGACGTTCTCGTCATGCTGCCGTTTTTCCGGCCAGCTTCCCCGTGGAGCCATGGAGCGATTCTATTTCGCTCCCCGGATGGAAAGCCTTGGCCGTACCATCCGGGGTCACAATTTCAAACCACCTGGATCGATCTTTTCTATGCGCGCCCTGGATCAGGTAAATCAGTGCTATCCAATACCATTAATTTGGCGGTGTGTTTATCTGCAGGAATTAGTCGATTGCCAAGAATCGCCATTATAGATATTGGTCCGTCGAGCAGTGGTTTAATTTCTTTATTAAAAGATGCGCTGCCTGCCAATCAAAAACATTTAGTGGCTTACCACCGTTTACGGATGCGTCCTGATTATTCGATTAATCCATTCGATACTCAGCTTGGTTGCCGCTACCCCACGCCCCAAGAGCGCAGTTTTTTGGTGAATTTTCTTACCTTATTGGTAACGCCAGTTGGTGCGGAAAAAGCTTACGATGGCGTGGCAGATATGTCGGGATTGGTGGTGGATGAGCTTTATAAGAGTCTTGCCGATGAAGGTAATGCCAATGTTTATGCAGGGCATGTTGACGACAATGTTGACGCCGCTCTCGAAGAAATTGGTTTTGTTTTCGATCCCAAAACTACCTGGTGGGAAGTGACGGATGCTTTATTTTTAGCTGGATTTACTCATCAAGCCTTATTGGCGCAGCGCCACGCCATGCCGGTTTTAGCGGATGTTGCCGCCATTTGCCGGCTACCAGCTATTACCGATTTATACATTCGGATTATTACCCCAACCGGTGAAACATTGATTCAAGCTTACTCGCGAATGATTTCAAGTGCGGTCCGCGAATATCCTATTATTTCCCAAGTAACCCGTTTTGATTTAGGCGATGCGCGCGTGGTCGCGCTGGATCTGGATGAGGTTGCTCGAGCGGGAGGAGATGCTGCAAACCGTCAAACGGCAGTGATGTATATGCTGGCGCGTTATGTTTTAGCCAGGCATTATTATTTAGCCGAAGATAATATTGGCGATATGCCTGAGGGCTATCGTGAATACCATCGAACTCGGATTATGGAAATTCGTGAAGATCCTAAACGCATCGTATTTGATGAATTTCATCGCACGGCAAAAGTTCAGGCGGTTCGGGACCAAGTGATTCAAGATATGCGTGAAGGACGCAAATGGAAGGTTCAGGTGGCGTTAATTTCTCAATCGCTGGATGACTTTGATTCGGTGATGGTCGAATTTGCCACGTCCATTTTTATTATGGAAGCAGGCCCAGAACAAGCTATCCAAAAAACCTCGAAAATTTTTGGTTTATCGGTAACGGCACAAAATGCTTTGCGCAATCGAGTGCATGGTCCGCGCGAAGGTGGAGCCACATTTTTAGCGCAATTTGCCACGAAATATGGAGCGCATACTCAATTACTAACCGCCACCTTAGGGCCGGTTGAGTTATGGGCGTTAAATACCACCGCAGAAGATGTCAATGTGCGCAATCGTGCCTATCGGCGTTTGGGCCCACGTATGGCTCGTCAAGTTTTAGCTAAACGTTTTCCAAATGGGACTATTACCAAAGTATTAGAAGATCGTTTAGCAGAAATTAAAGAGCAGGGCGTCCTATTAGACAGCGAAGCCAGACAAAGCGTTCTGGAAAAATTAATTGAAGAGATCCTGTCCAACCCTTAAATTTATATGGTGCAGTCCAAGATTTTTCTGTACAATAAGTGATCCATTGTATGGGTTATCCCCGTAGATTCCTAAGTAATAAAGAAAGAACCACTAGTTTAAGCGAGATAGATATGAAAAGAAAAAACCAAACATCACCGGAAACCAAAACCTCTGCATTTTACCCGGCAACCAATGCACAATTAGCAGAAATTGATTTTTTACAAAAAGAAGTAAAACGATTGCAAGGCCAGATCAATCAGCCGACCAGCGCTGCTATTAGTATTATCGTGACTCCACTATTGATGCATTTCATATTTTTTTCGCGAAACGCGCCATTATATTTTGTTTATGATGAATTTAATCAATCTATCCGAACAATGCTCGAAGGATTTAAATACAAAATTAGATCTGCCGGTAGTGCGGTTATTGAAAAATTTCATCAAACTGTTGACGAAGGAGTAACACAAGGTGTATGTAAAAATTTTCCGACGCTTACACCAAATCAATGTTTTAATATCTTTAAGCCATTGTTAAATCCAAATGACGGCTCCAAAAATTTGGCTAAGGCTGCGGGTCAATTAAAAATTTCGATAGAAAATCTCAGTAAATTATTAGCTATTTTAGATTATAGAGAAAAATTTTTTTCAGATACATATCAAAAAATATCAAAACAAGCTATTTTTCATATTACGAAAAAATTTTCTAATATTACAACCAGCATTCTGGGTATTGGTATTAAACTTTTGATTATTGATCAGCTTTTAATGAAATTATTTTATAAAGGGCCGACATTTAGTATTTCATCTTATATTACTTATCAGAAAGATGAAAAGGATGCTGAACAAGACATTCTCTCGTTGAAAATCGAACAAAAAAAATTACTGCCACGAGCTGAAGTAGTGCAGAGAATATCAAAATGCGTTTCTATTGTTGGCTTGCCGGTGATGCTTTATAGTCTATTTTCTTTTGAGGAAAAATTTTCTTCTCCGGTATTTTCAATCACCTATTTAACAATGTTTTCAGCGGTATTAAACGAAGGTTATCAAAATATCAAAAGTTGGCGGAAATCTCGGAATATTTACCAAAATCTTGTAGCTTGTAAGTCATTATTAAATAAGGTGACCGTAGATTTTAAACAAAGTGATTGGGAATTCAAGCAGAATAATACATTAGAATCCAGTTACTTGTGGATTAATTTTAGAAAATATAACCAATTTACCTCTAGTTTTCTAGCCAAAAATTTAAACTTTTATCTATGGCGTCAGGGAATAGTGACTCAACCTTCTGCGCGGGATCAAATAATCCTAGCGGCGGACCAAGTCTATAATAGCCGTCATTTGACCGCAGTCGCTTCAAACTTCACTACTGCTATTACCCGGCTTGAAGAAATCCCTATACTTGAAAAACAGCTCACTAGTATTTTAGAAAAATTTAATTTAGAAATTGAACTGGCAACGCCATCGCAAGATGAAAATAATCTACCCATGCTTACTTTTGAAGTGCAATTGGATGATGAAATAATTGATGATTTTTTTCAAGAAATTCTGAACGAATTTGGAAATCCATTCGAAATTGAAAATAATAGATTGGAAATTTCTGGATTTCAGTCATTGACTAAAGACAAATTTAATTTATACAATAGACAATTAAAAGAAAAACAAAGGATACATAGGCATACCCTCGAAGCGCAAACAGATTTTAAGGAAACTGCTGGTCAATCATTATTAACCAAGCCACTGCGAACACGATTTGCAAAAAGCCAATTAATCAGCTCGGATGAAAAAAAATCCGCGCCGGCAGCAAAACCACCAATAACAATTCATTGGGGCGATGAAACCTATCAACCGGGTAATGATCGATGTCCAGTAAAACAGATGCGCACCCAATTTCCGTCGAATGGCAGATTTTTTGGCATATTTAAACTAAAACCTCAACATATGCCTAAGGGTTCCTCACCTGATTTTTACGATTGGTTATCGCATGCGACCCTCGAAGCCAAAATAGGTGCAGAAAAACAAGGATGGAAACTTACAGCCCCAGAACTACATCATGATTTTACCACTGAAAAAACAGTTCCTTGCACTGCTAAATTTAGGATCTTTCATAAATCGTATGGCAATATGCGGCTATTTGCCGAAAAACGAGTAGCACAAACGTCAGAAGGTAATAAGACGCTGTTGCGAATAGTCAGCTTAGTCGCCGACGCCCATCGAGGGTGATCGGTCCATACTTGTTTTTTAAAAAACAGATAGTACAATAAACCTCTCAATGTTGCTAACAAGCTTGAATTGAATTTTGGTTTTCCGGCGATCCCGTCATTCCGTTGAAAAACGGAATCCAGGATAGATGTTTCCTTCATTATATCATTATGAAAAACACACGATTAATAAATGCTTTGCTGAGAAAGCCGGTAGATTGCGTGCCGGTGTGGTTAATGCGCCAAGCAGGCCGGTATCTGCCTGAATATAGAGCGCTTAGGCAGAAAACCCCTAATTTCATGGAATTTTGCCGCACCCCAGAGTTAACCGTACAAGCCACACTGCAACCATTAAGTCGTTTTGATTTAGATGCCGCTATTATTTTTTCCGATATATTGGTGGTTCCGGCGGCGATGGGCATGTCAGTGGAGTTTACCTCAGGAGAAGGTCCGCATTTCCCTTCGCCGATCCGTTGTGCGCAAGACATCGTCAATTTAAAAGAACCAGATGTTATCGATAAGCTTAGCTACGTTTTTACCGCGATAAAGCAAGTGGTTGCCGAGTTAAATAATCGTTTGCCTTTAATTGGTTTTGCTGGCAGTCCCTGGACATGCGCAACGTATATGATTGAGGGAAAAGGCAGCAAAAATTTTGCCGTAGTTAAATCCTTAATGTATCAACAGCCTCAGTTGATGCATCAACTGTTAGAGAAAATAACCAGGGTCACTATTCAATATTTAAATCAGCAAATCTTGAGTGGCGTTAAAGTGGTTATGGTATTTGACACGTGGGGTGGCGTATTAACAGGAGCAGATTATGAAGAATTTTCATTGCAGTATTTAAAAAGAATTGCCAGCGAAGTCAAAAGAGAAAATAACGATTCTCCTGTGCCATTGATTTTTTTCACCAAAGGCGGCGGTCAATGGTTAGAGAAAATTACTGGTAGTGGGTGTAATGCGGTCGGTCTGGATTGGATGACCAATTTAAGCAACGCACAAAAACAATGGGGAAATCGTGTGGCTTTTCAGGGAAATTTGGATCCCATCGTTTTATTAACTAATCCCGCTACCATTGAGAAAAAAGTTCAAGAAATTCTAAAAGATTTTGGACCAAATCCCGGATTGGTTTTTAATTTAGGTCATGGCATTTTACCAGAAACCCCGCCTGAAAATGTAGCAGCTTTAATATCTGCTATTCATAATTACTCGAAGATAAAATGAGTTCCACTAACGATTTAATCATTATTGGTTCCGGATTGGCTGGATACATGCTAGCCAAAGAATGGCGTAAGTTAGACAAAGAGAGTTCACTCACTATTGTCACCCAAGATGACGGAAATTTTTATTCAAAACCATTACTATCGACCGCTCTAAATCAGCAGAAAACTGCGGCACAATTGGTTATTACCGATGCTAACATGATGGCAGAGGAACTTAATGCCACGATTTTAACTTTTTCAAAAGTCACTGCCATTGATTCCGAAAAAAAAACTATCACGATTGATGATAAAAAATCACTAACATTTGCAAATTTAGTGTTAGCCTGCGGTGCGAAGCCTATTTCACCTTTAATTGGCGGCAACGCGCTTGATGGTATAAAACAAGTCAATAACCGATTGGACTATCAGCACTTTAGAGAATGGTTAATTGGAAAAAAGGAGCTAGCGATCCTGGGCGCCGGATTGGTGGGATGCGAATTCGCTAATGACTTGATCAGCGCAGGTTATTCAGTCAAGGTTATCATGCCAGAACCTGCGCCATTGGGTTCCTTTTTACCTAAGGCGATTGGTGATCTTTTGCAGCAGGCACTTGCTGAGTACGGTGTTGAGTGGCATTCTGGCGAATTGGCAACAGAAGTTAATTCTAACGCTAATAAATTTTCAATTACTTTATCCGGCGGTGGAAAATTGTTGGCAGACGGGGTGCTTTCGGCGGTTGGATTGCGTCCTGCCACAGAGTTAGCCAAACAAGGCAATATTGCAGTGAATCGAGGCATTGTTGTGAATCGCTGGTTAGCGACCAGCCAACCCCATATTTTTGCATTGGGTGATTGTGCAGAAGTAGATGGAGTAGTAAGTTTATATGTCGCGCCACTTTTACAATCAGCTCGAGCATTAGCAAAAATTTTGGTTGGCGGTAAAGACCCAGTCCATTATCCAGCGATGCCCGTCGTGGTAAAAACACCTGGTTTTCCAATAGTTTTTTCATCTCCCCGCCATGACCTCATCGGTCAATGGCATTTTGAAGGGGAGGGAAAAAACCTTCGTGCTTTGTTTTATGATGAAGCTGGACAATTACGAGGATTCGCATTAGTCGGCGACAGCATTCGTGATAAAATGCCATTAGCTAAACAATTGCCTTTAATTTTTAATGAATAAAACATCCCGCGCTGACGCACGGGGTGTTTTCTCTATTTGATTTCGCTCCGAGCGAACTTAGTTCGCTCGGGCGACAAAAGGAGAGAATTCGCATTCTCCCCTTTTGAAACCCCATTGCGCAAGGTTACGGGCTTACGCCCGTAGTTTACAGGATATAAACATGACCACAGAAATTTTTTCCTCAGGTTGTTTATTTGTAGTTGCTACGCCGATTGGTAATTTAAAAGATATTACTTTCCGAGCGATTGAAGTTTTAAAGACCGTGGATGTTATTGCCGCTGAGGATACCCGACATACCCAAAAATTATTGCAATATTATGGGATTTCCAAACGACTCATTTCCTTGCATGAATACAACGAGATGCAAAAAATTGCAACCGTCCTTGAACTAATTAGATCAGGAAAACAAGTCGCTTTGGTGTCCGATGCTGGAACGCCATTGATAAACGACCCAGGATTCCAATTGGTCAAAGCCCTGCAAGTGGAAAAAATAAAAATCAGCCCAATTCCAGGTGCTTGTGCAGCTATTTGTGCACTTTCGGTGGCAGGGTTACCGACAGATCGTTTTGTGTTTGAAGGATTTTTACCAGCAAAAAAAACAGCTGCATTAGCGAAATTGAATGCTTTGCTGCAGGAGCCAAGAACAATCATTTTTTATGAAGCGCCTCACCGGATAGAAAAAACATTAGCTTTATTACTGGAAGTCTTTGGTGTTGAACGTCAAGCTTGTATCGCTCGGGAATTAACTAAAACATTTGAGACCATTCGTTTGGATACCTTGTTGAATTTACAAAATTGGTTAACAGCCGATGTACAACAACAAAAAGGTGAGTTTGTTATTTTAATAAGTGGCTGTAAAGCTTCCGCGTCTCTGCCCGACGAAGCAGAACTCGAACGCTTATTAACCATTTTGTTAGCTGAGCTACCTTTAAAACAAGCAGTTGATTTGGCGGTTGACATTACGGGACAAAAACGCAATTATATCTATAAAATTGCTTTATCAATCAAATAAGCTTTAAAACAATGCAAGACGAAACAAAAACCATTATTTCAACCCCTTATAGACCTTTGCAGGATTTTGAGCAAAAGGATGAAAAATTTGAAACGTATAGAAGTATAATATGGAAAACCAGCGTACGTGCTTCAAAAATCCTGATTGCTTTCACCTATAGCTTGGAATTGCCTTTATTATTTATCATCCTCGGTCGTCTCCCTAGTAATAATAAAGATAATACTCAATCTTTAGCGGTTGCGACCCTTATAGTGAATGTATTTGACACGGCTGTGTTAATTCCCGGGGTTGTTTCATTTGCAATGATGCTGGAGGGTGGAGAAATATATGGTAAAATAACCGATTCCACGATCCTTGACGAAGAAAAAGAAAACTGTAAAAAAGATATCGAGCGTCTAATAAAAAACTCGTTAGTTTTAGCTTCTCCTTTTGTGTTAATTTCCGCCGGTCTGTTGATATTTTCGAAAGCATGGTTGGTCAATTTATTTGGGCAGGATGAGGAAATCTCTGAGTTAGCGCAACAATTTCTACGGCCTGCTGCCGCGATTATTCCCTTAACGACCATTCGATTTATTTTCCAACAAATTTTTATCATCCATCAGCATCAAAAATGGATGATTACCGTTAGCGTGGTAAGTTTTTTGTTCGGTGGGGGTTTTTTAACCTATGCATTTGGGTATGGAATGGAAGTAATTTTATTACCGGGAAAAGGAATATTTGGTGTTTTCGCCGGCATTTTAGCCGAAAATTTTATATCCACTTTAGGTGTTGGTCTGTGTTTATATCAAGCTAAGTTTAAAGATTACCGATTTGCCACAAGTTTCTATTCATGGTCCAAGCATGATTATAAGCAAATTATCCATTTAATTAAACAGCTTTTTCCTATTGAAGCTGCTTATTTAAGTGAATTAGCTACCATCTTAGCTAAAATTTTTCAAGCAGGTTTTTTCGGAGTAACCGCGTTAGCCGTTCAAAATTTCGCCGGACAACTGGCATTTTTGTCTTTGCTGTTTGCTCATGTTTTCTCGCAGGCTGTTTCTTTAAATATCAATGGTACAAAAAATGAAGTTTATAAAGGCCGGTTAGCTCGCGGAGGGCTATTGGCGAGTTTGATATTTAGTAGTTTAGTCTGTATTCCCATCGGAGCTTATCCACAAATACTGACTGTATTTGGTGATGTTACGAGTGAAGTTATGTCCTCGGCTCAAATTGTGGTGCCTTTGGCTGCAGGCACTTCTATTTTGTATACGCTCTCTCTAACCATGTTGCAAAGCTTGCGTACAAAACCCAATCATATTAAATCTACTATTGCGTTCAATGCTTGGCTTTGGACCAGTGTATTGGGTTCTTATCTACTGGGTTTTCCATTAGAATTAGGGATAAAAGGAATTGGCATAGGTTCATTATTAGGGACAGCTTTAGGAACGGCTCACTTATTTGTGCATTTATTGCGAGCGTTTCCTCAGCCATCTTCCTCATCTATGTCAATTCAAACAACAGAACCTCCTCGAGTCTCTTCTTCGTGGTGCGGTTATTTCAGTCCAGTCGTTAATCGATGCAAGAATTGGTTCTATGGTAAACCTGCTACTGCTCGGCTTACCCCTGGCTAAGTCATTACTTTGTTTTTAAATACTGGTTGTAAGAAGCGATATGACCTTTATTCAAGGGAAAGCTATCTTTTCCTTTCAAAATAGCGTAGTAAAAACCACTGTTTTTATCTCCCAAAGGTTTTGCTTCACATAATTTCCAATTCGTTGCAGGTTCATTGATTCCATCTTCGTCGACAAAATAGGCAAATTTTTCTTTATTTTTAATCGCATTCACTTTATCGGTGGGAGCGTTTTTCTCATTACTGGCTAATTCATATTGCATATCCACGTCTTCTTCAGTCTTCATCACTAGCCAAATGGGATTCTCCCCTTTTTCATCTAAAAATAAAATACTAAAAGAATCATCTAATATGTAAAACTCACTGGATTTGTTTTCATCGAGAATTGACTTGAGTAAATCAACGAAGGCTTTATTTTCTAAAAGTTTTTGCGTTGCAGCTTGTAGCGATCGATACACTGGTTTGGATAAATCGATAAAGTATTTTTCTCGGAGCACTTGTATAGCTTCACCCAATTCGGTTACATAATTGGTTTTACTTTTCAGAATAAATTTATCGATCAGCCCATCGTTAAAAGCCTGCACAGCGAGTTCATAATCGGCTTCACCGGTTAGCATAATAATTTTTATGGGAGCTTGGACTATTTCGCGTATTTTTTTACATAGTTCAAGTCCGTTCATGCTGGGCATTCCATAGTCCACAACTACCACGCTAATTTCTTTGAATCTATCCATATTGTAAATTTCTTTATGGATATCGGATAAATTAATGACCAAACCTTTTTGGTGGATTTCAATGTCTTCAGCCACTTCGGGGATATATTTGTTGATCGTGATTCCAATACGATTCACCGTTTCAGAAATATATTGTAATGCTTGTTTAGGATCTTCAAATGCTCGACATCGAAAACGATTACCCAAAGCCGCCGTCAGCGTTTTTAAGAAATTTTTATTGTCATCGATTAAGATTATTTCAGTGGGGTACTGGAGGCAGGGAATCCAATTTTTTTCCATACAGAATTTCCATAAAAAAGATTAAATGATGCTAAATTTTAGAATAATATTTTTTAAAAATCAAGCTTTTTCTCACTTTGGGAAAGATAAAATAAATTCAACATATTCACCTTGTTGGGAAAAGCATGAAATTTTTCCGTTATGGGCTTCCATCACCATTTTACAAAATGCCAAACCAATGCCGGTGCCTCGATGAGTACCCTTGGTAAAAAAGCGGTCGAAGATACGGGGTAGGTCTATTTTTGGAATACCCGGTCCTGTGTCTTTAAAATGTAATTCATTATATTTAGTTGTTTCAGTTAACCAAACATAAATTTGGCCTTTCTGGCTCTTCGCTAAAAAATAAAGGGCGTTTTTTAATAAATTGAATAACACGTGTGCAATTAAAAGCTTATCGCCAAAAAATTTAAAATCTTTATTTTCATTCGGCTTCCAGATTATTTTTTCTTTTTGCGAGGGAAGGAAAGAATAATGGGTCAAAGAGTAATCAATGCATTCAAAAATTGAGGCAGCTTGAAACACATCTTTTTTAATTTCCTGTTGCTGAATACTGGTCAACAGCATTTCTATAATAATGCTGGCATGGTTAGCTTCCTCGCTAACACTTTCTATGACTTCGGGAATAATTTCTAAGGTTTCATCATTGATTACAGATTCAACCTGATTCTTTTTGGTTAATGAACGATAAGTTTTTAACACTTCGGGTACATGGTTCTTTAAAGCCATAACCCCGGATTGAATGGTTGCCAATGGCGTGCGCAGTTCATGAGCAAGAGTTGCACCTAAAGATTTCATTGTTTCAAGTTTGGTTCTTTCAAAATGTTGTTTATTTCGCGCAAAAAGCAAAACAACTAAAAAAGAACCAATAAATTGTGCGATTATCCCTTCAGAATATATTTTTAAAGAAAGAAAAGGATGATGGGTTGTTAGATAATAGGATAATAAGGCAAATACTATTCCTGTTAGTAAAATTATAATGTAAAGTACCCAGTCAACAATTAGAGCTAACCAAAATAAGATTGTATTGGTACTCATCAACCAAACGGTAGCACCATTATTTTTAAACAACATAAAAAAGAAAAAGAAAGATAAACAAAACCATATGGTTAAAATCCAATATAGAGAAAAGTATTTTTTTATTTTTTTAGGCCAATAATTTTTCAATAACAAGAATAGACATAAGAAAGTAGCTATCAGTCTCAGCCAAACGTTTTCATAACTTTGATATGAATAATATTTCCAAATTAGGTAATATATTGGGTAATTTAAAATTCCAAAAATACCTAAAATAATATATTGAGCGCCAAAGGCTTCAACGCGTTGGTTAATGAATTCAAAAAATTTATTAAATATTTTTTTTAATAATCTTGTATTGTGTCTGATATTTTTTTCCATATGCTAATCTGAGAATTTCCGATAAAAATAAAAACTTTTTTTATGGTTTCGCAATCACTTTCCCACTGACTTAGGAGGCTCCCTTGTTCAATTCTTTCAAAGTGAGTAACATGAATGTGCACTTTAAAAAATAATAGATCCACCTTATTCATCTTAAAACTTTCTACTGTATTTTTTAAATTAGAATAGTCGACATTGTCTAATCTTTCCAGTGCGGCAAATGCCGACCAACAATGTGGCCAATCGTGTTCACGAAACCATTTTAGCTGACCTTTGTTATATTCCATTATAAACGGTAGATAATATTTTTCTTCTAAAAGTTCAAAGGTTAAATCGACTCCCATATCTTTTGCAAAATCTAAATACAGTTGTTCATGAGATCTGCCATTTTTTCCAAATTCATCACGAATATTATCCAGAATCATTTCTCTACTCATTGAGTTGGGGGCGAAATTTCCTAAATACCATAGCACGTCATCAAAATGGGCCCTTTGGTGATAAAGTATCTTCACAAAATACTGCTTCTGTTGAGTGGTCCATTGACTGGTAATATTTTCATTAAACAATGGTATTTTCATTGTTTGAGCTTTATATTCATTATCCCAGGCTAATAAGAAGTCTTCTAAACTCGCCACCTTTTCATTATTATTTTTAGCTAAATGTATTAATTCCACGGTTATTTCCTTTGGATTTTTGTTTATTATAAATATATCTAAGCTAGAGAGCATTTATATAGGTTTTGAGTAAGCTATGCAATCTGTTTTTATTATATCAAATCTGAGGCTTTGTGGATACTACTATCCGGCGTCAGAATGACGGAGGGTGTTATCCTCGCTTTAAGATGCAGGTCTTTTTTTGTAAGGTATTTTTGTCTGCCGTTGAAGTATGAGGTAAAAGGGTATCCATTAATTTAGTGCGGCGGTCACAAAGATACGCTGTTTTCTCACCGGCAATGCAAAATATAGAATGAGGTCGAGGTTTAGGTAGAGCGCTTGAGGTTGGAGCTGGGAGGGCTGGGGGATGGGCAAAAATTTTTTGCAGAAAACTTAATTTGCTGGGGGTGATTTTTGGAATAGGATAAGTTTTTTCAGTCGTTTCCCGATAGGTGGGAATGTAGAAAAAAGCGACCAGGCTAACTAAGAATTTACCCAGAATTGGAATGTGTCTGAATATACTGGTTTCTTTAATTTTTTGAAAATGTTCTGCATCATGACTTGCTTTTTTTTGTAGTTCTATGGTTGTGGTTAATTCTTTTCTGATGATTGCAGTTGATAGACTAAGGGCAGTTTCTTTTTTTTCTTCCTGATTTTTAGGGGTATCTAATTTTTTATCACTGATTTTTTCAAATAGGTTTTTTTCATTTTGTAACATTCTAGTAATGAAATCATCATTTAAAAATGAACTGACAAAAATCTGTTTTTGGCTAGTTGATAAATAAGGAAATAAATGACGGGTGAAATTTGTTAGATAATGCGTGCGTAATTTACCTTGTTTGTTTGAAGTCTCAAGATTTTTAAATGCTTTTTTTGCTGCTCGTTCTACGCGCATTTGTTCTTCTGCGGCAATTTTTTCTTTAACAAATTTTTTCCCTAGTATTGTTGTTTCTAATTCAAGTAGAGATTTTCTTTGTTCATCACTTAAGTTAGTATCATAAACTTGATGGAAATTTATTACCAGATTTTTTAATTTTTCAAGATTATTGCTATTAGTAAGAAGTAAATAACGAATAGCAGCTAAATTTTTTAATAATTCTTTATTTTCTTCCGAAAAAAAAGCAGGTTCTTTATTTGTTAACAAATTTTTAGCGTATTCGGTTAACCCAATTTCTCTTCCAGCGGTTGTAAGCATACTATATTGTTCTTTTTTTTCTTTTATAACAAAACAAGAAAAGTCACCTTCGACTATTGGGGTTCCTTGAAATTCCGCAGATTGATCTAAATGTAGAAGATGAAGTTTTTCATCTGAATTTAACTTTGTGCGGAGATATTTAGCTTTTTCGAAAAAAAAGTCTCTTATAGTAGGTGCAATTGCCGATGGAGAAGAAGCAATTGATGAAGTTGAAGGACTTCCTAAGAATGAAGGTGATTCAATGGAGGAATCACTTTTTTTATGTTTTGAGGGAGTTTGATATTGATTCTCTGGAATGATCGTATTGTGGTATGGGTCTAAGAAAACAAAAGATTTTAGACCATGTTTTTTAAAAAATAATTTTAACTCTTCTCTTTTTTCTTGTTTAACTTCTATGGCAAAGCTCGAAGTTGATTTTTTTTCATCAACGAGGCCTTTGCTAAAATACATAAGAGTTAATAGTAAAGGTTCAATTGATTTATTTTTTAAGAGCTCATCTAAATTAAAGCTTAAAAATTTTCTTGACATATAATTTCCCTTTACTGATAAATGTAGTTGTATATTTATTTCGCATGGTATTATAAAAAAAATTGTTAGTCAATTTTAGAGGTATAGAATTAGGTTTTGCGTACACCACGTACTTTAACGGACGATAGCGGCGCCGCTAATTAAATGTTAGAATTCATAATTCCAAAAAAATGCTATTTAAGGGTTCTTAAAATATGCAAAATCAATGTTTACAGCCCGATTGCATCGAATACCAGATGATTAAAGCCGCTTTGATTGAGGATTTTGGACCTTCTTACTGCGATATCACCAGTGATTTATTGTTATCTGATTATAATGAAAAATTACGCACCAAAATTATTGTCAAACATCCTGAGCCCATCAGACTGTGTGGTTTACCGGTAGTGCAAGCTATCCTCAATCATTTGAGTAGAGAAAGCGAGATGCATTCAGCTTATCAAGACGGGCAACAACTCCAAACTAATGATATCTTGTGTACCTTGCAGGGCCCTGCAAAAATTTTATTAATGGCTGAACGTGTTGTGTTAAATTATTTGCAGCATTTATGCGCGATTGCGACGTTAACCGAAAAATTTGTCAGTGCTGTCGCGCATACTCCGGTGAAAATTTTAGATACCCGTAAAACTACGCCTGGCTTACGTTATATTGAAAAATATGCAGTTCGCTGTGGCGGCGGGGTTAATCATCGGATGGGATTATATGACGCTATAATGATCAAAGATACCCACATAGATGCTTTAGGTGGTGTTAAAAATGCTTTAGTGCGTCTGCCTGAAGATATCTTAAAAAAGTTTATGGTTATTGTAGAAGTACGTTCAGAGGATGAATGTACGAGCGCATTGGCCTATGGAAAAAACAAAATTACACGCATTTTATTAGACAATATGACGTCTCCAGTTTTGCGCGCTTGTGTTAAACTGTGTTCGGGAAAGGTTTCAACAGAAGCTTCTGGCAATATTAGCCTTGCCAATGTGAGGGAAATTGCAGATACAGGGGTTGATTTTATTTCCATTGGGAAATTAACGCATTCAGCGGGAAGTGTCGATCTTTCTATGCGGACAGAAGGTTAAAATGCAATATGTTTCTCAACGCGGAATCCGTTTTCAGTTTGATGTGATTGTGATTGGAGGAGGAATTGCCGGGCTTTGTTATATTCTCGAATTATTAAAGCTTCGCCCCCACACTTCAATTGCGTTACTGACTAAAGGCGAACTTGATCAATCTAATACTTATTATGCCCAAGGTGGGATTGCGGCCGCGACGAATTTAGATATTGTCGATCAACATATTGCCGATACTTTGTCTGCGGGTGATGGATTTTGCGATTATACGGCGGTAAAATCAATTTTAGAGAAAGGCCCTGAAAGCATTTCTTTTTTATCCGAGCAGGGAGTTTTATTTGATCGAGACATTGATAATTCTTTACAGCTCGGTCAGGAAGCGGGACATTCAACTCGACGCATTTACCATGTTGGCGATACCACAGGCGCGGCTATTATCAACGCCTTAACTGAGCAATTAAAAAAAAATTCGAAAATTAAGATTTTTAAAAATCATACCGCGCTCAACTTAATTACCCAAAAAAAATTAAATGGTTTTACAGCGGGAATTGAAGTAGTTGGGGTATATGCGCTTGCTGAAGCTGATAATTTAATTCACACATTACTCGCAAAAACCGTGGTGTTGGCGACCGGTGGGGCAGGAAAAGTTTATCGTTATACTTCCAACTTTAACACGGCGACTGGTGATGGGGTGGCGATGGCTTATCGCGCTGGGGCTCGCGTTAGCGGTATGGAATTTTATCAATTTCATCCTACTTTGCTTTATCATCCCAAAATCAATAATCTTTTAATTTCCGAAGCATTACGAGGTGAGGGAGCCTATTTACTTTCACCACAAACCGGCGAGCGAATGATGAAACGTTATTCGCCAGAAAAAATGGAGTTGGCCACACGTGATGTCGTGGCTAGGGCTATTTTTTCTGAGATCGAAAATTATGATTATGATTATGTGTATTTAGATATTCGTCATCAAAATAAAAATTTTCTGCAACAGCGTTTTCCTATGATATATCACACGTTACAAAGTGTTGGTTTGGCTCTAGATCGCGATCTAATTCCGGTTGTTCCTGCCGCTCATTACATGGGAGGTGGGGTCATCACTGATGAAAAAGGTAAAACTGGTTTGAATAATCTTTATGCGATTGGGGAAACAGCATTTACTGGATTACATGGCGCCAATCGTTTGGCAAGTAACTCTTTGTTGGAAGGAGTAGTGACCGGTCGCAATGCAGCACAAGATTCTTGTGCTCTTCTGGATAAACCGTTGGAGTTGCATCAAGTTATCAATGATTGGAATTCTTCTAGCGTTGTGGATCAGCGTCGCGCCAGCCAAATTAATGCCCATTGGCGTGGGTTGCGTGGTGAAATGACTTCTTATGCTGGGATTATCCGCACAGAAGCGGGATTGCGAGACCAATTAAATTTAGTCTTAGTTCGCAAAAAAATGATTGAAGAATATTATTGGAAATATATTATTACCCGAGATTTAATTGAATTGCGCAATATTATCTTAATTGCTGAATTAATTGTGACTGCTGCCTTAGCGCGTGAAGAAAGTTGCGGTGGTCATTACCGTGAAGATTTCCCTAAAAGGAGGCAGCATGAAACTATTGGTTAAAACTGACATGCCAGTTTGCCAGGATGACTATCCTCTGGATTGGTATCAGAAAGAATTTTTACCTTATGCCGAAGACTATCAAGCCCTGCCTGATCGCGATATTTTGACAACATTAGTATGGATGGAGCCTTACATTGAAGCGGCCAAAAAATCATTTTGGGGATTCTTTGCTTTTATTAGCACACTATTACATGGGCGGAGAAATTGTAAAAATCATTAAATATTTTGGTGGTGTGATTGGCGATTCTTATCAATTAGCTTTGATGGCTGTTAATCATCCCCAAAAGAAAGTGATTGTCGAATCCGCAGTGCATTTTATGGCTGAATCCATCAGTATTCTTGCTAATGATGATCAGGATGTTTATATCACGAATCCCAAATCGGGTTGCACCATGGAAATGTTGGCAAAAGATTTTATGGTGCAACCTGCTTTTCACAACTTAATGCGCGTTATGATGCCGATAATATCTTGCCAATTTGCTACATGAATACATCTGGACGAATTAAAGCGATGACCGGTGCGCAAAATGGAGCGGTATGCACTAGTTCAAACGTGAATAAAATTTTTCAATGGGCGCTCAAGCAAAAGAAAAAAATTCTGTTTATTCCGGATCGGCATATGGGTGAAAATGTAGCTGCTTGGGTGGGAATTCCATTTGATAAAATAGCTTATTGGCCGGCCGGTTCAGCCAGCGCCAAGTTTTGTTTGGTTGAGCAGAACCCGGAAATAATCAAAAAATTTGATCAAGCACAATTAATCTTATTTGCTAGCGAATGCGGTGTACATAGTTACTATAATAGCGAAATGGTGGAGTATTGGCAGTCGAAAGGATTCCATGTGGCAACACATCCTGAATGTCGAAGAAGCGTTGTTGGGATTTCAGACAGTTATGGCTCAACCGCGTATTTATGGGATTTAGTTATGCAAGATCGTGCCAATACTAGAAAATATGCGATTGGCACAGAAAATCATATGGTAAAAAATTTGCGGGAAGCCGCTCTGGATCGAAACATAGAAGTTGTTAATTTAAGTGATATTCCCAATAATCAATTTAAAAAAAGAGGTTGTGGTTGTGCTACCATGTCACGCAACGACCCGCCGCATTTAGTAGCGGTTTTAGATTTATTGCGTCAAGGTAAAATACCCTCATTTAACAGAGTTAAGCCAGGAGACGTGGTCGACGAATTTATCGGTACACGCGACCGATTAAGCGGTCAAAATCAACAAGAACTTGTTTTTAATGCCAGAAAAGCTTTAGAAAAAATGATCAGTATTACTGAAGGTTAGACATGTTCTAGGGTCTTTACATTTCGCTATTATTTTTCTGGCTTACCATTGGTAATTAGTGCTGCATCCCAACCTGCGCTTTGGGCGCCTGCAAGATAGGTCGAAATAAAAAATGCCAGCAAATCTTGATCCGGTGTATTTGACCTTTGTATCACTTCATAATCTAATAAAAATTCATTCAGCGAAGATTCCCAACGTGCCCCATCTGGTTTAATTTTATAATTTTCAATATGAGCGGGTTTAGGATAGGTAAACGAAAAAAAGGCTGGATGAGTATATAAAGAATTTCCACACCACCAACCTGCTTCAATTTGTTCATCATCCATGGCGTTTTTTCTAATATAATCTGCATTGGCTTCGTTTGGCGGTAAACGCACTCCCTTATAACGAACGTCTCGAAAATCTAAAGTCCCCCACATCAAACCTATGGGGGGAGAAATTCCTCTAAACATAGCGTGATATTGATTTAAAACACGGTAGATTTGACACAAAGCTTTCCACCAATCCCTTGCTAATCCGGGTTGATAAATTCTTTTCTCTTGATCTTGCTCAAAACGAATGGGATTAGCTACTTCTGCAGGAAGAGTATTTATTTTTACTTCGATATTCATTTTTTTAAGCTTTTGAAAGATATTATTGAATAATTCAGCCACGGAGGAGGTAGCTAAAGGGAGCATTTCTTTTGCTCCCCAGCTCGAATAAATATAAATTTGGTGCTCCAAAAAATTAATATCCAAACTAAAATATTCATTTTTATAAGGTATGATACCGCTGGTTAAACCGCAACTGGTAAGCCATAAGGCTACTCCTCCCCAATGTGCTTCAAAAGGTAACACCAATTTCAATTTGCCAATAACTTGCGTGGCCCTATGCAGTAAATAGAGTGTGGATTCCATTTCTGGATAAGAAAGTATAGGCCAATCTGTAATTTTATTGCCATTAGACATTTTTACCACCACCACCATCGCGTATCTCTCCTGACCAAAGCGAAAAGTAGTGCGATAACAAACAATATCAAGAATATAAAGAAGATTACCTTTGCAATTGAAATAGCAACCCCAGCAATACCTGTAAAGCCTAGGGCCGCTGCTATCAGTGCAATAATAAATAAAATAATAACCGTGCCTAACATAAAACCTCCTCCTCGATTAGAGTGAGTAGCGTGAGCTTTTATTGATTAATAATTGTCCACTTATTAAGTATAGAAGGTTTTTGGTTTAAGTGAAATTATTATTAAAAATCAGGTACTTGCTACAGACCCAAAAATTTACTAAATCTCTGGAGAGAGTTTACATTATTACAAATGATTTTTATGACCGAGAGCAGAGGAATAGCAATTAAGGCGCCGGTTATCCCCCAGATCCAGCCCCAAAAAATTACGCCAATAAATACAATTACTGGGTGTATTTCTAAGTTTCTTCCAATGATCAAGGGAAAAATAAAATTTCCATTCAATGATGTTACGGCAAAGAAAATAACTGGAACTAACACAATGATTAATGCATTGTCAAAGCTAATCAAAGCAGTAATACCTACCAGTACAGTGCCGATAGTAACACCAATGTAGGGTATGAATTCAAAAAGGCCGGCAAGAATCCCCCAAAGGATTGGGGTAGGCATTTTAAAAAAATACATAATTATAGCGATAATTATTCCAAGGATGATTCCAGTAACAAGCTTTGCCAATAAGAAAACGAAAATTTCGTGTTCAATTTGATGATTAATTGATGCCGCTCCTTCTTTTCCCTTTGAGCCAGGCATGAAATCAGCTACTTTTCTCAGAAAAAAATCATCGTACGCTAATAAAAAGTAGAGTAGAAAAATAATCATAAATAATTCAAATAAGAACTCCTTAGTTGAATTAAACATTGTATTCAAGAAACCAGATTGTTTTACGGTGACTTCAGGAACATTGTTAGAAGGAAAACTAGTTGTTTTGGTGAATTGCTCTTTCATTCGGGTAAACCCAATGATTGATCCCTTTAAAGGACCCAGCATGTTTTGAATTTTTTGGTTGATTAGGTTGTAGTTTTGAGGACCTTGTGTTGCCCATTGTTTTGCGGGTCCCGATAAACTATAAAAACCATACCCAATAGAGAAAAAAACGATAATAACTATTAGTGCGGCGCTGAGATGTGAAGGTATCCAAAACTTTTTTAAAAAACGCACAACTGGCGCTAACATGAGACTAAACAATACAGAAACGGTTAAAGGTAAAAGTATTGATTTGGCAATATAAATGATTACTAGACAGGAAAGAATAAATAAACCTTTTAATGCAAAAGAATTTTTATCTGATTTATCAACAGATAACGTGCTTTTTCTAATTGCTTTTTCTTCCATGAGAAACCTTGATTTTAAGATCTTGTCTATATTATAGCGTAAAGAAAGGGGTATAGAGATTTTCCAGTTTGCGATTTGTAGACTATACTTATTACGATTATATGAAAAGTATAAATTTATGGGGAGATTTTTCAATGAGCCCAAAAAAATAAATTTTGAGTTTATTGAAAAATACTTAAATAAATAAAGATAAAATTAAAATTATACATAATATTATCGATGGAGGTAATTAAAATGGCTAGAGGGGATAAATCAAGATATTCGTCTAAACAAAAACGTCAGGCTTCACTTATTACAAAAGGCTATACAAAGCGTGGTGTTGGTAAGAAAACCGCTATAGGTCGTGCATGGGCAACTGTTAATAAGTTAACCGGCGGGGCTAAAAAGAAAAGCAGAGTTACAGCAAGAAAAACTTCTGCTGTAAAAAAGACAACCGGATTAAGAAAATCGACGGCGCTTAAATCAAGAGGGAGAACCGTTTCTTCAAGAAGATCAACTGGTCTTAAAAGAAATGTGTCTTCACGCAAAACTTTCTCGCCAAAGAAAAAACTATCTTCAAGAAGAATAACTTCTCCACGGAAAAGTGTATCATCGAGAAGAACTTTAAATCCAAAACGGAAAATATCTTCCCGGGTTGTTGCTTCAAGAAAAAGACTTTCTCCTAGCAAGAAAACAGTGAAAAGAGTTTTTTCTTCGCGAAGAATTTCAACGCCTAGAAGAATGTTATCGCGAAAAGGAAGTCGACATTCAAAAAGAAGTTAAAGTCACCTAAACATGTCCGTTGATTGCAACCTTTTCCACGCAATTGATGGACATGCTTATAATAGTTTTCACTGGGGAAATCAATGGACCATAATTTTAAACGGACTTTTGATTTTGTGGATTTGGATTTTCTGCCTCCTAAACCACGTTCCAGTGGTCTAACAGAGATTCGCGGTCCGTACTACGAAGCTTTTACTGTCAGCCAATTAAAAGATTTATTATCAACTTGGGGTTACTATATTGATGGTTTTAAATTTGCTGGTGGCACACAATCCTTATTGCCTGCCGAAACAGTGAAAGCATTCACTGAATTAGCGCATCAGCACCAAATTTATGTTAATACTGGGGGATTTATTGAAAGAATAGTCATTCAAGATCCAAAAAATATTGATCGATATTTAAAAGAAACACAAAATTTGGGTTTTGATGTCGTTGAAGTTTCAAGTGGGATGTTTGAGCATCCTGATGATTTTTCTATTCACGATCAAGTTGAGGTAGTGAAAAAAATTACCAAGCTGGGCCTTAAGGCTAAACCAGAAATTACTATTATGAGCGGGGTTGGGGGTGGTGTTCAAGAATTTGGCTACTCAGAGAAAGTTACGGCAGTAAAAAATCTAAAGCAATTAATTGCAGAAGCTCAACAATTTTTCAAAGCTGGCGCGCTGATGCTGATGGTTGAGTCAGAAGGAATTACTGAAGGGATTGAAGATCCAAACAACTGGCGAATAGATATTATATTCGGTTTAATCAAAGAATTTGGCGTTGAGAAATTAATGTTTGAAGTTTCGCCGGAGGATGACGAAGCGCGAAAAACATTTAAATGGTATCTAAAAAAAGTTGATAAAAAAATAAATCTGATGATGAATTCAAAAAATATTGTAGAATTCAATGCTTGGAGAACAAAACTTTGGGGTGACCGCACCCTTTGGCAGGGGAAGAAAGTCAAGCTTGATTAAATAAAATTATCCGGTTAGTATAAAGGTAAAATATTAAAAACTAAACGGATAAAGGAACCCCCATGAGAGAAAATGCCAAAAAATTTTTTACTGCCACCTATGATTTTGCAGTCAATTTATCTAAATCGGATTTATTCGTTGTTGTCGCATCAGGATCAGCCACAGCTTACTATATTGGTACAGGTACTTTACCTTATTTAGGTAATATAGCCGCCTTTATTTTAGGATCACTTTCTGGTGGCGTTGTCGGGTTAGGTTCCGTTTATTGTGCCGACAAAGATGCATTAAATTTATCGATAGAATTAAAACAACAATTAAATTCCACTTTGCAACGTTACGAAGAGAAGAAGGAAGTTTATTCGTCTTTGAAAGGAAAAAAAGACGCATTAGATCTGCAACAAATCAATAATAATAGACAAGACAAATTGGTGGGACTCTTTCAATTGGCTTTGGAAAGACAATTGGAAGAAAAGAATATGCAAAAAGTGGATTTTGCACAGGTTGGAAGAAGGAAAAGTTCAGCAGAATTTTCTAGTTCTAGTAGTTGCTGGACAGGCACGATTCGCCCAAGGGAGCCAGAAGAAAAATTACCTAGCGTACTTGGTTTGTTGGAAGATAAAGCCTCAAATGCAGATGAAAAGTCGTCATTCAGGCGGCAGATGATAAAATTCTTTAAGGATGCGAGTAGATATCAATATGCTGCAATGCTTTCCAATGCGGCGATAGTATTTTACTATGTGCAGTTTTCTTTAAAGCTGATTGTTGAGTATGAAATAGCGGTTCCTATTGGTGTAGTTTTGGGTGTAATATCAGGCCCCGTAATTGTGCGTCTGACTTCTCAATCTACCGTTAATGAGTGTCAAATTTTACAAAATAAAATCCAATTAGCAGACAGCCATGTTAACAAGATTGACAATGCTATTTCTTCTTTGACCGACGAAGTACAACAATTGGAAAATGACAGTTCTTTTTACTCGGGAATCTTTAGTTCTTTAAATCAAAAAGCTCAAGAGAGGTCAGATAAGGATAAGGGAGGCATATCGCCACAAAGTTTTTTAGAAGAGTATCAATCGTGTAGATTATTTGCTGAACAAAAACAAAAGAAGCAAGCAGAAGCAAAGGGAAAAGAAAAAAACTCAGTATCAACTTCACAATCTAGACAGTCAGGGATATCACCTTTGCAAATAATTTCACCTGAAAATGATTTATCGCTACAACAACCATTATTGCCTCAAGGAGGTTCGGAGCGAGGATACTCTAAATGTTTAATTCTTTAATTTTTTTCTGACA
Organism: uncultured Pseudomonadota bacterium; assembly: GCA_963844565.1. GTDB lineage: Bacteria > Pseudomonadota > Gammaproteobacteria > Coxiellales > Coxiellaceae > JAFEDN01. The sequence continues at coordinate 1,631,220 of CAWJON010000002.1, read as the reverse complement.
ATAAGCTGATTTAGCACTTCTACCAATAATGAGAAGCATACAGCGAAATAAATATAACCGCGGGGAATAGTAAAATGCAACCCATCGGCTATCAGCACCACGCCGATTAATAATAAAAAACTCAAAGCCAGCATTTTAATGGTGGGGTGTTTTTGAATAAAGCGTGTTAAAGGTTCGCTGGCTAGCAGCATTAAAATAATGGCGATGCTAATCGCCGTAGCCATAACCCAATATCGCTGGGTTAGACCAATTGCGGTCAAAATACTGTCTAAAGAAAAAATAATATCAAATAAACCAATTTGAATAATCACGAAATAAAAATTTGAATGTTTTTTTACTACCGATGAATGAGTGGACGATTCAATTTCGGTATGGATTTCACGTGTGCCTTTAAATAATAAAAATAACCCGCCCCCTAATAGAAATAAATCATGCCAAGAAAAAGTTATCTTGAATACAGTGAAAAGCGGATACGTTAATTTTATGATCCAAACCACCGCGCCCAATAAAATTAACCGTATAACCCATGCCAGCAATAAACCAATGCGACGAGCTTTTTTCTGCTGAGATTCGGGTAACCGGCTGCTTAAAATGGAAATGAATACGATATTATCGATGCCTAAAATAGCTTCCAGTAAAGTTAACGTCAATAAGCTAACGATTATTTCTATCAAGACTTATCCTTGTCAAAATTCGTTGGACAATGATCTATGTTATTTTTCTCAAAATACTTTTGATGGTATTCTTCTGCTGCGTAAAAAGTTAGAGCAGGGACAATTTGCGTAACAATTTTTTTGTTAATTTTTTCCGACGATTCTTGCGCGTTTTTACTTTCGACAGCTTCTTCTCGCTGCTGTTGATTATGGTAAAAAATAGCTGACCGATACTGGCTGCCGAAATCAGGCCCTTGGCGATTGAGTGTGGTTGGATCGTGATTTTGCCAAAATATTTCCAATAGTTGAGCATAGGAAATTTTATCTGGGTCATATTCAATCTCAACTGCTTCGGCGTGCGCAGTTTTGTCGGTACAAACTTCTTTGTAGGTGGGATTTTCGGTATGGCCGCCAATATAGCCAACTCGAGTGGAAATAACCCCATTTATTTTCTGGAATAATGCTTCAACGCCCCAAAAGCAGCCTGCAGCAAAAGTCGCTTTCTCAATTTTTTTCATAGTTCCTTTTTCTTTAAAACATAAAATATGTTATCTTAGAGCAACCCGTCTTTTAATGGATTATACAGGGTCTTATACATGATACCGAAAGCGATAGTGGAGTCAATCCAAAATGGCCATTTCTTGCATTGTCAAGGTGAATGGGATATCGACGGTATCAGCTCATTACCCGCACAGTTTACACTTATTATTTCCCCAAATATTAACGAGATTATCGTAGATGCTAGTCGTATCATCAAAATGGATACCATTGGTGCTTTGCATTTGCTGCAACTCATTGCGTCATTAGAAAAAGTAGGTAAGAAGGTTGAAATTCAAGGGTTGAATAGAGAACATAAATTGATCTTTGATTTAGTTAAAAAACAATCGGTAGATATTCGCGCAATTTCCGCTACACCGAAAGAAGAGAATGGGTTAGTGTGGCTGGGACACTGGGGAATCCAAAAATGGCAAAACACCGTGTTATTCTTTGCCTTTATGGGTGAGGTTATTTTTTATTTCTTTCAGCTCAATTACAAGGATATGAAAGAACTGATGCGATCTTCATTAAGAATTGTTGAGACGGCTGGATGTGACGCCTTACCTATTGTAGGGCTAATGAGTTTTTTGGTGGGCTTAGTTTTGGCTTATGAGCTGGGCGCTCAATTAAAACTGTATGGCGCCGATATTTATGTGGTTGATGCAACAGGAATGGCCATATTAAGAGAATTTGCCCCCCTCATGACTTCAGTAATCGTTTCGGCTCGAACCAGTACTGCATTTGCTGCGTTATTGGGTACGATGAAGGTCAACGAAGAAATTGATGCGTTAAACACGATGGGGATTCCAGCAGTAAAACGATTAATATTACCCCGATTGATTGGTGTATTAATTGTTTTACCGCTCTTGGTAGTCTGGTCAAATTTATTTAGTATCTGGGGTAGCATGGTAATGACCAATTTTCAGTCACACATTGGTTACCTTACTTTTCTAAATCGATTTGAAACGGCGGTTGGTCTAAAGCAATATGTATTGGGGATCATTAAAACTCCAGTTTTTGCTTTTATTCTTGCCACTGTAGGTTGCTTCCAAGGTTTGCAAGCCGGTATAACGGCAGATAGTGTTGGTTTAAGGACAACGGCAGCCGCGGTACAAGCGATTTTTTTGATTATTATCGCTGATTCTTTTTTCTCAGTAATTTTCAGTTGGTGGGGGTTGTAAAAATGCCGGCGCCAAAAATTTTGATTGAGGTAGAAGATTTAAAAAATTATTTAGGAGACCGTTGGATACATGAAGGATTAACTTTTAAAGTTTATAGTAAGGAAATTATCGCCATTATTGGCGGCAGTGGATGTGGCAAAACCACTTTATTGCGTTCTATATTGATGTTATTACATCCCTACTCAGGATCAATTAAAGTTTTTGGGCAAGAAGTAACTAATTTATCACCTGAGAAAGCACTCTCCATTCAAAAACGCTGGGGTGTTTTGTTTCAAAGTGGAGCATTATTTAGTTCGTTAACTTTATTACAAAACGTGCTTTTTCCCTTGCAACAATTTAGTCATTTAAATCGCAGTGAACAATTGAAAGCTGCCTTGTTAAAGATACGTTTGTCAGGCTTAGAAATTGAAGCAGCGAACAGATATCCCGCCGAATTAAGCGGAGGGATGCAAAAACGGGCTGCCTTAGCCAGAGCAATTGCTTTAGATCCCGAATTATTATTTTTGGATGAACCGACCGCAGGATTAGATCCTAATAGTGCTGGGAGTTTGGATCGTTTAATATTACAATTACGCGAAAGTTTGGGGTTAACTTTTATCATCGTAACCCATGATCTGGATACCTTATGGACAGTTCCAGATAGAGTTGTTTTTTTAGGCGAGGGTAAAGTTTTGGCTGCTGAACCTATGGAAGATTTAGTCAAAAATAAACATCCTTTGATTCAGGATTATTTTAGCGGTACGCGTGCTGCAGTTGCGCGAGACCTTTATAGGGATTCATAAACTAATGGATACGAAAGTTAATTATGCATTGGTCGGATTTTTCGTCATCGTCTTGGGTGCGGCGACCTTAATTATGTTTTTTTGGTTATCTACTCGTCACCATAATAAAGTGTATAATCCTTATCTTGTTTATGCGGTAGGCAGTGTTACCGGTTTAAATGCGCAAAGTCCGGTAGAATATAATGGTGTGAGGGTGGGGTTTGTAGACAAAATAACTCTTGATGCGCATAATCCGCAATTGGTTAAACTTTTACTGCAGATTGAAGACGGCACGCCGATATTGGAGAGCACAACGGCTACCTTGGTCCCTCAGGGAATTACAGGGTTAGTTAACGTAGGGTTAAGTTCTAATGCACAGTCGGCGCCTCCGATAAAAAAGATGGCAGGAAGTATGTATCCAGTTATTCCTTTTGAAAAACCAGTGTTAACTCAATTAACTGAAGTTTTGCCGCAACTTGCAGTAAATTTACAAGAAATTTCGAAAAAAATTCAAATACTTTTAAATGACAAAAATATAAATAGCGCCAATAATATATTAACCCACTTAGATCACATTACCTTAACCCTTGATCAACAGGGAGCAAATTTAAACACAATATTAAAAAACACGGCAGATGCAAGTAAAAATTTTGAAGCCACTATAAAAAGCGCTCAACGAACTGCAACTACATTGAATGAAAGTGTGACTGATGTAAGAGAGCAACTCTTGCCCAGTTTTCAAGAATTTTTGAACCGATTAAATGATACGGCTTCAAATTTTCAGCAACTCAGCGTGGATCTTAAAAGTAATCCAGCTATTTTACTGCGTGGAAAACAACCCCCACCCCTAGGCCCTGGAGAATAGGCATGTTGTCAGTATTAAAAAAAAGTTTTTTGATCGCTATTAGCATCATTGGCCTTTGTGCATGTGCGGTAAAAACGCCTAACATTTCTTATTATGTGTTAACGCTCCCAACTCGTAGCACACCTTTGTCAACCTCCTCACAAACTCATCAGACTTTGTTGTTAAACCCGATGGCTGCTAACCCTGGTTTTACCACCAATAATATGATTTATGTAACCAATATGGCGCAATTACGTCAATATTCTATTCATCAATGGGTCAGCCCACCAGCTCAAATGTTGTTACCCATTCTGGCGCAAAAAATTGAGGCTAAAAATTATTTTCATGCGGTGATGATTTCACCCTCTGCGGGTGAAGCAGATCTTCGTTTAGATACGCGTCTTTTGGTGTTAGAGCAAGAATTTGTGACTCCGCTCAGTCAAGTTCGCTGTGCGGTTGAAGCCACCCTAATTAATGCTAAGAATCGTCATGTTATAGCCAGTCAACGTTTTCAGGTTATTGTACCTGCATCTGGAAATAACCCCCAAAGCGGAGTCGTAGCTGCAAACTTGGCGGCTCAGCAGATAGCTGACCAAATTGCAGACTTCGTATTGTCATCCAGCAATTCCCGCTGAACTTCAATTTATTAAATAATAATTAAAAATCACTTCTAATAAAAAGATAATTGAAAATTATTCCCGCGCGTCCCGCGATGGGGTTCGCAAGGGGAGAATCGCGATTCTCCCCTTCATTGCAAGCCACAGCTTTGCTGAGGCGTAGCATATGAACCAGAAAAAGTTGAGAAAGTCTATCCGATTCTTTATAGTAATTGTCTTTAGAGAAGAGGTAGTACATTGCTTCATTTAGTCTTAACATTGTTAGCTTTTGCCTTTTTGGGTTGCTTTGCCGGTATTATGGCCGGTTTACTCGGAATTGGCGGGGGGCTAGTAGTTGTCCCAGGTTTGGCTTGGCTTTTACAAAATACAGGCATTCCTTCTAGCCATATAATGCAAGTTGCAGAAGGCACTTCACTTGCTATTATGATTCCAACCACTATCCGAGCACTCTTCGCCCATCTCAAGCATAAAGCTGAAGTGTGGCCAGTCTTTAAGCGTATGCTGCCGTCAGTTATTGTAGGCGCTCTTCTAGGCGCTATCTTAGCCCATGTGGTGAACTCCAATGTGTTACGCATTCTCTTCGGATTTTTTGTGTTATATATGGCCTTTAGATTGTGGTTTGTCATTCAACCCAAACCCCAGCACCAACTCCCGGGTCCAGTTGGAATGAATATTTTTGGACTGATTGTTGGCGCTAAGTCCGGATTACTCGGCATTGGTGGTGGGGTGCTAACCATTCCTTTTCTGACTCACTGGAATGTGCGGATGCAGGATGCAGTGGCCATCTCGAACGCGGTCAGCTTCACGGTTTCCATTATTGGCACCGTTAGTTTTATGGTGAGTGGTTTAATGGTCGTGGGTTTACCACAATGGAGTACGGGTTATGTGTATTGGCCAGCGTGGTTGCCAGTATCCCTGTTCAGTTTGGTTTTTGCTCCGATGGGTGTATGGTTATCACATTATTTTTCTGTGAAAGTTTTGAAACGAATTTTTGCAGTTTTCTTACTCATCGTTGCTATTCAAATGTTAAAGGTGCTGTGGTGATTCATTATCCTTATATCAATCCAGTGGCGTTGCAAATAGGAAAGCTTCATATTTATTGGTATGGATTAATGTATTTGCTTAGCTTTATCACGGCTTGGTTCTTGGCGCGGAGCCGTGCTCGTCGAGTCGATTCGCCCTGTACGGTTGAGCAAGTGAGCGATTTAATTTTCTACTGTGCGGTTGGTGTTATCTTGGGGGGCAGACTGGGATACGTTTTATTCTATAATTTCCCCTATTATTGGCATCATCCTTTGGAGATACTGGCTATTTGGAAGGGTGGCATGGCCTTTCATGGCGGATTTATTGGCGTTATTGTCGCTTTGTGGATATTTAGTCGCAGGGTGCATTGCTCACTATGGGATTTAACTGATTTCGTTGCCCCCTTAGTGCCATTGGGTTTGGCTGCTGGCAGAATTGGAAATTTTCTTAACCAAGAATTGTGGGGTAGGATCACCAACGTGCCTTGGGGAATGGTCTTTCCTGCTGCCGGGCCCGAGCCTCGGCATCCTTCTCAGTTGTATGAATTTGGGTTAGAAGGCGTTCTATTTTTCATTTTATTGTGGTGGTTCTCTTCTAAGCTCAGGCCGCGTTTTGCCGTCTCTGCCTTATTCTTACTAGGTTATGGGATGATGCGTATTATTGGTGAATATTTCAGGCAACCCGATCCGCAATATGGATATATCGCCTTCGGTTGGCTGACGATGGGGCAAATATTATCGATACCCATGGTTATTTTCGGAATAATTTGTTTGATATGGATCTACTTTCCAAAAAAAGATTAGTATGCAAATTTATTTAAATTTTTTAAAAAACATATTAAAAAACGGTGTGGAAAAAAAAGACCGCACTGGGGTTGGCATTACGAGTATCTTTGGATATGAAATGCGTTTCAATTTAGCGGAGGGTTTCCCGTTATTGACGACCAAAAAAATCCATATTAAAAGTTGGGTACATGAACTCCTATGGTTTTTAAAGGGAGAAACCAATTTAAATTATTTGCATGAACAAGGGGTTACCATTTGGGATGAGTGGGCAGATGAGGCGGGGAATTTAGGTCCAGTATATGGGAAACAGTGGCGAAACTGGCAAACGGTTGAAGGAAAGTCTATTGATCAGATGCAGGAATTGATTCATCAAATCAGAACAAATCCCGATTCCAGGCGATTGATTATTTCAGCTTGGAATGTGGGGGACATATCAAAAATGGCTTTACCGCCTTGTCACCTCCTGTTTCAGTTCTATGTCTCCAAAGGTTGTTTATCTTGTAAGTTGACTCAACGCTCTGCCGATGCTTTTTTAGGCGTGCCTTTTAATATCGCCTCCTATGCATTATTAACAAGCATGATAGCGCAGCAATGCGATCTACAAGTGGGTGATTTTATTTGGTCAGGCGGTGATTGTCACATTTATAGCAATCATTTAGAGGCGGTGAACTTACAACTTTCCCGTCAACCTACTGCATTGCCTCAATTAAAAATTAATCGCAAACCGGCTTCGTTATTCGAGTACCAGTTTGAAGATTTTGAATTTTTAAATTATCACCCTCAGGCTGCTATCAAAGCGCCCATAGCTGTTTGATAACTTAATCCAATATCGAGAAACCTAAACCCACTCCGCCTTATTCAGCGACACCCGCCTACTCGCAAGATTGTCTAAACGGGGCCCGTCAGTGGAGATGTTTTCGTGCTCACTACGCCATCAATAGCGGGTGCAATACTTCGTAAGCGTCATTGTGCCTGGTGAACTTTTATTATGCTAAACTTGTTTCCGAATTGGCTTCGCTCCGCGCGAAAACATCTCCACTGACACCCGTTGCAAAGCTCGTAGGCGGATGCGCTGAATAAGGCTATGCAGGACGTATTAGTTCATCTCAGCATTAAGTAATCTACCTCGCCAAAGCATTTCAGAGTTTATCCCGCACGCCATTATCAAATATTTATTTTTATTTCACGCAGATGGTTTTAATGTTAGTAAATTCTTTGATGCCTTCTTCAGCAAGTTCTCTGCCAAAACCAGAAGCTTTGATGCCGCCAAAGGGCAATCGCGGATCAGAAGCAACGAATCCATTGACGTAACAAGTTCCGGCTTCAATTCGATTAACGGCCAAAGACTCTCCATATTCAATGTTTTTGGTAAAAATCGCTGCGGACAATCCATAGATGCTGTCGTTTGCCATTCGAATGGCTTCCTCTACCTCATTGGCTTCAAATAAAGCAATGACGGGACCAAAAATTTCTTCTCGATTAGCCGGCATATCCGCACTGATATTTTTTAATAGCGTGGGCGGGTAAAAAAATCCGGCGCCTTTTGGTATTTCTCCCCCGATCACTCTACTTGCTCCCATCTTAATGCAATTTTGTACCTGTTGGTGCACGGTCTCTCTTAAATCAGCTCGCGCTAGTGGTCCTAAGTTCACATTATAATCAAATGGATCACCCATTTTGTAATTCACTATCTCTTTTAATATCAACTTTTCAAATTCGGCAAAAATAGATTTCATCACAATAATTCTTTTGGCTGCAATACAAACTTGTCCAGAGTTATTTAGCCGCGAAAATAAACATGCTTTTGCTGCATTTTCTAAATCGGCGTCTTCTAAAATAATATAAGGGTCGTTTCCACCCAATTCTAAAACTGTTTTCTTTAACGCGCTGCCGGCAACACTGCCTACGCTGCTTCCTGCCCTAGGACTGCCCGTTAAAGTAACCGCTTTTATCTTAGGATGTTTAATCACCTCGGCTGCCATATCATTGTCAATAATCAGAGTATGTAAAATGTTTATGGGGAATCCGGCTTCCTGAAATAGCTGCTCAATTGCCAACCCACAGCCTGTGGTATTAGGCGCATGTCGTAATAATACTGCGTTGCCTGCAGTCAGAGCGGGGGCTGCAAATCGGAACAATTGCCAAAAAGGAAAATTCCAAGGCATGATGGCAAAAATAATTCCTAGAGGCTGATAGGCGATATAACTTTTACTTTTATCCGTCTCAATCGGGCGAGGCGCCAACATGGCTTCACCATGTTCAGCAAAATAATCACACACCCATTGGCATTTTTCAATTTCTGCCATACTGAATCGGATGGGTTTCCCCATCTCCAAAGTAATTAATTCGGCGTATTTTTTTTTGTTTTTTTCTAAAATAGAGGCCACTGTTTTCAACTTGGCGGCACGTGTTTTGACATGATATTCACGCCATTCTTGAAAAGCGTGGTCCGTTTCCTGAATAAACCGCTTAATAATGTCTTTATCCATTAAAGAATAAGTATTAATAAGTTGACCGTTGGTGGGGTTAAAAGTTTGGATATCCATATTTATTAATTATAGCTTAGAATCAACAATGAATTATGGACACTTGCCCATCTTTTAGTTAAAATAAAACCGTTTTTTAATCTAGGGAGAGAGCCAGTGGACATCATCGATTTATTGTCAAAAATTTCGCTTTTCTCTAATCTAAGTCATGATGCCTTATACCGGTTAAGCGAATTAGTGCAAAATCGTTATTTTGAGCCCCAAGAAATCATTGTCGAAGAAAATAAAGTGGCTTCAGGTTGTTGGATTATTGTCAAAGGACATGTGCAAGTTTTAAAAGGTCCCAATTTGCTCTACCACCTCGGTGGCGGAGAAATATTGGACGAAATGGCCATATTCAATGATCTGATTGTTGAAACTTCAGTACAAGCTTTACAGCCTACGCATTGCTTGTTAATTGAGCGCTGGGATTTTAAAGCGCAAATGCAGGCTTATCCTGAAATCGCTCTGCAATTATTACCGGTTTTGACCAAACGGTTACAAAGCAAAACAGCTCAAAATACTTCCCAAACTGGAAAATAATTGTGGAAGAAAAGCCGCCTTCTTTGTTTCGTAAGCAAGCATTAGAACATGTTTCTTCGTCACAGCCGTTATATGACTACATTCAAATCCCATTTTCATTGGCATGGACTTCACTTATCATAATATGGCTGGCGTTAATTGCCGTTGTAGTTTGGTTAATGTTAGGGCAGATAGGATCTTTTGTAGAGGGTCGAGGCATTTTATTAGAGCCTCATAAAGCAATTGCATTAATTTCGGCCGTGCAAGGGGGAACAATTCATGTGGGCATGCCAGTCGAAGTGAGCACAATATCCCTTCAGGCTTCTATCCAGAGGCGAAAAGGCAGGGTTGCAGCCGTAGATTATGTTCCTATCAATGCTAATGATCTCTTAGCAATTTTAAATAATCAATCTTTAGTCGATTATTTTTTAAAAAATGGGCCAGTCATTAAAGTGGAAATTAATTTATTTCCGTCAAAAAAACATAAAAATAAACTTTTTTTGCAGCCGGGCATGTTACTGCGTACTTATATTGAAATTAAACATCAGAAACCTATTTATTTATTAATTTCAGCCTCTAGTCCTAAACACTGAAAAAAATATGAACGATAAAGATTATCCGCGAGTAAAAACCTCAACCATTTTGCAAATGGATAATGCTGAGTGTGGGTCAGCGGCACTGGGAATTATTTTAGCTTTTTATGGTCGTTATGAGTCAGCTTCCGAATTGCGCTCGCTTTGTGATGTAACCCGTGATGGAAGCAAAGCCATCAATATTATCAAAGCTGCGCGCCAATATGGATTGGAAGCTCATGTCATGCAGTTGAATATGGAAAACATTAAATTGCTTCCGCCACCCTTTATCGCTTATTGGCAATTTAATCATTTTTTAGTGGTTGAAGGTTTTGAAAAAAATAAAGTTCATATCAATGATCCAGCGACTGGACCTAGAACAATTAGTGTGGAAGAATTTTCTAAAAATTTTACTGGAATTGTTCTATACCTCGTGCCAGGACCTGATTTTAAACCCCAAGGAAAACCAGAAAAACCTTTACATTATTTACTTTGGCGGCACCTGAAGGGCGCATTCCCCCATGTTATTTACACTATATTGGTAACTTTGACTTTGTTTTTTCCACAACTATCTTTGGCATTTTTTTCTAAGATCTTTATCGACAATATTGTTATTGAGTCTCAACAACAGTGGATATTTCCATTTCTAATTAGCATGTTTATAGCATTGGGGATGATGATTATTCTACATTTGCTGAAAAATAAATTTTTATTAAGCTTACGTTTAAAGCTAAAAATTAATACACTAATTCCTTTTTTTCGACATTTACTCGATTTACCGATTCATTTTTTCCAACAGCGGGCAACTGGAGATATTGCGGAACGAATTGAAGCTTATCATCGTATGGCGAATTTATTAGTTGACCAAATCCTTAATAATATTTTAAATATCTTTTTGATATTTTATTGTTGGGTTGCTTTATGTTTTTTAAACCTTACGTTGGCGTTACTGATTATTTTAGTAAGTTTAATAAATTTCATGATTGTATGGTGGATAGCGAATAGAAAAGTTGATCAGGGTAGCCATTATGCTCAAGCTGAAGGAAAATTAGCGGGTATTGAACTCAATGCCTTGCGGGTAATTGAGACAATTCAAGTCAATGCACTGGACAATCAATTTTTTAATCAATGGGCAGCTGCTTATGCTCAAAAAATTAACAATTGGTTGAGTTTTGAAACTCAAAAATATTTCCTTAATTTTTTTCCCTTTGTTATGCAATCTTTAAGTCTAATATTGCTAATTAGTTATGGAGGTTGGTTGGTATTTAACGGTGAATTAACACTAGGTTCTTTTCTAGCGGTCATTATTCTTTCGTTTAATTTTAATTACCCCATTAGTGAAATGGTTAATTTAAGAGCTAATTTATTTAAAACACGCGGGGATATAGCCCGAATCAATGATGTTATCAACTATGGTGCAGAAAATGTTTTAAAATCAAATGCCGACCAAATCGAAGTTTCAGCAAAAAAAATTGTGTCGGCCTTAGAATTTAAAAATATTCAGTTTGGATATTCTAGGCTCGAGCCACCCATTTTTGAAAATTTAAATTTTTCAATTAAAACGGGAGAACGAGTCGCTGTGGTTGGACCGACTGGGGGAGGAAAATCCAGTTTAATCAAATTAATTTGCGGACTTTATGCGCCATGGACAGGAGAGGTTTCCATTCTAGGGAGCAGTCTAAGCAATATTTCAAGATCAATTTTAGCGCGATGGGTTGGTGTGGTTGAACAACAGATTTTCTTATTTTCAGCTTCTATTCGTGAAAATCTAACTTTATGGAATGCCAGTATTTCAGATTCAATGATTTATCATGCATTGCATTTGGTGGGTATGTCCGAAGTTGTGACTGAACGTGGAGGATTGGAGGCATGGGTTGAGGAACGAGGGAAAAACTTCAGTGGTGGACAAGTGCAACGGTTTGAAATTGCCAGAGCATTATTAAGTAATCCGCTTATTTTAGTTTTGGATGAAGCAACTTCTGCGCTTGATCCTGTTTCAGAGCAAGAAATTTATAATAACTTAAAAAATCAACAAATTACTTTATTGATTATTGCTCATCGTTTAAGTGCTATCCGCGATTGCGATCAAATCCTCGTGATTGACAATGGTAGAATTGTAGAAAGTGGAAATCACGAGAGTTTGATAAAAGAAAGCGGACTTTATCAAGAGTTAGTTGATTTAGAGATTCAATGAAAGAGAAATTAATTGCTAATTTAAATCCGTATGAGTTGCTGTTTTCAACTTGTCAGTTAATTGCGAAAAAACAAAAAATAAAATTGCAAAAAAAATATATTAAGTTTGAGGACAGCGACTTAGATACTTTTTTACAGCAAGTGGCTAACGCTTCCAATGTCCGGATCCGTTTAATAGCCTTACAAGATGAATGGTGGGAAAAAGATGGAGGAAGTTTACTGGTTTTTTATAAAAATCAACCCAGTGCTTTGTTGCCTCGAAAAGGAGGTGGCTATACTATGGTATGTTTGGCCTACGGACTGCAGACTAAAGTTAATGCGAGCATTGCTGAGGAGATTAGTAAACAAGCATATTATTTTTACCCCTCATTCCCTGCAAAAGCCTTAACCCTATCCACTCTTTGGAAATTTATTCGCAGACAGGTGAATGCTGAATTATGGCCCTGTTTGATTTTCGAAGTTTTGAGAAGCTTTTTCATATTGCTAATACCTTTTGCCTTGGGCTTGCTTATCAAAGCAACTCATACTGGAAACTCATTTTTATTATATCTCGCAATAATCTTTGTATTCCTGGACATTTCATTTATTTGCTTGTTGAAATATATCTTGACAAACAAGACCATTCGTTTGCATTTTAAAATGGAGGCAGTCTGGACTCCAGCGCTATGGGATCGAATTTTAAAATTCCCTACTGCCTTTTTTCGGCGTCATTCAGTGAGCCAGCTCACTTTTCATGCAAATATGGCCGCTGAAATTCCCCAAATTTTGTATAAAATATTATTGGAAATTTTTTCTAACGCTACATTGCTGATTTTTTCTATAGTTTGTCTTTTTTATTTAAATTCTAAACTGGCTCTGTTTGTTATTTTTTGGGCACTGATTCTTGGATTAGTTATTTTTTTCCTGCATTATTTCCAATCACAAAGATTTCGCCAATGGTATCATCGGTTCAGCCATTTGATGGATTTTACCTTTGAAATTCTTTCCGGGATTTTAAAAATCAGAGTGGCTAATGCTGAAGGACGGCTGTTTAATAAATGGGTGTTTTATTTAACTAAAAGAACAGAATCAGAAAGCCAGGCCCAAATAAGCCAGAATTATTTGGATATTTTTATGAGTATTATGGTTTTCTTTTCAGTATTAACCTTGTTTTCTGTACTGGCATTTAGTCATGTAAAAATGGGTTTGACTCTATGGGTAATATTTTTTGGTGTTTTTTTAATCTTTATGGTTACGTTAAGGAATTTAAATCAAATTTTGGATGAAATTTTACAAATTATCAATGGTTGGGAGCACTCCAAAAATCTGTTTAACTTACCTATCGAAGTTTCGACTGGTTCTTTTGAAACAATCGATTTAAAAGGTAAAATTGAATTAAACAATATTGTTTTTGGTTATCAACCTGCTGAGAATTATTTGTTTAAAAACCTGTCAATTAAAATTTCTCCTGGTGAATGTGTTGCTATTGTTGGCCCCTCTGGATCTGGAAAATCTTCATTATTTCGTTTGATGTTGGGTCTAGAAAAACCACAAGATGGTGAAATTTATTACGACGATATTAATATAAAAAATTTAAAGTTAAATTCGATGCGGCGCCATATTGGTTCGGTGATGCAAAACAGCGCCTTAATGCCGGGAACTATTTTATCAAATATTATTGGTAATAATACGCAATTATCACGACGTGATGCTTGGGATATTGCTGAAAAAGTCGGTTTGGCACATTTTATAAAATTATTGCCGATGCAGATGGATACGATTATATCAGAAGGGCCTATTACCTTATCCGGTGGTGAAGCGCAGCGATTAATTTTGGCGCGGGCGATTGCGCAAAATCCGAAAATTCTTTTTTTGGACGAGGCGACGAGTGCTCTCGATAACACAACACAAGCGGTTGTTCAACACTATTTAAAAGAGTTGAAGGCAACACAAGTGATCGCTGCTCATCGTTTAAGTACTATTGAATATGCTGATAAGATTTATGTCCTGGATAAAGGTTATATTGTGCAAACAGGGAATTTTAAATCATTAATGTCTGAACCGGGACTATTTGCTAATCTTGCCTTACGCCAATTGAAATAATCGGTGTAGATTTCGAAACCTAAACCCACCCCGGCTTGTTCAGCGACATCCGCCTACTCGCAAGATTGTCTAAACGGGGCCCGTCAGTGGAGATCTTTTCGTGCTCGCTGCGCATAAATAGCTGGCGCGATACTCTGTAGCCCGTATTGTGCAGAGTGAACTCTATCACGATGAACTCCTTTTCCGAATTGCTCCGCTGACACCCGTTGCAAAGCTCGCAGGCGGATGCGCTGAACAAGCCTATGCAGAGAGTTTGAAAATTGCATAGGATTATCGATATTCTATTGAATACAGGTATATAGAGATCGTTTTTCCAAAAAATTGATATCCGACATTTTCAAGTACTCGCAAAGTAATAACAAAAAAAGATTTAAAATATTGGCGAGGCAGGTACTAAATACTGAGATGAACTAATCCGTCCTGCATAGCTTTGTTCAGCGCATCCGCCAACAAGCTTTGCAACGGGTGTCAGTGGAGATGGTTTCGCGCACAACGAAGCCAATTCGGAAACGAATTTAGCATGATAAAAGTTCACTCTGCACAATGGCGCTTACGAAGAACTGCACCTGCTATTGATGGCGTAGTGAGCACGAAACCATCTCCACTGACGGGCCCCGTTTAGACAATCTTGCGAGTAGGCGGATGTCGCTGAACAAAGCGGAGTGGATTTCAAGTCTTTTAGTAGCCTTTAATCTCATCACCAGAATTATGCAATTAAGTTATTGATTTTATTGAAAATTTGTTTTAAAGCTAAATTCTGCTATATTTAATCTTGAACAAGATTGTAGGAATAAAATCGGAGGAAAAACGATGAAAGATACAAATAAACAATATCGCGATCAAATTATTCAACGTATTATGTCAGAAAGCAATGTTAAGGATCGACGCCTAGTTGAAAAAGCTTTCGAAGATGCACATATCCCACCAGATCAATGGCAAACCATAGCCGGTGGAACAGCTCCACTACCAAGTTCTTTAGTTAAGACTTTAAATTCTTTAAAGCAACAAAAAGGCGGTAGCAATACCTAATTGCCAATTTAATTGGATTTAGTAAAATCGCCACATGGAGTGGCGATTTTTACTTTCTCACTGTCGACATGCCTTGCAACATCATCAACGCAGCAAATAATTGATAATCATCTTTGGCCAATTGGACTTCCGTTTCACGTTCTTTTTGATATTGTGCAAGTAATTCTTGAGTATTCTGCTCGGTACTATCATTGCTTAAATGATTTTTGTAGTTCTCTTCATCAATATCTAAAATACCGCCAGTTTCTTTGCCTGTTACTTCCAATGGAGGAACAACGACATCCGGTTGAATGCCTTTTGCTTGGATTACTCTACCTGCAGGAGTGTAATATAAAGCAGTGGTTAATTTAATTGCCCCATCATCAACCGGAAGAACCGTTTGCACTGAGCCTTTGCCAAAACTAGCTGTTCCCATAATGACAGCGCGATGATAATCCTGTAATGCTCCTGCCACAATTTCAGAGGCAGATGCTGATCCCTCATTAATCAGGACAACCAAAGGTAGCCCATTCGTTTTATCTGTCCCAGTCACCTTAATTTGCATGTCAGATCCAGGTATTCTGCCTTTCGTGTAAACAACTAAGCTATTGTATTGTTCGGTTTTTTGCTTATCCAAAAATGTAGAAGCTACCCGACCACTGACATCCAATAAACCGCCGGGATTATTGCGTAAATCTAAAATTAATCCTTGTACTTTGTTTTTTGATAATAGGTCGTCTATGGCTTTATTTAAATCTTCATCGACTGGGCCTTGAAAAAAGCTGAGACGAATATAACCAAAATGATCGTTTAAAACTTTGTATTGCAAACTTTGAACCTTAACCGTATCACGCATAATAGTTAAGGTAATGGGTTGATCTGAGCCTTTCCTTATAATAGTTAAAGTGACTTTTGTTCCTTTGTTTCCTTTAATTTTATTGACGGCTTCTTCCAATGTCATATTTTGCACTAATTCATTATCAATTTTGATAATGAGGTCATTCGGTTTTAGGCCTGCGCGCGCTGCAGGAGTCCCATCAATCGGGCTTATTACTTTTAAAATGCCGTTTTCAGTGGTCAACTCAACACCGATACCAACAAATTCACCTGATACAGCTGTCTCTAAATCTTTTAGATCTTCGGCATCTAGATAAGCTGAGTGGGGATCAAGATTAGAGACCATACCTTTTATAGCATCACTGAATAAAGCTTCATCTGTAGGGCTTTTTATATAATACTGTTTAATTAATGAAATGGCGGTGACAAAGCGATCAATCTCCTGCCTAGGCAGCTGAGTTTGTTCAACTTTGGGGGGATTATTTAATTTAGAGGTATCTACAGTAGGTGGTACTTCGTCTTGGCCCCAGGCAGACAGCGATAAACAGCTTATACTAACAATAGTTATCAATTTTAAAAAAAAAGTTCTGCTTCGTTGCATAAACATACAAATATCCTCATCGCGGTCTCAAAGACACTACTTTAGGAGCACCATTGGCTGGGGTCAAGAGGTTTAGCATTATAAAGAATGGCAAAATAGAGAGAGGGTGCACTAAAACCGCCACTTTCACCAACGCTGCCAATCATTTCCCCCGCTTTTACAGAATCACCTTCATGTTTATACAAACTGTGATTTCTACCATATAGTGTCATGTATCCATTGCCGTGGTTGATAATTAATAATAAACCGTAGCCTTCCAACCATTTGGCAAATACGACAATGCCGTTGGCAACCGAATAAATGGGCTGGTCTTCAGGGGCTGCTATTAATTCACCCGTCCAATTAATTTCACTTTGCTCAATAGGCGTATTGAAATAATGTAAAACTTTTCCTTGTGTCGGCCAAGGTAAGTGACCTTTCAATGAGGCAAAATTACTATTACCTTGAGGCCATGAAATGGGTTTGAGTTGATTCAATGTTTTTTCCAATCGATCCTTATCGGCAGTAAGCTTTTTTAAAATTTGATTTTGATTATTTATGGTGTGATCAATTTCACTCACTAATTGAGTGCGATTAATTCGCATCGTCGCTAATTTGTTTTCTGCCAATTGTTGTTGATGCTGCAGCAACTGTAAATTTTGATATTGCAGAAAAAGTTGATGTCTTTGAGAATTAATTTGCGATAGATTATTTTGCAGCTGCAAGATAGCTTCTAAACTTTTATGATTGAGTGATGAGTAATAATAAATATTGCGATTTACTTGGTTAGGATCTTGCTGTGTTAAAATTAACTTTAAAGGGTTTTGTGATTTTAATATATAAGCCATGTGTAGCTGACTGGCTAAAGCTTGTTGTAGCTTATGGAGTTGATCTACATTAATCGCGGCTGTATTCGTCAATGCAGCAATAGAGACGCGTTGTTTGAAAATTTGTTGATTGAGTTCTTCGTTGTATCGAGCGGTTTCACCAAATTGAGATTCAATTTTTTTTAACTCAAATTGTAATTCATTTTTTTTATCATATTTTTTTTGCAAATTTATTTTTATATTTTTCATTTCATGCAAAATATGATCCAATTCGCTTTGGTTTGTTTGTGCGAATACATTCCCAATAAAAAAACAACCTATAAAAAATATTATTAAAGACGGACGTTTATGCATCATTCAATCAATTAAACTAATTTAAGTAAATTTTTCCCGGTCATTTCATTTGGGGCTTTAAGATCCATTAAGTATAGAAGCGTTGGTGCAACATCCTGCAGACTAGGAGATTCAATGGGTTGCCATTTCCCCGGTCTGCCAAAATAAATCAAAGGAACTTTATTGATGGTATGTGCAGTGTGAGACTGGTGAACTTTTTCATTGTAGATTTCTTCAATATTGCCATGATCGGCAGTAATGAGTGCTTCTCCGCCAACTTGTTTGAGACTTTCCATAATCCTTCCCAAACAAGTATCGACCACTTCCACCGCTTCGATCGCAGCAGATTCAATTCCCGTATGGCCAACCATGTCAGGATTGGCATAATTACAGATAATGACATCATAAGTTTGCGCCAGAATGGCTTCAACAAACTTATCAGTTAATTCTATAGCACTCATTTCGGGTTTTAAATCATAGGTGGGAACTTTAGGGGAGGGAATAAGATCTCTGGATTCTTTGGGGAAGGGTTTTTCATTGCCACCATTTAAAAAATACGTCACATGAGCATATTTTTCTGTTTCCGCGAGTCGTAACTGACTCAATCCTTTGGTCGACAAAAATTCTCCCAACGTGTTTTTTAATGATAGAGGAGGGTAAGCCACTTCTGCATTTAGATCTGCAGCGTATTGGGTTAAGGTAATAAATCGATTTAACTTGGGTTTAGCTTTGCGAGGAAAGCCAGAAAAATTGGGATCAGTAAAAGCGTAGGATAATTGACGGGCGCGATCAGCACGAAAATTAATAAAAATAACGATATCGCCATCCTGAATATCAATGGGTGGTTGATCCGCAGCATGGATGCTGGTGGCTTGCACAAATTCATCTTTTTCTTTGCGAGCATAGGCTGCTTCCAGGCCTGCCACGGCAGTGGTTGCCGTGTAGGGCGCAATCCCGAGCGTCAGTAAATCATAAGCTTTCTCAGTTCGTTCCCAACGATGATCACGATCCATTGCATAGTACCGGCCAACCATACTGGCAATTTGCCCGCTGCCCAGTTCCTTATAAAGTTTTTCGATTGCTTCCAGAGAAGGTTTAGCGGATTGAGGGGCTACATCTCGCCCATCTAGAAAAGCATGCAAATAATGTTTTTTTACCCCTTGTCCAGCCAGTAATTTAATCAAGGCTTTGATATGATCTTCATGGCTATGGACGCCTCCGGGGGAAACCAGCCCCAATACATGAATTGCTGCATTGGTACGTTTTGCTTCCAAAATTGCATTGGTAAAATGAGAATTTTTTTGGAAACTACCGTCCTCCACTGCGTCATTAATTCTGGTCAAATCTTGAGGAACAGGGCGGCCAGCGCCAATGTGTAAATGGCCTACTTCGGAATTGCCCATTTGCCCTTCTGGTAAACCCACAGCTTTCCCAGAGGCATCTAACAAGGTCCAGGGGTGATTTGAAAATAATTGATCAATGTTGGGAGTGGAAGCCAGTTTTATGGGATTGTGTTTGCTGCTTTCTCGATAACCCCAGCCATCTAAAATAATTAAAACCATTGGTTTTGGTATATGTTTCATCTGATATTCCTCACTCAAAAGAAAGTCATATTATATCACTTCCCGTTTTTATTGAAACGGGAAACTTTACACGATGGGAGATTCTTAAGAGGGAGAATTGTGATTCTCCCTCTTAAGTGCGAGCATCGGCTTTGCCGAGCGCAGCATCAAAACAAAAAATAGCAATTTCCATGTTAATGGGAATTGCTATGACACTTTTTTAAAGAATACTTCTATGCTAGGCTAACACGATTCATTGATAAAAATGTGGACATTATTTGTGCAAGACCTAATTCAATTTTTTATAAGCCACTGGTTTTTAAGTGTATTATTAATCCTCTTGATTGCTTTGCTACTGATTGAAGAAGCGCGTACAAAAGGTTTAATGAATAAAATTAATCCGCAGCGTGTTGTAGAAATGCTTAATCGAGATAACGCCATCGTGATCGATATTCGACCACGAGAAGCTTTTCAATCCGGCCATATTGTAGGAGCCGTGAATATTTCCCAGGTTGATTTGGAAAAAGATCCGGCTAAAATTAAAAAATATGAAAAGCAGCCCATTGTTTTGGTTTGCGAAAATGGGCAGAAATCAGCGGTTGTCGCTGCGAGTCTAAAAAAACAAAATATTGAACAAGTTCATGTGTTAAACGGTGGTATGCAAGCTTGGAAATCTGCCCAATTACCTTTGGTTAAAAAGTGATGGAACACAAAGTTGAAATTTATACAGCTGATTACTGCCCTTATTGTCATCAGGCTAAACAGCTGTTGGATCGCAAAGGAATCGTTTATGAAGAGATTCGCGTCGATTTAAACCCAGATAAACGAGCAGAGATGATGGAACGGACTGGGCGGCGTACGATTCCTGAAATTTTAATTGACGACAAGCTCATTGGTGGTTTTGATGATCTTTGGGCTTGTGAACAATCAGGACAATTAGACAAAATTTTATCTTAGGAGAATATAAATGGCTGATACTAATATCAATTCCCAACAGAATGGTGCACAAAGTAACACGAGTGAAAATCAACAAAGACAATTTGGCATCCAACGTCTTTATGTTAAAGATTTATCTTTAGAAGCTCCCAGCAGTCCGAAAATTTTCTTAAAAAAATGGGAGCCGGAAATGAATATCGATTTAGGGACTAAAGCGGAACCCTTAGAAAAAGATACCTACGAAGTGGTTCTCACAGTTACCATTACCGTCAAGGTAAAAGAGGACACTGCTTTCTTAGTGGAAGTGAAACAAGCTGGGATCTTTAGCTTACAAGGCTTTACAGAAGCAGAAATACGACCGATGCTCGGTGCTTTTTGTCCAAACATTTTGTACCCTTACGCACGTGCAGTAGTGACTGAGATGGTCATGCATGCGGGTTTTCCTCAGCTATATTTAACCCCAGTTAATTTTGATGCGCTGTATGAACAACATCAGCAACAGCAAAAACCAACGGAAAGTGAAGACAAAAAGAACTAGTCTCACGACTTTGATGTTTGAAATAAAAACACCGATTGCAGTTTTAGGCGCAGGTGCGTGGGGCACTGCATTGGCCCTGTTGTTACTGAGAAATGGCAATAGTGTAAAATTGTGGGGTAATGATCCTAATCAAATTGCACAGATGCGCGAGCATCATCAAAACCGCGCTTATTTACCCAATATAAACTTACCTCACAATTTAATCCTTGAGGATGATTTATCTGCTTGTTTGCATAATGTCAGTGACATCTTAATTGCTGTTCCCAGTCGATCGTTCTCGGAAGTTGTTAATCGTGTTCATTCAATAGCTGGTAATAATATTCGTATTGCTTGGGGTACTAAGGGTCTTGAACCTAAAACCGGAAAATTATTACATCAGGTCATAGCTGACACGATGGGACAAAACACGCCCATGGCTATTTTATCTGGCCCCAGTTTTGCTCATGAAGTAGCGCTGGGACTGCCGACTGCTATCAGTTTGAGTGGAAATCAGCGAAACTTTGTTCGCGATTTAATTACCCGTTTTCATGGCATTAATTTTAGAGTTTATGAAAATAACGATTTAATTGGTGTGCAATTATGCGGTGTAATAAAAAATATTTTAGCGATTGGAGTAGGAATTAGTGATGGCTTAAAGTTAGGCGCGAATGCGCGTAGCGCCTTAATTACCCGAGGTTTAGCAGAAATGTCTAGATTTATTGTCAGTCTGGGTGCTTCAGCTAATACTATTATGAGCTTAGCCGGTATCGGCGATTTAGTATTGACCTGTACCGACAATCAGTCGCGTAACCGCCGTTTAGGATTAGCAATTGGAGCAGGAGCAACTTGCGAACAAGCGCAGAGCCAAGTGGGAGGGGCCATTGAGGGATTAAGCAATACTCGTACAGTTTGGCATTTATCGCAAGAATTTAAAATTGAAATGCCAATCACGAAACAGGTTTACAACATATTATTCGAAGCTTTTTCGCCAATTCAAGCAGTAAGTCAGTTATTTGATCGGGTTTTACAAACTGAGTAAATGAAAAATCACGATTAGAAAAACCGTGGCGAATTGAAACAATATCCTTGACTTTCAAGATAAATTTTGCAATTGTATAAAAGTAAGCATTTTTAGAAAGAAAAATGAAGTAAAAAGTACATAAAGTAAAAAGAGGTAAAATGAAAGTCTTCTTCAACAATCTATTCAATTTATTAAACAATAAAAACACGAATGCAGTAACAGAATCTAAGACTACAGAGTTAGTGATAAATTTTCAAAAAATACCGGATGAGTTAATTTGCTATTTGTTCACTTTTTCTGATCTTAAATCTGTAGTAACGAGTATAGTTTTAGTTTGTCATTTATTTAATAAATGCGGTAAGAACAATATTTTTTGGGCTAGTTATTTGATAAACCCATCAGGGAAAATTTATAGAGATGTTTTTATTAATCAACCTAAGCTAAGAAAACCTGAATTTCTTCTTATGGATAAAAAAGGTTTTGATTATTTTTCTGAAAATAAGAAAACTGAAATACAAAAATGCATAACCATACTTAAGACTAATACGCCAGATTTCAAGTTTGCCGGGACTAAAAGTAATTTAACTGAAATCTTATCTAACCCTGACGTGCAAAAATTACTCCAGTTAAAAATTCTAACTTTTAAAAGATTAAATCAATTGGGGGACGATAAAAGAATTAGTTTAGTTGAAAATATAGATGAGGATAGTAGTTTTTCTGGTTGTTTAAAAAAATTAGAGAAAAATCCTCAAAGCAAAGCATTAAGAAAAAACATACAAATTATAGTAAACTGTGCAATATTGGCAAAGAAATCAGAAGATAACTACGCGATAATGTATTTGCGAGGATAGCTTAATGTATTGTCTTTTTCCCAACCGGCATGGCAAAATAGCCATTATTCTTTCCTTCAACTAAGCTTACTCAGATGCCCTGGGTATATAATATGAAAAAGAATGCATGAATAGCGTTTGGCGACTCGCGAGAGAGAACTTGTTTTTAAATTCTGGAGAAGTCCATCTTTGGAAGACAGGATTAAATGAGTTTCCAGCCCCACCCCCGGATAAAGTGGCATTACTTTCAGCTGAAGAACAACAGCGTGCTCACCGATTGGTGAAAGAGGAGCATCGACATAATTTTATTTGGTCTCATGTGTTGTTGCGGATGATTCTCTCACGGTATTTGTCTTTACCGCCAGATCAATTCTCTTTTTATCTCAATGAATACGGCAAACCTTATCTGATAAATGAGCTCCCATTCAAAATTTTTTTTAATTTATCGCATTCAAAAGATCTGGCATTGTTTGGGTTTACTCAGGATGTGGAAATTGGAATTGATGTAGAATGGATTAACCCGGAAATTCCTTTTTTGGAGTTGTCTGCACGCTTTTTCTCCAAAGAAGAGCATGAACAACTTTTACAGGTACCATCCTCAGAGCAGATAAGCATATTTTATAAAATGTGGGTCCGGAAAGAAGCTTATATCAAAGCGCTGGGTAAAGGACTGAGTCATCCGTTATCTAATTTTAATGTAAGCACCCTGCAAAGCAGTCCAGTGAAAGTAGGGGAATGGATACTATCAGATATCCATATTTCCTCGGAATACGCGGCCGCTTTGGCGTTGCCAAAACAAAAAAAGTTGACATTGATTCAATATTGATTGACAATAGCCGCCTTGTTTTCAGGAGGGGTTCCCGAGCGGTCAAAGGGATCAGACTGTAAATCTGACGGCTCTGCCTTCGAAGGTTCGAATCCTTCCCCCTCCAGGTTGAAAGTCAGGAAACAGCGGATCTGTTTTCCGGAAGCGGGTGTAGTTCAATGGTAGAACTTCAGCCTTCCAAGCTGATAGCGTGGGTTCGATTCCCATCACCCGCTTCGAGAAGGCAGAAATTATAGTAAGCCCACATAGCTCAGTTGGTAGAGCACTTCCTTGGTAAGGAAGAGGTCACCGGTTCAACTCCGGTTGTGGGCTCAAGGCTAGTGTGGGCTATCAACAACAACTAGGCCAGTAGCTCAATTGGCAGAGCGGCGGTCTCCAAAACCGCAGGTTGGGGGTTCGATTCCCTCCTGGCCTGCCAAGATATGTCGAGATGCTGAGCGACAAATGGTGAGAGAATTATGAAAGGAAAGCAAACGGGTATGCAACCGGCTGAGCAACAAGAACAGCCGATGTTTGACCGTTTTAAATGGCTGTTGGTTTTCTTGCTATTGATAGCGGGCATTGTAGCAAATTATTATTATTCCCAAGTTGCTTGGGGAATTCGAGCAGCAGCTGGGCTGGTATTGCTGATTGTTATTGTTGCCATTGCTTTTTGGACAAAAAAAGGTCGGCAAGCGTGGTCGTTTATCAAGGCTGCTCGCGGCGAACTAAGAAAAGTAACGTGGCCGACACGGCAAGAAACGATCCAAACAACGTTGGTTGTAGTTGCGATGGTGGTCGTTACAGCCTTAGTGTTATGGGGTTTAGATACATTCTTTTTCTGGGCGGTAAGTCTAGTGACAGGTCAACGAGGTTAAAAAACGATGACAACAGAACAAACAAAGCGTTGGTACGTCGTACACGTCTATTCCGGTTTTGAAAATTACGTTGTCAAAACCTTACGCCAAAGAATGCAAATGATGGGTCTTGAAGATCGATTTGCTGAAATTATTGTTCCTACCGAAGAAGTCATTGCAATGCACCGCGGACAAAAACGCAAAAGCGAACGCAAATTTTTTCCAGGTTATGTGTTGATGCAAATGACTATGGATGAACAAACTTGGCACTTTGTTAAAAGTGTGCCAAAAGTTTTGGGCTTTATTGGTGGCACTGCAGATAAACCTGCACCCATTAGTGATCAGGAAGCTGCATCTATTCTGCGGCGCGTGGAAGAAGGCGAATCTAAGCCTAAACCCAAAGTGCTTTTTGAACCCGGTGAAGTGGTTCGTGTAACCGAAGGTCCGTTTGCGGACTTTAACGGGGTAGTAGAAGATGTGAATTACGAAAAAAATCGTTTACGTGTTTCCGTATCAATTTTTGGCCGTGCAACCCCAGTCGAACTTGAATTTGATCAAGTAGAAAAAGGATAATATAAGCTGAAAATAAAAAAATAACCCCGTTAGCAGGGAGTAACCTGCGCGATGGGGGATCGTAAGGGGGAGAATCGCATTCTCCCCCTTCATTCCGAGCATCAGGTTTCCTGATGCGAAGGATATAAATAAATGCGAAGAACATAAACCACGGGGAGCTTATTTAAAGCGTTTGAACCCGTTTGGAGTAAATATGGCAAAAAAAATCAGTGGATCTATAAAATTACAAGTAAAGGCTCAAGAAGCGAATCCAAGTCCACCGGTTGGACCAGCGTTAGGTCAACATGGTGTTAATATCATGGAATTTTGTAAACAATTTAATGCTCAGACCCAAGGTCTGGAAAAAGGTCTTCCGGTATCCGTTATCATCACGGTTTTCTCAGACCGAAGTTTTTCATTTCTTGTTAAAACGCCGCCGGCTTCTGTTTTATTGAAAAAAGCAGCCAAAATACCCAAAGGCAGCGCTATTCCGAACAAAAATAAAGTGGGTAAAGTGACTCGTGCGCAGCTCGAGGAAATTGCTAAATTAAAACTACCAGACCTTACCGCAAGTAGTTTAGAGGCCGCAATCCGCACTATTGCAGGTTCTGCGCGCAGTATGGGTCTTGAAGTTGAGGGAGTGGAATAACATGACTAAACTTTCAAAAAGACAAGAAGCGATTAAAGCGAAAGCTCCTCTGGGTAAAGTGTATGCGGTAAAAGACGCTTTAGCATTGCTATTAGAATGCGCCACTGCAAAATTCGCTGAGAGTGTGGATGTTGCAGTTAATTTGGGTATTGACCCACGCAAATCAGATCAAGGTGTACGCGGAGCTGTGGTATTGCCGCATGGCACTGGTCGTCTAATTCGCGTTGCTGTTTTTGCTCAAGGCGACAAAGCCACTGCTGCTAAAAATGCAGGTGCAGATATAGTTGGCTTTGAAGATTTGGCTGAAATTATTAAGGGTGGCACTTTTGATTTTGAAGTATTAATTGCAACACCTGATAGTATGCGAGTCGTTGGAACATTGGGACAAATTTTAGGTCCTAGAGGTTTAATGCCAAATCCTAAAGTAGGAACGGTGACAGCAGACGTTGCAACCGCGGTTAAAAATGCGAAAAGCGGACAAGTTCAATTCCGTAATGATAAAAATGGTTTGGTGCATGGTTCAATAGGTAATATAAAATTACCAACCCAATCATTAGAAGAAAACATTAAAGCTTTTGTCGGAGGCTTAATTAAATCTAAACCTCCTTCCGCGAAAGGTATCTATATCAAAAAAGTAACTTTGTCTTCTACTATGGGGCCTGGCCTCTTGGTAGATGTGGGTACTTTGTTGGAATAAAGTAAAGAGAACCAGGAGTCCCGAAGGGACTCCTCTTTGCGCGATGGGGGTTCTTAAGGGGGAAAATCGCGATTTTTCCCCTTAATTCCGAGCAATCGGCTTTGCCGATGCGCAGGATATGAACCAAGAAGCCATTCCTGCTGTATTCAGCGGGAATGGCTGGAGAGAATCACGGAAACCAAATGGTCTCCGTCGAAGACCGTAGGTGGTGTAAAAAGCCTTAATTTCCTACGCAGACGGTGAATGGCTTCTTTAACAAGACGGCCCCTCACCAATAATTCCCAATTAGGGAATTTCACTGTTAGTTGAGAGAGGTAAATTGTGGCATTGAAGATTGAAGAAAAGAAAGCAATGGTTAGTGAGATTGCTGATATTGCAAACCGCTCTGTATCAGTCATTGCGGCCGAATATCGGGGTCTATCCGTTGCGGAAATGACGCAATTACGAGTGAGTGCACGTAAGCACAAGATTGTATTACGGGTTTACCGCAATACACTCGCAAGACGCGCGGTAGAAGGCACAAAATTTGTTAGTTTGCAAAAAGCGCTAGTGGGTCCAATGTTATTGATGTTCTCTTCGGATGAACCATCAGCAGCAGCCAAATTAGCACGCGATTTTGCAAAAGATCATAATAAATTTGAAATTCGTGCTTTGGTTTTAGATGGTCTTTTATTAGGACCGGAACAACTTAAAGCCGTAGCCAATTTACCTTCACGCGATGAGGCATTGGCGCAATTGATGTCGGTTATGAAAGGACCGGTTGTCAAATTAGTACGTACGATGTCAGAAACTTATGCGCAGCTTGTCCGAGCTGTGTCTGCAGTTGCTGATAAAAAACGTGCAGCGTAATTGTATTTAATTATTTATTGAGGAGTTATTTTAATGGCCGTTACAAAAGAAGATATTTTAGAAGCAATTTCACAAATGAGCGTTATGGATGTTGTTAGTTTAGTGAAATCGATGGAAGAAAAGTTTGGTGTATCCGCTGCAGCTGCTGTTGCTGCTGCTCCAGCCGCTGGTGGTGAAGCTGCTGTCGTAGAAGAGAAGACCGAGTTTAATGTTGTAATGACTGGCTTTGCCGCTGACAAAAAGATTGCAGTGATCAAAGTTATTCGTGAAATCACTGGATTGGGTCTTAAAGAAGCAAAAGATATGGTAGAAGGTGTTCCTGGTACGGTGAAAGAAGGGATTCCTAAAGATGAAGCTGAAACCATTAAGAAAAAATTGACTGAAGCTGGCGCTGCAGTTGAAGTTAAGTAAAACAGGAATTCCTGCTAAAGGAACTTACTGGCAGAGCAGAGACGAAGCATTAAAATAAAGAATGTAAATGCCGCTTATTGTAGCGGCATTTGCTGTTTGTTCATATATGAGGTATTTTCATGGTTGCACGGCATAAAACTGAAAGTCTTTATCCAATCAAATCAAACACTGAAAAAAAACGCGTACGTCTCCGACTCGGCAAGGGGAAAGAAGAAATTCTAGAAATTCCTTTCTTGTTAGCGATGCAAATCGATTCTTATGAACAGTTTCTACAAGCGGATGTTGCTCCCGACCAACGAAAAGATAACGGGTTGCACAGCGCTTTTAAAAGCGTATTTCCGATTACCAGTTATTCGGGTCACGCACAAATAGAATACGTGAGTTACACGATTGGCGAACCCATGTTCAGTGAACAAGAATGTTTATTGCGTGGGGCTACTTTTGCTGCACCCATTCAGGTAATGATGCGTCTCGTTATTTTCGATAAAGAAAAATCCTTAGAAAATCCTGTTATTAAAGACGTTAAAGAACAAAAAGTTTTTTTAGGAGAAATCCCTTTAATGACGAACAAAGGTAGCTTTATCGTCAACGGCACCACTCGGGTTGTGGTTTCGCAGTTACATCGTTCTCCTGGTGTTTTCTTTGAGCATGATAAAGGTAAAACCCATTCTTCAGGCAAATTACTATTTTCTGCTCGAGTGATTCCTTACCGTGGGTCTTGGTTGGATTTTGAGTTTGATTCCAAAGATGCAATTTTTGTCCGCATCGACCGTCGTCGAAAACTGCCAGCAACCATTATTTTGCGTGCTTTGGGATATAACACTGAAGAAATTTTAAAAATATTTTATGAAGCCAATATTTTCCACTTGGAAACCGACAAAATTGTTTTAGATTTAGTGCCGAAGCGCTTACGGGGTGAATTGGCGGTTACTGACATCGTTACTCCGAAAGGAGAAGTAATCATTGAGGTTGGTCGACGTATTTCAGCTCGTCATGTACGACAAATGGAAAAGGAAAACCTTAACAAATTAATTGTACCTGTAGAATATTTGTATAACAAAGTTATTGCAGAAGCAGTTGTTGATCAAAAAACCGGAGAAATTATTGCTCAAGCAGGACAAGATATTAACAATGATTTGCTTGAACAGTTGAAAAAATTCAACATCAAGGAAATTAAAACTTTATATATTAATGAAATTGAATGCGGCCCTTATATTTCAGATACTTTAAAGCTGGATACCACTCGTAATCAATTAGAAGCTCTAATTGAAATTTATCGTATCATGCGCCCAGGCGAACCGCCGACCAAAGATGCTGCAGAAACTTTATTTCATAATTTATTTTTCTCTATCGACCGTTATGATTTATCAGCGGTTGGTCGAATGAAATTTAATCGTCGAGTCGGTCGTGAAGAATTAACAGGCTCAGGTGTTTTATCTAAGGAAGACATCGTCGCTGTTCTAAAAGTTTTGGTTGCTATCAGAGATGGACAGGGTGAAGTGGATGATATCGATCATTTGGGAAATCGTCGCGTCCGTAGTGTAGGTGAGATGACTGAAAATCAATTCCGTATTGGTTTGGTTCGTGTTGATCGTGCAGTCAAAGATCGTTTAAGTTTAGCGGATATCGAAAACATGATGCCACAGGATTTGGTGAACGCGAAACCGGTTTCTGCTGCAATTAAAGAGTTTTTTGGTTCCAGTCAATTGTCACAATTTATGGATCAAAACAATCCGCTCTCAGAAGTTACCCATAAAAGACGTATTTCAGCTTTGGGACCCGGTGGTTTAACCAGAGAACGTGCTGGTTTTGAAGTCCGTGACGTGCATCCCACGCACTATGGACGGCTTTGTCCGATCGAAACTCCAGAAGGTCCGAATATCGGTCTGATTAACTCATTGTCTGTTTTTGCACGTACCAACGAATATGGCTTTCTAGAAAGCCCTTATCGTAAAGTAGATAAACGGTGTGCTCACAGATATAGTAGATTATTTGTCAGCTATTGAGGAAGGGGATTTTTACATCGCTCAAGCGAATACCCCCGTGGATGAAAAGGGACGGTTAACAGACGATTTGATTTTGTGTCGATACAAAAATGAATCCTTAATGACATTAACTGAAAATGTTAATTACATGGATGTTTCACCCCGGCAAATGGTTTCAGTTGCTGCCGCACTCATTCCCTTTTTGGAACATGATGACACCAGTCGTGCATTGATGGGTTCAAATATGCAACGTCAAGCAGTGCCCACGATTATCCCTGAAAAACCTTTGGTCGGGACTGGCATTGAACGAAAAGTAGCGGTGGACTCCGGTGTTACAGCCAGTGCGATTCGTCCAGGAATTGTTGATTCTGTCGATGCGTCGCGCATTGTAGTACGTGTGGATGCCAATACAGTAACTGCCAGAAAAGGGTCGGTAGATATTTATAATTTAACTAAATTCAACCGCTCCAATTACAACACTTGTATTAACCAACGCCCAATTGTAAACGTCGGTGATCGAGTGGAAATAGGTGACGTATTAGCAGATGGCCCTTCCACCGACTTGGGGGAATTAGCATTAGGTCAAAACTTGCTGGTCGCCTTTATGCCTTGGAATGGTTATAACTATGAGGATTCAATTTTAATTTCTGAAAGATTAGTAGAAGAAGATCGTTTTACGACAATTCATATTCAGGAACTGACTTGCATTGCACGCGATACCAAACTGGGTGCAGAAGAAGTTACTGCTGATATTCCTAATATCGGTGAAAGTGCTCTAGCCAAATTAGATAAATCCGGCATTGTTTATGTCGGTGCTGAAGTAGAAGCAGGAGATATTTTAGTAGGTAAAGTAACGCCAAAAGGTGAAACTCAACTTTCTCCTGAGGAAAAATTGTTACGCGCTATCTTCGGCGAAAAAGCGTCTGATGTAAAAGACAGTTCATTACGCGTCCCTTCTGGCATGAACGGCACGGTGATTGACGTGCATATCTTTACTCGTGAAGGCGTTAAAAAAGATGAACGTGCTTTAGAAATCGAAGAAGCTAAATTTGCGAAATTACAAAAAGATGTTAATGACGAATTGCGAATTCGTGAAGATGCTTTATTTACCGGACTAAAAGAATTATTAGTGGGTAAAACAGTTGAAGGTGGACCATCTCGTCTTAAAGCCGGTGCTAAAATTACCGAATCATATCTTGAAGAATTATCGCATGAAAAATGGTTCGATATTCGTTTGAAAGATGAAGAGCTGCATCAACGTCTTGAGGAAGCCAACGATAATTATAAAGAATTGCGAAAAGAACGTGATACTAAAATGAAAGACTCGCGAGCGAAATTGTCACAAGGCGATGATTTAGCCCCTGGTATTATCAAAATTGTGAAAGTCTATCTGGCCGTTAAAAGACGTATTCAGCCAGGAGATAAAATGGCTGGTAGACACGGTAATAAA
Organism: uncultured Pseudomonadota bacterium; assembly: GCA_963844565.1. GTDB lineage: Bacteria > Pseudomonadota > Gammaproteobacteria > Coxiellales > Coxiellaceae > JAFEDN01. The sequence goes on along the minus strand of CAWJON010000002.1, from coordinate 1,600,219 downwards.
GGTGTTATTTCGACTATCGTGCCCATTGAAGACATGCCTTATTTAGAAGATGGAACGCCAGTGGATATCGTGCTAAACCCACTTGGGGTGCCATCTCGAATGAATATCGGTCAAATATTAGAGACTCATTTAGGCTGGGCAGCCAAGGGACTGGGTCAAAAGATAGAAGCTTTGTTAAAACAACAAGCCAGTGTCAAAAGATTACGTGAAGAGTTAAAAAGTATTTACGAAACCCGGCACGGACATAAAGTGGATATTGATTCTTTGACTGACGAAGAAATCAAAGAACTGGCCAGTAATTTACAACATGGTGTTCCGGTTACGACTCAAGTGTTTGACGGCGCCAGCGAAGAAGAAATTCGTGAATTATTAAAAATGGCTGGTTTACCTGAATCAGGGCAAACTCGATTGATAGATGGCCGGACTGGCGAACCGTTTGAAAGGCCTATTACCGTGGGTTATATGTATATGCTTAAACTCAACCACTTGGTTGATGATAAAATGCATGCGCGTTCCACAGGTTCATATAGTTTGGTTACCCAACAGCCGCTGGGTGGTAAAGCCCAATTTGGTGGCCAAAGATTCGGTGAAATGGAAGTTTGGGCCCTTGAAGCCTATGGCGCAGCTTATACCTTGCAAGAAATGCTTACCGTTAAATCGGATGATGTAAGTGGGCGTACGCGTATGTATAAAAATATTGTGGACGGTAACCATAAGATGGATGCCGGAATGCCTGAATCATTTAATGTTTTGGTTAAAGAAATTCGATCTTTAGGTATTGAAATAACGTTAGAAACCGAGTAACCATGCTGTTCTTATCCTGCACATGGGCAAAGCCCAAATGCAGGAATGAAGGGGGAGAATCACGATTCTCCCCCTTACGATCCCCCATCGTGAAGGGGAACAACAGACTCTTTGGAGGAAGCTTTGAAAGATTTATTAAGACAAATGAAAGTTGATCATGCGGTTAACGAATTTGATGCTTTAAGCATACACCTTGCCTCTCCTGAAGACATTTTGGGAGGATCTTGGGGTGAAGTTAAGAAACCTGAAACAATTAATTATCGAACATTTAAACCCGAGCGTGATGGTTTGTTCTGTTGCAAAATTTTTGGACCCATCAAGGACTATGAATGTTTGTGCGGTAAATATAAACGTCTCAAGCACCGAGGCGTAATTTGCGAAAAATGTGGAGTAGAAGTCACTCTAGCAAAAGTTCGTCGCGAACGCATGGGCCATATTGTATTGGCATGCCCGGTAGCGCATATATGGTTCCTCAAATCTTTACCTTCACGTATTGGTTTAATCTTGGATATGACTTTACGTGATATCGAGCGAATATTGTATTTCGAAGCTTTCGTCGTGGTTGACCCAGGAATGACTTCCTTAGAAAAAGGTCAATTGTTGTCGGAAGAAGCTTACTTAGACGCGTTAGAAGAATATGGAGATGAATTTGAAGCGTTGATGGGCGCAGAAGCCATTGAGCGATTATTGAAAGAAATTAATTTAGATGAAGATATTAAACATTTACAGGGAGAATTGGCTGGTACAACTTCTGAAACAAAAATCAGCAAAATAAGAAAGCGTTTAAAAATCATGAATGATTTTAAAAGCTCTGGAAACAAGCCTGAATGGATGGTGTTAACCGTACTACCTATTTTGCCACCTGATTTAAGACCTTTGGTTCCTTTAGATGGTGGAAGATTTGCGACATCCGATCTCAACGACTTATATCGTCGCGTCATTAATCGTAATAATCGTTTGAAACGTTTATTGGATTTAAATGCACCGGATATTATCGTACGCAATGAAAAAAGAATGTTGCAAGAGGCAGTAGACGCCCTATTAGATAACGGCCGACGGGGTCGCGCCATTTTAGGTTCTAATCGCCGTCCCTTAAAATCCCTGGCTGATTTCATTAAAGGTAAGGGTGGTCGTTTCCGTCAAAATTTACTCGGTAAACGTGTAGACTATTCAGGTCGTTCCGTTATTGTGGTTGGGCCTGAATTGAAACTGCATCAGTGTGGTCTTCCAAAATGGATGGCGTTGGAATTATTCAAACCATTTATATTTAGTAAATTACAGCGTCGTGGATTAGTTACCACAATTAAAGCCGCCAAACGTATGGTGGAAATGGAAGCGCCGGAAGTATGGGATATCCTCGAAGAAGTGATCCGCGAACATCCTGTACTCTTAAACCGCGCACCAACATTACATCGTTTGGGTATACAAGCATTTGAGCCGATCTTGATTGAAGGAAAAGCAATACAATTGCATCCTTTAGTTTGTACCGCTTATAACGCCGACTTCGATGGTGACCAAATGGCCGTGCATGTGCCGTTAACCCTTGAGGCCCAATTAGAAGCTCGTTCGTTGATGATGTCCACGAATAACGTATTGCATCCTGCCAATGGCGAACCGATTATTGTGCCAACCCAAGATATCGTGTTGGGTTTGTACTATATGACTCGTGAACAAGAAGGTGTAAATGGCGAAGGCATGATTTTCGCCAATGAAATGGAAGTGGAAAGAGCTTATTTAAATAAAGCAGCGGGCATCCATGCACGAGTTAAGGTCAGAATTCATGAATCTGTTCTGACCGAAGGTAAGATAGAAGAAAGCACCACTATAAAAGCGACGACTATTGGTCGTGTTTTATTATGGAAAGTAGTGCCCAAAGGATTGCCTTTTAGCATTATTGATCGTCCGATGACGAAGAAAATGATTTCACAATTGTTGAATGAGTGCTATAGGCGGTTAGGATTAAAAGAAACGGTCATTTTTGCCGACCAACTAATGTATACCGGCTTTCGCTATGCAACATATTCAGGTGTTTCAATTGGTATTAATGACTTAGTTATTCCTAAAGAAAAAGCAGGAATTATTGCTAAAGCTGAAAATGAAGTTAGGGAAATTGAACAGCAATATGCCTCTGGTTTGGTGACTCGTGGAGAGCGATACAGTAAAGTGGTAGACATCTGGTCTCATACAACAGAGTTAGTCGCTAAAGCGATGATGGCGGAAATCTCTGACTTCGCAAAGATTCATTCAATGCCGTCTATATGATGGCAGACTCCGGGGCTCGAGGTTCTGCGGCGCAAATTCGTCAATTAGCGGGTATGCGAGGCTTAATGGCAAAACCTGACGGCAGCATTATTGAAACTCCAATTACTGCAAATTTCCGTGAAGGATTGACGGTAGGACAATATTTCACCTCAACTCACGGTGCACGTAAAGGTTTGGCTGATACTGCGTTAAAAACTGCAAATTCCGGTTATTTAACACGTCGTTTGGTAGATGTTGCGCAAGATTTAATGATCACTGAAAATGACTGTGAAACCACCGTTGGCATTGAGATGCGTCCTCACATTGAAGGTGGAGATGTGGTAGAACCGTTGACAGAACGTGTCCTGGGACGGGTGCTGTCGGATCCGGTTTACGATCCCAAATCCAAAAATGAACTGTTTCCTGCAGGCACTTTACTGGATGAGAAGAAAACAAATTCTTTAGAAGAACACAATATTGATTCAGTCAGGGTGCGTTCAACCATTACTTGTGAAACACGTTATGGTGTATGCGCTTTATGTTATGGACGTGACTTGGCCCGTGGGCATTTAGTTAATGTCGGAGAGGCTATTGGAGTTATTGCCGCCCAATCGATTGGTGAGCCAGGAACCCAGTTAACCATGCGTACATTCCATATTGGTGGAGCCGCTTCAAGAACGACAGCCATTAACAATATTCAAGTCAAAGTAGACGGCACTGTCCGCTTACAGAATTTAAAAACAGTGAAACAAGCCGATGGCACTTATGGTCGCTGTTTCAAGGTCAGGTGTGTTAATTGTGCATGATGTTCACGGAGCCGAGCGCGAACAATATAAAGTTCCTTATGGTGCAACTTTGAGTATCAAAGACGGAAGCACAGTTAAAGCCGGACAAATTGTCGCACAGTGGGATCCGCATACGCATCCAATCATTACTGAAGTAGGGGGCAGATTACAATTGGTTGATTTAGTTGAAGGTGTCACGATGAACCGTCAAACAGATGAATTGACCGGGTTGAGCAGTATTGTTGTCACCGCCAGCAGACAGCGTGGGGTTAGCGGCAAGGAATTACGGCCAATGATTAAATTGGTAGATGAGAAGGGTAAAGACGTTTGTTTACCGGGTAGCAGCGTTCCAGCTCATTACTTCCTCTCGGAAGGGACCATCATCAATAAAGAAGATGGACGAAGAGTCGAAGTCGGAGATGTGTTAGCCCGTATCCCGCAAGAAGCTTCGAAAACTCGTGATATTACCGGTGGTTTGCCACGAGTGGCTGACCTTTTTGAAGCACGCCGTCCTAAAGATGCGGCTATCTTGGCTGAGATATCCGGAGTAATTAGTTTTGGAAGAGATACCAAAGAAAAAGGTCGACTCATTATTACCGGACCAGATGGGACGGTGTATGAACAACTTATACCTAAATGGCGTCGTATTACCGTATTTGAAGGTGAAACGGTCACCAAGGGTGAAGTTATTGCTGATGGTGCAACTGATCCTCATGATGTGCTCCGTTTATTGGGTGTTAATGCATTGGCCAATTATATTGTAGATGAGGTTCAAGAAGTTTACAGACTGCAAGGTGTGAAAATTAATGATAAGCACATTGAGGTTATTATTCGTCAAATGCTACGAAAAGTCGAAATTAAAGATGCCGGTGACACACCCTTCATACGCGGTGAACAAGTGGAACGTTACCGGGTTGATGAATTCAATGAAACGGTTAGTAAGAATAAAGGCGTCATTGCTACATTTGAACCCATTCTTTTAGGACTTATTAAAGCATCTTTGGCGACAGATTCTTTCTTATCAGCAGCTTCCTTTATGGAAACGACACGTGTTTTAACGGGCGCTTCTGTGGCTGGAAAGAGAGACGAGTTGCGGGGCTTAAAAGAAAATGTGATGGTAGGTCGTTTGATTCCAGCAGGAACAGGTTATGCGTATCATACGCAGCGTCGAAATAAAATAGCTCAAAACGCCGCTGCTGCAATGGCTGCACCCGCACCTGCGCCTGAACCCACCTCCGAGGAAAAAGCGGCTTCGGCAGAGAAGGCGTTAAGTGAAGCCTTGAAGAAGGATTCTAACTTAGAGGGCGACGAAGAATAAAATATAACTGCGGGCGTAAGCCCGTAACCTTACGCAATGGGGTTTCAAAAGGGGAGAATGCGAATTCTCCCCTTTTGTCGCTCGGGCGAACTTTGTTCGCGCGGAGCGAAATCAAATAGAGAAAATATCCCGTGCGTCAGCTCGGGGTATTTTATAAGTCCCCCGTGATCAGTCACCGGATTTGATCCGGTATCACGTGGGATGTGTTTGCGCTGTGCAGTACATTAAAATACTGCTTTTTAAGAGTCTATTTAAAATAGTCTATTGACAATACTAAGCAGCTTATTTAGAATGACCCACCCTGCTCATTTGAGCGGGAATCCTGAAGTTTTTATTTGTTTGGAGATTGTGATTGAATGGCAAGAATTAATCAATTGGTACGAAAACCACGAAAAATTAGAGAAAAGAAAACGAATGTTCCGGCTTTGGAAGGTTGTCCACAGCGCAGAGGTGTGTGCACGCGTGTTTATACAACAACACCTAAAAAGCCAAACTCAGCACTAAGAAAAGTGGCTCGTGTTCGTCTCACCAACGGTAGCGAAGTGACTTCTTATATTGGTGGTGAAGGTCACAATTTGCAAGAACACTCGGTTGTTCTTATTAGAGGAGGCCGTGTTAAGGATTTACCTGGTGTTCGTTATCACGTTGTTCGTGGTAGTTTGGATACAGCAGGTGTTTCTGGTCGCCGGCGTGGGCGTTCTAAATATGGCGAAAAGAAACCGAAGGAATAAAAGAGAGATAATTTATGCCTAGAAGAAAAGCAGCCCCCAGTAGAGAGATCCTACCTGATCCCTTATTTCGCAGCATATTGCTAGCAAAATTTATTAACACCGTGATGCGCAATGGTAAGAAAGCTATTGCTGAAAAAATGGTCTATGGCGCATTAGATCAAGTGGTTAAAAACATTGGAAATATCGGACAAGATGGCGAGGGTGGTGAAGGCGGTGAGAAAGGTGGAGCCAGCGGCGGTCGTAAATTAGCGAGCAGCGCCAATATCCGTAATAGTGAAGAAGCTCGTGCTGCAGCAATTAAAGCCTTTCGTAAAGCATTAGAGAATGTGACTCCAGTTGTGGAAGTAAAATCCCGCCGAGTAGGGGGTTCCACTTATCAAGTGCCTGTGGAAATTCGAGAAACTCGACGAATGGCATTGGCTATGCGTTGGTTGGTAGAATATGCAGGACAACGCAGTCAGAAAGGTATGATGCTGCGTTTAGCGCAAGAAATAATGGATGCAGTTGCTGGTCGCGGTGCAGCAGTTAAAAAACGTGATGATGTTCATCGCATGGCAAAAGCAAACCAAGCGTTTGCACATTATCGGTGGTAATTAAATAATGGCACGTGTAGATCTATTCAAAAATACGTAACATTGGCATCATGGCTCATATTGATGCGGGTAAAACCACAACGACTGAACGCATTTTATTTTATACGGGTGTATCCCATAAAATGGGAGAAGTTCATGAAGGTGCGGCCGTCATGGACTGGATGGAGCAAGAACAAGAACGCGGTATTACCATTACCTCAGCTGCGACCACCTGTTACTGGTAGTGGGATGCGTCAAACAATTTCCTCAACATCGTATCAATATTATTGATACCCCTGGACACGTGGATTTTACCATTGAAGTGGAGCGTTCTTTAAAAGTTCTCGATGGCGCCTGTGCGTTGTTTTGTGCAGTGGGCGGTGTTGAGCCTCAAAGTGAAACCGTTTGGCGTCAAGCCAATAAATATGGCGTGCCTCGGTTGGGATTTGTTAATAAAATGGATCGTGCCGGAGCAAACTTTTTACGTGTGGTTGAGCAAATCCGTAAACGATTGGCGGCAACTCCAGTACCCATTCAATTGCCTATTGGTGCTGAAGAAAATTTCGAAGGTGTGGTTGATCTTATCAATATGAAAGCCATTTATTGGAATGAAGAAGATTAGGGAATGACATTTGAAGAAAAGAAATTCCCAGATCATGCTCGTCCTAGATTGCGAAGAATGGCGAGAAAAAATGGTTGAAGCTGCTGCCGAAGCTCGAAGATGATTTGATGAATAAATATTTGGAAACAGGCGAGCTTAGCATCGAAGAAATCAAAAGAGGGTTACGTAAGCGCACAATCGGTAATGAAATTGTTCCTATGTCTTTGTGGCAGTGCTTTTAAGAATAAAGGTGTACAAGCATTGTTGGATGCCGTGATTGAATATTTACCTTCGCCGATTGATGTCCCGCCAGTTAGAGGTGAGGACGACCGAGGTAAAGAAGCTTTCCGTAGTCCTTCCGATAAAGAACCATTTTTCGGCATTGGCATTTAAAATTATGACCGATCCATATGTGGGAACTTTAACCTTTTTTCGGGTTTATTCAGGTATTTTAAAGTCTGGCGATACCGTTTACAATCCAGTTAAAAATAAAAAAGAACGCATTGGTCGTTTGTTACAAATGCATGCCAATACTCGTGAAGAAATTAAAGAAGTGCGTGCTGGAGATATTGCAGCAGCCGTTGGTTTAAAAGATGTTACCACGGGCGATACACTATGTGATCCGGATCAATTGATTACGCTTGAAAGTATGGAATTCCCAGATCCAGTTATTTCTGTTGCAGTTGAGCCAAAGACGAAAAGCGATCAAGAAAAAATGGGCATTGCCTTAGGTAAATTGGCGCAAGAAGATCCTTCTTTTAGTGTTCATACCGATGAAGAATCTGGACAAACAATTATTGAAGGAATGGGTGAATTGCATCTTAGAAATTATTGTTGATCGTATGCGGCGTGAATTTAATGTAGAAGCAAATGTCGGTAAACCCCATGTTGCCTATCGAGAAACCATTCGTAAGACCATTGAACAAGAAGGTAAATATATCCGTCAAACTGGTGGACGTGGACAATATGGTCATGTCTGGTTGAAAATTGAACCTCAAGAACCTGGCGCAGGTTTTGAATTTGTAAATGCGATTGTTGGTGGTGCTATTCCACGAGAATATATCCCGCAGTTGAAAAAGGTGTTCAAGAACAGATGGAAAATGGTGTATTAGCCGGCTATCCTGTGGTTGATGTCAAAGTAACCTTGTTTGATGGTTCTTATCACGATGTTGACTCCAGTGAAATGGCATTTAAAATTGCGGGTTCTATGGGTTTAAAGAAGGTGCATTAAAAGCTAACCCAGTTTTATTAGAACCTATTATGAAAGTTGAAGTGGTCACGCCAGAAGATTATATGGGTGATGTTGTGGGTGATCTTAAGCCGTCGTCGAGGTATGATTCAAGGTATGGAAGATAGTCCATGCCGGTAAAATGGTTCAATGCAGAAGTTCCGTTAGCTGAAATGTTTGGTTATGCAACTGATCTGCGTTCATTGAGTCAAGGTCGAGCAACGTATACAATGGAATTTCTAAAGTATGTCAGAAGCTCCAGCAACTATCGCGGAAGCAGTAATTAAGAAAAAATAGTAACTGTCGTTCATAAGTGAGTGAATAGTTATAAAAATAAGAGTAATTTCAAAATGAGTGTATAGGCAGATAAATTTGAACGGACTAAACCACATTTAAATGTGGGAACCATTGGACACGTTGACCATGGTAAAACGACATTGACAGCAGCTATGACAACTGTTGTGGCGCAAAAAAATTTGGTGGTGAAGCAAAAGCCTACGATCAAATTGATAATGCGCCTGAAGAAAAGAGCACGTGGTATCACCATTAACACCTCACACGTTGAATATGAATCAGCTAAACGTCATTATGCTCACGTAGATTGCCCAGGCCATGCTGACTATGTGAAGAACATGATTACGGGTGCTGCGCAAATGGACGGTGCGATTTTAGTAGTTTCCGCTGCAGATGGCCCAATGCCGCAAACTCGCGAACATATTGTATTAGCCCGTCAAGTGGGTGTTCCTTACATTGTTGTTTATCTTGAACAAAGCGGACATGGTTGATGATAAAGAATTATTAGAATTAGTGGAAATGGAAGTTCGTGATTTGTTAACCATGTATGAATTTCCCGGCGATAACACTCCTATCGTCATTGGCTCTGCTTTGAAAGCATTGGAAGGTGATACCAGTGAAATTGGCGAACCTTCGATTTTGAAATTAGTTAGAAACGTTGGATGCTTACATTCCTGAACCCAAACGTGAAATTGATAAACCCTTCTTAATGCCAATTGAAGATGTGTTTTCTATTTCAGGCCGTGGAACTGTTGTCACGGGTCGTATCGAACGCGGTATTGTCAAAGTAGGTGAAGAAGTTGAAATCGTCGGTATTAAAGACACCATATAGACAACCTGTACGGGCGTGGAAATGTTCCGTAAATTGTTGGATGAAGGCCGTGCTGGAGATAACGTTGGTATCTTGTTACGTGGTGTAAAACGTGAAGACGTAGAACGTGGACAAGTTTTAGCTAAGAACAGGTAGTATCAAACCACATACGAAATTTGAAGCCGAAGTCTATGTGTTTCAAAAGAAGAAGGTGGACGTCATACTCCATTCTTTAAAGGCTACCGTCCTCAATTTTATTTCCGAACCACGGACGTAACCGGTGCTGTTGAATTACCAGATGGTGTTGAGATGGTTATGCCGGGTGATAACATCAAGATGGTGGTTGAGTTAATCTCCCCCATTGCGATGGAAGAAGGTGTTCGATTTGCAATCCGCGAAGGTGGACGAACAGTAGGTGCTGGTGTTGTTTCTAAAATTATTGAGTAATATCGATGGCATGCAAATGAAAGAATAATAATTAGGTTAAAAGCGTTTTGATCATCGGCTTCTGGATAGAGCAACTTCAGAAATCGTTGATACTGCTAAAAGGACTGGAGCCCGTATTAATGGGCCTATTCCTTTGCCTACAAAAATAGAGCGTTACACGGTTCTTACTTCACCTCATGTTGATAAAGATGCACGAGATCAATATGAAATACGTACACACAAACGTTTGGTGGTAATCGTTCAACCTACTGATAAAACAGTCGATGCATTAATGAAGCTGGATTTATCAGCCGGCGTTGATGTGCAAATTAGTGTTGAGTAAAGTAGTGAGTAAAATAAGTGCTAAGAAAATCAACAATTCCCGAATAAACGGGAATTGTACCTACGCGGCACTTGCTTTGCCAATGCGTAGGATATAAATAGAAATTGGAGAACTACAATGGCTTTGGGGCTTGTCGGAACAAAATGTGGGATGATGCAAATTTACAGCACTGAAGGTGAAGCTGTCCAAGTTTCAGTTATCGCTGTAGCACCCAATCGGATTACTCAGGTAAAAAATAAAGAAAGCGATGGTTATTGTGCTTTGCAGATTACAGCAGGGCATCAATCTTCCTCTCGAATAAACAAACCCATGATGGGTCATTTTCGAAAAGCTGGAGTTGAAGCAGGTCAACTCATACGCGAATTTCGCGTTTCAGAAAAAGAATTAGAAGGAAAGACAGTTGGTGGTGAGATCACGGTTGATTTATTTAAGTTGGGTCAAACCGTAGACGTCATGGGCATTACTAAAGGTAAAGGGTTTGCTGGAGGCATCAAACGGCACCATTTTGCTAAACAAGATTCGACCCATGGAAACTCATTATCAACTCGAGCCATTGGGTCAGCTGGTCAAAACCAATCTCCTGGTCGTGTATTCCCAGGGAAAAAAATGCCTGGTCAACTTGGGAATGTTCAACGAACCGTTCAACATTTGAAAATTGTTGAAATTGATTCACAACGGCATTTGTTATTGGTAAAAGGTGGGATTCCTGGTGCTCCTGGTGGGTTGGTTACGATATTACCTTCGATTAAAGAACGAGGAGACTTCTAATGGAGTTACCAATCATTAAACAAAGCGGGGAATTATCTCCCAGTAAATTAAATGTTTCTGATCAGCTATTCACTTGTCCTTTTAATGAAGGTTTAGTTCATCAAGTGGTGACAGCTTACATGGCAAAAGCCAGAGCTGGCACTAAGGCCCAAAAAAATCGCAAACTTATTCGCGGTGGTGGTATTAAGCCTTGGAAACAAAAAGGCACTGGCCGTGCACGGGCAGGTAGTATTCGTAGCCCATTATGGCGAGGCGGTGCGAAAACGTTTGCAGCTACTCCTCGTTGTTATGCGCAAAAAATAAATAAGAAAATGTATCGTAGCGCTTTACGTGCTATTTTTTCCGAACTTATTCGTCAAGGTCGACTTAAAATCGTAGATCAATTTGTGATTGAACAACCCAAAACCAAAATGCTAGTGGGTAAATTAACCCAATTAGAACTGACTAAGGTTTTAATTATCATTGATAATGATGATCAAAATTTATACTTGGCTGCTGGTAATATTCCTAAAGTGGAAATTAATGTGTTAGGTAACATTAATCCTGTAAGCTTGGTCGCTTACGATCACGTTTTATTAACGGCCGATACCTTAAAAAAGATTGAGGAGAAATTACAGTGAATTCGAATCGGCAATTCAATATACTGATTAATGCTCATGTTACTGAAAAAACATCGCAAGTCAGTGGAGGTTACCGTCAATATGCATTTGAGGTACTTCCAAACGCCAATAAATTTGAGATCCGTCGAGCAGTTGAACAATTGTTCAAAGTTCAAGTTCGTTCAATACAAACTTGTAAAGTAATCGGCAAAAGAAAAGGGGGTAAAATCCCAGGACAAACTAAGGGCTGGAAGAAGGCCTATGTGGTTTTAAAAGAAAACCAAGAAATAGACATAACGAAATTATCGTAAATTAGGTGTAACCATGGCTTTAATTAAAACAAAACCAACATCCCCAGGTAGACGCTTTGTTATCAAAGTAGTAAATCCTGAATTACACAAAGGTACGCCGTTTGCTCCATTAGTTACCAGCAAGCAACGTATCAGTTGCCGAAATAATCAGGGGCAAATAACCGTTCGTAGACGAGGTGGTGGTCATAAACATCATTACCGTCACATCGATTTCAAACGCGACAAAGATGGTATTGTTGGCCGTGTTGAGCGTTTAGAATATGATCCTAACCGCAGCGCCCATATTGCTTTGGTGCTTTATGCAGATGGCGAAAGACGCTATATCATTGCTCCTAAAGATCTCCATGCTGGCTCTGAAATACAATCTGGACCGCAAGTTCCGATCAAACCAGGTAATTGTTTGCCTTTGAACAATATTCCTTTTGGTTCTCCAATTCATTGTTTAGAGTTAAAACCTGGAAAGGGTGCTCAGTTAATGCGTAGCGCGGGTGCTTCGGCTCAACTGGTTGGTTTAGAAGGCGCCTATGCATTGATTCGTATGCGATCAGGCGAGATGCGCAAAATATTAGCAACCTGTCGGGCCTCTATTGGTGAAGTTTCAAATTCTGAGCATAATTTACGTTCTTTAGGTAAAGCCGGTGCAAATCGTTGGCGCGGGGTTAGACCTACAGTTCGTGGTACAGCGATGAACCCTGTCGATCATCCCCATGGTGGTGGTGAAGGTCGTACACGAGGACGTCATCCTGTTTCCCCCAATGGTATTCCAGCCAAGGGTTTTAAAACACGACGAAACAAACGCACAACACAAATGATTGTTCGTGATAGAAGAGTCAAATAAGAGGTTATATGGCAAGATCTATTAAAAAAGGCCCTTTCGTTGATCATCATCTTTCAAAGAAAGTTGAAGAAGCAGTGGCAACAAATAGTAAGCGACCAATTAAAACTTGGTCACGACGATCTATGGTTACACCTGACATGGTAGGACTTACCATCGCCATTCATAACGGCAAAGATCACGTTCCAACTTATATATCAGAAAATATGGTCGGGCATAAACTCGGTGAATTTTCGTTTACTCGAACATATAGAGGCCATGCAGGCACTGATAAAAAAGCTAAAAAAGAAAAATCTGCTGGAGGGGCTGCATAAATGAAAGCCGTATCAATATTAAAATATGTAGGTCTTTCTGTGCAAAAAACACGTCTGGTTGCTGACATGATTCGTGGATTACCGGTTGGCCGTGCTTCTCAACTTTTAGATTTTTGTAATAAAAAATCTGCACATACCGTTAAAAAAGCGTTGAGTTCTGCTATTGCTAATGCTGAACATAATTTAGGCGCTGATATAGATGAGTTGTTTGTATCTAGTATTACAGTAGATGATGGTCCGCGTCTTAAACGTATGCGTACACGGGCTCGGGGCAGAGGTAACCGCATTATTAAACCGACCTGTCATATCAAAGTAGCTGTAGCTACTGCTAACGGGGAGAAATAGACCATGGGTCAAAAAGTTAATCCAACTGGTATACGCTTAGGAATCACGAAAGATTGGAATTCTAAGTGGTATGCTAGCACCAAAGATTATGCCGATTATTTGAATACAGATTTACAAGTCAGACGATTTTTAAATAAAAAATTAAAAGCCGCTGCAATTAGTAATATTCGAATAGAGCGTCCAGCTAGGAATAAAGCAAATATTCAAATTCATTCTGCAAGACCAGGTATTATTATTGGCAAGAAAGGCGGCGATGTTGAAACACTTCGTAAAGAGGTCGCTGATATAATGCGTATTCCCGTACATATCACGATTGAAGAAGTACGCAAGCCTGACTTAGAAGCCAAATTGGTAGCCGAAAATATTGCCGGACAATTAGAGCGTCGCGTCATGTTCCGTCGTGCTATGAAACGCGCTGTGCAAACAACCATGCGTCAAGGCGCCTTGGGAGTTAAAATTTGTTTGGCTGGTCGTTTGGCAGGATCAGAAATTGCCAGAACTGAAAAATATCGTGAAGGCCGTGTTCCCTTGCATACTTTTCGCGCTGACATCGATTATGGTACTGCTACTGCACAAACAACTTATGGTATTATAGGCGTTAAAGTTTGGATTTATAAAGGGGAAACTCATTTACCTAAAGAGTCAAAACGACCGATGGCGGAAGATGAAACTCAGCGAGAAGGGGATTAAATATGCGTCAACCGGCTCGGACAAAATATCGTAAACAATTTAAAGGCCGAAACCGTGGATTAGCCACCAGTGGTAATGCGGTAAATTTCGGTGAATTTGGTTTGAAAGCTTTGGGTCGTGGAAGAATTACCGCACGCCAAATTGAAGCCGCGCGGCGAGCAATTACCCGTCACGTTAAACGAGGCGGTAAAGTTTACATACAAATTTTTCCCGACAAACCAATTACTAAAAAGCCTCTAGAAGTGAGGCAAGGTAAAGGTAAAGGAAACGTAGAATATTGGGTGGCAGAAATAAAACCAGGTAGAGTTTTGTTTGAAATTGAAGGCGTACCTGAGATAATGGCTAGAGAGGCATTTGCCTTAGCAGCTGCCAAACTACCATTAAAATCAGCTTTTGTTAAAAGAGAACGGGGATAATATGAAGTCTACCGAGTTAAGAAAAATGAACTTGAGTGAATTACAAAACTTGGTCACTGAGCAAGCAAGACAAAAATTTCTTATGCGTATTCAAAGAGGTATGGGAGAATCCCCAAAACCACATATGATTAAACAAGCAAGACAAAATTTAGCACGTCTATTAACTATTATTAGCGAAAAGGAGCGACAAGTATGAGTCAAACAACAACTTTGCCGCAAACCTTAACCGGCCGTGTAGTTAGCAATAAAATGCAAAAAACAATTGTAGTTTTGGTAGAACGACGTGTTCGTCATCCGAAATACAAAAAATTTATTCGTCGTTCCTCTAAAATCCACGCGCACGATGTTAATGAAGTCGCAAAAGAGGGAGATATCGTCGAAATTAAAGAATGCCGTCCAATTTCTAAAACTAAAGCATGGGTTTTGGAAACTGTAAAGCAAAAAGCTGAAATCTTTGAGAGGAACGGACAATGATTCAAACAGAATCGGTATTGCAAGTCGCTGATAACAGCGGTGCACGCAAAGTAATGTGTATTAAAGTATTGGGCGGATCGAAACGAAGATATGCTCGTATCGGTGATGTCATTAGAGTAAGTATCAAGGAAGCCATTCCTCGCGGTAAAGTAAAAAAAGGGGAAGTAAAGCATGCGCTTGTCGTTCGTACACGAAAGCCTGTGCGAAGAACCGACGGCTCTATTATTCGTTTTGATAGCAATGCAGTAGTACTTTTGAATGAACAGCTGCAACCTATCGGCACCCGTATTTTTGGACCCGTAACACGTGAGTTGAGACTCAGTGCTCAATTTATGAAAATTGTTTCTCTGGCTCTTGAGGTGCTGTAATTATGCAAAAGATTAGAACAAGTGATACCGTCGTCGTAATCGCGGGAAAAGACAAAGGCCGAGTAGGTAAAATTTTAAAAATTATTAAAAACAATCGCGTTATTGTTGAAGGCATTAATCTTGTAAAAAAGCATGTTAAACCTAACCCTCAACGTAATATCGAAGGTGGTATTGTGCAAAAAGAAGCAAGCATCCATATTTCTAATGTTGCTTTGCTTAACACAACCACCAATGAACCTGGCCGGATAGGTTTTAAATTTATAACGGAAGGTGATAACAAACGAAAAGTTCGTTATTTTAAATCAAACAACGAAGTTGTTAGCGCGGATTATCAATAGAGAACATTCATGAATACTTTACATAAACAATATTTGGAAGAGTTCGTTCCTCAATTGAAGAGCGAATTTAATTATACAAGCGTTATGCAAGTACCTCGTATTCTAAAAATAACTTTAAATATGGGCGTAGGCGAAGCCGTTGCAGATAAAAAAATCTTAACCAATGCACTGAATGATTTAACCAATATTTCTGGCCAAAAGCCGGCGGTTACTTTATCTAAGAAATCCATAGCCGGATTTAAAATTCGTGAACAAATGCCAGTGGGTTGTAAAGTTACTTTGCGACATGCGCGGATGTATGATTTTTTGCAACGTTTGATCATGGTAGCCATTCCCCGCATTAGAGATTTTAGAGGTTATAGCACAAGATCGTTTGATGGACGTGGAAACTATAGTTTAGGTATTAAAGAGCAAATTGTATTTGCCGAAATTGAATATGACAAAATTGACGTCATTCGCGGTTTGGATATAACCATAACCACAAATGCAAAATCGGATAAAGAAGCAAAAGCATTATTAAAAGCTTTTGGCTTTCCTTTTAAGGAGTAATTTTAATCCTGCGCATCGGGAAACCCGATGCTTGGAATGAAGGAGGAGAATCGCGATTCTCCTCCTTGCGATCCTCCATCGCGAGGAGAGGAGTTCCCTTTAGGGGGAACTCCGAATAAAGTTAGATTGACATTATTATTATATTGAGGAATTGTATGGCCAAAACCAGTGTCATCGTACGTAATCAGAAGCGGCAGCGTTTAGTTAAAGCCGCACAAAAATTACGTGCTGCTTTGAAAGAAAAAATTCGCACTATTCCAGAAGCGGTGGAAGAGGCAGTGTTAAAATTGCAAAAACGTAAACGCAACGAAAGCCCAGTCCGTGTTCGTTCGCGTTGTCGTTCTTGCGGTCGTCCTCATGGGACCATAAAAAAATTTGGTTTATGTCGTATTTGTCTGCGACAAGCAGCGATGCGTGGTGATGTTCCTGGGCTAAGAAAAGCGAGTTGGTAATTTATGAGTATGCAAGATCCTATTTCTGATATGTTAACCTATATCCGCAACGCACAAATGGTTGGGAAAGATGAAATTAACATGCCATTAGCTAAGTTGAAATTAAGCGTTGCCGATGTGCTCAAAGAGGAAGGTTATATCGAAAATTATGCCGTTGTGAAGGAAGCTCAAAAACCGACCTTATCTATTAAATTAAAATATTATCAAGGGCTGCCTGTTATTGAATTATTACAAAGAATTAGTACACCTGGACGACGAGTTTACAAAGGCAAGGATGAATTGCCGCAGGTGAAAGGCGGTTTGGGTGTTGCAATCATTTCCACTTCTAAAGGTGTGATGTCTGATCGTCGTGCTCGCCACCTCCAGTTAGGTGGAGAAGTTTTATGTTACGTGAGTTGAGGATGAAACATGGTTAGTCGAGTCGCAAAAGTTCCTATTAATATTCCAAAAGGAACAGAAGTAAAGGTTTCTGAAGGTAATCTTCATTGCAAAGGTAAATTGGGTCAAATTAACCGAATGATCCACCCTTTAGTTGAAGTTAGAATTTTGGAAAACGTTTTACAGATTGCTCCAAAGAATGAATCTACCGAAGCAAACGCCAATGCGGGCACTATGCGTGCCTTGGCACATAACGATGTGATTGGTGTGAGCGAAGGAGTTTCTAGAAAATTAATTCTGGTGGGGGTGGGTTATCGTGCTTCAGTGCAAGGTAGTGTCATTAAATTATCGTTAGGTTTTTCACACCCAGTTGATTTTCAACTACCCAGTGGGGTTACTGCAGAAACACCTTCTCAAACGGAAATTATTTTGAAGGGCGTTGACAAGCAATTGGTTTGTCAAACGGCTGCAAATATTCGTTCGCTGCGGCCTCCTGAACCGTATAAAGGTAAAGGGGTACGATACGATAACGAAAAAATCGTTCTAAAAGAAATTAAGAAAAAATAAATTTGGAATCGTTATGATCAACAAAAATTTCAAACGTGCGCGTCGAGCGGTAAAAGTTCGAGGCAATATCAGAAGACTGGGTGCTTTTCAATTGTGTGTTCACCGTACGGCTCAACATATTTATGCACAAATTATTTCTCCCTGCGGATCGAAAGTCTTGGCACAAGCTTCGACTTTGGATAAAGAAATACGTGATGATTTAAACAATGGCGGTAACATCAATGCCGCACAAAAGGTGGGTAAACTAATTGCTGAACGCAGCTTAAAAGCGGGCGTTGATAAAGTTGCCTTTGATCGATCAGGTTATAAATACCATGGCAGGGTGAAGGCCCTTGCAGAGGCCGCCCGTGAAGGTGGGGTCCAATTTTAAGAGGTAAATATGCAAATGGATAATCAAGTTAACGACGGTTATATAGAAAAGCTCGTGTCGATAAGACGGACCTCAACCACAGTTAAAGGTGGACGTCGCATGCGTTTTTCTGCTTTAGTTGTAGCTGGAGATGGAAAGGGTAAAATTGGTTTTGGCCAAGGTAAAGCGCTTGAAGTTCCGGTTGCGATTCAAAAAGCGACAGAAGGGGCGCGACGTAACATGCTGCAAATTCATCTAAAAGACAAAACATTTCAATATGAAGTTATTGCTCGTCATGGTGCAAGCAAAGTATTGATATTACCTGCTTCAGACGGAACCGGTGTGATCGCTGGAAATGCTATGCGAGCAGTATTTGAAGTGATGGGCGTACAAAATGTATTAGCAAAATGTATTGGCTCAACTAATCCAGTTAATGTGGTTCAAGCCACAATAAAAGGTTTAAAACAAATGGCGACACCCGAATCAGTGGCTGCCAAACGTGGCAAAGAACTTAAAGATATTGTTGAGGCAGTGTAGGTTGTTATGGTTAAATCTCCAAAAAAAATTAAAGTAACTTTGAAGCGTAGTAAGTTTGGTCGTACTCCTGGCCATCGGGAATGTATCGAAGGATTAGGTTTACGCCGTCCTCATCAGACCGTTTTGGTTGATGATACCCTGGAAAATCGCGGTATGATTAATGTGGTAAGCTATCTATTGGAAGTTGAGGAAACGAAATGACTTTACAATTAAATGATTTAAAGCCTACCCCGGGGTCCAAAAGAGTGAGAACTCGAGTAGGGCGGGGAATTGGTTCGGGCCTAGGTAAAACTTGCGGACTGGGACATAAGGGTCAACGTGCACGCAAAGGTGGTTACCATAAAGTTGGATTTGAAGGTGGACAAACCCCTTTGCAAAGACGTATTCCCAAATTTGGTTTTAAAACTAAAGCTTCTCAATATTGTGCAGAAGTCCGTCTGGGAGATTTAAATAAAGTCGCTGGCGGAGTCGTAGATCTTGAAACTTTAAAAGCGGTAAACTTGATTACTGCGGGTATAAAAAAAGTTAAAATTTTTTGCTCAGGTAAAATTGAAAAGACTATAGAAATTCGTGGCTTGCGTGTAAGCAAAGGTGCGCGCGCAGCTGTCGAAAGCATTGGTGGGAAGATAGTCTAAAGTCTTACTTCACATTTGATAGGAGTTTTGGTGAATAGAGCAAAAATTGGCGGCGGCTTATCAACTGGTGGTTTACGCGAATTAAGAAACCGCTTGCTGTTTGTACTAATTGGTTTAATTGTTTATCGTTTAGGGGCTTATATTCCAGTTCCCGGATTAAACCCGCAAAAATTGGCAGACTTATTTCAACAGCATGAAGGTGGCATTTTAGGTCTTTTTAACATGTTCTCGGGTGGCGCCCTAAGTCGATTGACTATTTTTGCTTTAGGTATCATGCCTTATATTTCCGCTTCGATTATTGTGCAATTGTATTCATCCGTTTCTCCTAAATTAATGCAATTAAAAAAAGAGGGGGAGGCTGGCAGACGTAAGATTAATCAATATACTCGTTATGCAACTATTATTTTGTCGCTGATCCAAGCTGTTGGTATCAGTAAATGGTTAGTCAGTAGTGGCGTTGTCATTACCCCCAGTTTTAATTTTTATTTTGTCGCCACGGTTACCTTGGTTACTGGCACCATGTTTTTAATGTGGCTCGGCGAGCAAATGACAGAGCGAGGTGTGGGGAACGGCATTTCATTAATTATTTTTGCCGGAATCGCCGCACGTTTTCCTGCAGCTATTGCTCAAATATTTACGCAAGTTAAACAAGGCCAAATGTCGGGTTTAACGTTACTTCTCATTATCATCATTGTATTAGCCGTTACGGTAGTGGTTGTTTATTTTGAACGGGCTCAACGTCGTATTGCCATCAATTATGCCAAACGACAACAAGGTAGAAAGATCTACGCGGCGCAAACCAGTCATTTACCCTTGAAGATCAATATGTCTGGTGTCATTCCTCCTATCTTTGCTCAAGCCATTATTTTATTTCCGAGCACCATCGCACAATTTTTTGGTACAGCTAAAGGATTTTCTTGGTTAGATAGTTTAGCTTTGGTCTTGTCTCCAGGACAGCCTGGGTATATGATATGCTTTGCTTTCTTGGTTATATTTTTTGCTTTTTTTTATACGGCTTTGGTTTTTAACCCCAAGGAAACTGCTGATAATTTAAAACGCTCTGGCGCTTTTATCACTGGAATTCGTCCCGGAGAGCAGACTGCAAATTACATTGATAAAGTAATGACGCGTTTGACATTGGTTGGGTCTATTTACTTGGCATTGGTTGCTTTGTTGCCACAGTTTTTGATTTTAGCCTGGAATGTACCCTTTTATTTTGGTGGGACTTCCTTGCTGATTGTTGTGGTAGTTATCATGGACTTTATGGCGCAAGTTCAAGCCCATATCATGAGCCACCAATATGAATCCGTCATGAAAAAAGCAAAAACGAAGGGTTCAAAAATGAGTCTTCTATAAAGATAGTTGACTGTATGAGAACGCTCAGTTTTGAGACCAGATTGGATGAAAAATTGATGAGAAAGCGGAGCATACACGTAGTATGTGAGCATTTCGAAGAAATTTTTCATCCAATCTGGGCCAAAAATGAGCGTTCCTTGCTACAAAGTGGAGATCTAAAATGAAAGTAAGAGCATCGGTTAAGGTTTTATGTCGTCATTGTAAAATAATCCGCAGACACGGAAAAGTGCGTGTTATCTGTAAAGATGATGCACGACATAAACAAAGACAAGGCTAAATTGCCGTTTTAAAAGAGAAAATTACTTGATTTTCTGAGATATTAAGGTTAAGCTTATCAGCTTTTTAATGGTCAAACGGGAGAGCACAACGAATGGCACGTATTGCCGGGGTTAATGTACCTGTAAATAAACATATCGTAATTGGATTACAATCCATTTACGGGGTAGGGGCTACTCGAGCAAAAGAAATTTGTAAGGCCGCTGGGATTGAGTTGTCGCAAAAAGTAAGGGATCTCACAGAAGATCAACTTAAAAAAATTCGCGATGCAATGGTTGGCTTTCCGGTCGAAGGTGATTTACGCCGAGAAGTTTCGATGAATATCAAACGTAAAATTGATCTGGGTTGTTACCAAGGTCTGCGCCATCGTCATGGTTTACCTGTTCGTGGCCAACAAACTAAAACCAATGCGCGAACCCGAAAAGGTAAACGTAAACCGGTAAGAAATGTATAACCAATTAGGAAAGAATATCCATGGCAAAACGAATTAAACGCAAATTTTCCAAAGGCGCTATACATATCCGCACAACTTTTAATAATACAATTATCTCAGGTACAACTCCCTCTGGAGATTTACTTAAACAAAGCTCAGCAGGTCTTTGTGGATTTAAAGGTTCCCGTCGAGGGACTCCTTTTGCCGCTCAAATGGCTGCTGAAGCTGTTGCTAAAGGAATGATGGAAGAGTTTGATACTAAACAAGTCGTGGTATATGTCAGTGGGCCTGGTGCAGGTCGTGATTCTGCAATACGCAGTCTCTATAACTCAGGATTAGAAGTTCTTAGTTTAACCGATAAAACTGGAATACCACATAACGGTTGCCGTCCCCGTAAACGGCGACGTGTCTAGAAGATAATTGAGGGTAAAATTAAATGGCAAGATATCTAGGGCCTAAATGTCGCTTATCTCGACGTGAAAAAACGGACCTGCAATTAAAAAGTGGGATCCGAGCTATCGATACGAAATGTAAACTTGAACGCACGCCTGGGATGCATTGGCAGCGACGTGCGAGAACAACGGATTACGGCTTACAATTGCGAATGAAGCAATTGATTCGTCGTTATTACGATATTCTTGAAAAACAATTTCGTAATTATTATAAAAAAGCGGATCGATCCAAAGGTTCTACCGGTGATAACTTACTGGTTTTGTTGGAATCTCGCTTAGATAACGTTGTTTATCGAATGGGTTTTGCCGCCACACGTGCTGAAGCTAGACAACTTGTTACTCATAAAGCCATTGTAGTCGATGGTAAAGTGGTGAATATTCCTTCCTTTCATGTGGAACCGGAGTCCACCATCGTCGTGCGCGAGAAAGCTAAAAAACAATTGCGTATTGGCGCCGCTCTGGCTCTTGCAGAGAACCGCGCTCCAGTGTCTTGGTTAGAAGTGGATGCCAAACAAATGACTGGAACCTTTAAATCTATCCCTGATGTTCATGAATTGCCAGCTGAATTTAAAGTCAGTTTGGTTGTGGAATTGTATTCAAAGTAGTCTGAGGCAAAATACATGCAAGATGTTTATAAAAATTTTTTAACTCCGCAAAATCTACAGGTTACGGTTTTAGGCCCTAACTATTATCGGATTGTGTTGGAACCATTTGAAAGAGGTTTTGGTTTTACCCTAGGTAATGCTTTAAGAAGGGTATTATTATCCTCAATGATGGGGGCCGCGATCACCGAAGTGCAAATTGAAAATGTTGTGCATGAATATAGTTCGATTGAAGGTGTTCATGAAGATGTTGTTAACATTTTGCTAAATTTAAAAGGTGTCGCACTTCGTTTGCCTGGTCGAGATAAAGTAGAATTAACATTAAAGAAAAAAGGACCCGGAGTGGTTACTGCAGGTGATATTACTCTAGAGAGAGATATTGAAATCATCAATCCGGAACATGTTATCGCCAATTTAACCAAAGATGGCGAGTTAAACATTAAAATGCAGATTGAAACTGGACGTGGATATCAGCCTGCATCTACCCGGCTTGCTGATAAAAGTATTAAACGTTCAGTAGGTTCGTTACTGCTGGATGCTTCTTTTAGTCCAGTTAGTAGAGTTAGTTATCAGGTTGAAAATACCCGTGTTGAAAAACGTACTGACTTAGATAAGCTTATCATTGATTTAGAAACTAATGGCACATTGGATCCTGAGCAGGCTATTCGTCAAGCTGCAACTATTTTACAGCAACAGTTAGCTTCGTTTGTGGATTTACAACATGCAACTAAAATTGGTATTAAAGAGGGTTCGGAATCTTTAGATCCGATTTTTACCCGTTCGGTGGACGACCTTGAATTAACCGTTCGCGCCGCCAATTGTTTAAAAGCAGAAGATATTTATTACATCGGTGATTTAGTACAACGCAGTGAAAACGATTTGTTAAAAACACCTAATTTAGGTAAAAAATCGATGAATGAAATTAAATCGGTTTTGATTCAGCATGGCTTAAGTTTGGGTATGACACTTAAAAATTGGCCTCCCGCTGATTTGCCGCCGCCAGAAAAAATTAAACCTGAGGAGCAAGAATGAATCATCGAAAAAGTGGTCGTCGTTTAAATCGTACGAGCGCTCATCTCAAAGCTTTATTAAAAAATTTAGGTGTTGCTTTAATACGTCAAGGACAAATTAAAACGACATTACCCAAAGCTAAAGAATTACGTGGTTTTATCGAACCCTTAATTACGCTGGCTCGGGTAGATAACGTTGCCAGAAGACGTTTAGCATTTGCCAGATTAAGAAATCACGATGTGGTTGCTGCTTTATTTAATGATATCGCACCCCGATTTAAAACACGGCCTGGCGGATATTCCCGCGTACTGAAATGTGGTTTTAGAGCAGGAGATAATGCGCCCATGGCCATTATTGAGTTAATTGGCTGGAAAGAAGCCGAAGCTCGCGCTACTAAGGGCTGGACACCACCGCAAGAAATCAAAAGATAGATTTAATCTTTCTTTCTCCAAAGGCCTCACTGTCGAGGCCTTTTTTATGTCTTAAATATATAATTAAAAATAAAAAGAAGTAACGTCGTGAAACCAATAATCTTTGAGCGATTGCAATTATATCCACTTAATTTGGGTTTCCAAGTGGGTCCACATTTTTTTTGGCGTGTGGCGATCTACTCTATGTTTGCAAAAATAGCCCTTCCAAAGCAGCAGCCTTATTATGGAGCTTTTTGGTATGAAGAAAAATTACATGAAGTTAAAAAAATAAAAAATAGACCCTTAGCTTCATATGAAAAAGAATACCTTGAAAAAAATATAGTGAAGTTTCAAGAATGTCGTCAAATAGTGTGGAGTTTCTTTATTAGTGAAAGTTTTCGATTAATGGATTTTAAGAGTGAATTGATACAAAAAATCATCGAATATATGGCTTGTGAAATTGAAATTCCTACTCGAATTGGAAAAGTTAGCTTCACCAATATGTTGAGTCGGAAGCCAATTGTTGATCTTTATAAAGGAAAATATGGGTATGAATTACTTGTCAATATAAAGCCAGGAGAGATCTATCAAATACATAACACACTGTTTCATGCTATCACTCCTAATCGTATCCTTTTTCAGGAACCTGTTCGAGAAGGAGGTAGTTTGTATTGTAATGAAAGTTTTTCTGCGATAGAGGTAGGAAACGATTTATTAATAAAAGAGCTTTTTAAATTTTTTGCCACGTCTATTCGTACAAACCCAAGCAAGGGTAAAGAGTATAGCCTTACGAAACCAAACGGCGACACACTGACTTTTACAATGGGTTAATGTTAAATATAAACCAACCCTAAGAGGTTTAAAACCGACTCCGCTTTGTTCAGCGACATCCGCCTACTCGCCAATTTTGGTGTAACGGGGCCCGTCAGTGGAAATTTTTTCGTGCTCGCTGCGCCATAAATAGCAGGTGCAATACTTCGTAAGCGTCATCGTGCTTAGTGAACTTTTATCCTGATGAATTCGTTTCCGAATTTGCTCCGCTGTGCGCGAAAAAATCTCCACTGCCACCCATGCAAAGCTCGCTGGCGGATGCGCTGAACAAAGCTATGCAGGACGTATCGGTTCGTCTCGGCATTAAGTACCTGCCTCGCCAATATTGGGAGCAAAGGCGTCAGACTGGACTATTTTTCTTGTTCCTACTATAAAACATAATCCAGGATAGATATTTCTTTTATGGAAGTGTTTGTTAAACTAGTATGAATTTGATTAAAGGTTGCTATTTATCCTAGATTCCGTTTTTCAACGGAATGACGGATGATACGGTCAATGCGATTACCCTATTCTGAGATGATTTGGCGAGGCAGATTACTTAATACTGAGATGAACTGCTACGTCCTACATAGCTTTGTTCAGCGCATCCGCCAGAAAGCTTTGCAACGGGTGGCAACGGAGATGTTTTCGCGCACAGTGGAGGCAATTCGGAATGAGTTCATCGTAATTAAAGTTCACCTTGCACGATGGTGCTTACAGTGTATTGCACCCGCTATTTATTGCCGCAGCGAGCACGAAAATATCTCCGTTGACAGACCCCGTTACACCAAAACTGGCGAGTAGGCGGATGTCGCTGAACAAAGCGGAGTCGGTTTCAAGCCTCTTAGGGTTGGTGAAAAGGTTGTTATTGTGGAGTGAAAAAATTTTGGATGCTGAGACATGGGAACGCAACTAGATTACTTTCTCTAGCATTTCTTTAGCGTGGTCTAGAATTTTAGAGGTCAATTCGGTTCCGCCTAGCATTCTGGCTAACTCTTCAACACGCTGTTCTGAATCTAATAATTTTATTTTACTGGTGGAATTGTTTTTTTCGATAGATTTGGTGACTTGATAATGATGGTGGCCAAACGCAGCGACTTGAGGTAAATGGGTAATGCAGAGAACCTGTGTCTTTTCTCCTAATTGACGCAACAATTTTCCAACCACGACTGCGGTAGAACCGCCAATGCCGACATCGACTTCATCAAACACCAGGGTAGGGGTATTGTTTTCTTCGGCGGAAATAGCTTGTAATGCCAAATGTAAACGTGATAGTTCTCCCCCTGAGGCCAACTTTTGAATGGGTTGAGGAGTTTGCCCTGGATTGGTGCTGACAAGAAAGCGAATTTTTTCTAAACCTTGAGCATGAATAGGTTGTTCGATTTTTTCTAATACAATTTCAAGAAATCCGCCTTGCATACCCAATTGCTGCATCCAACTGGTAACCTCTTTATTTAATTTTTTAAGCGCTTTTTCCCGGCTTTTTGTCAGTTGATCCGCTACAATTTTGAATTTTCCCAGCAGATTGTTTTGCTGATTTTCAAATTCGTTAAGCTCTTGCTCAGCGTTTTCTAATTGATTCATTTTATGTAATAGAGTTTGGTGAACATTAAATAAATCGTTTGGATTCACGCGATGTTTTCGTGCAATATCGTGAATTTTATTGAGGCGATCCTCAATTGCAGTTAATTTTTCAGGATCAAAAGGCCATGCATTCGATAAAGCATTTAACTCGGAGTCTGCTTCTTCTAAGAGAATTGCAGCATCTTTTAATAAATTTTGAGCATTGGTTAACCGAATATCTTCTAATTTTATGGTAGTTAATAAATTGTTCGCTTGATATATTTGATTCATGATGGCTAATTGTTCATGCTCAGTCAGCAGGTTGGTAACTTTCTGTAATTGGTTTTGCCATTGATTGGAGTGATGCATTTGTCGATGTAATTGACTTAATTGTTCCCATTCGGATTCTTTTAAATTAAGTTGTTCTAATTCTAGTGTTTGAAATTTTAAGAGTTCTAATTCGGCGTGGCGATTGGTTAGTGAAGTTTTGATCGCAGCAATTTGTTTATCCAAACGCTGCCACTCTGAAAATATCACCTGAATTTCCTGCAGATATTTTTCATTTTTTGCAAATCTATCCACTATTCGCAATTGCCCATCACTATTGAGTAAACTGTATTGATCGTGTTGGCCATGGATAGTAACTAAAAAATTGCTGAACTCGCGGATCAAATGCAAAGGACAAGGAATTCCATTAACGGTGCTTCTCGACGCGCCCTGGATTGGGATGGTTCGTCGAATTAAACATTCCAAAGATGGTTTTTCTGCTTCGAATTGATGATATTCAAGCCATTGCTGAGCCTCTGGAATATGTCTGATATCAAACGTTAAACTAATATCACAACGACTTTGGCCCTCTCTAATCACGGATGGATCTGCTCGATCTCCCAACGCAAATTTCATGGCGTCCACCCAGATGGATTTACCCGCCCCCGTTTCTCCAGTGAGCACGTGCAATCCAGTGGAAAAATCCAGATTTAATTGTTCTACTAAAATAAAATTTTTTATATCGATATTCAGTAACATGAATTTTCAATCTAGCTTAGCTACTCCACTTTAATTTTTCGCGCAGAGTTTTGAAATAATTGTAATCTTTAGGATGAATTAAATGGAGCAAATGAGGCTCTTTTTTTACTTTTACTTTGCCACCAGGTGGAATAGCTATGCGGCTTTGACCATCACAGCTAACATGAACTGATGTTGGGTTGGTTGAGTCAATTTGCAGTTCAATTTCACTATCACCTGCAACGGCAATGGGTCGACTACTTAACGTATGGGGGAACATGGGCACCAATACAATTGCATCTAATTGCGGATGTAAAATGGGACCTCCGCCCGATAAGGCATAAGCGGTAGAGCCCGTTGGTGTGGCAATAATTAATCCGTCAGCTCGGTGTTGGCAAACAAATTGTTGATTGATATAAATTTCAAAAGAAATCATATGCGCCACATCGCCCGGCAACAGCACCACATCATTTAAAGCCAGATCATTGGCATAGGAATCAATTTGCGTATCTTTGAAAAGATTAGCATTTAATAGAAAACGAGACTCAATATCGTAATGCCCCGCCAACACCTCACCGACTTTATGTAACTCATTAGGATGAATGTCGGTTAAAAACCCTAAACGACCACGGTTAATGCCCAAAACAGGGATATTGTAGGGTAGGGCTAAGCGAGCAGCGTTCAGCATGCTGCCATCTCCGCCCACTACAATAATAAGATCATACTTTGGCAAATCTTCGGGCGTTAGAATCGTAAGCGGAATGATGGGATCGAACATTTTAGCCGTTTCTTTCTCAACGGCCAACGTAAAATTCAACTCAAACAAGTATTGAAAAAGAGCAGTAATCGTTTGAGATATCAGGGGAACGCCCGGGCGTCCAATGAGAATGATTTTTTGGAAAGAGCTGCCCATAGATCTGAAGTCTAGCATGCTGATTTTGCATCAGCAATAATGTGATTAATTCGGGCATAAATCATGTCCATAAAAAATCACATACCTATACCGATGGGGGATCGCAAGGGGGAGAAGAGCGGAGCGATCTCCCCCTTCATTGCCCAGGTGCAGCTTAGCTGTGACTGGGCATCAAAACCACGAAGCAATTCCTGCTTTAGCGGGAATTGCTGCTTTTTTCAATCAGAGTAAATTTTTGAATAGCATCTTCAAAAGGTTTAGGTTTCATGATCGGTATCGCCCCCGAATAGGGTCTACCCATTACCACGATAACGAGCACGATTAAAGCGATAATGCCGGTGAGAGCGGCGGTTAGCGCCACTTGCGGCCAAAGGTACTCCATTCCGAAAAGATAAGAAATGCCGATGACCACCACGCCCATTATTCCCAACATAACCCATAGCCCAATAGGTCGAGGCCCGGTCACTTGAAAAATTCTAATGCGGCGATAAGTTCTTGCATCTGCCAGACGTTTCAAAGATTCCATATAAATGTCGTTTTCAGTAACGTTTTTTGGTTGAAAGTTAAGATAGATTTTTTCGACGTCGTTGAGGAGTTGCCAAGTTTGTAGGTCTTCATGCTGCGATTTCATGGTCTCCCATTCCCGAGTGACAATAGAATAAGCATAACGGGAAATTCCAACCTGGATTTGTTGGCGAGTTGGATTTGGTAATCCTTGAGCAAGATGCATAAGGGTAATTAAGCTAGAGGCCTCCAATTCCAAATCCTGCTGAGTATCTTTAAAGCCATCCCAAACTAATGAAAAAGTCATGGACAGTAACATGGCATAAATCACTCCAATTTGTAAAAAAATAGGAAAAGCCACTTCATGATGTGCTTGCAAGATTCGAAATGAAAAAATTTTTCTAATAACAAAACAAATTGCCGCAGCAATAACCATACTGGAGGTGATAATAACTATCCCTAAGTGGTGAGCCATGAGCATAATCTATTCCTTTAGAAAATGTGTTTAAAACGCTATCATTAAGTTGATGGATTCTTCCTTTTGGATATCTGCCCAAACACAATTCCGCCTGCCGACCTCATTGCTTCAGCGAGCTGTACGTCGAAAGTAGCAAGTATTGAACCAGTTCGTAAGGCTAAATCAAGGTAGACAGCATCATAAGCAGTTAACTGATGTTCTCTTGCCAGGGCTAAGACTAAATCACGTCGGTCAGCCACCGTCGCGGCATCGGTAATAATAGGCAATGCAGACAATCGATTTATGTAATCAATAACCTGGGCTTCAGTGACTACTCGACGTCGCTCTGCCACTAACAGACTATTTGCAATTTCAGTATGCCAGAGTGAAGGAACAAAAACTTCAGCTTCACTGAGAGCTAACAAAACTTTATCTGCACAAGTGGCATCTTCCTTATTTTGGCGTACAAATAACCATGCCAAAGCCATAGATGCATCTAGTACCAACTTCATTTTCGACCTTCAGTAATCCATTCTTTTAATGTTCGCAAGGAAACTTTATGTATTTTATTAATATTTCGCATATTTTCTACTGCAGCGTGCGCATCGACTGGGCCACCAGCGCTACCGGTGGGTACTAAATCAGCAACAGGACGGCCTCTCAAGGTTATTGTAAAGCGTTGCCCTCGCTTTACTTCTCGAAGTAATTCAGACAACTGAGCCTTGGCATTGAAAGAACCGATCTCTTTAAACATTGATAACCCCCCAGATATAACTGTTTGTTAACTAGTTTGTTAACTGGTTATATTATATAAATTCGACTACTCTATATCAAGCCTTTTTTGACGTTTGCGGTAGCTTGTTCTCCAGGCTTAGCTTATGGCAGTACCTCTGTGCTCGGGGTCGCAGCTATTTCAATGGCTAAAAAATCTTTTCACGGCGTCAAACCAACTTTGCGCGCGTGGGCTATGTTTTTTTCCATCTTTTATTAATTCTTGTTCAAATTCTTTTAGGATTTCTTTTTGACGAGCGTTCAAGTGCACCGGGGTTTCTACAATCACTTGGCAGATTAAATCGCCAACAGCGCCGCTGCGCAAAGCTTTAATTCCTTTGCCGCGTAAACGGAATTGTTTTCCGCTTTGTGTTTCTGTTGGAATGTTTAATTGCGCTTGACCGTCTAAAGTAGGAACCGTAATTTCCCCACCGAGCGCAGCGGAAATAAAACTGATAGGAACTTCGGTGTAAAGATCATTTTCTTGCCGGCTAAAAATAGGATGTTCACGAACTCGAATTTGCACATATAAATCACCTGCAGAAGCGCCTTGAGCGCCAGCTTCGCCTTCTCCAACTAAGCGCACGCGGTCACCATTATCAACGCCGGCGGGGATTTTTACGGATAATTTTTTCTCTTCTTGAAGTCGGCCTTGACCTCGGCAGCGTGGGCAGGGATCACTAATTACTTGACCTTGACCACCACAAGCAGAACAAGTTTGTTGCACAGCAATAAAACCGTGTTGCATACGAATTTGCCCAGCGCCATTGCAAGTTTTACAGGTAATTGGTTTGCTGCCTTTTTTGCCGCCGCTGCCTTTGCATTCATCACAATTAGCTAAGGTAGGTACCTTAATTGTTTTGGTGGTGCCACGAACGGCTTCTTCTAAATCAAGAATAAGTTCATAGATTAGATCTGAACCGCGTTGACTCCTTTGTCTGCCGCGTCCGCCGCCAAAGATATCGCCGAAAATGTCGCCAAAGATATCGCCAACGTCTTGGAATCCGCCAAATCCTCCGCCACCTTGAGAAGGGTCTACCCCAGCATGGCCAAATTGATCATAGGCCGCTCGTTTCGAATCGTCCGAGAGTACACTATAAGCCTCATTAACTTTTTTGAAATGTGTTTCTGCCGACTTATCACCCGGATTACGATCCGGATGATATTTCATAGCTTGACGACGATAAGCTTTTTTAAGTTCCACTTCGTTTACTTGACGTGAAACTCCCAAAATTTCGTAATAATCTTCTTTGGCCATAATCTTGATTTATATCCTGCACATGGGCAAAGCCCATTAATGGGACTCAGCTATTTTTTCTTTTTGTCGTCTTCTTTGACTTCTTCAAACTCTGCGTCCACGACGTTTTCTTTACCCGAAGATGAACCCGCGTCTGAGGCGCCAGCGCCCCCGGCATCACCGCCTTCTCCGGATGAACCGCCGCCTTGTTTTTGTGCTTGTTCAGCCAGTTTGGTTACTTGTTCAGAAAGCTCATTCGCTTTGGCGTCAATCGCGTCTTTATCATCGCCTTTAATTAAATTTTTCAGGTCTTCAATATTTTTTTCGACGGTGGTTTTCTCAGAACCTGCGACTTGATCTTTAAGGTCAGTCAACAACTTGGTTGCTGAATGGATCAAACTATCTGCTTTATTGCGTGATTCGACCAACTCATGGAAACGTTTGTCTGCTTCTTTGTTGGCCTCGGCGTCTTTAACCATTTTTTGGATTTCTTCGTCAGAAAGGCCTGATGAAGCTTTAATCACAATAGATTGTTGTTTGCCGGTTGCCTTATCTTTTGCAGAAACATGCAAGATACCATTGGCATCAATATCAAAAGTAACCTCAATTTGTGGCGTTCCTCGTGGTGCGGCCGGAATATCTGCAAGATCAAACCGCCCCAAGGATTTATTGGCGGAAGCCATTTCTCTTTCGCCCTGTAAAACATGAATGGTTACTGCTGTTTGACTGATCTTCAGCAGTAGAAAAAACTTGTGAGGTTTTGGTCGGAATCGTGGTATTTTTCTCGATCAATTTGGTCATTACCCCACCCATGGTTTCAATACCTAAGGAGAGTGGAGTAACGTCAAGCAATAAGACATCTTTAACTTCACCCGAAAACACCGCACCCTGAATGGCTGCACCAATTGCAACCGCTTCATCGGGATTGACGTCATGTCGAGGTTCTTTGCCAAATAAATTTTTCACCACTTCTTGGACTTTAGGCATGCGGGTTTGACCGCCGACTAAAATAACGTCGTTAATTTCAGATACCTTAAGGCCGGCATCTTTAATGGCAATTTTACAAGGTTCAATGGTGCGTTGAATCAACTCTTCCACCAAAGATTCGAGCTTAGAACGAGTGACTCTAATATTTAAATGTTTGGGTCCGTTGGCGTCGGCCGTGATATAAGGCAGATTAACATCGGTTTGTTGTGCAGAAGATAATTCAATTTTGGCTTTTTCGGCGGCTTCTTTCAAACGCTGTAAAGCCAGAGGATCTTTATGTAAATCAATGCCGGTTTCTTTTTTGAATTCTTCAGCCAGATATTCGATTAATCGCATGTCAAAATCTTCACCACCCAAGAAGGTGTCACCATTGGTTGCGAGCACTTCAAATTGGTGTTCGCCATCCACTTCAGCGATTTCAATAATTGAAATATCAAAAGTTCCACCACCCAAGTCGTAGACAGCAATTTTTGTATCACCTTTTTTCTTGTCCATGCCGTAAGCCAACGCGGCAGCGGTAGGTTCGTTGATAATACGTTTGACATCTAAACCCGCAATGCGGCCGGCGTCTTTAGTGGCTTGACGTTGTGAATCATTGAAATAAGCTGGAACAGTAATAACGGCTTGAGTTACTTCTTCACCCAGATAGTCTTCGGCGGTTTTTTTCATTTTGATGAGTACTTGTGCGGAAATTTGTTGAGGAGCCAATTTTTGGCCATTTACTTCAACCCAGGCGTCGCCATTTTCAGCTTCAACAATTTTGTAAGGAACCATTTTAATGTCTTTTTGCACAATCGAATCTTTAAATTTGCGGCCAATCAGACGCTTAATCGCGTAGAGTGTTCGATCAGGATTGGTTACGGCTTGTCTTTTGGCGGCAGCGCCCACCAAAATGTTACCGTCTTTATCGTAGGCGACGATTGAAGGTGTGGTACGACCACCTTCGGCATTTTCGATTACTCGAACTTTTCCACCCTCCATAATAGCCACACAGGAGTTAGTGGTACCTAAATCAATACCAATAATTTTGTTGCTGGTTGTTTTAGTGCTCATTCAAATATCCTCGTTTCAATGGTTGCTATATATGTTGCAAATGGGGGCGGAGAGGGAAATTTCAAGGCGTAAGTCCGCAACCTTACCCAGGAACGACCATAACCATTGCGGCACGAATTACGCGTTCGTGTAATTGGTAGCCTTTTTGTAATACTTTTGCGACAGTGTTGGGGGGAGCGTTTGGGGTAGGTAAGATACCAACTGCATCATGGTGTTTGGGATCAAAAGGTTCGCCGATTTTAGGGTCAATAATTTCTAAGCCGAATTGTTTGAGCGCTTTATATAACATGTCCAAGGTTAATTGCAGGCCGTTACGAATTGATTGCACTTTAGGGTCTTCTATTTCAGTGGTTTCAAGACCATGTAGTAGGGCATCGATGCCAGGGATCAGTGCCTTAATCAATTGCTCGACCCCAAACTTATGTGCATTTTTGACGTCTCGTTCACAGCGGGCGACCATGTTTTGCAGCTCGGCATGAGCGCGCAGGGCTTGCTGTTTATATTCATCCCGTTGGCGTTCAGCACTGGTGATTTGATCTTCAAGTTGTTGGCGGGAGGGAAAATCTAGAGTGTTGACTTCTTCGGGTTGTTTTTTGTGAGTCGTTTCATTTTCATTCTCGTTTTTTGAAGTGTTTTCTTCGGACTCTTTAGCCATTTTTTGCCATTTATCATTTGGGGGGTTATTTTGTGACATATCAGGACTCCTAAAGGTTTTTCAAAAAATTTCAATTTATCCCATACATCGTGAATATTCCCACCGCCCGCCACGTACCCGCGGGTTAATCGCTCCACGGGGCCTGTCAGCTAGCGCCTTGGCGGGCGGTGGGAATATTCACTAGCAAATGGGTTTTAATTCGAAGCTTTTATGAACTATTTTTTTAAAATATAATACATCAATTGGTTTAAAATAAAAATGATGTAAACTGTGGAGGTCAGAATTCCAAAATAAGGGGGAGAAATGTCGTCCATAGATGAACAAATTCAAGCGTTATTGCCATGGGGGATTGCCCATCGGCGTCATTTGCATCGTCATCCTGAATTGAGCCATGAAGAAAAGGCGACCAGCGACTATTGTGCGGGGGTATTACGCGAATTGGGGTATGCCATTACACCCAGTTGGGAATTTGGGTTTACTGCGGATTTAACCGTTGGCAATGCTTCGAAGAGAATTGCATTGAGAGCAGATATGGATGCTTTGCCGATTCAAGAAAAAAATAATCATGATTTTGTCTCTACATTTCCGGGAAAAACTCATGCCTGTGGTCACGATGGTCATATGGCGGTTGCTTTAACTACCGCACGATTTCTCGCCGAACATCAAGAATTGTTGCCTTGCCACGTACGCTTTATTTTTCAACCGAGTGAAGAACGCGCCCCTGGCGGAGCTTTGGGGATGATTGAAAAGGGTTGTCTTCAGGACGTGAACGAAGTGTATGGGTTGCATAATGATCCGGGTACAGCGGTTGGAAAAATCCGGACCCGGGTTGGCGCTTTGATGGCGGCGGCTGATCTATTTGAACTGACAATTCGGGGAAGAGGGTGCCATGCCGCTCGTCCTCATGACGGGTTAGATCCTGTGATTGTGGGTGCGCAATTAATAATTGAGTGGCAATCGATTATGACTAGACGAATTAATCCTGTTCACCCCGCGGTGCTGAGTGTTACTCAATTTAAAGCAGGGGATGTGTTTAATGTGATACCTGATACTGCATATTTAGCGGGTACGTTGAGAACATTTGATAAAAAAGACCGGGCGTTGATCAGAGAGTTAATGCAAATTGCCTTGAATGCAGTGGAAAAACAAGGTTATGGCATAAATTTTAATTATATCGAGGGCTATGACACGGTGGTCAATCACAAATTTGGTGTTGATCGGGTTGTTCGCGCCGCCAGTGAAATCGTAGGACCAGAAAATGTTGATGCATCTACAGAGCCTGAGGGGTGGGCTGAGGATTTCTGTTATTATTTACAACATTGTCCCGGCGCCTTTTATTTCTTAGGGAGTGGCAATGCAGAAAAAAATATTACCGCGCCGTTACATTCTTCGCGCTATGATTTTGATGAAACCGCAATCGCCATTGGCGCTGCGGTTATGACAACCCTAGTTTTACAAGCATAGTAAGCAAAAGATGAAGTTGTTTTTAATCTGGCTGATTACGTTAGTCGCTTTAACTGCCATTTTGAGTTACAAGCGCGCTGCTGTTTCAGTTTGGTTGATTGCGTTTTTGGTAGTAATTTTTATTTTATGGTCTTTATTTCGACCCATCTAAACTGAATTAATGACAATAGTAATCCTCGATTCCGTTTTTCAACGGAATGACAGGATTACAACAATTTTATCTCATTCTTGGGACTATGTAATGATTTTGAACCACACTGCCTGTTTCATCTTTCGTTGCCCGTTTGGCTGCAAGAAAAGAGAGGGTGGTAAGAGCTGTACCAGTTCCTCCGCTAATAAGTAAGCCTTTAATACCAGCTTGGGCGAGAGTTTCATTTCTTAAAAATATAAAAAATGGTAAGGGGGCTCCTCCAGTTAATGCCATGATTATTATGGTGCCAGTCGCTAGAGTTTTTAACATTGAATTGATGTGTTTGAAGTCGGTACCTGGTGCAAGTAGTGGTATTCGTTGTTGTATGCCTGGGTTTGGTATTGGCAGTTCAGCCTCCTCATCCCTTGCCACATCGAGACCCTGATGACGGTCACCTTGATTTAGCCGTACTCGCAGAGCTACACTGGATCCTCGTCTCTCGTCCGCTCCTCCTAAGTATTTTACTTCTCCTAGATCAGTTGTTTTAAGAGCAATAGCCGCATTTTGTACCAGAAGAAGTGCATTATGAATGGCAAGAGCGATTAACCAGGTGTTTTGGTCGGACACGGATTCTGTCATGTAACAGCCTAATCCAATAAGGAAAGTGCCGGATATATTTTCAAGGAGGGCTTCGCCGCCTTTTATTACTGCGCCTAACATGTCGTAATTCTTTACGGCACTCTTTATCGTGATTACAGATTTTAACGCTGATCCCAGTCCGACTGCTATGCCAGAAAAACCGATACCGAGTTTTTGATCTTGATCGACGCCGGTATGAGGATTGCTTCCCCAGCCCCAGTCACTGCCGCCGCCTGTAGAATTAGTAGAATTGTCTAGATTGACTAATCGATTGAGTGTAGCTTTCATATGGTCCCTCATTCAGTTAAGTATTAAAAAAAACATCTGCGCACCTTGGGTGAGCTTTACATTTAAACTAATTCAGATTACCACAGTAGGCCTTAAAATACCAGAACGTACTTTATTTTTCGAATTATTCAACCGCGCCATCGTCAGAATGATGGATTTAGCGGCCGTAAATATCTTCAAGCCGGACGATATCGTCTTCTCCGAGATAATCTCCTACTTGAACTTCAATGATTTGGCAGATGATTTTACTTAAGTTTTCAATTCGATGGATAGCTTCTTTGGGAATGTAAATACTATCATTAGGTTTATAAACTTTAACTTGATCATTGACGGTCAATGTTGGTTCACCAGCTACTACAACCCAATGTTCCGCGCGATGGAAGTGTTTTTGTAAGGAAAGTCGACCACCGGGATTGATGGTTAAAACTTTAACTTGGTGGTTATCGGCAATCCGCAGGGTTTGATAACTGCCCCACGGACGCTCATAAATTTTCCCAACTTCGTTATTGGACATGAGCCACACCTTTAGCTTCATTTAAGGCAAGCTCAGCCAAGGCAATTGCGCCGCAAACCCCGGCATTTTCTTGTAAACCGGGTTTAATCACATACGTGTCGATATTTTTAACCACGGTACTATTTTGAATATACCCGCCCAAATTTCGTAACAATTTTTGACGAATTTTGGGTAATAAATGATCTTGACGCATGACGCCACCGCCAATAATGATTCTTTTGGGGGAAACGATCATGGTAAAGTTAGCCAAAGCCAATCCCAAATAGTTCGCTTCGATATCCCATGCCTTATGGTCTTCAGGAAGGTCCAATGCTGATTTTACTTTGTACCTTTCTTTCAAAGAGGGGCCTGAAGCTAATCCTTCTAAACAATTGCCGTGATAATCGCAAACGCCAGGAAATGGATCGATTGATTTGTCTTGTGGGACTAAGATGTGCCCCATTTCTGGATGCATGGTTCCATGGACTAATTTGTGGTTAGCCATTAATCCACCGCCAATGCCTGTGCCCACCGTGAGGTAAAGAAAATCACTTAAACCTTGCGCAGCGCCCCAGCGATATTCGCTGATGGCGGCGCCGTTCACGTCCGTATCAAATCCTATCGGTAATTTAAATTCTCTTTTTAAACTGCCTACAAAATCAAAATTGTTCCAGGTATGTTTAGGTGTGGTGGTAAT
This sequence comes from uncultured Pseudomonadota bacterium, assembly GCA_963844565.1. Taxonomy (GTDB): domain Bacteria; phylum Pseudomonadota; class Gammaproteobacteria; order Coxiellales; family Coxiellaceae; genus JAFEDN01. The sequence goes on along the minus strand of CAWJON010000002.1, from coordinate 1,562,934 downwards.
GTAACCATAAGTGGGTGACTGCAAATCTAAATCCAAAGGACCAAAAATGGAAGCGCCAATAGCCTCGATGGTTACTTTCTTCTGTACCGCTTTAATATAGTTAACCACATTACGCAGGGTGGCTTCAGGGGTTTCCGTTTTAATGCTGACGCGTTCTTTTAAATCGTTTGGACCCGAACCGTATGCGCAAATAAATTTGGTGCCGCCACCCTCAATGCCAATATATTGTTTCATGTGTTTTTTCTCTCAATTAAGTCGATAAAGTAGCACTATAGGCCAAGGCAATGACCGCAACAACGAGTAAGATAATGGCGGTTAATGCCTTGCGTTGAATGGCTGCACTGCATAATGTCCATTCTTTGTGACGCCAGCCCCAAAAATTAGAGGTTAAAATAATTAGAACCATGAATAGCGGCCATGCCACCACAGGACCCAACTTACCGATTAACAACGAGGCTTCGCTGTAAAGGACTAAAGAGCAAAACCAAAATAATCCCATCATGAATGCCAACAGGATGTTAATGCCACTGCGTGGACCTATATAGTTACTAAAAGAGCCATTTTTTTTGTGCAAGTAAAGCATATAAATGGCGTAAGGGATAAAAGTAAAAACTAAAAATATGGGCCAAATAATCATTGCTGAAGCCAGCTCATTCACGCCCGAGCTTAATGCTAATTTCTGCATTTCGCTGGTGGCGGCAAAAGTAAAATTTTGTCCGGCGGAAAACAAACCGGCGATCACAGCCAAAATGACGCCCAAATGATATTGGCTAGGCGCAGCTTGCGGTTGCGAAAGTTTTGTATAAGCATCGCGTTGCTTTCCCGCATAGTAGGACATGACCAAGCCGGCGATGATAAAAATGATCGCGATTAGGGTGACCAGGCCAAATAAAGTAAACAACTTCCCAGGATTAAAAATGACTAATGGGAGAAAAAATCCTAAACCGGTGCCTAAACCTATATTGATGACAAAGCCAAGTCCGAGGCCGATCATTTTTAAAGCTTCGGCAAAACACACTTGACCCACACCAAATAAAATACCGCCTATCACTAAGATCCAAATCAAATGGGCGGGGACTTGGTGATATACAGAACCGACATGGGGCGCGAGAAGATAAATAATTACCCAAGGAATGATCAAGAAAGACCAAAATGCATAATTCAACCAAATATTTTCAAAATTCCATTGTTTGATGTTTTTGGTAGGTAAAGCGAACGACCCATTGGCAACGCCGGCAACCAGCGTACAAATCAAGGCGATAACTATGTTCATATAGATTGATTCCTTTGATTGTTAAAATCTGCCATAGTTTTATCTTTTTACAGTGGCAAGTCAACACATGCTATTATGTTGACCCTATGACTCAGTTCAATCGAAAGTTTTCTATTGCGCCGATGATGGCTTACACCGATCGCCATTACCGCTTTCTTATGCGACTTATTACCCAAAAAACTTTGCTTTACACTGAAATGATTACCACCAGTGCTTTAATTTATGGAGGTTGTCTGCATCAACTTGCCTATTCTCCAGTAGAACATCCAATCGCTTTGCAATTAGGGGGATCAGATCCGCAACATCTTGCTACCTGTGCAAGAATGGCTGAGGAGTTTCAATATGATGAGATTAATTTGAATGTGGGTTGCCCCAGTGATCGCGTTCAATCCGGGCGTTTTGGTGCTTGTTTAATGAAATCGCCAGATTTAGTGGCGGAGATTGTAGCTGCCATGAAAAACACCACCTCAATCCCAATAACTGTTAAAACTCGAATTGGTGTGGATGATTGGGATGATTATGAGCACTTGTACCAATTTGTTGCCAATGTCTCTGCTGCCGGCTGCCAAACTTTTATTATTCACGCCCGCAAAGCTTGGTTAAAAGGATTAAGTCCCCAACAAAATCGCTCTGTTCCTCCCTTAAAATATGAGGTGGTGCACCGGTTGAAACAAGATTATCCACAGTTAGAAATTATTATTAACGGCGGAATTAACTCGCTCGAAGATATCCAAACACAACTTAACAAGGTTGATGGTGTAATGATTGGCCGTGAAGCCTATTCAAATCCACTGTTTATGCACGAAGTTGAACAATTTTTTGAAGGTCGAGAAACGAAGAACCTTTTAAAAGAGGATATTTTAAGGCAATACCTGCTTTACATGGATGAGCAATGTGCAGCGGGTATTCCCTTTTGGAAGATGTCTAGACATCTCATGGGGTTATTTCAGGGTGAGCGGGGCGCAAAAAATTGGCGCAGACTGTTAACTGAAAATAAAAATTTAGAACAGTTCACCAAGGCGTACCAAAATTCTATCGTTTGAACATCCCGATTAACGAGGTCATTGCCCGATGGGGGTTCCGCAAGGGGGAGAAGAGCGGAGCGATCTCCCCCTTCATTACCGGTTTCCAGCTTTGCTGGAAACCGGTATATAAACCAGTGAGAAAATCCCGCTGAGCGGGATTTTCTGCCTAGCCAGTCTTTTTTTCTGCGGATTTAGCATACCGTTTGCGGAAACGTTCAACACGTCCGCCGGTATCAATCATTTTTTGCTGTCCGGTATAAAACGGATGGCAATGTGAGCAGATATCAAGATGCACTTCATCTTGTTCCACCGTTGAATTCACTTTGAATTGGTGGCCGCACGTGCAGGTGAAGGTAACTTCATGATAATTTGGGTGAATTTCTTTTTGCATAATTTATATCCTAAAAGTAGGACACTATTATACTTAAGAATCCTTTCTTACGCAAGGGATGACTCCTAATCAAAATAAAGGCGAAAGATGTACTAGGCTATAAAGCCAAAATTGATGAAGCTCGTTTAAAAACTTTGGCTGAATTATCTGAACAAGCACAAAAACTGAAAATGGGATATGAATATCTTTAGCTTTGATATGTTCGTGTAGATTTCTTAATCCGATCCACATTGTTCTGGTTCAAGTAGACTTGAAGAAGTTCGGTATTAATTATTTTCTTGCGCAAGCTTATTGGAATCAATAATTTTTATCTCCGTCCCTATCTTTACAAATTTTTCATTAATCCACTTTGCATCATCGGTGTACAATCTGACACAACCGTGACTGTCATGTCGACCAGGAAGCGACTTAGAGCCGTGTAATGCGAGTCCCTTATGAAATCGCATACAGTAAGGCATAGGCGCGCCTCCATTAGTATGAGTGGGAAATTGCGAGGAAATAGCCTCCTTACCTTTTATGCGATATACACGATAGACCCCCAATGGAGTTTTACACGACTGATTGAGATCTTCGCAGAACTCTTTACCGCCGGAAATTGGCCCCCAATAGACCAAGTGGCCTTGAGCATCGAAAGCGCCAAAAGCTAATTCTGCAAGGTCCACAATTATTAATTTATCACCAGATGGTGTAATTTTTAAGGGAAACGGCGCTAAATTGAGAAGAGAAATTGTACTCAAATTTTTAGGTACTAACACCCATTGAAATTTAGCCAATGGCAAATTAGTACGATTGAGACGCATAATTAAATCTCTTTCACGGAAATCTGGCCATTTTTCTTGCCAGGTATCTATTTTATTGATTTTAATACAAGTAAATTCTGGATGTGAACATAGTGCTTGACCATACTGAGAATACGAGTTGGAAACAACACAAAATAAGAAAACACTGAATAAAATTACCAAAAAGTCCTTGATCATTTTTTTCCATAACCATTTTTTATTATTTACAATTAAAATGAATTTGTCGATATTAATTTAAAAATAGACTTTAAAGCAAGATTTTATTATAATTTAGTATATAAGCTTCTGGATAAAGGAGAGCATAATGCTTCAAGGATTTAAATCAGCAGCAAAAAAAATAATTATTTCCACCTTGTTTATAACACCTTTACTATCTCAAGCCGATCCAACCAATACCTCTTCAACAAATATTTTTTCTGATCAAGCACTGGATCTAAAAGAGTCTCAACTGAAAACCATAGCTAAAAATCTCGATAGTTATAAATTCTCATTATTAAAAGCAGGCAATACGACGCCTGACGCATGGGTGGTAAAAGATAATCAAGGAAAAAATCTAGCGTTACTAAAATGTACCTCCGGAAACAACTATGCAAGAGCGGAAATTGCCGCTTATTATATCGGCCGTCACCTTAATTTCCCCATCTATCCGGTTACAGTTGCTGCTAATATTCAAGCGCCATTAACCCAGCAGTTAAACATTTCGCCCCAAGTATGTGCACTCAAAGAATGGGTTACCAATTTTGCAATGCTTTACTGGAAAGCTCAGGCAAACGTACCCAAAATAATCGCTCAAGGTCAATATAATACTTATCAGCAGAAAAACACATTTATCTCTGGATCTGGCTTTAAAAGACAGATAGCTGACACTATCATGTGTAATAATGATTTAAATACCTTAAACGATGTTAATATTCAACTTTCCACTGGAAGTAGAATTCGCAATGGTGATCCGAAAATCAATAACGCACCTACTCTTTTTACATCTAATGACGTTTCGTTGTTGGAAATAGCTACCCAATTAAGTAATATCATGCTTCTGGACGCCATATTCGAGAATGGAGATCGCTTTCCTGGCGGCAATTTGGAATTTCGTTCTAAGATCGATAAAGTGGAAATTATTAAAAACAGACATCAAGTTGTCATACTCAATCCTCAGCTTTCTTCTTTAGACACCGGCCTTGCGTTCAAAGGGTGGCACAATACCTGGGGGCGCTTGGAAATGCAATACTATTTACGCCGATTTGATCCTGTTATGATTGAAAAATTAAAAAAACTTTTGGATGAACTGGATCACTTAACTTCCTCAGACCTAAAGGAACAATGGAGCTATTTAGATTTTAACACCCAGAAAAATACGAAAATTACCGCGGTCAATTACTTAAAAGAAAACATTCGATGGGCATTAAAATTTGTAGAGGATGAAAAGAAAAATAAAATAAAATCGGTTATTCCCAATCAAAATTCGGCCTGCAAACAAATTTTTTATCAAGAAAAATAACCTTCATACCAGAAAAAAATATCTACTTCTAGTCAATGCCTTATGGTAAAATTAAGAAAAACTAACTGAAAGCCCTAATCAAAATAAAGTTGATTTTTTTCAATATAATCAAAAACAGCGGGCAGCAGCCATAGGTTTTTATGATGGTGCTTTATTTGGAAACGAATAGCGGTGCCGGAGACCGGGGAGGGGGGAATTTGATAGAACAATATTCCGCCCGCTGAGTGGTGTTGAAAATATTCGGCTGAATCGACTCCATGCTCGGCTAATAATTCTTTAGTCCATTTTTTCTTAGGTTTATCAAAGCCGGGGCGATTAACCACCACTAAATGACAGAGTTTTAAAATTTCTTGCCACTCATGCCATCCATTAAATTTAGCAAATGCATCCATGCCGACGATTAAACACCAAGTTGTTGGTGGATCCGCTCTATGTAATAACTTAAGCGTATCCACCATATAAGACGGGCTTCTACGTTTAAAATCGATATCGTCTGCAATCCACTGTGGATGGCCGCTGATGGCAATTTTTATCATCGTGAGGCGATGTTCTGGGCTAGCGTTTGGTGCTTGACGATGCGGTGGCAAAAAACAAGGTATAAAATGAATAGCTGAGAACGGTAATCGGCTAGATAGGTATTCCGCGACTTCTAAATGCCCGCAATGAATTGGATCAAAGGTTCCGCCAAAAATTCCTTTTATCATAACGCTCCGGCAAGTTCCAAACTGATGTTTGTTAATGTTTGCCAGGAATCGCCTGGAAGGACTCCCTTAATAATTTGATCGGCTTGGCAGCATTTTTTTAAAATAGATTCCAGCTTTTTTAAAGTAAGGCGCTGTAAAGCCATTTGGTACAAAGGTTTATGGGTTTCCCATTGGGAGTTGAGTACTTGCGCCAATGATTGTCCTGCTTGAAGTTGATAGGACATGGTCAATAGACTTCGACATTCCCGCGCCAATAACCATAATACGAGAGTCGGTTCAGTTTCAACCGACAAATGATATAGCGCACGTAAAATACCGCGAGCATTGCTTTGCAGACAATAACGACTGAGTTCAAAGATATCAAATTGAGCATTATCGTTAACGGCCATGCTCATTTCATGCAGGTTGATGGTTTTTTTTTCAGGAAACAACAGCTGCAATTTGGTAATAGCCTGTTGGCTGGCTAAGAGATTACCTTCGGTTGATTCAGCTAAATAAAGTAGAGCTTCTTTTTCAACGTTAAAATTTGCTTGGTGCAAACGCTCATTCAACCAAGCAGGGAGCTCATGATTTTTAATGGGCCAAATTGTCAAGACAGCGCCTTTGTCTTGAATGGATTTAAACCAGCGAGTTTTTTGTTGTGAGCCACTCAGTTTGGGACAATTAATTAATAAAATTTTTTCTTCAGGCGGATTTTCGCAATAAGTAGATAACACTTTTCCGGCTTCAGCATCAAATTTTCCATCAGGATTATAGAATTCAATAAAAATTTTTTCATCAAATAATGAGTAATGATTGGCAGCGTGAGTAAGCGCGCTCCAATCGAAATGTCCTTCCACATCGAAGCGTTGATAATGCGTATAACCGGCTGAACGCGCTGCATGTCGAAGGGCGTCTTTTGCTTCCTGTCGCAGTAGTAAAATGTCGCCAGTTATTAAATAAATGGGTAGCAACTTACTTTTAAGGTGCGCTGGAAGTTGTTTGAGGTTTAATTGCATGGATATTTTTTTCCTGAGAGGCAGCTAATAAACGCCGCGTACTGTCATTGGTGAGCCAATAATAAATCATATTAATCCCATCCATTTGCAATTCTTGTTGAAACAAGGTTGAGGAATTGATGGTGAATATCTGGTTGGTAGTAACCGTAATATCACGTGAGGTACTGACCATATGCGGCGGAACAATAACTTGGTTTGCATTATCAATAATTTCAATCATAAGACTCAAAGTGTAAGTATAAGTGATGGCAACATTGGTAGTAGAAATAGCTGGGTTATTATGTTGAAAACTGTACTGATAAACTCTAAGAATAAGCGGAGCGTTTTGCGGATGGGCAGCTAAAGAAATTTGCATAGATTTGAGTTGATGGATCAATTCAGTGGTAAAGCGGCTGTTTGCATTTCCTGGATCTAAATAAATAAGTTTAAGTTGCGGAGGAACTGCTGCTGCATTACGCAAATGCCAACTTTGATTTGTGCAGGCAATTAAAGCAAAAAATATTACCCCCATCAGTAGGTGATAAAACTTAATGTTTAGCGGGAATTGCTGTTTTTTCATATAACAATATTGATTAATTTGTTGGGGATTACAATAATTTTTTTAATCGGTTGTTGGTTTATATGTCTTTGGATATTACTCTCTTCCAGGGCAAATTTTTTGATATTATCGACGGACTCATCACTGGAAACCGTTATTTTTCCGCGTAATTTCCCGTTAATTTGTACAACCAGTTCTATTGTTTCCTGTATTAGTGCATTTGGATTTATTGTTGGCCAAGGTGCTGCCAAAATATTTTCGCCATAATTTAAAAACTGCCATAAATAATGAGTAATATGAGGCGTTATGGGCGCCAATAAGCGGAGCAAAAGGCTCATGCCGTCATATAAAACTACAGCATTTTCAACCGTAAGAGTTATTTTATTTAATTGATTAAAAATTTTCATGGCAGCAGAAACCACCGTATTAAGCTGTAAACGATCAAGATCTTGTTGTGCCTGTAAGAAAATTTGTTGAATTTGCACGATTTCGCTGCCGAATGCCGGGATATCTTTGTTTGTAGGCAATGTTGGGATGGAATCTTTCAATTCGTGAGCTAAATTCCATAATTTTTTTAGAAAACGATAAGCGCCTTCTACACCAGCATCTGACCATTCTAGATCTTGTTCAGGAGGTGAGGCAAAAATAATAAACAAGCGTACTGTATCCGCACCATATTTTTTTATTAATTCTTGCGGGGCAACGATATTTCCCTTTGATTTTGACATTTTGCTGCCGTCTTTCAGTACCATTCCTTGCGTCAACAAGGCTTTAAAAGGTTCATCGCTGTTGAGCAGGCCTTCATTACGCAGCACTTTGTGCATAAAGCGCGCGTACAGTAAATGCAAGATTGCATGTTCAATCCCGCCGACGTATTGATCGACAGGAGTCCAATATTTTGCACGGTCATCCAACATGGCATTATTTTGGTCAAAACTGCAATACCGTGCATAATACCAAGAAGATTCCATGAACGTGTCCATCGTATCCGTTTCACGGCGCGCTGGACCTTTACAGTTTGGGCAGCGGGTTTTATAAAATTTTGCCGAGGTGGTTAAAGGTGAGGCGCGCCCGTCAGGGATCAAATCAAGCGGTAAAATAACCGGTAATTCCTCTTCAGGAACCGGTACAGCTTTACATTTTTTACAATAGATAATGGGTATCGGAGTGCCCCAATAGCGTTGACGAGATATTCCCCAATCCCGTAGACGATAATTAATTTGTTTCTCACCCAAACCTTTTTCTACCAGAACATCGATAATTTTGTTTTTAGCAACTTCATTATCTAAGCCATCAAAATTACCTGAATTGAATAAGACGCCTTCGCCGGTATAAGCAGCTGTAGTGAAGTCCCAGGCAATGGGTGGTTGGATTACTGGGTTAATTGGTAATTGATATTGTTTAGCGACCTCAAAGTCTCGGGCATCATGCGCGGGCACAGCCATGATTGCTCCCAATCCATATTCCATTAACACAAAATTGGTTACCCAAATGGGTAGTTTTTCTTGGGTTAACGGATGAATGGCTTGAGTTTTTAAATCAAACCCTTGCTTGGGTTGAGTGGCTAAGTCTGCTTCCGCAACTTTGGTGTGCCGACACATCTCAATAAATTTAGCTAATTCAGGGTTTCGTTTTGACTTTTCAATCGCTAAAGGATGATCAGGCGCAATAGCGAGAAAACTGACGCCCATTAGTGTGTCAGGACGTGTGGTGTATACCATTAAACTTTTTTTACTCTTAACTAGCTTAAAGTTAACGTTTACGCCCTCTGAGCGGCCAATCCAATTGCGTTGCATGGTTCGAACTTGAGCCGGCCAGCCAGTCAGTGTATCTAAGCTATCTAACAATTCTTCAGCAAAGGCGGTTATTTTGAAAAACCATTGTGGCATTTCCCGGCGTTCAATGGGTGCACCAGAACGCCAACCTTTGCCATCGATAACCTGTTCATTCGCCAATACAGTTTGATCAACAGGATCCCAATTGACGATTGAGTTTTTTTTATAAATTAATCCTTTTTTAAATAAGCGAACAAACAACCATTGTTCCCAACGGTAATAGCTCGGGTCACAGGTGCTGATCTCTCGGTTCCAATCAAAACTTAAACCCAATGATCTGAATTGTTGACCCATGTTGTGGATATTTTTTTTTGTCCATTCTACTGGAGGCAAATGACGCGAGATGGCGGCGTTTTCAGCAGGCAAACCGAAAGCATCCCACCCAATCGGGTGAAGGACTTCTTTATTTAGCATTCTCTGGTAGCGGGCGACAACATCACCGATGGTATAATTGCGCACATGACCCATGTGTAAATCGCCACTGGGATAGGGCAACATGGAAATACAATAAAATTTTTCTTTGGTTAATTTTTCCTGAGCTCTAAAGCTTTTGTGGTCTTCCCAAAATTTTTGAGCTTCTGCTTCTATTTCAAGATGGTTATAAGGCATATCAATAGCTTACCTAATCGTAAAAATTAATCAATGGGAAGTGAAAGAACTGGCCTATTCTGTATACTATATTCTTGTGGTATAATAGCATTAATTAGGATAATATAATGCTTTTCCTGGGATGGAGAAGGGCATGTTAAGTAGTACAATCAACCACTTGCAGAAAACTATGCAACCAAAGTCTTATCAGATAGGGCAGGTAATTCCCGTATTTCCTAGCACCAAATTGTTGGGAAATACGCGTCATCAAAATTTAATTCAAGAATTGCTTCCGCTTAGTCAGCTTGACGAAAATCGGTTTAAATTACTTTATCGATCTGCCATTAATCAGTACGTAGAGTTTGTGCAACTCATTCCAGAAGAGGTGGATACTCCTTTGGGTGGACTCTTGAATGTGGGATTAGCTCGTGCAGTTTTAAGCCTCAGACAATTCTGTCAAGATGCTCAATCAAAATCTGAAAGCACGGACCCTTTAACTCTTTATGCTATTTTTACCGCCAGCCTGTTTTATGATGTCGCGAAAGCAGTGAGTCAACAGCGCGTCATTGTTTGCAATGATGTTGGGTTTTACCACAAAGAGTGGTTTCCTTATTACGGAAGCTTGCTTGAGCAATCCACTGAATACTACAAAATGTATCCCTACAACAACACTGTTTATCAAGCTTTAAATCACGAAAGTGCAGCTATACTAGCTCGACAATTGATTCCACGCGAAGGGTTTATTTGGTTGAGCAGTGATCTTGATTTGTTCATCGATTGGTTGGAATCCATACGTGGAGAGCACAGACAAGAGGGAAGGCGCGTTAGTCGCGCCTTGGCTTTAGTTCGTAAAGAAGATTTGCAGATGTTGGTTAAAGGGTTACAGCAAGTCAATCTTGAGCTTCCGTCTGTAAAAGATTTGAACTCGTTGGATCAATTCTATTTGTGGATACAAGAAGGTATTACTAACGGCGAGATTTCAATCAACACTAAAGATGCCCACGTACAATATTTGGAAGATGGCACGCTCTATATTAATCATGAGCTATTTAAGCGTTTTAATGAAACGAATAAAATTCCTGGAGACAGTCAGGGGTTGGTTCGTGAATTTAATGAGCAATTTGGTGTGGCCCAGCATGTGATTCATGAGTCGAGAGTAAACAGTACATTTTTATCCCAATCATGGGAGCCTAAAATTACCCAAGGCACACTAGCTTTTGCCTCGCAATTTATTATGGATTATACGGGTATCCCGGTCAGCCCGTTGCAAGAGAAGATTAAATCTGGAACCAAAACCATCATTAAAGAAAGTCGATTTAAACCTAACCTACAGGTGCAATCGGACGCAATTAAACAATCTTTAAATGTGGAGCAGAGGCCGCAATCCTCATCGCCTAATTTTAAGATGCGCTAAAGTAAGAAAGAAATCAGGAGTGCAATCAGTAACAGTCCCATTAAGGGGTAATACCGCCACCACATCAGCGGAGTTTGCCCACCCATCATATGAAATGTATTGCTGAGTACAGCCTGTTGATGTAACGGCAAACTGGCCACTATATGTCCTGAAGGATCAATAATCGCTGTTACCCCTGTATTTCCGGCCAACAACGCAAAACGACCCGTTTCCAAAGCACGCATACGCGCCATTTCCATTTGCTGAGCCGAGGCCATTGATTTTCCAAACCAGCTGTCATCACTGATGTTAACAATAACTGCTTTATCCTGAATAAAGTTAATAACCTCGCTGGGATAGCCAATTTCATAACAGATAAAAGGCGCAATTTTATAACCTGCAATTTTTAAATCATTTTGTTTTTGAGCGCCAGCAGAGAAACTAGACATCGGTATTTTCCAATAGTTGAGCAAAAAGGAAAAAACCTGAGGAAGAGGAATATATTCGCCGAAGGGAACAAGATGTCGTTTTCGATAGGAGCCCTGGTCTTTCCCGAGGAGAAGCAAGCCATTATAGTATTTTGATTCGGGATGTCCCAACAGCACTCCCACTAATAGAGTGCTTTGATGTTCCTCTGCTTCCTTATTCAAGGCATCGAGTGCAGGGGTAACTTGATACGCGAAAGCAGGTAAAGCCGCTTCGGGCCAAATCACCAAACGATTTCCCCAAAGCGGTTGGGTAAGAGTTTCATAGGTTTGGAAGATTTTTGCTAGCTCTCCAGGCTGCCACTTTAAAGATTGAGCGATATTGGCTTGCACCAAACTAACTTGGATAGGGCCGGTTAAAGGCTTTGTCCAGGTCGGTTTTATCAACAACCAGCCGATCAAGAGAGTAAAAATTAAAACCAATAATCCCCAAACTTTTTCACGAAGAGGGTTGCGGCGAATGCCAATTAACACCAGACAACCGCTGATCACAGCGACTGCGAAAGAGATTCCATAAACCCCAAAGTAGGGGCCGAAGCCGCGAAGCCAAGTATCTGCTTGGCTATATCCCAAATATAACCATGGAAAGCCATTGAGGGGTAAACTACGACCCCATTCGGAAATAACCCAAGTTGCTGGGAAGGCGAGTAAGCAAAAAGCCACTGGATTTTTTTTTCCGAAAAAACGAACCAATACATAGCCTTGAACCGCATAAAAAAACGCCATAAAGGCAACCATGGCCAGTGTGATAAGAGCGGATATCCAGGGGGAGGCGCCACCAAATTGATGGATACTGATATAGACCCAGGAAGTGCCGACACCGAAAAGTCCTAGTCCAAACATCAGTCCTTGAAAAAAAGCGAGTTTGGGTGAGGATTTTTTCCAGAAAAAAAGCAGAACCGCTGGGGCAATAAATGCCAGGGTGTAAATATCTAAAGGAGCAAATGCAAAGGGTAATACAACCCCTAACAACAAAACGATGAAAATAGAAAGCATGGTATATATCTACCCAGAAGTTTCAATAAACTTATTATCCTTAATTATTAAGCGACAATCCACTCCTGGGAAGAATGATTAGCTTGATGATGTTGAGTGAGTTGGTGTTTTGCCTGGACTGACGACAGTAACCGGTTTTAAATTTATGGGGCCTCCAAGCCCAGGTAGCCTTACCGGAGAAGTGGGTAGCACAGTTAATGCAGAAGAAGCTGTTGGTTTTTTTGGTGTTGGTGGAGGAGAGATGTTTAGTTGATTTGTTGGTAGACTGGTCTGCGGGCTAAATGTTTGTGATGATGGTAAAACGGAGTTTCGCCTTAAAAGGTATGTTGGAGGAAGGGGAGGGGGACCTTTTTTCGTTTCTGGATTCGTTTCTTGTTTTGTTTCTTGTTTGGGTGATTTATCAGGTAGACTTACAGAATGACTTCTTGGCAAGATTGAGTCTTTCCCTTTGGATGCAATTCTGTTTGATTCAGTAATAATTTCTAGTAATTTACTTTTAAGATTTTGACAATCCTCATTTAACCATTGAATGAGTGGCACTAACGCTTTTTCATATTCTTGATAAATTTCTGATTGTTTTTCTTTTAGCTGCTGAATTTCTTTAATAAGCCTATTTTTACCTTGATGAAAGGATTTCATTAATTCCAATAGCGGGTTATCATAATCTTTTTCACTAATTATTCGTTCAATTTCATCATACTGATCACTCAAATGATCATATAGAGAACGAATATTCTGCATTTCTCCAGAAAGTAGATTAAAAACATCTTCGTTTTCAACAGCCGAAGTAGGCATAAAATGAGGATGTTTATCTACTTCTTGCCATTTATATTTATATGCTATAGAAGCAAAGTAAGATTCGCGTATATCGTCAGTTTTTCCAAAAAACTCATTCGATTTCACATTGAGTAAACTAGGACGCATGCTGGGTTTTGAATTACGCAATTCGGTTACCAGAATCTTAAGCGGCTTCGCATCTTTTTCATCTAATACTGGGAATAAATCCTGTATTAAACTACCCAAACAAAAACGATCTTCACTAAAATGATCGAGGGCGAGGTATTCAGATGGATTATAAGTAGGATCACTTTTAAAGTAAGCACAAGTAAGTTTGACTACAGTGCTTGAGTTAGAACCTTCGGATGCTTTCGGCGTTGCTTCTTTCCATATCAGCCTGCCTTTATCATCAACTGCCTGTGTAGTGGCTAAATCTGCAATTTTTACATTACCATCTAGAAATATAAGGGTATTCTCTAATTTGAAATCTCGATGAACCAGATTTTCTTTATGCAGGGTTTCTAATCCCAAAATAATTTGCGCTAATGATTCTTTTATTTCAGCCGTAGGAAATTTTTTTACGGGTTCATCACTAGGTTTATCTGCAAGTTTATCAAGTCCAAAGTAGGTAAAAAGGTCTGTTTCACCGAGTGCAGAAATTTGGGTGAGATTGGGTTGCCGATATAATTCAAAATGTAAAAAAGGTGATGAAATATTTTTTTCGGTTAATAATTTTTTCGCATGCTTTTCCTCCGCTACAGCTTGAAGCATAATCGGAGATAACTGTTTATCAGCATGCTTATTTATAGAGATAGCGATTTCAGAAAGGCTTTCTTTTTTTTGGCTTTTACTTTTTATTTCAGCTTTATATATGTCACTGAAGCTTCCTTCGCCTAATTTTTTGGAGTCTAATTCTATTTTGCTTAAAGTGATATCTTTGATATCTTGATCAATTTGTCCTCGAAGACCTTCTTTAACCTTTTTCATCTTCACAACCCCTACATTTGTATGAGTAAAATTATTTCAACAATTTATTAAAGAATTCTTAAATCTTAAGGTTCAAAAAAAATAAACGACATAAATTAAATATTCTTTTCTTGTGACGATAGGGATGGCATAGGGGTGACTTGTAACAAATGTATCTTTCGTCTACTGGCTTCAATGACGGTGATTTTAAGTGGCCCAAGAATAATGGATTCTCCACGCTTGGGTAGGTGACTCAATTGTTTCAAGACTAATCCGCCAATGGTGTCGATATCTTCCGATTCAAATTGCGTATTAAAAAAATGATTAAATTCAGCAAGGGGGGTAAAGGCTTTAATGACATATTTGTTTTGATCAAGCGCTTTAATCAAAGGTTCTTCCTCGATGTCGTATTCGTCGGCAATTTCACCCACAATTTCTTCGAGCACATCTTCAATGGTGATTAACCCTGAAACGCCACCATATTCGTCAACGACAATAGCCATGTGATTGCGATTGGAACGAAACTCTTTTAATAAAACATTTAACCGCTTACTTTCTGGTATAAACGTTGCTGGCCGAGCAAGTTGTCTTATCTCAGCGGGTTTTTCTGAAAGTTTGGGCGCTAATAAATCTTTTGCCAACAGAATTCCGATCACTTCTTCAGAATCTTTTCCGGTCACTGGGAATCGTGAATGTCCTGCCTCGACGATAATGGGTAAAGCGGTTTCAATGGGTATGTAACCATTAATCACCACCATTTGCGGCCTCGGAATCATGGCTTCACGAACTTGCATTTGTGAAACTTGCATGGCTCCTTTGAACATTTCAAATGTTTGATTGTCAATAGATTGATTTTCTTTCATCGCTTTTAGCATTTCTAGCAACTGCTGGGTATTTTTCGGCAGAGGATGAGCTGCCGCATTAAAGGCGTTTACCAGTCGAGAAAATAAAGAAGATTTTTCAGGATTTTTTGCTTTCATGATCACTACCATTAAAAGAATAAGGATTGGGAAAGCCCAATTTTTTCATAATTTTTGATTCCAGTTTTTCCATTATTTGCGCCTCTTGAATTTTTTGATGGTCATAGCCCTGCAGATGTAAAGTGCCGTGGATAGTCAAATGCGCCCAATGAGATAAAACTTTTTTTTTAGCTAATTTGGCTTCTTCAGAAACTAATTTTGCACAGATAACCAAATCCCCCAACGAATGAGTTAATTCGCCTGGAATAGGAATTGTTTCAAAAGATAAAACGTTAGTCGGCCCTTCTTTATGACGAAATCTTTTATTTAAGTCTGCGCTTTGGGTAGGATCTACAATACAAATGGTTAGCTCATTTAACGCAGCGGGATGGACGAGGGCTTTTTCTACCCAGGAAAGAAATAATTTTTTAGTGGGCAAATGGGTATGTCTAGTCTGATTGATCAAGTCAATTTTTATAATTGGCTTCGAGGATTTATTGACGATCGGAGTTTTCTTCTTCATAAGCTTCAATAATTTGCTGAACAAGCGGGTGACGTACGACGTCGGTGGTTTGAAAAAAAGAAAAACGAATAGCTGAAATATTTTTTAACAAAGTAATCGCATGACGTAATCCAGACTCAATTTTGGAGGGCAAATCGGTTTGGGTGATATCGCCGGTGATGACGGCTTTTGATCCAAATCCTATTCGAGTCAAAAACATTTTCATTTGTTCTTTAGAGGTATTTTGGCTCTCGTCCAGAATAATAAAAGCATCGTTTAAGGTGCGCCCGCGCATATAAGCAAGGGGTGCAATTTCAATCACGCCTTTTTCAATTAATTTGGTCACGGTATTGGCGCCGGCCATTTCATATAATGCATCATAAAGTGGCCGTAAATAAGGATCTATTTTCTGCGCTAGATCACCCGGTAAAAAGCCCAGGCTTTCACCGGCTTCAACGGCAGGGCGTACGAGGATGATGCGTTTTACTTCGTCTCGGTGTAAAGCAAACAAGGCGCAGGCAACTGCCAAATAAGTTTTTCCAGTGCCGGAAGGTCCGATGCCAAAATTAATATCATATTTTAGAATGGAACGGATATAATGAACCTGATTTGCCGTTCTTGGGCGGATGCTGGTTAAAGCCAGTTTGATGGTGGCTTCTGCTAATTTTTTGTCAAAATCCTCACTGTTGAATTCAAATTGCATGTCCATGGATTTCATCAGCAGTTGAATTTGCTGATCCGTAAATTCTTTGCCAGAAGCTGTTTCGGCATAAATTTTTTGTAAAAGTTCACAGGCTTTATCAACGGACATGGGGATACCAATAATCTCAAATTCATTGCCCCGATTATTTATCTCGACCCCTAAATGTCGTTCAATGATATGAAGATTTTCATCTAATTCTCCACACAACAGCGCTAAACGCTTATTGTCAGCAGGCATTAGAGTGATATGTTTTGTAAATTCCGCAATGGCCAAGCAATGTACCTTTGTATTCTATAATTCGCCGCGTAAGGTATTACGCCGAGCTTGTGTAATCGTGACAGAAACCATTTTTCCAATCAAGGAGGCATCGCCAACAAAGTTAACGACACGGTTATTTTCAGTCCTTCCACACAGCTCTTTAGCGTCCTTACGTGATGGTCCGGTAACTAAAATCCGTTGCGAGCTTCCTACCATAGATTCGCTGATAAAAATTCCTTGATGAGCAATTTTATTTTGTAAGATATCCAATCGAGCTTTTTTCAATTCAATAGAGACCTCGTCTTCCAAAAAGGCGGCAGGCGTACCGGGTCTCTTGCTGTATAAAAAGCTAAAAGAATGATCAAAACCAATATCATCGACTAATTTTAAGGTCGATTGAAAATCCTGTTCGGTTTCCCCTGGAAAACCGACAATGAAGTCGGAGGTAATAGAAATATCAGGACGAACTTGACGTAATTTGCGCACCTTGGATTTATATTCCAAAGCGGTGTAACCCCTTTTCATTGCTGCTAGAATGCGATCAGAACCGCTTTGCACAGGCAGATGTAAATGGTTGGCTAATTTAGGTTCTTGGGCGAATGCCTCTATTAAGGCATCGTTGAAAGCGTTGGGGTGAGAAGTGGTAAAACGAATACGTTCTATTCCGTCTATAGCTGCCACATAATGTATCAACAAGGCGAGACTGGCCAATTTGCCATCGGTCATCAATCCCCGGTAGTCATTGACGTTTTGTCCCAAAAGCGTCACTTCCCGAACACCTTGTTCACTCAGTTCTACAATTTCAGCAATCACATCATCAAAGGGACGACTAATTTCTTCGCCTCGAGTATAGGGGACCACACAAAAGCTGCAATATTTACTGCAGCCTTCCATGATTGAAACAAAAGCAGCAGGTCCTTCGGCTTTAGGGGTGGGGAGGTGGTCAAATTTTTCAATTTCTGGAAAACTGATATCGACAGCCGGCTGATGATTTTTACGTGCTTGATTAATCAAAGTGGGCAGACGGTGTAAGGTTTGCGGTCCAAACACCAAGTCGACAAAAGGGGCGCGTTTAACAATGGCTTCGCCCTCTTGGCTGGCCACACATCCGCCAACGCCAATGATAATTTCGGGCCGTTCTTCTTTCAATTGGCGCCAACGCCCAATTTCTGAGAATAATTTTTCTTGTGCTTTTTCTCGAACTGAACAGGTGTTGACTAACAACACATCCGCTTCGGCTGGATCGGTGGTGATCTCTAATCCATGGGAAGCTTTTAGAAGGTCTGCCATTTTTTGTGAATCGTATTCATTCATTTGGCAGCCGTGGGTCTTGATATAAAGTTTGTTCATAAAAATGTATGATATCACAGGAAGCTATTTTTCATCCACAGGATATATTTTTACTTGCCTAAGACTCTTTCATTCTGAACAGGAGCTTTTACCATTAATTCTGGTGGAGGGCATCCCCACATAGCATATCTCAACTTAACCGATGGTGGTAACTTTGGGCTATCAGATGCTGTGGTCGGGCTGACCTCTTGATGGTCTTTGTCTCGACTTGAGGAAACATTAAGTCTGCCTTTTTCTTCTCTATCATATTTATTTTCTGGCAGTGATCTGGTTTTACTATCCGGTATTGATCTCGGCATAGCCATAAAAGAGAAATTTGATGAATGTGGGTGACTGCTGCTTTCGAGTGGCTGAGATCTTCGTTTAAATTGGTCATTAGCAATTTGGTAGGCAAGATACTGAACATATGCTGGGGTATAAAGAACATCCCTACTTGGTTGTCTCCGACCCCACTCCCTTACCATGGAATCTTCATATTGAGGGAGATAAATACCACCGTGAAATAATGCATCGCAAACTGTTTTGGCGCAATTTTGACCGACTGTCTCCCACTTATTCGCAGGATTGTTTTTAAAACTTTCCCACCAAACTTTAATTGCAGCTACATCTAGGTCAGGAATGGTAATTGTAATGTCAGCGTGTTTCGGTTTAGCGTCTTTTAACTCCTGCTCCGGCAACAACCCCTCCAACTTGGAATCCATTTCATAAGTTTGGTCTCGCCTAGCTGGAGCTGTATAAAGAGGCAATTCCACTGGACTCATACTATTTATAAATTTAGGAAGGACAGGTTCTCGTGGCCCGGATGGCCACCAACTGATATAAGTCCCGTCTGATAATCCTAAAGCTACGTGACCCCAAGAGTTGAATTTTCCTAGAAAAGACCATAAATATACTACCGAAAGTCCACGTGCAATATCTTTGATTTCTTCTGGTTGTAGTTGTTTGAAATCATTACTTAGCGAAAATTCTTTTTCATTATTAGGAAGTAGGTAATTGTTAGTTGATGCTTCCAATGACGCTTCCTCCCAATATGGAACGAAGCGGTGTCTGATAAAAGAATCAATAGGTTGTAAAATAAACCCCAATGTCAAAGAATACCCAGAATTAATAATTGTCTCGAATACCGAACGAGAAATTTCAGAATTTAAATTGCAAAGTCTCACAATATTATATGTTAAATCAATGACCGCAATTTGGCTGACGTGCCATTGATCCCCCCAGAAATTCGATTCAGGGAAGATAGCCAACGCTTTAGGAGTTCTGGCTTCAACTGTTTTTACCACAGATTGATCCAGGTCGTCTTCAAACAACATGAAAAAAGAATAGACTTTTTTTCTTTCAAAACTTGTCAGCCCTAATTGTGTTGATTTAGTAAATTTTGTTATAATCTTGGCTTCACCCTTTTCATCAGTTACTTTATATTCCATTGTTAGCCTTACTTTTACTTGGCCATCGTATCCTGCCCGTACTACATCGGCGGTTACAAATTTCAATAAATAATTGCCTGGAGGGAGTGAGGGGGGTTCAACCGAAGGGGTCGTCCCTTCGGTTGAAAATCTTGAAGGTGGTATAGGAACTGGAACACTCGCTTCTCTTCTACCGGTAAATGAAGGCCCTTCACAGGATTTAACACCAAATTCAGATATGGAAAATGTTGATTGAAAAGAATCTTTGGTATCTCCTACCTTATCTGCATAAAGTGTCTTGGTGCGGACATCAAAGACCATACTAAAAAGGTCTTGACCATTAAACTTAACATGGCCCTTTTCGTTAATAATTAATTCTTGAGAAGAAGTAGAGCGATATACCCCAGACCATTTGGGTAAGGCAGTTTTAGCTTGATTAAGTAAATCTTGATTTAACAATAAATAAGATGAAACTTCGTTAAGTACACGGAAACTACCATGAAGACCAACTGTATCGCTTCCGCCAAAACAAAAAATTCGTTGTTGCCATGCTGTTACTGCTGCTCCTATTTTCAACACAGATAGTGGAAGAATGGTTCCATCTCCCAAGGCCAGCACATCAAAATTCTGATGGTGAAGTATTAACCGGTTTTCTAAAGGGAGGGCTTCTGTCAAAGAGGGAAATTGTTCCCATTTTTTACTAGAAACATCATAAACATAAGTTTTGTCATCGCCTTTGCCACCAAAAATGTAGAGTTTATTGCCGATATTTATAGACCTATGACTATATTTCGGTCCTGGCATATCTGCAATTTTTTCCCAAGAGTCAGTTTTAACATCATAAACTTCAACAATTTTAAAATTCACTCTTTTCCACCCATCACCACTAAAAGGATCAACAGGAATAGGAATATCATTAAATCCGCCCGATACGTAAATTTTATCCTCTATCCTAGTAGCGGACAATGCAGCTCTCGAATTAGACATGGGAGTTTTCAAAGACCAACTATTAGTCTTCATATCATAACATTGATTCTGACTACTACTGTAGCGATAATCATCCACACCACCACCACCAAATACAAAAATTTGGTTGTCTTTGACAACCACATCATGCACCTCAACTTCCTTCAACATATTTGCCATCATTAAAAATGTATTAAATTTAGGGTCAAATCGAACCAGACCATTGTAGAAACTCTGTTGACCAATTCCTCCTACAATTCCTCCTACAATAAAAATAAAATCTCCGATAACGCATGCTTGTGCTCCTGCTATTGGTATAGGAAGTGAAGGAACATTGATGGATTTGAATATTAATTCTTTACTCTCTGGAGTAGGAGTTGATTTTATGTCTACATAGGGAGTAGAGGAAGGCAAAGAGATGATTTTATGGTCAGAGGCTGTAGTATCTATCATAGTAAATCCTTTTAGTCTAAATAAACGACAAGGCTACCACAGTAGTCAACATTTTTCGGTCAAATTCTGTCCGCTTTAGCCATAGCGACTCAGCGCTATCTACAGCAGGGTGCCAGAAGTTTTTATCCTTAGCAAGAAGTTCTCACTGTGCCAAGCAATTTACTCGACGCTTGTCGCCGAGCAAGAATGCTTTTAAAATCGCAGTTTTGACGAGAATATTTATGAACTACCAGCATATCTATCACGCGGGAAATTTTTCTGAGGTGGTGAAGCATGCGGTAATTGTTTTGATCATGGAATATTTGCAAAATAAACCCAATCCGCTGTGTTTTATGGATACGCATGCGGGCATGGGGGTTTATGATTTAAAATCAATCGAAGCGCTGAAAACGGAGGAATCTTTAAGTGGTATCCAATCATTAATGAAATCACGCCAGTTTCCAGAAACTTTGCAAAAATATGTTCAAACTGTTTTGTCATTACAAAAAGCAGAGGAAATTCCTGAAATTCGTTATTACCCGGGTTCACCTTGGTTTATTTATGCTAATATGCGTCCCCAAGACCGTCTTATTTTAAATGAGTATCATCCTCTTGTTTTTCAGAAACTTAAAGAAAATTTAGAGAAAAAGCCGCAAATTTTTTTTCATCACCGTGATGCCTATGAGTTTCTGCCGGCTGTTTTGCCCCCTGCTGAAGGTCGAGGATTGGTAGTGATTGACCCGCCTTTTGAAAATAAAAATGAAAGTTTGGCATTGATTGAGCTGTTGCAAAAAAGTTTAAGACGCTGGTCTTTTGGTGTGTATTTGATTTGGTTTCCGATAACGGCTCAACGTCAACAAGCGGTATCAAAAATAATTTTAGAAAACCAAATTAAAAAATATTTAATGGTAGAATTTACCATTGCAAAAATCGATAAGGAAAATAAAGGTCTTCTTGGTTGTCAATTATTAGTAGTTAATCCACCCTGGAATTTAGATAAAAAATTATCTGAATTATTACCTTATTTATGGCGTCTTTTTTCTATTGAAGGGCAGGGCGGATGGTCAATTGAAGTATCTTCATAAATAGATTTTATATTTTCAACTAAAAAAGTCAGTGCGGGATAGTGGGGTGATATACATAACCGAGGTAAAGCAATCCCTAAGATAGTATGAGTATCAAAGTGCATTCCAGGTGATTCTTTCTTTAATTCTAATAAGAAATCTATTTTTTGTTCAGGCAGAATGGCTTCTACACCCCAGTATTTACTCGCATCGATCAAACCTCTTCCGTTGAGCCAAAGTTGCTGATAAATCGCTGGTGGAGATTTGCCGATCAAGCCATTAAGCTCGATAAATAGATCAGTAGCATCATCGCAAATAAATTGATGATTGAGATTGAGCAAATCATAAGCTAAACGGCTTTTACCAATCCCAGGTTGGCCAGTGATCAAAATGCCGATCCGGTTTACGCAAACTAAAGTACCATGATAAGTGCCGTTAAATTGTTCAGTTGGTTCTTTATGCTTTGCTTTTATCACGATACTTTTTTAGTTGGCGCATGATCTTATCAATCAATCTATCGATGCTGGCGTACATGTCTTCAGATTTAGATTCAATATGAATTTGACTGCCAGGTAGCGATATATTGGCTTGAACCACATGTTCTACTTTTTCCTTCTCCAAAGTAATATGAATATGGGTGATGCGGTCCCCTAAGGAATGTATTTTCTGTAATTTTTTTTCAATATATTCACGAATAGCCGGAGTGATTTCCAGGTGATGACCCGTTAATTGTAGTTGCATAATGCTTCTCCTTTTTAAAGATCAAAATCTTCACCTAAATAAGCTTCTCGAACAGCCTTATTGGCTAATATTTCTTGAGGTGATCCTTGAGCCAAAATTTGCCCTGTTGTGACGATATAAGCTCGTTGGCAAATATCGAGCGTTTCACGCACATTATGATCTGTAATTAGAATTCCAATACCTCGGTCTGACAGATGAGTGATAATGCGTTTAATATCAATCACAGAAATAGGGTCAACCCCAGCAAAAGGTTCATCCAATAAAATAAATTTTGGATCACGGGCCAATGCACGGGCAATTTCGACGCGACGGCTCTCTCCACCGGAAAGGCTAATTGCAATGACATCTTTTAGATGCTCAATATGAAACTCAAGCAACAGATGGGTGAGTTTTTCTTGTTTTTGTGACTTGGTTAGATCATTGCGTAATTCTAAAATGGAGAGAATATTTTCGGCAACCGTTAATTTCCTAAATATAGATCTTTCTTGAGGTAAGTAACCAATACCGAGACGAGCACGTTGATGTAAAGGTTTTTTGGTGATAATTTTGTCGTCTAATTTTACTTGACCTCCGTCTGGCATGACTAAACCAATAATCATGTTAAACGTGGTTGTTTTGCCAGCGCCATTAGGACCCAGTAAGCCCACCACCTCACCGCTGTTGATTTCGACGGAGACACTCTTTACAACTTGGCGAGCTTTATATTTCTTGCTCAGGTTATCGCTTGTGAGTTGCGGCATAAATAACTACTTATTTTAAAGATTGCGGTTCAATAATAACCGTTGTGCGTTCATTTGGATTGTTGGTTCTAGAATGCACAACTCCATTAACCATATCATACCAGATGTAGGGGCCTTTGAATAAATTGTTTTCTTGTTTGACTTCGGCATTTCCTTCTAAGACCACAATTTTTTTGTCGGGATAATAAGTGATTTTTTGCGCAACTACAAATAAGCGACTTTTATTGGGTTCAGGAATGGTGTCGTAATGTGCTGGGTTACCTGTGGTAACTAAGTTGTCGATTTTATTACTGGGGGTTTGATAAATGGTTAATTTGTCGCCCGATAAATTAGAAGTCCCTTGATGGGCTTGAACATTGCCTTCATAAATTATGATATGTTTTTCGCGATCATAGGTTGCGGACTTCGAGCTGATATATAAGGGTTGAGATTGATCTGTGCTCAATGCCCATGCCAATGGGATAAAGAATATGAGTAAGAAAAGAATCTTAGCTATTTTTGGCGGCAGGGGCATAAGTTCCTTGTGCGGCAGACGTAAGTTTAAATATCCCTTCTTTAAAATAGGCCTCCATGCCGATGGATTGAATATGAGCGTCAGGACGGGTAAAAGTTACCGATTGCTTGGTTACGGCATAGGACTGATGGGGATATACCGTCATAGCTTCTGTTTGAATTAAAGTTTCAGGAACTTTAGGTTGGGGAGATTGATGGATTAATACGCCGCCCCACAAATCAACTTGATCCCCATCATGAATAGCTTTCCCAAATTTGGCGGTTACTTGCCAGGGTATTCGTTTAGCACTATAAGCTATCACCTGCGGGTGATCAAAATAAGAAGTATTGTCTTGGTGAAAGTGAGTCATTTTGGGTGTGTAGAGACTAGAATGTACTTGTCCTTGACTGTCGTACTGAGTTAAATGCGCATCAGTCATATAGCCGTCTAAAACGGGGACGTCGGCTGCTAACGTTGGTTTTTTATGGGAAAAGTATTGGTGGTCTGAAAGAAGAATCCAACCGCTGGTTAAGCCAATAATAAAAAACAAGCCGAGCCATAATTTCATAAAATAATCTCACTACTAATTTTTAATAGACGATCGCAAATTTCTCTTACTGCTCCCATTCCGCCCGGTAATATTGATTGCCACATTGCAATAGCTTTAACCTCAGGACAAGCGTTAGCAACAGCAATGCTGAGTCCCACCGCCTGCATAACTGGCAAATCAGGAAGATCATCCCCAATATAGGCCGTTTCCTGAGGGCTAATCCCGAGCTCTCGAATCAATTGGATGAAAACACTGTATTTATCAGCGCACCCTTGATAAACATGAGTAATTTTCAATTCTGCCATGCGTCGAGTCACTGCTTGAGAAACTCGGCCAGAAATAATAGCAATGATCACCCCGGATCGTTGTAAATTTTGTAAGCCCAGCCCATCTTGCACATGAAAGCGTTTTAAGTCTTCCCCTTGAGCTGAAAACCATAAACCTCCATCGGTTAAAACGCCATCTACGTCCAAAATTAATAATTTAATTCTCTCCATGTTTAAGCCACTCGAGCCTGGAGAAGATCATGAATATGTATCACTCCTAATGGATGGTGCTCATCATCGACCACCACAATAGAAGTAATCTTATGTGCTTCCATGATTTGTAAAGCGGCTTCTGCAAGATGATTTGGCCGTAAAGTAATGCAATTTTTGCTCATCACTTCCCGAATAATGGTTTTGCGGATATCAAAGCTTTTATCTAAAGTTCTGCGTAAATCTCCGTCAGTAAAAACACCCAGAAGGCAACCTTTATCATTAACAATTGTTGTCATGCCTAATCTTTTTTTAGTTATTTCCAACAAAGCGTCACTCAAGAGGCAATTTTCACTTACCAAAGGCATGGAAATACCCTTGTGCATTAAGTTGTCGATCTTTAATAGCAATCTTCGTCCCAAAATGCCGCCGGGATGAGAAAAGGCAAAATCTTCCGCCGTAAAACCTTTAACCTCTAATAAAGCGATTGCTAAAGCATCACCCATAACCAGAGCAGCAGTACTGCTAGCAGTAGGAGCTAGACCAAGAGGGCAAGCCTCTTGTTGTACGCTAATATCCAAATGTACGGTAGCTGCGGAGGCGAGCACGGATTGAGGCTTTCCAGTGATCGCAATAATTTGAACGCCGAGGCGTTTTAAAGCAGGTAACAAATTGATAATTTCTGGCGTATCGCCGGAATAAGAGAGCGCTATAATCAGATCTTGGGAGATAACCATCCCCATGTCACCATGGCTAGCTTCTCCTGGGTGAACAAAAAAAGCCGGGGTTCCAGTACTTGCCAAAGTTGAAGCTATTTTTCGACCAATGTGCCCAGATTTACCCATTCCCAATACGACAATACGGCCTTTGCAATCATGTAATAGTGCACAAGCTTGGGAGAAATGGTGATCTATCCGTTCTTCTAAGGAGGCGATTGCTTTAACTTCAGTGCGTATCACTGCCTTGCCCAATTGGCAAAATCGTTCCTCAGTCATAGAAGATTCTGGGATAGATTCTGGTATTTTAGATTGTAATTTTAGAACAGATTCAAGGTCGATCATGGAGAATTCTATACCTTTGGGGTTAGTTATCTTTATAGGAGACTGTGTAAGATTTAAGTAGTCAGAGCTACGAACTTACGCTATTATTATACCAGATTTTAGGATTTTTGGGTAGTCAAAATGAGGTTTGGAAGATGACGAGGGGGGGTGACTTCATTGTCAAAATAAAGCAGATGAGCTTTACGCGCTCTGGGAAAAATATTTTTAAAAACATAGACCTAGACATACAGCGTAATAAAATTACTGCCATTATGGGGCCTTCCGGAACTGGAAAAACTACTTTGTTGAATTTGATCGGGGGTAGGTTGAAACCGGGCGCAGGCTCAATATGGGTTCATGAGGCTGATGTGGTCAAACTATCTAACCGTGAATTGTACCAATTGCGTCGGCGGATGGGAGTTTTGTTCCAAGAAGGAGCTTTATTTACTGATTTGAATGTATTTGAAAATGTTGCATTCCCTTTAAGAGAGCATACCAATTTACCTGAAGACATGATTCAAGATTTAGTCAAAATTCAATTGCAAGCCGTAGGTTTACGAGGCGCTGCTTATTTAAAGATTGAGCAGCTTTCCGGCGGTATGGCTCGTAGGGTAGCCTTAGCCAGAGCGACTATTTTAGGTCCTGAACTGATGATGTACGATGAACCTTTTACCGGACAAGACCCTATTTCAAAAGGGGTGTTGGCTAAATTGGTACGTGAATTAAACACAGCGTTGCAATTAACATCGATATTAGTATCGCATGATGTGCGTGAGACAATGCAAATAGCTGATTTTGTTTATATTATTGCTGGTGGTGATGTGATTGCACAAGGAACGCCTGCGGAACTTGTAGACAATCCGACACCGGAAGTTCAACAGTTTACTCAAGGTTTACCGGATGGTCCGGTCGCTTTTCATTATGCTGCACCTGATTACGCTGAGGATTTAGAATTGTGATAACGATGATACAACGTTTGGGGCAAATAGGGGTTCAGTTTTGTGAAAATTTGGGTCTCTCTGGAATATTTCTCATTCGCACCATTTTCTCTCGTCCAAAGTGGAAACAAGCTTGGCCTTTGCTATCAACCCAGCTTTATAAAGTGGGTGTGCTTTCTTTATTGATAATTTTGCTATCGGCTTTATTTATTGGTATGGTTGTCGCTCTTCAAGGCTATAATACTTTAAGAAAATTTGGCGCCGAACAAGAGTTAGGTCAACTTGTAGCATTGAGTGTGGTGCGTGAATTAGGGCCAGTTGTTGCTGCTTTGTTATTTGCAGGGCGCGCTGGTTCAGCTCTTACTGCTGAACTGGGTTTGATGAGAGCTACCCAGCAGATTGGCGGTATGGAAATGATGGCCGTAGATCCGATGTGGCGTGTAGTAGCGCCTCGATTATGGGCAGGTTTAATTGCTATGCCAGTTTTAGCAATCCTTTTTAATGTGGTCGCAATTATGGGTGGACATTTTGTGGGTGTCGATTGGCTTGGCGTTGACGATGGCGCCTTTTGGTCTAATATGCAAGCCGCCGTAGGTTTTCAAGAAGATATCGTCAATGGCATTATTAAGAGTGTTGTTTTTGGTTTTGTGATTACTTGGGTTTCTGTTTACCAAGGTTTTTATTCCCCCCCAAATGCCGCTGGTATTAGCCAAGCAACAACCAGAACAGTGGTCTACTCTTCTTTGTTGATTTTAGCATTGGATTTTGTTTTAACATCCCTAATGATGGGAGGGTGGTAAATCGTGCGTAATAAATTAATTGAACTTATTGCTGGAATTTTTATGATCCTTGGGTTTCTGGCTTTAATATTTTTGGCGTTTAAAGTCAGCGGCTTAACTTTAATGGAGAAAGGAACCTATGAAATTACTGCAGATTTTGACGATGTTGGCAGTTTAAAAAAGCGTGCTCCTGTGGAAGTTTCGGGGGTGACAATTGGGCGCGTCAGTAATATTTATATCGATCCAGATTCTTTTCGCGCGCGGGTGGTTATGCAAGTTTATGAGTCATACAAAAACATTCCCATCGATACCAGCGCCAGTATCTATACACAAGGTATATTGGGTTCTAATTATATTTCCCTTTCTCCAGGGTTTGATGAAGAAATGCTGAAACCAGGTGGTCACATTGAGACAACCCATTCCGCTTTAATTTTAGAAAATCTAATTGGACAACTGTTGTTTAGTTTAAAACCGTCAGATAAAACTGATGGAAAAACGGCGGCGCCGGCTAAATAGAAAATAGAGAAAAAAGGAGAAAAAATATGAAATTGTTATTTAGGAAATTTGGATGGGCGTTGGCAACTTTATTTTTACTAATAAATATTGCACAAGCCGCGGTGGTTTCCCCGGTGACAGTGTTAACCGAGGTGGCTAATCAAATGTTAAGTAGTTTGGCGCAAAATAAATCCAAATTGCATAAAGGAGATGGGATAATCTATGGTATAGTAAGCCGGGTTTTGCTGCCTCATATTGATTTAGATCGTATGTCGATGGCTGTGGTGGGCCGGCAATATTGGACTAGTGCTACTCCTCAGCAAAAAGCAGAATTTATTAATCAGTTTACTCATTTAGTGACTTCGACGTATTCAGCTGCTTTGGCTTCTTACAACGATGATAAAGTACAATTTTACCCCCTACGCACTGACTACACGAAAAGTAAAGTCGTGACCGTTCGCAGTGTGATTATTCGTCAAAACGGTCAAAGAATTGCGGTGGATTACAATGTGATCAGAGACGCCGATAATTGGAAAGTTTATGACTTTAGTATCGAAAATATTAGTATGGTGCAGAGTTATCGTTCACAGTTTGCTGATGTTCTATCTCGTCAAGGGATGAATGGACTTTTGCAACAACTAAAATCCCATAATAAAAACACCCCACAATGAGTAATTTCAAAACCATGAAGCCCGCAAAGGGCAAAGTTTCCGTAAAGTTTAATCCGGACAGAACCGCTTTATTGGTTACTGGTCGGTTAAATTTTATGGACGTGGTTGAAATGCGTGAAAATGGTAAAGTATTGTTCAATGAATTTGTTGAATCTGAAGTTATTTTGGATCTTAATGAAGTCAAGAGCAGTGACAATTCAGGTTTGGTTTTGCTGGTCGCGTGGATAAGAGACGCCCATTCAATGGGGAAATCAATTGTATATACTCAAGTACCAGAATTTTTATTTCGTATGGCCCATGTCTTTGGATTAGAAAATCTATTATTTAATCACGTAAAAAACTAATTTAACTAAAATAAAACAGAGGAATTTGTGGAAAAATTTATAATAACGGGCTGTCAACAATCTTTAACGGGTGTCGTCAAAGTTTCTGGTTCCAAAAATGCAGCCTTGCCAATTTTAGCCGCAACGTTATTAACGGCAAAACCGGTTAATATAGGAAATGTTCCTTATTTAAAGGACGTGTCAACAATTTTAGATTTGCTTAAGCGTTTAGGTGCTCAGGTTGAGATAAGCAAAAATCTTCAGCAGGTTATGATCAATGCTCAAGCGGTTAATAACACCCAGGCTCCTTATGAATTGGTAAAAACAATGCGCGCCTCAATTGTCGTTTTAGGTCCTTTATTGGCCCGCTTTGGTAAAGCTGAAGTGTCTTTGCCTGGTGGTTGTGCCATTGGAACTCGTCCGGTTGATATCCATCTAGATGGAATGCGGGCATTGGGTGCAGAGATAGAAATTAAAAATGGCTTCATTCATGCGCAAGTGGCAGGCCGCTTACGTGGCACAGAACTTAATCTTGAAAAGGTAACTGTCACTGGAACAGAAAATTTGATGATGGCTGCGACTTTAGCAGAGGGACGCACCATTATTCATAATGCTGCTTGCGAACCCGAAGTCGTCGATTTAGCTAATTTTTTGAATACCATTGGCGCAAAAATTCAAGGTGCAGGCACCAGTACTTTAGTAATTGATGGAGTTGAATCCTTAGAAGGTGGTTCTCATTATGTGATGCCTGACCGTATTGAATCTGGTACTTATTTAGTTGCAGCCGCGATGACGCGGGGTAAAATCCGCTTAGAAAGCGCCCATCCAGAAACTTTAATCGCAACACTTGAAAAACTGGGTGAAGCTGGCGCAAAGATTGATTCAGGAGCAAATTGGGTCACCTTAGATATGCAAGGTCAACAACCTATAGCTGTAGACATTGACACCGCCCCTTATCCGTTCTTTGCTACCGATATGCAGGCTCAGTTTATGGCAATGAATACGGTGGCTAAAGGTCGATCTACGGTCACAGAAAATGTATTTGAAAATCGTTTCATGCACGTTAATGAACTCCAGCGTATGGGTGCACGTATTCAAGTGCAAGGCAAACAAGCGATTTGCGAAGGGTTGGAATATTTGACGGGTGCTCCAGTGATGGCTACTGATTTGCGTGCATCAGCCGGATTGGTATTGGCTGGATTAATGGCGACGGGTGAAACGATTATTGATCGTATTTATCACATAGATCGGGGCTATGACAGTATCGAACAAAAATTACGTGCTTTGGGTGCACAGATTCAGCGCGTTAAATAATCGATGGTGACAATAAAACAACTAATCAATTATCTAGATGAGCAATTGAAACCTGATGAGTGGAAAGATTATTGTCCGAATGGCTTACAGGTCGCTGGTTCAGAAGAAGTAAATCGTTTGGTAACAGCGGTTAGCGCAAGTTTGGATGTTATTGAAAAAGCTATTCAAAGCAAAGCACAAGCTATTTTAGTTCATCATGGTTATTTCTGGCGCGGCGAAAACCCTTGTATTGTCGGTATTAAACAGCAACGATTAAGTCTTCTACTCGCGCATCAGATTAATTTAATTGCTTATCATTTACCCCTAGATGGTCATGCAGAATGGGGGAATAATGTTCAGCTTTCTCAATTGCTAAATTTCAGAATAACTGGGGAATTTGGTTATCAATATGGGCGACCCATTGCGCTTATTGGTCATCTGCCGCTTCCCACCCAGGGTGAAGAGTTATTGAATAATATTTTTGCAGTGTTAAACCAAAAACCTTTTTATATTCCTGGGAAAGCCAGTACCATTAAAAAAATAGCGTGGTGCACTGGTGCGGGACAAGATTTACTGGAAGAAGCTTATATGCAGGGAGCGGATGCCTACTTAACCGGAGAAATATCCGAACGTACGGTGCATGTTGCTCGAGAAACTGGGTTACATGTTTTTATAGCCGGACATCACGCCACTGAGCGGTATGGCGTAAAAGCCTTAGGTGAACATTTGTCTCAATGCTTCAACCTTACCCATCAGTACATTGAAATCGATAACCCCATTTAGTGAAGACCTATGCGAATTTTAGGTATAGAAACCTCTTGCGATGAAACCGCTACAGCGATATATGACAGTGAAAAAGGCCTGTTAGCTCATTGTCTCCACAGTCAAATCCCAATTCATGCGCAATTTGGTGGAGTTGTTCCCGAACTTGCTTCTCGTGATCATATTTGTCAAACATTACCCTTGATTAAAAAGGTGCTTTCGGAATCCAATTTGCAAGCACAAGATATTCATGGAGTGGCTTATACTAAGGGACCGGGGCTGATCGGGGCCTTGTTGGTTGGTGCGTCAGTGGCTCGTAGTTTGAGTTGGGCATGGCAAGTGCCTGCAGTTGGCATTAACCACTTAGAAGCACATTTAATGGCAGTTATGTTAGAGCCTAATCCGCCAAAGTTTCCTTTCATTGCTCTTTTGGTATCTGGTGGACATACTTTATTGGTAGAGGTTAAAGAATTTGGTCACTACCAGTTGTTAGGCGAAACGCTGGATGATGCAGTGGGTGAGGCCTTTGACAAAACCGCCAAACTTTTGGGTCTACCCTATCCTGGAGGAGCTGCTTTATCGCAATTAGCGCTGCAAGGAGATCCGCATCGTTTTGTTTTCCCAAGGCCGATGGTGTCCCATCAAGGTTTAGATTTCAGCTTTAGTGGACTTAAAACCTATGCGGTCAATTGTTTTCAAAAATATGGTGATAGTCCACAAACCAAGTCGGATATTGCTGCAGCATTTCAGCAAGCGGTCGTCGATACCTTGTGGATTAAATGCCGTCGTGCTTTAGAATTAGTAAAGTGTAAGCGATTGATAGTGGCGGGGGGTGTTGGGGCTAACCGGCAATTACGCGAAAAACTACAATTTGAGTTGCAGGCGATCAAAGGTGAAGTTTATTTTCCTCGTCCTGATTTTTGTACTGATAACGGCGCAATGGTGGCCTACACCGGTTATTTACATTTGCAAACAGGTCAGGCGGAGAATCTATCAATAGAAGTAAACACCCGTTGGCAGCTATGGTGATTCTTCCTTGCACGATGGGGGTGAGGCGAGACCGACATTCCAGTGGAATGTCGCAGCTCGCCGAACGCCAGCACAAGGAAGTGCTGGCTGGTTGCGGCGCCAAGGAAGGTTGCATGCACAATTCTTTACAGTTCACTGAACTATTTTCTATTTCCGGCTCGCTCGATGCGCAGGATACGAACCAAGAAGCGGAGCCTACTGGAATAGGTAAAGCTACTTTCACGCTGATGTTTTTTACCTTCTTTTCTCGGTTGTTTGGTTTTCTACGTGATTTGTTTTTTGCACATATTTTTGGAGCGACCGCCAGCTTCGATGCTTTTGTTATTGCATTTAGAATCCCTAACTTTTTTCGCCGTTTGCTTGGCGAAGGGACTTTTTCCCAAGCATGGATTCCGGTTCTCACTGAGCATCGATATAAAATGTCTCATTTTGAGTTCAAAGAATTCATTAACAAAATTACTGTCGGTTTGACTTTAATTTTGTTAATTATCGTAATTATGGTCGAGCTTTTTGCACCGGAAGTTGTGCTTTTGTTGGCCCCTGGTTTCGCTAAAGATCCTTCTCGCTATAAGTTGGCTCAGCACTTGTTGCAAATCACTTTTCCTTATTTATTGGTTGCCATTATGGTGGCTTGGACTGCAGCTATTCTAAATACCCTTAATCGTTTTGTATTATCTACATTCACTCCCATTTTATTTAATGTAATTTTGATTATGACGGCTTGGGGACTGAATTTTTTTAATATATCCCAGGCTATTTTATTTTTAGGCTGTTCGGTATTGTTTGGCGGGATAATACAATATCTTATACAGCTACCTGTCCTTTATCATTTAAAATTACTTCCACAATTTCATTGGCGCGGGCTTGACCCAGAAATAAAATCAGTCCTTAAAAAAACCATACCCGCAGTATTTGCTGTTTCGGTCATGCAAGTTTCTTTATTAATAGATAATTTATTTGCCTCTTTCTTGCCGAAAGGTAGTATTTCTTGGCTATATTATGCTGACCGCCTAATTTATTTTCCTTTGGGTTTAATTGGGGTCGCTTTTTCAGTTGGAATAATGCCTTATTTATCTAGGCAACATGGAGTTGGTTCATCTAAAAATTTTAACGCCGCCTTAGACTGGGCATTACGCAATACATTTTTAATGGGCGCTCCTGCTGCAATGGGATTATTTTTTTTAGCAGGACCCATTATTCTCACTTTATTACACCATGGCGCTTTTACCATTCGTGATACTTGGATGACCGCACAAACTTTAAGGGCTTTTGCTTTGGCTTTGCCCAGTTTATTAATCATCAAAGTATTGGTTTCAGCTTACTATTCTTCAAGACAAATTAAACTTCCGGCTCAAATCGCCTGTTATTCAATTTTGATAAACGTCATACTTAATTTACTACTTGTTCATTTTTTTGCACATATCGGGTTGGCGCTCTCCACCGCATTGACTTCTTGGTTTAATGCTGTGCTATTATGGCTTTTTGCATTTAAAAGAGGGATTTATCAATTTCAATTGGGGTGGCGCCGATTAACCATCGGTGTTCTTTTGGGATGCGCCGCCATGAGCATTTTTTTGTATTTTCAAGCCTTTGTACATTTGCAGGACTGGTTGCAATGGACTCAATTAGAATGCATATTGCATTTGAGTTACTGTATCGGCGTAGGACTTATCATTTATTTGATGGGAATATTGATATCTGGAATACGATGGAGGCATATTAGTGTGCCATGGGGTAAATAGTGGAAATTATCCGAGGACAATTACACCTCACCCGTTCTTTATCTCAGTGTGTCTTAACCATTGGAAATTTTGATGGGTTTCATCAGGGCCATCAGCAATTGATAGAAAAATTGCAAGCAGAAGGACGCCGTTTGAATTGTCCCACTGCCGTGGTAACTTTTGAGCCACAACCGAAAGAATTTTTTAATCGAGAGGCTCAGGTTCCTCGTTTGATGAGATTCCAAGAAAAATGGAATATCTTTGAAGAAAAAAAAATCGATTATTTAATCTGTTTACAATTTAAAACTAAATTAGCGGAGTTTCCTGCAGAAGAATTTGTGAAAAAAATATTGTTAAGTCAATTGGGCATGAAATCAATTGTCATTGGCGATGACTTTGCGTTTGGGTCGAAAAGAAAGGGAAATATTGAACTATTGCAGGAGATGGGGAAGATAAATCAATTTGCAGTGACGGGTATGCCCTCATTGCTTTTTGCCGGCAAGAGAATCAGCAGCACTTGGGTACGTCAAGCGTTGATTGAGAATAATCTCCAATTGGCTGCCGAGCTATTGGGACGGCCTTATTTTCTATGCGGAAGAATCGTACATGGAGACAAAAGAGGCAGAGAATGGGGTATTCCAACCGCTAATATAACACTTAAAAACAAAAGAGTTTGTGTCGATGGCATATATGCTGTTCATGTTCAGGGATTACGGGCATCGCCGGTACCCGGAGTAGCCAGCGTTGGAATCCGACCGATGTTTCCGCAGCAAGGCATGTTATTGGAAGTACATTTATTGGATTTCGAGCAAGATATTTATGGCAAACGCATAAAAGTTGAATTTTTAGAAAAGATCCGTGATGAAAAAAAATTTGCGTCAACCGCTGAATTAATTGCTCAAATTGAGCAAGATATTCAAGTAACGCGTAGGAGATTTAATGTTAATTGAAAAAAAACCGTCTAAAGTGATATTTGAAACCCATTTACCTCTACCGCTTTTGGCGAGGGGGAAGGTTCGTGATATTTATGCGTTTGAAGATGATAAGTTGCTGATTATCACGACTGATCGTCTCAGCGCTTTTGATGTTGTTTTACCCAATCCCATTCCTGATAGAGGCAAAGTTTTGAATCAAATCTCTGCTTTTTGGTTTGAGAAATTTAAGAATATTATTCCCCATCATTTAATTACCTTAGATATTTATAAAATGGGTTTGCCTGCCAGTTTACTCGAAGAATATAGTGAAGATATTCTTGGGCGAGCTATGTTGGTTTATCGCACCAAACCTTTGCCGGTTGAATGTGTGGTTCGAGGATATTTAGCGGGTTCTGGCTGGAAAGATTACCAAGCAACACAGGCAATTTGTGGACATGCTCTTCCCGCTGGTTTAAAGCAGTGTCAAGAACTGCCAAATCCAATTTTTACGCCAGCTACCAAGGCGGCTGTTGGTCATGATGAAAATATAGATTTTAACACGGTGGTGAAATTGGTTGGAGAAGATTTGGCCAAGCAACTCGAAACCATATCCTTGAAACTATACCAAACAGGGGCGCAATTTGCTCGTTCTAAGGGGATCCTTATTGCCGATACTAAATTTGAATTCGGATTATGGAAAAATGAGCTTATCTTGATTGATGAGGTATTAACGCCCGATAGTTCAAGGTTTTGGCCCAAGGATCAATATCAAGCCGGTAAAGATCAACCGAGCTTTGATAAACAAATTACCCGCAATTATTTATTGTCTACAGGTTGGAACCGTCAACCTCCCGCTCCGGAATTGCCTGCAGAAGTAATTGCGCATACTAGCCAGGCCTACCAAGATGTTTATCAATTTTTAACTGGTGAAGGACTGTCTTTATAATTAGGAAAAAACATGAATACTCATCAATTAAGAAATATTCTGTTGGCTGGAATATTTGGTGCAGTGGCGTTATTTGTATGGAATGCTTTTTCCTGGATGGTTCTTCCCTGGCATGCTAAAAACCTGCAACAATTTTCCAATGAAACTTTAGTTAGTGGCGTGATAAAAAATAATGTTAAAAAATCGGGAGTCTACCTTTCAGGATACAATAATCCATCTTTAGATGGTTCACCCTTGGTTTTCTCGGTGGTGAGTTTTTATTCTAAAGAGGGCATGCAATCTCAACTCATCACTTACTTTTTAATTGAACTGGTCACAGCACTTATAGTGGCCTCGGTGATAGGCTCTATCAAATGCGCTAATTATTTTGGTCGCTTGATTTTTATTATTTTATTCGCTTTGGCTGCTGCAATTTCTTGCCAATTACCTTATTGGAATTGGTGGCATTTTCCCTTGAATTACATCATGGTTTCTATGCTGGACATGTTAATTGGCTGGTTTTTAGCTGGCATTTTAATGGCGGCTATCTTGGCTCCCAGAAATATCTTAAATATTACAACAGATAAAATTACCATACATCGCGAGTGATATCTGATTTCGGCGCCATTCGCCAACTCGCAAGTTTTGATAATCGGGTCCCACTCCGGCTTGTTCAGCGACATCCGCCTACTCGCAAGATTGTCTAAACGGGCCCCGTCAGTGGAGATGTTTTCGCGCACAACGAAGCCGATTCGGAAACGAGTTTAGTATGATAAAAGTTCACCAAGCACAATGGCGCTTACGAAGTATTGCACCCGCTATTTATGACGTAGTGAGCACGAAAACATCTCCACTGACGGGCCCCGTTACCCCAAAACCTGCGAGTAGGCGGATGTCGCTGAACAAAGCGGAGTGAGTTTCAAGTCTTTTAGTAGTCTTTGTTAGTTAGTTGCTTTTTAAGTTACGTCAGGAATTAGAGGAGAAAATTATTTCTGCGGGCAACGTGGGTTTTTCTGGCGGCGTCAATAACTGCGGCGGCTACTGAGGGTACGACTCTTGTGTCAAAAACGCTGGGAATAATATACTCTGGTTTTAATTCATTCTCTTTTATTACGTTTGCAATGGCAATGGCTGCGGCCATCAGCATTTCCTGATTGATATCTTTGGCGCGACAATCCAAAGCACCACGAAAGATTCCCGGAAAGGCTAAAAGATTATTAATTTGATTGGGGTAGTCACTACGCCCGGTGGCCATAATTGACACATGGCCGGCAGCTATTTCTGGCATAATTTCAGGAATTGGATTGGCCATAGCAAATATGATGGGATCTTTGTGCATATTTTGTAGATCTTTTACGGTGATGGCATTGGGGCCTGACAGTCCAATAAAAACATCGGCGCCTTTTATTACTTCTGAAAGTGAACCTTTTTCTTGATCGGGATTCGTGCTTTCTGCAAACTCTCTTTTGCTGCTATCCAAGTCATCGCGAGATAAATAAATTGCACCTTTTCGATCACAACCGATGATATTTTTGGCGCCTAATTGTAACAGCATATTTTTACAAGCAGTGCCAGCTGCCCCCACGCCGTTGAATATAATTTTAAGATTTTTTGCAGTTTTGCCGGTTATTTTTAACGCGTTGATAAAAGCGGCTCCAACCACCGCCGCTGTTCCATGCTGATCGTCATGAAACACTGGAATATCAAGTTTTGCTTTTAATTGTTTTTCAATTTCAAAGCAACGTGGGGCGCTAATGTCTTCTAGATTTATGCCGCCAAAACTGGGAGCAAGGTAACAAACCGTATTAACAAACTCATCAATTTTTTTGGTCGATAAACATAGCGGGAAGGCATCAACATTGGCAAATACTTTAAACAGCAGCGCTTTTCCTTCCATCACGGGAAGGGCTGCTTGAGGTCCGATATCCCCTAATCCTAATACAGCGGTCCCATCGGTAATAACGGCAATCGTATTGCGTCTAATCGTAAAGGCTTCAACTTGTTCTGGATGATGGTGAATGGCTAAACATACTTTGGCGACTTCCGGAGTATAAGCTAAACTCAGCGCTTCTGAGCTGTTTACGCTAAATTTACCACGAACTTCAATTTTGCCACCGCAATGTAATAAAAAAGTTGGATCTAATATTTTGACTTCGACTTCCTTATCTACCGATTTGAATTGATTTTCTAATTGCTGAGCTTTTTCTACTGGGGTATTGAGTAATAATAATGTCTTTCCATTTTTTTCAATCACATCGTAAATAGAAACATATTCACTATAAGATTGAATAATCTTTTTAATTTTATTTTCAAATTCTGGCAGAGTTT
Organism: uncultured Pseudomonadota bacterium; assembly: GCA_963844565.1. Lineage (GTDB taxonomy): Bacteria > Pseudomonadota > Gammaproteobacteria > Coxiellales > Coxiellaceae > JAFEDN01. Next base: position 1,524,809 of record CAWJON010000002.1, on the reverse strand, counting down.
TAAAATAAACGGATATAATTGTTTGATATTGAAGATAACTCTGGACCATAGCCGATATCCTTATAGTTGCTTGATAAAGATGAGTAATATACCATAATCGGGGTGCATTGGGATCATGTGATGCGGTCTTTTGCTGGCGAATTGTAAACAAGGGAAAATTAAATGTTTTTAAAGTATCTTTCCGTTTCAATTACACTAATGGTGGCTTTTGCGACTACTTCTTGGGCAGAATCAGAAACTATGGATAATTCAGGTCATTTTGTGTTAAAGAGTACAGCCTTTGCGGAGGGTCAGAGTATCCCAAAAACTTATACTTGTGATGGCAAAAAAATTTCTCCTCCTCTATCATGGGAGGGAACACCCGAAAAGACAAAAACATTGGTTTTAATCGTAGAAGACCCAAATGCTCCAGGTGGAACTTGGAACCATTGGGTGGTGTATAATATCCCATCCGATGAAAAGCAACTGGCAGAAAATGTACCTACAGGAAATTCTATAGCTTTTGGTCGTAATAGTTGGGGAGAGGTGGGTTATGGTCCGCCTTGCCCGCCAGGCAAAGAACATCATTATGTCTTTAAACTCTATGCATTAGATCAGTCATTAACTTTAAAAAAGAATCCTCAATATACAGTTGTAGAAAATGCTATGAAAAATCATATCTTGGCAGAGGCTACGCTTTCTGGAACATATAAGAGATAAAATGAAAGATTATAAAAATACACTGAATTTACCGAGCACAGAATTCCCAATGAAGGCTAATTTGTCTCAACGTGAACCACAAATTTTGGAATTGTGGGAAAGTTTGAATCTTTATCAGAAATTAAGGCAAAACAATAAAGGCAAGCAGCGTTTTGTCCTGCATGACGGTCCGCCTTATGCCAATGCAAGGCCTCATTTAGGAACGGCGCTCAATAAAATTCTTAAAGATATTGTGATAAAGTCTAAAAGTTTTGCTGGCTTTGATGCACCATTTGTCCCGGGTTGGGATTGTCATGGCTTACCGATAGAACTCAATGTAGAAAAAATGATTGGCAAAATCGGCAATGAGCTTTCCAGCGCCGCGTTTAGAAAGGCTTGTCGTGAATATGCTGCGCAGCAAGTATTGTTACAAAAAAAAGATTTCCAGCGTTTGGGAATTATTGCCGATTGGGAAAATCCGTATCTGACGATGGATTATCAATATGAAGCGGATGTAATTCGTGCTTTGGCCGTGGTGATCAAAAATGGTCATGTTGTACAGGGTCAAAAACCAGTCCATTGGTGCACTTCTTGTGGATCTGCTTTAGCCGAAGCGGAAGTTGAATATCAGGATAAATCTTCAACAGCGATTGATGTGGTTTTTGAAATTGTGGATCTATCCACTTTAAATCATATTTTCAATACTGCACTGCAGCAAGAAAGAGCTATTTTACCGATCTGGACCACGACACCTTGGACTTTGCCCGCTAATCAAGCCGTTGCTGTTAATGCTGGATTTGAATATGCCTTGGTAGAAAGCCAATGGAAAAATGAGACAGTAGTTTGGGTCGTTGCCGTTGATTTATTAGAAAATGTTATGCAGCGTTATGGAATAGAAAGTTATAAAGTGTTGGCAACCAGGAATGGCGAGTTATTAGAAGGATTAACCTTGCAGCATCCTTTCTTGGAACGACAAGTTCCCGTTATATTGGGAGACCATGTTACCGCTGAGTCCGGTACGGGAGCGGTGCATACAGCGCCGGCTCATGGCCAGGAAGATTATGTGGTGGGTCAGCAATACCAATTGCCAATGGATAATCCTGTAAATGCAAACAGTTGTTTTGAACCCCAAATTCCATTGGTTGGCGGATTACACGTCTTCAAAGCCAATAAACCTATTATTGAACAGTTAGAATCAACCGGACACTTAATTCATAAAGAAAATTTGCTGCACAGTTATCCACATTGTTGGCGACACAAAACGCCGTTGATATTTCGAGCCACCCCGCAGTGGTTTATTAGCATGGATTATAAAGGACTACGTAATTTAGCAATTGCTGCAGCTGATAAAGTAACGTGGTTGCCCACCTGGGGAAAAATACGCATTTCTAAATTGATTGAAAGTCGTCCAGACTGGTGCATCTCTCGCCAGCGAAGCTGGGGTACTCCAATTCCAGTATTCACTCACCGAGAAACTCAAGATTTGCATCCTAAAACGCTGTCTCTCTTGGAAGAGGTTGCTAAAAGAATAGAAAAGCAAGGAATAGAAGCCTGGTTTTCTCTAGACCCTAAAGAGTTATTGGGAGAAGAAGCGGTTGATTATGAAAAGTGCACCGATATTCTAGATGTTTGGTTTGACTCAGGTGTCAGTCACTTTTGTGTGCTAGAGAAGCGTGCCGAATTAAATTTTCCTGCTGATCTTTATTTCGAAGGTTCTGATCAACATCGCGGATGGTTTCAGAGCTCTTTACTGAGCAGTGTGGCGATGAAAGAAGGTTCTCCTTATAAAACGGTTTTAACCCATGGTTATGTTCTGGACATTGAAGCCAGAAAGATGTCTAAATCGTTAGGGAACGTTGTATCACCCATCGATGTTGTCAATAAATTGGGAGCTGACATTTTACGGTTATGGGCAACTGCCGTAGATTTTAAAATGGATATTAATTTTTCAGAAGAAATTCTTGAGCGCAGTGCTGACGCATATCGCAGGATCCGCAATACCATTCGATTCCTTTTAGCCAACACTTTTGATTTTGAGCCGGAAAAAGATGCTGTTTCTGCAGATGAACTTTTGTCCTTAGATCAGTGGGCGATTGAAGAAGCCCAAAAATTGCAATCTGAGGTCATTACCGCTTATGCTGAATACAATTTCCCCGCTATTTATCAAAAAATTCATAATTTTTGCACTGTGCAAATGGGAAGTTTCTATCTCGATATTATTAAAGATCGTCAGTATACCACCTTTAAAACCAGCCTTATTCGCAGATCGGCACAAACAGCGATGTATCACATTCTTGAGGCTATTGTTCGTTGGTTGGCGCCTATCATCAGTTATACAGCAGAAGAAATTTGGAAATATATTCCTGGGAAGCGTAATGAATCTGTGTTTTTAAATACTTGGTATGATCATTTTCCAAATATAATTAAACAAAACTCTGTTGATTGGGAAACCCTTATTCCTATTCGGAATACGGTTAATAAGCTCTTAGAAGTAGAAAGACAAGGCGGGCGTATTCGTTCCGCATTGGAAGCAAAAGTTAAGTTGTATGCCGAGCCTACTTTATTTGAGGTTTTGGATCGCTTGGGACAGGAATTGCGATTTGTGCTGATTACTTCAGATGCCAAAGTGCTTAGCGTTGCGGAAAAGAGCACAAATGCACAGCGGACGGATATTGATGGATTATGGGTAGAAATTCAGGTGTCTGCCGATACTAAATGTGAACGCTGTTGGCAACGTCGTCCTGACATCGGAAGTGTTGAACATCATCCCACGCTTTGTGGACGATGCGTGCAGAATCTGACAGCTCCCGGAGAAACTAGATTTTTTGCTTAAGATAAGCTGAGAGATAAATATATGAAAATTGATAAACAACAATGGATGAAGGCGATTCCTTGGTTTGTTTTGGCATTGATTATCGTTGGTATTGACCAGTGGTCTAAATTTATGGTCATGCACCACCTACAATTTGAAAAGCCGGTGCCTATTTTTCCTTTTTTCAATTTGGTTTTGAGATTTAATCAAGGGGCGGCGTTTAGTTTGTTTGGTCAACAACCAGGATGGCAAATTTTATTTTTAAGTTGCATTTCTATTTTGGTAATTATTGTCGTTTCCATGTGGTTACTGCGCTTAAAATATCCCGATACCTGGACAGCTTGTGCCTTGTCATTGTTGCTGGGAGGGGCGGCTGGAAATTTGATTGATCGTTTAGTTAATAATTATGTGGTTGATTTCTTTGATTTCCATTTGGGAACTTGGCATTATGCGACATTTAATTTGGCCGATAGCGCCATTGTCGCTAGTATCATTATGTTGTTAATGAAAACTTTATTTTGTCGGCCTAAACGATAATTGGTTGGCGAAGGCTGTTTCCGCTCTCTCCGCCAATGGACGCAAGTTTAGCTGACTTAAGTTAATTTTTGTTTGAGGAGCTAAACCATCCGTTTGATTGATGAAAGACTGATATAACTTATTTACAAAAGTATCAGGAGTTTCTCCTGGAGAAAGCGCATTGTTGATCGTGTGGAGAAGGAAAGCCTGATCAATTTCCTCTATAGAATAATTTCCCTCGGGATTAAGCTCTAAAGTTTGTAAAAGTAAGCTGCCCTCATCGACGGTTAACTGATCATTGCTGGTCGTAATAGCCTCTAATTCCTTGTCATCAAATTGAGATAATGTGTGATGTGCTTCTTCGATTTTATTCCATTCAGATTCCGAATATTTGCTGGGGTTTTTCTTTTTGTCATCCACTAAAGATTTATAAGCCTCTTCAATATCTTTACTGTTTGCGCCCGGCTTTAAACCTAATACAGCTAAAAGTTTAATCAAGGTTTTTTTTGATATTCTCTCGATTTGAGGAGAGTCTTTTGGTTTAACATCATTGTTTTCAACAACCTTGGCTGGTTGGTTAGCCTCTTGAAGTTTTTGCTCTAAAAATTGATTTAATTCTTCAATACGCTTTTCTTCGCTTTGTTTTTTCTTTTCGATGGCCAATAGTTCGGCTTTTAATTTTTTCAGTGTTTTCTTTAGGTCTTTTCTTGTTAAGCGTTTTCTCATAACCTCAAGGAGGTCCAGATGTTTATTTAAAGCCAAGACATATTTTTTATGCCAATTAGCCAAATTGGCTGGGCTGGTGAGAGTCGCCATGTTTTTGGAATATATTTCTTTCCAAAATCTCAAGGTGTTAGTGCCTGGTTCGATAAATGCGGATATATTTTTCGAAGAGACTGAGAGTCGTCTACTTATCATTTCGTGTATAATTTCCGCTTCGCGGCTGATCCCGATCCATCTTGGTCGGTCAAAACCTATTTCTTGAAGGTTAATACTTGAATTATCTCGGTATCTTCTATCTGGGTTCATGCTTCTACTCTAATTGATTAAGCTTAAGGGAATATTAAATTTATAATAATTGCCAACACGTATTGGGTGATTGAGCACCTGTTACCGATTGATTATTCGCTTCATCCAACTGTAACTTTCCACAATTACTATCCGCCTTGGTTTGTTCTCCTAACGGGGTAGCTGAAATAAGATAGCCAATATCGCTCTCTGATTCAATGCTGAGTTGATACATATGGTCCTCTGTAAACTCATTGACCTGTAATTTTGCCAGCGTAGCTTCCTGGTAAGTCTGGTTAATGCTATGAAAATATTCTAATTGACTGGCTAAATGCATTAAACTGGCCTCAGCTTGGCTACGACGGGCTTTGGTTAAAAAGCTGGTATAAAGCGGGGTTGTTGCCAGTAACAAAATGCCAATAATCACCATAGTGATCAGCAGTTCCAGCAGAGAAAATCCATCATTTCTGATAAAATGCTCCGGGCTGACGCCCGGCGTATTTTCTCTGTTATATTTCGCTCCGCTCGAACAAGTTCGCGCGGGCGACCAAGGGGGAGAATGCGAATTCTCCCCCTTTGGATACCCCCATTGCGCAAAGTCACGGGCTAACGCCCGCGATTTACAGGATATTAAGTTATTCATTCATTAATAACTTAACGCTAAAGCGTAACAAGAGACAATACAGTGATTTGCTTAGTTTTCACCCATGGCCACTATATTGACATGATTTTATCCAACCCCTTGTGATTTGCTGAGAAATAGGTATCATACTTTTTTTGCATTGGGACGTTAGCTCAGTCGGTAGAGCAGCGGACTTTTAATCCGTTGGTCCCGCGTTCGAATCGCGGACGTCCCAAGAAATAATCAGCCTTTCTACTTCCTCAGTAATTTTTCTGGAAAATTGAAGATACAGAATCCAAAGATACACATTCCTTCCAGGACATTTATCTTTCGAGAAATCCTAACAATTGCTAAAAACTTGCTTGGTTCAGAACGTCATTCTGGGGCAATATTCACCTTCTTCTGAAAGAGTTGCCACCATAAGTAGGGCAATATGATCAGGAAACTCGCTGGGGTCGTGTTTTTCTTTGATGAATTCGTTTATTCTCATGCCATCAGATATGGCGTCATGTAAACGTTCTTTTTCCTGATCTGATAATGATGAAAGACCAATTTTTGATAAGAATGAAAGATTAATTGGATACCCATAATGAACTAAGGTAGTCAGTGCCTCATAATTATCATTTGCTATAACAATTTTTAGTAAATTAGTTACAAAGAAGAACGAGGGTGGAAAAATAGATCTTGAAAATAGAATCTTCACCTTTTTCCCTGACTTAGATTCTGGAAAGCTTTTTAAGTGTTTATATAAAGGAATCAATGCTCGATTTTTACCATTTTCTACACAATAAAAGATTGCATAAGTGATATATTCCTCTTTAAATTTTTTTATTTCTTGTGAAAATTTTGCTTCTTTTCTGCTAAATTCTTCAAAAGTACCGTGATCGAAAGAATCCACTAAATTTATCAATGCTCGGTTAAATCTAGAGATAATACCTGTCTTCGTCGAAGATTCTGAAAATACTTGTGACCAATCCTCTTTTTTTGCAATCAAATTTTCTATATTATTTATTTTGTCTTCTTTGTTTTCGTCTTTCATTTTCCCACTACCTTTCTATATTTCGATTGTATTAAATTTGCAATACGCAATTGTTTTTATCTTAATTATGTCATAATTATAAAAAAAATCAACAGTAACAACACCTGTCTTCAGGGGCTTATGGTTGATCTTCACCAATTTTTTGGGTAATCTCTCAGGGCATATCTAAGGTGGAGGTGTCTGATGAATATAAAAGATTGCGTGCAATCCTGTTTTATGACAGGTTTTATTGCAGTTTTAGGAATCTTTCCTCCCATTACGATTTTTCTTTGTCCAACGCCAATTACCCTGCAATCTTTAGGAGTTATGTTAGCCGGTTGTTTGTTGGGCGCCAAAAAAGGCGGCCTTTCCTTACTGATCTTTTTGTTTTTATTGTCAATCGGGGTTCCTGTGCTCAGTCTTATGGGCGGAATTAGTCTTCTATTTACTCCTTTCGGCGGTTTCGTACTCTCTTGGCCTTTTGCCGCTTTTTTTATTGGCTGGTTAACGGAAAAAAATTGGGAGCGTCTTAGCTTTATCAAACTACTGCTGATTAATTTTGTCGGTGGGGTCATTGTTATTTACTTGCCTGGTGTTCCTTGGATGGCCCTATTTGCTAAATTTACTTTGCTGCATTCATTATACTTATCGTTAACCTTTTTGCCTGGTGATGCACTGAAAATATTTTTTGCTTCTTGGATCGGTATTACATTTAAAAAATACTACCCTTTGATTAAGACATCAGTAAAATCCAATCCAAAAAATTTAGAGACCGTCTATGATTGATATTTTGAGCGTAGAGTATGCTATGTCAGGAAATACAATCTTAAAAAATATTAACCTTTCTTTGAAAGAGCGACGAATTGGAATCATAGGCTCAAATGGTTCGGGTAAAAGCACGTTAATAAAGCTTATTAAAGGTCTGATAACGCCCTCAGTTGGAAAAATTTTTTTTCAAGGGAACGACTTACATTCTAAAGGAAAAGTATTTAAAAATAAAATTGGCTATGTTTTTCAAGACCCCGATAACCAAATTATTATGCCACTGGTTGAAGAGGACATTGCATTTGGTCTCAAGAGATCAGGATTAAGCAAATTGGAGATACAGGCTAAGGTATTGGAAATCCTTAGGGTCTACCAATTGGAAAAGTTAATAGGAAAAACTACTTATCATTTAAGCGGTGGAGAAAAACAATTAATTGCAATTGCTGGCGTATTAGCCATGCATCCAGAAATAGTTATTTTTGATGAACCGACAACTTTGCTTGATTTAAGAAACAAGTATCGAGTACAAATGCTAATTCAGGAACTACATCAGCCTGTTATCGTGATTACTCATGATTTAAGTTTAATAAAAAATTTTGATCGTGTTATTGTTCTCGAAGATGGAGAAGTGGTTCAAGATAATATACCTGAGGTAGCAATAAGTTTTTATGTTGACACAATATCACAAAAAATTTGAATTATTTATTAAAAACCCTGGCAGGGCGGGTCAGAAACTTTTAATTAGTTTTCTTCTTTCTTTATTATTAATGTTTATCAAAAAAATTTCTATTCTGTTCGCTTTGGATATTTTTTTATTATTGATTTTAATCATTTCTGGAGCAGGGTGGAAATGGCTAACAAAAATAATTTTCTTTACCGTTTTATCTTCTTTCTTTATTTTCATGGCGCATTTGCTGCAACATAATGTTTGGCAAGGTGTACAAGTTTTTTTACGGTTGTTATTTATGGTTTTACTTTCAGCTTTTTTAATTATAACAACTCGTGAAATGGATTTTATTTATGCAATCGAAAAGATTTTAAAGGCAGTTAGAATTCCTTATAAACAGATCGAGAGAATCAGTTTTTTTTGTTTTCTAACCTTAAGTTCAATTTCGGTTATTTCTGCTCAGTATAAAGAAATTAGAATGGCGCAAAAGGCTAGGGGGTTAGAAAACAATATTTTTGCCATAATAATGCCTCTATTGATTAAAATGTTTCGTTCTGCGGATGCTATGGCAGAGGCTTTAGTCGCCCGGGGCTATGATGATTTATGACTCGTTAAATAATAAACAGCGATACTAATTACTATTAAAATTAGATAAGCTATGGTTAAGGGAAATTGAGAATTTGACTTCAAAAGCGATCCGATCCCAGAGCTGGCTGCAGAAATAACTGTCATAAACCCCCCAGTTAGAGCGTTGGCGGTGGCCGCATTTTTGGGAAACCAGGATACATTTCTGGCAAAATAATTGGGGAATACAATACCGCCGAGGTAAATAAGAATGAAGGTTTGGATTAATAAACCGATTAGGTTAATGGGTTGAAAAAAGGCAAGAATCGACATAATTATGCCATTTACTAGCATGGTCCAGAGGCAAAACTGGGCTTTTGTCTTAAAATTTACATTAATTAAAAAACGGCTGGTTATGTTTCCTAAAAACCAAGCAAGCCCCATCAGCAAAGCCATATGACCAAATTCTATGGCTGAGTAGTGCAGAACATTTTGGATTAAAAATGGAGCGACTATACTGAACAAAATAACGATGGACCATAAAATGCCTAAGCAGATAATGCCCCCAATATAATCGAGATGACTCATGATCGTTTTTGCATCGAACCACATTTGTTTCAATGAAAATATTTTTTTTTCAGCAATGGTTTCTGGAAGCAAAAAGAGGTTTAAAAACCAAACTATGATGGCGTAAATCGCTAAAAAATAAAAAGGAGCATGCCAATTGAAATATTCCTGCAGATAACCACCAATCGCTGGTGCAATGATGGGACCAATTGCCCAGCAAAGTGTCATGTAGTTCATCATCTTGTAAAAGTCTTTGCCACGATATAAATCTGAAAGAACAGCGCGCATGGGTACACTGAGACAGGCGACAGTAGCTCCCTGAATGAATCGAAATAGGAGTAAATAATAAATGTTGGGTGAAAAAGGGATGAGTAGGGTCACCAGAATATAAATGAATAAGCTAATGATAAAAGGTTTTTTACGGCCAATAACGTCCACCAAGCTGCCGCCGAAAAATTGGGTGATACCAAATCCAAGCATGTATATACTAATGGTCAATTGGACTAATGAGGGAAGGGCGTTAAAATCTCGAGCGACCGCCGGCAAAGAAGGAACGTAGATATCGATGCTGAGTCCAGAAAGAGGCACAGAAATGATCGCCAGGAATGCCCAAAAATTTCTTTGGCTTAGCGAAGCATCGGCGGGTTTTGTGGTTAGCATAAAGTTTCCTAGATTGTAGATTAATTACAATTAAGGTAAATAATATGCCTATAATGCAACGTTGTCAACTTTATGTTATAACAATAATTCATGAATAAAAAAAGACTTCAATCGATTATAGAGCTGGGTTCTTGTGACCAAGAATTTATCACCAAATTGGTGGTAGGGATTGGTGAAGTTTCTTTGGTTACAGGAATACCGCAACGTCAACTGCGATATTGGCAGCAAAAAGGTATTATTAAAACTATCTCAGAGGCTGGCGCCTCAACTCGTCGTTTTACATGTGCTGAAATTAAAAAAATTTTGTTAATAAAAGAGTTATTGGATGAAGGATATACCTTAGAGGCGGCAGCGCATAAAATCGACAAGCGTATGAGTCGAATTGATGAGGTTTTCCAAAAGTTAAAAAAATGATTCGAAGCAACCCTAAAAGACTTGAAACCCACTCCGCTTTGTTCAGCGACATCCGCCTACTCGCAAGATTGTCTAAACGGGTCCCGTCAGTGGCGATGTTTTCGTGCTCGCTGCGGCAATAAAGGCTGGCGCAATACTTTGTTAGTACCATTGTGCAAAGTGAACTTAAGTACGATGAACTTCTTTCCCGAATTGCCTCCGCTGCGCGCGAAAACATCGCCACTGACACCCGTTGCAAAGCTTGTTGGCGGATGCGCTGAACAAAGCTATGCAGGACGTATCAATTCATTTCAGTATTAAACAAGCTGCTTCGCCAAAGCATCTCTGAACAGGGTAATCGCATCATCCGTCATTCTGTTGAAAAACGGAATCCAGGATAAATAGCAATATTTAATCCAAGTCATACTATTTCAGCAAGTTCTTTCTTAACGTAAATATTAATCCTGGATTGTATCTCCAAGAAATCAGTAGGTAAAGTATGGGAGATAGCCTATTGCTAAAAAAGGAGAGGATTCTGGATATCTGGATTCCGTTTCTTAACGGAATGACGCTGATTTAAGCCATAAGCGACGATTTCGTTGGTAAAATGCGTCAATTTCAATGCGTTTGTCATGGGAGGTATTTTCTAATAATTTGTTTTATAATAGAAACAAGAAAAATAGTCTGATCTGGCACTTGGCGAGGCAGATTACTTAATGCTGAGATGAACTAATACGTCCTGCATAGCTTTGTTCAGCGCATCCGCCTGGGATGCTTTGCAACGGGTGTCAGTGGCGATGTTTTCGCGCACAACGAAGCCAATTCGGAAACGAGTTTAGCATGATAAAAGTTCACCAGGCACAATGGCGCTTACGAAGTATTGCACCCGCTATTTATGGCGTAGTGAGCACGAAAACATCGCCACTGACGGGCCCCGTTTAGACAAATCTTGCGAGTAGGCGGATGTCGCTGAACAAAGCGGAATGGGCTTTAAGCCTTTTAGGGTTGGTTTACATGAAATGTAAACAGACTATAAATTTGAATGGATTCGGAACTATGATTGAAGATGCGCTAAAGTTTGATGTGCTGATTGTGGGGGGAGGACCTGCGGGATTATCTGCAGCAATTCGTTTAAAGCAACTCGCAAAAAATCTCAGTGTATGCGTGTTAGAGAAAGGAAGTGAGATAGGCGCACATATTCTATCAGGATTAATTCTCCAAACAACTGCATTAGATGAGTTAATTCCTGCCTGGAAAAATAAGAATTTTCCTCTAATTTCAGTCAAAAAGCATAAATTTAGTATCTTGAATGAAAAAAAAGCCTGGCGAGTACCGCAATTTTTTTTGCCATCACAATTAAATAATCAAAACAATTATATGGGTAGCTTAGGTCTTTTATGTCAATGGTTAGCTAAAGAAGCGATTGATTTGGGTGTGGAAATTTTCCCAGGATTTGCCGCGGCGAAATTTCTCTTCGGGGAGAATGGTCGGGTGAATGGTGTGATTACTGGCGAAAAAGGAGTTGGGGAAGATGGCAAGCCTAAGCCAGAGTATCAACCAGGTGTTCAAATTTTCGCTAAATACACTTTGTTGGCTGAAGGTTGTCGGGGGTATTTAACTGAAGAGGTCATTCATCGGTTTAAATTACGTGAACAATCCGATCCACAAACTTATGGTTTGGGAATAAAAGAAATCTGGCAAGTTAAACCTGAGCAGCATCAGCTTGGATTGGTGGAGCATTTTGTGGGTTGGCCACTCTCTTCAGATAATTATGGTGGTGGTTTTATTTACCATTTAGACAATTTCCAAATTGCCATAGGATTTATTGTTGGTCTCGATTACTCCAATCCTTATCTTGACCCATTTGCAGAAATGCAACGATTCAAAACACACCCTGCGATTCACCCGCTATTTTTTGCAGCGACACGGATTGCGTACGGTGCTCGGGCGTTAAATGAAGGCGGCTTCCAATCTATTCCTAAACTTATTTTTCCTGGAGGGGCATTAATTGGTTGCGCTGCTGGTTTTCTAAATGTGCCTAAAATTAAAGGTACACATAATGCCATGAAAACGGGGATGCAGGCTGCTGAAGCTATTGTTGAGTCTTTAAAAATAGACCCTGAAGGTGGTAAAGATCTTGACCTTTATCCTCTAATATTGAAAAAATCAAAAGTTTATAAAGAGTTGCATGCTGTTCGTAATGCTAGAATTTATTTTCGTTTAGGCTTGTGGCCTGGTATTATTTTCAGTGGTTTAGAATTGAAATTATTTGGTGGAAAGACACCATGGACTTTACACCATTTAACACATGACCGTGACGAAACTAAATTCGCCGACATGTTTAAAAAAATTTCTTATCCACAACCAGACGGAATAATTACCTTCGATAGAATGAGTTCTGTCTATCTTGCCAATATTGATTATGTAGAAAATCAGCCACAACATTTAATTTTGGACGATCCTCATAAATCGATAGAAATTTCTTATAAGCGCTATGCAGCGCCAGAACAACGATATTGCCCTGCTGGAGTCTATGAAATAATTTTTCATGGTGAAAACGAACCTACTTTACAAATCAACGCTGCCAATTGTGTGCATTGCAAAACATGTGATATTAAAGATCCTGCAAGAAATATCCGGTGGATAGTGCCAGAGGGTGGGAGCGGGCCCAATTACCAAGGACTGTAGATGAAATTGTTAGTGCCAATTAAACGAGTCTTAGACGCTAATCTGAAACCAAGAATCAAAACTGACGGCTCAGGGATTGAGACGCAGAATGTTAAGATGTCCCCCAATCCATTCGACGAAATTGCATTAGAAGAAGCAATTCGTTTAAAAGAAGCTGGGATAGTGACAGAGATTATTATTATTACTATTGGTAATGCGCTCTGCCAAGAAACTTTGCGTACCGGTTTAGCAATGGGCGCTGATCGAGGAATTTTGCTGCAAACAAATGAAGAATTTCCTCCCCTCATTATTGCTAAACTACTTAAAATCTATATTGAAAAAGAGAAAATTGATTGGGTGCTGATGGGAAAGCAGGCTATTGATGATGATTGCAATCAGACCGGTCAAATGTTGGCAGCATTATTGGATTGGCCTCAGGCGACTTTTGCTTCGAAAATAACCCTAGAGAAAAATACACTAGAAGTTGAAAGAGAAGTTGATGGCGGTCATCAAATACTGCGCGTCAGTTTACCGGCTATTGTTACCGCTGATTTAAGACTAAATACGCCACGCTTTATTAAATTAACTGAAATTATGAAAGCTCGTCAAAAAAGATTGGACATTTTTCCGGTGGAATCTTTAGGAATTGATTTAAATCTAAGTTTAAGCATACTAAAAATTACTCCACCCAAACCGAGGCCTTTAGGTCAAAAAGTAGAGAATGTTCAGCAATTAATAGATAAGTTACGCCAGGCTAAGGTAATCCAATGAAATTATTAATTATCGTTGAAAATGATCAAGGCAAATTAAATAATAATTTCGCTTCTTTAATGACCGCCGCAAGAAAAATTACCGATGAAATTACGGCCTTGGTAGTAGGAGAGGAGGGAAGAGCAATCGGTGCAGAATTGCAAAAATATCCCTTAAAAAAAATTATTTTTAATTGTTCCGAGAATTATTTACATGGCTTAGCAGAGAATATAGCTAAATTAGTGGTGGAAATCGGTAAATCATTTTCACATATTATGGCGCCGGCTTCAAATTATGGAAAAAATATCATGCCTCGAGTGGCTGCGCTCTTGGATGTGAATCAAATTTCAGACATTGTAGAAGTCTTAGATAGTAATACGTTCGTCAGACCTATTTACGCGGGAAATGCGTTGGCGACCGTTTGTTGCAAAGATCTTATTAAAGTCATGACTGTCCGTTGTGCAGCTTTTTCTGAAATGAGTGCCGAAGCCGTACATTCAGTTGATCCGGAAGAATCAGATTTGGTTTTTAAGGACCCGCGGGTTGAATTTGTTCGAGATGTGAAAAGCATTTCAGCAAGGCCTTCTCTTTCATCAGCTAAAATTGTTATTTCTGGTGGGCGAGGCTTACAAAGCAAAGAAAATTTTAAAACTTTATTAGAACCATTGGCAGAAAAGCTGGGGGCGGCAATTGGCGCATCACGTGCTGCAGTTGATGCCGGGTATATTGATAACAATTTACAAGTAGGACAAACGGGTCAGATTGTCGCTCCTGACCTCTATATCGCCATTGGCTTATCAGGGGCGATTCAACATTTAGCGGGAATGAAAGACAGTAAGGTGATTGTTTCCATCAATAAAGATCCCAATGCCGAAATTATGCGCATTGCCGATTATACGCTAGAAGCGGATTTATTTACCGCCATCCCTGAGTTAATTGCGAAATTGACAGCAGAACCCAAAAAATAATAAAATATTCTTATGATTGAAACCAATATATTATTTGAAAAATTAACTGATCTACGAACACGTTTGCAAGCCCTTTGGGGGTATCTTTGACTACGACGGTAAACGTCTACGATTAGAAGAAATCCAAATTGAACTCGAAAAGCCAGATATTTGGCAAAATCAAAATCTTGCTCAAGAATTAGGAAAGGAACGAGCACAATTAACCCAAACCGTTAGCAATTTGGAACAAATTACCAAAAATTTACAAGAGAATGAAGAATTTCTCAATTTAATAAAACTGGAAAATGCAGAAGATTTACTGCCCACTGTGGTTGAAGAAATCAATAAATTAAAGAAAAGTATTGAAGCCCTTGAATTTCGACAAATGTTTTCTCATCCCATGGACCCAAATAATGCCTTTTTAGATATTAATTCGGGATCAGGAGGCACTGAGGCTCAAGATTGGGCGGAAATGTTGTTACGCATGTATTTGCGTTGGTGTGATGGGCATAGTTTTAAAACAACGTTAGTCGAATATTCACCTGGCGAAGTGGCGGGTTTAAAAAGCGTTACCGTACATGTAGAAGGTGATTACGTCTTTGGTTGGTTACGGACTGAGACTGGCGTTCATCGCTTGGTGCGAAAATCACCTTTTGATTCTGGAAATCGGCGGCACACCTCATTTGCTTCAGTATTTGTATCACCCGAAATTTCTGATGAAATTCATATCGAAATCAACCCGGCTGATATTCGCACCGATACTTATCGCGCTAGCGGAGCCGGCGGGCAGCACGTTAATAAAACAGATTCTGCTGTCCGGTTAACCCACTTGCCTTCAGGGATTGTGGTACAATGTCAAAGTGATCGTTCCCAACATAAAAACCGTTCATCGGCTATGAAACAACTCAAAGCAAAGCTTTATGAGCTCGAACAACAAAAGAAAAAAGCCGAATTACAAGCTTTGGAAGAGGGCAAAGCCTCAATTGGTTGGGGAAGCCAAATACGCTCTTATGTTTTGGATGCTTCGCGCATCAAAGATTTACGCACTGGGGTTGAAACTACCAATACGCAAGCCGTTTTAGATGGTGATTTGGATGCATTTATTGAAGCAAGTTTAAAGGAAGGTGTATGACTGAATTAGAACACAATGAACAAATATCTCAACGGAAACAGAAATTAAAGGAATTACGCACAAAAAAGGTAGCTTACCCAAACGATTTTGAAAGAACCGTTTTAGCCGCGAATTTACAGCAAAATTTTTCAACTGCTGGAGAAGAGATCTTGGCTCAGCAAGAAAAAGTAAGCGTTGCTGGAAGAATTATGTTTCGAAGGCTCATGGGTAAAGCCAGTTTTGTCAATTTGCAAGATATGTCGGGAAGAATTCAACTCTACATTGCAGAGGATCAGTTGCCGGAAGGTATTTACGCTGATTTCAAAACTTGGGATATTGGCGACATTATCGGCGCAGTTGGCAACCTTTTTAAAACCAAAAGTGGCGAATTGTCCATCAAGGTCAAAGAGCTTCGGCTATTAAGCAAATCACTTCGTCCCTTGCCGGATAAGTTTCATGGACTAGCTGACCAAGAACAACGTTTTCGTCAACGCTATTTAGATTTGATCATGAATGAAAATACTCGGCGAATTTTTCAAATTCGATCGCGTTTGGTCTCTGAATTAAGAAATTACTTAGATTCACAAGGATTTGTCGAAGTTGAAACCCCGATGATGCAAATTCAGCCAGGTGGAGCAGCTGCCAAACCATTCGTCACCCATCATAATGCAATGGACATGGATATGTATTTAAGAATTGCCCCTGAGCTGTATTTAAAGCGGCTGGTGGTTGGCGGTTTAGAAAAAGTATATGAAATTAATCGAAATTTCCGCAATGAAGGAATTTCCACCCGGCACAACCCTGAATTCACCATGCTCGAATTTTATCATGCCTATATGGAATATATTGCGCTGATGACTTTTACTGAAAAGATGTTCCAGTATTTGGCTAAGGCAGTCTTAGGGAAATTGCAAATTTCCTATCAAGGCCAAGAGATTGATTTAAGTCAACCGTTTGATCGTTTAACGCTCAAGCAAGCCATACTAAAATATCAGCCAGAAATTACCAATGAAGAATTAGATGATTTACAAAAAGCTAGGGCGTTGGTAAGAAAATATGAATTAGGCACGCCTTCAAGTTCAGGGCTGGGAAAAATCCAAAGTGATTTGTTTGAAAAATTCGTTGAGGAAAAACTCATTCATCCCACTTTTATCACTGAATATCCTGCTGAAGTATCTCCTTTGGCACGGGCTAATGATAAAAATCCTTTTATCACCGATCGATTCGAGCTTTTCATTGCCGGTCGTGAATTAGCGAATGGTTTTTCTGAACTTAACGACCCTGAAGATCAAGCCGATCGCTTTCGTCAGCAAATGCAAGCGCGTGCGGCGGGTGATGATGAGGCAATGATTTTTGATGAAGACTATATCACCGCCTTAGAATATGGTCTTCCGCCCACTGCTGGGGAAGGAATTGGTATTGATCGCCTGGTGATGTTGTTTACCGATAGCCCTTCTATCAGGGAGGTTATTTTATTTCCATTGCTCCGCCCCCAAACTTCTAAAGATAAATAGGGGTGTCTTGAGCACGGTCTTGTACAACCGCTAGGATTCTATAAGTTTCTTTGGACTCTGTGGCAACACTGACCACATTGCCGACAACTTCTCCTGAAGCACTTTTTAGAGTGTCTGCTATTGAAGGAAGAGCAGCCTCTCCGACGGGTAGGCAAAAACTGTGCAAATGGCGCTTCAATTGCCCCAAATGTTGAGCCCGAGCAATAACTTCCTGACCTAAAAAACATCCTTTGTTAAAGCTAATGCCATTTGATTTGTCTAAGCCAATCATTTGCGGCACAAATAATGCGCTGGTTTGGGGCTGGATAAAAAAGAACTCAGCTAGAATCATCAGATAGTTCAAAATGTTTTCATCAATTATTTCGGCATCGTTAGATAGAATTTCCCAAATTTTTTCCATGGATTGCTGGTGGCCGATGAACCATTGAAGAGAGAGGGATGGGTTTGTCTTCATGGGTAAAGCAGCATGTTGTTCAACGAATTGCAGTGAATTATTGTTTGAACTTGTATAATTGAATACTAACCAGGATTGATCTTCTTTAAAAACAACTTTAGAGAAGACCGCAAATTTTTTAAAATGATTTAAGGTAATTTCGAACATGGACTTAGGTAACAGGAGATAGAAAGATTTATCTTTTCCCCAAATCCAGAAGTTAGCAATTGCTCGACCTTTATAATCGCAGCAAGCACTAAATAAGGGTGATGAATTTTCGAGAAGGCGAATGTCACAACAAACCTGCCCCTGTAAGAATGAAGCTGAGTCTTCACCAGAAACTTCCATCACAGTTAGATCACATCGGCGCGCTAATTGAGGCTTCATAGCTATAGCATATCATTTTTTTTGAACCTATGTCATTATTACTTTATGAAAGAAAAATCCACAACTATGGACAAGTGGGCTTGGGTAGTCTGGTATACTTCTGCAATTTTTTTATTATTTCAATTTTTTTTACAACTCTCTTCCGCCGTAATTGTAGGCGGGTTGATGAAAAGTTTTTCATTGACTGCGTTAGGCGCAGGCATTGTGGCGAGCTCTTATTACTACATTTATGTAACCTTGCAAGCGCCTGCTGGTGCATTAATTGATCGTTTTGGGCCGAGAAAGTTATTAACCTTAGGCGCATTCGTTTGTGGAATAGGATGTATCTTTTTTTCCCACTCACATCAATTGTGGCAAGCAATTCCCGCTCGTTTAATAATGGGTACAGGTGGTGCGTTTGCTTTCGTGGGCTCGTTAAATATTATTGCGCGTTGGTTTCCTATCCAACGCTTTGCGGTTATGGTAGCAATCGCTGAAACATTGGGGATGTTTGGGGCCATTTTTGGTAGTACTTTTTTAGCCTATCTAGTTATACATTTTGGTTGGCGGAATTGTTTATTTGGCGCTGGCTTTTTGGCTTTTATTATTTCTGGACTGTTATGGACAATTGTTCGTGATAACCCTCCCGATTATCAACCTCAACACGTGCAAAAAATAGATTTTTGGCGAGACATTAAATTCATCATAAAAAATAAGCAGGCGTGGTTTAATGGCATTTATTCTGGGCTTATGTTTTCAATTGTTACCGTTTTCGTAGCATTGTGGGCGGTGCCCTTTATGGAAGTGTCACGGGGGTTGACATTAACTTGGGCGACATTTATCAGTAACTTAGTTTTTATTGGTATTTCAATTGGTGGGCCAGTGATTGGTTGGTTAGATTCACGATTTGCGTTGCGTCGCATTGTCATGATGTGGGGACCATTTATAGGCGCACTATTAATCTCTTTGATAATTTATTTCACTCACTTTCCTTTGTGGGTGGTTGTTTTGTTAATGTTACTATTGGGTTTCGCTATTAGCACGTATGTTTTGACATTCGTGATTGCCAATGAAATTGCACCGAGCTATATGCGTTCTACAAGCGTTGGGTTTGTGAATATGATCAGTGTGGGAGGGGCGCCAATTCTGCAGCCATTGGTGGGATTTTTTCTGGCTTTAGAGAGCCATCGTTTTCATCATATTGGCCAATACACTACGCATCAATACCAGTTGGCTTTAAGCATTTTGCCTTTGGCATTACTGCTAGCGACCTATATGGGCAGTCGTCTTCCTTCAGCCTACAAGATCTAATAGCTCTAGTAGCTAATCACTATTCTTTTGGGGCTTCGACTTGTTCTTTTTCTTTGACTAATAAGCGCTCGCGAATACGTGCTTTGCGTCCTTGTAAATTTCTAAGGTAATAAAGTTTGGCTCTTCGTACTTGGCCTCGACGTTTTATCTGAATGTCTTCAACCATTGGACTGTAAATAGGGAATACGCGTTCAACGCCTTCACCATGCGAAATTTTTCTTACGGTCAAGGACGAATTCAATCCTCGGCTGCGCATAGCTAGCACAACACCCTCAAATGCTTGAATACGTTCACGATCACCTTCTTTGACTTTCACAGAAACGACAACCAAGTCTCCGGGGGCATAATCGTGTGTTTTTTTGCCTTGAATGCGTTCAGCTTCAAGCTCTTTAATAATTTTATTTTGCATGATAGTCCTCTTGATGGATAACTTCATCCAACAGCTTTTTTTGCTCATGGTTGAGAACCGCTATTTTTAACAGATCTGGGCGCGTTTGCCAAGTGTTTTTTAAAGATTCTTTATTTCGCCATTGCGCTATCGCTTGATGGTCGCCCTTTAAAAGAACATCAGGTACTGTTTGTCCATCTATACAGGGAGGACGAGTATATTGCGGGTACTCAAGGAGGCCATCACTGAAAGAATCTTGGTGAGCAGATTGAGGGTCATTCAATACTTCCGGCAGTAAACGTACCATAGCGTCAACAACGATCATGATGGGTAACTCTCCACCGCTCACAATATAGTCGCCAACTGACCATACTTCATCAACGTCTTGATCAATTAATCGCTGATCTACCCCTTCATAGCGTCCGGCTAAAAATATTAATTTTTTTTGTTGAGACAATCTAATGATATCTTGTTGTTTCAGCGTTTTACCTTGAGGAGACAAATAAATGACCCGTGTTTTTTCCTTCAACTCCACATTAGATTCTTCAGTAGAATTTTCAATAGCTTGCTTGGCCGCTTGAATTGCCAAGCGTAAAGGAGAGACTTTCATGACCATACCAGGGCCACCCCCGTAGGGTCGATCATCCACCGTTTGATGTTTATCGTGAGTAAATGCTCGAGGATTCCAAAAACGCATTTGTAATAAGTTTTTATTGAGTGCGCGGCCTACTATTCCAGAGTTTAAAGCTTGGAACATTTCAGGGAATAAAGTAACTATATGCAAATTCATATGGATTAAAAATCACTAGGCCAATCGACAATTATTATTTTTGAAGTTAAATCCACAGATTTTACCACTTGTTCAGTATAGGGTACGAGACGTTTTTTTTCGCTTTTGAGCACCATGACATCATTAGAGCCTGTTTCGAGAAAATGGTCGATAATTCCCAAGGAAATTTTTTCTTGATTAAAAACCTCTAAGCCAATGAGGTCTTCCCAATAATATTCATTGGGAGGTAGGGGCGGTAGTTGTTCGCGAAAAATGGCGATTGGATCATGGGTATAGGTTTTTGCAACTTCAGGAGTATCACATTCGGCAATTTTAACGATAATCGAATTACTTTGTTGCTTGCCTGCAGTGATTTTAATCGGTTGCCAAGCGTCTTGATGATAGATTTGTAGCTCTTTGAATTGTAAAATGCTCGAAAGAGGTTGGTGTATAGATTTGATTTTCAACCAACCTTTAATCCCATGGCTTGCGCCAAAGTAACCGATAATAATTCTTTTCAAAAATTATTCTTTTTCGGTTGCCTGTTTAGGGCTGGCAAGTCCAGTTCGGACAAATTCTTTTACTACATTAGAAACCCGTGAAGAAGGTACAGCGCCTTTTTTGACCCAGTACTCAATACGGTCGAGATTGATTTTAGTCCCGGTAGCCTTGCCTCTTGGGGAAGGGTCATAGAAACCCAATCGCTCAATGAAGCGTCCATCGCGCGGTTTTCTGCTGTCGGCCACAACTACATGATAAAAAGGAGATTTTTTGGCTCCCCCTCTCGATAAACGAATCACTACCATAAAATTATATTTCCTCTTCAAAACCGGTGTGAATTTACAAACCATAGATTCTACAAGAAAACTTAGCAAAGTGGAAGAGGTTACTGATAATATCTCAGGGCTATCGGATTAAACAACTTTCAATATGTTTAAATATTCGGTAATTCCGTGGGGTGTAGATTTCGAAAACTAAACCCACTCCGCCTTATTCAGCGACATCCGCCTACTCGCAAGATTGTCTAAACGGGGCCCGTCAGCCGCCATGATGCCAAGTGAAATTTTATCACGCTGGTCACGTTCTAAATGGTTCCATTGCGCAAAGTCACGGGCTAACGCCCGCAGTTTACAGGATATAAATAATGTTCGTAGTAAATCACTTACTGATGGGGGATCGCAAGGGGGAGAAGAGCGGCTAGCGATCTCCCCCTTCATTACTGAAACCCAGCTTAGCTGGGTTTCAGTATCAAAACAAGGAAGCAATTCCCGCTTCAGCGGGAATTGCTGGGCGGATGCGCTGAATAAGGCTATGCAGTGAGTTTAATTACATTATTGGATCGCTCTTTAACATAGTCTAAGTCTTTTTAATTGATAATTTTAGCTGCTTTAATCTAGTTTCGATTAATCCGATAGCCCTGGATAATATCTTAAGGTTGGCAGTGTTATTATTCTGCTAGGGGGAGTAAAATATATTCATAATGATTTTTAAGGATATAAGATGAAAACAGATATTCTCTTTACTCCCTTTAATTTGGGTGGACAACTGCTGAGAAACAGAATAGTCATGGCCCCTTTGACAAGAAATCGCGCGACTCATGGAACCGATGCGCCGCAAGCTATGAATGTCGAATATTACGCACAACGCGCTTCAGCGGGACTTATTATTTCAGAAGCCACCCAAATATCACCCACCGGTAAGGGATATGCCTGGACGCCAGGTATTTATTCTGAGGAACAAATTTCCGGATGGAAAAAGGTGACAGATGCGGTTCACGCCAAAGGCGGGGTAATCTATTTACAATTATGGCACGTCGGACGAATTTCCCATCCCTCTCTGCAACCCAATGGGGCATTGCCAGTTGCACCTTCTGCCATCACGCCTCAAGGGGCGCGTACTTTTTTAGAAAGTGGCCAATTTGTGGAAGTTGGTCAGCCCAGAGCTTTATTAGTTGATGAAATTGCGGATATTGTCGAAGAATACCGGGTAGCGACACGGAACGCGATTAAAGCGGGTTTTGATGGCGTTGAAATCCATGCAGCGAATGGTTATCTCATTCATCAATTTTTAAGTGAAAGCGCCAATCAGCGCGAAGATCAATATGGTGGCTCGGTAGAAAATCGGTTGCGCTTTGCTTTAGAAGTCGTTTCGGCGGTTACTAGTGAAATCGGAGCTTCACGCACGGGCATTCGTTTATCTCCGGTCAGTAGTTCAAATAGCATTAAAACGCTTGATCCTGGTTCGGTGTTCTTTCCATTGGTGCGAGAATTAGATCGCTTAAATTTAATTTATATTCATGTCATTGAAGGTACGGCAGGTGCTTCCCGTGAATCCCCTGACCTTGATTTCTTGGCTTTACGTAAAGAATTTAAAGGCACTTGGATAGTGAATAACAATTATGATCTAGAAATGGCTGATGGGGCCGTAAATAGCGGATATGCGGATTTGATTGCCTTTGGAAAACTTTTTATTGCCAATCCGAATTTGGTGGAAAAACTCAAGAAGAATTTGCCTTTAAATAAACCCGATGTTAATACGTTTTATGGAGGCGGGGAGAAGGGCTATACGGATTACTCTAACTGAGAATTCTCAGGCTGAGAGTTCTCAGGTAGTTTAACGAAATTTGTCTAAAAGGTCGGGAGGTAGTTGATTCTGCATTTGTTGCATTCGCTTTTGGAGCTTATTTCCTTGCATTTTTTTCAACATTTTTTCCATTTGTAAAAACTGTTTCTGCAGTTTGGCAATTTCTTGTAAAGTTGTTCCTGAACCTTTGGTAATACGCACCTTTCTTGAATGATTTAACAGAGCTGGAAACATCCGCTCTTTTTCAGTCATAGACTGAATAATAGCTGCTAGTTTTTTTAATAGCTTATCATCCATCAATGAAGCCGCTTTTGCAGGAATTTGCCCCATCATCGGTAATTTACTCAGTACCGATTGCATGCCGCCCATTTTTTTCATTTGCTCTAACTGAGTGAGGAAATCATTGTAGTCAAAGCGCTGGCCTTTTTTTAATTTTTTTGCCATTTTAGTGGCTTGTGCCTGGTCAATTTTTTGTCGAGCTTCCTCGACTAAACTGACAATATCGCCCATTCCTAAAATTCGGCCTGCAATTCGCTCTGGGTGAAATACTTCTAAGGCGTCTATTTTCTCACCGACCCCCATAAATTTAATCGGCTTGCCGGTTATAATTCTCATCGACAAGGCAGCGCCGCCGCGTGCATCTCCATCCGTTTTTGTTAAAATAATTCCAGTCAATGGCAGTGCTGTATTAAAAGAATGAGCAACGTGAGAGGCGTCTTGTCCTGTCATACTGTCAACAACCAGCAGCGATTCAATAGGTTTTGCAATCCGGTGTATAGCTTGTATTTCGGACATTAATTCTTGATCGATATGTAAACGGCCTGCCGTGTCAATGATTACAATCTCAATAAATTGACGTTTAGCCTGTTCAATCGCTTGTTCAACAATATGAACAGGTGAGTCTGTGGATTGAGAGGGGAAGCATTCTACCCCGACTTGTTTTGATAAAGTAAGCAATTGGGCAATGGCAGCAGGACGATGCACGTCTGCAGGCACAAGCAAAATTCTTTTTTTCTTGTTTGTTTGCAACCAACGAGCTAATTTGGCAACGGTTGTGGTTTTGCCCGAACCTTGCAAGCCTGCGACCAGAATTACCACTGGGCTAGGGGCGTTTATGTTGAGTTCGGATTGTGTATCTCCGAGCAAATGCACCAATTCATCATGAACCAGCTTGATAAAAGTTTCGCCCGGATGCGTTTTCCCAATGGTTGTTTGCCCAATCGCCTTTTCGTGAACATCGTCAAGAAAACGTTGAATAGCCGGTAAAGCCACGTCGGCTTCAAGCAAGGCTTTACGTACCTCTTCCAAGGTGTCTTTAATATTGCTATCTGATAGTCGCGCAATTCCGCGTAGGTTTTTAACGGCTTGGGATAATCTTTCACTTAATTGGTTAAACATAGAAGGCTATTATATGCTGAATTGCAGCAAAGCTGCAATTCAGCAATTTCTAAATCAAATTAAAATTAAAATCCTGCAAGCTACGGCGTAAGCCTGTATCCTTATCCCCTATATTGTCATTAGCTTATTGCTCTTGTATGATGTTTGTTGTGGTTATGAATTTTGAAAAAATACTAGAGCTTCATCGCTTCCTTTCCCTTCTTACGGTCACAGTATTGGTTTTTGCGGGTTTGTTGGCTTTAATTTTGGCTTTTCAGGAAATATTGTTACGAAATAAACCACATTTAATTTGGCTAAATAAATTACCACCTTTAGAGACCTTAGAAAAAGGTCTTTTTTTGGTAAATAAGTTCGGATTTATATTGCTAACTTTGATACTAATAACAAGTTTTTATTTTTTTCATGCCTTACTTTGGAAACAACCAGCACTTTTGGAAAAAACTTTAATTACCATTGGCGCATGGCTAGTTTTTCTTATTTTGTTATTAGGTCGTCGTTGGCGTGGTTGGCGAGGCAGCCAAGCGATTCATTCAACTTGGTTGGGTATAAGCCTCTTAATAATCGTCTATATTGGTAGTAAATTTATATGATAGGCAATGTCATATTGATCATTGTTTTAATCTTTACGATTCTAATCTCCTCTTTTTTTTCAAGCAGTGAAACCGCCCTCATGTCGTTGAACCGATACCGCTTGCGTCATCTTGTCCGAAAAGGCGATAAAGGCGCCAAAAGGATTGCTAATTTACTTTTAAGACCCGATCGCTTATTGGGGGTTATTTTAATTGGCAATACCTTCGCTAATATATTTGCATCAGCAGTGGTCACATTATTAGCTGAAGAGTATTTTGGAAGCATTGGGGTTATCTTCGCTACTGTCATATTAACTTTAGTCATTTTAATTTTTGGGGAAACTGCACCTAAGACTTTAGCTGCTTTACATCCCGAGGCTGTTGCACGGCCTTCGTCAGCGGTGCTAAAAGTATTACTAAAAATAATATATCCATTAGTATGGTTGGTTAATGGCGTGGCCAATGGTTTTTTACGTTTATTGGGCGTAAAAATGGACGTAGGACGTTTAGAATCGCTGAGTATCGATGAATTAAAAACGTTGCTCAGTGAAACCAAAGAAAAAATTTCTTCCCCTTTTAAAAAAATGTTATTACGCATTTTGGATTTGGAACAGGTTACCGTAGAAGAAGTTATGGTTCCGCGGAGTGAAATTTTTGGAATAGATCTAGATAACAGCTGGGAGGAGATAGAATCTGAATTAATGGAATGCCCACATGCTTTTGTGCCAACTTTTAGAGGTAATATTAATAATCCCCAGGGCATTTTAAATTTACGTAAGGTATTGGTGTTTATGCGGAAGGAAGCTTTAAACAAAGAATCTTTGATTGAATTGGCGGATGAAGTTTATTTTATTCCTCAAGAAGCAACAGCCAATCAGCAGTTGCTAAATTTTCGCAACCAACAACAAACCGTAGGCTTGGTTGTAGATGAGTATGGAGATATTCAAGGACTCATTACAGTGCAAGATATAATGGAAGAAATCGTTGGAGAATTTACTAAAGATGTCTTAGGCGTAAATCGGTTTGTTATTCCACAAAAAGATGGAAGTTTTTTGGTCGATGCGAGTATCGATGTCAGAGATCTAAATGATATTACTGAATGGAAATTTCCCACCACCGAAGCAAGAACGCTGAGTGGATTAGTGATTGAGGAATTGGAAATGATTCCGATTGCCGGAGTCTGTATCAGAATTGGTGGCTATCCAATAGAAGTTGTTCGTGTCAGCCGAAACCTGATAAAACTAGTTAAGATATTCCCGAAATTTTTCCAGGAGACTCCCGTTTGGGAACAAGATTAAAACGAGGTTTTACCCTATTAGAAGTCTCATTAATTCTCAGTTTTGTGGGTGTCCTGTTAATGATTGCAATACCCAGTTTCCAACATTTAATGAATCGTGCACGTACCCGGTCAGTTGAAAATAAGATATTGGATGCATTACATTATGCGCAGTCGAGTGCAATCGCTATGAATCATGTCGTTATATTTTGCGGCGCTAAAGATCCAAAGAATTGTGATGGAGATTGGATGAATGGACAACTGATTGCGAGCGATAACAACCAACAGTTATTATATCGATATTCTGGTCTGCCAAAAGGTGATCGCTTGTGGTGGAAAAGCAGCTTGGGTTATGATGTGGGTATAAAATTTTCTCCAAGCGGTTTCACATTAGGGCAGCGTGGCAGCTTTTATTATTGTCCGCAAATTCACCCTGAACGTTATGGGGTTATCATTACCGTGAATGATAGCGGAAGGGCAAGGGTTACTACAGATCCTCAACAGTTAAAAGATGCCTGTTCAGCGCAATACAATACCCTGAGCTGACGCCCGCAGTTTGCAGGATAAAATATAAATATAAGGTTAAAAATATGAGAATCGTGTTGTTAGGTCCTCCAGGTTCAGGAAAAGGTACGCAATCGCGACTGTTAGCTGAGCGTTATAAAATTCCGCAGATATCGACAGGGGATATGTTAAGAGCTGCGGTAAAAGCCGGAACACCATTGGGTTTAGCGGCTAAGCCTATAATGGATCGGGGCCAATTGGTGTCTGATGACATCATTATTAATTTGGTAAAAGAACGAATCTCTCAACCGGATTGTCAATCCGGTTTCGTATTAGACGGCTTCCCGCGAACGCTAGCCCAGGCTGAAGCGCTTTGGCAGCAGAAAATCCACATTGATTATGTCATTGAATTGAAAATTGACGACAATAAAATTGTTGAACGTATGAGCGGACGTTTGATTCATCCTGGTTCTGGCAGAATATACCATCGTGTCTATCAACCACCTAAAATTGCTGGCCTAGACGATATTACTCAAGAGCCCTTATTACAAAGAAAAGATGATCAAGAAGAGACGGTCCGCAAACGTTTAGAAGTTTATCATCAGGAGACCAAGCCTTTAATTAGTTATTATCAAGAATGGTCGCAAAGTAGTGATACGCAAGCTCCCAAGTTTTATCAGATTTCTGCTGATGGCCCTGTTGGAGAAGTACAAGATCGGATAACTAAAGTATTAGAGGGTCCTGCCAATATAATTGCTCTGAAGGATTCAAACTTTGATGAAATAATTAATCATCATGACATAGTGCTTATTGATTTTTGGGCTCCTTGGTGTGCCCCTTGTTTGGTGCAGAGCCGAATTATAGAACAAATAGCCTATCGTTATCCGCATATTATTTTTGGAAGTATCAACATTGACGAGGAAAAGACTTTAACAAAAGAATTTGTGGTGAAATCAATTCCCGCCATTATGATTTTACGTAATCAAGTTGTTGTGTTTGCGGAACCTGGGTTACTTACTATAAATAGTCTTAGTGAGCTTTTAGATAAAGCATCTAGTTTAAAACCTGAACAGCTGGATTAGACTTTTGAATCTTTTGATGAAAAAGCCATTAAGAAACTTAATGGCTTTTTTTTATAGAACTAGGCTTTTTTCGATGGACGGCCACGACGTTTCAAACTTGAGAGACTTGAAGAAAGATTTGAAATTGTTGGAGAACCTTTCACGCGGCGTGAAGAGCCTTTACGAGTGGAATTTTTCTTAGGCAAAGAAGCTTTTGAAATGGATGCTGATTTTTTGCCCCGGGAAGCTGAAACTTTTGCTGTTTTCCCACTTTTAGCTTTTTTGCTGGTTTTTCTTCCTGAAACTTTAGTACCTTTTGATATTTTTGATTTTACTTTAGCTAAGGCTGCTTTTTTTGCGGCTTCCATTTTTTTCTTGAGACGGCCTTTTTCTAAGGCTAGTTTTCGACTAAATTCTTTTTTTGCTTTTTTAATAGCAGCTTTTACCGCTGTGCGAATTTTTTTACTTATGTTTGAAGTATCCTTTCCTGCACGCGCAGTTGCACTTTTTTTACTAACTGCTCGTTTACGGGTTTTGCTAACTGACATGAAATTCTCCTCGAATTGTTTTTTTTAAAGTTAATACCTTCATTTAAGAAGATTATTGTTGTTAATAATACAACAAATAATCATAAAATCAAGGGGTAATATCCATAAATCAAAAAAAAATGAAAAATAAGTCATTTATTTTATCTGAAATTGTGCCAATTATATAAGATTTCCCATTAAAATTAATGCAAATTGCTATATATATTTTGAATTGGCTTCAGCTATGATAAGATAAAATTTATGCTAGAACATCAATTAATTTTCTCTATATTTCTAATATTCGCCGGCGCAGCGTTATTATCAACTATTGCTTTGTTGACACATCAATCAATGTTAGTTGCCTATATGGCTGTAGGGATGCTAATGGGTCCTTGGGGGTTTAAGTTTATTGCTGATCCGGCGCTTGTTCATCATGTGGGAGATATTGGCATTCTTTTTTTGCTTTTTTTATTAGGCCTACATTTACCGCCTCAAAAGCTTTGGGTAATGTTGAAAAAAGTGAGTTGGGTAGGGTTAATCAGTTCATTAATTTTCTTTGCAGTCGGTTATTCAGTGGGTCGGTTGTTTTCATTTACCCAAAGTGAAAGCTTTATTACTGGCGCCGCCATGATGTTTTCAAGCACGATTATTGGAATCAAATTGTTGCCTACCACTATATTGCATCACCAGCATACTGGCGAAGTAATGATTAGTGTTTTATTGCTTCAAGATTTATTGGCCATTTTGGTACTGTTATTCATGCGTGGGTTGTCTGCAAGTGGAAACATTTATATGGACCTTGGTATGGTTAGCTTGGCTCTGCCAGCTTTGCTTCTTTTGGCTTACCTTTTTGAAAAATTTTTATTAAAAAAATTATTGGCTAAATTTAATCGTATTAAGGAATATCTTTTTCTCTTATCTATTGCTTGGTGTCTGAGTTTAGCCCAACTTTCAGTCTATTTTGGTTTATCAGCGGAAATAGGCGCATTTATCGCTGGAGTTAGTTTAGCCGCTAGCCCCATTTCATTTTATATTGCTGAAAGTCTAAAACCAGTTCGAGATTTTTTTCTGGTGATGTTTTTTTTCTCTATTGGGGCGTTGTTTAACCTGCATTATTTATCCAAAATAATCATGCCTGCGTTAATTTTAACAATCATTTTGCTTGCCATAAAGCCTTGGACTTACCGATTGCTTTTACAGCACGTTGGAGAAGATAAATCGGTGGCTTGGGAAGTCGGTGTGCGTTTAGCGCAAAGCAGCGAATTTTCTTTGATCATTGCTTATGTAGGAATTGATTATCATTTAATTGGTGATGTTGCTGCAAACTGTATTCAAGCCGTTGCAATTTTATCTTTTGTTGTTTCCTCTTATTGGGTAGTCCTTCGTTATCCTTCCCCTTTGGCGTTCTCAGAAAATCTAAGACGTGATTAGGGTCAGACCCAAATACCCTTGATTGCTTCGCGGGTGTAAATCGGCGACAATAACCAGCATATATATATGATATGCCAGTTGTTTGTATTAAAAATATACACTCTATCTAAAAAGAGGTTCGAAGGCCAATGGCCATCAGCATAATAATAATTTGCCTAATTCTACAAAGATTACTGCTAATTGATTATTACGCCTATCAATTACCATTTTATTTAACGATTTACTTTCGTTGGCTTATTCAAGCAGTAGAGTACATTACTAAAGGTCATCCTTTGGTGGGAGTGGTTTTTTTGGTCCTTCCCTTAGTGATTGTATTTACAGTTATTTTTGCGATCGCATATCATCTTTGCGGAATATTTGGTTATTCTATTCTCAGTGCAATCTTGTTATGGCTATCGGTAGATTGCCGAGGGATAAAGGCGATTGATGAAAAGGTTTCAGTCATTGATGATCTGTTTATCTCTGCTTATCAACGCTTTTTTGCTCCAGTGTTTTGGTTTGTAATTTTAGGACCAACTGGGCTGGTACTCTATACAGTAACCGCGAGTTTACTGACTTTCTTAATTTCCGTAAATGAGTTGAAACTCTTCCAGTATACAGCCAAACTTAAAAATTATTTAGATTGGATACCCTTACGTTTAGTGGGATTTAGTTTTGCTTTAATGGGAAACTTTGCCGTTGCATTAAAGTCCTGGATGGGATATTTATGGCAATCTCCAGCAGAGGACCGGGAAATAATCGTTAAATTTGGGATTGCTGCATTGGTTTATTCTGATCAAGAATTATCTTTTAAGACAGCAATGAAACTAATAGACCGGGTAATAATATTTTGGTTGATTGTAATTCTCTTATTTACTTTAGAGTTCTGGCTTGGATAATTAAAGAGGTAGGATTGATATGACAGATAACGATAAAAATGTTGATGTCGACAGTGTAGAAACTAAAGAATGGTTAGATGCTTTAACTTCGGTAATTCAATACGAAGGCAAAGACAGAGCACAATTTTTAGTAAATCAATTGTTGGATAAAGCTCGTCAGGATGGCTTGGCGATTCAAGCAGGTATAAGTACGCCCTATGTGAATACTATACCCGCTGAGAAAGAAGCTAAATTACCTGATGATCCAGCCCTTATCGAAGCAGTCACCAATTGTTTACGTTGGAATGCCATAGCCATGGTTTTACGTGCAGGGAAAAAATACCCTGAATTGGGCGGACACCTTTCCACTTTTGCTTCGATTGCCACTCTATTTGAAATTGGCTTTCATTATTTTTTTCGAGCGCCCAGTGCGGAACACCCAGGCGATTTGATTTACTACCAAGGACATGCAGTACCTGGAATTTATGCGCGCGCGTTTCTTGAAGGTCGTTTGGATGAAGAACATCTGGATCATTTTCGCCAGGAAGCCTTCAATAAAAAAGCCGTTTCTTCTTATCCACATCCCTGGTTAATGCCAAATTTTTGGCAGTTTCCGGTGGTTTCTATGGGTCTTGGCCCATTAACCGCGATTTATCAAGCAAAATTTTTAAAATATTTAGAAAATAGAGAAATAGCAAAGGCTGCCGGACGTAAAGTATGGGTTTTTTGCGGCGATGGAGAAATGGGAGAGCCAGAATCTTTAGGGGCGTTAAATATTGCGGCGCGAGAGAAATTGGATAATTTAATTTTTGTTATCAATTGTAATTTACAGCGTTTAGATGGCCCTGTTTGGGGAAATGGTCAAATTATCCAGGAATATGAAGGCGTATTTCGGGGAGCGGGATGGAATGTTATTAAAGTAGTCTGGGGTAAAAATTGGGACCGCTTATTTGCAAAAGATAAAAACGGGCTGCTTTTAAAAAGAATCAGTGAAATGGTGGACGGTGAGTTTCAAATTTATGGCGCTAGAGATGGCGCATATATGCGTGAACACTTTTTCAGCAAATACCCTGAGTTGCTGGAATTGGTAAGTGATATGTCGGATGCAGATTTAAAAAATTTACAAGACGGTGGTCATGACCCACAAAAAGTGTATGCGGCCTATATGGCAGCCAGTAAACATAGAGGACAACCGACGGTCATCTTAGCCAAAACCGTAAAAGGATTTGGTTTAGGTGTGGCGGGTGAAGGCATGAATATTGCCCATAACACTAAAAAAATGACCGCAGAAGCACTGACCGCTTTTAGTCAACGTTTCAAATTAAAACTTAACGCAGAACAAATTAGTTCCTGTGCTTATTACCGCCCTGAGCCGGATAGTCCAGAAATGAAATTTTTAATGGCACAGCGGAAAAAGCTAGGTGGTTTTTTACCGGCACGTCAGGTACAAGATCATCCATTAAAAGTTCCCGAATTAAAAGAATTTCAAAGTCAATTAGAGGGAACGGGAGATAGACAGGTTTCAACTACCATGAGTTTCGGACGAATTTTGGGGATCTTACTAAAAGACGCCAACCTCAAACAAAGAATTGTGCCTATCGTCGCGGATGAAACTCGTACATTTGGTTTAGAAGGGTATTTTCGGCAAATTGGTATCTATTCGCCGGTAGGCCAACTTTATCAACCTGAAGATTCTAAGCAATTGATGAATTACCATGAAGATGTCAAAGGGCAGATCTTACAAGAAGGTCTCAGTGAAGCTGGCGCCATGTCGAGCTGGATTGCCGCTGCGGTTTCCTATATGACCACTCATGAACCCATGATTCCGCTTTATATTTATTATTCTATGTTTGGTTATCAACGAGTTGGTGATTTGGTGTGGTCAGCCGCCGATAGCCGTGCGCGTGGATTTTTATTGGGTGGAACTGCTGGTCGTACCACTTTAGCGGGTGAAGGTTTACAACACCAAGACGGACATAATTTATTGATGTTTGGTTTTGTGCCGAATTGCATCGTTTACGATCCTACTTTTGGCTATGAATTAGCAGTTATCATGCAAGATGGTTTACGCCGGATGTATCAAGAACAGCAAGATGTTTTTTATTACATTACATTGATGAACGAAAATTATATTCATCCGCCAATGCCAAAAGGCGTAGAACAAGGAATAATTAGAGGGTTGTATCTTTTTAAATCCGCCACTCTTGAACATAAAAAACAGGTGCGTTTAATAGGTTCGGGAACTATTTTACGCGAAGTTATTGCCGCCGAAGAGATTTTAGAAAAAGAATACAAGGTAGCCGCTGAAGTGTTCAGCGCTACTAGTTTTTCGGAATTATCACGAGATATCATGGCCACGCAACGTTTTAATCGTTTGCATCCCGGAGCAAACCCTAAAAAGAGTTATATTGAAGAATGCCTAGGCGATAGTGAAGCCCCGGTTATTGCTGCTACGGATTATGTCCGACTCAATGCCGAACAAATTCGTTTGGCGGTGCATGCGCCTTATTATGTATTGGGAACGGATGGCTTTGGGCGCAGTGACACACGTGTAGCGCTACGAGATTTTTTTGAAGTTGATGCGAAAATGATTGTTTACACCGCATTATTTGCGCTGACTGAACAAGGATTATATAAGCAAACTGATTTATCTGCTGCACAAAAAAAACTGGGGATTGATGCTAATCGTCCCTTGCCTACGACTGTGTAAGTCTAATAAGGAGTGATGAAAATGAGTAAAATTGAAAAATTGGTGGTGCCTGATATCGGCGGCGCTAAAGATGTCTCAATAATCGAAATTTTAGTTAAGGTAGGTGACCAAATCGCTAAAGACGCTTCAGTCATTACTTTGGAAGGTGATAAAGCGACCATGGAAGTACCCTCTACTTTTGCTGGAATCATTAAAAAAATCGCCGTTAAAGTGGGAGATAAGGTTTCCGCCAATAGTTTAATTGCTGAAATTGAAGTTGAAGATTCAGGTTCCAAAAAAGAGGAAAAGAAAGAAGAGAAGAAAGCAGAAAAGCCAGAGCCTGCTGCGGCAAAAAAAACAGAAGTCCCCGTTAAAAAAACCTCAGAAACCCCAACAGAAACAGCGCCAGAAAAAGAAGGGGTTGCTGAAGGAGATTTGCATGCCGGGCCTGCAGTAAGGAGACTGGCACATGAATTGGATTTGGATTTATCCAGAATTTCCGGCACCGGTCCAAAAGGACGGATTTTAAAAGAAGATATTAAAAATTATGTGAAGCAGGGGGCATCAGGCCAAGCAGGAGGATTATCCATTGCGCCGCAACCTGTGGTCGATTTTGCACAATTTGGAGAAGTAGAAACTAAACCTTTAAGCCGAATTCAAAAAATTTCCGGTGCTAGTTTACATCGAAATTGGGTTAGCATTCCGCATATTACCCAATTTGGTGAAGCTGATATCACTGAACTGGAAAATTTTCGCCAACATCAAAAGACGAGTAAAGGTGAAGAAATTAAATTAACTCCTATCGTTTTTATTATGAAAGCGGTAGTGGCTGCACTGAAAGAATTTCCTCATTTCAATGCTTCTTTAGATCCCAATGGCGAACAACTTATTTTAAAAAAATATTTTCATATTGGTGTGGCGGTGGATACGCCGAATGGGTTGGTGGTTCCGGTTATTAAAGATGTTGATCAAAAAAGTTTAACTACCCTAGGAAGAGAATTAGCTGAATTCAGCGAAAAAGCGCGTACCACTGGCTTGGGTTTAACTGATATGCAAGGTGGCTGTTTCAGTATTTCCAGTTTGGGAGGCATTGGGGGAACAGCGTTTACCCCGATTATCAATGCGCCGGAAGTGGCGATTTTAGGTGTTTCACGGAGCGCATTAAAACCTGTTTATCAGGCAGAAAAAAAAGAATTGGCGCCTCGTTTAATGTTGCCGCTTTCTCTTTCTTACGATCATCGCGTGATTGATGGTGCAGATGGCGCTCGTTTTCTAGTTTATTTAATTAATTGTCTTAACGATATTAGAACTTTATTTCTGTAATGGAGAATGAATATGGCGAAAAATATAATCAAAACTGAAGTTGTGGTATTTGGTAGTGGCCCTGGCGGATATACTGCCGCATTTCGGGCTGCAGATTTGGGAAAAAAAGTAACGTTGATTGAACGCTATGAAAGCATTGGTGGCGTTTGTTTAAACGTGGGTTGTATTCCCTCCAAAGCATTACTTCACGCTGCTAAAGTGGTTGATGAAGCGGAAGAAATGAGTGAATTTGGTCTTCATTTTTCGAAACCAACAATTGATACTAAAAAATTGCGGGCTTGGAAAGACGATGTCGTGAAAAAATTAACCGGTGGTTTAAAGTTGATGGCCAAAAAACGTCAAGTTGAAATTGTTACCGGTGAGGGGAAATTTACCGGATCTAATGAAATAACTGTCAGCGGTAAAACTGAGCAAGTGATTCAATTTGAACAAGCCATTATTGCAGCAGGTTCTCTGCCGGTAAAATTACCTTTTATCCCAGAAGATCCTCGTATTGTAAGTTCAACTGGCGCATTGGAATTGGAAGGGACCAATGAAGAATGGTTGGTTATCGGTGGTGGTATTATCGGTTTAGAAATGGCGACGGTCTACCAGGCATTGGGTGCAAAAATTACCGTTGTCGAATTGATGTCGCAAATTATTCCAGGGGCGGATGCGGATTTGGTGCAACCCTTGCATAAACGCATTAGCAAAGTTGTACCAAAATATTTTATTAAAAACAAAAGTCACTAAAGTTGAAGCCAAAAAAGACGGTTTATGGGTAACTTTTGAAGGTGAACAAGCTCCTAAACAAAACCCACAGCGTTTTGATCGTATTTTAGTAGCCGTTGGACGTCGTCCGAATGGACATTTGATCGGTGCAGAAAAAGCCGGTGTTAAAGTAGATGAAAAAGGATTTATTGCTGTCGATAAACAATTACGTACGAATGTGCCGCATATCTATGCGATTGGCGATATTATTAGTAATCCGATGTTGGCGCATAAAGCATCGGCAGAAGGCCGCGTTGCCGCCGAAGTAATTGCGGGTAAACAACATTATTTTGATCCGCGTTCCATTCCTTCGGTGGCTTACACAGATCCAGAAGTCGCTTGGACAGGCGTCACCGAAATACAAGCGAAAGAGCAGGGTATGACTTACAAAAAAGGAGTTTTCCCTTGGATGGCTTCTGGACGCGCTTTGTCTTTAAATCGAAGTGAAGGTTTTACCAAATTGTTGTTTGATGACAAAGGAAGAATCATCGGCGGTGGTGTTGTGGGTGTTAACGCAGGCGATTTGATTTCTGAAATTGCCTTAGCCATTGAAATGGGTTGTGATGCAGAGGATATTGCGCTAACGGTACATCCACATCCGACCTTATCTGAATCGGTGATGATGGCAGCTGAAGTTTATGCGGGAACAATTACCGACTTGTATCTGCCTAAAGAAAAAGTTTAAACTTCAGCCGGGAAGGGTGACGGTTAGTCATCACAAATTTGCAACATTGAACCGATTGGCAATCAATATTCCCGGGCTTCAGGAGTTTTACATTCGTCTCCTACTAGGTCAAATTCTTTTTCTGAAGGGCTTCCAAGGCTTCTTTAGCCAGACCCGTTGTATCGGAAATTTCCTCCATTGACAATAATCCTTTTTTTATCAAGCTTAAAGCAACTTTCTCCACACCTATGGCTTCACCTTCCTCTCTACCTTCCTCTCTACCTTCCTCGCGTATTTTTTTAAATGTTCCTGACTCATCTCTCAGCCATTTGAGTTTGGCTTCATAAATCTCACGTTCTTCCTCGTCGAGCGATAACGTATCCAGCGCTTGCGCTGCTTTGGCTATCGCGGGTTCAATCCTCAATTCCTCCGGTATAAAATTACGCTCCCATTGCTCGGCTTTACTCAGAAATGTCGCCCATCGATCTAAGGCGGTTGTCAAATGCGCTAAATCTTTATTGAATTTTTTCAATTCTATAAAGTGCAGCTCTAAATCTTCAAATGCGCGCTTTTGCGTCTTAGCATTCAAAATGTGATAAATGTTGTGATAGTCGAGTTCATCAAAGTGGTTAAAGTTAAGAACATGAATACTGATCGTTTTATTGAGTGTGGAAAAATCCTCGCCCTCTTTAAGTTGCTGGCTATAGAGCTTTGACCAATAGTATAGCGCACGCTGACTATAGCTCACCTGATCAGTCATTTGCATTTCTATATTGTATAAATGGCCTAAGCCATCGCGTGCTTTAATATCTAAAATTGATAATTTGTCTGTCGAGTGTGTTTTATGATTATAAGGGTTTAATAACGTCAATTCAGTCAATGGGTTGGCGAGGGTTAGGATTGAATTGATAAAGGGTAACAAAATGTCTGTATTCTCTTCACTACCAAAGAGTATTTTAAACGCAAAATCAACACGCGGATTTATTTTTGACATGGCCTTAGGTTCCTAACATCATGGGGAAAAACTTTCTTAGATTGTATCACTAATGCATCATCCATATCAAAGGGAATGAAAAGTTATCGCTGTAACTACACCCATTCTTTGGCGACGAGGAATTCATGATACAGTCTCTCTTCGGGACTGTTCGGGGTGGGTTTCCATTGATATCTCCAGTTAACCGTTGGTGGTAGAGAGGCCAAAATTGATTCGGTGCGGCCGCCGGATTGGATGCCAAATAAGGTTCCGCGATCTTGTAATAGATTAAATTCTACATAGCGTCCACGGCGATAACATTGAAAACTGCGTTCTTGATTTCCATAACTCATATTTTTACGACGTTGAATAATGGGTAAATAAGCATCCAGAAAATGGTCGCCAACACTTTTAAAAAAATTAAAACATTGATCAAAATCCCATTCCCGGAAATCATCGAAAAATATGCCACCAATACCTCGGGGTTCGCGTCGATGGGGCAGATAAAAATATTCATCACACCATTTTTTAAGCCGAGGGTATAAATCAGCGCCAAAAGGATCACAGGCCAATTTAGCTGTTTCATGCCAGTGTTGGCAATCCTCAGGAAATCCATAGAAAGGGGTTAAATCAAATCCGCCGCCAAACCACCAAACGGGATCATTGCCACTATTTTCAGCTATAAAAAATCTTATGTTCATGTGGGTGGTCGGTGCGTAGGGATTTAGAGGATGCATGATCAAAGAAATTCCGAGTGCTTGAAAACTTGCCCCGGCTAATTCGGGATGACGCAAAGAAGCGGCAGCGGGTAATTGATTGCCAATGACGTGTGAAAAATTGACTGCGCCTTTTTCAAATATATTACCTTCAATGATCCGGGTTCTACCGCCGCCACCGTGTTGATAGTGCCAAATGTCCTCTTGAAAAGCTTGCGTGTCTTCGTTTGCCAATTGCCGGCAAATATTATCCTGCAAGGACAGTAAATAATTTTTAACTGCTGAAATTTTCTCTAAATAGTGGGTCATGAAGCGTATTATAACAAAAACTAGCCCACTCGTGCACAACACCAGACATCAATCTTTTTAATTCCAGATTGCTGCAAAAGACGGCTAAACACGCGTACGGTTTGACCTGTTGTCATGACATCATCCACAATCGCAACATGATCGGCTGCAATGGAGCGATCTATTTTAAAAGCTCCCGCCATATTAGCGCGCCGGGCATAGGCAGATAATAGACTTTGCGCCTGGGTATTTTTATCACGGCGAAAATGATCATAAATCAGCGGTAAGTTAAATTTTTTTGCTATTGGTTTGGCGATTTCAACCGCTTGATTGAAGCCTCGTTGACGTAAACGCTGCGAATGCAGTGGAATGGGTACAATCAGGGAAGGCATTTCTTGATTTTTATAATGCTTTTCAATTTCAAGCGCAAGAATTTCGGCTAAAATTTTTGCATTTGCCAATTTTTGTTGAAATTTTAACTGGGTAATCCAAGTTGTAAGTGGTGGCTTATAGCAAAAAGGCGCTAAAGTAATATTAAAAGGAGGTGGCGAGGATAAACAGGCGCCACATTTCTTTCCTGATTCAATGGGCAATGCGCATTGCTCACAGACTTGTTTATTAAAAACTAATTTCGCATGACAATCACCGCATAAAAAGCTTAAGTGTGAAAGTTTTTGTTTACAGACTAGACAAGAGGAGGGGAGTAATAGATTAAAAATTTTTTTCATATTACTGTTGTAATTTTAAATCTTCTATGTGTCCATACAGTAAAATTTAAAAACACCATTAAATGAAACTTTATGATAAAATATTTGATATGAAAAATTTTGCCTTAGACCTCAAACAAATTAAATCCACCTTAAAACGTGCAGCTCCCCTTTATGCTGGAGCGGATGTTTTACAAAAAGAGGTTGCTGATCGTTTGCTGGATAGGTTGGATACTTTACCGATTCAATCCCATCAAGTCCTCGATATTGGTGTACGAACAGGCTATACGACAGAGAAGCTGGCACAAAAATTTCCCGATGCGCAGATTACAGCGGTGGAAGCGACCGAATCAATGCTATCTCAATCCATTTCCAGTATTAATAAAGTTTGCGCCTATCCAGAAAAGCTACCCTTTTTATCCGCACAATTTGACTTAATTGTGGTTAATTTAGCATTTGATTGGACAATAGAAAAATTACCCTGCTTGAAAGAATGGCGACGCGTGCTAAAACCGAATGGTCTTTTTTTGTTAAGTGCGTTTGGCCCGGATACTCTCTATGAGCTGAGAGAAAGTTTTGCTGAAGTCGATGACCAACCGCATGTACATTTATTTCTTGATATGCATGAAGTTGGGGATGCTTTATTAGCGGCGAATTTTGCGGAGCCCGTTATTCAATCTGAGCACTTGCAATTGTCTTATGCCAGCTTGGATAGATTGTTTAAGGACTTAAGAGAAACGGGCGCTACTTATGCTGAAAAAACGCGCCGCCGCACCTGGTTAGGGAAAAATCGTTGGCAAAGAATGGTTGCTCAATATAAAAAATTTTGCACTCCACAACATAAATTCCCGGCAACGATTGAGCTTACTTATGCAGTCTGTTGGGCTAAGGAAGTCATGATAAAAGATCAAGAAAATTCAGAAATTACTATTCCTATTAATTCTATTAAAAACATCAGTAGTAGCTCACTCCGTAACCTCTAGTACGATCCGTTTATCTTTTGCAGAGCGATGCCGGGCTTTCTTTTCAACATCGATGTATCTATCGGTAATTGCACTAGAGCTGTGTCCTGCATCGTCACGAACATGTTCTCTGGGTCGATGTTTTACGTCATCGGAAATTCCGGTATGCCGCAGCCAATGCACGGTTGCCTCATGTAAAGTTTCGGCTTCTTCCACTAAATTGTTTTTGCGTAAACGCAACGCAGCGTCGTCAAAACAATTTTGAACAATTCTGCGGATATAATTGGTGCTGGTAATCGGTCCTTTTCCTTTGGTTTTTGGTAGCAGGGGGGTTTGATCTGCGGGGGAAGGCAAATGAGATAAATTTCTAAATTTGCGCCAACGTTTTAAGGCTTCTAACATCGTGTCACTGACTGCAATCTGTCTTTCTTTGTTGCCCTTACCCACTGTAGTAAACCACCAGTTTCCCTCGTGGTCTTTTTGAAAATGATTCATTAAAGGCGTCCAACGAAAAGATGCAGTTAACTCAGAGATGCGCAAATAAAGAGAATACAATAAAGACATGATAAATAAAGTGCGTTCGTGCTCTTGCGGTTCGGTTTCCGCCAAATTTTTTGCAGTCTCAATCACATATTGCCATTGTACTTCGGATAGTCGTCTGATTGGGGTGGGTCCTTGTTTTCTTCTAATAAATTTACTTTTTTGGCGAATCAGCGCAACCGGGTTCATATGCACATATTCTTCTTGAAGCAGATAATTAAAAAAAGTACTTAAAATGGCGAATAATTCTTTAATTGCCCCGTGTGATAAAGAGAAATCATCGGTGTCTGGGCGTTGACCTTGATAATGAGCATACTTTTTAATGGTGGCTACAAAAGGTCTCCATTCTGGATTAGGACATCTTTTTCCATCTTTATCGATAAAACGAGGCGGTTTTTTGGTTCCAATCCAATTTTGTGGCGGGTTTTCACAAAATCGAACAAAATTTTCAATATCCTCGCGTCTGAGGTCTTTTAATTTTTTTTGTGCAATAAGGTAACTCCATTGCAGTAATTTTTCAATCTCTCGCCGATAGGAATTAAATGTTCCTTTACTGGTTCTATAACATTTTAAAAAAGTCAACGCATGAGAATAATCTCCCATCTCAAACTCAGGATGACTCTGCATAAGATTTGGATTTAAATCGAGCTTTTCTAAATTATCGAATAATGCGAGCGGCGTCTTACTTGAGTTCATAGCCGAATATTTTGTGCGATTTCACTCAATTCTTCAAGCGATAGCCTTTGACTTTTTGTATTATTTAATCTTTAATATGGAATTATTTTATAAACTATCTTTTAGTTCAAATTTTGAGCATTTTAAGCGTATAATTACAGTACTTATGTCATCGGAGATGAAAATTATGAAAAAATGGGTCTCATGGGCCGCAGTCACAGTTACTGCTGCTGGATTAATGGTTGCAGGATGTACCCCAGGAAACAATGTACCAGGCGCTACGACTGCCGGCGCAGTCGCCGGAGGATTAGCTGGAGGATTGCTAACCAATGGGAGCGCAGCCGGAATTATTGGGGGTGCTTTATTGGGTGGAATCATCGGTAATGCGGTTGGTAATAATATGGATCAACAAGACCGTATGCGTATGGGAACAGCAATTATCGAGGTACCAGTCAATGAAACCACAACTTGGACTAACCTGAATACCGGCGTTACCTATCGCGTAACCCCTCTTCGCGAATATTACTATGAGGGAGACTATTGCCGAGAATATACTTCCAGAGTTAACATTAACGGACAATGGCAAACTGCATATGGACGCGCTTGCCAAATGCCTGATGGTACCTGGAGAGTGGTCAAGTAAATGTAAGTTTCAATATTTAGAGCTTTGTGATAAGCAAAGCTCTAACTGTTTTCTTTAACTCTCTGGGGTGATTATTGGAACCAGTTAATGAGAGAGTTATATGGTCAATGCGCTTTTTCCACATGTGCGAATGCAGCGTCTGCGTCATTCTAGTCAATTAAGGGCTTTAATTCGTGAAACTGAACTCAACGTGGGTGACTTGGTTTTCCCGCTTTTTGTAAAAGAAGGAAAAAATATTAAAAATCCGATCAGTTCTTTACCGGGTCACTTTCAATTCAGCATTGACTCTTTAGAAGCTGAGATTAAACAAATTGAAGCATTAAATATTCCCGCGGTTATTTTGTTTGGCATCCCATTACATAAAGATGCTAAAGGGAGCTCTTCTTTATCCTCACAAGGCATTATTCAATCAGCGATATTGGCTATAAAAAAATTATCACCTCAGTTATTAGTGATCGCTGATGTCTGTTTTTGTGAATATACTGACCATGGCCATTGTGGTATTATCGCTGCCCATCAAGCGGGAGAAGTTATCATTGATAATGATGAAACTTTAATTCTTTTGGGTGAGCAGGCGGTAAGTTATGCACAAGCCGGCGCTGATATCATTGCACCCAGTGGTATGATGGATGGAATGGTGCAGGCGATCCGAATAAGTTTGGACAAAAATGGTTTTCAACATATTCCTATTTTAAGTTATTCAGTTAAATATGCCTCTGCGTTTTATGGACCTTTTCGTGAAGCAGCCGGCAGCGGTTCGCCACAATACGGCGGCAGACAGACTTATCAAATGGATCCAGCCAATGCAGAAGAAGGAATACGTGAGGCGGAATTAGATATTCTTGAGGGCGCAGATATGTTAATGGTTAAGCCGGCTCAAAATTATCTGGATGTCATTTATCGGGTAAAAAAAAGTTTCCCCTCCTTACCTCTGGCGGCTTATCAGGTTAGTGGTGAATACAGCATGATTAAACTGGCTGCGGCAGAAGGATGGTTGGATGAGAGACGCGCAATGGTGGAATCTTTAACCGCAATAAAACGAGCCGGCGCAGATTTTATTATTACTTATTTTGCTAAAGAATTCGCAATTTACAAAAGTGAGGGAAAGTAAGGTGAGAAAAAATATTTTTATTGGTGTTGATGGTGGTGGCACAAAAACCAAAATTATTGTCGAAGATGAAGAGGGTATATTGTTGGGTCAAGCACGCAGCGGGCCAGCGAATATTCGTAATTCAGTCGAACAAGCATGGGCTTCCATTGATGCGGGGGTTAATGAAGCGCTAACTCAAGCTAGTATGCAACTTTCTGATCCATCCTACAGTTTCCATATTGGATTGGGTTTAGCTGGGACAGAAGATCCGGTTGCTTGTAAAAAATTCTTATCCAGGCGAAATCTTTTCACTACCTTGGTTCTGGATTCAGATGCTTATGCCGCGTGCCTTGGCGTACATGATTGTCAAGATGGGGCGATTATTATTATCGGAACAGGTGTTATCGGTTACGAAATCTATCAAGGTCGGCGATACCTGGTGGGCGGCTGGGGGTTTCCTCAAGGCGATACGGCAGGCGGCGCGTGGTTGGGGTTAGAAGCTGTGCGCCTTACATTCAAAGATATTGACGGTCGGGTCGAAGAAACTCCTTTGTTGAAATCGATATATGCTTATTTTGGAAATGATTTAGGTAAAATGGTTGCTTGGGCGACTAGCGCCAGGCCAGTCGACTTTGCAACGTTAGCCCCTTATGTGATTGAACACATTCAACTCAATGACCCGCATGCGTTGGAATTGATTGCCATTGCAGCAAAAGAAATTGATGAGATTGCAGCGGCTATGGAGAAAAAATTACCTAAAGGCCATGTTAATCTCCCTTGCTGTTTACTAGGTGGGGTCGCTCCTTTTATTCAGCCTCGCGTAAATAGTGCATTGAGTTCCAGACTGGCTCCTCGCAAACACGATGCACCTAAAGGCGCTATTTATATGGTTCGTCAAAAAGTTTTAGGGGAAGCTAAGCCCGGTTTTTGTTTGAAGATTGAACCTCCCAAGATCCCAAAATCCTATGAACCAAATTGAGTTATTGTTTCAAACACTGGTTGCCGCCATTGATGAAAATTTTGATTTATTGTTAGGATTAGTAATCGGTTTGTGGTCAATCCAAATACTGAATTGGTTATGCGGTTATCGTTTAAACCAATTTGGAATATTGCCAAGGACTTTCCGCGGCTTGATTGGAATTGTGCTATCTCCTTTTTTACATGGTAATGCAAGCCACCTATTTTTTAATACAATTCCGTTATTGGTTTTGGCGTGTTTTATTTTAGTGGGTGGAAAAACCTTATTTTTTTCTGTTTCGATAAGCATAATTCTACTGTCGGGATTTTTGGTTTGGTTACTGGGAAGACGTGCAATTCATATCGGCGCCAGCGGCTTGATCATGGGCTATTGGGGATATTTACTGGTTAGTGCTTTCTTATATCCCAGCCTATTGACTATCGTGTTAGCTATCGTGAGTGTATATTATTTTGGTGGATTGTTTTTTGGCTTATTTCCTTCTTCGGAAAAAAATGTATCTTGGGAAGGACATTTATTTGGATGTTTGTCAGGGATTGTTGCTAACTTTATTTTTCCCTTTATTTCTTCAACGGCGAGTTAATTATGAATATTCAACCTTATCCCTTAATGCTCAAAGAAGCAAAAGAAGCGCCAATAGCCATTCAGAAACAACTCGAAAGTAACCATCTTTTATGGATTGAAATTTTTAAACGTTTACAAAATGTAGATATCCCTTTGGTAATGACGGTTGCCCGTGGAAGTTCGGATCACGCCGCAACTTTTGCCAAATATCTGTTTGAAACGCAAATGGGATTGGTGACTGCTTCTTCAGCGCCTTCGGTAACAACGCTTTATCACTGCCGTCAAAAATTAAAAAATAGTCTGGTGATTGCCATATCTCAATCGGGAGAAAGTCCAGATATCTGTGAAGTTATCTCGGCGGCCAGAGAGCAGGGCGCCATTACTTTGGCCCTGGTTAACCAAACGCATTCGACATTGGCAGGTTTGGCTGAATACGTTATTCCATTACACGCAGGAGAAGAAAAAGCAGTTGCTGCGACTAAAAGTTATTTAACTTCTTTGGCTGCTTTGCTGCAGGGGATAGCGATTGGCACACAAAATACTATTTTGCAGGAAAATTTAAAACAATTGCCCCATGTCCTGGAAGAAAGTTTGAAAATGCCTTGGGCAAAATCACATGCTT
Source organism: uncultured Pseudomonadota bacterium (assembly GCA_963844565.1). Classification (GTDB taxonomy): domain Bacteria; phylum Pseudomonadota; class Gammaproteobacteria; order Coxiellales; family Coxiellaceae; genus JAFEDN01. The sequence goes on along the minus strand of CAWJON010000002.1, from coordinate 1,479,895 downwards.
TGTTACAAAAAGCGACGGATTTACTGGTTGTTGGTCGAGGTTTTGGGTTCCCTATCGCCCAAGAGGCCGCGTTAAAATGCAAAGAAGTGGTCGCTCTACATGCTGAGGCATTCAGCAGTGCTGAAATACATCACGGTCCATTAGCCTTAGTTCAAAGCGGTTTACCCGTGTTATTGTTTTGCCAAAATGATGCCAGCTTACCTGATATCACCAGTTTGGTTCATAAGATACGCCGTTTACAAGGTAATGTATTGTTGGCGTTACCCGAAAATTTGCATACTGATGAGTTGGAGCAAGCAGCAACGCTATTGCCTTTACCGAAAAGTATTCACGGATTTTTAGATCCTCTAATGGGAATTCAAGCATTTTATAAATGGATAGCGGAGCTGGCCATTTTGAAAGGATTAAACCCCGATCAACCAGCCAATTTACAAAAAGTCACTAAGACGCGATAAAATGCAGGATACTTGATGGAAGATAAATCTATAAGTCTCTCCGGTCCGATCATTTACACGGAAGAAGGAATTCGAGAGGACTTTACTCTTGAGTTCAAGGACGGTCGAATTTGTTATTTGGGTAAAAAATTAATTAACAATAAAACCAGTGAAACTTTAGATTTTCCTAAAAATTATCATTTAATTCCTGGCAGAATTGACCTACATATCCACGGTGCGGGTGGGGCGGACATGATGGACGCCAACTTTGCTGCGCTTGATCAAATTCGAAAAATATTAGCTAGGGAAGGGACCACCGGTTTTTTAGCGACTACGGTGACTGCTACTCCAGCAGAAATTGAAAAAGCCTTAGAAAATGTGGCAGCTTATCAAAGCGCTAATAATGTAAAAAATTTGGGTTCGCAAATTTTGGGCATCCATTTGGAGGGACCCTTTATTTCCAAGCGGCAACCTGGCGCACATCGTCAAGAATTATTATTGGATCCCGATATTGCTCTTTTTAATCGTTGGCAATCTTGCGCCAAAGGTTTAATTGGTTTAGTGACCTTGGCTCCCGAATTACCGCAAGCAATGGAATTTATTCAGCATCTTTCAGATCATAATATCATTGCTTCAATTGGGCATAGTCAGGCAGACTTTGATACCGCTCAATTGGCTATTCAACTTGGAGCGACTCACGCCACACATTTGTTTAATGCCATGCATCCTTTGCATCACCGTGAACCTGGTTGCGTGGGAGCGATCTTACTGAATAAAAAAATAACCGCTGAATTAATTGTTGACGGTCATCATTTGCATCCAGCCATAACCAAAATTGCGTTAAATCTTAAGGGAAAAGAGGGTTTGGTTTTAGTCACCGATTCTATGCGCGCTAAATGTTGCGGGGAAACCCATTCCTTCGAACTAGGTGGACAGACTGTCCATGTTAAAGATGGCGCCCCCCGTTTAGAGGATGGAACATTAGCTGGAAGTGTATTGGGAATTGATCAGGCTATTAAAAATATGCAAGTATTTACCCAAATGCCTTTGGAAGATCTAATTTATTTAAGCAGTATCAATCCGGCCAAAATATTGAAAATTTTTGAACAGAAAGGTAGTATTGCCTTGGGTAAAGATGCCGATTTAGTGGTTTTAGATGAAAATTATTCTGTGGTCTTAACCATTTGCCAAGGCAAAATTGTCTTTAGGAAATAAATATATGGTGCACTCTAAAGAGCTTTTTTCGTTCATGATGATTGTCATCGCCGCTTTTGGCGGTGTGTTGTATGGTTATGATCTTGGGATTATTTCCGGCGCTCTTACTTTTATGCAGCGCGATATTCTCATGACGCCTTCAGAAATGCATATTATTCCTGGTGCGGTCTTATTTGGTGGAGCATTAGCTACTTTAGTGACGGGTCCAATGTGTGATTGGGTTGGTCGTAAAAAAATGATTATAACCGCAGCCATCATTTCACTATTGGGGGTATTCGTTATTGCGAATTCACATAACTACATTGAATTACTCAGCGGTCGATTAATTCAAGGTATCGGTGTGGGTATTATTACCATTGCCGTTCCGCTTTATTTGGCTGAAGCAATTAAACCATCAATCCGAGGAAGGTCTATCTGCGCTTTTCAGCTGTTACTGACCTGTGGAATCTTGTTATCGAGTTTAGTCGGTCTTTATTTTACACGCACAGGAAATTGGCGGGCAATGTTTTGGTCGACTTTAGCGCCAGGCACTTTCTTATTAGTCGGCAGCTTTTTTTTACCGGAATCACCTCGTTGGCTATGTCTTCAAGGACGTTTTCATCAAGCTTTCGGCATTTTACTTAAGTCTAGATCTGAAGCAGGAGCGCGCGAAGAACTTTCGCAAATGCAAATTCTGATGAAAAACAAGAGTACCGAAACAAAGGACTCAGTAAAAATATGGCAAAAGAAATTTATGTTACCGCTTATTGTCGTTTTAGTTGTGGCTTGTTTAGGGCAGTTAACAGGTATTAATTCTTTTTTACAGCTCACACCTCTAATTTTAAAAAATGGCGGTCTTAGTTCAGACGTCATCGCGATGTTAGGTAACACTGCGATAACTGGTCTTAATTTTTTAGTGACGATTATTGCTTTTTTCTTAATCGAACGATTAGGTCGTCGCTTTCTTCTTTGCCTGGGGACAGCCGGAATTGTGATTTCTTTGTTTTATTTAGGAATGGTTTTTTACCTGTTGCCCACCAATGAACTTAAAGGAATTTTACTTTTAGCCGGCATTTTGTCGTTTATCTTATTTTTTGCGATTGGGCCGGGCGTGGTCATTTGGATGGTAATTTCTGAGTTATTGCCTTTAAGAATTCGCAGTTCCGGTATGGCGCTTGCTTTATTTTTAAATTCTATGACCTCAGCGATACTAGCAACTTCATTTCTCGGTTTGGCTGATTCTATTGGTTATAGCGGTGTTTTTTGGTTGTGTGGATTTTTCAGTTTGTTATATTTCTTAACCGTGTTTTTCTTTGTGCCAGAAACCAAAAATAAAACTTTAGAGGAAATTGAGCGGCATTTTTCCAAAGGAAAGAGTGCTGCCGAATCTACAATTGTCACTTCATAATTCGGTTTTTTACGTGTTTGATATTGTTTTATACCAGCCAGAAATTCCTCCTAACACCGGAAATATAATTCGTCTGTGCGCCAATACAGGCGCGCGTTTACACCTTATTCATCCTTTGGGTTTTAGTTTAGATGAAAAACAGTTGCGGCGTGCCGGATTAGATTATCACGAATGGGCAACGGTGAAAGAATATAAAAATTTATTAGAGTTTAAAGAGATAATACAGCCAAAACGTTTTTTTGCTTGCTCAACCAAAGCTAGCGTCAATTACTCCTCGGTAAATTTTGCTCCTGGTGATACCTTTATCTTTGGCCCAGAATCACGAGGTTTACCCTTAGACATTCTGCAAGAGTTTCATAAATCAATGAAACTGCGCATCCCCATGGTAACTACTTCCCGTAGTTTGAATCTCTCAAACTCAGTAGCGGTCGTTATTTACGAGGCTTGGCGCCAAAATAACTTTCTTTAATCCCAGTTTTGAGTTTAATCGATTTAAAATCAAGCGGTGATATTTCAATAAATATTTGATATGCCGTGCGGTGTAGATTTCGAAAATTAAACCCACTCCGCCTTATTCAGCGACATCCGCCTACTCGCGGGATTGGCGTAGCGGGGCCCGTCAGCGGAGGTTTTTCCGTGCTCGCTTCGCCATCAATAGCGGGTGTAATACTACCGTAAGCGCCATTGTGCTAAGTGAACTTTTATCTTCGTGAACTCGTTTCCGAATTGGCTACGCTGCGCGCGCAAAAATCTACGCTTGGTATGGCTACACTAAACCGGACACATAGATTAAAATGTGCAAGAGGAGAAGTATAGTTATGAGACAACAAAAAGCCAAAACATATACAACTGAATTTAAGGAATCTTCAGTTAAACTGGCGGTGGATTCCGGTCAATCGATAGCGCAGATTGCGCGGGATTTGGGGCTAAAGCAAAGCACGTTGCGTGGTTGGATAAATAAATATGGCCATAAAGAAAATCTAAAAATGAGTGCTGGCGTCAGTATCGAGGAAGAAAATCAACACTTAAGAAAAGAAAATGCCCGCTTAAAACAAGAGCGCGATATCTTAAAAAAAGCGGCGGCGTACTTTGCGAACGCAATGTCGTGAAGTACGCCTTTATTCGAGCGCATCAATGGGAATTTAACATCCGCCTGATGTGTCAACTACTGAAAGTCAATCGAAGTAGTTATTATGATTGGCAGAAATCCTCATTTTCTTTGTGTCAGCAGCAGAATAGTCAGCAATTAGGCGAGAAGATTAAAGGCATTTTTACGATAAGCCGAGGGACTTATGGCACTCGCCGGATTAAATGTGAGCTGAAGAAACAGGGATGTTTAACGAGTAGAAGGCGTATTGGCAGACTGATGAAGCAACAGCAGTTGATCTGTAAAGGAAAACGGCGATTTAAAGCCACGACTGATTCAAAACATGGATTATCCATTGCGCCTCATTTATTAGGCAGGCAATTTAAATGGAATGAGGCTAATCAAATTTATGTGGGGGATATTACTTATATAGCCACAGCGGAAGGGTGGGTTTATTTAGCAGTGGTCATTGATTTATTTTCCAGAAAAATAGTGGGCTGGGCGATGAGCCGATCAATGAAAACAGAGCTGGTGAATGATGCGTTATTCATGGCTTTAAATCAACGTAGACCGGCGCGAGGATTACTGTGGCATACCGATCGGGGCTGTCAGTATGCTGCGCGGGAACACCGAGCTTTATTGAAGGAGCATGGCATTATTCAAAGTATGAGCCGTCAAGGAAATTGTTGGGATAATGCGGTATCGGAAAGTTTTTTTAGAACATTGAAAGTGGAATTAATTTACACGACTCAATTTAAAAACAGGGAGGAAGCTAGGCAAGCTATTTTTGAGTATATCGAGATTTTTTATAATCGGATAAGAATACACTCTGCTAATGATTACTTATCACCAGCGGAGTACGAACGGCAACATCTAACTGCCTAATGAGAGTGTCCGGAAAACTGTTGACATACCAGCTGCCACCCGCTGCAAAGCTCGCCGGCGGATGCGCTGAATAAGGCTATGCAGAGGTTTGGGTTTCATCATTGGATCACTATTTATAATTTCAGATAAACGTTACTCCCGTAACAGATTATTCGACATTCTTTTTTCTCAAGAACTGAAAAATGACTCACTGAATTTCAGCGCTGGCTGGTGACACCCAGGTAATCGCCTTGAACCGCTAGTTTACGGGTTCAATATCCCTGAGCTGAGCCTTGCAGCTTATAAAATCCCTAGCCCTCCTAGAAAATGTGCAGCATTAATCCAGGATCCAGGATTAATATCAACGTTTAATCAAGCTTATGCTATTAAAAGGGCAGCGGCTCTTCATCAGCAAAATAGTCAGCAGTTCCCCCAGAAGACCGCGAGAACTGCTGACCAAATATTATCTTGGATTCCATTAAAAAAAACCAATTTTGATGGGAGTCATCATTGCTTGGTTAGGCTTTGTCTGGTCAAGCATATAACCAGGAAGCAATTTACATGCAGCAGGAATTGCTGGCAAAACTAATTATTGGAATTATTCTCTTAAAAAAATAGTGATCCAATAAATAAAATTAGATTCTCTGCATAGCCTTATTCAGCGCCTCCGCCAGCGAACTTTCCAGCGGGTGTCGGCGGAGGTTTTTTCGCGCGCAACGTAGCCAATTCGGAAACGAGCTCATGAGGATAAAAGTTCACTTAGCACAATGGCGCTTACAAGGTATTGCACCTGCTATTGATGGCGAAGCGAGCACGGAAAAACCTTCGCCGACGGGCCCCGCAACGCCAATCCTGCGAGTAGGCGGATGTCGCTGAATAAGGCAGAGTGGGTTTAATTATTTCGAAATCTACACCGCACGGCATATCAAATATTTATTGAAATATTACCGCTTGATTCTAAATCGATTAAACTCAAAACTGGGGTTTATTTAACATGGCAATCGCATTTGCAGAGATTTTCTGAAACCTGGATAATCAAGTTGAAGATAGAGAAATCCCTACTGTCATATGTAGATTTTTTTCCTTGTCACTGATTTCCTTTTCAATTTTTTCAAGCTGTTCCATTATTTTAGCCAGTTCTACTTGTGACACTGAAGCATCTTCTTTTTCTTCAATTTCTTTTGGCTTGCGGGACTTTTCTAATAGAAATTCCATACGATTGCTTAATATATTTTTTCTTACAGTTAAGTCTGTTATGGAATCCATGGTTGACGTGGTATATTGCGCAGAAGAAGACGACGAGACAGATGAAAGTAGGGTTTGACTGGAGGAGGAAAAAAGTTGCGGCCCAGAACTAGATGAGGATGAAAAAGAAAAATCACCTAAAGAACTAGAACTAGAACTAGAACTAGAACTAGAACTAGAACTGGAGCTTGAACTGGAACTGGAACTAGAATTAGGGCTGCCTCCAGCAGGTGAAGGGAAAGAAAAGGTTTTTGAATCTGGAGTACTTGCTGCACTGGGGAGTATTTCAAGATAATCTTCTCCTTCAATACTACTTCTAGTATATTTGGATTTATCTCTAGATTTAGGAGGGGGGGTAAGGTTATCTAAACTTAATCCGTGACCGGGATCAACTTTTTTGGGAGATGGAGTACTTTGGCTAGCTTTGAGCTCTGAATTATTATCAAGAAAATCTAATTGAAGACTGGGTGATAGTAATTGTTCTTGTAAGGTTTCAAATTCTTTATTAATTTTTAAGTAAGCCAATTGAGCGGCTTCATGACTTTTTTCAACCAAAGCATAAACCTCCATTAATTGGAACTTTAATTCAGCATATGAGCTGTCTTCAATGGCTATTTTTTCATATAAACTATCCAAATTCTTTACTAAGTTTATTCGTGTTGTTAAAGATATAATTCGGGAATGAAAATCCGGAGTAAATTTGGTAGATTGGTTTAGTGCTTCAAACTCTTGCCCAAGATTTCCTAGTAAAGCAATTCTTGAGACAAAAAGAGAATGAGTGGAAATTTGTTTCAGTATAGTGCCATTTTTTTGTAGATTCGAAATAGATTGATAACTATTGTTAAAAGTAAAATATAATTCCTCAAAAGTGCTTATAGATTTATTCGTTTCAATCATGATCATGAGAATGTGAAATAAAGGGTTTGTTTTGTGTTCATTTTCTTTTTTAATGGTTTTGTATAACGCAATGATCTTCTCGAAGTTTTCTTTTTCAGCTCGTGTATTCTTATAAATCGCTTCAATTTTAGAATCGGATAAAACCCGTTTGTAGCTATCAATAAATTTTGTACGCATCTTTGCATAATAAGGTTTTAGCTCAGTTGCTTCAGTTTTTATTTCCTGCGTACATAATAAATCTAAATAGATAAAAGAGTTTAAGTTGTTGATTGAAAAAGAATGGAATTTAGATTGTAGGTATTGAATAGCTTCCTGCCGGGCAGAATATTCTTCCTCTTTTTCCTCAGCCAATGAATTGATATAGCCGCGTATCAAATTCAGAAAATTAATCGGTGATTCTTGTTCAACATGATTGGTGATTATTTTTTTGATGAGTTCTTTTTGAGAAACTTGAGTTTCTTTATTTTCAAGTAACAAAGCGAGAGAGCTGGTTTCCTTATCTTCTGTATTCACTTGAATAAAGAGATCTTTAGGAGCCATTAAGTAAATATCATCTTCTACGTGGCGTAGAGAAAATCTATAAGGTGATTCTATCAATGCAAAATTTTCTAAAAATAGAGTAATTTGGCTAAGTTCTGAGTGCCAGAAGATTAGCTTTAGATTAGGAAATTGATGCAGATATTGAATGAGCTCAGTTGTTAAAGAACAGAAAGATAAATCTACAGTCAAATTTTCCTTTGGTTTTAATTCCTTTAGTAAAGCATAAGGATTTGGATCCATGGATAAATCCAAAAAATTTCCATGCTCTAATTCTATGCGTAATTGTTTAATTACCTCGGAATCAGGAGTTCTTGCATATATAAATGAATTTCGGTAGTAATCATGTAGGATGGGAGTTAATCTTAGCTGTTTTGCTATATAAGCATTTATTACCGGATTGTCATATCCGTCACCCATAAGGTAGTTAATACCTAAGGAACTTATTTGTTGAAAAGCGGACAATATTTCAAATCCATTATTAAGTACACCACGTGTTAAGCTTCCCGAACTAATCACAATGATCTTCGCTTCAGGAAATCGATGTTGCTGTATCAACTGCGGTAAAAATCTTTCTATATCTAGTAAATCACCTGGATAAAAAGCACAAGAGGAAAAGGCGTGGTTAAATCTAGGTTGTAATCTTTGGCATTGAATAATATTATCTTCGTAATCAAAACCAATAAAAGTTGGTTTGCTTTCAAGTTTCGATTCAAGAATTTTCATTGCAAGCGTTTGTACAAAACGGGCCTTGTTACCACATCCTGCATCTATTAAAAGCGCATTTTTTAATCCCCATCTTTCATGCTGATTAAAGAGATTATGAATAATGTGTGCATGAATTTTTTTATATTCAGCTTTGACTGCCTCATTATAAAATTTCTCTTGTAATTTGTCCTGCCAGGGTAACCTTTGAGTTTTCCTGAAACTAAATGCTGTAGATTTTCTGATAATCTTAGACTTTTCGAATTCGATTAAGTATGAAAAAAGTTGATGGTCATTTATAGAAAAAACCTTTATGGCTTTTGAGCCGTCTGCAAACTCTAAATAAATAAATGGATCATAACTTCCATCATCAAGTAAATGATAATCTGATATAAATTGCAGAGAGAAAATTTGCAATTTTTTTACTTTCTTCCCATCCAAAGTAAGTTTATCTTCCAGAGGAACCAGAAGTTCATGAGATATTAAAAGACTGCTAAACTTTTGTTTAAACAAGTCGTCTTCGCGTCTGCGTTTAAATAACTCTGGATTTTGGAGCCAGGCTACGAAAGAATCTAATGATTTCATAAATAATTTATTCTTATGCTTTTGCTTATAATATGGATTATGTTATACTGACATTACATAAAAGAAGCTATTGTATAATAAAGTAACATTTTAGTAAAGCTTATTTCAAATAAGCCGAGGAGAAAGCAATGCGAAGCATATCATTAACCAGGTGGTGGGAGATAGTTACCCAATCTATTCAAAATCAAGAGTTGAGTGATTTTTCGATGGCAACAGGTGGTGCTCCTGATGCTGGTAGTTTGATTGTAACGCCCGATGAAAAAGGCTTGACTGTGTTGCATCACCTCGCAAAAAACGCCAATGCTTTTTCTGTTCCTGCTTTAAGACATTTGATCACGGTGGCAGGAAAAAATGGAATTTCGCAACAAGATTTGTTGAATAAGACTGATTCCTCAGGTTCCACTGCATTAACATTGTGTGTAACATCTGGCGATAGCTCTAATTTACACGCACGGCTTTTATTAATACTCGAACTTTTGATTCAAGGCGCCGATCCCACAATAGGCAATTCAGGAACTGTATTAAATCGGCTTTCACAAGGAGACAAAAGAACAATCCAGGCGGATGTACTTTTAATACAGGGCGTCAAAGATTGTAATAAAAGAATTCAAGATTTTGTGTTGGAACAAAGACGACGGTCAAAAGTCGAATCTGCAGAGAAAAATTTGCAAACCTTATCTTTGGCATGTGGAACCCAACAGCGGAAAACGCTTGTAGAAACTCCAGAAGTCGTATCTCCCAGGATTAAATAACTTAACGCAATGGGGCTCGCCCGCGCGAACTTTGTTCGCGCGGAGCGAAATCAAATAGAGAAAATATCCCGTGCGTCAGCTCGGGGTATTTTATAAAGTCCTAGGCACTTTTTCTGATTGTGGCGTAGGCACGTTAGTAGGTTTAGTTTCTTTTGCTGCTGCTGAGGTTGGTTCGCTGGGTGTGGTTGCAGGTGCTGGTGCAGTTGCGTCTTCAGGTAATGGGCCGGTTATATCCTCATCAATGTCGGTCGGAGTGACTTCCGGTGGCGTATAATCAGGATGGGTTTCTTGCCAATTCTTTAAAATAGCTTGTTGTCGGGTTTGCAGATAAGCGCTGCGTACAAAAATATAAGGATCAAAAGCTTGAGCAACTAACTTATCAGCGGGTAACAAGTTTGCTCGCTCGTTAACAACTTTAACCCCATACACAGCATAGGTAAGGTACCAAGGGTCAATGTAAAGAAACGGCCAGGTTGCTGAGTCTGGGATTCTACCAAAAGCATCTCGGGCGGTAGAGGGGCCCAAGAAAGGCAACACGAGATAAGGCTGTGGTTTAAAACCATCTAATCCGCCCCAATAAGCCAAGGTTAAACCAAAATCTTCTTTTCTTAAATCCAAGCCGAGTGATGTGGCAGGATCAGCGAGTCCGCCAATTCCAATGGTAGCATTGATCAGGAATCTCCAAAAATCGATGGCGGCAAAGGCGAATTTTCCTTGTAAAATATCATTGGGGAAGCTGGTTAGTACGTCGATATTATCAAAAAAATTATTTATGCCTTTATGTACAAAATTAGGAGTGACCGTATCATATCCCTTGGCAATGGGTCTTAAGATCCAATGATCGAGTCCATCATTAAAACCATACATGGTGCGATTGAATTTTTCGTAAGGGTCAGTTCTGTCTGGTGGAGGTTGAGTGGGCGCATTGTTTGGAGTTGAGGCACATCCGCTCAGAAACAAGCACATCCCTATGAAAACCAAGCAAAATAAATTTTTTGTACAACGCATGAGCAGTTCCTTACAAAAAGCTGTTAAAGGCAGGAGTATAGACAAAATATTACAATTTGCCAATACACCATAGAAGAATGGCTGTTACCATGCAACATATGTGGTATCATAATAGTTGTTTTTTGAACACATATTTGAAATAGACAGGGGTTCTTATTCCATGAAACGTATTCATATTCTGGGGATTTGCGGCACTTTTATGACTGGGATCGCTTTGTTAGCCCGTGAACTGGGCTTTGAAGTATCAGGATCCGATCGAAATGTATATCCACCGATGTCAGAGGTTTTGAAATCCACAGGAATTAAAGTTTTTGAAGGCTATGATCCCATGCATTTACGTCCCTCGCCGGATTTGGTTATTGTAGGTAATGTGATCTCAAGGGGCAATCCTGAATTGGAATTTGTTTTAAATAAAAATTTACCTTATTTTTCCGGCCCTGAATGGTTGGCCCAAAACGTTTTAAGAAAAAGGCATGTGCTAGCGGTGGCAGGTACTCACGGCAAAACGACAACAGCAAGTTTATTAACTTGGATTTTGACTCAAGCTGGATTGAATCCGGGTTATTTAATTGGTGGCCTTCCCATAAATCTCCAAACAACTGCCAGCTTAGGTAAATCCCCTTATTTTGTGATAGAGGCAGATGAATATGATACCGCCTTCGATGACAAACGGTCCAAATTTCTTCATTATCGACCGAGGACCTTGATCCTCAACAATTTAGAGTATGACCATGCCGATATTTTTCCTGATTTAGCCGCCATCAAGAAACAATTTGAACATTTATTACGGACGGTTCCTGGGAGTGGAACGATTATTTATCCTAAAGATGATGCTGAAATTATCGATGTATTGGGCCGTGGATGTTGGACAAGTACTCACACCATTGGGACTCCTGAAAGCGTTTGGCACGTTCGTAATAAAAATGAAGATGGTACAAAATTTGAATTATGGCATCGTGATCAAAAATTGGGAGTGGTGAAATGGTCACTGGTTGGGGACCATAATGTTCGCAATGCTTTGGCTGCAGTGGCGGCTGCCCATGAAGTTGGTGTGACCAGTGAAGCAGTAATTTCCGCCTTAAAAAGTTTTCAAGGCGTCAAACGTCGTTTAGAAGTGAGAGGCATCGTTAATGAAATAGCAGTTTATGATGACTTTGCGCATCACCCTACCGCTATTGCCGCAACTTTAGCCGGTTTAAGATCAAAAGTTGGAAATAAGAGGATTTTTGCGGTATTAGAATTTGGTTCAAACTCGATGAATTCGGGTGTGCATCAATATTCGTTATCTAAGTCATTAAAATTGGCTGACCATATTCTTTTTCTTCGACCACAAAAATGGGATATCAGTTCGATCGTTAGAGAACTAGGGAATCGTGCGGCAAGTTTTGAGAATGAAAATCAAATTATTGAACGTTTATGTTTGGAACTAAAGCCAGGTGATCAAGTTCTAATTATGAGTAATAAGGAATTTGGTAATATCCACCAACGCTTGCTTCAAAAATTGAAGCCGGTTTTAACGCTGTCGACCCCTACATAAACTAAAGCCTAACCAAGCTGCCGCAACAATACCAAGCCCAGAAGCTAAATCAAGAATTATTGATCGATGATAGGTGGAGTGCGAAGAAAGTTTATGTGCGGCTTCAATCGAAACAGAAAAACAGACCATAACGGTAATTATTAGCAACCAGCAACATTTGCGTTTTAAAAAGTGTACAGGTAAATAGGGTAATTTAACTTGTTTAGTTTTTTCTTTAAAAGAGTACATTTTCATTTTAACAGTATTTATTCAGTTTCTATTTAGACTATCTTTTCACATTCTAATTAAGAAATTCTTAAATTTTTAAAAAATCGACAAAATGAACAAAAAATTCTGTTTACTTTGGCTTTAGAATAAAGACAGACCCATCCCAATTCATCGCTTGTATACGACTGGGTTGTTCATTTTGGGGGATATAAATAGATTTGATTTCAAAGGCCTGAAAACCCGTTGAGTCCAATAGCACTTGGCCTGACTGTAAGCGCATATACCTTCTTGGGAAGCGTAATAATTTTTCAGGGGGGGTATGATAGACCATAGTGCCGATCCAAAGAGGGAAATCTGCATCTTTAAATTTTCTTCCAGAATTCCACAATTGTAACTCTAAAATATCAGGTGAATGATTAAGATGTTTAATAAAAATGAGATTTGGAGGACGGAGGTGATAGAGTTCGGCAAGAATAGGTCGATTTCGAGTAGGGTCATAGCTGGTAAAACGCTGTAAGGCGCTTTGAACATGAGAAGGCAATTCAAGTGATTCCCAGCCCTGGGCTATTAAAAATTCTTTGATACTGCCTAGATTTCCTGCCCATTGTATATTGAAGGGTCTGGCCACTTTACCAAAGCGGTCTAAACGATATAAGGGAGTTTGATTAACAGGGTTTTCCCACCACCTTTCTAACTCTAGTGTCACCTTGGGCCATTCTACCCGAGTATCCTGCAGGGTTTTCTGGAAACTGGTTAGGCAACTTATAGTCCAAGGGATTATAATGCCTATGATCAACAACAATAACCATCGAGTTTTGGTTATTGTCAGCAAAGAGCTGGGTTTTGGAAGTCGCTGATAGGATAAGATGGTCAATAATAAAAAAACACCCCCAATTAGCCAACCGCCTAATACATCGGTTAACCAGTGTTGACCCAAAAATAACCTTGAGAGCCCAATCAGAAAAATCAAAAGGGTGGCAACGAAGTAAATTAAGCGTCGTGAATGCTTGCTGACTAGCCTGCAGAATAAAAAAGCTAAAAAACCAAACACAGCTGTACTCATCAGGGTGTGACCACTCGGAAAAGAAGAGCTGGGATCATTGACGACAAAACCTATTGGACGAGGGGAGTAATAAACATGTTTTACGCCCTCTGTAAACACAGCTGCCACAATGGCCAAGAGCAATAAATGTACACTGGCTCGTTTTTGGTTGTTAAGAAAAAGCCCAATAGAAACAATAAATGCTGTTGCCAATATTCCTAATGGATTGCCAAGCAAGGTCAGAATCACCCAAAAGGTAGCCCCAAAATTGCTGAAGCTTTGGATTAAATAAAATAAAGGCGTATTGACGGAGGTAAGCGGTCCATGACTCATTACGCTGATCCAAACCACTAGAAAGAGTAATCCGAGAAAAAAGATCACCAACAATAGAGTGAGTTGATGAAAATCATAAGCGTTTTGACGATTGCTAAGAATTTTTACAAAAAGATGGGTGGGTTTATGTTGCCTAAGTACAGACCACCAAGAACTAATGCTATGATTGACGTAACGTCGGAGATTTCTAAAAAAGTACTGAACCAACCAAAAAATAAGCCAGAGACAGACTATGGTTGCTATACCCAAAAGGAAAACCTTGGTTAGTTGTTCGTGTGGAAATTCAAGTGCTACGGCGCCAAGGAGAATTCCAGGAATCATATAAATCAGAGACCATAAAATTGCTGCGATACTACCTGCCACTAAGAATTTAGTCCAAGTCAATCTTAACATGCCGGCAATTAATGGCATGGAAGCGCGAGTAGGGCCAATAAAACGGCCGATGATAACGCTTTTTACCCCATGTTTATCAAAAAATTTCTCACTATAATTAAGCCATTTCGTGATCTTGTTAAAAGGCCAAATACTGCGAATTTGTGCGTGATAAGTGCTACCTAACCAGAAGCCGAGACAGTCGCCGAAAAAAGCGCCCAAGATTGAAGCGATGAAGGTTAAAGTAACGGGAAGGACACCGGCTCCCACCAGGGCGCCAATGGCGGTCATGGTGACTGAGCCTGGAACGAGCGTTCCTAATACGGGAAGCGATTCAATGAGGGCAACCAAAAAAGTAAATAAGAGACCCAACGTGGGATGTAGCCGTAAATACTCCATGATCGGCTGAAGGTAATGCTCCATTAGACAACACGCTCCCCGGCGGCTTGTTTATCGGCATGGTAAGAGGACCGCACTAAAGGTCCGCTGGCTACATTACTGAAACCTAATTTTTTGGCCGTCTCAGCGTGTTGATCAAATTCTTCTGGGGTGACGTAACGCAGCACAGGAGTATGATGTGGAGTCGGTTGCAGATATTGACCTAGGGTAACCATATCGACGTCATGACTGCGTAAATCTTTCAACACCTGAACAACTTCTTCCGGCGTTTCTCCTAAACCTAACATAATGCCAGATTTTGTTGGAATATTTGGAAACCTTTCTTTAAATTTTTTTAATAATTGTAAAGACCAAAGATAATCAGAACCTGGACGTACAGCTTTGTAAAGTTTAGCAATAGTTTCAATGTTATGGTTAAAAACATCGGGTAAAGCAGAGGATAATTCGTCTAAGGCTTTATCCATTCGCCCTCGAAAATCGGGGACTAGGATCTCTATTTTAATGTTCGGGTTTTGTTCGCGTATCGCGAGCTGACAATTTTTAAAATGGCTGGCGCCTCCATCGCGTAGATCATCTCGGTCGACAGAAGTGATAACCACATATTTTAGTTTCATTGCGACTATGGTGTTAGCCAGGTTTTTGGGTTCTTCAGGGTCTAAGGGATCCGGTCTGCCATGTCCTACGTTACAAAACGTACAACGACGTGTACATTTGTCACCCATGATCATAAAAGTAGCAATACCGTGGCTAAAACATTCATGTAAATTAGGACAAGAAGCTTCTTCGCACACAGTCACCATACGATTATCACGCAACAAGTCCTTAAGTTTTTGTACCGAATTATCGGTGGGGAGTTTGATACGTATCCAGTCCGGTTTTCGGAGCGGATTTGAGGTAGCCTCCACCTTGACCGGAATACGGGCCAATTTAGCAGCACCTAATGCTTTCTTAGTGGGGTCGTAAGTCGTCTGACTCATTGATTAACTCCAAAATTGACATCAGTATACCTGAACTGATGTAGAAATGCAGTGATAAAATCCCGGATGATATGGTCCATTTGGACGTTTGGTCTATAATCTTTAATTTGTGTCATTTGTAAGCCTGCCCACCCACACGGATTGATAAAAGTAAACGGCTTAAGATCCATATTGACGTTAAGCGCAATACCATGATAAGAAAAACCGCGACTTACTCGCAACCCAATTGAACAAATTTTCTTATTTTCTACGTATACCCCGGGAGCGTCTATTTTTGATTCAGCCCCAATTGAAAAGTTTTTCAACAATTCAATAATAGTTTGTTCGAGATGAGTGACCAGCTGCCGAATATTGCAATTTTGTTTTTGTAGATTCAACAGTGGGTAGATAACCAATTGACCGGGACCGTGGTAGGTGACTTGTCCTCCGCGATCGGTTTGAACAATAGGTATCTCATGAGCATTTAAAATATGTTCAGGTTTTCCCGCTTGACCTTGAGTGAATACGGGTGGGTGTTGTAATATCCATAATTCATCGCTGATTTCAGGAGTTCGATTTTTAGTAAAATTTTTCATGGCCTGCCAAGCGGTTTGGTATGGCTGTAAACCGAGTTGCCGTATAATTAATTCTGAATGTATTACTTTCATGGGTTATTTTAATCCCCATCGGGTAGGGTTACGGGGCTTACGCCCGTAAAAATTCTTTATTTATAGTGGAAATTTGTTATATTAGATCAATTAGTTAATATTTACAAGTTGCTGCCTGTATGCTCTATGCACCCTTAAGTTTAAAAAAGAATGAAGAAAGGCGTTTACTGCGCGGCCATCCGTGGATTTACAGTAATGAGATCAATATTAAACAGACGCCTTTATCAGCTTTTAAACCGGGCGAATTGATCAGTTTTTTGGACAGCAAAGGAACCTGTTTGGGAAATGGGTATGTTAATCCTCACACTTTGCTGTGTGCGAGATTATTAACTAGAGACCCTGAACAATCGATCAATGAAAATTTCTTTAGACAAAAAATTCAAAAAGCTATAGCCATGCGCTCCAGTTGGTTTAAAAACCCTTTCTATCGATTAATTTATGGAGAAAGCGATGAGCTTCCTGGAATAATTGTTGATCGTTTTGGAGATTATTTAGTGGCGCAAATTACTACCGCAGGAATGGAAAATTTTAAAAATGAGTTACTGCAAGTTTTGCAACAAGAAATTTCTCCGCTGGGAATATTATGGAAAAATGATACAAAATATCGGCATTTGGAAGGATTGCCGCTCTATGTGGAAACCGCATTTGGAACTGTGCCCCAAGAAATATTTTTGGAGGAGAATGGCATAAAATTTTTAATTTCGCCGAGCTCTGGTCAAAAAACAGGATGGTTTTACGATCATCGTGACAATCGGCTGCAGCTAAAGAACTTTATTCAGGGTCAAAAAGTTTTAGATGTATTTTCATATGTTGGAGGCTGGTCTATTCAAGCCGCTTGTTATGGAGCTAAAGAGGTTTGGGCGCTTGACAGCTCAGCCAGTGCGTTGGAAAAACTGCAAGCCAATGCCAAGCTGAATCAGGTAGAAAACAAAGTGTTCACCATTGAAGCCGATGCTTTTTTACAATTGAAATCCTGGCATCAAGAAAAAAAGCAGTTTGACGTTATTATCGTGGATCCGCCTGCTTTTATTAAAAGACGCAAGGATCATGCGGAAGGCTTAGCCGCGTATAAACGGATTAATCTTATGGCTTTGCAGTTATTGTCTGAGAGAGGCTATTTAATTACTGCCTCTTGTTCACATCATTTAACTGCAGAGGAATTGCAAGATTGTCTATTGTGGGCAAGTTTAAAGAGTCAAAGGCCCTTGCAGATATTAAAACATGGCCATCAAGGAGCGGATCATCCCATCCATCCAGCGGTTGCCGAAACCGAATATCTCAAGTGTTTTATTTGTCGAGCATTGTAATTTTTTTAAATCCAGATTAAAGTGATGCAAAGGATTGAGAGATGTTAAAAAATACTTCTACAACTTATGGCAGTGTAGCCAAAACTTTTCATTGGATAATAGCGATACTTATTATCGGTATGTTAATTTTCGGGTTTATTTTAGTAAACTTGAAGAATACCAATCCTCATCGTGAAATGTTAATTGGTCTGCATAAATCTATCGGCTTAACAATTTTGCTCCTGGTTATTTTAAGATTATTCTGGCGTTGGATAAATATCCAACCACCGCTGCCGATTACTGTGCCGTTTTGGGAACAGATGTTAGCTAAAAGCGCTCATTTTTTTCTTTATATTTTAATCTTCTTAATGATTTTTAGTGGATGGTCGCTTTCTTCTTTTGGTGGTCATCCGGTTAAATTTTGGAATTTAATCGATGTCACCCTTCCTGTCGCCAAAAATCAAACAATTTCTAGTGCGGCATTTACCGCTCATCAGGTCATTGCCTGGGTTATCATTGGAATTGTTTCATTCCATATACTCGGCGCCTTAAAAAATCATGTTATCGACAAAAATCAAGTATTACGCAGAATGCTTCCTGGAAAACTTCCAGCTATCTTTCGAGATAGAAATCCTCAATAAGGGAACTCTTCCTTGCGCGATGGGGGATCGCAAGGGGGAGAATCGCGATTATCCCCCTTCATTCCTAAGCATCAGGTTTCCTGATGCGAAGGATATAAACAGAGAAGCGATTCACGCTGTTTTCAGCGGGAATCGCTGGCGGAAATAATGATGCATACAGTGAATTATCTTAAAGACTACCAACCAGCAGATTTTATAATCGACTCCATTCATATTAATTTTGATTTACTTGAAAAAGATACGGTGGTGAAAGCGATTTTGAAAATGCAGCGGAATCCGCTCAGTAAAAACTCGAAATCCGCTCTGGTGTTGGTTGGAGAAGAGCTGACTTTAAAAAAAATAAGTGTGGATGGAAGAGCGCTAGAAGCGCATGAGTTTCAGACTGATGAACAATCGTTAAAAATTTTTGCAGTACCCAATGTATTTATTTTGGAAACTGAAGTTATCATTCAACCGCAAGAGAATAAACGCTTAAGTGGTTTATACAAGTCACGAAATAATTTCTGTACCCAGTGCGAAGCGCATGGTTTTAGACGAATTACTTACTATTTAGATCGTCCAGACGTGATGTCACGGTTTACAACAACTATTATTGCTGATAAGGAACGTTATCCTATCTTATTATCTAACGGAAATTTAATTGAGAAAAAAGATTTAGCCAATAATCGCCATTGGGTGCATTGGGAGGATCCCTCATTAAAACCCGCCTATTTGTTTGCTTTGGTGGCAGGAGATTTTGATTTATTAGAAGACAAATTTACCACCCAATCCGGTAATCCGGTTGAGTTGAAAGTCTATGTGGAAAAAGGGTTTGGAGATCAAAGTGAGTTTGCGCTTACCGCTTTGAAACACGCGATGTGTTGGGATGAAATTACGTTTGGCCGCGAATATGATCTAAATATTTACATGATTGTGGCCGTTAGCGATTTCAATATGGGGGCAATGGAAAACAAAGGGCTTAATATTTTTAATACCAAATATATACTGGCTCGTCCTGATACAGCGACAGATGGAGATTATGCTGCGATTGAAAGTGTGATTGGACATGAATATTTTCACAATTGGTCTGGAAATCGAATTACCTGCCGAGATTGGTTTCAAATTACTTTGAAAGAAGGATTGACTGTATTGCGTCAGCAGCTGTTTGATGCCGATATGACTTCACCTGCCGTTGCGCGGATCGATGAAGTCAATGGACTGCGTATCCGCCAATTTCCTGAGGATGATGGCCCCAATGCTCACCCTGTTCGTCCAGAATCTTATATCGAAGTTAACAACTTCTATACCGCCACTGTTTATTACAAAGGGGCGGAAGTAATCCGCATGGCGCGAACCTTTTTAGGGCCAGAACTTTTTCGTAAAGGGATGGATTTATATTTTACTCGGCACGATGGCCAAGCGGTGACAACTGAAGATTTTATTCAAGCCATGGCTGAAGTATCAAATAAAGATTTTCAGCAATTTTTACGGTGGTATCGGCAAAGTGGCACGCCGATTTTAGATGTTGAAAGTAACTATAATCCGGAACAAAAGAATTTCACTTTAACCATTAAACAAAATTGTCTCCCGACTCCCGGTCAACTCCAAAAAGAACCGTTTGATTTACCCTTTGCTATGGGTCTTGTGAGTCCAGTGGATGGAGATATGCCGCTGCAACTGCAAGGAGAGACAGAAAAAAAACAAGGAACAGTGGTGCTTGAGGTGTCAAAACCGGAAGAAACATTTACTTTTATTAATGTCGCGCAAAAACCTATTCCTTCTTTATTGAGAAATTTTTCTGCACCGGTTAAATTAAATTATCGCTATACACTTGAGGAATTGGCTCATTTGGTTAAATTTGATAGTGATGTGGTGGCTCGATGGGAAGCGGGGCAGCGATTAAGTACTCAAATCTTGTTAAATACCCTATCATCAATTGACTCCACTCCTCAACTTCCAAGTCTATGGGTAGACACTATTCATTCATTGTTATCAGATAAGACGTTGGATTTGCATTTATTAGCACGATTAATCATTTTACCTCCTGAGTCCTATTTGATTCAGCAAATGGATCCAGTTGATATCGATGCGATTTGTAAGGTAAGAACATGGGCGAGGCGACAGCTGGCTGTTGAATTAGAAAAAGTTTTTTTAAAAACTTATCATCATCTCCAAGGTCATAAAGAGTATGTTTATAACCCAGAAGAAATGGGTAAACGTAGCGTCAAAAACATATGTTTAAATTACTTAGTCACGGAAGGGAAAAACGACTACGCTGATTTAGCATTCGAACAGTTTCAAGCTACAGATAACATGACAGATACGATGGGTGCGCTGTGGGCTTTGAATGATTATCCCGGCGAACAACGGAAAAACGCGTTAGAGCTTTTTTATCATCGATGGCAAAATCAACCTTTAGTTATCAATAAATGGTTGAGTTTGCAAGCCAGTTCTCAATTGCCGAATACATTGCAAATGGTGCGAGAATTGCTCGAACATCCTGCTTTTTCTTTGTTAAACCCCAACAATGTTTATAATTTAGTAGGTGGGTTTGCTAGCAATTTGCGATATTTTCACGCCATAGATGGCTCAGGTTATCGATTAATAGCAGATCTGGTATTAAAAATTGACCCTAATAATCCACAAGTTGCCGCGCGATTAGTTGAGCCGTTAACTCGATGGCAACGGCTGGACCAGAAAAGACAAGAATTAATGCAGGCTGAACTCAATCGTATCAAAGATGCCGGAAAGTTATCTAAAGATGTTTATGAGTTGGTAAGTAAGAGTTTACTTAGTTAGAACTAAAATAAAGCAGCCGCGCATCAAGTTGCACATAACATGCCATAAGTTTTCAGAGCATTTTGGTGTTTCGCTTCGTATGAAACAATAAATAATGTGATTCAAAATAATACTCATTGGAAAAATGAAGAGAAGCCTTCACAAAAAATAATCGAAGAACTAAAAAGCGCTGGTCATCAATCAATCATTATCGAGGCAGTTTTAGGAGATACTGAATCTTATCAATATGCAGCTAAATTAGTATCCATTTTAAATGCCGCTGGATGGAATGTTACTGGCCCAATTCAGACCTCTCAACCAGCGGAAGGACTCACCGTTTATATTAAATCTAATGAATATGCACATTCTTCTGCTGATTTACTGCTTAAAACTTTGAACACATATAATATTCCCACTGTGGGTGGCACTGATACTGGATTACCCGTCGGCAGCATTGGACTTTTAGTAGGAAGCAGACCTTGAGCTTTAAGAATTATATTTCTATTTTGGACACTTTTTTTAATTTCAAAAATATAAAAATACTTCCATCACCTAAATGGTGAAAGAGGCACTTTTATGTAAGGATCAATATTGATCAAAAACAGTAACTTTATAATCGATTTCTAAACTCACATAATCCGAGAGAAACCAATCTTGAGCTACCAATTTATAATCAACATAATTTTGTAAATAATTTGGGATAGAATAAATATCTTCCATCGTGTCTCTGCAAAATATGAAGATTGGTGGGTGTAACCGGTATCACGTGGATATGCAATTGTGCCTCAGGCACATTCAACTCTAGGTCCTCGACAGTCCCGGATTTACCCCAGAAATGATTACACTCAAATGTATATTTCACTATAAATCAACAATTGTATATTTCTAGTGGAGAAATTTTTTCAAAATCCTCTCTTAGCAGAACGATTGCACTAACGACAAACACCATCCGCTTGCCGTGAGAGATATGGAATAATCATCAGATAATTTATTCACTTATTGAATAGTTCTGCAGTAGTAAATGATGCCAAAAAAAATAAAAGGGCGAGAGAAATAATTAGCTTAATGATGGAATATTTTTTCATATAAAAAAGTAGGAGAAAGATCGGCTCCATTCTTCCAGCAGATAGTGCCGATTTCTGGATTGACATAAACAGAGTTAAAATACTGTTTATCCTTCAAAGGTTCAACAATTCCTTGAAAGGGAATTAACTGCACAATGTCTATTTGTCCTGTTTTACCATCTTCAAATTTTAAAGCAAGGTTATAGTCTTTAATGACTTTAACTTCAATAATGTCAATACCATAGTGTGCCATGCTACTTACTCCAATGGTTGTATAGATTTTAATGGTTGCAATTGTTCAGCCAGTTTCCAATCTGATAATAATTCTTGTTGATGTTGACTTGCCCACTCCATGACTAAGCCCAATACTTTGGGTGGAAGTTTCCCGCTTAATAAAGCTAAATCATGAATAGAGATCACTGCCTTGTATTCATTATAACGAACATAAACATGTCAGAAAAAAATTTGTCTAAAACTGTCAAAAAATGACAGTTTCTCACCAAATATTTGAATTTTTGTTAAAATTTGCTATAATACTGCCTGAAGCTGTCATTTTTTGACAGTATTGGGCAGATTATGAATAGATTGAATGATAAAAATTTACACAATCTTGAGCGACCTTACCTTACTGATATCGACTTGGATATGTTACTGGATGGGTCGCCCGATAGCCGCTATGGCAGGGTTAAACGGCTTATCCAACAAGGCAAAATGCTACATATCCGGCGGGGCTTATATTATTTAACAGAAATGCATGGCGCCGTAAAACCGCATCCCTTTGAACTGGCGCAATATATTTATTCCCCCTCATATATCAGTCTTGAATCCGCCTTAGCCTACCATCAACTTACTCCTGAAGCGGTTTATATCATCACCAGCGCTTGCGCCAAGCGTTCCAAAGAATTCCACACCCCAATTGGAGTATTTAGTTATTTACATTTACCCGCTGAAAATTTCTATTCTGGAGTAGAATTGATTACTGAAAATAATTATCGATTCATGATGGCTCAACCCTGGAAAGCCATCTGTGATTATATCTATTGCTACAAAAAAAATTGGGACAACCTTCTACCCCTGATGAAGAGTTTGCGGATTAATCGCGATGATTTGCCATCTCTGCAGGAAAAAGAGATTGAAATGCTCGAAAACTATTATCACCATAGCCGCATCAGCCGCTTCTTAAAAAATATCGCCAGAGATTTACTATAATGAGCGTAGCTATTATCCAAGAAAAATTATTATCCTACCGATGTCAAACTATCCTGGAACAGGAAAATGCATTGAAAGAAATTGCTCAGGAAATTGCTTTAATGGCGCTTTCTCGCACTGGTTTTTTTCGCTCAGCCGCTTTTCAAGGTGGTACCTGCCTCAGAATTTTATATGGCTTGGAGCGTTTTTCTGAAGACCTCGATTTTGTATTAGAAAAATCTGATAAAAATTTTAGTTGGGATCAATATATCCAGAATATGCGCGAAGAGTTTAAAGCCTATGGTTTTACATTAGAGGTGAAAGATCGAAAGAGGCTGGAAAATTCAGTCAAAATTGCTTTTCTAAAAGCTGATTCGGCTGGGGGAATATTGTTGTTAAAAGATATCCGTTCTAATAAGCCCAAGCTAAAAATTAAATTAGAAATCGATACCCATCCGCCCGAAGGCTCAACTTATGAATTAAAATATTTAGATTTTCCATTTCCCTACAGTATTAAGACCCAGGATTTATCGAGTTTATTTGCGGGAAAATGTCATGCATTGCTATGCCGTGAATACATCAAAGGCAGAGATTGGTATGATTTTATATGGTATGTTTCCAGGAAAACACCGATTAATTTTAAATTACTCAGCAACGCCATTGCTCAAGCTGGCTCATGGAAGACTCAGAAAATAGCGGTTACTCCGCAATGGTTTTTGCAGGAGTTAAAACTAAAAATTGCTCAAATAGATTGGGAAGCTGCCCGGCAAGACGTAGTCAAATTTTTAAAACCTCAAGAATTAGCTTCGCTCGAATTGTGGTCGAGAGATTTTTTTTACTCACGGCTGGATAAGCTCGCGGGATATCTAACTTAAAGGTATCAACTTGCGGGATGACGGACGCTAGGAAAATTAGTCAACAACGTTACAAAGGATATTATTTAATTCAATTAATTTTTGATCGGCAAAATATTGGGTGCACTGACCTGGGGTGGGGAAATCAGTAGTAATAATTTCATTACCAGAAACTGCGATCATCTTTTGTGTCAGCCCTTCTTCTAGAGAGCTAATGGCTTTGGCTCCCATTAATGCCGCTGTTTTACGATCAATTAGGGTAGGGGATCCGCCACGCTGAGTATGACCCAAAATACAAACGGTGTATAAGATCCCAGTTTTAGCTTTAATTTCTTCGGCTATTTTGAAACTATGACCAGCTTGTCCTGCCTCAGCAACGACAATGATCGAAGCCATTTTATGACGCTGACTACGCTGTATTTTATCAATGATAATATCTAAACTGACCGGGAATTCAGGAATGAGCATCATTTCTGCTCCGCCTGCAATTCCAACATCCACCGCTAAAAAGCCTGAAGCTCTACCCATGACCTCGATTAAAAAATTTCGGTCGGTGCTAAAAGCCGTATCACGGATTTTGTCGATAGCTTGTAAAGCTGTATTACGGGCAGTATCAAAGCCAATGCAATAGTCTGTGCCGGGAATGTCGTTGTCGATTGTGCAAGGAATGCCAATGACTTGTAAACGATTCAAATTTTCACTGCTCAGTAAAGAAGCCCCCTGAAAGCTGCCATCTCCCCCTAAAACTACCAGACAATTGATGCCATTTTTTTCTAAAAAGTTCCAACATTGATCTCGAGCTGCTTTTAGCCGAAACTGAGGACAGCGCGCTGTTTTTAAAAAAGTCCCACCGCGTTGCAAACAATTGGCAACGGATTTATGAGTTAAGGGGATTATTGAACCATTAACTAATCCGCTATAACCACCTTCTGTGCCGAATACTTCCATATTCTTGGCAATAGCGCAGCGCGTTACGGCACGAATAGTAGCATTCATGCCAGGGGCATCGCCGCCAGAACACAACACTAGAACCTTTTTTTTCATGATTATTCAATATAGCTATTAAAAATATTTTCTAAATATTCTTGTCGCCCAGAAACAGGTTTTGGATCCAAATTTTTATCCAACACATAGTTACTGATTTGGTTTAGATTATACTTGTTTTTCAGTATATCAGCCCCAAAGCCTTGCTGCCAAGCTTGGTAGCGACGCGTGATAAACTCTTTAATTTTTCCCTCTTCCAGCATGCGTGCAGCAATTAACAGTCCGTGAGCAAGAATGTCGGCGCCACCAATATGACCATAAAATAAATCTTTCAGATCTAAACTTTGTCTTCTTACCTTGGCATCAAAATTGAAGCCGCCGCTGGTAAAGCCGCCATGAGAGAGAATG
The DNA here is from genome assembly GCA_963844565.1 of uncultured Pseudomonadota bacterium. GTDB lineage: Bacteria > Pseudomonadota > Gammaproteobacteria > Coxiellales > Coxiellaceae > JAFEDN01. The sequence continues at coordinate 1,454,483 of CAWJON010000002.1, read as the reverse complement.
ATATAAAGGGTGTGAGCGATAACATCGAGTTCTCCTGGAAATTGATCAGTGTCCCATCCTAATTGAGGGTCGCCTCTGTTGGCGTCAATACTTCCAAAAATTCCATGTGCGCAAGCATAGTCAACTTCTTCGGCAAAACTATGTCCTGCCAGCGTTGCATGATTGGCTTCGATATTGACCTTAAATTCTTTTTCTAAGTTATATTTTTGTAAAAATGCTAATACATGTCCCGTGTCGAAATCGTATTGGTGTTTGGTTGGTTCACACGGTTTGGGCTCAATTAAAAGCAATCCTTTGAATCCGATTTTGTGTTTGTATTCCACCAGCAAATGTAAAAATTTAGCTAATTGCTCGGACTCTTGGCGTAGATCAGTGTTTAACAGTGTTTCGTAACCTTCACGGCCTCCCCACAACACATAATTTGCGCCGTTAAGTTCTTGCGTAACATCGATGGCGGCTTTAACTTGTGCTAACGCATAAGCAAAAATTTCTGGATTAGGATTGGTAGCAGCGCCAGACATATAGCGGGGATGAGAAAATAAATTAGCTGTGCCCCATAATAATTTAATGCCAGTTCCCTGCATCTTTTTATGAATATAATCAGCGGCATATTTTAGATTATTATTGCTTTGCTTTAAGTTTTCGCCTTCGGGGGAGATATCGCGATCGTGAAAAGTAAAAAACGGGATATTTAACTTGCTAATAAATTCAAATACGGCATCAATTTTTTGTTGCATTCTTTCTTTGGGGTTGGTGCTGGTTAGCCAGGGTCTGGAAAAAGTGGGTTCACCAAAGCCATCATTGCCATGCCAACAAAAGGTATGCCAGCAACACACTGCCAAACGCAAATGATCTTCCATGGTTTTTCCCAAAACAATCCGTTTGGGATCGTAATAACGGTAAGCTAAATCATTATGGGTCTTGGGACCTTCGTATTGGATGGGGTTGATATCGGCAAAATATTCAGTCATAGCGAGTCCTCACTAAATTGTGTAAATAAATTGTTTAATTGTTGGTATGTTTGATTGAAAAGCTGTTGTTTTTTTTCATATCTCAACTGTAAAGATTCAACTGGGTTAATAATATGCTCAATTGCAGGAGATGAAAAGGCCACTAATGGTTCAATATCGTGTTGAGAATACCATCCTAACCTTGCAGCGCCGAATGCCCCACCAATACTAGCTTGACTGCGATAGGTTAATGGCCGATTCAGCGCACTAGCTAAAATTTCTCCCCAATAATGGCTTTTAGCGCCTCCGCCAATCACATTAACTTCTTGGATTTTTACGCCCGCATTTGCAATAACCCTTTGGCCATCACAAAAAGCAAACGCGACACCTTCTAAAACAGCTTGAACCAATTCACTGGGACCGGTTTCCGCGGTCAAACCAAAAAACGTACCTCGGGCATTGGGATTGTTGTGCGGCGTTCTTTCACCGCTTAAGTAAGGTAAAAAAATCGGCGTATGAGCAGCACGGTGTTGTTTTGCTAGCTCAATTAACTGGTGAAAATTAGGTTGTTTTAAAATGTCACCGATCCAGCTAAGACAACTGGCTGCGCTGAGATGAACGCTCATTTCATGCCAAAGTTGGGGTACACAATGACACATTGTGTGAAGAGTTTCTTGCGGATTGGGTCTAAATTGATTGTCAGCAATAAAGTATACGCCCGAGGTTCCTAAAGATAGAAACGCTTGTCCGGGTTGAATGACTCCCATACTGATTGCACTGGCTGCATTGTCGCCACCACCTGCTACGACTTCTGCATCAGCTGGAATACCCCATTCATTTGCGATATCTGGCAACATTTTGCCAGTAATTTCTGTGCCTTCAAATAATTCTGGAAGCTGATTTTCAGTAATCTCAGTGGCGTCAATCATTATGTTGGACCACTTTCGTTGTTGAACATTCAGCCAAGAAGTTCCGGAGGCGTCTGATAAATCTGTGGCATAATTGCCTGTCATTTTAAGGCGTAAATAATCTTTGGGTAAAAGTATTTTACGAATTTGAGCGAATAATTTTGGTTCATTTTCTTTAACCCATAAAACTTTAGGTGCTGTAAACCCAGGCATTATAAGGTTTCCAGTGATTCTGGGTGCATCAGGCACACGAGAAAGTAAAGTCTGGCATTGTTGTGCAGCGCGACCATCGTTCCACAAAATGGCTGGTCTTAGCGGGCGGTCATTTTGATCCAGCATTGTGGCGCCATGCATTTGACCTGACAAACCAATGGCGCGCACTTTTTTAAGTGAAGAGGCATGGGTATCTCTAATTTGTTTGATCGCCGCACAAGTCGCCTGCCACCAATCATCAGGATTTTGTTCTGACCAAATGGGTCGGGGGCGAGATACTTTTAAAGAGGAATCGCTGGTTGCAATTAAATTTTGCTCTTCGTCAATTAAAGTTACTTTTACGCTGGAGGTACCTAAATCTATTCCTAGATACATGACTAAATCCTTTATTCGTGGTGGATTTTGTTAAGGATATCGACTTCTTGTTTAAGTTCTTCAATTCTATCCAATAATTCTAAGGCTAAGGCAATACCTGAAAAATTAATTTCAAGGTCGCGGTAGAAGCTAGCTGCTATTCTGCCGCGTCTCAAAGAAATTGAATCGAATCGCCATTCTTCAGGGTTTATACCAATTGGATAAATCAGTTGATGGTCGACCATTTGTAAAATGATTTGTCTTTCAATTCTAATGGCAAGGCAAAACTCATCAAGCGTTAAACATTCTGATTTTTCAATGATGACACCAATGACACCAGGCACAGAGGAGGGTAATTTAGCCATTTTACACCTTCAATTGTTGACGTGGATTGTAGGGCATTATTTCTGCCATTTGTCGGTACAACTCTTTTTGTTGTTCATTTTGTGGTTTAGGTATGGTAATGGTCAGAATGACGTATTGATCTCCAGGTGGATTGTTAAGAAGACCGCGTCCTTTTAAACGCAACTTGGCGCCACTTTGCGAGCCTGCCGGTATAGTTAATTGAACACTACCAGCGAGGGTCGGAGCTTCGACTTTGGCGCCTAAAGCTGCTTCCCAAGGTGTAATAGGTAAGTTGAGATAGAGGTCTCTCCCTTTCAATGTGAAAAGCGCATGATCATCAATTTGTATCTCTAAATACAGATCACCTTTTGGCCCACCACCCATTCCGCTACTACCTTGCCCTGATAGTCGAATTTGTTGACCGTTAGTGACACCGGCAGGAATTTTGATATCCAAACTGCGTGTTTTATAATTCATCGCGCCAGTAGTGGAATTAAATTCAGGTTCTTGAAGTTGAATGATACGATGCGTGCCGTTAAAAGCTTCTTCCAAGGTAATGGCTATTTTGCTGTGTTGATCGGCCCCTCGTTCCCTATGCCTGGAAGATCGTTGATGATCTTGGAAAGATGCGCCTTGGCCAAACAAGTTCTCAAAAAATTCACTAAATCCACTCTCATCCATGGGTTGTTCTTGCCATGCTTCTCTTCGTTGTTTAGATTTCCAATCAGGCGGTGGAGTAAAGTCTTGCCCAGATTGCCATCGGCTGCCCATTTGATCATAGGCTTTTCGTTTTTCAGGATCTTTTAAAACTTCATAGGCTTCTTTAGATTGTTTAAACTTAGCTTCAGCATCTTTTTCTTTACTAACATCAGGGTGATATTTACGTGCGAGCCGCCGATATTGTTTTTTTATATCTTCTGCGGAAGCGTTTTTATTAACACCTAATATTTTATAATAATCTTGATATTCCATAATAAAATCCAGCTTTTTATTAGCAGCTTATAAAACAGAGATTATAAGCCCATTCTAATGCTTTGCAAAGTTTTACGTTGCTATCTGCCCTTAATTTATGCTAATCTTACTACAGTCTTACATCAGTGAGGTGCTTATGGAAACGACTCGATTATCCAGTAAAGGTCAGGTAATCATTCCTCAGGTTATCCGGGAAGCCCATCAATGGCCGCCGGGTATTGAATTTAAAGTAATCGACACGGGTCAGGGTATTTTATTAACCCCTATAACGTCATTTAAATTGACGACGTTAGATCATGTTATTGGTTGTATCCAGTACAAAGGCAAAAAAAAGTCATTGAAAGACATGACTAAAGGTATCTTGAAGGGAGCCAGGAAACATAAATGATCGGCATTGATACTAATTTATTAGTCAGATTATTGATAAATGACGACAAGGCCCAGGCTAAATATGCTGCGGAATTGATCAACAATAATCCTGTTTTTATTCCTAAAAGTGTTTTATTAGAAACGGAATGGGTGCTGCGCTACACTTATGACATTGACCCTGCAGTTATACTTGATGCCTTCGAAAAATTAATGGGACTTAGTCATATAACGGTTGAAGATCCCGATTGTATTTTGCAGACGCTACAATGGTACAGAAGTGGTTTTGATTTTGCTGATGCGTTGCACCTGGCGTCCTGCCAGAGAACTAAAAAGTTTGCTACTCTGGATAAGGACTTCATTAAGAATGCCAAGAAATTCAATATTGATTTGATGACATTTAAAAAAAGTAGTTAATTATTTAACTGGTTGTTAATTTGATTATCGGTTATCTGGCGCCGCCCTTGATTGCCTAGCTGAACAATGGGAAAGTAATTTATTATCGGTCAGAACTTGAAAATGGCAGTAATCCCGGCAAGGGGTGTGAAACACTCCTTCCATTTTTATAATTTACTTATTGCATCGAACAAATTACTGCTTCTGTTTCGAGTTGAGTGTCTTTTTTAGGTGTTTCAGGTGTCATTGAATAAATTAAGGCTCCACGGAATCTAGAAACCACATTGAATTCTTCTTGCAAAAATTTCGCTATCTGATTTAAAAGCTCGGGCTTTGCGCTAATACTCAGGGAAGGAGAAGGCAGGTTCCAATCTGGCTTCAAGTCATATTGCCAAATACCTATCTTTAAACTGATGGCAATGGTGGTTTTTAAGTTAAGAATCAAGTTATCCAAATTTGGCTCTATTTGTTTTTGCTCTGCCTGAGTCATTTCCGATATCGGCTTGATAAAACGGATTTTCAATACTTCAGCCCTGGAACGCTTTATTTCAAACTGATATTTTTGATTGAAAATTAAATCTCGGACGCTATCTTTAAAAGCTTTTTTTCCATCAAAACTTCTCATTGTTTTTTCAATTGCTTGGCGATATGGCACGAGCGCTTTTTCACTTGATTTCACATAAGGACGATCAGCATGGCGACTATCTTCCGCATATACCCCATTAATCTTTTCTATGAATTCCTCCCAGGAGCCATAAATTTTTCTACCTTCTCCTTTATGATATCCATCTAACAAAATATTATTAAGGAATGGATAGTTGTTTGCTCTTGACAATTCTTTACACCAGTCTGCAAGTGTCGCGGGATTAAACTGATTATAAAAATACACCTGTTTATACTCTTTAATATTATGCTGCTCGCAAGCCTCCCAATTCATGGGAGGTTCCAGCCAAGTTTGCGCCAGTAAATAATTCACGACTTCTGGATTCATGCCCCTTACAGCGGCGCCCAACGGCTGTTTACCCTGTGCATTTGGATAATATGGTCTTGCTCCTGCGAAAATCGCTTTCTGAGCTTTGTCAAGATCGCCTTGTTCGCAAGCTCTTACTAATTTGTCCTGGAATGGTGCTAACCGTAGAATTTCTTCTTCTCTAATTTTTTGCCATGCTGTAGTATCTAACTTAGGAGTGTGACTTTTTCCCTCTTCCTCTGGTATTTGATTATTTGGAGTTTTGATAAACGAGGTAGAACTTTTGGAAAGCGCCTGCAATTCTTGCTCAACTGATTTAATTTGCTGATCTATTTTTTCTATTTCAAGATTAATTTCATCAATCAATTCTGATGGCTGTTCTTGTTCTGAATCAAGGGGTTTTGAATTTTTTTCACCCATTTCTAACGATTGCGTAACTTGAGCGCGATAATTTTGCATTCCTTTCTTAGTATTGACTATGTCAGCTCGAGTTCTATTTACCGAAATAGTATGAATATCTTTATAAACCTGTGCTTTGAATGTTTCCCATGAAGACGACATTCCACATGCTTCATTATACATTTTTACATGAAAATTGCGGAGAAACAGTGATGATTCGATTTTGATTAGAAAATTATACCATTCCTGAATGGTTAAAGGATCAAATTCCTTAGAAACTAAAAAAATATCTCCATACTTGTCAAGATTATGTTTCTTTATTTTTTCCAAGCTCATAATCGCGCGATAAGGTGTGTCTGGCGACGTGAGTAATTTCACAATTTCTGGATTCATTCCCCATACCGCAGCGCCTAACGGTTGTTCTCCACTACCGGGGTAATTGGGTCTCGCACCTTTTTTAATCGCTTTAAGCACTGCCTCTAAATTTCCACGTTTACAAGCAGTAATTAATTCATTTTGCAAGGGGAACAAACGTTGTTTTTCTTTTTCATCCATATCTGGGAGGTGTTCCTCTTTTAGTTTTAACCAACCGATTTTTAGCTGCCGCAAATTTGCTAACAATTTCTCAAGTTGAAGTCTTAAATTATATGGTACAGGAAGAGGTGGTATAGGAAGAGGCGGTGGTGGAGGGATGTATTCTTCTAAAGCTGCTAATATCTCACTGTTAACTCTTTTTTGTAGAATAATATTCTCTTCACATTCTCTTTTAAACTCTGCTTTGAGTTTTAACCAACTTTTTCTCAGCTCTCCTATATTTTCCAGAAGTGCGGAACGAAAAAATTTATTGTAAATGTCTTTATGTAACCCAAAATGATAGTGATTTTTTATGGCACCTGCTTTACCGCTAGCAGAAGCATGAACGAGGTAAAGAGTTTTACTCGCCCCAGCTACCGGCCAGCACTGAGGCTGAGTGTAGCCTTCACCTGTTAATTCTATATTGACTTTAGCTAAGTAACTGATAGCCTGTATTTCAGGTGCACCACCCCACGAGGTTATTTGGCACATATCACGAGTGTAGCTCTCCCAGTCTTTTTCTCCAGCAACATTGCTCTGCTTTTCTGAGGTATCAAAAACTTTATCCAGACATTCCACTACTCGCTCACGAAATTTTTCGCAAACTAAGACTACCAAAACATCACCTTCATATTGCTTGGGTGTATTTTTTCGGCAATCGTAAGTCAATAGCATGTAGCGTACCCCTTCTATAGTAGCGGGAACACCAATGTCAATAGATTTTTCTTCTTGGGTATTGTTTCTTAAAACTATTTTGCTACGATAACCAAAAAGCTGTTTATAAACCAAAGCAAAACTTTTTTCATCGTGCACAACCGGCAATAATAACCCCAAGGCCGCAGACCAAAATAAACAATTATTATCATCCGGCACATCCACTTCACGATAATCTTTTGGCAGATATTGACTTATCGGATCAGGCGATACAGGGGACGGCACATCTGGTTTTAAAGTAGCTAATATTTTTTCGTTAAGTTTCTTTTGCTCGGCTTCGGCTTCCTCAAATTCTTTTTTTAAATTAGTCAACTGTTTCTGTAAATTTTGCACGGTACTTTCATCAGCTTTCTGACCTAATTCTTCATGAATTCTTTGAATTTCTTGTTGACAATACCGCTTAAACACCAAAAGATTTTGTATTCGACTGATATTCCAATTAACTTGTCTTCGGAGTTGGTGAATTGCTGTTTCGACAGTTACTCTAAAATTTTCGAAGTCTTCTCTTTGCTTTTGGATTCTTATTTCCAGATCATCTAACTGGCTACGCTGTTTTGAAAATAAAGAGTCCATATCTTCGTAAATTACTTCTTTCAAATCAACGCCTACCCAGATAGCCCCCAAGGTGTTTTGACCCCCGGTTAATCGGGCTCCATTCAGAACAGCATAAGAAAAATTGGCCTGCAATAAATCCGCTCCACCAAAATTAACTCCCTCGGCATGCAAATATTCGCAGTGTGCATGGCGAAAAGAAGCACCACGTAAACTAGTTACTGATTTAAGCTCAGCTCCTTCTAAATAGCTGTAGTCAAATTTCGTATTTGTGAGGTCACCACCCAATATCGCTCCGCTTAAATCCATGTGGCTAAAATCAGCTCCCGCCAGAGATAAAGAAGAGCCATCGGCTCCTCTTAAATCAGTAAGGTCTTCACGACAAACCACCATTTTTATAAAAGGATAATGCAGTTCATCACGTACATACTCAATTAAACTTAAATTTTTATCTTCTAAATCCTTATCTTTATATTTTGACTCTTTATTTTTCAAAAAAAGAAATTTTTGTAAATATTTCGCGACCGTACCGCGATTGATCACAATAATACTGTGAGAGGAAGAACGAACTTCTGCTTGTAATAAAGCACTGATATTATCGCGTTCTTGTTCAACAAAATCATAACGACCCATTATCACTTCCAAAGGCATCAATACATAGCCGGCTTTGGGGTCTTGTGGATTACTTTTTCGAAATTTAGTATAGCCAAAGTTATAAAAAGATTCCGTTTGACCTTTCAATATTTCTGTTACTTTTTCCCAACCCTTAATCTCAGCGTGCCTAGCGGTTCTTCGAATATACAAGCTATCCTCTTTTTTACCATCCTTAATCTGGAAAACACGGAATCCGGGTCGAGCGTAAACAGTTTCCGCATCAATCGTTTTATGCTTTTTACGCAACCGACGAGTGTCCATTTTCTTCAGTTCCAACACATTATTTGAAAAATCAGCCACCCACGCCCCAGAACGGCCTTCCACTAAACCGGCCAGTAAAGTGGATTCACTTAATGTGACTCGAGCACTCCCATCTTTTGACTCAGCATGCCGTGACAGATATTCCAACATCCGTTGCGCACCCACGCGAGCGAACAAGATTACCCCTCTCTCATTATTATCGCTCAGCGAATCCACAATAAAACTTTCATAACGCCGCAAAGCTTCTCTCGCCACCACTTCTAAGAGGATATTCAGACGATCTAGGTCAAGCCCATCTCGTAACGTCGCCAAAGTACTCAGACGCTTATCGCGTTCTCGATTAGCGGCAAAGACTGCAACAGCACCTAACGTATCAACCACTTGACTCGGAGTAACGGGCAGTCCCGAAGGAATAATGGCAGTGACTTCTTTTAATTGTTTAACTACTTTTTCTACAAACGTGTCACGTGGCTCAGCCCGGCCATGAACCACGTCTGACGTATGACTCAATTCACGGAGAAATTCATCTTTTAGTATTTTCTTGAATAAGTCGCGTTTATGATCTTCTTTTGAAAGCGTTGACTTGATTTCCAAGCCATCGCGGGCGAGTTTGATATCTGTTACAGGAGCTACCGGCGGAGATACTATTGAAGCGCGAGATTTAATCATATATTCCTCCATGAAATGAAATATATTTATAGATGGTTATTTGTGGGACATTTGATACTCACAAATTCGCATTTCTAAAGAGTTATTACTAAGAAAACATGCCTGTGTCAAGCAAATAAAATTTCCTGTGTATCCGGTTGATGAAGGATCGCGGATTCTATGATATTTTGCGAATTTCAATATCGTTTAAAAGTATGCTCTCATTAATTGGGTGCCTCATGGGAAGGATTTGCGATGGGGGAGGTTATCCGCTTTTATCAAGTACGAGCAGAAGAATGTTATTTTTGGGGTATACAAAAAATCAATTTTGAGACGGACATTCTGTACTAATTCTCATGATGCTAATGAAGACGAACTGGAAACGGGTACTGGAAGAAATGAAGCACTGGATGAAGACGGGAACTCCTGGGGCTGGTATTTAGAAATGTGTTGGAAGGTCAAAATGGCGAGAGTGGGAATTTAATTACTGACTTTAGTAATTGATTTATAAATAAATTATTTTTGAATAATTTCACAGATACCCCAAAATTTTTTGTATTTGAAAATCAATCGAACCGGCGGCCTTCTGTAAATAACTATCATCTCAGTTGCAACAGTTAACATCTATCCCTAACCTCTGGCTATATGCCCTGGCAGAATTTATATTTCCAAGCCTATAGCTTTATATACTGCCTTGCGGTGTAGTCGATGGTGTTAATGTTGACGTTTGGGTTGACCTGGAACTGGAACTGGAACTGCCAGTAACAGTAATGCCCATTTGGGCTGCAGTGGATAATCTTGCTACTAGGTGCTGATTAACCGTATCCCTACGCTCAGTACTCACATCATTGTCTTCATCCCAATCGCTGTGGTGTGATGCCGCCGATAAAGGACTTGTCACGGGTTGAGCTTGGGGCTGAGCAACAGGGGGTAAAGGTGGTGCACCAACTGATCTTAATCTTGTGCCTGCTCTAATAGCTGCCATCAGATCACCACCACCCCTAGCTGGCGGCGCTGAAACAATTACAGGTTCTAAAAGAGGCGGCGGCGACGCTAAATCATCCATTGGCGGTTCGAGTTGCGGCGTGTTTACTGGGATAGGGGTTGGCTGAAGGATTGGGATTGGTGGTTCGGGTTGCAATATATTTTCTAGGACAGGGATTGGCTGGGGGATTAGCGGTTCGATACGTACTTGATTAGCTGGGTTAAGAGGACCTGTTATTAATGTTTCTATTTTTGATTCAAGATCATTGAAGCAATTTCGTATACGAATGACTAGTTGGAGACAATCTATTTCTTTTGCTATGAAGGTTTGACCACCGGGAAGCCATTTCTCATTTATTTTAAATTTATCTAGTCTTTTTTGTTCCTCAAGTATGTATACTTGACTGTAAGTGTAACCGGGAGCGGTAGCAGCTATCAAAAACCCTCGATTACTAAGAGGATAAAGAAAATTATACATTACCGGACCAACTTGACTAAAAGTTGGTTGAGTGTTCCATGGCCATTCTGCTTTTACTTGATCAAAATGCACTTTGCGTAAAAATGGATTAGGAGAAATTAGCATCAATACATCAAACCAATCTTTATGAGTCACTGGTTTAAACTCGGAAACAATGTGCAATTTAGAGTATTTATCCTGATTGTGCTGTTTAATTTCATCCCAAGTCATTGATCTGTCCGGTCCAAGTAATCCCAGAAGATATTTTATAATTTCTGGATTCATTCCCCATACTGCAGCCGCCAGAGGCATTTTCCCTTTGGCGTCTGGGATACTCGGTAGAGCGCCTTTTTCTTCAATGGTCGTGGTAACAACTTTAAAATCACCATTTTCACAGGCTTTAATCAGCTCTGACTGTTGTGACCTTACATGAAAAGCTAATAAAGAATTTGGCGATGTTTCTCTTTCTATTAATCGTTGTTGTTTCTCTTGCACCACACCTATTTCAGAGCGTAATTGCACTTGAGCTGCCTCCAATCGCGATGTTGATTGGCTTTGTGTCGTTTGTAATAGACCGATCCTAGGTAGCATTTCCTCTCGCCATGTTTCTAAGACAGTGATTCTATCGATTAAAAAATTTAACGTAGTAATGGTAACTAACTGAGGGAGTTGTCTATTTATTCCATCTATCGAAGTACTCAATCCTTCAATTCGTGTCAATAAAGCGGATTCCGTCACTCCCCTAACCTGATTTTGCAAAATTCCTACCTTTTGATCCAAATTCGTTATGTTAGTCTCATGTCTCCCTTGCTCGGTATCAAGGCGAGTGACATTTTGGTTGAAGTCTTGCACATTGACTTTTTGTGCTGCTAATTGGTCGAATTGGACACGGGTCGGTAATTCACCTATTGAAGTATCCAATCTTTCGATTCTCGTTAATAAAGTAGATTCTGTACCTCCTCTCATCTGAGTTTGTAAAATTCCTGTCTCTTTCTCTAAACTGGTTATTCTAGTTTCATCACTCTCTCTTTCGGTACGAATGCCAGAGACATCTCTTAATAAAGTGGTTTGATTAGTTTCCATCGTTTGAGTATTAGTTTTCAAACCTTTTACATCTTGCTCCAAGCCAGTTATTTTATCCGTATGTTCCTTTTGCTCAGTACTAAGTCGAGTGACATCTTCTCCGCGCTGCGGCAGACGTTCAATATTCGTTGTTCTTGCTTCTACGCTAGTTACCCTACTACTTAGTTGTCTGATTGCCGTTAATGAAGTGGATTGCATTGATTCGCTTTTAATCTCGTCGATCGCTTTTTGTAAGCTCTCACTAGTTAGTGTTAAACCCGTTAATTTTCGATTCAACTCTTCTTGTATTTCACGCTTATGGTCATCCTGCTGAGTCTCCAGGCGTTTAATTTCTTGTTGGTAATCTTGACGTAAACGGTCAACATCGATTTTCTGAGTAGACAATTCTGTCAAGGTTTTTTTCTGCTCTGCTAATTCCGCTAAAGTTTTTTGATAATTAAGTGTTGCCTCACCCACTTGTGTTCGATATGAGGTTTCAATCTCGGTTAATCGCCTTTCAATTGCTCCTTCAAATTCCTCCAAGTGATGCATTAACTTATCCTGGGTTTCGGCAATTTGCCTTGCTTGTTTCGATTGTATTTGTTGCAAGGAATCGGTGCGAGTGATATTTGACAATTGGGTCTTATAAAATCGAGTTCCTTCATGACTGATATTGGTGATAGTACATCCAGTCATATTGGCAAAGGATAGATCTGCTTGGGTAAGCATAGCATATTGAATACGTCCATTAACGATTTGCGCAAAGGCTAACTTTGCTTCTGAAAAATTCAAAGGCTGAGCCTCACTCCCTTGATCGCAATGCACCTCATGAAATATAGTGGAGACTAAATAAGCATCTTGAAAACAACATCCAGAAATATCGCCACTAATCGTAGCGCCACTGAAATCAACTCCCTTAAAATTTCCAAAAGCAAAACCAGGGCTAAGAGAACTGAGATTATCGTGACAAACTACCTGGAAATCACCAGGATAATTACGCACTTTTTTCAAAAAATCGTTAAAAGTGTATGTGGCAGTGGTTTTTGATAATCTCGCCTCCTTGACTTCCTTGCTATCTAAATATTGCTTAATTTCAGCAAGGCCGACCGGACGATAAAAGCGATCAGTTGGGAGAGTGACCGTTCTAGTCACTTCTTTTAAATCATTAAATGGTTTATTTTTTGATTCCAGATAAGCATATCCATATTTAGGTTCATCATGGTTGCCACTTGGAAACCACTTTGTGTTTTGTGATTTGGATTCATAAACATGTTTTTCATCATACCATGCCGTACGAGTATAGACCTTTTCAGGAGTATATTTATTTGTTCTAATTCTTACTCCAAGAATTCTGTGAGCAGGAATGACGTCTGGGATTATTGCTAAATCGAAACTTTGCATTTCTTGAATAATAGCTGGCAAATGCTTACCAATGTTAGCTGAAAGTTTTTCACGCCAACTTTTTTCAACGTTAGCTAAACTAACGCTATCTAATAACTTAGTCCGTTGTACTATCAACAATTCGGAAGAATGTTCATCTAAAAATGGTTTAGATTCCAAATACTGAAAGCAACGCTTGGCGCCGGCTCTAGCCAATGGCTGCAAACTTTTGTCAGACCGAGTAGTATTCAGTCTGTGAGTAATCACGTGTTCATATCGTTGAGCTAGCCCTCTACCCAACAGTTCAGATAGTAATTGCATGGCTTTCAAATCAATCGGACCGTGTTGAGATGTTTGCAATGAAGGATTTGATGTACTTTCAGAGGTACTGCTTGACCCACTTCCTTCTGAAGGACTGAGTAAATCTTTTGCCGCGTTAAGTCCAGTCATCAAAGTCTGTGCTGTCTGATATTCGGAATATGCTTGCTGCCCGGTTTGCCAAGCCTTACTCCCTAATTCAATGGATTTTTGAATCAACTTGTTTGATAAAATAAACCCTAAGTGTAAACCTGGGATAGGGGCTAAACTGAGTAATGCTTGGGCGATATTGAAACATATTTGGAGCGGATCTGCTGCATCCGGACGTTTGGGGATGTCACCTCGTTCAACTTTCCGCAAATACCAAAGTTCAGCCATAAATTCGTCTTTAAAATGATTTACGTATTCTTCTAACGGTTGTCTTTTCATATCATAACTCTCCATGTTAAATATTTAATACTGCGATGCTGTATTGACTCAGGGGGAATCGAACAATTTGTCTTTATAGAAAGAAACAAATTGGCAACAATTACCAGTGAATATTACCACGTTTCAGGCTGCATTACGGCTTGCGTTCGTATTGGCTGCAAGTGCTTTTATGATCATCTCTTTGTAAGTGATTAGCAATTTTGCCTGATTTGCAGGCAAGTTTTTAAGTTCAGTCAGAGCAAATTGTTGGATAACTAATAAGGGTAAAACAATCTCTTCGCGTAGACGAATAGATTCTTTATTTAAAGGATCTTTTTCCAGTAATGTTTTTTGATTGGAGATTTCTAACAGCAGCGTGGTTGTGAGCTCCGCTTCTTTACAGAGCTGATTCCAAAATGATCCGAATTTTGGGTCTTTTTTCATATAGATGGTCAAAGGGAAAAAAGTTTTGCACAGGCTCATCATGGTGTTTTCTACTAAGGTTCTAAAAAAGAGAGAATTTCGATATAAAGAAATTAAATCTTCTTTTTTGCCGGCGGAAACCAAATGCTTGAGCGCTGTACCAAAACCATAATAACCTGGAATATTTTGTTTGAGTTGGCTCCAGGACCCGACAAAAGGAATGGCGCGTAAATCTGAAAATTCCAAACGAGAAGTTTTACTTCTTGCAGTGGGTCGGCTGCCAATATTTAATTCACTAAAATATTTTAGTGGAGTCATTTCCTCTAAATAAGGAATAAATAATTTATCTTCTTTTAAAGCGTAATATGCTTTTTGGCTTTCGTTGGATAGCGCTTCTAACAGTTCAGTTTCCGTTTGGGTCAAGTCATTCACATGGCTAGGAAATAAAAGATCTTCTAATCCCGCTGTAAATAATTGTTCAATATTGTAACGTGCGGAAGTACTGGTGCCAAAGTTAGAACTGATGGTCTGGCCTTGAATCGTCAGTTGCAGATTCTGATGATTTATTTTGCTTCCTAGCGATCGGTAAAAATTATGCATGTTTCCACCGCCGCGTGCTGGAGGACCGCCCCGACCATCGAAAAAAATAACTTTTATATTATATTGCTCAGAAAGCCTAGTTAAATTAACTTTTGCCTTATAAATCGACCAGTTGGCTGCCAAATAACCACCATCTTTTGTCCCATCTGAGAATCCGAGCATAATGGTTTGAGTATTGTGTCTGTTTTTTAAATGTTTGCGATAAAAATTGCAATTATAAAGTTCCTGCATGGTTGACTCGGCATTTTGCAAATCAGCTATGCTTTCAAAGAGTGGGATGATGTCAACCGTTAATTGGGTTTTAAAGCCACCGGCGACCCGTAACATAACAAAAAGTTCTAGAACGTCCAAATAAGATTGAGTATTGCTAATTATATAGCGGCATAGTCCTTGTTCGCCGTTACTGTTTTGTATGGTTTTTATGGATTTAATGGCTTGTAAAGTTCTAGACAGGGTTGAATCGCTGGGTAATTCAGCAGGAATTGTGAAATTAATTGGGGCTTTTGCCAATTCGTTCAAGACACTGAGTTTGTCAATTCCATCCAATTCAGAATATTTTAGATCTTGCACCATGGCCTGAAAAGCCTGTCGATGCATGGGGGCATTTTCACGCATATCCATACTGGCAAAATGGAACCCGAAACATTTTACCTTGATAATGATCTCTTCGAAAATATCTAAAAAAAGTGAATTATGTTCGTCGATAAGTATTTTTTTTATGTGGATAAAATCATTTAATAACTCTTGCGGATTTTTATAAATGAAAGATTTATTTCTATTTTTTAAATCAATTTCACAATTTTTTAATGTTTCTTCCAGCTTTTCTTTAATGGAATTTAAATTTTCAAGAACCCCTTTGAAAGTAAATTTTTTAGCTAATTGGTGTAAATCAGCAATATACATTCTTAAAATTCGCGTCTTTAATAAATGCGCTACTGCCAATGTGGTTTCGGCATCTACATTCGGATTTCCGTCACGATCACCACCTGGCCAAAATCCAAGTTCTATGTTGGGGATTTTAAAGTCTTCTTGGCAGCCAAATTGTTTAAGCGTGCCGGTAATTTTGTGTTGAATCTTGGGTATAACATGATAAAAAATATGTTCCAAGTACCAAACAATGCTTAAGGCTTCTTGAAAGGGCGTAGGTTTTTGCTGATGTTTAAATGAAGTTTTGCCCATTTGCCAAAGCAGATCGCTAATTTTTTTTAGATCATTTTCTTTAATGGCAGAAGTTAATTGCGTAATAATCGCTAATACCGGATAAGGATAAAATTGAGTTGGGTGAGCTGTTAATACTACTTTGATTTGATAGTTTTGGATTTGTTCGATAAAACGCTGTTGTGTCTCTGGACGTGAAATTTTATGGAGCAAATTGGACAATGAACCAGGTCCCTTTAAGTCGTGGGTTTTTGCATAAGCTGCATCTTCTAATGCATCAAACAGCACAATTTGACGCTCGACAAATTGAAGCATGGTAAATAAAATACTGGTGGGATCGATATCTTCAAGATGACTGACATGCGTTTTAAAAAAATGATCCACAATTTGTTTGGGATGCTTGCCTTTTTGGATTTGCTCGGCACAATCTTTAGAAAATAAAGTGAGTAGGGTTCCCACTTCTTTCATTTGTTGAAAAGGCAGAGTTAAAAAAAGACTATTATATAGTGAGTATTTCAATGCCACATTATTGCTAAACTGTTCTAATCTTTCATCCATAGTCTAATTCTCAATAACTTGCTCTAAACTGCTCACGGTTTGCGCGCCGATTAAGGTTTTTACCAATTGACCTTGAGGGTTAAAAACAAAAGTGGAAGGCAACACACCAATATCACGAATATGTAAGGCTTTAGCAGGATTGGAAACAAAAACGGGAAATTCGATATTCATTTTTTGGATTGCTTGACGTAAACTATCTGGGTCTAAGCCATCATTATTGACGCCATACAGTAAGACTTGATCGTGATGCAAATGATAAAAGCGGTTAAGCTCTGGAATTTCTTTATGACAAGGTTCGCACCAACTCGCCCAGTAGTTTACAATCACCCAATGATTTTTCCAACTTTCAGGATCGATATTATTACCTTGGGTGTCTGATAATACTGGAGCAGGTTTACAAGCCGTTAAAATGAATACAGACACAATAACTAAAAACCTTGGAAACTCCAAAAAAAATTTAAATTTATTCATGTTGGTTGGAATGGTCTGTATTGATGATTTGTTTATAATCTGTGATCAATTGGTCTGCTTGAAAAGGAAAATCTAATATTCCAATCCATTCACCTTTAGGATTTAACAGAAAAATTTGCGAGCTGTGTTCCATTGAATAATCTTGGTTAGGTTTGGGTACTTTTGCGAAGTAGACCTTCATTTCGTTCTTAAATAAATTCAGAGTATTTGCATCTCCGCGCAAGCCAATAAAAGCAGGGTTAAAACTCTTGACATAGTTATGCAAGACAGCATTGGTATCGCGATCAGGATCTACAGTAACAAAAACAATTTGAGGTAATAAGGATGGATTCATTTTATTTCTTAATTGCAGATACATCTGATTCAATTGAGACAGTGTTTCTGGGCATACATCATGACAACGAGTAAAACCAAAAAACATAAACGTCCAATGACCTTGCAGGTTTTGATTGGTAAAAGGTTTGTTGGTGTCATCGGTTAGATGAAAGGGGCTGATTTTTGTCGGTTTTGGTAATAAAGTTGGCGAGGCAAAGCCTAAGTGATAAAAAGAAAGGCAGGTTATCAGAACTAAAAAAATTCTTTTAATCAGACTCAAACTTTTCATGCAATTTCTCCTAAATCACGGGCTGATTTTCCAGCATACAAATTAGCTTCAATATTTTCCAAAGTACACCCTTTCGTTTCTGGTACAAAACGATAGACAAAGAATATTGAGAACAAACTAATTAAAAAATAGATAAAGAATGTTCCGCTTGCCCCGAGGGTTGAAATAAGCGTTAAGAAAGTAATTGCTACCAGCCAGTTAGACCCCCAGTTAATACAGGTAGCGAGACTCGCTCCCAGGCCGCGCACCCGCAGAGGGAAAATTTCGGCAATCATTAGCCACATAATCGGCCCTAAACTGATTGCAAACCCAGCAATAAACATCAACATTCCGCCTAAAGTAAACCATTTTATTAAAGAGAGTTGACTTTGTAAGTGAAAAGTCCAACTCAAAATGCCAAGACTGGCTGACATGGCAACTAGACCAGTAAATAATAGAAATCTTCTTCCTAAAGAATCAACCAGCGGAATGGCCACGATGGTAAATAACACAAAGGCGACACCGACGATTGTGGTTACCGAAATAGCGGAGCTCGCAGAATTGAAGCCAGCCATTTGGAAAATAGTGGGTGCGTAATAAATAATGGTGTTTATTCCAGTGACTTGTTGCAACAAAGCAAGACCACCCGCGATCAGCAAAGTTGGGCGAATAAGGGAGGAAAATAAAGTTTTCAAATCGCCTTTTTGGTGCTGTAAGCTGGCGCGAATTAAGTTTAATTGGGCTTGAGTATCTATATTGTCGCCATGTATTTGCTTTAAAGCGGCTAGCGCTTCTTTTTCCCGTCCCTGCGCCATTAACCAGCGTGGACTAAAGGGCAGGAACAACATGCCGATAAACAATAACAATGCGGGAGCAATTCCCAAGCCTAGCATCATCCGCCAGGATTGTTCGGAAGCAAAATAAGCATCGACAATATAAGAAAGTAAAATACCAATGGTAATCGCCAGCTGATTGAGAGAAACCAAGGCGCCTCTATATTTAGCCGGAGCAATTTCTGAAATGTAGAGCGGAGCAATGTAAGAAGCGATACCAATTGCAACGCCAACCACAATACGACTTAACACCAAGAAGATAATATCTGACGCTAAGCTACTGCCTAATGTTCCGATGATAAATATAAGCGCATCAACGATTAATAATCGTTTGCGTCCGAATCGATCGGCTAAGCGGCCGCTGGCAATTGCTCCAATTAAAGCGCCCATTAAAACGGCGGAGACAACCAAGCCATTTAACTCTGGGGTGAGATGAAATTCCTCTTTGATAAATAAAATAGCCCCAGAAATGACTCCGGTATCATAACCAAATAAAACGCCAGAGAGAGCAGCTATAAAAGCCACCACAATATAAAAATGGCTATTTTTTTGTTTTTCCACTGTTTTTTCTCCGCAAGCTAAATAGGAAAGAAGGCAAATCCTTAGATGAGTCCAACACGAAGTCCGATTTCCAAAACAACGGTGGGTTATCTTTCTCATGATATCCATATCCAACTGCGATGCTCATCATACCAGCAGCCTTTGCTGCTTGTATATCTACTTCAGTATCCCCGATATAAATTGCATTGCCGGGTGGGCAGTTAATAAGATTGCAAGCATGGAGTAGGGGAGCTGGGTGGGGTTTGCACTGTGGCAATGTGTCACCACTGACAATGCAACAACTTCTTTTATCTAAGCCAAAGTAATTAACAATAGGAATGGTTAAGGAAGATAGTTTATTGGTGATGATCCCCCAAGGCACCTGATCTTCATCCAAGACACGTAATGAATCTTCAATGCCTTCAAAAAAATGAGTTTGGTGAGTTAATTGATTTCTATAAGCCGCAATAAATTCAGATTTAATATCTTTAAAGTCATCATCTTGGATTGATATATTAAAGCTTTTGGAGACCATTAAATCAGACCCGCCATGAATCCAAGTTCTAAAGTCTTCCAAGTTAACCTGAGCCTTGCCATGAAGTTGTAATATATTATTACAAGCATTTAATAAGTCAGGAGCTGTATCTAATAATGTGCCGTCGAGGTCAAAAAAAATAGCGGAAAAAAGATTCAGGCTCATGATTATTTGATACGCTGGAAATGGGCAATGTAATTTATTGATATATTTTTGCTCAGGTGAAATCGGCCTGTTAAGGGTTGATAACTGACACCTCTTAGTCCTTTCAGGTTCAATTGATGCCGACCAGCCCATAAAGTTAACTCTGAAGGTTTCACCAATTGAGCATACTGATGGGTCCCTCGAGGTAGCATTCTCAAAATGTATTCAGCGGCAATAATTGCACCTAAAAAAGCGGACAAATTACGGTTAATGGTGGCAAAGAACACGTAGCCCCCTGGCTTGACCAGTTTTGAGCATTCTGCAACCAGTTGTTCTGGATCGGATACATGTTCGAGCAATTCCATACAGGTTACGATATCATATTCCCCTGAGTTTTTTTTAACCATTTCTGTGCTACTGATATTAAAATAATCAATAGATAAATTTTCTTGTTTGGCATGAGTCATAGCCAGCTGAATCAAGGATTCAGCTAGGTCTAGACCGGTCACCGTTGCGCCTGCTCTGGCCAAAGATTCAGTTAAAATTCCACCGCCGCAGCCAATATCTAAAATTGATTGTTCGTTTAAATTAACTTGTTCTTGGATATATTGGAGCCTTAGAGGATTGATTTGATGGAGAGGTTTCATTGGGCCGTTTAAATCCCACCAGTCTGTTGCTAGAGCTTCAAATTTGGCGACTTCCGCTTCGTCTGCAGAAAATTTATGTTGGGTCATGAGTTAAGGCTCCAGGCAGGGTTGGCAATCAATAATTTCAGGTTCGGGTTGCAAAGTGACATGTTCAATATTGTACTCTGATTTCAACTTTTCTCTAATCTTGCCTAAAATGGTTTGCCATCGGCTCAGTTCGACAATAAATACATGAGCAGACAATGCAATGGTTCCGGAGGAAAGTGTCCAAATGTGCAAATCGTGAATGGCTTTTACCCCCTTTATGTTAGTCATTGTTTCGGCAACTTCTTTAAGATCAATATGGCCGGGTACGGCTTCCATCAAAACAAAGAGGGATTCCCTAAGTAAGGTAACACTGGAGATTAGAATTAAGATACCGATCACAATAGATAAAATCGGATCTATTAAAAGCCAATGAGTCAAATAAATGACAGTTCCTGCGATAAGTGCTGCGATTGACCCCAAGATATCACTCATGACATGCAATAAGGCGGCGCGAATATTTAAAGTTCGTTCGCCCCGAGCCAAAAGCCAAGCAACGAAGGAATTAACCACGATTCCGACAGAACCAATGATCATAACCGTAGAACCATTAACTGGATGTGGATTATGAATACGTCGAATGGCTTCAACAATAACAACCAGCGAAATGAAGAGCATCAGTAAACTACTGACCCATGCGGCGACAATTTCTGCACGCCCAAGGCCATAGCTGTGTTTATGAGAAGGAGGTTGTAACGCCAACAAACCGCCCAACGCTGCAATCCCCAGTGCAGCGGCATCTGAGACCATATGGCCTGCGTCACTCATCAGTGTTAAGGAACCTGACCACCATCCCCCTAACGCTTCAATCCCTGCAAAGATGATAATGATAAATAGAGCCAAAAATAAAACTCGATGAGGATGACCATGATGGTGACTGTGATTATGACCATTATTATGATGATGGGCGTGGCTATGCATAATTTCCCCTAAATAAATACTCAATTCATCAGGATTTAAACCAGGAAGCGATTCCCGATGTCTTCAGCGGGAATCGCTGATTGATGCTCAAGTTTGACCATTTCAAGGGCTGCTGCCTGATCAAAGTTTTTATATTTTTGCAAAAGGGTTTTAACTTGTGTATTTACCATCTGCAATAAATATTTTTTAATCTCAT
This sequence comes from uncultured Pseudomonadota bacterium, assembly GCA_963844565.1. Taxonomy (GTDB): domain Bacteria; phylum Pseudomonadota; class Gammaproteobacteria; order Coxiellales; family Coxiellaceae; genus JAFEDN01. The sequence goes on along the minus strand of CAWJON010000002.1, from coordinate 1,432,906 downwards.
ATTTGATTAAATAAATATCGAAAATATCTTTGGCTACAAACAGGAAATCGTCACTGGTTTTTATTTCATCAACTAAGTTTAATTCTTTGGCGCGGGTCCCGAACCAATATTCACCTGTAGCGACTTCCGTAATGTCTACTTTGGGTCGATAAGCCGCGATGTGCGCTTTGAAAAGTTCATGCACCTCATTAACTTCTTCTTGCATTTTTTGTCGCGCTTCCGGTGTATTTTTCCCAAACATCGTTAGAGTTCTTTTATACTGCCCGGCTTGAATCTGCTCGAAATCAATTTCATTTTTATTTAACCAACGATTGAAATTAGGAAGTTGTGCAATGACACCGATTGAACCCACAATGGCCAATGGTGCTGAGATTAAATGGTCGGCTATGCAAGCCATTAAATATCCACCGCTGGCGGCAACTTTATCGATAGCAATGGTTAAATTTATTTTAGCCTCCTTCAACCGTGCAATTTGTGCGGCTGCTAATCCATAGCCGTGCACAACACCACCTGGACTTTCAACGCACAGTAGAACCTCGTCTCCTGATTTATAAGAAACCAATATTGCAGTGATTTCTTCTCTTAAGGAGTTGACAGTGCTGGCTTTAAGGTCACCACAAAAATTTACTACAAAAAGACGTTTTTTATCCGCAGCGGATTTTTTTTTCTTCTTTATTTTCTTTTCTTTGACATGAGTCGCTTCATTGATGGATTTTTTATAATGTAAATATTTTTCATTCAGCGATTGAATGATTAATCTGCCGTTTTTTTCTTTTTTAGAGGTTAAGGCAACGATAACAAAAAGAATCCCAATAAAGAAAAGAAAAATTAGTAGGATAATGGTTAAAAACTTAGCTAAAAAAAGACCATATTGGCTGAGAAAGTGCATTATTCACCCCAAGGGAAATTGAAAACACGATTATAGCGTTAATTTTATAAAAACGATATTGCAAATACTAAAAAAACTCAATAGTATAGCCAGCTGCAGTTCCGGTCTGCTTTTTTTCTGTGTATTTGCACATAACTTGGGCAGGAGAATAAGAATTGCCGAGAATGAAGCCAATAGGTTCTGGTACCAGCTCTTATTGGTTTTAAGTTAAAACAAATCAAGGAGTTTATTTCATGAAATTAAAAAATGTAATCAGTTTGGGATTGGCAACTCTTGCAGCTGCCAGCGTTGCTGTTGTTTCAACCAGTGCTTTAGCTAATACTGCGCACAAAACCACAACAAAAGAAACCAAAACAAATAACGTAAAATGCTATGGTCTAACTTTAAAAAATGACAAAAAATATGTATCGGTTTCTAAATCTGCTTGTGAAGATTTAGGCGGAAGCACAACTGCTCCATCCAACAGCAGCACCACCTCCACCACCACCAGCACTACCACCAATAACTCAGGTATGACGGACATGGGAACTTCCGGTTCCTCCAATAATACCTCAACTGGCGGTATGACTGGCGGCGACAACAGCACCAGCGGAACTTCAAACGCAGGAACGCCTAACAGCACCGGCGGCACCACTGGTAGCGGCACCTAATTCCTAATCGGAAGCTAAAAAGCCCGATCTTTATCGGGCTTTTTTTTTGACCAAAAATGACCCTCTTGTCTTGTTTTTCTAATTCGTGTTTAATAATTGCCTTTACTCGAAAATAGTATGCGAGAGTGGCGAAATTGGTAGACGCGCTGGATTTAGGTTCCAGTGGGGTAACCTGTGAGAGTTCGAGTCTCTCCTCTCGCAGGTAAAAATGACAGGAGTTCCCGCTGAAGGGAACTCCGCTCTGCGCGATGGGGGTTTGCAAGGGGGAGAATCGCGATTCTCCCCCTTCATTCCGAGCAATTGGCTTTGCCAATGCGCAGGATTTAAAATTGATTAGAAGATCATGAGGTTTCAATTATGCGTGTTGAAGTGGAAAAACTGGATGGGTTACATCGTCGTTTAAAAGTCGTTTTGCCAGGAGAAAAGGTAGAGCAGGCTTTTCAAGAACGCCTAAAGGAAGTGATCAAAAATCCTAATATTCGTATTCCCGGTTTCAGACAAGGAAAAATACCTTCGAAAGTAATCGAGAAGAAATTTGGAGGTACTATACGGCGTGATGTCATCAGTGAGTTAATGCAATCCAGTTTCCAACAAGCAATCGCCGATCATAAGCTTAAGGTAGCAGGCAATCCTGAAGTGAAGCCAATAGAAATTGTTCCCGGTGAAGATCTTCAGTTTGAGGTTTCGTTTGAAACGTTACCTGAAGTTGAATTAGCTGATTTTTCCAATGCTCGTATAGAAAAATTGTCAGCCGAAGTGACCTCAGCAGATGTTGATCATACAATAGATCGAATTCGTCACCAGCAAGCCCATCGGCATTCTGTCAATAGACCTGCTGCGATGGGGGATCGGGTTAAAATTGACTTTGAAGGCATTATTGATGGTCAACCTTTCGCAGGTGGAAGCGGTAAGGAATTTCATTTGGAATTAGGGTCAAAACAAATGATCCAAGGTTTTGAAGAAGGCTTAGTTGGGGCTCAAATTGATGAAAGCCGCAATTTGTCCGTCACCTTTCCCAACGATTATCCTGTTGCCCATTTAGCAGGGAAAGCTGCAACTTTTAAAGTTAAGGTTCATGAAATCGAAGAACCGGAATTGCCAGAATTGAATGATGAATTGGCTGTTAAGGCCGGGATTAAAGAAGGCGGTATCGAAGGATTAAGAAAAAAATTACATGAAGAAATGGAAACTGAATTAAAAAGAAGATTAGAATCTCGATTAAAAGATAATACGTTGAATCAACTGATCGAATTAAACCCCATTATTCCTCCACAATCCATGGTTGAAGATGAAATTGTGCAACTTCAAGAGATAGCCCGTCAACAAATGGCTACGCAACCGAATTGGCAAGGAAGAGATCCTTCAAAAATAAGTTTACCTAAAGAGCCTTTTGTACAACAAGCTCAAAAAAGGGTAATTTTAGGATTACTGGTAGGAGAAGTGGCCAAAAAATTTGATATTCGATCGGATAAAGGTAAAGTTCGTGAGAAAATAAATGAATTAGTGGCCGCTTCTGGGTACGCAAAGCCCGAAGAAATGGTTGCTTGGTACTACCAAAACAAACGCTTATTAAGCGAGATTGAAACTTTGGTGCTTGAAGACGAAGTTGTTGGTAGACTCATTGAACAGGCTCAGGTTACGGATAAAACCATTACCTATCAGGAAGTGTTTTCAAAAAATTATTAAAAGGACGGTCCCAATGAGAAATAATTTAGTTCCAATGGTGGTTGAGCAAAGTGCGCGTGGCGAACGCGCTTATGATATTTTTTCCCGGCTTTTAAAAGAAAGAATTATTTTTCTAGTCGGTCCCATTGAAGAAAACTCGGCAAATTTAATCGTGGCTCAGTTGTTGTTTTTAGAGTCTGAAAATCCTGCCAAAGATATCGCACTTTACATTAATTCGCCCGGCGGTCATGTGAACGCAGCGCTCGCTATCTACGACACCATGCAATTTATTAAACCGGATGTAAGTACTTTATGTATTGGTCAAGCTGCTAGCGCAGGTGCATTACTATTAACAGCAGGAGCTAAAGGCAAGCGACATTGCTTACCCAATTCCACCGTAATGATTCATCAAGTCTTAGGTGGATACCAGGGGCAGGGCACTGACATTCAAATTCATGCCAAGGAAACCAAACGTATTGGTGATTTAATTAACGACATTCTTGCGAAGCATTCGGGGCAGACCATTAAGCAAATTGAGAAAGACACCAATCGCGATAATTTTATGGATGCCAAGCAGGCGTTGGAATATGGACTAATTGACAGTATTTTTGAACAGCGTCAATAGCAATAATGTACCTTGCCGCCTATTAAACCAAGGATGGTTCAGAATCAAGTTTATGTCCTCCAAATTTTATATTGAAAATGTTGCCTAATGCCCATATATTGAAAGCATAGCCTTTGTTTATATAAGTATAAATTAGACATTTAAGTGAGGTAATAATGAGTGCGGAAAAACCCAAAGAATTATTTTGTTCTTTTTGTGGGAAAAGCCAACATGAGGTCCGCAAATTAATTGCAGGCCCCGCTGTTTTTGTCTGCAATGAATGCATTGATTTATGCAATGATATTATTCGTGAAGAAACACAAGGTAATGCACCTGCTGCTGTGCAAGGTTCATTGCCAACTCCTCAATTTATCCATCAACAACTCAATGAATACGTCATTGGTCAAGATTTTGCAAAAAAGACCTTGTCTGTTGCGGTTTACAATCATTATAAACGCTTACGCCATCAATCAGACATTAATCGTGATGTTGAATTAGCCAAAAGTAATATTCTGCTAATTGGGCCAACTGGATCAGGTAAGACCTTATTGGCTCAAACATTGGCAAAAATTTTAGATGTACCCTTTGCTATTGCAGATGCAACCACCTTAACCGAAGCCGGGTATGTTGGTGAAGATGTTGAAAATATAATTCAAAAATTATTGCAACGTTGTGATTACAATGTCGAAAAAGCTCAACGGGGAATAGTCTATATCGATGAAATTGATAAAATAGCGAGAAAAAGTGAAAGTGCTTCGTTAACTCGCGATGTATCGGGGGAAGGGGTGCAACAAGCCTTATTAAAGTTAATCGAGGGAACGGTCGCTTCAATTCCTCCTCAAGGTGGAAGAAAACATCCTCAGCAAGAATACCTGCAATAGATACTTCTAATATCTTATTTATTTGCGGTGGGGCATTTGCCGATTTAACCAAAATTATTCAGCAACGAACCGACACCAGCAGCATTGGTTTTGCTGCCCGTGTAAAAGATCGAACAGCTTCAGCGGATATTAGCGAATTAATGCGTCAAATTGAGCCTGAAGATTTAATAAAGTTTGGTTTGATTCCTGAATTTGTGGGCCGTTTACCGGTAATTGCAGCCCTTGATGAGTTAAATGAAGAAGCTTTGGTGCAGATTTTAACTGAACCCAAAAATGCTTTGGTTAAACAATTTGAAAAATTATTTTCATTAGAAAGTGTAGAATTAGAGTTTCGTGACAAAGCCTTAGAAGCAATCGCCAAACAAGCGATTAAGCGTAAATCTGGAGCGCGAGGGTTACGTTCGATTGTGGAGCATAAATTGCTAGATGTAATGTATGAGTTACCTGCTTTAACGGGTCTACAAAAGGTTGTTATTGATGAAAACGTTATCATTAAAGATGCAACGCCACTTTATATTTATGAACAGAAAAAGCGCGCTTAAGGAGTAATAAATGTCTGATCCAAACAAACAACTGATTTTGCCATTATTGCCTTTACGCGATGTGGTCGTTTTTCCTCATATGGTAATACCGTTATTTGTGGGACGAGCCGAATCTGTACGCGCACTGGAAGTGGCGATGGCGATGGATAAACAAATTTTTCTCATTGCGCAAAAAGACGCTGCGGTTGATTCTCCCATCTTGCAAGACCTTTATGAAGTGGGGACTGTTGCTACGCTATTGCAGTTGCTGCATTTGCCAGATGGTACAGTTAAAGTTTTGGTTGAAGGAATTCAACGTGCAAAATTGATTGAATATAAGCAAGAAAAAGATCATTTATCCTCAAAAGTTGAATTCTTAGAAGATACTGGCGAAAGTACCGACACGGAAATCTTGGTTTTAATGCGCAGCGTACTTAACCAATTCGAGGAATTGGTAAAACTAAATAAAAAAATACCTCCGGAATTGATTGCCTCCTTACGAAATATTGAACAAGCCGGAAATTTGGCAGACAGTATTGCAGCGCATATGAGTATCAAAATTCCCGCACGTCAAGAGATATTGGAAAAGTTGATTGTTCGTGACCGCTTAGAATTATTGCATAAATTACTGGCTGAAGAGTTGGATCTGGTTGAAGTTGAGAAGCGTGTGCAAGGACGTGTAAAACAGCAAGTTGAAAAAAGTCAACGTCAGTATTATCTCAGCGAGAAAATAAAAGCCATCCAAAAAGAATTGGGTGAGATGGAAGATGGTGGAGCAGTCGGAGATGAAATTAAGGAGCTCCAAAAGAAAATTGCCGAAGCGGGTATGCCTCCCGAAGCTAAAGAAAAAGCTGAATCTGAACTGAATAAGTTAAAAATGATGTCTCCGTTGTCAGCTGAAGCTACCGTAAGCCGTAACTATTTAGATCTCTTGTTGCAAGTACCTTGGCAGAATCGCACTAAGATTGTTCACGATTTGGAAAAAGCTGAAATTATCTTGGAATCTGAGCACTATGGGTTAAAAGAAATCAAAGAACGGATTCTTGAATATCTTGCTGTTCAGCAGCGGGTTAAAAAAATGCGCGGTTCAATCCTTTGTTTGGTTGGTCCTCCTGGGGTTGGTAAAACTTCATTAGGGCAATCCATCGCCAACGCCACCGGGCGTGAATTCGTCAGGATCTCATTGGGCGGCGTTCGCGATGAAGCTGAAATCCGAGGACATCGACGAACTTACATTGGTGCTTTACCTGGCAAAATCATCCAAAAACTTTGCAAAGTTAAAGTAAAAAATCCATTGTTTATGCTCGATGAAGTAGACAAAATGGCTATGGATTTTCGCGGCGATCCTGCTTCAGCGCTTTTGGAAGTTTTGGATCCTGAGCAAAATTCTGCTTTTAATGATCATTACCTTGAGGTAGATTATGATCTTTCAGAGGTCATGTTTATTGCTACAGCAAATTCGATGAATATTCCGATGCCTTTATTAGATCGTATGGAAGTGATTCGTTTGGCTGGTTATACAGAGAATGAGAAACTCCATATCGCTACCCGTTATTTAATACCCAGACAATTAAAGCGGGCAGGCTTAAAGAAAAAAGAAATCAAAATTACTGATGGTGCGATTTCGAGTATTATCCAAGACTACACGCGCGAAGCGGGAGTGAGAAACCTAGAGCGTGAAGTTTCAAAACTTTGTCGAAAAGTAGTGAAATCTATCATCATGAAAAAAACCAAAAAACAAATTCAAATTACGCGGCGTAACATTGAAAAATATTTAGGTGTAAAACGTTTCCGCTTTGGTTTGGCAGAAGAACATAATCAAGTTGGGCAAGTCACTGGCTTAGCTTGGACAGAAGTGGGTGGAGAATTGTTGACGATTGAAGCCCAAGTTGTTCCAGGCAAAGGTAACAGCATGCAAACGGGTAGATTGGGTGATGTCATGCAAGAATCCATCCGTGCGGCGATGACTGTGGTGCGCAGTCGTTCAGAAATGTTTGGTGTGGAAGCAGATTATTTTCAAGAACATGATTTCCATGTTCACGTACCCGAAGGCGCTACTCCCAAAGATGGTCCAAGTGCAGGTATTGCAATGGTAACCGCTTTGGTATCTGCAGTCACCCGAATCCCAGTGCGGGCAGATGTGGCCATGACTGGCGAAATAACTTTGCGTGGAAAGGTATTACCCATTGGGGGATTAAAAGAGAAGTTATTGGCGGCTTTGCGTGGCGGCATTAAAACTGTGTTAATTCCTGGTGAAAATAAAAAAGATTTGAAGGAAATTCCCCCTGAGGTGACCAGTACTCTGCTCATTCATCCCGTTGAATGGATTGACGAAGTTTTACAGTTTGCATTAACAGCTAAACCAGAACCATTGGTTAAAGTGGGCGTGCCGCGGGTTGGAGAGAAGGACAAAAAACGTCGCTCACCTTCCGAACGCACTCATTAATAAATATTTAGGCGGCAATTGCTGATGAAACACACATTTCCCGAAGCCTCATTAAGAGAAAAATTACAAAGAGCGTTGGACCATGCGATTCATCGTGGGATGCATGAAGCAGAAGCCAGTATATTTATGGAAAATGGTTTTTCAGTCAGTGTACGTAGTGGTGACGTTGAAACCGTTGAGCAGCATCAAGGTAAACAGCTTCAAATCACGGTATCACAAGATCACCGAACCGGAGCTACTAGCACTTCTGATTTAAGCCCGGATGCGATTTTGGCTGCTGTAGATAAAGCTTGTGCGATCTCACGCTATGCTGGTGTCGATGAATTCTCCGGGTTACCTGAAGCTGAAGAGCTTGCGTTTTCTTATCCGGATTTGAAATTGTATCACCATTGGGATCTCAGTATAAAAGCGGCCATAGATTTGGCCATTGCGTGCGACATCACTGCCAGAGGAGTCGATAAACGCATTACCGACGCTGAAGGAGTTATGCTCAGCAGCTATGATTCCATAAAAATTTTTGGTAATACGCGTCAATTCATGGGTTCCTTTGCCCAAAGCTTACAGACGATTAACTGCAATGTAGTGGCCCAATCTGACAAAAAAATGCAACAAGATTATGAATATACGGTTGCCCGTGTGCATACTGATTTAGAAGATCCTTTGCTGGTAGCTAAAAAAGCAGCAGAAAAAGTTTTAAAGAAATTAAATGCTCAGTCGTTATCCACTCGTCGTTGTCCAGTAATTTTTCATGCTCCCGTCGCTAAAAGCTTGCTGGGTCATTTGATTTCCGCAATCAGCGGACGAAGCCTGTATCAACAATCTTCTTTTTTATTAGATCACCTAGGCAAAGCTGTTTTCCCCAATTATATTCATATTCACCAACAACCCCATTTAATTGGCGGATTGGGCAGTACTCCGTTTGATCAGGAGGGGGTGCGAACACGTGAATTGGATTATGTCCGGGATGGAGTTTTACAAAACTACGTGTTAGGGACCTATTCCGCTCGAAAACTAAAAATGAAATCCACGGGAAATGCAGGCGGCATTTTTAACCTAAGCATTAATGACTCAAACTTAGATTTGCATGCGCTGTTAAAGAAAATGGACAAAGGATTATTAGTTACAGATTTGATGGGGCAGGGTGTAAATATAGTCACTGGAAGTTATTCACGCGGTGCTGCTGGCTTTTGGGTAGAGCATGGCGAAATTCAATTTCCAGTGGATGAAATCACTATTGCAGGCCAATTGAAAACCATGTTTGCCAATTTGGTGGCGGTAGGCAATGATACCGACATTCGTGGCGGCATCCGTTCCGGGTCTATCTTAATTGAAGAGATGACGGTAGCAGGCGAGTGATTTTATTCGAAAACTTCTTCAAGGGTTTTCGCTTCTAAAATTCTTTCCCCCCAAACCAATAATGTTTCTGCATCAGCTTGTTGAATTTGAGATAAATAGGATTCTGGGACTTGATGAAACCGACGATTCAATTGTCTGATTATCATAGCCGCTTCGCCTTGATGAACTCCCTGAACGATACCTTTTTCTTGTCCTCTTCTCATGAGTTCTTGAGCCATTGTCGTCATTTCATCTCCTAATTTAGTAGATAGATGCGCTTGAACGCTTTGTGCGAATAAGTCAAAATCTTTCGCCACCGTACCATCCAGTACATATTTTAACACATTTTTCCCTAAAGAAAATCCTGAGGAACCTCTTTTTTCTATTTCGTGAACCCAAGGTAATAAAGTTTGTAGAAATTTTTTAAAATCTTGAGCTTGTCTATATTTTAATGCAAATTCTACTAAGCCGCTCCAACGTCTTTTTATCATCTCATCATCATTTGCTTTATGGATATCAAATAAGTGAAATGGCTTCAATAGCCATTCTCTCGCTAATGTCTGATGTTCTCCAAAAAGCGAAAAAAAATCCAAAGGTGCATCCCAATTTTCTTGACCTGTGTAGATAATTAAAGGATAAATAAAAGGCAATGCGGTGTTCGGATTTTGTTTGATATGCATTTCCATTAATCGATTTATATACATCCATAGCCGAAAAGCAATTAATTGATCAACGGTACTTTGATGTTCGCATAGCAAAAATAAGTAACCGGTAACATTTGCCATCTTTGCGCTATAGATAATATCAGCTTCACTGCTCTTATAATTTTCATCTATAAAGCTATGATTTTCTAATTTCAGGGTTGTAAGGTCTATTTTAGTTAAAATCGTTGACGGTAAATGTTCAGAAAAAAATTCATATGCCACGCGATATTCGCCCATGGAAAGTTTAAAAAACTTATCATGTGGCTGATGAATAATGGAGGACGACATAAAATTTTATACCCTGAAAAAGTTAATTCATATAATATATGAATTTATATTATTTTATAATAATATTTTATCTTTCTATGGGTCAATAAGGTATTTTATTCTGACTCGCCAAAACGGTTACTAAAGAGTTCGCAAATTCTTTCCATGGCGATCTTTTCGTCGGGTCCAGAAATAAATAGTTCAATTTCGGACCCTTTGGTGGCCCCAAGAGCCATGGCGCCCAAAATGCTTTTGGCGTTCACTTCTCTTCCGCGAAAGCGCATCCGTATTTCGCTTTGAAATTTTCCGGCCAAATTAATCAATTTAACCGAGGCCCGGGCGTGCAATCCCAATTTGTTGATAACAATGAGTGTTTTGATCAGCATAGAGCAACTATGTTATCTCTAAATGAGTACCTAATCTACTGTAGATCAATATAAACCGGCTAAAAGTGACATTTCTTGAGTGTTAATTGATTATCGAGTGAAAAGCGGTATTATAATCTCAATTTTTTTATAGTTTAAAGATTTTAATAAAGCATTAAATATGAAATTCATTTAAAATTAATTAGATACAAAGTATTTTTTAATTAATGCTGGTGAATTCTTATTTTTTATCATTTTAATGTAAGTACCTAAATTTTATTAGTCATCTAATAACTATAAAAGCAATAAAAACATAGTATTGGTAAATTTTAGAGTAATATTAACTAAAAAGAGATTGCAGATTATGAAAAAAGAAAAGAAAGTCTTAAAAGTTCATTTTTCTAAGTGCCCTCTTTCTTTTAGAAAAGAAATATTCAAAAAATCAAGTTGTATTGTACCCATTAGTGTTGGACAAAATCTCAATGTGCATGAAGGGGAAAAATTTTTAGCAACTATTTTATTGCTTAATTCATCTTTCAAAAAGGTTACCTTATTGATTGATGATACAATTCAGAGGCATACTTTAAAAATTTGGAGTAACAAACCTGATGAGTTTTTTTATAACAATGCGCTTCTAGAAGGCGATAAGTGGCTCGCTAGAAATAAATGGATTTGTGATAAACTAACTATCCCTTATAATATATCACGATGGAGTGATTGGTTGACTCACCTTAGTTACAAAGAAAAACGAGATAATATTAATAAACTGTATCAAGTTGATTCAATATATCAATTTGCAGTAAACTCAACTATTGAGGAGTACCTTGAGCGTCTTTCAAATCGAGCTGAAGATATTTATTTTAATCGAGAAAATGCTTTTTCTTGTTGCTTAGAATATTTATTAGAAGAGTGTTCAGTGATGTGGCTTTGGGCACAAGAAAAATACGATTTTGAAGTATATCCAAGTGGTCGTAATTTAGCTATGAAAGTGGCATATGAGCTTGCTATTAAGCATCAATATCCCAATTTACTTATTTCTGTGTCATTACATTTTAAAAGACATCTCATAAAGGATTCTCAAATAATTAAAGAACTAGATTATTTTAAAAAATGAAATCAAGAAGGTAAATAATGGCGATTTTTGAACATATTATTGAAATTATTTTTGGTTTTGGATTATTTCTGAATGCAATGTTGTTTCTACCTCAGCTTTTTCAATTGTATAAAACCAAGGATACTAAAGGGGTTTCACTTTTAACTTTCGCTGGTTTTAATTTTATTCAGATAGTTACTATTCTACATGGGTATCTTTTTAAAGACTATGTACTAATGGTTGGCTTTATTATAAGCTTGATTACGGGAGGAGCAGTAACAATTTTAATAATTGTCTATCGGAAAAAAAACTTTATGGAAAATCATTCTAATGTCTTAAAAGATTTAGAAAAAATTATTTTTTCTTTACCGGGTCACGTATATTGGCTTGATAGAGAAAATTTTTATCAGGGATGTAATAAAATACAGGCTGAAGCATATGGATTAAATTCTCCACGAGAGATTGTGGGAAAGTGTAATGAGGATTTATCTTGTTTTACTGAACATCCTGAAGTGGCGCACCTTCTTAATGAAACTAACTTGATGGTAATGAGAGAAGGTCGAGCAATTACAATTGAAGAACCTTTTATTTTTAGAGATAACATAGAACATACTTTCTTAACTCAAAAAATTCCCTTAAAAGATGATAAAAACCAAATTGTTGGAGTATTAGGAGTTTCATTTGATATAAATGAAATTAAAATAACTGAAAAAAAATTGGAAGAAAAAAGTCAAGAAGTTCAAACTACTTTAGAACATATAATGAATCATTTACCTGGACATGTATATTGGAAAAATAAAGAAGGAATATATTTAGGATGTAATTATCGTCAAGCAATGAGTTTAGGCTTCCCCAGTCCTAGCAACATTATTGGAAAAACTGATTTTGAACTTACCAGTGATATAAGTTTGGCAAATATTTTTCGACAGAATGATCTTGATGTAATGGAAAATGAAAGAAGTGTAACCGCAGAAGAAATTATAAAAGTCAACGATCAGTTGGCAATAATGCTTAGTCAAAAAGTTCCTTTAAAAAATTATAAAGAAGAGATTATTGGTGTTCTTGGAATTTCTATCGATATAACTGAAAAGAAGAAGATGGAGAATGCCTTACAAAAAGCCCAGGGGCAGGTTGATGGGATGGCGTTGGTCAGCGCTAGCATTGCCCATGAATTACGAACCCCCTTGGCAGGGATTAAGTCATCTTTATATTGCATTAACGCGTATCTCCCCAAATTGATCCAATCCTATTATCAGGCGCTGTCCCACAAATTGGATATCCCATCGCTCGGCGAAACATCGCTTCAATCTCTTTCTGATGCAACGGTCAGCATCAATAAGAAAGTAGACCATTCAAATATGGTGATTGATATGTTATTGACTAATTTGGCGCATGACCAAATTAATACGGAGGACTTTACCCAAAATTCGATTACTGAATGTGTTAAACAAGCTATGGATAGATATACTTTCCCGATAGGGCAAAAAAAATTGGTGAAAATTAATATACAAAAAGATTTTTTATTTTCCGGAAAGCCGGTTTTAATTATGCATATCTTCTTTAACCTATTGAAAAACGCACTTTATTTCATTCAAAAAGCTGGAAAGGGTGAAATTCAGATTTGGACTGAATTAGGTGAAAACGCCAATACTTTGCATTTTAAAGATACCGCTCAGGGTATAGCTGCTGATACATTGTCTCATATTTTTGATCAATTTTTCTCCCAGGGTACTCATCATGGTACTGGTATCGGTCTAGCATTTAGTAAAATGGTCATGCGCGCTCATGGCGGTGAGATTACCTGTCAATCTGTCTATGGCGAATATACTGATTTTATTTTAAGCTTTCCTTTATCGCCTAAATAGTATAGATTATCCGCTGCGGAAAATTGATTAACAAAGGAGTAAAGAAGATGACGCCAGATTTCCTTCCTGTTTGCTGTTACTTTCCTAGCACCATACTGATGGTTGACGATAGCGAAGATTTATTGATGGATTTAAAGAGAGCATTGGCTCCCCATTACAAGTCAAAATATTCAACCTCTCCACAAGAAATTATTAAACTGCTAACTCAACAAGGCGATACTACAAAAACGATAATTGCTCCACTCATCTCTACGCCAGAGGAACAATATGATTTATCCAAGACCCTAATTAATATTGATATTCCTGCTTTGCAACACATTATTTACGCAAATCCACCTCGGTTTTCACAACATATTATTCTCATTGTTGATTATGCGATGCCGGAAATGAATGGCCTGCAACTCACCACCAAAATTCGTCAAGAATTGGGACTGCCAATAAAAATTATTATGCTGACGGGAGAAGCAGACCAATCTACTGCCATTAAGGCTTTTAACGAAAAATTGATTGACCGTTTTATAGTGAAAAGCGCTCCAAATTATATTGATATGTTGCTGGCTTATACCAAAGAACTACATCAAGAATATTTCAAAGAAATTTCTCATGCTATTCAAGGGTCGAGTACCGGGGCTCAACAAAATCCGCGTAACGATCCGGCGTTTGTTGAATTATTTAATAAAGTTGCTCGTCAATGTCATGCGGTTGAATATTATCAACTTGAAGAGCCGGCCAGTTTTTTATTCTTAGATGAAAAGAAAAATCCGCTCAGGCTAATCCTTAAAACTGAAGAAGATATGCAAATGTTGCATGAGTTGGCAAGAGGGGGACGACGAACGCCTCCTGCTACGGTTGAGGTATTTGAAAAACGCACTCATTTGGCCTATTTTCCCGACGAAGAGAGTAGCGTAGCGGATGCCAAAGATTGGAAATTACTCCAGGCTAAACCTCTGGAGGGATATGAAACTTATTACTATTCTCTTATCGAAGGCAATAAAGACTATCCTTTAGATTTAGAAAAAATAGTTTCTTATCAACAATTTTTAAATAGCTGATTAAATATGCCTAATTGTTTTACAACCGAAGCCACTGCCGCAATGATTGCAATAAAGCCAATCATGAAAGCTAATTTTTCTTCTTGGTTATCGGCACAAAGTTTTGAGCTTCAGCAATGGGTTGAAGCAAACCGTTTTTCCGCCGAACCGGGCAGCAGCTGTTTGATTCCAAATCGGGAAGGTGAATTAATTTGTGTTTTGGTTGGATTAGCAGCAGTTGATGATTTTTGGGTTTTCGGCGATTTGCCGCTCCGATTGCCGTCAGGCAAATATTCTATTGTTTTAGATGATCCAATATGGCCAAAAACGGAACAGTGGCAGCGTGCTTTGATCGCGTGGGGATTGGGTAGTTATACGTTTACCCGCTATCAAAAACAAGCACAAAAAAACGCATTAAATCGCCCACAGGTGTTAATCCCGGGTTTTTTAAACGCAAATTTTTGCCAAGAATGGGTAGAATCCATTTATTGGGTGCGAGATATGATTAACACACCCACAGCCGATATGAATCCTGAAATTTTAGCTGAAATTGCAACTCGATTTGCTGTTGCTACTCAAAGTGAAATTAATATCACTCTGGGTGAGGAATTGTTGTCGGCTAATTATCCCTCTATTTATATTGTGGGGAAAGGAAGCTCTAATCTTCCCCGTTTAATAGATTTACGTTGGGGCGATAAGAAAAACCCAATGTTAACTTTGGTAGGCAAAGGAGTATGTTTTGACAGCGGCGGGTTAAATTTAAAATCTGCAGACGGAATGCGAATTATGAAAAAAGATATGGCAGGCGCTGCGCATGTTTTAGGACTGGCGCGCATGATCATTTCTCAAAATTTGCCGGTTAATTTGCGTGTATTAATTCCAGCAGTAGAAAACATGGTCTCTGGGAACAGTTATTGTCCAGGTGATGTGATTATTACCCGCAAAGGAATTTCAGTTGAAGTGAGTAATACAGATGCCGAGGGACGGTTGGTGCTAGCGGATGCACTTACTGCAGCGGTTGAAGAAGGTCCGGATTTATTACTAGATTTTAGTACCTTGACTGGGGCCGCTCGAGTTGCTTTAGGTCCCGATATAACCACTTTTTTTGCCAACCATGAGACCTTGGCTCGTGATTTGTCAGCGGTCGCGGATAAGAATTATGACCCAATGTGGCGATTACCCTTATATCAACCTTACGAACGTTACTTAAAAAGTGAAGTAGCAGATATATGTAATGCCTCCAATGGACCCTACGCTGGCGCTATCACTGCTGCTTTATATTTGAAGTCATTTGTCCCAGCCATAATCCCTTGGGTTCACTTTGATATGAGTGCTTGGAATTTTGATAGATTACCGGGCCGTCCTGTAGGAGGAGAAGCGAATGCTTTACGCGGCGTATTCGCCTACTTACAGGAACGTTATCAAACATAAATTTATGTTCGCGCGGAGCGAAATTTAATGCTTGTATTTCTAAGCTTGCTTTGTTTGATCATCTTTTTTCTTTCGGTGAGTAAGAAATTAAGGTTTAAGCTGATTAGCCTACCGTTTTTGCATTGGTTTAGACGAGAAAATCCACCCTTATCAATAGCTGAACAAGAAGTCATAAATGCAGGAGGAGTGTGGTGGGGAGATCAAATTTTTAAAGGAGAGCCCGATTGGTGCGAATTTCTTTCCGCAGAAACCGCATCATTAACTCAAAAAGAACAAGATTTTTTAAATCATCAAGTCTCAACATTTTGTAACTTACTAGAAGAGTGGAAAATTTCTTATCAAGACTATGATCTTTCTCCTGATGCTTGGAATTATATCAAAGAAAATAAATTTTTGGGTTTAGAAATAGATCCGCAATATGGTGGACTAGGTTTTTCCCCATTTGCTCACTCAGCCATTATTAATAAAATAGCCACTTGCAGTGTCAGTGCTGCTATTTCAGTCATGGTGCCGAATTCATTAGGCCCTGGGGCTTTTATAAAATATTATGGTACCGAAGAGCAAAAAAATTATTATTTGCCGCGTTTGGCTAGCGGTGAAGAAATTCCATGTTTTGCTTTAACTGGGGTTGAGGCGGGTAGCGATGCCGCTAATATTAGTGACATTGGCGTTCTCGAATATGGTTTTTATTCGGGAAAAAAATTATTGGGGATTCGGTTAAATTGGAACAAACGTTATATTACCATGGCTCCTATGGCAACTTTAATTGGTTTGGCTTTTAGATTAAATGACCCAGACCGTTTATTGGGGACTCAAGTTGATTTAGGAATTACTCTAGCTCTGGTACCCGTTGATTTACCGGGCATTGAAAAAAGAACTCGACATTTTCCGTTGAATATTGGTTTTATGAATGGTCCTGTACGCGGTAAAGACGTATTTATTCCACTAGATTTTGTCATTGGTGGAAAAGAACGTTGCGGACAAGGCTGGCAAATGATGCTGGAATGTTTGGTGGTTGGTAGAGGAATTTCACTTCCTAGTTTAGCCACCGGAGTGATCCAATCCTGTTGGTTATTGAGTACGGCCTATGCGACCGTGCGACAACAATTTAATCGTTCCATTATTAAATTTGAAGGTATTCAACAAAAATTAGCTCATATGGGCGGAATCGCCTATTTGGCCGAAGCTACTCGGCGATGCACGGTCGAGTCCATACATTTTGGTGGACATCCGGCCGTCCCTTCGGCTTTGAGTAAATACCATCTTACAGAATTAGCAAGGCTAATTGTGGCAGATGGCATGGATATACACGCTGGCCAAGCCATTCAATTAGGGCCACAAAACTATATGTCCGTCCTCCATAATGTAGCGCCTATCATGATTACAGTTGAGGGTGCTAACATTCTTACTCGGGGATTAATTATTTATGGACAAGGACTGATGCGTTGTCATCCTTATCTTCAGCAAGAATTGCAGGCAGCTATGGCAATGGATGTCAATTCTTTTGATAAAATATTTTTCCAACACGTTGGCTTTTTTCTAGTTCAATTCTTTAAACTGATTGTTTATGGTTTTACGTGTGGCTGTTGTATTTTAAAGAAGATTCCTGAATTTGAAAAAAAATATTTTCGTCAACTGACTCGCATGAGTAATGCGTTTGCTGTGGTTACCGATATCATACTGTTGGTGTTGGGTAAAAAATTGAAGATAAAAGAAGCATTATCTGCAAGAATGGGGGACATTTTAAGCCATATTTACATGGCTGCAGCGGTATTAAGGTATTTTCATCAAAATCATCAAGATAAAAAAGAAAGAGATTTTAAGGACTGGGCTATCATTTATTGTTTTAGACAAATTCAAAACGCATGGATGGATTTTTTCGCTAATTTTCCGGTTCGTTGGCTAGCAAAGTTGCTAAAATTTTTAATTTTTCCATGGGGACTGACCTATTTTGGTTCAACAGATAAAGTAGGGACCGCCATCGCTTTTAGTCTGCAACAGGACCATGAGTTATATCGGAGAATTATCCCCTATTGTTATTTTTCCCCTGGTAGTGCAGCATGGAAAATGGAGCAGGCAATGGCGCAATTGAACGAGGTTGCGCCACTGCTAGAGAAAATCCAAAAATTAAAAGACAATGGGGAGTATCCTTTGGCGAACGAAAGTCGTCTAAGTATGAAGATACGTTTAGCTTATCAACAACAATTGCTACAAATAAGTGAGCGCGATCAATTACAAGCCGTAGCTGATTTATGCTGGGAAGTCATTCAATCAGATGAGTTTTCAGACCTTAGAAAAACCTTATGATAGAGTATCAACATTGGCATTTAGAAAAAGATTTAGATAAAATTTTTTGGTTAACGCTAAACCGAAAAGATGCTTCAGTTAATTCTATAAGTGTCTCTGTTTTAGATGAACTCGATCAATTGATCACTCAATTAATACAAACGCCACCATCCGCGGTAATTATTATATCGGGTAAAGAAAAAGGATTTATCGCTGGAGCAGATATTAAAGAGATCTTAGAGTTAAAAACAGAAGAAGAAGCTTATCAATTTGCACGACATGCACAAAAAATTTTTGCTCGCTTGGAGCATTTGCCAGTTCCAACCGTGGCGATGATTCAAGGCTTTTGTTTGGGGGGTGGGTTGGAGCTTGCTCTGGCGTGTCAATATCGGGTGGCTGATGTAAACAATAGTTTTTTAGGTTTGCCAGAAGTCAACTTAGGGCTGCATCCAGGTTGGGGGGGCACCGTGAGATTGCCCCAGCTCATTGGTCCAAGACATGCATTGGAATTAATGCTCAACGGTAAACCCATTTCAGGTCAGAAAGCAAAAAAGTTGGGTTTAGTAGATGCTGCCGTTCCTGATTATCATCTCAGAAAATGGGCTACACACCTGGCTTTGAAAAAACCAAAGCCAAAAAAAATGCGATTGAAGAATTATATTTATAAATTGTCATGGACTCGTAAATTATTAGGTCATTGGTTTTTACAAAACTTACAGACAAATGTTGAAAAGACTTTTTATCCGGCTTCTTGTGCAATTATCAATAATTGGGTTAAATATGGGGCAAGGGGGGAGCAAGCTATGATCCATGAAGCTCACTCCTTTTCTAAATTAGCGATAGATCCAACCAGTCGTGAATTGGTTCAGCTTTTTTTCAAAAAACGGGCGCCAAGAGAATAAGAGGAGTACCAAGATGAATTATCCCTTCGCCCCGCAAAATTATATCGAGCTGATAAAACTCATTTTAAAATTTTATGGTCAAATTTTTGTTAAAATTGTATTGTTGATTGCTTTAGTCGCATTATTGAAATGGTCAATTTTGGCGTTATCTCCTTTACCTTTAAAATTGCATATCTTAATCGAAGTTTTTTTATATTTTTTTATTCTGTTTTTATTATTACTCAGTCTTTATCGTACCCACATGATTTGGTTAAACCAGACGGTGACGCTGAAGGAAGAAATTTCACATGTTCTAAAACATCTGTTGCAGATAATTTCAGTAATCATATTAATTGCTTTAGCTTTGACATTGCTAATAGTTTTATTTAAGTGGCTATTTTTCTCCCTGTTGCATTTAAATCCAACCATAACTGCGTTATTAACAATGATTGGAGTGGGTTTGCCCATCATTTTGCTCTTTCTTTTTACTTTTTTTACAGTGCCACTTTTATTGACTCAAAGGCTTTCCATTGGGCAAGCGTTTAGAAAAAGTGCTTTATTAACTTCAGCAAATTGGTTTTTTGTATTTATACTCTATGCGATTTTAGTCTTCTTGATAACTTTTTTGCTCCCAACCAGCAAACATGCTTTATGGCTAGCAAATCATCATTTAACGGTTATAAGTGACTGGGTTGTGCTCAGTATTGCATTGCCAATTTTTTTCAGTTTGCTCTTACTACTGATGAATGATTTAAATTTGCGAGTTAAAAATAGGCCGATTAAGAAATTAAATATTCAATAATGCCGTGTGGTGTAGATTTCGAAAATTTAAACCCACTCCGCCTTATTCAGCGACATCCGCCTACTCGCGGGATTGGCGTAACGGGTCCCGTCAGTGGAGATGTTTTCGTGCTCGTTACGCCATCATAGCTGGTGTAAAACTTCGTAGCGCCATTGTACCGAGTGAACTTTATCACCCTGGTCATGTTCAAAAATGGCTGCACTGCGCGCGAAAACATCTCCACTGACACCCGTTGCAAAGCTCACAGGCGGATGCGCTGAATAAGGCTATGCAGAGAGTTCGGTTCTATCATTGGAGCGCTAATTGGATTGTACAAGCGGTAAGGCTCACATCAGAAAAATTTGGGGGACTTGAACCCGTTACGCCAATCCAGCGAGTAGGCGGATGTCGCTGGATAAGGCGGAGTGGGTTGAGTTTTCGAAATTTGCACCGCTTGATTTCAAATCGATTAAATTCAAAATCGGTGTTGCGGAATGTATAATTTGATTTAGATCTTGTCTTCAGAATTTTTTTGAGCAGCTAATTTATCTTCTAAAGTTCTTAAATCATGCAAAGAAACGAGAGCGGCTACGGGTTTTCCACGTCTCGTTAGAACAACGCGATGTCCGGCATAAGATGCTTGGTTTATCAATTCGGCAAAATTTTCTCTTGCAGCCACAGTTGTGATCGTCTTCATTCAAGTCTCCAGGTATTTTTATTATTTTTCAGTAACTTACATTGCGAAGCCCGGCTCAATTTGCCGAAATGCACGCTAATTGTTTGAAAATTATACAATAAATAGAACTTTGAGTCAAGCGTTAAATTACCAAAGGTACAGACAAATGAGATGGGGGTTTGGCGGTCTCAATTAATCAAATATCATCAAAATATACGATAAAAATAGCAATAAATGTAAAGCGCCTTGCAAGACGTTGGTTCTACCACTGGCAAAAGTAATGATACTGGTTACCAATGTTAATAATAATAACACCACATTTTTCATCTCCAATCCAAGGATAATTTTTTTTCCAACCAATAGTCCGATGGTTAAAATGATTGGAATAGTTAAGGCGGTTGTTGCCAAAACTGATCCTAATGCGATATTTACCGAATGCTGTAAACGATTAGCGAGGGAAAATCGAATGGCGCTGACCGCTTCCGGGGATAGTACAAGAATAGCAACCAACAGTCCCCCTAAAGCGGGAGGGGTATGGAGAATATTCAAAATAGATTCGATGGGGGTTGCGATTAATTTGGCTAAAATAAGCGTCGGGATCAAATAGGCAATTAATAAAATGATGTTAAATTGAGAAGTTTCTTGATGGTATTTGTTAAAGGGTATGGAAGCTAGATTGCTTTGACTAGAAACCACAAATTGACTGCGATGACTGACAGTTTGGATGGCCAAAAAAATGCCATAAATCATCAACGAAGTAATAATGAGGAAAACAGTCTGGGTGATGCTGAAATTGGATTGCGCGGTAGATAAGGTAAAGTTGGGCAATACCAGGCCAATAACGGAAAGCACCAAAATAACACTTAGAAAAGTCAAGGATCCCCGTAGATTATAACGTTGCTCTCGGTAACGTATTCCTCCAACGACCAATGACAAGCCAATAATACCATTTAAAATAATCATCACAATCGCATACATCGTATCACGTGCTAAAGTGGGATTATGCTCACCCGTAAGCATAACGCTTGCAATAGTCACAACCTCAATAGAGATAACCGTTAATGTAAGAATGAGGGTACTAAAGGGTTCTCCCAGTTTTGTCGATAATGATTCAACTTGGTGTGCGACCTTAAATGCATTGAGCAAAATAATTAAAAATAACCAAAAGAATAGTCCACTAAATAAATACGGATAAGAAATATGTTCAAGGAAATGCTTATTTAATTTTAGAGCAATAAATAAAATCGCGGTACCCCATGAAAGAAATAAAGGCAGCTCGTGGAAAAGAAATTTCCCTATTTTGATTCTCATCTTAATAAGTTAGCAGAGAGTCTCTTAAAAAGCACTTATAATGGTTACCAATCGGGAGTTTCCGCTAAAAGGAACTCACTAAATTGCCAATATTATGGTATAATAATTATCAAAAATAATGGGTTGGGTATGAATAAAACAGAAATGGAAGAAGCCTTGATGCACTTATCAACCTTGGGTGATTGGACTCGATGGGCTGCCTCGCGTTTTAATGAAGCAAAATTATATTTTGGTCATGGCACCGATAACGCATGGGATG
This sequence comes from uncultured Pseudomonadota bacterium, assembly GCA_963844565.1. Classification (GTDB taxonomy): domain Bacteria; phylum Pseudomonadota; class Gammaproteobacteria; order Coxiellales; family Coxiellaceae; genus JAFEDN01. The sequence goes on along the minus strand of CAWJON010000002.1, from coordinate 1,410,965 downwards.
AAGCCGTTTTTTTGGTGTTAACCGTTCTACAGTTGCCACCTGAAGTCAATCCTTTATTGTTCCATGCCACTTTAACGCCAACTGAGCGCCAGCAAATCATGAAAATCGTTCAGGCGCGCATTGAAACCCGTAAGCCTCTGGCTTATTTGTTGAATCAAAGTTGGTTTAATGGCCTTTGCTTTTATGTGGATGAGCGAGTCTTGGTTCCTCGTTCCCCCTTCGCTGAGTGGTTGGATAAGCAATTTATACCTTGGGTAATTCCAGAAGAGGTTACCCATATTTTGGAAATTGGGACCGGCAGTGGTTGTATTGCTGTCGGGGCTGCCTTAGCTTTTCCTGGGGCCGTGGTGGATGCGGTTGACATCAGTGAGGAAGCTTTGCAAGTTGCGGCAATTAACGTAAAACAGCACGGGTTGGAAGATCGAATTAACTTGCTACAATCGGACTGTTTCGATAGCCTGCCCAACAAAAAATACAACATTATATTAAGCAATCCGCCTTACGTTAGTGAGGAGGAACTGGTAACTTTACCTCAAGAATATCACCGCGAACCTTGGTCAGCATTATGTGCTGCAGATTCGGGTTTGGCGGTTGTCAAAAAAATCTTTAAGGAAGCCAAAGCTTTTTTGGCTCCGCAAGGTATTTTAGTGGTCGAGGTCGGTCATAGCGATAAGACTTTTATGGAGCATTTTCCAAAATTCCCAGGTGTTTGGCTGGAACTAGACAGTGGTGGACAGGGACTATTGTTATTAAACGCTGAACAACTTGGAGTTTTCGAATGAAAAAATATAATATTGCCATCGTTGGCGCCACGGGATTAGTTGGAGAAACTTTTTTAGAAATTCTCGCGCAGCGTCGGTTTCCAGTTAATAAAGTTTATGCTCTGGCCAGTGAACGCTCTATTGGTAAATCTGTTAATTTTGGCAGGCATACTTTAGATGTGGAAAATTTGGCTGATTTTGACTTTTCCAAAGTCCAGATTGCTTTTTTTTCCGCCGGGAGTGCGGTTTCAGAGCAATATGTTCCAATTGCCGTTCAGTCAGGTTGTGTAGTTATTGATAATTCTTCGCAATTTCGCTATGAAAAAGATGTACCATTGGTAGTGCCGGAGGTAAATGCGGAGGCGCTGCAGTACTACAGAGAAAGAAATATAATCGCAAATCCTAATTGTTCAACTATTCAAATGTTAGTAGCATTAAAACCCATTTATGATCAAGTGGGCATTGAACGAATACACGTTGCTACCTATCAATCCGTTTCTGGCGCCGGAAAAAAAGCGATTCAGGAACTTGCCAAGCAAACAGCGGATTTATTGAATGGTCAAGCTTATAAACCAACGGTTTTCCCTAAACAAATAGCATTTAATGTTATACCCCAAATAGATAAGTTTCTTGATAATGGATATTCTAAAGAAGAAATGAAGATGGTTTGGGAAACTAAAAAGATTTTGAATGACGATAAAATTATGGTCAATGCTACTGCCGTTCGTGTTCCGGTATTTTTCGGACATTCCGAAGTGGTATCGATTCAAACTAAGCAGCCAGCCACTAAGGAAGAAGTCATTAATTGGTTGAATAGTGCACCAGGAGTGAAAGTGATTGAAGAAGGAGATTACCCAACCCCACTTATTGTTGCCACTCAGGATGATGTGTATGTCGGTAGGATTCGTAGTGACCTAAATGATCCTTATTGGTTAAATTTATGGATTGTCGGTGACAACATACGTAAAGGCGCGGCTCTAAATGGTGTGCAGATTGCTGAGCATTTAATCAAAGAATGGGAATAATGTCCCTTAGCCGCTAGCTTTGATCTTTTTTTAGCTAACGTATGATCATTTTTTTTCTTACAGTCTTTCTACCTTCTATATTTTTTCAGTTTCTTACTGTTTTACGGCAAGGGATGACTTAGTTTAAATTTCCTTTATTAAGAAAATCTTAAATAAAATTTAAATTTCTTTCATTTCAGCGGAAAATTTTGAATAGCTTGCCATTAATAAGAAAAACAAAAGAAGACTGGTTAAAAAACTCAGCAGTGGAAAAGTGATAAAGCCAAAAATTTGCCAATCAATGGCGCTGCAACTGACTTCTCCAGCACCAGAATGGCAAAATGAGATTTGACTGAGTGCTGGAATTTTCTGCAACAAGTACTGATATAAGGCAAAAACTGCTCCTAATAGTGCCAAAGGCATACCGTATAAGCTAAATTTTAGATCTTGGCGAAAATTTGCTATCCCTAATTGTATGGCCAAAGGGAATATACAGATTCTTTGCAGCCAACAAAGTTCACAAACCGGCATCTTTAATACCAAACTGGCATATAGTGGCACTACCGTGGCGATTAACGCAATTAACCAAGCGATAAGTAAAAAAATTGGTTTGTTGTTTTGCTGCAAATGTTTCTCCGTGAAACCGATTATCTGATAGTTTGCGCAATTTTATTGAAGCGGTCCCAGTTCACTGGGTCAACCAAATAACCATTCACATATATAGTAGGTGTGTAAACTACACCTCCCTGTAATTTGCGAGCTAATTCAAAATTATCCTGTATAAATTTTGAGTATGGGCTTTCATAAATACAACGACTTAATTTCTGAGCGTCAATTTCTGGAAGGTCTGCAGCGAATTCCATTAGCTTAGGAATGGTAGCCCAATCTTGATTTTCCGGTGGTTGGTTTTGATAAACTTTATTTACAAAAGCAAAAAATTGTTCTGGATTTTGTTTATAAACACAGCGAGCGGCATTGGCGGCAGGCAAAGACCCTGGAATAAAAGCCAAGTTGATGACAGTATAATCCGCCAAGCCCGGTTTGATATATTTTTCTTCAATTTTTGGTAATAAATTGTTATTAAATTGCTTACAGGCAATGCATTTTAAATCTTCAAACACCACGATATGAATTTTGGCGTCGGATTTGCCCATCCGGGGTTGGTCTGAAGTATTTATGGTAACAGGAGGAGGTAGCTTTACGCCGGGTTTAGTGACCCAGATCAAAACGATGGCAATGATTACGATAATAACAATGCCAATAACCAATTTTTGAATTAGCGATTTATTCATAAATATACCTTAGGCCAAAATATTCGGAAGTTTGCATTATACGGATTTTATAAGAGATTGTCATTGATTGATATCGCCTTTAATATGAACTCCTGTATAATGGCGGACTATGAATTTAAAAAGCATTAAACTTGCCGGTTTCAAATCTTTCGTGGATCCAACATTGATCCCAATTGAGAGCTTTTTGACCGGCATTGTCGGTCCTAATGGCTGTGGCAAGTCGAATGTAGTTGATGCCATCCGTTGGGTAATTGGCGAAAGTTCAGCCAAACAATTGCGGGGTCAGTCTATGGCTGACGTCATTTTTAATGGCGCCGGAATGAGGAAGCCGGTTGGAAGAGCATCAGTTGAGCTCATTTTCGATAACTGCGCTGGTCGGTTGTCTGGAGAACTGGGCAGGTTTAATGAGGTCTCCGTTCGTCGAGAAGTCCTTCGTGAAGGCCACACCCGATATTTTCTAAACGGAACGGTTTGTCGCCGCCGTGATGTAGTTGATGTTTTTTTAGGCACTGGAGTAGGGGCGCGTAGCTACTCAATTATCGAGCAAGGTGTTATTTCTGAATTAATCGAGGCAAAGCCGGAGGAACTAAGGCTCCATTTAGAAGAGGTATCCGGTATTTCTAAGTATCGTGAAAGGCGTCGTGAAACTGAAAATCGGATGCAGCATACCAAAGAAAATTTAGAAAGAATCAACGATATAAATGAAGAACTTACCAAGCAGCTTCGTCATTTAAAGCGCCAGGCTGATGCTGCAGAGCGATATAGCGAGCTAAAACAAGAAGAAAGACAGCTTCAAGCAACGCTAAAAGGCCTTCAATGGCGAAGTGCGGAAGAACAACTTTTAGTTCAAAAACAACAGCTCGGACATTTACAAACGGATGATGAGGGGTTGACTGCAGAGTTAAGAGAAATTGAAACTAAACTAGAGAGAGATCGTGAAGAAGAACATGTGATCACTCAAGAAACCAATCAGGTGCAAAAAGAATATTATGAAATCGGTGCAGACATCGCCAGGTTGGAGCAGCAAATTCAAAATCGTCAAGAACGTTTTCAGTACATCCAAAAAGAGCTAGAGAAGCTAAACGTTTCTCGTCAAGAATTTGAAAAACACATCGCAGACCAACACCAACGAGTAGCTGACCTAAACCTCGAACAACAAAATTTACAGCCACAATTGACCGCAAAAAAACAGGAAGCTGAACAATCTTCGGAAAACCTTAAAGAATCTGAACAAAAAATGAAAGACTGGCAAAATAAATGGGAAAGTTTGCAGCAAGAGCTATCAGATTTAGTCAAACAGGTTAGTATTCTTCGTGTTAATTTGCAGCATTATAAACGCCAATTAGAATCTCTGTTGACCAGGCGAGAGCTTATTCAATCACAATTGAATGAAATGCCTCTTACCAGTTTGAATCAAGAAATGGAGCCTTTAGCGAAAGAAACCAGTGAATTAAATGATGAATTAGAATCTTTGAAAAATATTTTGAGTCATTTAACCCTGCGTATTGCCGATCATCGGCAGCAAATTCAAAGTTTGCAAGCAACTTTAGAGGGTCAAAAAAATCGTCATCAGGAGACAAAGAGCCGCCATTTTTCATTAGAAGTTGTACAAAAAAATGCATTGGGATATCAAAATAATCAGATTAAAGCATGGTTGGAAAAAAATTCAATCATGACTCAACCTCGGTTGGGTGAGATTTTAAAAGTTAAGCAAGGGTGGGAAATCGCAGTTGAAACCGTTTTATCTAATTTATTTGAAGCGATTTGTTTGGAAGATTTGGAAAAAATTGTCAATTCTTTACCCGAGTTCGATAAGGGGAATCTCACTATATTAGCCAATAAGCATTTCGTTAATCAAACAAAAACAGATCAAAATCTCGATTTATTAAGTAGTCAAGTTGAAAGTGATTGGCCAGTTCATATTTGGTTGGATAATATCTACCTCGCACAAAACTTCACGGAAGCGGTCAGTCGCCGGGAACAACTGGCTGAGCATGAATCAATTATTACTCCTGAAGGGATCTGGATGAGTAAAAATTGGATTCGGGTTAATAAAGGCAAGAATGAGGCAGGTAGTGTTTTGTTGCGTGAGCAAGAACTAAAACAACTTTCTCAACAAATCTCCTTGCATGAAGAAGAGGTCCAAAAAACCCAAAATACCTTGCAGCAACAATTAGGACAGTTAAAAGTTGATGAAGAAGCCCGTGATAATTACCATCAAACCTATCAAAAAGTAAGCGCTGCTTTAGCTGATTCACGCTCAAAATTGAGCGCAGGGCAAAGCCGCCTTACAGAATTAAAACAACAAAGCCAACGTTTACAGAAAGAATATGAAGAAATATCGCAACAAATTGACCCATTACAAGTTTTAATTGAGGAGAGTTTGCAACAATTTTCTGAACTACATCAAGAAGAAGAAAATAAAAATACCATAAAATTAAAAGTTACGGTGGAAGGAGAAGAAATCCGTCAAGGGTTAGAGCAAATTAAACGTAAAGCGGAACATGAACGCCATCAAGCGGATGAAGTTTCGATGCGCCTCAGAACGATCGAAAATCAGATGGTGGTGATAAAACAAAACGTTTTAAGAGAAGAAAATCAATTACAACAGCTTAAAGAAAAATATAAGGCTTTAACTGCAGAATTAGATGAAGCCGGTAGCCCATTGAATGATTTTCAGATTGAGTTACAAAATAAACTAAATATGCGTTTAGAAGTTGAAAAACAATTAAAAATTTCTGAATCAAAGCTGGATGCTTGCAATCAGCATGTAGCTCAATTGAATAAAAATCATCATTTGATTAATGAAAAGCGTGAAAAAGTTAAACAAGCATTTCAAAATTTACAATTGGAATATCAAACTTTACGGACTCGTCAAACTACGATTGAAGAACAACTTGCTGACCAAAATGTATCTTTAGAACAATTGTTACCCACTTTACCCAGTGAAAATAATTCTGTGGAAATACAAGCACATCTAGAGAGCATAAACACTCGTCTTCAACGTTTAGGCGCTATCAACTTGGCGGCAGTTGAGGAATACAAGACCGTTAGCGAACGTAAGGATTATCTAGACAAACAGCAAGCTGATTTAAATGAAGCGCTTGAGATATTGAAAAGTGCGATTAATAAAATTGACCGGGAAACGAGAACTAAGTTTGAAGAAACTTTTCAAAAGGTTGACCAAAATTTTCAGGAGTTATTTCCCAGAATTTTTGGTGGTGGAAAAGCATTTTTGGAACTTACTGATCCAGAGTGGTTAACCGCAGGTGTTTTGGTAAAAGCCCAACCTCCAGGAAAAAGAAATGCAACGATCCACATGCTTTCTGGTGGAGAAAAAGCCCTAACAGCTGTTGCATTAGTTTTTGCCTTATTTAGACTGAATCCAGCTCCATTTTGTGTTTTAGACGAAGTTGATGCTCCATTGGACGACATCAACGTCGGAAGATTTTGTAATTTGGTTAAAGAGATGTCAAAGACAACTCAATTTATTATTATCAGTCACAATAAAGTTACCATCAGCATGGCTGAACATCTGATGGGCGTGACGATGCAGGAAGCAGGTGTTTCAAGAATTGTTTCTGTGAATGTTGCTGAGGCGGTATCTTTAGCAACGACTTAAAGAGGGGGATATTATGCAAGGTATTTTTGCGATTTTACTTTTGATTCTAGCATTGCTGGTTTATTGGTGGGGAAGGAAAGCTTCCAAACCACGAGCGGTAAAAAAACCGGTAAAGGAAGTTTTACCTGAAAATCCAGATGTGGTTTTAGGCTTAACGGAGACGTTACCCCCTAAAAGCACTGTGGCTGCGCCTACTGAAATTGAATTAACAGAAAAAACATCTCCTCCCAAACCAGTAGAAACTCAGCGAATTATACTTTTTTTACGTGCTGCAGCAGGACGTCCATATAGCGGATACGAACTTTTACAGTCGTTGTTGTCGTGCGGTTTGAGATTTGGAGAGATGGATATTTTTCATCGATTCCAGAGTGAAGGAGATAAAATTATTTTTAGCGTGGCTGCGGCAACCTCAAGCGGACGGTTAATTCCAGCAGATATGGCTGAGTTTACTTGTCAGGGATTAAGCCTGTTCCTGACCTTGGATTTTGAGAGTAATGGTCTTTATCAGTTTGAACTGTTGTTAGAAACAGCGCGCCAGCTTACGGATGATCTAGGCGGTGTGGTTTTAGATGAAAATCAACAGATAATTACCTCTGAAAAAATACAAATTATTGAGGAAAAAATTAAGAGCTTTGAGACGAAAAAACAGACCCTGGAGTTATTTGCTTGAGTGTTCCTCCGAACATCCTTAAAAAAATTGAACAGTTAAGAAAAGAAATAGAAGAACATAATTATCAGTACTATGTTTTAGATCAGCCGCTCATCACCGATGAGGAGTACGATCTCTTATTCCGTAGATTACAGTCTTTAGAAGCTGAAAATCCAGAATTGATTTCTCCTAATTCGCCTACCCAACGAATAGGCGCTAAGCCGTTAAAATCGTTTCCAGAAATTCGGCACCAACTACCCATGCTTTCACTCGAAAATGTTTTTACCGAGCAAGAGTTGATTGCTTTTTATGACCGAATAAAACAGCGTTTAAAATCAAACGAGGATATTGAATTTAATTGCGAACCTAAATTTGATGGCGTTGCCATCAATCTGTTATATAGAAATGGACTGTTGATTCAAGCTGCAACTCGTGGGGATGGTTTTATTGGCGAAGATGTGACTCAGAATGTACGTACCATTAAGGCTATTCCATTATCTCTTCGTGGCAAAAATTTTCCTGAAACCGTCGAAATACGCGGCGAAGTATATATGCCGAAAGTGGGTTTCGCCAAAATAAACCAAGAAGCCTTAGAAAAAGGCAGTAAAATATTTGTTAATCCTCGTAACGCAGCTTCAGGAAGTTTACGGCAGTTAGATCCCAAAATTACGGCAAAAAGACCTCTAGGATTTTTTGCCTATTCAATGGGCGCGGTAGCGGATGGCAATTTGCCGACAACACAATCTGAAATTATGGATTATTTTAAAGATTGGGGAGTCCCTGTAGTTGGTGAAAGGGAAGTTGTGAATGGGATAGCAGGATGTCAGCAATATTATTTAAAATTGCTGAAAATGCGCGATCACATGCCTTATGAGATTGATGGCGTCGTTTACAAGGTCAATGATTTTAGATTACAGAATCAATTAGGATACGTTTCCCGAGCCCCACGTTGGGCAGTTGCTCATAAATTTCCTGCAATTGAAAAGACTACCTTGTTGAAAGCAATTGAGTTTCAGGTGGGAAGAACGGGAGCGGTGACTCCGGTTGGACGTCTTGATCCGGTCTTTGTGGGGGGAGTGACAGTCAGTAATGCCACCCTACATAATTTCGATGAATTGTATCGAAAAGATGTGCGAATAGGTGACACGGTCATCGTAAGGCGAGCAGGAGATGTTATCCCTGAAATTGTAGGCCCGGTGTTATCTAAACGTCCTGACCATACCAAAAAAATTCCGATACCTAAACATTGTCCAGTTTGTGGCGCCGATGTGGTTAAAGTGGAAGAAGAAGCCGTTGCCCGTTGTATGGGAGGGCTTTTCTGTCGTGCTCAACTACAGGAAGGAATAAAACATTTTGTTTCACGCAAAGCCTTAGATATCAATGGAGTTGGGGATAAGCTCATTGAATTATTTGTTAATGAGGGATTGGTCAAAGACGTCACGGATTTGTATCGTCTTACTGGGGAGCAATTAGAGATTTTGCCGGGACTAGGTAAAAAATCTGCTGAAAATTTAATTAATGCGATAGAAAAAAGTAAAGCGACCACTTTGCCTAGATTTTTATACGCATTAGGTGTTCGAGAGATTGGTGAGGCCACCGCTCGGATTTTGGCTGAAAACTTTGGTGAATTGCAGCCCTTAATGCAAGCCACCGAAGAAGATTTACAGAATATTACCGATGTTGGCCCGGTGGTATCAGCAAATATTTACACATTTTTTCGTCAATCACATAATGTGGACGTTATTGAAAAATTGAAAGAAATTGGGGTTCATTGGCCATCTTTTAAGCTTGACATCAAACACTCGCCCTTGAAAAACAAAACCTTTGTTTTAACCGGTTCTTTAAAAACCATGACTCGTGAAGAAGCTGCCTCTGCTTTACTGCGATTGGGAGCCAAAGTCACTAATAGTGTTTCTGCTAAGACCAATTTTCTGATTGCGGGAGAGGATCCGGGCAGTAAATTTACTAAAGCAAAGGAACTGAATATTCCTATATTGACGGAGAGTGAGTTTATTAAATTGATTGGTTGAATCGGTGAACAATCATGCACAATTAAATAGTTTGATCTATATTATAAATTATGGAGAACTTTCGTTGCCAACACAAAATCATAACTTGTTTATTTATTGGGTTGTTTTTAATAATGTGTGCTGATCATTCAAGCCTTGCTGAGACACCACGCCATTTCCCGGCCGGTGCACATGACGTTTACGTTGCGAATCAAATAGGTATTCGCAAAGACTTGCTGATGCGCATCACCACCCTGGTCGAACAAGATATTGCTAATGGTTATTATCCTGGAGCAGTTATTTTAGTGACTCACAAAGGTAAACCAATCTATAGGGGTGTTTTTGGTAATAAAAAACTTAATCCTAATCTCGAGCCAATGAGCTTTGATACAATTTTTGATTTAGCCTCCCTGACTAAAGTGATTGTGACGACCACCGCCATTATGCAACTTCTAGAAGAAGGCAAAATAGAATTAGACACGCCAGTTGCACAATATTGGCCGGCTTTTGCGAACACTGGTAAAGAAAAAGTAACCGTTCGCCAGTTATTAACCCATACCTCAGGCTTTCAAGCTATCCTGAATCCCTGGCCCTTACCAGAAGATAAAACACAATATTACTCAGCTGGATTGCAGCAGGTCGAGAAGCTCGGTCTAATCAACCCTCCCGGAAAAGTTTTTACTTACAGTGACATTAACTTTATTGTTTTAGGGCGTTTAGTGGAGATTATCACGGGCGAAGATTTAAAAATTTATGCCCAGGATCATATTTTCAAACCACTTAATCTGTCTTCAGCGACTTATCTGCCTCCCGAATCGTTACGGTATCGTATTGCTCCATCTTATTCTCCCGATGATCAACAATTGCGCTGGGGAGAGGTGAATGATCCCACCACCTGGCATATGGGCGGAGCCAACGGTATGGCCGGATTATTTGCAGACGCGAGTGATCTCCAAATTTTTGCAGAATGCTTATTAAACAGCGGACATATTCAAGGGGATCGCTACTTAATGGGCCCATTAAGCGTATATAAAATGTCGACACCGCAAACCCCACCTGGAATGGCCGATGTAAGAGGATTGGGATGGGACCTTGATTCCAATTTTTCAAACCGCGGAGCACTGTTGCCGATAGGTTCTTTTGGTCACACCGGATGGACTGGCACCTCACTTTGGATAGATCCGACTACTCACACCTCGATTATTATTTTAACCAGTCGTACTTACCCACAGCCAGTATCGACGAATCGCCTAATTTTTACCCGCCGAGCCATTGCTAATATCGTCGCCGGTAGTTTAACAGATGTATCTATAACACCTGGATTGGTGACCACAGGAATCGGTGAATTGCAACGTGCTTATGTAACAGAAAAAAGCCCCACCCAATAAGTGGTATGGCTACACTAAACCGGACACATAGATTAAAATGTGTGAGAGGAGAAGTGTATTTATGAGACAACAAAAAGCCAAAACATATACAACTGAATTTAAGGAATCTTCCGTTAAACTGGCGGTGGATTCCGATCAATCGATAGCGCAGATTGCGCGGGATTTGGGGCTAAAGCAAAGCACGTTAATGGGAGTTTACTATTCGCCTGATGTGTCAACTACTGAAAGTCAACCGAAGTAGTTATTATGATTGGCAGAAATCCTCATTTTCTTCGTGTCGGCACCAAGATAGTCAGCAATTGTGCGACCCGTTGCGCCCCATTTATTGGGAAGGCAATTTAAATTGAATCAGGCTAATCAAAACAGGGAGGAAGCCAGGCAAGCTATTTTTGAGTATATCGAGATTTTTTATAATCGGATAAGAATACACTCTGCTAATGATTACTTATCACCAGCGGAGTACGAGCGGCAACATCTAGCTGCCTAATGGGAGTGTCCGGAAAACTGTTGACATACCAAAGAGCGCTGGACTCGGCGATTAAGACCGCTGGCTCAGGCGTTGGTTAAAGTTTATCCCTTTGAAGAACAAATTGAGGATTATGCCAAGGCGCGCGCGCTGCAAGCGCATTTGGAAGTGGTCACTGATTTTTTAGCACCTATCGTCCAGTTGGAACCAGGAGATAAAGACTCGTCGGGCGCGTGCCAGGCAAAATTATTCTTCGTTCTGGGTGATTTATTTTTAAAGGTATTGGGCGAAGCGAAAGCGGCGTTGGGTTGTCACGAAAAAGCCTTGGCGATTCAATTAAAAGTGTGTGGCGATACACACCGAGATGTGGCCGGGAGCTACAACAATTTAGGAGTCGCGCATAGTGACTTGGGCGATGAGAAATCGGCGCTAATTTACCATGAAAAAGCCTTGGCTATTAACTTAAAGGAGTGTAATGATGCTCACTCGGACATGGCCACCAGCTGCGACGATTTAAGAGCAGTATGTAGCGTGTCAGTGGCTACCAGTTACAACAATTTAGGCGTTAGCCATAATGCCTTGGGCGAAGCGAAAGAGGCATTGGGCTATTTCAAAAAAGCCTTGACGATTTATTTAAAAGTGTATGGTAGTGCGCATACGACTGTGGCCAGGAGCTACAACAACTTGGGGGCGGTGTATGGTGATTTAGGTGAAGCAAAAAAGGCGTTGAGTTACTATAAAAAAGCTCTGAAAATTGAATTAGAGATATATGGCGATACGAACCCGTTAGTGGCCGACATTTACTGTAGCTTAGGAGGAGGGTATAGCGCTTTAGGAAAAGTGAAAGAGGCGGTGGGTTGTCATGAAAAAGTCTTGGCAATTCGATTAGAAGTGTATGGCGAAGCGCACCCGGCTGTGGCCCTCAGCTACAACAATTTAGGGTTCGCGCATTTTGAGTTAGATGAAGCGAAAGCAGCACTGGGTTACTACGAAAAAGCCCTGGCGATTCAATTAGAAGTGTTTGGCGAAGTGCACCCGGCTGTGGCCACCAGCTACAACAATTTAGGAGATGCGCATCTTAGCTTAGGTGAAGTGAAATCGGCACTGGGTTACTACAAAAAAGCCTTGGCGATTCAATTAAAAGTGTTTGGGGAAGTGCACTCGGATGTGGTCCTCAGCTATAGCCATTTAGGGAGAGCTCACCTTGATTTAGATGAAGCGAAAGCGGCACTGGGTTACTACGAAAAAGCCTTGCTGATTCAATTACAACTGTCGGACGAAGCCCACCCATCTGTGGCTGTTATCCACTGCGATTTAGGATATGCGCATATAAGCCTAGGTGAAGTGGAATCGGCGCTGGATTATTACAAAAAAGCCCTGGTGATTCAATTAAAAGTGTTTAGCGAAGTGCACCCGGATGTGGCGATGGTTTATTGCAACTTGGGTGCGCTTTATCAATATTGCCTGCGGGATAAAAGCCTGGCGCGGCAGTATCTGCAAAAAGCATTAACGATTTATAAACAGCTTAATCGGCGGCAATATGTTGATGATGTTAGCAGTCGTTTAAAAAGATTAGAGGAGCCTCCTTCGGCGGGATCGGCTTTAACCAGCTATTCCGGCACGACTTTTGGCGCTGCTTCCCGCACGTTATCATTAAAAAAGAAAAGAGCAGCATTAGGGACTGATTTAACACCTACAAATGGCAGTTGCCTGGTAATGTAATTATTTTGTCATTGAGATTGGGATTTTTACGTGTGTCTATTCAACACGTGAATAATTACAAAAACTACTGAGGCATAAATAAGGCCAGTAAATCATTTAAAAATCTTTTTCCTAAACCGGTTACACTAATAGTCTGGTTTTTAATTTCCACAAAACCATTTTGTTCAGCTTGATTAAGCGGTTTTTCGATATCTTGCCATGTCAAGCCAGTCCGTTCATAAAAAGATGACAATGCAATGTCTTGGTAAAGCCGCATGGCATTCATCATGTATTCTAATGGCAATTCAGAATGCGTAATTTGACGCTTTCCAGCAATCAATGAACCGGTGGGTGATAAATAATCTTTTGGATTTTTTACTTTCCAAAAACGAAAGATGGCGCCATCTTCCAAAGTAATCTTACTGTGAGCGCCTGCACCAATTCCGATATAGTCTCCAAATTGCCAATAGTTCATATTGTGTCTGGAATAATTGTCTTCGCGACAGTAGGCGGAAATTTCATATTGTTTAAAACCAGCGGCAGCCAAACAGCTTTCCCCAGCTTGTTGAATATCCCAAAGTAAATCATCACTTTAATTTTACTTGACTAATGCGTTTGTTTCTTTGAGAATAACCGACTGTTTTGTTCCATCGCAGTGAAGCGGAAAAAGATAAAGAAAAAAATTTTTAGCAAAAGGATTTGCAATGCTCTTAGAAACTTATTTCAGTTACGCCCTCGTCGGCGCGGTGTGCACACTCCTAGTGGGAATGACGGGATGTGGTGGCGGATCCGTGATGACTCCTTTGTTAATTCTATGCGGGCAGAGCCCAGCCATGGCTGTAGGTACAGACCTGCTCTATGCTTCTGCAAGTAAAAGTTTGTACATTTGGCGCTATGGCCGCTTAGGCGTTATTCATTGGCGCGCAGTTAAATTGCTCTGTCTCGGTGCAGTACCCATTACTGTGGCGGCGACAGTTGTTTTGCATTACCTACCCTATCATAGTACTAATACAATTATTGAGCATGTTCTCGGTGTTATGCTCTTTGTATCCGCAATTTTAATGATTACTAAAAAAAAGCTTGTTGGTCTTATTAAAAAAAATGAATTGATTTTTCGCAAATACAATCCCGCGTTGACAGTTTTTTCTGGAGGATTATTGGGATTGAGCATTACCTTGAGTTCCGTTGGTGCTGGGACGATTGGAGTTCTGTTAATTTTAATGTTGTATCCATGGTTATCCTCTTTAGAAATTATTGGTACAGATTTGGCACAAGGCGTGCCGATTACCTTGATTGCCGGCATAGGCCATCTCACGATGGGTGATGTCAATTTCCCGATATTAGGAGCGTTGTTGGCTGGTTCAGTGCCTACAGCGTTTTTAGCGACGATAATTACACAGCGTATCCCAGAAAAATGGCTGCAATACAGTTTGGCATTGGTATTGTGTGTACTGGGGTTTCACTTACTACAGCCTTTCAAATAAAAAGGAGATCTATAATATGCTGACATTAATGGGAATCAAGCAATTAGCAGAGACTTGGCAAAAGAAAGATCCGATGGAAATTATACACCTTGCTCTGCAGACCAATGAACGTATCGCGATTTCTTTTAGCGGCGCAGAAGACGTGGTGTTAATTGATATGGCAATACAAATTCGTCCGGATATCGCGGTGTTTAGTTTAGATACAGGCCGCTTACACCCACAGACCTATGAGTTTATCGATAAAGTGCGCACGCATTATTCAATTTCATTGGACATTCTATATCCTGATTATCAAGCCGTTGAAACGTTCGTACGTGATAAAGGGTTGTTTAGTTTTTATCAAGATGGACACGGGGAATGCTGTCAAATTCGCAAAGTCCAACCGCTACGGCGAAAACTCCAGACTCTGGATGCATGGATCACCGGCCAGCGCCGTGACCAAAGTCCAGGGACTCGTTCGCAAGTTGAGGTTATTGAACGCGACCCACAATTTTCTACGGAAACTCATCCCCTGGTGAAATGGAACCCATTGGCGTTATGGACTTCAGCGCAAGTGTGGGATTATATCCGCAGTCGTCAAATCCCTTTTAACGAACTGCACACCCAAGGTTTTCTGAGCATTGGGTGCGCACCCTGTACCAGACCGGTTTTGCCGGGACAACATGAACGAGAAGGCCGTTGGTGGTGGGAATCCGCTACTGCGAAAGAATGCGGTCTGCATAACAGTCAATTGAAAGGAGTAACGACATGAGCTTAACGCCTCACGGAGGTAAATTACAAGAATTGCTGATGCATGCTGATTACATTGACGACTTGCAACGCAATGCCCGTTCTCAAGAATCCATTACCTTATCGCCCCGTCAACTCTGTGATTTAGAATTGTTACTCAATGGCGGATTTTCTCCACTGAATGGTTTCATGACTGAACAAGATTATGAATCAGTCATAAAAAATCTGCACTTACATAACGGTGTGCTGTGGCCGATCCCCATTAACCTGGATGTGTCTTCTCAAACGGCGAAACGTATCACGCTGGGGCAGACCATTGCCTTACAGGCTGAATCTCAACGGCTGCTGGCGCTTATGGAAGTGACTGATCGATGGAAACCGAATAAATTGGAAGAAGCACAAGCCGTATTTGGCACCACGCAACTGGAACACCCTGGTGTAAACCGGTTAATGCGACAAACTGGCGATACTTATTTGGGTGGCCGAATCGTGGGAGTCGCTCTACCTCATCACACTGATTTTATCGAACTGCGTTATTCGCCGCGTGCTTTACGCCAAACCTTCGAGCAGAAAAATTGGCGCACGGTAGTTGCTTTTCAAACGCGTAATCCGATGCACCGCGCGCATATTGAGTTAACTTTATTGGCAGCAAAACAAGCAGGTGGTCATGTACTCATTCATCCCGTGGTTGGGATGACCAAACCGGGAGACATTAACTATATAACGCGGTTACGCTGCTATCAGCGTATTCTCCCTTATTACCCTAAAAATAGTGTGCAACTTAGTGTATTGCCGATCGCCATGCGCATGGCCGGTCCACGAGAAGCGTTGTGGCATGGCATTATTCGTAAAAATTACGGTTGTACTCATTTTATTGTTGGCCGCGATCATGCGGGTCCGGGGAAAGATAGTCAGGGTAAGGATTTTTATGCTCCGTATGCCGCGCAGGAGTTATTTGCGCAATATCAACCGGAATTAGAAATCAGCATGATTCCCTTTAAGGAAATGGTCTATGTGAAAAAAACCGGTCAATATCAGCCTCGGGATGCCGTGAGCGCTAACGAAGAAGTCATGAGTATTTCCGGAACTGAATTGCGTCATCGCTTGAAAGAGGGTCTGGATATTCCCTCCTGGTTTTCTTATCCGGAAGTGATTGAAGAATTAAAAACAGCCTATCGTCAGGATAGCGCCACATTGGATTTGGTGTAAAACAATGGATTGGTTACCTCTACAGATTAATGTTCGTCATCGCCCCTGCTTGATTGTCGGAGGTGGAGAGGTGGCAGCGCGCAAATGCGAATGGTTATTGCGCGCAGGCGCCAAAGTAATACTGATTGCACCGCGTTTGCATTCTATTCTTCAGGAACGGTTAGACCGAAAAGAGATCGTGTATCATGCGGGAGAATTTGCCGAGCATGCTGCTCTTATCTTGGATTCGGTGTTAGTCATTGCCGCCACCAATCAACCGGAAGTCAACCGCGAAATTAGTTTTCAAGCGAAACGCCAGGGTGTTTGGGTGAATGTAGTGGATAATAGCCACGAATCTTCGGTCATATTCCCCGCAGTAATTGATCGGTCGCCCATCACCGTAGCCGTCGGCAGCAGCGGTCAGTCGCCGGTGTTGGCGCGATTGATCAAAGCGCAGATCGAAAGACAGTTGCCGACAAATCTGGGAATGTTTGCCAGTTTGTTGGCCCAGTGTCGTCCTCGATTGTTAGCGGCCATTCCTACACGTGATCAACGGCAAACGTTTGTCGAAGGATTAGTTGAAGCGTTTTTAGCGGGCCGGATTGCGGATAGTCTTCAACCGGAAATCATAAACCAAGCACTGAATCAAGCGATAGAAAAATGTTCATCGCCGGTGGGCAAAGTGTTTATTGTGGGCGCGGGTCCAGGTGACCCGGATCTACTCACCCTAAAAGCGCATCGTCTTCTGCAAAATGCCGACGTAGTGTTATACGATCAGTTGGTTTCTGCGGAAATTTTGGAATATATCCGTCGAGACGCGCAGAAAATTTCAGTGGGTAAACGCTCCGGCCACCACAGTTGCGAACAGACCGCCATTCATCAACAGATGTTGTCGCACGCGCAAGCAGGGCTTCAGGTGGTGCGTTTGAAAGGCGGCGATCCGGCATTGTTTTCACGCTTGGGTGAAGAAATCGAATTTTTATCGGCACATCGCATTCCCTACGAAGTCATTCCAGGCATTACTGCCGCTTTAGGTTGTGCCGCCGCCATAAAAATTCCGTTGACACATCGCTCCCTAGCCAACGGTTGTTGTTTGGTGACCGCGCATAGCTGCCGGGATCAAGGAATTGATTGGCGTACTTTAGCGGCTAATCAGGATAAGACATTGGTCTTTTATATGGGAGTGAAGGCCGTGAAAGAAATATCCGCGCAATTGATTGCTGCTGGACTCCCGGAAACCACACCCATGGCCTTGGTAGTGGACGGTACACGCAGGCAACAGCAACTATTTGTGGGCGCTATGGCTGATCTGCCGAAGCAAATAGACGGAATGTCTTTTGACGGTCCGGGACTGATTTTAGTCGGTTCTGTACTTCGTTTAATCCCTTCGAAAAATGAGGAACCCATTTATGGTGGCTAAAAAAGAATTGACGCCGATAGAAAAAGATAAATTAACGATTAATCCCAATTTCGATTTTCGTGAAATCGGCGAACGGGCATTTACAGATATTTCTACTAACGAAATCGGTATGTTTAAATGGTCTGGGATTTATCATCAATTGCAAAAAGGTTATTTTATGATGCGAATCCGCATTCCGGGCGGATTGCTAACAGCCTCTCAACTCCATCAGTTAGGCGACATCGCGAAGCAATATGCTCAAAACGAAATGTGCATCACTACTCGCCAAACACTACAGTTTCATTGGTTACGCAAAGAAGATTTGCATCCCGTCATTACGGCTTTGCAAAATATCGATATTGACACAACCAATTGTTGTGGAGATGTGGTACGCAATGTGACGACTTGCCATTTACAGGGCGTGTGTCGTTATGAACTGGCTGATACGCGCAAAATCATCAATTGGATTGATCAAGACCCAGAATTTTTGGAAAAACAGCGCAATTTAACCCGTAAGCATAAAATTTCTGTGAGCGGTTGTCAGTCGGCTTGCGGTCTGCAGCTCATGAATTGCCAGTCGTGGTCACCGACTCGGCGTTGCAATGCCGACGGTGTGGAAGAAACTGGCTGGATGTATTTCGCCGGCGGCGGCTTGGGTCAAAGTCCTTTTCTGGCCAAAGCAATTTTTTCCTGGGTACCCGAGCCTTTGGTCTTGGAAGTAACGCGAGCCGCGGTAGAGGCGCACAACCGCTTGGGTAACCGTGACAAGCGTAAATTGGGACGCTTAAAATATATAGTCGAACGCTTGGGTCAACGAGGGTTTGCTGTGCAACTCTTAAAAATCATGCAGGAACGCGGTGTGACCGACTGGGAACAGATAGAAATTGCCGAAGAGGAAACCCCACAGATTCAACCGGCTCCTTTTGTGGGAGAAACGGTGATCCCGCAGCGGCAATCCGGACTGAATGTCGTGCGGGTTATGATTCGCCGTTCGGAAATTTCCGGTCAAGAAGCGCATTTTTTTGCTGCATTGGCGGAACAATACGGCAATGGTGAGATCATGCTGACAGTGCGGCAAAATCTACAGATTCGCGGCGTGCCAGATGCCGAAGTGCCGATGCTGTTGGCGGCATTGAAAAACGCAGGGTATCGTCTTAAAGGCTTGGAACAACTGCCGGATGTTGTGGCTTGTGTTGGCACGACATACTGTAATTTAGCCGTTTCAGATACGCCCAACGGCTATAAACAGATTATCGAAGCATTTGCCGACAAAGAAGATTTTTGGGCGGAATTAGGACCTCTGACCATTAACATGAATGGCTGCCCGAATTCCTGCGCACATCATTGGGTCAACGATATCGGGTTGCGAGGCACGAAGGAAATGCGCGAATTAGGTAGTGAAGAAGGATTTACTGTTTATGTTGGCGGCAGTTTGGAGGGCGCCGGCCATATAGGCTTGGCCTTGATGGATGTGACGGTCAGTGCATTGACGTCTACTTTATTTAACTTATTTCAACTGTACTTAACGCATCGCCATAGCGGCGCCGAACGATTTGGAGACTTTACTCGACGAGTCGGCGTCGAAAAATTACGAGAATGGTTATTGGCTGCGACAAACAGAAAAAGCGGTCATCAAGAACCAGTGAATATTGAGCATTTGAAATTAACGTCAACCTTTGAAAACGTATTACAAGAGAGTGTCCCCCATGAGCAAACTGTCTAACGCAACTGTTTTGACCGAAGCGCAGCAATGCTTGGAGCAGGACCGGCCGGATGCCGCTATCCATCTCTTACGCACGATTCCCGAACCGGCGCATCATCGCGACTGTTGCGCGTTGTTGGCGCAGTGTTACTTTAAACGAGGCGATGCGCGCGGTGATGTTCATGCAAGTGTATTCTTCGCGCAACGTGCAGTGGAATTAGGCCATACTCATGCCAGCATGATAGCTATTATCGCCATCGGTCAGTTTCGCAAACTGAATTACCAGGATGCTGCGGTGACTTTTTCTCGATACGTAACAGAAGCACATCCAGCAGAAACGCACTATTTATATGGATTGGCTTTGTTTCATGCGCAACAGTTTGCCGATGCGCAGCACTGGTTACAATTAGCCTGTGCAGCGGATCCCTTGAAGGAGGAGTATTCTGCAGCATTGCAGGCAGCACGAGATCGCCTGACAGGTTTTGTTCCTGATGGTCATCTTGATCCCCAACAGCTCAAAAAACCAAACTTAGGCGGCATTCATGACCAAAGGCCTTGGGGGGAACCCACGCCTTATCAATCCAATGCCTTATCCAAGCTCCGAGGCTATAGCTCGTCGGCCAAGGATTTGCACTGGTTGGATAAAAATATTCCCTGCCAAAAGCAATGCCCGGCGGGTACCGATATTCCCGGATATTTGAGCGAAATTTTAAAAGGCAATTTCCGCGCGGCTTATGAGATTAATTTAAGAGATAACGTGTTTCCCGGTGTGTTGGGAAGAGTATGTTCGCGGCCTTGTGAGTCCGATTGCCGACATGGCTGGGATCAACTGGGGGAATCAGTGGCGATTTGTTTTTCCAAACGTTCAGCGGCAGATCATCGTGTCAATGATCGACCCGTGTTGATGGAAAAATTATTTCCTGCTTCGGATAAACGAGTGGCGGTTATTGGGGCCGGGCCGGCTGGATTGGCAGCGGCGCGTAATCTGGCTTTATTCGGTCATCGCGTTGTGGTCTTTGAAAAATATCCAACACCGGGCGGCATGATGGTACAGGGTATTCCCGAATTTCGTTTGCCTCGCGAAACCATCACGCAGGAAATTCAACAGATTGAGGGTTTGGGGGTGACGATCCAGTGTGGCGTCACCATTGGTCGCGATTTACCGTTGAGTGAATTGATAAAAACTCAAGATGCGGTCATTCTTGCAGCCGGTACGCTACGTCCCAACTGGATTGATATTCCCGGTAAAGCGCTCACCGGTATTGTCCATGGCTTGGATTTTCTCAACGAAGCCAATCAAGGGCGAGCGACTTACACCGGCAAACAAGTAGTGATCATCGGCGGCGGATTCACCGCCATGGATTGCGCGCGCACCGCTAAACGCTTGGGCGCCAGTTTGATTCAGATGGTAGAACCTCATCAATCGGAATACTGGCAAACCGTTCCTCTGACCCAATCTCCCGCAGAAGTTCAGGTATTGTATCGCCGTTCTCCGGATGAAATGCTGATCACGCCGGGGGAATTGGAAGAATTGCAGCATGAACAAATTCCCATGCATTTTCTGGCTAGTCCTATCGAATATGTTGGAGAAAACGGTCAAGTGACCGCCGTACGTTTTATTCAAAACCAACTCAGCGATCCCGACGCCAGCGGACGCCGGCGACCAGTAGCTATTCCTGGCAGTGAATTTGTAGTTGCTGCGGATTTGGTGTTGTTAGCCACCGGTCAGTTTCCGGAGGTGAATTGGTTAGATCCAGCTTTAAAAGCTTCTTTGCTGCAGGAAAACCAGTGGTTTAAAGCCAGTCCCGGTTATGAAACTGCCGAAAGTAAATTATTTTTGGCGGGTGATTTCTCTACCGGGGCAACCACTTTGATTGAAGCGATTGCTCACGCGAAGGCCTGTGCGTTGCGAGTTGACACATTTTTGATGGGCATGGAAAGAACGCGCGAAGTGGCAATCATCGAAGACGCGCCGCGCGGCCCCGACCGCATCCGCGAAATGGATGCCGTGCCTATACAACCAATGCCGACGGTTTCTCTGGGGGGCCGCACTTTTCGAGTCGAGGTGGAAACCGGCTACTCGGCGGAATCAGGAGTAGACGAAGCGCAGCGTTGTTATCAGTGTCATTACAAATTTGAGATTGATCCGGATAAGTGTATTTTCTGCAATTGGTGTTTAAAAGCCAAACCGCAAAAAGACTGCATCGTGGAAATCAGCGGGTTGGAATATGGGGAACATCGGGAAGTTATCGGTTTCCAGCGCGCACGCAATAGCGAAGAAGTGACGCAGGTCTATATCAACCAGGAAGAATGCATTCGCTGTAATGCCTGCGTTGATGCCTGTCCGGTGGATTGCATCAGTATCCAGAAAGTCAGCAAAGCTCGGATACGTTGTACGGATTTAGAAGGTGATTCTCTCGACTCTGTTCCCCGAATTTGAAGATTTTTTAAGGTAAAATCATGAAGAAAAATTTGAAATTTCTTCTTTATGTGCAACGCTAAATTGCTTGGCAGAAAAAGCAATCCCAATTTTTAATATTTTTTTTGCACCATATTGTATAGCTTCAGTCATATATTTTTTCTCATCAATTTGTTTAAGCGCTTCTTGCGCTGTTTGTTTTAATAATTTTATTTGAGCATTTTCTTTTTTATTCATTAATTTTACTATTTTAAATTCCATTATGATGGTTAATTTTTTATTAAGAATGAGATAATCATATCTTCCGTCGCCACTTTCTCGATTTGATCGAAGTATATAGTCTGGATGTTTGGAAAGGCCAACAGTCAATCCCATGATAAGAGCATGATAGAATACTTCAGGTTTTTTGGCGAAATCATGTATGCTGGCTATTTGTTCAAGGGTATGCTGTAAACCTTTTTCAAAAGCAGCGATATCTCCATTTAATAGTTGTTTTATAAACAGCGTACACTCTATTCCATAATGATCAGTTAACCATTGTTCGATAATTTTTCTATAAAGATTTCTAATTTCTTGGTTAGGAATAGATAATTGACATAAGGAACCTTGATCAGTTTCTTGATAAGAGACGATTTTCAAGTAACCGGTGTTTAGTAGGAAACTCCAGGCGGCAGATTCTTGATTTTTATCCAGATCAGGAAAAACAAAATTTTCATTAATCACTCGCTCAATTTTTTCACCTCGAAGAAGTGCTTCAAAGCAATCCTTAAAGGCTAAGCTAGACTCTACTAAGAGGTTCTTAATTAAATTATTGTCACTGGTATTTATCCAATATGGTTTGATTATTCCTTTCTCATTAATACAATTCACTATTGACCATGGGTTATATAGTATGTGATCTCCAATTTGATAACCATTGTACCAATTTTTTATTTCTTCGGCTTTATTTTCAATTTTAGCCTTAAATAGTAAAGTAGATACTTCCTCTTCAGTAAATCCAAAATATTCGCCATATTTGGGATGTAAAAAAGAATAAACTTTTAGGTTGTTTAAGCCGGAAAACAGGCTCTCTCTTGAAATTCTCAAGATACCTGTGAGAACTGATTTATATAAATAAGGATTATCTTTTAAAGCAGAGCTTAGAAAATTACGAAATAAGTTAATGACTTTGTCATAGTATTTATGGTCATAGCCAGATTGAACAGGGGTATCATATTCATCTATTAAAACGATGGGTTTTTGTTTATGGTGATTGAATAAATATTCTGTCAGATCTTTTAATGAATCTATAATATTTGCTGGGGTTGCTTGTTGATTTAAAATAGAGTTATAAATAGCTTTTTTATTATCAAGTAGCTGGCTATCTTCTAGCAGGTAGTGGTGATCGGAATAAAGGTCGCTTATTACTTTGCAAAATCGAGCGTACATGGTTTCGTATGAGCTTTCTTTGATGTCTTTCAATGATAAGAATATTACAGGATATTTACCTTGAAATTTCATATATTCTGGGTGCTTAGTGATTTTAAGTGAATTAAATAAATTTTTTGTAGGCTGTGTTTTGACTTTATCTGCAAAAAAGTAGTGCAGCATAGACATATTTAACGTTTTCCCAAAACGTCTAGGACGAGTAATTAAAATAACCTCGGCATTGTCTTCAAGAAGTTCTTTAATTAGTAGACTCTTGTCAACAAAGTCAAAATTTCCGTCAATGATTTTTTTAAAATCACTAGGTCCAATTGGTAATCCCATTTTAATATCCCATGTCTTTGTTTAATCTAAAGTATCAAATTTGCATATATATCCGAAGCTTATTTATTTGTAATAGAAGATATATATTTTTTTGCTGTCAGTGAAAATCATTGGCTTAACCGTTATTCAGAGACTTATTGAAGTCATAGAGAAAAAAGCAAAGCCTCAATATTTTTTAGTCTAATGTATACTATATCATAAAATGATAAACTGTAGTCAGTTCATTAGCATATTTTTAACTGGTAGCTACTTAATTAAGTTCCCAATCAGTTGATTTATTGTAGTTTTATTGATTTTTTTGATAAAATATCCCGAGCTGACGCACGGGGGCTTACGCCCCGCAGTTTGCAGGATATAAATTATGAATTAAATATTGTGTCTCCTACTAATCTATGTGGGATTTTTGAGTTGATACGGGCATGAATAGAGCCAGCAAATCGTTTAAAAATCTTTTTCCCAAACCGGTAACACTAATAGTCTGATTTTTAATCTCCACAAAACCACTTTGCTCAGCTTGGTTAAGCGGTTTTTCTATATCTTGCCATGTCAATCCAGTCCTTTCATAAAAAGATGACAATGCAATGTCTTGGTAAAGCCGCATGGCATTCATCATATATTCTAATGGCAATTCTGAATGCGTAATTTGACGCTTTCCGGCAATTAATGAACTGGTGGGTGATAAATAATCTTTTGGATTTTTTACTTTCCAAAAACGCCAGATGGCGCCATCTTCCAAAGTAATCTTACTGTGAGCGCCTGCACCAATTCCGATATAGTCTCCAAATTGCCAATAGTTCATATTGTGTCTGGAATAATTGTCTTCACGGCAGTAAGCGGAAATTTCATATTGTTTAAAACCAGCGGCAGCCAAACAGCTTTCCCCAGCTTGTTGAATATCCCAAAGTAAATCATCAACCGGTAATTGAGGTGGAAATTGATGAAAATAAGTATTGGGTTCTATGGTGAGCTGGTACCAGGAAATATGTGTGGGCTGATAAACAAGGCATTCTTCGATATCTTTTATGGCTTCATCCACAGTTTGGCCTGGGAGGCCATGCATGATATCTAAATTAAAATTTAAAAATCCCGCTTGTTTTGCGGCTAAAACCGCTTTTCGTGCTTGGTCTCCATCATGTATGCGCCCCAGTAAGAGCAATTTTTGATTGTTCCAACTTTGAATACCCAGAGATAAGCGATTAATTCCCGCTTCGCGAAAGGTTTGAAAACGCGTCAATTCAGTCGCGCCTGGATTCGCCTCGAGGGTAATTTCTGCGTGTTTGGTTAAAGGAAAATTTTCAGCAATGTGATTTAATATTTTTTTGAAGCTATCCCCAGAGAATAAACTCGGAGTGCCGCCGCCGATGAAAATGCTTTGTATGGGTCGATTTTGAAAGTGCGCATGATGCTCATTTAAATCTATCAATAATTTTGTGATATACTCCTGCTCCGGTAACTCTTGGCTAGAGGCATGAGAGTTAAAATCACAATAGGGACATTTTTTCAAACACCAAGGGATGTGGATATAAAGACTAAGCGGGACGGTATTCATTGGATTATTTTACTATAGAACAAGTAATCAACCTAGCCAAAAAGGCAGGCCAGTCATTGGTTGAGAATTGGGAAAATTGTGACCGATTGCAAGTCGTTCAAAAGCCTGATGGAACCCCTTGTTCAAATGCAGATTTAGCCGCGCATGAAATTTTGCTAAAAGGACTGACTGAATTTGCGCCAGAGCTACCCGTTATTTCTGAAGAAGCCGATTATCCAGATTATAGCGAACGTTCAAATTGGACTCGTTATTGGTTATTGGATCCCTTGGACGGCACGCGTGGTTTTTTGGCGCATCTTAATTTGTTCAGTGTGAATATCGCTCTTATTGAAAATCACCAGCCTATACTTGGCATTATTCATGTGCCGATTCCTGACATTACTTATTATGCGTGCCGGGATGGGGGCGCCTTTTCAGTACAGAAAGAGGGAATTCCTTGTCGTTTAAAAACTCAAGCAAAACCAGCAGATGCGCCTTGGCGATTGGTGGTGGGAGAATTTTCGAAAGGGTCGACATTGATAGAACGTATTCAACAGACCGTGCCTTTCCAAATTCTTCATGCCAATGGCGCAGTTAAATTTGGCTGGTTGGCCAACAATCAAGCGGACATTTATCCTCGGCTCGGTTTAATCAGTGAATGGGATACCGCAGCAGGTCAATGCATTTTGCAAGAAGCCGGTGGGATTATTGTTGATTTACAGGGTCAACCGTTGCAATATAATTGCAAGGATTCATTATTAAATCCTGAATTTATTGCTTTAGCGGATCCTACACAATTGCAAACTTGGTTGAGAATTTTAAATCAGGAGACTTTATGAACAAAACTCTGAAAGTGGCAGTCACCGGAGCAGCCGGCCAAATCGGCTATGCCCTTATTTTTCGTTTGGCTTCTGGTCAAGCCTTTGGGCCGGATAAAAATATTGAATTGCATTTACTTGAGGTTCCCGGTGCATTACCTTCACTGAAGGGCGTTATTATGGAGCTGGAGGATTGCGCATTTCCTTTATTGACCAAAGTGATTGCGACGGATGATCCGAATGTGGCGATGCGGGATGTCAATTGGGCCGTTTTAGTCGGTGCAGTGCCGCGTAAAGCTGGAATGGAGCGCAGTGATTTATTAAAAATCAACGGTTCGATCTTCACCACTCAAGGAAAAGCCATTAATGAAAATGCCGCTTCAGACGTACGAGTGTTTGTAGTTGGTAATCCCTGTAATACGAATTGCTTAATTACCATGAAAAGCGCGATGGATGTTCCTGCCGATCGCTTTTTTGCGATGAGTAAATTAGATGAGAACAGGGCGATGTCTCAGCTTGCCATTAAAGCTGGCGTTCCAGTTGCAGAAGTAACCCACATGAATATTTGGGGTAATCACTCAGCGACTCAGTTTCCTGATTTTTATCATGCGCGCATCGCTGGTCAACCTGTCCCAGAGGTAATTAAAGATGAAAAATGGTTAAAAGAAGAATTTATTCCGAGCATCCAAAAACGAGGAGCAAAAGTTATCGAGGCGCGTGGTGCTTCATCGGCAGCCTCCGCGGCTAATAGCATTATTGATGGTTTATGGGATTTATCTCACGAAACGCCAGCCGAATTGGATTATTCGATGTGTCGTTGTTCGGAGGGCGAATATGATATTGACCCCGGACTTATTTTTTCTGTGCCCTGCCGAACTGTGGGGGACGAAGTGGTCCCAGTAATGGGTATTCAACATAACGACTTTGCCCTTGAAAGGATAAAAATAACTTTGGATGAATTGAGACAAGAATATAAAGCTGTTCAAGAATTGGGTCTAATTTAGAAATCAAAATCCCATAGGTTCCTATCCATCAAATGACTGAGCTGAACGCTACTTAAAGCGTGAAGGATGTTGCTGGGAACCTTTGGGTTTTCACGGGCTAAATCATCAATTAATTTTTTAACCCTCACCCGACTTAAATTTTCTTGTGAACCACACAAATTACAAGGGATAATTGGAAATTGTTGCAATCCAGCATATTCAATAATGTCTTGTTCTTGACAATAGGCGAGGGGACGAATCACGATCAACTTTTCATCGTCCGTCAATAACTTGGGCGGCATGGATTTGATTTGACCGTTATATAAAATTGACATCAGCAAGGTTCGGATTAAATCATCTCGATGATGTCCCAAAGCGACTTTGTTAAACCCGTTTTCACTGGCATAACGATAAATATTGCCACGCCGTAGCCGTGAACAGAGTGAGCAATAAGTTTTTCCTTCTGGAATCTTTTCTTTCACCACCCCATAGGTGTTGCGTTTAAGAATCTCATAGGGAATTGATCTTGCTTCCAACCAGCTTCGCATTTCGTCATCATTCCAACCGGGTTGAGATTGATCCAACGTGAATGCCTGAAAATTAAAGTCTTTTCGATGCTGATGTAAATGGCGTAATAAACACAAAAGGGTATAAGAATCCTTACCGCCGGATAGACAGATTAAAATACGATCCCCTGATTGAATCATTTTGTAATCAGAGATCGCCTTTTGTGTATAATTTAGTAGTTTATTTTCAATTTTTTCTAAGCGCATAATGCAAAAATGCTATCATTTCAGTAACTTAAACGCAAGACTATTTTGTTCAAAAACTAGACAGATGTAGGAATAACTACTAAGATTAGTTAAGAAAGTTTAAATAAAAATGGGAGGATGTTATGCCAAGCA
The DNA here is from genome assembly GCA_963844565.1 of uncultured Pseudomonadota bacterium. GTDB lineage: Bacteria > Pseudomonadota > Gammaproteobacteria > Coxiellales > Coxiellaceae > JAFEDN01. Next base: position 1,383,169 of record CAWJON010000002.1, on the reverse strand, counting down.
AAAATCTGACCAATTTTTTAAGAAATCATCACGTTGATTTCAATCTTATCACCCATGTCCCTGCTTATACTGCCCAAGAAACCGCTGCAGTTGCTCATATATCAGGAAGAAATTTTGCTAAAACGGTAATTGTCAAAATTAATGGTAGATTGGCAATCTTGGTTGAACCTGCCCACTACAAGGTTAATTTGAGATTATTGCAGAAGGAACTGAAGGCAAACAGCGTTGAATTGGCGCATGAATATGAGTTTGAGGATATGTTTCCAGGATGCGAAACGGGTGCGGTCCCGCCAATTGGAGAGTTATTTGATGTGGATGTTTACGTCGACGACGTTATTAAACACCAAGAGCTTATTGCATTTAACGCTGGAAACCACAGCGAGATGATACAAATGCGGTATGCAGACTTTGAAAAATTGGTAAAACCAAAATCAGTGCATTTGCATTGAGGCTAAGTTGCAGCAAAGCTGCAACTTAGCCTCTCTTGCAAATTTGATTACGGATATTGCGAATTAGGGGGTGTGCAGGAAGTATACTTGCATCCCGTATAATATGGGTGAGCATCGCAATGGTTGGGCGCTTGTGGCGAATAGGTGGTGCAACGTTGATTAGTACATCGATAATAATAATTGGGACGATATTGGGTGCAGCAATTAGAGCGATAATTTAATGTAATCAAGGTGACACATCCGCAGGGGTTACAATCACAATTGTAAGCGTAGACAGGACCGGCTACACACCCTGAAAGACTCAAAATAAAATAGAACGCAGAAATGCCAGCAGTGAGTTTAAATAAAATTGAAGGACTGAGAAGTTGTTTGCATTTATAAAGATTAATTTCCAGCTTTTTCATGAGATCTCCCTTTCTCTATGTTTTCTGTGACTAATTATAGCACTTAACTTTTAGAAAGGGATTAAATTGGCTAATTGTATGGCAATTACTGCCCCATAAAAGGATCGCTGACTATTGATATTAGCGTAATTAATGATACCTAATCCAAAATTTGGTACCGGTGTCCAAAACGCTTGAATCTCTAATGGTATACCCACAGTAGTGGGACTGATATCTTGGTCTTTGCGAAAAGAACTGTCAAAAAAAACGGCACTAATGCCCGCAGCACCTGAAACATAGCCGTTGCGATTACGAGAAATCAAACCGTAAAGCAAGCCGGCATCATAAAAATCACCCCCAATAAAATCGGCTCCAACAGAACGCAGGGTCAACATTTGATGCTGAGTTGGCTGAACGTTCACACTAATGGCAAATCCAGGATTAGTGGAATCTTTAGAACTAAAACCAGTGGTCAATCCGCCACCCACGTTGATCCACCAAGGATGTACATATTGGGAATATAAATTGGAGTTTTCATTTGAGGACAAAATATTTATGGTATTGGCATTGACATTCACTGTATCCGCAGTGACGGTAACCTCTTTTGCAGCGGCAAAAGCGGTGCTGGATAAAGCTAACAACAAGCAAATGGAAATTATTTTCATAAACATGCTTTATACTAATGGTTTTGGCAAAGCCTGGCAATTGCCAATATGGCTAAAAAACACAGGTCGTTATGAATTAGCCCGAGCGTACGAGTCGTAATTTTCACGAGAAAGAACTGTAATAGCTCAATTTGAGCTATTTTACCAAGAACTTATAATCGTTTGTTACGTTTTCTAAATTTTTTAGGACCGTGTGGTCCTCTTCCTCTTGGCATTGTTGACCTCTTATGAAATTCAAAGTAACTTTTTATCATATATTCAGCATTTGTCAACTAAAAGTTAGGGTACTAATTTATGAAAATAGACAATAAGACTCGCTGTGCTTGGGTTAACGATGAACCTCTTTATATTGCCTATCATGATTGTGAATGGGGCGTTCCTCTGTACGATGAGCGTTTATTGTTTGAATTTTTAATGCTAGAGGGAATGCAAGCAGGCCTGAGCTGGTTTACAATTTTAAAGAAAAGAGAAAATTACCGATTACTTTTTGACAATTTTGAGGCAGGAGCCATAGCGGGTTACGATCTAAAAAAATTCAATATACTGATGAAAAATCCCGGCATTATCCGTAACCGTCTTAAAATTAAAGCAATCATTGAAAATGCTAAAGCCTTTTTAGCAATAAAAACCGAATGCGGTAATTTTTCAGATTATATTTGGCAATTTGTCGATGGAAAACCGATTAAAAACCATTGGGAAACCGTAAAATCAGTGCCCAGCACAAGCCCCATCTCAGATAAGTTATCAAAAGATTTAAAAAAACGAGGATTTAAATTTGTGGGGAGCACCATTTGTTATGCATTTATGCAGGCAGTGGGAATGGTGGACGACCACACCATCAACTGTTTTCGTTATGATTCACGCTTCACAAACTCACTAACTTAGACTAAACTAAATTTAGCACAGGCCAAAGTACAAACTTTGTCTTGACTTAATGTTTTTAAAATTTCACGGAGGATAAATGAAATTTAATCAACTGTCTTTGGCTTTATTAATTACAGCATCTTTTTTCGCGTCCCCTTCATTTGCAGCTGAAGCCATGCAAAATGAAAAAAATGTTTCAACGGAACAAATGCAACAAAAGGCGATCTCTTCGGGTCAAACTTTAGAAATATTGATGACCATAGATAAAAATGAGATCAACGCCGCACGCCTTGCTTTAAAAAAAGCCAAAAACCCAGAAGTTAGGCAATTCGCAGATATGATGATTGCTGATCATGGGCGCCATCTGCAAGAGACTAAAAAAATGGCAATGGATCTGAAAATAACGCCAGAAGGCTCTGAAAAATCAGCATTGTTACAAAAAAAGGGTAAAATGGAGCTGTCCAAGCTAGAAGCATTGCAAGATTCACCATTTGAGGTTGCTTATATTAACGCGATGGTCAAAGGACATTCAGAAGCCTTGACGGGAATCAATTCTGTGTTAATTCCAAATGCCAGTTCAAACCCAGCTTTATTAAGATTTTTAAAAATGACCGGCGCAGTGGTTGAGCATCATTTAAAAGTAGCTCAAAGCCTTCAAAAAAACACATAGATTCTGAATTTGCAAAACAAATAAACCAATTATCAACGGATTACATATCCCGAGATCCTTTGGCGAAGCAGATTACTTAATGCTGAGATGAACTGATACGTCCTGCATAGCTTTGTTCAGCGCAACCGCCAACAAGCCTTGCAACGGGTGTCAGTGGAGATGTTTTCGCGCGCAACGAAGCCAATTCGGAAACAAGTTTAGCATGATAAAAGTTCACCAGGCAAAATGACGCTTACGAAGTATTGCACCCGCTATTTATGGCGTAGCGAGCACGAAAACATCTTCACTGACGGGCCCCGTTTAGACAATCCTGCGAGTAGGCGGATGCCGCTGAACAAAGCGGAGTGGGTTTTTAAGCCTTTAGATTTCGGGCTTGATGATCCAATTGCTCCAATAATTTATTTCTGACCTTTAAATTTATTTTCTCATTGTGCCAAAGATCCATTAATTTGTTTTTTTCAATGTCGATGAGATCTAGAAGCAAAGAGGTATCTTCAGCTATCTCCGCTGCTTCGTCATGTTTGGTATCACCATCATGGGAAACAATTCTCTCCTTAAGTTTGGATTTAACCATTTTATAGTGTGTGATCTGAAATTCTATTTCATCCCGGATTCTTTCATCATTTTTAAATTTTTCTTTGTATTCCTTTAACCAATTTAACGCCGCCTTCGCCATTTCTTTTTTGGCCGTTAATTCGGCAACATGCTCAGTATATTGTTCACATCGAGAAAACTTTTCAATCCCAATTAACTTTAAGACCCAAGGGAGAGAAAAGCCCTGTAAAAGAAGGGTTGCTAAAATTACCGTGAACACTAAAAAAATCAACAAATCTCTGGAATTGGCCCCATAGACATACGTCGGTAAAAAAGGTACCGCCAATGCAGCAGCTAAGGAAATGCTGCCTCGCATTCCAGCCCATGAAACCACAAAAGGAAATTGCCAAGGAACATGGGGATCACGTCTACGTAAGGCTGGAAAAAGTATTCGAGGTATATAAAAGTTTGGGAAATACACCCAAAAAAAACGTCCAATGATAATTGTCGCAATAACGGCACCGCTATATAATAAAAGGTAATCAACCGGAATCATCGAAACGCTCTTGACTATAGCAAACATCTTCAAACCCACAAGTAGAAAAAGAATACTCTGAATACCAAAGAAGATAGAAGGCCACATCGCTCGACTGATTAATCGAAATTCTGGGGTAAAGCGTGCGGCATACACATTGCCGATAATCAAGCCAGTAGCGACTGTGGCTATAATGCCGCTGCCTCCCAATAATTCAGGCGGTAAATAAGCAATAAATGGCGTCAAAAGCGAGGCCAAGACATGTAATGAAGGATTGCTAATTCTTTTTCTGAGTTCTCCCAGTATGAAACCCAATGAAACACCATACAAAGTTTCACAGACAACCACTAAAAAAAATTGGGAAACTGCTGGAAGTGGGGAAAAGTGATGGCTAACAATAGCGGCTAAAGAAAACCGAAAAAGAATCAGCGCCGTGGCATCGTTGAGCATCCCTTCACCTTCCAAAATGGTAATGACCCGTTCCGGTAATCTAATTTTTTCAGCAATGGAAACGATAGCGACATCATCAGGTGGTGAAAGGATAGCGCCAATAACGAATGACAATGCCCACCCTAATGCGGGGATCAAAAAATGGATGACAACAGCGACGAGAATGGTTATAAAGAAAACATGCCCGACAGAAAGGAGCGCAATCGCTGAAAACATTCTTTTAAAATCTTTCCAAGACGAGAAAGAACTGATTTGGTAGACCAACAACGGTAAAAAGATGTTTAATACAATGCTGGGATGGATGCTGATAGATCCTAAATTTGGAATAAGACTAAGAAGCATGCCTGCAACAACAAGGAGCAAAGACAAAGGGATCGGAAATTTATTAAATAATTGACCGATAATAACGATGATACAAAATAAGCCGACATATAGAATTATGGATTCCATTTTAGAAATTATAATCGATATACATAATGGGAGCCACTACATTAAAAAAGGAGCAAGAAATGCAAAAGGAACATCTTCAGTTTACTGGAATTGAGCAAAAAGAGCCAAGTACTTTTATTGCTGATAGAACAGGAGAAGCTCGTATCATTTTAAAGAAATTTGTTCAACAGCTTCGCCCAATAGTTGAGCAGATTGAAACAAAGGAAGCTAGGCTTAAAGAGAATTTAGAGAATTTGCCGGTATTGTTAGAAATTTTATCAGAATCTGCGGGTGCTGTCGATTTGTGTCTACAATATATTGTTCAATCTCAATCGACACTTCTAAGGGATTTTAGCGATAATCAAATAGCGAAAACAGTTTTAAAGTTAATAGATGATACTTTTGTGGAGCTCTGGAAATCATTTAGTGATTTTAGTCAAGATATTTTTTCTCCACATTCAGAAGTTTTCAAACAAAAGCTTAAAGGTATATTGAATCGATTTTCTCTGGTTTTAAAAAAAGAGGATTGGCAGCAGGTATCTGATGTTTACACGGTTTTGGAGAATTATTCACATTTGAGTTTAAAGTACATCCGTGAAAAATTATGCGAATACAAGGATAAATCCTTGACCACAGATGGCTTAGACGAGCTCAGAAATTATCTCAAAAACATTGGTTTATTGTTGGATTATTCTCATCGTATGAGAAAAAAATACTTCCATAAAACAAAAAAGATTGATATTCGCTTCCATAGCTTTTTAATTTTTTTGCAATACGAAGCGATGAAAGCTAATGTATATATTGAGATGTTGCTGCAGAATGAATTTACCGTTATTCCTTTTGGTGAGCATTTTTCAGTTAGTCCTTTTGCGATTATTCAAGTACCTTTTGGAGAATCTAGTTTAGGTGAGAACAAAGAGGGTGGTCAAAATTATAATCAGCTCAAAGTTAAAAAAACCATTGATTCAAATTCAATGGAATTTAAAATCGATCCTTATGTTGAGGATTTCAATCAATTTCTTTATGATCTAGAGAATATAATATTATTCGATTTTGATCCTTTAGTTGTTGAAGAAATATTTATAAATCTGCAAAGTCAAATGGAATTACTTTGCCAGCAAACACATCAAGAAATCGTAAGAATTTCAAAATTATCCGCAAATGACCCGGAATTATTGTATTCTAAAAAAATATATCTTTCACTGGCAAAACTTTATAGCTGGAGTCTAATTTGTTATTGTGTCGATGAGCTTATTGAAGATACCTGGAAAATTAAAATAGCTGAAATCAAAAAATGTGATGAATATGCATCGTTTCAATATGGCCTTATCAAAAGAGCGGTTAACTTAAAAAAAGAAGAATATGCAAAGAGAAATTTTAATTTTTCGCCTGTAATCCTCGAAACGAAGGCAGAAACAGCTGAAATGGAAATGGAAGAAGAAACTAATCTGATTGAATTAATTCGTTTAGGTGATTTCGACCTTCACACCATTTCCTTAATGCAAGCAACTTTTATGTCGCTGCCCGTGTTGGAATTATCCCCTTTGTGTTTAGAAATAAAAAATGCTGGCAATGAGTTTATCGATGGATTAAAGATACAATTACAGTCTTTATCTGCTGAAGACGATAAGCAAGCCGGTAAAGAAATAATCGATAAATTCAATGAATTTAAAAATTTTTGTCAAGAGCTCGATGTTGAATATCAAAAAAGACAACCATCAATTCTTAGAGTAGACGAAACTTCAATTTTTGCTTTGCAAGAAAATTGTAATCAACTAGAAGCGGAAGTTAATTTGTTTTTAAAGAAAAAATCCGATCCTGTGCTCCAAACCTACAGTAACAGACATATCCTTATGCCAACTCCATCTTCTTCGAGTTCTAGCAGCGCTAGTAACGAAAGTTCTTCTGCTTCGAGCAGTTGTTTTCAAAAGTAAATCGCCCTAGGGCGATTTATCCCCTAGGGCGATTTGGGTAAGCATACGCTACAAGCTTCCCAGCCACCCCCTAAAGAGGTGATTAAACCAACGGCGGCAATCATTTGTCGCCCAGTAATATTAATTTCAGATATTTGATTTGAATATAAAGTAGTTTGATTAGTAATTACGTTAGTGTAGGGAACTGTACCGGAAGTGTATTGACCAACCAGAAGGCGCAGCGACAAATCAGCGCCTTTCACTGCTTGACGTTGTTCTTTGAGTTCTTTTTGCAAGATATTTAAAGCAACCAGATTATCTTCTACATTTTGAAAAGCATTGAGAACGGTTTGTCGATACGTCGCTACCATATTTTCATAATTCTCACGAGCCGCGGCAACTTGTGCGCGACGTAATCCGCCTTCAAATATGGTTTCAGCCAATTCTGCACCCAGTGACCAAAATGAAGAAGGCCAGGAAAACCACTGAGAAAATTGGTTGGTTTGAAAACCTCCGGCTGCGGACAAAGTTACAGTTGGGTAGAAGGCAGCAATGGCGACGCCAATTAAGGCATTGGCTTGCGCCATTTGTCGCTCTGCGTGCGCGATATCAGGACGGCGTTCGAGTAACACTGAAGGAATTTGATAGGGGATAGAGGGTGGAGCGAGTGCTTTCACAGATGGAGTAATGGAGAAATTTTCAGGCGGCAGACCAATTAATACCGCGATAGCATGTTCAAAGGTGGCGCGGTTAATACCGTTGTCGGTCGCCTGCACTTCTGCCGTATTGAGTTGTGTTTGTGCTTGGGACACATCCGCCAGGGCTGCAACGCCTACTTTGTAACGGGCAATGGTTAAATCCAAAGCTTTTTGGTAACTCACGACTGTTCTATCTAACAGTTCCTGCATGCGATCAAGTGTTCGCAGCTGAAAATAATCTTCAGCTAGAGTAGCCTGAGCAGTTAATTGGACTTGAGCCACTTGCGCAGCGGAAGCTTCCGCGGCATCAAGATCAGCTTCCACTTGTCGCCGCACATTTCCCCAGATATCGGGAACCCAGGAAGCATTAACCGACAATAAATAACTGCTAAAATAAGTAGCCACAGAAATCGGACTTGTACCACTAGGGGCATTGGATCCATTGCTCACTGGGCTGGGAATGGTTGAGCCGTTAGTACCTGGAGTGGTGAAAGTACCACCGCCGGTGGTTGATCTTTTCTGTCGTGTCGCTTCCAATTCACTGCCGACGACTGGATAAAATGCTGCTCGTGCCTGGTCAACGACGGCCAATGATTGTCGATATTGAGCTTCTGCCGCAGCAAGATTTTGATTAGAAATCGCCACCTGCTTTTCAAGGTCATTTAACACCGGGTCTTTGAAAATTTCCCACCAAGGTCCAGTTTCCACATTTTGAGGACTTGCCCATTTCCATCCAGGACGCAGCTCTTTATATTTGTTAGGAACGGGAGCATCAGGGCGATGGTAATCAGGGCCCACCGTACAACCTGCGATAAATAAACTCAAAATGAAAAATGGAACTTTAGGCTTCAACATGACTATTTCTCGCATTTTTCCACCACTGGCTGGTGCGATCTAAAAGAAGATAAATAACCGGAGTCGTATACAGCGTCAACATTTGACTCACGATCAGTCCGCCGACAATTGCAATTCCCAAGGGGCGTCGCAATTCTGAGCCGATTCCAATCCCTAACACCAAAGGCAACGCTCCAAATAAAGCGGCCAGCGTTGTCATCATAATGGGGCGAAATCGTTTTAATGCCGCTCCATAAATGGCGTCTTTGGGCGACAGTTGTTTATTGCGTTGCTCATCTAATGCAAAATCGATCATCATAATGGCGTTCTTTTTAACGATGCCGATTAAGAGAATAATACCAATTAACGCCACCACACTTAAATCAGTGCCTGTGACTAACAAGGCTAACAGCGCTCCACAGCCTGCTGCTGGTAAAGTGGACAATATCGTCAATGGGTGGATTAAACTCTCGTAAAGTATGCCGAGGACAATATAGACGGTTAGTAAAGCTGCGAAAATTAAGTAAGGTTCCGAGCTTAGCGAAGCCTGAAAAGCCTGAGCTGTGCCTTGAAAAGTAGATTGAATATTAATCGGTAAATGCATCTCATCAACCGCCCTAGTCACTCTAGCAACTACGTCACCCAAAGCAATGCCTGGTAATAAATTAAATGAAATCGTCACCGCTGGAAACTGATTTTGATGGTTAACGGCTAACAAAGTAGTTGAAGAAGCAAAATGCGCAATTGCAGATAAAGGTACCGGAGTATTCGTCGAGGAGGGGACATAAATATCATTTAATGATTCCGGTCGCTGCCAAAAGGGCGGAGCTACTTCCATCACCACATGGTATTGAGTCAGTGGCGTGTAAATAATGGATATCTGATTTTGTCCGAAAGCGTCATACAAAATATTATCCATCATTTCGGAAGAAATACCGAATCGAGAAGCGGTGTCTCTATCGTAAGTGACAAAAGACTGTAAACCATGGCTAAATTGATCACTGTTTACATCAGTTATGCCGTGCAATTGGCTTATTCTTTGCATTACTTTCGGTCCCCAATTATTTATTTCTTTGAGTTGATCAGTCCATAGCGTGTATTGAAATTCCGCGTTACCTAGTCTTCCCCCAATTACCAAATCTTGTGCCGCTTGCAAATACAAAGTGGCGCCTGACACTACAGCGAGTTTTGGGCGTAATCGGTTGATGACTTCGTCGACAGAAAGGTGATGACGCTTAGCTAAATCTTTCAAAGTGATAAAAACCAATCCTGAATTGGTGGTAGTGCCAGTCGAGCCGGTAAAAGCAACCACATGTTTAACAGCTTGATCGCCCTGAATAATACGCGCAAAATCATCCAGTTTTTGCTGCATGGCTCTGAATGAAATATTTTGATCTGCTTGAATGGATCCAGAGATTCTACCTGTATCTTGTTGTGGAAAAAAACCTTTGGGCACCATAATAAATAACAAGATACTTAAAATAATGGCTGCTATCGTTAATAAAAACATTAACGTCGTGTTTGCCAATGCCCAAGCTAGGCTTTTTTCATACCCGTTTTTTTGGTGCTTCTTAATAGGTGGTGCACCGTTTCGCAATAATTCCGCACACATAACCGGGGTTACGGTTAATGAAATAATTAATGACATGAGTATCGCCACCGATAAAGTTACGGCGAATTCATGAAACAAACGTCCAACCAAACCACCCATCAACAATATAGGTAAAAAAACGGCAATTAAAGAAAGGCTCATGGATATGACCGTAAAACTAACTTCTTTTGCACCTTGAATTGCCGCCGCCACAGGCGCCATTCCAGATTCAATATGGCGGGTAACATTTTCTAAAACCACTACCGCGTCGTCGACCACAAAACCGGTTGAAATGGTCAAAGCCATGAGCGATAAATTGTCGAGGCTATAACCCAGCACATACATAACTCCAAAAGTGCCTAGGAGTGACAATGGGACAGCGACGCTGGGTATAGCTGCCGCACGCCAATTGCCCAGAAAAATATAAACAACCAAAATAACTAAAATAACCGCGATAATTAAGGTCAATTCCACATCGCGCAAAGAGGCTTTAATGGTGGTGGTTCGATCCATCATGACGGTCATATTCATTGCCGTGGGAATTACAGCTTTTAAAAAAGGCATAGCTTGCTGGATATTATTAACCGTCTTAATCACATTTGCACCGGGTTGTCTAAATATCACCAGTAATACGGCGGGTTTGTCATCGGCTAAACCCGCTGTGCGGATGTTTTCAATTGAATCGACCACTTGCCCAACATCACTTAGCCTCACCGGTTGATTATTATGGTAAGCAATAATTAAAGGACGATATTCTTTGGCTGCAAACAATTGGTCATTGGTATAAATTTCTGCATTGTTACCGTTAAAACTAATTTGACCTTTTGGCAGGTTAACGTTGGCAGCAGCTATTGCTGTTTTCACATCTTCTAAACTGATTTGATATTTATTTAATGCCGTTGGATTTAATTCAATACGCACACCCGGTAAAGAACTTCCACCGATGACAACTTGTCCTACCCCGTTAACCCGAGAAAGTTTTTGCGCCAAAATATTAGATGCTGCACCATAAAGTTGTCCAGTGGTAAAAATGGTTGAGGTCAGAGCCATGATTAAAATGGGCGCCTCGGCTGGGTTGACTTTACGATAAGTCGGGCTGTTTGGTAAATTCGGCGGTAAATAAGCCGCGGCTGCATAAATGGCTGCTTGGATATCTCGAGCAGCTCCATCAATATTTCTATTTAAATCAAATTGAATGGTTATATTAGTTGACCCCAACACACTGGATGAAGTCATTTGCGTAATTCCCGCAATTCTGCCGAACTCTCTTTCTAAGGGGGTGGCGACAGACGTTGCCATAATTTCTGGACTTGCACCAGGTAAAGAAGCTTGCACACTAATTGTTGGAAAATCGATGGCAGGTAAGGAAGAAACCGGCAATAGGTTAAACGCCGATAAGCCGGCGAGAGCGATACCACAGGCTAATAAAGTTGCTGCGACCGGTCTTTTGATGAAAAAAGTTGTTATATTCATAGCGATTCTGTTCGGGTCGAGTGCAACTTTCTTTCCAACGCACTGAAGGCTAAATAAATCACTGGCGTCGTGTACAAGGTTAATATCTGGCTGACAGCCAAGCCTGCGATGACCACAATGCCTAACGGACGCCGTAATTCAGCGCCCATTCCTGCCCCAAAAGCCAATGGAACCGCACCTAACATAGCAACCACAGTGGTCATCACGATAGGCCGAACACGTAACAGAGCGGCGTTATAAATAGCCTCAGCAGAAGTTTTATTTTCTTTGCGTTCTAGGTCCAAAGCAAAATCTATCATTAAGATAGCGTTTTTCATGACAATGCCAATTAACAAAATGATGCCGATCAGTGAAATCACATTTAAATCATTTCCCGAAAGCCACAAAATTAACAAAGCGCCCATGCAAGCCGAAGGCAAGGTGGATAAAATGGTTATGGGATGAATGTAGCTTTCATACAAAATTCCCAAAATGATATAAACAACAACCACAGCGGCTAACAGTAAAAACCCTTCATTAATGAGAGAATTCTCAAAAGCTTTAGCGGCGCCCTCAAAACTGGATTGTATGCTGGGCGGGAGATGAATTTTGTTTTCGAGTTGATGAATTATTTTTACCGCTTGACCGAGTGTTGCACCGTTGGCCAAATTAAAAGAAAGTGTCGCTACTGGAAATTGTCCTTGGCGATTAATAACCAATGGAGCTGTTCCGGTTGACACATGAGTAAAGGCACTGAGAGGTACTTTATTGCCGGCGATAGGATTAATATAAATATTATTTAAACTATCAGGATTCATCTGCAATTTGGGCATCACTTCGAGCACAACTCGATACTGATTGATGTCAGTAAACATAATTGAAACTTGGCGCTGACCAAACGCATCATACAAAGTGTTATCGATTGTTGATGCTGTGATTCCTAATCTTGAGGCAGTATCGCGATCATAAATAATTCTTGTTTGTAATCCGCCGTTTTGTAGATCGTTACTAACATCACTGAATTCATGGCGACCCTGCATTTTTTTTGTTAAAAGATTAGACCACTTCGTTACTTCTCCAACGTCAGGCGAGCCGAGGCTATATTGGTATTCTGCAGGAGTAACCTGCGTGTCTATGGTTAAATCTTGTACGGGCTGCATATACAATTGGATGCCCATTATTTTTTTTAATCGAGGTTTTAACCGTTGGATAAATTCCTGGGCGGAAACACTCCGTTGATTCAAAGGTTTTAAAGTAATCAGTAAACGACCACTGTTCAATGTTGGATTGGCGCCATCAATCCCGACAAAAGAGGCCACGTTTTTAACGGCCTTATCTTGTAAAATAGTTTGCACCAATGCTTGCTGGCGTATTGTCATTTCTTTGAAAGAAATAGATTCTGAAGCTTGTGAAATCGCTTGAATGGCTCCGGTATCTTCAATCGGAAAAAAACCTTTGGGAATTATAAACAGCAAGAATACAGTAATAATCAAAATAATAATCGCCACGATTAGCGTCAACCGACTCTCGCCCAATACCCAACGTAAAGATAGACCGTATTTTTCAATCGCAAAATCTTGCCATGCTGCAGCTCGGCGTTGGAAAACATTCATTTTTGCAGGATCATTTGGCTGTAGTAGGCGAGCACAAAGCATGGGGGTTAAAGTTAAAGAAACCAGACCAGATAGTAAAATAGCAACAGCCAAGGTTATGGCAAATTCTCGAAACAGTCGTCCTACCACATCATTCATAAATAGCAACGGAATTAACACGGCAATCAATGAAATGGTCAGTGACAAAATGGTAAAACCAATTTGTCCGGCTCCTTTTAAAGCTGCTTTTAATGGTGGTTCGCCGTTTTCTATAAAACGAGTGATATTTTCAATCATAACAATCGCATCATCCACCACAAAACCGGTGGCAATAGTTAATGCAATTAGCGTGAGATTGTTTAGGCTAAATCCCAGCAAGTACATCAGACTAAATGCACCAATTAAAGATAGCGGTACAGAAATACTGGGAATAATGGTGGCATAGAAATTGCGTAAAAATAAAAAAATTACCAATACCACTAAAATCACTGCTAAAAATAATTCAAATTGAGCATCGTGGATGGAAGCTCTCACGGTGACTGTTCGATCATTTAATACAGAGATATGAATAGCGCGCGGTAAATTAGCACTTAATTGCGGCAAAATTTGCTTTATTCGATCAACGACCTGGATGACATTGGCGCCTGGTTGACGTTGAATGCTAACAATGACTGCAGGTGTGGTATTCATCCACGCTGCTTGTTTAACATTTTCGGTGCTGTTGATCGCATTCGCGATTTCTCTCAAAAACACAGGTTGATTATTATGGTAGGCAATGATCAACTTCTGAAAGGCGTCACCTGAAAGTAATTGGTCATTCGAATTGATAATGTAAGATTGGTACGCCCCATCAAAACTGCCTTTGGCTTGATTGACATTGCCATTCACAATGGCGGTACGCAAATCCTCAAGGTTAAGACCATAAGCAGCTAACGCATTAGGGTTCGCCTGTACACGCACGGCGGGTCTTTGCCCACCGCTCAAAGTGACTAAACCCACACCTGAGACTTGTGAAATTTTTTGGGCTAAACGCGTATCGGCTAAATCTTCGACTTGAGGTAGCGGCATGGTGTTTGAGGTCATCGCTAAGGTTAATATGGGGGCGTCAGCCGGATTAACTTTGCTATAAACGGGCGGGTTAGGTAAATCCGGGGGTAAATAACTTTGCGCTGCGTTAATGGATTCTTGCACTTCCTGTTCGGCAACATCGAGACTGAGACTCAAACTAAACTGCAAGGTAATGACCATGGCGCCGCTGGAACTGACAGACGTCATCTGATCAAGTCCAGGCATTTGTCCAAATTGCCGTTCAAGCGGTGAGGTGACAGAAGAAGCCATCACATCAGGACTGGCCCCCGGAAAAAAAGCAAAAACTTGAATGGTAGGATAATCAACTTGCGGCAGGGAAGAAACCGGTAAAAGCCGGTAGGTCATTATGCCAGCCAATAAAATAGCCAACATAAATAAAGAGGTGGCAATTGGCCGCAATATGAACGGCCGCGATAAACTCATGATGTTCCTAGAGGTGATACTACATTCACTTTGATGCCAGATTTTAATTTATCGACACCTTGAGTTACCACGGATTGACCGGGGCTGATCCCTTGGATAACCACAATATCATCGCCAGAAGTAACTGACGTTTTGACAAGCGTTTCTTTAACACGATGATTGGGGGTGAGCACGTAAACAAAATCGCCATTACTGCCGTGGGAAATTGCAGCAGAAGGAACCAAGGTTGCATTGCGGAGTGTATCTATCAACAGCCAGGCGTTGACAAACTGGTTTGGAAATAACCGATAATCTTTGTTTGGAAATTGCGCACGCAATAAAACCGTACCGGTGGAAGTATTAATTTGATTATCGATCGTTAATAAAAAACCGCTATCTAATAATTCACTTTCATCACGATTATAGGCTTTCACTTCTAAAGGTATGCCGTGGTTAATCTGTTGCCAAATTTGCGGTACATTATCTTCGGGAATAGAAAACTCTACCGTAATAGGGTTCATTTGATTTATCACCAATAATCCTGTGGTATCAGAGGTTTGCACATAATTACCTGGGTCAACCAAACGTAATCCCACTCGTCCGTCAATCGGTGAAACAATCCGACAATAGATTAGATTGACTTTAACAGCTTGAATTTGTCCCTGATCGAACTTAATGGTGCCTTTTAACTGATTCACTAACGAAGCTTGTGTAGCGTAAGTTTGTTGAGAAATGCCTCCTGATGGATATAATGTTTTATAACGTTCTAGATCAATTTTTGCATTAGCCAATTGAGCCGTATCGCGTTCTAATTCACCAACAAATTGGGTCAATTGTGCCAAATAAGGTCGTGGATCAATTTGCGCCAGTAATGCGCCGGCTTTGACCATTTGTCCCTCTTTATAGTAAACATGCCACAATTGACCATTGATTTGAGTTTTAACCGTGATGGTGTAAACCGAGGTTACTGATCCTAATTCGCGCAAATAAACGGGTACATCAGCACGGCGAGCGACAGCAACAGTGACGGGCGGCGGTTGGTTTTTGGAGTTTCGTTCCGCGGCCGCCTCTTTGGCATTGACATGATGTCGCCAAATAAAAATAACGAGCAGAATAACAATAGCTAGGAGGATCCACGGTCCCATGCGGCGGAAGCGGGGATGATGAAATAAAACCGGTATTTTGGCGTTATATCTGTCCATAAATACTGAGGAGATCTTCTTCCTTGAGATTACATTTTTGTGTATTGTACCAGCAATTCCCGCTGAAGCGGAAATTGCTTCCTCGTTTTGATGCTGAGCCGCAGCAAAGCTGCAACTTAGCAATGAAGAGGGAGTTCGCTCCGCTCTACTCCCTCTTACGAACTCCCATCGGTATAGGTATGTGATTTTTTATGAGCATGATTTATGGGCTTAATCAAATTAACATTATACACACTGCGGGCGTAAGCCCGTACCTTTACGCGATGGGGGATCAAAGGGGGAGAAAGCGGGAGCGTCTTCCCCTTGATTCCGAGCATCGGCTCCGCCGAGCACAGGATATAAAAAATTTCGCTCCGCTCTTCTCCCCCTTGCGAACCCTCATCAGTATGGGATTTTCTACGAAAATTATTTTTAATCAAACTTTAATTTCATATTATTCAAAAACTTAATCTTCAGCGGGAATCAGTGGTGTTGTACTGTACCAGATTTTGTATAACACTTCACAGCATTCAACGGGGGTAAAAATGAGCCAGATGTCTTATGCAGAGGATGTGCTTTCAAGAATCCAAATGTCCAGCGGTTTGTGTGTTGGTTTAGACCCTTCGCGAGAACAATTACTTTCTTGGAATCTTACGGATGACTTGATTGGTTTAAAAATTTTTTGCGATAAAATGACCCAAGTTTGTCTGCAGACCAAGGTTGCATTTGTTAAACCTCAAAGCGCTTTTTTTGAACGATTTGGTTGGGAAGGGTTGCGTATTCTCACTGAAATGAATAAATCATTACGAAAAGAAGGAATTTTTACCATTTTTGATGGTAAAAGGGGTGACATCGGTTCAACTGCAGCAGCCTATGCTGAAGCCTATTTATCCGCGACAGATTATTCAAAGTTCAACGCGATTACCCTGAATCCATTTTTAGGTTATGAGAGCCTTGTTCCTTTTATTAAAAAGTCACAAACAGAAAAAGTTGGAGTTTTTATTGTGGTGCGTTCAACAAATTCTGAATCGGAAATAATGCAAGAAGCCTTAGTCAAGGACAATAACTCAGTTGCGATTTGGTTGGCCAAAAAAATTCAAGAGCAGAATTCAGGCTTGTTTGGAGAAAATAATATCGGGCCAATCGGCGCGGTGGTTGGATCTACACTGTCATCCTTGCACGCTTTGTTAGCAACCATGAAATCTTCTCTTTTCCTTTGCCCGGGGATAGGAGCTCAAGGCGCTACCATAGAACAAGCCTTGGAAATATTTAAAGGATTTAGCCAGCAATGTATTTTTCCCATATCTAGAGGCATTACCTTAAATTGTGCGGAAGAAGAAGCATTGATTAAAAAAATTAAACAAATGAAGGCGAAATTATTCCTATAATGTATTTGCGAATCAAAATTTTTTACCGAAAGAGGAAAAAATGAAAATAGCGGAGACTATGCGTTATATACAAACACCGATAAAAGGTCAGCCGGATATTATGCGGCTGGTTACCGGTCCTGTCCCGATTCCATCGACTACCGAGGTATTGATTAAAGTAGAAGCCGCTGGGTTAAGTCGAGGCGACATCGCCCAGCGAAAAGGACTTTATCCTCCGCCCCAGGACGCAAGTCCTATTCTCGGACTGGATGTTGCCGGAGAAGTCGTTAGTAAAGGTTCGGCAGTTACTCATTTTAATATTGGCGATAAAGTTTGTGCATTGACCAATGGTGGAGGATATGCAGAATATTGCACGGTTCCTGTTGGGCAGTGTCTTCCCTGGCCGAAAAATTATGATGCTATTCATGCAACCGCTTTGCCAGAGAATTTTTTTACAGTTTGGGCTAATGTGTTTCAACAGGCTCATCTGCAAAAACACGAATCTTTTTTAGTGCATGGGGGAAGCAGCGGCATTGGCCTCACCGCGATTCAATTAGCGCATGAATTTGCCGGCAAGGTCTACACAACAGCAGGAAGCCAAGAAAAATGCACGGCCTGTTTAAAATTTGGTGCAGACGCCGCCATCAATTACCGAGAAGAAAATTTTGAAGAGCAGATCATGGCCTTAACTCAGGGGAGAGGAGTTGATGTAATCCTGGATATGGTCGGTGCTCCTTACTATCAAAGCAATATACATTGTCTAGCCACTAATGGACGTTTAGCCATTATTGCTACTTTGCATGGGTCTATCGTTGAGCAGATGAATTTAAAGGATTTAATGTCTAAACGACTAACGCTATCAGCTACAACGCTAAGGCCCCGAAGCACCCACGAAAAAGGATTAATTGCGGCAGATTTAAAAGAAAAAGTTTGGCCGGTATTAGATCAAGGGCGTTGTGAACCCGTCATTGATAAAGTTTTTCCTCTTGCCGAAGTTAATGAAGCGCATCGTCTTATGGAATCCAGCCAGCATATTGGCAAAATTGTAATCGTCATGGAGTAATTTATGACAATCACCACGGAAGTGTTAATCGTTGGCAGCGGCCCCACCGGATTGATGTTAGCCTGTCAGCTTTTGCGTTTTGGCGTTCGATTTAAAATCATTGATAAAAATAAAGATCGTTCACAGGAATCCAGAGCATTTGGCATACAAGCACGTTCCATGGAAATTTTTCAAAATTTAGGTATTGTGGATGAATTTTTAAAAAATGCCCGCGTTGGACACTTAGCGGACTTTTATGTCGGTGGAAAATTAGCATTAGAATTAAACTTCGACAAAATTAAAATAAACACCACACCCTATCCCAATATTTTCTTTTTACCGCAATCCGAAACCGAGCGCATTCTGATTGAATTTATTGAACGTCATGGTGTAGAGATAGATCGACAAACCAGTTTAGAAAATTTTTCTCAGGATGCCGATAAAGTCGAGGCCGTAATCAAAAGGGTTGATACTCAAGAAGAACAGCATGTCGTCTGTCAATATCTTGTGGGATGTGATGGCGCTCATAGCAAGGTGCGGGAGCTTTTAGCGATACCGTTTGTGGGCGCCGCTTACCAACAAAATTTTTTTCTGGCAGATGCCAGGGTAGAATGGAGCAAACCGGTTCGCTCCGAATTTATGGCATTTTCTGATTCAGCAGGATTATTTTTACATCTTCCACTCAGTAGTGGTCTCAGTCGAGTTTTAGGCGTTAATCTAGATGCTACCAAGGAAGAAACGGATCAACCCATTCAAATAGCAGAAATAGAAAAATTGGCACGCAAAGTCACGCATCAGCAAATTTCAATAAAAGACACAGTTTGGATGACCCGTTTTCACTTGCATCATCGTGTGGTTAATCAATATCAAAAAGATCGAGCTTTTTTAGCTGGAGACGCGGCACATATTCATTCTCCGGTTGGCGCACAGGGCATGAATACAGGACTGCAAGATGCGACCAATCTGGCTTGGAAGCTTGCAGGTGTATTAAAATATGCTATGCATTTGAAATTGTTAGTGACTTATACTGCTGAAAGACAATGGGTTGGAAAAAAGTTGACAGAAACAACGGATCGTTTTTTTTGGTTTTTGACCTCCCCGAATAAAATACTAAGAAAAATACGGCCTTATATCTTAACCTTTATATTCAAGCTAGTAGCCAATTCAGCAAAACTGCAAAAGCGAATGTTCTGGTTAATGTCACAATTAGGGATTCAGTATCAGCCAAATTATTTTTTGGAAGGAGAAAAAGCAGGAATGCGTGCTCCCGATGCGCCGATTGGTCTAACCAGTTTATTTTCATTATTGAAAGAAAGCCCTTTTTCTATTTTAATTTTTCAGAATCCAGCACGGGATGCCACGACGTTAGATGAGAATAAAATAAAATTTTTACAACAATCTTTAGGCGACTGGATTAAAATCCACATATTTTTATATGCCGATGACAAAAAAATTCTTTTTAAACATTATCAGATTAAAAATTCTGGTTTATATGTTATTCGTCCAGATGGTTATATCGGATTTCATCGTAACGACTTAAATTTAGATGATTTGTGTCGCTATCTAAAAAAATTTTCCTAGAATACCGTCAGACAATAATCTATCCGATCGAAAATATTGCTGCGATAAAGTTGACGTAGCAGTCAGCAGATTTCGACGCATTCGCCAACGAACTTTGCATCGGGTGGATGCGGAGCCAATTTTTCACGCGCAGGGTACTCCCGAGCATGGAAAATTGGCGCAGCAGACAGGACCCGATACCTCAAAACCTGCGAGCAGGCGAATGTCGTCGAAATCTGCGGAATATATTCTAGATCGTTTAATTCAAATTATTAAATAAACAAGCAAGAAATTTGACAAAATAAACTTTTCTGAGTCAGAATGACTCCATTAATTTCTTCTTAACGACCCGGACCCGAATGAAAATTATTAATTTCTTCCCCAAATTGCTTGTTTGCATAGGTTTGTTTTTGCCATTCACCACGCCTTTTGCTCAAGATTTTAAAAATGGTGCTTCGTATTCAGTCTGTTTCACCCCAGGCCAAGATTGTGAAGGAGAAATTGTTGGCGCCATAACCAGCGCTCGGCAGAGTATTCTGGTTCAAGCTTATAGCTTTACAAGCTCACCAATTGCAAAAGCATTGGTTGAGGCTAAAAATAGAGGCGTCGATGTACGGGTGATTTTAGATAAGAGTCAATTTCGGTCAGAAAAATATTCTTCATCGGCCTTTATCGGCCTTTCTTAGTCATCATGAGATCCCAGTTTGGATTGACGCTAAACCTGCTATTGCTCATAACAAAATTATGATCATCGATGAAAAATTTATTATTACGGGTAGTTTTAATTTTACCAAAGCCGCTCAATACAAAAATGCGGAAAACCTGCTAATTATTTATGATTCTGTTCTGGCAGAAAAATATAAACTCAACTGGCAAGCTCGCCAATTAGCCTCTTCAACATTGGAGGCTTATAACTCCACTTATAATTATAAATCAAAAAAGAATCATTATTTCTAGGTATTGATTTCCGGTAAAATGATTGGCTCTTTTTTATCACGATTGGCCAACTTTACTAAAGAGTTTATTGTTGTCCCTTGAATAAGGATAGAAAAGGCAACTACGGCGTACGTCATCACCAAAATAAGTTCACGGTATTGTCCATTAGGGATGGATAAAGCCAGGGCAATTGCTAAGCCGCCGCGCAATCCTCCCCAGGTTAAAATAGCAATGGTGAAAGGTGGGATCGCCCGTTTCAGGTGAAAAAGCTTCATTGGAATAGCTACCGTTATCCATCGCACCGCCAAAATTAATGGAATGACAATAATAGAGCACCAGAGTTCGAGCGTTGTTGCATGAATTAACAATAATTCTAAACCCAATAGCAAAAATAAAATTGCATTTAAGATTTCATCCACCACTTCCCAAAACACCACTAAACTCTCTTGAATATGTGGTTGAGAAAGATGGTTTCGCATACTTTTTCCCACTACCAGGCCAGTAACTACCATGGCTAACGCGCCAGAAATATTGAGATTTAAAGCCAGGGTGTATCCCCCAGTTACCGTCATTAGGGTGATTAAAATGGCGGTTTTAGAGTCTTGGGTAAACTTAATAAAGAAATGGGTGATGATTCCTAGAAGCGCCCCGTAAGCCAATCCCCCCAGCGCCTGTTGAACAAACAAAATGCTTACACTCTGCCAAGAGGGCGCATGATTATTAACGGTTAAACCAAACAGGGTTAAGAACAACACAATACCCACACCATCGTTAAATAACGACTCTCCTTCAACACAGGCAGTGATGCTTTTAGGGCTATTTAATTTTTTAAAAGTATTTAAAACCGCTATGGGGTCGGTTGGGGAGATTAGGGCGCCAAATAAAAGGCAATAAAGGTAGGATACTGAAAGCCCAAGCCAAGGTAATAGGTAATAGATAAGTGTACCAATTGCCAGGGTTGAAGCAATAGTGGTGAGGCTCGCTAAAGTGGCAATTTTCCATTTATTGGCCTTAAATTCCTTTAAATCTACCGCTAAAGCGCCAGCAAACAGTAAAAAACCTAACATGCCGTTCAGCAATAAATTTTTAAAATCGATTTGCTTAAGCATGTCTTCTAAAGGGATAGAAAGGTAATTCCAACCAAAATGATGGAAGAGAATAAATAACAAAGATACCAATTGAGAGCCGAGCATAATGGCAATCATACCGGGGAGTTTGAGCGTTCGGTGGTTTAGAAAGCTGATAAGGGCTGCCAGAGTTAGGATAATGGAAATGAGGGCGAAAGGCTTCATGGTGAATAAATGATACTATAAAAAAGTCAATATGTCCATTCTTCCCATGGGTACAGCCTAAAATTGAAAGTAGAGGCAATAATGGGTTTTGCATCCTGGGTTAAAGTTTATTTGGCAAAAAGGGCATTGGAAATTACACGACAAATAATGGTTAATGGTTAAGGTATTCCCACAGCCGCCACACAAAATAGCTTTTACCTCATGTTCATTGGCTTGCCAAACCTGCGCAGCATGATCGGCTAGCGCTTGGTGACACTCATAACAAGCAAAAAATTTTAGGCAGCATTTGAATAAAATTGCGATTACATCCAGTTCGGAGGAGTAATGGAGACAACGCGTTTGCTCATGAAGATCAATTCCGTGTATTAGTGTTTTTTGAATGTGAATATTAGTTTTTTTAAAGACTGTTTCAGAACAATAATCCTTTTTTGGGCCTTTTACCTGGAAATTTAACCTAAATTTGTTTGGATTAATGAAGTGATACAGTGCTTGATAATGATCTGCTAAACATAGGTGCTGGGCTTTTCCTAAGATGACCTCATTTTTTAATGGCACGATATCAATTTCAAGGAATATTTTTTTGGGTTCCTGCAAAAAGTAGACAGAAATTTTGTCGCTTGAAGGGTTATATTGATATTGATATTCTTTAAAAACTGCGTAGGTTTTATGGTTTTCTAATTCCCAAAGGCCTTCTTCTCGATAATTTAAAATATATTTACTAATATCTTTAAAATGCGCCACGCCTTTAACAATTCCATTTTTGCTTAAGACGCGGTGGAAATCCCAATCACCCTTTAAATTTTCAAAAATACGTTGAGTTTGAAATTTCATATTAATAATTGATTTTCATTATTTAATTATAGATAATACTGTAACTTTTAATTACTGTAAAGGATGTTCTTATGAAGCAAAAACTTAAACGTCAACGCAGAGAGGATGCAGCGCCAGCTCAGATTATTCAGGAGGCGTTAGGAGAAGATTTACATAGTATTATTTTAGAAGTGAACATACGTGTGGATATAAATGAGTTTATTTCTAAGCTCATCTCCAATCTGGGTGTTCGAAGTTTAAATATTGCAACTAAAGAAAAGAGACTTCACGAAGCTGAGAAGCAAATCAGGAAAGTGAGTATTCTTCAAGAAGAAATCAAGAAACTTTCATTGGCTAATATCCAGAAAATGTATTTTTTTTTATTGGAAGAAATCGATCATTCGGTCAAGTTGCAACAACCTTCCTGGGAAACTTCTCATCTAGAAATTCAATTTGAAGAATTATTGTCTGGGATGTTAAGTGGTTTTCAGGGGTTACTAACTATAAGCCAGCATAATCCTTCTGCACTTTTAAAGATTTTAAATGAAAAAAACCAGTGGAAAATTTCATTGGAGAAGATAAAGTTTCTTTTTGTCCGAAAAAGAAATAATCAAATAGAGAGAGAATTGAAATTACTAGAGCAGAGGGAAAATTTATTCAATACATTTAAAGAGATCTGCGAAAAGGAAATTCTTTCATTACCCAGACTGGAAACTTCTATTTCTAGAGATGATCATAAAGCCTCAGATTTTTCGTCTGAACTAGAAATAGTGGAAAACAAAAACCATCAGAAATTTACTGAATTTGAACTTTCTGTTAAAAATCAGAAGAGTAGAGATAATTTGGAGATGAACTTAAAAGCACACTATATTAATCGGTTGAAAGAACAATGTTTATTTGTTCAATCATTGAATGTGGAAGATTTTAAAATGCTTCATGATTTGTGCAACAAAGTTAAGGAACTAATGACGCCACAAATTACTGATTGGTTAAAGCAGATAAAAATTTTACAATCAAACTATCTTCAGCAACGATCCGAGCTAGAGCGTCATCAAGAAAGCTATAAACATCCAAAGTTTATTGAGATATGGCAAAAAAGTTCAGTTCGATTCCTTGAGATGATAAAAGTAGAAAAAGATTTTAAGAATCTTCTTGAGAAAGAGACACAAATCAATACTATTGCACAAATGGCTGTTTTAGAGGGTGAAAAGATTCTAATGCATAGGCCATTGGTAACTCAAATTCCAGCGCAAATTAGCGTCTCGGAAACAATTATTACGCGATTTCAATTTACGAGCAGTTTTTCTAGAGTTTCGAGTCTGCCAGATCAAAACCAACCATCTAATTTACGTTTGGGCTAAATCTGAAGCAAAGCAAGTTGCACCCTTTAAAATTTATAGGATGCAACTGCGCCAGCAATTCTCGGCGAAGCCGAAAATTGCTTTCTGGTTTATATCCTGCGCTCGGCGGAGCCGATGCTCGGAATCAAGGGGAAGACGCTCCGCTTTCTCCCCCTTTGATCCCCCATCGGGTAAGGATTTTTCTACGAAAATTCTCTGTTTATAGTGGAAATTTATTACATTATATCAATCAGTTAATATTCACCGAGAATTGCTGCAACTCCGCTAACATAGTTAGTTGTTTTATAAAGGATTGCGTGAATGAGGAGACTGAAGGTTGCTACCTCTTTCATCCCGATCTTCAATATGACGATTTTTGCTGCCTATTATCCCACCTAAAATTGCGGCTATAGCGCTCAACAAGAATGAAAAAAACGTAGTAATAAAAGCAATACCTAGGACGTGGCTGGTTGTTTTGGCAGCCTGTTTAGCCTTGTCTTTCACTTTTTGATACGATTGCTCCATGTCAGTTACTTTTTGATTAGCTTCTTCAGGAGTTAAGTCCGTATTTTGAGAAATCGCTGTGCTTAGAGCTTGGCGGGCATCACTTTTTTCTTGATCATTGTCAGCAGTAGCATACGCTTCTACAGGAGGTTTTATATCACTCAGCAGTTTATCATAAGAAGATCCAGATTTTAGTTTTGACTGCAAAGAAGATAAACCAGGAATATTATCCACATTAAAGCTGTCTTTTTGGCTCAAGGCAGCATTTCCTGCATTTTTAAGCCCCTTGCCTGCCAATGAGGTAACTCCACCCAAAATGGCTCCTATAGTGCTGGTCATCAAAAATAAAACGATCAAACTGGATAAACCCCAAGTTATGAAGCCTTGCAGAGCACCAATTCTTTTTCGTGACCTACAGGAAGCAGTAGAAGCAATCCATCCCGCTAAAAATAAGGCAATAATGCTGACAAGGATCATCCAAATCCCAGAACCTATACCAATACCAGCTGCTACCTCCTTATTTGGTGTGAATGATACTAAACCTACTCCTAGACCAAACAAATTGAGCAAAGCTTCAACTACTAAAGCAGTTACAATCCCAGCAAAAATACCGCTCCAAGAAATTTTTCTATGTAGGTGCAAACAACCCGTTGCTGAACCTCTAGAACTTTCTAAATTGTTAAATTCCATATATTAACTCCTTAATTTTAAAATTCGTAGCACAAAAATATCGATTTTAGTCTACAAGATGTGTAGATAAAGTTAAGCTTCCTCCTTTTAAAAATTAGTCATTTTTAACTGGTAAATCTGCATAAATCGATTGGTTTAAATTATTTTCTAAAAGCTGGCTAAATAGTGTTTTAAGGGTCTTAGAGGCTCGTGTAGAAGTTTCAGATAATTTATCTAGGATTTTCACTATTTTTTTGTGATTCTTTTTGAGTAAAGCTAATACATTCATTCTAAAAACTCCTTAAAAAAACGCATTAGGCTAATTCCAGTATAACAAATAAAAAATATTAAACAACCAAAAAGCCCCGAATTTTAATATAATCTTAATATATGCATATTATAATAATAAATATATATTTAAAATGCAATATTAGAAATAGGGTATGAAAGAAGAAATAACCGCCGCTGAATATAAGTTAGATAAATGGGAAAAATTTGAAAGGAAACTAAGCAAAGGTCAAAATCAGTCAGAAATTGAATCCAAAATGCGCGCACTGATTTTAAATGGCCATGATTTGCTTGTTAGTCACGATAAAGATAAATTAAAAAAGCTAAAATTAGAACTTACTTTCGGAGATTTATTCAGTTCTTCTTTGTTTAAAGATAAAGAAATACCTTATTTAGCTGCTTCTTTGTACCAGCAAAAGTTTTTAACTTGGACAGAATTTACTACTTTACTCGAACTTCATCAAGCAACTCTCTTACCTCCTGAGTTACCTCGTACAGTAACGAAATCCTCTTACGTTTTCTTTAAAAAGGAAGAAAAAATTCAACCTCCGTTGGTTAGGGTTTATAAAATTATTGATGTGAAAGGTAAATTCACCCCCGAAGCGGAACATTATCTGTTAAAAGAATTTAAATCACATTACTATTATCGACATTTAACAGAAGAACAACTCAATAATTGGAAACAATCATTGTTGTATTATCAAAAATCTCAAAAAACAAACTTAAATAATCTATTTTATGTGCATTCTTCATCACCCCAAGAGCTAGAGTTTGACGTGATGATTAGGGGCTTAAAACAACACATGATAAAACCTAGTCATCAAGTAGTAAGGTTAGCCTCTTTTGCCAACCATTTATTGGGTTTAACTGCATTTGGCAACGATTACAAGCCAGCAATACCTACCATAGGTGATAAGACTCCTTTAGAAATTGAGGCGTCAGTAATGCTTGATTATCGGTCATCCGCTATATATTTTCCAGGTTATGGAATTAAAAATGTACATAATTGCAACTTCTCATATCTTAGTGCTACTTTGCATGATGAGTATCATGCAAAGATATTAACTTTATTAAAAGATTATATTAAAGTTCATATTTATATAGTTAATTTTATTCGTGAAAAATTTTTGAAAAAATTAAATCTTAAAAAATCTTATAAAAATTCATTCACTAAAGAAATATGGTCTTTAATAGATTCAGACGTCCCTATGCTTTTAACAAAAATTTTTACTTCTTTAAGAAATGAAGATATTTTTTCATCACTTTATTTTACAAAATTTGAGACAATTTTTCATCGCCATACTGAATTTAAAAAAGATGATATTGAAGCGATGACTTATATCACTGACCTTGGGATTTCAATTTTAGTTGACATGGTTACGAATCCTAAAAGTTGGGAAGAACTGGATTTTAAACGTGAAAACTTAAAAGGGCTGGCAAAAGAACATTTCGAATTAATAAGCCAATTCGATTTTTGGAATGACAATGTTGAAGAGAATATTATTGGTTATCGTCTTATTCTAGATATACTTCAGCGCATGGATATTGCAGAAATAGATAAAAGTAGAATTCATGAATTTGTGCCCAATATTTCCAGTGAATTAAAACATTTAAGCGATGAATGCCATTTGGTAAAAGATAAGCAAACCAATCTGCTTTCCCTAATACCAAAAAATGGTATGTCATTGGAGCTATTTATTAATAAGCATTCATTAGCGATTGTTCAAGATAATATGCTTATTCCTGCTCAAAGATTTGTAGTATCTGTTTAAAAACGCCGTTCTTAATTTTGCTACTAACATTCGCATTATTGTCTATACGTTTCCGCACCGTTACGCATGATTTTTTTGTATTTCCTTGCTATTAATTTCAAAAATTATATTAAATTGAATTTTTCAAACTTTATAAAACCATAAGCAGAGAGTTTTTAGTGTCCTTGACAAGTTACTCGGTTGTCTTTCTGTTATATCAGTAACTCTCTAATAGAATTAGGTTTCTTTTCATTAATAATTTGCAATAATACTTGATTTTCATCGCTAAGTATTTTAGTAAGGGATCTGATGGAATTAAACCAAATTTTAGGTTCATCTGGCGAAGGCTTATATTCACCGCGAGCTATCGCAAGCGTTCGCTCGCGAATTTCTTTTTGAGACATAATACCAACTTTTATTGCTTTCATATTTTTTTCATCTAAACCATGGTAAGTCATATTAATATGATCTTTAGCATTATCGGGTTGAAAGCTGGCTTCAAATTATTAATCTTTGTTTTCAATGTCACTGTCTCCCAACAACCCATGCGCATCACGTTGATCTAATTCCAGTTTGGGGATTGAAGTTTTAACTCGTTTCTCTACTTTCTTAATATGTTCAGCGGGCGCAATTTTTTCTGGTAAATCACCACCTATACGTTTGATTGCATCACGTACTTCTTTGCCGACTTGTTCATGGGCTTGAATAGCTTGTTGTTGATCGCAGATATGTTCGCGAACAAGTTTATCCTTTGCTTGCGTCATGCGAAACTGATTAGCGGCTAGTTCAGTACTATTCATGCGGTCAAGTAGATTTTCACTTTCAGCGATCTTCTTTTTCTTTTTAATCTCAACACTGCGTAGCCCACCGTACAGACCTTTGTAACCGGCGTCATGGAATACACCAAACATTTTGTTTTGCACCCCGGCTTGTTGCGCTGCACCAGAAAGTGCTTTGAATTCAACTACTGTTTGTTTGCGTAATTCTAGTCGCTCAAGGTCAGCAGCTAATTGATCTGACAATTCTTGCCGCCGTGTCTGGATAGCAAAGTATTCTTGTGCGCGAGCAATTTCAGGTTTGCGAGGATCGCCATTTTGTGCGACAAGATAACAGGCGAAGCGGGAGAGATGGAAGTCCGGTAATTCACGAGCACTACCTGATCCTAAACTAACCATTTTGCCGGCGCCGGCAAAATGGTAATTTGGATTATTTTCTGATTGTTCACAAGAGGCGATAGCACGTGTGATCGATTGTTCGAATCGTCGCCATTGGGTGTATCCCAGCAAGGGTTGCAGATCGCGTGCGCTCCAATATTCTGCGCCAAATTCATTCAGTTGCTTTAAGTCTTCAAAAGAATTTCCGCCGAGAGGGGAAAGTAATTTACCATTCATCGCGATTTTCCCGTGTAATGTTATTGAGAGGAAGCTTTTGAGTATTTAGATATGAGAAGAGTAGGTTAACGGACATTTTAAATGCTACTTAATAAATTAGCCGGTTTGCTAAAAGCTACTGCTGTTTTTTTTGCTGCAACTGCCTGTTCAGCTTTTTTTGTATCTGCGGTTACGGGTAATCGGATAGGTATATCAAATTTTACACGACAGATTGATTGGTTTAGTCCATGCATTTCCTCAGTATCATGCTTGCTGTGCTTGTGGCCTATGCTGAATATCTGTGCAATTTTTATTTCAGCACCTGTTGAACTGCTGTGATCCTGAGTATTATCTTTTGATTCTTCGACTGTTAAGGCAACGTCAAATGAAACAGCATGGTTTACGATGTCTTTTTCCCCTTGGGGATTAATGCAGCCAAATTCATTATCTTTACCAATTTTATTTGCTGCTTCTTTCGTGCCCTTAATAATCTGAACTAATGTATCTGCAATAAATGTTTTTAAGTCCATAAATATATACCTTGTTGTAATAGTGGTTAACATTTTTTGGAAAACTTGTTTTCAGCGATTTGGTCTCTGTTGTCACTGCTCTCCCTCTGCAGGTTGCAATAACTGATGTATAGTTCTGTAAAAACTACTCTTCTGACAAGTAAATCATTTCTAAAAATTTTTCCAAAGTGAAGTATACAATATTTTTATTTTTAAGTGTAAGTACTAATAAATTCACTATGATGATACATCATCGTGTGATATATAAAATTTGTTAAGGAAAATCTATCGGATTGCCAATTAAATCACACACTAGTGATGTCTGAGCAAATAATAATCAACCATTGGGTTGATTGATCAGGTTTATAAGCTATATCATAGGCTCTTTTCATGTAAAGATTTATTCTGGATCACGCGATCGAATCGCGTGATGACGTATAAGTCGAGTCCATATATGACGAAAGAAATATAAAAGAAATATAGATGTGGAATGACGGATCTTTTGTTTCGCCAGAATGACTTTCTCAAACATAATTTATGCTTGCATTTTGTGTAAAACTGGTGAAAACTATAAGCGTCCCTGACAGGTGATAGCACACCGGCCAGAGACTAACCACCTTAACAAAGGCTTGTTAACATGGCTGAGAATAGTCTATATGAATTGTCTTTTCTTTTGAACTGCTGTTCTAAGCGGTTTTTTGATCCTATTTTAACCAAATACCAGTCTGCGTTTTCGAATGCGGTTGGCTGCTGCCTGTTTGATTCTTTATCAAGCAGCGGTAGGGATTATTTACTGCTTAATGATATGCAGCTTTTGGAAAGGCGAGGGAATACAGGGGATCTTAGTTCATGCGCCAGTGCGTCATGTGATCTGGACCCTAAATCTCTCATGCGCACTGGTGCGGTGGCCAATTTGTGTCAACAACATCCAGGAAAAAATTATGAAACAACATTGCCTTCCATCTAAAACTTTAACGCTGATCAATCACGATATTTCCATCACTCGTATGGACCTTAAATCAATTTTGATTGTCGAAGATAATCTATTAGCACAATGGTCTCTTAAATGGTTATTGGAAAGCCTCGGAGAAACAGTCGATATGGCCAACGATGGCGAAGAAGCAATTGAGAAAATTCAAGCCAATCATTATCGACTTATTTTTATGGATATTGATTTACCGGGAAAAAATGGTTTCGAAGTGACAAAAATAATTCGTGGCTGGGAAAAACAAAATATTCGATCACCGTCATTTATTGTCGCGCTATCGGCAAGAGCAGATAAAAATTTGGAAAAATGTTGTTTAAAAGCGGGGATGGATAAAATGTTTAGCAAACCCATGACTGCGGAAATTGCTAAAAAATTATTAAGAAAATCATTATGATTTTGCTTAAATCCGTTAATCAACAATCCCACTGATTAGTATGTCATTGGAGCTATTCATGCTGAAGACGAAAACACAAATTAATTGGTAAATCAAGCAGGTTTTAATCATATGCGTTCTATTTTAAACATCCCAGCCTTTTAGGTTATCGAAAACGAACTATTCGGAATTTCCGAACAGTTCCAATATGGCTCTATCAAAGTTTTACACGGCTAGTTTTAAAAAATTCTCGTTAGTGGCCCACAAAGGATGTGCTTGCCAATCTCTTGGAAATCCCATGGCATTTCTCAATGAGGGATTCAAAGTAATCGGAGCCATTAAATTTTCTAGATTTTTTTGCCAATCGAGATTACTGTAATTTATCTTAAGCAATTTATTGATAATTAAGAGTACCATAAATAGGCGGTTGTTATTTGGAGTTTGTGGGGGTAACCAACTTTTTTCTAAACCTTGTAGTACTGGTCGAATGGCCAATTCACGGTTCCAAAGTCTGCCATGATGGGCGCAAATATTTCTGACATAAGTTAAGACATGTAACCAATCCGCTAAAGTTTTAGGATGAAGGCCATAGTCTTGCGCAACTTTACGTTTGTCTAGGTGCTTTAAACCATGAAATAATTTGGAGAGTAACCCAAATGACATCACTTCTGTGGCTATCCATACAGGTAAGCTAGGGAAGCCTTGATAATGATTTTTAAAATGCCGAATGAATTCTTCTTGGGAACGGCTGGCTTCTTTCTGCTCCACTTCTTTTAGCCATTCTTGGTGACGAAATTGAGGATGAAAATTGAAAGAATGGATATGACTATATGCTCCATACTGATGCGCTAGATGATAAGTCAGTTTAGTGCGTAAAGAAATTTCAATACGTTCTATAGCATCAAGAACAAGTAATCTGAGTTTTCGATCAAATTCATAACGATTAACAGCTTCTTCAAAGGAGGCAGTAGCGACAAAATTATCTAGTACTTGATTTTTATCTCTTTGCCGAAAAGGGTACCAATAAGCGCTGAGGCGGTAATAACTAATCTTTGACAGGATGTTTAAAGCTGTTGAGTTATCATCGACAGCCATGCCCCGGTTTTTGAGCAGGTCCAATTGCTCTATATGTGTCAGGGGCTTTTTGGTGTAATTTTTAAGCATATACTCGCGAAGTCATACGAAAAAAAACCGCCAAGGTTACGCATAGAGTTTTCGCTCCATAGGCGTGGCGGTTGTGTCACCTATTATTGTAGTTGGTTGAGGTCATACAAATCAATAGGTGAGTAATTGAAAACTGACGTAAAATATAATTGTTCAAAAAATCTCTGCCGGAATTTTGCCGGAATCAAGAGGTCATAAGGGGTCTTCTGTCTTTTGAACTGCTGTTCCGAGCGGTATTTTTATCCTATTTTAATTAAATACCAGTTTGCGTGGCTGGGAAAAACAAAATATTCGATCACCGTCATTTATTGTCGCGCTATCGGCAAGAGCAGATAAAAATTTGGAAAAATGTTGTTTAAAAGCGGGAATGGATAAAATGTTTAGCAAACCCATGACTGCGGAAATTGCTAAAAAATTATTAAGAAAATCATTATGATTTTACTTAAAATCCGTTAATCAACAACCCCACTGATTGGAAGGTAATAGTTTTAATGCACTTGCTTTAATCACAAGAATATAATATGATTTTTTACATAGCGCTCTTGGCAATATGTATTTCCATGGTATCATGGCGGAAATACCAAGCCCAAGAGCATTCTTTCATCTGGAGGTTGTTAGTTAAACTAAAGGGAATTCTATGAAATTAGACAATAAAATCGCTGTTATTACCGGTGGTAATAGCGGTATTGGCTTGAGCATTGCAGAATTGTTTTTACAAGAGGGCGCAAAAGTAGTGATCGTCGGTAGAAATAAGGAGAGATTGCAGCAAGCTCAGAATAAACTTGGGAAGCATTGTTTGGCCATTCCCGCCGACGTAACCCAATTATCAGATCTTGATTCTTTATATCATCAAGCTAAGCAACATTTTAAACGTGGCTTCGATGTCATTGTGGCAAACGCGGGAATTGTCAAAACCACCGCTATTCAGCAAACTTCAGAAAAAGATTTTGATGATATCTTTGCGGTGAATGTAAAAGGCGCGTTTTTTACCGCGCAAAAAGCAATTAATTATCTTAATCCTGGTGCTTCAATTATTTTCATGTCTTCGCTGGCGTCTAAGCTAGGCATGGAAAATTTTTCGGCATACTGTGCATCCAAAGCGGCATTGATATCAATGGCAAAAACCTTTGCGGCTGAATTAGTCGCTAAAAATATTAGAGTGAATTCTATCTCGCCCGGAGTAATAAAAACTCCCATTTTTGACTCGATGGGGTTTACCGACCAAGATATAGATGAATGGTCAAAGCAGATACCCATGAAACGAGCTGGTTTTCCACATGAAATTGCCAAGGCCGCGCTTTATTTAGCATCGGACGACTCTAGTTATATCACCGCTGCTGATTTTGCTGTAGATGGAGGCGTATCAGGCATTTCCTTTAAGGTGATAATCTAACTTACCATCCTACTCGATAAACTTGACCCGTTTGTGCGCCTTCAACACTTTTACTATAGGCTAAGGCTACTTTGTTGGCGGGGACAGGGTCGAAACCATGGAAATAATCAGCATAACTGTTCATCGATTCCAGTAACACCGTTGGGCTGATGACGTTGATACGAATATTACGCGGCATTTCGATTGCTGCCGCTTTAACAAAACCTTCTAATGCGCCATTGACCATGGAAGCGGAAGAACCATAACGAATAGGATCTTGGCTCAAAATACCGCTGGTGAGCGTAAAGGAACCGCCATCATTCAGATATGACAATCCTTGTATTACCAAATTGACTTGACCCATTAATTTGCTTTGTAAGCCAACCTCATATTGTTGTGCTGTCATCTCTGTTAATGCGGCAAAGGTAACTTTGCCGGCGGTGACAACAATCGCATCAATTTTCCCAATTTTTTGGTAAAGAGTTGCAATAGAGCGAGGATCAGTAATGTCTACTTGAATATCTCCCCGCGTGTTGCCCACTGTGACCACTGAATGTCGTTGTGATAATTCTTTTGTCACTGCTTGACCGATGGTGCCAGTACCACCAATAATCACTATTTTCATTTTTTTCTCCGTGTTGTGTTTTACAGCTTAGCATCATTTTGATTTAGGCTCGATAATTATTGCAGCTGTGACTGAACTTGCTAGAGCGAGTAGGGTAGCGATTAAAATAATGGCAGCATAGCCGGTTAAAAATGCTTGCTGAATGATTTGGCGAGCGCCTTCATTATCGATTTTAATGCCGGCAAGCAAGGATCGCTGTGATAGAACTGCTTGTTGAATGCTTAGCGGCGTCTTCGATTCATTTAAATGTTTAACAAGTTGCTGATTGAAAATTACCGTCATGATAAATCCTAAGATGGCGATGGCTAAGAGTCCTGCGATTCGAGAAATGGCATTGTTCACGCCAGAAGCAGCGCCGGCGTGGTCTGGGGAAATAGAGTTCATTACCGTAGTGGTGAGTGGAGCAACACTTACTGCCATACCTAAACCAAGAATGACAGTGGCGGGGAAGAAACTGACCCAGTAAGATTTATCAATTCCTCCTCGAAGAAACAAAGCAAAACCAAGTGCGGCAATCGCTGGCCCGATAATCAGTGGCAGTTTTGGCCCAAATCTTTTAACCAGCCCACCAGCCCAACGAGAAAGCAGAAAAAGCAGTAAGATCACGGGAAGAAGGGCTGTTCCTGCCTCTGTTGGTGTGTAACCCTGTATTTGAATTAAATCTAAGGGAAAAAAGAAAAGTACTCCATACAGTGCAGAATAAAGAAAGAAAGTAATGAGATTTGCGCCCCTAAAGTTGCGTGAGCGGAACATCGAGAGTGGCGCCATTGGAAAGGGCGCCTTTGCTTCAACAAAAAGAAAGCCAACCAATGCAATAATCCCAGCGATTAAAGATAGAATGACTATGGTGCCGCCATATTCCCATTCAACCAGTCCGAATACAATGGCTCCGAGTCCAGTGACGGCCAGAATCGCACCTGTCAAATCCAATACCCGCGGTTGATGTTCATTTTTGCTTTCTGCTACAAAAAACAGCGAGAGAATAAAAACAGCGATTGCGAGCGGTAGATTTAAGAAGAAAATCCAGCGCCAGGAGATGTGTTGGATCAACCAGCCGCCGACAACAGGTCCAGCTGCAGTGGTGATCGCAGTAAAGCCAGCCCAAGTGCCGATGGCTTGTCCTCGTCGTTCTTCTGGAAACGAAGCACTGATGAGCGCCAAACTTCCTGGCACCAAAAGAGCGGCTCCAATACCTTGGATAGCTCGTGCGGCGATGAGGTAAGAAATGGTGGTCGCTAATCCGCACCAAGCGGAAGCTGCAGCAAAAATCACGATGCCAATAAGAAAGATTTTTCGGCGACCAAATAAATCACCCAGCGCGCCACCTACTAAAAGCAATGCACCTAAGGTTAAAGCATAGGCCTCAACTACCCATTGTATTTGGCTGATTGAAGCACGCAAAGTACCCTGAAGTGCAGGTAATGCCAGGTTAACAATCGTGCCATCAATGAAGGCCATGCTGGAGCCTAATATGGTTACGATTAGCACCCATTTTTCACAACTCTTTTTTAAAGTTGAGGATGGACGAGGGGGGACAACATCATCACAAGGTGAGCGCAGAAAATTTGCCATTGATCAATCAATCCATCCATGAGGGGCTAAATGTGTCTGATTATAACACTTTTAATTTAGAAAAAAGCAAATTCTTGTGTACGGATATTTATCCAGATTTTCCTACATTAAAATTTAATTTATTCCATATAATTCCTGACAAGGTATTAATCAAGAGGAGATAAAGAAAATGTCAGAGTAAACAATCTAAGAATAAATAATAATTTTTTAGATGATAGAGTCTTAATTAATTGAGAATATAAAAATATGTTGTACCGTTTAAAATTCATTACTTTTAGCTTTTTACTTATTTTGTTAACTGGATGTGCCTTTGTTCCTGAATCGATTCCATTGCAACCTCAGGTCAATATTCCTGAGACAAATCTTGGACAAGGAAAAACTGTATTTGTTGCCGTTATAGATGCTAGGCCTGATGACACCTTGGGTGGAAGAATTACGGGTTACGGTCCTGCCGCCTCGATAAAGTTGTCAAATAATATTACTGAAATTGTCAGGGAACAAATAATAAAAGGGCTTTCACAAAATGGTTTTAAACCTGTTGTCAATCAGTTGGGGATCGAAAGAAAATTAACTGTGCGTATTAATAGCTTAGATTATAAACAAAGAATTGGCCTTTTAACAGGTACATTAATTATTGGCTGCACTTTAGAAGGTTCAGTGGATAATAAAGGGGAACATTACACAAATGTTTATCGAGCAGTAACACAAAATGATATAGTAGTGACGCCGACTTCTGACTACGATACGCAACATATCAATGAAGTGTTTGCAAATTCATTGTACAAATTACTCAGCGATAAACAGTTATTAAAATTTCTAACTAAATAGACTTTCTATCTCAGAGGGGGCTATCATTTAAAGAATCTTAGGGTTTTTGAGTGCCGCAATGCCAGCAGTTAGTGAATTGACCTTCCAATTTTTCATGGCAACCTGGGCATTGCCATGAATCAACCGCATGCGAAACCGGCGAATTTTCCTGAATAAGGAGGATAGCTTGTTCATATTGAGAGCTATCTGCAATCCATAACTCAGGCGTGGCTAAAAGGGGAGGCAATTCTCCTGCTGCAGGTGGATATTCATTTTTTAAAAAACAAGCAATTCCTTCACTCTCTAAAAGAGATTTGAGCAAATAAAGCTCCACTCTGTTCAAGCCGGAAATTAATTTTTTCATACATCCAGTATATCAAAATTCAGAGTAGGTGGGTTATAATTGCCAGTAGCGCTCCCATCGGCGATTATAGGGATTATATAAATCGGCATGAAAAAAATTCTAAAATATATCATCACTATTATCATAAATTTAATTTATGTATTTCTAGATGCTGAGGCGATAGCCAGTTCTAATACAGTCACTCATCCAACGACCACACTAATCATTAAAAAATACCCATCAACCGTAGATGGCAAACCTGCTACGGTCTATCGTATTGTGCAGCCTGATGGATCTTGGGGCTATCATGGGGTGAAAGGACAATATTTTGATGCGGTTGTTAAAAATCAAACCGATGTGCCTACCACCATACATTGGCACGGACTAATCGTTCCGAATAATCAAGATGGCGTAGCGTTTGTGACTCAGCCACTTATTCCGCCGGGAGGGCAGTATCATTATCATTTTAAACTGATCCAGTCAGGTACTTATTGGATGCATTCTCACTATGATCTACAAATCCAGCAAGATTTGTCTGCACCTTTTATCATTACTGATCCCAACGAAAAACAAAATTATAAAGAAGTTATTATGTTTCTGACGGATTTTAGTCATAAATCCCCGCAGGCCATTCTGCATGAACTGCGCAGTGGTGCAGATATGTCTTCCATGAAGCCAGATTTACCAGATTTAAATGATGTGTCTTATGATGCGTATTTAACTAATTATCGAACGTTAAAAAATCCTGAAATCATTTCGGTAAATCCGGGAGAAACAGTTAGGCTTAGAATTATTGATGGCGCTGCCGCTACTAATTTTTTTGTGAATACCGGTAAATTGAAAGGGCAAGCTATTGCAGTGGATGGCGAGGCTATCAAGCCTTTATCAGAAAACAAATTTCAACTCGCGATTGGACAGCGTATGGATATTCTAGTAAAAATTCCCAGCCGGGAAGGGGCCTATCCTATCTTGGCGCAAGGCGAGGGTTCTCATTTGCAAACAGGCCTGATTTTGCAGACTAAAAAAGCTATTCTTCCTTCTGTTAGTGAGACCGCGTCGCAAGAAGCTGGCGCCCTTAATTATGCTCAAGAATTAAAAATAAACGCGACTCATCCATTGTCAGTTAAACCGGCGCAGCAAACGCTTATGGTTAAACTGGGTGGCGACATGGCCAAATATATATGGAAAATTAACAATCAAGTATGGCCAGACATCACGCCACTGTCTATCCAGCCAAATAATCGAATTGAAATGATTTTTATTAACGAGACAAATATGGCCCATCCCATGCATCTACATGGTCATGTTTTCGAGATCAGCAAAATCAATGGTCAAACTATTAAAGATGGAGCCATGCGTGATACCGTGCTGGTATTGCCGCATACTTCAGTAAATGTAGAGTTTGATAGCAATAACCCCGGCAATTGGATGTTACATTGTCATATGTTATACCATCAAGAAAGCGGTATGATGACTGTTATTAATTATGTGGGCATCAAACCACCTTCTAAAATACAAATGGGATATAGTAAATGAGCTGCGGAGGGTCAGACCCTAATGACTGCCACCTGGACCGCCTTTGGCATAGGCTCTTTGAACAGCAGGGCGTTGTTGAATACTGAGTAGCCAACGTTTAATTTCTGGAAAATCGTTAATTTTTTGAGATTGCCAGTCATATAGGGCAACCCAAGGATAAATAGCCATATCAGCGATAGAATAATCCCCTATCAAAAAATCGCGTCCTATTAACCGTTTTTCTAAAACATTATATAAGCGTGTCGTTTCTTTTATGTATCTGTTAATGGCGTAGGGGATACGTTCAGGTGCATATCGCGAAAAATGATGATTCTGCCCAGCCATCGGGCCCAATCCTCCGACTTGCCAAAATAACCATTGGAGCGTTTCTAAACGTGCTCTAAAATTTTGTGAGAAGAACTGTCCGGTTTTTTCAGCCAAATAAATTAAAATCGCCCCAGACTCAAAAATGCTTACTGGTTGACCTTTGTCATTAGGATTATGGTCAACTATGGCGGGAATTTTATTATTCGGAGATATGCGTAAAAAATTAGGTGAAAATTGCTCCTGATTAAAAATATCTACGCGAATAAATTGATATTCTAAACCTGCCTCTTCTAAGAAGATAGCAATCTTGTCACCATTAGGGGTTGGCCAGTAATATAGATCAATCACAAATTTTATTCTCCTTGTTAATTTTAGAGTTTTGAAATTAACTTCACCAACGCTTGGGCTGCGGCGGTGGAGGAAGCAGGATTTTGCCCGGTAATGAGATGTCCGTCAACGATTACAAAACTTTGCCAATTTGGAGCTTTCTCAAACTGTGCTCCCAATTTCTTTAGTTCGTCCTCGACGAGGAATGGAACGACCGTCGTAAGCTTCATTTCTTCCTCTTCACTGTTGGTAAAACCAGTCACCCGCTTACCCTTTACGATTGGGGCGCCTTTGTAGCTAACCCGATGGAGCACGCCGGGTGAATGGCATACTAAAGCAACTGGCTTATCGGAATTGTAGAAAGATTCGATCAAGGCGATTGAAACGGGACTTTCAGCAAGATCCCACAAGGGGCCGTGGCCACCAACATAAAATATTGTGTCGAAATCTTCTGCTCTTATATCGGCAAGCTGGGAGGTTTGGGAAAGCGCTTTTTTTGCCACCTCATCCTGCTTGAACCGTGACATGGCAGGTGTTTGATTTTCCGGTAAATCGCTTTTCGGATCGACTGGCGGCTGCCCACCTTTCGGTGAGGCCAAGGTCAGTTTGACACCGGCATCTCGAAAAACAAAATAAGGCGCCGCGAATTCTTCCAGCCAAAAACCAGTTTTGCGGCCAGTGTCGCCAAGTTGATTGTGGGAAGTCAATACCATCAATATTTTCATTTTTTTTCCTTTCTTTTAGTCGGTATTATAACGGAAGGATCATTTAGTTAATAATAGTCTAAAATTTGAATGGCGTAGCTGATTTGTGATTAATCTGGCTAATCTAGAACGGATTCTGCGACAGCAGTTTTTTTAGCGCTGCCGAGCCTATCATTTAATTCGATATATTTTTTAGGAAGAATTTCTGGATAATTGAGATAAATAGATTTAATCAGTTGTTCTCGTACGTAACACCGTAAATTCCATAAATCCCCGGCATTTTTGGCGCTCACGACTGCACGCAATTGAACAGCATTTTCATTGCATTCTATCATTTGTAGCGTGTTTGATTTTTTATCCCAGCATGGTGAATTATTTAGAATTTCTGTTAAGAGTTGACGAATTTTTTCAATATTCACTTTGTAATCTACGTAAAGTAAAATGGTCCCAAGAAAGCCCTGTTCATTGTGGCTTAAATTTTGAAATGGATTAGTAATAAAATAAGTTAGTGGGTAAATTATTAAACGTAAATCCCAGGTTCGCAGATGAATTTGATTCAATGTGATTTTTTCAATCGTTCCCAACTCGGTATCAATTGTTATGAGGTCTCCAATAGATATGGGTCTGTTTAAAATGAAATCTATGCCAGAAAAAATATTTGAGAAGATTTTCTGTGCGGCAAACGCTAATATGCCTCCGAGAACACTGGCCGAAATTAAAATACCTTTTCCCAATTCTTTTAGGGCAGGAAAATTAAGCAGAACCAATGCAATACCAAGTAACACGATAAGAGTGGTTAACAATTTTTTCAACAAATAACCGCGAGTGATCAATGTGCGGAGTGAAGATGATTGTTGTGTATTTTTTTTCCGCTCTATCCAAATGTCAATATAATCTAACATTTTGATGGCGGCCACACTCAAGGCGAGAGTGGTTAAAATTTTTATCAAAATTTCTATATCATGTGATATGTTGGATAAATTGAGTAAAGACGTTGAAAAGCTGAAATAAATTAATGGAAAAATAATATATAAAGCTCTCGTGAAAGCGGAAATTGTTACAGTTAATGGCGTTAAGTGAGGAGAGTGGATATATTTTTTAATTATTTTCTTTAGAAAGTAAGTAGAAATTAAGCCTAGAAATACGCTAATAATAATTGCTTCTTCTAGTGGAAGATTTTGTTTAACCAAATTAAAAAAATTTGTCATTCTGTACAATCATTCTTTTCAGTCTGGAATTTTAGAATGACAAATTTTATTGTTTTTGTCAATGTAATTAGCTCGAATCAGATCGAATGAATGGTTATTTCTACTCGACGATTTTGTTCACGCCCAATTGCGGTCTCATTACTGGCAATGGGATTACGTTGACCAAATCCCCTTGTTGCAATGCGGTTTGAATTAATTTTCTGGCTTATTAAATATTGTGCTACAGAATTGGCTCGTCTTTCAGAGAGCTCTTGATTATAAGTTGGTTTCCCAGTGTTATCCGTATAACCCTCAATTTGAATAATAGTTTTATTATATTTAGCTAATACAATCGCAACTGAGTTCAGGACAGGATAAAATGTTGACTGAATATCTGCACTATTGGTTTTAAAAGTAATGTCTCCAGGCATAATCAGGTGAATATCTCCAGATTGTGGATTTTGCACGACTCTAACCCCAGTACTTTGAAGCTGTCGTCGCAAAGCATCAGCTTGTCGATCCATCATATTGCCCGCAACGCCACCCACTGCGGCTCCCACTCCAGCGCCGATTAAGGCGCCTGTACCATTTCCGGCGATACCACCAATTAAAGCGCCACCTGCGGCGCCAATACCAGCGCCAAGGCCTGTATTACTTATCGTTTTTTCGCCGGTATAAGGATCCGTGGTGCAACCGACGATAAATAATAAAGCCAGGCCGATACATAAATTTTTTGATAAATTAGCAATAGATTTCATTTTACTTTACTCCTTTCTAATTGATTCTAGAATTTCCAATTCTACCGTACATAATCGCAGCTTGCAAAATTATTAATGTCAGTTTTTCACCTAGAAATGGGTAAATTTTTAGGCTTTTCTTTGTTTGCTAATGGTTACAGAATTTAAACTGACAATCACTTACGTTATTGCCTTGACAACTAAATGTTCCGGCCTTAACGCTGGGTCCCCAATTGCTCCCTTGAGGTTTTGGCACCTCACCATAGTGAGCGCCTTGGAAAGCATTAATTACCCCATAACCTCTTGGGCCTTGGTAAAAGCAGCTGGAAGTACCGAGCCTATCAGATGAACTAGACTGCCACCATGCTGCGCCGATAAAGGAACCCGCTTTATCGCCATTTTTGGCG
The DNA here is from genome assembly GCA_963844565.1 of uncultured Pseudomonadota bacterium. Taxonomy (GTDB): domain Bacteria; phylum Pseudomonadota; class Gammaproteobacteria; order Coxiellales; family Coxiellaceae; genus JAFEDN01. The sequence continues at coordinate 1,341,552 of CAWJON010000002.1, read as the reverse complement.
CCGAATCCTTGTGCGCTGGCTTCAAAACAAGCGTTTTGGGTTATCCAATAACAGGCTTGGCCTGACGGTAGTTCTTCACAAAAATAGGTTAAGGTATTGGGATCCGGGCAATTGGCAAAGCTTAGCGAAACGGTGACTAAAGTAGATAAGCCGAAAATACATTTTAGAATTTTCTTTTTTTTCATTAGTATTAACTCCCCCAAATCCTGTTTATTCCCCTTCCATAGCCCACAATATTTTTACCTTTCTTCGAGTGTATCACAATGGATAAAAAAACTACAACTGGTTTACTTACCTATCAGAAAGTAATATATTTAAAAAATTAGAAGAATAGGGAGGGTAAGATGAAAGGAAGCAAATCGATCACCCCTGAAATCGCAGAAGAGATAAAAAAGGCTTTGGGAGATGGCGATGCGATTACTCTAACAAGATTAGCAGATGCCTATGATATCAAGCAGGTTGCTTTAAAGGTCCTTTTCGATTCCGAACCGAATGAAGAAAAAAATAAATGTATATGGCTTATTCCTAGTCCTTTCGACACAATCAAAGAACTGTTCTTTTCAATTCTTAGAGAAGAACAAGAAGCAAAGGACATAAATACAATTTTAGACGCTTTATCCTGGGACAATGAGAAATGGTATATCTTTTTAAGCAGCCCATCTGAGATCATCATTCAGGAAATTGCCAAGCTCTCTCTAGATTTCTCTTCAGAAATATTGGCAGTTACTCGAAAATTTTTATTGAAGCTCAAAGAAAAATTAGAGGAAAAGATTAAATCACAAATAAAAATCGTTCAATTTTTTATTGGCGCAGGTGGGGCAGACCCCAATGTTCTTTTAGTGGAGGCTTTTCGGCAGCTTAATATTCAATTGGCAAAATATTTAATTGAAGAACAAAAAGCTGATTTCAACGCACACACGAAACAGTTTTCTAATTCAAATCGAGAACCATACTGGGTTAACCCAGTAAATGAGTTTGTCGAAGATGCTACTCAATATTCTTTAATTGCTAAAGAATTTCTGAGTTTATTATTTCTAAATGGTTTTAATCCGGATAGAAGGTTGGGCTTCAAAGCTCAAGAAAATACAGACGTTCCTTGGCTTCCTTTTCTAACTAGATTGGCGGTTGAACAAAGTCTCGATCGTTGCGGGACAGAAATATATAAGGACCTTTATGAGTTAACAAGCACATATGGTGTTAACTTCAAGAAAAGATTAGCTTTCTGTATGGGGCTATACCATCCTACAAATAATCGAAGTTGTTTACAGTCACTGTCATTTGGCAGAAATGAATTATTTGAAAAACGAATAGTAGGACTGATATTTACACTGGCGGGATTTGGTTTAAATACCAAGATAAAAAATTGTGGAGATGATATAGACGTTAAACCTCTATATCGGTTTACTGAAAATAAATACACATTATTAAGCCAAGAAATTAAAGAATATAACCACGGTGTCCGCCAACAGGTTCATCAAGCTATTCCCTTAATGGGAGGCAAAGCTAATATCACTACTATAATTTTTCAATATGCGGGAGTGAATAAATCCGCCCATAATCAGGTAGCCGCTTGTTTAGAAGCCTGGAGTGATTCAGCTACGTTAAATTTTCCACAATCTTTTCAACGTTTTTAATAAAATTTTTAAATTTAACAATAACTTATTAGTAAGGAACTTGCGGATGGCGTAAAATAATCTCATCCTATGAGTATTTTTTCTTGCAAATAATAATGATTCTCATTATTATTTAGGCGGGTTCATTTATTCACCCGGGGATGTCTGATGATAAAAAAGAAGTTGTTGCTGTCTGCCTTGATAATAGCCAGTGTTTCTGCGCCTGCTTTAGCCGCCGAAACACCGTTATGTCCTTTACCTTTACTAGATTCCAAAGTCGCTCTAGATTCAGCATGTGCTCAAATTTTAGGGTCTGCGACCAAGGTGGCTGGAAAATACACTATCCCTCGTAACAATACCACCACCATACCACCTCAACTGAGCGTAGGAGCCGTCTATTTACAGCCTATCACCATGTCTCCCGCCGGAATGATGCGCCCGAGAGAACAATCGGATATTCATCTGGAAATGGATATCCATGCTAAACAAAACCTTAAATCACGAGGTTTTGCGCCTGGTGATTGGTTACCCAATGCGTCAGTGGCTTATACCCTTCAAAAGGTAGGTAGCTCGCGTCCTTTAGTAGATGGCAAAAACTTGATGCCGATGGTCGCATCAGATGGTGCGCATTATGGAGACAATGTAAAACTGGCTGGCCCGGGATTTTATGTGGTGACATTTAATGCTCATACCGTTCCTGATTTTGGCTGGCACACGGATACCGAAAGTAAAATTTTAGGAACGGAGTTTGTAGATTGGCAATTTAAACAAATTTACCTTTTCTCATGGACAGGCATTGGTAAAAAAGGAGGATATTAGGAGCATGCTTCCTTTCTTATTTTTGCTACTCTTGCTATTTACAGGAGTAGTACATGCGGAAAATAGCAAAGAACCAATAGTAGTTAACGCCACGGTGACAGCAACAGATGTCATACTCTCACCAGACACAATTCCCGAAAATACCCCTTTTATTATTCATGTCATCAATAGAGCGGGAATTCCGGTCGAACTTGAGAATTCCGATACCTCAGTTGAGGTATATGCTGATACGGATAAAACATTTAAGGTAGGCCTAACCGTTGGCTCCTATGTTTTCTTTAATGACTTTAATCCTCATTCAACAACTGCAACGCTGATGGTGAAAAAGGCTGCGGGTTTAGTAGTGGATGTAAGGCAACTTGCTCCGCCGGTTCCTGTCTCGCGCATAGAAAATTCAGCCATATTATTCATTGTCTGGCGTGAAAGTGTAGAAGCATTACTTGTGGTTGGCATTGTATATAGTTGGCTTAAACAAAATAAAAAAGCTCAGCCTGCGGGAGTAATGTTTTTATGGTTAGGGGTGGCGATTGGTTTATTCTGCGCAATTTTTTTGAGTTTTATCTTAGTCAGGATTGATGGAATCCAGACTTTAATGACTTTTGTTGCGGCAATAATGATTGTATATATGGTGAAGTGGATGCGAGACAATGCACACAAACTGAAATCTGGTATGAAGAATACGTTGCAAAAAACCAGTACCCATAAATGGCAAAATATTTCTGTTTTAACAGTAGTGGCTGTTGCGGTTGCCCGGGAAGCAAGCGAGGCTGCTATTTTCATTTATGCATTAGGGTTTGAGCGAAATAACCAAACATCAATAACCATGATCGGTATTTTGGTATTAGGCATTGTGTTAGCGATATTGACAATTTATTTATTGCAATTGGGGAATAAATTTTTCTCGTGGCGATTTTTCTTTAAAATAACTGAAATTTTATTGCTGTTGCTAGGCGGTGGGTTATTGTTGAATTGTGTCGATCAATTAATTGCAGCCGGCTGGTTGTCGCCGCTATTTACTAAAATTTGGGATACCTCATTTATTATCGGCAATGGTGGATTGTTTGCGCCACTATTGACAAGCTTCACCGGATATCGCGCCACACCTTCTTTAATGGATGTGCTCGTTTATAGTCTGTATTGGCTCTCCATCTATTGCTTGCTCAAGACTAAAAAAGATAAAGCCTATGCAAAATAAACTCGCAGCAGTGGGTAATTGGTTAGGTCAACATCAAAAGGTAATTCGCCGGGTTCAATGGCTCATTATTCTATTGTATTTCGGGTTAATGATTATTCCAATTCTTTTACCTTTGCCAGACGATTCAGCTACTTTGTTTCATAATATAACTGTATTTGCTGCTTTTCTTTTCTGGGGTATATGGTGGCCTTTCGTATTGTTGAGCATAATTTTATTTGGTCGTTTGTGGTGTGGAGTGCTTTGTCCAGAAGGCGCTTTATCAGAAATCGCTAACCAATATGGCAAAGGAAAAAGCATTCCACGCTGGATGCGATGGGGTGGTTGGCCATTTGTCGCGTTTGGGTTAACAACCATTTACGGACAATTGATCAGTGTTTACCAATACCCAAAACCCGTTATGCTTATTTTAGGAGGCTCAACGATTGCTGCGATAATCATTGGTTTTCTGTATGGTAAATCCAGCCGAGTCTGGTGCAAGTACTTATGTCCGGTGACAGGGGTTTTTTCTCTATTATCAAGATTGGCTCCGTTACACTTTCAGCCAAACCAAGAAAAATGGGATCCCGAGCAAAATAAATATGTAAATGCGGTGCGTTGTCCTACTTTATTGCCTTTGTCAAAAATGACAGGCAGTGCCAATTGCCTGATGTGTGGCAAATGCGCCAATTCAAAAGAAGCGATTCAACTAAAGTCTCGTTCTACGCAGGAAGAAATTATTAAAACTGGCGAGAAAAATGGAAATATTTACGATAGCTTATTAATTATTTATGGTTTGGGAGGCCTAGCTCTCGCTGCTTTTCAATGGACGAATAGTTTCTGGTTTCAACATTTTCGCAGTGTCATCGAATCCTGGTTTTTAGCGCATGGTATTGAATGGGTGTTTAAGACCAATGCTCCTTGGTGGATTTTAACTAATTACCCTGAGCATGGTGATGTATTTAGTTGGATTTATGGTATTGAAGTTTTAAGTTACATTCTTATTGTAGGTTTTTTATTTGGCAGCGTTAACACCATTTTAATTGGAGCGGCGGTTAAAGTCAGTGGGAAATTGACGCTGAAACGTTTTAACCATTTAAGCCAATCGTTAATTCCATTGCTTGCCAGCAGTATTTTTATTGGTTTACTTGCCAATACTCTCAGTATGTTACAAAAATATGCTAACCTGGGTTTTTTACAGGCTAACTATGTAAAAGGTGGGGTGCTGTTTCTCGCTACTTGCTGGAGTAGCTATTTAGCTTTTAATATAATAAAACAGCAAATTTCATCTTCTCGGGTGCGCCGGCTGGCCGGTTTCTTGCTGATGCTACTGGTTTTTGCCGTTATTAATTACGCCTGGGTTTTAATGTTACATATTTGGAGCATTAAATCAGATAGTATCTCTTGGGATACTTTTTGGGTATGAGGAGATTTTTATGACCAATAAAAATTTACGTGAGGCAGGTTTGAAAGTGACCTTGCCGCGAGCCAATATATTACAGATATTGGAAAAAGTTAATCCGCGCCATCTTAGCGCAGAAGACATTTATCAAATATTAATTGAACAAGGTTTTGATATTGGTTTGGCAACCGTATATCGAGTGTTGACTCAATTCGAAGAAGTTGGTTTAGTGAAACGGCATCATTTCTCTTCAACTCAAGCGTTATTTGAGTTGGAGCAAGGCAAACATCATGATCATTTAGTCTGTATGAAATGTAATGCTATTGCTGAATTTGTTGATGAAGTCATAGAACGACGACAGATCGAAATTGCTCGAAAGAATAATTTTAAAATGACCGATCATAGTTTGATTATTTATGGGTTTTGTCGGGCCTGCAGTTAGACCTTATGCCTAAACAGGCAAAAGACTCAGGGTATTTTCAGCTTTTTTTAAAAAATTTTTCTATAGATATTTTGTGGTTGACAGGAATAGTAAAAATCTGTTAGCTTCAAATATAAGGAATAATAATTTAAGGGAGGAAAAATGAAAAAATTATTGTGTTTAGCTTTATATGCCTTTGGGAATTTGGCGAAAAATACAGATGTTTTTAATCCTCGACCTGAAGTGGAAATGAAAGAGGTCGCTTCTTCCTCCTATAATCCTACGTATTTAGGTTTTTCTTTTCCGGATGGTAATACGCTTGCATGGGAAGTTATAGAACCTCCCAGTTGCGAGGGAGGTATTTTTGTACCACGCTCAGCATCCGGAGAGCAATTATATAATGACAGTATAGCCGGTGGACAAAGTATTCAAAGTGGATTATGTAGTGGTGCTACCGAACTAGTTACTGGGTCTTTTAATAATATTGTCTGGCAAAAAATACTCATAAAAGAAGATCAATATAGTCTGGTTCTTTCTGCTAAATATGTTCCTGTAAACTCAGAATATCTCCAATGTGTAAAAGAAATTCTTTCTCCACCTATAGATACATATAAAACAGACATGGGCAAGTGTTCAGCTTCGCGTGAAATAGATTCGAGCATCTTTCAAGGAATTTGTGTTATAGGCGTTCTCGTACTAGTGGGAGTGGGTCATTACTGCCATAAACTAGCTGCAGCTGGCCGACGCTCTGAAGAAAGGTGTCCACGGCTCTCTAGACTTTCTTCTCTGTTATCCGGGCGACATCAGCGACGCGGTAGTGGTGTTGACGCAGACGTCCTTATCCCGCTGACGAATCGACAAGGTTCTTCTTCATCTACACAAGATCGTCCTTTATCCCCTGGTGTTTAATCGTTGCTGAGGGTTTAAATTAAGGAGAAGATATGAAAAAATTTATATTGTTTACTTTGCTTGCAAATTGGACTGGAAAAGTAGCGAGTTTTGATAAAGCTCAGGTAGAAATGAAACCTGTTGCTTCTAGTAACGACGCCATTTCTTATACTTATGAAAGCTTTTACTTTGAGGAAAATTATTATATATTTCAGGCAGGACGACCTGATGACTGCGATGTTTTATTTCCAAGGCGCTCAGCTTCAGGGCAGGAACTGTATGACGAAACTTCAAATACCACAATGAGGATTCAAAACGGGTTATGTGGCGCGGTTTCGATTAATGACAGTGTGGATCAACCCTATAAAAATCTCGTTTGGGAAGAAGTACCTAAACTGGGCTATAGCGGTGGTGTAGATGGGACCGGTGCGTTTACGGTTGATGGTTACTATTTGAGATTGACAGCAAAGAACCCTGATGTAAACAGCCAATTTATTGAGTGTATTAATAAATACTATTATCCACCCATAAACAAATTTAATCAAGATAGATCTTCTTGTATGAACGCGGCGATAATTCCTATAATGACCATTGTTGGAGGAGGCGCCATTTTGTTTATGGTCGCAGTAGCGGCATATAAACATCGTGAAAGAATAGCGAGTGGCTGGAGGCATTGTAGAGAAAATTCAGGTTCGATTCATCTTTCACAATTACCGTATTCGTTAATTGGGGGTAGCGATAGTAGAAGACGAAATAGCAATATTATACATCCCGATGACGTTTCCCCTCCCGCTGCTATTAGCTTAGATAACTTGAATCGGGGTGTGCAAAGTTTAGATCAGATTCCCCCTCCGTCGTCCCCTACTTCGCCAGCATCACAATTATAACTTGAGGAAAAAAAATGAAAAAATTATTATTTTTATGTGCCTTATGGTCGAAAAATACAAACCCTGTGGCGGTAAATTCTCCATCTGTAGTAGAAATGAAAGAGGTCGCTTCTTCCGCCGAAGTTCTTACCTATCTAGGTTTCTCTTTACCAGGTAATGTGTTTACATTGCAAGTTGAAGAGCCTCCCAGCTGTGATGCAGGTATTTTTACAAAGCGCTCCGCATCCGGAAGGAAATTATATAATGAGGTTGTAGCCGCTGGAGAAAGTATTCAAAATGGATTATGTTTTGGCGCTCCCAAAAATCCTAAGCCCTTAAGTAATATTGTCTGGCAAGAAATACCTCTGGGAGGAGGGTCCAGTGTGGCTCTTTCAGCTGAGAATGATCCCGTAGATCCACAGCAGCTTCAATGTATCAATGGCATTCTCTATCCACCTATAAACGAATATAAATCGGCCATGAGCAAGTGTGAAGATGCGCATGCAGGAGAAACTAATATATTTTGCTTTCTATTTGTTTCCTTAATGATTGGAGTGTGTTACTATTCTGAACAAATTGGTTCTGCTGCTCGCAGTTGTATGGGAGAAGTGCAGCAACGTCTTTCTAGACTTCCCCATTTGTTATCTGGCCAACGACGACGCGGTAGCGCTGTTGAAGGAGATGACGTTGACGTTACTAGAACACTAGTAGGTGGGACAGCGTCATCCTCAAGTACTCATAGGTAACACTTTTCCGTTCACAACTGGAAAAAAACACGCCCAAGCAATCGGTTTTGTAAGAACGGAAAATTAATGAAAAAGAAAAAAATTGGATTGATGCCTGCTCTTTTTATTGGAATTTCTTCAATTCTTGGCAGTGGATTACTTTTTGTACCTTATCGAGCGGCAATGATTGCCGGACCCGCTGCTATTATTGCCTGGCTTTTTTGCGGAGGGCTCATTTTATTATTAGCCTTGTGCATGGCTGAGTTAACCGTCCTTTATCCAAAACGTGGTTTAGCTGCTATTATTCCTACTATATCTCACAATAAATTTTTTGGTTTCCCATTTGCTATTGCCAATTGGTTGGGTGTGGTGGCTGTGATAGGCTTAGAAGCGGATGCTAGCATCCAATACCTAATTAATTTACTTCCTAATACTAAACCTTACTTATATGCCGGCGAACAACTGACATTGACTGGAAATATGCTTTCTATTTTTTTAGTCGTTATTTATTGTCTTATTAATTATTGGGGGATTAAAGCATTCGTTAAAGCGAATAATATTATTGCGGTATTAAAGATTGTGGTTCCAATCGTGATTTCCCTGGTTATTATTGGCGTAGCGTTTCACCCACAGAATTTTACCTTAGTACACAACCAATTTATCCCTTATGGCGTTAACTCTATTTTATCGGCGGCCTTGATGAGCGGCATATTTGTTTCTTTTAACGGCTTTCAATCGATTTCATCCTTTGCAAGTGAAATTAAAAACCCCAAAAAAAATATTTGTCTTGCCCTAATATTATCAATTACATTATGCCTTTGCATTTATCTTTTATTACAAGTTGCATTTATTAGTGCTTTCCCTTCAGACATATTGCAGGATGCAGGCTGGACCAAAATTGAAATGAATGCGCCAATGGTTGAGCTTTCCGTTTTAATCGGGCTAAATTTATTGACGTCCATTATATACTTTGGTGCGGTAATTATCCCCACCGGCGCGGGAATAGCTTTTACCGGCTCAGCAGGGCGAATGTTCACCGCCATGACCAGAAATGGACAAATGCCTAAGTTTTTAGGCAAAATTGATCCCATTTATCATTTATCGCGGCGTTCATTGTTAATCAACACGGCGCTAGCGATATTGTTCCTTTTAGTTTTTCGTAGTTGGGGTCAATTAGCAGAATTTTTAAGTCTGTTTCACTTGATTTCCTATCTACCTATCCCTATTGCTCTGTATGTTCTACGCCAATCCAGGTCTGTTGAGAGTTATTCCTTTAAAGTATGGGGAGGGCAGGTTATTGCTCTTTTTCTTTTCATCATCTTTACTTATCTATTCACTTTAGGTCATTTAAAAATTATTAATCAAATATTTATTTCGTTTATTATCCTGCAAACTTTTTTTATTGGGCTAAATGTACATTCCTGGGGAGAAATAGTTGAAGCTATTGAACAGTGTTTTGGACTCATTCTTTATTTTCTGGGACTCTGGGTGCTCGCTTATTTTTCTCCAACTCACTATTCTGGAATGAATGATAAGTTATTTGTTTTAATAGTCACTATATTTTCTTTAATCGCGTTTTACGGACTTACCAAATATAAAAGTAAAACTTCTACTGAATTAACTGGGCTGTTTAATTTGGAAAAAACTCCAAAATTTGATAAACTAGTTGAAGAAAGTTAGTTTTATTAAGACATAGAAAAAAACTTCGTTTAGATATTATAATAATTATAAGTTATTTGAATCTTAATAATTAAATTTGCAAGTAGATGGAGTGATGAAATGAGATTAATTAAACAGTTATTGTCTCTTCCCCCTGCTGGTAACCCTTTTCTCCAGCCCCTTGCCAAAGTTAAAGAAATCATGAACGCAACCTGGGTGATGTTGGTGGGCGCCGCTCTGTATATAACACAGGATAACACGGATGAATCGCAAGCCATGCGTCAGAGTGACTTTGGTTATAATAGTAAAACGCTAGATATTTATGCTGGCAGCGATAGTAAAGATGAAACATTGACAGTTACGTCGCAACAATTATTGGTACTCGGCTCCGTGGCTATACCGCTGGCTTGGTATTTAGTTAAAAAATTATGGACTTATTACGGCAGAAGGCATACGGCAGCTAACCTAAATGAGGAACGTTTGGCAACGCCTACTGAAATTATGCAATCGTTGTTAGATTCTTGTGACCAGGCATTTAAGGATTTCAACGCGTCAGGTCTAAACGCTCTAATGCTTGCTCCTTTGTTACCTTCTGGATTACTTATCGTATTCGAGTCATGGATAGAACAACTAATATCTTATTTAAATATCGACGAAAACTCAAGGTCCGGATATGGAGTCGGGCTATCAGCCGTTGCTTATATCATTTTCGCAACACCCATGTTAGCAATCTGCTATCTGCTTTTGTCTCATCAGGGCAAGAATCGCCATGAGATATTCTATGATGTTATCATTGAGCACGCTACTGAAATGACATTCAAAGAAATCAAGCAATATAAAAAATCTCCTTTTCTCATGCGACATCCGAAGTTGTTATTCCTTACGACTACTGGCTTGCTCTTTGTATTAGTCAGGAGAGCGAAATATATTTCTAAATTCTCTTTGCCATTAGCTGTGTCGTACTCTTTTGTGCTCGTGCTTGTAAATTGGGTCGGCAACATGTTCAGCCAATGGGATAGAGATCAATATAGATTTGAAATTCAAGCGTTATTGGAGTCACACCAAACAGCGATTAAGGATACCTCTGAACTTATTGAACACCTAACGGTAACAAAAGATATTTCTGGCATATTATCCTTTCACGCTGCCAATAAGTGGTTAAATGATTTTCCTCGTATGGACTGGTTCCTTGAAATGGCTTCTTTTTTTAAAGAAGAATTTAATGATAATCCATTATTTATTAATCCCGATATATTTACTATTCTGATGACTCCTATATCCACTTCATTCGGTGATAAAACCGCCTGGCAGTTTTTCTTTCCTCGGTTAGAAGCACTTAAGCGCAGGAGAAATAGATGTAATTCATCTATCGCAGAAGCTAATCGGTTTTTTCAACGGCATTTTCACATTCAAGAGGCAATGAGTTTAATACTTAATTATGGTGATACCAAAAAAACAACTTTTACATTGGAAATTAATATCACTTCGCTGAAAACAGAATTCCAAGAAAAAATAACTCAAGTTATCAGCCAAGAATTATCCACCCAAGCGGAAAATACACTAGGCATCTTAAGCCTTGGACCCATTGAGCAAATTAAGCTCTCACAAATTCGAAATATTACGAAAACATTAGGAAAAGAATTTCAGATTGTATCTGAATCTAAGTCTTTAACGAGTACGAATCCAGTTATTTATATAACAACCAAACACTTCTTTTGGCAGCAAAATAAGAGGCCTAAGGCTAAACCAAGAAAAGTTAAAGAAAGTAAAATTGTTACCTCACCCGCCACTTTGTTTACGCCCCAGTCTATTTCTTTTGGAGATTATATTTATAATTCTAGTGATCCTAAATGTCTGATTAAACCCCTACCAGGTGGGCCCCCTAACACTTTTATTACTCTAGATGCAAAATTACTAGAAAAATTAGAGACTCTGCCTTCACATGACAAAGAGTTTGTGTGGTTAACTCCAACTTTCGACGCAAAAATACACAAGTTGCCAAAAATTCGTTTTAAACCTGGCGAAATTTTATCTAACGGTAGAACGCTGTTTTTAAAGATATGTTCAGAAGGTGAAAGTCGTTTAACATCTTCTCGATGTATAAAGGTAACCTCAGCTGATGGAAAGGTGACATATGTCTTATTTGTGGTGGATCAATATCACAAAAAACTGCACGATCGAACGCGTCATGCCGACTCCAATGCACTACGTATAGGAGAGATGAGGCAACAAGTATTCGCCTCTTAAGTCAAGTTTAATTGGTGTCAGAAACCTGGCTGACACCGAAACAGCTGCATGGCTAGGTAAATCGCAGGGGCGGCGATTAGTGATTTAGCCCTTCGGGTTTAAGTCTCGAATTACCGATTGCAGAATTTAAATTGACAATCACCAACGTTATTGCCTTGACAACTAAACGTTCCGGCCTTGACGCTGGGTCGCCAATTGCTGCTTTGAGGTTTAGGCACCTCACCATAGTTGGCGCCTTGGAAAGCATTAATTAACCCATACCCTTTTGGCCCTTGATAAAAGCAGCTGGAAGTACCGAGCTTAGCAGATGAACTGGATTGCCACCAGGCCGCGCCAATAAAAGGGCCCGCTTTATCGCCATTTTTGGCTCCGAAACCTTTTGCGCTGGCTTCAAAACAAGCGTTTTGCGTTATCCAATAACAGGCTTGCCCTGACGGTAGTTCTTCACAAAAATAGCTGAGGGTACTAGGATCTGGACAATTGGCGAAGCTTAGCGAAACTGTAACTAAAGTAGATAAGCTGAGAATATATTTTAGAATTTTCTTTTTTTTCACGAGTATTTACTCCCCGATTCTGTTTGTTTCCCCTTCCATAGCCCATAATATTTTCTATCTTTCTTTCCGAGTGTACCACAATGAACAAAAAAATTACAACTAAAAGACCTCCCCACGGCAATTCTCATTATCTTGAAAAGAATAATTATAAAATGACCGAACATAGTTTGATTATTTATGGATTTTGTTACGCTTGCAGTTAGTGTAATTTAGATGATAATAACCTTAAATTTTAAGGTGAACTTTTGGAGAATAGCGATATGAAAATACTCTATTGTTTTTGTACAGACTTACCTAATTCCGGGAATCCTGCCGGGGTGATGTTTGATTTTTCTGGAGATAATATTGAGAAACAAAAATTAGCACAGCAATTGCAATTGCCAGTTATCGTATTTATTAATAGCGCTGATTCTCCTATTCCGGTTTTACAATTCTTTTATCCCAATATAGAAATGAATTTGTGCCTGCATGGGACATTAGCGGCGGTTTTCCTTTTAATGAATCAGCGCCAAATCAATCGTATTACGGTATCCAACGTAATTGGAACAATGTTTGAGGCGATAAAATTAGATAACCAGATTGTGCAAATTAAAGTATCCGCAGAGACTGCTCCGACATATACCCCGGATCCAAAGATGTTAAAACAATTACTGGGTTTAACTGATCTTAGTGAAATTTCTGTAGATTTACCCATGGCCGTTGCTTCAGTCGGTAGTCCTAAATTATTTATTCCGCTGAAATCGCCAGAAGCTTTAGCAGCCTTGAGCCCTAATTTTGATTTAATTAAACAATGGAGTCTGGACAATCAAATCAATGGTCTTTACGTTTACGCGTCAGAGTCAACAACACCGCCGTTATTGCAAGCCCGCGCATTTAATCCGAAAACCGGACAAAATGAAGACGCCGCCACTGGAGTTGCGGCTGCCGCCTTAGCTTTGGTTCTCAAAAAAAATTTGATTATTAAACAAGGCCATTTTATTAATAAACCCAGCCAGTTGATGATTACTTACCATCGTCCTGAAGAAATTTATGTCGGCGGAAAAATCATTTTTATTAGTTGACCGGCAACTTTCGAAAACTAACTGCCAAACGGTTCCAGCTATTAATGGTAATAACTGCCATCGTTAAGTCAACCGTGGATTTTTCATCAAAATGACCACGCACTTCTTGATAGATATCATCAGGGGCGTGTGTTTCTGACAACAAAGTGACGGCCTCTGCCCATGCTAAAGCGGCTCGCTCACGATCGGTAAAAAATGGCGATTCTTGCCAAACGCAGACTGCTTGCAGTCGCCGCTCTGTCTCACCATTTTTACGCGCATCAGCACAGTGTACATCAACACAGTATGCGCAACCGTTTATTTGGGAGACTCGCAGCATGACTAAATTCAATAAAGATTCCTCTAAACCGGTATTATTGACGAACTTTTGCAGCCCTAATACTGCCTTTACTGCTTCCGGAGCGACCTTGTCATAATCAATTCTGATGCTCATAAGAACTCCTATTCTTCTTTGTCATATGATAAATTCATGCGATAATTATGGCAACGGTTTTCTCACAAAATTTACCTAGGGGGACCCATGCCTACTCTAACCAATATTTTGTTTTTTGCATTAGCCGCCGCTATCATGGCGCTGACTCCAGGGCCCAATATGGTTTACCTCATTTCAAGATCTATGTGTCAAGGCAAGCTTGCTGGTATGGTTTCTCTTGCCGGGGTTGCTCTCGGATTTATTTTTTATATGCTCATGGCCGTCTTTGGTCTAACTGCTATATTTCTAGCAATACCTTACGCTTATGAAGTCATTAGGACGTTAGGAGCAGCTTATCTATTATGGCTGGCATGGAAAGCAATTACTGAGAAATCATCTCCATTTAAAATCCATCGACTACCTCAACATTCTCTGTCAAGACTATTTAGTATGGGTTTTCTTACCAACATACTCAATCCTAAAGTAGCCGTATTTTATATGTCGCTTTTTCCGCAATTCATAAACTTTAATCATGGCTCAGTGATTTCACAAACTTTATTTTTAGGGTTTACGCAAATTACAATCAGTTTTGTCATTAACGGAATGATCATATTAACAGCTGCGATGATTTTTAATTTTTTAAATAACAATCAGCGCTGGGCTAAATTTCAAAAATGGCTTATGGGGTTAACTCTCAGCGGTTTAGCTGTTAAATTAATTTTAACAAAGCGGCCTGTCAGCTAATGGGTTATTAAATGTAGTTTCATCCCTTCATGGGAGTCAATAAAGCCTAACTTTTTATAAAACTCGATGGTTTCTGTGCAGGTTGTGGAATTTTTTCAAATAATTTATCAGTTTCTTCGTGATCCACTCCACCATAAATAGTACCTTGATAAAACGGTGATCTTTTAATAACTTCATTTGAATGGATTTGAATTTGATTCCAATGATGTTCAGTTAAAAATTGAATGGAAGTTCCATAAACCACTAACGGTATCTGCGACCAAATAATTCCTGCGCTGCACATTGGGCAAGGTTCCCCCGTGGTAATAAGCGCCGTTTTAGTCCAATCCAGATGGGGATATTTTTCCGCGCAATTATCGATAGCGCGAATTTCACCATGCCAGGTGGGATTGGCTTTACTGTTATTGACGCCGGTGCACAACACTTTACCTGTTTCTCGATCAATAATTAAAGCGGTAAAAGGAGCGGTCTGTGGATTATCGTGGGCGAGATGAATTAATTGCCGCATATAGGGTATGTAATAGATCGGGGGATGGAGATAATCTATAGGCGCTTTATTGGCCTTGGCTGAAAAGCTCACAACTAATAAAAATACAATAGATAATAACTTGAGATTTTTCATATAAGTTGCCATTTTTTTAACGGATTTTTTTCCGGAGCCAATTCATTTCTCTTTCCTACCTGTTCGAATTTCTGTCTATATTGCACAAATTATATACTATATTTAATATTAGATCATTCAGGCAAATAAGACGAGGAAAATAATATGAATTTAAAAACATTAAAATTCAGTAGCATAGCAGTGGCTGCGACTCTTGGGTTAGGCTTATCATCGATGGCGCAAGCTGCCGTGGTAATCGTCACGGGACATCGTCCTCCACCCCCACCGGCTTATCATTGCGTCTATAAGCCTTATAATAACGCAGTATATTGTTATAGGACAGGATACCCGGCTACCATATACCATCCCGTTGGAAGAAAATGTATCCCAACCGGACCCAGTCATTACTGTACCCCGGTATCATGTTTCCGCACCCCATATGGCACCCAATGTTACAATACCAGTGGTCGCCTATACTAAAAAAGATCAACTCGGGCCTGCGTCCATACCAGGCCTGAGTTGAATTTTATCCCATCATAAATATTGTTCATAATGCGCAATAGTTGTATATGCTAATGCGCCAATTGGTAAAGTAAAAATTGTCGATGATTTTTTACCTAAACCAAGCGAGTTAGTTTTAAAAGAAGAGAGCGTTGAGGAAAGCCAAATGAGTGTCAAGGATCCAATCTTAATCAAACGAGTGCAAACCCACAGCCCCGAATGGGAGGCTACGGCCGATATCATCATGTATATTGCGCGCGTGTGGGATCAAGACTAAACTGTAAATTTGAGAATTGTTACTCCAGAGGAGATGTAACCAACATGGAGATGGTAACGATTCACATAGGGAGCTAGGATCAAATATTAAAAAAAGGGGCGGAAATGCGTATTAAATTGCTAAAATGGCTCAGATTTATTAATATTTCAGGAGCTTTGTTATTTTTCTCTTTAAATACCGCCATTGCATCCTCCCTCAATGCCACAGAAATACAAATTAAAAATAATGTTGTCGGGCAGCAACCATCCGCACTTAACTTGCTTGAGCAGTTAGTTAATATCAATAGTGGCACTAAAAACATGGCAGGAGTTCACCAAGTCGGGGAAATACTGCGTGATCAATTTGAACAATTAGGATTTAAAACTCATTGGATAGAGGAACCTGCAACCATGCAGCGGGCAGGAACCTTATTAGCAGAACATATCAGTGGGAAAGGTCCGCGCATATTACTGATTGGTCATTTGGATACGGTGTTTGCCAAAGATAATGCTTTCCAAAAATTCAGCCGGGATGGGAATAATGCAATTGGACCCGGTGTTATTGATGATAAAGGCGGAGATATAGTCATTCTTTATGCTTTAAAAGCTTTAAAAGACGCCAATGCGTTAAACAACGCTGATATCACTGTTGTTCTAACTGGAGATGAGGAAGACTCTGGCAAACCGACCGCGATTTCAAGAAAGGCGCTTAAAGATGCGGCACAAGGTTGCGCTGCAGCTTTAGAATTTGAATGGGCTATCAGTCGTCTTGATACGGCTACCATTGCACGCCGTGGAATTGCAGGATGGCAGTTGGAAACGCAAGGCAAAGAAGCGCATTCTTCAAAAATTTTTCGGCCAGAAATCGGCGATGGAGCCATTTTTGAATTAGCCCGTATCCTTGAAGCCATGCGTACGCAACTTTTAACACAAAAAGATTTAACATCCAGTCCTGGTATTATTTTAGGTGGAAATACCGCAGTGATAGACGAAAATAATCATGGCTCCGCTACCGGTTTAGAAAATCAAGTGGCGGTTATTGGGTTAGCTCGAGGAGATTTGCGTTTTAGTAGTAATAATCAGAAAGAAGATTTTGAAAAAAAATTATCAGCAATTGTTAATCAACACTTGCTAGGAACAAACGCCGTCATTCATTTCCAGGATGGGATTCCGCCCATGGCGGAAACACCGAACAGTTTAGCTTTACTGAAGCAATACAGCCAAGTGAGTGTTGACTTAGGTCACGGACCGGTTAAGCCGCTCGATCCTTCTTTACGTGGTGGTTCCGATCTATCTTATATAGCCGACATAGTATCGGCAAAATTAGGGGGTTTAGGTGCATACGGCACAGGTGCCCATACCTCAAAAGAAACTTTAGATGTGGGTAGTTTACCAGTTGCCACAGAAAGAGCTGCCATACTTATTTATCGCCTTGTTAATCAGAACTGAAATTAGCAGGCAAACCTTTTCAACTTGAAGATTACAGTGAAATGGTGGGTTGGTTTAATTTTAGGGCAAGTGGTGCGGCATACTTCTAGAGGCCCAAATAAGATTTTTTTCTCATCTCTAGGAACGCCATAAATCTAAACGTCAAAGATTCTTTAGAGGCATTGGGTGGCCATACAAAATAAACAGGAATAGATTCAGCCTGCCATTCAGGCAGAGGTTCAACAAGATATCCTTGATGGATATCTTCTGCCACAAGAAACGCAGGCGGAGTTGCTAGTCCTAATCCAGCAATGGCCAATTGGCAAACAGCATCCATGCTGTCGGCGATGATTCTTGGTTCAAAATCGATTAAACAAGTTTTGCCTTTTTGATTGATTAACCTCTTGGTATTTGGACGCACTTTGAACCCGATCCAATCCCATTTGAGTAAATCCTGTGGTCGTCGTGGAGTCTTATGCTCACTCATTAAAGCAGGGGCAACGACGAGTTTACGTGTCATAGTAAAGAGTCGTTTAGATTTTAAACCACTGTCTTTTAAGTCGCCCATTCTAATCGCAAGATCGATGCCTTCCCGAATCAAATCCTGTTGTATGTCGCTAAAGCTTATTGAAAGCGCCACTTTTGGAAATGCTTTGGCAAATGCAGCAATATCATTAACAAGTGGACTTCTTGTGAGCATGGCGGGTAGAGTCAAATTTAATTTACCAGTTGGTTCAGTGGCATGGTATGCAACGCTATTAAGCCCCTTTTCTGCGGCCGATAACATTGCTTCTGCACTCATGAATAATTTTTCGCCTTCATGAGTAAGGGAAAGTCGTCTCGTGGAGCGATAAAGCAAAGCGATACCCAGTCGCTCCTCTAGCTGTGCCACATGGTGGCTCACAACCGAAGGGGAAAGTTTTAGCGCATTGGCTGCTGAACGAAATGAGCCTGCTTCTACCACTTTGGCAAAGATTGCCAATGCCCGTAATTCATCAATCATTATATTATCCTATCGAACAATAAATTCTAATTATAGTATCTTATCATCCTTTGCTAGGCATAGTATAATTTATAATCTTAAATAAATTTACAACAGGAAAATAGCGATGACACTTTTATTAGCGATGTTTTCATTTTCTTTGGTCATGTCAATTACGCCAGGGCCTGTGAATATGATTATTCTTTCCTCTGGTATTAGTTATGGAGTAAAGAGAACCATTCCTTATGTATCAGGGGCAACCGTAGGCTTTACCTTATTATTGCTTTTTATTGGATTTGGATTTTCGCAGTTTATTAATGCATATCCATTTTTTTTGACCTATTTAGCGATTGTAGGTTCGCTATATATTATTTATATGGGATACAAAATAGCTTCTTCAAAACCAGCGTTGGAAATAAGCAAAAAAAATGTTCCCAAATTTTACCAAGGTTTTTTACTTCAATGGATAAATCCTAAAGCATGGATTGCTTGCGTATCTGGCGCTTCAATCTTCTCTAACGCAGACAGCTATAATTTGTTTTTAACGTTTACGATTATGTATTTTATTGTATGTTATCTTTCGCTTAGTATTTGGGCAATTTTGGGCGATAAAGTGTCGTATTTATTAAAAGATCATTTTCGTCTACGACTTTTAATTTTACCATGGGGTTATTATTGATGATAACAGCTGGATATTTATGTTATGGTCAGTTTAGCAGATAATAGTAGATATCAAGGTAGTGGGGTCAAGTTTGAAATTTTAAGCAGAAGCTCTAGCTCGGTATTTCATAATGGAATTATTTCCGTAAAAATATTCCTTATGTCCAGACCACTTAGAATTATGTATGCCGGGGCTTGGTATCATGTCATGAACTGAGGATAAGAGCTGTGGTTTTTACCATTGATCAATGGGATAGTTTGGTTGATTTTGAGAACTTTAAAAATAAACACAGTGGGGCTTACGGGGAGCTTGATCGTGCCTGTGAACATTTAACATTGGCCGAGAAAAAATAGGTGTTTTTGTATTGTAGCGTTATCCTAATTTTACTATGAACAGCAATGAAAGATTAATCACCATGACATCAGCACAAAAACTTCAATCCATTCTAATTATTGGTGGCGGCTTAGGTGGCTTGGCATTGGCCCAAGGTTTAACTTTAGTCGGTATAAAATTGTTCACGATTTTGGAGGCCATTAGCAAGTGGTGTATACTGCGTGCCTGTGGGATCAAGACTAAATTATAGAATTGTCCCAGAAAAAAATTAAATAAGGACGTAATATGAACCATCCTCAACGCTGGCAGTTATTGTTTGCTTTTAGCTTAATTCTTTTCATTATTAATATCGATTATACGGCAGTAAACTTAGCTTTAATTCCCATAGCTGCTAATTTAAAAGCAAATCTTAACACTATTCAATGGATTTTAAGCGGATATATGCTGGGGTGGGTGTTGCTGGTGATTCCTGGTGGAAAATATGCTGATTGTTTGAATAAGCAATTTCTTTATTTACTAGGTTTGGGACTGTTTTTATTAGCATCTATATTAGCAGGTTTGGCTGTTTCTCCTACTATGCTGATTACCGCGCGTATTTTGCAAGGGATCGCGAGTGGAATTTATATTCCTACAGTCTACGCTTTAATTTATGTCATTTTTGCAGAGCAAGAACGGGGTAAGGCAATTGGTCTATTAAGTTTGGGCGTTGGTTTGGGTATGGCCCTGGGGCCTTTTTTGGGTGGAGTTATACTGTCTTTGATTAATTGGCGCAGTATATTTTTTATTAATGTTCCGATTGGCTTAATCGCGTGGTGGATCGTCTATCGCAGTCAGGGAATTAAAACGGCCGTCACCGGTAATCATTCTGCTTTTAGCAAACTAAGCGTAATATTGTTTGGATTCAGTATTGTGTTAATTTTGTATTTGTTAAGTGTTTGGCAAAATTGGACTCAGCAACCCTTATTTTCTTTAAGCTTATTAATAAGTTTTATCGTAATACTGGGCCTATTTTTATTAATGCAATGGAAAACCCAAAACCCATTATTTCCTGCCGTATTATTTCGTAACCGGCTTTTTATGGGAACCATCATCGGTATATCATTGGAACAATACATATTTTCGACAATTATGGTTTCATCAGGGTTATATTTACAAAAAGTGCTGCATTTTTCGTCATTTCAAAGTAGTTTTATTTATTTATTTTTAAGTCTGATTTTTGGTTTCATTGCTGTGATCAGCGGGCCGTGGATCGATCGTATTGGTCTGAAGAAACCTACGCTTATTGGCTTTTTAATTTTAACGCTAGGATCTTTAGGGTTTATTTATTTATCGGAAAATAGTTCGCTTTGGATTGTAGGTATCATCTTTTTTGCATTAGGGGCGGGGATGGGATTTGCTTTTGCTGGTTTAAATTCAGGTGTTGTCAAAACTGTGGAGGCGGAACACGTTGGCATCGCTTCAAGCTTATTTTTGGTCTGTGCCCTGATAGGCAATGCGTTAGGTGTTACGTTAACCACGATCAATTATCAATTTTTTAGTTTGAAAGCATTATTAGCAAATGTTGCGGAGACTGGTTTAAGCGCTGAGCAAATTCAGCAATTATCCGGCTTTATTAGCGATGTGGGTATAAAGACACCCAGCTTGAGTTTATTTGATGCGACGTTACAAAATTTAATTATTACCACCAGTATAAAAGTACTTAATTTTGGTATTGTTCATGCTATGTTAATCAGTTTTTTCTTGAGCATTTTAGGATTTTTAAGTTGTACTATATTTTGGAAACAACAAAAATCTAAAGCAGTGCCATTAGGGTCAGGCTTGAAAAATTGATAAAAGATAAATAGAGCGGCAGCTCACAGTCAATTAAAATAATGTCATTTTTTCAAGCCTGACCCCGCTATTTCAGTTCTTACTAATATAAAAGAAAAGGTTTGCGAAATTCGACAAAGTTATCTAATCCTGACTGAAAATGAGCAGTAATATTTTTTACTGATTCGCCGCGTTCCAATGCTTCACGTATATTAGGGGTGCCGACTACATGATCAAAATAATCATCATGAAATTCGAGCTTATCCCCATACAGTTGTTTTAGCGTTGATAAAATGGCAAGTGTAGTGGCGATAGGTTGAAAGGTATCTCGATTAGTGATATGTAGTTGAGCGCCTCGGCATTGTTCATTCTGAAATTTGGAAAATGTGGGTGAGAACCAAACTTCTCGAAATTTCACACCAGGCAAATGAAGTTCATTCAACTTTTTTGTTAAAACAAATCCATTAATCCACGGCGCACCGAATACTTCAAATGGCTGTGTGGTGCCTCGGCCTTCAGACAAGTTTGTTCCTTCGAGTAATACCTGCCCCGGGTAAACAATGGCGGAATTCAACGTGGGTAAATTGGGTGATGGAATGACCCATGGTAAACTTGTTTGATCAAACCATTCACTCCGTTTCCAGTTTTCCATGGGTATAACGGTCAGCTTTACTTTGTTTGATAAAAACTTTTTATTGAATAGTAAGGCCAGTTCACCAATAGTCATTCCGTGTCGTAGAGGTATGGGATAAAGTCCAATGAATGAACTGTATTGCGGGTATTCAAGGATCGGACCTTCCATCGTGGCGCCTCCGATGGGATTGGGTCTATCTAAAACAATAAAAGGAATACCTGCCTTAGCACAAGCTTCCATGGCGTAAGCCATGGTGGCAATGTAAGTGTAAACCCGTGTTCCGACATCTTGCAAATCAAAAACTATCACGTCAACGGACTTTAATATGTTTGGATCGAGTTGTTTGCCTAGATGCTGAGTATCAAAGGAACGCATGTTTGCATCAATTGTTTTTAAGGTATCTTGCGGTGATTTTTCAGATTGCCCATAAAGACTGTAAACTGGTAACTGATAATCTTTATCGAAATAGTACGGGACATATTCACCAGCTTGTGCATTACCATGAACACCGTGTTCTGGTCCATAAAGCGCGACAAGTTTAATCTCTGGATGTTCATGAAAAAGTTCTATAGTAGTTTTGAGCGAGCCATTCATACCTGTTGGATTAGTTATCAAGCCAACACGTTTTCCACGCAGTAATTCGAGGCGTTTCTCAAATAGAACATCAACTCCAAGCTTTACCGGTAAATAAGTTGAAAGATTTTTGTTTTCTGGCATACCGTAAGAGGTGAAAGGCAACATCACAAGAAAGCAGGAGAAAAAATGTGCAACAATAAAGTTTTTCATATTTTAGCCTCCCCAGCTACAGATAAAAATTTTAAAGCATTTATTGTATTATGCTCCATAATAACAAAAAAAAATATGATGCATACCCCGGAGACGTGGAACTATTCGGCGCTATAAGCTGCTATGAAACAGAGCACTTTCATGAATATTCATGAACATGGGGGTGGGGTCAAGTCCGAAATTTTAAGCAGATTCTTGGTTAAAGAGCAGTTAGGCAAGCAGAGTAAGCTTGGCGCAAACAAGTTCTGCTTAAAATTTCTGACTTGACCCTGTAGGCTTTCTTGGCATGATTACACCCAGATTACACTTGCGACACGAGGTCGCAAAGCGGGTTGTCTCCACCGAAGTCGGAGACCCATCTTATCACAGAGAGGACTCTAGGACTATGAATAAAGAGCTAGTCTGACAACGTAATGAAAGGCGCAAGCCTGGGGTTTGAATCGCGAGAGGAGAACCCTCCTGAAAGCCGAAATTCAGGTGAATGCTAGAGAGCCAGTACGGTGAACACATGTGAATTTACGCACAGATCGTGATGGGTAACAAGCGAAACCGGCTGATACGCTTGAACCAAAAGGTACGAAGAGTGGCAGGCGGATGGTGTAATGCCGCCTCGTGATCAATATCTCTTCCGGTCGACAGTAAGCACCTAACCTGGCATGACCCGCTTTGGGAAACGTGGAAACCCTGTAAAGTTCCTAATTTTTTTTTTTAGGTAGATAAGCCGTAAGGTTTATCAACGACTTTGCAGGTTTGGGATGTCGGAAAAAGCCAATGCCGTATTGTAATGATGCGGATACCGATTAGTTTTTTTTCTTTTGAAAAAAAAAAACCGGACACGAAAGTGTGCCCACGTCCGACTGGTTTTCATCGCAAGAGAATTTGGAGAACCGTTTTATGAGGAAAAGCAAATGACGGCACCGACTAAAATCGGAGCTGGTGCATCCTCAGTCGAACTGACTAAGGTGTGGTGCAGCACAGACTGGACTGCCATAGAAAAGCGCGTCAAACGGCTGCAAATGCGTATTGCGAAGGCAACTCGGGAAGGCCGTTATGGTAAAGTCAAAGCTTTACAATGGCTGATAACCCACTCTCATGACGCCAAAATTTTGGCGGTCAAACGAGTGGTGGAAAATCGCGGTGGTAAAACTCCGGGGGTAGACAATATCCTCTGGAAAACTCCCGCGCAGAAGATGAAAGCGGCCCTTTCTCTACAAAGAAAAGGCTATCAGGCGCAACCGCTTCGGCGGATTTATATTCCCAAGAAAGATGGGCGTCAGCGACCGCTGAGCATCCCTACTTTGAAATGTCGAGCAATGCAATCTCTGCATCTGCTTTCTTTCGAACCCGTAGTGGAAATGCTGGCAGACAAAAATGCCTATGGTTTTAGACCTAAACGCAGTACAGCCGATGCGATTGCCCAATGCTTTAGAGCATTAGCACGTAAAAGCTCGCCGCAATTTATTTTCGAGGGTGATATTAAATCCTGCTTCGACAGAATTTCTCATTCATGGCTGATTGAAAATATCATCATGGATACGGTAATTCTTAAAAAGTGGTTGAGTGCTGGATACATCGATCAAGGCACTTTCTATAGGATGGACAACGGAACACCGCAAGGCAGCATCATCTCCCCGGCACTTTTGAACGCAACACTCAGTGGCTTAGAATCTGCGGTGAAAGCTGTCGTTTCTATTCGAGATAAAATCAACATCAGCATTTATGCCGATGATTTTATCATCACGGGTGCAACGCAAATGGTGTTGGAACAGAAGGTGAAACCAGCGGTGGAAAATTTTCTGAAGACTCGTGGACTGGAACTATCAGCTGAGAAAACCAGAATCACTACGCTTCAGGAAGGTTTTGATTTTCTCGGATTTAATGTGCGAAAATACGAAGATAAACTCCTCATTAAGCCTTCCAGGAAAAGCGTCCAACGGTTCCTGGAGAATATTCGAGAACTCATCCGTAAAAACTGTGCGGCTTCGACGGCAGAATTAATCGCTCAGCTCAATCCTAGAATTAGGGGGTGGGCGAACTACTACCGGCACGGAGTCGCTAAGTCAACCTATAGTTATGTCGATGAGCAAATCTTCACAGCAATCTGGCGATGGATTAAACGTAGGCATCCTGAAAAGAATACTCAATGGTTGAGAAAGAAATACTTTCGTAGCCAAGGTCTTCGAAACTGGATATTTTACGCCAAACGTCCTATCACAGGTTCCTCAACATCACCTTTTCTGGATCTGATTCGCGCTAACCATACCTTGATTAAGCGACATGTGAAAATAAGGGGTGACGCTTCTCCTTATGATCCTGCTTACCGAGAATATTTTGCTAAACGCGCATTGTGCCAGAAAATAACCCTCCGAAATACCGGGTCAGGCAACTGGCCTTAAGAAAATCCGAGCCGTGTGAAGGGAAACTTTCAAGCACGGTTCTTTGAGGAGCGAACTTCAGCAATGGAGTTCGCTTACTCGGCCAGACCTTACTAGTCCAATTCAAATTTTTATATAAACCTTTGATTTTATAACTTTATCTGGCTCCCCGGGAGAGATTTGAACTCCCGACCAAGTGATTAACAGGCCGAGCGTTGCGTTTGTGAATTGCGAAATTCACTTATATTATTGATATTTAACGTATTTATAGTGTTTTATTTTTGTTCAATTTGGTCGTTTATTGGTCTCAAGCATACTAAAGTCCTGCAAAACTCCGACGGGCAAAGTATAATTTATTTTTTTCAGTTTTAAAACTTTGTGTGTTAAAATAAGCTTGCTGTAACACAAAAATTGTCTTCTACTGAACGGAGATAATATGCGTAATCTAGAAGAGGCTCAAGAAGAAGAAAAAAAGGTCGATGCATCCTCGAAACCGAACCTATGGCGTAAAGAGGGTGATTTCTCCCTGTTACAAGAACCTTTATGGACTGTGGAAAGAAATTTTTATTATACTTGCCAATCCAATTCACGAACCATACAAATTTTAGGTTATAAAAATAGGGAGATTGCTTTACTGATAAAAATGAAGCAGGTGGATCAAGAGTTTTGTGCTAATTTAAAGAAACATGGTTTCCCTGAACCTTCTTTTTTAGATGTATACAATGGCGAACTTCATTACTCAATTATCATACAAAGTACAGAGTTTTTAGAATCCCTTTTAGGGGTGGTTATGCTAACGGACGACTCTGTACGAGAGATATGCGATGAGATTATCGGCATTACTAAACCTTACCTTATTAATAGATTTACAATCCCAGGTTGGATTAAAAGCGGCTCTTTTAGTTTCTGCTCCAATCCTGACAATTGGTTGAACCGTTCCCAAAAATATGAAAGTATTCAAGCTAATAAAATTAAAGAATTATCCTTATTAGGATATAAGGATAGTACTGTTGTTCTTCGTATTTTAACAACTGAAGATAAATTTAACTTATTTTTTACGGAGTTCACGAAGGAAATAAAAAATTGTGAAAAAGGTTATCTAAGTAGCATTACTGTCAACATCCAAGATTCAAAATACTTAGCGACTCTTCTAGAAGTGATTTTAACATTAGATCCTTCAGCTTCACCACTATTAGTGGATGATATGCTCACTACATATGATCATTATTATATTTCTTCCCTGAAAAAGGCATTTTTTATGGGTTATCATCCTCGGTTAGGGCAAAATTCCCCGATCTTTCTCCATTTAAAAGGAAATGCGATAAATGAACCAAAATTAGCAATGTCTATTTTCTCTTTTTTATCCACTCCTTCGGTGAAAAAGAAAAATACAGAAACTCAACAATCAAAAGGTTTATTGCTATAGATAAGGATATCACAGGGGGGCTGTGCAGAGGACTTGCTCTCCAATAGAGTCATAATGTGGACATTCAGATTGTCTGGGCAAATCAATGGTGTTGGTGCTGATCAAGCCTTCCGCTACCCGTCCTGCAAAATTCCGGCGGTCAAATTGAACCTTACGCAGTTGTATTATTGGTAAAAATGTCGTATATTTGTAATAAAGAAATGTCGTATTTTTGTATCTATTTAAAACAAAATTATGTTAAAAAAGAAAGTATTAGAAAAAAGAGTTTTAGAAAGAATTTCCCGAAAAAAGGGGGTTGTTTTCGTTCGCGCTGATTTTAAGGATTTTGGTGGCTATGATCAGGTGGGAAGAGCGCTAAAAAACTTAGTCCGTAAAGAGAAAATCGTCAAAATAGGGTATGGACTCTATGCCAAGACAAAAACTTCTTCGGTTTCTGGTAAACAAATCCTTGCCATGAGCTTGCCTAGTTTAGGTAGGGAAGCTGTAGAGCGTTTAGGTGTAAAAGTTGTACTTTCTAAAATGGAAGAGGAATATAATAACGGTAGGTCAACACAAATCCCTACGGGTCGCGTGATTGGGGTAGAAGGGCGTATTAGCCGAAAAATAGGGTATCAGGGAATATATGTCAGTTTTGAGCGCCACACCAAGCAAAGCAGCCTTTGAAGAAGCAGCGCAGACATTAGGTGTTAACGAATCTTTTATTGAAAAAGATTGGTATGCCGTGCAAGCGATTGCTGCACTTGCAAAAATAAATTCCTCTTCAAATCTAAAAAAGTCCATTATTAAATCATTACAATCAGCAGGGTTTATGATTAGAGATCAGGATGTGCTGGCGCGCGATGAGAATAGATTTTTTTCGATCAAAATCGAATATGAAACCCAATTTTCTAGATCAAATGCACTGCGGCCTTACATTTTAGTAGAAATGGCGCTTCAAAATCCTCAACTGCCATTTATCAAACTCAATATTCAATCGTTTGTTGCAAAAAATTTAAATCAATTATCTGAAGTTGAAAAAATTTCATGTGTTTCCCCGATTGAGATTGCTGCCGATAAATTAAGTGCTATTGTTTGGCGCATACCTGATAGAATCCGTGGAGAGCTATATGATGATCCTGCAATAGTTCGGCATATTCATGATCTTTTTATGCTTGAACCTGTAATCTCTGGCGAAAATGTTTTTGTTGAATTGGTTAAAGAGACAATTCAAAAAGATAATAGGCGCTCAAAAAAGAACAAAAATTTTTCCAAGATGACGCTTGAAGAAAAATTTAATCAATTGTTTAAGGTCATTGATAATGATGCTGAGTACATGAATGAATATAGTCGCTTTGTCAAAAACGTTTCATATGCTCCACAAGAATTAATTCCCGATTTTCTTGCTGCATTAATGGCAGTTCGGAGGCTTGCAGATTTTGCCTTAACTCAAAAATTTAGTCTAGAGCCTTTACGAGTATGAAAAATGATATTAACCGTAGAGGTCAAGTTGTCCGTGCCTTCTGTTGAACTGTGCTCATAATCAGCAGCAGAACTTTTAATCAAGCTAAATCTAGTCCTAAAGATTCCAGTGGAAAAGTTCGACCTTTTAAAAATTGGACGCTTAAAGATTTAATAGATGTTGCTCATGAGATCAAGCTCATAAAGATAGATGTAAAGAAATACAGTGATTGTTTACGTGATTTTAGGAATTACATACATCCTTTTCTTCAAAGAGAATTTTGTTTTAAACCTGATCAGCATACTGCAGATATATCTCTGCAAGTTCTTAAAGCCGCTATTGCTGATCTAAGCGGTGAAAGATAAATTTTTTCCAATTTTAGCAGTGTGTTCCAAAATGGAACATATTGAATTTTCATTCAAATATTTTAAGGTGGTTTATATCCTATTCCCAAGCGGGTGATTATTTTGTACTTGGTTGGGAAGGTATAATTGATTGATTATATTTGTTATTTTTTTGCTGATATTTGAAAAGCTCTAAAATATTATCATTTTTTTAGAAAATTTTTACATATTGAATAATTTTGATAAATTTATATGCAAAAATTGAAATTAAATAAACTAATTTTGTTTGTTTATTGTCTTAAAAACAGTATGCTTTAGTCTAAGTCCAGCAGAGTAGGGGAAATGTATAAACTAGTCCTGCAAAACTCCGACGGTCAAAGTATAATTTATTTTTTTAATTTTTAAAACTCTGCTTATCAAGTGAAGTAGTTAGCAAGCCTGGCATCATGAATAAATCAACGGTGTTGATGCTGATCAAGCTTATCTGCAACCCACAGTTTAATTAAAGACTGACGAGTGACGCCCAAACGGTGAGCTTCTTTATCCAAAGATTCAATCATCCATTGAGGAAAATCTACATTGACCCGTTTGGCGTGCAGTCCAGGGCGGTTTGCTTTATTGAGGTCGAGTGAAGCGGTAATGTCTTCGCCTTCATCGAATTTTTTGTCAAAGTCAGATGTTTTCATGTTCATAGAGTTCTACCTCTTCTTCTCGTGAGCGTCTTACTGAAATTAATCGAATATTTGAACTTCGATAGGTCACTACGGCTGACCAGTGTTTGCCACTAATTTTTCCAATCACTAAATGGCGGGGCTCACCAGTCACTTTAGCTGGGATCTCCAAACGCTCAGAATCTTCCCATAGAGCCTGCGCCTCATCAAAATCAATGCCATGTTTAAGCTTATTAGCCCGGCTTTTGTTTATGTCATATTCAAAGTTCATTATCACAATTATGACATAAAAGGTATAAATAGGGAATACTTTATATACCATTATAGTATATATTAAAAAACAAAGTCGATGAAGGCGTTTATGGGAAAAGAACTTTCATTCCTGGATGAAGCTCCCTTGGGACGAGAATCTTGGTGAACGAGAACATCATTGATAATTTTGGGGATATTTCAGTTCGTAATCCACGGAAACTGAGGAATTAGTGCCCAAATTGTTCTAAACATCCTCTTTTTTGTCATTATGATTTATCACTGATCCTTTTGCTGCTTGATTTTCTAGATCAACAGTTATATCCTTAAGGTTTCATTAAAATATTGCGCATAAAATATCCCAAAGGTTACTTTAATCAAATTTTATATGGAGCAAATAATTTGGCAAAGATCCGTAATCCGATACTGTTTTCTAAACAGTTTAATATTGATCCACATGTCTTGGAAAATTTGGGTGTTTTTGACCCAATACTGAATGTTGATACCCGGTTGTTTATTGATCCACTGTTACTTCAATTAAGTCACCATCCAGAAATAAATGTTAGTGCGTGGGAGACATATCAAAAATATTTTGAAGAAATAATTAAATTATTAAGTCATTCGAAGATTGAGGGAGATGTTCCTTGGAGAAACGTTGAACGCAAATTCTTATTTTCTGAAATTAAGGGTACTTGTCTTGGGTATGGTGCAGCTACGATTAGCGGAAGCGGATGGGGAGTATTTTTGCGTAAGCAGGTACTACATACAGCTAAGGAAGTGATTGATTTAGGTATTAAAGACTCAGAATTATTTTTTGTACTTGCGCTATTGGAGGAAGGTATTGGTCCTGACCGAATTAGCGATATGGTTACAAATATTATCTTAAAGGACTTGCTTAGCTTTAACAAACGGATTATTGCTCAATTAAATCTAACTCCTTTGGAATTTAATATTAATGGACTTGTTACCCAATTACTTCCCAATCCGCTTGAAGCTACCTACAGCCCTGTAATTCTTGTGCCACGTGATATATTACGAGACCTTCCGATTGCTCGAGACTGGGATGAAGTAGGGAACGTTGCATATAAAAACAGGATTCTTCGGGATAAGGTTAATTTACAAGTCGGCGAAATTTGGGCTGTTAGAACTCGAAAGGAAAAATAACAAATTAAAAGCAAAGTAATTTCGAACAAAGTTGCTTTTTCTTCATTTCTTGACATTTTTAATCTTATAGAAAAAAAGCCTTATGATTTTATCATTGATAAAAAGGGAGAAATTGTTTGGACTCATTTTTTGTGTCCGCAATTTTCCGAAAAATATCCACTTACCTTGTCTGTTGACGGAAATCCAACTTTGGATAGCCTTTTTAGAGTGGCAAATCAAATCGTTCAACAATTCAAAAAGCTTATAGAGGACAATGGCATTTGGAAGGAATTATGGATAAAGAATAAGCCCAGAAATGAAAAATCTGCTCAAAGACTCTTTTTTGCAATAGCCGATACATATTGCAAGGCAAATGGAATTGACATTACACCTGAAGCGGATTCTGGAGGCGGACCAATAGATTTTAAATTTTCATTTGGGTATAACTTTCGCGTTTTAGTCGAAATAAAATTATCAAAAAATCCTCATTTGATAACTGGGTATGAATCTCAGCTTGAAGTTTATAAAAAGGCGGAAGGGACATTAAGAGCTATATACTTGGTCATTGATGTGGGAGGTAGGGGCGAAAAAGTAGAGAAAATATTAGAGTTAAAAAATAATATAATAGCTAAAGGAGGCGTAGCCTCGGAAATTATTTTTGTAGATGGGAGTAAAAAATTATCTGCTAGCAGGAGGAAAATCGCAATAATTTGAGTAATTTTTTTAAAAATCTAGATAAATATAAAAATGATTTGAAGCAACTTATTTCTGAAGGGGAAAAACTATTACTTAGAATGGAATATGAGTGCAGTCCAGATGAAATGAAAAAACTTTCATCAGAAGCGCTAAAAAAAATTACTCAAACGCAATGGGAAAATCTTTTAGATTCATTGCCAAAATTTAGACAAAGATATCAATCTTGGTATTCTGAATCTTTGGTAATTATAAAGTTGCTATTGCCTGATAGACTTGATGATTTTATAAGGCAGTATCAAAAACCAAAATCTAGAAAAACTATAAATTATGAGAATTATGTAATTGATGATTATTTGAACAAATTAATTCTAATTCGAGGTAAGCAAGAAGAAAAGATAGTGGGGCTTGATGCCGCCATCTCAAAATTCGAGCAGCAATTGAATATTATAAAATCAGCTGAACGTAAATTTGAAAGTTCTCTTTTTAACATAAGAAGTATTGTGCAGGCAGATTTATTTAATTCTGAAATAGAGGCAGCTCATGAATTAAATAAAAAGGGCTATACCCGAGCTGCGGGTGCAATAGCTGGAGTAGTCTTAGAGCATCATTTGTTACAAGTATGTCAAAATCATTGTGTAGAAATTCCTAAGAAAAATCCGACTATTAATGACTATAATGAGCTATTAAAATCTAAGGAAATTATTGAAATACATGATTGGCGGTTTATTCAGAGATTAGGTGACTTAAGGAATCTTTGTGATCACAAAAAAAATACGGAACCTGAAAAAAATCAGGTAGAAGAATTAATTGAAGGTGTAGATAAAGTTACTAAAACAATTTTCTAAAAGGTAGATTAACTCTACTTTAACAGTTCTACCTAATGGTCAACTAGTCAGTAGCTCTCAAGATAATACAATTCACCTATGACAAGCAGGTGGGTGTCCATTAAGATTGGATTTAAGCGTTCAAGCTGGATTACTCGAATCTAATTCTAGCTTGACAATAACGGATGAGCGTTTAAACATCACTTTCAGCTTACCTTGAGAAGATGAAATTAAGGCCTTAACTACCGTGTTACAAACCGTCTGTCCAGATCATAAATTAACGATGACCACAACAGCTACTTTACTAACAATTAATGGCGTAACTAATCCAGAGCTACGTGCTGATTTAGAAGGTTTATGACAAGCCTTCAGGATTCCTAAAGCATTAGCGCCTGCGTCTCGTACCAGTGCATTATCATCGCTAATTGTAGAATGCTCGGTGGATTGTATGCTCGTCCACGAGAAACTTTGGATGATAAAAGTTCACTGACAACATCTGTCTCTTCATCATCGTCTTCCAGTTCTTCGTCATCATCCAATTCTAGCCCGCTATCTTCTTTTTCATATACACCTAAGGGAATGTGCTCAGGTTAGCTGGGCAAATTAAGATGCTGGTGATTTCAAATGAGCTTATAATTAGGCTTTAGTAGGCAATACAAGACGAAGATATAATTCTCCAATACTTAGTTGTTTCCACCGATAACAATTTGATACTCATTCTCACTATTTTTGATAATATGCTGACCTACTACTGGTTGAGTAAAAACTGCTTGATTGACGCCCTGCACATTGTAACCCTCTTCTTTTAGAAAGCTATTTATTTCTGTCCCAAAAACAAAAGCTTCCTGATCCCCCATAACAGCAGTTACAACAACATTAGCTGTCCTAGGAAGATGTGCCAACTCTTGCTTTAAAGATTGTGTTAAGTGCCTGGGTTGATTTCCAATGTTAACAGTGTGTGCTGTGATCCCACCGGATTGATTAGAACTTATAATAGTTGTATTATCACTCATAATTTTCCCATGCGTTTTAGTAGAAATATAACCTATCCCCAAAGCAGCCACTGCTGAGATAGGGACTCCCAACACCAGTTTTAGCCAGCGTTTCTTAACAATAGTATTACTTGAACCAATATTAACAGTGTTTGCTGTTATACCTCCGGTTTGAGCCTCGCTGCTGCAAATTGTTTTTTTATCCATATAACTCCTAAATTTCAACTTTCATATATATGGCTTTTTTCACGATTTTCAAGCTTAAATAGATAAGTAATTCTAAAATAAAGTGCCCCCCGTTTTTGGGGAAGGACCGGGAAGACCCAAAACATAGTACCCGCATAGTCCGAAAATTATGGAATTTTTGATTTTTTCGTAACTCTTTGATTTTTGGCTCCCCGGGAGAGATTTGAACTCCCGACCAAGTGATTAACAGTCACCTGCTCTACCACTGAGCTACCGGGGAATAGGGTAGGCAACATATATTAAATAGCTCTGGTCTTCTGGTCAAGTGTCTTGGTAGGTTAAAAATTGAACACTTCGTTCGTCTACTTATAATATCTGTAAGGTATTAAGAAGATATGGATATCTTAATGTGATGCTGATTTGCAAGTTAATGCATCCCTGGTAAAATGGCACAGTCTAGAAAGAATTGAGATCTTATAACTTTCAAAGTGTGAGGTTTAATATGCTTAAGAAAGATCTAGATGGTATGCCTATTATCAGAGGTGAATCATTTTATCTAAATGATATTATTCTTTTTACAGATGAAATAAAAAATAAAAGCGTCTTACCCGAAAAAGCCTCGGAATTGAAAGAGTTTTTTAATTCTCGTTTAAATCAATTGGAAAACATAAAATTTGAAATAAGTGAAAAATTTCAACTAAGGTTTTGTTTGCATTTGTGCAATATGGTTTTTATTTTGCATTGCGATGATTTTATTGAAAAAGTAATTGCTGGGCGCTCTCGTTTAGAAACGGATTCAGCAGTTTTAAAAAGAAATTATTTCCAATTATGTCTAATGCAGAAAAGCTATCTTTGGGCGAAGGATGCGTTTTCTTTGCTTGAAATTGATGAAAAAAAACATTTCCAATCAAATATAGATAACCTTATTCAAGTCGTTGTCGATACAAAAAAGAAAATTTATACTCATGCAAGTAACTTTTACCCTTTATATCTATTATTTTATTTTAATAAGAAAGATTTTACTCGGGATTGTGTGCAAATTTTAGAGGAAAAACTTAGACAAGAATTGCAGTTCTTAGACAAAGAAAGGTTAATTTTACCAGGAGTTGATTATAAATTGATTAAAAAACCATTAGAAATATCTTATGCACTTTGTCATATTAAAAAAATTCGATTTTATCGTGATGCTACAGTAAATATAAATAATAGTACAATAGAGCAGGAACTATTTTGCCACTTTAATAATTTTATTAGAACGATAGGATTTCTACAATCAATGCGACTTGATCCTTACATAAGAAATTCTTCTAAATTAATCAGTGTCTTAGAAAACGTTTTTTTTGAATTAAATCAATTATTGCATAATTTAAATGAAATAAGCAGAAATGACTCGAGAAAATTTCAATATTGGGTTAGCTTAAAATTGGAGATTCCACGCCTAATTATCAGCCTACTATTTTCGCTTTTTTATCATCCTTCGATTTTGAATACGATTTTAAGTTATTTTTTACCGAGAGAGTTAAATCGCCCTAATTCATTAACCTATTCATATACAGAAAAAGAATTAGACTTAAATCTTCTTGTGTCGGATAGTAAAAGAAGGATTAAGAAGCGAAAAACCTCTCCTGTTATATTAACTGATGGAAACGATCAAACAAGAAATAGATTATTTTAAGCCTATTGCAATAACTTTTTTATATTTTCGAGCGCTCGTTTCAAATTGTCTTCGCTGGTTGCATAAGAAAAACGGATATAACCCGGTAAGCCAAATTCAGTTCCGGGTACAAGAGCAATATCACCTTTTTCCAGCAGAAATTTTGCAAATTCCACATCTGAATTGAGTTTAAGTTTTTTAATGATTTCAGAAACATCGGGAAAAAGGTAAAAAGTGCCATCCGCCTGAAGGCAGTTAAAACCAGAGATATTTTTTAAACCTTGATAAAGTAGGTTATGTCTTTCATGAAAAGCATCGAACATATATTGTAGTTGAGATTTTTGAGACTGCAAAGCAACTACTGATGCTTTTTGTGCAATCGAGTTGGTAGTGGTTGTGCTTTGAGATTGCATTTTTTTCATATTTTGAATAATTTCTTCGGGACCGGCGGCATAACCGATGCGCCAACCCGTCATGGCATGGGCTTTAGACACCCCATTTAATACAACGGTCTGATTTTTTAAGTCAGGAGCAACGTTTAAAATGTTAACAAACCTGGGTTGACTCCATAAAATATATTCGTACATATCATCGCTGGCGATAATAATTTGTGGATGTTCTATCAGAACTTGGGCGAGGGCGGTTAACTCTTCCGGTGTATAAGCAATACCCGATGGATTAGAGGGGCTATTTAAAATAAATAGTCGTGTTCGTGAGGTAATTGCCTTTTTTAATTGTTCGGCGGTTATTTTGAAATTTTGTCTAATTTCAGCAGTAATAATTACTGGAATTGCACCGGCTAATTTTACCAATTCTGGGTATGAAACCCAATAAGGGGCGGGGATAATCACCTCGTCTCCTTCATCTAAAAGAACTTGCGTTAAATTATGAAGGGACTGTTTCACGCCGGCAGAAACGATAATTTGTTTCGGGCTATAATCCAAAGCGTTATCGCGTTTTAATTTGTTCACAATCGCTTCCCGAAGCTCTAGAATGCCCTCTGGCGGGGTATATTTAGTAAACCCTTGTTGGATGGCGACAATGGCGGCGTCTTTAATAAAATCAGGGGTGTCGAAATCAGGTTCACCCACACTTAAATTAATAATTTGCCGTCCAGCGGCTTTTAACTCCATAGCCAATGAGTTAATGGCGACGGTGGCGGAAGGTTTTATCATAGAAACACGTTTTGAAAAATGATATGACATATAAATTCCTATTGGTTTTTTACTGGTTTTTTGGATGGTGGTAGCATATAAATAATGGCCGCTTTTAGCAGCTTATCGCTGCATTCGAAACATCCTCCGCGCGGTGGCATTTGATTTAGTCCCACCGTAGTGACTGTCAATAACCCTTCAATCCCTTTTTGTTTGCGGTCTCGCCAGTCCTGGGTATTCCGAAAACGTGGCGCTCCCAAATCAATACTGGGATCAGCAGCGTGACAAGTCGCGCAAAATTGTTCATAAACTTTTTGACCCGCTTTTGGATCATTCTGTATAGAGGCTATGAATGCCTCAGGATGATGTCCCTGTGTCCAGGTAGGGGCGGAATCTGCGAAAGCATTAGCTTGAATGGATATTCCCATTGCTAACAAGCCATAAGTGATCATTTGATTTCGCATGAAATATTCCTAATCTATAGAACTCATCAAACAATGTGATATGATACTAATAAATGCGACCTTCTGCAGCCTTTTTTTGAGGAAAATTAAATCTAATGGCTAAACCTTTTATCTTGCACAGTGTGTTTAAACCCAGTGGAGACCAACCACAAGCCATTGAAAAATTGGTTCAAGGGATTAAGCATGGTTTAGCCTATCAAACCTTATTGGGCGTTACGGGGTCAGGAAAAACCTTCACTATCGCGAACGTGCTGCAAACTGTTCAAAGGCCAATGCTGGTATTAACTCCGAATAAAACGCTTGCTGCGCAGTTTTATGCTGAACTGCGTGAGTTTTTCCCTAATAATGCTATCGAATATTTCGTATCTTATTATGATTATTATCAACCAGAGGCTTATGTTCCAAGTACGGACACTTTCATTGAAAAAGACGCCGCCATTAATGAACACATTGAGCAAATGCGTCTTTCTGCCACTAAAGCTCTGCTTGAGCGTCGTGACGTGGCCATTGTCGCCACTGTCTCAGCTATTTATGGTTTGGGAGATCCTGAAGCTTATTTGAGTATGGTGTTACATATCTCGAGGGGCGATCGAATTGACCAACGTCAAATACTGCAGCGTTTAACTGAATTACAATATAAACGTAATGATACCGTGCTTGAGCGGGCAAATTTTCGTGTGCGCGGAGATGTGATTGATATTTATCCAGCTGATTCCGACCGAGATGCCATTCGGATCGCTTTGTTTGATGATGAAATTGAGGAAATTAGCATTTTTGATCCATTAACCAGTGAAGTTAGAGCAAAAGTTCCAAGGATTACCATTTTCCCCAAATCTCATTATGTAACTTCTCGCGATAGAATTTTAACCACCATTGAATCGGTAAAAATTGAATTAAAAGAGCGTTTGCAATATTTAGAAAAAGAAAATAAATTGGTTGAGCGGCAAAGACTAGAACAGCGTACACAGTTTGATATTGAGATGATGCTAGAAATGGGATATTGTTCGGGCATAGAAAATTATTCTCGGTATCTGTCGGGGCGTTCTGCTGGGCAGCCTCCGCCAACGTTATTAGATTATTTGCCACCGGATGCTTTATTGATAATTGATGAATCACATGTAACTATTCCTCAATTAGGGGCGATGTACAAAGGCGACCGGGCCCGTAAAGAAAATTTAGTCAATTACGGTTTTCGTTTGCCTTCTGCGCTAGATAATCGTCCATTGCGCTTTGATGAATTTGAGAAAATCATGCCGCAGGCGATTTTTGTTTCCGCAACTCCTTCGACTTATGAAGCAGAACATAGTCAAGACGTTGCTGAGTTGGTCGTTCGTCCTACCGGCCTTTTAGATCCCGAGGTTGAGATACGTCCAGTGGGTTCACAAGTGGATGATCTCCTCTCCGAAGTGCAGAAAAGAGTTCCCAAAGGCGAACGCATTTTAGTGACGACCTTAACCAAAAGAATGGCGGAAGACTTAACCGAGTATCTGAGTGAGCATGGCGTTAAAGTGCGTTATTTGCATTCGGATATCGACACCGTTGAACGAGTGGAAATCATTCGTGATTTACGCTTAGGTGAATTTGATGTATTGGTTGGAATCAACTTATTACGTGAAGGATTGGATATTCCAGAAGTTTCTTTGGTTGCGATTTTGGATGCCGATAAAGAAGGTTTTTTACGTTCGGAGCGGTCTTTAATCCAAACAATTGGCAGAGCCGCCCGTCATATTAATGGCAGAGCTATTTTATATGCGGACCGGATAACCGGTGCCATTCAAAAAGCGTTAGATGAAACCGAACGCAGACGGATTAAACAGCATGCTTATAATGAAACTCATGGGATTACCCCGCGTGGAATTAATAAGGCTATCCGGAATATGATGGAAGGCGCCCGTGACCGAAGTCCGCAAGGCGGAGGTTATGGTAAAGCGCAATTAATTGCGGAGGAAGCCGCTGAGTATATTGCTATGAAGCCTGCAGAGTTGAGTAGGCATCTGAAGAAACTTGAAGAAGAGATGCTCACGGCGGCTAAAAACTTGGAATTTGAAAAAGCTGCGGAAATACGGGATAAAATTAACCATATTCGACGCGGTATTTTAGAAATTGACGAGCCTGAATAAGGAAAGGAGACAACACATGGTGGTGAAAACTACTGGATTAGTTATTAATCCATTTTTGCGTTTGCTGAATTTATTAACGCCCATTGGTGATTTAATCGTCCGGGTGTGGATCGCTCAGTTTTTTTTCTTGGACGGATGGTTAAAAATTCAAAATTGGCATAGTACGCTACAGTTATTTCAGCAAAACTATCATGCGGGGACTGCTACCGCGGTGATCATTATCTTTTTAGAAATATTCTTTTCGCTCTGTTTATTGCTTGGATTTGGCGGCCGAATCATGATTTTTCTTTTCTTCATTTTCAATGGAATTTTAATTCTAGCCTATAATGTGGGCTGGACGCCACAAGGATATGAAGATCAACAGTTTGCCTGGCAGATGTTACTCATGTTATTGATGTTGCATGGCCCAGGAAAAATATCTCTGGACCATTGGCTATTGCATAAGCATCGTCATCATTTTAAAAGATAATTAAGAGCGTCAGATTGTTTCAATTTTTAGCTATCTAATGAGAGATGTTAACTAAAACGGTAGCTAAATTAAGCTTAGTTTTTTGGCGATGAGTTCAACTAATCGATTCGCAATAACGGGCTTTGTTAACTTCGGCCAGTTCATAACTTCTTTGGTCTTTGTTAAAATAGTAACCTCACTGGCTACTGGGCCAAATCCCTGTTCATTTTCTACTGAGTTCAAAACAATCATATCAATATCTTTACGCTGCAATTTTTCTTGAGCATGAGTCAAATGATTATCGGTTTCGGCTGCAAAGCCTACCAAAAAAGGGCATGGCAATGAATTTTTAACCGCTGCCAAAATATCTGGATTCTTGATTAAGTTTAGAGAATAGTAATTAGCACCTCTTTTTATTTTTAATGGAGAAGGCGATTCTGAGCGATAATCAGAAACTGCGGCAGCGCCAATAAAAATATCAGCGGGTAAGTTCAGCATTACTGCTTGGTGCATTTCTGCAGCTGAGATGACTGATATTTTTTTTACTTTGTGTGGGCAAGCTAATGAACTGGGCCCACTAATTAAACAAACTTGTGCGCCTAAATTCGCAAAAGCTTCTGCGATCGCATAACCCATATTGCCTGTGCTGCGCGTTGAAATATAACGTACAGGATCTATAGATTCATGCGTTGGACCTGCTGTAATCACTATTTTTTTCTCTGCAAAAATGTTTTCGTTAAAAAAACCTTGCAGACTCAACAATAATTCTTCAGGTTCAACCATTCGACCCATACCTTCCTCCCCACAAGCCTGCTTTCCAATTGAGGGCCCGATAAAAAATACTCCCTGCTTTTTGAGGCGACTGACATTATCCATGGTTAATGGATTATCCCACATGCATTTGTTCATAGCTGGAGCTAAAATAATAGGTGCGGTGGTAGCTAAGCAAAGTGTAGTCAATAAGTCGTTAGCTATGCCCTGAGATAATCGTGCAATAAAATTAGCACTGGCGGGAGCAATCAGAATGGCATCAACCCAGCGGGCTAGACGGATATGACCAATGTCATTTTCAAAATTAGCATCAAATAAATCGGAATAGGTTGGCCGACCCGACAGAGTTTGCAAAGTGAGAGGGGTAATAAATCGTTTGGCGTGCTCGGTCATCACTACTTGCGTTTCTGCACCTTTATTACGAATTATGCGAATTAATTCCGCTACTTTATACGCAGCAATTCCACCAGTAACACCGATTAAAATATTCTTATTATTGAGAGGGTTTTTCATAGCATAAATTATCAATCAAACGAATATCATCTAACCAAACGGCTCCAAGTCGGCGTTGCCACCTTTCGGCAACATAGTCAACACGAAAATCTAACGATTGTAACTCAGAAATAGCTGCTTCAATGTTTGGAGCATTTTTCAAAATTTTAGGAAAAAGACTAGCTTTTTGACGTTGTTCGGCAGTTAATCGGGAGTTTCTTGAGCTGAGTGCTAGGTTATCTTCTGCTCGCACCGTTTCACAATTAACAATATTAACAGGTAAAAAGAGTGCCTCAGTCATTTTGTTTATCAACAATAATTGTTGATAATCTTTTTCACCAAAATAGGCGCGGGTAGGTGCGATCAAATTTAATAGTTTTAATACTATCGTTAACATGCCATTAAAATGCCCTGGTCGAAATTCTCCTTCTAATATTGAGCTGATTTTTGTTTCCGTCACTTGCACAGTGTATTCATCGGGATATATGTCTTGGAGAGTAGGGCAAAATAAATAATCCACACCAATAGAAGTCAAGAATTCTTGATCTTGAATTAATGTTCTTGGATAGTGAGTAAAATCTTCTACTTGATTAAACTGAGTGGGATTAACAAAAATGCTGACTACGGTGATTTCATTTTCATTTTTTGCGCGTTGACACAGCGCCAAATGACCGGCATGTAAATTTCCCATGGTTGGGATAAAACCTATCGTTTTATTTTTTAGCTGACTTCTTAATGTCAGCCATTGATTAATCTTGGTAACAGTGTTCATATTGAGGAAATTCTCCAGATTTTACTGCTTGTACGTAAGCATCCATACCTTGTTTTAATTGTTCATAACCATTCACAAAAACTTTTACAAAATGAGGTTTAAAGTCTAGATTCATCCCAAATAAATCTTGAAAAACCAATACTTGGCCGTCGGTCAAATTACCTGCGCCGATGCCAATAGTGGGAATTGTCAATTTTTGAGTAATTTCAGCAGCAAGTTGAACTGGGACACATTCTAAAACTAGACTGAAGCAACCAGCGTTTTGCAGAGCAATCGCGTCTTTCATAATACGTACTGCGCTTTCTTCAGTTCTACCCTGAACTTTATAACCTCCAAGGGAATGAATAAATTGGGGCGTTAATCCTAAGTGTCCCATCACTGGAATTCCTGATTCAGTGAGGTGTTCAATGAAATCAATATTGCCCATTGCGCCTTCAATTTTAACGGCATGAGCACCTGACTGCATTAAGGTTTGCACGGCAGTGACATTTTCACTCAATGATTTACGACAAGCCATAAATGGCACATCGCTGATAATGAATTTATTTCCTGCGCCACGACTGACAGCAGCAGTATGCAACGACATGAGTTCTGATGTTGCTGATAAAGTGTCTTTAAATCCATGCATTGTCATGGCCAGGCTATCTCCCACTAGTAAGCAGTCAACGGGTGTTTGGGAAAGAATGCGTGCGCTGGTATAATCGTAGCAAGTGACTATACTGATTTTTTCATTTTTTTGTTTCTTTTTATAAAAATCAAAAATATTCATTTAAATACCTCTTCATCTTGTTGATAACAGGCGAGAAAATTAGCATAAAGCTCTTGAAAAGGGTCGTCACTTAAGGCCGCTAAATTTTTTTCGATAGTTGCAGTGTCATTTCGGGTCAGGGGACCCGTTAAAGCTGTGGTTGAATTCATGATGAGATTTTTAGTTTGTTGAAGCAAATAAGGATGAGCTGCTGATTCTGGTAAATTGAATTCTTTTTCGAAGTGATAAAATAATTTTTTCCACAATAAACAACTGAAATTACCTGCTAAGACACAGAGCGCATGATATTTTGTTTTTAAGGCTACAGGTAAACGAAAGTGGCGGTTAGATAATCCTGGTAATATATTTTTAAAATCAGGACAGTTCTCGTCGATGACAAAAGAGATTTTCAAATATTCTTCTAAACTATATAAATTTTCACTAAAAGTCATTAAGGGATGAGTCCCATGGGCATATTTGCTAATGAGACTACCCGAAAAATGAATTAAATGTGCTTGAGTAAGGTGCTGATACTGAGCAATAAAAATGTCTATAGCTTGATCGGAAATTAATATGAGTACATGCGAGCTTTCCTTGAGCAGTTTAGCCAAAAGTTCAAGCGGATTTTTTCGAGACCAAACAGTAAAGAGAATTTGTAGAAGGGAAAAATAATGTCGGAAATGACGAGCAACACGGCCATCGCCAATGATCAAATATTTCGGTACCTGTTTTGCAATCAAGTCCATATACACAATCTATTCAAAACAAACGTTGTATCTGCCAGATGGTCAGATCATTATCTAGCGTACCTGCTTGATTCTATAATTGCAACTGAGTCACATGCAGATTTGCTTATATAATTTTATCTATGGGGGTCTATAAAGCGACTTTAAATGGTTTATAAAGTAAATAGCATTAAACATGCAAATTATTGTTGCTTTTTTACTAGGATAATAAATCCTTCAACAGGCTTTTCTTTTTGCATTCGTAAATGTGTAGTTTGAAATTGAATCGTTTCAAAGCCATGCTTGGCAATTAAATTTTCTAAATATTCGCGTGAGTGGGCATAACGAATGGAGGGTTGCAATTCATACGGGATTTTTTCGGTTTGTTCAACTGAAAAGGCAAATAACCCTCCGGGATTTAAACGTTGACTAACTTTGGCAAAAATTGAATCGAGTTCGCCCATATAAGCAAAAACGTCAGCCGCTAATACTAAATCCAGGTCTTTATATTGATCCAAGGCTTGATCAATATCTGCGACGACTAATTCATCATAAATGTTTTTTTCTTTGGCGATGTTAACCATTTCGGGTGAGATATCAATTCCGATTAAGCGATGTGAAAATTCTTTAAATAATTCACCGCACAATCCTGTGCCGCAACCCAAATCAAGTGTTACCCATTTAGCTTCTTCAATTTTGGTGTGGCTATAAATAGATTGATGTAACAATTGCGGAACTCGGTAACGCAAACTTTCAGTCAGATGTTTATCGTAGTA
Organism: uncultured Pseudomonadota bacterium; assembly: GCA_963844565.1. GTDB lineage: Bacteria > Pseudomonadota > Gammaproteobacteria > Coxiellales > Coxiellaceae > JAFEDN01. Next base: position 1,298,512 of record CAWJON010000002.1, on the reverse strand, counting down.
AGAGGCATATTGATTAAATAGATTTTTCAAATATTCAGCAGGCGCTTTTTCTGGGATCTTTTTTTGCGTTAAGGCCATCAATATATGTTGGATTTCAGCATCATCGGGATTAATTCGCGCCGCCTGTTCATAATAGTGTTCAGCTTCGGTGAGATTTTCAGATTTTAAATACTCAACCCCTAAATTTAAATAAGCTGCAAGATGCATGGGATCGTATTGGATCGCTTGTTTAAAATAGTCGATCGCTTCTCGACGTCTTCCTTGGTCAGAAAGCAGTACCCCGATATTGAAATACGCATTGGCGGTTGGCAGTATTTCAAGTTGTCTTAAAAAATAAGTTAACGCTTTTTCTTTATCATCTAGCTTGTAATATGCCGTCGCTAAATGTTCATAGCATTGGGGATGTTTATGGGTAATTAGCAAAATTTTTTCAAAACTGTCTATGGCAAAATCCAACTCATTCTGTACGAGGAATGCCATACCCAAATAATGTAAAGAATCAACGTGAGTGGGCTGATTATTAAGACGCTTTTGTAAAAATTCAATGGCAGCTGGATAATCTGCTTGCTGTAAATAAATTTGCGCAATTTGACCATAGATGGGTGCTTGCCGTGAAGAAAAGGTGAGTGCTTTTTGCAAATTGAACAGCGCCTCGGGTAGCTTGCCTAGCTTGGTTAATAAAATACCTAGGTTGTAATAGGCGTCACCAAAATTTGGATTAATTTCTAAAGCTCGTTCATAGGCTTTTTGTGCAGCAACCAATTTTTCCTGAAAATATAAACAACGGCCCAAGTTATTGTGAGCAATTTCGTAACGAGAATTAAGTTTGATCGCTTTTCGATAAGCGTTAAGTGCAGACTCATAGTCCTGAACTCTCAACAATAAATTGCCTTTACTATTGAAATAAGCGGCGTTTTGTTCTTGTTCTAGGGCAGCGTCGATGTAATGAACAGCTTCGGCATAGTTTTCTAATTGTGCATAGACAATGCCAATTTGATGTAAAACATCTGCGTTTTTTGGGTTATCGGCTAAGAATTGTTGGTAGAGAGCTAAAGCCTCTGTTAACTCACCCTGTCGATGCTTCTGTTGAGCCTGCTTGAGCAGTTCCTTGGTCATAAGCTTTCTGTAGCGCTTCACTGAACTGGTAGATTGCCATCGCATAATTTGTGCGTGGATTGTAAGACATAATAGCATAGAAATTAGCGTAGGTAAGCCAATACTCATCATTGTTGGTATTGTGTAAGGCAATGAAGGCTGCCTTTTCAAGCGGAGAAATTTGTTCTGCTGGTTCTATGCCAAATTTCTCTAGTACCTTGGTTTTGTAGGTCGGTTTAGTATCTGTTGAGAGTAACCATCGCTTGAGATTGCCATGAATTTTGGCTGGATAGGCTACCGGTTGATTAGGTTTCCAGCCTTTTTTTTGCAAAAAATTAGCAATACTGGCGATAGAGTCTTCTGGGTCAGTCAGCAGATTGACTTTAGGATTGTTGTTTAAGCTAACAGCAAATTGACGATAACTGCTGGGCATAAACTGCGGTATTCCAAGGGCTCCTGCATAAGAACCAGAAACTTCCAAAGGTGAAAGGTTATATTCTTTGGTTAGCAATAAAAAATGTTGCAGCTCACTTTGAAAAAATAAAGCGCGTTTGGGATATTTAAAAGACAAGGTGGCTAGTGTTCCTAATTCAGGGTAGGCGCCAGTTACTTGATTGTAATTAGATTCAATGCCAACTATTGCGACAATAATTGACGGCGGTACACCATAGGTTTTCTCAACTGTGGAGAGAGTGCTACTGTGGACCTTCCAGAAATTGACACCATCTTGAATGCGTTTATCGGTGATAAAAAAGTTTTTATAAAAGTCCCAAGGTTTTTCTTCAAAGGGGGCATTGATGCGGTCGATGACTTCAGGCACATAATTTGTTTTTTGGAATAATCTAATGAGTTCATCTCGATCAAAATGATTGTTTTTTACCATTTGATCAATAAATTGTTCGACAGTCAGTGGCTGAGGTTTAATGTCCGGTTTGGCAAAAATGGCAGTTGGGGAGAAAAGGCTGAGAACTAAGTTAAAAAATAAAAAAAATTTTATCCAATATTTATTCATTATTAATCTGACCATAGTTTACGATGAGTATACGCAGACATGATTATACCAAAACCTGCCATGATTGTCAGTAAAGAACTCCCACCGTAACTCACTAATGGCAAAGGTATGCCCACCACCGGTAAAATACCAATTACCATTCCAATATTAACCAAAGCACATAAAATAAAGGTCAGACTTAAACTTCCTGCTAATAAACGGGCATAAGTGTCTTGTGCTTGGGTGCTGGTATAGATACAACGACCAAATACGGCTAAGAAGATACAAATTAACAAGATACAACCCATTAATCCTAATTCTTCACCATTTACCGCAAAGATAAAGTCGGTGGTGTGAGCCGGTAAAAAGGAGAGTTGTGATTGACTGCCATGTAACCAGCCCTTGCCATAAATTCCTCCTGAGCCAATGGCAATTTTCGATTGAATGATATGGTAACCATTGCCAAGTGGGTCACTCTCGGGGTTTAAAAACATTAAAATACGTTGACGTTGGTAGCCATGCATGTGATGCCATAGGAAAGGCGCTGAAATCCCCGCCATCATCATCAGCGCTACAATGATTTTCCAATCAATGCCTGCGAGCAACAAAACGCTTAGGCCGGCGAATGTAATCATGATGGCCGTACCCAAGTCAGGTTGTTTGGCGGTAAGTAAAACTGGGACAGCCAATAAAACCGCGCAAATAAGCAGGGGTAATATTTTGGGCGGTAGATTTTTTTTGCTTAAAAACCAAGCCAGCATCATCGGCATGGCCAATTTCATGATTTCCGAAGGTTGAAAATTCATAATTTTTAAATTAAACCAACGTCGGGCTCCTTGCTGAACTTGACCGACAAACAAAACGGCAACCAATAAAAGAAGAGCGAACGCAAAAATCCAAGGCGTCCATTCGTAATAACTTTTTGGAGAGATTTGCGCAAACACAAACATCACAATAAAACCGAGAGCCAAGCGAATCAATTGTTTTTGCACCGTGCTATCGCTTAGATTGCTGGCGCTGTAAAGAATCATTAAGCCAAAACCAACTAGCAGCAGTAAACCCAATAGCAGTACTGGGTCTATATGCAAGGACTGCCAAATTGATTTGCGCAATTTTTTCTTCGAGCGCAATTGGTAGGAATTAAATATATCGTTAGATTTCATATAAAAATAATAACATAAAAAGGATTAATGGGATGTATTTTGCAAGGGAACGGTATTTGCAGGTTTATTGGCCTGCAGTCGGTAATAAGCATCCATCACTTGCCGAGCCAAAGCATCAGGCCCAATTGAATGTTCATAAATCACGGCTACAGCGATTTGTGGGTGATCAACTGGGGTGAATGAAATAAATAGGTGATTGTTTCGCAGCAGTTTAGGCGTGCTAGCGTCCTCGTCTTCACCATTTGCACGGCCAACCACTTGCGCTGTCCCTGTTTTTCCGGCAACGGTGTAAGGTGCATCTCGGCCGAAATGGTGGGCTGTACCTTCTCCGCTGCTGACCACGCGCTGCATGGCGTTTATAACTGTGTTCCAAATTTCGGGATCATTTAGAACAACTCTTTGCTCGGGTTGATAACGGGGTTGCCATTTAACTTGATTATCAAGCATTGTTCTTAACATAACATGGGGCTGATAGCGAATGCCGCGCATTGCTATAATCGAAACTGCTTGTGCCAATTGCAGTGGGGTGACCATTAATGTCCCTTGTCCTATCCCAATATTAAGGGTATCTCCAGCATACCAGCCTTCGTGTCTAACTTTTCTTTTCCAGGCCGGGGTAGGGACCAAACCCCCTAATTCGTGTGGAACATCTATTCCCGTGGGTTTCCCAAAGCCGAATGCATTTAAAATGGCGTCTTGTCTATTCGCTCCTAAACGTTGGGCGACATTATAGAAAAAAATATCACAAGAGACGATGATTGCTCTAGACACGTCGACAATGCCATGCCCATGGTGCTTCCAATCCCAGTCATGAAAGACGTGGGAAACGCCAGGTAAGTAAAATAATCCAGTGTCGTGAATTTTAAAATCTTTAGTGATAACTTTAAAATTTAATCCTCCTATCGCATAAAAAGGTTTTATAGTTGAACCAGGAGAAAATATTCCGCGTGTCGAACGATCATAAAGCGGGCGTTCCGGCATATTGAGTAGTTCTTGATAATCCCCGGAGGTAATGCCCATCACAAAAGGGGCGGGGTCATAAGTGGGTTTGCTGACCATCGCTAAAATTTCACCATTATTAGGGTTTATCACAATAATGGAACCGCTTTCATCACCTAAAGCAGCATCTGCGGCTTGTTGAAGGCGTGTGTCTATGGTCAAATAAATATCTTGCCCGTTAATGGGTTTGTGTTCCGCTAACACGCGTTCGATCCGGCCATTGGCGTCGGTCTCTACTTCCTGGTCTCCCACCGTACCGTGCAGTTCGTTTTCGTATTGTTTTTCAACACCCATTTTGCCGATGTACTCTGAATCGCTATAATTTACCTTATTGATATGTTCCATATCATTGGTATTGATTCTGCCCACGTATCCCACCAAGTGGCCGGTTAATTCAGCCAACGGGTAACTGCGAATTAAGCGGGTTTTAATGGTAACACCTGGGAAAAAATATTGATTGACGTAAAAACGTGCTACTTCTTCTTCAGTGAGTTTCATTCGTAAAGGAATAGAGACGTGCGAAGAGGATTGTTTGCGTCGGTGATTAAACACTTCAAGATCGTGTCCTGAAATTGGGATAATAACCTGCAGGCGCCGAATAGTATCCCAAAGTCCGTTCTTAACTCGGGAGGGATCAATTTCAAGATTAAAAGAAGGGATATTTTTTGCTAATAACACACCATTGCGATCGAAAACTAATCCTCGGGTAGGTTCTACTGGGATAATAGTGACGGTATTTTGTTCAGATAAAGAGGAAAAGAATTTGTTTTGAGAAATTTGTAAATAACATAATCGGGCAATTAAACCGATACAAAACAAAATAACCAATATGGCGCTAACCATAATTCGACGACTGAATAGCTTAATTTCTATTTGAGGATTTTTAATTGTTAATTTTTTATTCATAATGGCGGAAATTTCCTAATCCTTTAGGGTCTGTTTACATTTCGCTAGGCCGGAGCAGAAACTGTTGATTTTCGAGCACCGCAGCGCAGTTTACATGCAAGTAAATGAGCAGCGGAGCGCAGAAAATCAACAGTTTATGCCTGGCATAGTAGAAATATAAACAGACCCTAGGCATTTTCTTAGTTACTTCTGTGGTAGGGATGATGAGTTATTATACTCCAAGCTCGGTAAATTTGCTCGGCGAGTATGACTCTCACCAAAGGATGGGGAAAGGTAAGTGCAGACAATGACACAACCTCTTGTGATTTTTTGAGACAATCGTCAGATAATCCTTCGGGTCCACCCACTAGCACATTAATATGAGCACAATGGTCATGCCAATGGAGTAATTTTTTAACCCATTCTTCTGTTGAAAGCAGGCGCCCTTGTCTATCTAATGAGATAATCGGACCTGAAGTTTCAACTGCAGCTAGCAATTTAGATCCTTCTTGAGCATTAAGTTGTGTCAGCGAACTGGACTTGTTTCGTTTGATTGTGGGTATTTCAATAAGTTGAATACGATAATCCAAGGGGAGTCTTTTGGCATATTCATCATAGCCTGCTTTAATCCAAGCCGGCATTTTATTGCCAATCGCAATAAGATTAATGTGCATAGGGTTTAAGTGTTATTCGCACGCTTAGATTCGGTGACGCTCCACAATTTTTCCAAACTGTAGAATTCGCGCGTCTCACGTAACATGATATGGACAACGGTGTCTAGAAAATCTACTAAAATCCAACCGCTATCCGTTTGATCTTCTATCCGATTGAATGCTTTTACCCCAACCGAATGCATGGCGCGTATCAACTTTTCGGCCACAGAAGCTGAATGACGAATAGAGGTCCCTGTACAAATAACCATGCTATCCATTACATCAGTTAACGAACGGACATCCAACACAGTAATATCTTGTGCTTTAAGAGCAGATAATGTGGTTGTAATAAAGTGTGTAATGTCTTGAGAGGTTGCAGGTTTAGCGTCAATCTTTAAAGCATGAATATCAGTTTTCATCATTTCTCCGAGCGCAGTATATATCATACGATGCCTTTCGGCAAGTTTTTGGCCAAGAAAAATGCGAGCTTTAATTTTGACGGTAAAGTGTCCCAATCCGGTTGCGGCGCCTGGGTGACCAGAGTGTTGGTCAGAATCATCAATTACCACGAGCTCCAAGGGATGTAACGCCCAGCGCAATCTTTCTTCAATTTCTTCAATTCGATTCTTCATTTTCTTTACGGAAGGTCTTTTTTCTTAAAACTGGTAATTTTATCGCTAGGCATGTAATGGGCCATGTAAATCGCTTGAAATATAATAAAGACGACAGTTATCCCCAATGTTCCAAACAGTTTAAAATTAACCCATGCATTGGTATCAAAATGATATATGACATAAGCATTTAGCACTCCTAGAAATAAAAAGAATAAAGCCCATGCAATGTTTAACCGCGGCCAGATCCGTGATGGCAGGGTTATTTTTTGACCTAACATTCTTTCTAGTAGGGGTTTGGAGCTAAAAAATTGACTAAAAAGTAAAGTTAAAGCAAAAGCCCAATATATGACGCTGGGTTTCCATTTAATAAAGATGTCTTTGTGAAACAGTAGCGTTGATCCTCCCAAAATAACCACAAATACAAATGTTAAAGTATGTAAAGTTTCAAATCGCCGATGAATACACCAATAAATGGCCAATTGTAATAGTGAAGCGCCAATGGTCACTGCAGTGGCTGTATAGATGTTTGAAAATTTATAAGCGATAAAAAAACAAATAATTGGGAAATAATCAAATAAAAACTTCATTTTTTACCCTCGAGTCGGAAATATGCTGCAAAAACTCTACCCTAGTTGGCCAACGGAAGCAACACGAGATATAATGATTATATGACCCAAATATTGAAAATTCACCCACAGAACCCGCAAATACGTTTGGTTCAACAAACGGTAAAAATCATTCAAGAGGGTGGGGTTATTGTATATCCTACTGATTCTGCCTATGCGCTGGGTTGTCATTTAGGTGACAAATCGGCTGCCGAACGGATACGGGAAATCAGGCATTTGGATAAGAATCATCACTTTACCCTCGTTTGTCATGACCTATCCCAATTAGCGGTTTATGCAAAGGTAGATAACCCAACCTTTCGTCTTTTAAAGGCCTATACGCCAGGACCCTATACTTTTATTTTGGAAGCCACCAAAGAGGTTCCACGCCGATTATTACATCAAAAAAGAAAGACGATTGGTCTTCGAGTTCCAGATCACCAAATTGTCCAAGAAATCCTGATCCATCTGGGTGAACCTTTGATGAGCGTCACCTTGATTTTGCCTGGAATGAATGAACCTTTAGCTGATGTCCAAGATATTGTAGATAAATTAGCCGGAAAAGTTGATTTAATTGTCGACGGCGGTCCTTGTAGCTTGGAACCAACCAGCGTGATTGATTTAACTGAGGGACAAGTTAAAGTAATAAGAAAAGGTAAAGGGGATACAACTCCATTTGAATAAAGCGACGAATATTCAACTTTCTGAGACCACGAAAAAAATCCTATTGCGGATTTTATCCGTTGTTATGTTAATGGAAATGTTGGATGCCACGGTTCTCAATACGGCTTTACCGCAAATTGCTATAGGATTGCATGTTAATCCACTTCGACTTAAAGAAATTCTCACCGTTTATTTTTTAGCCCTGGGCATTTTTATTCCAGTAAGTGGTTGGATGGCAGATCGCTTCGGTGAAAAAAAATCGATGTTATTCGCGATTGTCCTCTTTACCGTTAGCTCATTGGTTTGTGGTCTTTCACAAAATTTACCTACGTTAGTTGGTTTTCGATTTCTGCAAGGCGTGGGCGGTGCATTTTTAATGCCTGTGGGCCGACAAATTATGGTCCGCGTATTTTTGGGTGTTGAAAGAATCAAGGCCATGGCCACAATAAACATCATGACATTATTGGGTTTAGTATTAGGCCCTTTAGTGGGTGGTGCTTTAACCACTTACGCAAATTGGCGTTGGATTTTCTTTTTGAATGGTCCGGTTGGCATAGTTGGTTATTATTTAATTTTGCATTATTTACCAGTTATCCGCGCGCCGGAAAAAATTCGATTTGATTTCATTGGATTTATATTAATTGGTTTAGCACTAGGGTCTTTGTTATTTTTGTTAGATGTTTTAATCGATCCCGCTTTTAGTGTTTATGGAAAAATAACGTTATTAGCCATAGCAGTTGGCGCGATTATTATTTATGTGCCTTATTCCAAGCGTAATATGAGCTCCATCATTAATCTTAAATTATTTTCATTGGGGCATTTTCGTTTGGCGGCTTTGGGCAGTTTTTTTTCAAGATTAACGTCTTCGACCCACCCGTTCTTAATTCCCTTATTATTACAGGCGGGTTATGGATATAGCGCAATTCATGCTGGTGTTTATAGTGTTCCAGTCATTATGAGTACTTTATGCAGCATGTTTTTCTTGGAGAAAGTAGCGAAAAAGTTTGATAACCAAAAAGCACTACTTATTTCGACTATTTTAGTAGCAATTATTTTTTGTAGTTTTGCGGTTCAGGCATTCATTTTGTTACCTACTTTGCTAATCATACAGCAAATTCTCATGGGCTTTTTACTACCCATTCAAGTTTCAATGATGAATTCTCAAGCTTATCAAAACCTTGAAGAGCCCTATGTCAGCCAGGGGACTAGCGTCTATAGCGGGATTATTCAAGTCAGTGGTAGTTTTGGAATCGCTTTGGCAGCTTTAGTGATGATTGGCGTTATTGGCCCCAATGATTTACAGCATCATGTACCGTTTATCGCTTTCAAGGTAGTTTTTATGGTACAAGGAATATATTCATTGTTTGCTCTGTGGTTGTTTCTCAAGATGGGTTCGTTTCCGAATGAGAAAGTGGCTGATTCATAGTTGAATTCCATTGGAGTTTTACATATAATTAGGTTGTCCATTTGTTGGACTGGTATTCTTTCTAATTTGTATAAATTAATTAAAATAAATTTTATTGTTGCGAAAGAATGCATTTAGAGGATAAAATCAATAAAATTTTCATTAAGGAGTGTTTATGTTAAAGAACATATTAATTGGAACGATGATTTCGATTCCGCTATTACTTTCTGGATGTGCGGCTACCGCGCCAATGTCTACGGAAGCATCAAAGGTTTTAGTATCACCAAATCCTCCGCCGAAGGGTTGTAAATATGTGGGTGACGTAGTGGGAAACCAGGGTAATTTCTTCACTGGCGGCTTTACTTCTAACAAAAACTTAGAACAAGGCTCTATCAATGACATGCGAAACCAGGCCGCAGCTAAAGGTGGTAACTACATTCAAATGTTAGCAAACCGTGCTGGCGTTACTGGTAATAATGGTGGACAGCAACAAACCAATGTTGTTTACACAGGTAATGCTTATTTCTGTCCAAATTTATCGACCTAAACGTATCTTTACAAAGGAGGGCCTAAACCCTCCTTTTTTTGCCTTCCTTTTTTTTGTATGATGAAAAATGAAGTGACACAAGCCAAAGTCCATGGAGAGCACTATGTGAATCTCCCTCTGGATTTATATATCCCCCCAGATGCCTTACAGATTTTTTTAGAAGCCTTTGAAGGGCCCTTAGACCTGTTGTTGTATCTGATTAAAAAACAAAATTTCAATATCCTGGATATTCCCATTGCTGATATTACGCGGCAATACATGCAATACATCGATATTATGAAAGAATTACATATCGAGTTAGCGGCTGAATATCTGTTGATGGCGGCGATGTTGGCTGAAATTAAATCCAGACTGTTACTGCCTAAATTACCGGATGCTGATTTAGGTGAAGAAAGTGATCCTCGTGCCGAATTGGTTAGACGGTTACAAGAATATGAACAATATCAGCAAGCTGCTATCGATTTAGATCAGCTACCGCGAATAGACCGTGAATTTTATGCGGCAGACGTAGAAGTCACAACAAATCCAATCGAAGTTGTACGTCCGCAAATCTCTTTGCAAGAGATGATGCAAGCTTTACAGGCTGTATTAGAACGAGCAAAATTGTATAGCCAACATCAAGTATTACCGGAAGTATTGTCCATACGAGAGCGAATGACATTCATTCTTTCCCATCTTCAGAATAAACAATTTGTGGAATTTACTGGTTTTTTTCAGGCAAAAGAAGGAAAAATGGGTGTAGTGGTTACTTTGATCGCTGTGTTGGAATTGATTCGTCAGTCGACATTAGAACTCGTGCAGAACCATCCTTTTGCGCCTATTTACGTGAAATTAAAGATTGAAGAGACAATATGATTGAAAGACTAGAAGCTATTGTAGAAGCAGTTTTGTTTGCAGCCAATGAGCCACTTTCCGTTGAACGTTTGCAACAAATATTAGAAGATGAAGAGAAAATATCTCTCCAGGACTTAAAAATCATATTGCAGAGAATCGCAGATTTTTATCAGGAAAGAGGTATTGAATTAATTGAAGTCGCTAGCGGTTATCGATTTCAAACCAGAATGAGCTATCAATCAAACATACAAAAGCTGAGTGCGCGTAAAAATAATCGTTATTCCCGCACTTTTTTAGAAATTTTGGCTTTAATTGCTTATCGCCAACCGATAACTCGGGGTGAAATTGAAGAGATCCGTGGGGTGGTAGTGAGTAGTCAAATCATCAAGTCTTTACAAGATCTGGAATGGATCAAAATAATGGGTTACCGAGATGTACCTGGGAAACCAGCACTTTTCGGCACTACCAAGAAATTTTTAGATGACTTTAATTTAAAAACGCTGAGTGATTTGCCAGCGCTGCCGGCTATCAAAAATTTGGATAAAATGGAACTGAGATTGTCAGAACAGTTACAATTGGAAGTCAGTCTACCTGTAGAAGTTAGTTAACAACCATTAATGGAAACTGCTATGTTGAAGCAGTGAGATGCACGGACATCTGCACCAAGTCAGTTAATGTGATATCAGTTAAACTAGAAACACACTGATCTGCTAAGCTAAGTTTTTCTTTAGGGTAAGAAGTGGCGACGGCAAGTACAGCCATTCCTGCGGCCTTCGCCGCTATAATTCCCGCGGGTGAATCTTCAATCGCTAGACAAAATTCAGGCAATACACCTAGCTCTTGAGCGGTTAAACGGTATCCAGCGGGATCCGGTTTTCCAACCAAGACATCGTCAATTGTAATAATTTTTCTAAAATATTGGTGAATATTATTTTCTAAAAAGGGTAGGATTTTTTCTACTTCTGCTCGCCGGCTTCCGGTACAGATAGCCAGGGGATAATGTTCATATGCTGATTTAATTAAAGGTATCGCGCCTTTGCAGGGTTTAGACTGATCAATTAAAAGCTGAAAATGAGCCAATTTAGAATGCAATAATTCTTGTAGCTGTTCATTTTCTAGATTTAATTGATATTTGGTGTTGATACGCCGATAATTTTCTACATCGGGATAACCGACACATTCTTGGAGGTGGGTTGAAAAATCTAAATGAACACCAAATGGAACTAAAGTTTTTTGGGTGGCTAGAAAATGTAACGGTTCACTGTCTACAATTGTACCGTCAAAATCAAAAATAATAGCTTGCAGCATACAAGAAAATTATAACATATTTAAAATTTAAAACAACTTTGTTATAATCGTCCATATAATAAACAATAGGGTGAAAAGATGAAAGAACTAAATTGGCAAAAAACTCCAGACGTTTTATGGATTATGGCTTTTGGATACGTTGGAAGGGTGGGAAAATGACCCCTGACGAGAAGCAAATATTAAGCAAAGTTGAAAGAGCTTTGCCGCATTATCCGCTCAGCGTCATTATGAAGAGTTATTTAGTGTGCGGAATATTGACTGCAAGTCATTTGCCGAGCTTAAACGCAGCCGCCAGAAATAAATTAGAAAAACCCGTGATACGGCATTATATGGCTAACAAGAATCTCACTGTGGAAGAAGCTAGTGGCCTAACCAATGTCGAATTGACTTAATAAGTATTAAAGCAGTCCGCGGTTATGTGGCTACTCGAGAACTTTCTCTGTCTACGTTGATTAAAGTTAGCCGATATCGGTATGTACAGACTAGTTTGGGTGTGTGGAGAGATCAAATCTATTCCAATCTTGTGTGTGATAATATTCGAATGGGCATAGCCTTGGGAAGATTTACGGCGCCGCAAGCGATTTATTTTGATTGGGAAATTAGAAAATTTTTAAATGACTTGGAGGTTGTAAATCATACTAGACCTGATTCTTCCCAGTTGGCGCTTATTATTGAGCTGAGCGAAAACATTCGTACTGGTCTTGAAAAAAATACTGCCATCGAGATGGGTAACGACCCCATCCGATTGCTTTTAAGATTAGAATCAAAAAAAATAGCTGAAGAGTATAAGAGTGAATACGGATTCACGAAGTGAAACTATTTTAGGTAATTTCACTGTTTTTGGCTTCATGAATTAATTGATAAAGGATACTCAAACTTTGTTTGGGTGAAATTTCATCAGCATTAAGGGCGATCAATTGTTTTAAGACTGGATGTGGCTCGGATCGCGATGGGGGATTGATTTCGACGGATGGGCTTTGCCCATGCGCAGGATTTATCGCTGGTCGTTGCTGCTCTAATTCATGAAGTTTTTGGGTTGCTTCCTGGATAACGGCACGAGGAACTCCGGCTAACTGAGCAACTTGGATACCATAACTCCGGCTAGCGGCTCCTTCTTTTAATTTATGCAAAAAGATAAGTTTGTTGGCGTATTCCGTCGCATCTAAGTGAACGTTCACAACCGATGGAAGGTGATCAGGCAGGCTGGTTAGCTCAAAATAATGGGTGGCGAACAAAGTGAAGGATTTAACAGTTTTTGCCAAATAGGCGGCGCAGGCCCATGCCAAGGATAAACCGTCAAATGTGCTGGTTCCACGGCCAATTTCATCCATTAACACCAAACTTTGATGAGTTGCATTATGTAGTATGTTGGCAGTTTCAGACATTTCAACCATAAAAGTTGATTTTCCTTTGGTAAGATCATCCGCCGCGCCAATACGAGTAAAGATCCTATCAATGGGGCCAATCGAAGCCGTTTCAGCTGGCACGGAGCTACCCATATAAGCCAGTAAGACAATAAGCGCAGTTTGACGCATATAAGTGGACTTACCACCCATATTAGGACCAGTGAGTAGCAGCATTTTTCGGTTTTCATTCAGAGAGGTATCGTTGGCGATAAAAGGAGTATCTAAAACTGATTCAATGACGGGATGTCGACCATTGTTTATTTCAATTCCAGGCGTTTCCCTCAATTGTGGGGTTACCCAACTCAATGTTTGCGCTCGTTCTTTTAAAGTGCTGAGTACATCTAATTCCGCCAGCGCTGACGCCGCCTGCTGCAATTCCAGCAGGTATCGTTTAATTTCCTGAAGTAGTGCTTCGTAAAGTAATTTTTCTTTTACTAAAGCTCGAGATTGACTGCTTAGAACTTGGTCTTCAAAAGACTTTAATAAGGGAGTGATAAAACGTTCAACATTTTTTAAGGTCTGACGACGTGTATAATCAATGGGTGCTTCTTGCGCCTGTTGACGAGAAATTTCGATATAGTAACCGTGAATACGATTATATCCGACTTTTAGCGTACTTAATTTTGTCCGCTCTCGTTCATTCTTTTCTAAATTTAATAAGAATTGTTCACTGTTAGTGCTTAAATTTCTTAATTCGTCTAGTTCTTCGTTATAGCCATTCTTAATCACGCCCCCGTCGCGTATAAGGACGGGTGGATTATCTACCAAAGCTTTTGAGAGCAGTAAATATAAATTATCAAAATTTCCCAAAGCCTGATCTAACATTAAAAGACCCGGGCTTCTCTTTTCAGCCAATACCTGGTGAAGTTGAGGTATTTTACTGAGGGTGTCGCGTAAACCGATTAAATCTCGAGGGCGTGCTGAACCTAAGGCTACACGTGCTAAAATACGCTCAATGTCGTTGCATCCTCTTAATCCATGCCTTAGTGCCTCATCGGTTTCTTCCATACTGGATTGCCGAGCTCTTAAAATAGTATGGTCGCGCAAGGGTTGAGTGAGCCAACGCCTGAGTAAGCGGGCGCCCATCGCGGTTTTAGTTTTGTCCAAAATGCTTAACAAACAATGGGTATTATTACCGTCAAGCGTATGGGTTAATTCCAAATTTCTTTGGGTGGCTGCATCTAAAAAAACGTATCGATTTCCTTGTTCCACCTGAATGGTTTGCAGATGAGGCAAAAAAGTACGTTGCGTGTATTTGAGATATTGCAGTAAACAGCCGGCTGCCGATAAAGCCAGGGGTAAATGTGTAACCCCAAAGCCGGAAAGGTCTTTCACTTGAAATTGTTCACACAATAAAGTGTGTGCTTGTGATAATTCAAACTCCCAGGTTGGACGACGTTGAACAGTGAACGAAGTTATTGAGAGTTCTTGGGAGAGTGTTTGGGGGTGAAAAGTTTCCGAGATTAATAGCTCGTTGGGTTGTAATCTTTCTAACTCGGCCAAAAGCATAGCCGTATTTTCTACTTCTTGAAGAATGAAGCGCCCACTGGTGATGTCAAAGTTCGCAATACCGAAGTTTTCTTGTCCATAAATACAGACCAATTGATTATCACGGAACTCATCCAATAAGGCCTCATCGCTAACTGTTCCTGGCGTGATAACCCGCGTGACTTCGCGGTTTATCGGACCTTTACTGGTTTCGGAGTTGCCCACTTGTTCGCAGATAACGGCGGACTCACCCATTTTTAGTAACTTTGCCAAATAATTTTCCAAAGCATGGTGGGGAACTCCAGCCATTGGTATGGGGCTGCCAGCCGAGTTACCTCTTTGGGTGAGAGTAATATTAAGTAATTTTGCAGCTCGCTCCGCATCTTGGTAAAAAAGCTCGTAGAAGTCACCCATTCGATAAAATAGTAACAGGTTAGGGTATTGCGATTTTATTTGCAGGTATTGCTGCATCACAGGAGTATGGACTGGAGAAGCTGATATATTCACATTCATGTATCATTTCCTTGAAAGTTTTTATCGAGCATTTTGCATAATAATGGCTTAAATCTCAATCTCTTTTTCCTGTATTTCATTATCTCTTTTAAGTAGGCATAATAGCTAGCAAAGGAGTGGGGCTATGAAAAACAATTTCAGCTTAAGTCAACAATTGGGAAGGGCTTTATTAGAAGCCAAAATAAAATTGGCTGTGGCTGAATCGTGTACAGGAGGATTGTTAGCTACGCAGTTGACAGACGTGCCAGATAGTTCAAACTGGTTTGAGCGTGGATTTGTGGCCTACAGCAATGCTGCCAAAATAGAAATTTTAGGAGTAAGTTTATTGACCCTAGAAAATTTTGGCGCGGTCAGTGCTGAAACAGCAATGGAAATGGCAAAAGGATCAATTAAACAAAGCCATGCAGATATTTGTTTAAGTATTACAGGCATTGCCGGGCCTGGCGGAGGAACTCGCCAAAAACCGGTAGGTACAGTTTATTTCGGGTTGGCGGATAGAAAAAAAGTTTATCCTAGTCGATTGGGTCGTTTTACGAGTGGGCGCAAGCAGATTCGGGCAGATTCAGTAAACTTTGCATTACATTGGTTGTTAGAATATGTGTCTTCTATATAAATTGAGGGATTTATGAGTGTGAATTCAAAAAATGAAAAACAAAAAGCATTAAGTGCGGCTAAGGCGCAAATTGAGCGCCAATTTGGTAAAGGCTCTTTGATGTGTCTAGGAGATGGAGATGTTGTTCGCGATATTGAAGTTATTTCAAGTGGCTCGGTTGGCCTAGATATCGCGTTGGGTGTTGGAGGATTACCTCGAGGCCGCGTAGTCGAGATTTATGGTCCTGAGTCTTCCGGTAAAACTACCTTAACCTTAGAAGCGATTGCTTGTTGTCAACGCATGGGTGGAACAGCTGCTTTTATTGATGCCGAACATGCTTTAGATACGGGTTATGCTGCCCAAATTGGCGTCAATATCAACGAATTGCTTATTTCTCAACCGGACACCGGAGAACAAGGATTAGAAATCGTTGATATGTTAGTACGTTCTAGTGCAGTTGATATGGTTATTATTGACTCGGTTGCTGCATTAACTCCGAAAGCTGAAATTGAAGGAGAAATGGGCGATTCTCATATGGGCCTACAGGCTAGATTGATGTCACAAGCCTTACGTAAATTGACAGCAAATATTAAAAAATCAAACACGTTGGTTATTTTTATTAACCAAATTCGTATGAAAATCGGGGTTATGTTTGGAAACCCGGAAACGACAACGGGTGGAAATGCATTAAAATTTTACGCTTCCGTGCGGTTGGAGATTCGCCGTACCGGTTCGGTTAAAAAAGGTGAAGAAATATTAGGCAGTGAAACACGTGTTAAGGTCGTGAAAAATAAAGTAGCGCCTCCCTTTAAACAGGCTTCTTTTGACATCCTTTACGGAGAAGGTATTTCTCGTGAAGGAGAACTGGTTGATCTAGGGTCTGACCATAGTATTGTGGAAAAATCAGGGGCTTGGTACAGTTACCAAGGCACTCGCATTGGCCAGGGAAAGGACAACGCCCGACAGTTTTTGAAAGATAATCCATCGATAGCCGAAGAAATTGAAAAGAAGTTGCATGAAAAATTGCTGACTAAAAATGTTGATAAAATTAATATTGAAGAAGCTGTTGATGTCGAATGAGGTATAAAAGTTCATGAAAACCCTGACCAGTGAAGAGCTAAGAACTGCTTTTAAAAATTATTTCGAGTGTTTGAATCATACGTTAGTACCCAGCAGTTCACTGGTTCCAGGAAATGATCCAACATTATTGTTTACTAACTCTGGCATGGTGCAGTTCAAAGACACATTTTTAGGCCTTGAGCAGCGACCCTATTCTCGTGCTGTTAGTGTGCAGCGCTGCGTACGTGCCGGTGGTAAGCATAACGACTTAGAAAATGTTGGACATACTACGCGCCATCACACTCTCTTTGAGATGCTCGGTAATTTTAGTTTTGGAGATTATTTTAAACGAGAAGCAATTTATTTTGCCTGGAATTTTTTGACCAATGAACTCAAGATCCCAGCAGAGCGGTTGTGGATTACTGTGTTTAAAGATGATATCGAAAGTGAGAATATTTGGTTGCAAGAGGTAAAAGTTTCGCCTCAACGTTTAACTCGCTGTGGTGAAAAGGATAATTTCTGGTCAATGGGTGATGTTGGACCATGCGGTCCCTGTACGGAAATTTTCTATGATCATGGGCCAGGTATCCCAGGGGGGCCACCGGGAAGCCCTGACCATGACGATGACCGTTATGTAGAAATTTGGAATCTGGTTTTTATGCAATATGACCGCAGTGTATCAGGTAAATTGCAACCGCTGCCTAAACCTTGTGTCGATACAGGAATGGGGTTAGAGCGTATAGCGGCGGTTTTACAAGGTGTGCATGACAACTACGATATCGATACATTTAAGTTTTTGTTAAAAGCGCTAAGCCAATTGATTGGATATACAGATTTACAATCCCCTTCGATGCGGGTCATTGTTGACCATATACGGTCCACTGCATTTTTGATGGCAGATGGGGTTATTCCTTCCAATGAAGGTAGGGGATATGTGTTGCGACGTATTATCCGTCGGGCTATACGGCACGGTTATAAGCTCGGGCAGCAGCGTCCTTTTTTCTATCAATTGGTCAGCCCATTGGTGCAAAGCATGGGAGGGGCATATCCTGATCTTTTAAGGGCTCAGCCTTTAATTGAGCAACTTCTGAAACAAGAAGAAGAGCAATTTTCCAACACCTTGGAGAATGGACTTAAAGTTTTTGATGAAATAGTGAGAAACCTCACTTCGAGCGAGATTCCAGGAGAAGTTGTTTTTCAACTGTATGATACGTTTGGTTTTCCTTTGGATTTAACCGCGGATTTAGCAAAAGAATTAAATCTGAACGTGGACTATATGGGTTTTGAGAAAGCGATGGAAAGGCAACGCTTACAATCTCAACAGGCGCATCACTTTAAACCCCATCACACTCAACAAATACATATCCCCGGGACAACTGAATTTACCGGTTTTGAAAAATTGGAAGATGAAAGTGAAATAACCGCTCTTTTACTGGATGATCGGCCCGTTAATAATTTAGAGCAGGGACAGAAAGGCGTGGTCGTTCTAGCTCGTACGCCGTTTTATGCGGAGTCGGGTGGTCAAGTAGGAGACACTGGAAATATATATGCCCAGGATGGTCAATTTAAAGTAGAGGATACTCAAAAACACGGTAATGTTTATTTGCATTATGGACGCGTTTTAACCGGAAAACTACGCACAAATGATCAGGTGCACGCGGTAGTTGATTCTGATCGATACAGTACCATGTTGAATCACTCCGCTACACACCTATTACATGAGGCTCTTCGTAGGATTTTAGGCGAACATGTCACCCAAAAAGGTTCATTTGTCGCCCCAGATCGGCTTCGTTTTGATTTTGCTTATTCTAAGCCGCTTACTAATGGGCAAATTTTAGAAATTGAAAATTTAGTTAATCAAGAGATTCGTGCCAATTTAGCTACTATCGTTGAGAGCAGCACTTTAGAAGAAGCGAAACAAAAAGGAGCAATGGCTCTTTTTGGTGAGAAATACGGTGCAGTCGTCAGAGTCGTTTCTATGGGGGAATTTTCCCAAGAGGTTTGTGGAGGCACACATGTTCATCACACCAGTCAAATAGGCCTCTTTAAGATAATCAATCAAAGTGCTTTGGCGGCGGGGATTAGACGCATTGAAGCCATAACAGGGCAGCGGGCGTTGGAATGGATTGCTGAATCGGAAAGGTTGTTGCAGGACGTTAGCGCCTTATTAAAAATAGAACGATCAAAAATCACTGAAAAAATCACGCAATTATTAACGGAACAGCGTTCTTTAGCCAAAGAATTAACGCAGTTAAAACAGCTTTTGGCAGCAAAACAGAGTGAAAATTTGCTTGATCAAATCATTCAAATTGAAAATATTCAAATTCTAGCGGTAGAAATTAATGCAGCCGATAGAGAAGAATTGCGCCATAATTTAGATATTCTAAAACAGCATGTGACTTCAGGTGCTATTATTTTAGCAGCGGTTATTGAAAATAAGGTACAACTCATCGTCTGGGTAAGCAAAAATTGTTTGTCTTTTTTTACTGCGATTGAGTTATTGAATGTTGTTGCTGCACTAATAGATGGACGAGGAGGGGGAAGGCCAGATTTAGCGCAAGGCGGGGGAGATAACCCACTCGCTTTACCCTCGGCATTAGCTGCCATTCCCGAATGGGTGAAAAAAAAGTTGGCCGTCCTTAAATAATATGGCTTTGTTTATACAAAAATTTGGCGGCACTTCCGTTGGAACTGTCGATCGTATTCATAAGGTTGCTCAAAAAATTATTAATACTCGTTTGGCAGGTCATGATGTAGTGGTCATAGTTTCCGCTATGGGACACGAAACCGATCGGCTAATTGAATTGATTAATGCCATTACCCCTTTTCCTGAACCCCGTGAGTACGATTCATTACTTTCCACTGGCGAACAAGTGTCTGCCGCTCTACTGAGTGTTGCTTTAAACGCGCTGGGTTGTCCGGCACGATCTTACACGGGTTCTCAGGCTCGAATTTATACAGATCAAAGACATACAAAAGCTGAAATTATTGATATAGATACCGAGGTTCTTAAAGAAAGTATAAAAAATAAGATTGTGCCAGTGGTAACAGGTTTTCAGGGCACAGACAAATTTGGCAACATTACGACAATAGGACGCGGAGGCTCTGATACCACCGCCGTTATGATAGCGGCAGCGCTTGGCGCAGATGAATGTCAAATTTACACGGATGTTGATGGTATCTATACTAGTGATCCGCGTGTTGTGCATGAAGCACGGCGTTTGTCTCATATAACGTTCGATGAAATGTTGGAATTGGCTCGATTAGGCGCGGAAGTTTTGCAAACTTCTTCAGTCCGCTTGGCAGACAGGCATCGAGTTCCCTTACGTGTTTTGTCCAGCTTTGCAGAGGGTGCAGGTACTCTGGTAACTTTTAGAAAATCTGATAGTTTGGAACCTGCAGTTTCTGGGGTTGCCTTTGATCGTAATCAAGCAAAACTAACTTTTAGAGGTCTGCCTGAGAATTCAGATTGGTTAGACCATTGGCATCAAGCCATTAATAATGCAGCTATAGAAGTAGATATGATGGTTAAAAATCCACCTTCTGCAACCAATCACATTGATTTCAGTTTTACCGTGCCTTTAACCGATTATGCAGAAGCCTTGTCTATTTCCAATCAGTTAATAAATCAATTCAATTACCCTTGTGAGATTCTATCTGACCAAAAAATCGCTAAACTTTCTCTCGTTGGCATAGGTATGAAATCTCATGCGGGAGTCGCTTCTAAGATGTTACATGCCCTAGATAAAGAGGGAATTAAAATTCATTTAATTACTTCTTCAGAGGTTACAATATCTGCGGTAATCGATGAAAAATACATCGAATTAGGTGCTCGAATTTTGCACAATGCTTTTCTGTCTGATGAAAAAAAACTAATATAATCAATTGGTTGATTTAATACTGTCGTAGTTCAAATAATGTACTACAATAATACAGTATAGGAAAAGAGATATAGAAAAGGAAAGCTAGTCGAAGAAGGAGAGCAAAATGTTAATTTTAACCAGACGGATAAGCGAGTCTGTTATTATAGGCGATGAGGTCAAAATAACGGTATTAGGCGTAAAAGGAAATCAGGTTCGCTTAGGCATCGATGCACCCAAAACAGTTTCTGTGCATCGAGAAGAAATCTATCAAAGAATTCAGCAAGAAAAACAGGGCGGAACCCCTGCTGCAGAAGATGCTCAAGATGAAGAAGAGCAAAAAGGCAATCAATAGCAATTCATAGTCATAGTCATAGTCATTTAATATGCAGAGCCTCAGCAAGCTGAGGCTCTGCAATGAAGGGGGGAGATCGCTCCGCTCTTCTCCCCCCTTACGATCCCCCCATCAGGTAAGGTATTTTAAATTTCATTATTCGGTTCCAATCATCTATGATTTTCAAGTCTAAAATGTTATTATCCTGGGCTCTGGAGAGATGGCCGAGTGGCTGAAGGCGCTCCCCTGCTAAGGGAGTATGGGGGTTATACCTCATCGAGGGTTCGAATCCCTCTCTCTCCGGATTATGCGCCCGTAGCTCAGTTGGATAGAGTACCTGGCTACGAACTAGGGGGTCGGGAGTTCGAATCTCTCCGGGCGCACCAATTTATATTTTAATCATGTCCTCTTTTGCGCCCGTAGCTCAGTTGGATAGAGTTCCTGGCTTCGAACCAGGCGGTCGGGAGTTCGAGTCTCTCCGGGCGCACATAACCAATCTTAGAAAAATAATGGAAAACTAGTTATAGAACCAACTTTCAAACCGAAGTACACTTTGAATGAATTATTACTTTATTTGAGTGAATGGAGCCTCATTTTCTTTATCTGATTTTCTATATAAAATGATCAATTCCTGGAGCTAAGTTCAGCCCGACCTTCCTTGGGTGGCCCTCGTTGGGAAAATAGTGCTATGCCTGATCAAGGTTGTTTTAAATAGATAGAGATTATTTTTATGCCAAATATTCAAGAAGTAAAAGATCAAGAAACACAAGAAGGCAATGACACTCAAGAAACTGAATTGCAGGAAAGTTCTGCTTTAAGTCCTTTAAGAGCATATGCCGCTATTGGGTCTATGGCTTTTGGAAGTTTTGCTTATGGAACAAATGAGTTTATCACCGCCGGTTTTTTGCCTAAAATTGCTGACACATTTTCAATATCCATTTCGACAGCTGGATGGGTAACCACGTCTTCATTTATGTTAGGCGCAGCGATAAGTGCTCCAATAGTCGCCATAACCACAACTAAAATACCCCGCAAATATTTATTAATAGGCTTAACCTCAAACCTTATGATTTCTGCCGGTATTTCTGCTTGGTCACCGAATTTCAA
The DNA here is from genome assembly GCA_963844565.1 of uncultured Pseudomonadota bacterium. GTDB lineage: Bacteria > Pseudomonadota > Gammaproteobacteria > Coxiellales > Coxiellaceae > JAFEDN01. Next base: position 1,276,391 of record CAWJON010000002.1, on the reverse strand, counting down.
AGTTTTGATAGCTGGACGTGTTCTTGCTTCTTTTTCTCAAGCTGCCTATATGGGAGTTGCATCCATTGTTTCAGCTAGTTTAGTTCCCAAATCAAAAGCAGGTTTTGCGACCTCAATGTTTTTTACGGGTTTAACCTTATCTAACTTAGCAGGTGTTCCATTAGATACTTTTTTTGGAAATAAGTTCCATTGGCGAGATGCATTTTTTCCAGTTTGTGGTTTGGCGGGCTTGGCTACTATCGGACAAATAATTTTTCTGCCAAAAAAGATCCCCTATAGTAAGCCAGACTTTAGAACTCAATTTTATGTTTTTAAAAAATCGGGCTTTTGGTTTGCTTTTGCCACTTCGGCATTTGGTTATTGTGGTATGTTAGCCTCTCATACCTACTTCGCCAATATGATGACTGAGCTTGCCGGCTACAATGAAAATGATATTCCGTGGTTAACATTAGTTTATGGCGCGGGCACTGTAGTGGGTAATATTTTGGGAGGGAAGGCGGCAGATAAGAATTTAAAACTGGCCGTACCTTCTTTGCTCTTATCAGTAACAACCGTATTGGGTACATATACTTTCTCTACCTACTATAAAATTCCCGCAGCAATATCACTCTTTCTCAACGGCTTGACAGGTTTTTCTTTATTTACCCCTCTTGTGGGGTACACCATGAGTAAGGTAGAAAAGGAAGAACAAACACTAGCAGTTACCGGGAATATTTCAGCATTTGGCTTGGGAATTGCATTAGGTATTTATTTGAGCGGCTTAGCGATTGATTTAGGTTATGGGTATAGTTCACCGAATGTTGTTGGAGCATTATTAACTTTTTTTGGGTTGATAGCTTTCTTCCTAGGAGAACTTAAAGAAAAACTGAATGGATCATTTTCTAAAGAACTAAAGGAATCTAATCGTCAGTCTTTGTTGGAAAAATCGACTATTCCTCAAAGCCTTTTTGGAAAAAAGCCTGTTGACGCTCACAAGGCCAATAAGAAAGAATTTAAAGTTCCCTCTCTAAGCGTGTGATCTTATAATTGTTAAAAAACTTTATTATCATTGTTTCCATATAGAAAAACTCATTTTATTTTATCGACTCGTCCAATTCAAAAAAATGAATTATAATAGGTTTTTTGATATGATATACAAATCAAACCGGAGAACACATGTCAGATATTCATCCTCATAAATGGCGGGCTTTTATTGGCATATGCCTGCTCTCTTTTGGTTGTTACTTGGACTTTACCGTGGTAAATGTTGCCTTGCCGACCATCCAAGAGAAATTGCACACCAGTTTGACCTCTTTACAATGGATTATGAATATCTATTTCTTAGTATTATGTATTTTAGCCACCGTGATGGGTCAAATCGGTGATTTATATGGTCGCCGGCGACTATTCTATATCGGCGCCGGTATCTTTGCGGTGTCATCATTACTGGCAGGAATTGCCCCTGATATTCACTGGTTAATTTTTGGGCGTTTATTGCAAGGAGTCAGCGCAGCTATCGTTCTACCTTTGGGTCCCTCATTATTACCTGCAGTTTTTCCTGAAAACGAGCGCAATAAAGTGATTGGTTGGTTAGGAAGTTTAGGTGGCGTGGCTTTGGCGTTGGGGCCATTACTGGGTGGTATAATCGTAGCGTATTGGGGGTGGCGTTGGATTTTCTTTATCAATATTCCTTTAACTGTGCTGGGTTTCTTATTTTGTCTCAATGCTGTGAAAGAATCGAAATCCTTGGCTCAGCAGCATTCGCTGGATTGGCAGGGCATGATAGGTATGGCTTTCACGATGGGAGGAATTGTTTTAGGCTTAATTCATAGCGCTACTTCAGGTTGGACCGATCCATTGACGCTTATTTTCCTGGCAATAGGTATTGTTGCTGGCATTATCCTGGTGAAAATAGAGCGCAGAAAAGAAAATCCATTGATTGATTTCAAAGATTTTTCGCGATTATTATTTTACAGTGGGGCTATTTTAGGTCTTCTATGCGGTATATTAATGGCAGTTGCTTTATTTTTTGATCCATTATACTTGCAAGTCATTCGTCAATTATCACCGCAGTTGTCTGGACTCATTTTATTTGCCATCCCGGTCGCGGTATTGGCTGTTGCACTAATGGTAGGGTGGTTAATCCGCAGTTTCGGCATTATTAACACTATTTTAATGGGATTGGCGATAGGGACAGTATCTGGCTTATTACAAGCATTTTTTACCGTCACCACGCCGATGTGGTTTGTGCTAATCAGTTTCATTGCTTTAGGCGGTATGTGGGCTATGGGTAATACCGTTGCGATTATTGCCGCACAAGCCTCAGTGGTTCCAGAACGGGTTAGCGTTGCCACGGGCACCATAGTAACTACCTTCAACATGGGTGGTTCTATTGGTCTCGCTCTCGGTGTAATGATTTTTCATTTTGTCAGTCTCTATCAAATCTCGCATCATGCGATACAAACCGATAATTTGCGTGAATTATTGACTAATCCAGCCCATGCTATGCAAATCAGTATGGATAAGCTATTGCGCTTTCAATTTAATGCTGGATTTATGCATGGTTTTTCAGCGACGATGTGGTTTCTATTTGCTGTTTGCAGTGCAGGTTTGCTGAGTATTTTAATCTGGAAGTTGTGCGAGAGAAAGAAAAAATATGTTAGCCAATGAGATGATTTTATTTTATCATGTGGTACGCTTAAAAAGTTTTTCGCAAGCAGCAGAAAAGCTCAATCTTTCCAAAGCCTTTGTGAGTAAGCATATTAGCCAATTAGAAAAAGAACTGAAAACACGGCTGCTAATACGCAATACCCGACAGTTGACCTTGACCGAAATTGGTGAGACATTTTATCTACAATGTGAAAAAATGTTTACATTAGCACAAAAAAGTTATGAAGATCTTGCCAATTTTCGTAATCAACCTGCAGGCACCTTAAAAATTTCCGTGCCTCCAGCTGCTGCTTTGCATTTGCTGGCTAAACCATTGGCTGATTATCAACTACGCTATCCAGAAGTTACTTTAAATGTTATTTTGGAAAGCAAAGTTATTGATTTGGTTCAACAGGGTTATGATTTAGCCATCAGGTCCGCCATTCTCCCGGATTCAAATTTAATCGCACGCAAGTTGGGCATGGAGAAATATTTTTTATGTGCCTCTCCTCAATACATAGAAAAATACGGAATGATTGATCATCCTGATCAATTGCCTCAACATCGTTTTGCTATTTATAGTTCTGGAGCCTCTACTCAGATATTCGAATTTATTCGGGGTAATCGCCAATTTAAGATTACTGTAGAAGGTAAATTTCAGAGTAATCAATTGGATTTAATGGTTCAGATGGTTAAGGCAGATTGCTGTGTGGCTGTGTTGCCAGAATTTATGGTTGCTGCCGAAATCGCGAATGGTCAGTTAAAAACCTGTTTGAACAAGTATCGATTACCGGCTAAACCGATTTATATCATCTACCCGAAACACGATTTTATGCCTTTAAAAATAAAGTTATTTATCGATTTGCTAAAAGCACATTTTGCAGGTATTTATCTTCCGTAGCCATTTCCGCATGGAATTTCAATACTTGGTTTTGGATGGTAGTGATCGTGCATGAGTTTATGATATCTTTCAGCCACTCCTTGGTGAACGTGAGAAAGTCCATTTGCAATGACTTTATCCAATTCACTCAGAAATTGATGAATATCCGTACGTGTTTCTCGAGTACTGTATAAAACGGTACAACATAAATCTTGAATTAATTTAACGCATGGGCCGATTATTGAAATTTTATCAGAATGAGTTGCTAAATATTGATCTGAGAAATACCATAGCATTCTAGCCAACTCCCAGACATCATTTTTTTCATGAGGTCCAAGGTGCTCGATTAGAGGAATTCCTTTATCTTGAAGGGTTTTAATAATTTGAGGCGTCAGTTGATTATGTTTTTGATCATGTTCTCCTCTTAACAGATCTAATTTTTCTAGAGCTAAGTATCTCTCAGGGGATAGATGGGTTCCTGCTACATGTTGAATCACAAAACTATTTTTTTAAAGTGCGAAACCAAAGTCTGATAGTTTAGGCCAAAGGATATTATCCGTACCTTCACCTTGAAAAAGTAAAATATTTTTAGCTGCAATATCTTGATGGATAATTCCTGTAACGTGGGTAGCAGCAACGGCTCGTGTACTAACCGAGCAGATGATTAAGTAATTTAAAAAAGAAACGTTTTTTAATTCTACTCCTTCTAAATCACCTTTAGCTTTTAATGAGTATAATGTCATCTTATTCTTTTCATGAAAAAAAGAGACACCTGATTGAACTTTATGAATATCGGGTGAATTAATCTGATTAGCTAATTTGATTTCATCCTCTGTTAGGGCAAAAATTTTATCGTCAATTTCCTCAATAGTGGCGTCTGCACCTTCAATCAATCGTCCTTCTTTTAAGATTAAGCAATTTGTTACTGTTTTCACGATTCCATCTCTTCGCCAGTTCTCTAATTTTTCTTTGAAACGAATAAATAACTGAAATTCATTTTTAATTTTTATTATCTGAATAGTGAAGGGTAGACCGGTAAGTTCTTTAGTTAGATGAACTCCTTTATCATTTATACAAAAATTGCTATAAAGCTCTTCATATTTTATTAAATAATGAAAAACCGCGCGTACTTTCTCTTTTGTAGATGGATTTTGATGCTGATAGTATTGTTCATAGTACTCTAGGGAGTAAAGAAATCGATTCAGACTACCTAGATCACTTTTGGTTTCGGAAAAATTAGATTGGGTGAAGTTGGTTGCACAATCTTGAAGAAGCAATTTAATATCTTTAATGTAACTATTAAGTTTAGGATTGTTTAATTCTTCAATTTTTCTTAATTCTTTGAATAATAGACGTTGTAGCTGATAAGACTGTGGAGATCGTTCTTGACGCAGTCGTAAAACTTCCTTCTCAATGGCTACTAGTCTTCTACATGTTATTAAATATTTTTCTTTTTCTTCCGTTCTTGAGAAATGAAGCTGGTTTCGGCTATCTCTTTGGTCATTTAATATTTTTTCCATTATAGGAAATAATTTTTCAGTTTCGCTTTTAATCTGGATGTGGGGTTTAATTATGAGTCTCAGTTCTTTTATCTTCTCTATGTTTACACCGGAAAAATAGTTTCTTGGATTAGTGAGTTCTTTGAATTCATCAAACGTTGTGCTTGAAAATATTTCTAAAAGCTCTTCTTCATTTAAGTGGTCTAAAAATTCAAGAGATTCTGGTGTGTAAATTCTACATTCTTTATTCTTGCTAAAGTTTTTATTTTTTAAAAATATAGACAATAAATTTTCATGACCTGATTTAAGGTCTGCAGCATCATAAAGATGGACAGGTTGATTTCCATATGCGGCTATAAATTCTTTGGCTGCATAAGCCTCTAATAACATTTGATTTTTTAAAGGCAACTTTTGATTAAAGCGACCAGAAAAATTATATATTTCAAGGTAATCACTTCTTTGTCTAATCCATCCAGCATAGAAAGTAGATCCATCATAGTTTAATTCTGGAGTTGCTAGGGATGGATGCCCATACCGGTCATTAAGATTCAAGAAATCCAGATTTTTTTCATCAAATGCTTGAGCTAATTCATTAAGGCCATATTCATGGTAGGCGTTTTTAATCCCTGTGGCTAAAATAAAATCTGTGCGCAAGGCCCATATTCTTCTATCTTCGACGGCGAGAGGGATTCTAACATCGGTAATATCTTGATAAGCTGGATTAGTACTGTATTCACCTTCGTAGCTATAATGTGGCTTAACCCTAGGTATTAATTCATTTATTAACGCTTTCAATGGTTATGCTCTTATTTGTTATATATTTACAATTTTCTTTTTTCCTATTATATTTTAATATCCTTAAGGTTTTATTATTTCAGCCATACGAAAAGATAGTGTCGAATTAATGAATCATCGGTTTAATGTTATTTTCACTTGATTTTTGGCTTTTCAGACCCATTAATACCGTGAAGAAAGCCACTAATGAACTAATAACCACTAACCACATTGCGCCTTGATAACCTTTCAAAAAGTAGTTATGGAAAAGGGTAGTGATGGAATGGATATCTAAGGTGGTGTTGTTTTGTAAAATTTTTAGGGCGTTGTCAGTATTGGCAATCGCTTGATTTACCCAATCTCCGCTTTGGATATTTATTTTTTTTAGTGAAGACACTAATTCGGATTTAGATAGTAAATTATACAGCAAAGTTCCTAAAGCGAGTCCGATTGCTCCGCCTAAATTATGCAATGTTCCAACCGTCCCCATACCGACTCCGGCTGATTCTTTAGGAATAGAGGAGAGCGCAGCAACAATTGAGGGGCTTAAGATACACGCCCATCCTATACCAAAAAGTAGATAGCTAAACAAAATAACGTAGATGGAAGTATGGACGCCAAATTGAGATTGTAAGATGCCGGAAATAATAAATAATAACAATCCGGTGCATAAAATCCATTTTGGCCCGTATTTACTCACTATTTTACCCGTTGTCGAAGACAGTATAGCAACCATAAAAGTTGCTGGTAACAAGGAAAGGCCAATTTGATAGCCCTCTAGGCTATGAATGTAATGTAAATATAAAGGGATTAAAAAGAAATTAACCGCATAAAACATAGCTAGTGCAAAATTAGCGGTTAAACCAATTAAAAAAATTCGATTCGCCAGCAAATGAAATTCAATAATCGGTGCAGTCACTTTACTTTCAACAAAATAAAAAATAACGAGTCCAATTATAGTAATTAAGAATAAACTAATAATGGGTAAAGAAAGCCAGCCCCAGGTTTCTCCTTGCACCAGAGCAAGAATTCCTGCAGGAACTGTTATAAGTAGTAATACAAAACCATACCAATCGATTTTTCTGTTGGTGGTATTGCTTTTAGATTCAACTAACTGATTCCAGCAGAAAATAAAACTGATCAAAATAATCGGGGGATTAATGAAAAAAATCCAACGCCAACCAATCGTACTGACAATTAATCCACCGATTACGGGGCCTAATGCCAATCCAAGGCCATTGGCGCCGATGAGTAACCCTGTTGCTCGACCCTGATGGTGTGCTGGGAAAATGCTAGGAATTATAGCCACCGGCGCCGTGTACAAAAATGCAATCGATAATCCTTGTAGAAATCTAAAGACAATCAAAAACTGAATATCAGAAGAAAATCCAACCCCTAACGAGGAAAGTGCGAACAGAATCATGCCTAAATATAGACACAAACGACGTCCGTAAAGATCGGCTAATTTTCCAGAAATAACCATGAAAGCGGTCAGCGCTAAAAGTAAAATAGTCATAATCCATTGTAATTGGGTAACCGTAAGGTTCAAATTAGCTTGAATAGCAGGTAACGCCGTGTTGACTATGGTTAAATCTAAGCATCCCAGAAAACCGGCAATGCTGATGCCGATTAAAGCACGCCAATTTGATTGACCTTTTTCCATAAAACCCTCGAAAAATTAATATTAGAAAATATAATAGCACTAATGGAACAACGAGATATAGGGTCAACTGCAGAATTTAGGATGAAGTGATTTCATTAAAAATGCAGAGCAGGGTTTGCTTGATAATATGTATAACTTAAAATGGGCGGATCCAGAATATAAGCATTTCCTTCTTTGGCGATTGCAGATACATCAACATCGGCATCCAATGGAAAACCACGCTTAATTAGAGACTCAATAATGTCATCCCGCATTTTATTAGCGGGCGCCACGTTAATAGTCGATTGCATTTTTTTCATTGGATCTATTTGATTTGGACCAGAAATGACGGTTGGATTACCCATAGTGATTTGCGGGTTATACGTTTGTATGTAGAATTGGAAGTTGGTAAGATCAATCGGCACAGAAGTATCGGGTTTCACAGCAACTGGAGTAATATCAAATCCAACCAAGACATTGATGATGAGAGCGTCTTGACTAAATCCTACGTCTCTTTTTTCCCAGAGAGATTTGGGTACATTGCTTAAGATGGCTTTGACTTCATATAGGATTTCTGGGTTTAAAGAATATTCGTAATCAATAGTAACCGAATGAGTAGATTCAAAGTCCGCATTTTCAACGTCCACCAAACCCACACCAAAATTTAGATTTCGATTGTCTAATTCATTTTGATTAACAAAAATAATTTTGTCTTTTGACACAGGAACACCATCGTTACCTTTAATGGTAATTTCATATTGTTTTGCCGGAATTAAACTGTTTGTCTCTAATGTGGTTTGATTTCTACTCACACTCCAATTCATTATTGTCAGATCATTCGCAGGTTTAGCGAAATCTTGAATCATTCCAGTCAGAACTTTTGCTGTGCAATAGCTATCCGTGAATTCGGTTGTTTCATCATCCTCGGAAAAACGGACACGCTGAGATGACGAGGAATTAATTTTAGGTAAAAAGCCTTGAGTAAATGCATCCCAGGAAATGGGAGGTGGAGGATTGTTGGGCGTAGAACCAAATGATACGCTGAAAGAAACAATCCAAAGATCAACATGAGCCACGCCGGAAAAATCCGGCCCCCAAATTGTTAAATCAGCACCTATGCTGATGGAAATCGTTTGGGTTATGGTAGTAAACAATAAGTCCAACTCAAAAGTGTAGGATACTCCGAAGTTAACATAAAGATCAGCTTGATAATGATACGGTTTCCAGGCAATTAAAAAATCGACGCCTTCATCAAACCATGCCTTTAGATTTCCGGATTGAAATAAAGCTTCTAATGAACCGCCGGCCATTAAGCAAGTTGGCGTCAATGCAAAATACATGCCGCCTTTAATGCTGAACTCGCTGGTTAATACCCAATTAAAACCCAACCGGGGAACTTTGGGATAGTAATCAGGCGGTGTGAAATTCGGATGATATCCCCCCAAGGTCACTACAAAATCACCTGCATTGGGATCGGGATTTGTCCATACATAAAAAGCAAATCCGCCGGTCAAATGACATTCTTTACTTAAAACATAAGAGACAGGAGTTAGGCTAGCGTCTACGGCTATAAGGCCTTTATTCGGTAGAATTCTGACATCAATTGCCATTTGCGCATAGATTAACGGGTAGGGGTCTAGTGGTGGAACTGCAATGGTGGAAAGTCCGATGATGCCGATTTCTAAATTAGTGCCAAATTCGACAATTAATAAAGCGTAAGATTGAATTAATTCATAGGAAGTAAATTGAAGCCCGGCTGCTAACCAGTTTTCTCCGATCGCCACCGGCGCCACATTTTTATCCACTAAAACTTGCAATGCCGCGCCGGGATCCGGACTTTGAAAAGGACTGGGCTGCGTGGGAACAAAACCACTGACTAATGGAAAACTTGAGACCTCGTCAATGGTAGGTAAAACTAAACTGCGATTATAACCAAATCCGGCAGCCACGCCATTGACAAAAAAAGCTGGAGGACCACCGAGTGGTGTATTAATTAAAGCAAAAATAAACAGTGAAGGATGGCCGTCCAGTGTGGCATAAGAACCTAAAGCAGATAAACTAAATGACGACAATTGTATGCTTGCCAAGCCATTATATTCGGTGATTGAATCGACTTGCTGTTTTATAAAACCGCCACTGATAAAAACGGCATCACTTTCATAAGTGATATTCAGGCCATTTAGGGTAAAGCTTGGATCAATTTTATCGATTGGCGTCCCAACACCTAGTTGATCGAATTCAATGGTTAAGGATTCTAAAACCAGCGCGGCATCCAGTAATAAATTAATTTGACCATTCTGATACGTGACGCCGGCTTTATTAAAATAAACCGGTCCGATTGCTTTTAGCAAGTTGATCCAATATATGCTCGGATCCTGGCCTGCGGTATTCAGCGGTGGAGGTGAGGCTTTTGAGAGTTCGTCGGCTGTGCTTGCTTGCTCTAACTCGATTGTCGCATCCTGTTGCATATGGCTCCACTTTAAAGCTTAATATTTTTAGGATACACTATTTTTGTAATAAATGAATAGCCCATATTCCGATATTGTGAAGGATTATAGGATGATTAATCGATTAAAAGCTGATCATTTCACTATTGTTAATAAAGAGGGTCAGGGAGTGATCTTTAAAACTGCCAACCCTGATCTTAATATGTTGACCTTTACTTTTCTCAATAATACCGGTAAACCGGTTTTATTAACGAGTAGTTCTTTTTTTAATTTCAGTTTTGAATCCATTTTGAACTCTGATGTAGTAGCCAATTTAAAAATAACCTTACCTCCAGGTTGGCGATCTATTTACTTAAAGGGGGATAGCACTAAACCTGACTCTTGGTCGGTAGCGCCTATTCAAACGATGACTATTAATGATCAGGGTACTGTGTCATTTATCATTCAAAATATTACTTGCGATAGGGTAACTGCAGGAAATTTTGAGATTATGTATGGCAATGTCATAGATTATAAAGATAGTGTATTCCCCATTACTAAGTACTTATCAATCCAAAATCCTTGGGTTGACAAAACAGTGCTCTCTGATGCTATTAAAACTGTAAAAAACTTACCAGACCAGGCGGCAAGACCTAAGTTAGCGTCAATGAGGGCTTTGCCACCTGCTCAATTAGATCAAGTCAATATTGCCTATATCGATATGGGGCAAGGCGATTGTACAATTATTAGTTTACCTAACAATCGTGTCGTTGTTGTTGATTGTGGTAGTAGCGCTGCTCTTGATGAAGACATTTTTGAAAAGGCGCAACAGCTTCTTGCGTCTTGGGCAAAGGGGAAAAGTATTGATGTCATTCTTACCCATCCTGACAAAGATCATTACAATAAAATAAGGCGGTTAGTTTCTGAGGTAAAACCATCAATAATGGTAGGTAATCTTTATTTTAGTCGCAGTCAAAGCAACAATAGCCCTTTGGGTTATTATAAAGAAGATGCTTTAGGAAAAAATCTAAGGCTTTTGGGGTTACCAAGGTTGGTGGAAGTTACGATTAATACAAATAAAAACAGTCAAACAATTTGGATTAACTTCTTTGATTATAAAGATGGCATATCGACTCCTCTCACATCGAACAATCTCGTGCTATATCAAGGAACAACTACTAAGGGAAAAGCTTGGAGCTTATCAATTATTGCCGGAAATGTTCAAACAACTTCTAAGACCCCTTCCATACAAAGCAATTGCGTCAGTCTGATAACCCTGGTTACACTTGGATCTGAAAAATTGCTGCTCATGGGAGATGCAACTTCAGAAACAATGGGTTACTTATATGACAAGCAGTCTCAAGAAATAAATAATGTTTCCATATTTCAAGTTCCTCACCATGGAAGTGACGGCAGTATGCCTACTGATGTTTTTAAAAATCTGGTAGATCCCGAAAGTTTGCGAATCAGCGTTGGCCTGTTAAGCAACGGATATAAATTACCCCGATATACTGTTATAGATTCCTGGTTGAAATGCAAGAGCATTTTGAGCGCTACTGAAGTAGCTACCGATTACTGGAAGCTTCCGACAGATTTTCCTCAATATCGTACAACGAGTGATTTAGAGACTATTTTATCTAACAAATGGAAGGGGTACGACTATGATCAAAACAAGGAAAGGACATTTTTCTGGCTATTAGATCCAAAAGATGCCGGGCCGACTAAAAGTGGAACTGGATTTTATGGGTTTACAAACGACCGGTATTTTTTATTTCGGGAAAGTATTAAAAAAGATATATGGGAAACTGGCATCGAGGGCACATCAATTAGTGATGGTTTTAAGGAAATATTCATACGATAATGGACATAGACACTCTTAAAAAGATTATTAAAAGCAGCTTAAAGGATAACCTATTTTTCCTGGATACTGCCTTACTCGAATCTGAGTCGATTACTGCGATTGCAATAGACAATTTCCCAAACAATACTTTGCAAATTACCCCGGATAGCAAAACACCGATTATTGAGCCCGCTGATGGGAAAAGTATTATCGCCATGGGAATAGGAATCGATGATCCGTTTAATGGCTTGCCTATGCAAGCCATGTTTTATATTCTCAATCAAGAAGCAGCCCTAACTATCAGTGCAACTGGCGATGCAGGATGGACACTCGAGCAGTCATTTCCGCTTTTTTATGATACTTTGGGTGCGCTTATTTTGTTTAACATGACGCCCACGCCTCCAACTTTGTACTTACTTTCTGACCCCCAGCAAGATCGCAGTAAAGGTCTATCTTTCGAGGGAAATATAGATTTTTCTGCTATGAGCGGGGGCCTTGTCCCTTTATTAGGTATTCAATCTCAACAAATCAAGGGAGAAGTTATTTTAAAAAACGGCGCCAGTCAATTTCAATCTATCAACTTTCAAAGTCCGGAAATAACAGATGTCAATTTATGGATAGCTAAAAACTGCACCATACAATTCAGCATTGCTAATTATCTCTTAGAAAATCCTTATTTCAATACTTACACAGCGGTTCCATATATCGAAATGGATTCAGTCATTCCTTTTCAAGCGCAAGGAAACTTATACACACTGCCGATTTCTGTTCGGCTCACTAATTTCGAATCAGATATCTGGTTTCGAATCGAATTAAGCGATGCAATTGATGCAGCATTAGATGAAATAAGCGTCTTGGCCAACAACGCTGGACTATCCGGTATACTTCCACCAGCCTCTGCTTTCCCAATCGAAAAAATTTTGAAACTGTCAGATTTTTTCTTTACTTTTAACAGCGCAACTGCAGCGATTAGTTCCATTGGTTTGCAAGTTGAAAGCGTTTCGCCCTGGACTATTGTCCACATCGACGCTACTAATAAAACACTAACCGCCGAAAACGTTAAACTGAATTTTACCGTAATCACACCATTTTCCTCTCCTAGCCCATATATTATTGTTAGTGGCGATATTTCTTTAACACCAATGGCAACCATTTCGATTATGGGTAGTTATCCCAATTGGGAAATTCAAGGCTATCTTAAAGAGGGTTCTGTGTTAAGCATCAAAGAAGTCATTGAAGAATTTGTAGGTCCTGTCCAGGAAATACCTGACTTATCAGTGATTGAATTTGGATTTGATGTTCAGTCTGAAAGTTACACATTTGATATTGGTCTTACGGGTTCCTGGTTAATGAATCCTGATTCAAATTTAGTTTTGACGGTTGAAGAATTGAGATTTTCCATCGTGGCCATGGGAGAAGAAAAAACCGCCCAGTTTTCAGGAAACTTCTCGATTGGATCAGTGGGCATTTATGTTACCGCCGATTATAGTTCATCATTGGAGGAAAGCGGATGGCAGTTTTCAGGTGGTACTGAACCAGGTCAGCTAATTGCCATTGGGGACTTTATCACCTACCTTACTCAAGCTTTTAGCGTAGGGTCACCTCCCGCATGGATTCAAAAGATTACTCTGCAAGATCTAAAAACAGACTTTAATACCCTTTCAAAAGATTTTGATTTTTCGATCACGGGAAATATTCCTATTGGAGCTAATGAAACATTACAGATTATCATTGGATTTTCAATGGCTGCTCAGGGAGTTGTCTATACTAAAACCCTTTTCGGCTCGTTTTCTATTGGGGCTGAGACGTTTACACTGATATTCTCCACAAATCCTGCGGAGACTAGTCTTTCTGCTCAATGGTTGGCTAATGATCCCTCGGGATACCTTCAGCTTGAAGATATTGCTAAAACGTTTGGATTTTCAAGCATTCCACCTATTCCGGAAGGGCTTGATTTGGCACTTGAAAGCGCTTCATTATTTTATGATTTTACTGTTGATTCAGAAGTCTTGATTTTATCAGCACAATCTGCAAATTACGGAAGTGCAATTTTTATTGCAAAAAAAATCAATCAAGCCTGGACTTACGTTTTTGGCGTCAATATTGCAATCAAAGGTATCGATTTAGCTGGATTGCCCTTAGTTGGCAGTGATTTAGCCTCAACGTTAGGAACGGTTGCTGTTGATGATATACAAATTTTGATTGCAGAAGCTGATATTTCTCCAATCGATGTTCAAATACTTAATGAACTCATTCAAGCACATGCTACTGAGGGTAGTCCCACACTGCCGGTTATCGCTGATGGGCTTAAAAAAGGCGTTTATGCGTCAATCGATTTAGTATTAGGGGCAAATACTTTTGCAATTCAAGTGAGCACTGCTAGCAACACAAATATCTCCAAGACTTTACTAAAACAAATTGAATATAAAAAAGGTGAATCTACCCTCAGGGTTTAAAAACAGCTTGTAATGATAAAATTTTCTAACGATAATAGGGCAAGACTTCCTCTGTATTTGTTCTGTTCAAACAAATTTCAGGTGGTTTACTGTTGCTCAATTGACTCAGGAAGTTAAGAATTGCGTAAATAATGTATGTCTAGAAAACAATCTTATTTTTAGGGAGGATTTTATGCCATGGTTTAGAACATCTAATGTTGCAATGTATGAAGGCGCAAATTGGGACGGTTATCTTCGCACAGTACCGAATTGTTCTCCCGCACAAGCTCAACGTATAGCTTTGCTAGATCCAAATACCAGTTTCTTCTTCTATTGTCGTCAAGGTATAAGTTTGCAAAATCCCACTCGGAATTTTTATGCTGGTGATGCTGTATTTTTCAGTGGTCAACCTTGGTTCGGAGGTGCTTCTGAATGTGATACCTATCAAAAAAATGGTATGAGCGTTGCTTACGTCTGTGGTCCTAATAATTCACCACAACAAGTAGCACAAGCTGCTTGTTACCTAACTGCACAAGGTCTCCCAGCAATTGACGTTGTGAGTATCTTCGCCGCTAATATAAATACTACACCTAAAGGTTCAGCTGAACGATTAGCACCCTCCATACAAGTTCCTCAAGGTTATGCGCTGGCTTGTGGAAATCTCGATATAATAAAACTATTACAATCCGGAGTTATCCAAAGTTTACAAAATGTAGGCATTACTGTGTTATTAACTTTTTTAAATAATTGGGATTCTTCAGGCTGGTCTGAGTTCACTATTCAAGCCGATGCGCAATGTTTTACTAATCAATTACAAAACGTTGTAACCAATTATGGTTTGGATGGTATTGATATAGACGATGAATACCCAAGTAACTACACACCCGATAACCCGTCACTGGCTATGGTGACAACGTTGATGAAACAAGCTATGCCCGACAAAATTATTTCCAAAGCTTTGTGGGGTGATTATCAAAGCTTCGGCGTTCCCTTTAACGGAACAACACTGGAGCAAAATTTGACATACGGCTGGGAAATGACTTATGGAGGTAGTTCGCCAAGTGGTCGTTTAGAACCGTATCTTGGATTAGGAATGTCCCCAAATCAACTTTCGCTTGGATTTAATGGATCTGAAGTACCTCAAAACTCCATACCATGGCTAAAAACTAATGGTTATGCTGGTATAATGGTGTACGATTTTACCAGTAGCGCCGGAACACCATTGCTCGGTCAATTGGTGAATGAATGGTGTGGTCCTGGAAACTGGAACCTAAAACCCAATTGTCCAAGTGAAAATTTTTTATCTTTTAAATCGTCGTCTAAGAAATCTTCCGAAAAAATAACAGTTATTGATAATAAACCATCTAAACCAGTTTTAAATCCTTTACCATTCCAACCTAAACGGAGTTTTTCTAGTTCTTATCAACAACATGGGCTAATGCGACCCATACTTGAAAAAGAAGCTCACAGAAGGCACTCAACTGTCTATTCTCCCAGATTTATTTCTGGACAAAAAGGTATTGGTTACAAGAGTCTGTCTGGAAAACTGGTACAAAAAGCTGCACCATTGTTAAGGCATTTTGTTCGATAGGGTCAGTTTGAATTGTTATTGGCGGGATCAATTTTATTCTATTTCAATTAAATGTTTCTTTTCGATCTTTGAATCAGTATTTGCTCGATCCGGCTCTTGGATCGAATAGACTGCAATATTTAGGTTACTGTTAGGATTTGGATTGTTACAATTAATTCGCGGTGAAAATGATTCTTTGGCGGTATAAACCCGCGTATAATCGCTGTCTTCAGTGTAAACCGCCATATCGAAAGGGTTGCTTGCAGAATTATCTGTAGATAATGTTTGCGGCAATACATGTTTGGTTTCAAGATCTACTATCGATAATGTTTTGTCGCAGTAATTCGCTACAAAAAGCACCGTGTTATTTTTATTTAAGGCCAAACGACTGGGCGCCTTACCAACGGTTAAGGTGTCTGTCACAGTATCACTGGAGGTTTCTATAATCGAAACGGTGTTTTTGCCAAAGTTGGCGACGTAAACATACTGACCGTTAAAACTGGATAACACATCAACCGGTCGATTGCCCACAGTAATATATTTTACTGCATCGGTATTCGTATCGATAACGGCAACTTTATTTTCACCTTCGCATGCTAAATATAATTTATTGTGCTGGCTGACCAAGGCAAATTTTAAGGGTTCAAAGGTATCCAGCTGAATAGTCTTAACAGAGTTATCTTGTACACTAATGACTGAAATCGAATGAGAGTCATAATTGGCTACGTAAAGTTTCTCACCGGTACTATTGAAGATCATATCGCGCGGACTTTGTTCAACTTGAATAGTAATGATTAAAGAAGGATCTAAGATATTATTTGTTATGTATATAGCTGATAGATTTGAAGTACAGTGAGTACTGGCACAATACAACCACTGCATATCAGGAGAGACAATCATCGCATATACTGGCCCGCAAGATGCTGGAATTGGATAGGTTGGCTGCTGACTGCCTATGTCGTACATAAGGACACCTTGAGTATCATTATATATAAATAATTTGGTGCCATCGTTACTGACGGTAAAAACATTGCCAGAATAATATCTTTCAATATTGTTAGTGTCAACGTTGATATCACAAATCTGATTCCTGCTGGAATTTACAGCGAATATTCGACCCTTTGCATTGCTAACCATGATCGACGGCAAAGTCTGCATAGCTTCGCCACTCATGGGTATTCCAATGTTATCGCCGGGTCTATAGGCATAGATAGTGAGTTTCGAAGTAGTCGATTTTGAGGCTTGTCCATAAGAGCGGGCTGTAAGAGTGTAAGTTGTGGTAGTCTTCACATCTATTAAACAGTTAGTTCCTGTGATCGGCTCATTATTCAGTAAAACCTCATTGGCGTTTTCCACATTCCAAGTAAGAGTTATTTGTGCCGTCTTTGAAACATCTACCAATTCTGAACTTGCTTGGAAACTATTGATAGTGGCGGGTGGTTGAATAACAGTGACAATTTGCTGTACCGTAAAAGGATTTGGACTATCATCATAAGCTTGTAAAAAAAATTTTGTGCTTTCAGCGGTAGGTGAAACCACAAAATCTGTCTCGTTTAAACCAATTTGACCCAAATAGCTATCTTTGGTTATTTGATGTCCATCTCTATCATCATAGGATAAAATTACTCGTTTAGCCAAAGAGGATATCCAGCTAAGTTTAACACTTTCACCAAAATTGATTTTATTCATATTAGTCGAGAAACTAGTTATGGATGCTTTGGCCTTTAACTTTTGCAACTCTATCACGAAATTGGCATCGTTATATCCAGGAAAATTATTACACTGAATATACATAGTGCTGATTTTGTCTGGAGTAGTATTAAGTATGGTGATAATTTTTTTAATTGGGAAATTTACAGTTTCATTAGCATCCATAATTTGCGAACTTTCCGGCAATATTTGCCAATAGGATGTACCGGTAATATGGTTCAGCGTAGACCAACTCGTGTGTTCTGGTTCAACATCCACGGTGATCTTATCGCCTAAATTTTGTGTGGTTATATCATCGTCAGATTCACCAAAGAGAAAAGAAATATATACTACTGGCGGATCATCTTCAGTGGAAGACACTAACGGATCTTTTGAAGTATTTTTTAAGAAATAAGTAAATCCGTTTTCTATTACTTTAGAGTCATAGGTAATATAGACCGGGACAGTACTGTCTTGAGGGTACTGTTTCAAATCCACTACTAAAGCCGTTTGGCCATTAATCGGGTGAATGATATTGGTATATCCCTGATCCAGGGGCAAAGTTTTTTTATCAGGGGTAATCGGTGTTTGAATTGCTAAATGTATGACCACGGGAAACAAACTATTGGAGTAACCTTCAATATTCAGATACATGATTTCAAAATTTCCTGGGTTGGTCGTGTCGCAAATTATATTTTCAATCGTGATACTGATTTCCTCACGATCATTTAAATCGACATCATCCGTAGGCGCTACTGACCATGAGTCGGGTGTGGTTTTATCTGCTGCAAAAAAAGCGGAAGCCCAGCCTGATGGGACGGTGATCTTCAGTCCTTTTACCACCTCAGATGACAGCATTGACTCGAAATTAAAATTAAAAGATGATCCACCTTCTCCTTGTTTTACCGGTGATCCACCGGTTAATTTTAGCACTTCACCGGTTGCGTTAATGATTTTAAAAGTCATTACGTTTACAGCAGTGTCCTCGGTTTTATAAATGACTTTTTGGTCATCTTTGTTCAGAATACTAAAATCGGCGCTGGTGAGCATTTTTTTCATAAGTTACTCCTTTTTTTTAATAAAATGAGATAGTTTCAACCAGCCTTCCTTAACCACTTGTGGGGAATAACCCATTTTTGCCCGGTCATCAATTTTGGCAATCTCTTTGGCTTCGGACCAACTGGTTTTATCATTTTCCAACCAAGCCCAATCGCCGCCGCCCTCGGTGGGCATTGGAAAAGCCAGTTGTGCTTGGCTGCATAAAATAGGCGTGGTTAAAAACGCTAATGATAAATTTTGCAAAGCATTCACATACTGATCTCTGGGAATATTTACCGAACTGACCGGTAATATGCCAGTGGTGGCGTGAACATCGCCTCTCGGATCCAGTAATAAGGTCACATTAATTGAATTTGACGGTGGCTCTAAACTCAATAGTATATTGGTTTCATCTGGTACGGTGACTTGATCGGTTGGTTGGGTAATCATCAATGCGTAATAATGGCTGTAATCGCCGTTTTTAAAATAGCCTAACAACCCATCATCGATTTGATTAAGAGCACCCAATCTTACCGGAAATTGGACATCCGTAAATTCATGGGTATTTTTAGGTTTGCCTTCATTGACCTCATTTGCAAAATCGAGCCAACTTTGATTATAGGTAGGTAAACCTTGCACATCATAAGTTAATTTTGCTTGTGCTAATGCAATTGGTTGGCCCATTAAAACGGCGTTGCTGGCAAATTGTTTATAGTTTTGCGGTTGAACCAAGTTGGAGGATGCATCAATCGAACGCATGAAAGCGTTTAAATAACTACTGTTTTGATTATTATAT
This sequence comes from uncultured Pseudomonadota bacterium, assembly GCA_963844565.1. Classification (GTDB taxonomy): domain Bacteria; phylum Pseudomonadota; class Gammaproteobacteria; order Coxiellales; family Coxiellaceae; genus JAFEDN01. The sequence goes on along the minus strand of CAWJON010000002.1, from coordinate 1,257,174 downwards.
AAGCTGATAGCGAAATTTTTTAATTGTTGGTTAACATCTTTTCCTGGTCCATTTGAAAAAAAATCACTAATCGACAAATCATAGGCGGCGCCGCCGGGCACGCATTGCCAAATAACTTCGGTAAAATCTTCACTTAAAATAAGTGATCCCAACGGCAAGCCCTGATTGTCGTATAGCCACAAGCTTGAATCTAAATGATTGCAAACAATCCAGCCAAAAATAGGCGTGGTCGCCGGATGACTATTCATCTCCACAGCATCGTTATCGGCAGACAACCACCGAAATAATAATCGAGAGGGCTGGATAATTCTTGGAGTTAAATACATATAGTTAACTGGCAGCCCATTCATCTGCATATTTTGCGCCACAATAACTTTATCCGGCGTTTTAATACTGATAGAGCGTCCAAAAACATCAACGATGGTTAAAGAGGAAATGCTCATTATTCCTGCGCGAATGGGATTAAAACAATTGCTAGAGTTTGGCGCAGCCTGAGTCATATCAGCGACCGCATCCTTTACTGTATTATTGGTGAACGATTGAAATCCAGTTAGCACGGGATCTTTGATCTGCAATTGCATCACTTTGTCGCGCATGATCAATTCATCATTAAAGCCGTTTAATGCCTGGGAAAGGATAGGTGGAAAATTTTTCATGCTATTTAAAATGGCTTGCAATTCAGGATCTAAAGGGTCGGTGGGTTGACTGTCGATAAATTTTTGGATTTTTTCCTGAAAATTGATTTCCGCATGTGGAGTCAAGAAAATTTTATTGTTATAAATTTGATAATCAGTGGGTATCACCACCGGTTGGTTTGTCGTGTAATTGACATCACCCAGTGTGTAATTAGAAGTGATAAATTCAGGAGAATAATTGTTATCTTTACCGCCGTCGCTATTAATATCGACCAATGGATAATAAATGATTTCCCAAGATAATGAAAAAGGCAACCATGGCGTACCATTCCACTCTACAAAAAAAACTAAGGAAGGGGGCAGGCCGGCATATTGTAATTCAGTTCCCCACTGCTGTCCTGCGGACATAAAAATATATTCAAGTCTTAGTTTTTCATCATCAGTTAATTGATCAATTGGTTTTTGGAGAATAAAATTATCATCATCCAGAATATAAAGAGACAGTAAAAAGGTTCGATCATCTACATTAATGGCATCTTCGATACTGCTAAATTCACTCGCTAATATTTGAGCTGGAATAACTGGATTCAGGTAATTATCCCGATCTTTTTTGCAAAAGGATGCTAAAACGCTAAATTCGCCGGAAGCACCTAATCCTAGGCTTTGCGCTGCAACTATGCTTGGGTTTAATAAACAGCTTTCGGTAAATAAATCATGAATTTGTTGGCTGTAACTCAAGGGTATTTCAGAAGACAACACCGGCATATTTTTGCTGTTTAATATCAAAGTCTGAGAGTTACCTAAAACATCAGCGGGAATTGTTGTACTGGAAAGCAATTGATTGGTCAAACGACAGACCAGAGTATCATCAGACATAAACCTACCGTCTCCGCCATAGCGGTCCGGGGGATTGATATTTTCTCCTTGAAACAATACTACTGGCTCATTGGGTTGCCAATATCTGGGTGAGGCAATCATAGTTAATTGATAACCGGCCGGCAATTGACTGGTTATTTTATCAGCTAATTCATTAACATTAAAATTAGTGGTTTCTAAAATTTTGGTATCTAAGGCATCTATGCTGTCTTGAATTATATAAGCTATAGAGGTTGCGTCCAAGTCATGGGTGGGATCAAGCGGTCCTCTGTGAAGGATCAGCATAAAGCGGTACCAATCCATAAAAATTTGCGTTCGCATCGATTTAATTTCGGCCAATGATTCGTCATAATCTTGTTGATAAATGTTTAATTGGTTCAAATCATCTGCTAACGTCTCCGGAAGAGTCACTTCTCCCGGTGACTTTTCATCTGGTTTTGTTAAAGAGACTTGCCATAAACACCCGCTTTTTAATGAGCTAAATGTGCTTTTGTGAATACGCATCGCTAGTTTTTCAAAGCTGGTTAATTCCGTTGCACTCATGACTTGCTCGAGAAGCCCTAACTGTAATGCATTTAATATCAATTCAACATTGGGCTGATTTTGCAATCCGCTGACTGAAGCGATGAGTGCGGAAAGGGCTTCGGTGGGTGTATTACCGACAGCGATATTCACTCCGGTCTTGAGTGGGTCAAAATAATTGGTGGTTTCATTCCATTGTATATTGGTAATCATGCCAGATAGCAACGTATGATCGACTATCGGATTTTTATCCAGCGTACCAGAGGGCAAGGACCATTGATATTGTTCTAAAACTTGTTGTAAAAAATTATATCCCGATTGAGTGAGAATACCGACGAGTTGAGCTTGATTCTCTGTTGAAGTATTACCAATAAGTATATACGGCCCATCAGGAATAGCTTGTTGCTGATAAGCATTTTTGAAAATATCCTGGTCGTTAGGTTCAGTAATTTTATTTAAAATCTCGTTAAATGCACTAGGATCCAACTGTAAGGGTAATTGATTTAAAGGATCGTCGGTGATTTGGCTGTACCAGCCAATCACATGATAAGCCAATAATTTATCTTTGCCGGGCTCGCCCAGTGCTTTAAGATCAACATCAGTATCATAAAAGCCAAAATTACTTCGACAATTGTGATAAGATGCTGCAAATTCAGCTAACCCATAGCCTACTGCGGAAAGACCGGTAACATAGTTATCATCGTCAGTGGGGTTAGGATTAATTTTTTTTTGATATTGTTGTGCAACCCACTTCTCATATTCTTGAACGCGGCCTAAAAATCGATAAGGATTTTCATCATCGTCTTTATCGTCATTAAAAGGAACCGTAATGCTGGGACGATCCTCATCGGGTTGAGTGAGAGAACAATAATTGCTTTCCACCACCCAGGATTTGACATGGTTAATTGGTTGGCTTGGATTTGCTAAATCAGTAAAAACGCGACTGATTAACCATCTGTCTGGTGTGGTAGGAAATACAATATTTCCTGTTGCATTTTGCAGACTTTGTCCATGGGTCAAACCATCCGGCAAAGCCCAATGCAAATGAATTCCGCTTTCCAAACGAACCAGTCCACCGGTCATCACTTTTTCACTGAGGTTAGGTGTTGCACTGTTCTCGTTATTGGGAAGTTGTGAAAAATCATAAGGCGGCGGTTCAAAAATGGCTCCAGGATTTTCACCAATACATAAGGCTTCAATATTGATAGGAACCACTAATCCTAATTCTTCGGCATTTAATCGCGCATGTTTCTTGGATGACGTCGATTGTTGTTTTTCCGACAAGGAAAATTTCATAGGCTGTGAAGTCGCTTTTTCTTCCTTTGGATTAATAATAAAATTGATAGCTTCAACACCTTCGACCATTTCCAAGGCAAATTCAGCTGCTGTAAAAGGGCCATTATAAAGTATTTTTTCACTCAAGGTACTTTTTATCGCTTGAGCAAGTTCATTGATTTTCAGCACACCTTTATTGCCTGAGCGTTGATAATTATTAATCGGTAATGGCGGGGCTATATTGGTGTCTACTTGAGTTCCAGCGGCATGTCCATCAATATCTACAGGATATCGAAATGATTTAAAAAAATTCTGCGGATCCGTATTGGAAGAGTCAACACCAAAATGCAGCGCCTCCGGGTATTCATGAATCATGACACTGGTGGCCACGCCGGAAAACAAACATAAAAGTACATTCGGACTTAGCTGGTCCATGCGCAAAAGATTCAAAGGATTTTTTTGTTCAGTATCGCTAAATCCTTCTACGCCCAAACCAGGCCAACCTTTAACGACACCGGAACGTAGCAAGAATCCTGTTACTTTTTCACCGGGAGTAATAGGCGTAGCAATTGGGTCTTGGAGTAAGGCAGGATTTAAATGGTAGAGCAAATGACCAAAAGCTTTTTTTCTTTGCTCTGTTGTTCCTTGTTTAGCAAACTCGCGAACTTTAATGAGAAAAGCGGTATCCTGGGCTATATCACTAGAAGTTGAACGGCCCAAACTTAAAGCGCCTTCTAGTAGACTATCCAACCAAATTAAATCACAATAAAAAAATCGAATGGACTCTTCTGGCAGCATTTTTTCATCAGGAACTAGATAATTGAACGGAACGCCATATAACAACCTTAAACGGCTCAGCCAATCTTTTAGGCTAGTTTCTTCAGGGCTAAGCTCACGATTGTTACGGTCTTGACTAAACTGGATTAAGTTTTCAACGTTGATTAATTGATCACGCAAATCAAGGTAAATATTTTTTTTCAATTTCTTGTGTTCCTTGATTATTAATAAAAGTTCCGATGACCTTGTTCAGAATTTGGTTACAAAGAGATTTTAAGTTTGATTGCCTCGATGGATCGCGATCAGTGTCTACGATTTCATTTAAGCTTTCTTGAATAATTTCTGTTTCAAAATTGGAGATTACTTCTTGAGTATTTTCTCTTTTCCAATTATAAAGAGTTTGAGCAAAATTTTTGTTCTGTAATGCCAGCAATCGCCCTAATTGCCAGGCGGCTGCATAAGATACATCGAACATGCCGGTATCGGGGTTATAACCGGTAACACTGTCAGAACTTGGCACTGGAATGGAAATGCTGTCTGTACTGTCAAAGGGTAGGAAAGGCCCTTTGTACCATGATACGGTTTTATCACCTTGTCGGGTATGATGATTAAAAGCTGCATAGCCCATATTAAAAGCATTATTAATGGCTTTATCTTGTTCTGAATTGTTATCACTAATGGGTGATATTTGTAAAAGGCCGCCATTCAGATTTAACAAGTATCCGGCAAAATCTTCTTGTTCTGATACGGCAAAAAATGACCATTTCTTCAATACAACCAAACGTACCTGGGTAATACCAGGTGGGATGGTTGGATTTGCAGAGGCGTCTGTATTGGGCAAATACTGTCCCCAATTTTCAAAGGAGATCAGGTAAACACTATTTTGCTTTCCCGGCAAAGGTAATCGATTGGCAATCACACAAGATAATTTTGGAGAAGAGGTTTCCGTGGACATACGTTTTAATTTATTAAGATAAAAATTCGATTGTGAGTCAGTAACCTTTATCTCCCGGACATGTCCAAGCCAGATTAAATCTTCAAGACTGGGTGCAATTTTATTAAACAATTCGAGGGGAACATCTATTACCCAGCAAGGATCACTCCAATTCTCGGAATAATCCAATTCATTGTGATCTGTTCCAGGAAAATTAGGAAAGAGAATATTTTTAGGGCATTTACCGGGCTGGTGGTCGGGTGTTTGGTAATCTATCGAGAGTAAATCAAGCAATGTGGCCGATTGCAGCGTGGGTGTAGGATCTTCTTCATTAAATAGCAGCAAGCCTAGCCAAGGAATAACATCGGTGCTGTCAGCATTAATTTGAATATTTTCTGCACTTCTTTCCCAGGGTAAAGTTGCGCGGGATAAACAAACGTGCGGTATTACATTAGCAAATTCACCTAGTGTATTTTCCGGGGGGAAGCATGAAGATATATCATCCGGATTCAGTGAAAACCGCGGTCCAATCACACAAAAATTATGATTATTTTGATAGGTGATATCTGGAATTTGTCCAGTTTTACTTGATAAAATTTGAGAGGCGGATATTTTATAATTGCCTGATTCTAATGGTGGAAGTATATGTTGGTAAAAGGTTAAACTACCCGTTATTGAGTAAGATTTTTTTTTGATTACTTCCATGCATCTGTTCTTCCTTATCGATACCTTATATAGACGGTATCATATCTTAATTAACGCATCAAGAATATATTATTGGTTTTTATGAATAAATTAAATAATAATTTGATTTGCGAAAATTTTTTGTTAAAATCTTTCATAAACTCAAGAAAGGCTCTTATAAAAAATCCGTTGTTTCTTTGAAGCGTTTAATTATTTAGATAAGGAAATCGATCGTGAAATCAAAAAACGTTAAGATTTTAGCAATTGATGGCGGAGGGATTCGCGGCATAGTATCAGCCATGATTCTAGATGAACTCCAAAGGAGACTCAATCGAGAATTGCATACGGTTTTTGACTTAATCGCAGGCACATCGACAGGCGGCATTATGACTTTGGGTATTGGCTCGCGATGCAACAACGGTGTAGCTTATACGCCGAAAGATCTGATCAATCTTTATATTGAAAACTGTCCTATCATTTTCGAAAAAAGTTGGTTAACTCCTGAAAAAGAATTGTTTCATCCAAAATACTCTGCAGGTAATATAGAAACAGTCCTGAAGAAATTTTTCCAAGATACTCAATTTGCTTCTGCGCTTACTCCTTTGCTGATTTCAAGCTATGATTTGCAATTACAACAACCTTTTTTCTTCAAAAGTCATCGTATCGCAGCTGATCCTGACGAGAATTGCCCCATCGCAACCATTGCTCGTGCAACATCAGCATCTCCCACCTATTTTTCTCCACTTCTCTTTACTAGAGGAAAACAAGTCTACAACTTGGTAGACGGTGGAATTTTTGTCAATAATCCTTCCTTGATTGCTTATGTTGAAGCTCGTCACCTTTATCCTGATGCAAGCCGATTTACTATTGTTTCAATAGGAAGCGGTAGTTGTCTTGATCCCATTACTTTTTCTGAGTCAGAAGGTTGGGGTTTACTTAGTTGGGCCAAACAGATTATTCCAGTTTTCATGGATAGTGCTTCATTAGAAGTTGATTATGAATTGAATTTTATTCCAAATAGCGATTACTTTCGTTTTCAAATAAATTTTTTACAGGCTCATGAAGCAACGATGGACAATGCTAGTCCCCAAAATATAGCAAATTTGCAAGCAGTTACTAAACAATATCTTTCATTTGAATCTACGATTGCCAAAATAAATCGGTTATGTGCGATCCTGAGTGAAGGACGTGCTTTTAATATGCCGGGTGTTGGAGAGTCAAAAATTGACACGCCAGTTTTAGTATAGTTATTAAAAATCTTTGCAGCAAGTAGACGATGTTTTTATTTTTCATTAAAAACTCGTCTTCAGTGAAGAGCGTTGAGTTTAAGGAGTATTTTAATCATGCATGAAAGTCAAATAGAAGGGCAATCACCGAGCATTCAAGGAATTTCTAGTGCAGACACTGTCATAGAGTATCAACCTTTACCAGAAGTTGACCCTTATAGTCAGATGTACGATTTTTTAAAATCCATTGGAATTACTCGCGACGATTTGGGGCATTTAAAAATTTCTGAAGATTGTCTTCTAAAACTGTTTACGCAAGAAATGGGTTTATTTGCTGGATGGAAATGGAGTCGTTTTGATCATGCGGCTGAAAATCTGCTGCAATGGTTGCTACTTGCGCCAACAGATGTGGGTCCGGAAGCTAAGGAAAGTTGTTATTCCCGTGTTCGCCCGCAGGAACGATCTATCTTACTAAAAAGTACCTGCGGATTAATTAAGGCACATAGTGTTAGAGGTTTCATCAAAGGTATCGAAACCGGATTTTTCCGGTCAGTGCGTTATTTTATTTATGGCGTGCTGCTTTACCGCTTCGTTAATGGCTTACAAACAGGAGTGATGCGGTTTGATGAATTGGGGCAAGCTTTTAGCCATTCGGATCAAAAGGGCATTCATAATTTGGTTCAAGCCTTAGCGAAAATAGAAATTCCATGGTTGAAATTAATTTTAACGGCCCCCCTTATCCTAGGTTCTATACAAAGTCTTTGGAGTATACGCCAGGTTAAAACTTTGCATTCAAACGAATTAGCAAGAATAAACGATCGAATCACACAATATCTGGAAAATTCGGGTGGCATTTGGCGAGATATCGTATGTGAGATCTTCCCTTTTTCATCTTTAAGTAACAGAATGCAAAGACTAGAAGACGTTATCTGCTGGGATGGTCGGTTGAGTATTGAGGATCGGAAAAAAGCGTTTGAAGATATTCGCCGAGGCCGTGCTGGATTCAAGTTAACACAACTGAATATCCTAGAATGTTTGGCAAAAATTGCTCAAGCAATAGGTTTTAAGGATTTGCTTCGACTACGCCAAGCGGGATATTCTGTCGAGGAACTCAAATTAATTTTGTATATGAAAGCTTCTGCATTAGAGGACTTAGAAAAATTATCTCAACTTGATTTGGCGGATGAAGAAAAACTATCGTCCATGAGCTCTATCCCGCGCCGTTTGTATGCCAATTATTTATTATGGTGGCTTGGACAATCGACTTCATTTTGGAAGCAACAGCTCCCGTTTTCAGTTTTTAGCAGCGTCAAATTAGCTACGGAATTATTTTTTTTAGTAAAAATAATCATGAGCTTTGTTTCTGCGATCAAATGTCAATATAAACCTCCTTTTAAATTTAATAATAATGTTCAGGATTGGGCGTCGAAGGATACCGCTGAGTGTTGTGCTAGACTAATTGATTTTTTTCGGACGCTGGATGTGAATGAAAGTGTAGACGTTCTTGTTGCCCAAATTACTCAATACAATTTGAAAAACATGACAAGTCTTATACTATCCGATAAAAATTTAAATTATGATGAAGCTTTACAAATTATTCGCGCTGTTTTAAAGCAAGGTGCGGTATTACAACAATTGAATTTGACTTCTAATCAATTGAAATATTTAAGCAGCGAGATGTTTCTTAATTTAACTCAGTTACAAGTTTTAAGTTTGAGTAATAATCCATTAATTAGCCTGTCTGATAACTTGTTTATAAGTTTAAGTAACTTGCTAGAATTATATATAAATGAAGCGTTATTAACTAACGTGACTGAGAAGTCATTTGCAGGGTTATCTCGATTACAGACGCTTGAATTAGCCGCCAATCAATTAATGATTTTAGTTGATTGGGTTTTCAGTGATTTAGTAAATCTACGAGTATTAAATTTGAAGTCAAACCAGTTGAATAATTTGGGTGACAAAGTACTTTCCGGTTTAAATCTGGATTATTTAGATCTGTCATTCAATAGGTTGAACAATTTGACTGATGAAGTATTTTCTGACTTAAGAGCAATGAAAGTTTTAAATTTACGTCGTAATACATTAGTGCGTTTAAGCGATAAGGTATTTTTTAATTTAGATGAATTGGAAGAGTTAGATTTAAGTTCTAACAAGAATTTAACAGGTGTGTTGAGTAATCAGTTGTTTGTAAATCAAGGTTATTTAAAATATTTAAATTTGCAGGCTATCGGATTGAGTATTTTAAATATGGAGTTATTTAGTTATTTTAATCATTTAGAATATTTAGATTTGTCTAATAACGAAATTAATAGCACTACATTAATAGAAGCTTTACCTTTTCTTCCGACGACCTTAATTTCTTTAAAAATTTCTTCCAATAATCTAACTTACCTGCCTGAAGATTTTTCTCAGCAACTACCGGATTTAATCACTGAGTTACATATCGGGGGAAATTCTTTTATCCCAACTGTGCTTACCCTAGAATTTATGCATTATTTTCCAGCAAGACTTACTATCTTCGGTATTGAAGGTGGGGTATGCAATATAACACAAAATGCTTTTTCTTATTTCTCCTTATTGGAATCTTTGGATTTATCTTATAACCAACTGGAACACTTAGATAATGGAACATTTGATGGGTTGCCCCAGTTAAAAAACTTAAATTTGAAGTATAACCGATTAAGTAGTTTGGGTGATCGTGTTTTTGATAATTTACCTCAATTAGAAACTTTATATTTAACTAATAATGAATTGAGCAGTTTAAGTGATCTAATATTTTCCAGCTCATACGGACTTAAATTTTTGTATTTAGATCACAATAAGTTGATATACTTGAATGAAAGATTGCTTGCTAATCTCAGTAATTTGTCAACATTGCAGTTGGCATACAATGAACTGAACGATTTAGATCGTAGAGCATTTTCTAGTTTAATTAGGTTACAAGAATTGGCCTTGAATAATAATCGATTGACTGACTTGGAAGTAAGATTACTTTCAAATCTAACCCAGCTTCAATCGTTGTGGTTGTCCAATAATCAGTTAGGTAACGTGGCCGTCTATAACATGACCATAAATTTTCTGTATCAACTGGGTTATCTCTATCTTTCTAATAATACGATCAGCAACATACAACCCTTAACAGAAATAGTATCTTGTACTAATTTGACAGCGGTTGATATTAGTGGAAATCCAATCAATGACACCGGCCTATATCTGGAAATTCAGAAAAACTCTCTTAAGCAAGTCTGTGATGACCAGCTTTGTCATGCCAATCTACCTGCTACCCGAGCTTGCGAGGTTTCTCAAGATCAAGAAGATGATTTATTCACAGTAAAAGGGCAGATGCTTAATCATTCTTATGGCTTTTTTAATTCCAGCTCCTTTTCAAATTCCAATTCGTTAAGCTTACCCACTTCAAATTTAAGCCCAAACTCTACGGATTCCATATTAACCCCTGCCGTCGCAGGAGCCATGATTGTCAGCGTGGTTGGATTCGGTCTTTTACTTTATAAAAATTTGAGAATTGTACAAACAGCAGTTAACGCCGGCTTTCAGCTGTTACAACGTACTGCAAAATCCCTAGGTGATACTCATAATTCTCGAATAGGCACTTCATCTTCTGCATTATTTTATGTCAAAGCTGAGCATAATGTCGCAGGCATTTCCGGACTTTCTTCTCATGCGAATTCATTATAAAATTAAATTTTAGTTAAAAAGTTAATCAGGAAGTGAGATAAAAAAGAAAAACTTGCAATAATCAGCAAACTAATCAAATAAAGAGCTACAAACCAGTTTATCTTTTTAATAGTGGGTGACATTTTTAACTTTTCCTTTAAATATATGGTAAGCATAACCGGTATAAAGCAATAGGACGGGTATCATAATGACTGCGCCGAATAGTAAAAATCTTAATGAAGAATCGCTTGAAGCGCCTTGCCATAGCGTAATTTGAAAAGGAACAATATAAGGAAAAATGCTAATCACTAAACCGAGGTATGCACAAAGAAACAAAATGACTGTACACCAAAAAGGTAATGCATCATCCCTTTTATAAAGCGAAACCATTAAAATAATAAAAAATAAACCGCTGATATAGGGCAGGATCATTAAATAGATCCAGTTCCCTCCTTGGAACCATCGATGGAAAATCGTTTGATTGATTAAAGGAGTCCAAATACTGGTAATGCCGATACAAATGACTACCAAAAAGGTGCATAGAAATGCAATCCTAATCATTTTATGTTTTAGAACTTCTTCTGTTTTTAAGATCAAGCGGGTTGACCCCAGTAAACAATAGCCGAGGACAAGGCCAAAAGCCGTGAATAAAGTGAATCCGTTAATTAGGGAATGGGCAGGGGTCAATACTCCATTTTGTAGATTAAATCCTTCAATAAAATTACCTAAAATCAATCCTTGAATTAGAGTGATGAGCAAAGACGACGCTGCAAATATTAAATCCCAGGTAAAGCGGGCCTTGCCGATCGCTTTTAGCCGGAATTCAAAAATAACCCCACGAAAAAGCAAACTAATGACCATGAGCATGATAGGAAGATAGAAAACAGGCAGAATTAGGCTAAACGCTAATGGAAAAGCACCGTATAAAGAGGCGACACCTAAGACCAGCCAAGTCTGGTTCCCATCCCAAGTGGGTAATAAAACACTGACGTCTAAATCTCTTTCCTCTTTATTTAGGAATACCAACAGCATGCCGGCCCCTAAAGTAAAGCCATCTAAAATCACATATAAGGCGATGCAAAATGCAATAATGAACCCCCATGCAAGTGGCAAAAGATTAACAGTCATTGTGGATTCTCCTTAACTATATCTTGGGATTCCATATAAGAAAAAGGCGCATTTTCCATACCCAAATCCTGAGGACCGCTGTGAATAATTTTAATGAGATAACGGAAATAGAAGATCCCAAAGATAATTCCATACACGACTATGATAAGTACTAAAGAGACTATAACGTTATGAATTAGAATATGCGAAGCAGAATCGGCAGTTCTTAAAAAATTTTGCACAATCCAAGGTTGCCGTCCGAGCTCGGCAGTGAACCAGCCGGTAAGAATAGCCAAAAATCCCGCAGGAGAAAATAATCGGCAGGTTTGTAAAAACCATCTCTGATTATAAAGCTGGCCACGCAATCTTAAAATCAACGCGGTTATGGCTATGATCAGCATGAGTACGCCGAGCCCTACCATAATTCTAAAACTATAAAAAACACCGGTGACCCAGGGCTGATCTTGAGGAGGAACACTTTTTAACCCCTGTAGTTCGCCATTCCACTGATGCGTGTTGATAACGCTGCCCAAGTGTGGGATAGCAATATCAAAACGATTCCGTTGAGCTTTTTGATCTGGAATTGCGACTAAAAGTAAAGGAGCGCCTGCTTGGGTTTCCCATAGGCCTTCAATAGCCGCCGTCTTGATGGGTTGATAATGTCTAACGTTAAGACCGACCGTATCGCCTAAAAAAATTTGCACGGGAACTAGAATAACTAATGCAATGCTCACAAAACCTAAACACCGTTTTGAGAATTCGAGGTATTGATTTTTTAAGAGATAATGGGCAGATATTCCAGCAATCACCCAGCCGGTGGTAATATAAGCCGACAGCAGCATATGTAAAAATCGTGGCCATACTGTTGGATTAAAGATAACCTTGAACCAATCCATTACAACAAAACGCCCATTAATTAATTCTGTTCCTCCGGGATATTGCATCCAAGAATTAGCACTGAGAATCCAAAAGGCTGATAGGGTGACTCCAACAACAACCAGTAGGGTTGATAAATAATGTAATTTATAACCTACTTTTTCCCAGCCAAAAATCATTATCCCCAAAAAACCGGCTTCAATGAAGAAAGCAGTTAGAACTTCATAAGTGAATAAACCGCCTAAGGCAGGGCCGACAGCTTTAGTATATTCCGCCCAATTGGTTCCGAGCTGAAATTCCATCACGATGCCAGAAACCACGCCCATACCAAATGTCAACGCAAAAATCTTTGTCCAAAATTTACAAAGGCCCAAATAGGTTGGATTTTTGGTTTTTAACCATCTCGCTTCCATAATCGCTAAAAAAGTGGCAAGTCCAATGCTAAATGCAGGAAAAATAATATGAAAAGCAATAGTAAAAGCAAACTGAATTCGAGAAAGTAAGACAATATCCGTGTGCATGAGTTTTTCTCTTTGAAAGAATTGTCCTATAATAACAAAATATATGAAACCTTCCAAAGAATTATTAAAAAAAAGATTGACCGCTTTACAGTACAAGGTTACTCAGGAAAGGGGTACGGAACCAGCATTTGCTAATGAATATTGGAATAATAAACAAGAAGGGATTTATGTGGATGTTGTGTCTGGCGAACCACTTTTTTGTTCTAAGGATAAATATGATTCGGGTACCGGATGGCCAAGTTTTACTCAGCCAATTAATCCAGAGGCTTTGGTGCAAAGAGAGGATAAAAGTTTCTTATCGTCACGGGTCGAGGTTTGTAGCCAAAAGTCGAGCTCTCATTTAGGTCATGTTTTTAATGACGGCCCAGCGCCATCAGGTCTTCGCTATTGTATGAATTCTGCTGCATTACGATTTATTCCCAAGGAAGATTTAGTGAAAGAAGGGTATGGGGAATATGAGAAATTATTTAAGTCAGAGTAGTGTAGATTGCGAAACCTAAACCCACTCCGCCTTATTCAGCGACATCCGCCTACTCGCTGGATTGGCGTAACGGGTCCCGTCAGTGGAGATGTTTTCGTGCTCGCTACGGCAATAAAGGCTGGCGCAATACTTTGTTAGCACCATTGTGCAAAGTGAACTTAAGTACGATGAACTTCCTTCGGAATTGCCTCCGTTGCGCGCGAAAACATCTCCACTGCCACCCGTTTGCAAAGCTCGCAGGCGGATGCGCTGAATAAGGCTATGCAGAGAGTTCAGTTCCATTATTGGATCACTGACTATCTACAAATTTAGATAAAAGCTACACCTGTAAAACATTATACGACCTTTTTTCTCAAGGACTGAATAATGATTCGCTGAGTTTCAGTGCGGGCTTGCTGACACCAGGGTAATCGTATGCACATGGGGTTTACAGATTTAATTTCTCTGAAATTTTTTTAATGTGAGCCTTGCAGCTTATGCAATCCCTTTTTTGTCCTCCTGGATAATGTGCAGCATTAATCCTGGATTAATATCGACGTTTAATCATGGCTAAGCTATTTCAACAGGCGGCAGCTCTTCATCAGCAAAATATTACTTTGGATTCCATTTGGAATAACGCTGCTTTAAACCCATAAACGACGATTTCGTTGGCAATTAGAATTAGTGCCAATTAAATAAATTCAAATAAGATCTAGCAAAACCGATTACTGGGATTAGGTGAACCCTCTGCATAGCCTTATTCAGCGCATCCGCCAGCGATGCTTTGCAAACGGGTGGCAGTGGAGATGTTTTCGCGCACAACGAAGCCAATTCGGAAGCGAATTTAGCATGATAAAAGTTCACCATGCACAATGGCGCTTACGAAGAACTACACCTGCTATTTATGGCGTAGTGAGCACGAAAACATCTCCACTGACGGGACCCGTTACGCCAATCCAGCGAGTAGGCGGATGTCGCTGGATAAGGCGGAGTGGGTTTAGTTTTTCGAAGATAATTTACGCTTTTTCTTCTTCGGATAGGGTAAAAGTTTCCACTAGGGTAACTTGAGATAAATTTACCGTTGTCTCGAGAAATTGAGCAGCTATTTTTGAAAAACGTTCTGGTGAATCGGTAACTAAAAAACGTGTTGAAGTTGGATTTTGAGCCTCATTTAATAATGACCTTGCTTGTAAAACATCTTTCACTTGACGCGCAGTTTCAATGGCAGGGTCGATGATGCGGACGTCATGGCCTAATACTTTTTGTATGGTAGTTGCCAAAGGAGGGAAGTGAGTACATCCCAAGAGAAGACAATCAGGCTTGGGCGATGTGTCGAAAAGAGGTAACAAATATTGTTTAGCGACTTCTTCTGCAATAGAGCCTTCCACCCAACCTTCTTCGGCTAAAGCGACAAAAAGACTACAACCTTTGGCCACCACATTGGCTTCCGGCTTAAGCCGCTTAATCGCCTTTTGATAGGCTTGCGCCTTGACGGTGGCCTCAGTGGCAATGATGGCAATTTGATTATTGCGAGTCGTGGTACAAGCCGCTTGCGCGCCAGGCTCAAGGACCCCAACAATGGGTAAGTTTAAAAAATTTTTTTCTAAAAAGGGCAATGCTAATGAGGTTGCCGTATGACAAGCCACAACTAACAACTTTATATTTTGAGCAAATAAGAACTGTGTGGCATTAAAAGCGTAACGGATAATTGTTTCAGGACTTTTTGTTCCATAAGGGAGACGCGCCATATCGCCTAGATATAAGAAAGATTCGTTCGGTAAATGAGACTTTAGCGCTCTTAGTACAGTTAAACCGCCAACTCCTGAATCAAACACCGCAATAGGTAAAGAGGACATATTCATATAATATTAATTATAACATATTCATTCAAGAAATTTGACTACTTCTTCAGTGAGCGCTTTTTGACTTGACAATAGGGCCTCTTCTTGTTGTTTCATTAATTCAAATTGAGGCTTGAAATTTCTTAAGATATCTAAAATATCTAGTTCTTCATGCGATAAATGACGACGGCTCAGTGAGCTTTGAATGGCTAAATGCGATTTTAAAATAAGATAGTCAATAAAAGCCATGGTTGGATATTTTTTCTTGGGTAATTGCATACTGAGATCAGAAAAACGTGGCAGAATTTCAGTAGCTAAATTCTCATCATAAAGATCTTTAATTTCTCGATCTGTTAAAGGCAAATTGCTACTCTTAAAATACTCAATCAAAGTTTCGGTCCAGTTTTTTATAAATTCCAACCATTCATTTTCATGCTCAACCACCAGGTCTTCCAGTTGTTTTTGAGCTGCAGTTAGCTCGGAAAAAGTGATTTTTTTTAATTGTTTTTCTGAAATTTGATCTTCAGCGGCCAAAGTGGTGCGTTTGCCTTTAAACAGCTCTTCGCTTTTCAAATGAATTTCCAATCGAAAACGCGCTACTTTTGCATACGAAGCAATTTTTTGATTTAAAAAAGCGCCAAAAGGTCCTTGCAGAGCGACGGTTATTTGTTTTTCGATAAGAATATGAGTGTCTTCACTGGATGTGCCCAACGTTATATTTTCTAAATTTTCAATGTCAAAATTTTCTAATTCTTCGAGGTTAGTAATTGGTTTTTCATGTAAGGGAGTGCTGTGACTAATGATGCATTTAGCGAGCTCTTTCCATTCACTGATTAAAATTCTCGCTTGTGTGCTTAAGAAGAAAAAATGAATGGTTTCATTCATGGTTAAAGCCTATTGTTGGGTTGATGAATAAGTTCCATCCAGGTATCGAGCTGAGTTTGCAAAAATTTTTCTTTATCTGTGGCTAGAGCAATTATTTTATTTGCTGTTTCCTCGTTGAAAGTTTGCTTAACGCTGTCTTTGAATTTTTCAATCAGCAGCGGTAATCCTTCTTTGCGCCGCCTCACATGACCAATTGGAAATTCAATAGCTACTTCAGGTGTTTTGCTACCATCGTTAAAAAAAACTTGTATAGAATTACCAATGGAGCGTTTATTTTCGTCTAAATAATCTCGACTGTATTCAATTTTTTCTCTAACTTTCATAAGCTCACGTAAAGCATCAATTCTTGGGTCACTGGCAATATCATCTTGATAATGTTCAGCTGTCATTGTACCAAAAATTAAGCCGATGGCTATCATATACTGCAGACAATGATCTCGATCAGCGGAATTATATAAAGGACCTGTTTTGTTAATTATCCTCATAGCGGATTCTTGAGTTTTAACTTTGATTTCTTTAATTTCATTCAATTTGTCTTTAACTTGGGGGTGAAGCTGTATTGCGGCCTCAACTGCTGTCTGCGCATGAAATTCTGCAGGAAAAGAGATCTTAAATAATATATTTTCAATGACATAAGAAGTATAGGGGCGTGAAATTTTAAATGGTTCTCCTTGACGATAAACATCATAAAAGCCCCAACGTTTGGCAGTTAAGGCGCTAGGGTAACCTATTTCCCCCCTCATGGTGAGTAACGATAAACAGACCCCCCGACTGGTAGCATCTCCAGCGGCCCATGATTTTCGTGGGCCCGTATTCGGTGAGTGTCGATAAGTCCGCAAACTGGCTCCATCAATCCAAGCTTGGGACAAGGTATTGCAAATTTGTTGTTGAGTGCCTCCTAACAAATGGGTTGCTATTGCACTGGTGGCGACCTTAACTAAAATGACATGGTCTAAGCCAACTCGATTGAAACTATTTTCAAGTGCGATAATTCCTTGAATCTCATGGGCTTTAACAATATTTGGAAGAAGATCTTTGACTTTAAATGATTGCTTATGGTTGCCAATCAAGTAATCCAGAACGGATAAAATGCCGCCAATATTATCGGAGGGATGGCCCCATTCTGCAGCTAACCAAGTGTCATTGTAATCTAGCCAACGGATCATGGTTCCGAGGTTAAAAGCAGCTTGAGCAGGCCCTAATCGGTATGCTGTGCCCGGAATTCGCGCACCATTGTTTAAACCCTCGGAAGGCGTTGTCGGGCCCAGTAATTGGGTGCAGCCTTTAAACTTTAAAGCTAAAAATGCACAGGCTAAAGAATCGAGAAAAACGTAATAGGCCGTATCTAGGGCAAGATCGCTATTCACGACATAACCTGTGACATAATCAGCGATATCCAAAATTTCTTTATCAAAATCCGGTCGTTTGTTATCTGTCACAGAAACTGCCATTTTACTTCCGTTTCTCTAGATTGATAAATAATTGTAAGGATGGACCGATATATTCTGCAATCGGACGAATTATTTTGTTTTCCAATCTTTGTTCTAAAATATGTGCTGCCCAGCCAGTAATTCTGGAGCAGACAAACAAGGGAGTAAATAGTTCTTGTGGAATCCCGCAAAAATGGTAAACCAAAGCGCTATAGAAATCGAGGTTGGGGAATAATTTTTTTTCTTCCCATAAAATAGTTTCAATTTTTTCTGCAATGGGGAACAGATATTCGTCAGGATGATTTTCCGCTAATTTTTTTGCCCATTCCTTGATGATTATTGAACGCGGATCATGATCTTTGTAGACACGATGTCCAAATCCCATAATCAATTTCTTTTCTGCTAATCTTTGTTTAATGCCAATTTCAGCTTGTTGTGGATTTTTAAATTGAGAAATAAGGGTAAGTGCCTCTTCATTGGCGCCGCCGTGCAGTGGACCTCTTAATGTGCCAATAGCGCTACAAACACCCGAATAAAAATCAGACAGGGTAGCGACCGTGACGCGGGCGGCAAAAGTTGATGCATTGTATTCGTGTTCAGCATAAAGTATTAATGAAACATTCAAAGCTTCAGCATATAAGGGGTTGGCTTTTTTTTGTTTTAACAATTCTAGAAAATAAGCACCCAGATTGGGTGTATTCAGTTCAGTCTTGATCTTCTGTTTGTTTTTATGAAAGTGGCGCCAGTACAGTAACATGCCTGGGAATAAAGCCAATAAGCGATCAGCAATGGAGGCGCCTCGGTTTAAATCGGTTTCAGGTTCTATGATGCCCAAAGCCGAACACCCGGTTCGTAATACATCCATTGGATTTGCATTTTGGGGCAGTTTCTCGAGAATTTCTTTCAGCAAAGGGGGGAGAGTGCGTAATTGTATCAATCCTTGTAAGTAATCAACCAATTGAATACGATTGGGTAATACTCCGTAGATTAACAGATAAGCTACTTCTTCAAAGCTGGCATATTTGGATAAATCTTCAATTGTATATCCTCGATAGCTTAAACCGATCCCTTCCTTACCTACGGTAGCGATCTGTGTTTGTCCTGCCACCACCCCTGCCAATCCTAAAGCAACGGTTGCCATATCCTTTCTCCTAAAACCAACTTTTTTTGGGCGAAATATACCGTAATAAGCTAATATATCTTAAAGTTTAGCCTAAAAATCAAATTCTAGGGAAGGTATTGATATGAATCGATTGTTCACACTAAAAAATACTTTATTGGTTTTTTTATTTTTTTCCATTTTTTATTTATTTGTCGCCTCAGCAGAAGAGTACGAAAATCAAGAATCTTGGTCAAATTGGGTAAAAGAATTACGTGTAGAAGCTATAAATAAAGGGATCCAGCCGACTTTATTTGATCATGTTTTTAGCACTATTCCTGGACCGAGTGCTAAGGTGTTAAGGCTTTATAACACGCAGCCGGAAGGCCGACTGACCTTTTGGGAATATCGAAGCACAAGAGCCAATGCGGCGAGAATTGAAAAGGGACACCAAGAATTTGAAAAACATCGCACCATGTTAGATAAAATCGGCCATGATTATGGCGTGGATCCCTGTGTAATTTTATCTTTATGGGGATTAGAAACGGACTATGGAAGTTTCATGGGTACCTTCCCGGTGATTCAATCCTTAGCAACACTAGCTTACGCCAGTCAACGCAAAGCATTCTTTAAAAGTGAATTAATTTTAGCTTTACAAATTGTGCAGGAAGGTCAAATCTCCTTGGAAGATTTTAAAGGGGAATGGGCTGGAGCCAGCGGGCATCCTCAATTTATGCCATCAAGTTGGTTCAGATATGCCGTTGATTACGAAGGCAACGGTCATAAAGATATTTGGCATAGCCTTCCAGATTCCTTTGCTTCGATCGCAAATTATCTTTCAAAAAATGGGTGGGCGCCTGGGCAACCTTGGGATTTGGAAGTGACTTTGCCCTCCAACTTCGATAGCAATTTACTGGGTAAAAAAACTATTAAAACTGTGAGTGAGTGGAGGAGTTTGGGCATCCAGCTTGCCAATGGAACTTGGCCCAAGGAAAATTTACCCGCTTCAATTATTCAGATCAATAGTGGCCCAACGCTGATGATATTTAATAATTTTCGAGCCTTACAAACGTGGAATGGTTCCTCTTATTATGTACCTACGGTAGGATATCTGGCCGATCATATCTGCGCCGGAAGGTAGTTATTTTTTATTTAGTGATAAAGGGAAAATTTCGATAAAAATTCCATAGAGAGGATGATCAATATAATTCAGTTCATTGCTGCGCATACGTAATTTTTGCGAGAAGTTATATCTTACTAATGCACTGTTGCTGGTGTCGATGGGCATTAGGAACTGGAGATTGAAATAGATATCAAAATAATGCTGTAGCTTAATGGATAAAAGGCCATTCAGTTGGGGCAATTCGTTGCCATAGGTTTCGCCACCCGACAAATGAAAAACGCGCCTTGTTCGTAATCCATTCATTTTTTCCTGCCAAGCCAGGTGTAAAATTATCGGATCATGATTACTTATTAAACTTTGTTGTATAGTTTTAAGTCGCCAATTACTGGGAGGAAGAATTTGTTCTGGATCTAAGTCTAAGGCATTTGCAGGGATGACTATGGGTTCCGCTTTTCGCCAATGTTCAAGCGACAAATTTTCTGCACTAATGTGGGAAAAGACGATGACTTCCACTTGGTAAGCATCAACTGGAACAGCAAAACTGCACGAAGGTAGATATACTAATGAAAAAAATAGAATAAATTTTGACCACGCTTTCATTAGGCTATTATGGCAATTATTTAATCGGAAAGTCAAAATATGTATTTGGATAAGGCTCATTAGTTAAAGTAAAATGCCACCATTCTTCAGTAAGGGGTGTGAATCCATGTTTTACCATAATAGTTTTTAATAACATTCGATTATAAAAACCGACAATACTGATTTGGGTATTATCGTTATGTGAAAAATTATCCATACAATCAAAGTTGGTTCCCATATCGATGCTGCCATCATAAAAACGTTGATTATAAGGCGCTACACAAGAAAGCAAGCTTTGGCCAGGGTGATAAGACATAGGAGAAGTAGCAGTTAATGGTACCAAGGTGAGATCGACCGTGCTTCCTCGGGAATGTCCAGACTTTTTAGCCACGTATCCCAAAGTAAAAAAATCAGCTTTATCCACGCGGGGGTAAAATTCTTTTTTCATTTTTTGATCCTCAGGCTGCTCGCTCCAGGTGATAAAATCATTCACAGCCATTTGCGGGCGATAACAGTCATAAACTTTTAAGGATAATCCGGATGGTAATAATTCTTTTTGTACATTTGACAAGGCTAAAGCGGTTTCACGAGTTAAAATACATTGTGCAGCTTCATAGCCTTTAATAGGGCGGCCGATAAAATTATGATCCGTGGTATAACGTATATCTTGTTTAATGGTGGGATCAATATCCTTCAAATAAACAAATCCTTGAGGGAGATAATTGGCTTCAGCGGTTGTGCAAAATAAGATCAAAAAATAGGTAATGC
Source organism: uncultured Pseudomonadota bacterium (assembly GCA_963844565.1). Classification (GTDB taxonomy): domain Bacteria; phylum Pseudomonadota; class Gammaproteobacteria; order Coxiellales; family Coxiellaceae; genus JAFEDN01. Next base: position 1,235,878 of record CAWJON010000002.1, on the reverse strand, counting down.
AGCAATTGAATAGAAAAAATAGTTTCATCCTTATGCCTCCTGCAATAGATACGTTAGTTTGCGATGAGATTAGAGTTATGATTATAATGTGCCATAAAATTGTTTAAAAGGATACAGTTTATGAGTAAATCATTGCAGATATTAGTTCAAAAAATTTACACAAAAAGTCTTGGCATCGCCATTCAAGGATTACCAGATCATTTTTCTAGTCTAAACTGGAATCCGGTTATAGATATAAAAGCTAATCCTCGATATATAAACTTGGAGAGTAATAAGTTTGAAGTCGTTTTAACCCTGCAGCTAGCAGGGAAACTCAATGATACTCCGGTTTTTGAATCTCAAATTGATCAAGCGGGTACTTTTACTATAGAAAATGCTACTGATGATCAAATTGAATTTATTCTTTATGGCCACTGTTCAAATCATTTATTTCCTTATGCTGGGGTAAATTTAAATCTTCTCCTCTCCCAATCTGGACTACCTCCTGTTTATTTGGCGCCGTTAAATTTTGTTGGTTTGTATAAAGATCATCAAGCAAAACAAAAGGATGAAAAAATCCTGGTTCAGTGATCATATGAAAATTTGTAATTTAGTCAGAGTTCATGAAAATGCGACCACTTCAACACTTGACATGGCGCGCGACCAAGCTATTCTACTAAAACCGAATGAAATAAGGATTTATACCACAGCGCATCAGACCAAGGGGCGAGGAACGCATTCTCGACAATGGCTTTGTCCGCCAAATGTTAATATTTATCCAACCTATAGTTTTTTAGTTCCAGAATCTTCTTTTAATCAATTACATTTTTTTCCGTTGATTACTGGTTACGCTGTCTCAATGATGTTAAAGGGCTACAAATTAGATTGCACCATTAAATGGCCAAACGATGTTTTAATTCATTTTAAAAAGATGACGGGGATTCTTTGTGAGAGTTATCCATTAGAAAAAAATAGGTTAATTAATATAGGAATTGGCCTCAACGTTAATATGAACCAGGCTCTATGCAACACGATTGAGCAACCGGTAACCTCAATGTCTATTGCTGCTGAAAAAGAGTTTAGCGTGGAAGAAGTCCAGGAGCGATTAACTTTCCATTTAACGGAGGCTTTACACTTGTTTATGTCAAGTGGGTTTAATCAATTTTACGAAAAAATTTCAGAAACGATAGAACGATTTGAAGGAAAAGATATTATATTTGATACTCAGGGTAATGGATTATTTAAGGGTAAAATTCTAGGTATTGATAGAAATGGCCAATTAAGTTTACAAGGTCATTATTGTGAAGCTACCAATAAAGAAAAACAAATAAAAAGTTTTTTATCCGGGAAAATTCTACGAGAAATTTAATTCATTAGAATTTTTTAAAAATATTGATGAAGTTAAAGACTACTAAAAGACTCCAAATCCCACTCCGCTTTGTTCAGCGACATCCGCCTACTCGCAAGATTGTCTAAACGGGGCCCGTCAGTGGAGATGTTTTCGTGCTCACTACGCCATAAATAGCGGGTGCAATACTTCGTAAGCGCCATTGTGCTTGGTGAACTTTTATCATGCTAAATTCGTTTCCGAATTGGCTTCGTTGTGCGCGAAAACATCTCCACTGCATCTTACGACTGGCACCCGTTGCGAAGCTCGCAGGCGGATGCGCTGAACAAAGCTATGTAGGACGTATCAGTTCATCTCAGTATTTAGTACCTGCCTCGCCTTTTGCGCAAAATTTTATACAAATCAATCTAATCCTATTGGCCAGAAATCAAAAAATTCAGTATCTCAAGAAAAACTTAAGGCTAATTGGAAGGTATCACGGTTCATCTTGTTCGGCCAAAGATTCCTCGCACTAGATTGATTGTGGGTTGCTTCGGAGTAGAAGGAGTAGAAGGAGAAGAACTAAATAAACTCGAAAAAAGAGTATATTTAGGGGTGGTAGGCCTTTTTTCTCGAGGTTTTTCTGCAGGATGTTTTGATTTATGTGGTGTGCTCGCAGTCGGCTTTTCTTTTGTAGGCGTTATAGTTGCTGTTCGCTTTTCCAATTCAGCAAGTTGCTGTTGATGTTTATGGTCTAGTGGCTCAAATCGAGGTAAAAGGCTAAGACAATTAGTAATAGCTTCTAAATAGACAACGTCTCCTTGATTTTTTTTCAACAACTGGCGAGAATACCATTTTGCTTCTAATCCTGGAATTGATATCATTCCTTGAGCAGAATCATTAGCAAATAAAGCATATTGATTTTCAAGAATTTGCCATATATGGTCTAATTTTTTTGCATCTAAAATAGCTTGTGTTACCGCCTTGGCCCTCTCGGAATGAGAATTTTTACTGTCAGTAAAGGTGAGAAGGGGCTGTAGTAATTGTTCTTTGAATTTTGGAAACACCAGTTTTTCATCTATTTTTATCTCATTTTTTGAAGATCCTGGCAATTTCGCGATTTGTTCTTGAGCTAAGAGCGGGTATTCATTCTTTTCTAAATAGCGTTCTAATATATAACTTAGCAAGGAAGGATAACGTCTAATGAATTCTTCATTGATATAGAGTGGACATTCTGGGTCAAATTTATGTTGGACAGAACTTTCTCCACTAGTAAATTGTCTAAATGCCACCGGGAGATCTGTTTCACCCGGAATAATATATTCAAAATCTTGAGGACTTGTTTGATCTTTGAATGCACCTGTAGCAATTACCATATAGACAAAGTTTCTCAGAAAAACCGTCATAAAAAGTCTTCAACACATCCATTTTAGAAGTACAAGATACACATCCACTTTGCCTTGAAGTCCGATTATGCCATGCTGGGTCAAGGGCCACACGGGGAGGTGACAAGCCATTTGTTATACCGTGTGGTAAAAAACCGCCTTTTGCGATAATTTCTGCTGGAGGTACGTAGTCCCCTCTTAGTAAAAGTAGGGAATGTGGAATTCTTGGGTGAGGAATTTCTTCATGATATTGCTGATAAAAATCATGGTAAGGTAATGGTTCGTCTATTTCCTTTAAACTCAAATTAGTAAATGCTGGGGGAATAACACTTTTCTGATCTACCAAAGTCGATTCTTTAGGTAAAATAGCCAATTTGATATAACCTGGAAAATCAGCAGAAAAAGATGGTTTAATTATACGGTCATTTTTGTTCTTCATTTATTTTTATTAGTTTTTATTTAAGAGTAATGCTTCCGCAGGTTCGGGGCTTTAATGAATTATTTATGCATTATAGCATGCAATCATTATTTAATCAATAGGGGGCTAGTTCGCTTTTATAAACGTCTGATTTGGTTGACGGCAGGTACCCGCTGTAAAAGAGTTAATAACTTTCGTAGAGGGGTAAGGCTCTTTAATTCTATCGTTAAATTGATATGCGCTTTATTATCTAACCGATCAACGCGGGTGTTTAAACCCAAAAGCGAAATACGTTCTGCAGCAATAACATTGGTAATGTCTCGCACCAAACCGGGGCGATCATCCGCTTCTATGAGCAAAGTAACAGGAAAACCTTGGTCCTGTTTATTTCCCCAATTAACTTGTAATAATCGTTCAGGATAGCGTTGTAAGCTAAAAATAATATTTCGACACTCTTGCTGATGGATCGTTACACCACGCCCTTTGGTTATATATCCGATGATTAACTCGCCGGGGATGGGATTGCAACAATGGGCTAGTTGAGTGAGTAAATTACCGACACCTTCTATTTGCAAACCTCGACTGGTTGATGGGATTTTTTCAATTTTTTTTGTGGGTAAGGGTAGAACAGGAGTTTTCTTTAAATCTTCTTCTAGAGGCGTTTTAAGACGGTTAGTAACTGAGGTGACGCCTATTATGCCAGAGCCAATTGCAATTAGCAGTTCTTGAGCATTTTTAAGTTTATAAAAAGAGAATGCCTTATCAATTTCATTTTTGGCAATTCCCTCTCGACGAGCAGCTTTCTCCCAAATGGCCATACCATTATTGATATGATTTTGCTGTTCCTGGCGTTTAAACCAGTTGCGGACTTTATGTTTGGCAGCATTGGTTTTCAAAAATTGAGTGGCGGGGTTGATCCAATCACGGCTGGGTTGACTCTCTTTTCCAGTCAATATACTAACCTGATCACCCGTTTGTAACTCATAGGTGAGGGGAACCATGATGTCATTTACTTTTGCGCCACGGCAACGATGTCCAATATCAGTATGAACATGGTAAGCAAAATCAAGCGGGGTAGCCCCATTTTCTAAATCGAAGATGTCACCGTCAGGTGTGAATACATAAATACGATCTTCAAAAATTTTCTTATAAAGATTCTCACCTGGTGGGTTAATAGTTTCTTTTTGCCAGTCCATCACATGACGTAGCCAATTTATTTTCTCGGAGTAGGTTGCTAAATTATTTTTACCTTCTTTATATTGCCAATGTGCGGCCACGCCTAATTCAGATTCTTCGTGCATTGTTTTAGTACGAATTTGAATTTCAACTTTCATATCATCAGGGCATATGCTGACAGTGTGAATTGAACGATAGCCATTGGATTTAGGGTTAGCAATATAATCATCAAATTCAGATTTTATATGCGGCCAAGCAGTGTGAACTATGCTCAGGGCTTGGTAACATTCCTCAATGGTGTTGACTAAAATTCTAAGTGCACTGGTATCGTAAATTTTGGTAAAGTCCACATGTTTACGTTGTATTTTTCGATGAATGCTGTAAATGTGTTTTGCTCTTCCTGAAATATCGGCGTGAATACCATTCTCGCTTAAAAGATGGCGTAAATCTTTTATCATTTTTCTTATGAAGATTTCACGGTCGGTACGGCGCATTTTCAAAGCTTGAGAAATTTTTTTATATTCAGTCGGATCCAGATAGCGAAAAGAAAGATCTTCAAGCTGCCATTTGAGATGGCCAACACCCAAACGATTGGCAAGAGGGGCATAGATTGTTGCAATTTGTTGAGCGATTTGTTGTTGTTGAATCAGTGAGCAATGCTTAAGATACTTTACAATGATCAATTGTTCGGCAAGTTTTATTAACACAATACGCACGTCATCGACCATGGCTAACGACATTTTACGTAGGTTATCAGCGTGCAATGGTCGATCGTTTTTAAAAGTTTCATGAGTCTGCTGGATGGCATCCATTTTTTGGACACCTTTAGCCAATGTGTAGACTGAAATCGGAATCATTTTTTCAGCCATTTCTGGTGAGGGGTGATGATAATATACTGCAGGAAAAATAATGGCTGCAGAAACGGTTTCGGTATCACAATTCATCAGCAGCAATTCATTTGCCATATCAAAACCTTGTTGCAAAGCTGAATGGGCAAAGGGTACTAAGCGTTCATGACTTATTTTATCAGCAAATTCACAAGCTGAAGTTAATAAACCAATATTAAGGTGTGGATGATTTGAGTGAGTTAAATCAAGCCAATCCTTAATTAATTTTTGAGTTGAATTGTTGTCATCGCTCATAATTGCAATCATTACGTACAAAAAGGCTAATCGCCTCAGCGTGCTGGGTGTGGGGAAACATATCCATGATACCCGTCTTCATTAAAGTATAGCCTTGTTGGTGAAGAATTTGTGCGTCCCTTGCCAGGGTAGCTAAATCGCATGATACATAAACGATTCTTTTGGGTCGCCATTGTTGAATGGAATTAACGATGGCTGAGGCACCGGCTCGCGGTGGGTCTAAAAGCATTTTATCATAAATTTGCTTAGCCCAAGGGGCGGTAAATTGTTCAGCAAATAAATCGTCTTTATGAAAATTTACCTCAATCAATTGATTTAAGGCCGCATTGTGTATTGCTTGTTGGACAGCAGAAAGATCTCCTTCCACTCCAGTGACTTTTGCATTCAAACGAGCCATAGGTAAGGAAAAATTACCAATCCCACAAAAAAGATCCAGGATCCTATCATTAGGTTGTATATCGAGCAGAGCTAAAGCCAAGTCAACCATCGCTTCGTTAACAAAAGCGTTAATTTGCACGAAATGCAAAGGCTGGAATTCGAAGGTCAAATGGTAACGAGATAGGGTATAACTTAGGGGTTTGGCAGTCTTTGGATAAAGTACATGAACAGTATCATTACCTCTAGGCTGTAAATAAGCCTGTAAAGCATGAGTTTCTGAAAAATGAGTAATTAGGGCTAAATCTTTTTCAGTCAATGGTTTTAAATGACGGAATACCACCGCACTATCCTGATCTCCCACAGCGATTTCAAGTTGAGGGATGTTGTCGCGTATCGATAAAGTTGAGATCAGTTCGGAGAAAGCCGGTAACCGCTCACCAATACTCGGGTGCAAAACCTCACATCGACTACAATCGGTAATCAATCGACCTTTACGTTCACGAAAGCCAATAATGACTTTGTCCTTTTTTGCCAAATATTTGACGCCCAAACGCGCTTTTCTTCTATATCCCCAGGCAGGGCTTGAAATAGGCTCTAACCAATCTTTAGGTTCTAATTTTGCTTGGTGAAGCAAAAGGTCTTGTAAAGTTTTTTGTTTAAAAGAAATTTGATAGGTTGGATCTAGATACTGTTGGCTACAGCCGCCGCAAATTCCAAAATGGGGGCAGCGTGGTTCAGTTCGATAGGGGCTAGGGGTTAGAATTTCTAAAATTTGCGCTTCGTTGTACGAGCCTCGTTGTTTAGTTATTTGGAATGTAATCGTTTCTCCAGGCAAAGCGCCTTGGACAAATGTTGTTTTACCTAGAACATGGATGACGCCCCGTCCGTCATGACTAAGGGATTCAACTTTAACCAAATTTTTCTTCCGCTCGTTTTGCTTGAACCATTTCAAGGGTTGCAGCATATAATTCTATATCACGCGGAATCTCTTTAAAATATCGATATTTTTTAAGTGTTCCTTCGTGAGCAAAGCCCATTTTCTCAAGGATATTAATTGAGGGGATGTTTTCTTTTAGAGTAATTGCCTCAAGTCGAAAAACCTCTAGTTTTTCAAAGCAGAAATCAATTACTTTACGAAGCACTTTGTTCATAATTCCTTTACGCCAATATGCTTTTGCCAGATCGTAGCAAATTTCGGCACGGTGATGATGGTTGTTTATGTATAACCCCACTGAACCTATAATCTGGTTGTTATCACGACGCGCCAAGGTCCAATAAATCCCTCGCTTATGATAAAACAAATTTCGGCAATAGTTAATCTCAGCTTGCGCTTCCTCTAAATTGGTAGGGACCGTCGCTAAAATGTGGTGGTAAACTTGGGGATCTTTACAATAGTATTCAAAAAAAGGTTTTGTGTCGATCTCAGACTGTTCACGTAAGACGTATTCGTCGTCGATGGTTAGTACAGGGAAAGGTTTTTGATAGATCTCATAAATCATAGTGGATCTCTTTGTATACTAGAGAAAAATTGGTTATTATAGAACGCAAAGCTTAAGAGAATATTAACATTGATTTTTTAGATAAGCTATTGTTTTAACTTAAAGATTGCAAGGATAGGAGATTTATTTATGACCAGAGTCGTCGTTCGACGCGAATTAACAACTACTGCCGGAGAGGATTTAAAGGAATTACATCCTCTCTTGCAACGCCTGTATTTAGCACGAGGTGTTTATTCTAAATCTCAAGTGGGAAGAGAATTGACAGATTTGTTACCTTATCAAGACATGCTGCACATGCAAGAGGCAGCTGCTCATCTGGCATTTGCGGTCCAAACTCAAAAAAAAATCCTCATTGTTGGTGATTTTGATACCGATGGGGCCACCAGTACAGCTTTGGCTATTTTAGCTTTAAAAGCGATGGGGAGTAAAAATGTAGATTTTATTGTTCCCAACCGATTTGTCTATGGATACGGTTTAACCCCAGCGATTGTTGAAATGGGCTATAACGAGAAGAAACCTGATTTAATCGTTACGGTCGATAATGGCATATCCAGCGTTGAAGGCGTAGAACGCGCCAATCAATTGGGAATTGATGTCATTGTTACAGATCATCATCTGCCAGGCGAAAAATTACCTCAGGCTAAAGTGATTGTGAATCCAAATCAGCATGGGGATAAATTTGCAAGCAAATGTATTGCTGGCGTAGGGGTGATTTTTTACGTTATGTTGGCGGTGCGAGCGCGGTTGGAGGATCAAGAATGGTTTACAAAAAACAATATTCCTCGTCCGAATATGGCTCAGTATTTGGATTTAGTGGCTTTAGGCACCGTTGCAGATGTTGTCCCTTTAGACAAAAATAATCGAACGATGGTTCATAAAGGATTAGCTCGAATACGCTCAGGCGCCACTCAACTGGGGATTTTAGCTCTCTTGGATTTAGCCAATCGGCCCTTATCACGGTTACAGGCTGTTGATTTGGGTTTCGTTTTAGGCCCAAGGTTGAATGCAGCGGGCCGTTTAGATGACATGTCATTGGGCATTAATTGCTTATTGGCCGAAACCCCGCAAAAAGCTAAGCAATTGGCTCAGAAATTAGATGAGTTGAATTGTGAAAGGCGGGCGTTAGAAGCGCAAATGCAGCAAGAAGCTTTTGATATTGTCCAAAATTTAAATTTAAATAAAAAACTGCCATTAGGTATTTGCATTTATGATGAAGGCTGGCATCAAGGGATCGTTGGGTTAGTAGCTGCGCGTATTAAAGAAAAGCTCCATCGTCCAGTGATTGCGTTTGCCAAAGGAGAAGACAATTTATTGAAGGGTTCTGCACGTTCAATTTCTAGCCTGCATATCAGAGATTTGCTCGAAAGAATTGCTATACGTTATCCTAATTTAATTACCAAATTTGGCGGCCATGCCATGGCGGCAGGATTGAGTTTGGAGCCCTCGTCCTATGCAGAGTTTTCAGAAGCTTTTGCCGAAGCAGTGGCTGAAGAAGTAGGGCAGAATGAATTGTGTCATAAACTCTACACGGATGGGCCTCTAAATAGCGAGGAATTCACTTTTGAGGTGGCAGAAATATTACGTCATGGCGGCCCTTGGGGACCCGGATTTCCAGAGCCTCTATTTGACGGAGAATTCAAATTGGTTAATCAAAGATTGGTAGGAAGACGGCATTTAAAAATGGTGCTGCAAGCCCCAGGAAATGACCAATACCTTGATGCAATTGCCTTTAATGTTGATCTTATTCAATGGCCCAATTACGATTGTGAGTTTATACGCTTGGTTTATCGTATAGATATTAATGAGTATCGAGGAAGAAAGAAACTACAGTTGGTGGTTGAAGAAATTCTGTAAATAAGTGCCGCCCCTTTCAGAGCGGCATCTATTTTACCTAAAAACAAAGACTCGCAACAAAACCTCGGCCACTATAAGTATGCCTAAAACCGTTGCCAATACCTTGACACGAGTTGGATTGCTGGGTGTAAGTGTAATTTTTTTCACAAAAAATACCCCCGTTTTATCCATTAACTCTTCCGTACCGCAAAACTTTGCGGTCCTTCACAAGTGGTAATATAGCTGACCCTAACGATAATGTTGAAACCTCCTAGGTTTTTTCCTCAGGGATTACCTTTTTGAATCCATAAGTGTTTGTAATTTAATGATAAACTAATAAAAAAGTTGACTACTCTCTCAAGATAAGATTTTCTGACGGGCGAAAATTGCAACTATGTCTTACAGTCATTTATCCGCTCAAATTACCTATTTCTCTTGTTTGCTCTTTCACTTAAATTAAAGATAATCTATACTCAAAACGATGAGGATTGCGAAAGGAGCCGGCTATGGTTAAAAAACCTGATTTTTCTGAACTTACCAAAAAGTTTGACCTTAACAGTATTGTAGGAGGGATAAAATCTCTGTTAAATCCTGAAGAGGAAAGTCCTAATGTTGACCCCAATGATGCCATTGGTGTCAAAATCGCACAACTAAGCTTGATGGCTCAACAGTTGTCCAAAATGCTTGAACAACAATCCAAAGATTTTGTGATCATGAATCAACTGTTAAATGACCTTTATAAGGATTTAGAAGCTTTACGCAGCGCAGCTAAAACAGAGTCTGCCAATAAGTCCGGAACCGTCGATGAAACCGCAGACGTTAAAGACAAAACCTCCCCTCCAGATGAGAATTTATAGCTTCTTCAAAAATTGTAAAACCGTATCAACAATCACTTGTGTATTGTGATCAAGTTCTATGTTGATCAAGTCGCCGATGTTTTTACTTCCTAAATTGGTAACCCGGACTGTTTCTGGAATTAAATGAATGCTAAAGCCCTCGGATTCGACTTCAGAAACGGTAAGGCTTGAACCATCCACGGCGATAAAGCCTTTTGGAAAAATATATCTCATCCATTCCGGGGGACATTTTAGAAATAAAGTCACATTATTTTCTTGAACGATTTTTTTTTCGATTATAGCAGTTCCTACTACGTGGCCGGCAATGAGGTGCCCGCCAATTTCATCGCCAAATCGTATACTGCGTTCTACACTAACTTTTTGATTAACCTGCAATGCATTGAGCGTGGTTAGGTGTAAAGTTTCCACTATCGCAGCAAAGCTAACTGTTTCATTTTTTATTTCTGTTACAGTCTGACAAACTCCATCAATATTGATACTTGAGCCAATATCCAGATTTTCAACCAATTTTGAATTTAAGGTCACAGAATAAAAGATAATTCCTGTTTTCCTGTCAATTTTAGTCACCGGAAATAAACCTTGAGTAATGCCTGAATACATAAAATTGCTCCATTTTACAGATTAAATAGATGCATGACATTTACATTTTTTTTTATCAAGCTAAGGTCAACATTAATATGCTGAGAGAATTCGGGAAGATTTTTTAATAATAATTTCCCATAATTTTTACTATAAATCCGTTTGTCTAAGATAGTTACAATACCAATATCGGTTTCTTGTCGAATTAGCCGACCTACGTACTGAGCAAGGCGAACAGACGTAGCAGGTAACGTGGAAAGAGTAAAAGAGTCTTGGTTGTTTTTATTAAGCCATTCGCTTCGGGTTAATTCTACCGGGGTGGTTGGCACTGAAAAGGGAAGCTTATGAATAATAACGTGTTGGCAAAGATCATCGGGTAAATCTAAACCTTCGCCAAAGGAGGCAAGACCAAATAAAATGGAGCGTTTTCCGGCCTGGATTTTTCCGATATGCTCTGAAATTAATAAAAATTTGGCGCTATCTTTTTGCATTAGAATATCTTTTTTAATCTCTATATCCATGCATTCATAGCTGTTTTCCATGGCTTTTCTACTAGAAAATAAAACTAAGCTTCCTCCCTTAGGCAAAAACAATTGGGGTAGCAAGCGGTTTGCTTCTTGCCAGTGTTGATTTTGTTGTTGTCCTTGCGGGGCATTCTGCATAGTGGGAACAAACAGAATTGATTTCTGGTAGTCAAAACAAGTTTCTAAAGCTCGTTCGGTAAACTTAACGTTATCTTTAAGCCCTGTTTTACGTTTGAAATCTGCAAACGATCCTAAGGCTCGAATAGTCGCCGAGCAAAGGAGAGCGCCATGTGTTAGCTCATCCCAAAATAGTTTTTTAAGTTCTTGGCTAATGTTAATGGGTGAGGCATGACAAGTAAATTCATGACGAAAATTTTTGGAAAACCAACGTGCAATGGGTAACTTATTCTCAGCTTGCAGCTGACAAAACAAATTCCAAGTTTGCCATAAATTATCTGTTCGAGTTTTGTAAAAACCAATTTGTGCGACTTGTTTGCTGAACTTTTGTTGGATGACGTTATCGCTGGTGCTTTTTATTTTTTCTTCATATTCATCGAGGAGCTGCTGAAGTTCATTAATTAAAGCCAAACTATTTTTTTGTAATTTTTCACCCCATTTAAAAATAACTTCCTCCCTTGTCGAAAGCCGCCAGCATGGCATTGCATTTGAAGTTTCTCCTTCATTTTTAAATAAATTGGGATTGCTTTGTAAAAAGTTGAGTAAAGGCTCTAAATCCACTTCAATGTCTTCAACCAATTGATCCAATTTGCCTTGTTGTGCAGAATTAAGCAATTCGTTTTGTCGAGAACGGCCAATGAGTAAATGTAAGGACTTCAACCAGTCTTGGCAGGCCGTTAGGCTTATGGATTTTGCAAAAAAATCCAAAGCTTTTTCTGGAAATTGATGACATTCATCAATGATGTAAACAGAGTTATCCAATTTGGGCAGTAATACGCCGCCACCTAAAGATAAATCTGATAGTAATAAACTATGATTGGTGATAACAAAGTCGCTCTGTTGCCATTTTTGTTTTGCTCGATAAAAAGCACATTGAGCAAAGAAATAACAATTTTTACCCACACAGCCAGCGGTATCGGTACTCACTTTTTGCCATTCTGATTCATTGATTTCAAAATCTAATTGGTCTCGGTCGCCATTCCAATGTTCATTTTCTAATTTATTCTTTAATTTTTGTTTATACTCATTATTGCTAAAAAGATCCGCTTGATCAAAATCGTCATTATATAACCGAGTGTGGCAGATATAGCGCCGTCGTCCTTTTGCTAGGGTTGCTTGAATGGGTTTTTCAAGTACTTTAGAGATCAGTGGTATATCTTTTTTGATTAACTGTTCTTGAAGAGCGGTTGTGGCTGTACTAATAATTACCGTTTGTTTTTCTTTTTTGGACAAATAAGCCGCAATTCCATAACTGAGCGTTTTTCCGGTGCCGGTTGGCGCCTCTAGACATAAAATTTTTTTTTGGGATAAGGCCTCGTACGTTTCGGTGATCATGTTCAATTGTGAGGGGCGTTCTCGTAATCCAGCTTGAGCAAGTTGTTGTCTTATCTTTTGTATATCCATAATTACGGTAAGTTTAACATAATTTTTTTCCTTTCTATATGAAAAGGAAATGGTATAAGATATTGGGAATCCAGGATAATGAGAGTTTTTATATGGGAAAATATTTATGAAAAAAATATACGTTTTTTTTACCTGTCTGATATTTGGTTTTTTTTTCAGTCTTGCTGCACTGGCTGACGAGGAGGGCGGCGGGGTTGAAAACAATGGCTTACCTACAGCTGAAATTCCTTTGACTCCGGCTGTGCCGAGTACGTTACCTTTACAACCACAAACAGATTCTGTTAGCAAATCCGTTGCTGGAGTGTCCCAAAAAATAGATCAAATGAGTTTCAATCTTGATCAGCTCTCTCAGCAACTTAAATTGTTGGATCATCCAAAATCCCAACCTCGATGGTTGGAGGGGCTCAATGCTAACTTATTAACGTTGATTAGCCTCTTTCTTTCTCTCATAACCATTTGCTTATTGATCATAGTATTAGTAAGACAATCAAAGATAAAAAAGCAATTATCTCTTAAATTGTCTGTTCAGGCGGCTGAACCCGGACCTGCGCAAGGGGAATATGATTTTATGGGTAGTTCGGAAGGTGTTGCGGCAAAATTAGATCTTGTACGTGCCTATATTGCTATGGGAGAAACCACGGCGGCTAAAGAAGCGATATCCCAAGTTTTGCGTCTAGGAAATACAGAACAACGTCAGGAAGCCAAGTCCTTGTTAAATGCCATTTAATATTCATTGAGAATTGCTCATGAACCACCCTAAACGGATTGTGCTTTGTGTCCGTTATGATGGAGCAAACTATCATGGCTGGCAGAGTCAAGAAGGTCTTGTTACCATTCAGTCGCAACTAGAAAAAGCATTATCTTACGTGGCTGATCACCCCGTTGCCGTAGTAACGGCAGGACGTACAGATGCTGGAGTGCATGCCACCGGGCAAATAGTTCATTTTGATACTCATTCCGAACGCAGTGAACATGCTTGGGTGTTTGGTGCGAATAACAATCTTCCTCCAACTATTTGTGTCATGTGGGCTAAGCCGGTTTGGATGGATTTTCACGCCCGATTTTCTGCAAGGACTAGACGTTATAAATATATTATTTATAATCATGAAATTAGACCAGGTATTTTAAGTAAAGCAGTTAGTTGGTATTATCGGCATTTAGATGTTGAACTGATGCGTAAAGCGATTCCCTACTTGATTGGCGAGCATGACTTTAGTGCATTTAGAGGTACCGGGTGCCAATCGAATACGCCAATTCGTAAAGTATTGAAAATCGAAGTAATGAGGCAGCAGCGGGTAGTAGCCATTGATATTGAAGCCAATGCTTTTTTGTTACATATGGTTCGTAACATTGCTGGTGTTTTAATGACAATTGGCACTGGTATTAGACCGCCTGAATGGGCCAAAGAAGTTTTAGAAAGTAAAGACCGGCGTCGTGCAGCCATGACTGCCCCACCCAATGGGTTATATTTAGTTGAAGTGAGCTACCCAGAGGAATTTGACTTACCAAAAGTTCCTCCCAATCCTATTTTTTTATTTTAAAGGCTTATCGTTAATGATTAGTAATGTACAGGTAAACCATCTCAAGCAAATTTTTAAATTTGGTGTTGTTGGTGGATTAGCCACTTTAATGAATTCTGTTATGTTTCTGGTATTTGTAAATTCGTTTAAAATAGCTCCGTTATTTGGAAATTTTTTAGCTTTCTTATGTTCTTTTTCAATTTCTTACTTTGGACATGCTCGATGGACCTTTGATAACCAAAAACATAGCAAAGAAAAATTGATTAAATTCTTAATTGTGTCCTTGATGGGATTAATGGTTAATTCTTTATTTGTGTGGATAGTAATTCATCTTTTACATCAATCTGCGATTGTGGTTACTATTCCAATGATGTTTATTACTCCCTTAGTAATCTTTTATATCAACAAGTTATGGATATTTAAAAATTAAAATATTTTTATTTGAATTCAATTAAATTATTTAATTATTTTCCTTATTTTCGGTAATTTTATCCACTATAAACATGGGTCTACCTTTCACCTGATCATAAATTCTACCAATATATTCACCCAATAACCCAAAGCACAATAATTGAATACCCGAAAAGAAAGTAATGCATAACACGGTGGTGGGCAAACCCGGGGTTAAATCAATTTTTAAAAGCTTTTCGACAAGATAGCAAAAACCAATCAGGAAACTTAATCCCGCAATACATGCTCCTGAGATAGACATTAATTGTAAGGGACGACTGCTAAAGCTGATTAAGCCATTTAAGCCAATTTTAAGAGAGCCAAAAAAGCGATTATAATTGCCTGTACCCGTATGCCTCGAGTCCCGGTCATATTCGATAAAAGTTTGTTTAAAGCCAATATAAGCTATTAATCCGCGCAAAAAGCCATGTGATTCATTTAATTTTCTTAGCTCTTCAATTACCCGCCGGGTCATTATGCGAAAATCACCTGTATTGCGTGGAATTTGGACATCGCTCAATTTATTAATAATGGTATAACCTAAGTGGCTGACAATACGCTTAATCAAAGTTTCCCCTTTTCTCGAACGTCGTTTGGCGTACACGACTTCATAACCTTCTTTCAATTTAAGGTGCATTTCCTGGATAAGTTCGGGAGGATCTTGAAGATCTACATCAATGACAACACAACAATCTCCCTGACAAAATAAAATGCCAGCCATAGTTGCGGAAGGTTGACCAAAACGGCGAGAAAACACAATTAAGCGAATTTTAGGATTTTTTTGTATTTCCTCTTGAATAATTAATTCAGTTTTATCCGGTGAAGGGTCTAAACAGAAAAGTATTTCATACGACGGATCGATTTTCTCAAGGACAGATGTCATTCGATTTAAAAATGGTTTAATATTAGTTTCTTCTTTATAAACCGGGATTACTATCGAAATGATTGGATTTTTTTTAGGATACAAGCTTTGTTCCTTCTCAAATAAGACTATACAGGAATCTTGCATTTTACAGTCTAAAGAGGTCTAAGGCAAGTTGCTAATCTAAATAATTATATAAGAGTTATGTATTTATGACGTTAAGGGTTATTGTCCAAAAAAAACAATTCTTAGTCTTTCTTCTAACCCTCTTTTGTTTGGGATTATGCATCTATTTCTATTTTGTGCGTCATTCGGATTTTTTATATTATTTCTTTAATTCTGACTCCTTAGAAATTCCTTATTTGTATAAAGATCTATTTATAAAGCATGGCTCATTTAAAGATTGGAATTTTAGCCCAGTCAATTATTTTTTTCCGGATGCATTAATTTTTTTTGTAATTGCTTTTCTGGTTAAAAATCTCAATTTTGCAATTTTGCTGTGGAACATTACTTTGTTGTTTCTTGGTTATGTATTTATTGTTGCTATTGGCTGCTTAATTGGAGGAAAAGAAAATAAAAATTTATTTCGTTTTAGCGCTTTAATTTTTTTATTCTTAGCTCCTTATATTGGACAAGAAATTCTCTTCCCGGTGGCATCTTCTCATTATGGCTCAACAGTAGTAATTTTCCTTATTAATTTGTATTTAATATTAAGGTTATTGAATCAATCAAAATTTATATACTACCTTTTACTTGGGCTTGGTTGTTTTTTGACAAATCTTTCTGATTTACTGTTTATTGTTGCATTTATTGGTCCTGTACTAATGAGCTTGTTGGTAACTGCTTGGTTTGCAGATAAGCCAAACCGAATAATTTTAATAAAAATTTTTCTAACCATTGCTATCAGCGGGCCATTGGGCTATTTTTCTAATCTGTATGATTTATTACATTTACATATTGCCCATCAACACGTAATAATACATTTTGCTCACGCGTGGACTATATTTCGTACCAATTTAATTATATTTTACAATGATCACCCTATTATTATTTTAATCGATATTTTTTATGTTATTTTAGTTTTGGCAATTTTCTTAAGATTGCTGTTTCCAAAACAATATTTGAAATTAAATTATTCTACTCTTAATGAACTGAATATCAGCACCTTATTTGTTTTGATGACTTTGTGTTTTTGTACTATTCTTACAGTTTTGGCTGTACTTTTGTTTGATGTTGATTTGTTTGCCGTTGGGATTCACTCACTGTTACATCTTGAGCCTGCTATTCTTTTTCCTGTTTTTTTAGGTTTACCCATTTTAATAATTAAATATAGTAATGTCGGGGAGGCGGTTAATAGAGTTTATGTATTTTTGATCATTAGCCTCATTATTTGCCTTTGTTTATTTAATCAAAAGTATGCTATCAAGGGATTTATAAACCATTATCGCCCACTGACCCAATGCTTAGATGGTTATGCTAGAACAGGTCAGTTAATTAGCAAAAATGGTGTGGCCGGCTATTGGGGTGCTCGACTTAATACTTATTTATCCCGGGAAAATCTTAATGTTGTCGCATTAACTGATGACGCCACGCATCCTTTTGCCTGGATGAGCACCAAAGCTGATTATGTAAACAAAACATTCAATTTTGTTGTTGCTGGATCTCAACAAATGGATCCTTCTACTGGAATGCAGGTTCAAGCTTTCGACCCTATGGTGATAGTAAAAAACTTAGGCAAGCCTGATTTAATATTAATTTGCCCTAATATGAAAGAATATTCAATTTATGTTTACAAAAAAGGATTTCATCTTCAGTAATGATGTACCCCGCTTTTACCTTACAAATTATAAATGTTATGTACTAAAGGGTTGTTTATGACGTTAAGGGTTATTATCCAAAAAAAACAATTGTTAGTCTTTCTTCTAACTACTCTCTGTTTGTGGTTATGTATTTATTTCTTTTTTGTGCGTCATTTGGAATCAATATATTCTTTCTTTAACTCTGACTCCTTAGAAATTCCTTATTTATATAAAGATCTATTTATAAAGCATGGTTCATTTAAAGATTGGAATTTTAGTTCAGTCAATTATTTTTTTCCAGATGCTTTAATTTTTTTTGTAATGGCTTTTCTAGTTAAAAATCTCAATTTTGCAATTTTGCTGTGGAACATTATTTTGTTGTTTCTTAGTTATGTGTTTATAGTTGCTATTGGCTGCTTAATTGGAGGAAAAGAAAATAAAAATTTATTTCGTTTTAGCGCTTTAATTTTTTTATTCTTAGCCCCTTATATTGGACAAGAAATTTTCTTACCCCTGGGATCTTCTCATTATGGTTCAACAGTAGTAATTCACCTTATTAACTTGTATTTAATATTAAGACTATTGAATCAATCAAAATTTATCTATTACCTTTTACTTGGGCTTAGTTGTTTTTTAACAAATCTTTCTGATTTACTGTTTATTGTTACATTTATTGGTCCTGTACTAATGAGCTTATTGGTAATTGCTTGGTTTGTAGATAAGCCAAACCGAATAATTTTAATAAAAATTTTTCTAACCATTGCTATCACTGGACCCTTGGGTTACTTTACTAATGTGCATGATTTATTACATCTACATATTGGTCATCAACATGTAATAGTGCATTTTGCTCACGCATGGACTATATTTCGTACCAATTTAATTATATTTTACAATGATCACCCTATTATTATTTTAATCGATATTCTTTATGTTATTGTAGTTTTGACAATTCTCTTAAAATTGCTGTTTTCAAAACAATATCTGAAATTAAATTATTATACTCTTAATGAACTGAATAGCAGCACTGTATTTGTTTTGATGAGTTTGTGTTTTTGTACTATTCTTACAGTTTTGGCTGTACTTGTGTTTGATCGTGATTTGTTTGCTGTTGGGGTTCACTCACTGTTACACCTTGAGCCTGCTATTCTTTTTCCTGTGTTTTTAGGGTTGCCAATTTTAATAATTAAATATAGTAATGTTGGGGAAGCGGTTAATAGGGTTTATTTATTTTTGGTCGTTAGCCTCATTATCTGCCTTTGTTTATTTAATCAAAATTATTCCATCAAAGGGTTTGTGAATCGTTACCCCCCACTCACACAATGCCTAGATAATTACGCGAGAACAGGTCGTTTAATTAGTAAAAATGGCGTAGAAGTGTATTGGGACGCTCGAATTAACACTTTTCTATCCAAGGAAAATGTTAATATAGTTGCTACGTTTGACTTAGTGCATCCTACTAACTGGATGAGCACGAAACGAGATTATTTAGATAAAACTTTTAATTTTGTTATTCTTGACGAAGAAGCTTTAGCTCCCATTAAGATAACAAAAACTTTGGGCAAGCCTGATTTAATACTTATTTGCCCTGTTGATTCAGGGCAACGTTCAATCTATATTTACAAAAAAGGCTTTAATTTGATCAAAAAAGTTAAGCGATCTGGACAAGCCCCGTCTCAATAGCAAACCCTGCTTTTACCGCATCTTCGCGAAACATTTTTACTGTTTCTAGAGAATATTCACTTAAATCTTTTCCTACAAGAGTCAATTTCTTTAGCACATCATTGGTAACTGTGATGATGTGGCAGCCAATAGTGTCCGCTTGAAAAATATTTAAAAGTTCTCTTGGACTCGCCCAAATTAATTCCAGTTGCGGGTTGGTTTTCATAATATCTATAGCAGCGCTCATCATGGGCACAGGATCGCGACCTGTATCAGCGATACGGCCAGCAAACACCGAAATATAGGCGGATGGACCTTTTGCTAAAGCATCGTTGACACTTTGGACTTGTTCCAAGGACATTAATGCAGTGACATTTTGTTTTACACCTTTTTTGGCTAACTCTCGAATTAAATCAAACGAGGGTTTAGCTTGAGTGTTGGTCACTGGTATTTTAACGTAAACATTTTTACCCCAACTGGCGATTTCAAGCGCTTGTTGGTACATTTCATTAAAATCATCAGAGAATACTTCAAAAGATATGGAGCGATCAGGAATACTTTTTATAATATCTAAGGCAAAAGCTTTATAATCGCTGATACCTGCTTTACGCATTAATGTGGGGTTGGTGGTAAATCCGGAGATATATGATTTTGCATACATCTCAAGCATGCCCAATTTGTCAGCGCCGTCTGCAAATATTTTAACTTTTAGGTTAGATAAATGATTCATAAATTTCTCCGGTTTGAATAGTGGTTTGGGCATCAGTAAGTATTTGGATTGCTGCTTCTGCCAAGTTTGTTACTCGAAAAGTGGGGGGATGTGTTGGCTCACGTTCGGCATAACCCAAATCTAAATGTACTGTTTTACAGCCAGCTGCATAGCCTGCATCTATATCTCGCCAGCGATCGCCCACCATATAACTGGTTGCTAAATTTATTCCCCAATGATCCGCAGCTTCTAATATTAATCCAGGGAGTGGCTTGCGGCAATAGCATTTGTCTGGGTTATCATGGTAGCAGACTCTAAAGCCATCTATAGGCAAAATTTGTAATAAGTAGTTATTAATAGATTCTACTGTACTTTGTAAGGTATGCCCGCGAGCCACATCAGGTTGATTGGTAACGCCGACCAACAAAAATCCCGCTTTTTTGAGTGCTTTTAATGCACCAAGCACATCGTCCTCAATAATAACCTCAGCCAAATTGGCTGGTGGGTAAGGCTTTCCTTGTTTAATGACGGCTTTATTTAATACGCCATCTCGATCAAGGAACACGGCACGTTTCAACTACGGACTCCCATTTAGTTTGAGATTTTTTAAGCAGAGGATGAGAAACGATTAAGTGCCAAACTACAGCTTGAAAAGCCTCCGCATGAGGCGTGATATTTTCAGGATTAACGACCGGTATTAATATACAAACGTCTGCTACCTGAGCGGTATAGCCGCCGTCTCGAGAAACAATTCCGATACAACGCGCACCAATTTTTTTGGCATATTGCAAAGCTGAAACCAAATTTGGGCTAACGTTTTTTTCTAAATTACCGCCGCCGACAGACAATATCAATAAGACATCTTTATCGGTTAAACGACTGACCGCCAGCCATTCTGAAAATATAGTATGCCAGCCTTCATCATTGGTGCGAGCTGTTAATTCCGACACGTTATCTGTAGGTGCGTAAGCCTCAATGCCAACAATCTTTCGAAAGTCATTAACGGCATGAGAGGCATTTGCAGCGCTGCCTCCTACGCCCAAAATAAATAGACGACCCTGATTTTGTCGAGTTTCAGCTAATAAATTAACGGCTTTCTCAATCGATTGCACATCAATTTTATCAATAATTTTTTTTGCATCATCTAAGAATTGATTTGTAAAATTCATAAAAAATCCTCACCCTTAAAGTAAATAATGGTTTAAATCTTCAATTCCAGTAAATGAACCAATTTCATAAAAACGTTGCTTTACTTCATAGCAAGCCAGCTGCTTTTGTGAAAGTAGCAGTTGAAATAATTTAGCGAGATCATAAGTTTGTCCTTCAGGAATTGCGGCGAATGCTTCGCAATTAAAAACTCCCAAACCATAGTCAATATGTCGCATCTGTGAAGTTCGATTTTCCTTATCGTAAGTAATGATCTCATCTTGGTCTAATTCAATATTACTTTTATCCCATTGGTTATTGTTACGAAAAACAGTCATTAGGGCAGGTTTATTGCGTTTCTGAAAAGCAGTTTGTACGGGTAGGAAATCGCAAGTTAAATAGGAGTCACCATGAATTACCATGAAGTTTTCTCCCAAAAGCGGCAATGCACGTTTGAGAGCTCCGGCAGTTCCTAATAAAGAGTTTCCGTCAAAGCTGAATTCGATATTCAATCCGTAACGTGAGCCATCACCTACATAATCTTGAATCATTTCCCCTAGATGTCCTACACAAATGACGACGCGACGAATACCTTGATGGTGTAAGAGTTTTAATTGATGATCAATAAATGGTTGGCCGTTTATGTTTATCAATGCTTTTGGAATTTTTTCAGAAATTGGCTTTAAGCGAGTCGCCAAACCTCCGGCTAAAATAGCGATAGGAAAAAACTTTGTGTTCATGATTGAGCGATTACCTGTGCGCCAGCAAAATCAAACTTGAAACGTACTTCGGTCAAGCCTGCTTGTCTTAAAGCATGTCTAAGTTTCGTTTTTTCTTCTGCGTAAAACATTAAAAAACCACCACCGCCTGCACCAATCATTTTCCCTCCCAAGGCGCCATTTTTTAGTGCTAATTCATACCAATCATCAATTTTTGAATTGCTCATGTTTTTTGATCTTTGTTTTTTGTACTGCCAATGCACATTCATTAATTCAGAAAACTCATGCAAATCGCCACTTTCCAATGCTTGTTGGCTTTTTAACCCCAGATCTTTAATAAAATGTAAGTTCGCGATCATATCATTGTCTTGTTGCTTACTTTTTACATCTTGTTCGCGCAAAATATTTGAGGCTGATCGCGAGTATCCAGTAAAAAACAGCAGCAGATTATCTTCTAAATTATGAAGAGTTTCGGTATCGATTTTCAATGGCCAGGCTTCTACCTGATTATCAGGGGTAAATCGGAAGCAAGTTAAACCGCCATAAGAAGCAATATATTGATCCTGTTTCCCAATAGGTTCACTCAATAAGTCGATTTCAATATGACAAGCTTGCTGGGCTAATTCTTGTGGATGCACTAAATTTTTTTTCAGTGTGTGTAATGCTTTTAGTAGGGCAGTGGTAAAACTGCCGGAAGAACCTAATCCCGTACCTGCAGGGATATCTGCCATACTGGTAATTTCAAGATAAGGCGCTTCAATGCCGACAAATCGTAGTGCTTCACGTATGATGGGGTGTTGTACCTCATCAATCGATTTCACTCGTTCTAATTTCGAATATTTAATAATTAATTCTTCAACGAAAGTATGATGCAAATTGATATAAACATATTTGTCTATCGCTGCTGCGATTAAAAATCCAGTATGATCACGATAGTAAGAAGGTAAATCAGTGCCGCCACCTCCCAATGAGATTCGTAATGGACTACGTGTTACGATCATATAGATTCCTGATAAATTTTTTGCACAATTTTTAAAGCTTGATAGGCATCATCTAATCCCGGATTACTTTTGCGTCCTAATTGAATATCGTCGAGAAATTCTTTAAATTCTATTTGCCACGAGTTATCGGCCATGGGGTATTCCCAAATGGTGGTTTCTGGCGGTCCCATTTCCGGGAGCATTTTATAAAGTATTAAGCGCTCAGTTCCATAACTGCCGCCGAGCCCTTCAATAACTAACTTGCCATTTTTACCATAAATTTCCATACTAAAAATATTTTTCCATTCGGTGCAGCTTGCATGTAAAAAAGCCACCTGTTTTTTTGCAGTTTTTAATAATAAAAAACCATTATCATCCACTGGCATGTCCCAGAAATACGTATGCGCAAATCCAGAATTTTCGACAAATTCACCTAGAAACCAACGTGCTAGATCGATCAAGTGGACACCTTGATCGATTAATTCCCCCCCGCCAGAAATGGTCGGGTCGGCTCGCCATTCTTTGTCATAACCGATTCTACCACCATGACCATAGCGAGCACGTAAATACATGAGTTCACCAATGGTGTGTGCTTGAATTAATTGCTGTGCTTTTTGTAAAGCACGATGATAGCGGTGGTTAAAGCCAACTCGTACGCAGACGTTGGAATGATGAGATGCAGCAATGGCAGGTTCTAGTTCCTCTGGAAAACAGGCGGCGGGCTTTTCAACCAGTACATGCTTATTCGCTTGAATTGCCGCCAAGGTGATTTCTGCTAGTGCATTATGAGGGGTTGCGATTATGACAATATCTATCTTTTTATCTGATAACAACTCTTGCCAAGTTAAGTAGCTTTTAACCGCATTATATTGTTGTGCAAGTCGTTCGGCTTTAGCGCGGTCTTTATCGGTGCATGCATACAATTCGGCGCCTTGCAACGCTAATGCTCGTTTTTGTCCAATTAATCCGCAGCCAATGATGCCTACTTTTAACATAATTAATTCCAATCTTCTCCACGATCACTCGGCACAATCCGGCGCAGAGTGTAAATATCAGAGTTTTGTAACTTATTTTTATATTTTTCCAAAGATTGCCAAGGATCCCAAACGGCGCTAATTAATTTTCCAGTTATACCGTCACTTTCTTGTGAAGCCAAATAAACACACAAATTTGCGCCTAACTCTAAAGGCGACCCGCCTTTTTCCTTTTGCTTCAGGGATTGTTCATAAAAGGATGAGCCCACTTTTTCTGGGCCGGCAGCCAGTACTTCTTCCAATAAACGGGTATTTAAAGCGCCGGGGGCGATAGAATTGACATCAATTTGGTAATCACTCACTTCTCCAGCAAGAGTTTCGCCAAAACGTACAACGGCCGCTTTTGAAGCGGCATAAGCACTTAAAAATGGCATTGGTTTGGTGGCGCCTCCGCCAGATAATAAAATAATTTTTCCATAACGTTTTTGCTTTAAATAGGGAAGTACAGATTTACAAACCAATACTGTGCCTTTTAAATTAATATCAATTGCAGAAGACCATTCTTCCCAGTCAATATCATCAAGTGCGCCTTTTGTGCCATACACTCCTGCATTGGCAACTAAAATGTCAATTCCTCCCATTTGATGCACAGCTGTCTTCACTAACTGATCTACATCATTTGCATTGGAAATATCAGCAGTTAAACAAGCTATTCTTGAAGAATCGCTAGCTATGGAGATCAGCCGATTACGTGCTTCAAGTAAAGAATCTGCATTACGTGCACACAAGGTAACATGCGCGCCTTCTTTAATAAAAGCTTCAGCGACTGTGTAACCAAAACCTTGACTGGCCCCTGTTATAATTGCTTTGCGCCCCAAAAGTTTCATCACACTTTTCCCACGGTAAAATAGCGAACCTGTGGTTCTTGCATTAAGATTTTTGCTAAGAATCCGCCAGCGTCGAAAATAAGGGGCTGTTTTAGCGTTAGGAAATCTTCAGCTTTCAATGCCTTTAGTTCAGGCCATTCAGTAGCGATGATTACAGCATCAGCTTGGTATAACGCTTCAAGTGGTTTGTTGTGTAATTGAATATATTGCAGCTCTTCAGGTAAAATTTTAATAACTGGATCATAAGCTTGTATTTTGGCCCCTTGCTGAAATAAAAAGTTGGCGATCTCAATGGCATTCGAACGACGTAAAGTATCAGTGCCGGGTTTGTAGGTTAAACCCAATATGGAAATCACTTTTCCTCGGAGTGGATTTAATATTCGTTGAACTTGACGTTGTGCCCATTTTTTGTGTAAGTCATTGCTTTCTAAGATTGAACTAAATAATGGGGTTGGTAGTGAATGAGCAGAACCTATTTTTTTTAAAAAAATGACATCACGCGCCAGTGTTCCGCCAGCAAAAGCTCCGCCTGGCTTTAGATAGGCTTTCTGTCCGATGCGCATTTCGCTTTTTAGTCCGAATTCAACTTCTCTAGCGTCCGCTCCGACCATTTCACAAAGAGTCGATAATTCATTAATAAAAACAACTGAGGAAGCCAAAAAAGCATTTACAGCATGTTTAGTCATCTCCGCCGATTCAATTGACATCCAAAGTAAATTGCCAGTAAACGGATTAAATAATTTGCTGATACGTTCTTTATCACTTTCTTTTTCAATGCCAATGACGACTCGATCTGGTTGGGTGAATACTTCTATCGCCTTTCCTAAACGGAGATTCTCTGGCGAATAAGCGAAGCTTAGCTTTTTTTCAGGAAAATTTAGTTGGGCAAATAAAGATAATTGGCGTGTGGTTCCCACAGGAAGTTGCGAAGAGATTAGAATTAATGTTTCATTTTTTAAATGAGGAAGAAATAATTTAATTTGGATAATAACAAAATTAATGTCAGCATTATCATCATCATCGACAGGTGTGTCGTAAGTAATCCATAAAACATCTACTTGATTTAGTTCTTTAGGATTCGTTGTGAAAAAAATTTTAGAGTTTGCGATTAATTCTTGAAGACCTGGCTCAAATACTGGCAGTTGATTATTAGCTAATTTATCGATGACGGATGAGTTATTATCGTAGGCAATGACTTCAAAACCTCGTTGGGCTAGGCAAGCCGCCGTAACCGTTCCTAGATGCCATAAACCGACAATTCCAACTTTCATTTTCTATCTTCCAAAACCCAAGGGTTATTTTGTAAATAGGAAAGGGTGGCAATAATGCCTTCATGGATGGAAAGTTTAGGCGCCCAGCCTAACTGACGGATTCGATTACAATCTAGAAAAATAAAAGGATTATCCCCAATCCAACCCCGTTGACCACCAGAATAAATTCTTTCAGGATTAATGCCCAGATGTTCGCAAATCCAATTAATTGAATCATTGACCTGACAATACTCATTCGTACCTAGATTAAAGATATTTACTTTATCAGTGGCTTTTTTCATCGCTAGAAATATGGCGTCGATACAATCTTGGATGTATAAATAAGATTTTTTTTGTTTGCCATTGCCAAGTATGGGAAGCTGAGTTGGGTCGTCTCTTAATTTTTTGTAAAAATCAAAAACATGACCGTGGGTGTAACGTTCACCTAAAATTGATACAAACCGAAAAATATACGCTTGAAAGTCGAAACCTTCACAATAAGCTTGAATAAGTCCTTCAGCAGCTAACTTTGAAGCGCCATAGAGAGAGGTTTGGATAGGGAAGGGGGCATTTTCTGGAGTCGGGATGGTGGTGGATTCCCCGTATATAGATCCTGTAGATGCAAAAACAATTCGTTTAATGTGGTTGGCGCGCATCGCTTCTAGGACATTAAAGGTCGCCAAAGTATTTTGTTGCAAATCTTTATCGGGATGATGGGTGCCGAAGCGTACATCGGCGTTAGCTGCCAAATGAAAGACAGCTTCGCATCCTTGCATAGATTTGGTTAATTTTGTTAAATCGAGAAGTTCAGCCTGAACAAAGGTAAATTTTTTGGAATTGTTTGCATAGTGTAGGAATTGAGATAACCCGGTAGACAGGTTATCGTAACCAACTACTTCATAACCGGCTTGCAATAAGCGATCAACGATCTGACTGCCGATAAAACCAGCAGAACCTGTAACAAAGTAGGCCATAGTTTCTCAAGGTCACAAATATTTAAACAATTGGCTCCGTAGAATCGCATTTTTATATAGGGGTGTCAATTTTTTACTCTGACAAAAAATCTCGATGAATCAAGTCATATTCAATATCTGGCAGGACATTTCCCCAAGGCTTCTGGAATTGTTTCCATAGGAGTTAGAAGACCTAGTTGCGTTACAGGAGCAATTCTCTGATAAATGGTGAATTCACCATCAATATCTCGATTAAATAATGCATAACCCCATCTTTTCCACTTTATATTTTTTTCTACTTGAATACGTGCAACTTTACGGTAATTTTTTGCAATGTCGGGTTTTTCCTTCTGTATCAATTCGATTTCCGCTGGTCTGAGCGCAAGAAATGCTGGCTGTATCGTTGCAATTAAGTTTTGCATATTTCTTGTTTTCATAGATTTTAATGTGTTAACCACTACCTTTGAACTTAGGCCAGGGAAATCGTAAGTTGTTTTATTAAAAGCTCCATATCCTATATAACCTAAAGGCTCAAGTACCACGCTATCAGCGTCTCCCATCATTGAGGCTAAAACTCTTCCAGTTTTTAAACGAACCCCACATTCAATTTTTTCCTGAACAATCTTTTCCAGTGGAAAAGTAAAGGGTATATGTAGAGCGTACATAATGGCCACAAAACACCCCAGGCCAATTCCTAAATAAGAAAATCGTGAGGAAATACTCGTCAAACCATAGGCTGTCATTAAAAATAATAAAGCAGCGAATGGAGGAATGTACCACATAAAATAAAGAGCTAATAAGATAGCTGATCTATAAAGAATAAAAACAAGGACAACCAAAAATATAAATATCAACCGCCAATCTCGATGGCGATAAGCTCTAATCAGACCAATTAGGCTTAACATAAGGACGATGCCAACAACCACTGCAATATAAAATTTTGGGATGGGTATCGATATGGCCAAAGACCATTCTTTGAAAGGAGCAATACTTCCCCAAGATCCACGAAAATATTGCCACATTTCAGCAATTGAATGCTTAAAGGGAGAAGCATTATAACCTATATTTTTTGCAACAATGGTGTTAGGAATTATGGAGCCATAATAAAAATGAGCGAATAAATACCAAGGCATTGAAACAATCAAAAACGGTATTAACACATTTATAATTTTTCGAGGATGCCAAATTAACATAAAGAGACCAATTATGCCTACCCAAATAATAAATTCTGGGCGAGCCAACATACCAAGACCAGAAAAAACGCCTAACAACGTCCATTCTTCTCTTAAAAAATAATAAACATTTCCAAGGAAAATGGCAGTGGCAAGTTGCGTTTCCATTCCTGTCATTCCGAAAAAAATTTGCAGTTGATCTGTTGCGAGATAACTAAGCAATAAGACTTGCGCAGACCAGTGAAATTTGAGTAAAAAGCCAATTCGATAAGCAAAATAGATTGCGGCTATTGCGCCTAAAATTGCTGTTAATTTTAAAAAAATTAGCCCATTAATATCAAATGCTTGACCTATAATAGGCGTCAACACACTTAACGGCGAAGTAAAACTATGAACGCGAGGCTCACTCAGGTGATGAGTGAGTCCATAGCCTAACCAGATATTTTTAGAGGGCGCCAGTGTAATAAGAGCATCTTCCCAAACTCTATCCGTATACGCCCAGAAACAAACTCTTACCATTACAGCCAGTATTATAAATGCAATTAATAGGGGATTTTCGCAAATAAATGCATATGATCTCAATAGATAATTTTTCATTTTTTGTACGAACCACCGCATAAAAGCTTCAAGGAATCGACCAATAATACTAATTTCTGGAAGAAAGACAAGTGTTTATTGGGTGCTCAAGTTTGAAATTTTAAGAAACTTTGTAAAGTGTTTAGCGTCTTTGCAGCGCAACTTAAGAAAGAGATTACTTGCTGATCTAGATATCCGTAGGTATTGCTCTCTCGTGTTACACGGATGCCCTTGATTTTAAATATTAAATATGCGAAGATACTAACAAAATTTCTTATCCCTCCTTTGGAGTTTATAGTGCGAGAATTGATTAAAAACGACGTCCAAAAGAAATGGTTTTTTTGGTTAACGCTATGGTTTGGAATTACTTTACTTTTTGTCCTCGGTAATTGGGCAACTTTGCATGGGAGAATTGTGGAATTTGGTGATTGGGCTGCTAATAGTTTGCTTATTCAGGACGCTAAATCATTCAAACTATTAATTGGAATTCATTCCAGAGCGGGATTTAACCATCCTGGTCCTGCTATGCTTTATGTCTTAGCATTCGGTGAATTAATATTTCATGATTGGTTGCATATCGTTAAGTCATCAATAGCCGGCCAAATTATTATGGCTGATGTTTATAAAGCATTTTGGATGATCTTATTTTTAAACTTTTTTAAAAAACTTACTCAATCTGTAATTGTTTCAAGCTTGATCACTTTAATTTTCTTATTGGTAATTGGGCTTTTTGATAACCAATTTTTACTGGGAATATGGTTTCCCCATTTATATATTTTTCCTTTTGCAATATTGTTACTGTCTTCGTCATCACTTATTTACGGCAAACTCGATGAGCCTTTACAGCTTGCTTTAAGCTGCGGTTTTTTGATTAATGGCCATGTTTGTTTTGTTCCGATTATAGGTATTTTAAGTGTGCTAATTGTTATTTTTAACACTTTAATTTGTAGGTTCAATAAAGAGATAGTGCCTATATTGAGTAATAAATTTTTGATTGAAAATAAACACAAATTATATAAACTTTTTGGTATTGTATTTTTATTTTTAATCCCGTTAATTCTAGAAACAATTTTGCATTTTCCGGGTCCCATACCGGACTATATTAGTTTTAGTAAAATCTCAACACATCATACCTCTAAGGAGGCACTCAACTATCTCGGTTATTATTGGGGGGGTATAACTTCATTGTTGATGGGAATAATAATATTAGGTTTCACCTTTTTTTATTCCAAAGCTCAAACAAAAGATTTTAGAGAAACAGCTTATTCAGTTTTGCTAATATTATGCGCGATAACTTTTGCTTTTTTTGTTTATGCTAAAGATGGCGTAGATTTTCTTTCAATGACTTATATTGGATTATTTTATCATGCCGTACCCGCGATTCTCATTGCCTTTGCTTTTTTTTGTATTTACCAAAGAATTGAAATCTCGCATAAGCGTATACTTCTATTTTGTCTCTTATTTTTGTGCCTGCTAGGTCTTAAAAAGGAGGTTCATAAAGCTTCAATAAATTATGATAGGCCTGGGGGGATTGCTTTTTTTCATGAATTATACCCTTTCAAATCTGATGATAATAATAGGATTGTGCTTGATTCAAATCTGGTGCCTGACACATGGGCTGATATTTTGGCAGCACAAATTTATGCAAAAAGAAAACATGAAGATTTCTTTTGTGTAAATAACTCATGGAAACTTGATTTTACTCTGGCTGCTAAGTGCAGACCTGAAGAGGTTATACAGGCAACTTTAACAGGAAGAAGGTTTTTCCTGGAAATGTCAGAAAATAAGAACTCTCTAGGATTACCTATTTTCAAAAATACTCCAGGCTATGTTATCTATAAATACTCTGAATTTAAACCATTAAACAAGATTGATTATAGAAAATTGACTCCTGCTTCAGATTTTAAATTGTTCGCTCGGGAATTGCTTGTATCTGGTTGGATGTTATACCCTTCAGATAAAGTAGCTAGGACAGATGGGCATGAATCACACATATTTCTTCCTTTGAAAAAAGATTTCTCAGGCGGTGTTATCTTAGACGTGGAAGCATTTCTGCCTTCTAAAACTTCAACTCAATCATTAAAAATTTTTAAGAACGGTGTCCTTTTTTCTGATTTTAAATTTAATCAACTAAGCAGCAATAAAGAAATATTTGTTCCTATAGAGAATTTAAATAGTGATTATTTAGATCTAAAATTTATCATTGAAAAACCCGTTTGGGTATTTGGAACTGCTTCGCAATGGGGCGTTTCACTCAAAAGTTTAGAAGTAACGAAAAATAAATGAATTTTTTGGAGCAACATGAATCTAAATTCTAAAATTATTCTTCCTGGCGGGGCCGGTCTAGTCGGTCAAAACCTGATTATCCATTTAAAAGCAAAAGGGTATAAAAATATCGTTGTTTTGGATAAGCATCGCAATAATTTAAATAGTTTAAAACGAATGCAACCTGATTTGACTGTCCAATATGCAGACTTATGCGAAAAAGGAGATTGGGAGCACCATTTTATCGATGCTGATGTAGTTGTGATGCTGCAAGCCCAAATTGGCGGAAATGATTATCAAGCATTTGTACGCAATAATTTAGATTCGACTCGCTTAATTTTAAATTTAATCAAAGAACATAAAATACCGTCTTTAATTCATATCAGTTCTTCAGTGGTTGAGTCTGTGGCAGATGATTATTATACTAAAACAAAAAAAGACCAAGAAAAAATGGTTTTAGAAAGTGGTATTATCTGTCCTATCTTACGGCCTACCTTAATGTTTGGATGGCTAGACCGAAAACATTTAGGTTGGCTTTCCAGATTTATGAATAAGTTTCCATTTTTTCCTATCCCAGGAGATGGTCGTTATTTGCGTCAACCTCTTTACGTCGGCGATTTTTGCAATATTATTATCAGTTGTATCGAAAACCAAATTGCTCCAAGAATTTATAACATTTCTGGACAGCAGAAGGTTGACTACATTGATATTATTCGCGCTATCAAACGTGCTACAGAAGCAAAGGCAATCATTATTAAATTTCCTTACTCACTATTTTATGCTTTAATTTGGTTTTGGGGATTGTTTGATAAGAATCCTCCGTTTACCACCCAACAACTGAGCGCATTAGTCGCTAAAGATGAGTTTGAAGTCATCGATTGGCCGAAAATTTTTAATGTGCCTTATACTCCTTTTGTTGACGCCATTCGCATGACTTTTAATCATCCTATTTACAGTCAGTACGTTTTGGAGTTCTAGTATGCCTCAAAAAATTGCCGTGCTTGGCGCTGGACCTATGGGTTTAGCTGTTGCTTATCAATTGGCTCGTGACGGACACCAGCCGGTGGTCTATGAAGCTGATGATAGGGTAGGTGGAATGACAGCTAGTTTTGATTTTTCCGGCCTAGCGATAGAACGTTATTACCATTTTCATTGTACCTCTGACCACGATTTCTTGAAAATGTTAGATGAGTTGGGATTGTCCAATCAAATGAGATGGAAAGAAACGAAAATGGGATATTGGTATCAAAATCGTATCCAACCCTGGGGCAATCCATTGGCTCTCCTTAAATTTCAAGGGTTAAGCTTAGTTGCCAAATTTCGTTATGGTTTACATGCTTTTTTATCCACAAAACGTAATGATTGGAAATCGTTAGATAAAGTTGAAGCCACTGAATGGGTTAAACGTTGGGTAGGCAAAGAGGCCTATGAAATTTTGTGGTCACGTTTATTTGATTATAAATTTTATAATTATGCCAATAATTTATCAGCAGCTTGGATTTCTAGTCGTATTCGACGGATTGGTCGCTCTCGTTACAACATCTTTCGAGAAAAATTAGGTTACCTTGAAGGTGGCTCCACCACTTTACTTAGAGCGTTACACGCTAAGATTGAAGCTTTGGGAGGAATAGTAAATCTAAAATCGCCTGTGAGTCGGGTTCTAATAGAAAACAATCAAGTCAAAGGTTTAGAAGTGAATGGGAAACCTATCTTTTTCGATAAAGTAGTCAGTACCGTTCCACTTCCTTATGTACCTCAACTGATGCCGGATTTGCCCTCGGAAATTTTGCAACAATTTAGAGCATTGAAAAATATTGCCGTAGTTTGTGTGATTGTAAAGCTGAAAAAATCATTGACCGAAAATTTCTGGTTAAATACTCATGATCCTGAGATGGATATCCCCGGATTAGTTGAATATACCAATTTGAGGCCTTTGGACCACCATATTTTGTATGTTCCTTTTTACATGCCTGGCGAACATCCAAAATTTAATGAGCCAAACCAAGTGTTTTTAGATAAAGTAAGACGATATTTAAAAAAAATTAATCCGTCACTTACTGATAATGATTTTATTGATATTTATGCCAGCCGTTATCGTTTTGCCCAACCGATTTGTACCCCTGGGTATCTCGATCAACTACCCCCGGCTTCACTCCCAGTAAAAGGGTTATGGGTAGCGGATACTTCGTACTATTATCCTGAAGATCGGGGTATATCTGAGAGTATTGGTTTTGGAAGAAAATTAGCCCAAGAAGCAGTAAAGTGCCAAGAAGCAAAATGTTAGTCAAGGAAAAAATATTCAAGCCATTCTGGTCACAACAGTTTTTGTTTTTTGTGCTGACCGGAGGTATTGCAGCTACGATTAATTTTTGTTCACGAATAATATATAATCAATATTTAAGTTTTTCTTGGTCAGTAATCCTTGCCTATATTACGGGAATGATTACTGCTTTTATATTAGCCAAGTTATTTGTGTTTAAGCAGAGCCAACAGCCTATTAGTCGTTCTGCGATTTTTTTTGTTTTAGTAAATTTAGTTGCCATCCTCCAAACTTGGGTTATCAGTATGGGATTGGCATATTATATTCTACCTTGGCTTGGTATTAGTTGGTTTGCGCAGGACATAGCGCATGGCGTAGGCGTGGCTACACCTTTGTTTACTAGTTACTTTGGACACAAACGTTGGTCTTTTCGATGAATAATTGTCCTTTAATTGTTGACCTCGATGGAACCCTTGTTAAAACTGACATGCTGCATGAGTCGGTATTTAAAATCGCGGGCGATGATCCGTTAGCTTTCTTTCTTATTCCCTATTGGTGGCTTCAAGGTAAAGCAGTGCTTAAAAGCAATTTAGCGCAGCGTTTTCATTTTGACCCCAGCACTTTGCCTTATAATCAGCCTTTGTTGGAATGGCTAAAACAACAACACTCAACAGGTAGAAAATTAATTTTATGTACTGCTACCGATCATAAAATTGCAAAGGGAATTTTTGAATATTTGGGAATATTTGATGAGCTGCTGGCGAGTGATGGAGCGACTAACTTATCTGGGAAAAATAAAGCAGCGATGCTTGAGGAACGTTTTGGCTCCGCCGGGTTTGACTATGCAGGTAATTCTAAGGTCGATCTCTGGGTTTGGAAAAATGCACGTCGAGCCTTAGTGGTGAATTCTTCTGCGAATTTAATCAATAAAGTAAAATTGTGTTGTGAGGTCGAGCAAATTTTTCCCGTGCAACCTTTCAAAATTTCGATTCTAAAACCTTTGCTTCGCATCCATCAGTGGTCTAAAAACTTATTGCTATTTATTCCTTTGCTTGCTGCTCATCAATTTACTAATATTGCTTATTGGCCCATTTTATTAATGACATTCTTTTCTTTTAGTTTATGCGCTTCTTCCGTTTATATTTTTAATGATTTGTTGGATTTAGAAAACGATCGGCAGCATCCTCGCAAACGTACTCGACCCTTTGCTTCAGGATCAGTGCCAACTTGGGTGGGAGCAATTTTAGGGCCTTTGTTATTGCTAGCCAGTTTGGTTTTAGCGCGTTACGTAAATGGTATATTTTTATCTTGGTTAGTGTTTTATTTCTTGCTGACTAGCGTTTATTCATGCTGGCTTAAACATTTGGTTTTAGTTGACTGCTTGGCTTTAGCTCTGCTTTATACTTTACGTATTATCGCCGGCG
This sequence comes from uncultured Pseudomonadota bacterium, assembly GCA_963844565.1. Classification (GTDB taxonomy): domain Bacteria; phylum Pseudomonadota; class Gammaproteobacteria; order Coxiellales; family Coxiellaceae; genus JAFEDN01. The sequence goes on along the minus strand of CAWJON010000002.1, from coordinate 1,201,592 downwards.
CCCTAGCAATCAATTTAGAGCCCTCTTTTTGGCTATTGGCTTTTTCCATTTTTCTATTTCTATCCCTGGCGTTTGTTAAACGTTATGTCGAACTTCAAGTTCATTTGGGATCTGGAAAGAAGGAGATACAGGGTCGTGCCTATTTCACATCAGATGCTCAACTAGTGCAAATACTTGGCGTCACTTCAGGTTATATTTCCAGCCTAGTTTTAGCGCTTTATTTAAATAGTACAACCGTATTGCAATTATATCGTACCCCTGAGTTTATTTGGGCTGCTGTTCCTATTATGTTGTTTTGGGTTAGCTGGATGTGGATGCAAGCTTCTCGAAGTAAAATGCATGATGATCCATTAGTTTTTGCACTTAAAGATAAAGTGAGTTTATGCTGTGGGGTCGCCTTTGCCGTAGTCTTAATGTTGGGTACGATCGGATGGCCACCGTGGTAACTCTTTCTTCTTGGGGTCGGTTAGAAGATTCCGAACATCAAGTTCAACTATTGTTTGATCGTGAACAAGTTCATAATCAAATAAAATCTACCCCTGGAATTGCTTATGGTATGGGGCGAAGTTACGGAGACGTTTGTTTAAACCCCGGCGGAGTGGTTTGGAAGACGACCGGATTAAATCGATTAATTAGCTTTAATGAGCACACCGGTGAATTGATCTGTGAAGCGGGGGTTCTCTTACAGGATATTCAACGAATATTTGTCTCTCGGGGGTGGGTATTACCGGTAACGCCAGGTACTCAATTGGTAACAGTCGGGGGGGCCATAGCTAATGATGTTCATGGTAAAAATCATCATCAAAAAGGTTCATTTGGAAATCATATTTGCTGGATTAAATTAATCCGTACGGACGGTCAGGCAATTACTTGCAGTATTAACCAGCAACCTGGATGGTTTACTGCTACAGTTGGTGGCCTCGGTTTAACCGGGATTATTATTGAAGCAGCCATTCAATTAGTTCCCGTTAAAAGCCCGTGGTTAGAAACCGAAACCATTCCTTACGATAATCTGAATGAATTTTTTCAACTGACAGAAGAATCAGTAAAAGATTGGGAATACACCGTGTCTTGGGTCGATTGTAATTCAGAAAAGGGTCGGGGTCTTTTTCTAAGAGGTAATTTTATTGAATCAAATTTACCGCTTCCTCACAAGAAGAAAAAAACTGTGCCGTTTGTCCCGCCTTTTTCTTTAATTAATAAAACATCTTTGAGTGTGTTCAATTATCTTTACTTTAATATCAAAAAAATGAGTAGTCGCCGACAAATCATCGATTATGAATCTTTTCTTTATCCGCTGGACAATTTATTAGAATGGAATCGAATATATGGCCCTCGGGGTTTCTTCCAATATCAAACGGTTGTGCCATTTGCAAATGGTATTGAGGCTATACAAGTTATGTTAAAAGAAGTTGCTTATTCAGGGGAAGGATCATTTTTAACCGTGTTAAAAACCTTTGGCGATCGCCCATCTTTGGGAATGTTAAGTTTTCCACGACCAGGAATTACATTAGCTATTGATTTCCCTAATCGCGGGCGAGATTCATTAAAGCTTTTTGAACGATTAGATGCTATCGTTGCTGAAGTAAAAGGACGTCTTTATCCTGCTAAAGATGCACGCATGCCGCGCACTCTTTTTGAAGCCGGTTATCCGCGACTCAACGAATTTTTAAAATATCGTGATCCTGGAATAAGCTCAGCTTTATCCAGACGCTTGTTAGGAGGGTGAAAATGAAAGAAATTAAAAAAAGAATTGTCATTATCGGTGCGACCTCATCGATCGCTGAGCATTGTGCGCGCGATTGGGTAAAGGATACGGTAGAGCTTATTCTAATCGGACGTAATTTGGCTAAATTAGAAGATATTGCTGCAGATTTGCGTGTACGTAATCCACAATCTGCGATCAAGACCATGACCACTCATTTTTCTGATCCTATTGCAATTCAGAGCTTGGTCGATGGAATATTTGCAGAAGGCCCCGTCGACATTGTGCTTATTGCTCACGGTTGTTTGCCAGAACAAACAATTTGCCAAGAAGATCTTTCAATTTGTCAGGATGCCTTGCAGATCAATGCCATTTCTCCGGTATTATTTGCTGAAGCTTTTGTTAAACCTATGCAAAAAGCTAATCATGGTTCTTTGGCGATTATTGGTTCGGTCGCAGGAGATCGTGGCCGGAAATCTAATTACGTTTATGGAGCTGCTAAAGGGTTAATCATGAATTATGTGCAGGGCATGCAACACCGACTGGCAAATACTGCAGTGAAAGTAGTGCTCATTAAGCCAGGGCCGACCGAGACCCCAATGACGGCGTCTTTACAATTACCTAAAAGCCAGCTTGCGAAAGTTGATGAAGTCGCTGATCTTATTGTGAAGGGAATACAGCAAGGCAAAACGGTGGTGTATGCACCTAAAAAATGGCGGATAATTATGTTTGTGGTGAAAAACTTACCCAATTTTATTTTTAATAAGATAAATATCTAATGTCCAAACCATGGAAGCCCTTTATAATGTTTATCTATTATTATTTTTTGAGGAAAAAGATTTTCCATAGCTTTATTATTGTAAACATAATAATCAAAACCGCCAGGGCATGAAAAAGTTGTAGTGGGATTGCCAAAACGAGCTAAAATTTTCGATTTTTCAAATTCATGGCTTTTTAGCATAATAAAATTTAATTGATCATTTTTGAAATTTTGTAAAGAAGTACTCCATATAAAAGGATTAAAATTTCCATCTACGGCGATGAATCGGCTTTTTGAATGATTGTATAAGGTAAAAGGCCGAGCTGACCAGTAATTCGCAAGTCCAGAATGCAGATGTAGTTTAGTGGCATGTTGATCAAAACAGGCTATCTCTTGAGGATAGTAAGAATATAAATTTATTGCTTTAAACTCAGGGATATTAAATGAAGAAAAAATAATAATGAAAATATAGCAAGTTCCAATTAAATACTTATTCTTAAAAAAGAGAAATAACTTATGGTGTTTAAAAATTAGTAATGGAACACCGATGAGAATAGGTTCCAAAATAAAAGGCTGAAGGTGACGCATAGCAAGATAGTTGTCTAATTTAACATATATTAGGTTGGGATCGGTTAATATAAAAAGTGGGATAGTTACCAATACCATTATAATTTGAAAAAAAATAATAAAATCTACCCATTTCATCTGAATAGAATAATTATTTCTTTTACTTTTGTAGTGACTTTTAATTAAAGAAAAAGGTGCAAGAAATATAAAGCTTAACCAAGTTATTGCTAATATAGGTTCCTGCTTGATAAAATTAAACATTATCCTCAAGAAGCTATGTATGGCGCCATCTGGAAACTGAATTATTCTACGAGGGCGAAGATAATACAAAGGAAAAAATTTAAAAAGTAAGTATCCACATAATGTGGTAATGAATAACAAAGCAAGAAGCTTCATACAATTCTTAAAATCGATGTACTTTAGTATCGCACACACTAAAATAGTTAAGCTCAATGGAATGGTAAAATAAAAACCGACAACGATGTCGGAAAAAATAGAGATCGAAGTAATTAGAAAAAAAGTTAAATTTAAATAAATATTTTTTTTTCTACACATAATGATAAAAATATACAAACAAGTTAATATCATTAAGAAAGAAGTAAAATGCATACCAGCATAAAATATTGTTGAGAAAAGTTCGAGACTTGATAAATTGTTTAATTCATTCGAAACAAAAAGCACAGCTAGAATAAATAGTAAGCTGATATACCAAGGACAAGATTTAAATGTAATTAATCTTATTAACATTAAAATAATGCAAAAAAAGTACAACGTTTGTATAAAAGCAAAAATAGATAAATTCAAAGCGATATTCGCTGAAAATAGGCTAATTAAAAGGTGAATAAAGATATCGGGAAATAAATAGGGAGTTGGTGTTAGGATCCAATCAGAGATATGGCCATGTTCATGGATTAAATTTTGCGTAATGGCGAGGGGGAAAAGAAGATCACTATTGTTCGTGCCTGCCTGATGATACCAAAAACAAAAAATCCTATAGATTTCTAAAAAAAAAGCAAAAATCGCTAAAAAAGGAAAAAATAGGGGGTAAAATTTTCTAATCATTTTTAACTCTTCAAAGCTCTTCAATCAAAAAAACAAATTATATGCAAAATTTGAACAATTATCTACTATAAATACCAGAACTCAGCTTGATATAATAGATTCCACCCCCAATGGGGGATCAAAGGGGGAGAAAGCGGAGCGTCTCCCCCTTGATTCCGAGCATCGGCTCCGCCGAGCGCAGGATATAAACCAGGAAGCAATTTTCGGCTACGCCGAGAATTGCTGAAATCTCCAAATAGCATCTTATCATCATAGACAGAGTTTGTTATAATGAAAACCAGTTTTTTAGTGATGGTTAGGGTTACAACATGAGTTGGTTTCAAAAATTATTGCCAAAAGTCTCAACAGCCAAAAAGAAAGGTGTTCCCGAAGGAATTTGGAGCCAATGTGTAGCTTGTCTGGCTACTTTGTATCGTGCTGAATTAGAAAGCAATTTTCAGGTTTGCATTAAATGTAATTATCATATGCGTTTATCTGGACGCAACAGGTTGGATATATTCTTAGACCCAGAAGGACGAGTGGAATTAGGCCAGAATGTAAAGCCTAAGGATTGGCTAAAATTCAAAGATTCAAAACGCTATCGCGACCGTTTGCAAGCAGCGCAACGGAATTCTAAAGAAAAAGAAGCTTTGATTGCGATGACTGGTTTTGTACATAAAGTCCCGGTGGTGGTAGCAAGCTTTGATTTTAATTTTATTGGCGGCTCGATGAGTGCAGCAGTGGGGGAAAGGTTTGTCGTTGCTGCGCAAGCGGCTTTAAGCAAAAGGATCCCATTGGTTTGTTTTGCCACCAGTGGTGGTGCGCGTATGCAGGAAGGCCTATTCTCCTTATTTCAAATGGCTAAAACCAGCGCTGTTTTAGCGCGTTTATCAAAAGCTGGGGTGCCTTATATTTCTGTATTGACCGATCCTACCATGGGTGGAGTTTCAGCTAGTTTAGCCATGTTAGGTGATATTATTTTGGCTGAACCCAATGCCTTAATTGGGTTTTCTGGGCCTCGGGTTATTGAACAAACTATTCGACAGACATTACCCGAAGGGTTTCAACGTAGTGAGTTTTTATTAGAACATGGCGCCATCGATATGATTGTGGATCGCAGAGAGTTGAATGGTAAAGTTGCTCATTTATTAGCAAAATTAATGCATGCGCCTGAACCTACCTGTTAAAGATTTGGCGTCTTGGTTAAGTTACATCAGTCAGCTGCACCCAAAAGAAATGGATTTAGGACTGGACCGTGTCAGTGTAGTTGCCACACGTTTAAAATGTAATCAGTTTGTTTGCCCTGTGGTAACCATCACCGGTACCAATGGCAAAGGTTCTTGTGTAAAATTTTTGGAAGAAATTTATTCTGCTGGCGGCTACCGGGTAGGCGCTTTTACTTCTCCGCACTTGATGACTTTTAATGAAAGAGTTCGAATTAATAATCAACTAATTAGCGACAAAAAATTGGTTGATGCCTTCGCCGAAGTGGAAGAAGCGCGTCAGGAAATCACTCTAAGTTTTTTTGAATTTACGTTTTTAGCGGCCTTGCAAATTTTTCGAAGCGCTAAATTGGATCTTTTGCTCCTCGAAGTGGGCCTAGGGGGCCGATTAGACGCAGTGAATATTATCGATACGGACGTGGCCATTGTAACCACCATCGATTTAGATCACACCGAATGGCTGGGCCCGGATCGTTCGGCAATTGCTCGCGAAAAGGCTGGCATATTCAGATTCTCAAAACCTGTGGTATGCGGAGACCCAGAGCCACCAGCAATACTAAAAGAAACCGCGCTTAAATTGGGTTGTCCGTGGTATGCTATCGGAGAGAACTTTATTTATAGCAGCACTTCTCAAGCTAATCCTTGGAATTGGCAAAATGATCAAATCAATATGCAAAATCTCCCTGCCATAAATTTGAAACATCAAAATGCAGCAACCAGTTTGATGGCGGTAGAACTTTTACAAGAAAAAGTCCCTATCACTGAAAATATCATCCGCGAAGGTTTAGCCAAGGCTAAGTTATGTGGGCGTTTTGAAAAAGTAGTGGTTGATGGTGTAACATGTTATCTAGATGTTGCGCATAATCCGCAAGGTGGACGCTGGCTAGCGGAACAAGTGAAAGCTTTGCAGCAGAAATCCCCAATCGTTGCTGTGTTTAGTATGTTGGGAGACAAAGATATTGCAGGGACGGCAACATCTTTATTAGACTATGTTAAGACTTGGTACTTATCCGAGTTACCTGTTTCTCGTGCCGCCAGTTTAGATCAGCTGCAGGAGCAATTAGGAAGTTTGGGCGTGGTAGATTCTCATCGATTTGCCAATATCCCTTTAACCATGAACGCTGCTATTGAGATGGCACAAAAAATGAATAGTGTATTATTAGTATTTGGATCTTTTTATACGGTTGCGCAAGCGCGCCAATATCTTATTGACAGGGGGTGCTTATGAGAGAAACAGACGAACAGAACCAGCAAACTTCAAAAGCTAAAATCAAACAGCGTATCGCTGGCGGGTCGGTTTTGATTCTCGTACTGGCTATTTTTCTTCCGTTTATTTTTAATCATTCTCACCTTGAGCATTCAGTTGATGTCAATGCAGAAAATACAAATCCACCGGTCGAAAACATAACAACCCCAATTCCTCAGGAATCTCAGGAATCCCCCGTGAATTCAAACTCTCCTGAATTAACTGCCCCTCAAGCAGAGAGTAAGGCTGCCAGCGTTCCTGAGGCCTTGCCTGGCCCAGCCACCGCACCTTTACCACCAATAGCAGCAGCAACAACAACTAAAGCAGCAGAAGTAAAAAAAGGATGGGTAGTACAAGTCGGTAGCTTTAATGAGCCTATATATGCCCGTCAATTGTCTATAAAACTCAATCATCAGGGCCTTAAAGTTTTTACCCAAAAGGATCCATCTCGACCTCAGGTCCGTGTATTTTTAGGTCCTTTTGCAACTCAAAAACAGGCACAACAATTTCAACAACATCTTAAAGAAAAATATAAATTGAATGGCATTGTGAAAGAGAATTAGAGGCTGGATATTAAATGATGAACACGATCCAATGGTTGCATTTAAATGGTGTTGACTACACAATTTTAGCGATTTTATTTATTTCTTTTTTGATTGGTATTTTTCGCGGCTTTGTTTGTGAGCTGATATCCTTGATCACTTGGGTAGGCGCCTTTTTAATTGCTTTTAAATTTGCTAATCCCGCTGCCAACTATTTGATTCACATTATCGATTCTTTAACTGTTCGATATGTTATCGCTTTTACATTGATATTCGTGGTAATTCTCATTATCGGCATTTCCATCAACTTACTGATTCGTCATTTATGGTATCGGACGGGTGTTCCCATAATAGACCGAATATTGGGAATGTTATTCGGTATTGCCAGGGGAATTTTGATTGTTGCATTCATACTCTTATTTGTTAGAGCAAGCGCTCTTCAAGATGAGCCAGTGGTAAAACATTCTCAATTGATACCTGTTTTTGTCCCAGTCATCAATTGGTTCCACCAAGTATTACCGGAAAAAATTGTACACATTTCCGAATGGAGTCATCCTAATAAGACTGAAATTAATAAGAGTTCAACAACTTCCCAAGCTCAAACTCCTGGGAAAACACTAAAAAAATGAAATAAGGTACAAATATGTGCGGTATCATTGGTACGCTATCAACTCACCCAGTCAATCAAGATATTTACGATGCTTTAACTATCATCCAACATCGTGGTCAAGATGCAGCTGGTATTTTAACGACTGATGGAAGAAAAGTTTTTTTACGCAAAGCCAACGGATTAGTCAGAGACGCTATTCGTAAGCAGCATATAATTCGCCTAAAAGGCAATATGGGTTTGGGTCATGTGCGTTATCCTACTGCAGGTTCCCAGAGTCCTGCTGAGTCCCAACCCTTTTACGTTAATTCTCCTTACGGTCTTAGCATTGTTCACAATGGTAATTTAACCAATGCAAATCAATTGGCAGAAGATTTAATTCAAAGTGATATGCGTCATTTGAATACTGAATCAGACACTGAAGTACTATTAAATGTTTTTGCCCATGAATTGCAGCAAATAAGCGGCCAAACTCTAACGCCCAAGAGTCTTTTTACCGCTTTGAGGCAGGTTTACGCTCGAGTTAAGGGTGCTTATTCTGCCATTGCTCTAATTGCAGGCTATGGCATTGTGGCGTTTCGTGATCCTTTTGGCATACGTCCTTTGATCTATGGTCGGAGAAAAACAGCTAATGGCGTAGATTATATGATTGCTTCCGAAAGCATCGCTTTAAATGCGCTCGGGTACGAAGTTGTTGCTGATATTGCTCCTGGACATGCTTTATATATCACGGTGAAGGGTGAAGTATACCAAGAACAATGCTCGACTGTTACTCAGCAAACTCCTTGTCTTTTTGAATATGTTTACCTTGCTCGGCCTGATTCGGTGATTGATAATGTTTCTGTTTATCATGCCAGACAGAAGATGGGTGAAAAATTAGCCGACAAAATTAGACAAGAATGGCCTGCGCATGATATCGATGTGGTCATTCCTATCCCAGACACCAGTCGCAATATTGCACTTCCCCTAGCTCAAAAATTAGGTTTGTTATACTCAGAGGGCTTTGTTAAAAACCGATATATTGGTCGGACTTTTATCATGCCTGCCCAATCTCAACGTCGAAGTTCAGTTCGTATGAAATTAAATGCCATGAAAAGTGAGTTTAATAAGAAAAATGTGTTATTGGTTGACGATTCGATTGTACGTGGCACAACTTCTAAAGAAATTATCCAGATGGCTCGGGAAGCGGGCGCCAATAAAGTCTACTTCGCCTCGGCGGCTCCGCCAATTGGTCACCCCAATGTCTATGGAATTGACATGCCCAATGCTAAGGAGCTCATTGCTTACAATCATACCATCGAAGAAGTTTGTCAATTAATTGGCGCTGATCGTCTAATTTATCAAAATTTGGAAGATCTCTATCAGGCTATTAAAGAAGCTGCAATTGGGCCTATCAACATCGAGCGCTTTGAAGATTCCGTTTTTACCGGGAATTATGTGACTGGTGATATTGATCAAGAGTATTTGCGTAAATTAGCTGAACAACGGAGCGAACAAAGTAAAGCAAAAAAACAAGAAGAAATGGAAGATACAGAAGAATATTCTTACTAACGGACCAAGGCCACGATACATGAATTCAAAACATTATTACCTGCAACAAATGGGTATTACCGCTTGGCAATTACGCTCGAAAACTAAAAAATTGGCTTTCTATAAATTTCAACTATTCTGGTCTGGAAAAGAGTTTGGTTATCTGATTGCATCGAAAGATAGCTCACAACCAGAGACAAAGGAACTGGAATTATTATCAGCAATAAATAAGGCCTTAAACCTTGAGATTCGTGAAGTTTCAACGCTACCTGAAAAAATAGAAAATATAATTGTTTTTGGAAAGGAATTACAAAAAGAGCACTCGGTAACAAGTTCGAGTAAAAGCCTATCTACCTTTTCGTTAGCTGAACTTTTGTTACATCCTGAATATAAAAAGCAATTCTGGAAGGATTGCCAGAATTTTTTTTAGTGCCAGACCGGACTATTTCCTTTTTTCTATTTAAGAGATAGACTAATAGGATAAAGTAATTAGCAATTTTTTTTAAAGATAAGGAGATAAATAATGAAAGATCAAGATTTTGGTACTGATATTGAACCTAAAAAAAGCAGCCCAGAAGAGATCAGAACGGAAGCTCTCAAAAAGCAGACCGCTACTGCCGAAGCCATTCAAAAAGCAAAAACCTTATTCCAAAGCCTTGCTGTTGGCAGTGATGAAAAATTAAATAGCTTCATAAAATTACTTGCTGAAGCAAAAGAAAAAAAATTAGATCTTACTTTAGCTGTCAAAGAATATAGTTTGGATATTAAAAGCAGTTTAGCCGAGATTGCTATGGAAGTATTTATCAAAGATTCGAATTCCAAATTTGTCCATACTGACAATTTGGTCAAGGGTATTGAAGCGCTTTTGTCACTATTTCCGAAATGTATAAGTTATATAAATCCCAGCAATAACACACCTTTACTTCATCAATTGTTGTCTTATCCTATCTTGGGGGATCACCGGCAATATCAAGCAATTAATAAAGTTTTAGAGTTATTTTTTAAATATGGGGCAGACTTTAACGTTAAAGATTCAGCAAGAACAGTTATTCATGTACTAATACTCAAACAAAAAGTACCCGCCATCAATGCGATTCTGCCCTCTCTAGTTAAATTTGGCTGCGGCATTAATCGTCTCTACCAACAACAAAAAACCACCTTGGATTTAATGTCTGAAAAAAAAGATAACTGTGACATAGTTGCTGAATACGGAGGTTTGTCTACCCGTGAATATTCCGCTCGAGGCGCACGGTTAACTGAATTAAAAATGGATAAGAAAGAAGAAGGTGATCAAAAATTGGTTGAGGGTGAATTGAGTGCAGTTATCGAATTCGGTCGTGCAATAGGGCTAAATTCAAGAAATTCTACACAGGAAATTAAGGGAAAACTTGACAATGAAAATTGGAACCGATTGCTATCTCTTCAGGAACATTTGCTAAGTCTCAATAGACTATTTATTTTTGAATTGATGAGTTTTACATATACCCGTCCCGACAAAAACAGTGAACTTACTGGCTTAGACATTCCTGTTAAATTTGATCCCAACTATTTTTCTGAACAAGATCTTAATTTAGCTTTTTCTACCGTTGCTAATTGCTATAGCAAGGATCCTGAGAAAAATAATCAATCAACTATTGCCGTCTTGCGGCGATATATTGACTATGGCTTGGATGTTTCTATTACTAATCAAACAGAACAGACTATATTTGATATTTTAATAGAGCAAGCACGGTTGCATCTTATACTAAAAGACCCAACTATCCGAGATGCGTTACTATCCAACGAGAGAATACCTAAGGAAAAACTCAGAACTCTTTTAGAACATGATATTGACAAAAATAACGAGCTAGCACGTCAACAAGCTGCACTTGAGCAAGCCAAAGCAATTGAAGAAGAAAAACGAATACAAGTCAGTAAGGCAGCTTTAAAAGCACGCATGCAATCGGTTAAAAGTATTCCACCAGAAGAAAAAGCCAGCAACAATGTGCTGAATTTTTTATTGGTTACCGATACTCAAGCCAAATTGGATGCTCTCCTCAAGAAAATGATGTTTGAAAATAATCGGAAAATAGTTACTCCCGATGGTTGGGAAAAAATAAAAACCCAGCTTCAAGCTAAAGGTAATCTAGAGCATTGCATCAAATATGTTGAACAGCAAATCGGCAATAAAACTGAAATCGTTAGTCCAACACTTACAACTGGGAGTTAATGATTCCAGACCGGCCATTTTTTTATTTTTCTTGATTTGGCGAGGCAGGTTACTTCATGCTGAGATGAACAGCTACGTCCTGCATAGCTTTGTTCAGCGCATCCGCCAGCGAATTTTGCAACGGGTGGCAACGGAGATATTTTCGCGCACAGCGAAGGCAATTCGGAATGAGTTCATCGTAATTAAAGTTCACCTTGCACGATGGTGCTTACAATGTATTGCACCAGCTATTTATTGCCGCAGCGAGCACGAAAATATCTCCGTTGACAGGACCCGTTTTCACAAAACTAGCGAATAGGCGGATGTCGCTGAACAAAGCGGGGTAGGTTTTAAGCCTACTAGGGTTGGTTTACATTTAGCTTTTCTTGAGCTCTGCATATTTGGTTCTTAATTGCTGGAGGGCTATTTCCAGTTGACGATAATTTTCTCTTTCTTTTTCGACTACTTTCAGCGGCGCTTTTTGAGTAAATTCAGAGTTATTCAACTTGGCGGCGGATTTTTCAAATTCCCGTTCTAGTTTTTCTTGTTCCTTTTGTAAGCGCAATAATTCAGCTTCTTTATCTATGATTAAATCGAGAGGAATGTAAATTTCTAATGTTCCAATCGTGATTTGCGTGCTATTTTCAGGTACTTTTTGCTGCTCTGTTAACCAGTGTATTTCGCTGACTTTGGCCAGATTTTTAATGAAAATGCTACCTTCTAAAAAATACTCGCGGTCTTGGGTAGAACCTTTTTGTAAATAAATAGGTATAGTTTTTGCAGGGGAAACATTCATTTCACCCCGAATATTACGTATTCCGATGATAACCTGCTTAATCCAATTAATTTTTTGATTCGAAATAGCATCTGTTTGCTGAAATTCTTCTGCAGTAGGATATTTAGCAATCATGATACTGGAAGTATTTTTCTGATGGATCAAAGGGGTAACGACTTGCCAAATTTCTTCCGTGATAAAAGGCATCAGTGGATGACTTAATCTTAATAAAGTTTCTAATACGGCTAGCAAAGTTTGACGAGTGCCTTGATGTTGAACCGCATCAAAATTTGCATCATTTAAAATGCATTTTGAAAATTCAAGATACCAGTCACAATATTCATTCCAGATGAATTCATAGAGTAATTGCGCGACTAAATCAAAACGATAGTGGTCAAAAGCTTGGTTTACTTTTTGAATAGTTTCATTCAATAAGTTCTTAATCCACAGATCCGCTAATAAATTTGATTGAATTTTAGGATTAAAAATTAATTGATTAGTATTCATCAATACATAACGCGCTGCATTCCATAGCTTGTTACAAAAATTTCGATACCCACCAATACGGCTCATATCAAAATTAATATCCCTTCCCGTAGTAGCCAGCGCACAGAAGGTAAAGCGTAATGCGTCAGCGCCATGGGGAGAGATGCCCTCAGGAAATTCTTTTCGAGTTTCTTGAGTTATTTTTGTCGCCATTTGAGGCTGCATGAGTCCGGTAATCCGCTTAGTGACCAAACTATTTAAATCCACGCCATCCATTAAATCCAAAGGATCCAGTATATTCCCTTTGCTTTTAGACATTTTTTGTCCGTGACTGTCGCGAATTAAGCCAGTAATATAAACTTCTTTAAAAGGTACATCACCCATCAATTTCAAGCCCATCATAACCATGCGAGCAACCCAGAAAAAAATGATATCAAAACCGGTTACCAAAACATCGCCAGGGTAAAATTTATTCAGCGCTTCAGAGGGAGTTGGCCATTCTAAACTGGAAAACGGCCATAAAGCAGCGGTAAACCAAGTATCTAGTACATCTTCATCTTGATGTAATTTTATGTCTGGTTTAAGCGAATAGCGTTGTCGGACATCGTTCTCATCATAACCAGCATAAGCTTGATTATTTTCATCATACCAAATAGGAATGCGATGGCCCCACCAGAGTTGGCGGCTAATACACCAATCTTCAATTTGCTTCAGCCATTGTAAATAGGTTTTTAACCAATTGGCTGGAATAAATTTTAATTGACCATTTTCTGCAGCTTCAATCGCCGGTTTTACAATCGTTTCCATGCGTAAAAACCACTGATCCGTCAGCATGGGTTCCAAAATAACACCTGATCGATCGCCTCTAGGTAAATTGACAGTATATTTTTCTATTTTCTCAAGTAAATTCTGTGCCTCTAAATCCGCGACGATTTGTTTGCGTGCGGCAAATCTTCCCAGTCCACGGTAATTTTTAGGAACAGTATCATTACAGTCAGCAGAAGGTGTAAAAATATTAATTAAAGGCAGGTGATGACGCTTTCCAGTTTCATAATCCTTAAAATCATGCGCTGGGGTAATTTTTACACAACCAGTTCCAAACTCAGGGTCAACTGAAGCGTCGCCGATAATTGGAATTTGACGCCCAGTTAAAGGCAATTCAACCATTTTGCCAATCAAATGCACAAAGCGGGTGTCATCTGGATTAACAGCGACTGCTGCATCACCCAATAAAGTTTCAGGACGAGTGGTGGCGACGACAATATATTCATTGGAATTTGCGATGGGATAACGAAGGTACCACAAACTGCCATCTGAAGTCTCGGTAGAAACTTCTAAATCTGATATGGCGGTATGTAAGTGAGGATCCCAGTTTACCAACCGTTTTCCTTTATAAATATAGCCTTCGTCAAATAGACGAATGAAAGCTTCATAGGTCGCGCGGGTTATGGTTGGATCCATACTATAATGTGCACGCTCCCAATCTAGAGAGGCACCCATTCGACGGATTTGTTGAGTGATGATTGAGCTGGATTGATCACTCCATTGATTCACTCGGATTAAAAATTTTTCTCGACCAAGGTCATGGCGATTGATTCCTTCTTGAGCTAATTGGCGTTCAACCACCATTTGTGTCGCAATGGACGCATGGTCAGTGCCAGGCTGCCATAATACACATTTGCCCATCATTCGCTGTCGCCGAACGAGCGCATCCATCAAACTGTATTGAAAACCGTGCCCCATGTGCAAAGTGCCAGTCACATTAGGGGGAGGTAACATAATGCAGTAAGGTTCGCCGTCACCACTGGGTTTGGCATACCCTTGGTTTTCCCAAAATTCAATCCATTTTTTTTCAATCGCATTCGGTTGATAGGTTTTTTCTAACATAATTATTTTATCTGATGTGAAGCAATAATATAGTTTTGTTGTTGGTAATAACGGTAATTTTGCCGTGCCAACTGTAGTAAATTAGGCGCATTAGGTACAATTTGCAAGAGTCTCTCGCAACGAATTGGCTCAGGTTGGACAGGGATTTGAAGATTTATCCGAATTATAGGCGTAGTTTTTAAATTTTTAAGTCCGGCTACTTTAATTTCTTTGCCAGAGGCTTCATGAGGGATAAAGCTATTAGCACGGAACGACCAAAGCGCTTGATCAAATTGTTCTGCCGCTTTTGGGGATTCAGTTTCAATACAAATTGAATTCCCTTGATCATACAGTTTTTCGACCAACTGGCAGGTAAAAGTGAAACTTTGCAGAAAATTTTCATCGCGGAGAATATAAAAATCAATTTTTGGTTTCATAGTGAATGCTTGCTCAAATTTTGTTAGAATCAGCTGGGACATCGCTGTGCTATTGTGACATATAAAGAGAATTTTGTCAGTGATCATCTTCCGCTATATAAGCAAAGAACTTTACTCCAGTTTAATTGGAATTATCCTGGTTTTATTGATTATTTTCATGAGTAATCAATTTATTCACTATTTACATTATGCTGCTGAAGGCAGTATTACCATGAGTGCGGTGATGAAACTAATGTCACTGCAAATCCCTTTTTTGTTAGGATATTTAATTCCCTTGAGCTTTTATATCAGTATTTTATTAGTTTTTGGCCGTCTTTACCTAGATAATGAAATGACGGTCATGGCTGCGTGTGGTGTCAGTCCATCCAATCTTTTGACAATTGTATTAAGTGTGACAACTATCGTTGCTTTGGTGGTAGCAGGATTAATGTTGTGGCTAGAACCCATTATGGATAAATCCCGCATCCGTATATTTTATGAGTCTATTGCACAAGCAACCATTGAAAAAGTCGCTCCCAAGCGTTTTCAATCTTTAGGATCAGATGGGGTATTCTATGCAGATAACATTTCGCACACCACTCAAGAAATGCAGGACATATTTTTTGCATTGAGGCAAAAACCCAATGCCAGCGGTGCTCAAATTTGGGATATAACCTTGGCAAAAGTAGCCCAACAAAAAAAACTTCCTGGGGATAATAATTTCATGCTATTTAAACACGGATATAAATATCATGGTGTCCCTGGCCAAGCAGATTTTCAAATAATAGATTACAAAGAGTATGGAATCCGTATTTCAAGCCAAGTGTCTAAACAAAGTGGTTGGCCGACTAATGCTTCAACCAAATCTTTATGGCCTTTACGCCATGACCCAAAAGTAGCTGCTGAATTACATTGGCGAATGGCAATGCCTATTTCAACTGTAGTCTTAGCTTTTTTGGCGTTTCCTTTAAGTCGAGTTAATCCGCGCCGGGGAAAATTTACTCAGTTGCTGCCGGCAATTTTACTCTACATTATTTATGGAAATTTATTATTTTTGGGAAAAGCCTGGTTACATAAAGGGTTGATCGGCCCAGTTTTAGGATTGTGGTGGGTACATGGTGTTATGGTTGTCATTATTTTAGCAATTTTTACCTATCGGTTGATTAAAAATGCGAATACTTGATCGCTATATTCGCTCTAACGTTATCTGGTCGACTGTTTTAGTGGTATTGATATTACTTGGAATTGAAAGTTTTATTGAATTTATTGGCGAGCTTCCTCTCATTGGAACTCATCAATATGGCATTTTAGCAGTATTTACTTATGTCGCCATGCAACTTCCTTCAGATTTATACCAACTCTTTCCTATAGCTGGATTTATTGGCAGTTTAATTGGTTTAGGCAGGTTGGCTTCAACCAGTGAATTAATCGTTATGCGAGCAGCTGGGGTGTCTATTTCAAGAATTATATGGGCAGTAATTAAAGCTGCTTTATGGATGATCATTGTGGTGACGTTAATAGGGGAGTGGCAGGCGCCTTCTTTACAATACAAATCGATTCAAATGAAAGAAGCAGAGTTGCTGCGAAAATCTAATTTTTGGTCTGAACGAGGGTTATGGATTCATCAGGGGAACTCCTTTGTGCATATTGATCAAATTGTTTCAAAGAATGAAGGTAAAAAATATCACCCGTTTTGACTTTGATAAAGAAAATCACTTGATTGAAGCGCTCCAAGCTAAACGAGCAGATTTAAGCAAAGGTGTTTGGCAATTGTATGATATTACGGGTACAACATTTACGCCTACTCATTCTTCTGTGTTTCAAGAGCAAGAGCGAGCACTGGGCTTTTCTTTTCAACCACAATTACTACAGAAAAAAATGCAAACCGATGCCTTGCAGCAATCGATTGTTTCTCTTTGGAAAAATATTAACTATCGAGAGGGGTCTGGATTAACGACCCAAAACTTAAAATCTGCTTTTTGGCAAAGGGCTATGCAACCAGTAACCACCATTGTTATGATTTGCTTGGGTGTTCCTTTTATATTCGGCTCATTACGCGGCGCCAGTATGAGTTCAAGAATTTTGACCGGGATTGTGGTTGGATTTATTTTTTATGTGGTAAATCAATTTTTAGGGCCTTTTACTATGGTTTATCAATGGCCAACTTGGATTGCTGGTATTTCACCCACGATTTTATTTTTGATTATTTTTGCCGTATTACTTGCTAGGATTCGTTAGCTCAGCAATTCTTGGTTTATATTTTTTTTGTTCGCGCGGAGCGAAATCAAATAGAGAGAAAATACGCCGTGCGTCAGCGCGGGGTATTTTCTCAAATCTTTTGATAAGGGAGATACTCTGGTTTCCAAATATGTTCTTTTACCCATTCTTCAGCATTTTTTCCCTGTAAATCAATCTGATTTAATTTTTCTTTTATTGCCGCTTTAGCCACAGCAACGGCAATTTCGCGCGAGGTTTCTTGGGTTAATTGTTCTGCCAGAGAAGGCAATAAACTTTTTCCAGTTTTGGTACTTTGACTCAAGGCTAAACTGGCAGCCCACAACATATGTTCACTGACTTCTTTCGCTTTTATAGCGATGACGCCTAAACCAATTCCAGGGAAGGCAAGATAGTTGTTGCATTGACCAATGGGAAATATTTTCCCTTCCCAAACCACATCGGGAAAGGGACTGCCGGTGGCGACTAAAGCTTTCCCTTTTGTCCAGCGAATAAGGTCATCAGGTTTTGCTTCAGACTTGGAGGTGGGATTTGATAAAGGCAGAATAATCGGTTGCTCAACAAATTGCGTCATGGTCTCAATGACTTGCTGATTGAAAGCTCCGTAAACGGTTGAGCAGCCGATTAAGATTGTAGGATGCACATTCTCCACGACTTCCAAAAGTGAAATACCTTCTTTATTTTTAATTTTCCAATGCTCGACTTCAACTTTTTTTCTTAAAAATGCAGATTGGGCCGGGGTCGCATCTTTTGTATATTCAGTTAATAAACCGGCACGATCCACCAACCAGAAACAATTTTTTGCAGCATCAGCATCCATTCCATTGGCTAGCATGGCTTTATAGATACTTTCAGTTACGCCCATTCCTGCTGACCCAGCCCCAAAAATAACAATTCGTTGTTGAGCCAAAGTCTGTTTGGTTTGACGCAATCCAGCTAGGATTGCCGCAATGGTGACAACGCCAGTGCCTTGGATGTCATCATTAAAACTACAAATTTTTTGACGATATTTGATTAAATTACTATAGGCATTGTAAGGTCCGAAATCCTCCCAATGAAGAAAAGATTTTGGAAAAAGTTTTTTGACTGCCTCAACAAACTTACTGATAAACTCTTCATAATCTTTGCCACTCACGCGCGCGTGCCGCCAGCCGAGGTACATGGGATCATTCAATAAATTTTTATTGTTTGTTCCAGCATCCAGCATGATCGGTAAGGTGGTGTTGGGATTTATGCCGCCAATCGCTGAATAAACCATTAATTTGGCAACCGGGATGGCCATAGCGCCAGCCCCTTGATCACCGATTCCCAAAACTCCTTCGCCATCGCTCACCACAATGAGGTCAATTTCTGGATTACTGCGATTATTTAAGATTAATTCAATTCGATCTTTATCCTCATAAGAAATATAAAGACCTCTGGGTTGAAAAAACTGTTGACTGAATTTTTCCACTGCTTCTCCGACCACTGGAGTGTAAATTTTAGGCAGCATTTCAGCCGTATATTCACAAATTAGTTTATAAAATAAAGTTTGATTGACATTCAATAGATAGTTTAAGTAGCTATTTTTTTGGATTTCTTTTTCATGGCAATTATACTGGTGATAGGCTCGTTTGACTTGTTCTTCCAAAGTTTCCACACGGTCCGGTAATTTGCCAATTAAACCAAATTCCAATCGTTCGGCTTCATTAAAAGCTGTACCTTTGTTTAACTGGGGAATAGTCAACAATGCTTTGCCATAAATAGAAGTTTGTAAAAATTTTTTACCATTTTTCTGGCGTACAATTTTGAATTCTAACATTTATTCGGCCTTATGTTTTAAAGCGTTTTGCGTTAATGAGACCGCATACCCAATATAACCTTCTGGGGTTAGTTTCAACAATTCCTGTTTACTCTCTACGGGTATATCAAGTTGTTCAATATATTGGTGCAAATCTTTTTTAGTAATTTCTTGTCCCCGTGTCAATTTTTTCAATTGCTCGTAGGCGTCCATCACTCCATTCCTTCTTAACACCGTTTGCACCGCTTCTGCAAGTACTTCCCAGCGTTGATTTAAATCTTTTTGGATAGGGTCGAATTCCACTTTAAGTTTATCTAAACCTTTCAGTAAGGATTGGAAAGCTATAACAGCATAACCGATGACTGAGCCTAAATTTCGCAATACGGTGGAGTCAGTCAAATCTCTTTGCCAGCGTGAAATCGGCAATTTGTTCGCTAAGTGGTCAGCCAAGGCATTGCATATGCCTAAATTGCCCTCGGAATTTTCAAAATCGATGGGGTTAATTTTGTGCGGCATGGTGGATGAACCCGTCTCATTTTCTTTTTTAAGTTGTCCTAAATAGCCTAGACTAATATATCCCCAAATATCACGATTAAAATCGATTAAAATGGTATTAAAGCGCATTAGTCCATGCAAGAATTCAGCAAGATTATCGTGAGGTTCAATTTGTGTGGTATAAACATTAGGGGTTAAACCAAACTCTTGAATAAATGAGTTGGAAATAGATAGCCAATCTATTTCACGATAAGCTGTGTAATGTGCATTGTAATTTCCAACAGCTCCATTAAATTTGGCCATTATAGGTAAATTTTTTAAGTATTCATATTGTCGAACAAGACGAGTAATGACGTTAACGAACTCTTTTCCTAAAGTGGTAGGGGAAGCAGGTTGCCCATGCGTACGAGAAATCATCGCTATACTTTGGTATTCGGCAGCTAAAGACTCCAGTCTAGTAATGATCTTCTCCATATAAGGCAGCAGGATTTCCTTACGCAGATTGAGTAGCATAAGCCCATAAGCGAGACTGTTGATATCCTCTGAAGTACAGGCAAAATGAATAAAAGGAATATATTTTGAAAGATTATGATGATTTAATAATTGATTCTGCAAGTAATACTCAACCGCTTTAACATCATGATTGGTCTTTAACTCCAAAGCTTTGACTTGCTCGGCCTCCTGAATGTCAAATCGGTTTATAATTTCTTCTAAAATAGTTAACTCTTTTGGCTCTAATTGGGGTAGATGGGTTAAAGCGGTGTGAGTGGACAAAGTGATAAGCCAGCGTATTTCAATTTGCAGGCGATACTTAATTAATGCATATTCGCTGGATATTTCACGAAATTTAATTAATTTAGATTGGTAGCGACCATCTAACGGAGAAAGGGCGGTAAGTGAAGAGAGCTGCATATTATATACCTCATGACAAGCTGGTTAACCCTGGCGCGTTATCAACGATATGATATACTGATTTTTTTCTAATAAAAATCCCTGCGTCAAGCTGCGGTGTGTAGATTTTGAGCCTAACCCCCAAAGGTGTATATGCTGATTGAGCAAGAAATTGAAAAAAATAAGGAAGTTTTTAAAACTGTTAGTTTTCGCGAGTATGAATTTAGTCGAGAAGAATTAGCTAGAATTAAAATGACCATTTCATGTCAAGATTCATCCCTTATCCCAAAGGTTCCAGACGCAGGTAGAATTTTTGTAGAAAATGATTTGCGTATACAACTGATGCACAATGGCGTGAGAGTGATTGCTGACGGTTACGGAGGAAAATGGAATACCAAAATTATTGAACTCTTACAGGGCTGTCATGAGCCCCAAGAAGAGTGGGTTTATCATCATATTGTTGAGCGATTAAAAAAAGACACGGCTAACCCTATAATGCTTGAGTTAGGTGCTCACTGGTCTTTTTACAGTTTGTGGTTATTAAAAGAAATTGCCGGTACAGATTGCTATATGGTTGAACCTGATCCCAATAATCTCAAGGTAGGGCAATTAAACTTTTCTTTAAATAAATGTCATGGTAATTTTTTACAAGCTGGTATTGGTAAATTTTCTCCATCTTATCAGCCATTTCAATGTGAAGACGGTATTACTCGTCAACTACCTGCAGAGGATTTACCTTCATTATTTAGAAGGTTTTGTTTTGAACACCTAGACTTGTTGCTGTTGGATATTCAAGGCGCCGAAACTAGTTTAATCGAAAGTGGGAAAGAGCTATTCAAAAATAATAAAATTAGATTTGTCATTGTTTCGACCCATCATCACCTTATTTCTGGTGATTTACTAACGCATCAACGATGTTTAGATATGTTAACTTCTTGGGGAGCCCATATTATCGCCGAGCATTCTGTTTTAGAATCTTATAGCGGTGATGGATTGATTGCAGCTTCTTTTGATCCTAGAGATCAAGACCTTGTGGTTAAAATTGCTTATGCACGTGCCAAAGAGTCTTTATTTGGGGAAGGTGAACTCTATTTTCAAAAAATAAAGGTTGATTTGGAAGGACAGTTGGAAAATTGTAAACAGGAAATTACAAATTTAAAATTAAAATTACCAGAATTTGCACGAACTCCATCACAATTATTGCAAACTACTTTTAGAAATTTAAAAATTGGCCTCAAGCGTGCGCTCAAGGGATCGTATAAAAAACTTTTTTTGTCTTAGGTGTTTAAACATGGACGAAGTAGAAAATATAAAACTAGATAAAGCCTTATTTTTAAATAAGTTCGAGTTATATTATCCAAAAAACGATATATGGTTAAATGGCATGGTTAATTATCAGTATGAACCATTTGAATCACTGTTACTTTTAGATCAAATTAAGGAAGATGATATTGTGATCGATGTGGGGGCAAATATAGGCTATTACAGTTTATTAATGGCCTCCAAATTGGGACCTAAAGGGAAAGTATATGCTTTTGAGCCAGATCCAGTAAATCGATCTATTTTAGAAAAAAATGTTAAGATCAACAGATTGGAAGATTCAATTATTATTTCTGATTTGGCTGTTTATGATCGAATTGGAAATTCCAAGCTCTATCTTTCTGATACCAACATGGGCGATCATCGACTATTTCTCGACCAAAATGAGCGAGGAAAAAGACATGAGATGGTGGTTAATACCACAACCTTAGATGTTTTTTGGAATTCAATCAATCGTCCCGTAGTTAGCTTAATTAAAATAGATACACAAGGCTGCGAACCGTACGTAATCCAAGGAGGAGCTGAATTAATTCAATCTTGTCACCCAGACCTATTTTTTGAATATTGGCCTTATGGTTATCAACAAGCAGGTGCTAATTTTAATCGGATGAAGGAGTTTTTAAAAGAAGTTTATCGTGATTTTTATTTTATTGATCGCGGAGACCGAAGACTTTTTACGGTTCAAGATAAATTTTTGGAAAGATTTTGTCAACTCAATCAAGGCACGATGCATGCTGATTTGATATGTACATTTAAACCAATTGATCAATGGATATCCCATCTCTTTGAAAAAGAAAACTTATTTTTCATGGACGGGTTATTGAATGGTCAAAAAGCAAAGCAGTAATTTTTTTGTTAAGAAAAATTTGTACCTACTTTCTTTCTATGATTTAATGTTCCTAAAATTGCCTCATTTCTGTATATTTTAAAATATTAAGTTTCATAAGAGGTTGTCCATTGAAAATAATGCCAGTCATATTAGCCGGAGGTTCCGGTGTTCGGTTATGGCCAATGTCTCGAGAATCATTCCCTAAGCAGTTTTTGCGTTTGACAGGCTCCCATTCATTGTTCCAACAAACCATCCTAAGAGCACAACAAATAGCGGAAACCGATCAATTTATTATTGTATCAAATATTCAACATCATTTTCTTTGTTTGGAGCATTTGCATGAAATAGGTATTCATAACGCAAAATTTATTTTGGAACCTACTGCAAGAAATACTGCGCCCGCTATAGCTTGTGCGGCATTCTATGCACAAGATTTATTGGATTCTTTCGTAAATTTGTTAGTTATGCCTTCTGATCATTTGTTTCAGGATCAGAATGTCTTTGTTAATGCAGTTCATGAAGCAGCAGAAGTAGCGGAAAAAAGTTGGTTGGTGACGTTTGGAATAAAGCCCACCGCTCCTGAGACTGGCTATGGGTATATTGAGGTCAGTGAAAAGAAGATTGAAAAGTCTTTTAGAATTAAAAGATTTATTGAAAAACCAAACCTTCAATCGGCAGAAGATTTTATCGCAAATGATCAGTTTTATTGGAATAGCGGTATGTTTTTATTTCAGTCAGGAACATATCTACAAGAGTTAGAGCGTTTACAACCCGAAATATACATTTTATCTAAAAAATCCTATTTAGATGGACAAAAAAAATCTGATTCTATTATTTTGGAGGAAAATATATTTAAGGATTGTCCTAATGTTTCTATAGATTATGCGGTAATGGAACTATCTGATAAAGTTGCCATGTTGCCTTTAGTCTCGGAATGGAGTGATTTAGGCAGTTGGCTAGCGGTAGCAAAAGCAGGAAAAGAAGATAACTGTCATAATGTACTTCAAGGTAACGTGATTGCCGAAGACACACATAATTGTTTTATTCGAGCAGACGAACGTTTTGTAGCAGCCATTGGTATAAAAGATCAAATTATTGTTAGTACCGAAGATGCTTTGCTAGTGGTAGGAAAAGATCATTCGCAACATGTAAAACACATTGTCAATCAATTAAAACTGGATAAAAAAAAATTAGCCACCCATCATAAAAAAATAGATCATGACTGGGGCTCCTATGAAGTACTAATGGAATCAGATTTTTTACAATTAAGGCAGTTAATTATAAAACCGGAAAAAAAAATTTCGTTTTGTATCAATGGCTTTTATGCGTATTGGGTACATATTAGTGGAGAAGGGGAAATTTGGAATACAAGCCAAAAAGTCCAATTTATAAATCACTTGGCTTATTCTTTAAAAAATGATAACACATATTTATTATCTAACTTAGGAGATGAAAACTTATATTTAATTGAGCTGCAATTTATCAGCCAAAAATCAATTTCTGAGAAAAAAATGATCGATGAGAAAAGTTATGTCTAAAATGGAGAATAAGGCTGATTTTGAGCGCATGAAAAAACAATCTGATCAAATTAATTCAGTTATACTGTGGAAGTTAACTAGGAAATTAAAAGCCATCTTTGAAGTATTTGTAAAATTATTTTTTTTCGTTAAATTTTTCTCCTCTCTGTTATTAACAATAATTTTTCGAGCGATTATTAAAATTTATTTTGTAAAAAAATTATTAAAATATTTTAAATTAAAGTATCCGAATTTGGCCAAAAAGTATACGAAAAATTATAATGGGATTGCCGGAAATTTATCGATCTTTACACTTTTAAGTCAATATCCTTTGTTAATGAAACTAGCAAAAAAAGTATATTTTAAATTTCCAAGATTCTCAAAATTTTTGTTAAAATTCTTTAAAATCATCAATGGGCACCATTTAGACTTAGATTTTGCATTAAAATTTAGAAGAAATGCAGAACTTCAGGATGAAATTAATGACTTTTTAAATGATCTAAAATTGCAAATAGCCGGAAAAAATTCCAAATGAAATTGTTAGTCGATTTACAAGCTGCACAAACACTTAGCTCGGCCAAAAGAGGAGTAGGTCGTTACTCTTTAAATTTAATGAAGGCACTTAAAAATTTTAACGAGATAGATTTGTGGATCGTCCTTAATGCATTATACCCTGACTCAATCAAAAAAATTAAGGATGAATTTAAAAATTCATCCGTTTCATTCAGTCATTTTTTTTACCAGCCTGATTTTTTTCGAGGTTCCGAAAAAATTTCAGAAAAGTTAGTCCAGTATCATTATTCACATATTCAGGCAAACGTCTTACATATAGCAAGCGTATTTGAAAATTCTGTATCTGCCGTTATTCCCGAATCAATTTTTAACATGCCTTTAATCAAATCAGCTACCGTATACGATTTAATTCCTTTGATTTTTTCTGATCATTATTTCAAAGGTATAGATCTTGTTAAAGAAAGACCAAATTATTTTTCTAGAGTGGATTTATTGAAAAAATTTGATTTATTATTGGCAATTTCTGAAGCGTCTCGACAGGATACTATTAAGTACCTCAATTTTAAACCAGAAAATATTTTTAATATTTCAGGCGCCGTGGATGACTTTTTTAAGCCGATAGCTATTAATGGAAATGACAAATTACATTTCTTAAAAAAATATGGTTTAAAAGAAAAATTTGTTCTTTACACGGGTGGACTTGATTTTCGTAAAAATATCAAAGGCTTGGTTGAAGCCTATTCTCAGATTGAGTATTCAATAAGAAAAGATTATCAATTAGTAATTGTTTGTGCTTGTAGACCTGATCAAAAAATAGAAATTTTGCGGGATGCTCGCTGCTGTAATTTAGCCGAGCAAGAAGTATTGATGACTGGTTATGTTTCGGACGAGGACTTGGTCTATTTTTATAATTTATGCACCCTTTTTGTTTTTCCATCTCTTTATGAGGGTTTTGGGTTACCAGTTTTAGAAGCAATGAGCTGCGGCGCTCCTGCTATTGGTTCAAATGTTTCAAGTATCCCGGAAATTATAAATTTTGAACCAGCACTTTTTAATGAGAAAAAAACAGAGGATATTGCTGCGGCTTTACACCGGGGATTAACTGATGAAAATTATAGAAATATATTAAGCAGACATGGTCTAGAGCGAGCAAAGGATTTTAGTTGGGAAATTTCTGCTAAATTAGCCCATGCGGCATTCAAAGAAATGTTGGATCGAAAAAAAACGACCTCTTCTTTTAGCGTAAATAAATTTATTTTTGGAAAAAAAATTGCTTATTTTTCACCGATGCTTCCACAACCAAGTGGCATTGCAAGCTACAGTGATGAGCTTCTGCCTTATTTAAAAAAATATTATGATATTGATGTTTACGTTAGCGATCAATCTATAGTAACAAATTATTCAAAAAATTGTTTTAATGTTTTTAGTTGCGAAAAATTTCATGAACGGTTTGAGCAATACCATGCAATAATTTATCAAGTTGGAAATTCTCATTTTCATTTTTACATGTATGAATTCTTGAAAAAATATTCGGGTATTGTCGTTATGCATGATTTTTTCTTGGGTGATTCCTTGCATTTAAAATGCATGGAAGATGCTTCTTTTCTAGAGTTAGTTTTTCAATCTCATGGAAAGGATATGATTACTCAGAAGTCAATTGAAGAGATTAAAAAAAATTTTCCAGTCAATCGGTTTGTGCTTGAATCGGCAAAAGGAATTGTTTTTCATTCTAATTTTAATCTTGTATTATTAAAAAAATTCTACAATAACGACATAAGAATATCCACAAGAACAATTCCTCATTTAAGAAATGTTAAAATATTGCTAAATGATTACAAAATTATTGCGTTAAAACAATTAAATTTAGATAAAAATGATTTTCTTATTTGTAGCTTTGGCAATCTTATTCCTTCTAAACTAAATGAGTTGGTTCTAGATGCGTTTATTAATAGTAAATTAGCTAAAATTCCGGAGGTTAAGTTAATATTTGTGGGTCCGGAAGGTCATAATTATGCAAAAATTTTAAAGAAAAAAGTGAAAAATTTTAATTTAAAAAATGTTTTATTTACTGACATGGCTTCAATTGAAGATTACAATAAGTATTTAAATGCAGCGGCATTTGCCGTGCAGTTGCGTACTCGAACTCGAGGTGAAACTTCGGGTGCTTTGTTAGATTGCATGTCTGCAAAACTTGCAGTTATAGTTAACGATTATGCAACTTTTCAAGAATATCCTGACAATGTTTTATTTAAAATTTCTGAAAATCCCTCAGCCGAGGAAGTTACACGTGCATTCGAATATCTTTATGATAATCCTGAAATGTGTTCAACCATTGCAAGTAATGCTTATCACTATATTAAACATTTCCATGATCCTCTCGAGATTGCGGCTCAATATGCAAGTGCTATAGAAGAATTTACTATCGAATATTCTGGAAGAGATAGGAATATTTTACTAAAAGATCTTGGGGAAGTTCTATCTTCAGCAAAACTTAGTGACAAAGAATTGAGTCAAATTGCTGAATGTGCTGTATATAATTCCCATATAGATCTTTAGGATCTAATTAATTTACATAGGGTGAAACTGAATGAAAAAAGCTTTAATAACCGGGGTTACCGGTCAAGATGGTGCTTATTTAGCAAAATTTTTATTAGAAAAAAATTATATAGTTTATGGCGCACATCGCAGAACGAGTTCTTCAAGTTTTTGGCGGCTTAAAGAATTAGATGCTTTAAATCATCCCAATTTAAAGTTGGTCGAGTATGATTTGACTGATTGTTCATCTAATCTTCGCTTGCTAAGTAAAATACAGCCAGATGAAATTTACAATTTAGCCGCTCAAAGCTTTGTGGGTGTTTCTTTTGAGCAACCACTTACTACCGCTCAAATTACCGGACTCAGTGTTCTTCATCTGTTGGAAGCGATTCGTATTCTTAATCCAAAGATACGTTTTTATCAAGCTTCAACCTCTGAAATGTTTGGAAAAGTACAAGCTATCCCACAAAATGAAAAAACGCCTTTTTATCCACGTAGTCCCTACGGTGTTGCTAAACAATTTGCACATTGGACAACGATTAATTATCGCGAATCCTACCAATTATTTGCTTGTAGTGGGATTTTATTTAACCATGAATCGCCATTGCGGGGTATAGAATTTGTTACTCGAAAAATTACCGATGGTATTGCAAAAATTAAGTATGGGCAATTAAATTGCTTAAAATTAGGTAATTTGGATTCTAAACGCGATTGGGGATATGCCAAAGACTTTGTAGAAGGGATGTATCTTATGCTGCAGGCGCCCCTTGCCGAAGACTATGTGTTGGCAACAAACCGTACCGAAACAGTCCGCTATTTTGTAGAAACTACTTGCAAAGCTGTTGATATTGAGATCGTCTGGCAAGGGAAAAATGAGAATGAAAAAGGAATCGATGCCAAAACCGGAAAGATAATTGTCGAGATTGATCCAAAATATTATCGTCCGGCTGAAGTTGATCTATTAATTGGGGACTATGGAAAAGCCAAAAATCAGCTGGGTTGGGAGCCAAAAACTTCGTTGGAGCAGCTTTGTGCCTTAATGATTAAGGCTGATATGCATAGGAATTCTTTAGTTAGAGAGTGTGTTCATTTAGAGTAGTTTTTTATGATCTGTAAATAACTATCTCTCATTTTTTCAGCGGTAAAATGCTGTTGATAGTGTATTTTTGTGCCCCTTTTTAAATTTTCATACAGTGTTGAATCGTTCAATAGCATTAGCATAGCCTTTTTGAGCGCTGCGGAATCAGCAGGTGGCACCACTAGACCTGAAATTCCATTTGTGTTAACAAAAGAGGTCCCTGTGCCCAGCTCGGTAGAAATAATGGGTTTTTCCAGCATTAGGCTTTCCAAAATACTGATACAAAAAGCTTCTGTTCGTAAGTGTGATGGAAAAATTGATGCTTTACATAATTGATATAAAGCCAACTTATCTTTTTCACTTATTTTCCCAACAAAGGTAACATTTTCTAATTTCTTTTCGTTTTTTAATTTCTTTAGCGCTAATTCTTCGGGGCCGGATCCAGCGATGACGATTTCAATATTAGTTCCCTCTACTGCCTCTAGAAGATAGTTTAATCCTTTGTAATAACGTAAAACGCCTACAAATAAAAAGAAGTTTGATCCAACGCGTTGACGCCATTCGTTTATCTCAACTTGGTTAACTGATGGATAGTTTTGGATATTTAAACCGAATGGGATAACTTTCGTTTTATGCTGATAGCGTTGAAGTACTAAACTGGAATTTAAATAATTTTCGGAGCTAGTTAAGATAAGATCGGCTTTTTTCAAAAAATGATGCATAAGAGGTTGATAAAAAATATTTAGCCATTTTTGACGGATAATATCTGAATGATAATAAACGATTATTGGTTTTTGTACTCTACAGAGGGCAAGCAACAAATCAGCAAATGGCCAAGGAAAGTGAAAATGCAAAATATCATATTGAGTGGCAATGCTTCGAAATTGTTTGAGTAATTCCCAACTCATCGGGCATGAGGCAATTTCGATGGAGCTTGGGAAATAATAAACTCGGCTTTTCCCTACTTGCTGTACTGAGAATATTTTTTCTTTCGAAGTAGTTAGAATGTCATTTTGTACATTATGTGCATGAAGCAAATTCGATAAGTTCTCAATATGTTTTTCAACTCCTCCAATCGAGTAGGGATAATAGCTTTTATAAATATTAAGAACTTTCATTTTCTCAATTTTAACCGATTCATTACCATTGAGCGATGTCTTGTTAGAAATATATTTTTATGATTTAATTTACTGTTTTAAAAACAAGTTTCGTTATATTGGAATAACTCACCGTATGCAATCTCAGGTTTACAAATATGCCTATAAAGACTTAATCAGTACTCTCCAAGCCTATAAGCTCTGGTTATTTTTAGGTAGAAGCGATATAAAAATTCGCTATCGTGGGTCAATTTTGGGCCCCTTGTGGATAACCATCACCATGATGATTTTTATCGGTGCTTTGAGCTTAGTCTACAGTCGAATTTTTAAACAGCCGATTGCAGAATATATACCATTTTTAACCACTGGAATCTTGATTTGGAATTATATTTCCTCAATTATTACCGATAGTACCGATACCTTTACCAGTTCTAAGGAATTTATTGTTGGGATGCGTCTTCCTTATTTTATGTACATTTTAAGGATGATTTGGAGAAATATTTTAGTTTTTTTGCATAATTTAATCGTTTATGTTTTGGTGGTAATTTTTTTCAAAATGCCGATAAATGGTTACTTATTGCTAGCTATCCCTGGATTTATTTTGGTAACTGTTAACCTAGCCGCTATTAGCGTCATTATTAGCTTATTGGGAACTCGCTTTAGAGATTTGCCTCCAATCATTGGCGCTATGATTACTGTGGCGTTTTTTGTATCTCCCGTCACCTGGAAAGCCAGTTTAGTGGGCGTTAATTCTTTAATTATCAAGGTTAATCCTATCAGTTATTTTTTAGATTTAATCCGTACCCCTTTATTAGGACAGGTTCCCCAATTAAGTTCAGTGTTTTATTGTTTAATCTTTACGATTATTACCTCGATGATAGCTTTCTACATTTTCTCCCATAATTTTAGAAAAATCCCTTTTTGGTTATAATTATGTCATCGATTATATTAGAAAAAATTGACCTCAATTATCCTTTATTAGGAGCTTACACACGGTCTTTAAAAACCTCTGTTTTCAATATTTTATCCAGGAGAGCTCAAAGTAAACCTGAAAGAATCACCTATATCGATGCTTTAAAGGAAATAAGTTTTGAACTTCGCGATGGAGATCGATTAGGTTTGATTGGAAATAACGGTGCAGGAAAGAGTACTTTATTAAAAGTTTTAGCTGGTATCTACCATCCTTCTAACGGAAAAATACATCTCGATGGCGACATCTCGCCATTGTTGGGAATTAATGTAGGTATGAATCCCTATTCGACTGGATATGAAAATATTCAATTGAAATGTTTATTACACGGATTCAATTCCAAAAAAATAAAAGAAGTGGTTCGTGAGATTGAAGAATTTACCGAATTGGGTCATTTTTTATCTATGCCGATCAAAACCTATTCTTCAGGTATGAACCTTCGTTTGGCCTTTGGTATTGCAACAACGATGGTCCCTGAAATTCTGTTGATCGATGAAGTTGTTGGTGTAGGCGATGCCCGCTTTTTGGAAAAAGCACAGGCTCGTTTAAATAAATTAATCTCTGATTCTAAAATATTGGTTTTATCCTCCCATTCAAATGAAATTATTAAGAAATTTTGCAATAAGATTTTATGGCTTGAAAAGGGTCATATTGTTTATTTTGGGGAGGATATTGAAGGAATTTTGGATAGATATCAAAAACGTATGACTGACCTTTCCGTACCCCTTTGATCAGCAATTCTCGGCGGAGCCGATGCTCGGAATCAAAGGGGAAGACGCTCCGCTTTCTCCCCCTTTGATCCCCCATCGGGTAAGGATTTTTCTACGAAAATTCTTTATTTATATTGGCAGTTTATTATATTATATCAATTAGTTAATATTCACCGAGAATTGCTACCCTTTGATTACATCTTCTAGCAATGATTGAGCACCCATATGTTCAAGGTGATTTCCATAGTATAATAGTCTGGTTCTTCACTTAGTGAGTAATATATGAAAATTGCAGTTTACGGGGTAGGGTACGTTGGTTTAGTTACTGGCACTTGTCTGGCAGAGGTCGGTCATGAAGTTCTGTGTATGGACGTAGACGTAGGGAAGATACAAAAATTACAACAAGGCATTATTCCCATTTACGAACCTGGACTTGAGACTCTCCTAAAAAAGAATATAGCCCACGGCAATATTTGCTTCACTACTGATGTTGGGATGGCGGTTAATTTTGCAGAATTACAGATCATCGCCGTTGGCACCCCTCCTCAAGAGGATGGCTCTGCGGATTTACAACATGTCTTGAATGTTGCTAAAAACATTGCCAAACACATGCAAACCCAAAAAGTAATTGTCAATAAGTCAACCGTACCTGTGGGCACGGCTGATCAAGTTAGCGCCGTGGTAGCTGCAGAATTGGCAAGACGAAAAGTTGCTATCCATTTTTCTGTGGCTTCCAATCCTGAATTTTTAAAAGAAGGATCTGCATTAGATGATTTTATGAAGCCGGACCGTATCATTGTTGGCACTGAAAATCCTCATGCTGAAACGCTGTTACGTGAAATTTACGCACCATTTAATCGCAATCACGATCGGATTATCGTTATGGATATTCGTTCTGCCGAACTTACTAAATATGCTGCAAACGCTATGTTGGCGACAAAAATTAGTTTTATTAATGAAATTGCAAATTTAGCGGAACTTGTAGGAGCAGACATCGAAAAAGTAAGAATCGGAATTGGGTCTGATCCTCGAATTGGTTATAATTTTATTTATCCGGGATGCGGCTATGGAGGATCTTGTTTTCCAAAGGATGTCAGTGCGTTGGTGAAAACAGCCGAGCTGAATGATTATCACCCTCAGCTTTTACAAGCTGTAGAAGGCGTAAATAAGAAGCAGAAAAAAACCTTATTTAATAAAGTTCATCGCCATTTTAATGGCCAGCTTGCCAATAAAACTTTTGCTTTGTGGGGATTGGCTTTTAAACCCAATACTGATGATATCCGTCAAGCTTCCAGCTTAGATTTATTGGAATCGTTGTGGGAAGCCGGGGCGATTGTCCAAGCTTTTGATGTTCAAGCCATGGAAGTGGTCGATAAATTTTTTGGGATCCGTCATGACCTGCTCTTAATGCCCAATAAAGAGGCTGCTTTGAAAACAGCCGAAGCCTTAATTATTTGCACCGAATGGGCGGCTTTTCGTGCGCCCGACTTTAATCTCATGAAACAAGATTTGAAAAACCCGGTCATTTTCGACGGTAGAAATTTATATGATCCAGTTATGATGCGTTCAAAAGGTTTTACATATTACGGGATGGGCCGTGGGGAAAACGCAAGATTGCACAGCAAACCGATTCCTATCGAAAATTTTGAAGCGCTGCTTGATAGGACAACGACATGAAGATTTTGGTTACCGGAGCAGCTGGCTTCATTGGGTTCCACACCTGTCAATCTTTGCTGAAGAATAATTTTTTAGTCTTTGGAATGGACAATCTAAATAGCTATTACGATGTGCAGCTAAAAAAAGATCGCTTAGCGCAGTTGGAGCAGTATTCCAACTTTAATTTTGTTTTTATGGACTTGCAAGATCAGATAAAATTAAAACAGTTATTTGCGCAGGAAAAATTTACTCATGTACTACACTTGGCAGCTCAGGCTGGCGTGCGTTACTCATTGGAAAATCCTTTCACTTATGTTGAAAGCAATATAACGGGCACATTAGGTATTTTAGAAGCTTGCCGTCATTTTCCAGTAAAACACTTAGTGTATGCTTCCTCCAGCTCTGTATATGGGCTCAATGCAAAAGTACCATATTCGGTAGAGGACCCTGTCAATCACCCCGTTTCTTTATATGCTGCTACCAAAAAGTCTACAGAATTAATGGCCCATACGTATGCCCACTTATTCTCGATACCGACAACTGGTCTTCGGTTCTTCACGGTTTATGGACCATGGGGGAGACCTGATATGGCGCCAATCAAATTTGCCTCAGCAATTTATAGTAAAAAACCAATTGATGTTTACAATTTTGGCGATATGTATCGGGATTTCACCTATATTGATGATGTCGTCAACGGCATCATTCAGCTGCTGGACAAACCTGCAGAATCCGATTTGGCTTGGGACCCCAAAAATCCATCTCCTAGCTCCAGCAGTGCTCCACATCGAATCTACAATCTGGGTAATCACTCTCCAGTTTCTCTCTTAAATTTTATCTCTATTTTAGAGAAGACCATTGGCATTCCTGCGAAAAAAAATCTACTTCCCATGCAGCCAGGAGATGTGGTTCAGACTTTTGCAGATATCGAAATTTCAACTCAACGCTTTGGCTTTTCTCCAAAGACTCAGCTGGAAGAAGGAATTCAATCTTTCATCAATTGGTATAAAACCTATTATAAAACTGCGGAATTGATTGATTCATGAGGAAACACCAATTCGCATTGATCACTGGCGGCGCCTCAGGCATGGGTGCAGAGACTGCAAAGTACCTTACTGAAAAAGGTTTGAAAGTAGCCATTGTTGATAAAAATATTAATGCAGTTCGGGAAATGGCTCAATCCATTGGAGCCCTTCCTTTTGAGGCAGATGTTAGCGATAGTGATTCTTTTCAACATGTTTTAAATGAAATTTTGCAGCAGCAGGCCGAAATACATGTATTGGTTAACTGTGCCGGTATTGCTCCTGCTGGAAAGATTGTTAGTCGTGAAGGGCCTATGCCTTTGCATGAGTTTGAACAGGTCGTGAAGGTTAACTTAATCGGAACCTTCAATGTAATGCGCTGTGTTGCAGATATTATGATTAAACAAAAACCGATTAACTCGGAAGGTGAAAGAGGTGTTATCATAAATACGGCTTCAATTGCGGCTTTTGAAGGGCAGGTGGGTCAGGTAGCTTACAGCGCTTCTAAGGGGGGAGTTGTGGCTTTAACCTTGCCCGCCGCACGAGAGTTGTCTAAATTTGGCATTCGGGTGATGACCATTGCCCCTGGTGTTTTTGAAACACCTATGATGTCTTTGGTGACGGAAGATGTAAAAACCAATTTAGAAGAAGCTGTTTTGTTTCCTAAAAGATTTGGCAAGCCTGTGGAATTTGCAAAGTTGGTAGAACATATTATTGAAAATAGTTATCTCAATGGTGAAGTTATTCGCCTAGATGGTGGTTTAAGAATGGGAGTTAAATAAATATATGCAATATACTCGAACTCGAGCTTTAGGTATTTTTAGCTTGGCTATGTTAACAGCCGTTTCTGTTGATAGTGTACGTAACTTACCAGCAACTGCCTTGTTTGGAAGTTCCTTAATTTTTTTCTTTATTCTTAGCGCTATTTTTTTCTTAATTCCTTGTGCACTCGTATCCGCTGAACTCGCCTCCACAATTAAAGAACAAGGAGGCGTTTATGCTTGGGTAAAAAATGCTTTTGGTCCGACTACGGGCGTCTTTGCCATTTGGTTGCAATGGATAGAAAACGTTATTTGGTATCCTACCATTTTATCATTTGTTGCAGGAACCATTGGCTTTTTAATTTTTCCTGAAATTGCTAACAATAGATGGTTTTTGATCTCAGTAATCCTCATTGCTTTTTGGGGATCAACCCTAATCAATTTATTGGGTATCAAATTTTCTGCTTTTTTTAGTAATTTTTGTGCCATTATCGGGCTGCTCATTCCTATGGCCATGATTATTGGTTTAGGCTTGCTTTGGTTTCATTCAGGCAGGCCGACTCAAATTCATTTTGGCGTTGCTGACTTAATGCCAAATCTAAAAGATTCTCAGGTTTGGGTAGCGCTCACCGGAATTATGTTATCTTTTGGCGGCATGGAAATAGCAACTGTTCATGCCGGAGATGTTAAAAATCCACAATACTCTTATCCCCGAGCTATGCTGTTCGCAACTGTAATTATTGTATTTACTTTGTTGTTAGGAGCACTGGCTATCGCTATCGTGCTACCACAATCTGAAATTAGTTTAGTGTCTGGAATTATGCAGGCTTTTAATGCTTTCTTTGCAGTTTACCACATGACATGGATTTTGCCTTTTATAGCCATAACATTGGTGATTGGCGGCATGGGTAGCGTTAGTAACTGGATTATCGCGCCTACTCGTGGACTGCTTTTGGCCGTTAAAGATGGCTATCTACCGAAACATTTTTCCGGCGAGAATCGTTTTAACGCCCCTAAAACCTTACTTATTTATCAAGCTTTGATTGTTAGCGTAATTTCTTTGGTATTTTTGTTGATGCCATCTGTCAATGCTTCGTACTGGTTATTAACCGCATTAGCTGCGCAACTTTACATGATGATGTACGTTTTGATGTTTGCCGCCGCCATTCGTTTGCGTAATAAACCAGCGGTTCGTCAATCAGGATTTTTAATTCCAGGCGGAAAAGCAGGAATCAAGGTCGTTTGTGGAGCAGGAATAATTGGCTCGGTAGTCACTTTTATCATTGGTTTTATCCCTCCCAGTAGTGTCCCAACCGGAAACATATTTTTATATGAAGGTCTCCTAATTGTTGGATTATTGGTAATGAGCTTACCTCCCTTCATAATTTATTTTTGGCAGTCGCGGAAATCCTTACCAACTATCAGTCTACTCGATCCAGTAATGCCTCAAGAATAGCTATAGCAATTACATTATTACCTACTTACAAAAAGTCAATTTTAGGTTATAATTTTGGATTTTGAGGGTGTGGCTCCATGGAAAATTTAAATGAAGCATTGACCTTTGATGACGTCTTAATCCTGCCAGCTTATTCATCGACCTTGCCTAGAGATGTCTCATTAAAAACCAAGTTAACCGAAGAAATAGAATTGAATATTCCTTTGTTATCCTCCGCAATGGATACCGTAACTGAAGCCAAGTTGGCTGTATCTATGGCTGAAGAAGGTGGAATAGGCATCCTCCATAAGAACATGAGCCCCGAACAACAAGCAGCCGAAGTCCGTAAAGTAAAACGTTACGAAGGGGGCATTGTTGCAAATCCTATTACGGTTTCTCCTGATACTACTTTGGGTGAATTGATAAAATTAACAGAAGAGTACCACATTTCCGGTGTTCCAGTGGTCGATAAATATCAATTAGTTGGGATTATTACTCACCGCGACATTCGCTTTGAAACTGATTTTAAGAAACCCGTCAGTCAATTGATGACACCAAAAGAACGTTTAGTTACCGTCCCTGAAGGGGTTACCCGAGAACAGGTAGTTGAAACCTTCCGTCAATATCGGATTGAAAAATTATTGGTTGTTAACAATAAGTTTGAATTAAAAGGGATGTATACGGTTCGAGATCTTCAGCGATCTCAAAAAACCCCTTTTGCTTGCAAAAATGCTGCAGGACAATTACGTGTCGGAGCGGCAATTGGTCCAGATCAGAGAGCTCCAGAGAGAATACAGGCATTAGTTGCAGAGGGTGTGGATATTTTGGTAGTAGATACCGCCCATGGATTTTCAAAGGGGGTTATCGATCAAATTAAATGGATTAAAAAACATTTCCCCCACATGCCTGTTATGGCTGGGAATATCGCAACCGGTGATGCAGCACTCGCTCTATCTGAAGCGGGCGCAGATGCAGTCAAAATTGGCATTGGGCCTGGCTCGATTTGTACGACCCGGGTTATTGCGGGTATCGGCGTTCCTCAAATTACTGCTATTCACCAAGTGGCTCAAGCATTGAAAAATACGTCTACTAAGATTGTGGCTGACGGCGGAATTCGTTTTTCTGGCGATCTGTGTAAAGCGATCGCAGCCGGGGCTCATGTTGTCATGATCGGAAACTTATTGGCAGGTACAGAAGAGGCTCCTGGCGAAGTTGTCCTATATCAGGGCCGTTCTTACAAAGCTTACCGAGGAATGGGGTCAGTAGGGGCTATGTCACAGGTTCATGGCTCAAGTGATCGTTATTTTCAGGAAGCTCAAAATGAAACCGGCAAATATGTTCCTGAAGGAATAGAGGGGCGGGTTCCATTTAAAGGCACTCTTAAAGCCGTAGTCTACCAATTGATGGGAGGACTTCGCGCCAGTATGGGATATACCGGTATGCCTTCAATTGCTGATATGCGCACAAAAACAAAATTTATTCGAGTTACTGCAGCCGGCGTTCGTGAAAGTCATGTTCACGATGTTATTATCACCAAAGAAGCTCCAAACTATTGGGTTAACTAAAATAAAATGACTATTAATATTCATCAGCATAAAATTTTAATTCTTGATTTTGGTTCTCAATATTGTCAACTCATTGGCCGTCGAGTCCGCGAAATTGGCGTCTATTGTGAAATTATGCCTTTTGATGTACCTATTCAAACTATATATGATTTTAAGCCCGACGGAATTATTTTGTCTGGAGGACCTGAATCCTTAACTGAATCTCATACGCCTCGCATTGCCAATGAGATTTTTTCTTTGGGATGTCCCTTATTAGGTATTTGTTATGGGATGCAAGCTTTGGCTCATCAATTGGGAGGGAAGGTAAAGGCTTCTCTAAAAAGAGAATATGGATTTGCAGAAGTGCATGTCGATAACTCCCAAGGACTATTGGCTAAAATAAAAGACAACGTATCAAACCAAAATAAACCGTTATTAAATGTTTGGATGAGTCATGGCGATGCAGTGACTGAATTACCCCCAGGATTTGAAGTGATCGCGAGCACTGAGAATTCTCCTTATGCCGGGATTGCAAATTTTCAAAAAAACTTTTATGGATTGCAATTCCACCCCGAAGTTACCCACACCCATCAAGGTGATGAAATTTTAAAAAATTTTATTGTTCATATCTGTGGCTGTCAATTAACCTGGACGCCAAGCAGTATTATTGCGGATAGCATTGAACATATAAAAAAACAAGTCGGTTCTGATCGAGTAATCGTAGCCTTATCTGGAGGGGTTGATTCATCGGTAGTAGCAGCGCTCATGCATGGAGCCGTAGGGAAACAATTAATTTGTATATTTGTCGATACCGGATTATTAAGGTTTAAAGAAAGTGAAGAAGTGATGCGGTTATTTACCGAGCATCTTGGCATCGAGGTTATTAAAATTGATGCAAAAGCTCGTTTTATGCAGATATTAAAAGGAGTTGTTGATCCTGAAAAAAAACGTAAGCTAATTGGTAATGAATTTGTTGCTCTATTTGAGGAGCATGCTAAACAATTTACGGATGTTAAATGGTTGGCTCAAGGGACTATCTATCCTGATGTTATTGAATCAGCCAAAACCGTATCTGGAAAAGCTCACGTCATCAAATCACATCACAACGTTGGCGGTCTGCCTGAAAAAATGCATTTGAAATTGATTGAACCTTTGCGCGAGTTATTTAAAGATGAGGTTCGAAAACTTGGCCTTAAATTGGGTTTAACCCATGATTTAGTTTTTCGCCATCCATTTCCAGGTCCCGGTTTGGCTATTCGTATTATTGGTGAGGTTAAGCCGGAATGGATAGAAATTCTGCAAAAAGCCGATTATATTTTTATTCAGGAATTAAAGCAAAATGGCTACTATGAGAAAGTCAGTCAAGCTTTTGTGGTATTTTTACCTTTACAAACCGTGGGTGTGAAAGGTGATGCGCGAAGTTACGAGTATGTTGTCGCTTTACGAGCGGTATCCACTATTGATTTTATGACTGCGCACTGGAGTGAATTGCCTTATGAATTTTTAGGCAAAGTCAGTCAAAGAATTATCAATGAAGTTCCTGGAATATCCAGAGTAGTTTATGATATTTCGAGTAAACCACCGGCAACGATTGAATGGGAATAAAAGAAGCGGACGAGGCATGGATGCGGATGGCTTTACTACTCGCCGAGGAAGCTGTTTTGCAGCAAGAAGTGCCAGTTGGAGCGATATTAGTTTATCAAAATCGAATCATTGGTTCAGGTTGGAATCAACCGATCCAGCGTTGTGACCCGACTGCTCATGCCGAAATATTGGTTTTGCGGCAAGCTGCTCTGAAGGAAGGTAACTATCGTCTGCCGGAGACAACTTTATATGTTACTTTGGAACCTTGTGCGATGTGTTTAGGGGCTTTGTTACAGGCTCGTGTTCAGTGCTTAGTTTTTGGAGCCCGAGATCCGAAAGCTGGAGCAGTCGTGAGTGTATTTGCATTACTTGAAGCCGAAGCATTAAATCATCGTATCGAATGGCGTGAAGGTATTTTAGCGACAGAGGGAGGAGCCGTACTAAAAAAGTTTTTTAGAGAGAAGCGACAACGTAACACAGTTTTATCAGCGATTCCCGAATCGCTTCCTGGTTTAAATCCTGCGCATGGGCAAAGCCCATTGCTCGGAATGAAGGGGGAGAATCACGGTTCTCCCCCTTGCGAACCCCCATCGTGCAGGGTGGAGTTCCCTTCAGAGGGAACTCCTGCAGTTTTATAATACAATAAGAGGACCCTATGAATATGAAACAAATAGTGCCTGCACAAAAGGTGCCTGATGACATTAATGTTATTATTGAAATTCCTGCAGCAGCGGGAATGATCAAATATGAAATGGATAAAGAAAGTGGTTTATTGGCTGTCGATCGCTTTATGCCAACTGCAATGTATTATCCTGCAAATTATGGGTTTATTCCCAACACACTATCCGGAGATGGCGATCCTGCTGACGTATTAGTTATCACCCCTGTTCCAGTACAAGCGGGTACGTTAATTCGTGCGCGAGCAATTGGCATTCTCAATATGGAAGATGAATCAGGTATGGATCGCAAAATTTTAGCCCTACCCATCAAAAAAATATGTGCCCAACTAGCGCATATTAATGAACTAACAGATCTTTCTGAAACTTTTTTAAAGAGTATTGTTCATTTCTTTGAACATTATAAAGATCTTGAAGCTGGAAAATGGGTAAAAATTAAAGGATGGAATGGAATCGATGAAGCTAAACAGGAAATTTTAGAAAGCATAGCAAGATATAAAGAATAAATTATAAAGGTTAATAATATATGTCGCGTAATGAAATAATTCAATATTATCGTGTTGATGAAATTTCTGCTGTACAAAATTTATTAAAAGGAATCGTATTCACGGAATTAGATGAGCAAAAAATAAAAAAATTGGCAGAACAATTAATTGAATCAATTCGCCTTAAACATGATGAAATGTCGGGAATAGAGGCATTTATTAAACATTATGATTTATCCACTCTGGAAGGCATTATGCTCATGTGTATTGCAGAAGCATTATTACGAATTCCAGATAAAGAAACCGAAAATTTACTCATTCGTGATAAATTAATTAGTGCGAATTGGGGTGCTCATCTTGGAAAAAGTCAATCTTCTTTTGTTAATATTTCAACTTGGGGGCTGGCGTTAACGGGAAAAATTCTGAATCCAAAACTGGAGGAGAATTTTTTTAAAAAAATTTGGTCCAAGTTACTGTTACGAAGCGGTGAACCGATTATCCGTCAAGCAGTCCACGAAGCGGTCAGAATAATGGGTAATCAATTTGTATTGGGCAGAGATATAACGCAAGCCTTGAAAAATGCACAAGAGTTTTCAAAAAAAGGTTATGTTTTTTCTTTTGATATGTTGGGAGAAGTAGCGCGTACGAGTGCAGATGCAGATCGATATTTTGAAGCTTATCAAAATGCAATCGCTGTTCTAGCAAGTTTTAACACTTCCTCAGGAATTTCCGTTAAATTATCTGCACTTTATCCTCGTTATCAATACACCCACCATGCAGCGGCGGTGCCTTTTTTAGCGGAAAGATTATTTCAATTGGCCAGCGCGGCACGCAACGCAAATATTGCGTTGACGGTTGATGCAGAGGAAGCTGATCGTTTAGAAATGTCTTTAGACATTTTTACCCAGGTATTTAAATCGAAAGAATTAGCAGATTGGTCAGGACTGGGGCTTGCAGTTCAAGCTTATCAAAAACGTGCCGTACCATTAATTAAATGGCTAATTGCGCTAGCACGTGACAACCGTAAGCGTATTAATGTGCGGTTGGTTAAAGGTGCATATTGGGATACTGAAATTAAGCTCTCACAAATTGGGGGCTACAGTGATTATCCCGTTTTCACCCGCAAAAATACCACTGATTTATCTTATCTGGCTTGCGCTAAGCTTATGCTATCAGCGCCTGACGCTATTTATTCGCAATTTGCGACGCACAATGCTTATTCTGTGGCTGCCATTTTAAACATGAATCGAGAGAAAAACACTGCCTTTGAATTCCAGAGTCTACAAGGAATGGGGCGTGAATTACATGATCAATTGCTGAAAATGGGAATGACTTGTCGCATTTATGCTCCGGTGGGAAGTCACGAAGATCTTCTACCTTATTTAGTCCGCCGATTGCTTGAAAATGGCGCCAATAGTTCTTTTGTCAATCAAATTGCGAACATGAGAACTACAAATGAAAAATTAATCGTCAACCCCATTCAACGAACACGCGACTATCAGCAAATTCCTAATCCTAAGATTCCATTACCCAAGGATATTTTTATGCCAGAGCGAATTAATTCTTATGGTATTGATTTAAGCCATGAGCATGAACGTGAACGTTTACTGGAAACGATCAAAAGCTATGCTAACCACAGTTGGCAAGCGACTGCCTTGGGTCTGCCGATGCTCATGCAAAAAGCTGAAATGATAAAAAATCCTGCAGATCACCGTCATATCGTTGGGCATGTATTATCCGCTACAAAAAAAGACATTGATACCGCCATTTCTAATTCTCTGGCTGCTTTTCCAAACTGGGATACTCAAAATTTTAGAGCACGAGCCGGCATTTTATTAAAGGCCGCTGATTTATTAGAAAAAAATGCTGGTGAATTAATCGCTTTGACCACCTTTGAAGCAGGAAAAACATTATCATCTGGAATTTCCGAGGTTAGAGAAGCCGTTGATTTTTGCCGCTATTATAGCGCTTTAGCCACAAAGCTGATGCAACCACAGGAGCTGCCAGGGCCAACGGGTGAAGCCAATACTTTATTTCTGCAGGGCCGGGGGCCGATTGTTTGTATCAGCCCTTGGAATTTTCCAATTGCTATTTTCTGTGGGCAAATTGCTGCTGCCTTAGTTACTGGAAACACGGTGCTCGCCAAACCGGCTGAACAGACTCCTTTAGTTGCAGCTAAAGTTGTGCAACTGTTCCATGAAGCGGGTATTCCTGAATCTGTATTGCAGCTGGTTCCTGGTCTGGGTGAAACGGTGGGAGCCGCTTTGGTGTCAGATCCGCGTATACAAGGAGTTATTTTCACTGGCTCAACTGACACGGCTCGCACTATCCAAAAAACTTTAGCCGATCGCTCGGGTCCGATTATTCCTTTAATTGCTGAAACAGGTGGAATTAATGCATTAATCGCAGATTCTTCAGCTCTGCCAGAACAATTGGTCAATGATGTGTTGACCTCAGCTTTTGATAGCGCGGGTCAGCGATGTTCAGCCTTACGTATTCTCTTTATCCAAGAAGAGATTGCTGACCGTACTATTGAAATGCTAAAGGGCGCAATGGCGGAATTAAATATTGGCAATCCAAAGTATTTGGAAACCGATATAGGTCCCGTCATCGATGAAGAGGCCAAACAACGTTTGGAGCTTTATGCAAAAAAAATGCAAACAGAAGCCAAAGTCATCTACCAATCGGTATTACCACCGGAAACTCAATATGGCACTTTTATTGCGCCGCAGGCCTACGAGATCAGTAGCTTAAAAGAGATTCATCACGAAGTTTTCGGGCCTATGTTGCATGTTATTCGTTATGGACAAAATAAACTGAATGAGGTGATTAACGAAATTAATGAATTGAATTACGGACTTACCTTTGGTATACATAGCCGAATCGAACATGTTATTCAATTGATTCAAAGCAAAATTAATGCGGGTAATGTTTATGTCAATCGTAATATGATTGGCGCTGTCGTCGGGGTTCAGCCTTTCGGTGGCCGTAACCTCTCGGGCACAGGCCCAAAAGCGGGGGGCCCTCACTATTTAATTCGTTTATGTCAAGAAAAAACTTTGACGATTAATACCACGGCAACAGGCGGAAATGCAGCCTTGATGACTTTGGCCGATGAATAAATTATTATGCTGCTATAAAACTTTTTTTATTAATAAGGAGTGTTAGAATGAATCGACGTTTAGTCATATGGACGGGGCTATTTGGCTTATCTGCAGCTGTTTCTTCAGTCGCTTTGGGTGCTGATAGTAACGCGCTGCCGAATAAAACAGATCGACTCAGTTACGCCATCGGTGTGCAAACAGGGAAATCTTTTAAATCTCATAATGTAGACATCAATCCTAATACCTATTTGCAGGGGTTAAAAGACGGGTTGAATGGTAGCCCAACCTTGTTAACAGACGATCAAATCCACCAAGAATTGCGTGATCTTCAGCAAGCTTCTGTCACTAAGATGCAAACTGAACAAAAGCAATTGGCAGAAAAAAATCATCAGTTAGGAAATGCCTTTTTAGCTGCAAATAAAGATCGTTCTGGTGTCGTTACTACTTCGAGTGGATTGCAATATAAAATTATTACGCCAGGTAACGGACCTAAACCAACCGCTAATGATACGGTCACAGTCGAATATGAAGGTCGCCTCCTGAATGGCAACGTATTCGATAGTTCTTATGAACGGGGTCAACCAACCACTTTTCCTGTAAATGCAGTTATTGCGGGTTGGCAAGAAGCTTTAAAAATAATGCCTGTAGGTTCTACTTGGGAAATTTATATTCCTGCGGAATTGGCTTATGGCGAACAAGGAGCTCAAGGGGTTATTGCTCCAAATGAAACTTTAATTTTTAAAGTGCATTTGATATCAATTAAACCTGCCGGTAGCAGTGACACTAATAACACAAAAGGTAATCAACAATCGTGAGTGAGGTTTTT
Organism: uncultured Pseudomonadota bacterium; assembly: GCA_963844565.1. Lineage (GTDB taxonomy): Bacteria > Pseudomonadota > Gammaproteobacteria > Coxiellales > Coxiellaceae > JAFEDN01. Next base: position 1,157,579 of record CAWJON010000002.1, on the reverse strand, counting down.
TTTATAGGACCTGAAACTGAAATCCCGCTCAGTTTGGGTCATAAACGGCTAAGAATAAAAGGTCAATATTGGTATTTCGCGCAAGTAAACGATAAATGGCGGGATGAGATTGATGCCTCCTTATTAGCAACTTTATTGATAGCTACTCCTTTTTCGGGTCAACTTCCGGAAAATCGGAATATTTGGCTAGTGCCAAGGTTGGGAACTATTTCTCCTTGGTCAAGTAAAGCGACTGACATTGTCCAGAATTGTAACTTTTCTAGTTTGATTCGTTTAGAAAGAGGGGTTTGTTATCATACTGTTGATATAGAAAATCTCGGTATTCAAAATTACCGTCAATTGTTTGATCCTTTAACAGAATCGTTAATAACCGATTTTGAACAGTTAAAATCAATTTTTACACCGCTGACGCCGAAACCCTTAAAAGCCATTGATTTGATAGAAAAAGGTATTTCAGCACTTGAAGAAATAAATCAAAGTTTAGGTCTAGCACTCAACCCGCAAGAAATTAGCTATTTGAATGAATCTTATACTCGACTAAAACGAAATCCCACCGATGTTGAGTTAATGATGTTCGCTCAAGTCAACTCAGAACATTGTCGTCATAAAATTTTTAACGCCTATTGGCAGATTGATGGAAATTCTCAAAATAACTCTCTCTTTAATATGATTCGTCATACTCATCAATGTAATCCAGATAAGGTATTGGTGGCTTATGAAGACAATGCAGCGGTGATCAAAGGCCCTTCTGCAACACGATGGATGATTAATCCTGAAAAAATATACACAGCAGTTAACGAAGACATGCCAATTGTATTTAAAGTTGAAACACACAATCATCCAACTGCCATTTCACCTTTTCCAGGCGCTGCCACGGGAAGCGGCGGAGAGATTCGAGATGAAACCGCAACCGGACGTGGAGCTTCTCCAAAAGCAGGATTCTCAGGATTTTCTGTTTCCAATTTATATATTCCTGAGTTTATTCAGCCTTGGGAAATACCGATTGATTACCCTCCAGGCGTTGCTTCTGCTTTAGATATTATGTTGCAGGCGCCGATAGGGGCCGCCCGTTTCAATAATGAATTTGGCAGGCCCGGTATAGCAGGATATTTTCGTACATTTTTTCAGTCAGTAGGCAGCGAACAAGGCAAATCTTTTCGCGGATATCACAAACCGATTATGATCGCTGGGGGGATTGGCGCCATTCGTCCGTCTCAAGTGTATAAACAACCTTTACCAGTAGGCGCGTTACTGATTGTTTTGGGCGGCCCGGCCATGGCAATTGGTTTAGGAGGAGGTTCTGCTTCTTCTCGCTCATCAGGTGAAAATACAGAATCCTTAGATTTTTCTTCAGTGCAAAGAGCCAATGCTGAAATGCAACGCCGCTGCCAAGAGGTTATCAACGCTTGTTGGTCTTTGGGAGAGGCGAACCCCATGCTCTCTATTCATGATGTGGGTGCAGGAGGATTGGCCAACGCGCTACCTGAATTAGTGGCTGCTAACCAAAAAGGCGCGCTCGTTAACCTGCGCGCCATTCCCAATGCAGCTCCAGGAATGACACCTTTGGAAATTTGGTGTAATGAATCGCAAGAAAGATATGTATTAGCTATTTTGCCGGAAAACTCTGAACTCTTTTCTTCAATGGCCAGAAGAGAACGCTGTCCGTTTGCGATGGTAGGCGAAGTGATCGATAAACCCGAATTTATGGTGTTTGATCCTCATTTTAACAATATGCCAGTTAATTTGCCGTTATCTCTACTGTTTGAAAAACTTCCCCGTATGCAATGTTCATCAAATCACGTTTCTTATGCCACTAATTATTTTAAAACCGCAGATATTCCAATCGAAGAGGCGGTGCGTCGCGTTTTACAATTTCCTTGTGTTGGCAGTAAAAGTTTTTTGATCACGATTGCGGATCGCACAGTTTCAGGATTGGTGAGTCGCGATCCTATGGTGGGAGCTTGGCAGGTTCCAGTCGCTGATGTTGCGGTGACTTGCACTGATTATCAGGGATATTTAGGAGAAGCTTTGTCAATCGGGGAGAGACCTCCCATCGCGTTGGTGCACCATGCCGCTTCGGCACGCATGGCCGTAGGGGAAGCCATCACCAATATTGCCGGCGCCTGTATTAATGATATTAAAGACATTGTTTTATCTGCCAATTGGATGGCTTCTCCGGAGACGCCGGGGGAAGGAGCTGGACTATACGATGCGGTTCAAGCCATCGGCATGGAACTTTGTCCAGCGTTGGGCATATCCATTCCAGTAGGAAAAGATTCTTTGTCGATGCGCACGGTTTGGGAGAGTAATGGAAAAGTTAATAAAGTTTCTGCGCCCTTGTCTTTAATTGTGACAGCGACAGCTTCAGTTACCAATATCAAAGCAACTTTAACGCCTGAATTACAAACAAACTTTGGGCCTACTCGATTAATTGTTCTTGATCTCGGAGAAGGTTGTAATTGCATGGCGGGTTCAGTGCTGGAACAAGCCTATAATATTTTAAGCCAAAGACCCCCTGATCTGGATGATCCAAGCTTGTTAAAGCGTTTCTTTCAAGCAATTCAAACTCTTAATCTTCAAGGTTTTATTTTGGCCTATCACGATAGGTCAGACGGTGGATTGTTGGCTACTTTGTGCGAAATGATGTTTGCGGGTCACGTGGGAATAAATATTAGTTTGGATGACCTTATTTCTGAGGAGAGTGGAAAGGATGCTATTGCTGTTTTATTCACTGAAGAATTAGGGGCAGTCATTCAGGTGCGTGAAAGAGATGTGTTGGCCGTGATGGCAGTTTTACAATCTTTCCAATTAACAGAGTGTGCACGGGTGATTGGCGAACTGAATCAAAAAGATGAATTACACATTGAATGCCATGAGCAAACTATTTATTGCCAATCTAGGGTGCAATTACAACGGTGGTGGGCTGAAACCAGTTATCGACTGCAATCCATGCGGGATGATCCCGAATGTGCACAAGAAGAATATGATAACATTTTGGATACTGCAGATCCTGGACTCACTTTAAAACTAAACTTTGATTTAAAAACAGAAACGCCTTCGATTAAAGAACAGTCAAAACCACGGGTAGCTATTCTACGCGAACAAGGTGTCAATGGGCACATGGAATTGGCTGCTGCCTTCTCGCGCGCCGGCTTTGATTGTTTTGACGTGCACATGAGCGATATATTTTCAGGTCGAATCCATCTTGTCGATTTTGTGGGCATTGCCGCTGGTGGTGGATTTTCTTATGGTGATGTATTGGGAGCAGGGCGTGGATGGGCGCAATCTATTTTGAATCACTCTGAAGCTCGAAACCAATTCTCTGAATTTTTTACTCGTCCAAATACTTTTACCTTTGGTATTTGTAATGGTTGTCAAATGTTAGCTGATTTAAAATGTTTAATTCCAGGTACAGAACATTGGCCAGCATTTAAAAAAAATCGGTCCGAACAATTTGAAAGTCGCTTAGTCATGGTTAAGATTGAAGAATCTCCTTCTATTTTTCTGAAAGGCATGGCAGGCAGCTATTTACCGGTAGCGGTTGCTCATGGCGAAGGTCGAGCAGAATTTTCTAACCTGAATGATTTAACCCAAATTAAAAATAACAACCAAATTGCGCTGCGATACGTCAATAACAATCATGATACTACTGAACGTTATCCTTTCAATCCTAACGGCAGTCCAGAAGGCATAACTGGGTTAACAACGCCAGATGGCAGAGTGCTAATTGTCATGCCTCATCCTGAACGTGTTTTTAGGGCGGTGCAGAACTCATGGTACCCAAAAAATTGGCAAACGGAAGATAGCCCCTGGATGCAATTATTCAGAAACGCAAGAGAATGGATTAGATAAGGGGAGAAGAGATGAGCAAATTATCTGAGCGAGCTGATTTGTTGGGCGCCAAACCGTGGCTAAACGCCTTTGGAAGTTTGCCTTGCCGGGACGCTAACTTCCAAAGGCTTCGCCACGGTTTGGCGCCCAACAAATCTAATGATAGTTAAGCAGTCTTCGTTATTATCTTTTTGTTTGTCTATTTAATTATTCATTAAAAAAAGTAACGAAAGGCAGAGCACAACCAGCTCCGCTAAGATAATTTGCTTTGCATTTATGACTTAGTCGTGATGTTCTTCTTCAATGTCAAGAAGCGATTTCTTAGTAAACAAATATTCTTTTAATTCTTTATCCATTTTTGGATCCCGGCGTCTAATCCATTCCAAAACCATGGCGGCATGTTCTTTTTCTTCGTCACGATTATGCTGAAGGATCGCTCGCAATTCTGGATCTTTACAGGCATCCATACGTTGATTGTACCAATCCACTGCCTCTAATTCTTCCATCAGAGAGGTAATTGCGCGATGCATATCTTTAGTTTCTTGACTTAATTCATCAACTGGTTCGTGGTAGCCTTCGTGTGACATAATTTAACTCCCCAAATTATGAAATTATAAACGGTAATAAGTTCCGATAGCAACGGTCTTATTAAAGGGTAAAGAATAGAATTGTAAATCTGGCACTGCGTTTCTTAACATAAAGGAAAACAGATACTTTTGCCATTTTCGCAAACGTTTGGATTTTGTGATGGTTTGAATGGCGATAATTTCTACAAAAAAAGCCATGCGCTTTAGGTCCAATTCAAAGGGTAAAGGAATGGACTGAGACATCGTTTCTAATAATTTGGGTAGATGGATAACTTCTGCAAAACCACAAAAAATATTCAATAAATAAAAACCTTCGGCTTTGCGAATAATTTCAAATTTTTCAGGAACTGGAACATAAGGCTTATTTTCAATCCGAATGGTGACAAAAATTACCGTTTTTGGCAAAATTCGATTCATACTTAAGTGATGTAATAAACTACTTCCTAATTCATCATACGGATCGGTTAAGAACAATGCCATTCCAGGTAACCGTCTTATTTTTCTTCCATTGAGCTCATCGATAACCGAGCTATCGGATAGATTTTCATTAAAATTAACACGTTTAAGTTGCTCAAAACCTTTGCACCAAGTATACATTATAATCATACCCAAAAAGGCGATGCAGAGTGGTATCCATCCACCTTGGGTAAATTTAGTTAAATTTCCAAGCAGATAAAGTGAATCGAAAAACAGAAAAAAAGCAAATAAGATAAGTTTAAATGAATTCCAGTGCCAAACCAGATAAGCGATTCGGGCAACCAAAATGGTGGTGATGATCATATATAAATTTACCGCTATACCGTAAGCGCTGGCTAAGCTGGTTGAGGTACGGAAAATAAGCACTAAGGAACAGGTTCCAATTCCCAAAAGGAAATTAATCATAGGAAGATAAACTTGACCTTTTTCATACGCAGAGGTTTGTATGATTTTAAAACGAGGAATAATATTAAGTAGAATCGCTTGTTTCAAAATAGAAAATACCGCCGCTATGATAGCTTGAGAAGCGATAATGGTTGCTAAGGTTGCTAATCCGATCAAAATAGGTAAAAACCATTGTGGGGCTAAGCTATAAAAAGGATTTTCTCTAGCGGAGAAGTGATTAATTAAGTAGGCGCCTTGACCAAAGTAATTCAATAATAATCCTGGCAGTACAATAAAAAACCAAGGCACTCTGATTGCTTTTTTACCAAAATGACCCATATCTGCGTATAAAGCTTCGCCGCCGGTTACTACTAGAAATACTCCCCCTAAAGCAATAATCCCTGACCATTTTTCTTTGATAAAAAAATGTAAAGCATAATAAGGATTGATTGCCGTAAATATGGTTGGGTTTTTGAGGATTTGAATCAAACCTAATGCCCCAATGGTGATAAACCAAATCAAAATGATGGGTCCGAAGAAAATGCCTATTTTTTCTGTACCTGCTTTCTGTACGGAAAATAAAAATATTAAAATAACTAGGGTGATTGGAAGAATAAAGAAAGAAAAGTGTGGAGACAAAGCTTTTAAGCCTTCAACTGCGCTTAAAACGGAAACTGCCGGTGTTAATATCCCATCGCCGACGATCAACCCAATACCTAGAATAGTAAGGAATAACAACCAAGGAGTTTTGGAAAGTAGTTTCTGCTTCAGTAGGGCGGATAACGCCATGATGCCACCTTCACCGTCATTATCGGCTTGCATAATAACCACGATATATTTAAAAGCAATGATTAGAATCAGTGACCAAAAAATGAGCGATAGAATTCCATAGATATTGGAGATATCCAAATTTAAATGTAACAATGATTGCCGAAATGCGTATAACGGGCTAGTACCGATGTCACCAAAGACAACACCCAACGCTGCTAAAGAGAGTGTCAGAAAACGCGATCGATCATGGTCCATTATTTTCATGATGAATTCCTTATAGATCCCTCATGTTATAGCAATTCCCATTATATGGAAATTGCTTTTTTGGTTTTGATGCTGCGCTCGGCATCGTGTGTAGTATAAAAATAATTTTCGTAGAAAATCCAATACTGATGGGGGATCGCAAGGGGGAGAAGAGCGTAGCGATCTCCCCCTTCATTACGAGCATCGGCTTTGCCGATGCGAAGTATACAAACCAGGAAGCAATTTCCGCTTCAGCGGAAATTGCTGGCATTGCTTTAAATTTTGATTATAATGCTGGGATGATAAATATAAACACGAACTTGGGATTGATTTCCATCGAATTGGATGAAAAAAATACACCGAAAACGTCTGCTAATTTTTTGCAATACGTTAAAGACGGTTTTTACAATGGGATTATTTTTCACCGGGTTATAAAGGGGTTCATGGTTCAAGCCGGGGGTTTTACTTCTGGCATGGTAAATAAAAAATCCAACAAGCCTATTATGAACGAGGCTGATCAAAGTGGAAAAAATCTTCGCGGCACCCTTGCAATGGCTCGAACTTCTGATCCGCATTCAGCGGCTGCGCAATTTTTTATTAATCTGGCAGATAATAGTTTCTTAGATTTTAAATCGAAAACTGCTGAAGGTTGGGGTTATTGTGTTTTCGGCAAAGTCGTCAACGGTATGGACGTTGTGGACAAAATCGCGACTAAACCTACAACAATTCGCGAGGGTCATCGAGATGTACCCGAAGAGGAAATTATTATTCATGAGGTTGCCATTTTTACTCCTGAAGGAGTATAATGCACTTTCGAAGAGTGGTTTAAAGGAGAGTATAATGTTTGCTCAAAAGAAAATCACTGCCAATGCTCGAGCAACCACTGCTCAAGCAAATTGGCAAGAAGTAAAAAAAGCAATGAGCTTAAGCCTTTATCAAGAAAAAAAAGAAATTGCTATTAAATTAATCAAACAAGGGGCTGCTTTAGATTTTATTTCTAGAGTCACTTATTTGACCAAATCCGAACTGTTACACTTAGTCCGCGAAACTTAATTTATTTTAATATTAAGAAATCGATTTGCGGTGCTGGGGAATTAGGTAAATTATAATAAACTAGCGAAACTGTGCCATCATCGCCAGTTTTGACTATTTTATCATCATTAATAGCAAAGGATGGACTGTTTTCCCAATCCTCAACAGTTTTGATTGCTGTCGGAGAGTAGTAAGGACCATAATCAAAATGATCGACCTTCACTTTCGATAATCGATACTCTCTATTTTTTTCTAATCCTCGAACAACGACGCTGGTATGGTTATCATAAAAAGTATGGCTCTCCATATTGTCGCCAGATACAACCATTAATTGCACATTTAACTGCGTTTGTAAACTACTGTATTTATCAGCAGCTTGACTATAAATCAATAGGTTAATCGGAAAAGGATCGCCCATCGCACTCAAGGGTGGTGAACTAATCAATTGGTTGTTCTTTATTTGTAACCATTTGGGACTATTTGGAGCCAGCAGTATGCGAACTGAATCGTTAGGAATTATACGGATAAATTTCATAATATCGGTAGTCTGGGTAACTCTTACAGTCGCTTCAGGTAATGAAAACTCTTTTAAAGTAGGACCGGGCAAATCACGATTTGCTTTTATATTGATAATGAAAGATTGTGTACCGGTTTTGCCTGTACTCTGGCTACCTGAGATCACACGTATAGTTTGGACGGTATCAACTTCATTGGCGCTAATATCCGTGGTGTTGATGGCTAGATAACTTTGATCATTCTTTTTAACGACTCGAATCCATTTCGGTGATTGAAAGGGGTCCACTACAAAATTGAATTTATCGTTGGTAGGATCTAGGTCAACCATACTATTCAAAGAAATTTCCCAAGGCTCTTTTTGAGCAATTTTAACATCTGGCATGGTGGTCTTTTTCCAGCGAGGTATTCCTGAATAAACCTTAATCTCTTGTGAATATTTTACTTGCTCACCACTGATCTTGCTCGACGCTTCCAATTGAATGGTAAATGATTTTCCGATCAAATTAGAATCCACAGCCGATGGACTGATTAGACAATGACAATTTTCATTGTACTGTAACCAACTAGGCCCGCTGACATATTGGATAGAAATAGGATCATTTGCTAAACCTTTATTTAACTTTGTTAGTAAATCATCACTTTTATACGTGTCTCCAACGACAAAATTAGGTAAAAATGCTTTTTGCCAATGTGGCGCATATTGGGGAAGGGGTACAAATGGGATTATTAAGTGGACAGAGTTTACTTGCCCAGTTATTTCACTAATCGCGCTAATATCTATTGATTGCTCTTCTAATAGAGTTTTAGGATCAGTAACCTTACCGACTAAAAATTTTGAATTTTGAAAAGACAACCAACCCGGTTTAGTTGAATAATTGACTCGAAAAGAAAAACGGTCATCCTTAACATTACTGACGATATAATCTGTTAAATTTATGTTGTAATCATGATTCAAAGTTATTTTAGGCAAATTCAACCATTGAAGTGGTTTTGGCGCTTCATTAATAAATATCTGACCATTAAAATCATTGCTTTTATTGCTCATTTTACTGGTGACACGTAACGTGACGTTGTAAGTCTTTTCAGCCGCAGATTCAGGAATTCCCTTACTCACTAGGAAGTAACCATTATCTGCAATTTCCAGCCAATCCACAGGACTATTTACCAATTGAAAAACCAGCTGATCTTGTTCTGCTAAATCGCTTAGGTTTACCCATCTTGCCAAATTAACTGAATAAGGACGTCCAATGACACCCACGTCTAATTTAAAATTTTTGTTCCATTGGGGTGGTGGTAGCTTCTCATTAGAGACTATTTTAATGGTAATCTCTGTGGGGGTTGATTGCTTTGTTTTAGAGCTCGTAGCGGTAAGATAAATAATTTGAGTTGTATTGGTATCTTCAAGACTTATTTTTTGCGGTAATAATTTTAAAATTCCATTATCTGCTAATTGAACCCACGGCGAATTGGCTTTGCCGGGAGTCAAAGAAAAAAAGAAATGATCATCTGGCAAACTGTCGCTGACATATTCATTTAAATTAATATCGGCGTAATCACTCTCTGCGATGGCGACGGCTGGAAACTCGGAAATTGACCATTTTGGTTTAACATCTGCCTGATTGATATCAATCGTGAATATTGCATTATCACTTGTATTCTTGGTTGCTGGATCAATAGCATGGATATAAATCAATGCCTGGTTACCCGTTTCAATGATGTTATGAGAATTTCCTTCTAAAGTTTTACCATCATTATTTAATTGTAACCAGGAAGGACTTTTATCGATAACAAAAGTAATCGGGTGATTATTGGAATCTGGGGTTTTGGTTAAATATTGGGTTAAATCTATTCGATATGGGTAAGAGGCGCCATTGTTTGCCATGGGTAACTTAATCTGTTTATCCATCCATTGAGGGATTGGCTTCTCAACGGGCTTTTCGAATGTATGAGGAAGTGATGGCTCAGATTCAGCCTGAGTGAATAGAGGCGATACCACGACGGGTTCTTTAACCGGTTCGGCTAATAAAAGGGTAAAAGTTTGTAAATTACTAACCTGTTTTGTTTTTAGGTTTTTAACTATAATTTTTACCTCAACTTGATTTTGTCCTTGTTGACTAACGGGCATTTGATTGCCCTCCAGATACAAACCATTTGCACTTATTTGTAACCATGCAGGGTGAGGAGCTTCTAGCTCAAAGCTAAATTGTGGAGAACCCGAGGAATCATCACGGATCCATTGAGTTAGATCAATTTTGTGTGCATAAGTTGTGCCTATTAAGGCCGAAGGAAGCTCATTGTTGCCATTAATCCAATAGGGTTTAGAGGGGGCTTTAGTTTGGAACCAAGAGGTCATTTGTGTCCAACTTGAGGACGCAGCAAAACTGGACTCTGGACACAGTCCTAAGACAAGGATACTAAATAAAGTGATTGTACCGATGTGAAATACTTGTTTATTCATTTGACTTTAGATACCTATAGTTAACCCGTCTAGTATAGGGGGTAATCCTTAAGGGAAGATTAAAGAAAGGGCGGGTATTAGCCAAACCTATTGTTCAATATTAATTCCGGACAGTAAGTAATTGATTTCTTCTAAGGTTTTAGCAATCCTTTTAACTGATTTTGGTGCGACAAAGATCGTGTCGTCACCAGCTAAGGTGGCTAATATTTCAGATTTAGAACTCTGATAATCGAGCATCCTAGCAATTAGGGACGCTGATCCAGGACTGGTTTGGATGACAATTAAATGTTCATTGGCAGAGATTTTCAAAATGAGTTGGTTTAAAGAGGCTTTTGAAGGCGGCGGGGCAAATTCCTTGGGAAAATGATAGGCGATTTGACCTTGTGAGTCTTTGATTTTAATAGCCGACAACTTATTTAAAAGACGAGAAACCTTGGTTTGATTAATGTCAAAGCCCTGCGAACTTAAATGTTCGCAAATTTCCTGTTGGGTGGTGGCCGACCCCAGTCGCAAAATTTCCTTAAGCGCTTCGATTAAACGCTCGTCAGAACTGGCTGATTTTTTTGACATCTTAAGGTTCCTATTTTAATGATGCTATTTTATAGCAATTCTTACAATTTTAGAACCTACGCTTAAAACATCAAAAATTTACGTTATAGAGGCCGAAAGTAGTATCGTTATCCAGCAGCCGTCTTATCGTTCTTTCCTTGGAATTATTAAAAAATGATGCATAGCTATATTCGCCCAGAGGATTCAGCAATTTAGCACTTAACTCTGATTTAATTGCTCGAGACGCCTCCTGAATGGAAGCAAAAATTTCTTTTTCTTCTTTAGTTGTTATTTTTAAAGAAGAGATTTTAAATCCATAAATCTCGGCATCAGGATTCTGCATAATCTCTTGCGTTTGCACCATTGCTTCCTTAATTTTGGTAACTAGCTGATTAACGGTATGAAACTCAAATATATTGGGTTCAAGCATCAAAACAGGCAAAAAACCAAATTGAATTAAACGAGAATTTAAAAAACCGTTTACAATAGTACGGTTATTGCCATCCTTAAAAGGGTGGGTTTGAGCCAATAATTTAGCAGTTAATGCTAGTAATTTTAATTGGGCATCTGGCATCAAAGATTCGGACCTTAAGGCGAAGAAAGATATGGCTTTATTGTAATTAACAATTATTTTTGCCATTCTTTCATTGCAATCGTCACGGGGCGGGAAATAGTATAGTCCTCCTTTCCCTTGCTCGATTTCAGCATGAATAGATTTAAAGTCTGCATCTTTGCCTATGGGTAAATTAAAATAGGGCTCATTATTTTTAATCTGAGCCAAGAATCTTAATTCACCACCCTCATTGACAAGTTCTTGTAATCCTTCTACTGATGACCATCCTTTTTCAATTTTCATGTATACAGCAGTGTTGGTTTTAACTTCGGTTCGGAGTTGTCCTGGAACCAAGTATTTGCTTTTTGTTTCCGTATCTTGCATGCAAACTTGGTGAATGGACTGTAGCTGTTTAATAGTAAACTCTGATTCAGTGGCGCTGAGGATGGCGGCCATTAAGCCCTTTAAAATGCCCTCTACACTATTTTTTTCTCTCTTAGCAAAACCAATAGGCCCATTTTCTCGTTGAAAAAATTTGCCATCGATGGCAAATATCCAGAGAATATGCGCTGGAATTTTCAGGAAGGTAAGGAGTCCAGAATGAAATTTATCCGATAATTCAGGCTTTAATGGCGTTACAATTTCGGCATTTGCGTCTTCAATAAGATTACGAAGGAAATCTGACCGGGGGGTAACTTCAGATATGGTGGTCCTGGGCTTAGGTCTTTGCATATTTGTCCTTTTATTGTTTAACTTCAAATACTAATATAATAACTCGGATATTTTAACTAACGTGAGAAAGCATACTACCTGTTATTCTTTTGTCAAGTTGCAGCAATTCTCCGGGTAAAGAATAAAAACTTGACAGGTGTAAACTTTTGAATTATTATTCATTTTTTGTGAATAAATATTCGAGAGATAGGCCAATGACAAAAATTTCTGTTAAAAACCTTTCAAAAAAAGTCCAGGACCAACAAATCTTGTCGAATGTTTCTTTTAATTCAAATTCCGGTCAAATAACTGCTCTTTTAGGCGGAAGTGGCGCAGGAAAAAGCACCTTACTCCGATGTTTGAATTTGCTGACGCAACCTTCTGGCGGCCACATAGTGATAAATCAATCCAAGTTTAACTTTGGCGGCAATGATAAAACCAATGATAAATCTTTATCTGAAAAACAAACTCGCTTTTTAAGAGCAGAAGTCGGCATGGTCTTTCAGCAATTCAATTTATGGCCACACCGTACTGTCCTGGCAAACCTAATCGAAGCGCCTATACAAGTTTTAAAGAAAACAAAAGAAGAAGCTATTGCTGAAGCAAAAAAATTATTGCATCAAGTTAATCTTGTCAACAAAGAAAATAATTATCCTCATCAATTATCTGGCGGAGAACAGCAACGTGTCGCTATCGCTCGGGCGCTAATGATGCACCCTGATATTATGCTGTTTGATGAACCCACTTCTGCGCTTGACCCTAGAACCATTTTAGAACTGGTACCTATTATTAAAGCATTAGCGGCAAAAGGGATGACCATGATCATTGCCACCCATGAGATGTCATTTGCTCGCCGCATTGCCGACCAAATTATTTTTTTAGACAAAGGAACGATTGTCGAACAGGGTTCAACTATGGATATGTTTGCAAATCCTAAAACTGTCGAGTTTAAACAATTTATTGAGGGAAGTTTTTAAATGAAATATTTAAGTAAAATAGCTTTAGTTTTTACCGTGTTTTGCAGTTGTTTAAATGTTTATGCGGCTGACCCCAAACCAATTGCCAAATCAATTGTGCTTGCAACTGAAGCCACTTATCCACCTTTTGAGTCCATAGATAACCAAGGAAAGATGCAAGGCTTTGACGTTGAGATCCTGCAAGCAATGTGTAAAGAAATAAATAGAACCTGTAAATTCATCAATCAGCCTTGGGATAGTTTGATTCCAGGTCTAAAATTAGGAAAATTCGATGTTATCTTTGGCTCCATGGGCATTACCGATGAACGTAAAAAGAATATTGATTTCACCGTTCCTTATTATGACAATACTGCTGCATTTGTTGCGGCCAAAAATCTTAATTTAACGTTAACAATAGATTCGTTAAAAGGCAAAACGGTAGGTGTTCAAGGTGCTACAAATTTTGAAACTTATTTGAATGCTATCTACGGAAAAAATATTCAAATTAATCGCTATGCTAGCATACAAGACGCCTTCTTGGATCTGCAGTCGGGCAGGGTTGATCTTGTTTTGGGTGATTCTCCGTTGATTCAAACTTGGCTAAAAAATCCCAATAATAAAAACTATGCCATCGTTGGCGATTTGATCAACGATACGAAGTACTTTGGAGATGGAGATGGTTTTGGAGTTAAAAAAGGCAATTCAGAATTGTTAGAACAGCTCAATACCGGAATTCAAAAGATTAAATCCAATGGTGTTTACCATACGATCGAGCAAAAATATTTTGGGTCTTAATCCCGTGGTTGATTTCTACGGATTTGGTTGGCAATTAATCCAAGGCGCTTTCGTTACTGTTTTGGTGGCTGTTTGTGCTTTAATATTTGGTTTAGCTCTTAGTATTTTTGGTACTTTGGGAGAAATGAGTCGTTTTCGGCTGATACGTTATGTCACTCATACATTGGGTGCTTTGTTGCGAGGGTTGCCTGAACTTTTAATTCTTTTTGGAATATATTTTGGCTCTAGTGCGATTTTAAGCAAAATTACGGGTCATGACATTGAAGTCAATGCTTTTATAGCGGGAGTCATTGCTCTAGGTCTAATTTTTTCAGCGTATGCCACTCAAACTTTAAGAGGGGCTTTTTTGGCGGTTTCATCAGGTCAACAAGAAGCCGCCCAAGCATTGGGCCTGCCTTTCCGTAGAATTTTTCTGCATATTCTTCTTCCACAAGCCTGGCAAATTGCCATGCCAGGTTTAACCAATCTTTGGTTGGTTTTATTAAAAGATAGTGCTTTGATTTCTTTACTGGGATTATCTGATCTTATGTTTAAAGCACAAATCGCAGCCAGTAGCACTCATCAGCCATTCAAATTTTATTTTTGTGCTGCGCTAATTTTTTTAATCTTAACCACGCTATCGCAGCTTTCGTTTAAAAAACTAAATCAGGCTGTTCCGGTAAGATGATCAGCACCATTTTAAATTACTACCCAGGCATACTTTCTGGTTTATTCGTAACACTAGAACTCATGCTTTGTGCATTAGCTTTGGGCTTATTACTTGCTATATTTTTCACCATGATTTGCACAACGAATCAAACGCTTATCAAAGCTCCCCTTCATGCTTTTCTTTTTTTCATTCGTGGAACTCCGTTATTGGTGCAAATCTTTATTATTTATTATGGTAGTGGCGATATTCTTTGGATACGGGAAACTTTTCTTTGGGACATTTTAAAAAAACCATTGGGTTGCGCCATCTTGGCTTTAAGCTTAAATACCGCAGCGTATACGACCGCTTTACTGTTGGGAGCCATTCGTTCCGTTCCTAAAGGGGAAATTGAAGCGTGCCGAGTACTTGGCTTCAGCAATCGACAAATGTTGCAACGCGTGATATTGCCAAGAGCGTGGAGGATAGCTTTACCGGCTTATTCTAATGAAGTTATTATGATATTAAAAAGCACTTCACTTGCCAGTACGATTACATTATTGGATTTAATGGGTGTGACTCGTCATTTGGTAGCTGAAACTTATCAAGTATTGCCATTTTTCTTAAGCGCGGGTTGTTTATATTTATTTTTAAACTGTGTGATAATGGGTATCTTTAAAATTCTAGAAAAGAAATTCATTAAAAGATAAAAAGCCAGTCTAATCTACTGGTCGTCTTTTTCTGTTTTCAGAACCTCGTATCGTTCATGAAAAGTTTTTTCTTCTCCCTCTTTCTGTTGTTCAGAAGGGGATTCTTTTGGTTCTGCTGGCAAATCAGATTTGGTTGTGACCTGTTCAAGAACCGGTTGAGTTTTAGTTTCTTCCAGAGGTGTTGTAAATTCAGGTTTTTGCTGATGTTCTTCGGTAACGGTTTCCTTAAGAAGAGGAGCAGGGTTAACCATCGGCTTTTCGCTTTTTGCAGAGTTACTGTTATCTTCTGGCCAATGTTTACGTTGATTTTCGCCAGATTTTTGACGCGAATGTTGTGTGTGCGGATTGGGATTTTGCCTGCCTCTTGATCCTCGTTCAGGATGCCTTTTGTGTTTTGCACTCGGGGCAGGTTGATGCAAGGGAGCGGGGGTTGGATGAATGGCTTGAGCTTGAGCTTGAGTCGGTTTTTTTTCTTCGACCGTGGGTTCTTTCTCAATGCCAATGACGACTTCCCACAAACGTTTAATTAAACCACCACCCGCTTTCTTGCGAGGAGAGGGCGGAGCGGAGGTAGTTAAAAATTCTTTTATTGCTGGTTCAGCTACGACTTTGGGCACAAGTATTTTTTTCTTCATCGCCTGTTGGCCCACAACTTTTTGTTGTTTAACGACATCATAGCTAATGGTATTTCGATTTTTTTCTTTAATTTTTCTAATCTGATAATGGGGGGATTGCAGTTGCGGATTAGGAATTATCATGATATCCGCTTGAGTTTGCTGTTCGATTTGTGTCAGAAGAGCACGCTTCTCATTAACTAAATAAGTTGCTATATCAACTGGAAGCGTAATCTGCAGCTGCGCTTGCTCATTTTTCGCAGTTTGTTCCTGAAGTAAATGAATGATGGAAAGCGCAAGCGATTCAACTGTGCGTATGGCTCCTTGACCATCACAATTAGGGCAAGGAATACGTGTCGATTGCCTTAAAGAAGAGCCTAACCGTTGCCGAGACATTTCTAATAATCCAAATCGTGAAATTCTTCCAATTTGGATACGTGCACGGTCTTGACGTAAAGCATTCCGTAAACAATTTTCAACTTCACGCTGATGTGAAGTTTGCAGCATATCAATAAAGTCAATAATAATTAAACCGCCAATATCACGTAAGCGTAATTGACGCGCAATTTCTTCAGCGGCTTCAAGATTGGTATTAAACGCAGTTTCCTCAATATTACTACCCTTAGTCGCTTTTGAAGAATTGATGTCGATCGCCACCAATGCTTCAGTGTGGTCAATCACGAGTGATCCACCTGACGGGAGGTTTACATCTCGTTGATAGGCTTTTTCAATTTGTTCTTCTATGTGAAAACGGCTAAATAAAGGCAAAAAACCAGTGTAAAGTTGCAAGCGCTCTAAGAAATCCGGTCTAACTTGACTCACATAGTGGCGTGCTCTTTCAAAAGCGGTAGGCTCATCGATGATAACTTCATGCATATCTTGACGAAGGTAATCTCGAATAGCACGGATAATGACATCGCTTTCTTGATGAATTAAATAAGGACCAGGTTTTGCAATAGCAGCTTTTTTAATCGCTTCCCAGTAACGCAATAAAACATTTAAATCCCATTCCAATTCTTCTTTTGAGCGTCCTACGCCTGCGGTACGGATAATTAATCCCATCCCTTCAGGAATATTTAACTGATTAAACGCTTCTTTTAGATGTTCACGATCATCTGTTTCAACCCGACGGGAGATTCCGCCCGCTCTTGGGTTGTTAGGCATGAGCACCAGATATGAACCAGGTAAGCTAATAAATGTAGTTAACGCAGCGCCTTTATTGCCTCTTTCTTCTTTCTCAACCTGCACGACTAACTCTTGCCCCAATTTAAGAACAGATCTAATGTCTACTTCTTCATTGGGATCGGTTTCTCTTAGAAAGTACTCACGAGAAATTTCTTTTAAGGGTAAAAAGCCGTGACGACCCTCTCCATAATTTACAAAAACCGCACCCAGACTGGGCTCTATGTTAATAATAGGGCCTTTATATATGTTTGATTTTTTTTGTTGAGAATCAGGACGTTCGATATAAAAATCAACGAGTTGTGGTCCATTAGCAATAGCGACGCGCAGCGCATCCGGCTGCATAGCTGTAATCAGCATTCTTTTTGTTTTTTCTGACATTGTTTGACCTTAAATCTTTTAATCAAGACATTTCTTTTTTATTTTAGAACTGTCTTGTTGTTATTCCTACCAGACATGCTGGTTATAATTTTTTTGGTAAATGGTGATGGTATGCCTCAAAAAGCTGTTATTCGCTGGAAGACTAGCTCAGCTTTTGTTATGATACGAATTTACCTGCAGCAAATATATCAGTTTTTGCTGAATCCAGCAATAAGATTTTTTTTTGTGAGAAAAATGTGGCTCGGTTGGTTACCATCAACAGTGAAAATGAAGATCAAAGAATTGATAACTTTATATTCAAGCACTTAAAAGGGATACCTAGAGTAAGAGTTTATCGTGCAATTCGTGAAGGCGAAGTCAGAGTTAATAAAGGTCGAATAAAACCGTCATATCGCCTTCAGTTAAAAGATGAAGTAAGAATCCCCCCATTAATGGGAATTGCTCACTCAATAACCAAAAAACCCAGACCAAAAGTCACTGAATCTCTCTTAAGCCGAATTCTTTATGAAGACTCAGGATTAATCGTTCTTGCCAAACCGTCCGGTATGGCTGTTCATGGCGGTTCCGGACTTCAGGGTGGAATTATTGAGCTTTTGCGAATCATTCGTCCCGATCTAGCTTATTTAGAACTCGTTCATCGCTTGGATAAGGAAACATCTGGTTGTTTATTATTAGCCAAAAAAAGGAAAGTTTTGTTGGCTTGGCACCAATCTTTAATCAAACGCCAAGTTCGTAAGCAATACGTTACTTTAGTTAAAGGAGAGTGGCAAAAAGGCAATTACCAAGTTGACGCTCCGTTGGTGAAAAACACACTTCAGAGCGGAGAACGCATGGTAAAAATAGCACCGGAAGGCAAACATGCAGTAACTTTATTTCGCCCTTTGGCTCTCTTTGCTAACATGTCTCTATTGGAGGCACTTCCTGTTACCGGAAGAACCCATCAAATTCGCGTGCATTTGGCGTCCCTAGGTCATCCCATCGCCGGCGATCAAAAATATGGTGATCCTGAATTTAACCGTTTTGTTCAAAAGTTGGGTTTAAAGAGATTATTTTTACATGCTGCCAGCATTTCACTTTTAGTAGGTGCTAGCGATAATGATAACAAACCAGAGCTTACTGGGATTTGCGCATTACTAGAACCCGAGCTGAATGCCTTCTTGAAAATCTTAAACGAGATTAAAAAATAAAAACTCTTTCTTGATTTTTTTTGAATTTAAGATTACTATCAGCCTCTTTAAAAGCTAAGAGGTTTCCATGGCTGTACAAAAAAGTAGAGTGACCCGTTCTAGACGCGGTATGCGTCGTGCCCATGATGCAATTTCCGGAACCAGCTTATCTACCGACCAAATGACCGGAGAAGTGCATCGTCGTCATCATATAGCCAAAGATGGTTATTATAAAGGTGAACAAGTTATTGAGGTAACTACCAAAACAGAAGAAAAAGAAGACTAAAAATCTTTACTGACGGACGTTGTTCATGACTAAAACAATTGCTATTGACGCAATGGGCGGAGATTATGGTCCGCCGGTTGTAGTCCCCGCCGGTTTGCAAGTTTTAAGAAATAATCTGGATTTACATATTGTTTTTGTCGGAAAAAAAGAAGTTTTACAAAACTTATTGGACCGTGAGGGCAGTGATTTAATCGGGCGTTGGAGTATAGTTCATGCGCCTGAGGAAGTGGCTATGGATGAGCCGCCTGCATTAGCATTACGCTATAAAAAAGATTCATCCATGCGAATTGCCATTAATTTGGTCAAAGAACAGAAAGCACAAGCCTGTATCAGCGCAGGGAATACCGGTGCGTTAATGGCCACAGCACGTTTCGTATTAAAAACTCTTCCCGGCATAGACCGCCCTGCAATTATAACCCGTTTCCCCACTTTACATCCTAATCTTGAGGTCAGAGTGCTTGATTTGGGCGCGAATGTGGATTCAAGCGCCGAACACCTGTGTCAATTTGCTTTAATGGGATCTATTTTTGCAGAAGCGGTGGACAACATTAAAAATCCAAAAGTCGGACTTTTGAATATTGGTGAAGAACCAATGAAAGGTAATGATCAAGTTAAACAAACAGCCGAACTTTTACTAAAAAATAAAAACATTAATTACATTGGGTATGTGGAAGGCAATACAATTTTTGAAGGTAAAGCTGATGTTGTCGTTTGTGATGGCTTTATAGGAAATATTACTTTAAAAGCCGCTGAGGGTATTTCTCATTTGATCGCCCATTACATGAAACAGGCTTTCCAAAAAAATATCTGGACTCGATTGGCTGCGCTTCCCGTGTTGCCCATATTGAAGAAATTTAAAAAAGAAATTGACCCACAAAGACGTAATGGGGCTATTTTATTAGGTTTAACAGGTGTTGTGGTAAAAAGTCACGGAGGCGCTGGTGTCATTGGCTTTGCGGCTGCCATTGAAGAGGCAGCCTTGGAAATTGAAAAAAACATTCCTGAACTGATTGGTAATGGTTTAATAAATTCACCTACAAATTGGGAAAAAGAAAGTGATAGATAAAAAAAGTGAAATTTTTAGTCGAATTGTTTCCGTTGGTTCATATCTTCCAGAAACCATTTTAACCAATCAAGATTTAGAAAAACTTGTAGATACAAACGATGAGTGGATTGTACAACGTGTGGGCATTCGTCAACGGCATATCATTGGAGATAGCAAAGACACGGTAACTTCAATGGCAACAGCAGCGGCAAAAGCAGCATTAGAAAACTCTGGATTAAAAGCGAATGAGATAAATATGGTCGTTGTGGCTACAACCACATCTGATTATCTCTTTCCGGGTGTTGCTTGTTTCCTTCAACAAAGTTTGGGCATCGATAATGATTGTCCCGCTTTTGATTTGAATGCAGCTTGTGCTGGGTTTATCTATGCGTTAAATGTAGTTGATCAATACATCAAATCTGGAATAGTTAAAAATGCCCTAGTCGTTGGTGTTGATGCCTTAACGAAAACCGTTGATTGGAAAGATAGATCAACCTGCGTTTTGTTTGGAGACGGCGCCGGAGCAGTTATTTTACAAGCTGCAAAGGAACCCGGTATTTTAACTACCCACATTCATGCATCTGGCAAATGTTTAGATGCGCTTTATGCAAAAAGTTCACTGTGGGAGAAAGAAGCGCATTCCATTCAAATGAAAGGAAATGCCGTATTTAAAATCGCAGTAACGCAATTGGGTAATATCGTTGATGAAACTTTAGCAAAAAGTGGTCTTTCTAAAAAAGATATCAATTGGCTTATCCCACACCAAGCAAATTTAAGAATTATACAAGCAACAGCCAAACGTTTAGAGCTACCGATGGAGCGCGTCATTCTAACGGTGGAAGAACACGGAAATACTTCCGCAGCTTCTGTGCCGTTGGCTTTAGATTATGGTATTCGCCAGGGAAAAATAAAATCTGGCGAAACGTTGTTATTAGAAGCTTTTGGTGCAGGATTGGCGTGGGGCGCAGCATTAGTTCGCTACTAAAATACCCCGGGCTGACTCCCGCAGGTTGTAGGATATTAATAAGAAATTTATGTCAAAAATAGCATTTGTTTTTCCGGGGCAGGGATCTCAATCCCTAGGAATGTTAGCAGATTTAGCAGCAGATTCTGCTCTGATTTTGCAAACATTTGAAGAGGCTAGCGATGTGTTGGGCTATGATCTTTGGCGTCTGGCAAAAGAAGGTCCAGTTGAAAAATTAAACGCCACGGAGTTCACCCAACCCATTTTATTGGCAGCTGATATTTCTTTATGGCGAACTTGGCTCTTCAAAAAAGGTCCCCTACCTGAAATTATGGCCGGACATAGTTTAGGAGAATACAGCGCTTTAGTTGCTGCAGAATCATTGTCTTTTAAAGATGGCCTACGTTTGGTTTGCAAACGAGGTCAATACATGCAGGAGGCCGTTCCTTCTGAGCAAGGCGCCATGGCCGCTATTGTTGGTTTAGATGAATCCAAAGTGAGTGAACTTTGTAATTCTGTTAGGCAGCCAAATGAAGTCTTAAGTCCGGCAAATTTTAATTCTATTGGACAAGTGGTAATCGCTGGACATGCTGATGCAGTTGGTCGAGCAATTCCTGTTGCCTTGTCTCAAGGTGCGAAAATCGCCAAGATTATTCCCGTCAGTGTGCCATCACATTGTTTGCTGATGCAGCCTGCTGCTGAACAACTTGCAGTTGATTTAGCTCAAATACAATTTAACCCCCCCAAAATCCCTATTATCCAAAATTATGATTTAGAAATGCACCAAAATCCCGTCCTGATCCGGAAGTCGTTGATCCAACAACTGATGTTTCCCGTGCGTTGGGTAGAAATAATTCAGGCTATGGCCAGTCAGGGAGTCGAACTCATTATAGAATGTGGACCAGGGAAGGTTTTAACTGGATTGAATAAACGGATACAATCGGATATTGTCAATGCTCCTCTTTCAGACTTGGATTCGTTTAATAAAGCACTTAATCTAGGAGACTTATTTAATGTCATTAAATGAAAAAATAGCTTTGGTGACAGGCGCTAGTCGAGGCATTGGACGCGAAATCGCATTGTCATTGGCGAAAGCAGGTTCTTTTGTCATTGGGACTGCAACCACAGCAGAAGGAGCAGAAAAATTCACCAGCGAGCTACAAGCAGAAAATTTACAAGGAAGAGGATACGTTTTGAATGTCTCCAATTCAACCGACATACAAGAAGTATTGAACAAAATTCAAAATGAAACGGGTGCGATAAATATTTTGGTTAACAATGCGGGTATTCACCGAGATAATATTTTATTGCGCATGAAACAAGAGCAATGGGATGAAGTAATTGATACCAATTTAAATGCTCTTTTTAAAATAAGTAAAATTTGTTTAAAATCCATGGTAAAACAAAGATGGGGACGAATTATTGGGATCAGTTCGGTTGTTGGTGTTATTGGTAATCCCGGACAGGTGAATTATGCCGCAGCAAAAGCAGGAATGATCGGCTTCAATAAATCTTTAGCATTGGAAGTTGCTGCGTATGGCATTACTGTAAACACGGTAGCGCCAGGCTTGATAGAAACGGATATGACGAGTCACCTATCAGAAGAGCAGCGAGAATGGATTTATACCCGAATCCCAATGAAACGGACCGGGTCTCCCGAAGACATAGCCAACGCCGTTAACTTTTTGGCGTCTGACAAAGCTTCTTATATTACTGGCCAAACATTGCATGTTAATGGCGGAATGTGTATGGTATAGGGTTTGAAAAACTAAGAGGCATCGGCTTTGCCGATGCGCAGGGATATGAACCGGGAAGCCATGAACGCTGTATTCAGCGGAAATGGCTGCGTTTTATTAATCATTTGGTATTTAGAGGGTTTTTTATGGCCGCAACTATTGCAGATCGTGTAAAAAAGATCGTTATTGATCAATTGGGTGTAAAAGAAGACGCTATCACTAACTCATCTTCTTTTGTTGAAGACCTGGGTGCTGATTCTTTAGATACTGTTGAATTAGTTATGGCATTAGAAGAAGAATTTGGCATTGAAATTCAAGATGAAGAAGCAGAAAAAATAACTACAATTCAACAAGCTATCGACTTTATTGAAAAACAGAAGGAAAAAGTAGCTTAAATGCAAAAAGGGCAAAGAAGAAGGGTCGTTGTTACTGGATTGGGGGTGGTCTGCCCCCTTGGCAACACCATTACTGATGCCTGGAAGGCACTTTTACAGGGCAAGAGTGGGGTTGAAAAAATTACTCGATTCGACACTTCCGCATTGCCCACTAAAATTGCTGCTGAAGTTAGAGATTTTAATCCCTTATTGAGTCTGACCGAAAAAGAAATCAGAAGGACAGATATATTCGTTCAATACGCTGCAGAAGCTGCCCGTCAAGCAATTGAGGATGCTAATCTAGAAATCAGCGATTCCTTGTCTCGTCATGTTGGGGTTGCTATCGGCTCAGGAATCGGGGGATTACCAGGAATCGAAGATGCTTGTCTGGCCTTGACCCAGTACGGACCCAGAAAAATTTCCCCTTTTTTCATTCCGGGCAGCATTATTAATATGGCCGCTGGACTAGTCTCGATGAAACATCATTTGATGGGCCCGAACATATCTATTGTGACTGCTTGCACGACGGGCGCTCATAATATTGGTCATGCAGCCCGCATGATTAGTTATGGTGATGCAAAAGTCATGGTTGCAGGTGGTGCTGAAATGTCTACGATAGCGCTTGGCATTGGTGGATTTAATGCAATTAAGGCCTTATCTACTCGCAATGATGAACCTCACAAAGCCAGTCGCCCTTGGGATAGAAATCGTGATGGATTTGTATTAGGTGAAGGAGCAGGGGTGTTAATTTTGGAAGAAATGGAATTTGCCAAACAACGCGGCGCGAAGATTTATGCAGAATTAGCCGGATTTGGAATGTCAGCGGATGCTTATCACATGACAGCTCCATTGCCTGATGGTTCGGGCTTTATCCTTTCCATGGAAAATGCATTAGCTGATGCAGGAATAAATAAGGAAGAAGTAGATTACATTAACGCTCATGCAACTTCTACGATGGCTGATGTTGTCGAAGCAAATGCCATCAAAAAAAGTTTTGGCCATCATACGGATAATCTGGCTGTTAGTTCCACAAAATCCATGACTGGACATTTGTTAGGTGCTGCAGGTGCAGTGGAAGCGATTGTATCAATCCTTTCAATTTGCGATCAAATTGCACCACCCACCATTAATTTGGAAAATCCAGATGAAGGATGCGATTTTAATCTTGTGCCTAATAAGGCTCAGGAACGCAAAATAGATGTTGCTTTATCCAATTCATTTGGTTTTGGCGGCACCAACGGTAGTTTAATTTTCCGACGAATATAACATGCTGCTCCTGTCCAAAATAAAATTAAGCCTCTCTTGCTTAATTTTATCTATAATTTCTTTATTCATTATTTGGCAAGCACTGAGTTGGTATCAGTTTTTAACTCAGCCTTTAAATTTAACGGGTAAAGATACAACGATTATTGTCACTGAAAACATGTCTCTCCCAAAATTGGCTCATCAATTGTCAAAGAGAAAATTGTTGTCTAATTCCTCTTTTTCATCATTCTGGCTCATTGGCGAGGAGATGCTGATCAAATTCGTTCTGGCGAATATGCGATTACCGGAAAAACAACACCTAATCAGTTGTTAACCCACATAGTAAAAGGTAAAGTATTTTTGCGCAAAATAACCTTGATTGAAGGTACCACGATGTCGCAAATCCGTCGTGTATTTTCAAATACCACAGCGTTACAAAAAACGGTTATTGATCAATCCGACCCAGTACTGATGTCTACTTTAGGATATCCTTATAATTCGCCGGAAGGTCTTTTTTTTCCGGATACCTATCTTTATACATGGGGTAACAAAGATACCAAAATTTTGCGCCAAGCTTACCAGCATATGCAAAATTTTTTAAATCAACAATGGGAACAAAAAGCAGAAAATTTACCTTATAAGGATGCTTACCAGGCTTTAATTGTGGCTTCTTTAATTGAGAGCGAAACACATGTTGCCAGTGAAAGGCCCTTAATTGCGGGAATTATTCTACAACGCCTGAAAAAACAAATGTATTTACAAATTGATCCGACTGTCTTATATGGTGTCAACAAACCTTTTGGCTCAAAAATAACGCAAGACGATTTACATAACGACAATCCATATAATACTTATCGACATTACGGCTTACCCCCAACTCCCATCAATATGCCAAGCGCCCCCTCTATTCAGGCCGCTTTACATCCCATCTATACCAACGCTTTATATTACGTCGCACGA
This sequence comes from uncultured Pseudomonadota bacterium, assembly GCA_963844565.1. Classification (GTDB taxonomy): domain Bacteria; phylum Pseudomonadota; class Gammaproteobacteria; order Coxiellales; family Coxiellaceae; genus JAFEDN01. Next base: position 1,132,428 of record CAWJON010000002.1, on the reverse strand, counting down.
GGAGATGGTACCCACACGTTTTCAGCAACTTATATACAACATCTTGCTGCCATTAAAAAAAATCGTGATTGGCAAGAAGAACAAAAAAATTTCTGGCAGATTTGGTTAGATTTGAGTGAAACGAAACAATGAATAAGAAAGGATTATTTATTGCGGTAGAAGGAATTGAAGGCATGGGAAAAAGCACTGCCATTAAATTCATCGGTCATCAACTAAAATCCCAACGTATTGATTTTGTGCTGAATCGAGAACCTGGTGGAACGGAAATTTCTGAAGCCGTACGCAATGTATTACTGAATCATTATTCTGAAGAAATGGACCCCAATACTGAATTACTTTTAATGTTTGCTTGCCGCGCCCAAAATTTAAAGAAAATAATAAAACCTGCGTTAGAAAATGGGATTTGGGTGTTATCTGATCGTTTTACTGATGCGAGTTTTGCTTATCAAGGGTATGGCAGAGGAATGCCTTTAGAAAAAATAGCGACCCTCGCTAACCTTGTGCATGGAGATTTGTACCCTGATATCGTTATCTTATTGGATGCACCGGTAGATGTAGGCTTTGAGCGTCTTAAGAGAAGGCATGGAAAAGATAGAATAGAAAGTGAGAGCTTTATTTTTTTCGAAAAAGTAAGAAATGGCTATTTGGAATTGGCCAAACAACATCCTCAACAGTATAGAATCATCAATGCTGAAAAACCTTTATTCGATGTACAAAATCAACTCTTATTTGTCATTGATGACATTATCAGGAATTCTATACATGAATAACTCTTTTCCTTCTTATCCCTGGCAACAATCGGTTTGGCAGGAAATGACAAAATCTTATCGACAAAACCGATTACCTCATGCCCTATTGCTGGCTGGATCAAATGGTTTAGGAAAACAGAGTTTCGCCAAGGAATTTGCTCAATATGTTTTATGTAGCAATGAAAACAAAGAAAATAATAATCAACCCTGTCATCAGTGCACCAGTTGTCGGTTATTTTTAGCCAATACACATCCTGATTTGTTTAATATCTTTCCTGAAGAAAACAGTAAAATAATTAAGGTAGAACAAATTCGCCAAATAACCAGTGCATTAAATCAAACTTCTCATCGCGTCGGTTATCAAATTGTTATCTTGTCTCCTGCGGAATCCTTAAATAAAGAAGCAGCCAATGCTTTACTAAAAACTCTAGAAGAACCCAATGGGCCAGTTATTGTATTGTTAGTCAGTCACCAGCCAGGTCTACTACCCATAACTATTTTAAGTCGATGTCAAAAAATTTTATTTACTGCTTATCCATTGATGCTGACTGCCAATTGGCTAGATTCTCAATTAAAACATCAAGAAATCTCTGCGGATACTCAGCTCTTATTACGAAGCGCTGGCTATGCGCCACTGCAAGCATTACATTTAGTCGATCAACACTATTTGGAAATCCGCGATCAGTTGTTAATTCATTTAATCACTACTATTTCTCAACAAACCAATCCAATCGCGTCAGTAACAGAATTTTTGAAAATTGATTTAGCAATCTGTTTACAAGCTTTTTTTTCGTTGATTTTAGATCTATTTCGCTTACAGTTAAAGGTAAATTCAATGTTCTTGGTGAATCAAGATCGAATATCCATCCTTAAAAAGTTAGCACAAAATTATTCCTTGGCAGGCATATCGCGCATATTAGATTTGTTGATGCTGATGCGGCAAAATTTATTAAACCACGCCCCAGTTAATATTCAACTTTTTTTAGAAAATTTATTCATTAATTGGAAGGAAAATGCTTATGCAGTTGGTTGATTCGCATTGCCATTTGAATATGTTGGATTTGACCGCTTATGGGGGAGATTTAGGCGGAATGATTGAGAGAGCCAAAAGTAGCGGTATCGTTCATATTCTTTGTGTAGGTGTTGACTTGCAACACGCCAAAGAGGTGATTGAGATTGCAGAGCGTTTCCAAAATGTTTCCGCCAGTGTCGGTGTGCACCCCAGTGAAAAAATTAAATTTACTCGCGCAGAAATCTTAGACTATGCAACACACCCGAAAGTGATTGCGATTGGAGAAACTGGACTTGATTATCATTACAACGATAGAGACAGTATTGCACAGCAATGTGAACATTTTCGTCTGCACATCAATATTAGCAAGCATTTGAAAAAGCCATTGATCATCCACACTCGAGATGCACGTGAAGACACCATTCGTATTATGCAGGAGGAAAATGCGCAATCGGTGGGAGGGGTGATGCATTGCTTTACTGAAAATTGGGAAATGGCCCAGCAAGCGATGGCCTTAAATTTTTATATTTCTTTTTCTGGCATTATTACTTTTAAAAATGCAGTTGAAGTTGCAGAGGTTGCTCAACAGGTTCCTTTAGAAAGAATTTTGATCGAAACCGACGCACCTTATCTAACGCCTACGCCTTATCGTGGTAAAAAACCAAATGAACCTCAGTATGTGAGTTTAGTCGCCGAAAAAATTGCCAGTTTAAAAGGTTTAACGCCACAAGTGGTTGGTGAAACAACCACGCATAATTTCTTCTCGCTATTTTTTCCCAATAACCCAGCAGTTAAGTAACGGTGTCAAGCCTGAAACCGCCCTTGACCCTGTTAATCTTCCGCCATTTCGCATATAATTGGGCTGCGGTTAATACAGAATTTAAGGAGTTTTTATGGGTAAAATAATTAATAGCTTGTCTGCGGTTGTATTATTAAGTTTTTTAGTGTTACCTTTCACAAATGCCATGGCAATATCTTCTTGTGCTGATTTGCTGGATACTCATTGGAAGGGAACTTTATCTCCATCACCAGACTCTAACCCAATGACAACAACTCTGAATATGACTAATTTTGATATTTGGAATGCTGCTGATGACTATATTCGGGTTTCGTTAAACTACATGAGTGGAGGAACGTCTTATGCTGTAGGGGGAGAGGGTGATTGTACTGTAAATGGTGATGGTTCTATTAATTTTGCTTTATCTGTTGCGACCGATCCCAACGCACTGAGCGGATCGTTGAATGCAACATATGATCCCAGCAAGAACCAGATAATCGTTACAAAAAGCGCCTATCTGTCACCTTCTAGTTGCGACCATTTTTCCCCACAACCCTGTATTTGCAACAGAACTGGTACTTTATCACAATCTTCTTCGGCCAAGAAAAATAAATAGAAGAAAGGGGTTCAAGTATTCACATGGCAGTAACTAGGTATACCATTACATATATTATTTCAAGGCCTCGTTGCAAACCATAAGGTAAATTAGCAGCTCTTGATTCAGACCGCCGCCAATTGGCGCTGAGCGGCGACGCCGCAACGCTTTTTAAATCATAATCGCATTAAAGAATTGTATCTTGGGTATCCGGGTTGACTATCCCCCTAACCGCATTAAATTAGCAATCCTTCATAAAATGCGCCGAAAGGCTGTATTGGACTTTTAATTTGTATTTCAAGTATCCACCCTTTAGCCGAGAGTTTTTCAGGATACGTATTTGCTCCTTTTGTCCAAGCATGAGTATGCGGAAATGCTCCAATTAAGTGACCAGCCGGTGATAGATGAAATATAACATTGTAATTTTTAGCTTGAGCATAAATAAATTCATATAATTGAATCCCTGTAGGATCCTCTGTTTTCCAAAATTCTATAGCGTCATGGAACAACATTTCACTGGTATGTTTTAATCGCAAAAATTCCTTATTTTTACCAAATACAATCGTTTTTCCAACGTCGCCTTCAATCCCATCCTTTACAATTCCAATATCAATAAATGCAATATCTTCTTCTTGTAAAATATAATTTGTCGTTGGTCTGTCTTTAAAAGTACAAAGTGTATTTTGATTGAATCGAATTAATGGCTGATGCCATAACTTCTCAATGCCGTGATTTTTAAAAATCAAATATGCAGCTTCTGTGGCTTGTGATTCGCTTATTCCTGGCTGAATTATTGTTACAATATCATCTAAAATTTTTTGCGCTAAATTAGATAAATTTAATATGGCATCGACTTGGTTTTGTGTTGTATATAATTTTGTTTTTTCAATTAAATCACTGATGCTCATAACTAATCTCCAGGTAAGGTAACATTTACATTTGCTACGATAGTCAAAGAAAACAAAACACTGCAAAAAATCGTTTCACAAAATTTCCTCTTGATATTGAAATGTATTCTACACGTTATTGATTCGCATGCGGTAATTAATTTATTCAATTGCGTGATTAAGAAATGTGATCATTCATAAAAATTAGAAATTGTTAAATAATGGCTTCAAATATGGCTGAAAAGTACTTAGGAGGTTTTGGGCGTGGATACCAAGCAAGAGAGAGGGGATTTTGGAGTACCTTCCCATTGTTTAATTGAATCAAACCGCCATTTTTAAAATAAGGGCTAGAAATTTCTTTTGTAAGGGTTCCATAACCATATCCTTCTAAAAACATTTTACAAAGTGATTCATTTCGATTAATAAACAATCTATCCGTTTGTGAAAGTTTTAAAAGATCAAATTTTTTAAGATAATTTAGTGTTGTATTATCAGATTCATCAAAATCGATGATGCGTTCTGTTTTGATAATATCTAGCAGTTTTCTACCTTTCCATTGTTTGGTACATACTAATAAATATTCTTCTGGTGATATTGTTTTAGACTCCATATCACGTGTAACATTATGAGGATCCAGAATAGAAAATTGACTTAAACCACAACGTAATTTTGAAACAAGATCATCTGTATCATTGATGTCAAATGTGATGTATAGCATGGGAAACTTTTTCATGAGCGATAAACAATTAGGAATAATACGAGAAATCATTATGCTGGATGGTCCCGATATTCTTACTCGCTGAATTTGATCTATTCCCGCATTTGCTATGCTTGATAGTGTTTCATCGCTATAATCAGATATCACCTGGCAATAACGTAGAAGCTGTTCTCCTTCAGATGTGAGCAGCATACCTTGTCGGGTGCGAATAAATAAAGTGATTTTTAGTTTTTGTTCTAATGCATGAATTCTTTGTGTCATCGCAGTTTGAGAGATATGTATAGCACGCGCGCCGGCATGTACTGACTTATGCTTAGCTACCGCCATGAATGCTTCAAATTGCGTGCTTAATAATCTAATATATTTATTCATACGGAAATTATTTTAATTCTGTTGGAAAGAGTTTTTTGTGTATAAAATTTATCAAATGCCTGATATTGTCTACAGTGGGACTTTTCCTTTCGTCCTCATAAGAGACACCAATACGTCCCATATTTGTTCCTTTGGATCATTTAATACCAAATAACGGTATTCTAAATATTATAATATTTGACCACCCCAGGGTCAAGTCTGAAATCTTAAGCAGAAGCCTCATATAACCAGTATTTCATAATGGAACTATTTTGAAAATCAAAAAAATATTTCCTATAGGAATTTTCAGAATACCGTTTACTTTAACAAAAAATCTACTTAAAATTTCAGACTTGACCCCATCCATTTTATTGGTTATTATTTGAGCATATCAAGACCGTTTCAATGTGGTAAAATGCTTATATTAATCTGACGAGAGTAAAGACTATGCCTTATGATAAAAAAACAATGAATAGCGCTGCAATGGAATTATTGGTGCATGGATATTTGCATTTTTTGGGCGGGGAAAATATCTATCAGCAACTTGAAAAAACAAATTTTAAATTTACATTTTTTTTCAAGACTAACCACCTTGTTGCTGCAGTTCGTCAAGGCGACTATTTTGTCTTTAATGATTCTTTTGTAGACGAAAAACAAGTACGGTTTAAACAATTAATCCAGGACGCAAAGGACTATAACGATTTTGTAGATGGAGATTTAAGTCTTTTACGAGACTATAAAGGATTTAAAATAACAAATTATTTTACCCAAGAAAATGCTTTTGATTGCAGTTTTTGCGCTACCTGGTTTGTTATTTATGCTATTGGTTGGCATCTCCAACACCCTTCTGAAGATATTAGACAACTCCCTCAACCGCTAATTAACCCATTTAGCTATGTTAAAAGTAACAAAAATAATAAAACTCAGGCCCCCATTGCTAGCACTTATTTAAGTTTATTGTTTTATGGCTATTGTTTAAAATTGTCTGTTAATTTTAAAAGCAATAACAACTTTTACTCTCTACCAAATAAAAAATTGATTTTTGGTTCTTCAGTTTACCTTTCAACAGAACCTAAAATAATTGCAGATATATTAACTGATCTTTGTGATGAACATAAATTAGCAAAAAAAGAAAAAATGGATTTTATCGTTGCTGTTCAGCCATTACTGATTGGCAGTAAAACTCTGTTCGATAACGATTTTATTTTGTATCGAAATATTGTTCTTTATTTATTGCTATATCATTTTCAAGAGATACGGAAATTGATAAAACAAGAAAAAAGTGCTCTATTGTCATATGAAAATATTATAAGATCAATACAGAGCGATCAAAAACACCCAGTAGCAGAGAAAATGATTCAATATTTCGGCGCCCAAGCAGGCTATGTGGTATATGCAAAGAAATTTTTTGTGCATGCGAATTCTTCGCTAGATTATAAATCTTCTGGTGGCCGGTCAATAACACTGAGTCAATTTAAAGATGTTTTAGAAAAGGATTATACTACTTCAGAAGTGAGATTTTTCTGTTGTTGTAGGAAGCCTAGGCGGGGCGCCATAGAAGAGCTTAAAGAAATTGAAGCGAAACTTGCTAGGGATGCGCGTGTAACAGAAGACACTATTTTAACAGCAATTAACAAAGATTCTGATCATCAACGCCGTCGAGAGTTATTTCTTAAAGGTGAAGGAAATAATGGTTCTCGCACCGACGAGGTGATATTAAGCCTTCGTGAGGCTATCTTTTTGCAGAGGTGACTACCACCAACTGATATCCCTATTTTTTTCATCCAGCCTCTAAGATTCCTCCGGTTTATACTCCAGAATATCTCCTGGCTGGCATTGCAAAAATAAACAAATATTATTTAATGTACTCACTCGTATCGCTTTAGCTTTACCATTTTTTAAGATTGATAAATTCTGTTCCGTGATCCCAATGGCTTCAGCAAGTTGCTTCGAGCGAATTTTTCTTTTAGCTAACATAACGTCAACATTGATTACGATCATTGGTGCTTCCCGTTCATTTAAACTGTTAATGATTGTTCTTCGTGTAAATGGCAACCTTCCGTCATAATCCAGGATATAAGAATAATCATAAATGCAGTCAACAGTACGGTGAGATTAGTTCCTGAGAAATTAACGGTAATTGTCCGAAAACCCGGAGGATTGCCCATGGTTAAAATCAGAGAAAGCAAACCAGAACAAATGATATCAATCAATTGATAAGCCAATAAAAGGTAACCAATTTTTTTAAAATATTTTACATTTTGATTAGAAAATATGACGCCTTGCTCATAGAGCTGAAACAGCTGAGATAAAAAATATAATATGTACTCAATCAATATCAAACGATTAATTTACAAAAGTATTTATATACTAGAATAAATTATTATCGAAAGTCAATAACTTTTATCATATTTAAGTGTTCGTTCAGGATCAAGTCTTGGAAAATACCCAATTAATGGAATTTTTGCAGTATGGAACCAAAAAAAACCGGTACATCAGCTACTTCAACTTCAGCACGGTAAACGCATTTTCAATATGAGGGATGTTGCAGAAGCCGCTCAACTGGAAGAGATTCCTCATAACCAAATTAATAAAATTTTATACAATTTAACCAAACATAAACGCCTTCTTCGATTACGGCGTGGTCTATATGTCAGTATTGGACTGCAACTTGAGGCTTAACCTTCTGAGCAGATTGTCTCAAGCAACTCTGCAGCCACTTCATAGGGATTGGCGTTGGCTCCTGGACGACGGTCTTCTAAGTAGCCACAACCTGCGTTAGCAACTGAACGAGGAATACGCACTGAGGCGCCGCGATCTGCAATGCCAAAGGAAAATTTATCCATCGGGGCCGTTTCGTGTTTTCCGGTTAAGCGTAATTCTAAATCTGCTCCATAAACGGCGATATGTTTTGCGTGATTTTTTTCCAAAGCTTTGATGGCCTTGTAAATAGCATCCATTCCAGTTTTAGGATCACGTGTCGCTTTGGTGGAAAAATTAGTGTGTTTTCCAGCACCATTCCAATCACCTTTAACAGGTTTGGGGTGGAGCTTGGCATTAATGTCGTAGTCTTCGCCAATTCTATAAAGTAACCAACGTGCGATCCATAAGTGATCAGATACCGTCAATGGATCTGCTTTCTCAGAATCAATGCCACGATAACCAATTTGAAACTCCCATTGTCCTGGCATTACTTCAGCATTAGTTCCGTGAATCATAATGCCAGCCTCTATACAAGCGACCGCATGTTCCTCAACTAGACTTCGACCAAACACCTCATCAGCACCTACGCCGCAATAAAATGGGCCTTGCGGGGCAGGGTATCCTCTATCAGGCCAGCCTAAAGGCTGTTGTCCTTTAAACAGGGTATATTCTTGTTCAAATCCTACCCACGGATCAAATTTGCTATATTTGTCCATTAACTCTGTCAATCGATGTCTTTTATTGCTTGAATGCGGTGATCCATCGGGGTTCATGACTTCACATAACACTAGATAGTCCTCATGCCCACCGGATAAAGGGTCGTTAACAAAACATACTGGCTTTAAAATAAGATCAGAATCTCGGCCTTGCGCTTGGTAAGTGGAGGAACCATCAAATCCCCACTCGGGAAAATGGTTTAAGCTCATATCACCTTTAGGATAAGGCAACATTTTAACTTTACAACGCAATGTTTGTGAAGGCTGAGTGCCATCTATCCAAATGTAAGTTGCTTGACTAATCATAATTAACTCTCCATAAATTCATGCAGTCAAATTTTATATCCTGCAAACTGCGGGCGTAAGCCCGTAACCCTACGCAATGGGGTTTCCAAAGGGGAGAATGCGAATTCTCTCCTTTTGGTCGCCCGAGCGAACTTTGTTCGCGCGGAGCGAAATAAAACAGAGAAAATACCCCGATGCGTCAGCTCGGGGTATTTTATCAAAACTAAGAGGATTTTACCAAACGATTTAACCAAGGAGTTAAAATAAGCGTTACCACAGCAGCAACTAAGGTAATTAAGGCATAGTTTTGAAAAGCATGCGCATAGATAAAATTTGACATTTCGGGATGATTGATCAATTCTTTTTTAACCGTAGCTTGCTGTCCAAGATAGCCTGCCAATAACCCGCCATAACTTAGACCAAGAAACCAAACCCCCATCATCAAGCCCACATATTTTTTAGGAGCAAGTTGAGTAATCATGGATAATCCAATAGGGGACAATAATAATTCAGCGATAGTAATCGCAAAATAACTGATTACGATCCACATCGGATTGACCAAAGATTGAGAATTCGGAAAATGAATCCCGATCACTAAAAATTGCATAGCAAGTGCAGTAATAAATAAAGCCAATGCAAATTGAAGCCCACGAGATACGTTTTTTTTGGTGCGGTAGATACGAGTCCAAAGAATTGAAAAAATTGGACTCAAAATAAAAATAAAAATAGGTTCCATAGAAATAAAAGCAACCGGAGGAACAATGTGGCCAAAAATTTGCCGATCGACATTGCGGTCAATAAAAACATTGGCCACTAAAAATATTTGAAAAAACATACTCCAAAAAACAATTGAAACGATAACGAGTACCACCAGGGCTAACATTCGTTTTCGATCGATTGTTTCAAGTTTTAAAGTAATGCTTGTTAAATAGATTAAAATAACAATCCCAGCAACGGCTAAAATTAAATTGCCTACTGTTAATTTGAGCAGTGCAAAGCAAGCAATAGCACTAATTATCAAAACAAGGATAATTAGACCTGTACGAGAATAATTACTTTTCTCCAGTTGAGGAGGCAAGCCCAGATTTGAAAAATATCGATAGCCCCAAAGGAAAAAACCTATCGCTAAAATTAACCCAAAGGAGGCAGTTGCAAAGCAAACCGCCCAGCCAAATTTCATTTGAATATAACCTGAGATCAGGGTAGATAAAGCAATTCCTGTATTAAACACCATGTAATAGATGGTGAAACCGGAATCGCGACGCGGATCATCAGCACCATAAAATTGACCCAAGAAACTTGAAATGTTTGGCTTTAAGAAACCATTCCCAAGGATAACAACAGTAAGTCCTAAGATCATGGCATTTTCTTTTGAAAAAATGACTTGGTTAACCGAAGCAAAGCTGGAAAATGTTAAAATCAAATAACCAGCGAATAACATAAACGCGCCCAACAGTATGCTATAACGAAAGCCAAGCATACGGTCAGCACAGAAACCACCGAGTAAAGGAGAAATGTAAATTAGGGCGGTAAATTGTCCCATCACCGCATAAGCTTTAGCGTCTGTAAAGTTAAGCGTGTTAATCATAAAGAAAATGAGTAAGCCTTGGACTAAATAGATACCAAAACGTTCCCACATTTCAGTTAGAGACAGAGGTATAAGTGCTTTGGGTTGATTCATCGTTGTGATTATGTCAAAAATTAAACAAACTGGCAACTTGAAGATTACAGTATCTAATTATTGCAATCCTTATGCCAAGGTAATAGAGTGCAGGAAGCATGGGTGATGACAGACAGTCTGATAGGTAAGAAAAGAGAATTTTGATTTATGGAATTATTGATCACCATTTTGGGTGCAATTTTAGCTATATTCTTCGTTATCCTGATTCATGAATCAGGTCATTTTATGATGGCTAAAATGTTAAAAGTTGGAGTTTTACGTTTTTCAATTGGTTTTGGAAAACCTCTTTGGAAATATCAAAGTAAAGCTGGTACCGAATATGTATTGGCATTATTACCCCTAGGGGGTTATGTTAAAATGTTGGATGAACGTGAAGGTAACGTTGATCCTGTAGATATTCCTAAGTCTTTTAATCGCCAATCTTTAGTAAAACGGATGGCCATTGTTATTGCTGGGCCGTTGATGAACTTTATACTGGCGATGGTCTGTTTTTGGCTTATTTATTTGCTAGGAGTTACCACCGTAAAACCCGTCATCGGTCAAATTATTCCAGACTCTGTCGCTGAAAAATCTGGTTTGAAAGCCGGTGATGAGTTAATAACGGTCTCAGGTCGTCCAACCAATGATTGGGAAAGTGTACTCAGTCATTTGATCAATCAGATTGGCAGTCATCTAAAAACAACAGTAATTGTACTTAACCCACAATCAGAAAAAGAAACCTATTCTCTTGATCTAAATAACTGGAAATTAGATGGAAAAGATCAAGACCCACTCCGAGACATCGGCATTATTCCCTTCCAGCCCAAATTTCCAGCCCTTATTGCTAAAGTTCTACCCAATTCACCGGCTGAGCATGCCGATTTACTCGCTAAAGATCAAATCGTTGGTTTGGATAATAAAGAGATGAAAGATTGGCCATCTTTATCACAAGAGATTAAGAATCGACCGAATCAAGAAATTATACTAAATTTAAATCACGAAGGGAGAGAATTCCAAAAAAAAGTCTATCTAGGCGCTCAACAAGAAGGAGGCAAAAAAGTTGGGTACCTTGGGGTTGCCGTTCAGCAACCTGAATGGCCTAAGAATATGTTACACAAACAAAATTACAATGCTTTGACTGCGTGGATACCAGCCTATCAGCAGACTGCAGATTTGATTGGGTTTAATTTTATTGTGCTCGTCAAGATGGTAACTGGCAAAATAGGATTATCTACCTTAGGAGGTCCAATCAGCATTTTTAAAACTGCGGGAGAAGCCAGCCAAGCAGGATTTAAAATCTATGTTAGTTTTATTGCTTTCATCAGCGTCACGTTGGGTTTTATAAATATTCTACCCATACCCGCTCTAGACGGTGGACATTTGCTTTTCCAAGTGGTAGAAGGGATTATCCGCAGGCCGATACCTGACAACTATCAGAACTTGCTACTTAGGATGGGAATTATTTTGATTATCCTTTTAATTTTACAAGGGACAATCAACGATTTGGTTCGTTTATTTTGATTTTTTTTAAAAAGGGAGTGATATCATGGATTTAAGAACTTTTTTTAAAATTTTTTCCACAACCCTAACCTTGGGGTGTGGTGCTTTTCTTTTAAATAGTTGCTCGTCATCTAACCCATCTCCATCAGCTGGGGGTATGGTCGAAGGTCCAGGCAATGCTCCAACAACTTCTTCCTCCTTCGCTTCAACTGCTGTGTGTACAGAAAATGCATTTTTACAAAAATATCAATGCTCTTTTGTACGCATTGAACAAGCGGCTCGTGCTGGTGAGCCAGATGCGCAATACGCGCTTGGTTATCTATATTACTACGGCATAGGGACAACCCAGGACCAACAAACTGGACTTATTTGGATTAGAAGAGCAGCTGCCCAAGGACAACCCGTTGCGCGTAATGCCTTAAAAATTATATCGACGACTAAAACCAGTAGTTCTTTACATACTGTTTCGAATACCCACTCCAACATGTCAACGGTTCCTGCTAACACTGAGAACGCTTCAGGAGACAGCTCCTCAACCGCAACTCCAGCCACTCCCGATCAGCCCATTTCTAATTATTTACCAAATTATGGGCAAGGCAGAGTCAATACCACAGAAACTCCAACGGTAGATTTATCGACTCCACAATAAAACTTTTAATCAATTAGGTAATACATGAAAGAAACAAAACAGAAAATCAATTGGGTAAATACAATATTCTTGCTTTTAACACCCATAATAGCAATTGGAGGAACAATTTTTATTGCTGTTGCGGGGAAAATACATCTGGCAACGGTCTATTTAGGTTTGCTCTGGTTGCTCGCGACTGGTTTATCTATCACCGCAGGATATCATCGTCTATTAGCCCATACCACTTATCAGGCAAATCCAGTTGTCAGAATATTTTTTCTTTTATTTGGGGCGGCCGCTTTTCAAGGCAGCGCGCTTGAATGGTCTACTGACCACCGCAATCACCATCGATATACAGATAGCTCACGTGATCCCTACAATATAAATAGAGGGTTTTGGTATGCTCATATAGGGTGGTTAATGTTGTTAGATGCCAGTACGCGCAATTTTGATAATGTCCAAGACTTATCCTGCGATTTTTGGATCAGATTCCAGCACAAATATTATCCCTATATTGCTATTTTTATGGGGTTTATCTTACCAATGCTAATCGCCGCACTTTGGCATGATTGGTTCGGTGGGCTTATTCTGGTGGGTGTATTAAGGATGGTAATAAATCATCACTTCACTTTTTGTATCAATTCAGTATGTCATTTATTTGGAAATCGTGCCTATTCGGCAAATCAGTCTGCCCGTGATAATTGGATAACTGCCTTGTTCACTTATGGGGAAGGTTTTCATAACTTTCATCACCAATTTCCTTTAGATTATAGAAATGGTATCCGATTTTATCATTATGATCCCTCAAAATGGTTAATTAAATTTTTAAGCTTTATAAGACTTGCCAATGATTTAAAGAAAATCGGGATTACTCACCTTACCCGGTATCGCCTGCGAGCTGATGAACAATATTTGCTTTCCGTTTTTAAATCGCAATCTGAAACTTTACGTGCTTATATCAACGAACAGCTAAGCCCAGTTAGAGAAAGAATTCTCCAAGTGATTGCAAAAATTGAAGCGATTGAAAAGGAGAAAAAGATAAAAGAATATCGACGTCATCTAAAACAGGCCAGGCAGGAATTGAAATACGCATTAGCAATATGGACTCGACTAACTAAGAGCAAGCTTAATTCGATGCTGTAGATTTAACCTATTTCCCAATCTATTTCGCCTCTCTCAGCCTTTCTTAGCAGCTCGTTAGTCTTAGAAAAATGCTTACAACCTAAGAAACCTCGATGCGCTGAGAGAGGAGAGGGATGAGGTGCAGATAAAATGAAGTGATTGGGATTAGTGATTAAGGGACTTTTTTGTTGAGCTGAGGATCCCCATAATAAAAAGACAATACTTTTTTCATGATTATTAAGGGAGGAAATAACTTTATCTGTAAATATTTGCCACCCAAGTTTGGCATGCGATTGCGGGTTTCCCGCTTCTACTGTAAGGGTTGCATTTAAAAGTAAAACACCTTGCTTTGACCATTTCTCTAAACAACCATGCTTCGGCATTGGAATGTTTAAATCGTTTTTTAATTCTAAGAAAATATTTTGTAAAGAGGGAGGAGTGGGGACGCCACGCAGTACGGAAAAAGACAACCCATGGGCTTGTCGCGGACCATGATAAGGGTCTTGACCTATGATAACAACCTTAACTTCATCGAAAGGGGTTAACCTTAAAGCATTAAAAATATCCTTTTGTAATGGGTAAATTACTTTATCTTGTGAACGCAACTGTTGAAGCGTAGCCATAATTTTCTGAAAATAAGGCTGCTCTTTTTCCCCACCCAGTAAGCTCTGCCAATTTAATGTTTGAGACTGTGTTAACACATTACATCTCTATTGCGACTGGCTTTGCGAAACCTTTTTGTTGGAGTAAATCAACTAAACTTGGTTTTTCTGTTCCCTGAATAGGCCCTATCTGTACACGGTACCAAGTTTTATCATTTAGCGTGACTGTTTGTATACGTGTATCATGACGAACCCATTGGCTTAAAGTCCTTTTAACTTGTTCTGCCTTATCCATCTGATTAAATGATCCAACTTGTAAATAAAACTTTGATTGATAAGTGTCTGCTACAGCCACCTGTAGTTGAGGTTTAACGGTAATAGCGGCAATACGTACATGTGCGGTGCCTTTTTCCGCATATCCTAATTTTTTCGCAGCGGCGTAAGATAAGTCCATGATCCGCCCAGCAGCAAAAGGACCTCGATCGTTTACACGCACAATTACCTGCCTACCGTTGTCTAAATTGGTAACCTGAACATACGTTGGAATTGGTAGATCTGGACTTGCGGCAGTCATTGCCAACATATCATAAGGTTCATGGCTTGAGGTTAATTTTCCATGGAATTTTGTTCCGTACCAGGAAGCAACTCCTGTTTTAGCATAACCTTCTGCGCTGTTTAAAACATAGTAACGTTTACCTACTGCAGTATAAGTCGGAGGGTTTCCATATGAGCTTCTTGGCTCATATTTTGGTACAGCATCCTGCAGTGCGCTCACATCCACAGATCCCACCGGTGCACCGTCTTTGCTAGAAGTCGGATGATTTTGAGTCGTGGTACAGGCTGAAACAGCTAAAAGAACCGTTACAGCTACAGCAGATAGACGGAAAAAACATGAGATTTTTTTCATAAATAAAATCCATAAAATGACAAGATTACAATCCAAATTCTGTTATCCTAACGAGAAATGTTTTATATATCAAGTGGTAAATGAAGCCAAAGTTTAAATTAGATTATTTTTTTAATTTATTCTATACGTCGTGAATACCTTGATTTCAAAAGAAAGGCAGAGTAGAATTGCCAGTTTAATCCTTGTCTTCAATTGTTTTTAATTGGGGACTGTACACATTACAACCAAAAGGAAAATTCATGCGTCATTATGAAATTGTTTTTTTAGTTCATCCGGATTGTAGTGATCAAGTGCCTGGAATGCTTGAACGCTATCAAACCATCATTAAATCTGGAAAAGGTATTGTTCATCGACTTGAAGATTGGGGGCGTCGTCAGCTGGCTTACCCTATCAATAAAGTGCACAAAGCTCATTATATTTTGATGAATATTGAATGTGATCAGCCAGTTCGCAAAGAATTGGAAAGTGCATTTCAATATAACGATGCGGTTATTCGCAACTTGATCATCAAAAGAGAGAATGCAATCACTCAACCTTCTTCCATCATGAAAGAACAAGAAGTCCATAGTCAACAGCGAGAAGCTTCATCAAAACCTTCAAATCAAACTGAAGAATTTGAGTTTACCGAAGAAACTGTTTATGAAGAAACTGATGAGGATACCAAAAATGACTAATTCTTATTTTCGCCGTAAAAAATTTGCTTCAGCTTCAGATGAAAACGTTAATGAAATTGATTACAAAAATTTAAGAGCTTTACGTGAATTTGTAATGGATTCTGGGCGGATTGTACCCAGTCGCATTACTGGCACTAAAGCAAAAGAACAAAGAAGGTGGGCTCGAGAAATTAAGCGTGCTCGATTTTTAGCTTTGTTACCTTTTTGTGATACTCATCACGCTTAACCTGAGGGTTTGTGCGTAAACTTGGCCAATACCTACTAGCAAATCCCATGCGTGCGATTATAATCGCATTGGTTTGTGTTATTTTGCCAGTAATTTCTTTAGCTGGCGGGTTTATTGCTGCCATTTTGGTTGGATTCATTACGCTATGCCGAGGATATAAAATTGGATTTTGGGTTTTAGCTGGCGTTGCAATTCCCATTCTCGGCGTAAGCTTTTGGACGCAAACATTAATATTTGATTTTATTTTATTACCCGCTTTTTTAACTTGGATTTTAGCTGGCGTTCTGCGTAAAACTTCTTCTTGGCGGCTCGTTCTTGAACTCATGGCCGCTGCTGGTTTGTTAACCATATTGATATTTCATGGTGTGATTAGTGATGTTACCAGTTGGTGGATGGAGATCCTTAACCATTATAGCACCTTCATCAATTCGCTCATGTCTAAGGCGCCTTCTGAGGAGCAAATGCAAAGTATCCTCACCAAATTGGCTCCAATGTCAACCGGTGTTTTTAGCGTCGTATTACTAACTGTCGTATTTTGCGAATTAATTATTGCCCGTTGGTGGCAAGCAAGTTTATTTAAACCTGGCGCTCTTTCAAAAGAATTTAATGAAATTCGCAATAGCCCCTTGTTGGCAATTGTCTGTGCTTTAACCATCTTGTTCAGGTTTTTCGACTGGGACTTAGCCGTTGATTTTCTACCTATTATCATCTTGCCATTTGCCGTCGAGGGTTTAAGCTTATTTCACCATTGGCTAAAATACAGTAAATCGGTACTCTATATACTTATGATTGTCTATTTGCTGCTAATATTTTTACCATTTTTAATGGTAATTATATTAGGCTTAGTAGGATATGTTGATTGCTGGTATGATTTACGTCAGCGGTTTTTAAAAACTAAAGTTTCATAATTGACAAACTAAACGAGGATTATATGCAAGTTGTTCTAAAAGAAGATGTCGCCAATTTAGGTAAAGTCGGCGATAAAATTTCTATTAAACCCGGCTATGGCCGTAATTATTTATTGCCTTTAGGTATGGCTGTGTTGGCCACAGAGAAAAATATTGCTGAATTTGAAGCAAGACGTGTTGAACTTGAAAACACCGCGAAAGAAGTACACTCAGCAGCCAAAGAACGTGCTGAAAAAATTGCCGAATTAGAAATTGTTATACCAGCCTCTGCGGGAGATGAAGGGAAACTCTTTGGTTCTGTCGGACCTCGTGATATTGCTGATTGGATTACCAAAATTGGAGCAAATAAAGGTGTCGAGCTAACTAAAAAAGAAGTGATCATGCCAGAAGGCCCGATTCGTCAAGTTGGTGAACATACCATTACCTTGAAATTACACAGTGAAGTCAGTCTTCCTGTGAAATTGAAAGTGGTTGCTGAAAAATAGGGGACTCATGGATTCCTCAATGGCATTGGCGCCGCGTTCCCCCAAAGTACTTCCGCATTCTGCTGAAGCAGAACAAGCTGTACTCGGCGCTTTGATGATTGATTACCGGGCTTGGGACAAAATTTCCGATCGTCTTGCAAAAAGCGACTTTTATCGACCCGAACATCAAGTCTTATTTCAAGCGATGGCCGATTTAGCTGAAAGAGGGCAGCCCTTCGATGTGGTTACAGTGGCTGAAATCCTCAAGCAGCGTCAAGGCTTAGAAAAAGTAGGTGGAGAAGTTTACTTATTTGAATTGGCCCAAAATACACCCACGGCTGCAAATATCACCGCTTATGCTGATATTGTTCATGAACGCGCTATTCTGCGCCAGTTAATCAGTGTAGGAACTGAAATTATCGAAAAAGCTTATTCTTCGAGCAACCAAGACAGCAAAGAATTGCTTGATAATGCCGAGCAAAAAGTATTCCAAATCGCCGATCAACATCAAAGAGAGTCGGGACCGGTGGGTATCAGTACTTTGTTGGCAAATGCAACTAATAGAATTGATGAACTCTATCGTTCTGGTAATGCTTTGACAGGGGTTTCTACTGGTTTTACTGATTTTGATTCAATGACTTCCGGGTTGCAAAAAGGCGATCTAATTATTGTGGCAGGTCGACCCTCAATGGGTAAAACCAGCTTCGCAATGAATATTGCAGAACATGTCGGTTTAAGCTCCAAAAAACCAGTGCTGATATTCAGTATGGAAATGCCGGCAGAATCTTTAACGATGAGAATGATATCTTCTTTAAGTCGGGTAGATTTTAGCAAAATTCGCACTGGGAAATTAAAAGAAGATGACTGGCCAAGAATTGCTTCCATTGTCAGCATGTTATCTGAAACAAACATTTATATCGATGATACCGCTGCATTAACTCCCTCTGATATCCGATCTCGATCACGTCGTTTGGCCAGAGAACAACATGGTCTCGGATTAATTGTGGTCGATTATTTGCAGCTCATGCGGGTTCCGGGAAATAAAGAAAACCGCACCAATGAGATTTCAGAAATTTCACGCTCTTTAAAAATTTTGGCTAAAGAATTAAATGTACCCGTGATCGCTCTTTCCCAGTTGAATCGTAGTTTAGAACAACGGGGTGATCGGCGTCCGGTCATGTCCGATTTAAGGGAAAGTGGCAGTATTGAACAAGATGCAGACCTTATCGCCTTCATCTATCGTGATGAAGTTTATGATGAAAATAGTAAAGACAAAGGAATTGCCGAAATTATTATCCGTAAACAACGTAATGGTCCAATTGGGGATTTTAGAGTCACATTTCTAAATCACCTGACGCGTTTTGAAAATTATGCATCGGCTGAATCTATGCCGCGGGATTTTATGTGAACCCACAAACTTACGCCCATATCGATCTTCCTGCACTCCGTCATAACTTTAATATAATCCGTGCTCATGCTGGTTCTAGAAAAATTTTAACCATGATCAAATCCAATGGTTATGGACATTCTATGGTGTCGATCGCTAAAGCATTACCTATGGCAGATGCTTTTGGAGTCGCCGCAGTTGAAGAAGGGATTATGTTGCGTGAAGCTGGAATTACCCAACCTATAGTGGTGATGTCCCGATTTACCAATAAAGATCAACTTCCATTATGTCTTCACTTTCAATTGACTGTGGTGGTTCACCAGATGGAACAAGTGGCCCTCTTGGAAAAGGGAATTTTATCCAAACCAATTAGTGTATGGTTAAAGGTTGATACGGGCATGAATCGTTTGGGATTATCCGTGGCGGAGTTTACTATTGCTTTACAGCGTTTAAACCATTTATCTTGGGTAGTTAAGCCTATTGTCTTAATGACTCATTTGGCTTGTGCTGACACCCCTGATCACCCCCTTAATAACACTCAAATCAAACGATTTCACGATTTAACCATTAACTTGCAAGAACCAAAAAGTATCGCAAATTCTGCGGCTATTCTCACCAATCCTGAAAGTTTAGCAGATTGGGTACGACCAGGAATTATGCTCTACGGTGTATCCCCGATGGAAAATACGAGTGGAGCAGCATTTAATTTAAAGCCGGTAATGACCTTAACTTCAGTTATAATTGCCATACATTCCGCCGCTAGAGGAGAAACTGTTGGATATGGAGCAACCTGGCAGTGTCCTGAAGATATGATGGTGGGGATTGCTGCAGTAGGATATGGAGATGGTTACCCTCGCCATGCAATTTCCGGAACTCCGGTTTTGGTGAATGGGCAGAAGTGCAGTTTAATTGGTAGGGTCTCGATGGATATGATTGCCATTGACTTACGACCACTGCCAAAAACCAAGATTGGAGATCCAGTGATATTATGGGGACAAGGGCTTCCGATTGAAACAATAGCGGCTTGTTCTCAAACAATTGCCTATGAACTTTTTTGTGGTCTGACCGGTCGAGTTAGTTATATCTATCATGAATGATCAATATATTTTTTTAGAGTGGAAATGCCGAAGAGGGATGTTAGAACTTGACTTAATTTTTTTAAAATTTTATCAAAACGGCTTTACTCATTTGGATGAAAATGAGAAAGAACTATTCAACAAATTATTAGACGAATCAGACCCACAATTAGCAGCATGGATCTTTGGTTATGAAAAACCTCAAGACTCAGCCTATATCAATTTGATTGGAAAAATCAAAAAGTAATAGCTCATTGCCCTAGCTAAAAACCCCAGCCATATTATCTCGAATTGACATTACTGTTATATTAGTTTTAAATTTTCCCAAAGTCTCTACATTGCTAGGCTTTTAAAAAATTATTTACAGGAGTTTTTTGTATGAAAGGAATCAGTTCTCAATCCTTAAATTTATCAAAAATAAGTTCTAGTACCTCGGAGGTTTCAGCTTATGCAGAATTATTTAAAGGACTAATGCAAGGGATGGGTTGGCAAGATATTACTGGTGAAGTAGTGGAGTTAGATAGCCAACAGCATATCCAAATAACTTCTTTTAAAACTAGGCTGGATGCTTATACCAGTGACAAATCATTAAAAACTGTCAAAGATTTACTTGTTAGCGTCGAAGAGCAGCTCGTGCAGCTGCGCCATCAACGATCGCATTTACTCCAATTAGAGCGGCATTATACACAAGAAATTGTAGAAAAAAAGCATGAAGATTCAAGTAGTATTTGGTCGCAGGTTTTTTATAAAGGGGTAGAAAATTTGCGTTATTTTTTCGATTCTACGCCAAGTCAGCTAGCTACTCGATATCAAAAAATTGCCGAGCAATATCAGCAACAAATAACAAATTTATCGGCTTTTAAAAAGGAATTGCATAAAGAAATGCGACAATTATCAGTGGTTATCGAAGATGATAGCCAATCCTCCACTCACTCCATAGTAGAGTTTCAAGCATCAGTTCAAAATTGTCAGCAACAGCGTCAGCTATTAGGCAGCTATAATCCTTTAGAAGTGGTTAATACAGTATTTCCAGGTGCGATGAAACTTTACCCTAATTTGGCACAGGATGCTGATAATCCATTTGTTAGGACATTATATGACGGTAGCTTTATTGTCACTTGGAACACAGTAGCGTCCTCCACAGATAATTCTGTTATTTCGGCAATTCGTATAAATGCAAATAACATTTTACCTGAAACATTCAACGTTAGTGACTCCTTAACTAATTACAGCAATCCCACAGTGGCAATATTTGATAACCTCCAAAGCATTTTTACCTGGGATAGTGGAAATATAGGGAGCAAAAATATTTATGCTTCTTGTTATTCCGCAGATATGACGCCAGGAACCCCGTTTATGGTGAATAGTGTCAGTTCAGGTAATGATGCTTATCCGGTGGTTGCCACGTTTGAGAATTTTTTTGTAATTGCTTGGGCGCAAAACAGCACTTCGTCACAACCGCTGATTAAAGCTAAGTTTTATCAAGCAAGTATCGATTATGCAACCGGTTCTATTTTATGTAACAACAGCTTAGCCCTTACAGGTGAAACTCCTTTGGCTACTGTTCAAAATTACATGTCTAATGTATCGGTAGATGTCACTGCCTTAAGGGACTCTCAAAGTAATGAAGGTCAATATTATTTCACGTGGGCAAGTGGTGAAGGTGATGTTTATGTAAGACCATTTTCCGTACAGGGTATGCCGTTAAGATCAGAAATCAAATTAGATAACATTTACCCAGTACCTCCAAAAAGTAAGCCACTTATAGAAGCTAAATCGGATGGTAATTTACTAGTTGCATGGCGGGAAAATTTTGGTACTGATGCAGATATTTTCGCTCAATTAGTTTCCACACAAGGTTCTGGAAAAAGTTTTGGTTTTCCGGTGCAACCTTCATTTGAAATTGTCACTTCATTTGCGGATGAAAATTATCCTGCTATTGGAGCTTTTCCCGGTGGAAATTTTGTTGTTGTATGGTCAATTTCTCTCAAGTCGAATAATCCACAAGACTGTATTGATTTTGAAAATGAATATTGTAAATCAGGTTTATATGCGCGTTTTTTTTCTACAGATGAAACTCCTGTAAAAAACTGGTATTGCCTTAATAATTTGACTAGCCAGGTAGTGGATTCGCATATCGATACATTTAGTGATGGTAATTTCGTTTTAGTCACAACCAATAATCAATCGGTGCTGAGTTATGCTATTTATCAGAATCAACCGCCAAAATGGCAACTGTCAACGTTCTCAGAAGACGAATTCACTGGCAGTACGCTATCTTTGCAATTATTAAACCGATTGGTAAGTTATGATGATAGTGGTTATATTAAAGATCCGGAAGGTGGGATTGTAACTTGTTTTGGAGAAATTAACAGTTCATCTGTGTTTGGTCGAACAAATGCAATGCCACTTTCTTCAAAGAATTTCAAATTAGATGAATCAGCTTGCCTTCTCAGCAGCAGCTCAAAACTATCTAAAGGTTCCACAACAATTAGTTTGCAAACATATGATCCTGAACAGAAGGAAGCTAGGGCATCGCTTATGCTGAATGTCAATAATCGATTGACTACACAAGACATTGTCCTCATTTCTTTTTTTAGTGTGATTGGTACCATACTAATAGTGGCTGCTACCGGCGGTTGGTGCTGGAAGAACGCTAAAAACAAAGAAGAGGAGAGAGGGAAAAGGGAGGGCAGAGAGAGAGATCAAAAAAATGAACAATATCGTTTTATCCAAAGTCCTTTTGCAAATGAGGTACATGCATGGTTGAATTTAAGTTATGAAAGATTTGAAAGTGGAGATGGTGAAAAATTTTATAAATTAATCAATACTGTTTTGCAAGAAATTCGGCTTTCTGATCAAATCCCTATAATAGATAAACATAGTAGTCCTCATCCTGCCCCAGATGAAAAAGGAGATATTACACTCGATGATTTGTTTTATCGAGATAAAGACAATATTCATAAAGTAAGATTTTATTTATATGCACTAGCAGTGTCTAAATCTATTTACTCAAACACAGCATTATTACCCCGAACAGTAGAGTCTAAAACAGAGTCTAAAAACGAAAATAATAAAATATCTTTGCATTTTGATCAAGAAGAAGGGTCTGCGTCCATACCCTATAAACAAGAAGCAGAAGCGATTGTTGAAAAAACGGTTGAAGACCTGAAATCAGGGATAGAGATAGAAGAATCTAAATCAGAGATAGAAGAATCTACAGAACGAAAAGTAAAATGGAAACCAGGTTACTTAAACGGCCACGAATCCACTTGGATCCGAGAATGTAGGAGTAGTCTTATAAATAGTTCATATGAAACATTTAGAGGGCAACAAAGATCTTCTTTAATAGCTGCTCATAATCAAGGAAAGCAGAGTTTAGAACGATATTCCTTATTTCATCTTGGTGGGGGAACGGAATGGTCTACACCTACACCTCCTCCAAGAGAAGGAGAAGAACTACAAAATATACCCACACAGTAAACTATGTAAATGGAATTATTATATTGGAAAGACAAAAGGAGATTTAGTCTATGAGTAGATCAGATACAAAAGCAATGCCATCGGAACTGCAGAAAGTACAGAAGGAATTATTGTTTGTAAAGCAGCAGGCTTTGTTAAATAAATTTTTAGATGATATTAAAGAATTATTTAAAGAGCAGTCAGACACACATTTACAAAGTCTTGGTAAAGAAGTGCTTTCGATAGTAATTAGCCCACAAGTCTTTCTTAGCTATGCCTGGACTGCAGGAGAGGCATTAAATTACTTGCAATCTTTTCTCAAACAGTTCCAAGCTGATTTAGAAAGAGCAGGCCTGAAAGTTTGGTTGGATTTAGAATGCATGACTGGAAATATTGACCAGCAAATGAAAATCCATGTTAAAAAAAGCCAATATTTCGTGCCTATGGGAACAGAGCGCTACGCTCAACGAACTACAAAACTTAGACATTACGATTATGATCTTGTTTTAATCTCTTTGAATGCCGATCAAAAAATAGAGGAACGAGTTAAAAGATTACAGGAAGATCCACTTTATCGAGAAAAACCAACTCTCATTAAACAGAATAATCAATTGTTTATTTATGGATTTCATGCAGATGAAGAAGCAAAGGAAGCAGAATGGAAATGGAAGTTAACTCCTGGAGGAATATTCACACGGCCATTTAATGAATTAAAACAATTTTCCGATGGTATGGATCCCATTGTTTTAAAAAAACCACAAATTCCTCAGAGTGTATATGAAGAAATGAGGAAATATCATAACAATATGACTAATGTTTATAAGGAACTTCTTTTTGCGGTGACGGAAGAAGAAAAAAGAAAAGAACAAAATCCAGATTTTTTATTGCCTTTATTGTTAGAAGGAGACTTCGGTACTACTTTTCCCAAGTTTGCTAAGCAGTTAATTCGTCCCAGCCTCTCTTGGTATTCATTCAAAACTGGAGAGTGGACATCTTATACAGACTATATTGAAGATTTTACTTCTTATGAAAAGGGCCTGGGAATTTTGCCTTGTTTACTAGGGTTAAACCGGCGTGACGATTATCCAGAATTTCGAAGAAGTTGTGTAAAAAAGTATAAAAATATTAGAAAACAGCTTATATTGGAATTGAAAGAAATAGAGGTTGGTGATGTCCCCAAACCTCTGAAGAAATCCACTCCAGTCGCACGAAATCGATTTATTCTTTTGAGTAATCCAGATGCTAAAGGCATAGATGCGAAAGCTGTTACACCACTTTTAGAATTGGTGGTTAAAGGGAAACAAAATGAAGCTGAAGCAATGATTATTGAACAGAAGCATGCTTTAGTGCAGGTTAGCGGATCGGTGACCGATCCTTCTGGACGTAAATTTACAGTAATCACCCCTTTTAAATATGCGGTATGGTCTGGTGATTGGGGGATGTCAGAGATGATTTTAAAATATCTCCCGCCGGAAATTGCACTTTTCCAATTCAATGAGTTAGATGAGAAGGGTACCGAACACGGTTTAAGGTTTAAGATAGATCCATTGATCAATGCATTACAAACTTATGTAGATAAAGCGGAAGCTTGGCAATATAACAAATACGCGATTAATCATTGGACTAAGGGAGTAGGTGACAATCAAAGATTATTACCGATAAGTATCGTTAATCGATATTGTCAGCCGGGTATACCGTTTGATCCTTGTCCCAATTTTGAAGAAATTTCTACTTCGAGAGTAGATACTGTAAAAATTGGTACAGTGGGCTATTGGTATACTGCCAAACTTAGTGATGGTATGTGGGCTGGTTTTTATAGGGGTACATTAAAAGACGGCGCTGCGGGATGTAAATCAGTCGCTGTTAAAAATGGTGAAGGCCCTCCCTCCAAAGATATTATTGCATTACGAAAATTATGGGAAGTTAGATCTAATCAATTTAAGTCTTTGAAACCAGAATTACAAGAAGTGGCCTCACATCGACTAGTTTAATTATTTTTATGTTAAAAAAATTATGTGCACATTCACACCTAATGGCCTAGGTTATCGTCTTAATCTTCCGACTTGTCAATTACCAAGAACAATCCCGTATTATTACGACTAATTTGCAATAATAATTGTTTGGATGTTTTTGAGGCAATATTTTTCAAATCATTGATCGTGGAGACCGGCTCTTGATTGGCTTTTATGATAACATCACCAGGCTCGATACCAGCTAAGGCAGCTGCGCTAACGTCACTCATGCCGGTCACTTGTACACCTTGTAAATAAGTGCCATCACTTTCTAATTCATTAAAATTTTGCAATGCCATACCACCAATAAAAGGTAGTTCCTGTTGTTTTGATATTTTTTTAGGATCGGCAACAACAGAATTGATGGTCATACTCTTGCCTTGACGTAAAATATCCAAAGTTATGTTAGTACCCGGTCTCATCATAGCCAGTGAATTACGCAGTTGCTCGGAGCTGCGAATATTTTTTCCATCCAGATTAACGATAATATCAGAAATCTTTAACCCTGCTTTTTCAGCAGGAGAATTCGGAATAATTTGTGTGACCACTGCACCACGATCTGATTTTAGATTGAGTGCATCCGCTAAAGACGGCGTAATATTTTGCGCAATAACTCCCAACATTCCGCGGCTTACATTCCCATATTGCGTTAGTTGTTGTGCAACACTTTTGACCATATTACTGGGTATGGCAAAACCAATACCAACGTTGCCGACTAATGGAGAAACTAAAGCGGTGTTCATTCCTATAAATTCACCTTTCATGTTCACGAGGGCGCCACCTGAATTACCAGGGTTAATGGAAGTGTCTGTTTGAATAAAACTTTGATATCCTTCAATCTTAGGTTCGCTGCGGTTTAAAGCGCTGATAACGCCAGAGGTAACAGTTTGAGTAAGGCCAAAAGGGCTGCCGATAGCAGCAACAAAATCACCTACCTGCAATTGATCTGAATCACCAAATGGAATACTGGTTAATCCTTTTGCATTGATTTTGACCACAGCGATATCAAAACCATCATCTTCTCCTAATAAGTTTCCAATATAGCTGCGTCCATTTTTCAAGGTGACCAGAATCACTTGGCTTCTTGAAACAACATGGGCGTTAGTAACGATAATTCCATGGTCTGCATCAACAATTACACCGGAACCCAGACCTACTTCCTGCTTGTTGGATTGCGGTTTATTGTCTGTTTGAAAAGGTTCAGACACATTAGCTTTTGCAATCGTTAATTTAACTATTGCCGGGGTAACCTTTTCCAGCATAGGAGATAAAGAAAATGCCGGCTTAGGAGAGGGAGTGTCTGAGTTTTGGGCAAAAGCTAAAGGAGGAAATAAAGTGGCCAAACTTATAAGGCCAGGAAATAAAATTAAAGAAAACCGTTTAAAAGTCATATCGATTTCTCCTGAAACAGATTACGTCTCAATCGCAAAATGATGAATTGAGTGAAAAACAGGGAAATTCCCTTCACCGGGAATTCCTGAACAATTGTAACGTAAAAATAATTGACTATCCACCACATCATCCAATTCATTAATATCCATAGAAGCGGGCTTAACCCTCTAACCAGATTAGAGAAACCATGCGGCCCGTATCACCTTGGTCACGACGATAAGAATAAAATTGTTGGTGGTCACAATAGGTGCATAGGCCACCACCGAAAATTTCTTGAATACCTAATTGTTTTAAATTCACTTTTGCTAGTTGATACAGGTCAGCAAACCAATGTCCGGAATTATTGTGAAAACCCAGAGCATAATCAGGGTGTCGATTAACATAATCTTGGCGAATAGCATCGTTCACTTCAAAATGATCAGGGCCGATTGCCGGGCCTAACCACACTCTCAAATGATTTGGGTCACAATTTAACGCTTTAATCGTATTATCAATTACTCCAGACAATAAGCCTCGCCATCCTGCATGAATGGCGGCAACCAAACTAG
Source organism: uncultured Pseudomonadota bacterium (assembly GCA_963844565.1). Taxonomy (GTDB): domain Bacteria; phylum Pseudomonadota; class Gammaproteobacteria; order Coxiellales; family Coxiellaceae; genus JAFEDN01. Next base: position 1,105,066 of record CAWJON010000002.1, on the reverse strand, counting down.
CTGATTTGTCACAAACCAGTATGGGCAAGCAATCAGCCGTAAAAACCGCACAGATTTGTGCTGGCGACCTAGAAAAACTAGCATCCCCAACCATTCCATCCAGAGGTTTTTCTAGATCAATCACTTGATTACCATGTACTTGGGTTAACCATTTGGGAATTTGGGGCAGCTGTAAATCTGTTTTTAATTCAGCATCAAGGCGGATTAAATCGGTTGGGTTATTTTGTTTGCGAGATAAATCGCCAAATAATTTTGTCGTGGTTGCTGCGCGGATCCCTTTTAAAGCCGGCCAATTGGGAAAAATAAATTTATTCATTTTCTTATTGTAAGTGATTTATTAATTCTTGCATATCCTTGGGAATAGGACTCTGCCAACTCATGGTTTCATGAGTGCGGGGATGAGAAAAGGTTAATCGTTCAGCGTGTAAAGCTTGACGAGAAATAAGGGGACTTGGTTTTCCATATTCAGGATCACCAACGATTGGATAGTGAAGATGCGCTAAATGAACCCGGATCTGATGGGTTCGTCCTGTTTCCAATTGCACTTGAACCAATGTATGTGCATTAAAACGCTTGTGAATTCTATAATGAGTAATTGCGATTTTACCGGTGGGCAAAACGCTCATTTTAGTTCTATTTTGAGGGTGACGACCAAAAAAAGTTTTAATTGTGCCACCTGATATCATAATTCCTTTAACAACAGCAAGATATTCCCGTTTAATTTGTCTTTCCTGCATCGCTTTAACTAAATAAAAATGAGTAGAAAGGTTTCGTGCGATTACCAGCAATCCTGAAGTATTTTTATCTAAGCGATGAATTATTCCGGCACGAGGCAAAGTCGCGAGCAAGGGATCATAGTTTATCAAAGCATTTACCAACGTAGCGTTGGGATTTCCGGCGCCAGGATGAACAACCATACCCGGTGGTTTATCGATGATAATTAAATCAGCATCGGCATAAATGATATTCAAAGGGATGTTTTCAGCTTCCCAAATTTTTTGATCTACCATGATGGCGTGGATTTCAATTTGTTGTCCGCTAAGCACTTTTGTTCGTGGTTTTAGCTGTACCGCTTTATCAACCTGTACCAGACCCTCCCGTATCCAATGTTGAAGTTGTGACCGTGAAAAATCAACACAAAGCAAGGATAAGGCTTGATCTAAGCGGTATTGGTTAAGCTCAAGCGGAATTTTTAATAGAATATCAATCATTTGCTGCATGGAGCATATTATACCATTTATTCCTAAAATTAATTATGGCAATTAGATAGATAATTTATACGTATTAGTTATGCATTTAGCGTTATAAGACTATTAAAGTTTAAATAAGCTACTGATTCGTTTACGTAAGCTATAATCCATAAGAAGATCATTTGGTTGGCCTTAGGTTTAAAAATGAAAAAAATTAAGTCCTTAGCTCCTGCACAGTTGAGTTCTCGTTGTGACCCTAAACAATTAAAATTTACAACGACAGCGCAATTGCCACTTTTGAAAGAACCAATTGGGCAAGATCGAGCCATTGCTGCAATTGAATTTGGCATCTCCATGCAAGAAAAAGGTTTTAATCTCTATTTGCTTGGACCTGAAGGTACTGGTAAACATACATTAATTCAATCCGTTCTTAAAAAACAGGCACATCGACAACCAACACCCAAAGATTGGTGTTACATCAATAATTTTGACTCCCCACTGCAGCCTATTGCGGTTAGTTTTCCGCCGGGTAAAGCCCTGGGTTTTCAAAAGGATATGAATATTTTAATCGATGAATTAAAAATCGCTTTACCGCCAGCGATAAATAATGAAGATTTACAAAAAATGATGCAAGCTTTAGATAATCAGATTGAAGAAAAACAACAAAGTTATTTAAAAAAAATCCGTGATAAAGCGCGATTAGCCTATTTACAAATTATTCGTTCATCCCAAGGTTTTAAAATCACGACAATCAAGAATAAAAAACTAACTCCTAAACAACTCAATTATAGTCATCAGCAGATTACTGTGGTTCAAGACGAAATGGTGAGAATGCTAGAAAAAATTTCGCATTGGCGTAAAGAAAAAATTGCATTACAAAAAAAACTACAAAAAGATTTTATTTTAGCGATTACCAGAAATTTGACCAAAAGTTTATTTAAAAAATATAAATCTTATACACAAATTCAGGACTATTTACAGGCAATTGAAAAGGATATCGTACAATATACCTGTGATTTAAATAATTGGGTTGAAAAAGAAGTATCGGAATATTTTTTTGCTAACTATAAAGTTAATGTTTTAGTCACGCATAAAAAAAATGCAGGAGCACCGATAATTTATGAAGATTTTCCAAATCAATCTAATTTGCTCGGAAAAGTTGAATATATAGGACAAGGTAATCTGCATCTTACCAATTTTTCGTTAATTAAAGCAGGTGCTTTACATAAAGCCAATGGAGGTTATCTTATCCTAGATGCCTACAAAATTTTATCGCAGCCGCAATCGTGGGATATCTTAAAAAGAGCTTTAATCACACAAGTAATCAATATGGAATTGCTAGGTCAAGTGTTTGGATTTCCAAACACCACCCTGTTAGATCCAATTCCAATTCCTTTAGAAGTTAAAATCATTTTGATTGGTGATCGCAACTTGTATTACTTATTATCTGAGCACGATGTCAATTTTAATGATCTTTTTAAAGTCGCAGCTGATTTTAGCAACCATATCCGCCGAAACAAACGTAATTTTTCTCTTTATGCTCGCCTGATCGCAACTTTGGCCGATCAAGGAAATTTATATCCATTGGATAGAGGCGCTGTCGCCAGGATTATTGATCACGGTAGTCGCTTAGCGAATGATACCAAAAGGCTAACCACTCACATGCGTGAACTGACTGACTTGCTAAAAGAATCCCACTATTGGTCAAAAAAATCTGGTCGGAATATTATTAAAGAGGTAGATATCCAGCAGGCAATTCAACAACAAATTTATCGTGCTAATCGAGTCGAGACGCGTATTCATGAAGATTTAAGCCGTAACATTTTACTCATAGATACCCGAGGCAAAAAAATAGGTCAAATTAATGGGCTTTCGGTCATGCAATTGGGACATTATGCATTTAGTATCCCAAGCCGTATTACCGCTACGGTGCATTTAGGGAAGGGAGAATTAGTTGATATAGAAAGAGAGGTTGAATTGGGCGGAGCCATTCATTCAAAAGGAGTTTTGATCCTTTCCGGATTTCTAACCAGTCGCTATCTTCCCGAGAAACATTTATCCATATCCGCGAGCTTGGTATTTGAACAAAACTATGGTGAGGTGGAAGGAGACAGTGCATCTGCAGCGGAATTGGCCGCACTTTTATCAGCCATAGCCAAGCTTCCTGTCGATCAATCATATGCAATCACCGGTTCGATTAATCAATACGGTCAAGTGCAAGCGATTGGAAGTATTAATGAGAAAATTGAAGGCTTTTTTGAAGCCTGTAAAATCAAAGGACTAACAGGAAAACAAGGTGTTATTATTCCAGAATCCAATGTGCAACATCTGATGCTCAAAGAAGAAGTTGTTAATGCTGCAAAAAGGAAAGAATTTTTTATCTACGCAGTTGATAATATTGATCAAATTATGGAAGTGCTTACCCATATGCCTGCAGGAAAAGCCGATAAAAATGGAAGATTTCCTAAAAATACAGTTAACGGCTATATTGAACGAAGCTTATTAAAGTTTCTAGAACTTGCCGAAGAAGAGCACAAGAATCAACCCGAACCTGGTGAACCATTAACCAAATAGCTTAGGTACCTCTATCGCATATTTCCCGTATGGCCTAGCGAATAACGACCTGGCTGTGGCCAAACCGTCATGCCGTGAGGGCTTAACCCGACATGAATTCGATGTGTAAGTAGACCAGTCGTGGTGTCAAAAACATAAACTTCTGAATCATAGCGGCCAGAAAGCCATAATTCTTTACCATCTGCTGTCACATTTCCCATGTCTGGACTGCCGCCACCTGGGATCGGCCAATTAGCAACTACTTTGCGGGAAGATGGCTCTATCACACTCACACTTCCCGCTCCATGGGGAGCGCAATTTCCCAGACGGCAGCCTACACTGGCACAACCTCGATTCCCTATGTACAGATACTTTCCATCCCGGCTTGGATAAATACTATGGGTCCCAATACCTGTAGAGAGAAATCCAACCTGGGTAAACTGATCCGGATCAATTAAAAAAACTCCACCATGAGTAGCGTCGGCAACATAAAAAACTTTCCCGTCTGGAGACAAGCGAATATCCTGAGGCATTGAGTTACCTTGATGATCGTTTCCCAATGTTAAATAGCCAACAATAGTATGAGTAGCAAGGTCTAATTTTAACAATTGTCCTGAAAACTCGCAGGTTGCTATAGCAAATCGACCATCTACATTAAAATCTAGATGATTAATCCCCTTACATTTTACTGGAACGGAAAATAATAATTTCATGGTTTGTGGATCACGAAAATCGAACCTTTTAAATCCTTCATCTACCACAATGGCAAAATGCCCATCTGGGGTAAAATATAAATTATAAGGATCATCTACTGGAATGGTTTTGTTAGATTTACCTGTAGTAGGATCAATGGATGTGACCGTGTTACTTTTGTCATTTAATATCCACAAAGTTTTTAGGTCATAAGATGGCACAATATGTTGAGGGTTTTTTCCGGTCTTAAAAGTATCGATGACTTGATAAGTTTTGGGGTCGATAACAGAAACCGTGTTCCCCAAGCTATTGGGCACATAAACGAGATTCAAAGCCGTGTGTACTGCTGGAGCAAACATACCTGCTCCGGCATGAGCATAAATATTAATACTTTTACTCTGCTCGGTATTTTTTTTTGCTGGATTACATCCAGTCACACCTACCAGAATATAAACTGTAAAAAAAATCAATAAGATAAATCGCATCCCTATCACTCCCTGTATAATTATAGAACAGAATTTAATGGGGATAAGGATAATTAATTAGTTTATGCAATTGCGATGATAGCAGGGGAGTTTCCTTAGAAAGCAACTCCTGGTAAAGTGATGCCATGAAAAAGATTTGTTTAGCCCTATTTATGGTTGCGTTATTATGCCTAAGCGGTTGCTCTTCAACCCGCTCGAATCCGATAAAAGCTTACGAAGGAAAAACTTCTGCTGAAATTTTTTATCTAGGCGAGCAAGCGTTGATAAAAAAACGGTATGCAAAAGCCACACAAAGCTTCCAAGCGCTAGAAGCGCTTTATCCTTTTGGCCCTTATTCTCAGCAGGCCGAACTGGATATCATTTATGCTTATTATATGGATAATGATGCGGCCTCAGCCTTGGCAGCTGCTGACCGTTATATCCGCCTCTATCCACAAGATCCCAACATTGATTATGTATATTACATGAAAGGAATGATAAGTTTTGAACAAGATAACATGTGGTATCAGAGATTATTAAATTTCGATCCAGCCCCCTATGATTTATCTGGAAAAAGGGAGGCCTTCACTGCCTTTAATCAGGTTGCTACTGAATATCCTCATAGTGTTTATGCGCCTTCTTCAGCCATGTATATGAGTTACATCCGTAATATTATGGCGCAAAAAGAAATGGATTTAGCAGACTTTTATATGAAGAGAAAGGCTTACGTTGCAGCGATTAATCGCTCAAGCGAGGTCATTCAACATTATAGTGGATCAACTTCCGTACCCCATGCCTTAGAAACTTTGGCAACTGCTTATAAAGCCCTAGGTATGAAAGACCTAGCAGATAAAAGTTACCAACTCTTAGCCGTCAATTATCCCAATAGCAAGGAGTTTAAGCGGTTATTACGTACCTACAACAGGTAGAATGTGGTAGAGATAAGAAATACTCAGGGCGGTTTTGCTGCGCATTTGATTCGACGTTTAATTCATTTGTCCGGTGTTTTTGTTCCATGGTTATATTTTCAATACGGCCAATCTGTTGCTAGCGCTATTCATTTAACTCCCTCTAAATTAATTTTTTTATGCCTAATGGTCATCGTTTTTTTAGAAATTCTACGTCTATCTGCTGGATGGGTTATTTTCGGACAAAGAGCGTATGAAAAAAAACAAGTCTCGTCATTTGCTTGGGGAACACTGGGTATGGGGATTGTGCTACTTGGGTTGCCAGCTATTTATGCTATCCCTATCATTGTCGCTTATGCTTTAGGGGATCCTTTTATCGGAGAATTAAGAAGTCATACAACTTTACCGAAATTTATAGTTTTTTTACTCGGAATATTTCTAATTGCTGGTATATGGATTTTATGTAGCTATTGGTCTGGTTCACCTGGATGGTTGGCCTTACTCATGGGAATCATTACCGTAATAGCTGAATGGCCACAAATAAAATGGCTTGATGATAATTTTCTAATGCAGATCGTGCCATTTTTAATGATAAAGTTATTGCTTATAACCTCCATCCTGAAGTGATTGGGTAACGCCAATCTTTACCAAAAGCTCGTTCGGTAATCCGAATTCCTACAGGGGCTTGTCTACGTTTGTATTCATTGCGGATAATCATTTTAATGACTTTATCTACTATGTTTTTTTCTATTCCAGCCGTATAAATCATTTCTGGAGATTGATCCTGCTCAATATACTTCATTAATATTTGATCCAAAAGATCGTAAGGTGGCAGAGTATCTTGATCGAGTTGCTCTGGCGCTAACTCTGCGCTCGGAGGTCGATCTATAATTCTTTTTGGAATCACTGGGGAAATAGAATTTCTAAAGTGAGCCAATCGATAAACCATAGTCTTAAGCACGTCTTTTAAAATACAAAATCCACCGGCCATATCGCCATAAAGAGTTGCATAACCAACTGACATCTCACTTTTGTTTCCTGTGGTTAAAACAATTGAACCTTTTTTATTAGACAGCGCCATTAATAATGTACCACGAATTCTTGACTGTAAATTTTCCTCGGTGGTATCTACCGGTAAACTTTCAAAAGTCTTAGATAAGGTCTCTAAGAAGGCTTTGAAAGCGGGCTCAATATCTAAAATTGAATAATGAATACCCAGATTTAAGCATTCTTTGATAGCATCCTCATTACTTATTTCGGCCGTATAACGCGAGGGCATTAATACTGCCTCAACCTTCTCACTACCAATGGCATCAGCAGCAATGGCTAAAGTCAGCGCTGAATCAATACCACCAGACAAGCCAACAATTGCCCCTGGGAAATTATTTTTTTGAATGTAGTCACGCACTCCCAATACTAAAGCACGATAAATATTTTCTTCTGCAGTTAAGCGGGGCAACAAAGGTTGTGGAACAATTTGGGCTGTATTTTCATTCAATATCATGTTAATGGGCATTAAATCTTCAACAAAATAACCCGCTTGTTGACAACGCTCTCCATATTGATTGACAACCATAGATCCTCCGTCAAAAACAAGTTCATCCTGACCTCCAACGAGATTGGCGTAAATAATAGGAACTTTAACCTCGTCCACTCGTGTGGAGATGATTCTCTCTCTAATTTCAGCCTTATTTTTGTCAAAAGGCGAAGCGTTAATGACCACTATCAGTTGTGCGCCGTACTGAACACATTGTGCGGCGGGGCCGGGTGACCACAAATCTTCACAAATAATCAGACCAATTGAAATACCCTTTAATTGAAAAACACAGCATCGATTACCGGGTTGGAAATATCGTTTTTCATCAAAAACTGTATAATTGGGAAGTTCTTGCTTTTCATAAGTTGCGATGGTTTTTCCATTAGAAACGACAGCGGCTTGATTAAAAACTTTAAGGTGTTCTTGATAAGGATAACCAAGGATCAAAGTTGTTTCTAAAGAGGCGTCTTCAATTTTTTTTAATCCCAATGCACATCGATGCAAAAAATCTTGCCGAAAAACCAAATCCTCAGGCGGATAACCGGCTAAAGTCATTTCCGGAAAAATAATCAAATCTGCCCTATATTTTTGTATTGCTTGTTTTGAGGTCTCAATAACGCGATTGGTGTTACCAGCCACATCACCCACCAACATATTTATTTGCGCAACGACAATGATAAGATTATTCATTTTATTTAATCAGCAAAGCAGCCAAAACGGAGCGTCCTTCAGCCGTCAGCGCCATAAAAGTGCGACAAGCTGCAGCGGTATCCATACTTTCAACCGCAATATGTTCTTGATAAAGAGGTGCTAAAAGTGAAGGTTTTGGCATTATAAATTTTATCCCAGTTCCCAACAAGACAATTTGGGGCTTGAGATTAAGGATTGAATTCCATTGCGCAGGAGAAAGATCTGAAAAAGATTGAGGGGGCCAATCACTCAGCAGCTTATCAGCGGTAATGATTAGACTTTGCCGGTAAACAGTATTGTTTACGGTAATTTCCCCAGCACGATAGCTGCGAATTTGATTACTCGCGCCGCTCTTGTCTAAATTAAGTTTCATGAATGCATCCTTTATAAGGAATCGTATTGCCGATTATACTGCAACTTTTTCTTATAGCAAACGCACTGAAACTTTTAGTTAACGCAGTATAGGCAGCGATATTTTAGGCGCTGGGTTGTTCCTCATTTTCCGCCACAGTAAAAATCTGGGATGTAGCGGCATATTCTTTAGACTGGCCGTAAGCATAGAGAACCGTACCGTCTTTAATATAGTTCACCAACAGTTTAAGCTGTTTCGGATTCACGGCAAAACATCCCCAACTATTTCCAGCCTTACCTTTTTGCTGTATATATTCAGGAGTCGCATAATTTGCAGCATGAACAACCACTGCACGTTTTAAGGCATTATTGTTGCTTTTCTCAAGCCCGTTAATTCGCAAGGAGAAACCATGTTTGCCAATATAGGTATTTTCAGTTACATAGACACCCAAACTCGACATTAAAGAATTAGTTTTATTTGAAAAACTAGTAGCATACTTGCCAGTACCTGAGTTTTTACCGTGAGTAACGTACAAAGACATCAATACTTCACCACTTTTTATATTAAACACATACATCCTTGGCGCTGCAGAAGAGACGGTAAAATCGACAATGGTTAAAATATTTTTATTATTGACTTTGTTGTTATGTAAAGCCCATTGATAGCCCTTCAAAGCGGTTTCTACCGCTTGGGCACTTAAATTGGTATCATGAGCAGCGCTATTAACAATTTGTGTATATTCAGATGACGGCAAATTCGCAGGGTTGTTCGCTAAGCCATAAGTTGATGCGAATAAAGCGCTCAGGGCTAGCAAATGAACAAAGCATTTTTTCATGTTTACCTCAGGGTAGTGAATGAGTTTTAAAGCTCTCCACACCCTGGAGAAAACCTGCCGATTTTCCTGGCTATACATTGAATTAACAGCTTTAGCTGTTGTACTTAATGTATTGAATAGGCATTATGTACTATTTCCTACAAATTGTCAAGCCTAACTGCTATTTAAAGTGGTTTATTTCTTACTCAAGGTGAATATATGCAGCAAAAAACAGAATTTATTATTGGATATCAATCAGTTAAAGAATTCATCGCCAAACGGCCTTATCGAATCCTTAGGTGCTTGCTCCAAGAATCGAGAGTAGATAAACGATTACAAGAAATTCAAGATGAATTAAAAACAAATAAAATCAACACCTTATATCTAAGTCGTAAGGAGATGGATGCAATTTTGGGAACAGACAATCATCAAGGGTTTGCGCTCGAATGTAGTAGCATTGCCGCTAAATCCGAGTCATTTTTAGAGGACTTATTATTAAAGTCCAATCTACTCTTACTCTTTTTAGATGGGGTTCAAGATCCTCATAACCTAGGTGCAATCCTGCGTAGCGCAAACGCTATGGGGGTCGATGCTGTCATCGCTCCGAGAGATCGAGCCTGTGGGCTCACCGAAGTTGTCCATAAAACCGCTTGCGGGGCAACGGTACATACGCCTTTTGTCCAGGTTACTAATTTGGCCCGAACTTTACGTCAAACAAAGGAGTCAGGAGTTGAAATAATCGGCATGGATGCCCAAGCTCCCACACTGATTCAGGAGATTCAATTGTCTCAACGCGTGGGTTTAGTCATGGGAGGAGAAGGGCAGGGAATGCGTCGGCTGACCCGTGAACAATGCGATCTACAGGTTTGTATCCCTATGTATGGCACTGTAGAAAGTCTAAATGTATCCATTGCCACCGCTATTGGCTTATATGAAATTAATAAGATTATCAGACGAGTGTCATCAAAATGACACATAACCATGGTATAATGAATACAATATGAAAAAGATTTCTCTCCTTATAATAGAGGACGAGCAATGCATTCAAGACATGCTAAAATTTGCTCTTCCGACGGCTGATTATGACATATTCCCTGTCTTTTCAGTCCCTGAAGCAATGCGTTTACTGTCACAAAACATACCCAATTTGATTGTTTTAGACTGGATGCTCCCCGGAAAAAGCGGCATTGATTTTATAAAATGGATTAAAGAAAAGGAATTATACAAAAATATTCCAATCATTATGTTGACTGCCAACGCCGAAGAAACTCAAAAAATCCAAGCGCTTTTAGCGGGCGCCGACGATTATATTACCAAACCCTTTTCCCCGGCTGAGTTGAAGGCGAGAATTAAGGCAATTTTACGTCGTGGATTATTGATGATCGCTAATGATGAAATCATTATGGGTCAATTGAAACTGAATTTAAGTAAACAACTGTTCAGTGTACAAGGGAAAAACATTGATCTCATGCCTTTAGAATATAAACTATTACATTTTTTTATGACTCATCCCAATAAAGTTTATAGCCGAGATCAATTACTCTCTTATATTTGGGGGGTAGATAGCTACATAAATGAGCGTACTGTTGATGTTCAAGTTAAACGTCTACGCAGTAAACTTAAACCTTATGGCGGTGTAGATCGAATCAAAACCATTCGTAGTGTTGGATATTTATTCACGAAAGATGAAAATTAAAAAACCATTTAAGAAAAAAATAACTCACTTGCCCAGATCAATCCAAGATCACATACAACATCTAGAAATAATGCGTAGAGATTTTGTGGCGAATATCTCGCATGAGTTAAGAACACCGCTCACGGTCATCCAAGGCTATTTAGAAACTTTGATACAGCATAAAACTGATCCTACCCATCAAGCCATATTTGAACAAATGTTTCACCACAGTATACGTATGTCCAATATTATTGAAGATTTATTGACACTTTCTGCTTTAGAAGGCGAAGAATACACCATAAAAGAAAAGAAACAAATTCCCATCAGTAAAATGTTAAAAATTTTGCTGCTTGAAGCCCAAAACATCAGCGGTAAAAAGAATCACAAATTTACTTTAAAAGCAGATCCTAATTTATTCCTGGATGGCGCGGAAAATGAATTAAAAAGTTTATTTTCAAATATCATTGTCAATGCAATTAAATATACCCCTGCAAAAGGGCGCATTACCATTCAATGGTATGAAGAAAATAATACTGGAATTTTTCGTGTCATTGATACTGGCATTGGTATTTCAAAAAAACAAATTCCAAGAATTACTGAAAGATTTTATCGAGTAGACAAAGCACGCTCCCGCGAAAGCGGCGGCACAGGGCTAGGCTTAGCTATTGTCAAACATATCTTACTGAATCATAACGGTGAGTTGGCCATTGAAAGCCAGCTGAAAAAGGGAAGTACTTTCACCTGTATTTTCCCCTCCGAAAGAATTACTATCAGCCATTCCCGCTGAATAAAGCGTGGCTTCATCTCTCGTTTTTGACACCAGCTCTTCCATGGATTATTTTTGATTATTTACTTTTATTGGTAACGTCACAGCGTAGATAATCAACGGTGATAGAACAGGGATCCCCAGCATCAACTCGAAAGTGCGCACTAACAAGCATCGTCTGGTTACGTCCAAATGTTGCTCCTTTACAACTGGTATTCTCTAAATGCAACGGTATATAATTGCAGCGAGGAGGCCCTGTGTAAGTCATTATCATGTCATGCATGGTAAAGGGAACATCCACCATTACCCCTGTAGTCGAGGGAACCATAACACCAAACGTTTGGTTTAGTGTCACATAATAGTAGCCGTAGCCAGGGGGATGACCCTCCATACTGAATTCAAAATGCATTGGTTCCTGTGCAGCCCAGGCTAAAGTAAATGTAGAAAGGGAAATCAGGGCCATGCAAGAAGTCACTAAAAATTTTTTCATATATTTCACCCTCTTATAATTGCTTACAGCAATTCCCATTTTCTTGAACTCTTAGTGTAAAAGTATACTATATTATACAAAATAATTCCTCTAATTCAAAATACTTTGTACTAACATGAGCTCAATGTTCTTGAAAACTTTTGTAGCAACTAATTTTTCTTCAATGAAAGCTAATGGTGTCAGGCTTGTAATTGCAAGCCTGACACCGAGGTCTTACCCTTGAGATGATGATGGAGACGGGGAGGGGGAGGGGTTTGTAACTTTGCTACTGTCAGCAGATGTCATATTGCCAGTTCTACTCCTCTGACATTCAGTAAATACATCTAAACCCGATGAAGTAATAGAAGGGGGCTTTTTAAAACCTTTTTCATCACAGATGGGAGACAGCTTAGCTTCCGATGCTGCAGCTTTTGCTCTAAGTGAGTTGACTTTTAAATAATGCTCACCTCCAGCAGACCAATCAAATTTCCCTGACGGAGCGTGTATTGTTTCAACCGTGCAGACCAAGTCTGAATCAAACGTCTTTTTGAAAGTATCTTTGATCTTACCAGCTGTTCTGTCGGTCACGTATTTGTCATCATCAAAAAGAACTACAGCATTGTCGGCACTATTACATTTATGAATGATATCGCGGATTTTGTAGAGTTTAGCATTGCTAAACTCTCCGGAGTCGCCGCCAGAGACTTCTACACCAAACTTATAGTTGGACTCTTTATCATAAATAGTAATTTTGGCGATTTGTTCTTGGCTTAACCCAGCAGTTGTTAATAGTTGCTTGATCACATCCAGGTAACCTTGCGAAGAGATAATCAAATCACAATTTTTATCAGCAAGTATTTCTTTAAACATCTTCCCTACGTTGGGTGTTAGGGCTAAAGTTCCATCTGTAACTGCTTCCAACTGTTGCTCTTGATTATTACCAAATAGATCGATAGTTTCTCTACCGGAATACTGGGTTAATGTCCCATCAACATCAAAAATAAAAGTTAGTTTTTTTCCACGCATAGATTTTTAACCTCTAATACCCGATGATAATAATAGTTTATACTAACATGATCTCAATATCCTTGACAACTTTTGTAGCAACTAATTTTTCTTCAATGAATTCATTATCTCGGTAAAAAATATAATCCGTTGGTCAGGTTTTTCAGCGGTTAATTTAAATCGCAAGATATTTCCGCCTTGCAGCTGAAAATTTTTAAATTAAAATTAATGGTGTCAGGCTTGCAATTTGTCAATTTCGAATGACAAATTGCAAGCCTGACACCGAGGTTCTTCGATAAAAGCCGCCCAGCCCGTTATCACCACACGCTTTAATATATTTGGACAACGTGGAAATTTATCATCAAAAAATGATGGGCCATCACAAACCCGTGATTTGAATCACTAATTGAATTAGAAGAGCTTAAATTTTCTTTACCTTCGAATATATTAACCAAATTCGAATGATTTATTTTCTACTAACGCCTGCTGACTTACATGCGGCCTTGAGTACGTTCTGCCAAATAGCCCAGCTTCACTGCCTCTATATATGTTATTCCAAATATCCGCTTGTCTTCCTTTTCGTCTTTGCGAATTGCACAACATTCCACAAAAAAACGATGTGGCTGCTAATACACAAGCAATAGCTACACCAGTGTTTAAAAATGGTCCTAGTGACGGAAGGTCGTCTGTAAACTCCGCGCCTACTCTGATTAACCACCATTTTGAGGTTAGAGTAATATATAATTGTGCTGCCAAGTTCGTTTCTTTTGCGCCAGGATAACCATTTTTCAATTTTTTTGCAATTTTTTTAAATTCATTTTTTTGTTGCTGATTTAGGCAATTACTCCATTCTACAATTTGCTTTCCGCTAGTTAAAGTAGAGTCAATAATTTCAGGCTCTTTTGGAAATCGATTAAAAGTAAACAGGAGTAACTCGATAAAAGCAACACACATTTTTCTCCCAGGATCATCATGAGGGTTACCTATTTTACTTATAGCATTAACCGAAAATTTATGAGTTACCGTTACTAACCTTAGCAAATTATCACTAGATAATTGAGATATATCCTTATTCTGAAACAAATATTGAAATAATCCAGGCAGAGGGTGTAGCACAGTAAGAGGCAAAGAGCTAACCTGCCTGTCAAGCTGTGCAACTAGAGTATGTAAGTTAGTTACGCAAGCTTTTATATCTTTAATCTTCCAGACGCTTTCATAATTTTTCAAAAGAGCAGAAATATCTTCTGGGTTATCATATTGTTTTTTAGTCAATTGTGCTTGTATCTTTTCTATCAATTCGCATGCAGATTCACCTATAATCTTATAACCTAGTTCTCCAAAAAGACTTTCTGCCTCTTTATAAGGCATTTTACTTTTTAATTTATTATCAACCTTTTCGTAAGGAACTAAATCTTTCTCTTTTGTAGGATCGGTTACAATAGCTCCTTGAATATTGTCCTGCGTATGTTTTGCATCTACTACCGGAAATATAGAAGAAAAGCTTTTATCTATTCCTAGAAAAAAATGCTGTAGTCCATTAAAGATAAAATTGGGATTTCCATTATTTTGTTCAGTTTTTGCAATATTTTTTAATAAAATATTAGCCTGCTTGCAAACTTTCTCTAAGCTAGGCAAATCAAAGTCAGCGAAATTATGCGTAATTTTAGCAGGATTTTTGAGGTAATCATCCAACAAATAGACTATTTTTCCTAGCGCTGTTTTATCCTCTAACCACTCTGACCAACTTTCTTTAGAAAAAAAACGCCGAAAATAACCTTCTTTTTTTTTCAAAGCTGCTTTTATTTCAATATTTTTTTCTTCCATCACAAAATAAAACAACCTTATCAAAGGCCTTAGTGATTGGGTTGATATATTAGTATAATCTTGCAACCTTATGATCAATTCTTGGATTTTAAAGACTTCCGTTTGCAGCAAAAATAATGAGCCGTTAAAATAAGTATTTGGTTTAATATCGGTAATTAGAGACTGAGGTGGTATTGTGTTTTCAAATTTATAAATAGTTAATCCTATGTTCATGGTTGAATTCACCTGTTACTTACAAAAGTTAGATGTCGGATAGGATTCTCGAGCCGGAACAGTAGGCTTATCTTTTCCTTTGTCATAATTATAAGTTCCCTCTGCTACAAGTTGATTAATCCATTCATCTTTGAAAATAGACCATCTCATATAGCCTTGAATAGCTTGCCAAGTGAACACACATTTTTTTTGACTGGTCTCATCGGTAATTACTGAAGTTGTTTGAAAAAGGTCTGGAGGGCTGTGCTTATCTTCATCAAAAAAATATTCAGGTGGAGGAAATGTTTTCATGTGATGTTCACGATCTAAAAATTTTTTATTATAATCGGCTTGATATTTATCAAAAAGTTCCTTAGCGCGAGCATAGCTCTTATCGTTTTTACTTTCCTCCATTCTTGAGCGATGCATTTCTGCAAATCTTTCGGTCACCGGATCAAGGCCCTGTATATATAATTCACCTTTTTCAGGCGTTATAGCGCCTTTTTCTACCAAATGCATAGCATGAGAATACATAGTAGTCGTCGCTCTGATTAAACTATCGGTGAAACAGTCTATATCCTTACCACAGTTCGGTTGTTCTTCTCCCATAACTCCTTGTGGAAAAGGGAGCAATGCAGTTATTCTTTTATCGGTTGCTATCAATATACTCCACATTTTTTCCCAAAAAGAAGAAGCTACCGCAGGGTTTTTATTAAGCCGACGAGGAACTGTTGGTTTTAAAAGTGAGGCAGCTTCTTCATTAGCTTGACATATAGTCTCAGCATTTAAAGTTCTTAAAAAAACTTCAACGTTGGTGGTACTTGCTAAATAATCAGCAAATGACAAAACAATTTTACCTAATGCCGTTTTATTTTCCATCCAACTTTCCCAGCTTTCGTTGGAAAAAAGCCGACTTAAATAACTTTCTTTTTTCACCAGCGCTAGTTTTATTTCAGGATCAATTCTTGTCAGAACAAACTGTAATATTTGGTTAAGTGGTTGTAACAAGACAGTTCTCTTATCTGCTCCCACATGTAATTTACCTTGCAAAGCTGCAATAAAATCTTGCACGCTTGCTATTTGCTGCTGAGGTAAAAAACCGTCAATACCGAAGGCAAAATGATTTGAATCAGATTCTCTCCCGACTGTTAGTATAGGATCTGGAACTTTAGGTAAATAACTAGTCGAGAATGAAAAAAAAGTAATATTTGACCGCATACACTCAACTCCTTTTTTGAAAGTTATCCATCTTTAATGAGGCAATAGTTTTCGGTTAAAAACCAATAAAGATCTGCATTTTACACTACAGCAATTACGCACGCAACTTCTTACCTAGAATGATGCCTCGTCGATTTTGCGATTTGTTATTCGAAAAATGGATAAATTCGTAAGCCTAACACCGAGATTACTAGAATGCTAGTTTATACAACGAGGCCACTTTTGTCATACTGCCAAGCCTACTCTTGATATCTCTAGTAAATATACCTAAACCCGAAAATTTTGTAGCAACTAATTTTTCTTTAATGAGTTCGTTATATCGGTAAAAAATATAATCCGTTGGTCATGTTTTTCGGCGTTTAATTTAAATCGCAAGATATTTCCGCCTTGCAGCTGAAAATTTTTAGGTTGCTGTTGTATCAAAGTGATGATTTTAATGGGATCGACATGCGGTTTTTCATTTTCCTATCAGTAAAATGTTAAAAATTTTGCTGCTTGAAGCCCAAAACATTAGCGGTAAAAAGAATCACAAATTTACTTTAAAAGCAGACCCTAATTTATTCTTGGATGGCGCGGAAAATGAACTAAAAAGTTTATTTTCAAATATCATTGTCAATGCAATTAAATATACCCCTGCAAAAGGGCGCATTACCATTCAATGGTATGAAGAAAATAATACTGGAATTTTTCGCGTCATTGATACTGGAATTGGTATTTCAAAAAAACAAATTCCAAGGATTACTGAAAGATTTTATCGAGTAGACAAAGCACGCTCCCGCGAAAGCGGCGGCACAGGGCTAGGCTTAGCTATTATCAAACATATATATCATTGTAATATAAAAAATTATATGTTTTGTCCTTGGATAGACGAGAATCTTTTAACCCAGAATAAATTTTATTATTTTAGGCCGCCGTCATTAAATGATAAATTTGATCAAGTAATTTTTGATTATAAGAGTTATTTTAATGTCCATTATCCTTTTTATTTATTTGAAATCTATGAAAATTATTACGAGAGCTTTGCTTTTGCTACGCCCATTGATAATCCCGCTATTATTAATTTTTATTTGAACAACTTAACTCTGTTGGAGAACTTTAAGCATTATTTTAGGGATAAAGCAGCTAGTCTTATTAAGCGCGCTTCAATAAATAAAATTCATCTTTTAGATTCTATGCGATCTAATATTCAAAAACTTAATATTAATAAAAATCCTGAAGTCTTATTTAATGTTAAAAAGTACCGTTTTAATTATAATGGAAAATCACTATCGCTTTCCAAAAGAGAAATGGAATCTTGTCAATACCTTGGCCAAGGCTATACCGCTAAAGAAACTGCAAATTTGTTAAAAATTTCCCCCAGAACAGTTGAGCAGTATTTAAATAATGTTAAGGAAAAATCTGGTTTAAAAACCAAAAGCCAAATTGCAGATTTAATGATGAGGCTTATAAAATAATAAATAGAGATAGCGATTTCTATATTTGGGAATGGCCACAAGAAAACTCATAATTCTAAATTAACGATATAATAAACAAAATTTATTCTATTTTAATCCGTAGGAATTACGGAGTTCTATCAATAGAATATTAAAAATTTATAAGAAATAGGATGGTGGTCATTATCCTAAATTAATCAGTAGAGATCCTGCCGAACCTTATCTAATATCCAGGGTGTTTGTAAAAGAGGTTTATAACAACTTTAAAGATGAGCTTGCAACTACTAAATACCGGGCTATTCTTCAGTATCTATTAAATACAGGTATATAGAGATCTTTTTTTCAAAAAATTGATATCCGGCGTTTTCTGGCAGTCGCAAAGTAATAACAAGAAAAAATTTAAATATTGGCGTGGCAGGTGCTTAATACGGAGATGAACTGATCCGTCCTGCATAGCTTTGTTCAGCGCATCCGCCTGCGAGCTTTGCAACGGGTGTCAGTGGAGATGTTTTCGCGCGCAGCGAAGCCAATTCGGAAACAAGTTTAGCATGATAAAGTTCACCAGGACAATGACGCTTACGAAGTATTGCACCCGCTATTTATGGCGTAGTGAGCACGAAAACATCTCCACTGACGGGCCCCGTTTAGACAATCTTGCGAGTAGGCGGATGTCGCTGAACAAAGCGAAGTGGATTTCAAGGGCCGTACTATGACAGGCATAAACTTTTTCATCTAATAGAACATTCCTTGCTATCTTAGTGAATTCATTATGCTGGTAAAGAACTCAATCCGTTGGTCAGATTTTTCAACTGTTAATTTAAATCGCAAGATATTTCCGCCTTGCAGCTGAAAATTTTTAGGTTGCTGTTGAATCAAGTTAATGATTTTAATGGGATCGACATGCGGTTTTTCATTAAAATGTAGATAGCCGTATTGCACGGCGCTCTCGATTTTGGTGATGCCTAACTCGGCAGCGATTAATTTAAGTTGCGATAAAGCAAATAAGGATTCTGTAACTTCTGGCAATAAGCCAAAACGGTCGATAAACTCTCCTTTTAAATCTTGGATTTCTTGAACCGACTTGCAATTTGCCAATCGTTTATAAAGGGTAAGTCTGGCGTTTACATCAGGCACATAAGGTTCAGGGATGAAAGCACTCATTTGTAAATTTATTTCAACGCCGGCGTTTACAGAAAATTCAAAAACCGGCGTTTCACCTGCTTTTAGCGCTTTTACTGCAGTTTCTAACATTTCCATATATAAAGAAAAACCCACTGCATGGATATGGCCGCTTTGTTCTTCGCCTAACAACTCGCCAGCGCCGCGAATTTCTAAGTCATGCGTTGCTAATTGAAATCCCGCGCCTAAATCCTCAAGTTGGGTGATAGCTTCTAAACGTTTCTCAGCATCTTTAGTTAATTTTTGTTCCGGAGCAGTAAGTAAATATGCATAAGCTTGATGATGGGATCGGCCTACACGTCCGCGCAATTGATGCAACTGGGCAAGCCCAAATCGATCTGCACGATTAATAATGATTGTATTTGCAGAAGGAACATCAATACCTGATTCAATAATCGTGCTACAGACTAAAATATTAAAACGTCCATGATAAAAATCAGCCATTACTTTTTCTAAAGCTCTTTCATGTAATTGTCCGTGCGCAATGCCTATTCTTGATTCAGGCATGATATTTTGCAGTTTTTCTGCCATCGCACCAATAGTTGAAACATCGTTATGCAGGAAATAGAGCTGCCCACCTCGTAATAGTTCACGCTGCATCGCTTCACGAACAATTCCATTTTCAAATTCGTGGACAAAGGTTTTAATGGCTAAGCGCCGCGCTGGTGGTGTTGCAATGATAGATAAATCCCGCGTGCCTGCTAAAGCCATATTGAGCGTTCGCGGAATTGGCGTGGCAGTGAGGGTTAAAATATCAATATGAGCACGCAACGCCTTAATGCGTTCTTTTTGTCTGACACCAAAACGGTGCTCTTCATCAATAATTAAAAGTCCTAAGTCTTTAAAACGAATATTAGGAGACAATAATTTATGCGTACCAATGGCAATGTCAATTTTACCTTCTTCCAAACGTTCGATGGCGATTTTTTGATTTTTGGCCGTTTGCATCCGAGAAAATGCTTCAATTTGAACAGGCCAGTTAGCAAAACGATCTTTGAAATTTTGCAAATGCTGTTCCGCTAAAAGTGTTGTGGGTACCAGTATGGCTATTTGCTTACCACTTTGTAAGGCTAAAAACGCCGCTTGCATGGCGACTTCTGTCTTACCAAAACCGACGTCGCCACACACTAAACGATCCATAGTACGGGACGACGTCATATCAGCGATAACGTCATTAATGGTTTTAGTTTGATCGGGTGTTTCTTCAAAAGGAAAAGATCGACGAAAAATAATAAAGCTTTGATCGGGTTCTTTTACCGCATAACCCACAGCGGCTTGACGTCGGCTATAAACTTCAAGTAGTTCTGCGGCCACATCACGTACTTTCTCTGCAGTTTTTTGTTTAATCGTTTGCCATTGTTTCGTGCCCAGTTTTTGTAAAGGGGCGTTTTCGGCATCTGCTCCGGTATAGCGGCTAATTAAATGTAAAGAAGTTACCGGAACATAAATTTTATCACCTCCAGCATACTCTAATTTTAAATATTCCCCTTCTTGATCTCCAGCTCGTATTTGGTCTAATCCTAAATAACGCCCAACGCCATGATCAAGATGCACAACCGGAGAACCAATATTTAATTCAGTTAAATTTCGAATAATATTGTTTGGGTCTTGGCGAGTTCCTTTTCGCAGTCGTCTTTGCATGACTTGTTCGCCAAATAATTGGGACTCGCTAATGACTGCGATAGGGGGATTATCTAAACATAAACCTTGATCTAAGGGGGCAATGCAGATACCTAAATTTTCTTTGGAATCGATAAACGCTTGCCAAGAAGGGAAGAATTCAGGGAAAAACTTAATTCCTTTAAACAATTCCAATAAAATTTCACGACGACCGGTTGTTTCTGCACAAAACAAGGTGCGGTAAGCATTATTTTTCAAAAATAATTCAATATTTCCTAACGGATTTTTGGCCTTGTGATCAATCGGCAACGTAGGAGGCTTTGAGGTAGCATAAGAGAAATTTCCCATTTTTTCGGGTAAAATTTCCGAGTGGAATTGAATTTGTCCAAACCCTTTCATGGCGTTAAAAAAATCGTTAGGAGGAATAAATACTTCCTCTGGAGGACATAAGGGACGTTGAATATCATAGCGTAGCTGTTCATAACGAGCTTGTATATCCTTCCAAAATTTTTCAGCGACGATAGATAAAGGTTCTGTGCAAATAATCTGAGTTTCTGTATTTAGGTAATCAAAAATTGAATTTAATTTTGTAAAAAATAAAGGTAAATAATATTCAGCCCCTGGGGCTGCATGGGCCTCACTGATGCTTTCATATACCGATGAATCTTTCGGATTGCCAGCAAAACGACTACGCCAATTCTGCCGAAAATAAGTAATTGCCTCTTCGGTCAATGGAAATTCGCGTGCTGGAAATAACTTAATTTCTTCAATTTTTTCAACCGAGCATTGCGTTTCTGGATTAAATTTACGAATCGTTTCAATTACCTCATCAAACAATTCAATACGAAAAGGAAATGAGCTTCCCATGGGAAAAATATCTAAAATTGAACCACGTAATGCAAACTCACCATGCTCCAGTACTTGCTTAACGTGGTAATAGCCAGACTGAATCAACTGGTCGCGTAGTTTCTGAATATCTAAGCGATCGTTTACCGATAGGGCCATAGAATGTTTTATTAAAAAATCCCGAGGTAAAAAGCGATGCATGAGGGTAGGTAATGCAGCGATTACAATTGTTTTTTCAGCTTTAAGTAAATGACTTAACACCAACAAACGCTCAGAGACTAAATCGGGATAGGGAGAAAAATGATCATAGGGGAGGGTTTCCCAATCAGGCAAATAATGGCAAGTAAAATTTGAGTTTCCCTTAAAGAATAAAATTTCACGGTGTAGACGACGTGCATTTTGCGAATCGGGTGTTATCACTAGAATCGAACCTTGATCCGGTCCACCCGCGAGTTGGCTAACCGCTAAGCTATCACTCGCTCCATGCAAATTACCCCAATGAATACGACGATCCTGTTTTTGTAAAGATTGAGGATTAAGTGCACTATAAAGTTTCATGGCCCGAAATTGTAACAGCTTTAAATAGAAATGATAATGCCCCCACCCAGGCATTTTTCATTTGCATAGAACACAATGGATTGACCGGGGGTTACTGCCCATTGTGGCTCCGAAAATTCAACGTGATAGACCCCAGATTCTTCTGAGGTGACAATACAATTGGCATCGCTTTGTCGATATCGTATTTTTGCAGAACAGGAATAAGGAAAAGAGGAGGGTTGATCAATCCAATGCAAATTATTACATCTGAGATATTTGGAATAAAGCCTGGGATTATCATGTCCTTGTCCTACAATTAGAATATTATTTTTTAAATCTTTTGAAAGTACATACCAAGGTTTAGCCAGGGCATTTTTTTTCCCACCAATATTCAAACCCTGCCGCTGACCCAAGGTGTAAAACATTAACCCGTCATGATTACCTACAGTTACCCCCATTTCATCTTTTATTAAACCTGGTTGGGCTAAAAAAAATTCACTTAAAAAGTGTTTGAAACCTCTTTCACCAATGAAACAAATTCCGGTACTGTCTTTTTTATTGTAATTGGGTAATCCAGCTTCTTTAGCCACCGCTCGGACTTCAGCTTTTTTTAAGTGTCCAACAGGAAAAATACTATGAGACAAGGCCTTTTGACTCATAATATAAAGAAAATAGCTCTGATCTTTGTTGGCGTCTTTACCTCGGAGCAATTGATAGCCCTGCTGAGCCATTTGAATTTGAGCATAATGTCCGGTGGCCAATTTTGCATTCATCTGCAAAGCATAATCCAAAAAAACTTTAAATTTAATTTCTTTGTTACACCAAACATCGGGATTGGGAGTTCGGCCTTGCGCTAATTCATCCAAGCTGAGTTGGAAAACTTTATTCCAATATTCTTTTGAAAAATTGACCACTTGAAAAGGAATGTCTAGATGCTCCGAGACCTGTCGCGCATCAGTTAGATCTTGTTCAGCGTGACAATAGGGATCATCATTTTCTGTCTCCCAATTTTGCATATAAACGCCAGTGACATCGAAACCATCATTTTTAAGCAAAAGCGCTGAGACTGCAGAATCAACCCCGCCAGACAACCCCACAATCACCTTTTTATTTGAATTCATGCCCTATTCTAACACAATTCCGAGCATTGGCTTCGCCGAGCGCAGGATATAAATGAGGAAGGAATTCCCTTCAGCGAAAATTCCTGATACATTACCCATCTAGAATTAACAATCCAGAGGTAGACCTATGTCTTTTATCGATTTTTCTGGAATCACCAATGCACTTGCAGAAGTGACCCAGACAGCCAGCACAAATACTACGCCCGCCACGACAACGCAAGGCAGCTTTTTACATATGCTACCTATGTTGATTATTTTTGTTGTTGTTTTTTATTTTTTGTTAGTAAGACCACAAACCAAACGTGCAAAAGAACAAAAACAAATGCTAGGTAATATCACGGTGGGTGATGAAGTTATGACCACTGGGGGAATTATTGGCAGAATTACTAAGATTAAAGATAATTATGCAACATTGACAGTTGGCAAGGAGAATGAAATAATTATTCAAAAAGGAGCAATTGCATCAATACTACCGAAAGGAACTATGGGTTCTTTGGAAAATTGATCTAAATCTATGAATTCCTATCCGCTTTGGCGTTACATTTTATTGGCTTTGCTTATTATCTTAGGGATCTTCTATGCATTGCCTAATTTGTATGGCGAGGATCCAGCCATTCAAATCCAACCTAAAGGAACAACCTTACTAAATTCCCAGTTGGGTGATAAAATTACTCAAGCGCTGAATGATCAAAAAATTCCTTACCGATCGATAAAACGCGAAGCTTTTTCTTACGTTATTCGTTTCTACGATACCTCTGACCAACTTAAAGCTCAAGACATGGTGCAAGCTAGCTTAGGACCTGACTACACAGTCGCCTTAAATTTAGCGGATAAAACACCAAACTGGTTAAAAAGTATCGGCGCCAAGCCCATGAAATTGGGTTTGGATTTAAGAGGTGGAATCCATTTTTTACTACAGGTGGATACTGCCTCAATGCTTAAGGAACAGATTAATAACGACATGCGTAATATGGCTACTGGATTACGCGAGCAGCAAATTAGGTATTCAAATTTCAATCAGACCGGAAAAGGTGAAATTCAAATTCAATTTCGTGACCAAGCTTCATTGAATTCAGCATTATCTTTTTTGAAAAAAGGAAATTCTGATTACCAATTCAGTGCTTCGCCTCAAGGATTTACTTTGACAGCAACTTTGTCAAGAAGCGCGCAATCTCGTTTAACCGATTACTCAGTAAGTCAAATTATAACCATATTGAATAATCGAATTAACGAGCTGGGTGTTGCTGAACCCGTCATTCAACAGCAAGGCAAAGATCAAATTAGCGTTGACCTTCCAGGTTTACAAGATACCGCGCGCGCCAAAGCAATTATCGGGAAAGTTGCCACCATCTATTTACAATTAGTAGACGTTGATCATGACGCCAAGACTGCTGCTGCAACCGGTATAGTTCCACCAGGTTCTAGTCTTTATACCTTTGAAGGATCCCCAATTTTATTGAAAAACGAGATCGTTTTACATGGCAGTTCTATTTTGAGCGCCAATAGCAACCCGGATGAAAATGGCCGTCCTGCAGTAGGAATACGCTCAGGTGGAAATGAAGTTTCTTCTTTTAACCGCATCACCCGGGAAAATATTGGTAAACCTTTAGCAACAGTTTACGTTGAAACACAAACCATCAAGAAAATGGTTAATGGTCAATTGGTTATTACCCATCCACAAGCTGCCAACATTATTAACGTTGCCACAATCCACGGTGCATTAGGCGCCCAATTTCAAATCACTGGGTTGCCATCAACCAGAGATGCACAAGATTTAGCTTTACAATTAAGGTCTGGCGCTTATTCAGCTCCAGTAGCCTTTGTGCAAGAACGTTTGCTTGGCCCTAGCTTAGGGAAAGAAAATATACGACAAGGCATAAATTCTATGGTGATAGCCATCAGCATAGTGATCATTTTTATGCTGTTTTATTATCATATTTTCGGCTTAATCGCTGACCTTGCCTTGTTGTTAAACACTATCTTTATTGTTGCGGTTATGTCTCTATTAGGAGCAACTTTAACTTTACCCGGCATCGCAGGTATGGTTTTGACCATAGGCATGGCCGTGGATGCAAACGTCTTGATTAATGAACGAATTCGTGAAGAATTACGCAATGGAATGTCTTCTCAAGCCAGTATTTTCACCGGTTATGGAAGGGCTTTTTCTACAATTTTAGATTCAAATGTCACCACTTTAATTGTGGCTATCATTTTATTTACTTTAGGCACAGGCTCAGTCCAAAGTTTTGCCACAACCTTAGCCATTGGAATTTTAAGTTCCATGGTCACAGCTATCTTTTTCACTCGCGCAATTGTTAATTTAGTTTATGGGGGACGCAGCGTGAAAAAGCTTCCAATTGGCATAAATTTACCGACGGTATCAAAATAAATGGAATTTTTTAAAACCAATACAAAAATTCAATTTATGCGCCAAAGAAAGGGCGCTGCAATTTTTTCAATTATTATTTTTATTGCCTCTATCCTGGCTTTAATTACTCAAGGATTGACCTTGGGACTTGATTTTACCGGCGGAACACAGGTGTCAGTAACCTTTTCCGAGTCCTTTGATATCCAGCAGATTAGAACCCAACTTAAAGATGCCGGTTACAAACAAGCCGTCGTGCAACCTTATAGCCGTACGGAAATCTCAATCCGATTGCCTATTCAAAAAGGGGTAACCACCGAACAATTACAACAACAACTTAAATCTATTATCCCTAATGGACATATTGGCAGTTTAGATTATATTGGTCCACAAGTGTCAAAAACACTGCTAACCAATGGGATATTGGCTATTGTGGTAGCTCTCGTGGCTACCATGGCTTATATTGCCTTACGCTTTGAATATCGCTTTGCTTTGGCAGCAGCTGTTGCTTTAATTCACGATCCCATTCTCATTTTGGGCATTTTCTCTTTTTTTCATATCGAGTTTGACATGATCGTTCTGACGGGTCTTTTAACCGTAATTGGATATTCTTTAAATGACACAATTGTCGTCTATGATCGAGTGAGAGAAAATTTTCGAAAAGTGAGAAAAGGCACGCCTTTAGAAATTATGGACTTATCCATCAATCAAACATTGTCTCGCACCATCATGACTTCCGGCTTAACTTTAGTTGTAGTCCTGGCTTTATTATTTTTCGGTGGCCCCATGATTCATGGCTTTGCCTTGGCCATGACCATCGGTATTGTTATTGGAACCTATTCATCCATCTACGTAGCCGGTTCATTAGCGGTTGCGCTGGGATTGAATCGTTCACATTTGTTGCCACCCCCCAAACAAACCGAAGACGAACTTCCATAACCCTAGTTTTGAAATTAATCGATTTAAAATCCCAAATATTTGATCATGCTGCTGCTGTGCGGTGTAGGTTTCGAAACCTTAAACCCACTCCGCATTATTCAGCGACATCCGCCTGCTCGCGGGATTGGCGTAGCGGGGCCCGTCAGCGAAGGTTTTTCCGTGCTCGCTTCGCCATCAATAGCAAGTGTAATACTACCGTAAGCGCCATTGTGCTAAGTGAACTTTTATCCTCTTGAACTCGTTTCCGAATTGGCTACGCTGCGCGCGCAAAAACCTCCGCTGACACCCGCTGCAAAGCTCGCCGGCGGATGCGCTGAATAAGGCTATGCAGAGGTTTAGGTTTCATTATAGGGACGACATCGAAGATTTTTAAGTCGATTGAATCAGGCGTTAATTTTCGATGTGTATTTATTTTTTAGTTTTGGTAAAGCATCTAGGGCAAATCTCTTCATGGAATCAATACACAGTTGATGAATTATTGGTACTACCAAATATACAAAACTCTTTTTCAAAAAAATCGAAATTTACTGATACTTTGTATTCCTTTTCTAAATACGCTGCAATATTTGGAAACTGCATTGCTATATAACGCATAAAAGGAATTTTAATATCATTTTTTGATTCTTTATCACTAATTCCACTATAAAGATAGCGGCTTAAAATAACTTGGGGGCCTAATTTAAATATATCTACGAAATTATCCTCATAAAGCTTCTTCTTTAATTTAATCTCTTTGAGACCTTGAAAGGCATGTAAAAAAACTCCAACACCCTTACGCGCAGCAGCTATAATGGATTCATTATTGCCAGCTATAAAAAATATTAACGGTAGGGGCTTTTGCACCAATGCAGGATAAAATTTGATTGATGGAATTCTATAGAAAGAACCTGAATGTAAATTCAATTGGTCCTGCCAAAGCTTTTGCATAATATCAAATTGTTCATCAAATTTTTTCCAGGCTTTTTTCACAGGAGATTGAAAGACTTCATGGTATTTGTTACTTAAACTGGTGCGAGTTAAACCAATGATGAGCCGACCTCTGCTGAGAACATCTAAATTGGCAAAGTCTTCAGCCAGTCTAACTGGATGATGTAGAGTGCTTATGCAAAACCAATTTTTATGTTTTGGGTTTTTGCCGCGATGTAACTGGCTGTAATTAAAGGAGAAGACCACAACTGATGTCCTTGATCAAAGTGCTTTTCTGTCAGCCAGAGGCTACTATAGCCTAATTTGTCGGCAATGATAGCTTGTTCTATAGAATCGTGATAAGTAGAACCTTGGCTCGGGCTAAGATAAAGGCCTATGTTCATAAAATTCGTACCTTTATACTTTTAATTACCTATTAAAATCAAATATTGTTTTGAAATCTTTAGAGTAGTCAAGCAGTAGTAAATAATTACCTCCTATTTGGCTAAATTAGGAGTACCTAAAGGCAGAGTATTAAAACGTACGAACATATATGATAGGCCATATGTGATGTGGGAATGCGATTATGACTCCCCTGAAGACAGAGAAAAAATTGTTAAAGTTGTTAGTCAATCCACTGAATTTAATAAAGTGGAGACTAGAATGGGAACGCTAATCAATCGTTTTGAAAGGTTTACATGGGAAACTAATGAATAAAGCCGTTGCGCTGGGATTGAATCGGTCACATTTGTTGCCACCGCCCAAACAGACTGAAGACAAACTTCCATAGCATCAGGCTGCAGAAAACCCTATATGTTTTTAAAAGAATGTTTTCTAATAAAATAAGAAACGGCTGGGTCCAATACATGGTAATAACCATTTTCATCTTTATAAACCATATCGAGTTTAACCAGATCCATTAAAGCCTTTTTAATTCCTGATAGACTTAAACCCACCCTCTCTGAAAACGCATGTCCTTGCGGTTCACTGGTTACTTGGTAAGCAAGAGCCGTGATAACTTTCCGACGGTTCAAGGTTAAACGACTTAAATCATCAACTATCCAAACGCCTTGTTGATTGACATAACCATCCCAAGCATTTCTAACCTCAACTAAAGTAGTTACCTCTTTACTTCGCCATAAACGACGGCAAAGCGCATTAACATAATAAGGATGATTTTCTGTCAAATGTAGAATTTCAGCAATAACATCATTCTCTAGGTATTTTTTCCATTTATCTTGTGCCATTTTATTCAAAAACTTCTGGTAGGATAAGGTTCCTATCCGATTGACGGTCATTAAATCACAGAGGTGATAAAGTGGCCTTGATTTATCACTAAACATTTCATTTAAAAGATGACGTTTGCTGCCACAAAAAATATAACTTACCCTTAAACTACGCTCCACCGCGTGTCGAATTGCAGCTTCAATGGCATGATTTTCTTTTAATCCCCCTATTTGTTGAAATTCATCAAATACGATGACACAAAATTTTTGAGCTTTTTGACAAACTTGATCAAGTGCTAATAATAATTCCGAAATAGTCTTTTCTGTGGTTTGTTTAGTGCTGATTTCTACTTTTTGACCAAACACATTTATCGTCAATTTGGGATTAAGCGCCGTAATGGAATCGATTAATTTGTGGCAAGCTGATTTTGTTTTCGGTAATAAATCACCAATTATTTTCGATACACCTTCTGTGACTGTTTTTATTACCTCATCTTGAGTGAGTACAAAGAAAAGATCGATGCAAACACCAGGAAAATCATTTTCTTTTAATACTTGAGTAATGAGGCTACTTTTCCCATAACGTCTTGGGGCGATCAGAACAATATGCTCATGACTTTCAATACTATCTTTTATTGACTTTCTTTCGACTTCTCTATTACAAAAAGCATTATCAGTAGCGATGCCTTGCGGGAAATATCGCTCCATTCATGTTCTCCTATCGTATTGAACATATCACATGAGTAGTGTCACACAGATGATGCGATAAGTCAATTTTCTGAAGCCAAGCAAGTGTTAACGTAAAGTTTGAATAATATCTAGCATTGCTTGTTGGATTTTAGGATTGCCGGAAATAACGCCTCCTTCAGTAAGGTATTCTTTGTTGCCGCTCATATCGGTCACTCTGCCACCGGCTTCTTGAACCAACAACACACCGGCAGCCATGTCCCATTCTTTCAGGGGAAATTCCCAGTAGCCATCCAGCCGGCCTGCGGCCACATAAGCTAAATCTAAAGCTGCTGACCCTGCGCGACGAATACCTGCTGATTGTGGAAATATATTTTTAAAAATTTCGATAAACAATGGAAAATGTTGAGTTTCTCTAACCGCAAGTCCTGTACCAATTAATGCATTTTCTAATTTAAGTACTTTGCTGACTCGCATCCGACGATCATTCAAAAAACTGCCTTGACCCCGTGCGGCAATAAACATTTCATTGCGCATCGGGTCAAAAACTACTCCTGCTTCCAATTGATTCCGTTGCTTAACAGCGATTGAAATACTGAAGTGTGGAAATCCATGAATATAATTGGTTGTGCCATCTAAAGGGTCGATGACCCAACAAAATTCATTACCCTCAGAATAACCACTTTCTTCGCCCAAGATGCTATGTTCAGGATAGGCTCGGCGAATAACTTCAATAATCTCTTTTTCCGATTGACGGTCTACTTCAGTAATCCAATCACTTTTTGCCTTCTCGCTAATAACTAAAGTATCTAAACGATCAACATAACGTAATAGAACTTTGCTTGCTTGCCTAGCGGCTTGAATGCCAATATTTAACAGTGGATGCATCATAGGGTTCTCTTAGTTTATAGTGTAAATTATCAATTAGTTAACATTCACCGAGAATTATTGTAGTCAATTAACAATGGGTGAATTTTTCGTGAAACTATTCTATTATGGTTCCAGTTTACCAAAAAGAATCAGAGATGTTCAATCATATTCGTATCGTATTAATTAACACCACACATCCAGGCAATATTGGCGCTACCGCTCGAGCCATGAAAAATATGGGGTTTCACCGTTTATATTTGGTAAATCCAAAATGCTATCCAAATAAAGAAGCCAACATTCGCTCTGCTGGAGCAGAAGATATTTTAGAAAGGGCCATTGTCACCGCAACGCTAAACGAAGCGGTAGAGGATTGTCAATGGCTATATGCAACTAGTGCACGTTCACGGTTTTTAAAATGGCCCACATTATCACCTGAGGAGAGTGCGCAAAAAATTTTTCAAGAACAGAACCAACAGGAAATAGCGATTGTTTTTGGCAGAGAATCCTCAGGACTCACCAATGAGGAATTAGCACATTGTCATTATCTAGTCTCAATACCAGCAGATGAGGTTTATAGTTCTCTTAATTTAGCTGCTGCGGTGCAAATTTTAACTTATGAATTAAGAAAAGTTTTTCTTTCCCTCGATCCCATTATCAAACCTACCAATTATCCAGCCACTCATGATAAATTTGCTGGCTTAATTGCTCATTGGGAACAAACAGCGATCGAATTAGGATGTTTGGATCCTCAACATCCAAAACGAATGATGCAAAGAATAAATCGATTATTTAAACGTGCAGCGCCAGACGAAACGGAAATTAATATTCTAAGAGGGTTTTTATCAGCCATTCTAAAAAATGAATAAATAAATATGAATGATCAAAGCATTTGACTTAATTGCATAAATGGATATAATCGAGTTTTGGCTAATAAAAAAACAGCTGGGGGCTTTATGAAAAAAACAAGTTCGGTAGACGAACCATTGATACCTGCTTCAGTTTCATTACCAGAATTGACTTTGAAAGTCATTATTATTTCTATTTTGCTTGCTGCTATTCTTGCCGCAGCAGATGCATACCTCGCATTAAAAATTGGAACCACTATTGCAGCTTCAATTCCAGCTTCCGTGTTAGCCATGGGAATTCTTAAGTTTTTTAAACGTTCAAACGTTTTAGAGAGCAATATGATACAAACGGCAGCATCGGCAGGAGAGGGTGTTGCCGCTGCTATGGCTTTCGTACTGCCAGCCTTAATCATTACACAGATATGGAAAGGATTTCCCTATTGGCAAACCGTAATGATTACTGTTTTGGGTGGAACTTTAGGTGTTTTATTTTCTGTGCCTCTTCGACGTATTTTATTTAGTATTCCTGCGCTACGCTTTCCTGAAGGGACTGCCATAGGTAATGTATTACGTGTAAGCACAACCGGTGGTAAGCATTTAAAATTTTTAGGAATGGGCGCCGGCGTAGGTGCGGGAATTAGTTTTCTCCAATCTGGTTTAAAGGTTATTGCTGATGAATGGGAAGCCTGGGCCTATGTTGGAAAAACTGCTTTTGGTTTTGGTATTGGTTTTGAACCGGCTTTAATCGCCTCAGGTTATATCATCGGTTTTCAAGTTGGCGTTAGTTTTCTGGTGGGGTTGATTGTCGGCTGGGTAGTAATACTCCCAAGCATCGGTTTCATCTATGGTATGCCTGCTGCAAGTTCTGCCTATGAATCCGTAATGACTATCTGGAGCCAGCAAATTAGGTATGTGGGGGTAGGTGTTTTGCTGGTAGGTGGAATATGGACTTTGCTCACTTTAATCAAACCTGTGGTCCATGGTTTTAAAGAATCATTAATTGCATCAAAGCGTAGTAACTTGTCGGCAAGAGAATTACCTCGTACTGAACGCGACATCCCATTCACTTGGATATTGCTGTTGTCCTTGGCTTGTATCGCAATTATTTTTTTCGCCACTTATAAATATTTCTATCATTCAGGTTTAAACTATAGCCATGGCTACTTATTTTTTGCCTCTTTATGCGCCATAGTTTTCATTGTCGTTGTGGGTTTTTTACTCAGCACACTATGCGGATACTTTGCTGGATTAATTGGCTCAACCAATAGCCCTTTATCAGGTATGATTATCATCAGCATCTTAGTCTTAGGTGGACTATTTTTATTATTATTTCATACCGGCAATTTAGTAGAGATTGGAAAGTTAACTGCACTGGTGCTCATCATTACAGCAATTATCACCGCCATCCCTTCTATTTCACTTGAAAATATTCAAGATTTAAAATCTGGGCAAATGGTAGGAGCAACACCATGGAAACAGCAGGTGGTGTTAATTATTGGGATAGTTGCTTCTGCTTTAGTGATTGCTCCCGTTTTAAATCTTTTATTTAACGCTTATGGGATGGGTGGTGTTTTTCCCCGTCCGGGTATGGATCCCAGCCAAATGCTAGCAGCTCCACAAGCCAATTTGATGGCCACCATTACCAAAGGTGTGCTCACGCGTGATATCAACTGGGCCATGGTATTGACTGGTGCCATCGTCGCAGTGGCTGGAATCATTGTCGATGAAATTTTGAAAAAACGTGGTAAACGTCTAATCGTATTGGGAATGGGATTGGCCATTTATTTGCCATTTTTGATACCCGCCAGTATTTTCATTGGAACTTTAATCAGCCACATTGTTAAACTACGCAAAAAATCGAAGGAAGAAAGTCAAAGTGGTATTTTACTTGCTTGCGGGCTAGTGGCTGGTAGCGCGTTGATGGGAGTATTTTTAGCAATACCTTTCGTGATTGCGGGTAATGCCAACGCCTTAGCCATCGTGTCAGATAATTTCGCACCCATTGCCACAGTGATAGGAATCGTGGTGACAATAGTTTGGTGTTACTGGTTGTATCGCACCGCGATGAAAGATTAATTTTTTGCTGTGACTAAAGATTCAATTTATTTAGACAATATGGCCAGCACCCGGCTTGATCCGGAAGTGCTGGCTACAATGGTTGAATGTCTAAATACCTTCGGAAATCCTTCCTCTAAACAACATATTTATGGAAGGCAAGCCGCAGACTTGATCAATAATGCCCGCCAACAAACTGCAGCATCCATCAATGCTCATAATCATGAAATAATATGGACATCTGGAGCAACTGAATCGATCAATTTGGCCATAAAAGGCGCCAGTTTATTTTATCAACGGAAAGGAAAACATATTGTTACTTTGGCCAGTGAGCATAAAGCCGTTATTAACAGTTGTGCGTCTTTAGAAAATCAAGGATTCTCGACGACTTATTTAAAACCAAATCAAAATGGATTACTCAATCTAGAAGATTTTAGGACTGCGCTTCGTCCTGATACGCTATTGGCGTCAATCGCCTGGGTTAATAATGAAACTGGAGTGATTCAAAATATTGCGGAAATTGTTAAAATAGCTCATAAAAATGGTACTTTGATTCACGTTGACGGCGCGCAAGCGCTTGGCAAAGTTCCCATCAATGTAAAAGAAATTCCAATTGATTTATTGTCTCTCTCTGCTCACAAAGCTTATGGACCGAAGGGCGTAGGGGCCTTATACATCAAAGGTGAGCCACGTATTCGCCTTTTACCACTCATACATGGGGGTGAACAAGAAAAAGGGTTGCGTTCAGGCACCCTAGCGACCCATCAAATAGTTGGAATGGGAAAAGCTTGTGAACTAGCCCAAAAAAAACAAGCAGAAGATCATCAAAACATTTCTTATTTAAGTCAATTATTTTTGAAT
Organism: uncultured Pseudomonadota bacterium; assembly: GCA_963844565.1. Lineage (GTDB taxonomy): Bacteria > Pseudomonadota > Gammaproteobacteria > Coxiellales > Coxiellaceae > JAFEDN01. The sequence goes on along the minus strand of CAWJON010000002.1, from coordinate 1,071,226 downwards.
AATTTAAGTGGTTTGGATGGTGTTCATCTAAATGGAGATTTGGATAGACGAGTCCCACATTGTTTGAACCTGAGTTTTGATGGAATTGTCAGTGAAACACTCATGCTGAGTTTACCCGAGGTCGCTTTATCTTCTGGATCAGCCTGTCATGCAGTCTATAGCACTCCCTCACATGTTTTATCCAGTATGGGAATTAAACCCGAACGCGCGCTTTCTGCTGTGCGCATCAGTCTCGGCCGATTTACCACCATTGACGAAGTTCAGGAGGCTGTTCGTTTGTTAAAGCAGAAAATAGAAAATTTGTCTACAAAATGTAATATCTCGCCAATTTCGTACATAACAAGGACCGGCGTGGTTTAATCCTTTTTTCAGATAATAAACTACTCAATCTAAGCGGCATAAATGCTTTTTTAATTTCTTTAAAATGAACTTTTTGGACTTGTGAACGAGTTACAAAAATTAATTCATGATTATTGGTATCATACCAAATTTTTTTAGCTTCATTGGTGCTTTTAGCTAAAATTAGACCGATTGATTTATCTTCTTGATCATGAACCGAATATAGATTTCTAAGTTTCTCTTTTATGTTTTTCATAACCCCCTCCTTATGTTAATTATAGCTTAATTGATCAAAATTAGCACAAGATGCAGTAGTTTTCGCTGAATATTAAGTTTTTGAATAATATGAAATTAAAGTTTGATTTTGAAATAATTTTCGTAGAAAATCATCTACTGATGGGGGTTCGCAAGGGGGAGAAGAGCGGCAGCGATCTCCCTCCTTCATTACTGAGTCGCAGCTTAGCTGCGACTCAGTATCTGAACCATGAAGCAATTTCCGTTTAGCGGAAATTGCTGTAAGATGGCTATATTCGTAATATCTTGAGAGAAAAATATGATTATTGGCGTTCCGTCTGAAATTAAAACTAAAGAGTTCCGGGTTGGTTTAACTCCTTCAAGTGTTCGGGAACTTTCTAATTACCACCACGATATTCTCATCCAAAGCGGGTTAGGGAAAGATATAGGGTTTTCAAATCAAGATTATATCGATGCCGGAGCAAAAATAGTCTCGAGTGCAAAAGAAGTTTTTTCACACGCAGACATGATCGTTAAAGTTAAGGAACCACAATCAGGTGAATTCTCTTTACTACGTGAAAATCAAGTATTGTTTACTTACCTGCATCTAGCTCCCGATCCTAAACAAGCCGAAGCTTTGATTCAGTCCGGGTGCATTGCCATTGCTTATGAAACCGTTACTGGTAAGCATGGAGACTTGCCTTTACTTTCACCCATGAGCCAAGTGGCCGGTCGTTTATCTATCCAAGCAGGTGCTCGCTGTTTAGAAAAATCACAGGGGGGAAGCGGCGTCCTACTAGGAGGAGTTCCGGGAGTACCACCTGGAAAGGTTACCATTATTGGCGGAGGGGTTGTCGGAACAAATGCTATTAGAATGGCTATCGGGCTAGAAGCAGATGTAACAGTCATTGATAAATCTTTATATCGTCTCCAAGAACTTGATGCAGAATTTGGTGGTCGCTTAAAAACTGCTTATGCATCAACTGACAATATTGAAAAAGCAGTAATGGATGCCGATTTAGTTGTAGGGGCAGTGCTTATTCCAGGTGAGGCAGCGCCTAAGTTAGTCAATCGCGCCATGATTAAAAAAATGCGTGCCGGTTCTGTGATTGTGGATGTAGCAATTGACCAAGGCGGATGCTTCGAAACCAGTCGGCCCACAACCCATACGGATCCTACCTTCATTGTAGATAACGTTGTGCACTATTGTGTAGCCAATATGCCAGGGGCAGTACCTCGAACTTCAACCTTCGCCTTAAATAATGCAACCCTACCTTTTGTACTGGAAATTGCTAATAAAGGTTACCGGGCAGCATTGAGAGAAAATGGCTATTTGCGTTCTGGTCTAAACGTTTGCGCAGGTTTCATCACTCACCCCGGCGTAGCTAAAGATTTGGATAAAAATTACCGACCCGCTTTAGATTTTTTACAATAAACGGTTACTTCGGTAAAGGATTCATCAATAAATTGCAATCAAAGTACTGATACTCTTGCAGTATTTCTGCTCGTTGAGCAACATTTTGTCTTATAATAGGATCTTCAATAAAATTTCTATCCTCTAATTTATAGCGCAAGTAATCACAATAAGATTGAGTTTCTTCGCCTGTCGGAGGATCGTCAGTGCAGGCTGTTAAAAATAAGATCATAGCCACTAATACAATCCTTAGGATCATGAGGTACTCCTTCACCAAAAAATAAGGCATAATGCGAGGCATAATGCGAGAATGCATTATCATTATAGCATTACTATTATAATAACAACTGACAAATGAGGTTAGAATTTGACTTCCGCAAGCAAAAAAGATCCCTTTAGGGAAAGAGAATCGGCAGAATATGAGCACCCTGTCGCCAGCAGAGAATGGATCATGGAATATTTAGCTGGAGAAGGCAAAGCAGTAAGTTGGCAACATCTCTGTCAAGCTTTGGATATAAATACTGACGACGAATTGGAAGGCCTGCGTCGCCGTTTAAAGGCAATGGTGCGCGATGGTCAGTTAATGACAAATCGACGAGGCAGTTACGCGCTGGTTCAACAACTAGATTTAGTCCCCGGAAGAGTTCAAGGTCATCGTGAAGGATTCGGTTTTTTAATTCCAGATGATGGTAGTGCAGATATCTTTTTACCTCCTGGAGAAATGGCTGCGGTTTTTAATGATGATCGTATCCTCGCACGTGTAGTTGGCACCGATAGGCGTGGTCGTCGAGAAGGACAGATCGCTGAGATTCTAGAACACAATACATCCCGGGTTGTCGGAAAATTTATCGACGAGGAAGGGATCAACTTTGTAGACCCTGATAATAAGCTGATCACACAAAATATATTGATTCCTGAAAATCAACGTGGTGATGCAAAACAAGGTCAATTTGTTGTCGTTGAAATTATTGCTCAACCGACAAAACGCCGACAACCTTTGGGAAAAATTATTGAAATATTGGGGGATCAATTTACCCCAGGAATGGAAGTAGAATTAGCCATCCGCTCACACAATCTTCCGTTTATTTGGCCAGAACAAGTCATTGAAGAAGCCAAAAAATTTAGCGAAGAACCTGTTTTAATCAATGAAAAAGACCGCAGAGATTTATGCCATCTGCCGTTTGTCACGATTGATGGCGAAGATGCAAAAGATTTTGATGATGCAGTTTATTGTCAACGTCTCGACTCTAAAAAAACGCCTTGGAAGCTTTACGTTGCCATTGCCGATGTTGACCATTATGTCAGACCAGGAACAGCGCTCGACCTTGAGGCAAAAAACCGCGGCAATTCTATTTATTTTCCAAGCAAGGTTTTGCCCATGTTACCAGAAACTCTTTCAAATGGGCTTTGTTCATTAAAACCCAATGTTGATCGACTGGTTATGGTCTGCGAAATGGACCTTGACCCTGAAGGGATTTTAAAAAAATATCAATTTTATAAAGGCGTTATTCATTCTCAAGCAAGATTAACCTATTCACAAGTTGCGCAAGTTTTAGAAGGCGGAACGACAATAACCCCTGAATTGGATCATCAACTTAAAATTTTTCATGATCTTTTTAAAAAATTGGTCAAACAAAGAGAAGTGCGAGGAGCCATTGAATTTGAGACGACTGAAACTCGCATTGTGTTCGGAGCCCAAAGTAAAATTGATCGTATTGTGCCGGTTTATCGCAACGACGCACATAAAATGATTGAAGAAGCCATGCTGATTGCCAATGTTTGTGCTGCAAATTTTTTGCAAAAAGGAAAAACTACGACATTATACCGTGTTCATGAAGGCCCAGAGCCGCAAAGATTACTCTCTTTGCATAGTTTTCTAAAACCGTTTGGACTTCGCTTGGCTGGTGGGAATAAGCCTAGCCCTAAAGATTACGGTAATCTAGTAAAAAGGATTAACAAACGTCCAGATTTTCATTTGTTACAAACCGTATTGTTGCGTTCTTTACGTCAAGCCATTTATTCTCCTGAAAATACAGGGCATTTTGGTTTAGCCTATGACGCCTACACACACTTTACCTCACCGATTAGGCGGTTTCCCGATTTAATCGTTCACCGTGGGATCAAGTATCTGCTAGAGAAAACTGAGCAAGAAGAATTCTCCTATAGTGAAAAATCCATGTATGAAATTGGCAAGCACTGTTCTTTGAGTGAACGCCGCGCCGATCTGGCCTCACGTGACGCTACCGATTGGTTAAAATGCGAATATATGCTGCATAAACTGGGCCAAGTTTTTCCGGGTATCATCAGTGATGTTACTAGCTTTGGCGTTTTTATTGAGCTGAATGATATTTATATACAAGGATTATTGCATGTTACCGCATTAGTCAACGACTATTACCAATACGATGCAACCAATCATATCTTAATTGGCAGACACAGTGGAAAAAAATATCGACTCGGCGATCCCATTGAAGTTTTAGTTGCGCGGGTTGACCTTGACAAGCGCACAATTGATTTTGAATTGCCCAATATTCAAGAAAAAAAAGCACTGCCGAAAAAGAAACGTGGAAGAAAATTTCGTTCTAGAAAATCTAAAAACCGCACCGAACAAAAAAAACCAAAAAATGGTAAAAATTAATGGCTCTTTATAGCACCCAACAAATCCGTGCTATTGAATCTATCATGATTAAAAAATATGGGGTGACTGAATATCAATTAATGCAAGATGCAGCTTCTGCAGCTTTTAGTGAATTAAAAGAATTTTGGCCGGCAGTAAAAAATATAATTGTTTTTTGTGGAAAAGGAAAAAATGCTGGGGATGGTTATGTACTGGCAAAGCTTGCTCATCTCCAAAATTATTCAGTCAAGGTTTATCGACTCACTCCGACAGAAAATTTACCAGATGCTGCCCGATTGGCTGCTGAAGATGCAAAAATAGCAGGGGTTTGTATTGTAGATTATACGCCCTCACTGCCCATTCAAACTGATTTAATTGTTGACGCCTTATTGGGCACAGGACTTCAAGGCGAGGTGCGTGAACCTTTCAGTTCGGTTATACAAGCCATTAATGCTGCCTCTTGCCCTAAATTAGCTATCGATGTGCCATCCGGGATTGATGCGGACCGCGGTGAGGTCATGGGCCATGCCATTCGCGCAAACATCACGGTAACTTTTATTGGTCTCAAACAAGGTTTGTTTACCAATAAAGCGCCCGCTTACTGCGGGGCGGTTATTTGCAATAAAATTGGTGTGCCTAAACTAGTCTTTGAACAAATCCAACCCTCAACTAAACTAATGGATTGGGAACACATTAAGCCGCTGTTACCCAAACGCCTGCGTTATGCTAACAAAGGCGATTATGGACATGTACTGGTTATAGGCGGTGACTATGGAATGGGGGGTGCAGTCAGGTTGGCTGCTGAAGCGGCTATGCGGGTTGGCGCCGGTCTCGTCTCTGTCGCGACTCGCCCAGAACATGTTCCCGTCGTCTGTGCTTCACGACCCGAATTAATGTGTCATCAAGTTGAAGAACCTCAAGATTTAGATCCGTTGCTTGCCCGGGCCACCGTTTTAGTTATTGGTCCCGGGCTAGGTAAAACGGATTGGGCAAGAGCATTATTCGAAAAATTATTGAGACATCCTTTACCCAAAATCATTGATGCGGATGCGTTAAATTTGTTGTCGGAAAAAATGATCCACCGTCAGGATTGGATTTTAACCCCGCATCCAGGTGAAGCGGGACGGCTTTTAGATTGTACGACTCAAATGATCCAGCAAGATCGTTTTTTATCAATCGCCAAATTACAAGAAAGATATGGCGGGGTTATTGTATTAAAAGGGGTTGGAACTTTAATCAAAGATGATAAGGACTGCCCATCGTTGTGCCCAGCTGGCAATCCAGGTATGGCCACTGGCGGAATGGGTGATATATTAAGTGGAATTATCGGCGGACTAGTTGCCCAAAGATTATCTTTAAAAGCTGCTGCTGATGCGGGAGTTTTTATTCACGCTTTCGCCGCCGATAAAGCTGCTGCTCAGGGTGGTGAAAGAGGTTTACTGGCCACAGATTTATTACCGCATTTACGTTCCTTAGTGAATCCAGAGTGAAAAGTATTTTTATTCCAGATGAAAAAGCAATGTTAAATTTCGGCGGAGAATTAGCCGAGATTTGTCAACCTGGAGATATTATTTTTTTAGAAGGGCACTTAGGTGCAGGAAAAACAACATTAGTCCGTGGATTTCTAAGAAAAATGGGTTATGTCGGAAAAGTTAAGAGTCCGACTTACTCTTTGGTAGAAACTTATATTTTAGAAGATAAAAAAGAAATTATACATTTTGATTTGTACCGTTTAAATCATCAACAGGAACTTTTGGACATCGGGTTAGAAGATTATTTAGCCTTGAAGGCTATTTTTTTAATTGAGTGGCCCGAGAAAGCTCGACAAATTTTGCCAAAACCTAATATGATATGCAAAATAGAAATCCCCTCTCATGATCGCGGCAGAATATTAACGATAAGTAAGAATGATAAGAATTAATATCCTAAACTGCGGGCGTCAGCCCGTAACTTTACGCAATGGGGTTTCAAAAAGGGGAGAATGCGAATTCTCTCCTTTTGTCGCCCGAGCGAACTTTGTTCGCGCGGAGCGAAATCAAACAGAGAAAATACCCCGTGCGTCAGCTCGGGGTATTTTATTTAAAACTCATTATTCTGGCCATTTTATTCTGGCCACTTTTATCATTTGCGCAGCCGGTCTACTTAAATCAAATTAATTATGATCCTCCTGCCAATCGTTGGATCTTACATTTTCAAAGCGATTTACCTATCAAATATAGAGCTTTCACGCTTAGCCATCCAAACCGTATCGTCTTGGATATCCAAGGAGCGAACCAGTTTAAAAATATAATCTCTTCTCAAGGATCACCCACCGGACCGATTGAAAAAATACGTAGTGACCTTAAATCAAAAGATCAATTGCGTATTGTTGTGGAACTTAATTCTTCATTTTCCAATACCTACCAAATCCGCGGCAATAGCAAACAATTTGACGTATTAATTCAAACAAGTAAACAAAATTTTAATTCTTCCGCTTTCACAGGAAGACCCATCATTGTCGTTATTGACCCCGGTCATGGAGGAAAAGATCCTGGAGCCACCGGCGTCAATGAAATCCATGAAAAAGCAGTCGTACTAAACATTGCTAAAAAGCTAGAAACCTTAATCAATCAAGAGCCCGGCTTTAAAGCGGTTTTAACCCGAGAAAGTGATTACTATCTAACTTTACGCGAAAGACTAGCGATAGCCAGAAAGTATAAAGCTGATATGTTTATCGCTATTCATGCCGATGCCTATTTAGATCCCAATGCCCATGGTGTTTCATTATTTGCTTTATCACAACGCGGTGCAACCAGCGAAGCTGCACGCTGGTTGGCAGCAAGTGAAAACCAATCTGAACTCGTTGGTGGAGTTGAACTGGGAGACAAAGAAAATATATTGCGCTCCGTATTAATTAATTTATCTCAGACCGCAACCATTCAAGCCAGTTTATTAATTGGTGAAGAAATCATAAATAACGTTCGTCCCTTTGCTTATTTACACCATAACCGCGTCGAGCAAGCAGCTTTTGTGGTTTTAAAATCTCCTGATATTCCTTCTTTGCTAATAGAAACAGGTTTCCTTTCTAATACCAAAGAAGCGCGTAATTTGATTAATCCAGCATACCAACAAACGATTTCTCAAGCTGTGATGCTTGGCATTAAACACTATTTTGAGCAACATCCGCCTCAGGGCACTTGGTTAAAAAATAAAAAATAGGATTCTTCATGCGTATTAAAATATTGGATAAAGAACTAGCCAACCAAATTGCTGCAGGAGAAGTGGTTGAACGTCCTGCTTCAGTTGTCAAAGAATTGGTAGAAAATAGTTTAGACGCCAAAGCACGAAAAATCACGGTTGAAATTAGACATGGCGGACAGGAATTAATCCGAGTCATTGATAATGGGGAAGGGATCCTAAAGGAAGATTTAACGCTGGCTTTGGCGCGCCACGCCACCAGCAAAATTTCAAAATTAGCAGACTTGGAAGAGATCCATAGTTTAGGTTTTCGAGGAGAAGCCTTGGCCAGTATCTGTGCCGTATCGCAGCTCAGCATTGTATCGCATCATCATGGAGCAGATATGGCCTGGGGGATTGTAAATAACGATTTAAATGCCCCTGAACCTTGCGCCCATCCCATTGGAACCACGATTGAAGTTAAAAATCTTTTTTACAATACCCCAGCACGCCGCAAATTTTTGCGACAACCTAAAACTGAATTTAGACAAATAGAATCTATGTTGCACAAACTAGCATTAAGTCGGTTAGATGTTGGTTTTGAACTGATCCATAATCAGCGAGTTATTTTTTCTTTACCCTCAGCCTCAAATCAAGAGACCATTTCAAAAAGAATAGCCTGCATTTTGGGCCAAGAATTTTTAGATAATGCCTTTTTTATGGAATTCAAAGCCGCAGAATTTAGTTTAAATGGTTGGCTAGGATTACCTGCTTTTCATCGCAGTCAATCTGATATGCAGTATTGGTTTTTAAATGGCAGGTACGTTCGTGATAAGGCACTTTCTCATGCTGCTCGACATGCCTATGAAGATGTTCTCTATAATCAACGTTATCCAGCTTACATTTTATATTTGAACTGTGATCCAGCGACTGTCGACGTCAACGTTCACCCCACTAAGCAAGAAGTACGGTTTCGGGATAGCCGCTCACTTCATCAATTTATTGTCCATGGGATAAAAACCGCTCTAGAAAAAATTGCAATAAATCCTGCGCATGGGCAAAGCCCATTGCTCGGAATCAAGGGGGAGAATCACGATTCTCCCCCGCCTGCCCCCATGAGACGGGGGTGCAATCCCCCATTCTCACCTCCACGCAATCCTATTGCCACAACACATGCTGTTCAGGAACAACTGGCAGTCTATGAATATATAACAACCTTGATAGAACAACCTAATCAAGCAAAGACTGAATCTATCCACAATTTACATCTAGGAACGGCGCTGGCCCAATTAAAAAATACCTTTATTTTAGCGCAAAATGATCAAGGTTTAGTGATCATTGACATTCATGCTGCACATGAGCGACTGCAGTATGAAAAACTTAAAAAAGAGGGACATATCATTCAAAAAGCGACACAGCCACTTCTTATTCCTTTAACTATGGCATTAAGTACTGAGGAATATCAAATTTGGGAAGAACATCAAGAACAGTTTTTATCGGCAGGCATCAATACTTCTGCATTAAATGAAACTTCTATTTTAATTCGAGAAATCCCGGTCTTATTCGCAAAAATTGATATTTGCCGACTTATCCACGATTTCTTGTCTGATTTATCTGTTTTACCAGCCAGTCAAAAAATTCCTGAGCTATGGCATGAATTATTAGGTAATATCGCCTGCAAAAACTCCTTAAAGACCAACGAAAAACTAACTCTGCAGGAAATGGATGCCTTGTTAAGAGAAATGGAAATAACCCCAAATAGCAGCCAATGCAATCACGGACGCCCAACCTGGAAACAGTTTAACTGGTCCGAATTAGACCGCTTTTTTCTTCGCGGCAGATAAGATGATGAATTTTGTGGTAGAATACTGTTTTATCCGGAAAGTTTATGGCAAAAACCGTTATCGCAGTCGATATCGATGAAGTGCTTTCACCTTATGTCGATGGGCTGGTCAATTGGCACAATTCGATGTATGGAACAAGCTTCCAATTTGACGATTTTATCAGTTACGAATTCCACCGAGTATGGGGCGGCACTCTTGAACTAGCGGTGGCAAAAAGTGATGACTACTTTCAAAATCGTAAACCTGAGGCAACCGTTCCTCTACAAAATGCTAAACAGGCGCTGGAACAATTACAGCAAGACTATGAACTTATCGTGGTCACTTCCAGAAAATTGATTCATAAACCAGAAACCGAACACTGGATCCAAGAATATTTTCCTGGGTTTTTTAAAGAGATCATTATCTGTAACCATTGGTCTAATGGGCAGGGACCAAAAATGAAAAAATCTGAAGCTTGTTTGAAATATAATGCTAAATATTTAATTGATGATTTAACGCATTATGTAGAAGATGCTGCTCATGCTGGGATAAATGGATTACTTTTCGGCAATTATCCCTGGAATCAACATACCCCTCTGCATCCCAAGATTCAACGAACCCAAAATTGGCTTGACGTTCTTAACTATTTTTACCCTAAATAATCATGCATCCAGTTATCTGCTTAATGGGTCCAACCGCAACTGGGAAAACTGAGTTAGCCATTGAATTAACCAAACGATTTCCACTTGAAATCATTAGCGCTGATTCTGCACTAGTTTATAAAGGTTTAGATAAAGGTACTGCAAAGCCAACTCATGAACAATTAAAGATGGCCCCGCATCGTTTAATGGATATTTGCGATCCGACCCAAGTGTATTCGGCAGGTGATTTTTATAAAGACGTCCATCAAGAAATTAAAAAAATTTATGCGCATAAAAAAATTCCCTTAATCGTGGGGGGAACACCATTATATTTTTGGGTTCTAAAACAGGGAATAGCAGAGCTACCCCCTGCAGATAAGACAATTCGCGAAGAAATAGCCGCTAAGGCAATAGAATGCGGTTGGGAAGTTTTGCATCAAGAATTACAAAATCTAGACGCCATTTCAGCTACTAAGATTAAACCACAGGATGGACAGCGTATTCAGCGTGCACTCGAAGTATTTCGATTAACTGGTAAGCCCCTCAGCGCATATCATGAAAAAAGAATTTTTCATCCTGAATATAAAACACATTCGATTATTTTAAACGCCACAAATCGGGCCTTTATACACAAACGCATTCAAAAACGTTTAGAAAATTTTTTCGAGGACGGTCTCATTGAAGAAGTCGAACAGTTACGTCAACTTCCAGGCATTCACAAAGAGTTACCGGCGATGCGCCTAGTCGGATATCGCCAAACCTGGGAATATTTGGAGGGGCAATATGACCTCCAAAAACTAAAAGAAAAAACCTATTATGCCACTTGCCAGCTTGTTAAGCGCCAATGTACCTGGTTGCGGCGATGGGAAGATGCGACTCAACTAGCTATAGATGAACCTACCGAGGCTTTGACTCCAGTCTGCGAATTACTTAACGAAATTGTCTTTGACACGTTTGATGGCTTATAATAATAAAATTGCAGGAGTTCCCTTTAATAGGTTTAATATATGTCAGAACGATTTGAAGAAATTAATAAGTTTTGGTTAGGGAGGGTCGAGGAGACTATTATACCCAGTGAACACCGGGCCAAAGTTTGGTTTGGTGAAGATCATGAAACCGACGCCGAGATTAAACAGCTTTTTCAAGCTGACTTGCTACAAGCTCTTGATGGAAAATTGGATCCTTGGCAAACAAATCCACGTGGCCAGTTGGCACTAATTCTTCTGTTGGATCAATTCTCAAGACATATTTTCCGAGATCAACCTCAAGCATTTGCCCAAGATCCTAAATCTCTAACCATCTGCCTCCAGGGAATCCTACATCAAGACGACCATGCATTGAGCTTGATTGAGCGTGTATTTTATTATTTTCCCTTGTTACATTCTGAAAATATTCATTATCAAGAACAGTCTGTGCGTTGTTACCAAATACTCAGTGAATTGGCATTTGCAGAAACCAGAGTTATTTATGATAGCTTTTTACGCTTCGCTAATCACCATTACCACATTATCCAACGATTTGGTCGCTTTCCGCAAAGAAATAGCGTACTAAAACGCTCGTCAACGCCTGAAGAACTAATTTATTTACGTGAAATTGAAGCCTCCATGGAGTAAACATGACCAATAACGAAAAACCTATTTATCGCATTCTTTTTGTAGAACAAGAAGAGGTCAAAGAAATTTATGCTCAATATATTTCTGAAGAAACTTTAGTCGGTTTTATTGAAGCTGATACTATTTTAAACCAAGGCAGTCGCAAACCTGCCTTATCCCCCAATCAAGTACGACGCTGCTATATTCCTCTGCATACCATACTGCGGATTGATGAGATTATTACCGAAAAAGCGGTCAAAGAAGACAACATCAGCCATTTACCCCATGCATTTAAAAAACCCCTTAAAAGCAAATGAGTAATCAAGGCAGTATTCTTCTCGACATCTCGGGAACTGAACTCAATTCTGAAGATAAAGAATTGTTGCGTCATCCCGTTTGTGCTGGGGTAATTTTATTTTCTCGTAACTTTAGTGAACCTCAACAACTCAAAAATCTTACTCGAGAGATTCAACAAATTTTTCCTCGCGCGATTTTAGCCGTGGATCAGGAAGGGGGGCGAGTACAACGATTCAAAGATGGATTTACTCGATTACCTCCTTTTTCTCATTGGGGAAAATGTTATAGCCAAAATCAAAAGCTCTGTTTGGATGAGTTAGCTCAAATGGTCCATACCATGGCTAAAGAACTTTTAGCAGTCGGTATTAATTTTAATCTAACTCCTGTCCTGGATTTAAACTATGGCATTAGCGAGGTTATTGGTGAGCGTAGTTTACATCGTGATCCACAACTAGTAGCTGAGTTAGGGAGCCAAATCGTTAATCATTTACACAAGTCCGGTTTACCGGCTGTTGGTAAACATTTTCCAGGACATGGCGCCGTTGTCGTTGATTCTCATCATGATTTGCCCGTCGACACCAGAGAATGGGAAACCATTTGGCAAAATGATATGTATCCCTTTATTCAATTGGCCTCTCAATTAGATGCAATTATGCCAGCTCATATTATTTTTAAAGAAATGGATCCCAATCCAGTGACTTTCTCTCCATTCTGGTTACAGACGATTCTTCGCCAAAAATTAAATTTTCAGGGAGTCATCATCAGTGATGACTTAAGCATGGAAGCCGCTGCAAAATTTGGAGATTATCCAACCCGAGCCTTGCAGGCCTTGCAAGCGGGATGTGACCTGTTACTTATTTGTAACAACCGCAAGGGAGCGGTTGAAGCACTAGAAAAACTTGAAAATTCTCCTCGAGAAAAATCTTCAGCTAGGATTGAAATACTAAAACTAAAGTTCTACGGCAAGCCGCGATGAACAAATAAAATGTGCTATCATCTTTTATATAATTCGGAGAAACAACTTGGTAGTAGATGTCCCCCAAAAAATCCGTGAAGTTTACTCACAAGCGACTTGTTTGTATACAAAAGAACAAATTGAAGCAGCATTGGATCGTTTGGCAATGCAAATCAATGATCGCTTCGCCAACAGCAATCCTATTTTTTTGTGTGTCGTAGTTGGCGGTATCGTGCCTTTGGGTAATTTGTTACCTCGTTTAAATTTTCCTTTAGAAGTCGACTATGTGCATGCCACCCGTTATCAAAATGACCTGGTGGGAAAAGACTTAACCTGGAAAGTCAAACCCAAGATTGATTTAAAAGGAAGAACCGTTTTAGTGGTTGATGATATTTTGGATGGCGGTATAACCCTGAATTCAGTACTTCAATTTTGCCAGGAACAAGGTGCAAAAAATGCTCACTCGGTGGTGCTTGTGGATAAAATTGGCGCACGTTTACCCGGAGGACTGGTCAAAGCCGATTTTACTGGATTAACCGTTGCTAATAATTACGTATTTGGTTATGGAATGGATTACAAAGGATACTTACGCAATGCACCTGGAATTTATCAGGTTGCACCGCTCCATGAATAAAGTACCCCAAGCTGAATATAAGGAAAAAATAAAATTAAGTAATATACTTATTACATATAGAAGCTTTTAAATGTGAAACCAAGGAGAAGGTAATATGAAAAAAGTAAGGATGTTATTGGTTATTGGATTTCTTTTCCTAGCGGGATGCTCCGCGTACCCACCAGGAACTATTTTTACTCCAGACGGAAGATGCGATCCACGTTATAGTCCTTGTAGCGGGTATGACCCAGGTGTTGCTAATGACGTCGCTTCAGAAGTCTCAGACATGTTGTAAATCGTACAAAATAAAATGACTGAACTTAATGGACCAACTATTGCCGAGCTTAAAAAAGCCAGGCAACAGTTGGGCAGGAGGATAATAACCACTCCTGTTTGGCGATGTCACTCGCCCTTTCTCAAAGATATATTCGGTGCAGAAACTAAAACCGAAGTTTGGCTAAAACTAGAAATTTGGCAGTATGCGGGAAGTTTTAAGGCAAGAGCTGCGCTACTTTCAATTTTAAAACTATCACCAAAAGAAAAACAAAACGGCGTAGTTGCCATTACCGCCGGAAACCATGGTCTTGCAGTAGCTTATGCGGGAAATTTGTTAAAAGTTCCGGTAAAAATTTTTATGCCCAAAACCGCAAGTCCGATACGCATTGAAAAATGCCGTTACTATGGCGCAGAAGTGGTTTTAATGGAAAATATACAAGAACTTTTTGAAAAGGCCCATATCATTGAAAAAGAAGAAAAACGCAAGCTGCTGCATCCTTTTAATGGATTTAACATTGCTTTAGGTACAGGGACTTTAGGTCTCGAATTACATCAACAAATAAAAAATTTGGATGCTATTCTCGTTCCCGTTGGTGGAGGAGGGCTGATTACCGGAATCGCCAATGCCTATAAACAATTAAATCCTAAAATAAAAATTTATGGGATTGAACCGGAGGGCGCACAAGTAATGACCATGAGCTTAAAAGCTGGGAAACCGGTAAAATGTCAAGACTTGCACAGCATTGCAGACAGTTTGTGTGCGCCATGCACAGAACCTTACCCTTTTTCTTTATGTCAGCGATGGGTAGATGAAATGATCCTGGTGAAAGATGCTGAAATCATCCAGGCCATGCGGTTCTTGTTTACAGAAATGAAGTTAGCGGTTGAACCTGCCGCAGCAACTGGACTGGCTGCTTTATTCGGACCATTGAAAAAAATATTAACCGGGAAAAAAATCGCCTTGATACTTTCGGGAACCAATATTGATGAAAAAAGATACAGCAAGTTAATACAGCTGTGAATTCTTTATGATGAATATCTTCTTAGGCGTTCCCATTTCTGAACAAATTTCTCTTCACTGGAATCAATTAATTTATGAATTGCACCCAAATTGGCAAAATCATTCGGCTTTAAATTGGACAGCTGCGCAAAATCACCATTTGACTCTTCACTTTTTCGGTGCTATTGATTTAAAAAAATTAGATAATTTTAGAGAAAATCTGCCGACGTATTTAAAGGAATGCCAAAAATTTATTGTCTTTTCTAATCAGGTATCTAATTTTCCAAAAGCTCGCGCTAACTTGCTGGCCGCTTATGTTGAATTATCCTTACCTCTGGCACAACTTTATCAATTAATACAAAAAGCAGTGATGAAGTATCAGTTGCCAACAGAAACTCGGCCTTATTTCCCCCACGTAACACTCCTTCGCAGCAAAAGAAAAGGATTACTAGATATGCAACCCATTCTGGTGAGGGACCCAATTTTGATTCATGAGCTTATTTTGTTCCAAACCCAATCTAAACGGGGAGGAAATGTCTATCTTCCTTTAGAGCGATGGCTTTTAAAATAAAATCAACGTGTCCTTCTGCTTTCACCTTCCGCCATTCTCCAACAAGCCTACCGGCTTGATCAATTAAAAAAGTACTGCGCTCAATGCCACGAACCATTTTTCCATACATGTTTTTTGGCTTAATGACATCAAAAAGCTGACAAAGCTCTTCTTGTGGGTCACTGATTAGATCAAAAGGCAATTGGAACTTTTCAATGAATTTTTGGTGACTGTTTATAGAATCTCTAGAAACACCTAAAATTTCAATATTAAGCTTTTGAAATAAATTATAATTTTTTTTAAAATCTTCAGCCTGACAGGTGCAACCAGGGGTTTGATCTTTTGGATAAAAATAAAGGATTATTGTTTGTCCTTTAAACTGTTTAAAATTCTGTTGACCATTGCGAGTTGTGCAGAAATCAAATTCTGGAACCAGGTCATTTAAAAGAATTTTTGTCATATCTCTTCCTTTAAGCGTTAGATTAGCCTAATATTTATGGCATTCAGTGTACCATATAGTAATTCCCGATGCGATGAGGAAAAAAGATGTTTCATGGCAGCCTAGTGGCTTTAGTAACACCCATGCATAACGATGGATCAATTGATTATGTCTCTCTTGAGAAGTTATTAGAATGGCATATTAAGCAGCAAACGGACGGTTTGATTATTTTAGGAACAACCGGCGAGTCCGCAACCATTGAAGAAGACGAACGGATTGACATCATTCGTTTTGTTATTCAGCAAGTTGACGCTAGATTACCCATTATCGTTGGAACCGGCAGTAACTCAACCCGACACACTGTTCATTTGACTGAACAAGCGATGGAACTGGGCGCAGATGCTGCATTAATCGTCACCCCTTATTACAACAAACCCACCCAAGAAGGCTTATTCCAACATTATAGTGTTATCGCCAATTCAGTTCCTATTCCGCAAATTTTATACAATGTTCCTTCCAGAACCGGCTGTGATTTGTTGCCCGAAACGGTATTGAGATTAGCAGATCAACCCAACATCGTTGGACTGAAAGATGCAACTGGTGACCTCACACGTTTGCCTGTATTGGTGCAAGCAGAAATAGATTTATACAGTGGTGATGATCCTACCTCGGCTGAATTTATGCTGAAAGGCGGAAAAGGCGTGATTTCTGTCGTGGCTAATATTTGTCCCCGCCAAATGCACGAGTTATGCGAGGCTGCTTTAAATGGCGATAGAGTCAAGACTGAACAACTTAATCAAGCATTGATTCCCATTTATAAACCATTATTTTGCGAAAGCAATCCAATTGCTCCTAAATGGGCTTTACATGAAATGGGTCTTATAGAAAAAGGTATTCGTTTACCACTAACTTGGTTAAACAAGCAGTTTGAAGAAACAGTACGCGAAGGACTTTATCAAACGGGTTGTTTAAAGGAAAAAATGGATGCGTAGTATTATTGTTTCAATTTTAACCATGGTTATGCTTTCACTAACCCTGACCGCTTGCAGCAATAATAGCGCCCAAAATTACTATTTAACAAATTCTGAAACATTACCCCAGTTGGTTGTACCCTCCGGAATTCAAGATCCGACTCAACAAAGTTATTACCCTGTACCACCGATATTGAGATCGGTAGAAAAACCACCACTGTTTCCACCTGGCAACCTGATGAATTCGCCACCATTGCCTGCACCCTCAGGAACCAAATAAACAATTTTATGAAATCACCATCGATCACCAAAAAAAATTTGCTCTATGCGGGAAAAATAAAGTCTTTATACACTACCGATCGTGATGACTTATTGATTTTACAATTTCGTGATGATATTACTGCATTTAATGGCATAAAGCATGAAGTGTTACCTGGAAAAGGAGCAATTAACAACAATATTAACGCCATTCTTATGTCGACACTTAATCAAGCTGGCGTTTTAACCCATTTTGAGGGAATTCTTTCCGAAGACCATTCTGTGGTTAAAAAATTAGATATGTTGCCAGTTAAAGTCATTATACATAATGTGGCAGCGGGTAATTTTTGCCGTCGCTTAGGCATTAACATTGGGCGACGCTTTTCTCCACCTCTGTACGAAATTATTTTAAAAAGCGATGAATTGAGAGATCCTTTAGTCAGTGATTACCATGCTCTCAGCTTGGGTTGGGCGACAAAAGAGCAACTGGATCAAATGTCAAAATTAACTTTTAAGATTAATCAGGTTTTATTTGAACTTTTTTCTACTTGTAGCTTAATTCTGGTGGATGCTAAATTAGAATTTGGACTCTATAATGGATCCCTTTGTTTAGCCGATGAAATAACCCCTGACACCTGCCGTATTTGGGACGCTGTTACGCACGAAACCTTGGATAAAGATCGTTTTCGGCAAGATTTAGGTGGAGTGATGACGGCCTACCAACAAGTAGCAACACGTTTAACCAAAGTTTCGAAGGGAGAGATACCGAAGTGGTCATAACGGCACCGACTCGAAATCGGTTGGGGGCGTAAGCCCCACGTGGGTTCGAACCCCACTCTCTCCGCCATTTCGCCTTCCCATTAGTTCCGAAATAGTCCTGAAGCCTAAATTCCAAGACATGTTAAAAGCAGAACTTTCTGAAGCACTAAAAGTGATACGCGATACCCCAATATTCGACATTAACGGTGCCGGAAAAGGAAAATTATCGGGTATTTTCTTTTTTCTTGAAGCAAAAGTTATCTGCAAAAACCACAATAATAGTCCCGCCGTTCACCCTATGACACTAGAGCAATTTAATATAATAAGAAGTGGCATTGATCCTAAAAAGCTAGAGTGTGCTAAGCTTTGGTCAGAACAATTCGAGGCAGAGGAAATTGTTTTTCTATTTTAAAAATCATTCACTTTCAGTTCTTTCTTGCATAGCTGATTCGATCAGTTTGCGTTCCCGTGCTATTTCCAACTGTAGCTCCTGTTCGCTGGGTAAATATTGAAGATATTTAGCGGCAAAAATCTGACGTCCTTCACTGAGTACTGAATACTTAGCAACAGATTCACTTTTGTCGGAGCAAAGAATCAAACCGATAGTTGGGTTGTCTCCCGGTACTTTGAAGCGATCCTCAAACAGTCGGACATAACCATCCATCTGACCTACATCCTGATGAGTTAGCTTGCCAATCTTCAAGTCAACCAATAAAAAACACTTGAGCATAAAATTATAAAATACAAGGTCAACATAAAAATCATCATCATCAAAGCGAATATGCTTCTGGCGAGCAACAAACGAAAAACCTTTGCCTAATTCCAAAAGAAAAGCTTGTAAATTGTCAATGATGGCTTGCTCCAATGAACTTTCGTGTAAGTTGGGAAAATCCGGTAGTCCTAAAAACTCTAGTACGTAGGGGGATTTCAACACCTGCTCAGCAGGAGTTGGCTCACCAGGTAGACGTTCCCTATCTACTGACTCCAGTCCCTCAGCACCTTGGTTCGCCATAAGTCGCTGATAATATGAAGAATGAATCTGTCGTTCCAACTGAGTTTTGCTCCAGCCACATGCAATCGCCTCATGTTCGTAGAAGTTGCGGGCTTTTTCATCAGTAACTCGCATTAACGCCCGATAATGTGACCAGGACAGTTGTGGGGAAAAACCTTGTGACAATTTTTGATTTATTGCCATTAATTCTTTCTTTTTTAGACGGTTCAACATCCCTTTGGTAGATTGGTCACCCAGCGGGTGACCAATTGGCTTAACCTTATCGGGATAGGCCAGATAAAAGAGACGGAAGTACTTTAAGTTTGTGACAGAAAAGCCTTTTCCATACCGTGCAGTCAACTGCTCTGATAGGCGTCGTAAAATTTGCTGACCATATTCAGCTCGTTCTTCACCACTTTGTATTTCCTGAACAATTTCACGCCCAATCGACCAGTAAGCTAATACCATACTAGAGTTGACTGAACGGACGACGTCTCCTTTCGCTTGTTCTAAAATTGAAGCGACTCGTCTAAAAAGAAAATCTGTGTTGTCTTTGATCAAATCGTCTATTTTATCACTCATGTGATCTCACCTTCGTATGAGGTAGTAATTCCGAGAGAAACGATTGCAGTATACGCAGAAATGTACAATTTTTCAAATTTAATGCAAATAATAAAACAATACCGCACGCTATCATTATCAAACATCCCAAAAGTATAAATTTCCGGAACGAAATTAAGCGCCAATCATTCCGGAAAGTTTTTCCCGGTTCAACAAACCTCGTATTAGCTGACATTCTCCACCAATAATGCCCTCAGTATAAATCCAATAGGAGAGAATAATGACTCAAGAAAACCAAAATACGCTGAGAATTCTTAGACGTAAACAAGTAGAAAGCCGCACCGGCCTTTCTCGTTCAACCATTTACGCCAGAATTGCCGAGGGTTCATTTCCTCGTCCAATCGACCTGGGCGGTGGCAGAGCTGTCGGTTGGGTAGAAGCTGCGATGCTTGGCTACAAGCTCGAATTGAGTGTAGTCGAAAATCGGCTTAAGTGGAGGTGGTCAATGCAAACACATAAGTCATACGATGATGAAATGATCATCAAGCGCTTTGTGATCTGTGCGCCGGAAACTGCACACGCCGCTACATTATGGATTACTATGACTTGGTTTATTGAAGTCATCAGCATCGCCCCGCTAGCAGTTATTACCGCGCCTGAAAAGCGATGCGGCAAAAGCCAATTGTTATTTCTCTTGGGGCATTTGGTCAATCGACCGCTGTCAGCCTCTAATATTACCACAGCGGCTTTATTTCGTTCGATTGATGCATGGCTCCTAAGCGTAACACCGTCACAAACCCACCGTTATTGCCCGCAGATGTGATAGATGAGTGTCGCGTCACACATGAATAGTAACTGGTCACAAATTGGTACCACGGCAAGCCTAATTTGATGCGGATTGTGACGTTGTTACGCATGTAGTTCGAAAGAGGAATACTCTAGATATACTTCCATGTATATATTAAACTAATTGTCTGATTAAGAATGTTCGAGAACCGTTATGAAGACCAGCATTGAATTTTTACCTGCTAACAAACAACAGGAGCTGCACGCTATCGTGCAAGCCATTCGTCAATATTCCGAGATTGAAATGATTATCCTTTTTGGCAGTTATGCCCGGGGCGATTGGATAGAGGAATATTTTGAGGATGGCGTGCATGTTCAGTATCAGAGTGATTATGATTTATTAATCATCGTTAAAACACGCAGTATTTCAGCACAACATCGTCTAGAAGACGCCATTATGACCACAACTGAAAATATGCCGGAAATCAAAACGCCGGTTTCGCCCATCGTACATGATATCCAATTTATTAATCAAAGACTTAAAAAAGCGCAATACTTCTTTTCCGATATTAAAAAACAAGGTATCGTTTTATATGATTCCGGTCAAGTAGAACTGGCAGAGCCTCGCGAGCTTAGCGATAAAGAGCGTTATCATTTAGCAAAAGAAGATTTTGAATACAATTTTGAAAGCGCCAAAGGTTTTTATAAAGGCTTTAATTTTTACTTATCCAGCCAAGACAACAATCACGCCGCTTTTTTATTACATCAAACTACTGAACGATTATATAATACTTTACTGCTGGTTTTCACAAGGTATAAACCTAAAACGCATGATCTTAGAATTTTAAGAAGAGTGACTAATTTATTGGATCAGCGTTTAATTAAAATTTTTCCACAGAGTACTTCAGAAGAAAGACGTCGATTTATTTTACTACGTAATGCCTATGTCGATGCTCGGTACAAAAAAACCTACACCATTACCGAAGAAGAATTGACATGGCTGGGAGAGCGTATCTCCGGTCTTATGCAATTAACCGAAACATTATGCCAAGAAAAAATCAATAGTTTTTTTAATTAGCTAAATTTTAAAATTAAATTAAAAAAATATGATACAAGAAAATATAGAAACACTCCATCAACTTAAAAATCTAATTCATCAATTAAACAATTTATCAACAAACTATATTTTTCGTGGTCAATCTAATGCAACTTGGCCACTAGAACCTAGTGCATTTAGGCAATCAGAATTGAAAAGGCGGCATAGAGACTACCCTGCTAAAGAAAATGAAACTATAGAATGGAAGAATAACCCAAAAATAATTGAAATCATTAAAAGATGGCTTCCGGGAATAGTACGTAACGGAGTAATAATAAAACCTTACCGAAAGGAAATAAGTAAATTACTTGAGCGTTTGTTGATTGTAATGCAATATAATTTTGATTTGACTACTTATTGGTCAAAACGTGAAAATATCTGTGAAAAAGATAAAAAATTAATTAGAATTTGGGAGTCGAATCATTGGTGCCAAGAAGACACTCTTATTCGTTATTTCGATCATACGTTTCCTCAACTTATCGTTCGATATGATCTTAAAAATGGCAGCCTGATAAGTAAACCTTGTCTTGAAGAAGAGTTAACTGGGCTAGATGAAACTTTCCCACAACACTATAATTTATCAACTGCCGCACTTGATTGGTCTAGTGATCCATATGTAGCATTCTACTTTGGCCTGGATAAACAATTTAACTATGACACTAACAATGGCTTTTACTTACCTGCAAAACCAGAAATCAACATACCAGCTGGCTATTTCAGTTTATTTGCTTATAGACAATTACAAGAGGATGGTCCTGTAGTCATTATGGAAAAAGAAAAATTAATCGATAACCCTAGAGCAGAAGCACAAAAAGGAACTTTCACTTACTTTAAAAAACCTTGCTCTTTTTACTTAGAACAAAGAAGATTTCCTACCATTAATGACTACATACCAAGATTTTCTGCTAAACCCGCTTATTTTGAATTACAAAAATTTATTATTAAATATAGTAATGAAATTATTAGTCACATTGAAATTCTACTTAAACAAAAGGGAATTAATAAAACTAGCTTGTTGTTAGATTGTTAATATTCTAATTAAGATAAAGAATCTCATATTAATTCCTTTCTTCAATTGATGCCACTGAAGAAGCTCAGCTATTTTTGAAACAGTTTTTTGCTTTTAACTCGTCGCTATTGTCCCGTCAATGATGTCAGCTTCTGTTTTAATCTGCGCTAAAGACAACAAAAAAGGATATCAGTTCGACAAGGTACGTACTAAGATTACACGCTCATCTTAAGCAGATTAAAACTGAAGCGGACACCGCAAGGCATGTCATTGGCGGGGTGATAGCGACCATTACCCTACTATAAAGTGAAGTTCCTTCCACTCTTGATCAACTAGCGCGCCAAGAAATTGCAGAGGTGGCAGGTCATTGTCGTCCATCAATTGCAAGCGCCTACATCGGAAAAAAATTATACTAAGGCCTTGAAATTTTTAAAACTGCCTGTATATGCAATTTGACAATACAAAACATTCTTTAGTGCAGGAGATAACTAAAATGGCAACAGGTAAAAAAGCAGCAACATTAGCTGGGAAAGGGTTGCGCAAAAAAAATACTTCCAAGGCTCAAAAGACAATAGATGCTAGCGACTTGGCACAAGTAAGAAGACCTAGCAAAGATAAGAGGAAAAAAAAATAATATGCATTTATTGGAAATCATTTTAATAATTGTCTTTATTCCTGGGATTCTTTTCATATTGAATTCTTTCAAAAAACGTCAATTAAAAAAGCTAAGCTCTATTTATGAAGAATATGTCAACGATGCTTCGTCATTGACTTTTAAAGAAAAAAAATACGAAGTCATTAAATTATTCCAAAGTGCGGGATTAAGAGATCCTCAGATACCTCTTGTACAACCAGTTGGCTCGAGGCATGAGGTCAAAGGACATTACTCAGTCTTTGATAATTTGACCAAAGCAAGTCCTGAATTTATAAATCGTGTGCGTGATTTATTTTGTGAAGCGATTGGTGTCTATAAAAAGAGAGCCAATAATTCAATAAATCCCATTTATTGGCTTGAAGTTATTCTTTTTCTTCCTGAAAGAATTATTAATTATCTTGGCCTTAATAATGGATCCTCAAGCGTTACTATCATCAGTAAAACATTAAACATAGTATACTGGATAACCACCATGATAGTAACTATCTTAAGAATTAAGTTAATATATTTTCCGTTATAACGTATTCGCGATAAAATGTTATGAATGATGGTTATTTTCAGCAAGATGTTTACTACCATTGGTATCCTGAAAAACTGCAATGCAATCAAATTATAAAAGCAGGTAAATACGGTGAATTAGTAGAATCAATTGATAAAATATATCAAAAAGACAAATATTATCTTGAAGAACAATTTGAAGTATTTAGGCAGAAATATCACTCTGATAAACCATCTAGGTTCAAATCTATTTTTTTATTAAAAACCATAGAGGATGCCTTGTTATATAGAAAGCAATTAGAAATAAAGGAAGCTTATGATAGGATTCTATACAGAGTAAAAATATTAGATCGTTCCAAATCGATACATGTTGGCTCAACATCCTTATTCAATCAATATTGTCTGCGAGGCCAATATGAAAAAGCAGCCTTTCATTATTTTAATGGAGATTCTTCCTCATTAACTCTTCCGGATACTCTCTCAGAACCATTTCCGCAAGAAGTTATAACAGAATCTGATGTCGTGATTGTTGGAATTGTAGTAAATAGCTAAAATTGGACAAGTTTTATACTAAATGTTTATTTGATTATCTTGTGCTTATTAAATGCCAAATTAGCGTTGCAAAGAACACCGGTTCGAATGATTTTCAAGTGCCTAAAATTTTGGGGTATTTTATGGGGTATTTATGGAATTTATAAAAAATAAATAATAATTAAATCAATAACTTAACATATTAATTAAATTCCCACTCTCGCCATTTGACCTTCCAATGCATTCCTGTTGTTATTAGGGGGGGCCGGGGGGATTAATTTGGATTGTCAGAACACCGGGCTCCATGGGTTTATCCCAATAACAAGAAATAGGATCTTCGGGCTCAGTAGGGCTACAACTGACGCCTGAAAATGCCCCGTCACTATCAATACTAAACATAATATCCACATTACCTAGTGGCAGGTTAGTTTTTTTAGCAATGGCTTCAAATGTAATTTCGCTATAAATGGATTCGCCTTTAGGTTGAATAATAATTGATGTTTGTCCACCAGATATGCTAAGTGGTTGGTTGTTTTGTGGTTTACAGTTTGGAGCCTCAAATCCCGCTCCGTTGGATTTAAATATGCTACAGGTTAGTTGGCTAATTTTGTCAGAGTTAGTGACATGTATTGTTAATTCTTGAGCTTTAGGCGGTTGCGCAAAACAATTATCGATAAAAAATAAGCCCATTAAGCCTAAATAAAATGTATTTTTAATGCTTAAAATTTTCATTTCCCCTCCTACAGATAAACTTTAAAAAATTCAATTTAATTAAATTATAGCAGTACCAGGGTCTCTACTAACTGGAGAAGCAATAGCTACCAAAACGGATTGGTCATCTTTTCGGGCAGACATAAGCGAACTACATCAAAAATTAAGTAAGATTCACTTGAAAGAAAGTATGCGTAATACTGTTATTAAACAAAGGGATCAAGAACGGAGTTAATAGTATGAGTTTATATTTGGACACCAGTGTGTTGGTGTCAATTTATATTCCTGAAAAGCATAGTGACGCCATTATCGATTTGTTGCAGGAATCAAATGAAAAACCGTGCGTGTCACGATTAGCTGAAGTTGAATTTTATGTGGCTTTAGCTTTAAAAAAACGTACCAAGGAACTTCAGCAAACAGAAATTAATGCTGCTATTAAATTATTTAACTACCACCTGGATCAGTTAATCTATGAAAAAATATATATCACTGATATGGTGTTTACTTCAGCAATGCAATTACTGTCCGAAGGGAAAACGTCATTAAGAACATTGGGTGCTTTGCATTCAGCTTGTAGTTTAAATATTCAAGCTACTTTAGTTACAGCGGACAAGCTCTTATCTAAGAGTGCTAAGACATTCGATATTCCTTCTTTATTAGTGTAATGAAATGTTGAGTTACGCAAAGTTGTTACCAATAGTTAGCTATCACTTCATCGCTTCTGAGATATCTTTTTGGTTAAAATCTCGAGGAAGCAGATTGTTTCCTAAGAGTTGATAAATTGCTTGCTGAATAGCCAGCATAATGGCATGAGCCAAGACGGTTAATAATAATAACATCAAAAGACTGATCACGGTTCCTAAATAAAACAAAAATGAATTGTCGGTAAAAAAACCAACTAATGAAGGTAAAAGACAAATTAAACGCGCGATCAAGAACAAAAGCGTTAAACTAAAATTTGTTTTCGGATTCAAACTCGTGTTTTCTTTAATAATGCGGCTTGAATGATAAATTGCCGGTAAGATATTGTAGCCCTCGTTTATAATTAAAGGCAAAACTAAAAAACTGGCATAGCTCCAGGTTAACCCACTGGTTAAATTCCTTATCCAGCGTATTTTATTTAGTTGATTAAAAAAAAGTATCAGAAAAAGACCCGCTGTCAGACGGAAGCTGATCCAAGCAGTTGATTTCCATAGCCGTTTATTAGCCGCTTTCAATGCTCTTCGGGCTGTAACGTTTATTCCCGCATCATACTGTAAAAGGGCATCCATTAAAGCTGAATCAAAGTAACTCGAGATCAGATTACCGATAAATAAAGCCCCCAGTATGACAAGGTAACTAATTATTAATATTTTCGTAGAAATTTCACTAAAATTCATTCCTTCTGCTTTCAGTTTCCATAAGGTCAAAGTGATACCCATGGCAATTAAAAAATAAATTCCTCTCGCGAAAAAAATTAAAAACCAGGCATTTTTAAGTTTGTATAAAATAGAAAGGCTTTGTTTAGCCAATCGCCAGCCGAGTTGGCTTTTCTTGAACATCATGCTATGATTTTCCCAGAAAAGGGCTCAAATCGCAAGGTGATCTATCACCGTTTACAGAATAAGAGAGATCAAGGTTCCTATGACTTTTAATCAAATCGAAGATTATAATTACGATTTGCCCAAAGAATTAATTGCTCAGTTTCCAAAATCACAGCGAAGCGCCAGCCGATTGATGCATATTGAAGTTCAATCTCATAAAATATCCCATCATCTTTTTGATTATTTAGCTGATTGGATTAAACCACAAGATTTAATTGTTTTCAATAATACGAAAGTGATACCAGCAAGACTCACTGGCGTCAAGTCTACTGGCGGAAAAATTGAATGCCTCATTGAAAGAATCTTGTCTGATAACGAAGCGCTCGCGCATATTCGCGCCAGTCATCCGCCAAAAAAGGGCAGTTTACTTACTTTTTCTGAAGATTTTTGCGTCTCTATTTTGGATAAGATTAATGATTTATATCATCTTAAAATAGAAGGAACCAGTCCACTTTTATCCATGCTCGAAAAATATGGTTCTATTCCATTACCCCCATATATACAACACCCTCCTAGCGAAGAAGATTTAAAACGTTATCAAACAATATTTGCACGCTGGCCTGGTGCTGTCGCCGCACCCACTGCGGGTTTACATTTTGATGAAGAATTATTAGCCAAGCTTAAAGCCAAAGAAGTGAATTTTGCCTATGTTACCCTGCATGTGGGAGCAGGTACTTTCCAACCGGTTAGAGTTTCTAATTTAGACGAACATAAAATGCATTCGGAATTGATGAGTTTTTCTGCAGAAACTTATCAAGCGATAAAAAATTGTCAGGACAAAGGGGGGAGGGTAATTGCTGTAGGCACCACAGTCGCTCGATGTTTAGAGACCATGGCGCAAAGAAATCTCCCTAACTTTGTTGGAGAAACAAACTTATTTATTCGCCCCGGATTCATATTTCAATGGGTTGATGCGTTAATCACTAATTTTCATTTACCCCAATCAACGTTGCTGGTTCTGGTGAGCGCTTTTGGTGGATATGAATTAATGAGGCAAGCTTATGCACTCGCCATTGAAGAAAAATACCGTTTTTTTAGTTATGGAGATGCAATGCTGATTAGCAATTCTCGGTGAATCCGCCGAATTGCTGGAAGTTGATCGAAAGAACTTAGGGATGTTACACTCCTTAAACTTTTACCAATTAAGGATTTCTCATGGCTGATAAGAAAATAATCGTACCAAAAGGTGAAAAAATTGTAGTTAACAATGATTTTTCTTTAAATGTGCCCACAAATCCCATCATCCCTTTTATCGAAGGGGATGGTATCGGTGTTGACATCACGCCCGTCATGCAACAGGTGGTTGATGCAGCCGTTCAAAAAGCCTATGGAAGCAAACGGCAAATTGCTTGGATGGAGATTTACGCCGGAGAAAAAGCAACTGAAGTTTATGGGAAAGATGTATGGCTGCCCGAGGAAACTTTAACTGCCATTCGTGACTATTCTGTTGCGATTAAAGGCCCCCTGACTACCCCGGTGGGGGGCGGAATCAGATCGCTCAATGTGGCTTTGCGCCAAGAGCTTGATCTGTACGTTTGTTTACGACCAGTGCGTTATTTTGGCGCCCCAAGCCCCGTTAAAGAGCCTTGGAAAGTTGACATGGTCATTTTCCGTGAGAACTCAGAAGACATTTACGCAGGCATAGAATGGCCAGCTTACAGCCCAGAAGCTAAAAAATTAATTCAATTTCTTCAAAATGAAATGGGCGTCAAGAAAATACGTTTTCCAAGCAGCAGCGCCATTGGTATTAAACCAGTCTCGGAAGAAGGTTCAAACCGTTTAATACGGCGAGCCATTCAATATGCAATCGATAACAATCGTGATTCAGTTACCTTTGTCCACAAAGGCAATATCATGAAATTTACCGAAGGAGGCTTCAAAGACTGGGGATATGCCTTAGCGCGTAAAGAGTTTGGCGCCACTCCCTTAGAAGGAGGACCTTGGCACATACTCAAAAATCCCACGACAAACCAAAATATCGTTATCAAAGACGTTATTGCCGACGCCTTTTTACAACAAATTTTATTAAGACCTGAAGAATACAATGTAATTGCCACGTTAAATCTAAATGGGGATTACATATCCGACGCTTTAGCAGCTGAAGTAGGAGGAATAGGCATTGCGCCTGGCGCAAATCTTAGTGATAAAACAGCAGTTTTTGAAGCGACGCACGGCACAGCGCCCAAATATAAAGGGTTAGATAAAGTCAACCCAGGTTCATTGATTCTTTCAGCCGAAATGATGCTTAGGCATTTGAATTGGATAGAAGCGGCAGATCTCATTTTAAAAAGCATAGAAAAAACAATTCAGAACAAAACGGTCACTTATGATTTTGCAAGACTAATGGAGAATGCAAAAGAGGTCAGTTGTTCTGAATTTGGAAAAGCCATGATCCAAAATTTATAATGACCACGCGGCAAGCCGCGCGGTAAACTTTTTAAAAAATAGTCTATACTTACTCCTGTAAACATTAGCATAAACGGATTGCCATCAGGAGGTCAAATGGAAGTATCTATTTTCTTAGGAAGAGCGTTAGGAATCTACTTATTGATCATCAGCATTAGTATGATAGCGAATGCAAAAGTTTTTTATTTAACTTTTCAACGCTGGTCTGAACAAGCTGACACCATTACTTTAACCGCTTTTATTTCAATTATTTTGGGCATTCTCATGATCTTGGTTCATAATGTATGGACTCTTGATTGGCGTATTGTAATTACCTTATTAGCGTGGCTGACCTTGATTAAAGGAGTTGTTCGACTCAATTTTCCCCATGCCGTCCCTCGCACAATGGAATATTTTCATATTCATAAAACAGGATATTATTCGTTAAGTGTTTTTTGTTTGTTATTATCGCTATTTTTACTGTTTTTTAGCTACGTCAATTATTCAATTCCACCAACCACCTAGAATAAAAATGTTTACTACAAAATATGAAAAAGCAATGTTGAACCCAACCAGTGTCTACCGACTTCCAATGGAAGTCGTCAATGACAGGATGTTGACCAAAGAACAAAAAATAAAAGTTCTGCAGCAATGGGAATATGACGCTAAAGAACTACAAACGGCTGAAGAAGAAAACATGCCAGAATTAACAGAAGAAAAAAAAGGCAGCATGTTAAGCCGTGTTTTGGAGGCATTGCATGCCTTAGGCGAACCTCATCACCGCCGATGACTAAGGCTGAGAATAAATTTGCAACAATTCTTTTTTCTTAATTTTACCCTGAAAAAAAGAACGACTGGGATCGATAATGACATGATTCTTAAATGCTTCTCTGCCCAATAACATACGAAATCTAAGAGAATCACGATTCGAAAGACTAAGTTCAATCTTCCAGGTTAAAAATCCAAGTTTTAATTCTGCGTCTATGATATATCTCATTTCACGATGACCACTTGAACTAATCACGTAACGTTCATCCACGATTGGTGTTTCACAATATATTTTTATAGCCTTATTTCCTTGAATAGGAAAAACGTAAAAACCCACCCATGATTTGTTCTTTTTTGAAATAGGTTTAATTCCAAAGGCATGGAGGGAGGAGGTACGTGCACCCGTATCAATTTTTACTTTAATCGCAGGAATATCAATTGTTGGCAGGGCACACCATTCCCGGCATCCAATTAACATTCTGCCGTCTAGGAATCGATTCACGTCATGTCCTCAACCAATCCCTCCGCAAATTTTAGCTCGCCAGGAATTGACTTAAACGATGCAATATTAAATAAAGCCGAACCTTCATGAACTAAGGGAAGATTAGATTTACCAATAATAATGCCGGAATAAGGGGATTTAATTCGGTATTCTTCATTACCGATTGGATTCACAATAATGCCCAACGACTCGTCTTTTTTTATTTTTTTCCCCAAAGATTTAAAAGCCCTAAAGATACCGCTGTGCGTAGAACGAACCCAAAAATTAGAACGTGCAACAGAAGTTTGATAAGGGCGCGATGCCTGGTTTTCACCAGGAAGCATATTTAAATAATGCATCACCCCCAACAAGCCGTTAATGCCCATACGAATTGAATTCTCATCAAAACGCAATGCTTCACCCGCTTCATAGAGGAGTAGGGGAATCCCTTTATCATTGGCCGCTTGACGCAAAGATCCATCCCGTTCTTTAGAGTGCAAAATAACCGGAACATGGAATGATTTGGCTAATTTTTCAATATGAGGAATATCCAGATTGGTTCGAATTTGTGGCAAATTAATTCGATGTTGTGAACCACTATGTAAATCAACAAAATGGGTAGCATTGGAAACCAATTCATTCATTACCAAATAAGCTAACCTGGCGGCTAAAGAACCTTTACTTGACCCAGGAAAAGCTCGATTTAAATCTCGCCTATCCATTAAATAACGATCGCGGTAAAGAAAACCATACATATTGACAATAGGCACCGCAATTAATGTCCCGACCAATTTCTTTTGAAATGGTTTTTTTAATAATCGACGAATGATCTCAACACCATTAATCTCATCTCCATGAATTGCTCCAGTAACGCATAAAACGGGTCCAGGTTTCGTGCCACGGATAATATGAACCGGCATATTCATGGGTGTCCAATCATACAACTTCGGCATTGGCAGCATAATGGTAGTGCGTTTTCCCGGCGGTACTTCGATACCATTCAAAACAATACGATCATTATCCTTCATAGTAATCTTTAGGTCCTATTGGCTTTGCGTGCTTTTCAATATAGCGAATGATCATGCCAGCAATATCTTTTTGCGTTGCACTTTCAATACCTTCAAGTCCTGGAGAAGAATTCACTTCCATCAAGAGTGGGCCACGATCGGACCTTAAAAGATCAACCCCGGCCATTTTTAACCCCATTATTTTAGCGGCCTTAACAGCCATTTCTTTCTCAGCTTGCGTGGTTTTCACCGGTTCGGCTGTACCACCTTGATGAATGTTCGAGCGAAATTCCCCGGGGATTGCTTGCCGTTTCATGGAGGCTACAACTTTATCACCAATCACAAAACACCGAATATCAGCGCCTTTGGCTTCGCGAATAAATTCTTGAATAATTATATTGGCATTAAGACCCATGAAAGCTTGGATTAAGCTATAGGCTGCCTCTCGAGATTCGACTAAAACCACACCTACGCCTTGAGTCCCTTCTAATAATTTAATAACTAGAGGAGGGCCGCCAACCAGTTCTATTAAACGACTGACATCTTTTAAAGAATGGGCAAATCCGGTAATGGGTAAACCAATGCCTTTTTTGGATAACAACTGCAAAGAACGTAATTTATCTCTGGAACGAGTTATGCTCAACGAAGAATTAATACTAAACGTCCCTAAAGCTTCAAATTGGCGCACCACGGCTGTGCCATAAAAGGTTCTGGAAGTGCCGATTCTGGGAATGATGGCGTCAAATTTTGGCAGTTTACCACTTTTATAATGAATGGAAGGATCTTCAGAAGATATATTCATGTGACAACGCAAATAATCTACGACGGCAGCCGTGTGGCCTCTTTCTTCAGCCGCTTCTTTCAATCGGCGCGTTGAATAAAGATCTTTTCTTCGAGATAAGATAGCCACGTGCATGAAAAACCTCATGAGTAGAAATAATTATTAATGATAAGGGAACCCTAATTTAAAGTATATCGCTTTTTTGTATTTATGCTTAATGATAAGGGTGATTATTTCGATAATCACCCTTATTGAAATAATTAAAATAGAGGCTAGCAAGCCAAATAATCTTTAACGGGTAAAAGAACCACAATCCATTTATCGGCAATTCTCCATTGCTGACTAAAATGACAATTCTTGGGTAGTACGCCATAAGTTTCAATAATCCAACCGGTTGAATGGGTCTTTATCCATTCAGTTTGAATGTTTTCATCAACTAGTATTGGAATATCATATTTTAACCGTCCTAGAAATTGAAAATTTTGATATCCTGGCTTTATACCAAATTGCGCAATCGGAGCACCAGATTGTTGAATTAAACTAAGTTGCTTAGCAATCGGTTCCAGAGTTTTATACTTGGTAGTTCTTAACGTTATCTGATATGCGGCCAGCGCTAATAAAAATAATCCGCCAATCCACCAGAACTGTTTATCACTCATAAACTTATTTAGAACCGGCGCCATCAAAATAGCTATAATGGGAAAAAGCGGGATCAAATAATGTAAAGCCTGCCGTTCCACAAAAACCCCAAAAAACAAAAATTGAATGAGTAGAATCACCCACCAAATTAATATGTTTTTTGTCAATTTTTCTCGATGCCAAACTAAATAAAAAATATAAATTAACGTCCAGGGAAGCATATTGATAAAGCCCCTTATCAAGGGGCTAAATAAAAACTTGTATACAATCCCTACCCTTTGTGTGACTTGCCCGAATAATAGATAATTGATGGCAGGCATACCATGCTGAATATATACTATAAAAAGCCATAATAGCGGTATGATTAAACCACTTAAAATAGCTACCGTTAATTTCAAATACCACATTTTGAGATTTTTTATTTCCACAAAAAATGGCAAAGAAACAACAAAGGGCAAATAATAAATAAAAGAGACAGGACCCTTACTGAATGTGCAAAAACCAAATGAAATCGCAGCCAAAATCCAATAAAATACGCCGGAAGTTGCTGCTTTGATCACAAGGTTAAGAAATAACATGCCAAAAAGAACTAACAACCCCTCGAAACGAATATCTTGAAAAAATAAAGGCCAGTATAAACTGGTTATTAAAATAAAAACGCTGATCCAAGCTATCCGAATGTTGGAAAATAGTTGTTTTGCTAACCAAGCGGTCAGCATTAAGTTAGACCAACCAATGATATAAGTGTATATAAAAGGCCAGATATTATTAACCCCAAAAATATGCCACCCCCCCACTATCGGCCAATAAAATAAGGGAGTTTTTTCTAAATCTAAGCGCCCACCCATATATGTTGAGAGATACAAATGATTCCGATACATTTCCCACGCCATACTTAAATAGTGTAGGGGGTCGCCCCTTCTAGGCGGAATTACATAAATAAGAAATGCCCCGAAGATAAACCACATAATTGAAAGATTAAGCCATTTATTTTTATAGATGCTAACGAGGGCTTTATTCATAACTTACAATCCAGATAACTTTTAGCTGTAGAAAGCGTGAGCACCCAATGATTGCTAGTTTCCGACTGGTAACTAAAATTACATTGATCAGGTAATTTTTGATAAGCGTTTATTATCCAGCCATCAGGATGATCTTTTAACCAGGAAGATTGATCTTCTCTTGTTGTTAAAATAATTAGGTCATGATCCAACCTGGCTAGAAATTCAAAATTTTGATCTCCAGGCCGAGGGGAAAATTGCACCAAAGGAATACCCAATTTCGCAATTTTACTGATTTCTTGTGCGAATGGTTCAAGGGATCTATATTTGGTGGTTCTTAAATGGATTTGATGAATGGAAAAAATTAACAAAAAAATCGCCCCCAGAAACCAAAATTGTTTGTCACTGATCTTGTCATACAAAAATTTCGCCATTATTATAGACATGATCGGAGCAAATGGAACTAAATAATGTGAAGACTTTTTTCCCACAACAAAGCTAAAAAACAATATTTGAATTAGTAACACCCCCCAAAAGATAATGATTTCTTTTTCTAATTTTTTCTGACCCTTTATCAAATAGAATATATATATTAACGTCCATGGTAACAGGTTTGCTACTAAAGTTATGATTGGCATAAAAAAACCATTAAAAGCTATACCCACCCTTCTCGTTACCTGCCCAAATAAAAGATAATTGACAGCAGCAGTACCATGTTGAAAATAGACTAAAAGGATCCAAAATAATGGGATAATTAATCCACTCAACATCACAATAGTTAATTTCAAACACCATACTTTAATGTTTTCTACTTTTAAAAATAACGGTAAGCAAAAAACAATTGGCAAATAATAAAGGAAGGAAACTGGACCCTTACTGAAGGTGCAAAGTCCAAAAACAACAGCACTTAAAACCCAGTAAAAATTATTTTTTGAAAGCGTTGCCTTGACCACTAAATTAAGAAACAGCATTCCAAAAAAAACTACCAAACCTTCAAAACGGATAGTCTGAAAAAAGAAAGCCCAATAGAAACTGGTTAATAACAAGAAAATACTAATCCAAGCGATGCGAATTTTGCCAAATAATTGTTGAGTTAACCAGGCAGTTAGCATTAAGTCAAACAAGCCAATTATTTGCATTAAAATTTTTGGAAAAATATTGCTAACACCAAAAATCCGCCATCCTGTAACTAGCAGCCAATATAATAAAGGTGTTTTTTCTAAATCTAACCTTCCACCACTATAAGTAGATAAATATAAATGGTTTTTATACATTTCCCAAGCTACACTTAAATAATGGAGTTGATCGCCTGATTCAAGTGGAATGAGGTAAATTAAAAATGCACCTAATACGAACCAGACGATCGATAAATTGACCCATTTATTTTTACAAATATTAATGAAAGTTTTATTTATTGTATTATTCATTTTTGAGTACAATCTAGATAATTTTTAGTTGTAGATAACGTCACTATCCAATGATTACCAATTTCCCACCAGTAATTAAGATTACATTGAACAGGTAATTTTTGGTAAGCGTTTATTATCCAGCCGTTTGGGTTGACTTTTAACCAAGTAGTTTGGTTTTTTGAATCATACATAATAGGGATATCTTTCTCTAATTTCCCCAAATATTCAAAATTTTGGTGGCCTGGCATATGACTAAACTGTACAATAGGCGCACCTGTTTTTTCAATTGCTTTTAATTGTAAAGCGATAGGTTGGAGCGATTTGTATTGGGTAGGTAAATAAATTTCATAAATAGCAAGACCTAGTAACGATAAACCGCCAATCCACCACAATTGTTTATCACTTAGATGATTAACCAAAAGTGAAGACATTAATATAGCTGAAATTGGAAATATTGGAATCACATAATGAGTCCTTTGCATTTTTACAAAAAAACCAAAAAATAACAATTGGATAAAAATTATAGACCAAAGAATAACTATTTTCTTTTCCAATGGTGGTTTTGATTTAAATAAATAAATTAAATATATACACGTCCAAGGCAGCAAATTCTCAAAAATTCTCTGTACGGGAAAATAAAATTTTGCAAAGTCAACCCCTACCCGATTGGTTACTTGTCCAAATAAGACATAAGAAATCGGGTTCCAACCCTGTTGCAAATACAGGGTGAGAATCCAAAGTATTGGAATGATTAAGCCGCATAGAACAGCAGCCATTAATTTCAGATACCAAGCACGAATATCTGCAATATTCAAAAATAATGGGATACACGCGGCAAAGGGTAAATAAAATACGAAAGAAACTGCTCCTTTGCTAAAGGTACATAATCCAAAAGCTATAGCGGCTAAAATCCAGTAAAAATTTCTTTTTGAAATCTCTGCCTTAATGCAGAAATTAAGAAATAACATACCAAAAAAAACGACCAAGCTTTCAAAGCGAATATCTTGACAAAAAATAGGCCAATAAATGCTAGTCACCAAGATGAATACACTGATCCAAGCCAATCGAATATTTTGATATAATTGTTTTGCTAACCAAGCAGTCAACAGGAGATTGAACCAACCAATAACATAGAGAAAAATATACGGCCAAAGCGTATTGACTCCAAAGACATGCCATCCGGCGACAATCGGCCAATAGAATAAAGGAGGCTTTTCTAAATCTAAATTTCCGCCGCTATAAGTGAGTAAGTAAAAATTATTTTTATACATTTCCCAGGCAACACTAAGATAATGTAATGGGTCTTCATAGCGAGGCGGAATGGTGTAAATTAAAAATGCGCCAAATAAAAACCAAATCAGTGAAATATTTAACCACTTATTGGTTAAATATTTATTAATTAAATATTTTTTGTTCAAGTAAAAATCCATTTAGATAAATAAACCTAATGATTTGGCCATCCTTAGCCAAGGATGCTCTAAATTAATTAACTTGGGTGGTCCCATAAAATCCACTAAAGGCACCGTAACTACTTTGCCGGCTTTAAAAGCAACGGCCTGGCCCCATCTTTTTTCTTTGACCAAATTACCAACTTCTGTGCCCATAGCTAAAGTAAGCAATAAATCTGTCGTCGTTGGCGGTTTAGCACGCTGTAAATGGCCTAAAATCACACTCCTTGATTCTTCCGACATTTCTTGATCACTCCAACGCGCCAAAAATTCTCCAATTCCGCCTAAACGAACAGCTTCAGGGCTTCCTTCAACTTTAAAAGCAACTTTAGGACTCTGACCTTCTGGATAAGCGCCTTCACCCACCACAAAAATTAAGCCCCTCTTCCTTTCTTCTTGGCGCTTTTTAAGAATATATTGCTTTAATAAAGCTAAACTAAAAGGCTTCTCAGGGATAAGTATCCCATCCGCGTATCCAGCCAAACCGCCGCCCAAAGCAATCCAACCTGCGGTTCTCCCCATCGTTTCCACAAAAATGTTGCGTTTATGGGAATTAGCCGTGGTGCGCAAAGCTTCAATGGCGTCGGAAACGACTGAACAAGCGGTATCATAACCAAAGGTGACGTCCGTGCCATTGAGGTCATTATCAATGGTTTTTGGAACCCCAATCAAAGGGATAGAATCATTGAAATGGGCCAGACTTTTAAAGGTGCCATCACCACCAGCAACGATAATGCCATCCAAGCCTAGCTGCTGGAACTTGCTTAAAAATTCATCTTCTCTTCCGCCGGTCCCGCATTTATTTGAGGTTCCCAAAATCGTACCCGCAAAAGCATGAATACCATTAACCTGGTGTAACGTCAATTCTTGTAAGCGGCCTTCAAAAATGCCTTCAAAACCATCTTGAATGCCAAAAACATGATGACCCATACCAATTAAAGTTTTGGTGGCCGCTTCAATAATGCCGTTAAGACCGGGGGCGTCCCCTCCTCCGGTCATAATTCCTAGTCTCATAAATTAACCAAACCATCCTGTTTTTGAAGATAAAAGTGATTCAGGTATTGTAGCACTAGAAGATTGCTTTTTGCCCGTGTTCGTGACCGATTGAGACTTTAAAGCGGTAGAATCTTCTCTAAGGGGCTTTTCCATTATTACTTCAGGCAACACACCCAACGGTATCAAGCGTGAAGATATGTCTTCCTCATCTTCGTTTTCTTTCTCTTCGTCTTCCTTTTTATTTTGTTTTTGTCTTCTTTTCTCCTGTTCTTCTTTTAATTTTTTCCACGCATCTGGATTAGTTTCGCCTACTAATACTAATCTTTTAGGTGAAGCACTTAAGCTTAAACTTGAAGATGATGAAGTTAAACTGAACAAAGAACTAGAACTCGATAAAGAAGGGATTGATAAACTGGAGCTGGAGCTGGAGCTGGAGCTGGAAGATGATACAGTTGAACTGAATAAAGAACTAGAACTTGATAATGAAGGTATAGGCAAACTTGAATTCGAGCTAGAGCTAGAGCTGGAACTAGCACTAGAAATAGAGCCCAATGAAGCTACAAGGGAATCCAAATTTTCAATACTTTCTCCAGATAACCCTGTTAAAGTTGCTATTGAAGTCATTGTTGAGGCTGTTGATTGTTCGCTAATATTATTTTTAAGTAGCTCTTCTACTATTTTTAATGTCTCATTTAAAGAAAACATTATTTTTTCCCACATCGACTTGATTACTCCTGATTGAGTTCTTATCAATGTGGACTTTATAAGCGCAGTTACTAATTTTTCCTTTTCTTTTTTTATTCCTCTCTTACTTTTCTCCTTAACAATATAGTTGTCCCCTCGTGTTTTTTTAAGTAATGGGTTTTTGATGATACGGTGATCAGTTCCTACTTCACATAGTTTGATTAGTTCTATTAAAGCTTTTTGTAAATTTTCAAGACCAGCGAGAGTAATATCGTCGTTTTTAACACAGGCTTTTCCAATCAAAATCGCATAATAATTAACAATAATACATAATTTAGTAAATCCTTCATCTTTTGTTCTTTCAGCAGAGGCTAATAATATTTGATTCCTTTTCCCAATATCTTTAGTTTCCATGTACGGTTCAGGTAATAACAAAGAATCAGATTGAGCGTTATGTAAGCTTAATTTGCTAACAACATTTTTTTTAAATTCTTTCAATCCAACCAAGGGATCAACATACTTCTGTGAAAAAATCATTAAATTATTTTGTTTCGCATTTGTATAATTAAATTTTGTTACATTGACATTGACATTTTTGTCTGAACTAGACAAAATGCTTCTAATACATAACGCCAGATATAAAAACTCAGATTTGAGTTTTCCATATTGACGATGTAGTTCGGATTTCTTAATTTCCGTAGGCATTTTTATTACGCCTCTGATCGGATGCATGCCTGAAGGAATTTCTGCTTCTAAGTCTCCCTTCGCGTTTCGTTTTAATTTAGTAATTTCAAAAATACTTGATTCAACTAATTTTAAAACAGTTAACACTGAAGATAAATGTTTTTTTATTGGCTCAGGATTTTGTTTCACGTAGGCTTTTTTCTTCAATTGTTCTTTAAATTGGCTCGTTCCATCTTTGGTACATACCGAGGATGACAACCCAAGCAGTTTAGTTATCTCATTTTCTAAACCGGAAATTTTAGAAGGTGCACCTTTAAGTCGCCAGAACTTATTAATTAAATGCTGGGATGCTGGACTTTTATTTTCTTTATCTTCTTTCGAGGCTATATATTTATCCTCTCCAAGGACATCATTTAAAATTGCTCTCATAGATACTAATTTTAGATGATAGGCCTTTAGAATGGCTTCTATCTCTGCAAGAGACTGATCGTTAATTTCTGTGGCGGCAACAAGGTCATTTTCTTGCAATTTTTTACTTGCAGTCGGAATTTTAACTTCCTCTTCAAGTACATAAACTTTTGTCAATTCTTCGCAAAATTCGGCGTAATAGATACAACCAGCTAAAAGATAGGATGCCTGCGCAATTAAATCCCTGTTAATCGCTTGACTAACTTCAAGATCTCTCACCAAAGTGGCGCTTTCTGCGGAACTCATCAAAGCAAAAACACTATAACGTAGATGCCATGGATCTTCAGCCTTTAACTGCCCACTATCAGGCTTTAACAAATTATTATCTAATAAACTTAAACCTTGACTTGTTTGATAAATCCCCAAGAAAGGTTCTAATGCCTTAATCTCTTTCATAATGATCTCCTTTTATATTTTTATAAAATAATGTTTTCTGAATTGTTCATAAAATGACTAGTTTAATCTATTGAATCACAACGCCCCTAGTTTACAGTCAAACCCCAGCAAAATCGACCTATTTCATATATGTTATAATTGAAACAAGGAGTTTATAAAATGCATGGAATGAAAGAAAACGTTTGTCCCCTGCCCCCAGGCATTCGCGATTATGGCTATATAGGAGATTGCCACTCTTCGGCGCTTATTTCCACACACGGATCCATAGACTGGTGCTGCATGCCGATGATTGACTCACCCAGCTGTTTCGCACGTTTACTAGATTGGAACAAAGGAGGTTATTGTCAGATTGTCCCCAACTGTCCTTTTGAGGCATCCAGAAAATATTTAGACAAGACGATGATATTAGTTACCCATTTCCAAACAGACACCGGAAAGGCGCACATTTTTGATTTTTTTCCCATGCGTGAAAAAGGAGAACATGATCCTTATCAGCAAATCCTACGCATTGTCGAGGGCATTGAAGGTCACATTGTCTTCAAAGCAGAAATTCAACCCCGATTTGACTATGGTTCCATTAAACCCTGGATTCGACCTTACAATGAAAATGCTTTTGTCTGCATTGGTGGCGATAGCGGGCTGTTAATATGCGGGGATTTACCTCTATGGATGCGCAGTCGTCATGAACTTTATGCAGAATTTAATGTTATCAAAGGACAACGCGCCCACCTGGCTTTAATCTACCGGAAGCCAGAAGAATTTGATGAAGAATCGGTGGAAGCGCCTAGCATTAGCGAAATAGATGCGCGTTTAAACGAAACCATTCGTTGGTGGGAAAATTGGATCAAAAAAGGCAAATTCGACAATGTCCATACACCGGAATTGGTTAAACGTTCCGCATTGGTATTAAAAAGTCTTTCCAATTCTCCAACTGGCGCCATTGCCGCTGCCCCAACCACTTCCTTACCTGAAAGTCTCGGCGGAAATAGAAACTGGGACTACCGTTATACCTGGGTCCGGGATTCCTTTTTTTCAGTAGTTTCCCTAACCCGATTAGGGTTTGTTAGTGAAGCGGATGGTTTTAGACGATTTATACAACGAACCAGCGCCGGTAGTGCAGAAGAACTGCAGGTGGTTTATGGGGTCACGGGCCAAAGGCGTTTATTTGAATATGAACTGGATTATTTGGATGGATACAAAGGATCTAAACCGGTGCGTATTGGTAATGCGGCTGAAAAACAACTGCAATTTGATATTTATGGTGAGTTGTTGGCTTTAGCCTGGAACTGGTATCGTCAAGGAAATGCCTTAGATCGAGATTACTGGTGGTTTCTGGTGGAAATTGTCAATACAGCCGTGGCCAATTGGGAAAGTCCTGATCGTGGGATTTGGGAGATAAGGGGCGAACCCAGGCATTTTGTTTTTTCAAAAGCAATGTGTTGGATTGCTATTAACCACGGCATTAATTTATCCGAAGAGTTAGGCTTACCGGCGCCCTTAAAAAAATGGCGGGACGCGCTCAAAGCCATTGAAGAAGCTATCAACACTCGCGGTTATGATCCCGAACGTGGCATATTTATCCAAGCTTTTGATTGGCCGCAAACAGACGCATCTCTCTTATTGTTAGCCAGCTTTGGTTTTGTTGAGTATAAAGACCCACGCATGGTTCGCACCACTAACGCCATTATCCAAGATTTAAGTGTCAACGGTTTAATTTTAAGATACCCACCTGTTTCGGATAACTTGGAAGGAAGCGAAGGCTCTTTTCTTGCTTGTTCATTTTGGATGGCAACGATCTTGGCGCGTCAAGGCCGCTTTGAAGAAGCCTTACAATTTTTTAATCGGGCGGCCAGCGGTGCAAATGAGTTGGGGTTGTTTTCCGAAGAATATGATCCCACCACTGACGAAATGCTAGGCAATTTTCCGCAAGCTTTAACCCATCTTTCCGTAATAACGGCAGCTTTAGCGCTCAAAAATCCTAAGTTTCCGCGGATATTATAGTTATGATCTATAATTACTAAGTATTTCAGAGCTTATCGTTTGTGGGCGTTCCACTTTTAAGACATCTTGTATTTTTGTTTTTAGGCTAGCTCTTAGTTGCTCATCAGAACACTTATCTTTTAATTTTATCAGTAAAGGCGAAATAAATTTTTCAAATAACTTATTATCACGCAAATTCCTTAATGCTGAAGCCTTAAGTTTACAAACTTCTGCTAAAGTAATAAGACGAAAATAAATAATTGTATTCACTCCACTGTAGGATAAGGTATCAATTAAATTGGAATTGGCGTTGTTTCCTTGTTCTTTATCTTCTTTTTTTAATGCTGCTATTGTTTCTTGGATTTCATTGCTCATTTTTTGAGAAAAGTACAGGTAACCATTGGCGCCTATCAAAGTATACATTGATACTCGATAGGCTGGAAATTGTTTAAACTGGTTTTTGGCTGTAAAAGTTATAGTTTTCTCTTCTCCAGGACTGGATTCATTTAAAAGAGGACGCCATACCTCATCGTCAGATGAAACTTCGTTGAATCCTTTCGAAACCAAAGGGAGAATAGTAAGCACAAATCGAGGATGCAAGAAAATACATAAAGAGACAATTATTTCTTTAGGAAGTTTAGCTGAGAGATAATCATAATCTTTATGGCCCTCAGGCTGAGTGTAAT
Source organism: uncultured Pseudomonadota bacterium (assembly GCA_963844565.1). GTDB lineage: Bacteria > Pseudomonadota > Gammaproteobacteria > Coxiellales > Coxiellaceae > JAFEDN01. The sequence goes on along the minus strand of CAWJON010000002.1, from coordinate 1,029,058 downwards.
CTGCCAATTCTATTCCTGTTTCAAGTTTATATCTTTCTTCGTCACTTATATATATTTTCATACATACCTCTCATTGAATTGATTATTTTTATATATTCATTGTTTACTATTATCATAAAAAAAATAATAAGTCAAGTGTATATCACATCATTCAGCGAGGAGGTGAAATATCTTCGCTATCCATATATTTTTTTAGCACTTCAGGAATACGAATATGACCTTTTTCTGTTTGGTAATTTTCAAGAATGGCCACTAAAGTGCGACCAATAGCTAAAGCCGAACCATTTAATGTATGTAACAACTCAGGCTTTTCACTCGGCGTTTCCCGCCAGCGGGCCTGCATACGGCGAGCTTGAAAATCAGTGCAATTACTGCAAGAAGAAATTTCTCGATAACAATTTTGTGCTGGCAACCAAACTTCCAGATCATAAGTTTTAGCCGCGCTAAAACCCGTATCGCCCGCACAAAGCAACATCACACGATAAGGTAATTCTAATGCTTCCAAAATATATTCGGCATGACCAGTGAGCTCTTCAAGCGCATTATTGGATTGTTCAGGTTTTACTAATTGCACCAGTTCAACTTTTTCAAACTGATGCTGTCTGATCATCCCGCGAGTGTCTTTGCCATAAGAACCTGCTTCACTACGAAAACAAGGGGTTAAAGCCACCAGTTTAATGGGCAACTGATCCGCATTAAAAATTTGTTCACGCGCCAGATTGGTTAAAGGTACTTCCGCCGTCGGAATTAAGCATAAGTCTTTATCATTGACATAAAAAAATTCTTCTTTGAATTTAGGTAACTGGCCGGTCCCAAGCAAACTCTGCGAATGAACTAAATAAGGGACATAAGTTTCTTTATATCCATGTTTACGGGTATGAACATCCAGCATAAATTGGCCTAATGCACGATGCAATTGGGCGATTTTACCCTGTAAAACAGAAAATCTCGCACCTGACAAACGTGCTGCCGCTTCAAAATCTATACCGCCCAATTTTTCACCCAAAGTGATGTGATCGACAATTGGGAAATTAAATTTTGGTAATGTTCCCCAACGTTTAACCTCAACATTATTTTTCTCGTCTTTTCCTTCCGGAACAGAGTCGTGTAATTGATTGGGTAGATCTAGTTGAAAATCATGTAACGCCTGTTGTATCTCATTCAGTTTATGCTCTAACTCTGATAGTTTTTCACCTGAATGACCTACCTTTTCCATCAATAGGTGGGTGTCTTCGTTTTTCGATTTGGCTAACCCAATGGCTTTAGAAAGATGATTGCGCTCGGATTGCAATTCTTGCGTTTTCTGTTGATATTTGCGTCTTTCTGTTTCTAAATGGGTAAATAAATTCATATCGAAATAATAACCGCGTCTAGCCAACTGCGCTGCTAAAGCCGCAGGATTATTTCGGATCAGTTTTGGGTCTAACATGTTTTTTCCCTCGAGCAGCCTTTTTTAAATTTTCTAAATGATCTAGTTTTTCTTTTATCTTAATTTCTAAACCACGATCAACCGGTTGATAATACGAAACCTCTTCCATCTCATCTGGAAAATACTTTTCCCCAGCAGCATAGGCTTCCTCTTCCTGATGAGCGTATCGATATTCTTTACCATATTCTAACTGCTTCATCAAGCGAGTTGGCGCGTTACGCAGTTTCAGAGGGACTTCTAGGCTTCCTAAGTCCCGAGAATCTTTCATAGCGGCATTAAAGGCTAAATAGGTCGCATTACTTTTTGCCGCACAAGCTAAATAGATAGTCGCTTGCGCAAGTGCTAATTCTCCCTCAGGTGAGCCTAAGCGCTCATAAGTTTGCCAAGCCGATAAGGTTAATTCCAAAGCACGTGGATCCGCATTGCCGATATCTTCACTGGCCATTCTTAATAATCGCCTGCCTAGGTATCCTGGGTCACAACCGCCATCCAACATGCGGGTTAACCAATACAGCGCAGCATTAGGATCTGAACCGCGAACCGATTTATGTAAAGCAGAGATTTGATCATAAAAATATTCGCCCCCTTTATCGAAACGGCGCAAACCGTGGCGTAAAATTTCTTGAACAGTCTCGGCGCTAATGATCTCTTTATTTTTTTTAGTAACCGCAAAATCCGCCAAAACTTCCAAAATATTTAATAATTGCCTAGCATCTCCATCAGAAAATTTAGCAATTTGCATTCTAAGATCATCATTTAATTCGATATGTCTTTTTCCTAACCCCCGCTCTTTATCGGTTAAAGCTCCATCTAAGATGGTCAATAGTTCTTCTTGAGATAAAGGCTTAAGTACATAGACTCGTAACCGCGATAACAAGGCGTTATTTAAGGCAAAAGACGGATTCTCCGTGGTTGCACCGACTAAAATAATAGTTCCTTGTTCTACATGCGGTAAAAAAGCATCCTGTTGGGCTTTATTAAAACGATGGACCTCATCAACAAACAAAATAGTTGTCTTATTATGTTGTTGATTGACCTTGGCTGTCGCCACCACCTCACGTATATCTTTTACCCCTGCTAAGACTGCGGATAATTGCTCAAAATAAGCATGACTTTGATGAGCAATGATTTCAGCTAAGGTTGTTTTGCCGGTCCCCGGAGGACCCCAAAAAATCATGGAATGCGGATGACCTTGAGAGATAGCTTGATAAAGCGGCTTACCTGGCGCCAATAAGTGGGATTGACCCACGAATTGGACCAAGTTTTGCGGCCGCATGCGTGTAGCCAGTGGGACAAATGGGTTTTGAGACAAGCTTTTTACCCATGCATCACTTGAACACCAGCAGGTGGTTTAAAGCTAAACAAACTGGGTGATAAAGGTTGATTCACTCGTACCTGGCTAAAGGTAAAGACGTTGGTTTGATTTAACTGGTTTATGACTTTTAGCCCAACCAATTGTCCGCCTTCAAATTTAAGCAGGGCAACTTTAAAACCTTTACTGGGTTGGCGTGGCGCCAGTTTATACCAGCCGCTAGGATCTTGACTAACCACGTATCGTTGGCTGAGGTCAGTGACAGGTTGAGTCAATAATTCACCTGGATTAAATCCTCGTTTTCCTAAAGGTTGTTGAGAAGCTTGTTTTAAATCTTTATCATAGATCCAAAGTTGTCCACCATTCGCAACCAATACTTGTTGGTAAGGTTGTGAGGTTTCCCAGCGAAAACGACCCGGTCGCTGTATATAAACTCTACCTTGGCTATGACCTGCCTTGCCCTTTCCACCAAAATTAGTTTGGCTAAAATTGGCCTGGTAAGTTTTAGCGTTCTGTAAAAGGCTGGATAAATCCGTTGCAGGGTCCCCAGTCCCGGCCCAAGCAGTTTGTAAAACCACCCAAGTCAGTACAAAAGCAATTGATAACTTTTTCATTTCCTTAATCTCCTTCATTATCTTCATTCGCCGGCAGGTACTAAAACCTCACGGGCGCCGTTGGTTTCCATCTTGCTGACGACACCCGCGTTTTCCATAGCCTCAACGATACGCGCGGCTCGGTTATAACCGATCTTAAACCGTCTCTGTACGCTAGAAACCGAGACCTTTCGTGCTTTTATGACCATCTCCACGGCTTCGTCGTAAAGTGGGTCTTGCTCTGCATCACCACTGCCTTGATTGAATTCCGCAAATGATCCGTCAGAGCTACCAGTTGATTCCGTGGTAAAGCTTTCTTTTAAGATATCTTCCACATAATCTGGCTTACCTTTTTGTTTCAAATCAGCAACGACGCGATGAACTTCATCATCGCTGACGTAAGCACCATGAACTCGCATGGGAACGCCGGTCCCTGGTGCTAAATATAGCATATCTCCATTCCCTAGAAGTTGCTCAGCACCGGATTGATCCAAAATAGTACGAGAATCAATCTTTGATGAAACTTGGAAAGCAATTCGAGTAGGAATGTTAGCCTTTATCAAGCCCGTTATAACATCTACGGAAGGCCTTTGGGTCGCCAAAATCAGGTGGACTCCAGCCGCACGAGCTTTTTGCGCTAATCGAGCAATGAGTGTTTCAACTTTTTTCCCTACCACAACCATCATATCGGCAAATTCATCAGCCAAAACGACAATTTGTGGTAAGGCCTGTAATGCCTTCTGTTCCTCGTCATCGGCTCTGGGTAATGGATCCAGAAGCGGCGTTCCTCGTTCGGCGGCTTCTTGAACCTTAGCGTTATACCCCGCTATATTTCTTACCCCTAAGGCTGACATTAAACGGTAGCGACGTTCCATTTCAACCACACACCAACGCAAAGCGCTGGCGGCATCGCGCATATCCGTGACCACGGGCGTTAAGAGATGAGGTATGCCTTCATAGACGGATAACTCCAACATTTTAGGGTCAATCATAATCATACGGAGCTGTTGGGGAGTAGCCTTATAAAGAAGACTCAGTAACATGGCGTTAAGACTTACCGATTTACCGGCTCCTGTTGTTCCAGCCACCAACAAGTGGGGCATTTTAGCCAGATCAACCACCACCGGATGGCCTCCTATATCTTTTCCCAAAGCCAAGCTCAGGGGGGAACGTGAGTTTGCATAAGCTTTAGATCCCAGTACTTCTTGCAACCCAACAACCTCTCGGTCCTTGTTAGGTAATTCTAAGCCAATGACTGATTTTCCGGGTATGACTTCAACTACCCGCACACTGACAACAGAAAGTGATCGCGCCAGATCTTTAGACAAGTTACTTATTTTACTCACTTTCGTACCAGCAGCTAATTGCAGCTCAAATCGGGTTACTACGGGTCCAGGATGGACGTCGACAACCTGCACAGTTACCCCAAAATCAGCTAAATGTAATTCAACTTGCCGAGATAATTCATTTAAAGCCTGTTCACTTAAGCGCTCAGTTTTTTTATTTTCATAGGAATCTAATAAAGTAAGATCAGGAAGAATATCTGACTTACTATAGCGAGGCGCTCGGCGCATATCTTTAGAAATTTCTTCCGCTTCAGGTAGAATTGTTACCGGCGTAGACTTTTTGTTAATAACTTTGGGAGGAGATTCAATTTTTGGTATTTCAGGTTCTTTCCTGGGCACGGATTTTGTGGCTTTCTGAAAAGATATTTTTTCCAGTTGTTGTCCAATTTTCTTGCCAATTAAATTTCCAATATAAATAATCCCATTACCCAAACTTTCAATACCTGTTAACCACGAACAATTGGTAAATAAAGTAAAACCCAATAAAAATAAAAACAACAATATCAAACAACTACCAGGAAAATTAAAAGTTTTTAGTGACAAGGTGGCAATCGCATTGCCTAGTATTCCACCCGGATAGTAAGGACCATTTACAGGTAAATGATGGCTTTGCAGACTGATACTGCCACAAGCTGCAAAAATTGCTAATAAAAAGCCGAAAACCCTTAGGATATTAACCACTGTTTTAAAACCACTGGCTTTTTCCTCGGAAAATTCTTGCCGACGCCGAAAACGCATCCATGCCCAATACGCTGTTAGGAAACTGACTAAAAAAGCAGCGTAACCACAAAGATAAAAAAGCACGTCGGCAACCCAAGCCCCTGCTCGGCCAGCGCCATTTTTTACTTGAGTAGCGTCGACTAGATTCGACCAACTAGGGTCTTCGCTATGATAAGTAAACAAAGATAATAAGAGGAAAATTGCAACCACAGAAATGATTAAAATAACCATTTCGTTTAAACGTTGAAACAAAAAATTATGAACAATTTTTTTTTGATTTGAGGATCGTTCAGATTTTTTTTTTCGTGGCAAAGTCAATTCTCCCAACTATAGGGTCTGATTACATTTCGCTAGGCCAGAGCAGAAACTGTTGATTTTTGAGCACCGCAGCGCAGTTTACATGCAAGTAAATGAGCAGCGGAGCGCAGAAAATCAACAGTTTATGCCTGGCATAGTAGAATGTAAACAGTCAACTGTTTATAATACACTATGGCAATACTATTGAACATTTACTTTACGCCTTTAGGCCTATAAAACTTATTGAGAGATTCATGAAAAAAAATACCAAAAGTCGACTAATCATATTAGGTTCAGGTCCCGCTGGTTATACAGCTGCTATTTATGCGGCTCGTGCGAATTTAAAACCTACTTTAATTACGGGAATGCAACAAGGCGGACAATTAACCTTAACCACTGAAGTCGATAACTGGCCTGGAGATGTGGAGGGCTTACAAGGTCCTCAGTTAATGGAAAGAATGCTAAAACATGCCGAACGGTTTGATACCCAAATTATCTTTGATCATATCGTTAAAGCCAATCTCAACCAACGTCCATTTGAACTACAAGGTGACTTTGGACAATATGAATGTGACGCCTTAATTATAGCCACTGGCGCCTCAGCACGTTACTTAGAGATTGAATCTGAGAAAAAATATATGGGTAAAGGTGTCTCTGCGTGCGCAACTTGTGATGGATTTTTTTATCGAGATAAAGACGTTGCAGTCGTGGGGGGTGGTAACACGGCGGTTGAAGAAGCACTTTATTTATCAAATATTGCAAAACATGTCACCGTAATCCATCGACGCAGCCTATTTCGAGCTGAAAAAATACTGGCAAATAAGCTGATTGAAAAGTCGAAATCGGGAAATGTCACCATCCTTTGGGAACATAAAGTGGAAGAAGTTGTTGGTAATAGCCGCGAGGTCACCGGTGTCAAAATCAAACATGTCAATTCCAATGAAAGCCGTGTAGTCAACATTTCCGGTTTGTTTATCGCGATTGGCCATGATCCAAATACCAGCATTTTTAGGGGACAAGTTAACATGTCTGAGAGTGGTTATATTTACGTAAAAAGCGGCTCAACCGGAAATGCAACCGCCACCAGTGTTAATGGCGTATTTGCCGCCGGAGATGTCGCCGATTCCGTTTATCGACAAGCCATAACTTCCGCAGGCACTGGCTGCATGGCCGCTTTGGATGCAGAAAAATATCTAGACCACACTTCAGCTGATACATAACAAAACACTAATGAGCAACCACAAAGGAGGAGATTGCCAAAATTATTAAAACTCCGAGTATGATTAGCACATTGGGATACAATCCTCCTACCAATAACCCTGCAGCCAACCAACCAAGAGCTTTGAGTGCAGTCCCACTTCCCATCGCCTCCCCTTGCTCATGCGCTGCAACCGCATTAGAAATAAAGACCAACAAAACGTTATACATCATGGCAATTCCCAGCATCAAGGGCACAATTGAAATCCATGCAAATAAAGGCGAATGGCGCCAGTACACAGCCAATAATAGCGCCAAAATCATTAAGGCAATTCCGCTTTGCAGCAATTTTTTGTGTGATACGCGGTTTAGAAAAACATGGATAACCAAAAAAATTCCCGCTGAAAAAGCCGCTCCAAGAAAAGTAGTAAATAATCCCACCTTACCCGAAGAATAATGATATTTTTCCACCAAGACAATGGTTGTTAATTGAAAAAATGCGGCAAGGCATAAATGCAGCACCCATAATAAATAGGAAAGTTTACGCAGTCTTCGATCAAAACAAAATGCAAATCCTTGCCTCAACAGCGCCCCATAACCGGTTTGCTCTCCTCCGGCGGCGGATGGTTCTGATCTGGTTGCGGGAAAATAGATTTGCAAAATTAAAGCATTTCCCAACGTTAACAAAAACGATACGACGAATGGAACCTCATAATGAAACGTACCGGTTAATTTAGGCTCAGCAAGAACTCCTCCGAGAATCGGCCCAATAATAAAACCAATTGTGCCAGCGAAGGTAGCAAAACTCATATTACGCACTTTTTCATGGGGTTGACTTGAATCGATAATAGCAGCTTGGGCTACAGATTCTGATCCATCCATAAAACCTGCCAAAGCCCTGCTAAAAAATAATATCAATAAACTTCCAAATAGAATCCCAAACGATGACAGAGAAAAACTTACCGCAACTCCAATCAAGCCGATAATTAAAACCGTCTTGCGTCCAATACGATCTGAAATTCTACCCCAGAAAGGAGCGCCAAATACCATAAAAAAAGTGGGTACAGCAAGAATCATCGAATAAAAAAGACTTTGTGTACTCAATGAAACGCCTGCAGAAAATAACGGCTCGGGCGATTGTGTAAATAAAGGCGCAAATATAGGGAACACCAACCCAATACTCATTGCATTAATAAATAGCAATAAACAAAGTGAAAAAACAACCATAAACCTCTCCATAAAGAATTAATAAGAAAATGTTATTAATCTAAAGAGGCTGCTTTTGGCAGTGACTCTTTAGCAGGCAGGTTGAACAGCGGTCATTGGCGCTCCTGTGAGGATTAATGAATAGATATAAACAACTATCCTACACATTTATATTCGAGCGTTCAAGAAATATAGACTTATTTAATGCGTTGTTTCATTTGCATGACTCGTTGATAGGCATCATCAATTCGACTTTCCTTAACTTTGCCCGATTTTACCAATTCAGCTATAGTATTGATGACCAAAGCCGTATCGTCATTATAATGATTAGCCACTATAAACATATCTACTCCGGCATTTAGCGCTTTTTCTAGGGCTGTACTCAATGGATAATTCGCAGCAATTGCTTTCATGTTCATATCATCAGAAATGATCACGCCTTTGAATTTCAGTTGATTGCGCAATAATTCAGTTAAGGTTAAATACGACATTGTGCCAGGGCACCAATGTGCAGGATCATTTACATCTCCTGCTAAACAAGGGGTGCGATCAACTTGTCCATTGATGACATGGGTGCTCATGACAAAATCTTGATAACCATCAGCAATTAACTGCTTGTAAGGCAGCAGTTCACGATCTTTTTGGTAAGTGTTGGTAACATCAACTAATCCAAGATGTGAATCTCCTGTCGAGCTTCCATGGCCAGGAAAATGCTTGATAGCTGCTAAAACATTTTGACTGTGGAAACCTTTGATGACCTCGGCGGCTTGATCCGCCACAATTCCAGCGTCTGGAGAAAAGCTACGCCCTAGTCCACCGATGATGGGGTTAACTGGATTAATATCAACGTCAGTGTCTGGGGCAAAGATTAAATTTATTCCATATTGATGCGCAAATGCAGCGGTTTGTTTGGCATAGTTGAAAGTAAAATTAAGCGCCTGTTGACACTTATCGGGATCATTTGCATTAATCGATTCATTTAAACCTAAAGCTTGGGCTATATAATTGGGAAGCCCAGGAGCAAAACCAATTGAGTTAATTAAACCGCCCTCCTGATCAATAGCAGTAAATAGAGGGACTACTTTTATATCTTGGTTTTTATCGCTGACTGCATTGTAGTTTTGCAAATCAGTAGTAAGCTGAGTTAATTGTAAAGCATTTTGAATATTGCGATCCCGAATGAAAATCCCAGTTTTAGAATTGCGATACATTTTTCTTGAAAGATAAACACCACCAATATGTAAGTGTTGAATATCTTTTGCAATATTTGAGTCTGATTTAAAGACAGCGCCGTTGGGATCATCCCAAATTACTTTTCCATTTTCATCTTCATCATGACCGCCAAAACCAACAAGCAGTAATTGACCTATTCTTTCACATAACTCAGCCGAAACAATAGTTGAACAAGCGGCAGGGGAAGTTGGAGTGGGTTGTGAATCACTCCCCAATAAAAACAATATTGAAAATACCCCAATGCCGATCGTTTTGATTAAATGATTCATAGAAATCCTTTTCATTATTATTATGAAGTATCACTATAATAGCACAATGTCTTTAATCGTTTCTAAATTTTAAATTTTGCAGCTAAAGCTAAAATACTTAATGCCATCATGGTTATAGATAAAGCTATTGTCGAAGTTACTGGGAAATGCATAACCAGTGCACCTATCAGTCCACTCCCTAAAAATTCCAAACTCCCCACCAATGCGGCTGCCGACCCCGCCAAATTGTAAAATGGCTCCATGGCGCCAGCAAGACCTGCTCCCATCATAAATGCACCCCCTATTCCGGCAATCATGCAGGGAATTATAAATTGAGCTAAGCTCATTCCAGCTAGCAAATACCACAAATACATCAGTAAACCAGCCAGCAACATGATCGATGAACCAAATACAATTGTTTTATGCGATCCCCAATATTCAACAATTTTGCCACTCAGTAAACTGCCTGCAAAAAAAGCAAGTCCAATCATAAAAAAACAATAGCCGAAATCTTGTAAAGGAATTTTTAATAAGTTGATCACAATGTAGGGAGAGCTTGAAAAAAATACAAAGAAAACTGTTAAACCTGCTGTCGCACAAATGGAATTCGCTATGAAATTTTTATTTAACAGAATTTGTCCATAGCGTAAAAATATTTTTTTGTCGATTGGAATTTTATTTTCTGCAGCTAACGTTTCTTTAATTTTAAACCAAGCTAATATAAAAATTAACATGCCCATAATAGTTAAAAATAAAAATCCGGCGCGCCAATTAAACCATTTTGATAAATAACTACCGATAATAGGAGCAAATAAAGGTGAAACCGCAACGCCACAATTTAAAAAGCTATAGATCTTTGCCGATTGATTTCCGGAGAATTGATCCCGAACAATTGCGAAAGCAATCACCAACATACCACATCCACCCAGAGATTCGATCATTCTGGCCAAGAGCAAAAAATTTATTGAATTGGCAACAGCACATAAGAATGATCCTAGGGTAAATAGAAAAGCACTCGCTAAAATTAAGGGGCGACGACCAAATTGATCTGCAGCTGCACCCCAAAATAATTGTCCAAAGCCCGCAACCCACATAAATATACTCAAGGTGAGTTGTATCTCGCTCTGGCTGGTATGGAAATAATCTTTCATTTGCGGCACGGCGGGAATATAAATATCCATCGCGAAAGCAAAACTAAAAACAAAAGGCGATAAAGTCAAAACTGTTGGTAATACTTTAGATTTAAACATCATATAAATTCACTATTGCATAATACTTGAATATAAGGCATGATTTGAAGCCAATATTTAATCATAGGTTTGTATGCCAAAAGAAGATCAAATTGAAATGCAAGGAGTAGTTGTAGACACTCTTCCTAATACTGTTTTTCGAGTTAAGCTAGAAAATGGACACATTGTTACAGCTCACATTTCTGGGAAAATGCGGAAGAATTATATTCGCATATTGACTGGTGATCAAGTTACTGTAGAACTTACACCTTACGATTTAACACGTGGCCGAATTATTTATCGTGATAGCGGGAAAGCACGTCCTCCCGAAGCAGAGAAAACTTCTTAAAGTTATCATATTATTATTCTGCATAAAGATCCCTTCAGCGAGAACTTCTGGGACTTATCCTTTATCCACCATATCGATCTGGGGAATTCTAGACAATTCGGATAAGCTGATCATTTGGATCAGTAAATGTCCTTCTTCAACTGCCACCCGGATCTCACCCCCCTCCGTACTGAAGCGGCCAAATAATATTTCATCAGCTAAAGGCTTTTTAACTTTTTCTTCGATCAAACGTTCCATTGGTCTTGCACCCATGACTCGATCGTAGCCTTCTTTCGCTAACCATTGCTTGGCGCTCGGGGTGATCGTGATTGATATATTCTTATTAACCAGTTGCTTACGTAATAATTTAATGTTTTTCTCGACAATTTTTAAAATGGTATCTGTCTCGAGGAAACCAAAGGGCACTATGGCGTCTAAACGATTGCGAAATTCGGGAGAAAATAGATTTTTCACCTCCTCCAAACTATTTAGACTAACATTCTGCTCAGAAAATCCCATGGTATGATGTTCTAAACGGATCGCGCCGATATTGGTGGTCATGATGAGAATGATATGTCTAAAATCTGCTTTTCTACCGTTGTTGTCGGTCAATTGTCCATAATCCATGACTTGTAACAACAAATTGAACATATCCGGATGGGCTTTTTCAATTTCATCCAATAATAAAACTGCATATGGATGCTTAATAATCGCTTCAGTTAATAATCCCCCCTGATCAAAACCCACATATCCAGGAGGCGCACCAATCAATCGAGATACGGCATGACGCTCCATATACTCCGACATATCAAAACGAATTAAATCCACACCTAATTCTTTTGCCAATTGGCGGGTTACTTCAGTCTTACCTACACCCGTCGGTCCAGTTAACAAAAATGCTCCCATCGGTTTATTGACATCTCGCAAACCAGAACGTGATAACTTTATGGCGTCAGATAAAAGCTCTATTGCTTTTTCTTGACCAAATACCATTTTTTTCAGGCGGAGCGGTAAATTTTTTAATAAACGTTTATCGGAATTAGTCAGCTGGTGAATAGGAATATTAGCCATTTTAGCAATAATCGCCTCAATTTCATTAAAGTCGATTAACTTCTGTTGTTTATTGGCCGGTTGTAAACGTTGATAAGCGCCAGCTTCGTCAATAACATCGATGGCTTTATCTGGCAAATGGCGATCAGGCATATAGCGTGCAGACAATTCAACCGCACGCCGTATAGCCATTTGGGTATATTGAATTTGATGATACTGCTCAAATCGGGTTTTTAGTCCCGTTAATATTTCAATCGTTTGTTCTGGAGTGGGCTCAGCAATATCTATTTTTTGAAAGCGTCTGAGTAATGCATGGTCTTTAGCGAAATAATTTCTAAATTCTTCATAAGTGGTGGCGCCCATGCATTTCAACTCACCAGAACTCAGCAAAGGTTTAATCAGATTAGAAGCATCCATGGTTCCACCCGTTGCAGATCCGGCGCCGACCAAATTGTGAATTTCATCAATAAAAACAATTGCACCAGTCTGTCTGCTTAAAGCTTTTAAAACTGCTTTAAAACGTTTTTCAAAATCTCCGCGATATTTTGTACCTGCCAATAACATTCCTAAGTCTAATGAATATATAGTGGAATACGTTAAGGGACTTGGGACATTTCCGTTGACAATCCGCTGTGCCAATCCTTCAGCAATCGCTGTCTTACCAACTCCGGCTTCCCCAACAAACAAGGGATTATTTTTACTGCGTCGACACAGTATTTGTAAGCTTCGCTCTATTTCACTATCTCGACCAATGAGTGGATTCAATTTTCCACTGGTTGCCAATTCGTTTAAATTAACGGCATATGTCTCAATCAAACTATCTTCACTGGCTGGCTCATGCGGTAAATTAATTTCTGGCGGTGGAGTGTCACTAAAGAAATTAGAAGATTTTTCACTCTCTGCACGACTATTTTTGGAAATACCTTGTGTCGTGTAATTGATGATATCAATACGGTTGATACTTTCTTGACTGAGGAAATAAACCGCTTGACTGTCTGCTTCACCAAATAATGCAATTAAAGCATGATTGCCACCAACTTCTTGTCCACCTGCACTTTGTACTTGATAAATGGCCCGTTGCAAAACTCTTTGAAAACTAAGGGTAGGTTGAATGTCGCGTTGTGCATTCAAGGGAATATGGGGGGTCGTTTCATCAATAAAAATTCCTAGCCCTGCCCTTAAACGATCCAAATTAGCACCACATGCAATCAAAGTGGTACTGGCTTCTGGATTATCAAGCAAGGCGAAAAGCAAATGTTCAACGGTGATAAATTCATGGCGTTTTTCGCGCGCTTGCATAAATGCTTGATTTAGCGTCATTTCAAGCGATTTTGTGAACATTAAGATCTCCTCAGTAGATTAAATCCTAATGTAACTGTAGACGATGTTTGAATTGATTTCCTTCGAATTTCACAAATAAATTTATTTGTCAAGGGTGTAAAAATATTACAGGATATTTATTGGGCGGGATTGTCTAATTTATTAACAAAGGAGTTTTTAATTAAATCTTCAATGACCAAAGGATTGGCCAAGGTGGAAGTATCACCCAAAGCTTGGGTTTCACCATGAACAATTTTTCTCAGCAATCGACGCATAATTTTACCAGAGCGTGTTTTTGGTAATTCATTCGACCATTGAATATAATCAGGAACCGCTATAGAACCAATTCGCTCTTTAACATGAAGCAACAATTCTTTTTTCAATGCTTCATCTGGAAATATATTTTCCATCAATGTCACAAAAGCGTATATCCCTTGTCCCTTGATAGAATGAGGATAGTCTACCACCGCAGCCTCCGCCACTTTTGGATGCGACACCAAAGCGCTTTCTATTTCTGCAGTTCCCAAACGATGCCCAGAAACATTTAATACATCATCTACACGTCCAGTAATCCAATAATCTCCTTCTTGATCACGACGTGCGCCATCGCCCGTAAAATAGTAACCTGGAAAACGCCTGAAATAACTTTCTTGAAAGCGTTCAGGATTCCCATATATAGTGTGTAATTGTCCAGGCCAAGGCTGAGCAATCACTAAATTCCCCTCACCTTCGCCTTCAATTACTTTACCGGATTCATCCAAAATTTCTGGATGAATTCCAAAAAAAGGCCAACCCGCAGCGCCCGGCTTCAATTTTGCTTCTTTAGGAAAAGGCGTGATCATAATGCCGCCGGTTTCAGTTTGCCACCAAGTATCTACAATAGGGCATTGAAGTTTGCCAACGCATTGATAATACCACTCCCATACATCCGGATTTATCGGTTCTCCCACCGTTGCCAACAGTTTCAAACTAGTGCGATGAGTAGTTTGGAGAGGAGCTTGACCAAAACGCATTAAGCTGCGAATGGCGGTTGGAGCAGTGTAAAATATATTTACTTTATATTTATCGATGATTTCCCAATATCTTGATGGACTAGGATGCGTCGGAGTTCCTGCAAATAAAACGGTGGTGGCCCCGTTCATCAAGGGACCATAGATTACATAGGAATGCCCGGTAATCCAACCAATGTCTGCAGTGCACCAAAAGATATCATTGGGTTCGTAGTTAAAGACTACTTTAAAGCTCAAACTCACCTGCAATAAATAGCCGCCTAAAGTATGTAAAATGCCTTTGGGTTTACCGGTTGAGCCGGAAGTATAAAGTATAAACAACGGTTCATTAGCCTCTAATTCCTCCACGTTACAAAATGATGAACAATTGAGTACCGCCTCATGATAATCAATATCACGAGAAGCATTCCAAGAAATAGGTAATCCCGTGTGCTTGACCACGATTACCTGCTGAACTCCGCTGCACCCCTCCAGCGCTTCATCAACTTGTAACTTCAAGGACAACAACTTTCCACCGCGATACCCTCCATCGGCGGTAATAACCATTTTACACTCGGCATCGTTGATGCGATTACGCAAAGCTTCTGCAGAAAATCCCCCAAATACCACGGAGTGAATCGCGCCAATACGTGCGCAAGCAAGTACGGCAACAATCGATTCAATTAACATCGGCATGTAGATACAAACCCGATCTCCTTTGCGTATTCCTTTTTCTTTTAGAAGATTAGCAAAACGGCAAACTTCAATGAACAACTCTTGGTAAGTCATTTTTTTAGATGCTTGGTCTTCATCCCCTTCCCAAATAATAGCTATTTTCTCTGCTAGTTGGGGCAAATGACGATCTAAACAGTTATAACAAGCATTTAATTTACCGCCAACAAACCACCTCGCAGACACCCCATCAGGATTTTTAGCGATAACATGGTCCCAAGGTTTAAACCATGTTATACAATCTTCAGCTTGTTTCCCCCAAAAAGCTTCAGGATCCCGGATAGAGAAGTCATACATTTCTCGGTAATTTTTATATTTCATGGAGAATGTCATTAATTAATTTGGGACCTTGATAAATCAGACCCGAGTAAATTTGAATGAGACTGGCCCCGCCTTCAAATTTTTCCTGCGCATCCATTGCGCTTAAAATTCCTCCGACGCCAATTATCGGCAAACGGTTCTCAAGCAGTCTGTTTACTTTTTGCAATATGTGGGTTGAATGAAAAAATAAGGGCTCACCACTCACACCGCCTACTTCATTACCATGAGGCAGATCTGCAATATCAGCATGGTTTAAGGTGGTATTGGTGGCGATAATCCCATCAATTTGGTGTTCCAAAACCACTTTTACTAACTGTTCTAAAGACGAATCATCTAAATCAGGAGCAATCTTTAACAACAACGGTATTTTTCGATAATTTTGCGCCAGCATTTCTTCTTGAACACGATCCAGTTGAGTCAATAAATTTTGCAAGTAATCACCAGACTGTAAATCACGCAATCCTGGTGAATTGGGAGAAGATATATTGATGGTAATGTAGTTAACGTGTGGATAAGCTTTACGCAAACAATAACAATAATCGTCAGCCGCTCTTTCAAGCGATGTATCTGTATTTTTTCCAATGTTGATGCCAATAATACCGGGAAGTTTTCTTTTCTGTAAGTTATCAACAACGACATCTATGCCTGGGTTATTAAAACCCATCCGATTAACAATTGCATTTTTTTTAGGAATTCTAAATAAACGAGGCTTGGAATTTCCTTTCTGCGGTTTTGGAGTGACAGTCCCTACTTCAACAAACCCAAAGCCTAAGTTTTGGAGTGCATCGATATAGTGCCCACTTTTATCAAATCCAGCTGCTAATCCGATTGGATTAGGAAATGTAATGCCGAACACTTTGACAGGATTCGAAGTGATGCTTTTCCATGGCTTTATTTTTAAGAAATACATTACACCTAAGATTTTTAAAGTTAAGTCATGAGCAACTTCAGCATCCAACAAAAAGAGCAGTCTTCTTAAGCCCTGATATATCATAAGCTAACCTTACATTCCTTAGCCCAAATTCTTAACATAGCTTGGCCATCAGCGCGCAGCGGGTAAGAAATTGCCCGCACTTCGACACCAAAATTCCGATTTTGAAAAACTAACATCAAAGGGCCCAATTGAGAAGAAATTTGCTCAACCTCCGACAAAGGAAAAATTCGAACCTCGACTGCAAGGCGACACAATTGCTCCATAATTTTTTCAATATTATTTTCTGCATTTTTAAACAAAAAATCAGCCGCTAACAATAAATCATTTAACTTTTCTTTTGGAAGCTCCTCATAGGTCAGGTAACGCCCTTGTTGCTTACCAATCGAATAGTCTAATAAAAACTTTTCAGCATTTTCCCGCCATTTGTCCGTTATTTGATCGATTGAGTTATCATGGTTTGAAACCAGAATATTTGAATTTTTTTGCAAATCGCGTTGACCATTTTTTAGACTCTCGCGAACTTTGGCTTCCATCTCTTGAGGAGATAAGTGGTACAAAGGATCAACACTGATGATTTTTCCACCCAAAGCGGTCACTTCCGCATTAACGCTGGAAAAATATCCTGGGAAATCTACAATTGTTTTCTGCAAATCTGCATCACTGAGTGCAAATACCTTTTTGTAATCGTCCAGATTGTATATCCATCCTGGACGCAAATTTTTTTCTATAACCATATTTTTTCCATTGGTTGTGGGGAGCCTAATCCCATTATAATAAGACAGCTCCCATCATAGCAAACCCAGTTGCTTGTCTCCTGCTCATCAGGTACGATTTGGTCATTTCGTACCGAATAGGGTATAAACATGATTTCAGGCATGGATTTCTTATTAAATGAAAATGCCCAGTTATTGCGGCATTCTGTTCATCAATTTGCACAACGCGAAATTCTACCCAAGGCGAGCGAAATCGATAAGTCCAATCTTTTTCCACGCGAACTTTGGCCAAAATTAGGTGAGCTGGGATTTTTGGGAATCACAGTAGATGCGGAATATGGCGGCGCCGGCATGGGATACTTGGAGCACGTCATTGCTATGGAGGAAATTAGCCGCTTCTCAGCTTCTGTCGGCTTAAGTTATGGCGCGCATTCTAATTTATGCGTCAATCAATTAAATCGTTTTGGCACCCAAGTACAAAAAAAACGCTACCTACCTAAACTTCTGTCTGGAGAAAATGTTGGCGCATTGGCTATGAGTGAAACTCAAGCAGGATCAGACGTCATCAGTATGCAATTATTAGCGACCCAACATCAAAATGGATTCGTGCTCAATGGCAATAAAATGTGGATTACCAATGGGCCTGAAGCTGATGTCATCATTGTTTATGCAAAAACTAATCCCAATGCCGGATCACAAGGGATTACTGCTTTTATCATTGAAAAAAACCTGAAAGGATTTAAAAGCGCGCAAAAATTAAACAAATTAGGCATGCGCGGCTCAGATACTTCTGAACTGGTTTTTGAACAATGCTTTGTGCCCGAAGATAGAGTTCTAGGTGAAATAGACAAAGGAATCAATTTATTAATGAGCGGCCTCGATTACGAAAGAGTGGTGCTAGCTGGTGGCCCCTTGGGTATTATGCAAGCTTGTCTTGACAATGTTTTACCCTACATTCACGATCGCAAACAATTTCAACGTTCTATTGGAGAGTTTCAATTAATCCAAGGAAAAATTGCTGACATGTATACTCATCTTAGTGCTTCACGCGCTTATCTTTATTCCGTGGCCATCGCCTGCGATCAAAATTCTTGCACCAGCAAGGATGCAGCGGCGGTCATTTTGTTTGTTTCTGAGCAAGCAACACAAATGGCATTACAAGCAATTCAATGTTTGGGAGGAAACGGCTATACGCAGGATTTTCCGGTTGAAAGATTATTACGCGATGCAAAACTTTATGAAATTGGTGCAGGGACTTCAGAGATTCGGCGTATGCTGATTGGACGAGAACTATTTAAAGAGACTGGGTAACCATATGGTTAATCAAGATAAGACTGTTATCCTAGCTGCAAAACGAACGCCAATAGGCAACTTTAACGGAAACTTTGTGGGAACCCCCGCACCCATATTGGCTGCAACCGCCATTGAAGGTTGCACTCGTTTTTTATCGCAACCTTTACCGAAAATAGACGCTGTTAATCTGGGTTGTGTTTTGCAAGCCGGGATCGGTCAGGCGCCAGCACGTCAAGCTGTGCTCGCAGCAGGGTTATCAACTCATATTCCTTGTACCACCATTAATAAAATGTGTGGTTCTGCTCTGCAAAGTGTAATTTTTTCTCATCAAGCCTTGCAGGCTGGTGATGGTGATTACGTTATTGCTGGGGGAATGGAAAACATGAGTCGTGCACCTTATCTTCTTATTGGAGCGCGCCAAGGCTATCGCCTGGGTCATCAGCAAGTTTACGATCACATGTTGTACGATGGGTTGGAAGATGCCTATGAGAAAGGCAAACATATGGGTTATTTTGCAGAAAAATGCGCTGAGAAATATCATATCACTCGTCAATCCCAAGATGATTTTGCCTGTACTTCAATTCAAAAAGCAAGAAAAGCAATAGAAAACGGCTGGTTTAAAGAAGAAATTGTTCCAGTTACAGTGAAGCAAGCAAAAGAAAATATTATTGTTGATCAAGATCAAGGTCCTTTTAGTGTTAATCTAGATAAGATTCCTTATTTACCCCCCGTGTTTAAAACAGATGGAACTATTACTGCTGCAAACGCCAGTTCATTGGCGGATGGCGCAGCCGCTTTAATTTTGACTACTGAATCTCTGGCAAAAAAATCCGATATACCTTGGATGGCCTCAATTACGGGGCATTTTACTTACGCAGCAGAACCCGCTTGGTATACCACCGCACCTATTTTTGCTATTTCAGGTCTACTCGATAAAATAGGCTGGAAATTAAAAGAAATTGATTTATTCGAAATTAATGAGGCGTTTGCTGTGGTCACCTTAGTGGCTATACAAGAATTAAAAATTAGTAGAGAGCAAGTTAATATTCATGGCGGCGGTTGTATTTTAGGTCATCCCATTGGGGCAACTGGCGCAAGAATCCTAGTAACTTTAATTCACGCCTTGCGTCAACGACATCTGCAAAAAGGCATTGCTTGTTTGTGTATCGGCGGTGGAGAAGCCATCGCACTAGCTGTCGAGATTAATCAAAACTATGACTAAAATTATTTCTCACTTAGACACGGAAAGCGCTTTATTTAAAGCTAATCAAACTGCGATGGTTGAGCACCTCAAGATTCTAGAAGAAAAAACCCGTTTACATCAAGTTGGTGGCCCTGAACTCAATCGAAAGCGACACCTTGAACAGGGAAAAATGTTAGTTCGAGAAAGAATTGATTTACTCCTCGATCCCAATTCTCCATTTTTAGAATTATCTGGCTTAGCCGGAGACCAACTTTATGGCGGTGAGGTTCCCTGTGCTGGGATTGTTACCGGAATTGGTCAGGTCATGGGACAAGAATGTATGATAATCGCCAATGATGCTACGGTAAAAGGCGGTACGTATTATCCCATCACCGTAAAAAAACATTTACGTGCCCAAGAAATTGCTGCTGAAAATCATTTACCTTGTATTTATCTGGTCGATTCAGGCGGTGCTTTTTTGCCCAAACAAGATGAAGTATTTCCAGATCGCGATCATTTTGGCCGCATTTTTTATAATCAAGCGAACTTATCCGCTCAAAATATTCCACAAATTGCCATCGTCATGGGATCCTGCACGGCAGGCGGCGCCTATGTTCCTGCAATGGCAGATGAATCTATCATGGTTAAAAATCAAGCCACGATATTTTTAGGAGGCCCCCCCTTAGTTAAAGCAGCGACTGGAGAAGTGGTCAGTGCAGAAGAATTGGGCGGCGCTGATGTGCATTGTCGTATTTCAGGAGTTGCTGATTATTATGCTGAAGATGATTCACAGGCGCTAAAAATGGCCAGACAGATTGTCGCCAATTTAAATCGCAGCAAAAATTTCCCGATTAGCCAATATCTCTTCTCGTGAACCTGCTTATGATTCTCAAGAATTATTGGGCATTGTCAATTTTAATAGTCGCCAACCATTTGATGTGCATGAAATTATTGCCCGTTTAGTCGATGGTTCAGAATTTGATGAATTTAAAGCCTTATATGGCACAACATTGGTCTGTGGATTTGCTCACTTATTTATGGCTACCCTGTTGGAATTATTGCTAATAATGGTATTTTATTTTCTGAATCAGCATTAAAAGGCACGCATTTTATTGAACTGTGCTGCAAACGAAAAATTCCTCTTATTTTCTTACAAAATATCACGGGCTTTATGGTGGGAAAAAAATATGAAAACGAAGGGATTGCTAAACATGGCGCCAAAATGGTAACTGCTGTTGCCAATGCTAAAGTGCCAAAATTTACTGTTATTATTGGGGGAAGTTATGGAGCAGGTAATTATGCCATGTGTGGCAGTGCTTATGATCCCCGCTTTCTGTTTATGTGGCCAAACGCAAAAATCGGGGTAATGGGCGGAGAACAAGCTGCACATGTGTTGGCTCAGGTAAAAGAGGAACAGTTGGCGAGAAAAAATATTTTGTTTGATGTTCAAGAAAAAGAACAGTTTATGAATAGCATTCAACAACAATATGAGCAACAAAGTAGCGCCTATTTTTCAACTGCCCGTTTGTGGGATGATGGCATTATCTCTCCTCTTCAGACACGGCGAATATTGGGTTTATGTGTGTCTGCTGCATTGAATGCGCCGATTAAAAAAACTCAGTTTGGAATTTTAAGAATGTAATGTTTGAAAAAATATTAATTGCTAACCGTGGTGAAATTGCTTGCCGCATTATCAAAACCGCTAAAAAATTAGGGATTAGTGTTGTTGCAATATTTTCAGATATAGATGCCCATGCCTTGCATGTAAAATTAGCGGATGAAGCCTATCCACTTGGGGGTAATGAACTTTCTGATACTTATTTAAATAGCAAAAAAATTATAGCGATTGCCAAACAAGCTGGTGTGGAGGCCATTCATCCCGGTTACGGTTTTCTTTCTGAAAATGCTGACTTCGCCGAACTTTGTGTGCAAAATGGAATTGTATTTGTCGGACCCTCCTCTGCTGCAATCCAATCCATGGGTGATAAAGTGATCGCCAAAAAAATCATGGAAGAAGCTGGTGTGCCAGTAACTCCAGGTGTTCATGAAGAAACTGAAAATATTGAAAAATTAAAACAACTCGCCAAAAAAATAGGCTTTCCTATATTGGTTAAGGCAAGCGCCGGCGGCGGTGGAAAAGGCATGCGCCTGGTCGAAAAAATAGATGACTTGGCTGATGCTGTAACCAGTGCAGCACGAGAAGCCGAGTCAAGTTTTGGAAATAGTAAAATTTTTATTGAAAAGTACATAACCCAAGCCCGCCATATTGAAGCACAAATTTTGTTTGATCAACATGGCAAAGGGGTCTTTCTTTTCACGCGTGATTGTTCCATACAAAGACGCCATCAAAAAATAATTGAAGAAGCTCCTGCGATCCATTTATCGACAAATACGCTTAAAAAAATCGAAAAAACTGCCCTCAAAGCAGGAAAAGCGATTGGCTATATTAATGCAGGTACGATTGAATTTTTAGTGGATGAAAAAGAAAACTTCTACTTTATGGAAATGAATACGCGTCTACAAGTAGAACACCCGGTTACTGAAATGATAACCCACATTGACTTAATTGAGTGGCAACTACGAATCGCTGTTGGGGAATCACTAAGTATTGGGCAATCAGATTTAAAAATTGATGGCCATGCGATTGAGCTCAGATTATATGCTGAAAACC
Source organism: uncultured Pseudomonadota bacterium (assembly GCA_963844565.1). Lineage (GTDB taxonomy): Bacteria > Pseudomonadota > Gammaproteobacteria > Coxiellales > Coxiellaceae > JAFEDN01. The sequence goes on along the minus strand of CAWJON010000002.1, from coordinate 1,006,714 downwards.
CAGAAGAAAATTTCATGCCTTCTACGGGATTTTTAAAATACTATCAATTTCCCTACGGAGAGTTAACAAAGTTGAGAATTGATACAGGTTTTGCTGAAGGCGATCAAATATCGACTTTTTATGACCCTTTATTGGCAAAGATAATTGTTTGGGCAAAAGATCGCGAAGCAGCTATCCAAACTCTACGAAATTATTTAAAAAAAATAGCAATTGTGGGCGTAAAAACTAATCTAAACTTGCTATATCGAATTCTTTCACATCCCAATTTTGGAGCTGACAATTTATCTACGCAATTTTTAGAAAAACATTTATCAGATTTAATCCGATTAGAACACAAAATTCCTCCTGAAGTGATTGTGTTTACCAGCATTGCGCTATTAAATTTTAAGCAAATCGAAAAAAATAGATTTACTGCGCAAAATAAAGATAATTTTTCTCCGTGGTTATTAAAAGACAATTGGCGATTAAATCAAGCAGATGCTTCCCGATTTGTCATTTTTTTTAAAGAAGAGAAAATTTTTAAAGTAATCGTTTCTGTCGAAAATGGTCACTTCCATTTTCAATGGGATAATAATCATTTCATTGCCACCTCTTATTCAGAAGAATACCCCACAATAACCATGCAAGTTCATACACGCGAAATTTCACATCAAATTTCTGCTTTAATCTTTCAAGACCTTGAGGAAATCTTTGTCTTCTATGAAGCTACAATTTATAGCTTTTCCAGGATTCAAACTCATTTGCAAGCAATCAGCTCAGGTTTAAAAGATTTGGTGGCGCCGATGACAGGAAAGTTAATGCAAATGCACGTATCTGTAGGTCAAACCGTGGTTAAGGGAGAAAAATTATTAGTTATAGAAGCCATGAAGATGGAACATGTTTTAACTGCATCGCAACCGGGAAAAATAAAATCTATTTGTTTTCAAAAAGGTGATCGAGTTAATGCGGGAAGCCTTCTCCTTTCCTTTGAATAACCCTAGTTTTGAGAAACCTAAACCCACTCCGCCTTATTCAGCGACATCCGCCTGCTCGCGGGATTGTCTAAACGGGTCCCGTCAGTGGAGATGTTTTCGTGCTCGCTGCGGCAATAAAGGCTGGCCAATACTTTGTTAGCACCATTGTGCAAAGTGAACTTTAACTACGATGAACTTCTATCCGAATTGCCTCCGCTGCGCGCGAAAACATCTCTACTGACACCCGTTGCAAAGCTCGCAGGCGGATGCGCTGAATAAGGCTATGCAGTGAATTCAGTTCCATTATTGGATCACTGGCTATCTACAGTTTAGATAAAAGCTACATCAAGGACTGAAAAATGATTCGCTGAGTTTCAGTGCGGGCTTGCTAACACCAGGGTTATCGCATTGCACATGGAGTTTACGGGTTAATTTCTCTGAAATTTTTTTAATGTGAGCCTAGCAGCTTGTACAATCCCTTTATTGTCCTCCCGGATAATGTGCAGCATTAATCCTGGATTAATATCAACGTTTAAGGCTATGCTATTTCAACAGGCGGCAGCTCCTCTTCATCAGCGCTTTAAACCCATAAACGACGATTTTGTTAGCATTAGAATTAGTACCAATTAAATAAATTCAAATAAGATCTAGCAAAATCGATTACTGGGATTAGGTGAACCCTCTGCATAGCCTTATTCAGCGCATCCGCCAGCGATGCTTTGCAAACGGGTGGCAGTGGAGATGTTTTCGCGCGCAGCGGAGGCAATTCCGAAAGAAGTTCATCGTAATTAAAGTTCACTTTGTACAATGGTGCTAACAAAGCATTGCGCCAGCCTTTATTGCCGCAGCGAGCACGAAAACATCTCCACTGACGGGACCCGTTACGCCAATCCAGCGAGCAGGCGGATGTCGCTGAATAAGGCGGAGTGGGTTTAGATTTTCGAAATCTACACCGCACTGCCTTATTGAATAAGCTATTTTGAAACTAAAGGGGAAGTAATTTTTATACGATAACTTTTAGTGATGGTGCACCACCGAAACCAAACTAATAATGCGCCAATCATTATGGCAATCAGACTTCCTGAGGCTATACCAACAACACCCTCTTTCAGTATGAAAGCAAGTACATAACTAATCGGAAGCCCTACTACCCACAAGACAAAAAGACCAATGAACATGGGGTATCGTGTGTCAAATAAACCGCGCAGTAATCCGGTAATGATATTCCTCAATGAATCGAACAATTGTGAAAAAGCGATTATCACAAATAATAAAACAATCAAGTGAACAGTTTCTTTATTCAGTGGATTATAGATATCTAAATAAACTGAAGCCAGCATTTTCGGAAATAATAAAAATAATAAGGCAGCAATACTGCTGAGCGTTAAACCGAGTTGAATAGCGACTTTACCCAATAGATTTATTTCTCCAAACTGTCTTGATCCTGCGGCCTGTCCTATCAAAATTCCTCCAGCTTGAGATAAAGCAAAAATCGGCACAACGATCACAAACATAAATTGACTGGCCACTTGATAAGCAGCCAACGCGTTAGTTCCCAACCAACCTACCATCATGGATACAACCAATAAAGACAGCATTTCACCACTAATTTGTAAAGAAATAGGCCAACCTACCTTAAACATACGCGTTAAATAAGACCAATCATTAATGGCTCGAAAATTAAATATTTCAAACACCCGGAAATTCTTGTGCCGAAAAAGAGTAATTCCTAAAAATATAAAAGCAAACCAAGCTTGAGCCGCCATTGCATAGCCTTGGCCAACCACCCCTAGAGCAGGAGCACCTAATTTGCCAAAAATAAGTGTATAAGCAGTCAATAACAAAACAATGACGCTAAGCAGGCTTGAGGTTACTACTATTTTTTGTTGATGGATGCCAAAACACAATTGTTGATTGCAGATGGTGATCAGAATTGGAATCACTGCCCATACATATCCTTTAAAATATTCTGCCACTAATAAAGTAATTGGTTTAGACTGACCCAAAAAAATCAAAATCGGCGCAATATTCCAAAAAATAAGGATAATCGGAATGCTAATGAGAATAGCCAAAGTCCATCCTTGACGCATATAATAACCAACCGCCACAAAATTTTTAGCACCGTAAGCATGCCCTATCAAAACACTCAATGAAAACAGAATAGACATGCCCACGACAATCACAGAAATTTGGGTACTGATCATTAACGCGCTGGCGGCCAAAACTTGATGTCCCAGATGGGCAAGCATCACCATACATAAAAAACCACCTGACACAGTAATTAACTGAGTACCAGCCATCGATAATGCTAAAATTAGTAATTTTTTTCTTGACTGAGAAACCTGAACTTGCTGTTCCAAACTTTCACCCATTGAGAATTAGTAAAAAAGATGTGCCCGAGGCCGGAATCGAACCGGCACGGGATTATGTCCCGAGGGATTTTAAGTCCCTTGCGTCTACCTATTCCGCCACCCGGGCAAGATGATGGGTTGTTCAACAATAAAGGCTGGGGTCGGAATCGAACCGGCGTCCACGGCTTTGCAGGCCGCTGCATAACCACTCTGCCACCCAGCCGACGAAACTATTCATAACTGTGAGCGGGAAACGAGACTCGAACTCGCGACCCCAACCTTGGCAAGGTTGTGCTCTACCAACTGAGCTATTCCCGCTTTAGACCGAACATTTTCCTTTAGTGGCTGGGTTCTGTCAAGACATCATCAATTCCCGCTGAAGCGGGAATTGATTCCTGGCTTATATACTGAGTTGCAGCAAAGCTGCAACTCAGTAATGAAGGAGGAGATCGCTAGCCGCTCTTCTCCCCCTTGCGATCCCCCATCAGTAGCTGATTTTCTACGAAAATTGATTTATTTATTTCTAAATTAAATTAATATCCTTTGATTTTCATACCGACATCTTAAAATCCGGCCAGGCAAGTTTTAAGTAAATCGTCATCGACCATAAAGTCAATGCTGCAGCTATCCAAAGTAAGATTACTCCAGTCCATAAAATCCAGATGGGATCTTGGGGGGTAAACCATACTAACAGAATGAGTGCGACCATTTGTAGCGCGGTTTTTATTTTAGCGACAAAAGTAACGGCTATGCTGGTGCGTTTTCCCATTTCCGCCATCCATTCACGTAACCCAGAAATAGCGACCTCCCGACCGACAATGACTGCAGCTGGAATTGCTAAACCAGGCATCAGTTTTTCTCCCACCACAATTACCAACACAATAGCGACCAACAGTTTGTCAGCAATCGGATCAAGGAAGGCACCTAATTGTGTAGATTGTGCAAAGCGACGCGCCAAAAATCCATCCAACCAGTCCGTTATACATGCTGTGACAAACAAAATCGCTGCAACACGCGGGCCCCAAGGTGCAGGCAAATAATAAAAAATCACCACCAAGGGGATCATAAAGATACGTAAACACGTTAGAATAGTTGGCAAATTCATTTTTATTCCTAGTGGAAATGATCAAAAATTCGTTGGGCCATTGCTTCGCTGATGCCGGAAACTCGCATAATTTCCATTACGCCTGCTTCTTGCAAACCCTGCAAACCACCAAAATGACGCAACAGGTCGCGACGGCGTTTGGGCCCTATACCCTCTATAGATTCCAATGGCGAAGCGACACTGATTTTAGCACGTTTTTTGCGATGAGCAGTGATAGCAAAGCGATGGGCTTCATCACGGATCATTTGGATAACATGTAAAGCCATATGGTTCTCTGGCAATTGCAATGGTTTTTTGTGGCCGGCAAGCCATAATTTTTCCAGCCCAGGTTTTCTGGTCGGTCCTTTCGAAACTGCCATGACATTCAAGCCACTGACTTGTAATTCTTCTAACACCAATAACGCTTCGGCAAGTTGACCTTGGCCGCCATCAATAATCAATAAATCCGGTAATGGTTTTTCTTCCGCCTTTAACCGCGTGTAATGACGTGATAAACCCTGGCGTAAGGCTGCATAATCATCTCCCGGAGTAATTTCAGTGATATTAAAATAACGATAATCCGTATTGAGCGGCCCTTGATCATTAAAGACTACACAAGAAGCAATGGCTGATTCGCCGCCGGTGTGACTAATGTCAAAACATTCCATACGCAAAATGGGATTAGAAAAGCCCAAAGCTTTTTGCAATTCTTCCAATTGAGCGACTATTTTGTTTTTTTGCGCTAAATGTTGACGCAAAGCATAGGCGGCGTTGGTATCCGCCATGATTTGCCATTGTCGAAAAGGCGCTAGCTTCCGATCGGTAATAAGAATTTTGCGGTTTAAACTCTCAGCCAAAGCGTTTTGGATCCATTCCTTATCAGTTAACCGATGGGTGGTGATGATTCTTTCGATTGGCTCTTCGTTATGGGTAGGATTTAGATAATATTGTGGAATAAAAGCTGACAATGCTTCTGCCACATTAACCGCCAATAAGGTTCGAGGGAAGAAAGTTTTATGTCCAATTAGGCGGCCATGGCGAACAAATAAAACCGCAATCGCTACCTCATTCATAGATTCTGCAATGCCAAGAATATCAATGTGACCATCGTCACTGACCATACTTTGTTGTTCTTGAACTTTTCGCAGCGTTGAAATTTGATCACGAAAATGAGCAGCACGTTCATAATCCATTTCTTCCGATGCCTTTTCCATTTTATCCGCTAAATCTCCAATGATTTGTTCGTTTTTTCCAGCCAAAAATAGCCGCGTATGTTCGACTTGTTTGCTATAATCATCCACTGTTACATAATTGACACAAGGAGCGGTACAGCGTTGAATTTGATATTGCAGACAGGGGCGCGAACGATGAGAAAAAAAATTATCACTACATTGACGAACTTTAAACAGCTTTTGAATCAACGCTAAATTATCACGTACCGCCCCTGCACTGGGATAAGGCCCATAATAATGACCAGTTTTTCGTTTAGCGCCACGATGAAAATCGAGGCGTGGAAAATTCTCGACGCTAGATAAAAATAAATAAGGGTAGGATTTATCATCGCGCAAAAGAATGTTATAACGAGGTTTAAACTGCTTAACCAAATTAGCTTCAAGCAGCAGAGCTGCGTTGGCGTTACTGGTTATGGTAATTTGTATATCCACTACTTGGGATAACATAACTGTCGTTTTTGGATCGAGATGACGTTTTTGAAAGTAACTGGCAATCCGTTTTTTTAAGTTTCTTGCCTTCCCCACATAAATCACCTGCCCTTCGGGATTAAGCATTTGATAAACCCCTGGCTTAGTGGGGAAATCTTTTTCGTCAAATATTCCCATAGGCTTCCGACCGTTGCTGTATTCACCGGAGAGGCAGGGATTCGAACCCTGGGAGGGGAACACCCTCAACGGTTTTCAAGACCGTCGCTTTAGACCGCTCAGCCACCTCTCCAACGAGGCAAAATATTACCACTTATACTGTCATATGTACATGGTTTGGCAATTATGGTATAATCTTTGAAAATTTCTAAAAAACATGAGGTATTTCATGCGTTCACAAAATATAAGCGTTACCCGAGGCGCCAATGCAACCGTTGAAATCAATCGGGTTCTCAGGAACACTTATTTTTTATTAAGTTTAACGCTTTTGTTTAGCGCAGGAACCGCCACCTTAGCTTTGCTTTCCAATGCAACCTCTATAGGCCCCCTGGGACTTATCGTCGGAATGTTTGGGCTTTATTTCCTAACAGTTTGGCTACGCAATAGTGCCTGGGGAATATTGGCAATTTTTGCCTATACTGGTTTTTTAGGTTACACATTAGGGCCAATTCTGAATTTTTATATCCACAACTTTAGTAATGGGGCTCAAATAATCGGAACCGCATTGGGATCTACTGGGCTGATTTTCTTGGGTCTTTCCGCTTATGTGTTAACTACCCGTAAAGACTTTAGCTATTTAGGTGGTTTTATCACAGCGGCAATCATTACGGCCTTTATTCTAAGTTTAGGCGCCCTATTCTTTAATATGCCGCTGCTACAATTAATTATTTCAGGTGCTTTTGCGGTGATCTCCTCAGCTTTCATCTTGTATACGACAAGTCAAATCATCCATGATGGCGAGAGAAACTACATTATGGCCACTATTAGTCTGTACATGGCTATATTTAACCTATTTGTTAGCTTGTTGCGTATATTTGGCGCTTTCAGTGGAAATGGCGGAAGCCGAAATTAGCGTTTATTTTTCTTCGCATTCTTCATAAGTCGTTGTTTTTTCTAATCTAAATAATTGATGTTGTAATTCAGTTACTTACTAAAATGTAAGGCATTAACTATTTTTTGATCACTTATTGTCCAAATTTAAGCCTACCTTAATGTACTTTCTGTACAATAGACTCCTTGAAAGTAAGAATAGGAGGATTAATAAGTGAGTAACAATAAAGAAATCAATAAACATAAAAAAGTAAATAGAATATATAGTCAATGTTTTACTTATGCCGTTATTGCGTGCGCTTTAAGTGCCTCATGGATACTCTCGGCACAGGTTCATAACCACACTCATCATAAAAAATCTAAGTATGATAAAACAAAGTTGGTAAAACTTGCTCAGAATCCAATTATTCCGCCCAAACGAATAGAACCTTTATTGGCTCCTGAATTACATTCAACGGTTGTTGTAGCTCCAATTGTAGCTGCTACCCCGATTATAACTGCAACTCCAAGCAAAGCGGCGGCCCCGATTAAGGTAGCCAATAATCCATTGGAAGCCACTTTAACAGCTCAAACCACTAAAGCACCTCAACAGAATAAAGGTATTTCTATTACCCAAACCAAAATTGATAATAACTTTTTGGCAAAACTAGAAGGCACTAAATTGAAAGCTTATGTACCTGCTGTCAAAAAAAGTAAAAGTGGCGTTACTGTTGGTACAGGATTCGATTTAGGGCAAATGCACGCGGCTGAATTTAAACAGTTGCCACTTAACGCAAGCTTAAAAGCTAAATTAGCTCCTTACGTGGGTTTAAAACAAAATAAAGCTTTAGCTTTCTTAAAAGCACATCCGCTTTCAATTACCCCCAAAGAATTAGAAGAAGTGGATGAAATTGCTGCAAATAAAATTTTAAAACCACTCGCAGCCATGTATGCAAAATCGAGTGGTAAATCCTTTACCAGTTTACCTTCCGAAGCTCAAACGGTAATTTTTTCTTATGCGTACCAACATGGCCCTGGATTTATGACCAAAGGCAGTACTGCAAAAAAATTATGGCATTACTTTGTTGCCGAAAACTGGCAAAAAGCCAGCCAGGCTTTGAAAAGATCTAAACTTTACGCAACTCGGCGTGTTCAAGAAGCCAAACTGTTAGATAAACTAGCATAAGTCTTTGATTATATAAACACTTTTGAGGAGGCGAATTTCGTATATTTTATATATTTAAATATGATTTTTTAATGTACAGATCCTATACTTATGGTATATAGATAATACAAGAAAAAGAAGTTAAGTATATGAAAAATAAAAGAAAAAATATAATTCATGTGCTGGCCATAGGGGCAATGGCCTTAAGTTGGTTTGCCATAGGTAATGTCCATAATCACTTGCACCCAGCTTTAAAGCTTGCCAATAAGACCAACACTAAAAAGGCCAATGGTAAAAGGTCTAAACCATCTGAAACCACGGAGAGTGAAGATGCCGAGCAACCTAAACCAATCACGGTGGCTTCTCTAGATGTGGGTAAAAGCTCTACTCAGACTCTTGCTCATACTCAGGCCCCTGCTCAAAAGCCTGCTACCCAAATTCCGGTCTCGACCCAACAACCCATCTCTTCGCCCTCTGCTTCTAGCAAAACTGGGATTTCTATAGAGAAGACTAAAATTGACTCCAATTTCATACGTTTGGTGGAAGGATCGGTATCCAAAGGATATGTCCCGCTTGCTAAAACCACGAAAAGTGGCGTCACCGTGGGAGATGGCGTTGATTTGGGACAAATGAATAAAACTGAATTGGAAAAATTACCAATCAGTCAATCGCTAAAAAGTAAACTATTTGCATATATTGGCCTTAAGAAGGAAAAAGCCAAAATGTTTTTAAAAACTCACCCGTTAACGGTTAGCGCCAATGAATTGGAGCAATTGGATACGGTTGCCGCCAATAAAATTCTAAAACCGTTGGCTGCAGAATACCAAAAATCTACAGGTAAATTATTTTCGCATTTACCTGCTCAAGCTCAAACTGCTCTTTTTTCAGTCGCCTATCAAAATGGTCCTGGGTTCATGAAAAAAAGCCAATTAAAGCCATTTTGGAACTGTATCCTATCTGGAAATTGGTCAAAAGCCAGTCAAACGTTAAAAAATTTAAAGCAATATAGTGGCCGCCGACACCAGGAAGCCCAATTATTGGATCAAATTGCCTAAAATTCGATACTTTCGTTTGTCTAAAATATAGGCGTTCTTAATGATTACTTAAGGTTGCATCTGTACAATAAATGCTTATTGTAATAAAATTCAAGTATAATAAGCATGATAAATACAAATCGTAACAAAGACAAAGATTACCCATATTGGATTTATTATCTGGTATTTTTAGCCTTCTTTTTGCCCTTAATTTGGATTTGTAAAGCAGAGGCTAATACTTTGCAAAAACAAACAATAACCATGGATCAGACTAAGATCATCGATAGTTTTATCCATTTTGAGGAAGGTAAGTCTTTAAAAGGCTACGTACCCAAAGTCAAAGGGAGCAGCAGTGGTGTAACCATTGGTTATGGGGTTGATTTGGGACAGATGCATTTACGAGAGTTTGATCAATTACCGATTAGTGTCGATTTAAAAAGTAAATTAAAACCCTATGTGGGATTGAAGCAAGAAGCAGCAATCGGGTATTTACATGCACACCCATTAATTATTACTCACGAACAAATGTTGGAACTCAGCTGGGTAGCCAAAAACAAAATTTTACAAGCTCTTGTCCAAAGCTATAATAGCTATAGCAAAAAACCGTTTACTTCTTTACCATCTGAAGCGCAAACCGTCATTTTTTCCTTTGCGTATCAAAACGGTCCCAACTTTAAGAAAAAAAATGGAAACTATTTACTCTGGTATTACTTTACATCTCAAGATTGGTTGCAAGCCAGCCAGTTATTAAAAAATTTTGACACGTATACAAATCGACGCATTCGGGAAGCTCAACTTTTAGAAAAAATTAGGTACAGTGCCTAAGACAACGGCTCTTATTCTACCACATGACGTTGGTGTTTATTCGCCAAGAGGGTATACATGGTGGGAACGACAAATAAGGTAAACATCGTACCGATCATCATGCCAGCAGCAATGACTAATCCAATTGCAAAACGACTGGTCGCCCCTGCTCCCGTGGCGATTAATAAGGGTACTACACCCATAACCATAGCTGCCGTTGTCATTAATATGGGTCGCAAGCGGATGGAAGCTGATTTTGTAATCGCTTCGCGAATCGATAACCCTTCTTCTCTTTGTAGCTGATTAGCAAATTCCACCATTAAAATTCCGTGCTTACTGATTAATCCAATTAGAGTAATCAATCCAATTTGGGTATAAATATTTATCGTAGCAAAGCCCATACTAATAGGAATCAAAGCACCGCATATTGATAAAGGAACACTAATTAAGATCACCAAAGGATCTTTAAAACTTTCAAATTGCGCTGCTAATACTAAATAAATAACAATTAAAGAAAAGAGAAAGGTATAAATTAAAGCGCTGCCTTCCTGCAAATATTGACGAGATTGGCCAGCATAATCAAAGCTCACTCCTCTAGGCAAAACTTTAGCTGCGGTGTTTTGTAAAAAAGTTAAACCTTCTGAAATGGTATGGCCTGGCATTAATATACCGCTTAGAGTTGCAGAATTTAACTGTTGAAAACCCGACAAAGAATTCGGTTGAGTTTTCTGTGATATCGTCACCAACGTTGAAAGAGGAATTAATTTTCCTGTAGGAGTAGGAATATAAATTTGTTTTATAGCGTCAGGGGTTAAACGAAATTGTTGCCCTAGTTCAGGAATCACTTCATAACTTCGGCCTTCCATACTAAATCGATTAATATAATTTCCTCCTAGAGCACTGGATAAGGTATTACCGATGCTTGCCATGCTGATGCCCATTTGCGCGGCTTTGTCTCGGTTTATTTCCATATGTATTTGCGGTTTATCAAAACTCAAAGAGCTATTGATCATTAAAAATAATCCGCTATTGCGAGCGGCTTTTTCCATTTCAACCGCCAATGGATAAAGTGTTTCGAAGGGATCAATCGTGGTTAAAACAAATTGTATTTGTAAAGGACTTCCGCCTATTGGTAAGGAAGGGAGTGGATATACAATGGATCTAATGCCAGCAATATTACGAAGTTTTTGCTGTAACGCGGTGTTGATTTGTCGCTGTGATTCGCTTCGGTCATCCCAGGGTTTAAGAATTACACCAGAGATTGCATTGTTTACCGTTCCGGCGCCATTGATAGTGAAATAGTCACTAACAGCAGGGAAAGTTTCATAGGCTTTGTTAATCTCATTAGTGTATTTTTCTAGATATTCCAAACTTGCATATTGCGGGGCTTGTGCCATGACAAATAAAACCCCTTGATCTTCCTCTGGAGCTAACTCCTGCTGAGAAGTTCCATACAAAAATACGCAACTTACTAAAATGATGCCAGCAAAGACTAAAGTCACGGGGCGAAAATTTAAAACCCCATTGAGCTTAGATTGATAATAATTTTTAAGTTTTTCAAAAGTAGTATCTATGTAATGTACAAGGCGATTTTTTCCGATATCAATGGTTAGGAATTTTGAACACATCATAGGCGATAAAGTTAAAGCAATTACGCCAGACAAAATAACGGAACTTGCTAGAGTAAAGGCAAATTCTTTAAATAAAGCTCCTGTTATCCCTCCCATTAAACCAATAGGTGCATAAACAGCAGCCAAAGTAATCGTCATCGAAATAATGGGCATAGCAATCTCGCGAGCACCGAGGATTGCCGCTTGAAAAGGAGCAACGCCCTCCTCGATGTGGCGGTAAATATTTTCTACAACAACGATAGCATCATCCACCACCATTCCAATGGCTAAAACGAGGGCTAACAAAGTAAGTACATTAATAGAGTATCCCAGGATAAGCATTAAACCGCACACCCCCACTAGGGATAACGGAATGGTTACTATCGGTATGACTACCGTACGTAAAGATCCTAAAAACAGAAAAATCACCACAATGACGATAACCGAAGCTTCTATGATGGTTACAAACACATCACGCAAAGAAGCTTTGATATAAACCGTGCCGTCATAAACAATTTTTCCTTGCAAGGAAGGCGGATAAGTTTTTGCTAAATCTGGTAGTATTTTTCGCACACTATTAATAACTGTCAGTGGATTCGCTAAAGGGGTTGGAGTAATTCCCACAAATATTGCAGATTTACCATTGAAAATTACGGAAGAGTCATAATCTGCCGATCCCAAATTAACCGTGGCGACATCTCGCAGACGAACTAAGTTGGATTTGTCGTTTTTGACTACCAAATTTTTAAAACCGTTTAAGTCTTCTAAACCGGTTTGGGCATCAATGGGCATAACCACATATTGACCGCTGGTTTTACCGGCTGCGGATTGAAAATTATTATCTTTTAACGCTTGCACAACACCGGGCGCAGAAACACCCAAAGCCGCCATGCGTTTAGGATTTAACCAGATCCGCATAGCGAATATTTTTCCTCCAAGAATTTGAGCTTGAGAAACTCCAGAAACAGTTTCTAATTTTGGCTGAACAGCCCGACTGATATAATCCGTGATTTGTTCGGGAGTCATTTTGTCGGAAGAGTAACTGATATACATCAAAGCAGTCGATTGTCCGGTATCTTTTTTTATAACAGGTTCTTGAGCATCTTTGGGTAAATCTCCTTTGACTTGCTCAACTTTACTCATTATATCTGTAAACGCAGCGTCAGAATTAAAATTTAATTTAATGTAAGCAGTTATGGTACTGACATTATCAACGCTATCGGATGTCATATAATCAATTCCATCGGCACTGGCGATGACTTTTTCTAAAGGGTTAGTAATAAATCCTTTGATTAATTGAGCAGATGCGCCAGGGTAAATGGTCGTGACAGTGATAACTGTGTTTTCCATTTCAGGAAACTGACGTACTTGAAGATCATTAATAGAACGTAACCCAAAAATAAAAATCAGGAGGCTGACGACCAAAGCCAAGACCGGACGAGAAATGAATATATCGGTAAATTTCGACATAACTGAGGTTATTCCATGGGCACTGAGTTATTGATGTTAACGCGCATACCGGGTTGAAGTTTTAATTGTCCTGAAGTCACAATTTCTTCTCCCGGCTGTAAACCGGAAGTAATAGCAACCAAGTTATCTCTACGCTCACCAACAACTACAAATCTTTGATTGGCTATGTAAATTGGATTTCCTTGCGCGTCCTTGCCCTTATTTTCGATAACGTAAACGGAATCACCATGCAAACTAAATGTAATGGCAGTTTGCGGAACAGTAGTCACACTCATTTGTTGGGAGAGAAGCACTTTGACATCTGCAAAAAGACCAGGAAAAAGCTGCCCTTTACTGTTGGGAATAGTTGCTCTGACACTCACCATGTGAGTCGCCACGTCCGCCTTTGAGTTAATTGCGGTAATTTGACCAGAAAATGATTGATCCGGAAAAGCATCAATATTTACGTTTACTTTTTGCCCAACAATCAATTGGTTTAATTGTTGTTCCGGTAGAGAGAAATCTAAAAATAATGGATCCATTTGCTGCAAACCAACTAACGGCTGGCCCGGCGATACATACTGACCGAGATTCACCTCGCTGATACCCAAACGTCCTGCAAAAGGCGCCTTAATTAATTTTTTTTGAATATTTAATTGAGCCGACGCCACAGACGATTGTGATTGAAGAAGCTGTGTATGAGAACGATCCAATTCATCTTGAGAGATCACTTTTTTAGTGGCTAATTCTTGTTTACGTTTATAATCTTGCGTATTCAGATTATATTGTGCTTGCTGCATTTTTAAATTCTCTCGATCGAGAGAATCATCTAATTGTATTAAAGAATCACCAAACTTCACTTCCTGCCCAGAATGAAAGAATATATTCATTACTTGACCCGGAACTTGAGAGTTAACCTCTACACCGTTCACCGCACTTAAAGTTCCTACGGTATCAATCGTTGGAATCCAAAATTGCTTCTGTGCTTTCGCTGTAGATATAGTTACTGATTGGGAAACCATTTGGTGCACGTATTTTCCTATCATGTATTGTCGAAAAGCGTGAAAACCAAAAACTAATCCAAACAGAACACCAAGGATGATTACAACAATTACGATGCGTCTCGTCATAACACTTTACTCATAAGACTTAAAAGGACAAAGATACACAATCATATCAGGTTCAGATATAATTTGCACCGGGATATGATAACAGATTTTAGATGATATCACGCTAATTGAGGTGTGAAAAATCTTTCATTTTTGCCCCGGTGGCACAGCTGGATAGCGCAGTCCCCTCCTAAGGGACAGGTCGGAGGTTCAAATCCTCTCCGGGGCAAGCAATTTCGACAAAGTCGAAATTGCTTCTTAATTTATTTATATCCTGCGCATCGGGGAACCCGATGCTGGGAATGAAGGGGGAGAATCACGATTCTCCCCCTTGCGAACCCCCATCGTGGGGAGAGAAGCTCGCATACTCATTTAATCTAGGAGCATTTATGAATAATCAGCTTACGCGAATCGAAACGGATAGCATGGGAACTATTGTTGTACCGGCTAATCAATATGGCGGGGCACAAACCATGCGCTCTTTGCAAAACTTTGCCATTGGCCGAGAAAAAATGCCTCCTGAATTGATTCGCGCGTTGGGTATTCTCAAAAAAGCCGCAGCAATGACCAATACAGAATTAGGGAAATTATCAAAAGAAAAAGCTGAGTTAATTATCAAAGCCGCGGATGAAGTCATTAATGGGAATTTAGATGGCCATTTTCCTTTAAAAATTTGGCAAACGGGCAGCGGCACTCAAACTAATATGAATATCAATGAGGTGATTGCAAATCGTGCTATTGAATTAGCGGGCGGCGTCATGGGGAGTAAAACGCCAATTCATCCAAATGATGATGTCAATATGTCCCAATCATCCAATGACGTTTTTCCAACCGTTATGAATATTGCAGCGACTGAAATGTTGATTCGTCAATTGATCCCGGCTGTAACCCATTTACGCAATGCACTTAGGGATAAACAAATTGAATTTAATGACATTATAAAAATTGGCCGCACACACCTACAAGACGCCGTACCTTTGACGTTGGGCCAAGAGTTTTCCGGATATGTTAGCCAATTAAATACTTGTCTTTCTGCATTGAATGATGTCTTGCCCTACCTTTACCGTTTGGCAATCGGCGGGACCGCTGTAGGAACAGGTCTTAACACTCATCCCGAGTTTGCTACCCGGGCAGCTGCTCATGTTGCGGAATTAACGGAAATTCCATTCGTTTCAGCGCCAAATAAATTCGCCGCGCTGGCCGCCCATGATGAGTTAGTGCTTACCAGCGGTGTATTGAAAACGCTGGCTTGTGCACTGATGAAAATCGCCAATGATATTCGGTGGTTGGGTTCCGGTCCTCGATGCGGGCTCGGGGAGTTGGTATTGCCTGCCAACGAACCTGGCTCCTCAATTATGCCAGGTAAAGTAAATCCGACTCAATCGGAAGCATTAACTATGGTCTGTGTTCAGGTTATGGGTAATGACCAATCAATTACTATAGCGGGCTCTAGTGGCAATTTTGAACTTAATGTCTTTAAGCCGTTAATTATCTATAATTTAACCCAGTCGATTTATCTTTTAAGTGATGGATGTAGATCCTTTGCTGATCACTGTGTTGTGGGATTAACGGCGAATCGCGAAAGGATTAACTACTTTTTGAATCATTCTTTAATGTTAGTAACAGCGTTAAATCCCATTATTGGCTATGATAAAGCCGCTACAATTGCCAAAAAAGCCCATAATGAAAATATAAGTTTACGTGCAGCAGCAATTGCATTGGGTTATTTAACCGGCGAGGAATTTGATCAGGCTGTTAAACCAGAATCGATGGTTTGACAGCGAATCATAGTAATTCCCTAGGGTTTAGATTTCGCGATCTAAACCCTTTACAGGTATAGTTTTTATCTAAACTGTAGATAGCCAGTGATCCAATAATGGAACTGAGCCCTCTGCATAGCCTTATTCAGCGCATCCGCCTGCGAGCTTTGCAAACGGGTGGCAGTGGGGATGTTTTCGCGCGCAGCGGAGGCAATTCCGAGAGAAGGTCATCATACTTAAGTTCACTTTGCACAGTGGTGCTAACAAAGTATTGCACTAACCTTTATTGCCGCAGCGAGCACGAAAACATCCCCACTGACGGGACCCGTTACGCCAATTCCGCGAGTAGGCGGATGTCGCTGAATAAGGCGGAGTGGGTCTAGATCGCGAAATCTACACCCTACGTATTACTGATTATCTGTTCTCAGCACGTTCCTTTTCAATAAAATCGATCCATTCTTTTGTCTCTTTAGATTTTGGATCTAATTTTAAAGCTTTACGGAAGTAGGTCAAAGCTTCTGGCAATTCACCATTATTATACGAACATAGAGCGATATTATAAGCGAGACCAAATTGCTCACCATAGTATTTCTCAGAAAGTTTATAATAGATTACTGAATTACCATATCGACGTAAGGTATGAAACAGAATACCAATATCGAACATCACATCATAACTTTTCGGTAAATAGTAAAAATTTTCCGCTAAATTAGGCATGTGGCTGGTCAGGTATTCTACAGTAACACTTTCCGCACTCGTGATTTGTTCAACAATTTGTTTACTCAGCTTTTGATAAATATGTGGATCCCAATCAGTAAACGCCATATGGGCAACTAAGGTGTTCAGAATACAATGTTGGAAATTTTCACTGATATTTCTATGTAAAATAAAATAATCTGCCGGACTTAAACGCTCAACATGTTCAAATAAAGCAAAAGACAATTCAGTGTATTTGTTTAAGTCCAATCCCAGACAAAACGCTTCGGTTTTAATGCCGGTACGTAAAGTTTGTAAATAAGCCATTCCACCACATTGTTCAAAATATTTTGCAATAGCATGGAAGTTTACCATCATTGAAAAACTGCCATGAAAGGCCAAATGCGGATGGTCTAAATGATCTAACTCTTCTACATGACTGTACCCTTTATCCGTCGAAAGCAGCAACATCTTATCATTACACAACTTCCTTAAATTACGGATGGTACGTAAGCCTGCAATTGGAATTAATATATGACTATCTGTTAACAAATTATTATATTGTTTAATAACGGCATTAAAATCTTCATCGTCGTAATAATGATCACCAATTTCTTCCGCCTTGTGACTAATCACCACTTTTTCCCAATCGATCGGCTTTCCACCTTTCATGTTATCAAACTGGGTTTTCAGACTGACTAATGATGCTTTAACCTGACCATTGGCTACCGTAAAGGCATCATGGGAAACGGTGTCAAAAATATAATTGGCAAAAACAGTTAATGGATTTACCATACTTCCTTCTGATAAAGTAACCCCTGAACGTCTCAGATTAATCACTTTATCTTCTTCCATATTGAAAATACCAAAATCGAGCATGCCGCTTTCCAAAAAGCTCTGCAAAGCGGGGTGGCTTTCCCAATATTTTAAATTACTCTCGGTAAAGTCGGTCATGATATAACGAAATTTTATGTTTTCTAACTTAAGTTGCTGGCTAAGTTTAACAATCTTTTTCATGACATAATAACTTAGACGACCGGAACCCGTGCCAAGTTCCATAATATAAAATGGATGATTGATGGCATCAGGATTATGTTTAACCCAATCCTTTGCGAGTCGAACAACCAAATCTGCATAGCAATTTGCAAGGAAAGGATTACTGGTCACATAAAATGGAACCTGGTTAACCCAAGCGTCAATTCCTTCGCTATGAAAATATTCTCTTTGTAATTCCCACAAACAAGATTCTGAGAATTTTTTATCCTGTTCAATAACAACACTACTACTACTTCGCACAAAACCCCCTATTTGCCATTGGCTTTATTTAAACAATTATATTTATTATAACTTAAAAAAATCTTAGGATTAAGCTTCCTCAATAGATGGAATACCCACATTTGCATTTACATCTGCAGTATAATCTACTCCAGATACTCCAAACCCAAATAAACGGAAAAAATCTTCACGATAACCTTTAATATCAGTTAATAAGTCGATGTTTTCAGTATTTATTTTTTCCCAAACATCTTTAACCTGCGCCTGTACATTTGGGTCCATTTCCCAATCATCTAAACGAAGATAGCCATTGACATCCAAAATTGGCCCACCCTGTACATACAATCGCTTACAAAACATTCGCACCATTTGCTCGATACAACCTTCGTGAGTACCCTTTTCTTTCATGACCTTATAAAGGATAGAAATGTAAAGCGGCACAACTGGTATCGCAGAACTGGCCTGGGTAACTAGAGCTTTGTTTACAGAAATAAGCGCCCTACCCTCTAATCCAGATAAAGTTTTGTTTAAATTATTTGATGATTGATGCAAATTAATTTTAGCTCGACCAATAGTTCCTTCCTTATATATAGGATGAGTCAATTCAGGTCCTATATAGCTATAGGCTAACGTAACGACATTTTTTGCTAATAAGTTTCGATCTAGGAGCTGTTTTATCCACATCTCCCAATCTTCCCCACCCATAACTGCTTCGGTAGCCTGTATCTCTGCTGCAGTAGCGGGCTCAATCGTAATCTCTTTGACAATACCATTCATAGGATCCAGAGTTTTGCTTTGATATGGATTGCCAATAGGTTTCAAAACTGAGTTAAATGTCTCCCCCGTCAAGGGATGAATTCTTTTTGGCGACGCCAGACTATACACAACTAAATCCACAGGTCCCAAGCCTTTTAGGATTGAAAAGGTTTTTTCTTTTATATCATTTGAAAAAGCATCGCCGTTAATGCTTTGGGCATAAATACCTGCTTTTTTTGCCATGCGCTCAAAAGCTGCGGTATTATACCAACCGGCTGAAGCGGTACGTTTCTCATCATCATTCGGCCTTTCAAAGGAAACACCTACCGTATTAGTTCCCGCACCAAAAGCCAAAGCAATACGTGTGGCGAGCCCATAACCGGTAGAAGCGCCAATGATCAATGCATTTTTTGGTCCTTTAAAGCCACCATGAGAGCCAACGTAATTTTTTTGATCTAGAATATTAATTGAACAACCGACGGGATGAGCAGCCGTACAAATAAAACCACGAACTTTAGGTTCAATCAGCATGTAAAATCCTTAGGAGGAAACAATTTGATGAATATAACAAATTTGAATTAGTGATGTAAACCTGGGATGCTAAGAAACATGGATGGTAGGAACCACCTAGGCAGACAGTCTGAACAAAACGGCAGGAAACTTCCGTGAACTGTCCGCCTAAGCAATCCTTTGCAAAAATGCGAAAAGTTAACATGCGTGGGCTCTTTTATTCTAGCTTAAAGTGGTAAATCTCTGTGATGCATTAGGCTTCCCACTCAAGGTGGGCTTGCTCACAACATCAACAAGTGGATTCCCTATCTTATCACTGTTAGCTCTCGTATATCGACTTTCCGTACAACGAAATATAGTATACGGTTTTTTGTAATGCAAATATTTTTTTAGAAGAAAGATTTAACTTGTTGTTTTTACTTGAAAAGAAATATCTAATAAATTACTTTAACTTGATTAATCCCTAATTCCCCTGCCCTTATTGATCAAATAATAAGTACAAATGAACAAAATAAGGTTAAACAAGATCATAATTACGAAAGCAATAGGGATTGAAGCGTCCGCAAAGCCTAAAAAACCATATCGAAAAGCATTTATAATATAAACAATAGGATTAACCAGAGAAATCATTTGCCAAAATTTTGGTAATGAATTCAAAGAATAAAACACGCCACCTAAATAAGTTAATGGAGTTAAAATAAATGTGGGCACAATAGTTACATCATCAAAATTTTTTGCATAAACCGCATTTAACAGCCCAGCTATGGAAA
This sequence comes from uncultured Pseudomonadota bacterium, assembly GCA_963844565.1. Taxonomy (GTDB): domain Bacteria; phylum Pseudomonadota; class Gammaproteobacteria; order Coxiellales; family Coxiellaceae; genus JAFEDN01. The sequence goes on along the minus strand of CAWJON010000002.1, from coordinate 986,701 downwards.
ATAAACTTGAAGATAGCACTACGATAGCAATCAGAACAGCAAAGCTATGAATCTGCAAATGCGTAAAGAATAAAGCAATTACTGATACAATCAGTCCAACAATCAAACCTCTAACAACACCGCCCGTCATATACCCCAATAGTAAAGTCACCGAAGAGGTTGGCGATACGACAATCTCTTGAATTTGCCGTTGAAATTTTGCAAGAAAAAAACCGGAGACACTACTACTATACGAACTGGTAATGATTTGCATCATGATTAGGCCAGGAGCAATATATTGCGTATATGAAAAACCATTCATCATCCCAACTTTAGTACCGATAACCCTACCGAAAATGATGAAATAAAGAATTGTAGTGATTATTGCAGGCAGAAAGGATTGCGGCCAAACACGAAATGCTCTTTTTGCTTCTCGTTTTACAATGGTCCTAAAGGAAACCCACTCGATAGTGATTGTCATTGCTTTCTCTCAGTCATCGTAAAATACCTCGGGCTGACGCCCGGGGTATTTTCTCTGTTAGATTTCGCTCCGCGCGAACAAGTCCGCACGGGCGACCAAGGGGGAGAATTCACATTCTCCCCCTTTGGAAACCCCCATTGCGCAATGTCACGGGCTTATGCCCATGGCTTGCCGGATGTTAATTCTAAAAACAGCTCTTCTAATCGATTGGTTTTATTGCGCATACTGACGACAATGATGTTTTCCTTGTTAAGCATTTCAAATAAAAAATTTAAATTTAGCTTTCCATAAATTTCAACTTCGAGGGTATTTTGATTAACCGGGAAAATCGTATAACCTTCAATCAAAGGTAATTCTTTATAAGGTTCTTTTAAGTACAAGATAAATCTTTCTTTATTAAGCCTTCGCAGGAAGTTTGTCATCGATGTATGCGCAACGATTTTGCCTTTATCAATGATGGCAATATTCCGACAAAGATTTTCCGCCTCTTCTAAATAATGCGTAGTTAAGATAATAGTCACCCCTTGATTATTTAACTCAGTTAAAAATTGCCACATACTTCTACGTGTTTCAATATCAATTCCTGCAGTGGGCTCATCCAAGACCAGCATACGTGGATTATGTATTAACGCTCTGGCTATCATAAGCCTTCTTTTCATTCCACCGGAAAGTGAACTGACGATTGAGAATCGCTTTTCCCACAAACCTAGCTTGTTAAGATAATAATCAACTTGTTCTTTTGCTTTCTGATGAGAAATTCCATAATATCCAGCCTGATAAAATAATGTATCGAGGCAGTTATCAAAAATATTCATGTTGAATTCTTGTGGAACAACGCCAATCGTTGATTTCGCCAAAGAAATATCTTTGTCGATATCATAATCAAAAATTTTTACTTTGCCGCCAGACTTATTAACCAAGGAAGTTAATATTCCGATTAGAGTTGATTTTCCAGCCCCATTGGGACCCAATAAAGCAAAGAAATCACCCACTTCAACTTTAATATCAATTCCTTGTAAAGCCTCTACTCCAGTCTCATAAACCTTGGTTAAGGATTTAATATCCAAAGCATAGGTTGACATTTCAATTATCGAGGCTTAGCAATACGAACAACAATGGTTCTTTCTTGATATTTCTGACCGTGTGTAGCCAATGAATTTTCAGCTTCTTTAGTCGTTTCAAATGTGACAAATCCAAAACCTTTAGATCGGCCCGAACTGTAATTTTTAACGATCCTTACTTGAGTAATGTTCCCATATTTGGAAAAAAAGTCTTTAAGATTCTGTTCTGTAACTTGATAGGATAAGTTGCCCACATAAACTTGTTTGTTATTGACATCCCCTTCTTGTGGCTCAGAAGTTTTTTTTGAAGCAAAACGGGCTTTATTCCTTATACGCAAAGTAAATACAGTAGCCAAAATCAAAACAACGATCACAACGATGGTGACAATGAAAGCACTTGACATAGATTTTCCTCATTTTGAATGATAGTGATAAAGGCTGATTTTAGTTCATTAAAGTTAAAAACAAAAGTAAAATTTGTAATCTCAATTTTTTTAGTCTAGATTTATGAGCATGGATGATTTCGTGAACATGCATTGTGTCCCCTGTGAAGGGAATGAGCCTCCCATGTCGGAGGAAGAAATCTCCCAATCCCTATCCAAAGTAGCGGGATGGAACTATGACAAAGAAAAGAAAAATATTTCACGACGTTTTCAGTTCACAGGTTTTAACAAAACAATGAGTTTTATCAATGCAGTAGCTTGGATAATTAATCAAGAAGGTCATCATCCAACAATTAGGATCACTTACGATCATTGCGATATTATCTTTACAACCCACGCTATAGATGGTCTTTCCACCAATGATTTTATTTGTGCGGCAAGAATTAACACTTTATCCGCTTAGGGTTTTTTTATAAAAACGAGATCATAAATTGTTCCACCGGACTGTAGCGCTTTTTGCTCAAATTTAGTAACCGGCCTTATGATTTTCTCACCCACAACAAATCCTGGTTTTTGCAAAACAACTTCATTCATTTGATCAGCATAGTCTGGCCAATCGGTTGCTAAATACAAAAATCCTCCCCTCTTCAGCTTTCTATAAACCAAAGCAATAAATTCAGGCTGTATCAATCGTCTTTTTCGATGACGTAATTTTGGCCAAGGATCCGGGAAAAATATTTGAATTTTACTTAAACTATCATCTCTAATGCATTGATTTAGAACGTTAATCGCGTCCTCATTATAAATAACTATATTTTGAACTTGATGTTTTTCAATATTTGACAATAAAGCGCCGACACCCGGTCGATGTACCTCTATACCTATATACTGAAGATGAGGGTTTTCTAATGACATTTTTAATAACGACTGGCCCATTCCAAAACCAATTTCAAGCACACAGTCTTTAGAAAAATTAATTATTCCTTGGTCAATGGATAGTTCATATCGAGACCTTAAAGTAAGATAGGCGCGCGATTGCCCCGGAGTCATTTTACTTTTTCTTTTTACATAACTTCTAATATGAGTAAAGAATTTTACTTCTTTCATGATGGTCAAGCCTATCCGCTTCTTTGTAAATCGAATATAATACCACAAATATAAGAGTTCGATTTTTTTATGCGGGTGTAGTTCAATGGTAGAACTTCAGCTTCCCAAGCTGATAGCGTGGGTTCGATTCCCATCACCCGCTCTTCATATTTCTACAGGATCCTTTCACAAATGCCTGCTGTTGATAATTTTTCTGATGCATTAATCTCTTGGCAAGCTGCCAAAGGGCGACATTCTTTACCTTGGCAAATAAACCCCGATCCATTCAAGGTATGGGTTTCTGAAATTATGCTCCAGCAAACCCAAGTCTCAACAGTTATTGGTTATTATCAAAAGTTTATAAAAAGATTCTCAAGTATTAAATTACTTGCCAAGGCCGAACAAGATGAAGTACTGAGTTACTGGTCTGGATTAGGCTATTACGCTAGAGCTAGGAATTTGCATCTGTGCGCTCAAATCTTATATAGAGAAAAGAATGGGTGCTTTCCCAAAACCATTCAAGAACTTTGTGAACTTCCCGGAATAGGAAAATCTACCGCTGGCGCTATTCTCTCTCTAGGCCACAACATACGCGCTCCTATATTGGACGGCAATGTAAAGAGAGTCTTAGCACGTTACCATGCTCTTCCGGGTTCTATTTCTCAAACTCAGGTAATTAAAAAATTGTGGGAATTGAGCGAACAGTATACACCTCAAGACAATTTTTCCATTTATAACCAGGCGATGATGGATCTAGGAGCAATGGTTTGTATCCGCCGTAAGCCAAAATGTAATGAGTGTCCTATCAATGAAAAATGTGAAGCGCATCGTCAACAGCTGACTGATTACTTTCCAGTTCCAAAAACCTCCTCAGTTAAACTGCATCGGAAAATTCAAATGTTGATTCTCAAAAAAGCCGATCAGGATGTTGTTCTATTAAAAAAACGTCCTCCTAGTGGCTTATGGGGAGGATTGTGGACTTTTCCAGAATGCTCAATAGCCGAAAAGCTTGAAGAGTGGTGTTTTAATGAATTTGAGAGTCAAATTCTTAATCAGCAGCCTCTAGCTGTTTTTAAGCATGCCTTTACACATTTCGATTTAACCATATATCCAGTTATTGTGACCATAAGACCCGCCATTGGAAAAAAAATTATGGAATCCAACACTTATATTTGGTATAAATTGGGAGATCCTTTACCAGGAGGGCTTCCAGCCCCAACAACTAAATTATTACAACAACTAATAAACCAGCAAATGGTTACTTCAGAGAACAACCAATGACAAGAATAGTTTTTTGTGAAAAATTACAGAAAGAGGCCGAAGGGTTTGACACCCCTCCCTATCCGGGCGAAGTTGGCAAAAGAATTTACGAAAAAATTTCAAAGGCTGCATGGAATTTATGGTTAGAACATCAAACCAAGTTAATCAACGAATATAGATTGAGCCTAGTTGAACCAAAGGCCAGAGCTCTTCTAGAAAAGGAAATGATTAAATTTCTTTTTGAAGGAGGAAGCACTCTCCCACCCGGTTACAAACCCGAAGAAAGCAATCAAAAAACTTGACTCTAGCCATTGGGCTAGGTTTAATGGACAGCAGATTTTAGGCTAGATAGCTCAGTTGGTAGAGCAGAGGACTGAAAATCCTTGTGTCCCCGGTTCAATTCCGGGTCTGGCCATTTTATTTTTCAATATAATCAAATAGTTATCTCGACCCTCAGAATATTCATGCCATTTTAACCTATAAAAAAATTTATTTAAGGGGGAGGATTTTTTGACGCTTACTCAAAAGGTGTCAGATTCACCTTATTCAATACTCATCTGAAAAAAAAATTAATTTTGAAAATATACCTGTAAATTATTGTGAAATATAAATTGTTTCTTAAAGCGCCAAAGAGTATAAATTTAATTCGTCTATTTCAAATTTTATAAGCAGGTCTTTGGTACAATGCTTGTTCTTCATCTGATCCATGACTTTGTGGTGTAATATTTTGGCCAATACGAACTTGAGCATTTTGATATCCTGGAGGCGCATGAACAGGGTTACCTTGAAATAAAAGGAAATTCATACGAAAATCTTTATAATATTTTGAGAATGTTTTTAATTTTATGCCAGTAGGAGCCCAAACAAATCCAGATCTATCAGTATCTGAAACTAGTCGTCCAATTTCTGCAGTTAGTTTGTAGTGATCAACTGCTTTTGAATCATTTTCTTCTTTAAGCTTTTTAGTCGGAAAATGGACAAAGTTTTTTTCACAATACTCTCGAAGTTGCGGCAGGAGGGTCCAAAGCCGATAGGTTTCTGGATGTCCAAACCAATATTCGATTGTGCCGTAAGTCTTTGTTTCCCATACGAGATTTAAAGGCGGAGGAAGATGTGAATGTTCAAAAGTTGGCGAATGAGCAGCTTGTTGATTGTCAAAATTGGAAGATCGGGCTGTTTTCCGTTTTGGATTTTTCCGAGGTTTTTCTTCTTCTGCATATTTCTCTTCTTTGGGAAAGCCAGTATTGGGAAGTGCTGGTAATGGTGGTGAAATGATATCAGTGTCTAAATCTTTTGGATTGGTTGATGGTGGCATAAACTTTGAATCTGGTTCAGAGTCTTCCAATGAATCATCTTGATCTTGATCATATTTTTCAGTTTGAAATTGGGTGGGGTATAAGTAATCTGAAATCTCTTTAAATAAGGCAGCTTGGCATTCTTCGCTCATTTTATCCAGGGTAAATTGATTTTTGGTAAAATCAAAATGAATCAATTCCTTTACCGCTCGATATGCAAAATAAGTAATAAGAGAAGCTCCAGCTATCCCGAGCATTGGTATAGGATTCCAACTTAATTGCAAATATTCAATATCAAAATAACTGCCTGCAGTCATAACTACGGGTACTGATGTAAACTGGCTTGCAGCATATAACCAAAAAATTATAGTACGCGTGGTTCCTGCACTCTTTGGCATGTCTTCAAAAAATCTGCCAAGCTGTTCTGTGTATTGAATATTGCCCTCCCGCTTGGATTCACGAGTGACAGGTATATTTCTCGCACGAACTCTTATACGCAGTAGGCTCATTTCTTCAAATGGGTCGGATAAGGTTACGAAATCTTTACAAGTAATTCTACGATATTGATCTACCCAACAGGCAGTTGCCCAACTTGAATTTATTTCAGGATTCATAGTCAGTTTATGCATAAGCTTGCGGCAAAGTGCAAGAGCGGAACTTATTTTTTTATTTGAAACATTTAATTGAGTTAATACTTGAGATATTTTAGGTAGATAGACCCCAATACAATAATTCCTAACCAAATTTTGGTTTTCTAAAGGAACTCGCCAGTTAATCAAACGAAAAACTATGATATAATTAGCAATGATGGAATAAATAGATTTATTTTTTAAAATGAGTTCTTCGTCTGATGGAAACCGAACTTTTTTACGTTTGGTTTGTTGAAAATGATTATTCTGAATTCTCATTTTGTGCATTTGCTTTATCCCTTAGTAATTTTTAAATTTTTAAGAATCTCATTTAATCAAAAGAAAGAAAATCATGAACTTCATCTTTTGGTTTTTGAAGTTGTGTCAACAGTCTGTTGGGCAAGTTATTTTTAAAAGTTTTAATCATTTAAATACCTTAAAAACAATGAAAAATTAATTCACTATTATGTCCTGGTTTTACTATTTATCACAATTTAACTGAACCTGCAAATCTATTAAACATTATGCACAGATCTTTGATAATTATTTGATCATTTTGAGTTTCGGAGCCACGATATAGACAGGCCTAAGTAATTTATTGGTGACAGACATGACAAGTTTCAAAGAGACAAGCCGTATCAGGATTATGATGTTCTACGCCATGAATTTCCAGCCAGGGTAACATTAACTTAGAATAGATAACTGCCTTCCCGTCCCTCGATTTATATCAATTATCTGTGTGACGCATGAGAATGATATGCAGGATGCCCTTTGGAAACAGTCCTAGGAGAATCTATCAATTGGGTCATCGGAATCTCAGTAATAATCTTTTCCCAAGGCATCGAATAGCGTCCTTTTTTATCCTTAAGCAATAAACCTGCTTTGCATAGGATTTCCACATCTTGGTGGACATTACTATAATCTCGCTCTAGCTTTTTGGCTAAAGCACGTATACTGCTATTACCCATAGCATGCAGTTTCTGCAATAGCTCTAATCGTCTAGGAGTCAAAGTTTTTATCAACAAAGTCGCATTTTCAAAGCCAATTATTTCTATAGGGATGGCGAATTTCTCCCCCGCTTCAGCTTTTCCCCATGCAATCTTAAAATCTGTTAATGCCTCATCGAATGAGCTAACCTTAACAGTTAATTTTCTTTTGTTCATTTCATTTTCCTCCTTATCTTTTGGCAACGGTAAATATCACGTTGAAAATCTTTCAATAAGGTCTTAACATCCACAAATTGATAAGCCACTTCTTCCTCACCTAGATGTTTATGATCGCCTTTTCCAGTTTCATTGTCATAACGGACTAAACACTGCCCTTCGGCATCACCATAATATAGGCGATACTTTAATCCATGAGGACGATCCGGAGTTTTTTGTGGCAATTGCCATATTACCAATTCTGCAAAGGAACCATCTTCAAACTCATGCCTCCGGCGTAAAATTAATTTTGCTGCCATATATGTTAATTATACCATATGGTATCTATAAAACAAATTATTCTTTGATAATGGATCCTCAGTTCCGCTTCATTAAGCTAAAATTTGTCTGCCGGAAATTTGCCGGAATCAAGGGGTCACGACAGGTCACGATTTGAATGATTTACAATAAAATATACAAATTATGAAGGGCGTCCAAATTAACAAATTAATAATTAAAAACAATAAATATAGAGTTACTAATACAACAATTTCCTTATCCGCAATCTTTAGATGCGGCCTATAATAAAACAAAATCTATCCAAAAAAAAATTCAAATTATTATGAACGCTATTGGATATTATTATCCAAAAATAAATTTTCGATTAGTAGGATCCAATTATCTATCCTTACAAATCGACCCTTCAGAGGCGCTTTCTCAATGGATTCTAAAATTAGATCAATTGTATATTCAGCAGAATAACAGTCTAGATCAAAGTATTGGGATTATCCAAGCAGCTTATTTCCATTGGCTTAAATTATTGGCTAATTCAAAAATAAAACAAATTGATAAAGAGAGAAGATATTATTCTACACTTAATCAGGAAGGAAAATTAGAGTTTCTTTTAACGCATAATTTTGAACAATATCTCTCAAAAGTCGCCATGACCCAGTTTTATAAAACCGGTTGTTTATCTTCAGACATCAGCGCCATAAAAGAGATAGAAAAATGGCGATCGAAATGTGCGGTATTAAAAGAGGAACTTGAGCCTACTCGCTGTTGTTTGATACTATAAGCCAACACCTTTAAATGCTTGTATTTTTAGGTAAAATATGATAAAAATTTTTCATCCCAGCCAAACCAACTAAAATGATGAAACAAAAGTATCGCCTTAAAGAAAAAATAAAAAGCAAAAAATGAGGAATAATGTGAGAGGAAATAGAAAAATCTGGGATTCTTATGATGAGTATATACCCTTAGAAAGTACTCAAGTTTTTCCAAACCATACCTCAACCCTGGAAAAAAAAGATATTAAACAAGCTCCTCCATTAGAAGTTAAAAAATGCAATCATTTTTCAGAGGTAGTGGAGTTAATTGGAGTGCCTTTAGGGGATGGGCTTTTTCGGCGCTCTTTCTATAAAATCCCCCAAAAATTGGAATGGGTTCCTACACTTCATTATGAGTTTAAAAAAGGTTTTACAGTTATATATCTCACCCATGCCAAAGTCAGTAGAGATGGTGAAGATCTTGTTTCTCTCTACGAGAATTATAGAGTAGCAGAAGAATCGAAATCAGAAAAAGACATTTTAACTTTTCCTGATTGGGTTTCCGAATATTTTAGACCCTATACGCCTCCCTCTACTTGGGATGCTGGAAATCAGGAGTGGCTGAAAATGCGAATGATGTATGAGACTGCCAATCTCATCTTTTTAAACGCTAAACAAAGGAAAGATTACGAAATAAAAATTATTAATGGCCTGTGTTATGTAAGGCCTAGCCATCCTCATAAAATTTGTAATCGGCAAGATGTTATTCAAATTGATGATGAAGACTGGGAATTAATAGATCCCTCTCAAAGAAAACCAGAAGAAATCAAAAACTATCGTGGAGAGGCTTTAATATTTGTCTTTGCTAAAGACAGACAAACCGCAAAAAAAATCTTACTTGTGGCCAGTGATTGGCCTGGAATATTTCATCATACTAGTTTTAATGATGGTAGCTTAATAATTTTAACAGCTGGCACAATGATAATTAAAAAGGGCGTCATTATTTACATTGATAATGAGTCGGGCCATTATAACCCTAATCAAAACTATTTTATGAGGGTTATTGCTTACCTTGAAAATGAAAATGCTCTAAATAATCAAACTGAAATAAGCTATTTTTCAAAAAAATTAACCATTGACTCCTTCTCACTCTATTTAGTTAAAAAATTTGATCCTGAAAAAAAATGTGAAATCAAAGGTAATGCTGTTATTCTAGATAATAAAAATACTGCTTATTATATTAAAAATGGAAATGTTGTTATGAAATATGCTGTTCCCCAGAAGGAACATCATAAAACATTGGCTGAAAGACTTACATTGCGCGGTCTGCTACCTCACACGGTAGAAAAAATTGATCGCCATGGTATACCCTTAAGTGATTCTGATGAGCCACAATTAGCTACAGCCCAATCAGAGGCAACAGTTAGAGCGGTAATCTATGGAGCCGCTATCAGAGGGGGATATTTTTCTATGATTTCTGAATTTCAGAGGCTATTTCCAGATCAAGTAAACACACTTCGTAGACATATTAGGGCAAAAAGGGAGTTGCTACAAAAAATGAAAGGGGGAAACTCTAATTCTAGCCGATCGATTTCAGTCGATACCGCAGGTGTTGAACTAACAGGACTGCCCGAGGTAAAAAAATATTTCTCTGTAAGCGGCTCACGGATATCACTATATTCCAAACAAACCACCGGCACTGCGTCAAAACCCAATACCTTTTCTTACCTCAAAAAACAGCCCAAAACTCTATTAAGACTGGGAAGTGAGATCAACCGCATTCCTTATTCTGTCATGCTTCTTGGTAGTAATAATGGATCGACACAATCTGTTGTAAGACTAACCCAAGAAGAGGAAAAAGAAATGAAAAGAACTGAATTTGAAAAAGGTTAAGAAGCTCACCCCAAACTATTTAAATGCTTAGTTTTTATAATAAAACAAATTGTTAGCCCAGGTAAAGTTTATTTTGTTAAAGGGGACGTATGAATGGTAGTTTCATGAACAGTTTTAATTGTAGTTGTAGTACCTGAATATTCAGTCCTTCCCGTTCCATATTGTTTCTGGTAAGGCGTGCGCCGAGCATCCACATCCAGCTTTTCTTCATTTTGCTTCGGCGGCATTAAACCCAATCCAGATGTTGTAAGGCTATATGCAGATATCTGACCGCGAGTATAATCTAAAAGCACATCCACGTCAGAAAGAAATTTTTCTAATTCAGGAGTTTTGTCACCGGTAAGTTGTAGTGCATGTATTTCTTTATGTATTGTCCTTTGCAATTCGGTTAATTTTACTTCTTGCATCTTCAAAACTTCCAATTTTGCTGGATGTTTTTCTTCCTCAGTATCAAGAGCATCAATAGCAAGTCTTTGTGCATTGCAAAAATACGCTGACACTGAGTCGTGCCTTTCGATTTGCGCTGAAGTAAATTCAACTGTGATTTTATTACCCGCACAAATAATTTTAGGCGGCATTTTCTGGTGTTTATTTCCGAAATCAAAACCATAGATAGATACGGGTTTTCCATTACTAAAAAATCCCATCTCCAAGGTTATTTGGTGCTCTCGGTTAATTACAGAAACAGGTGGACAGATATACATATTAAGAACATTTTCTATAGGCTGAGATTTTAAAATATGTCTAAAAGGAATTCTTTTGTCTTCGTTTAAAACCGTACACTCTATATAAGATCCACTAGGCACTCTCGGGCTAGCAGCGTTCATAATAATCTCAGCTATGGTTTCGAGTAACAGAGCAAGCCTACTTATGTAATAAAAACCTGCAAAAGGTCTATCGAGTATTACACTCATCGCTTTATTGGCTTCATTTCTTAGAGCGTTAAGCTGCTTTGCATTGGCTTTATTCTTAAAAGCGATGATGGAAAAAGTGGGTGGAATTTTTTTGATTGCAAAAACCGCTTGAAGATCCCCCTCGTATAATTTTTCCCGAACAGACTGTTCTCCATCAGTGATGAGTATTATTTCTTGAAAATCAAACCCCGCACCCAACTCTGGATTGAACCCTTTTTGATCGTCTGACACGAGCTGGAATGCCACTCTAAGCGCTGAGGGGATATCTGTTTGGCCACCAGTTTGAGCAGCGAGTAATTTTTCTTCAATTGATCTTAAGTTTTCTTCAGTTAGCGACAAACACTTAAATAGCAGCTGAGTTTTATCATCAAATAAGATTAAAGAAACATGAACCAAATAGCCTTTTTGAAATAAAGTTCTTAAGGAATTAATTATCCCCTCTTTAAGCACTCCGAAAGGACTATCTTTTGCTGATTTACAGACGCCAATGCTGCTGTCCACAGACATACTGGCACTTCTATCCACAACCAAAATCTGATGAAATTTCTGCTTTTTAGTAGTAAGCAAAGCTTTACCAGAGAGTGCGATAACAAAATTTGTAGGATCAAACGGATCTTGACCTATTAAAATCTCAACATTGTTGAACGAAAATGAAGAAGAAGAAGAAGAAGAATCAATTTTTATTTCATCCACAGGTTTTTTATTCTTTTCCAATATTTTTTTTGCCATATTTTCCAAATCAAAACCTATCAAGTACCCATTGGGCGTATAATGGTTATATGCATTAATATCAGCAATTGAGTAGGTATACAGCTCGGGATCAATGCCAAATTTCTCGATGCATCTAGCCTTTATTGCTTCCACAATAGAAAGTAAATCTTCAGCTCTTTTTTTCACAAGACCTATGCGATAATGATTAGATGATCCAGATCTTTTTTCAATTTTCACTTCTTGAGTTGTTGGAACTTCACTAGTTATCACTCCTTTAACTTCAACGATAATTTGTGCAATTTGATCTTTCATTGATAATTCAGCACTAGGACTTTGCGGATTTTTCTGGGAAGGTACATATACAACTTGACTATAAGGATTTGACGTAGAAGACGTAGAGGATGTAGAAGACGCTGAGGATGCACTTTGAGAAGATACATACACACCAACTTGGTAACTATTAGCTGCAGAAGAGGATGAAGCACCGGTCTCTAAACTTTGAACGTATTTTTTAGCATCGTCCCCTATCTGCGCACCTGCTAGATCCCTCGCCATCTTTGCAACATTCAACCCAATGAAGAATTGTTGTCCATAAGAAAACGTATAAACCTCAGAAGTGATCTTAAATTCAGCAGTAATTTTTGCTTTTAATTTTTCTATAAAAGGAGATAATTTAGTAGCATCCTTCGCCCAAAGATCTAAACGATAATGTCCTCGTTCCGTTCCACTTTTTCTCTCAACAATGTCTACCTTTTTAGCGACTTCATCATTGTCATGCCATCCTTTTATCTCTTTTCTAACCATATCAAGGATTTGGCTAACTCGGTCCTGTACTGTTGATTCAATATCAGAACTAGAAATTTGTCCAAATGGTGAGGATGAAGAAGAGGGGGAAGACGAAGAAAGATCAGAACCAGAGCTTCGTGAAGGCACATATGGGCCAGTCTGATAGGGGCTACTTACCGGGGCGGCTTCGCTTTCAGGTGGCAAACGCAAAATCTCTGCTACCATTTTTGCAACATCAATACCAACTTGACACCCACTATCTTTCGGCAATGTATAAAAATATTCTTTACCCTGTACGACAATTTCAAACAATTCGACTATTTTCGACTTAAGTTTGCTAATAAGCTCAGAAAAATCGGCTCCTACCAGCGAAATAAGATAACACCCAGATTTATTCGAATCTGGCTTTATTCTTATTGAAATTGAATTACTCGGATAACAATCCTGTGTCTCGCGAGCAATAACAGCAATAATTCCTTCTGTCAATACTTTCACTGGATCACGTTTGAAAGCTTGAGGTTTAGAATCAATTTCACCCAAAATACCTTTAACATGAAAAACCAGCTGGTTTTCGTTATTGATGGTAGAACAATAAACAAGCTTTTCTTTAGGGGAAGGAACTAATTGCATAAGTCTAGGCTGCATAAGATCAATCAAAGAGTTATATAAATCAATTGAAGGTCGTTTAGAGCCTATACAATAATATCCAGCATATTCTGAGAGTTGCAGAATAGTTACTCCCGTTTCACAACGCAGTAGAGAACATACATCATTTAACTGATATTCAATTTCTTTAACAATCGCCGCGGTTAAGTCGAACGGCATTTTATCTTCATTTTCATTTATTCTGCTAGGTTCTCTAATCATTTTACATCCTCTAATTTTGCTTAAGGTTATTCATTACTTTTTACTGCAGTTTACGAGCCACTCCATTGACTACTACCACTCCCAAATCTGTTTTGTAATTGCGCTCTCGTAGCTAAAACTTGCAAATTTAATTCCTCCGGACTCAACGCGATCCGCGGTGGCTGTGATTTTCCTATCAATCGATAAAGATCTGAGTCACTAACTTTCGGTTGAGGAATGGTGCGAGGAGTTGGAGCGGAAGTTGGACCCTCTAATGATAATTCCTGCATAAGAGAATCAACTTCCAATTCAATTGGTTGACTCGTTAGTTGACCAGTATGCTTTTTATCACTGGATTCAGAAGAGAATCCTTTTGTTTGCGGGGGCTGATTTCCTAATATATCAAGAAAATCAATCTCTAATTCTAGTTCATCTTTTTTGATTTCTAACTCTGTTGCCTCTTTTTCTTTCGGAGTTGTTGGAGGAACCAAACTAGTTGGATATGGCCCAGTATAGCTTATCTCTGCTTGTTTTAGCAAACTATCAGCACCCGATGTCACAAATTCTTTTATTCCCATCCATCGATTATACCCTGTACCAGAATTTCCAGAACCACCTCCATGACCTTCTAAAATTTTTAACCATTCTCCCAATACCCAGAGCATTTTTTCTTTGACGGATTGATTAGACATTTCCTGCGGAAAAGAACTAGGTAATGTGGTATCAGCATCAATTTTTGCTTGTAAAGAACCTATATTCCAAAACCGGCATTTATCGGCCTCCATGCCGGATTTAATCAAATTAAGACAATAATACAAATAATCTTTGGGAGATATTTTGTGATCGATAACTGGATTTTTCGCTTCTTCTAGTTGTTGTGTTGATGTATTTAATTGCCACCCTTTTTTTCTTATCTTTCTTGTCTGACTATTTCGTTTTTCCTCAGAAATCCATACATCTATCGTTTTTTCATGTATCAACCAGTCAAGCATATCTTCATCAAACCAATCCTTAATTTGCTTCCATTCGCTATATTTTGTAGCAGGAGAACTTCCAGACGCAAATTCCTGGCTTGCTAAAATTTTTAACCATTGATTCAATACCCAAAGGATTATTTTATCAGCACGTTGGGAAGATATTTCGTCTGGAATACTTATAGAAAACTCCTCATCCTGAATTTGCTTCGCCCAGTTAGCAAATTTCCCCGTTTCACGACTACCAAAAACAGTATAATTTTCAATTAAATAGAGTAGATAATGGATATATTGTTTAGGGGCATAGTTCTTTGTAACGACACGGGAAGTCCTGATATCAATGTTCGAGTGGGGCGTCAAAATACTTTGCTTTAATAATATATTCATTACCATAAAATGGACATATTCCTGAAATGCTTCGTTTTCTAAAATAAAGTGCAGTAAAGTTAAAATATTTTTAAAATCTTTTAAAGAATCGACTATGACCGTAAGCGAGGTTTGTAATATTTCTACTATTCTATGACCTGCACCTTGAATTACAGGAGGAAACATTATCTCTGAGATTTTTGATTCTAGTGATTTTATTTGCGCCAAGGTAGCATTCTTTTTTTTATTGCAGATCACCACATAAAAACTTGTGAATAGACTGATAAAAATTCTAAAAATATTTCTCGGATCTGAAACTGAATGTTCAGTAGCTAAAAAATTTTGACTTACATCGAATTTCCAACATCTTAAAAAGAAATATCGCGGATCACATAGTTGATATATTGCTGTTTCAATTTGAGAGCTCAATGTTGAAATCTCTGAAGTGGAAGCTGTTATCGTTTCCCATATCTCCGGCTCTGAAGAAGCCGTTCGCATAATCTTCAATGCCTGGGGAATACTTCTTTTAGGCTCTAAATATGCATTGGGGAACTTCGTATTTTTAACCTCTTTCTCCATTTTTTTTAAAAAAGATACCTTTTTCAGGATTGCAGAACTTTCGTTTTTCTTCGCTATTGCTTTTAAAACCTGCAAATAAGCAAGTATGCTTGTTTGCATATCACATTCAAAATAGTTGAATTTTGACTCTTCTTCAACACGCTGTATATGATTTAACCAAGACTTTTCCAATAAAAAAGTTTGTATGTCTTTCAAAAACCTCAAGTGCTGCACGTCGTCTTGGGGGTCACTCTCTAAGGATGCTCTGACTGATAGTCTCTTGATACAGGCTTCTAATGCCCACCTTATCCTGTGCAACATATTGCTAGCTACTGTTTTTGGGAAAAAAGAAGGTAGCCCCAATGATTGAATTTTTATGTTTAAATTATCAAGAATCTGATGATCAATTGTATGAATCTCAATTTCGAGTATTTTAAAAAGAAGCGTCAAGCAGTTTCTAGGGCTGTAATAGGGACTAATACGCTTTTCGTAGAAATGTACGATATTGCATGTTATTTTCGTTTCGTCTGTTTTGGGCTTCATAGCTGTATCCCTTTTTAACATTTTAATCTAGTATTAATATGATACATACAAAAATGGGTGTCAATCTTAAAATCATTCTGAAGAAATGTGAGAATATAAACCGTGACTGATCTAGAAAATTCTAATAATAAAATTGACTACGTCATTGTAGCAAATGGCCCTTTCCTAGCTTCCCCGATCATAACCGAAATCGTCCATAATAGAAAAATAATCGCCTTAGACGGAGCCGCTCGTCGATTGGCCGATATGAATATCATGCCGGATATTATTTTAGGCGATTTTGATTCCCTTGCAGCTGAAGAGCAAAAATTTTGGGGAATTAAAAAAATCTTTGCACAGCTCGATGAAGATGATAAACCTTATTCAGGTAATCACGATGTTTTAATCGTACCGGCTAAAAACCAAAATTTTACTGATTTAACCAAAGCTGTCTTTTTTTGTGACAGCTATTATGCTCAGAGTATCGATATCATTTGCGCAATAAGTGATAATCGACTAGATCTAACCCTAGCGAATATCAGCCTTCTAAGGGGCCAGTACAAAAAAAACCGCTCTCTTCGCTTACATACAGTAACGCAAACGGTAGTGTTCGCCAGAAATGAAACAATCGAAATAGCAGGACAACCCAACGATTATTGCGGAATTATAGGCTTTAATGATACCACTTTTTTTACTTCCAGCGGCTTAAAATACAATGGTAACAACACACCGTTAAATTTTGGTTTTGCCGACAGTGTTGCCAATCAGCTAAAAGATTCGAAAGGATTAATTACAGTAAAGGGAGAAGCCTTAATTATTCAGCCTGGAGTTTTCTCCACGCAACGTTCTGGTTATTCTTCGGGCTCTTCTTCTTCAATTTGAATTGTTTTTAAAACTTCATTGAGAGCCGTACCATCTAAATACTCGGCTGCGGTTTCAACCAATATTTTTCCCAACGACGGTAAGAAGCCCATTAAAAATCCTGCACCTATACCGACTAAAGAAGATTGTAACGGATATTGCTTAATTAAATCTAAACAAGGACTAGGGCTTTCATTTTTTACTGCACGGAAACTTTGTTTTTGTTTCTTTTTAAACAAAATACCGATTAATAATAAAAAGATTGCGACAACAAAGAATATACCCCCGGTAATTAATGCCGCTGTTGTATGATTGGAATAAACCGAAACAAGATATAAATACAGTGAAGCAATAAAAAAACCAATCGCTATAAAAATAAGAATAACTGCAATTGTAATAATTGAAATTTTTAAGACAATCTTAAACAATTGCATTTCTCCTTATTTTTAAGAAGCACGAAACAAATCCCCGCATCAGCGGGGATGTCGGATTGACAGCAAAAAATTATCTGCGTTTTTTTCTTGCAATTAAGCGTCTAGCTAAACCGCCAATAATTACACCTAAACCAACTGCTCCAGCTACGGTTTTCATTGGATTTTTCTCCATTGCCTTTTCAGCATTCTTCGCGTATTTTTTTCCACCCTCAACCAAGTTTTCAGCTGCTTTTTTTCCACTTGCTAGTATATTATCTTTAGCCATTTCAACACCTCCTTTAACTGCTCCACCAATATCTGAAACCAAATCACTGGTATGACTACGAATCTTATCTACGTCATCTTTTAATTTTCCCAGACCTTGTTGAAGATCTGCTTTTTTCTTAAATGCCATTTATCTATCTCCTTTTCTTGATTGATTACTATTAGATTTAAAAAGCCTGAATATTCGAGACACTACAAATCCCGCACCAAATGCTAAAAGCACTGTTGATATTGGACGTCTGGCTATTTTCTGTTGAACTTGACCGAAGGTTGATTTCCATAGGATAGAGGTAATGTCCCCCTGCAATCTTTTAAGATCTGCTTTTAGGAGGTGTAAATCCTGATTTAAACCTACTTCATTTAACTCATCAAAATCGTCTCGCATTATCCTATCTCCCTATCAGCATTGCGCATTTGTAATAATTTTAGCATATAAAAATCATCTTGCTTTTTTAATCAGATACCAGTACAATTTTGTCCTCTTGTTGCCATTCAGTTAATACTTGCCGGGGTGGCGGAATTGGTAGACGCGCCGGACTCAAAATCCGGTGGTGAGAACCGTGTGGGTTCGAGTCCCACCCTCGGTATATTATACTAACACAATCGTTTGTGATTCACCACTTTAGTGTTTTTTAGTCCGCAATTCCCGCTGAAGCGGAAATTGCTTCCTGGTTTTGATGCTGAGCCGCAGCAAAGCTGCATCTCAGCTACGAAATTATTAAACCAAACTTTAATTTCATATTATTCAAAAACTTAATCTTCAGCAGGAATTGCTGTTTTTAGTATTCAATAGCCCATTGGTTTTCTGAAAAAACTTGCTGGAAATGTTCTAATAACTCTTGAGTGGGTTTGATTCGCCATTCGTTCCCAAAGACCAGGTCTCCTTTGCCGCTTTCACCTTCATAATTAACCATAATTTCACATTTACCTTGCTCCCGTTTTTGTAATATTGCCGGGAGTCTGTCTAATAGCTGTTTCGCTTGCTCTGGACTCGTTATTTTAAACCTCAAGCGCTTAGCAAATCGCTCACGCACTGTGCTAAGGCTTTCCAAAGAATCTGCTTTAAAACGAACACCACCCGTATAATTATCTTCCTCAACCATCCCTCGTAAGAGATAAACCTGGTCAATTTGCAAGATAGTCTTAACTTGATCAAAAAGTTGACTAAATAACGCAACTTCAATCCGGCCCGTTTTATCTTCGATACCGACTATGGCCATTTGAGAGCCTTTTTTTGTATAAAGAATGCGTTGACTAGCCAGTATCCCTGCACAAACAATACTCGGTTTTAACTTATAATTTTCCAATTCTTTGATCTGAATGGCTCCTAACGTTTTAAGTTCACGTTCATACGTTTGCAACGGATGACCACTAAAATAAAAACCAATAACCGATTTTTCATTAGCAAGACGATTTAAATCACTCCATTCAGGACTTTTTACATAAAGTTCACTTGCAGCAAGTGCTTTACCAAATAAATCTTCTTGCCCAATTTCATGGTTACGCTGCTCTTGTTCAGCTTGTTTAAGTGCATCATCTAATGAATTTAATAAAGTGGCGCGTCCTTGGTTAAATACGTCCATTGCTCCTGAAAAAATTAAAGGTTCCAACGCTCTACGATTAACTTTACGCAAATCCAAACGTCTACAAAAATCAAAGAGACTGGTGTAAGGGCCATTTTCTTCTCGCTCGGCAACAAGATATTGAACGGCTGCCTCACCGACGCCCTTAATGGCTCCTAAACCATATTCAATCGCCCCAGATGAATTTACCGTAAACTTATATTTACTGACATTAATATTGGGGGTTAAGATAGGTAACGTCATATTTTTAGATTCTGAAATAAAAGTCACCGTTTTATCGGTATTATCCATATCTGAAGATAATACTGCCGCCATAAATTCCGCAGGATAATGAGCTTTTAACCAGGCAGTTTGATAAGAAATCAATGCATAAGCAGCGGAGTGTGATTTATTAAATCCATAACCCGCGAATTTTTCCATTAAATCGAAAATATATTCGCTAACGTCATTAGGTATTTTACGTTTGGCGGCACCAGTTACAAATTTTTGCGTTGTTTCGCCATTTCTTCAGGTTTTTTCTTGCCCATCGCCCGACGAAAATATCAGCTTCACCTAAAGTATAACCCGCTAAGATTTGCGCGATCTGCATCACTTGCTCTTGATACAAAATAACACCATAGGTTTTTCGAACAATGGGCTTAAATCTGGATGAGGAAATTCCACTTTAGCTTGCCCGTGTTTTCGATTAATAAAATCATCAACCATTCCTGATTGCAAAGGACCAGGACGAAATAATGCAACTAAAGCCATTATTTCTTCAAAAACATCAGGTTGTAAACGCTTTACCAATTCTTTCATCCCGCGAGATTCTAATTGAAATATCGCCGTAGTTGAAGATTGACATAACATAGAAAAAGTATGTGCGTCATCCAAAGGGATATGGTTAATATCAACCAATGGTTTTTCTTCCGCCCGCAATTTGTTATTAATAGATTGAATCGCCCAATGAATAATAGTTAATGTTCGCAATCCTAAAAAATCGAATTTTACTAACCCTACCGATTCACATCATCTTTATCAAATTGGGTAACGATATGCTCTTTGCCGGATTCACAATATAACGGAGTAAAATCCGTTAACTTAGTTGGTGCAATCACAACACCACCAGCATGCTTTCCCGCATTTCGAGTTATGCCTTCTAGTTTTCTCGCCAAATCAATTAACGCTGTCACCTCTTCTTCTTCTTTATAACGCTTTGCCAATTGTTCTTCTTCCGCCAATGCTTTTTCTAAAGTCATACCCAATTCAAAAGGAATTAATTTAGCAATTTTATCCACAAATCCATAAGGTAAAGACCAAAACCCTGCCAACATCACGCACCACAGCTTTTGCGGCCATGGTACCATAAGTTATAATTTGCGAAACAGCTTCTCGGCCATATTGTTCAGCAACATAATCGATGACTCGATCGCGACCTTCCATACAAAAATCAATATCAAAATCAGGCATGGAAACCCGTTCAGGATTTAAAAATCGTTCAAATAAAAACTCATGATACAAAGGATCCAATTCAGTAATTCCTAATGCATAAGCGACTAATGAGCCTGCTCCCGAACCTCTGCCAGGGCCAACAGGAATATCTTGTTTTTTTGCCCAACTGATAAAATCGGCAACGATTAAAAAATAACCCGCAAAGCCCATGCGATTAATAACTGCTATTTCTTGTTGTAACCGTTGTTCATATTCGGTTAGCGATAAAATCTTTGAATGTACCCCACCGGTGTTTTTACGCCATTGCCACCCTCGTTCAACTTCTTGCGAAAAATAATCTTCCACCGTTAAATTGCTTTGAGAAATTGGAAATTTGGGCAAATGGATCTCTTCAAACGATAAAGGCAACGTACAACGTTCAGCAATTAATATGGCATTGGTTAATGCTTCAGGGATATCAGCAAATAATGAACACATCTCCTCTGTTGAGCGCAAATATTGCTGATCGGTATAAAGTTGACTGCGACGTGTATCTTGTAAAACATGGCTTGAATTAATGCATACTCGAGTTTCATGCGCTAAAAAATCTTCCTGATCTAAAAAACAAACGTCATTAGTTGCAACCACCGGAACCTGTTGCAAACGAGCAAAACGAACAGCCGTTTCATTGTAGGCCTCTTCTTGGCTTCTACCAGTGCGCTGTAATTCAAGATAAAAACGTTGGGGAAAGATCTTTGTCCATCGTTGATGATGCAAAGACGCTAAGTCGTTATTTTGCAATAGTAATGCCTGACCAATATCTCCTTTTCTTCCTCCTGATAAAGCGATTAATCCTTCCCCCATGTTCTCTATCCATGACCAGAAAAGTATAGATTGACCTTCTTGATTTTGACCTTGTGTATAACCCAGTGATAACAATTTCAATAAATTTTGATAGCCCTGATAGTTTTGACATAAAAACGTGGCACTCGAAAGATGCCCATTAAAATCGATACAAACCTCTGCGCCAACGATTGGTTTAATCCCCATTGAGATGGCTTGTTTGTAAAATTTTATCAATCCGAATAAATTTGCATGATCAGTAATCGCCACAGCAGGCATTTTTAATTCTGCAATCCGTTCCAACCATGGCTTGATACGCAACAAACCATCACGAATAGAATATTCTGTATGGCATTTTAAATGAATAAAAGATTTTTCTATAGAAGAATTCATGTGCATAAGCGTAACACAATTAAGGTATTATGAGATCTAATTCTTGGTTAAATATTCCTTTTGATTCTGTGTTTTTCGTGATTGTTTTAATGGGTTCAAAACTTCGGCGATGGATGGGGCTAACTCCAAGTTTTTTAATAGCTTCTTGATGTTGAAGCGTGCCGTATCCTTTGTGCTTAGCAAACCCGTAACCGGGATAAATTTTATCAGCCTCGACCATTAATTGATCTCGCGTCACTTTGGCTAAGATGGAGGCAGCACTGATTGCCGCTATTTTCTGATCTCCGTGTACAATTCCGTCTGCTCTAATTTTCAATTTGGGTACACATTTTCCATCCACCAAGACCAACGTTGGAGTAATCGACAACAACGAAAAAGCACGCTGCATAGCCAACATTGTGGCTTGGTGTATATTGTATTTATCAATTTCTTCAACTTCTGCTCGAGCTATTGCATAGTCCAAGCACTTGTTTACAATCTGGGGATATAGTTCGTCACGTTGTTTAGGTGTGAGCTTTTTTGAATCATCCAAACCTCTGATACGTTTTCTGGGGTTTAATATAACTACAGCAGCCACAACAGGCCCTGCTAGCGGACCACGTCCCGCTTCATCAATGCCGGCAATGATTTTAACTTCCATAATGCAATTCTAAAGCTTGAACCACTTAAAAAAAAGTGCGAACATGGAAATTCAGCAAAAAAATTCTTACAAACCAAATCTTCATATTTTATGCAAAAAAAATCCATATGTATCATAGCGGGTGAAGCTTCTGGCGATTTATTAGGAGCAAACCTTGCTAAAGCACTTGAATCGTTAAATCCTCACTTAAAATTAACAGGGATGGGTGGAAAACAAATGCGCCAAGCAGGCGTTGAAATTATTATGGATAATAATTCTTTGGATATTATCGGGTGGTTAGGCGTCATTAAAAATATCTTTACGATTCGCCAAGCGATAAAAACATTAAAAAACTACTTTTATGAATACAAACCTGATTTATTAATTTTAATCGATTATCCCGGGTTCAATTTACATATTGCTAAAATCGCCAAAAAAGCAGGCATTAAAATTCTTTATTATGTGAGTCCAAAAATTTGGGCGTGGAGATATGGCCGTATTTACACTATCAAACAATATGTGGACCATATGGCAGTTTTATTTGCTTTTGAAGAAGAAATCTATAAAAAAGCTGAAATACCAGTTACTTTTGTGGGCCATCCCTTATCTTCGTTGATCAAAGTGACCCAAT
The DNA here is from genome assembly GCA_963844565.1 of uncultured Pseudomonadota bacterium. Lineage (GTDB taxonomy): Bacteria > Pseudomonadota > Gammaproteobacteria > Coxiellales > Coxiellaceae > JAFEDN01. Next base: position 963,731 of record CAWJON010000002.1, on the reverse strand, counting down.
CAAGGGAAGCTATTTGTGATCAATACCATTTAAATCCGCACCATAAAACGATAGCCTTAGTACCCGGAAGTCGATTACAGGAAATTGAATATCTATTGCCGATGATGATTCAAGCCGCCAAAATAATCAAACAATCTCAACCTGATATCCAATTCGTGCTGCCATTGGCAAGCAGCTTAAAGCTTACAGATATTAAGAAACATTTATCAATTCCTGTAACCATTGTCGAAAACAATACTTATAATCTTTTATCAATTTGTTCAGCAGCGATCGTAACCTCGGGAACCGCAACCTTGGAAGTCGCTTTAAGCCAAATACCACTCGTGGTAGTTTATAAAGGAAATGCTATTAATTACTGGATTGCACGCTGCTTCATTCAAATTAACCAAATTGGTTTATGCAATATAATCGCGGGAGAAACGGTGGCTAAAGAATTGATTCAGCATCAAGCAACTCCCAAAGCCGTTAGCGAAGAAACACTACAATTAATTTCAAATGATATTTACAGGCAAAAAAGGCTTAATCAACTGAAAAAAATAAGAAGTATTTTAGGCCACAAACATAACTCAGAAGAGGTTGCTCACCTAGCACTGCAATTACTGAAAACATCCTGCGACGTTATTAGCTAGGGCAATATGGCGCTTTATAGACCGATGGTGGATAATTTTGTTATAATGAATTAAAACCAAATTAGGAGAAAGCTATGAAAAATGAAAAAAATATTAGAAATTTTTTTCTGAATATTTTCGTGGGAATGGGCTTGTTATTCATGAGTTTTTTAGCTTATGGTGATACAAATTTCAATAATAGTATTAGCCAAACAGTTAGTGATAGCGCCATTACTGCACAAATTAAAGCAAAATATGTTGGGAATCCCGTACTAAAGGTATTTGATATCAAGGTAGAAACTAATGATGGCGTGGTTAAATTAACTGGATTGGTGGACAGCGAAGCTCAATTTGAACGCGCTATTGTTCTGGCTGAAAGCGTCGATGGAGTAAAAAACGTTGATAGCCGTAATTTAAAAACCAAATCAAGTCCGCAACCAATGTCCGATACGGTGATAACTACAAAAGTCAAAGGTATGTTAGTGAAAAATAAGCTGATAACCGAAGGCAGCCAGGCTAACCCTTGGTCAATTCATGTAGAAACCAAAAACGGTGTTGTTTATCTTACTGGTAGTGTCGACAATGAAACACAAAAGAATCAGGTCATTAATACGGCTAAATTAATTGACGGCGTTAAATCCGTTAAAGCAGATCTAAAGGTTAAATAACCAGAGTGTTGACCTGAGATTTTGCTTATAGCAATCGGCGCCTTAGCTATTAGATAAACCATTATATTTCAACTCTTTATTTACCGCGCTCGAATGCGTTTGGCGACCCCGACCCCCACCAATAAATCGCTGCTGCTGATGTAATGGAGGAATGTTGCTACGCCAAGAAAATGAATCATCGGCTCTCTGTCGTGGCGGTAAGTAGGGTGGAAAAGTTAAACCAATTTTCCCGAATTTACTCTGTAACAAATCATAACACTCTTTATCCGAGCTGCTTTGCCACACATCAAATCTTACTCTTAAATTTTTTGCCCCTTGAACCTCTAAGGCCCATTTCGAAAAAAAAGTTTTTATAGTATAAAGCAGCGAGATTATTCCTTCCTTAGAAATAATTATATAGAAATGACCAGGGCCATCTGCTTCCACAGCAACAGTTAATATTGACTTTGAATCCTCAGATTTTTTTAAAGGCTTAAACTTCATTACTAAATCAACAGACTGGACACCCACAATTCCCTCTTCTTTAGGATTAATGCATTTTGCTTCCCTAGATGAAGAAAAACGATCAATAGTATAGCCTGAAACCCTTGATTGAAAGAAAGTTATCTTGGGGTTGAGGTGGGGGGTAGCCTCCAGATTTAATTTTAATGTTCTCATTAACTCAATAATCTTTGGCGCTAGATCCGTTGAATACATTTTCAGATAATATAAACAGCCCAAATAACATTCATACATTACTTTAGGCCTGGATTCATACGAAGAAATATCGGCGCCTAAGATTTCAATAATGATTGCTTCATATTTTAGTTTTAATGGATCGTTTCCTAGAAACACATGATAGTGTTTATCGATAAAACCAATAAGATAACATAAGAGAATGGAGCCATCTAATTCAGTGTACATCTTAGACCAATGATCCAGCGTGTACTTAAGGATCTTTTTTATAAAATCTCTAATGCCAGGCTGCAAATAACATATGTCTTTAGTAGCCTCGAGCAACATCACTAACTTCCAAGAGTCAAATATAGGAAGATGCGAAATAATTTCTCCAAATAGCCACTGTAATAAAGCATTTAACCTAGGGCTTTCACTGTACATTTGGAAACTAGCCACACCTTTGAAAATGCGCATTAAACTCCAGTTACTAAAAGTTTCAGTTTCAGATTTTTTACGCACAATTTGCAATAAAATTAACAATTTGGAATTAAGCAATGTAGCGTATTTTACGCCAAAATCTATAATTAATTTGTTGGCTAGCTTTCCGAGACGACTAACTACCTCAGCCGATTGAACCGCAGTTTTGTTTTTATACTGCAAATCATTCATCAGTCCAATAAATTCATCATATGAAGAGGATTTTATATCAGAAATTGATGTTAAATCCGGCGCATCAAAAGGGATATTACTGACATAACCTATATCACCAATTTCTGCTACTAATTTTTTTTCACTGAATACTGGAGATAACCATAGGGGGTGTTCATCACCGGTAAAAAATTTTTTTGAATCACCAATATTTCTTAAAGTTTTAATGTCCAACTCACGCTGAGCTCTAGAAGTTGGTTTTAAGATTCTGGAGATAAATATCGCAAATAATGAATCGTGTGCTTGTAACGATCCATATTCTGCAGAAGCACGAAAATGATCAATAACTAAATCGATATTATTTGAAATCAGTGCAATATGCCCAGCCAAAAACTGAATATATGCATTGTCTGAATTTTCTTCACCAGCCATAAGAAAAAGGTCTGTGTATAGTTGTTTGGCTTCAGTTAAAGGCATTTGTTTGTCTTGAGGCAGTAATTTTCCAACTAAAGCACCATTCTCATACTTGAATCGGAATAATTTCAATTGAATATAAAATAACTTGGCATGGTGTGAGCTTTCTTTAGCAATAGTTAATAATTTAAGAACTTTTGCCAACTTTTTAATCGGATCTCTCTTTAATAATAAAAAAGAGTAGATCGTATATGCTGGGACATAGCCTTGATCGACAGCAATGGTATATAGCCTGAACGCCTCTTTCTCGTCTTGTTCAACATCTTCACCATACAAATATTTGTAGGCTAAATCACATGCTGCTGCGGGAAGTTTTTCGGCGGCCAATCTATAGCATATTAGAGCCAACTTAGCATTCTTTTTCACTTCTGGTTCTCCTTCTCCATTATATAGTTGAGCCAGCATATGATTTATGTGTGCTGATTGAGGCGCTTCTTTCAAAAAGGGTATGATTTTATTTGGATTTCGCAGAGGATTATCATGATGACAATAAAACAAAACCATCAGACCATAAAATTTTAATTTATCTCCTTGATCAATGAGCAATTGATCTTCTTCCAGTGTTTCCACATAAGATTTTGCTACTTGAAAATGGTCATCTTTAAGTAAGTTTTCAATTAATAATAATTTTGCTGGTATATAAACTCTAGCGGCAATAAATAACAAGTAGTTGCTTTCCATTGTGGGGGAGGATACCTCTAACCATTTTTTTTGAATTAACTCCGCAAATGCAGTGAGAGTGATCGCCCGATGCAAAGATAATCCTTCTTCTCCACTGGGTGGGGCTAATTCCGCCATGCAAACTGTATAGGCCTGTTGGTAGTTTTTATTTATGATAAGATATTTCATTAGTTTCTTATAATAAATATCTTCGCCAGGATTAAGCTTATAAGCCGCATAATAATATTCCGCAATCTGAGGATGTTGAGGATCAAACTTGGAGAGACAGTTGGCTTGCATAAATAACGCATTAGCCCTAAGCTGGGGTTTTGAAGAACATAAGGCTAAAAGATTTCGCCAACTCGATTCAGATCGCTTGTAATCCTGCTGGTCATAATAAGCATTAGCTTCTTGCTTTAGACGCTCTATTTCCTCTATACGCTTAGCTTCTTTATTTTCAGCATTTTTTTGCTTTTTCTTTTGATTTTTCTTTTGCTTTTTGTCCTTGTCTTCGAAATGCCATTTTTCTTCTTTGCTCATATCCTCATCCTCATCCAGTTTTTAAAAATAATATCAATGAAAGCTATAAAGTGTCAAATTGGCGCTCTTACAAGTTTATTTGCATGAATACCTAACCGATTGACAGTTTCAAAAAAAAATGTCAATATGACATGATGAGTTTTTTTAAATTGGAGGTGAAAAATGACTAAAAGAACTATTTCAAAACATGAAATTAACAAAATTGCTGATAAATTGCATAGATCTCAACTTTAGAGTAGCAGAAACCCTTGTTGAGGAATTTGTTTCTACCCCAAACGACTGGCGCAGATTAACCAATTCTAAAACAGCAAAAGGATATGCGTTATTTGCCGCCATCGTTGCTAATCCTGAAACTTTTATAAAAAAATATCCTCTTGAAACAATATTCGCTGCCGACAAACAAAATATTCTAATGATATTGCACGAATTGTTGCAGCTTCATGCATCAGAATTAGTTTTATCGGACTTGCCCATGCTTGTCTTGGGTTATGCTATAAAATCTAACCTTCTAAATCCAAAAGTTCTCGAAGCATTCATTTTAGAGTTTGTTTGGACAAACAAGGAAGGCAGGAAAAATCACACCAAACCTATCGCCCGGACTTTACGTTATTTAGCTCGCGTAAACGAACATTCTGACTGCGAAAAGGCTCTCGCAGAACTAAAAGCACTCATAGGAAAGCAAGTTAACTTTAAGGCCTGTAGAACTATGGAGCAATTTAGGAACAAAAAGAATCTGGTGATAGATAATGTCGCTCCCTTAACTGAAGCGAAACCACTCCCCCTTGATCCAGGACCGGAAATATCTTTGACAAATATTTTGCTGGCTTATCCTGAGGAGTTAGCATTCTTAATGGCGCCAGATTCTAAACAAGAAACCTTGATGAGCAATTCAATTTCTCAGCGCAGTGATCCAGAATCTCGTTTTAGGTTTAATTATATCCCTAGTTCTGACTCTAGTTCTAGTTCTAGTTCTAGTTCTAGCTCTAGCTCTAGTTCTAGTTCTAGTTCTAGCTCTAGTTCTAGTTCTAGCTCTAGTTCTAGCTCTAGCTCTAATTCCGGCTCTTTATCATTGTTAAATTTTCTTACCGAAGAAACAAGTAAATATAAAAAACGCGGCAGGGATGAAGAAGTAGAACAACAGGGACCTAATAAGAGGATCGGGTTCGGCAACACCAACCGAGAATGAGCAAAACAAATCTAAGTCCTTGAATATTAACAGAGAAACTAAACTGTCAAATAACCCTGGAAATTAGTGAAATAGGTAATTTTTACTTCAAATGAACTTCTGTTCATTTGAAGTAGGGTCCACTATCTTTTTCGTGAAAAAATGGTGGTTTTTTTGAGCAATATAATTCTTTCTTTATTCTCTAAGTGGGGAAAATTAGTTTCACAGGTAAGATCGCGTTTTGATTGGGAAAAAACGGTCAGTCCATTTTTGACTATCACGCTCGCAGCTCTCTCCGGTGATGGATTAACAGGTTTTTTCTCGACTGTTAATGCTTTTTCTGGGCGAAAAATCTTTATAGCTTGACTTTTTTCAAATTTGACTGGCTTTGAGGGAAAAGATAGATCTTTGGTATAGTCCGGCTTGCAAAACAGTCTAATTAAAGCACCAAACACCCACAATTTTGGGCACCAGCTCGGGAGAAAGTTTTTGGCAATGTTTTGACAATTCTCTTTAAAACTAGAAATATGTGCTTTTTGCTCAGAAATGATCGTTAATAATCCCTTTTGCACGATAGGAATCACCTCTTTCTTAGCATCTTCTGTTTTTAATTGATTTTGTAGGGCTTTCTCGTCATTAATATATTTTTTGATAAAGAGATTTTTTTCTCTTGTTGACAAATACGGAAAATTATAATGTATAAAACAGATTATATGTTCGACAGTTAATGTTTTTGTGAATTTTAATTTTAATAGATCATCAAATGCCACTTTTATTGAGTTTTTAACCGCTCGAATTTTTTCAACAGTTTTTGGAGTGTTGATTTCACGCTCAAACTCAACACCAAACTTTTCTATTGAAAGAGTAAGCAAAGATTGCCGTTGTGCTTTAGTTAAAGAAAAATCAAATTCGTTAAAAAAATTAACAGCTAGTCGTTTTAATTTTTCGCTTGACTCTCGAGTTTCAAGAAGATAGCGAATAGCTGCTAATTCTTTTAACATATTGGTGGTAAATATTTGTGATTCTAATAATTGATCTGCATAAGTAGTAAGATCAGTTTGGGAAGCTATCTCCAGCCAAGTTTCGGGATACTTCTCAACATGGATTCCAGAAAAAGAATGTTTTTTAGAAGACTGGTAATGCTTAAATTCTTGTTGCGCAACATCAACATACGGACTCAACTGTTCAGATTGAATTGATGAATCCTCATGTTCTAGTCCTTTTTTTTCTAGAAATTCTCGGCGTGCCTCTTCTAAGAGAGAGTCAAGCTCAAACAAGGCTCCCTTTAAACGTACCTTTTCCTTAAAAAAGTCTATAAAAGATTCTGCGATTTTTTCTGCATTAGTAAAATTTTGCTTTTTGATTTTTCCTTTTTCATCTTTCAATAAAAAAAGCGGTTTTTTAATTCCGTGCGATTCAAGAAAATTTTTGGTATGAAGCGGAGATTTCCTCATCATGCTTGCAACCATCGTTTCATAAACGAATGGTTTTGATTCGCGAGCTGCATTTGCGATTTGGTCAATCAAGGCCACGATGGTGTGGAAAGATACACACACGAAACTAAGAGGATAATTCTTAGCTTGAGCTTCACCCTCAGCAAAATATAAATGAGTTAATAGTCTTTCCTTGTTTGTCACCTTTTCGTCAACTAAAAGGTTGTCTACATTAATACTGAGTATTTTAATCCTCATAAAAAAACCTCTACTATCTATATTTGAATATTTAATTTAATAATAACCAAGATTAACAACAGGTTCAAGTACAGTAGTTGTCAATGAAGCAGAAGACTATTTACAAAGAATGGTTAACGAGAGAAAATACCTTAAATCTAACTGCTAACATTGAGGAATAAAAAAATGGCTAAAAGACCACGTTTGGATGTGGAGGGGGAGAATTCTGACAGCTCCGACGGTTCTCAGCTTCCTTATAGTCCTGAAAGCCCTGAGTGGTCTCCGTCAGAGGTTCCTAAAGTACCCGGTAACCATACCAATTCAACCACACCCTGGCCGTTAAAAACTTGTTATACTACTAAGAGCCCAAAGAGTCCTAAGACTTTAGACCTTCCCTCTGACTTAAATACTTTTACTCTTCCGCCAACCCACAATGCGGAAACAAAAACGGCTAGATCAGCGGAGTTTTTCCCGAAAAAATCTCTAGGAATAGGTTTTAATTCAAGCTCGAGTTCCAGTTCAAGCTCGAGCAACCCAAGCATTGGAACAGAAGAATCGAAATCCTTGCGTTCATCTGCGCCGGTATTCACTGACATCTTTGAAAACTGTGAAGTTGAACCGAGCAAATCAACAAAAACAGATTTAAATTCAAGTTCAAGTTCAAGTTCAAGCTCCAGTCCAATTAGACTTTTTAGGACACCTCCTAGGGTCTTTAATTATCGTTCTTCGGATGCAAGGGTGGTTTCACACAAAGGCATTAAAACATTCACAAGTTCTTCTCCCTCTCAAACTGGGCCAATACGTAAAAAAAAACGATCAGCATCGACTACGAAAACGGGTTCAAGCCGATTTGATTGGGGACACCGCGGCCAGCAACTAGAGAATATTACGCAAGCAGAAAGATCAACATCAGCATCTTCCAGCTCTAGCTCTAGCTCATCCTCAAGTACTCAAAGCAATGCCTATATCAAAGGACGATCTTAAACCAGGTGATTTGTCGAAACAGCTTGGATAGAAACAGTTTCTCTCTCCTATTTTTTTAGCTGCTTCAATAAATTGTTTAAAATTTCTTTTTCGATACCATTCACCACATGATATTTCTGAGAATAAATAGCTTCTATAATCGCTGATTCAAAATCTGGAATATCGATTTGATCCAGCAAATAATACATTAAACGCATTGGCAAGATAGTGGAACCATCAATAGGCGGTTGAATAAAGATATGTTGAAAATACTTACCGCCCAAACGTAGATAAAAATTTAATCGTCGCTCGCGAAGCTGCTCTTCAGCCTGATTAACGGCGGTAGCAGGATCTTCTACCTCCCATACTATAACCTGATATTTATGAGTTTTTGATGCATTAATTTTCTCTATATGCAGAAAGAAATTCTGAAAAAGTTTACTCCCCAAGCCTTGATTACGTCCAGAACGACCTATTGCAATATAATTTAAAAAAACGAATGATAAATCCGAGGTGTGTAAAAAATAAAAAACGACTATAGCAACAGTATGGTTTTGCAGTTGACAAGAACCTACAATCGCTAATTTTTTTTCAACCGCTTTTAGAATGCTTTCTTTGGAATCTCGTTCAGATAATGGAAATGAATCACCATAAATCTGCCACCATGCAATATCTGAATTCAATTCTTGGGGGTTTAAGAACTTCCAGTTGGGTTCACAAATCATGCGCCATTCCATTTGTTAAAGACATCACATTTTAAGAGCAAAAACGATCTAATGCAAGCATTGTCAGAAAATTCAGATATCAATCCTAATCGTAGTTAATCAATAGATCTCGATTGAATTTTTTAAAATGAGATTATTCTAGAATTCTGCAATTATTTCAAAATATTTAAATTTATCCGCAAAATTTTTTGATTGTTGTTTATACATCAATTTTCCAATGATGATAAAAAGCAGCATCATCTAATTTACAAATTTTTTTTTAATTGTTAACACAAAAAATAATCAATTATTGAAAATTTATCTTAAAGCTTCCAATTTAAGCCAAAATGATTTATAATTATATTATAGAGGAAATAAAAAGGAGATTTTAAATGTCACCATTATATACTCACTCATTTTCTCGTCGCTCATTCATTTTATTGCCTTTATTGCTTTTATCTTTTAATCAAAATGTTTATGCGCAAGAGCCTGCTACTTCACTAGAGAAAAAAAGCGTGTCAGAGTCTGTAGCTGATGATAATCCTTATGCCATTACTTTATATCAACCCACTTATATAATGCCTTTCAGTTATACGTCAAATTTTAGTAAAGCCGCAGCAGCAGACACGTCAGATAATCAAAAATTAGATCATTACGAAACTCAATTTCAATTTAGCGTAAAAGTTTCGGCGTTAAAAAATATTTTTAATTATAGAAATTCTCTTAATATTGCCTATACTCAACTATCTTTTTGGCAGGTTTATAACGATTCGCCATTTTTTAGAGAGACAAGTTATCAGCCGGAAATATTTTTCGAAAACGATTTTGATAAAATTTTATGGGGCGGTTGGCACTTTCAAATTTTAAAATTCGGCTATCTTCACGATTCAAATGGGCGTGGAGGTAATTACGAGCGCAGTTGGAATCGTGCTTATGGCGAGACAATTTTTTCCAAACAGAATTGGATGGTGAGCCTCCGCCCTTGGTATGTGATTCACGATGAAGGTTTAAAAGAAAATAATCCTAATATCGCTAAATTTCTAGGACATGAACGGGTAGTAATCGCTTATAAAATTAAAAACAATGTTCTATCTTTACAAACTTATAATCTTGAACGGGTTGGATCTAGGAGCAGCGAGCAATTAACCTGGTCCTTTCCTTTAATCAAACAACTTCGCGGTTATGTGCAATTATTTGATGGGTATGGACAAAGTTTAATCGACTATACTCAACACGCTTCCAGCGCTAGCCTGGGCATCGCCTTAAATGACTGGCTGTAAAATTTAAGTTGAGCTACTACTCGGCAATTTTACATTGTCGGGTATTGCTCCGTATGCCATCATTTTACAGACAAGGATAAAAATTCAAAAATTATTAAGTCCATGAACTGCTTAAAATAGACTTATGTTCAGTTGAATGTTAATATAACTCGTTCAACATATTAAAACTTGCTTGGAGCATGAAAAAATGTCGGAACAATTAGAAATTTATAGCGCAGCAGTTTGTCCCTTTGCACAACGAACATTAATACTTCTTAAAGAAAAAAATATCGATTATCAATTAATCGAAATTGATCTTAATAATAGACCAAGTTGGTTTTTAGAAATTTCACCCTATGGAAAAGTTCCATTAATAAAACATCAAAATAAATATATCTATGAAAGCAGTATTATTAATGAATACCTAGAAGAAGTATTCATCACCCCCTCTTTCCTTGCGAGTGACCCGCTAATAAGAGCATATATGCGTATTTGGATTGCCTATTGCAATACTGAATTTATTCCCGTTTATTATAAATTATTGCTGACACAAGAAAAAGATAAGTATCCTGCCTTACGAGATACCTTAATTAATTCATTATATTTTATTGAACGTGAAGGGTTTGGAAAATTTGGCGCCACAGGAGATTATTTTTTTGGCTCAAAGTTATCTTTAGTTGATGCAACCTATTATCCATTTTTTGAGCGCTTTATTATTAATGAATACTACAGAGATACAAAAATACCCGATGATTGCAAACGCATTCGACAATGGGTTCAAGTAATGCGCGAGAGGAGTTCAGTAAAAGAAACGTCTAACTCACCCGAATTCTATATTAAACATTATGCAAAATTTGCAGCCGGTGATACTTCGCGCCAAGGATACAAAAAAACTTTGGATGATCTATGGAAATAGTTCTAATATTGTAATTAAGGTTGTGAGAGATGCGGAGAATCCGGTCTGTCGTTACGAGGAGATGATGTATCGCTCTTATCAGAAGGGGAAGGAGTTCGCGGGGAATGAATGCTCAATCTTCTTAGTGCCGGCCCCAGACTCGATAAATTTCCTTTGTCGCTTGCCTGATCCTCTGGCTCTTCATTTTCATTTTCCGATTCATTCTCTTCGTCATCAACTGATTTAAAATCGATAAATTTATCATCTATTAATGGCTTTAACACGGTAATCAGTTCACGCTTATTTTTATAAATTTTATCAGGTGATAGAATTTCATATACCTTCCAACATTGGTAGATAAATATGCGATATGTCAACTCCTCTGCCAAAAAATGCTCGAACAGTTCTGATTGGAGCCATTCTCTGACTTGTGAATATGAAAAAAATTTTGGTTTAAAAGCCACCTCTTCTGGTTTAATTCTTTGAATGGCGTCAAAAGCAGCATGATAGACCGTCAGATGAGCGTCTGTATAAATTTCAGGACAATAAGCTCTTCGCAATAACCGAACTTTATGGTCTTCAAATAATTTTATGACAAATTTTTGCAAAACTTCCAAAAAAAGTGATGTAAATGATAATTGATAATACTTTTTACATCAGAGGATTTTTCTAACTCTTCCAGATCCTCCGTTTGGTAGTCTTCGTATGGTTCCTTGCAATCTTTGGTGATCCTTTGCCATAATTCCATAACACTGCGCCGAGGTATGATAATACTGAGAATTTCTGACGCAAGTCCGGATTGACACAAAAGATTATTTAACGCTTGCTCTGTCCAATTCTGATAAAGACTTTCGGTAGACTGCTGCAAAGAAATAAACTTTTCTTCCTGTTTACGCTTTTCATCTTGAATCTTTTCTAGGGTTAGTTTTTCTTTAGCTAATTTTAATTCGGCCCTCTTTATCAAAAAAAACATTGCGAGAGTGTAAATCGTCATGGACCACAAATTTAGCATGCAGACTGTCAATTGCTTTAGCAAGTTTTTTTAGCTATTTTTATAAAGAGAAGCTGGCAAATTACCCAGACCTAAATATGAAAAAGCCGTTTGTCTAAATTCTCGAAAATGGTCCAATCTAGAATATGCCTGGCGGCTATAAGCACGTACAAGAGCAATAAAAGTATGATATAATTTATTAGCGCCGGTTTTTTCATAGATATTTTGAATTGGATCCAGATAGTAAGGCTGGGTTTTTAAAATATGTAGAAATGCTCGCATTCCAAGTGGGGATAAGATTAACCTACGTAATTGTTGATCAATAAGTAAAAAGTCTCTTAATCCTGGTAGGCCACAAAAACTAATGCAGTGAAGGGCCAGCGGCTTAGCGTATGGAGCAGACAATAATAGTTGGAATTGTAGCTTTTTCATTTTTTATTAACTTAATTTCTCCCTTCCACAGTTTATTCTATTGCGTTAGATTTGACAATAGCAAGACTTAATAAATATATAGATACTAATATTAAAGCTTCAATTCGAATATTTTCATTAGTTTTTAATTCCTACCGGTTTAATGCTTGCACCGAAAATTATATTATGTTATTCTAATAGTGAAGAGTTGCGTAAATGTTTTTATATTTAACCCTTAATTTAAGGATATAATTGATGATAAAAATTTATTGCAATTTAAAAAATCTAGATTTTTTTTCTTTCATTAATCACAAATTGTTTATTACCCCCTTAACTTATATTTACCCAACATTTTCATTCATCGGTAGCGAACAAAACGTTCCTAAATGAGGATTAAATAAATAAAGGCAGCAAATGGCGCAAAAATCTGGCACAGATACATGAAAACTAGATATGTTTTTATAATTATAATTTCAGTGCTAATAGCTTCACGTATTGCACTGCCTTATTTAGTATTATGGTATGCCACTACTGAGATCAATAAAAGACCAAATTATCATGTTAAAATCGCCGATTTAAATTTTCATCTTCTTGAAGGTAAGGTAACCGTGGTAAATGCAAAGTTGTGGAAAAAAGATATAGACAGCAAAGATCCAATTTTCACAGTTAAACACCTTAGCTTTTCTCTTCAATGGCGTGAACTATTCAAAGGAAAATTAGCGGTTAAAATTAGAGCAAATAGACCAGTTATTACTATTGTAGATATTTCCGAGGATCAGAAAAGAAAAGAAAAAATTCCTCAGAATAAGAATATTAATAAAAATTTTAAATCTTTTGCGCCCCCTAACATTATCCAAATCACAGTGGATAATGGCGCTATTTATTATAAAAAAGAGCAAATTGAACACCCCTTCACTATTTATTTAAAAAAGATGAACGTTAATTATCATTACAGAGGATCAGATTCCACCTTTGATTTAACTGCGCGAGCGATGGACTCTGGAGACTTATCCGTTAATGGAAAATTTAATCCCCTTGTTAAAACACCTACCTTTTATATTAAATTATCTATCAAAGAACTTTCTTTGCCGAAAATTAATGATTTTCTAAAGCAGTATACAGATGTAAAAACAAAAACAGGCAGTTTTAGCTTATTTTTGGAAGTCGCTGGCGCTCACCAGAAAATTACTGGTTATGCAAAGCCTTTTGTAAAAAATTTAAAAATTGAAGAAGAGAAGAATGCAGGTTTAGGGCAGAAAGTCTATGAAGGCGCCATTTCTCTAGCTAATAATATTTTAAAAAATGTCGATAAAAAATCGACAGCAACCAAGATAAAATTTTCTGGCGATATTGACGATCCTGATATTAGCATTTTTTCTCTCATTGGATATTTTATTCGCCACGGATTTATTGAAGCGTTATTACCTTCAGTAGATAATAGTTTGTCTATGCACGATATAATTTATGGTCAAAATAAGTAATTATGAAAAATTAATATAAAACATATTTTTTTCTAACCCATATACAAGACTAACGTCATTGAGTATAATGGATAATATAGACATATAAAATTTAAAGGAAAAAATGATGAAAGATTCACTAAAAAGGCTTCAAAAAAAAATTAAGTATTATACAGATGAAGCAAAAAAACAGTCTGCGTCTGTCTCTCAAACCCCTCTTGAGGTATTCGGAGCAGTCTATACACCTGAACAAAAGGTAAGTTCTGTTGTTCCAGGGCATGAAACACTTTCACATAACGTCTCAGTCATTAGGCTCGACCTCACTCGGATAGATAGCAGTATCCCTGAATATAATATTGTCATGAATGAATTTAAAGCGTTACAAAATCATATGGATTTGGTTAAACAAAAGTATCAAGAAAAAATGCGAGAAGTAGAACAAACTGCTACTAATGAAGTAATTCACGAACTTCTTCCGGCGCTCGAATTACTAATTCAAGAAATAAAACTCCATAAAACCAATTTTTCCAAAGAAGTTCATAGTTTAATTGCTGATTATAAGGGTAATTTCCAAAACATTTTTGACTCTGGAACACAAATTTCGCTTGATCTTTCTCATTCACTTAGTAGCATAAAATTAAAAATTGAAAGGTTGAAAAGGCTGGGGGCAGATTCTACTATTTTAGCAAATTTTCGCTCGAAATACGATCTAGCAAAAAAAGAAATAAAAAAAACAAAAGAAATTTTTTCAAAAAGGATAGATGAAATCACTAACATACTAATTTCTTCCGAAACAAAATTGGTTCAACCTCCTCCGCCCGTTTTAACTTCCACTGATATACAAAAAATTGAGGAATCTATTGATACAATAGAAATTAAAATTGAAGAGGCAAAATCAGCATCTAAAAAAAATATTGATTTGAATGGAGAGCCTTACAATCTACATCTATATAAGGCCATAGCCGGTTTGGAGCTTATTGCAGAGGCGCTTGCCACTGCTAAGCAGCCCCATCTCGCTATCCAGGTAGACACGCTGAAAAAACAATATAAAAAGGAATTGCATGAATTTGTAACTCATTCTGTTGAGGAACAATATAAAATACAGGAACAACAATCAATTGAACCCTCTAATTCGTCAAGTTCTTCAAGCTATTCCTTTTCTTATTCGAGTTCCGACTTGAAATCCTCAGCAGAATCTGATTATAAACCTGTGGAGAGTCCCCACCTCCGAATTTATGCTATCAAGTCTTCTGTTAATGAGAATGAAGCTTATTTTAAAAAGATCCTTGAGTCTAACCCAACTTCAGAGCAAAAGAGAGCCGCGACGAAACAATATAAAGATATTCTAATTCACTCTTATCAAGAATTAACTAGAATTAATAAAAGCTTTCCCCCCTCTTCAATCGAATTTACAAATCTTTATCCTCTTATAAAAGAATATCTGTTCAAATGGAGTAATCGAATAAAAGAATTATCCAAGCAAGTAGAACCAGGTATAAATTCACAGAGACTTTCGTCAAGTACGTTAAATATCTACAATTCTAGTTCTAGTTCTAGTTCTAGTTCTAGCTCCGCATCTACACTTAACTTCTCAACTTAACTTTGTTTATAAAGTAAAAACATGGGCATGGCTTAACAGGAATATTACCAACTAAACGCTGAGTTGTTTGATGATACCGGCCAATGCGTCTGCCGATTGTTGTAATTTAGACAATTCCTGCGGATAAAGAGGAACGGTTAATATATCAGCCACACCAGAACCGCTGACAATACTAGGCAATGCTAAACAGACATCATTTAATCCGTATTCTCCAGTGGCCAATACGGTTATTGGCAATACGGCATTCTCATCCATTAAAATAGATTTAACAATTCTTTTTACACAAGCTGCAATTCCAAAATTGGTATACCCTTTCCCAGAAACAATTTCTTCAATCCCCAGTTTGCACACTTGATCAGCAATAATTTTTTTATCGTTATCTGTAATGGTTAACCCTTTCAACTTGAAATAATCTTCAATGTGAGTTCCAGCTACGGTAGTTTGGCTCCAAGCGACCACCTGCGAATCTCCATGTTCGCCAAGCACCATCGTATGAATATAGCTCAGTGACAGTTCATATCGTCTACGCAATAACAATCTCAAACGTGCGGTATCGATGATGGTTCCTGAACCAATAACCCGTTCTTTGCTTAAACCAGACAATTTGTAAGCGACATAAGTGAGGATATCGACCGGATTGGAAACCATTAATAAAATACAATTAGGACTATATTCTATAATAGAAGGAATGATGTCTTTTAAAATCTCAACATTGTTGTGCAATAAGTCCAGACGAGTTTGCCCCACTTTTGGTCCAATTCCCGCGGTAAAAATGACGATGTCAGAGTTTTTTGTATCAGCATAATCTCCATCGATTACTTTGACCGGAGTTTCAGAGCAAGTTCCGTGAGCAATATCTAATGCTTCAGCCCGCGCCTTCTTTCGGTTTCGGCTGACTATAACAATTTCAGCGCACAAATTAGCCATCGCCAAGGTAAACGCTGTGGTAGAACCCACGAACCCTGCACCGATGATTGAAATTTTTGCTCCTACGATAGACATTAAAAAAATCATATGCGACTTAAATCATTATGTCAACTCGCTCAAAATTTAAATTTCTTTTTAAGTAAGGATGCTTGACCTAATAATTCAAAGTGGATTCATTACTTAAAAATTCGGCTCAGGAAGAACAGAAAGTAAGTAGGCTTGAAGAAGTTCCGTATTAGTTAATTATTACGTTTACCAAATCAGTGTATTCCGCTAAAACTTTATCAAATGTCAGTAACTGTAGAGGTTCACTGATAGCTTGAGCTATCAGAATTCTATCAAATGGATCTCGATGAACATTGGGAAGTGTATAAACGGTTGCAGCATGCCTTGCTGTAATGGGTAATTCTAAAAAACCGCTTTCTTCAATGGAATTTACTAAAGAATCAACATTTAAACTTAATTTTCCCAATTTGGCTTTTATACAAGATTCCCATATTGAGGCGCTGCTGATATAAACTTCAGTAGCGCTTAAAATAAGATCTTTTGTCGTCTTTACAAGCCTAGATTCTCCCTTAAGCCACCAAAGAAAAATATGGGTATCCAATAGAATTCTCATTCACGTCCCTCAAATTCTTTGAGTACCTCTTCAGGTAATGGAGCATCGAAATCTGGGCTTATTTTGATTTTTCCTTTCAAGACACCAAATCTTCTTATTTTTTTACTGACAAATGGGACCAACCGAGCTGTAGGTTTTCCAGCCTTAGCGATGATAATTTCTTCACCCTTCGAGGCAGCATCTACCAACTGAGAAAATCGAGTTTTTGCCTCATGAATATTAATTGCATACATAAATTCTCCAAAAAATAGGGTATATGACTAAGTCTAGTCTAGTCCAAGTCACTCTGTCAAGAAATAAGCAAATTCTGATGTTCGGATGGATGATTCGAAAATGACGAAACGATTATGAGCTTGCTAAATGAGGCTTGGAAAGAACCCTTGGCCCATTATATTTTGCAATATTTTGCCTACAGTTTTATGGTTTTTTTAGCTGTTTTGCTAGACGTTTAATTAGCCTTTCTTTTTTTAAAGGGGATAATCTCTCAAAATATAAATGTCCATCCAAATGGTCAACCTCATGTTGGATGCATTGGGCCATAAAGCCCTCGGCTTCAATTTCTATCTGCTCACCCTTGGGGTTAAGAGCGCGCACCTTGATTTTCATTGCCCTTTTTATGTAATCAAAAACTCGATCTTCTATATCTCCACCTACAGACATGCATCCTTCAGGAACAATCTGTTCCCCCTCACGATAAAAAATTTCAGGGTTAATTAAACATAAAGGCTGATTTTTCCCATCAGAAAAATCGATCACGGTTATGCGAAAAGCTTCTGCAAAATCCAATTGAGTAGCAGCCAAGGCTGCACAATTTCTGGCAGCATAATGCGTTTCAAACATGTCTTCAACAACTTTTAAAACTTCATCATCAATTTTATCAACCCATTTGGAAATTCGTTTTAATCTTGGGTCAGGATATTGTAAAATTTTAACGACGCTCATTCTATAACTCCTATTTTTCAGATTCGATTGCACTTCTGTCATCAAAAACAAAACATGTGCCTTGAAAATAATTATTTCCGCATTGATTAAAATAATTAATTATACCGCCCTGCAGTTGATAAACTTCTTTAAATCCCAATTGAATTAACCACAAGGCCGCTTTCTCACAACGTATTCCGCCTGTACAAAAAGTAACAACGGTTTTGTCTTTTGTTCCTTCAGGCAACTGTTGAACCGCTTGCGGAAAATGACTAAAATGATCAAGATTCAAATCAATAGCATTGTTAAAAGTTCCCACTTCTACTTCATAGCGATTACGCGTATCCAAAACAACCATGTCCTTTTTTTCTTCAAGCCATTGGTGGAAAATTAAGGGCTCAAGATAAGGGACTGGCGTTTTTTCCGGAGAAATATCAGCTTTGCCCATGGTGATGATCTCTTTTTTAATTCGCACTAACATACGTTGAAAAGGCTGTGTAAGAGACCATGATCTTTGAAAGGTCATCGCTTTAAATGAATGAAATGTGCTTAAAAAGTTTAAAAAATTTTCGATATCACCGACAAAACCAGACAATGATAAGTTGATTCCTTCAATACTCAACAAAATAGTGCCTTTAAGATTAAGCGCTAGGGTTTTTGTTTTAAACTCTGTTCTGAGTTGCAACAATTGATTGGTGTTGAGGGAAACAAATTTATATCCTGCAACGTTTAAAATTGAGTTGTTTTCTGTATTTTGCATAACCAGCTCTAATCTTTCTTTCGATAAGTTCCCAATCCAGGGGTTTGATAAGTTGGCACCAAAGTTAATTCGGTAACATCGACATGTAGAGGTCGAGTTACACAGTAGACAATAGCGTCAGCCACATCTTCAGGATTTAAAGGGGTAAAATTAGCAAACATCTCTTCAACTTTTTTTGGATCCCCTCCAAAGCGCACGTCAAAAAATTCAGTTTTTACCATACCTGGATTAATTAACGATACCCGAATAGGCGTTCCATGAACTTCCATTTTCAACGATTCAGTCATGGCCCGAACCGCATATTTAGTAGCACAATACACGCCCCCGCCCCCATAAACATATCGGGAGGAAATAGAGCCTAAGTTGATAATATGACCCGTCTGACGCTCAATCATCTGCGGGACGATTAAGCGAATCATTGCCAAAACTCCTTTTATATTGACATTAATAACCTGTTCCCAATCTTCCATTTTACCGTTAAACATCTGATCGTAACCAAGAGCCATTCCTGCGTTATTTACTAAAATATCTACATTTTTCCAAAATGAAGATAATTTTTGTATTTGTTTCTCAATTTTATCCATTTCAGAAACATCGACAGGAAAAGGTAAAGTTTTAACGGCAAATTGTTGTGACAAGTTATCAGCTAATTCTTTGAGTTTGTCCTCTCGCCTCGCACACAAAATTAGATGCGCCCCTTCGCGTGCAAACTGTTCAGCCGATGCTCTCCCAATTCCACTTGAAGCCCCCGTTATCATGACTATTTTGTTTGTGCAACGCATTCAATCATTCCTTTTCGGTTATAATTTTTACAGTTAGTTCTTTGGCGGGAGTAGATTCCCAAGGTCTCAGGTATTCTAAATTAATTTGCGTTTGTTGAGGAGCTGCAAATGCATTTTTTTTCATCGTAAACTCAAAAATACTAACCTCAGGCTTCCCAACAACGTTAGAACCCCGAGACTGGCGTTCTTGTCCAACCAATTTCAATAAATGATGATCATAATGAGAAAGAACCCATTGATAACCTGTACTTGGATTAGCCGGTAACTCAATAAAAACCGAAGGATCATCAGATTTAACAATAATTGGATGGCTAAAATCAGTATAATTTTTAGCCCAGGCAAATTTCGTCACTATTATGCATAATAAAAACAATGAATATAGGGTTACATATTTCATTTGCGAATTATACTAAATCTCTTAAATAGATGATATATTTTAAATTTAGAAAATACCGGAGATAAATACCCCGAGCTGACGCACGGGGTATTTTCTCTATTTGATTTCGCTCCGCGCGAACAAAGTTCGCGCGGGCGACAAAAGGGGAGAATTCGCATTCTCCCCTTTTGAAACCCCATTGCGTAAGGTTACGGGCTTACGCCCGCAGTTTACAGGAGATTAATTTATGGCCCTTACTTCGTCACGCATGCACCCATTGGGCACTCAAGCCCCCTCTTTTGAACTACCGGATGCAGTTTCCGGCAAGGTTTTGTCATTGGATAAACTTAAATCTCCAAAGGGGACTGTGATTATGTTTATTTGTAATCACTGTCCTTTTGTCCAACATATTGGAGCACAATTAGTAAAAGTAGCTACGACTTTTAAAGCCAAAGGAATTAGTTTTATCGCCATCAACTCCAATGATATCACCAACTATCCTGAAGACGCGCCGGACAAAATGCGTGACGTTGCTATTAGATTTAAATATCCTTTTCCTTATTTATTTGATGAAACCCAAGACGTTGCAAAAGCTTATGGGGCAGAATGTACGCCTGATTTTTTTGTTTATGATGCAGATTTAAAAAGTTATTATTGTGGACAATTTGATGATTCTAGCCCTGGGAAAAGTAAACCGGTGACTGGAGAAGCATTGAGTCATGCATTAGAAGCTCTTTTAGCTGGAAAACCCGCGCCTCAAAATCAACAACCGAGCATCGGTTGTAATATAAAGTGGCATAAATAGATGAAACTTTATAAGCATGCGTATGCATATTTAAATTCGTGAGCGCTGATTAAATACATAAACCATTTGATTTGTACCAATGGTTCTGTTAGAGTTCGTTATTCAAGGTGGTCTCCATCTAGCACCTGAGAAGGTTTTATTAGATGGAGACTTTGTTAGTCGTCCCGACGCAGTGAACCAACACCGCGACGAGACTGGCCACAAACAACTCAGGAGGTTGATTATGGTTAAAGCCATTGTATCCGATTTTTCGGATGTCGTCTTGTCCTCACACCGAGGTTTAAATTCCGCAGAAATCATTCAAGATTGTCTGGAGAAGGCAAAACAAGCGCTAACCCAAATAACTCAACAAAATTATTTATCAGAAGCCAAACAACGTGGTCGCACCCATATTCTAAAAGTCGGCTTAGCCTTTTGCGGCAAGCATTTTCAAATTCAGGCAGAGCGCGAAATTAACCCTTTACACAAATTTTGGGCTTCAGTAACGCCACCCGTCTAGCAAGACCCGCTTTTTCTGTTGATTCCGCCACTTCATCGACGTCTTTATAAGCTCCTGGAGCTTCTTCTGCAATGCCACGCATGGAACGGCTACGGATAATAATTCCTTTTTCATTCAAGTCATCCACCAACTCTCTTCCATTCCATTGTTTTACTGCTTGATGACGGCTTAATGCTCGCCCGGCTCCGTGGCTTGCCGAGGAAAAAGCATGGTTGGATTCAGGTGGGTTGCCGGCTAAAATATACGAGCTGGTTCCCATACTGCCACCAATCACTACGGGTTGCCCTACTGAGCGATAAATTTCTGGCAAAGCTGGATGACCTGGCCCAAAAGCACGGGTTGCGCCTTTGCGATGGACATAAAGATTTCGCGATTTATTATTTACAAGGTGGGTTTCACGCTTACAGGTATTGTGAGAAACATCATATAAAGTCGTTATCGATACACCTGGAAATAGGCTATCAAAACATTCACGGGTTAAATGCGTTAAAATTTGACGATTCGCTAAGGCACAATTGATCCCCGCATTCATTGCTCCAAGGTACTTTTGCCCTTCAGGAGATAAAATAGGGGCGCTGGCTAATTCTCGATCGGGTAAATGCACACCCAGTCGCTGCGCTGCTTTGGCCAAACTCAGCAAATAATCCGTGCCAATTTGATGGCCTAATCCGCGTGACCCACAGTGAATTGAAACGATTATCTTTCCTTCGAATAATCCAAACGCTTTCGCGGCATCCTGATCAAAAATACGTTCCACCACTTGCACTTCTAAGTAATGGTTTCCCGAACCTAGCGTACCCATTTCTTGATGTTGTCTCTTTTTCGCCAATTCAGATACATTTTCCGCAACAGCACCCTGCATCTGGCCATTTTCTTCGATAAATATCAAATCTTCTCGAGTTCCATAGCCATTTTTCACTGCCCATTTTGCCCCTCCCTCTAAAACTTGATTCAATTTTGAAATGGATAATTTAAGTTTTCCTTCTCCGCCAACACCAGCTGGAATATTTTGATAAAGATAATCCGCTAATAAATGTTTGACTGGCATTATATCGACCCAATTTAAATTAGTTGATAAGCAACGTATGCCGCAAGAAATATCAAATCCAACCCCTCCTGCAGAAATAATGCCTCCTTCATGTTCATCAAAAGCCGCCACGCCACCAATTGGAAAACCATATCCCCAATGTGCATCAGGCATAGTTAATGCCGCGCCAACTAATCCCGGCAATTTGGCTACATTGGTAATTTGTTCTAAAACTTTTTCATCCAGATTTCTGATTAGTTTTTCACTGCCATAAAAACCAACCATTGCAGCATTATCTTCTTTGGTTGTTTTTAATTCCCAGTAATAATCATTTATTTTTTTTAAATTTTCTAATTGCATCTTTTGTTCCTAAACGTCAACAATACAACGTGCCTGCCATTGCGATCCATCCTGGATAACCGCTAACATAGTCAATGTAGCGCCCTTCACCTCGGTACCCCGTTCTAGACTCTTTCGCCAAATTTCTCCGCTGGCTTTTCCGATCCAATGATCCCCTTGACGTTGCAATTGAAAATTTGAAAAAATCATGTTGTTTTTTCGAGCTTCACCCAATAATTGATTTAACCAATACACCAGAGCCAATTCGATATCATTTTCTTCAAATTCAAAAGAAATGGTCTCCTTTGATTTGATAGCAGTTAAATCTGCCATGTAAGCAAATACTGCCCTGGCTGCTTGAACAAAAGATTCCTCCAAAGTATTTCCATAACCAATTATCCCGATATCTGCATCGTGATCAAAATAATCGAAATAATTGGTTATCATTTTTAATTTTTCTTAAGGAGTTCAATGACTTTGGTTGTGGAACGGTCATAAAGCGATTGGATATTCACAAACTGTATCCCAACCTCTTCAGCATGTGCTTTTTTTAATACGCCGTAACGTCCTGCCTCTAAACAAGTTGCTAAAATATCAGCTTGAATCTTTCGATAAATATCGGTGTAGAAGTCATTCATTTCTTCATTTTTTTTATAAGCAGGAATTAAAAATAAATAATCAATCGGTTCCAGATGTGAAAGAACAAATAACCGTGCCTCTGCTGAATGAATGGGCCTATCTAATCCTTTAAGTATTTTGACATTGTCATCATTTTCTACCCCAACGACCAAAATACCTTCTAATTGTTTCGCTTCAGCCAATAAAGTGACATGACCACGATGTAAGAGATCAAATACGCCATGAGCAAAAATAATTTTACGCTTGAGTTGACGATGGGTTTTTAATTCTTCGACAAGTTTTTCTAGACAATAAATCTTATTAATGGCTTTTGACACGAATCACATCCTTGTGCTTTAAAATTTATGCTATGTATTCGACATTAACCACTTCATAGGTCATTTGTCCTTGAGGTGTTTGAACGATCACTTCATCATCACGATTTTTACCAATCAAAGCGCGCGCCAAAGGTGAAGTAACGGAAATTTTTCCAGATTTAATATCCGCTTCGTCCTCACCCACAATTTGATAGGTGACTTCGGCATCGTCTTTTAAATTGCATAAAGTAACCGTGGATCCAAATATAACTCTGCCTTCATTATTAATCTTGCCAATGTCAATGACTTCACAATAAGAAAGTTTCGATTCTAACTCGCGAATTCTTCCTTCGATAAAGCTTTGTTGATGACGAGCAGATTGATATTCTGCATTCTCACTCAGATCACCATGGGCTCTGGCTTCAGCGATAGCAGCAATAATTCTAGGTCGATCAATGTTTTTTAATTTATCCAATTCCTCAATCAATTTTTTATGACCAAGAGTGGTCATAGGTACCTTTTTCATTGAAGCTTTCCTCCAAATTGTAGCATCTTAAACTTTTTTCAACAAAGCCGTTTGTTTTAGTCGCTGATGCAGTTTCTGTAAACTGTTTACTTCACCGAGGTATCGATGTTGAAGCGCTAAGCAAGCAGCCTCCCCTCCCGCTAAAGTCGTGGTATAGCAAATTTTTCGAGCAACAGCACTTTGTCTAATGGCAAAAGAATCAGCAATAGACTGCTCCCCTTCAGAGGTATTAATGACAAATTGGATTCCTTGATTTTTAATCATATCCACAATGTGGGGGCGCCCTTCTGTGACTTTATTGACTATTTCACAATTGACACCATGAGCGATTAAACAGCGTGCAGTCCCGCGTGTCGCGACAATGGTGAACCCTGCCTTTTCTAGTTGTTTTGCCACATTAACTACGCGAACTTTATCTGCATCACGAACACTAATAAAAGCTTTACCTCCTTTAGGCAAAGTTTGACCCGTACTTTGTTGACCCTTAGCAAAAGCTTCTCCAAAGGTGTTTCCAATGCCCATCACTTCACCGGTGGAACGCATCTCAGGGCCTAAGATAGGGTCAGCTCCAGGAAACTTAGTAAAAGGAAAAACCGCATTTTTAACCGCGAAGTAATCTGGAGTGCATTCTTCAAAAATTCCTTGTTGCTCCAAACTTATCCCAACCATGCATTTAGCAGCTATTTTTGCTAAAGATAAACCGGTTGCTTTTGCGATAAACGGGACTGTGCGAGAAGCTCTTGGGTTAACTTCCAAAACATAAATATCATTATTTTTAATCGCAAACTGGGCGTTTATTAACCCAACTACCTTTAATTTTTTGGCCAACACCCGCATTTGATCCTTCAATTGTTGTTGTATATCTTCACTTAAACTGTGCGGCGGAAAAGTACAAGATGAATCACCGGAATGAATGCCTGCTTGTTCAATATGTTCAAGAATTCCACCGATAAACACAGCTTCTCCATCACAAACGGCGTCAATATCAACCTCGATTGCATCTTCTAAGAATTGATCTAACAACAAAGGAGAATCAGGTGAAACTTCAGTGATGTTCTGCAAATAACGAATTAATTCATTTTCATTAAAAATGACTCGCATCGCTCGGCCACCCAATACATAAGACGGACGAACAATGATTGGATAAGCAAAAACTTTGGCTAAACGTTGTCCCTCTTCCCTACTTCGTACTGTACCATTACGCGGTTGTCTCAAACCCAGGACATTGATTAATTGTTGGAAGCGTTCGCGATCCTCGGCACAATCAATCGCATCTGGAGAGGTACCAATAATAGGAACCCCTGCTTTTTCAAGCTCGCGGGCTAATTTTAAAGGTGTCTGACCGCCATATTGAACAATGACGCCTTTTGGTTTTTCGATAGCCACAATTTCTAGAACATCTTCTAAGGTTAATGGCTCAAAATAAAGACGATCAGAAATATCATAATCTGTAGAAACCGTTTCAGGATTGCAATTCACCATGATCGTTTCATATCCCAATTCACGCATAGCAAAAGCCGCGTGTACGCAACAATAATCAAATTCAATGCCTTGACCAATGCGATTAGGGCCTCCGCCCAACACCATAATTTTTTCTCTTTGTGAAGGTGCGCATTCATTCTCCTCTTCATAGGTTGAATAAAAATAAGCTGTTTCAGTAGCGAATTCTGCAGCGCAAGTATCTACTCGTTTGTACACAGGTCGAATATTACATTGATGACGGAAATCACGAATAATTTTTTCACTTACTGAAAGCAATTGGGATAAACGCTTGTCTGAGAATCCTTGCCGCTTTAAATATTTTAGCTTTTCTGAAGAAATGTCTTTTAGCGTAAGGTCTTTTAAGCTGTTTTCAGATTTTACTAAATCGGCGATTTGGGCCAGAAACCAAGGATCAATTTTAGTTAAATTATGAACTGTTGACAAAGAATAACCATGACGAAAAGCATCAGCTATATACCAAAGTCTGTCTGCACCGGCCACCTGTAATTCATGATGAAAATAATTTTTCAATTGTTCATCATCCAAAATTGGATCGGTAAAATCAATTTTAGATTCTAAACCATAAACACCTATTTCTAAGCCGCGAATTGCTTTCTGTAAAGATTCTTGAAAATTACGCCCGATCGCCATTACTTCCCCAACTGATTTCATTTGGGTAGTTAAACGCGGATCTGTCGTTGGGAATTTTTCAAAATTAAAACGCGGTATTTTTGTCACCACATAATCGATGGTAGGCTCAAAGGAATGCTGGTGTTTTTCCCCCAGTTATTTCATTAGCCAATTCATCTAAGGTATAGCCAACCGCCAATTTAGCAGCGACTTTAGCAATTGGAAAACCAGTGGCTTTTGAAGCCAAAGCAGAAGAACGAGACACTCGTGGATTCATTTCAATAACCATCATTCTTCCATTTTGCGGATCTATGGCAAATTGAACATTGGATCCCCCGGTTTCAACGCCGATTTCTCGCAAGATAGCAATCGCTGCGTCGCGCATCCGCTGATATTCTTTATCGGTTAAAGTTTGTATGGGGGCGACAGTAATGGAATCCCCGGTATGTATTCCTACTGGGTCAAAATTTTCAATACCGCAAACAATAATGCAATTATCCTCTTGGTCTCGAACCACTTCTAATTCATATTCCTTCCAACCAATAATGGATTTATCGATTAATAGTTCTGAGGTAGGGGACAGTTCCAAACCGCCTCGACAAATTTCTTCAAATTCTTCTTGATTATAAGCAATACCTCCACCGCTTCCCCCCATCGTGAACGAAGGACGAATAATAGCTGGAAAACCAATATCTTTTAAAATCCGCCAAGCATCTTCCATGTTATGAGCCAAACCGGAAGGCGGTGTTTCAAGCCCTATTTTGGCCATCGCTTTGCGAAAGAGTTCGCGATCTTCAGCTTTATCGATAGCTTCCCGTGAAGCTCCGATCAGCTCCACCCCATATTTTTCTAAAATCCCTTCGCGAACTAAATCAAGGGCACAATTTAAAGCCGTTTGACCGCCCATTGTAGGTAACAAGGCATCAGGTCGTTCTTTAGCAATAATTTTATCCACGACCGGCCAACAGATGGGTTCGATATAAGTTACATCAGCAATATCGGGATCCGTCATAATCGTAGCGGGATTGGAATTAATTAAAATGACCCGGTAACCTTCTTCTCGTAAAGCACGGCAAGCTTGAGTTCCTGAATAGTCAAATTCGCAGGCTTGTCCGATAACAATGGGCCCAGCTCCAATAATTAATATACTTTTTAAATCAGTTCGCTTAGGCATGTTTTATCCCCTTCTGCACCCATGAGATAAATTGATCGAACAACATCACAATATCATGTGGACCTGGGCTGGCTTCTGGATGTCCTTGAAAACCTAACACAAGTTTTTCGCGATGCGCAATCCCCTGCAAAGACTGATCAAACAAAGAACGATGGGTGATCTTCCAACAAGCTGGCAAACTTTCTTCTTCAACACTAAAACCATGATTTTGACTGGTGATCATCACTTTATTTTTCTCAATATCTAATAACGGGATGATTGGCGCCATGATGACCAAATTTCATTTTTCTTGTTTTTCCGCCAGAAGCCAATGCTAGTAATTGAAAACCCAAGCAAATTCCAAAAATAGGCATATCTGTTTTCATCAATTTCTCAATAGCTTGGATTGCATAATGACAAACCGCTGGATCACCTGGCCCATTGGCTAAAACGATACCTGCTGGGTTCAGATTTAACACTTCTTCCGCAGTGGTTTCTGCAGGAACTACAGTGATGCGACAACCCCTCTGTGCTAATAAGCGCAAAATTTGATACTTGACCCCATAGTCATAAACGACAATATGAGGAGAATGGCTTAAATCGGCCTCTTCAAATTCCCAGGGTAGCGTTTTTTCTTGCCAAGTTTTAACGACTGGTGTCGAAACTACTTTCGCTAAATCCATTCCCACCAAGCCAGGGAAAGCTCGCGCCTTAGCAATCGCCATTTCACTATTCGTTTCTGATACATTATGGCCAGCCATGATACATCCATTTTGCGCTCCTTTGTCGCGCAAAATACGGGTGAGACGTCTGGTATCAATTTCCGCAATGGCCACAATATTATTGGCAATTAAAAAATCACCCAAATTTTGCTGGCTTCTCCAATTGCTGGCGAGAGGTGACATTTCACGTACTACCAGACCTTTTGCCCAAACCCGATTGGATTCTTGGTCCTCTGGATTAACCCCAACGTTGCCAATATGAGGATAAGTTAAGGTGATGATTTGTTCCGCATAAGAGGGATCGGTTAAAATTTCTTGATAGCCTGTCATGGCTGTATTGAAGACGACTTCGCCAACGGTAATACCTGGAGCGCCGATGGCTATTCCGTAAAATAGGGTTCCATCCGCTAATGCGAGCACGGCTTTTGAATTTATGCTTTCAGTTTGGCTTACCGTCATTATGCTCTCCCACTACTGTCCCTAAATCGCACAGCAGTATATCATCTTTATGGATAATAGGCCACTAAAATTTAGCCTAAGGGGTCATCTATTTGCTGCCACCACAACGTACGGGAATTATTCAAAACACAACCTGGAAATGGGTCTACAGGCGCTTGAAAATAAGCTGATTTTAAATAAACCGATGAATCTCCATACTTAGCCTGTGAGGTTATTATTACGGTGTGTTGTTGACAATTATCTATTTCATCTGATTCAAGGCTATGTTCAATCGTTCCTGGCAAGTTAGATAAATCAATGACTTGACCATTTAGCTTAGCCTCCTCTGCCAAGATGCCGGCTTCTGCATTGGTAAAGGAAATCATGTTTGATAAATCATTCGATGTGTCTTTTTGATTAAGGACAGAATTTTGTAAGCTAGAAAATACTAAGATGATTAGTACCAACAGGAAAACTAAAGCGATGACTAAAATTGATCCTCGTTGGCAGTTAAAATCCATACATTCGTTCTCGTAACGTAATATAAAGAGTCCAGGGTTGATGCCACAAAAGATCAGTCGGCGTTATTTTATTTCCTTGAAAATAATAAAAATGCGGCGTATTTAATACCGGATCAATAGAATTAAAGAGTAAATCAATATTGATACTGCGCACTTGGCTCCAATCTGAAATTTGTAATGCAGAATAATATTCGGTAATTGATCCTGAAGAGATCACACCATAACTTAAACTCATTTTCTCGACCCCGGCTACTAACTCAATCCGATCACCAGTTAATGGTTTTTGAAAAAGCGCGAATATTTTTTTCCCTTCGCTATTTTTTCGATTAGTATCTCCTATAAAGTACATCATTTTTGTAAGATTAGAATTTTGCGAAATAGTCGTATTTGAAACGCAACTGTTTATCACTACTGCATCGGTATCGGGCACAACGGTTTCATTAAATTCACTGGGTATATGGGCGCTATCATATCCTTCAATCGCTTGACTCTGGTCTACAGGTTGATTTGGATTAGCACAGCCAACATATCCGGCTAATCGTATACGCTCAGCAAGGATTTCTTCAGCCATTCGAACGGATGCTTGTAAGTCTTGTAAAGCTTGTTGGAAATGACTATTGTTAACTACGCTTAAATAACTCATTAAAAGCGCATTGATGAGTAAAATTGCAATGAAATTAGCAATCATAAATTCGAGTAAGTTGTATCCAGATTCTTTAATATCATTTCTCATAAGATAAAATTTATTGTAAAATTTTTTTCTTCACCATCTAACCATTGTAGATGGACAACGCAGGAATGAACGTTCGCACAGAGATAATCGCCGACACCTTGAGGTAAGTAAAAAGGAAGTTGTGATTGCCACAGATTGAGTTCATGGATTCGGGAAGTCTCATTTGGATTAACGCGTAATCGTTCAACTAAATTTTCTGCTTGATCGGCTGCAAGACTTAATTGAATATCGGAGTGCCCTTCCCGCAAATTTATACTTTGAAAATGGATAATCGGAAGGATTGTTCCTGTCAACAAGACAAGAACAATTAATAACTCTAAAAAATTAAATCCGTGTTGTTTAGTTAATAACTGCATTGCAGCAGTGTAAATTCACTTTAACCCAAAAAAAATACCGGGATTTTTAACAGTTCAAGTAATATACGGTTAAGTGAGTAATGCTTTGACTTCGTCCAGGGATAGTCCGGTATATTCCACCACCGCTTCTAGTGGCATGCCTTTTGCCAGCATATTGCGTGCGATTGTATATTGGGATTTACGTTCACCTTTGACTTCTCCTTCCATCAATCCTTTGTTATAGCCAAAGCCTACTCGATGAATCTCATCCTGCACGTAAATATTTCTCATCGTGTATAGGTTCAGAGTTTCTTTATCCCAATGCAAGGCGTTGATAATTTCAAACGCTTCGCGGATCGCCTCTTCACGGATTACTTCGGGAATCGCCTTTAATTGTTTCGCGTATTTTAGAAAAAACAGCCACTTGTCTTCAATAGTCTTCAATAGTCTGCAACTGCGCTTCGGTTTTATTGAATTTTGGCAACTCGGTGAAGGTAAAGCGAAAATCCTGTAAAATATGTTCTTTGGTTTCGAGATTATGGATACAGTGCGTCGATAAATAATGCGCGTCGGGAGTAAATTCAAAATTCAGAATACCCAGAAAAATCACCGGTTTGAGCAGATGATATTTATCGCCGCTATTTAATTGCTGAGAATAAGTTTTAGCGGCGTAATACAACACGCGCTTGTCAAAAAATTCCTGGGGTAGTACCTGCATTTCGACAATGTATTCCGCGCCGGTTTGATCATGGCAGCGCACATCCAAAATAGTTTCTTTCGCACCGGGCAAGTGCGGGGCCTGATTGGGATTTAGCAAGGTGACTTCAGTAATTTGCTGCTGCGCAGACAAACGCAATACGCTGTTTAGAAAACTGATCAGAATATATTTTTTCTTGTCATTGCCGAAAATTTTTTTAAACGCCAGACCATTCGTGGGATCTAGAAAATGCATACTATTCTCCGCTTATCCACTTAACTTTGTGGTCATGACGAAAAAGATATCATACCGCAAAAATCCGTTGCCTGTCTTGCGCAACAGGCAACGTCCAGTATCTCAGGGACGCGGGGGCAAGCAACAATAGCCAGCGGGCAGAAGAACTACTCCGCTATGCCAAGTGAGTACTCAGTGTAGCGTCATATCCCAATGGCGCTTACTTAAGGATATCAATTTTTTGAAAAACGGCCTAAATACCTGTATTTATCCTGGATTCTTGCTTTCGCAAGAATGACAATTACCTCGTGTCGTCATTCTTGCGAAAGCAAGAATCCAGCAATTAATAGCGGGATTTAATAGATACTGAGACTTAAGTAAGTGCCATTGGCGTCATATCCGTTGTTCTGGTAACTGTTGTAACTTGTTGCGCTGAAGAAATGGATAAATTCGGAAGAAAAGCATATCGGCGATTTGATGAGCGAGCCGGAGAAACCGTTTTGACTTCTGCTGTTTTTTCACCACTCCAACAACGTTGAAAGCAGCGGCTGCCGGTGTTGACAAGGGCTTGCATCCAGGTACTGTTTTTATAAAGCAGAATTATCCCAAGCACGCCTAAAATCATAGCACCTGCCGCCACCGGGGTGAGTGATGATGAACCGGGTTCTACGGGAGTGGTGCTCGATAAAGCTAAAGTTGGTTGAAATGATGGAGTTTCGGCAGGATGAGGCCAATAAGAATAATCCGAAAAATCTGATTCGGTTTCATCTACTTCAATAGCACTCTCAAATAATCCCCAACTCATTTTAGCTGTTACAGTAGGATTTGTAGACACGCCGCAAGATTCAGTGGCCGGTAAATTGGCATGACAGCGTTGATCCTCACAGATTTTTTGCAATGCCGTTTGTTGCGCCGCGATGGCCAGAGTCGTATCGTTGGTTGGGTTACCTGCAAAATAAATGGCTGTAAGGTTTGTGCACGGAAAAATTTCTGCTAAAGCGAGCGCACCGTCATTACCGATTTGGTTATCACTAACCTCTAAGTAATTTAACTGATAAGGGAAATTTTGAGTGATATTCTGGATGGCGGTGTCATTTAATTGGTTATAACTCAAATCCAAATAGGTTAATTGACTTAACCCACTAAACACGCCATTGCTGAGGACACTGATTTGGTTACCATACAAATACAAGGTGGTTAATTGACTTAATCCGCTAAATACATCCTTACTGAGAACGCTGATTTGGTTACCAAACAAATCCAAGGTGGTTAATTGACTTAATCCAATAAACATGCTCTTGCTGAGGACGCTGATTTGGTTGCCATACAAATACAAGTATGTTAATTGACTTAACCCACTAAACATGCCCTCGCTGAGGACGCTGATTTGGTTGCCATACAAATACAAGTATGTTAATTGACTTAACCCACTAAACACACCCTCGCTGAGGACGCTGATTCGGTTGCCACCCAAATCCAAGGTGTTTAATTGACTTAACCCACTAAACACACCCTCACTGAGAACGCTGATTCGGTTAACACCCAAATACAAGGTGGTTAATTGACTTAATCCACTCAACATGCCTTCACTGAGAACGATGATTCGGTTAAATTCCAAATCTAAGGTGGTTAATTGACTTAACCCACTAAACACGCCCTCGCTGAGAACGTTGATTTGGCTACCTTCCAAATCCAAGGTGGTTAATCGATTTAACCCACTAAATACACCCTCGCTGAGAACGTTGATTTGGTTATAACCTAAATTCAAGGTAGTTAATGCAGAAAAATTTGAAAAACTATTGTCTGTAATTTTTACAATAAGAGAAGATGCTAGACCAAGACTAGTCAATCGAAATGGAAAATACTGCATAAACTCTTGTGTTAACACACTGGGAATAAAGCTATTGCTTCCTACCGATAAACTCTTTAGGCCAACCGGTAACAAGGTTGAGAAATTTTGAGGGAGATAATTTATTCGGTTCGTAGTAATGCCCAACTCGGTGAGGGCAGATGGCAGGGAGGACAGAATACCTATGATGGTGCTGGTGTTCAAGTGATTCATCGATAAATCTAAAGTTTGTAATTGGCTTAACCCGCTAAACATGCCCCCGCTGAGAACGCTGATTTGGTTACCACCCAAACTCAAGGTGGTTAATTGACTTAACCCACTAAACACATCCTCACTGAGGACGCTGATTCGGTTATCATACAAATACAAGTATGTTAATTGACTTAATCCACTAAACACGCCCTCGTTGAGGACGCTGATTCGGTTGCCACCCAAATCCAAGCTGGTTAATTGACTTAACCCACTCAACACGCCCTCGCTGAGAACGTTGATTTGGTTAGTACTCAAATCCAAGCTGGTTAATTGACTTAACCCACTCAACATGCCTTCACTGAGAACGTTGATTTGGTTAATTTCCAAATCCAAGGAGGTTAATTGACTTAACCCACTAAACACACCCTCGCTGAGGATACTGATTTGGTTAGAATTCAAACCTAAGCTGGTTAATTGATTTAACCCACTCAACACGCCTTCGCTGAGGGTACTAATGTGGTTAGTACTCAAATCCAAGCTGGTTAATTGACTTAACCCACTCAACACATCCTCCCTGAGCTCACTTAGGTAGTTATCATGTAAATCCAACGTCTGCAAAAAAGAGGCACCTTGTTGAACCACCGCTTGAATGATCTGCGAGGCTTCTTCGGAGGTTAAGTATTTGTTGGATAATGATAATATTGTCAATTCCGTTAAGTGATATTGCGGAATTTCTGCTACGAATGCAGCAACGCTTTCATTGGTGTCGAGCGTACGAAGAAAATTAACCCGCTCCTTAAAACACTCCGACGTATAATCCGACGCCCAATCTTGATAGCCATTGCCAAACTGAAATCCGGGTTTATCCGGGCAGTTTATCGCTTCGAGAATACTTGTCGCAATCTTTTGCAAAAACAGTACTTCTAATCCTAACTTCACGATTTTCAGTAACGCAAAAGGCAGTCGCTGTGTCCACCAGGAAGTCGATTGACCCAGCCACCAAAGTAAATAACCAGCGTATAACCGACGAGGTAACGGAGCAAATACGCGCGTCATTTTCCCTGAGGTTAATATTTTTTTTCCGGCAAACCTTCGTTGAGACAACGCTTCTAAGTCAGCCAGCGCGGTAGCTTTGATATAAAGCAATGTTGTTAATTCTTCAAGTGAATAGCCCGCTTGTTGCAACTGCGGTAAATCTTTCAAACCAATACCATGGGCTATTTTTGCTAAGCTTTCCAGAGCGTTAAGCTGAGTAACTTTGTCTCCTTCCCAGGCCACTCGACGAATGAGTTCAAAGGCTTGTTTTCGGCTTTGATGATCTAATCGCCCATCCCAGCGTACCCATTGTTCCAGTTTTTGTACCTGGCTGCTGAGAGCTAGCAACGGCATTTCTTCAAGTATGACATCTCGCCAAAAACTACTCGGACGTTTTAAATGTGATTGGATTCTATCAGCAGTTTTCTTAATTTCTTCAGCACTGATTGAGCGAGCGCCGCGCATCTTCACAATGCCTTGCACTACGCCGAAGATAAAAGGAGCAGCTAGAATGAGTTTTAACCATCGAGCCTCCAGTCCTGCTAAACTTCGCACCAGACTATCCATACCCTTTTGACTGGAGCCGGAAAAAACACTTTGAAACTCTTCAAAGTCCGATTGTCCAGTTTTGGCTAATTCTCCCAAGCGATACGCCAGCATCGCGTAAATAAAATAATGCACCGGTTCTAACAGTCCCATCTCCACACCCTGCACAAAGCCGCGCACAGCATAGGCTTTTATCAATCCCCAACTTGTTTTCAACAAAATAGATCGCTCATGGGGTCTAACGCGATAATCGCATTTTTTCGGTTCTCCAGAGCCAATATCCTTAGGAGAGAGTAACGGCCACTGTAAATACTTTTCCACCGCATGATCTAGGCTGCTCCACTTCAACCAGGAAAAATAGGAAAATTCTTGCTGATACAGTTTCCATAGTGCGGCTCGGGAAACTTGGGCGCGATCGATGTGTTGACGAGTGATGCCAAATGATTTCAAAAATTGATACAGGTCGGCATTCTCGTCATCATCCGCTAAAGATTTATATTCTCCGGGAGTTTCTTCATCATCACTCATTGCCTCACCAGTTAAATCGGCCTGAATACTGCCGGAAGCCGGAAGTAACACGACAGATTGAGCAGAATATGGGTCATTACTGTCATTGAAAGTACGCAACCCGATGCCAACATCTTTATTTTCGCTACCATCCAATATGGTAGTAATTGGAATCGATAAAGGCCGCAAAAGATCAGCCGGAGGTGGTGTCGATGGCAATCCAGCTTCTCGTTCCATAAGTATTTCTCCCTTTAATAAAATAACTCGTTATTCAGCCATGCTAAGCGAGTACTCAGTGTAAGGAAATATTAATTCTGGATTATGTGGTCAAACCATATAATGACGGATCTCTATCTTCGTCATTGTGCGGCTTCGACCGCGCAATCCAGGATTAATATTCATGTTCAATCAAAGTTAACCTATTTCAACAGGCTTCTTATCAAAAAAAATATTTATCCTGGATTCTGCCCCGGATCAAGTCCGGGGTGACGTCGTCAGAATGACGGATTACGATAAAAATTTCAGTTATTTTAACTTTGATAAGAGCCCATCTAAGATATCCAACGGAACAGGAAAAACAATTGTTGAGGATTTTTCGCCTGCAATATCACTTAAAGTTTGCAAATAACGTAATTGAATGGCTTGAGGTTGCTTAACTAACACCATCGCAGCTTGGTATAATTTTTCTGCTGCCTGAAACTCGCCCTCTGCATGAATTACCTTGGCACGTCGTTCTCTTTCAGCTTCAGCCTGACGTCCAATCGCTCTAATCATACTGTCATCCAAATCAACGCGCTTAATTTCCACCGCTGTGACTTTAATTCCCCAAGCGTCAGTAGATTTATCCAAAATAGCCTGAATGCTATTATTTAGTATTTCTCTTTCTGCTAACATTTGGTCTAACTCGTGCTGGCCCAAAACCGAACGTAAAGTAGTTTGTGAAAGTTGGCTGGTAGCCTCATAAAAATTTTCGACCTGTATTACACACTTTTCTGGATCTACCACTCTAAAATAAATCACTGCGCTCACTTTGACGGAAACATTATCACGCGAAATCACATCTTGTGTCGCAACCTCCATCACGATTGTTCTTAATTGTATACGCACCATTTGTTGAACAATGGGAAAAACGATGATCAAACCGGGCCCTTTTACTTTCCAAAATCGCCCTAACAGAAAAATCACCCCTCTTTCATATTCCTTCAGAATGTTAATACTGCTAAATAAGAAAAGAATAATAATGGCGGCGATAACGTAAAAAACAATGTATTGCATTTTTTCTCTCCTGAAAAAATATATAGACTAAGTAATGCTACAAAGGCCGAACCTTTAATTTCAAGCCTTTAATTCCAATAATTTGTACACGTTGGCCATTTTTTAAAGATTGATCATCAACTGCCTGCCATCTCTCACCGGCAACATGAATCCACACGATATCATTATCAAAAACAACCACTCCCTCTGAACCAATCATGCCTTCTTTTCCGCTGACTATACGACGTCGCCTTGAACGTAAAGCTAAGTTTAAAACTATTAAAAAAAACAATGCAATTAGTATTGTAACCGCAATAATTAATGAAATGGGCAAATTAAACCCGGTAGCGCCAGGCTTTATCAGCATAATTGAACCCATTAAAAAAGCGATTATTCCGCCAATTCCCAAACTTCCAAAAGCTGAAATAAAAATTTCGGCGATAATACATCCAAGCCCTAAAATAATTAAAGTAAAACCAGTATAATTGATTGGTAATAATTGCAGCGCATATAACCCAATTAATAAAGCGATGCCCCCAACAACACCGGGTAAAATAAATCCTGGACTCATAAATTCAAAAAACAAGCCGCAAATCCCAATCATCAGCAAACTATATGCGATTCTTGGATCGGTAATTACCGATAAGAAACGGGTGCGTGAATTAGGCGCTAATCGTTGAACCGCTAATGCTTGGCTATGAATAACCCAAGTTTTGCCTTGTAGCTGTACGCTTTTCCCATCTATTTTGGCTAATAAATCTGGAATATCGTTTGCAATTAAATCAATGACTTTAAGTTGCAGCGCCTCACTAGCAGACAAACTAGCGGCTTGTGTGACTGCTTGTTCTGCCCACTTAACATTTCGTTGTCGCAACTGAGCTAGGCTGCGGATATAAGCTTGCGCATCATTGATCTCTTTCAAAGTTTCTTTCGAATTCGATGCATTTTTATTTTGCGAAAGCATGACGGGCGTTGCTGCACCTAAGTTGGTTCCCGGGGCCATGGCAGCGATATGGCTGGCGTAAACAATATAAGTTCCTGCACTGGCTGCGCGAGCGCCACTGGGAGCCACATAAGAAATAACCGGAATAGGTGAAGATAGAATATCTTGAATAATCCCACGCATTGAATCGCTAAGGCCGCCTGGGGTGTCAATCTGTAAAATTAATAGAGAAGCCTGGCTTTTTCTGGCCTCATTCAATCCATAATGCAAATACTCTTGAGTGGCTGGGCCTATTGCACCCTTAACTTCCAATAGTAAAGCAACAGACTTTGCTTCTGCATGGGCAACCACCAATACCAGGCTGATCAGCAAAAGCCTTAACTTTAGCATCCATTGCATAATTATCCTCTGAAATAATACCAGATGGCCAATACCACTAATACTAACAAGATCGAAACAATTAAATTAGTTTTATGCATAGTAGTTTTCGGCTGAACTTCCTTGGGTGTGGTTGCAAACGTCAATCCAGTTAGTTGTTCTCTGGAAGGCGGTGCAGTTGATAAACTGACCACAATTAATAAAACTGAACATAGGATAAATAACAACACCGCAAAATGTAAAAAATTAATCGTAGCAAAATAATATAATAAGCCATTGCCTAAATGAGCCTTATCCAATTCAGCTACTAAACGCAGCATGCCAATAATAAACCCAACTATCAAAGCCGTCATTGCACCTTTAGAATTTACTCTAGACCAGAGAATACCGATTAAAAAAACTGCAGCTATCGGCGGTGAGATATAGGCTTGAACACTTTGCAGGTACTGATAAATTTGTCCTGAGATTAGCTTCATTAATGGTATCCAACACAAACCAAATATCACTAATACAATTGTAGAGATCTGTCCAACCACAACCAAACGTTTATCAGAAGCTTCGGGACGAAGTTTTTTATAAATATCCCAAGTAATCAATGTTGAACAAGAGTTAAATACACCAGACAAAGAACTCATCAAGGCAGCTAATAATCCAGCAACAACCAAACCTCGTAACCCAACAGGTAACAAGGTTTTAACCAATGTAGGTAATGCTTCATCTGGTTTATCTAAATGAATAATACCTTTTTGCACCAAACAATAAGCAATCACACCAGGAATAACGAATATGAATAATGGAAGCACCTTTAAATAACCAGCAAAAATAGAACCGGCTCGCGCTTGTTCAACGTTAGATGCTGAAAGTACTCTTTGAACAATAAATTGATCGGTACACCAATACCAAACAGCCAGGATCGGTGCGCCAAAAATAATTCCAGTCCAAGGAAAATTTGGGTCAGACATGGGTCGCCACATATCCATAAAACCTGGACCGGCAATGTGTTCCATTTCTCCCCAGCCGCCAACTTTCATTAAACCAATTACCGTAACTGAAATAGCGCCGCCTACAAAAACAAACATTTGAATCATGTCAGTATAAAGCACCGCCCGCAGCCCACCAAAAACGGTGTAAATACCAGTCGCGATAACAACGATCAATGCGCCTGTCCAAAAATGCACGCCCATTAAAACTTCAAAAACGATAGCGCCGGCGGCAATCGTTACCGAAATTTTGGTAAGCACATAACCGACAATAGAAATTAATGCCAAATACCAGCGGGCTGCTGGTGAGTATCGACGCTCTAAAAATTCCGGCATCGTATAAACAGCGCTCTTTAAATAGAAAGGGACAAAGAACCAACCCAATAATAATAAAATTAACGACGCCAAAATTTCAAAATGTCCTACAGCCATTCCACTGGCCGCCGCTGTGCCGGCTAATCCCACCAAATGTTCTGAACCAATATTTGAAGCGAATAAAGAAGCACCGATAACAAACCAACCAATATTTCTACCGGCCAAAAAATAGTTCTTCGTGCTAGCCAATACATTTTGCTTACGTTGAACCGACCACAACGCAACTGAATAAACGATAATAAAGTAGAAAATAATAACTACCCAATCCAAAGGTCTTAATGCAAGCATAGAGTCACCTTTAATTTCAATTGTATTTAAAATAGACAATTATTGCAGCTAAGCAATTTACTCGCCAATCTGCCGTCTGGCTCATATTATGATATTGTCAAAAACAACACAATCCCCTGTTGACCGCTCGAAGCCAGTGGAGGTAGAGTTGAGCAATTTAACGGAATCACATTAAATGGAAACATTAGAGATCAAGCCGATCAACCAACATGTTTATTTAATCTCTTTAAATCGACCATCATCCAGAAACGCCATCAATTCAGTGATGATGCGAGAACTTTTTGAGGTATGGAACCATTGGGTCCCATCCATAGCTGATTTGCGCTGTTTGGTCATAACAGGCCATGGTGATCAAGCCTTTTGCGCCGGCGCTGATCTAAAAGAACGTTTGCATTTAGATATGACTACTTGGAAAAACCAACGAATGTTTTTAGAAAAATCTATGTTAGCCATGGCAAGTTGTCCAATACCGGTGATCGCTGCGGTGAACGGTTCGGCTTATGGCGGGGGATTAGAATTGGCATTAGCATGTGATTTTATTTACGCTGCTAATACTGCAACTTTTGCGCAATCTGAAGCAAAACTTGGCATTATGCCCGGGGCCATGGGAACCCAGAATCTACCCAAAGCTGCCGGTCTTCAACGAGCAAAAGAATTGGCTTTTACCGGAGAAGTATTTACTGCTCAGCAAGCTTATGATTGGGGAATTGTGAATAAGGTTTTGCCTTTTCCTGATTTACTTACTAGCTGTTTAGAGACCGCAAATTGCATTGCCGAAAACGCGCCCAAGGCTATCCGTAAAATAAAAGAAGTGCTGACTGCTTCCTCTCATTTAGATCTTAACTCAGGTTATCAGTATGAAATTTCTGCTTACAATGAATTGCTTTCAAGCAAAGATCGAGAGGAAGGAATCCGCGCATTTAACGAAAAACGTAAGCCTATCTTCAAAAATGAGTAGCCAAAACTGGTGAGCTAATCAGTGAACATACCCATAATTTTCTGAATTTTCTTCAGAAGTATGCATTATTGCTTTTGATTTCCAAAAATCAATGTTCCTTCCTCGCAAAAGTTGTGGATCTTCAGAAATAATTCTTTCTAAGAGCTGGTCTATTCCTTCATCTGTAATCTTTCCACCTTCAGCTAACGACTTCTCTCTGTCTACTTTTTCAATATTTTTAAAGAGATTAATTAAAGGGACATTTTCTTCGCCGAATATTCTATATAAGATTCTACGACCTTTATCATTCAGGATACTGAGGTCAATGACATTTCTCTTAAGTATTCGATTCGCACTTGTAAAATCATTGTGATCCAAAGCAACATGAAAAAAGTACTCAAGAATTTCTTTATTAGCTAAGCTAATTGGCGTAGCTTTATTAGCATTTTCTGCTCTTATATTCGCTCCCGCAGCAACCAACCTCTCAACTTCTTTTATATTTTCTTCCATCACTGCATAATGTAAAGCACTATTCTCCTCACTATCAGTAGCATTAACATCAGTTTTAGATTCAGTAAGACAATTTTCATCATTTGTATTTCTTTCAGCTTGTGCTTCAGCTAAAAACTTATACGTTATATTATCAACTTTACTTTTTAAAGAATCAATTGCTTTGAGATCGCCTTCACCTTCGAATTTTTTTTCATAATGACTATAAATTTCAAATTTTATCTTAATTGCTTGAGTAATAATTTTGGATTTAGTCACAGAAGCAGTGAATTCGCCCTTTTTTAATTGAGCAATATATTTACTCATATTTTTCTCCATCGCAGTAATCTTTGGAAAAAATTGTTCTTTTTCATGATCTCGATCGGTTTTTATATCTAAAGAAGGCTTAATTTCATTCAACTTAGGCATAACCTGAAAAAGAGTAGCGGTTGTTGTTAAGTGGGGAGTCATTGATCTCTGTTTTTTGAAAGCCTCAAAAATCTTCTCTTTGCTTTCAATAGGATTGGTTGGAATTGTATGATCAATAATTGCTTTATAATCTTCGTCAATATCTTCCGGGACATTAATCACTTGATACCGATTCATCAAATCAAACGACAATGCAAATCTCCCACCATCTTCTGCAGGATTTTGCGTAGCAATGAGAACAAATCCTGGGTGAGTGGCAGGTTTATTATTAGGAGTAATGCCAGTTGAAAGATCATTTAATAAGGGAAAACTGATTTGCGAATTAGATTCATTTAAAATAACTTTACAGCCCCGATCAAAGGCTTTTATTAACCAAGCAGGATTAGCAACTAATTCTTTAGTTAGATTGATTTCAATAAAACATTGACTTAAATTACTTTCTTTACAATCTAAAAGTTCCTGAGGTGTTTTAAATTGCCGATATCCTAAGGCAGCCAACAACTCGCAAGCCATTCTACTTTTGCCTTTGCCAGATGGACCTTCCAGTAGCATGGCTGATCTTGCTTTGGGATAAATTTGTTGTAACTCTAACTGTTCATGCATCTGATAGAGGATTTTCCAACGGCTCGGGGTGTGTATAAAATCTTTACTGATCTTCTCTCTATATTTTCCTTTAAATTTTTCCATATCTTCGGCAATAAAATCCTTTTTAGTTTCTTTAGATTCATGTTCGGGAAAACAAATAGAATTCACTTCGCGCTGAAATTCCACGTGCTTATCGGTACTCAGCAAAGGTAAAAATTCTCTATTTACCGCTTCAATCAGCGCTGTCTCAAAAGTAATCGATGGAAATTTTTTTAGATAAAATGAAGTACGCGAAATCAATTGTTCCAAATTTCTATTCCCAATGCGTTCAATACCAATCAAGTCCATAGCGAGATGGAATATTTTTAAAATTTTATTATAATCTTTTTCCTCTAATTTATGTTCTTTGCCGACAGGGATTAATAGTTTTTCCTTTAAAGCTTCATCGGGCCACTGCTGCAAATGATGTGTGGGTATTTTTTTCCATATAGGATGATGACTGCGGCCAGTAAAACTAAACGGATTACCAATAAATAGAATGTCATGATCAGGTGATATGGGATTATTGACCACATCCCACAATTTATCCAGATATGGTTTATTTAGCGCTGCATTGGCTTCGTCAATGATTAAAGTGACTTTTTTATGGGTTGGCGGGTGTCGAACCCATTCATCGATGTGTTGTATGCCGAAATAAAAATCTCCACGCGCTCCAGCAATCTCTTTGGCTAAAGTAGTTTTTCCTGAACCCGGAGGCCCCAACAAAAACACTGCCTGAACTTGATCTAAATCAGCAACCACACGTTCTTTTATTTTCACAGTGTGATCTTTAATTTTAACAATTTCATCGAGTTCTTGTTTTAAAAAATTTTCTAATTTTTGATTAATTTCTTTAATTTTTAAGGTGGTAAATTTTTCAGGATCAAAATCTTCAGGATTTATTTCGAATAACTTTCTGAGTTCAGTAGCACTTAAGCAATTAAGCCTTCGCCAAAGATGAGTTTCAGATGACGGAAATTGATTTAATTTTTTTTTCCGAATTCCTGTTGTAGATTTATATGAAAACAAAAGCTTGCAAACCACATTGATTCGCGCATAAACTTCACTACCCTTAGTGTAGCCTGCTAGTAGAATCGATTTAACGGGGTTCTCACGCAATGGTTCTTTCGCTTCTCGTTGTAGAGCCTGTGACATTGCCGTGATTTGAGCAAAAGTCAAATGAGATTCTACTGGTGTATCTACTTGCCCATGAGGAATACCCTGTATAAAATCCGCTAATTTTTTAATTTTAGTGAAATTTTTCTCATCATATGCATAAACTTCTTTGCTTACACTGAGTTTTTCTTGATAATGTTTCCATAATAAATCTGCCGGAATTCGGTTATGGCGCAAGGTATGATCCGCGACGGTGGTAAAATAATTCAACGGTGGAGTAACCACAATTAAACGGCCAGGAACAGGAACAGAATTGGCTGCATGATGCAGTTTTATACGTGCATAATCAGACATTAAACTTTGTATAGCCGCATAATCATACGGTGATAAAGGCCCCTTTAACAAAACCGTTTGCCCAGCTAATATTTTTTCGGCAATGAGGGTTAAATTTTGCTGAGAAGTTGCCGTGAGAATCTTAAAGTTTACCCGTTCCAATAAACATTTATTTTGCTCATCAATTCTTTGATATGTCATATCCTGAGTTAAAATACTATCTGCGACAAAATCGGGATCGGTAGTTTCTATAATAAAAGCGCCGGA
Organism: uncultured Pseudomonadota bacterium; assembly: GCA_963844565.1. GTDB lineage: Bacteria > Pseudomonadota > Gammaproteobacteria > Coxiellales > Coxiellaceae > JAFEDN01. Next base: position 920,355 of record CAWJON010000002.1, on the reverse strand, counting down.
TTTAAATTCCGGCTTTAAACTAACTGGGGTTTTCTGCTCGGCAGGTAACTCACTTAATTGTAGTAATTGAACATCTTTAATTTCTGATTCCTCTATAATGGAATAAAGTTCTGCCTGTTGATCCTCATTTAACGCTTGGGTAAGCACAATGATTTTTTGAAAGCCTGGATTATATTCTGCTATCCAGCCACCCGTGGTTATATATTTTTTCTCAAAGATATAACCTGATTGTGTTAATCTATGTAAGTTGTTGGGATTAAGATAAAAAATATCTGATTTCAATTCATGAGTGAGCTGATGTAAATTAGTTTCTTGACTTAAAATAGTTAGGTTTTCTGGAATCTTAATTTTTGGTGAACGTTGTTGGAACTTCAAATGAAAATTTTCAGGTATAAGATTGAATTGACCATTACTCCAAAATTGTTTTTGCACTTGCCATAGCGTGGCCGCATATTGAAAATCTGCATCATGGAAAGGCGCATTGACTAGGGTTAAATCTTTTTCTTCAGAAATACTCAACGGAATAGCACCGTCTTTAAATACTAATCCCTCTTGAGTGCATTCAGGAGCGCCTAATACTTTTTTCTGCCAAGCCCTTGCGTTATTAAATAAATTCAGCTCTCTATTTTTTTGATCTTTTTCGTCCTTTTCATCTACTGTAGTTTCTACCGTTAAATTCAATTTCGGTTTTGCAATTTTAGATGGCCAAATCAGATGCTGCGCGCGGCGGGTTAATGCTTGGCAAGCACTAATTTTATCAGATCCAATTAAATTAACGACGTTTAAACCTGCACCAATTTCTTGTTTCTCGAAACTGGGGATTGAATTCAGTAAACAGGAGCACTCGAGCATTTCATTTTCACTGAATTTATTCCAATTAATGATGACTATGCCGCCTGCTTTAAGGACTTGCGCCAAAGGTCCAGGGACTTTTTCACGAGGCTTACCTGGTAAAATTTTTACTGAACTCAAACCACGCATGAGTTGTTGGTAAGATTCTGCATAAAATACTGGACGACCATTACGATTTTGATAAATAGCTTCAAAGATGCCACGAGATTCAGACAAATCATTTACCGGAATAAATAACTTGGGTGTATTAAGAATATTTTTAATTAAACCATCTAAATTACTCGCTTCCTTGAATTGAATAAAAGGAGAGAACAAACCTTCATAATCAAAATCTCGCCAATATTTTTCTTGATGGGTCAATTTAGTTTCTGCTGAATTGCCACTCAGATCATAAGTGACCACTTGACCATCGTCGGTAAATACTTCGACGTTAGCATGTATCGAACTATCAACTCTTTGTGCATACATGCCCACCAATTGGCATAAAATGACAAATAAAGTAGCACGATGCCGACAAGAGCCTCTAGCTTGTTTGAAAATACTTAAAATCACGGGATCTTTAGCTTCTTCTAAGTCTTCATTTTTAAAATCTGTTAAATAACAAGCTAATTGTTCTGGAAAAAAATCTTTAGAGCCTTTGTATTCTCCGGATAATAATAATTCAAGGCTAGAAAGAATAATTTGAAACGGATCATTTTTAACACGATCTCTTTTTATATTTTGGTCAATAAAAGATCTTATGATTTCTTTTGCATCAGTAGGGAAAGCAGGACATTCCAAAGGTTGTGGTTTAAAGTATTCTGTTTCTGCGATCAATTGCAGGTTAGCATCTTTGTTTATCGGCTGTTTAAGCTTGATCCAATAACTTTGTGTTTCTCGATTGTAAACAATTCTATCGATAGTCGCCTTGCTAACCGCGATTTGTAAAATGCGATCATAAGTTTTGCGGGCAGGCAACGGCATCCAGCCTTGATCATCCACTTCACAAGACATGGCGATATAATATTGCTGATCCTGCAGCTTTTGCAAATCTTCAGCACTGATATGTTGACATTGAGAAATTTTATTTTCTGGCTCTTGCAGATATTCCGGATTTGCCATGCTTAGGTAAAATTCATTATTCCTAAAATTAATACCATTCCAAATTTCATAGCGAATTTCTCTAAGATCGTCAATATCTCCTTGAGTTAACTGCCCATTTTCACGAAAGTATAATTGCATTGAACAGGTGTGAGTGGTTTTAGGATCTGTATAGGTTTTTGAATCAATACGGGTTTCTTTATTTTTTGGCTTCAATTCACGTTTATAATCCGTATTTTCTGATAACTTCCTAATATCTTTATTCCTTTGTGAATTTTTACTGTCCCCTTTTTTTTCTTCAGTCTTTTTTGTTTTCTGTAATTTGATATCAGCAACACATTCTGCAGGTAAATTAGGAAGCATAATAATGCCAGTATTCTTAATTACGATTCTTTTTAGATTGGTTTGACTTAAATCAGGCAACTCTTTAAGACTAGGTAAATGATAAAGAGTTAATTCCTCGAGTTGATAAAATTCAGATAATACGGAAAGATCATCTAGATCATCTATCTGATTAATTTCCAGCACCTTAACTTGCTTGTTTAATAGATTCACCGTGTTTTTAGGAGCTTTAAATAAGTTCACTTTTTCTAATGAAATCATTCGTTGAAAAATTGAAGGTAATAATCCCTTGTCATCAGTGATATTTTCATATAAAAGTTCTTTAACTTTTTCGAGACGATAGCCAAAAAGATTTTCATGGATAATTTTTATATCCGTCACATAATTATAATTAAATGTTTTATGACTTATAGTGAATTTACTTTCTACAAAATCAGGAGTGGAAATATTAAAGCTTTCACTTTCATAGCTGTCCCATATTAACCAATTATTAGTATTTTCGATTTTAGCCAGTTTAGATTGAATAATTGGAGCAGTTCCCGTCTCATAAACTTCATCTTCATCAAAACAATATACACTGAGACATATCCATCGCTTAAATTTTGCTAATGGAAAAGCGACTACTTGCTGAGTTTTTTTATTTAAAAGATAGATCTCAGAAATTCCATTCTCAATTAATAAGTCAAAAAAGTAGGATTCAAACAAAACTGCTTTATCATTTTTTTTCTGATCAATCGATGTAGTTGAACATAATAAGATTTTTTTTAATTTCTTTCCCTGACAAATTCCGGGATTATTGACTCGCCAGGGAGGTTCCCCTTGTAATGCCCTTTCCGCTTCAAAATCAGCGCCCTCCCGACCTTCGGTAAAAAATAACGATGAATCTGAAGGCTCGTCTACGTAAAATTTCTCTGGAAGTTGGGTCTTGGCTCTTTGCATAGGTGTATTAAAGATACACCCCTAAAGTTAAGGGATCCTTAATTCTATATAAAAAAGCACTACAACACAAAAACTTATATATTTTTAGTATGTTACAATCGGCGCCAATTTGTGCCGGTGGAAGCATCTTCCAACACAACACCCATACTTAACAGCTGCTGGCGTATACGGTCTGCTTCTTGCCAATCTTTTGCTGCTCGCGCCTGATTACGCGCTAAAATCAACTTTTCTATTTGGGTAGCTTCATCCGTTTGCAAGCTCCCGCGCAAAAAATCCTCGGGTGAGCTCTGCAAGATTCCAAGCACATTGCCTAATTGTTTTAATACGGCGCCTAATTCTGCGGCCTGCTGGATATCTAGATTCCGCTGACGGTTAATTTCTTTAGACAAATCAAACAAGACGGCGAGTGCAAGCGGTGTGTTAAAGTCATCGTCCATAGCCGTCTGAAATTTTTGCTGATAAGCATCGCCGTTTTTAATGATTTCAACGTTGGGTAAATCTCGCAAGGTTAAATAGAAATGATGCACAGCATGCGCTGCCTGAGACAGGTTTTCAGCAGAATAATTAACTGGACTTCGATAATTACCCGAGATCATAAAATATCGTAATACTTCTGGATGATGTTTGGCTAAGGCGTCTCGAATAGTTAAAAAATTTCCAAGTGATTTTGACATTTTTTCTTTATTGATTTGCAACAAGCCAACGTGCATCCAAACTTTAGCGAACTCTTTTCCATTTGCTGCTTCAGATTGGGCAATTTCATTTTCATGATGCGGAAATTTCAAATCCATACCGCCGCCATGAATATCAAATGGTTGACCTAAAAGACGGGTTGACATCGCCGAACATTCAATATGCCAGCCTGGCCGTCCTTCACCCCAAGGTGAGGGCCACTTGGGTTCATCGGGTTTTGAAATTTTCCATAAAACAAAATCTAAAGGATCGCGTTTGATATCATTTAATTCAATTCGTACACCGGAACGTAATTCTTCGATCTTGCGTTTTGACAACTTTCCATAATCTTTGAATTTGCGCACATCAAAATAAACATCACCATTTTCGGCAACATAGGCAAAGCCTTGCTCACATAATTCTTTGATTAGATCTATCATCGGTTCGATGAATTCTGTCGCTCTCGGTTCAAAGGTTGGTTTTAATAAGCCAAGCGCCAATTCATCTTCACGCTGAGCTTCGATAAATCGGCGAGTCAATTCAGAAATGGATTCTTTATTTTCCAATGCCCTTTTTATTATTTTGTCATCAATATCGGTGATATTTCGGACATAAGTTACTTCATAGCCTTGATAACGCAAATAGCGAATGATCACATCAAACATGATCATCGAACGCGCATGACCGATGTGGCAATAATCATAAACCGTATTTCCACAAGCATATAAATTTATTTTGCCGGGAATGATCGGTTTAAATTCCTGTTTTTTTCTTGGCAGACTATTATAAATTTTCAACAAGCTGTTTAGCCCTTATTAAACGTGATTTAATTTCCGAAGGTTGGAGCAAATTCATAATTTTTGCCAGCTCCGGGCCATGGCTAGCGCCGGTCAACGCCATGCGCAATGGAAGAAACAAAGGCTGACCTTTTAAATTTAATTTAAATTTAAGATGATCCAAGATTTTTGATGCTTCCGCACCGAATTGGTCAAAAGCATTTAAGGCTTCCTTAAAATAGTCGGGATGAGTGGATATCATTTCCTTAAGTTCAAAATTAGTAAAGAACACGGTTGCCCATTTTTTAGCATCCGCTGGAAAGGTGATATTGGGTTTTACCGCTGCTAAAAATAACTGTCGTTGGGATAAAGGCACTAACTGCTGGATCTCCTCCCCTAACCATTGCCAAGCTTCATCCTCAGTTAATTGATCCACAATTTTTTTCTGCCAATGATCCAATTGATCTTCATTATATTTAGCAGGAGAAGTATTTAAACACTCCGCCTTAAATTCACTCGCTAAACCTGCTAAAGAAAGTGTATGATCATGACCATAGAAATGACCCAATCTGCCCAGATAATTAGCAATCGCCAACGGTAAATACCCTTCATTTCTTAATGCCACCAATGAACGGCTACCGTGACGCTTTGATAATGGGCTCCCATCCGGACCCAAAATCATAGAGATATGTCCATAATCAGGTATTGGTAAACCTAATGCTTCGAGAATCAAAATTTGCCGAGGTGTATTGGCGACGTGATCCTCACCACGTAATACGTGAGTGACTTCCATCAAGGCGTCATCAATGGCATTACAAAATAAAAACGGCGCAGTTCCATCTTGGCGACGAATAATAAAATCGCCTAAATCATCGGTTTGAAACCGCTGTTCACCTCTAACCAAATCCGTAAACACCACTTCTTGTCCAGCCGGGATATGAAAGCGTAATGTGGGTTTCCGACCAGCGTTTATTTTGGCGTCAATTTCCTCTTGCGTTAAAAATTGGCATGTCCCTGGGTAACGTGGCGGTTTACCTGAAGAACGCTGAATTTTTCGGACTAATGCTAATTCTTCTTCGGTACAAAAACAGGGGTAGGCTGCTCGTGTGGTGAGTAGACGCTGATAATAGTCAGTATAAATGCTATTCCGTTGAGACTGAAAATAAGGTCCCCTTCCTTGTTCATGACCAGGCCCCTCTTGCCATTCTAGTCCCAGCCACAACAAATCAAGTTGCAACTGCTCGGAATAACGCGCCTCTGAACGCTCAAAATCCGTGTCTTCAATCCGCAACAAAAAGTTCCCTCCGACACTTTTTGCTAATAAATAGCAAAACAACGCGGTACGTAGATTGCCTAAATGTACTAGTCCAGTTGGACTGGGACAAAAACGTGTTTTAGTGGTTTTATTTAAAGGATATGACATTTTTTTATTCTAGCATAAACAAAAATAGTAGTCCCATCTGATATACTTAAATTTTGTGGGTTTAGATGTTATATTATAGAGACAACATTATTCAACACGGAGCACGAAGAGAATGAGCGGAAAGCAAGCAAAGTTGCAAATTGCTGATCAGCAAATCAACCTTCCTATTTTACCAGGAACTCTGGGGCCTGAAGTTATTGACGTAAAAACCATAGTTAACCATGGCTATTTCACTTTTGATCCTGGCTTTCTGTCAACTGCTTCTTGTGAATCAAAAATTACTTACATAGATGGCGATGAAGGTATTCTTTTGTATCGCGGTTATTCCATTGACCAGCTTGCGGATCATTGTGATTATATGGACGTCTGTTACTTACTGATGAAGGGTGAATTGCCCAATAGCACCCAAAAAAAAGAATTTATCTCAAATATAAACGCCAATGCTAACGTACCCGAAGGACTCCAAAAAATATATGTAGGATTTCGCCAAGATGCTCATCCTATGGCAATGATGGCCAGCGTAGTTAGCGCTCTATCCTCCTATTATCATGGCATGCAAAACCTTTCAAAAGCTGAAGATCAAGAACGAGCGGCCATTGCAGCTCTCGCCAAAATCCCGGTTCTGGCTACACAATGCTATAAGCATTCCCTCAAACAAGCATTTGTTCCTTTTCAAGAAAATTTGACTTATTCCGAAAATTTTTTGCATATGCTGTTTTCAACCGCTAAGAAAGACTGGGAATTAAACCCAACCTACGTACAGGCGATGGATAGAATTTTCACACTGCATGCTGATCATGAACAAAACGCCTCAACTTCCACGGTTAGGATGGCAGCTTCTACCGGTGCAGATCCTATCGCGTGCCTCGCAGCAGGAATTGTAGCTTTGTGGGGACCGGCGCATGGAGGGGCCAACGAAGCTTGTTTAAAGATGCTGCATGAAATAGGCAGTGAAGATAAAATTAATGAGTATATTAAACGAGCAAAAGACAAAAATGATCCTTTCAGATTGATGGGATTTGGCCATCGTGTTTATAAAAACTACGATCCTCGCGCCAGAGTGATGCGCGAAACCTGCCATCAAGTATTAGAGGCAACAGGACGTCATGAAGAGCCTCTGTTTAAACTGGCGATGAAACTGGAAAAAATTGCACTTGAAGATAATTATTTTATTGAAAAGAAACTTTATCCTAATGTGGATTTTTATTCAGGTTTAACCCTTAGCGCTTTGGGCATCCCAACCAATTTATTCACCGTTATCTTTGCGGTTGCTCGAACGGTGGGATGGGTTTCACATTGGATGGAAATGATGTCTGATCCTAATTCGCGGATTGCCCGTCCAAGACAACTTTATACGGGGGCAAAAGCCAGAAACCTGCCTAAAACAGAATGACGAAACTGGAGCGGATATCGCCTGAACATTTACGAAGCGTCTGGACTAATCCGATTCATTTTGTTGCCTCTGCATTTGGATTGGGCACATTACCGTGGATGCCTGGAACCTGGGCTACTTTAGGCGCCATTCCAATTTGTTTAGCCCTCAACAAATTTCCGCTTTGGGTTTATGCCTTGGTTACTATTCTTTGTATAGTCGCCGGAATATGGCTGTGTGGAAAAACTAATCGAGATTTTAATACCACCGATCATCCACTTTGTGCATGGGATGAAATGGCAAGTTTTCCATTGGTTATGCTAGGTATTCCAAAAACTTGGCAATATTTTCTAATTGGATTTATTTTGTTTCGGTTGTTAGATATCTTTAAACCTCCGCCTATCGGCTGGGTCGATCGTCATATTCATGGGGGCTTGGGAGTAATGTTAGACGACGTCATTGCAGCCCTTATTTCCTGGTTGGTTTTATTATTAGTTGTACATTATGATAAATATCAATGGTTTTAATTTAAAATTAGGTTCGCGATTATTATTTGAAGATGCGAGCCTAACCATTTTCGATAAACAAAAAGTCGGTTTGGTAGGGCCTAATGGTTGCGGTAAATCCACTCTGTTTAAACTCTTGCTCGGTGAACTTCAACCCGATGGAGGTGAGGTTAACATTCCTCGCCAAATGCGCATCAGCCATCTTTCCCAGGAAACACCGCCTTTATCCATTTCAGCTTTAGATTTTGTCGTTCAAGGAGATAAAATTCTATGGAAAACCCAAAATGATTTAACACTTGCTGAATCCAAGAATGATTTTTCTCGACTTGCCGATTTACACCAAAAAATTGCAGATTTAGACGGTTATACTGCAGTGGCGCGTGCAGGTAAATTACTGGATGGGCTTGGATTCAGTAATGATGATCAACAAAAAGCGGTAAAAAATTTCTCCGGCGGATGGCGAACCCGATTAAATTTGGCACAAACGCTTATGTGCCCAGCCGACTTACTTTTACTAGATGAACCTACCAATCATTTGGACTTAGACGCCATTTTATGGTTAGAAAAATGGTTGCAAAAATTCTCAGGAACTTTATTGATTGTTTCTCATGACCGTATTTTCCTGGATAATTGCGTCGATCATATCATCGAAGTCAATCAACATCAGCTTAAGTCATACTCGGGCAATTACTCTGATTATGAAAAATTACGCGCTTTGCAATTGGCGCTACAACAAAAAACTTATGAAAAACAGCAGAAAAAAATTGCCCACATGATGGAATTCGTCAATCGATTTAAAGCAAAAGCCTCAAAGGCAAAACAAGCGCAAAGTCGACTTACTGCTATTCAAAAAATGGATGTGGTAACAGCAGTACAAGCAGAATCAGCCTTTAATTTTGAGTTCCGCGAGATTAAACCGCCACCTAATCCATTGCTTACCTTAACTGATGCAGAAGTTAAATATAACTCTAATCATATTATATTTAATAAAATAAATTTCCAAATTTATCCAGGTATGCGCGCTGCTTTATTGGGCCCCAACGGAGCTGGTAAATCCACCTTTATTAAAATGATTGCCAAACAAATTTCACTGAGTAAAGGCCTCCATTATATGGCTGATGGCGTTCGTCTAGGTTATTATGCGCAACATCAAATTGAACAACTAAATTATAATCAAAGTCCATTGTGGCATTTACAACAACAAGATCCGCAAGCCTCCAGCAATCAATTACGTAACTTTTTGGGAAGTTTTGGTTTTTCCGGAGAAATGGCTTTAAGTTCAATTGAAAAATTTTCCGGTGGCGAAAAAGCACGTTTAGCCTTGTCTCTTTTGGTTTGGGAAGCCCCTAATTTGCTTTTGTTAGACGAACCTACCAATCATTTGGATTTAGAAATGCGCAATGCGCTAACGTTAGCTTTACAAAGCTACAGTGGCGCATTAATTTTAGTTTCCCACGATCGTTACCTATTGCAAACAACGGCGGATGAATTCTTCTTGGTTGCCAATCATCAATTACAGCCTTTTGCTGGTGACTTGCTAGACTATCAAAAATGGTTATTTTCACAAAAAGAGTCTGAAAAACCAACTCAAAATATTAAAAGCAAACCCAACAAATATAAACTACAAGATCAGATTAATAAATTAGAAAAATCAATTCAAAAACTCCAAATTGAAAAAGATAATTTAGAACAACAATTAGCTGATAGTAATTTATATAAAAAGGAGAATCTGAAAAAATTAGAAGATTTGGTGCAAAAACAAAAATCGATCAATGGAAAGCTCCAACAGGCAGAGCAAGAGTGGTTAGAGCTCTCTCAAGAATTCGAATAAAGCACGCAATCGAGAAGGAGGTATTTACGTTACGAAAGACTTGCTGAAATAGCATGAACTTGACTAAAGGCTACTATTTATCCTAGATTCCGTTTTTCAACGGAATGACGGATGATGCGGTCAATGCAATTACCCTATTCCGAGATGATTTGGCGAGGCAGATTACTTAATACTGAGATGAACTGCTACGTCCTGCATAGCTTTGTTCAGCGCATCCGCCAGCGAACTTTGCAACGGGTGGCAACGGAGATATTTTCGCGCGCAGCGGAGGCAATTCGGAATGAGTTCATCGTAATTAAAGTTCACCTTGCACGATGGTGCTTACAGTGTATTGCACCAGCTATTTATTGCCGCAGCGAGCACGAAAATATCTCCGTTGACAGGACCCGTTTTCACAAAACCTGCGAGTAGGCGGATGTCGCTGAACAAAGCGGAGTCGGTTAGTTCTCGAAATTTATACGCCGCTGATTAACCAGCCTTCCTCACCTGGCGAGGCGCCATAACCCTCGCAAACGCAATAACCTATTACGCTGATCAACTCCTTCCCGTGATACAACAAAGGTATTTTATCTCTTTGCCACGGAGGAATTTGCCATTCTTGAAACAATTTTTTCAAAGGTGAGTTGTGCTTTTTACCCGCTGGTTGGCAGCGTTCCCCACCTTGCCTGAAACGAACGGTCACCTGTTCTCGGTTCAATTTGAGAGTCAAAGGACCATTTTTTTTTACCACCGCAGTCAATTTTCCTTGATTAGGAAGAGATAAATCCGAAGTAAAATCCCATGGGAATTTTATCGGGACAGTTTCATCTGGATTTATACGCTCGAGCAAAATTATACAATTTCTAAATCTTCGTAAGGACCATTTTCCCCAAGAAAAAAGTGGACTACAGTCATGACGACTGTGAATCAAATCTTGAAATATTCTTTCCAAATGACGGCTGTTAGGCAGCTGACAACCTAAACTTTTTAACCAAACACGTATGGTATTGCGCTGCCTCTCCAAATTTAATTTAATTAAATCTGGAATCAATAATTGATTAGATACAGGTTGACAAGAAATCATATCTTGATAGCCAATATCGTTTAATATTGTGGTTGCCTCTCGGCAATTTTGCGCCGTGCGCGATAAATTTTTTGATAATCCTGGCCAACGTTGCTTTAGATGCGGAATAACTTGATGACGTAGAAAGTTCCGATCAAACGACAGGTTCGTATTACTTTCATCTTCAATCCACTCTAATTGGTTATCTCTGGCATATGATTCAAGCTGTCGGCGAGTTAATGATAATAACGGACGAACTAATTTACCCGATAAAAATCCCTGCTCTTTAACCATGGCGGATAATCCAGCTGGCCCTGCTCCCCTCATCATTTGTAGTAAAACAGTTTCAGCTTGATCATCTTGAGTATGGGCTGTTAATAGAATTGTTTTGGAATTCATATATTTTTTAAATTGTTCATATCGAACTTGACGAGCCCAGGCTTCAATGCTTTCGCCTTTTGACGGCTTTGCTAAAATAAGTTCACTGTGAAGTTTAATTTGCAATGCAGAGCTGATTTTTTCACAATGCTGTTGCCAATTAGCAGCATTGGGGCTTAAGCCATGGTTGACATGAATGGCAGTTAGCTTTAATCCATTGACGAGAGCGCGTAACTTTGATATTGCATGCAACAGAACGTGGGAATCCAATCCCCCACTATAGGCAATGACAAACACACCTTCTGAATCCGAAAGGTAAAAATTTAATTCGTTCTTTAAAAAAGTAATTAAATTGAAATTAGTAAGTTGAGACAAACTTTAAGTGCCAATTTGAAGTAATTTTTCATAACGCTCATCGAGCAAGACATTTAAAGGTTTACTTTGTAAGATCTTTAAATGTTTTAGTAAATTTTCTTTTACGCGCGCAGTGGTTTCCTTGACATCACGATGTGCCCCTCCCAGCGGTTCAGGAATGACTTCATCAATTAAACCTAATGCCAGTAAACGATCGGCCGTTAAATTTAAGGCCTCTGCGGCCTCGTTAGCCTTTGAAGCGCTTTTCCATAAGATAGAGGCACAGCCTTCAGGAGAGATTACTGAATAATAGCTATATTGAAGCATGAGTGTTAAATCTCCAACACCGATCGCTAAAGCTCCTCCTGAACATCCTTCGCCAATAACAGTACAAATAATCGGAGTTTTAAGTGTAGACATAACTGCAAGATTTCTGGCAATGGCCTCACTTTGATTATGTTCTTCAGCCGCTATGCCGGGAAAAGCCCCAGTGGTATCTAAAAAAGTGAATAGCGGCAAACAAAAACGTTCGGCTAATTCCATGAGACGTTTTGCTTTTCGAAAACTTTCCGGAGAAGGCATACCGAAATTTCGCACCAATTTTTCTTTGGTCGTACGTCCTTTTTGATGACCAAGAATCATGACGGGTTGTCCTTCCAAACGCGCCATTCCGCCCACTATTTCCGGGGCACTACTGTAATGGCGGTCGCCATGTAACTCATCGAAATCAGTAAAAATATGTTCAATGTAATCCAGCGTATAGGGACGCATGGGATGCCTGGCCAATTGTACAATTTGCTGAGCGCTTAAAGAAGCGAAAATTTCGGAAGTTAAATTTTTGCTTTTTTTACCCAAACGAGTAATCTCTTTGTTTAAATTTATTTTTTGTTCACTGCCCACGCGACGTAACGCTTCTATTTTCTGTTCTATATCTGCAATAGGTTTTTCAAATTCTAAGTAGTCCATCATAGGAATATTATTTATTTTTCTCAGGAAGAATGACGTTTAACATCAATACCGCACTTTTATTTTGATGTTTAAAATCAACTTCAACCATATCTGAACTCACCGACATATATTTTTCTATAACCGCTAAAATTTCTTTATGTAATAACGGCAAAAAATCGGGTTGATCTTTAGCCGAACGCTCTTGTGCAATCACAATTTTTAAACGGTCTTTTGCTGTATAGGCAGATTTTCCATTAAAAAGTTTATTAATCCATTTCATGCAACAAGCTCCCTATTATTTTTAAATAAACGTTGGAAAAAAGACCCAGTCTTCTTACTTTTCATCTTCCCAACGCCCAAAAAGCGCTGAACAATGTGTTCATAAGCTTGACCAGCCTTACTTTTTTTATCCAAAATAACCGGCTCACCCAAGTTGGAGGCCTTTAATACAGAAGAACATTCTGGAATAACACCCAGTAAGGGAATGCCCAAAAGTTCTTGAATATCTGCTAACGACATCATATCTCCGCTGGAAACCCTTTTTTCTACATATCGGGTTACCACGAGATGTTTTTCAATTTCGCTTCCTTGAGTTGCTAACAATGTCTTGCTATCCAAAAAGCCCAGAATGCGGTCAGCATCTCTAACTGAGGATACTTCAGGGTTACTCACCACCAAAGCAACATCTGCAAAATACATAGCCATCAGGGCGCCTTGCTCAATTCCAGCTGGGGAGTCGCAAATAATAAAATCAAAAGTTTCTCTCAGTTCTTTCAATATTGAATCAACAGCGTCCGCCGTTAATATGTTCTTATCACGAGTTTGCGAAGCCGCCAAAATAAATAAATTGGGACAATTTTTATCTTTTATAAGCGCCTGTTTTACACTGGCCTCCTTGTGGATGATGCTGGCAATGTCATACACCACACGACGCTCACAACCCATTATTAGATCTAAGTTCCTTAACCCAATATCAAAATCAATTACTACTGTTTTATAGCCTGCATTGGCTAAACCAATTGCAAATGAGGCGCTAGTGGTGGTCTTCCCTACTCCACCCTTGCCTGATGTAACAACCACTATTTTTGACACAATACACTCCTTTCTAAGGAAAAATTGTTAATAAGTATCTTGTTATCTTTTAACCTGATGTGAAAGGAACCCTTTCTTTCGTCGGGATAATCCCCATCAATAACATAATATCCAGCAATTGATATTAACTCAGCTTCGAGGTCTTGGCAAAATATTTCTGCTTGTTGATTACCCTCTGCTCCAGCTAATAAACGTCCGCGAACAGGCGCATAGCAAAAAATACTGCCATCGGCTATACATTCGGCTCCAGAGCTCACGGGCGCAAGTAAAACTAAATTAGATTGCTTGGCATAAACACGAATACCAGAACGGACAGGTCTATTAATAACTAGATTGGTATTTTTTTTAATAACCGCATTTTTTTCTGTTTTAACCTCTAATTCTTTAGTTTGGTCTCGGACATCATGCTTCCAAATGGGTAAATTAACCGTTTCCGCTACTTTTTCTTCCCCAGATAATAAGCCTTGGATTCCCACTGGAATCATCTGATAGGTACGCAAAGTTTCAACCAGTTCATGCAAATCAATCGATTTTGAGTTTCTTTTAACATTGGTTAAATCAATGATGATAGGGGATTGATGAAAATAATTAGGCGCAGCGGTTTGTATACTATTCAATTGCTGCAAAATATTGGGTAAATCCAAACGGGCAAATTGTACGATAGTTACTGGAAAGAAATTTGCCTTCAATTTAAAGGCTTCATCAATTTTTTTAGCCATTGTTTTACCTCAACGCAAAAACAGTTATCCAATGCAGACTTAACCAAATAGCGGCAGAAACAATTCCTGCTGCGGGCAATGTTATGATCCAAGCGATTACAATCCTTTGAGCAATTCCCCAGCGCACAGCAGATGATTTATTACCTGATCCAACACCAAATATTGCGCCTGCAATGGTATGCGTTGTAGAAACCGGGATGCCCAAATGCGTCGCCAAAAACAAAGTACAGGCGCCGGCAAATTCTGCACAACTGCCATGGACCGGCTTTAACTTAGTTATTCTCATCCCCATGGTTTTAACAATCCGCCATCCACCTAACAATGTGCCAAGCGCCATTACAAAATTACAAGTGAAGATCACCCATAAAGGAACATAGAAAAGAGGCCCAATTAAATGTGACGTGTACAACAATATGGCGATAATTCCCATTGTTTTTTGGGCATCATTTGCACCATGTCCCAAACTCATCAATGCAGAAGAAAAGAATTGCATCCGTCCAAACCATTTATCAACTTTGGGACGGTTAAAATTAAAAAACACCATCGTCACAATATAGATAAAGAGTAACCCTAAAATAAAACCCAATACCGGAGAAAAGAAAATAGAAGCGACTACTTTACTGATGCCTAAAATTTGTATCGAATGAGGTCCTGCTTTCACCAAACTTGAACCTACCAATCCTCCAATCAGTGCATGAGAGGAACTTGAAGGAATACCAAAGTACCAAGTCAGGATATTCCAAAAAATAGCGCCACATAAAGTTGAGAAAATTAACAAATTATCAACCACATTGGTATTGATCAATCCAGTACCGATCGTATCAGCCACATGCAATTTAAAAAATAAGAAAGCGATAAAATTAAAAAAAGCGGCCCAAATAACTGCCCAATGCGGTTTTAATGCTCGAGTGGAAACAATAGTCGCAATAGAGTTAGCTGAGTCGTGAAAACCATTGAGGAAATCAAATATCAAGGCAAGACCAACTAAAAGCACTATTCCTATCAATTCATGATGCATCATAGCGTAACGTTCCGCGCAGGCAGCATATTTAAGAATACTCCAAAACAATCCCTTTGATTACATCAGCTAAGTCATGACATTCATGGACAATATCCACGCTGTATTCAAAAATTTCTTTGGATTTTAATAAGTATTTAAAATCATGCTCTTCCAGAAAAAGGGTGTCTACTCCTTCTAACATCGTTTTCTCAGAGTTACTATCTGCTTCGCTGACTAAATTGCATAATTTAATAATCTCGGAAGCATGTTTTAGGTTATTCAACTGGCTCAGCGCTTGTCTTAAAGCCCGAACTGCTTGTAACACTGATTCGGCAATCTTTATGATACCAGGCGGTAAATTAGTGAACTGATATAAAACAATTCTTCGAGTGGTTCGATTAATAATATCCAAAATATCATCAAGTTTTCTGGTCAAGGTGTGAATATCATGGCGATCGAAGGGAGTAATAAAGGCTTTATGGAGAAGATCAAATGTCGCACGCGCACAATTATCAGCCTTGGCTTCATGGTCTGCAATCAGTTTTGCATAATCGCGAGAATGGTTTAAATCATGCACCAAATTTACAAACTGCTCGGCCGCGCTTTCTAGTTGGTATGCTGCTTGTTCAAAAAGCTCAAAAAAACTATCTTTTTTAGGTAAAAGCCTTTTCAAAACATGCCCCATATATGAAAAAGATGTAGAAAGAGAATTCCCTTAGCGGGAACTGCGCTAGTCTACCTATTTGACTGAACACTGACAAGAGCCAAGTTCATAGGATGATCAACATATCTAATTAAAGAATTTTACTGTACACCTTTAATAATTCCTTAAGGAATGGCGAATACTATTACGCTTACTTAAATACCAGTATTGCTAAGGATGATTGTACTTGCAAAATACATTAATCAAAATTTTTTTACCGTTGACTCTCTTCTTCTCTTTTTCAATTGGGCCAGTAGAGGCTGATAGCGGAATTGCGGAAAATTTTTCCTGTGTTGATTCTTCCAGCGTTATGGATTGCGTCCAACAAGCTAATGAGACCAAAGCGATTCAATTAGAAGAAACACCGATCGATACCCAACAATTAGGCTATGAAGGCCCAGTTAATTTCGGATTGCGATATGATACAGAATTAAAATGGATACCTGAATTATCTTATGTTCAATTATTCTATGACAATGGGTTAGGGTTACAAACCGACATCGGGGCCAATGAACAACGCGTCAACATTACTTTAGCGCATATTTGGAACTCTCATCAGCAAACAAAAATTACCTATGAATATCTAAATCAAAAATTACCCTATGATTTTGCTAGCGGCACCGTCAAAGAATCGATAAACCAAAACGCCATTGGTGCGGCTTACCGCTATTTATTTTCGAGTCGTTTAATTCGTAGTGTTGATGTGAGCGGTTATTATATTCAAGCTAACAGCAAAGAATTATCTAATAATATCTATTATCAAAATAATGAAACGGATTTAAATTTTCGTCGAATTGCTGGTGGAAAAGAAGGTACTGGAACAGCTAATATTTCACTAAGTCCATTGAGGCAAACGCTGATTACCCTCGGTGGTGGCTATAGCCAATTAAATTATGACATGAAATATGAAGACCATTCACAAAATTCAACCTTTGCCTACAATGCAGGGATTGAACACTTATTTACCCCCAGAATTAAATTATCTTCTTATTTGACTCACAGCGCTGCTGAAACGGATGAACGCATTCGCATCGGCACCATCTTGACAAACAAAATTGAAAGTTCTTTGTTGGGTGAATTTTCTAAAGGGTTAAATGGTCAACCCGATAGCACCAGTATAATGTTATCTCTCGCTTATCCCGTTGCTAATTATGCACTTTTTCCTGATGATGGCTTAAGTTCTCTTAAGAATTGGGTGCAGCAACCGGTCATCCGCGCAACACGTGTTTTAGCTATTAAAGATGAAATGACCAAGAAAGTTGTTATCGGATCGAGTTCGAATCCAAGTCCTCAATATTTAAAGACCGGGAATTACATACAAGAAATACGTACCCGTGACTATTTCAACATCGATGAGTCTCTATTTGATAAGGTTGTTTATACTTTATCTTTAAAACCGAATGGTAATAATCCACCTCCCCCTCCTCAAACACTGTTAAATGTTGATGTCAAAAGTGATAATAACTCTATATATCAAAGCATTGTTTACTCAACCGCGCCCATTCCTAATGGCGCCGCGCCGAATAACGATCGGAACGTCTATGAGATTATTATCACTGCAAACGGTTATAGAAATAATCAAATTCTTTCCAGCACAAACGTTTCTTTGGATTTAAACATTAATTTTGATCCCAACAATGAACCTCAATGGGATAAAAACAAATTGGCTCAAAAGATTAATTTTGATACAGCATCAATCAACGATCCGAACGCTATTCCACTTAACAGCATTTTAGTGAGTAACCAAAGTAATGTGCCACCCCAATTTACGTTCTCGGGTGGCAAAACCATATCAGGAAATTGGCAAATTGTTACCTCCGCAAATAATTCGTTTTTAGTTAGAAATCCTGCAGCAGAAAATACGTTTGATGCGGCGGATATCACTACCGGCAGTAACACACAGCCCGTCAATATTTATGTTAAATACAATGATGATCCCGATAGCTATGCAGGTAACCCAGAAACCTTGAATATCACCGTCAATCCTGATACTAATCTTAAGCTGAGCTGGAATAAATCCAATGCTAACTGCCAAGGTAAAAATATAGAGGCTCAGCAGCCACAGATTTCAACTAACATTGGCGCTACCCTTCCCCTTGACCCCTGTATTGTGTATAGCAATATAAAGGTGCTAAACGATTCACTAACCTTCAAAAGTGCTATCTCTAGTAATTTCCAAGGTTCTTTAACCCTTGCACAAAATCCTAACCAACTTCAAATAGGTTATCCTCCCGCTGGCATGGGGAATAGTTATCCCGTTGATCTTGCCTTCTACAGCAAGGCACAAGGGGGCTCTTTTTTAACAACGGTAACTGCTGATGGGCTTATTTCTGTTACCAAGACCTTAATCGTCACAGCCTATACCAGTGGGTCAAATAAAAATGCTTATCAGTTTTTTGATGGCACCTATTTCACTTCGATAATTATTAATAATTTAGATAATAGCAAATTCTACCAGTTTTCTAGCGTTGACCCTAAACAAGCCTATGCCCCCTGGGTATGTACCATAGGTATAGCCACAGACAAGAATAGTTTTGATAATAATTGTAATCCTAAGGTATATTCTTCACCCTTTAAACCCATTAATGGACAAGCTTCTCTGCTCTGGGATTCGGGTTCTGGATCACCCACTATTAATACGGTAACCATTATCCAAAATTAAAGGATGGCGAAACAAAAATATATGGATTAAAGTATTATTAGGTTTGAACCAAGGGTAACTTTATGAACCGTAACAATAAATTAATTGCAATTGTAATGGGATCATGTAGCGATTGGGATACGCTTATTCATGCTGCAACAATATTGGATAAATTCAAGGTTGCCTATGAAGTTGAAGTAATCTCTGCGCACAGAACACCTGATAAATTGTTTACTTTTGCAGAAAATGCCAAGTCTAGAGGCATTGAAATTATTATTGCTGGCGCAGGCGGCGCCGCACATTTGCCGGGTATGCTCGCAGCTAAAACACAACTACCTATATTGGGCGTCCCCATTCAATCCAAGGTTTTAAATGGAATCGATTCCCTGTTATCCATTGTACAAATGCCGGCTGGGATTCCAGTGGCCACTTTAGCAATCGGCGAAACAGGTGCAACCAATGCTGCTTTACTGGCAGCAGCTATTTTAGCCAACAAATATCCCGATATTGATAAATCACTCGTTCAATTTCGCAAAGAACAAACTGAAAAAGTTCTATCTCAAAAAGATCCAAGACAGGAGTAAATCATGAAAGTGGGTATCTTAGGCGGCGGCCAATTGGCTCAAATGCTGGCGCTTTCGGCTTATCCATTGGGCATCGAAGTGATTTGTATTGATCCCAAAGAAGATGCAGCCGCGAAAAATATTACCACCGTTATACAGGCTAATTTTTCCGAGACAAATAAAATTAAAGATCAGTTTCATGGGATTGATTGCTTCACTTATGAAACAGAAAATCTACCGATTGAACAGGTTTCTTCTATCGCAGATAAATATAAATTATTTCCCACTTTAGAGGCATTAAAAATAACGCAAGATCGCTTATATGAAAAAAATTTTCTAAATCAATTAAATATTCCAACTACTGAATATACAGCGCCAGAGAGCTGGAATGATGTCGTTAATGCGGTTGAAAAATTTGGTTTTCCATTCATATTTAAAACAAGACGTAATGGTTATGATGGAAAAGGTCAAGCATTGATACACAACTGGGAAGAAACCAAGTCTGCCTGGGATTCAATGTGTTCATGGCCATTAATTATTGAAAAATTTATCTCATTTGATTTTGAAGTCTCTATGATTGCGGTGAGAAATCAAACAGGTGAAATTCTATTTTATCCTCTGATTTTAAATCAACATCGAAAAGGTATTCTAATTACTTCACAAGCACCTTTCGTTGAAAATAAATTGAAATTATTAGCCGAAAAATATGCCTTATCCATTTTAGAAAAATTCAATTACGTTGGCGTTATGACCATTGAATTTTTTGTGCTAAAGGATAAACTCATTGCTAATGAAATAGCGCCTCGTGTACATAACTCAGGACACTGGACAATTGAAGGTGCAGAGACTAGTCAATTTGAAAATCACTTACGCGCCATCTTGGGTTTACCTCTGGGTTCAACAAAATCCAGGTCATTTTGTACGATGATAAATTTGATCGGTAATAAAATTGAGAATATTCAAGAATTATTAAAAATTCCCGGTTTACACTATCACTGGTATGGAAAACAACCGATGCCCAACAGAAAATTAGGGCATGTCACCCTATGTGCTGACGACAAGAATGAATTAGCAGCAAATACCAAAAAAGCAAGCAGTTTACTCACAACTTAAAATGTAACCCTATCCATATTTAAAAGAAAACATCGGTCACAGTTATTGTGTCAAAATGTTGACAGTTGTTTCTTGTGGTGACGTTACTACTGACTGTAATAAAGTCTGTTGCTGATCTCGATGAATTGGGTTTTGACCCTGATTATTATTTTCATTTTCCTCATTAATACTAGAACAAACCCACCGGTACGCTTACAGGCTCACTCATTGGTGTGGCTGGATTTATTGGTGCTTGTTCGCCGTATTTTCGGTGGTCTTCATCATCAAAATAATGAAGAGTATCTAATTTAACCTTGCTCAATGTGCTGAGTTTATTCAAGCTAGGAACTACCAAAGCAAGCATTGAAGCTCTTTTTTCCATACATATTATAGAAAAATTTATTTCTTCAAGATAAACATCTTCTACTAGATAAGAAAAAATTTCCTTATGTTTAGACTGCCATTCTTTTGTTTCATAGGCATGAAAAAAATTTCTTGTCAAAAGTATCCAAGCTGTTGGAATCATGGGTTAATTATGTAAAATTACTGCATAATTCTTGTTATTTGAGCGATCCATGAGAATATTATACCGAAAAAGAGGAGAGATCTTTGTCAATATCTCAGACAATGGTTTTTTCATTCCATTCCTGTCCGCTCTTTGATAAATCATAAGAGTTTAGTTTCTACTCCTTTATCTAGATGAACAGAAAATTGCAGTTTTAAAATGTCCAGTCTAAAAATTACGTGAAATTAGCATCATACGCATAGTATAAAGAAAATTTACGGTATTGGGATAAAAAGCCATCTTTCGCAATGTTTTTACAAAACCCTTTTGGCAATTCGATAAATTTCATCACCGTTGCGTTTACCCACTAACACCACAATGACAATATCTGGGTTATGCTCATAGCGATAAATGACGCGATACTCGCCAATGTCAGTTCTGAGATAATTTTCATAACCAATTAGTTTTTTAACATCGTGAGGCATTGGGTTATCCGCCAACGATAAGATGTGATCTTTGACTTGCCTTTTATGCTTGGGTGGTAAAGATTCAATGAATTTTTTGGCCTTGGGCTTGAGGTCAATCTTCGGCATTATTTATCGCCTAGGAGAAAATCCATACTCTTTTTAACCCCTAAAGTCTTATCTTTATCGGCGAGACTGGCTAATTCTCCCCAATACGCATCCTCCAGCATCAAATAGCGCTCATAAGAAACCATGACGGCCACCGGATGGCCTGCTTTTTCAATGATGACTGGTTCTTTAATCGCTTGATTAAGATATTTCCCAGGGTGTTTATTTAATTCAGTTGCAGTTGCTTTCATAGAGACCTCACAATTAATTTACGTATCTTACCTATATTATGTATTATACGTAAAAAGTGGATAAGATGCAACTAACCAATATAGCCAACAGGACTGGCCAAAAACCCTAGCCAAATTATCCAGATTCTCCTTTTATTTTTCAATAGCTTAGAAATGACATTTGATTTTAAATCGATTAAATTCAAAACTGGGGTTTTGTACAACAATACGTAAGTTATTAATCAGCTTCGGCGAGAGGTGACTCGGCCAATGATCTTCGTAATTTTGGGCGCGCGATTCCGCGTTGAGAATTGTCTATCATGTCGAGAAACACATTAATTTCAGGATGAGCTTTAGCAAATTCTGCAATTGCATCACGAATTTCCGTAAATTTTAAATCCCGACGATACAAAAGATGATAAATATGTTTAAGAATACGCATGAGTTCGCGAGAAACATTTTGGCGTTTTAATCCTACCAGATTCAAACTGACCGGAGAGCCTGGATTTCCAGTTACCAACATATACGGCAAAATGTCTTGTGACACTTTGGTTGCTCGTCCTAAATAAGTGTAACTACCAATTCGACAAAACTGATGCACGCCAGCGAAAGCAGCTAAATTAGCATAATCATCTACAATTACATGTCCAGCTATAGAAGCATTATTCGCAAAAATAATATGGCTACCTAAAATGCAATCATGAGCAATATGAATATAAGCCATAAAAAGATTATGATTACCAACGCGGGTGGTTCCACCATTAGCGACTTTATTTGAGCCGCGATTAACTGTACAAAATTCTCGGAAAATATTGGCATTCCCTATTTCCAAATAAGTTTCTTTATTTTGGATGGTTAAATCCTGAGGGTCACCACCAATTGAAGCAAAATCATAAATAAGATTGTTTTTTCCAATACGAGTATTTTTAGCTACCAACACGTGCGAACCTAACTTTGTGCCTTCCGCAATCTCAACGTCAGGGCCAATCACCGAAAATGGACCAATACTTACACCACGAGCAATTTTCGCACTGGAATCAATGACGGCGCGTGAGTCTATCATTCTTCGTTTTCCTTGATATTCATAAATTCTGCTACACAAGCTATTTCATTTTGTACCATCGCAGTCCCTTTAAATTTCCATAAATCCAATCGATGTTTACCTAATTCAATATGTAAAGTTAGTTGATCACCCGGGATAACCAAACGTTTAAACCGCGCATTATCGATTCCCGCTAAAAAATATAATTCTGTTTCCGGGAAAATTCCTAAAGTTTGATAAATTAAAATACCTGAAGCTTGTGCCATTGCTTCTATCAATAACACACCAGGCATAACAGATTGTTTAGGAAAGTGCCCTGAAAAAAAAGGTTCATTAATAGTAACATTTTTAATGGCGGTTAGAGATTTTCCAGGAATAACTTCGACGACACGATCTATCATCAAAAATGGATAACGATGAGGTAAATATCGTCTAATTTGTTCAATGTCCATCTGACTCTTTATAAAGTTTCTCCAGTTTACTAAGCCGTTTAGCGAACTCATCTAATTGGTTAAATCTTAACATATTTCGGCGCCAAGCACTATTTTTTTGCACTACAGTGCCTGAGGAATACATACCGGGTTCATCGATGGATCGAGCAACACCCCCCATTCCGCCAATAACAACGCCATTGCAAATTTTTATATGTCCAGAAATACAACTTCCACCACCTATCATGCAATATTTTCCAATTTCTGTGCTGCCCGCGATAGCTGTACACGCTGCAATGGCCGTATGATCTCCAATTTTTACGTTATGAGCAACCTGCACTAAATTATCGATTTTGACGCCATCACCAATCGTCGTATTCTGCAGCGCGCCTCGATCTATTGTGGTGTTGGCGCCAATTTCTACCGCATTACCAATTATAACCGTACCAATTTGCGGAATTTTAACCCATTTTTGACCATCATGTGCTAAACCAAACCCATCGGCGCCAATCACTGCTCCACTGTGAATAATCACTTCATCACCCACCTGCACATCATAATATATGTTGACGTGAGGATAAATTTTACAGTTATGTCCTATTTGCACATTTCTGCCGATAAACGTGCCAGCTCCAACAATCGTGTTCGCTTTAATACAAACACCTTCTTCGATCACACAATAGGGTCCAATGCTGACGCTGTGATCAATTTCGCAATTTTTTTCTATCATCGCGCTGGGATGAACGCCTGATTCTGTGGGCGGATCAGGATAAATAAATGATAACACCTTAGCAATAGCCAGCTCAGGATTAGGAACGATCAACGCATTGGTGGAACATTTTTCTAGTTGTTCCTTGCGTAAAATCACAGCTGAAGCTTGAGTTTTAGACAGATGTGATTGGTATTTAGGATTCGCAAGAAAGCTAATTGCTCCCGGCCCTGCTGCAGACAAAGGTTCTACGCGGTAAATTCGGCATTCAGGATCACCCTGTAGATCTGCATGAATTTTTTGTGCTATCTCTTGTAATTTAAAAGAAATCATATTATTTGATGCAGGTGACCGTCACTTTGAATGACAGTCACCTTTTTCGATTAAAAACCCTATTTAGAAGTAGTTCCCTTGTCTAAACCTTCCAATACTTTACTGGTGATATCTAAACTATCTTTGGAATACAACAGAGCATTTTTAGGTAACACAACGTCAAAATCTTGAGTAGAAGACATATTCTTAATGATCGTTTTAATTTGATCTAATAATGTTGTCATTTCTTTATTTTGAGCGTCAAACAGCTGACGTTGAAGTTCCGTTTGTTGCTGTTGTAATTTTTGCTCCTCATCACGAATAGTATTCTTTAAATTATCTGCTGTTTTCGCATCCATCACGGTTACATTTTTCTTGTATTTATCCATATTAGCTTGAAGATCTTTACTTAAAGCCTCTACACTACTTTTTTGTGAAGCAAATCTTTTTTCCAACCCATCGTTAATTTGCTTAACTTGCTTGGAATTTTGAAAAATTTGTTGCATATCAATCGTTGCTACATTTCCTGCCAATGCGGTGACTGAACCTATTGCGAATACGTTAACGGCCACAAATAACATGATTTTTTTCATCATTTTTTTCTCCCAAAATAAAAAAATCTAACCCTATCAAAGGGTTGTGGTACAACCCAAACCTATTCCAACTTTGTAATTAAGTTGAGCGTTCTATTATATACTGCCTCCAAAAGCAAAGCCAAACCATTCGAGATGATCAGAAGCTTTATTGTTAATAGCTTGTGAAGCGCTAAATTCTAAAGGCCCCATTGGGGAATACCATATAGCGGCCAATCCAACCGCCATGCGAAGTGTCTTGAAGTCCATTGATTCATAATCAATTTGATCTGGACCTTCACCACCATCAATATGAACAGTTTGATAAATATTACCTGCATCAAATGTAATGGCTGTCCGTATTTTACTGGTAAAATTAGGGAATATAAAGTTCATCCCACCCAAAATTTTTAAGTTGCCTCCCAATGATTGATCGGTATCAAGAGGATTTTTGGGGCCGAGACTGTTAGGTGCATAACCAGGCAACGAATCAGGCCCTCCACCATAATAATTTAAAAAGAATGGGAGTGTATTTACATTTCCGTAACCGTTTCCATAGCCCAAAGAAGTATGGGGATTTAAAATAAATCCGTAACCAAGCGGATAATAGTATCTAAAATCCTCGCTAAATTTGTAGTAACTTAAACTAGAGCTTACGATTGGAACTCCCAACTCAACACCCAATAACTGGCTTATCCCACGAGTTGGTGCATCGGAGCGATCTAAGGTGTTGTATATCCAACTGGAGGTCAACTTAACTTGGTTGTAAGGCGGTTTGTGCTCATGAAGAAAATCAGTGATATTAGGCGAATTATCTTCACCATTCGTCCCATGGATATTGATATAAGTATATCCATATCCAAAGCTAATACGATTATTTAAAGAAACTGGAATTCCATAGGTAACGGCAAAACCATACCCATCCATCGTATAATTGACTAAGTTTAACGCGGAGCTTGGAGTGGTTACTGTTGAAAAGACGGTAATGCCACGGCTAACCCCATAAGTAGTATAGTATGGGTTAACATAGTTGAAGCTATAACTTTTTTGAAATTGGCTAGCATTAAAGGATAATGAGCCGAATTTGCCAGTTCCAAAAAGATTGGGTTCCGACAAGCTGGCGCCGTAAATAAATCCATCAGAAGTAGAATACCCGCCCTGAATACTGGCTTTTCCAGCGTTCACTTCCTTGACATGATAAGTCAAATCGACTTCATCCGGTTTATCAGAGACTGGAACCGTATCAACAGTAACATCACTTAGATAAGGTAAAAAAGCCAATTTTTGCTTTGAGGTTTCAACATCAACTAAAGAATAAGGACTTGCTTCCATTTGTAATAGACGATTCCTTAAAGCCGTATCCATTGTCACTGAGTTACCCGTAAAATCAATTCTGCGGACATAACTTCTTGGACCAGGATCTACACTATAGTTCAAAAAAACTAGATGTTTTTCTTCATCGATTCTGGGTTCAGAATTGATAAGCGGGAATGCATGACCACGATTTGCAAAATAAATTCTAATGCGCTCAGAAGCATTCAAAATTCGCTGACGAGAAAATATATCGCCAGGTTTTATCACAATTAAACGGCGAACTACTGGTTCATCTACCACATATTCTGCCGATAATCCATGTAGTTCAACCCCACCAATGGTATATTGAGGTCCTTCTGTGATACGAATCAGTATACTTACAGATTTATTATCTGGAGAAATGATTATTTGTTGATCAGTTACCTGGAAATGTAAATAGCCACGGTCTAAATAAAATTTGCGCAATGCTTCCAAATCTTTTGACAATTGTGTTTTAGAGTAACGATCGTTCTTACTCAGGAACGATAAGCGCCACCAAGCCGTTGGTACTAAGAGAAAATTTTTCAACAGTATTTTTTCACGGTATATTTGATTTCCCGCAAGATGCAAGCTTTTAATTTTTGCGATAGGCCCTTCTTTAATTCGAATAGTTAATTCAACTCGATTCCTTGGTTCTGGTGTGACTTGAGTATTAATCTCAACCGCGTAATATCCCAACTCTTGATATTGCTCTCGTAAACCCTGAGTGATTGTGTTTAGTTTAGAATCATCGAAAGGAGAGCCCTCAGAAATGCCGAGGTCTTTTAAGACGGGAAATAATTGCTTATCTGTAAATTCCTTATTCCCATTCAGTATAATAAGCCCAATCGTAGGCCGTTCAGTCACATGCACAATTAAGGTATTGTTACTCCGGCTTAACTGCACGTCTGAAAAAAAACCTGTCTTATACAGTGCCCTAAGCATGTTCACTGTATCTTTATCAGTCACGGTTTGACCAATATGAATAGGCAAATAGCTAATTATTGTAGATTCTTTAATTTTTTGGAAACCGGTCACCTGAATTTGTTTAACAACAAAACCTTGTGCAAATACCGGAATTGCAAATAATAATCCTATCCAAAGCAATAATGTTTTTATTTTGTTCACAATTTATACCAATGACAATATACCAAGCTCCAATTTCCACTGGATATCAAACCGCTAATTTAACAAACTTTCAATTAAGAAGACAGTGGTTATGTTTCTTAAGATTACAAATCAATGAACTGCCAAGCTTGACCCGGCAGGAGGGTAAAAAATTCCTCTGATCCAATGCCGTGTTTTAATAATGACTGATTTAGATCAACCAATGGCTGATTATAACTTTCATCTCCTAAAGAGAAAGTATTAAAATGCACGCCCAAGCTAAATCTAGCGTTTAAAATTTTGTGAATTAAAACTGCTTCTTCTGGATTTATATGCGCATGCTGCATAAACCACCTGGGCTCATACGCTCCGATCGGTAATATGGCTAAGGTTATTTGAGGAAATTTTTTTGCTATCTCATATACATGTGGGCCAAAACCCGTATCACCCGAAAAATAAATGGTGTGATCAGCCGTTGTTAATATAAAACCACCCCATAAGGTTCGGTTAGGATGAAAAATTCCTCGACGAGACCAGTGTTGTGCCGGCACAAAGGTTAAAGATAAATTTGCATCAATTTTTATTGTTTCCCACCATTGCAGATCTACTGTGTCAGCCGATTTCATTTTTTTGTAAATTATAGAGCTAATCGCCAAACCGCTAAAAAAATTGGGCTGATATTCTTGTTGCAAAATAGCAAGGGTCGGCAAATCTAAATGATCATAGTGATCATGACTGACCAGTACCATGTCAATAGGTGGTAATTCAGAAAATGGAATGCCTGGAGCATGTACTCTTTTCGGACCTAACCATTTAATGGGACTGCATCTTTCTGACCAAATTGGATCAGTTAAAATATTTAAACCAGCCACCTGAATCAACACTGTCGCATGATTGATGAAACTAACGCTGAATTGACGGTCGAACACCCGCGGCAATAAGGGGGCATAAGGCGGCAAGTCCACCCATTTTGGCCATGGAGGAGTTTGACGTTGGAAACGCCACTTAAAAAATTGCCAAAGATTTTTTTTAACAATTTTGGGAGGAAACAGATTGCTATATTTATTACCATCAAAATACTCATTCGTTGAAGGTACATTTTCCACTTTGAATGCTCCCTCACATTCTGATGAACAGGATGCCCATAGTGAAAATAGGAAGTGCACTTAAAGTACTGTCAATCCGATCTAACAATCCCCCATGTCCTGGCAATAAGCGCCCACTATCCTTAACACCTGCTTGACGTTTTAGCAAGCTGATAAAAAGGTCTCCTATTACTGCAAATAAAGCAGTTAATATCGATAATAATATGAAAAAGAAACGCTGACGGAGTGAAAATGGCAAAAGAAAACTAAAGATTGTCATCAATACAATAGAGAAGATAATTCCCCCCCAGAAACCTTCCCATGTTTTTTTAGGACTAATTCGAGGTGCTAATTGATGTTTACCCCAACGCCTTCCTGAAAAATAAGCTGCTATATCCACTGACCAAATTAAAATTAATGCGATCAGTAGTAAGAAGGGTGAAATAGCTTGTAAAATCGTAATACTTTTCCAACAAGAAACAAAAATTAAAAATCCAAAGAAACCTTTGAGAAAAGAAAGATAATTATTTACCACAATTTCATTTCTTTCATATCGCCCAATGAGATAAGTAGCCCACAGCCATGCTGGGAGAGATAAAATCAGAACCCACCAGTAGGCTATGAAATAAGTTGCGTAGATAGCAATTAAAATTGAAAATATATAACTGATTCTCTGAGATAAACGAGATAATCCAATTAAACGACTGAATTCCCAAGCCCCTGCGATGGGAAAAAAAAGTGTTACCAGTGCAAATTGCTGAGGCTTCAATCCCCACATCAATGCTAGAAATATCAAACATATAACTGTAGCTGTAATTATTCTATATTTAAGCATATTGCTTTTCTAACTGTTCGCTAGTATGACCAAATCTACGTTGCTTTGAATAATAAAAATCAATCGCATCCTGAAAAGCTTCTTCATTGAAATCTGGCCATAACGTATCTGTGAAATACATTTCAGTATAAGCAAATTGCCACAACATAAAATTGCTAATTCTCTGCTCCCCACTGGTTCTTATGAATAAATCTGGTTCTGATATATCGGCTAAAGATAAGCATTGTTGAAATGAAGTGGGTGTAATTTCCTCAATAGTAATTTGACCTTCAAGGACTCTTTGGGCTAATTGACGAGCCGCCTTAGTAATCTCCCAACGTCCACTATAGTTTATGGCCATTATTAATTGCAGCCCTGTATTTTTTTCAGTTAGTTTTTCACTGTTATTAATTTGTTCTAAAAAATTTTTGTCGAAAGGACTTCTGTCTCCAATAATACGTAACCGTATACCTTTTTCATTCAATTCTTTTAAATTACTTTGTAGAGATTCTAAAAAGAGTTTTAACAGCAATTGAACTTCATGTAATGGTCGATGATTGAAATTTTCTACACTAAGAGCAAATAACGTTAAAGCTTCCAGTTTTTTTTCTACGCTATATTCAACAATTCTTCTAACTACCCCCGCCCCGGCCCGATGCCCTGCCACTCGAGGAAGTAAACGCTGATTGGCCCACCGGCCATTTCCATCCATCACTATAGCAATATGCTTTAATTGGTGGGTACACTTATGCATCAAACTACCATTAAATCTTGTTCTTTTTCATTTGCAGTCTGATCAATCTTGACAATGTACTGATCCGTCAGTTTTTGGATTTGGGTGGTGGCGCGACGTTCTTCATCCTCATTAATTTGTTTATCTTTTAAAAGATTTTTAAATTCCTGATTGGCATCGCGACGAATATTACGGACAGCTACTCTGGCCTGCTCTGCTGTATCTTTCACAACTCTGACCAACTCTTTACGACGTTCTTCATTTAAAGCAGGTAAAGGAACTCGTATTAAAGTTCCAACCGTGGTTGGATTCAAGCCTAAGTCAGCCGCGCGAATCGCTTTTTCAATTTTTGGAACTAAAGTTTTTTCCCAAGGGGTAACAGCTAGTGTACGCGGGCCTTCAATTGTAACATTGGCAACCTGACTTAAAGGAGTGGGTTGATCATAATAGTCAACTTTAATATTCTCAAGCAAGCTCGGATGTGCGCGCCCTGTTCGCAGTTTACCCAAATCATCTTGAAGAAGTTGCATGCTCTTTTTCATACGAGACTCAGCTTGCTGAATCACATTAGCGGTTGTCATTAGGTTTCTCCTCCTGCTTATTGGAAACTCGAGTACCTTCGGATTGTCCCGTTATAACCCGTAATAATGCACCCGTTTTCTGCATATTAAAAACACATAAAGGCAGGTCATAATCACGACATTGGCAAAAGGCAGCCAAATCCATGACCGCTAATTCTTTTTCCAAAGCCTCATGATAAGTCAAATGTTCATAACGGGTTGCATCGGGATAACGGCGTGGATCTGCAGAATAAACACCATCAACCTGAGTTGCTTTAAGCAACACATCGGCTTCAATCTCTACCCCACGCAGACTAGCTGCAGAATCAGTAGTAACCAATGGATTACCAGTTCCTGCTGCAAAAATAACTATTCTTCCCTGCTGCAAATGATCAATTGCTTTCCTTCGATTAAAGTGATCGACCATTCCGCTAACGGGTATCGCTGAAAGCACCCGCACGGGTAATCCCAATCTCTCGAAAGCGTCGCGCATTGCCAATGAATTGATTAAGGTGGCCAACATTCCCATATGGTCACCAGTAATACGATTGATACCCGATTCGGAAATGGTTACGCCTCGAAAGAAATTTCCACCACCAACGACGATGCCAATTTGAACACCTAGTTGATAAATCTCTCTGACTTCTTTGGCAATTCTATCTAAAACCTTAGGATCAATTGGGTTAGGTCCTCCACCCATGAGCGCTTCACCACTCATTTTTAACAAGACACGACGGTAAACTGGTTGATGGCCATTACTCATGTGCTTTTGCCCTTCATTTTTCAGCGATATCTTGCGTTTGTTTTTCAACCCCTTCACCCACTTCAAAACGAACATAAGCCAGAATATTTACCTGCTTTGCCTTTAATAAATCTGCAATGGTCTTTTCTGGGTCTTTAATAAAAGGTTGATCAATCAAACAAATTTCCTTAAGAAATTTTGCAATACGGCCATTAACCATTTTTTCAATAATATGGCTGGGTTTGCCACTCTCATTTGATTGAGCAATAAATATTTCTCGCTCACGTTGGATGAACTCAGCAGGCACATGATCGGCATTGATGGCCAAGGGATTACTGGCGGCAATATGCATTGCTATATCTTTAGCCAAAGCAGGTTCATGGCGATCGAGATTCAAGAGGACACCTATTCGACTCCCATGCAGATATTGGCCGATTATGCCATTGGATTGAAGAAAAGCAACCCGACGAACTTGAATGTTTTCTCCCACTTTACTGATTAATTCTTGGCGAGCCTCTTCAATGGTTTTTTGTCCATCAATTTGTTTTTCGAGCAAAGATTCTATCGAATTTTCTTTGGCTTTTAGTGCAGCTACTGCAACAGCATCTGCAAATTCTTTAAATTGCTCGCTTCGAGCGACAAAATCAGTTTCACAATTTATTTCAACTAAACTGCCTTCTTTTTCGCTTTTATCCAGTTTAATAATCAATACGCCTTCTGAGGCCGCCCTTCCAGCGCGTTTAGCTGCTTTTGCCTGGCCACTTGCGCGTAAAGCATCGACGGCTGCCTCAAGGTCTCCTTGTACAGCGTCTAATGCTTTTTTACATTCCATCATTCCTGCGCCAGTTCGTTCGCGCAGCTCTTTAACCATAGCTGGAGTTGTTGCCATAATTATTCCTTCTCATTTGCACGTGGATTGCTGGAAGTACGAGGCCGACGAATTGGCCCTTTTTTAGCTGTGTCTTTCTCTGACCCAACCGGGGTATCAGATTTTTCTGTTTTGCGACCGGTTACGGCCTTCTTTTTCACCGGAGTTTTTTCAGCAGCTTTTATTTGTTCAGCCTTTTGTTCCGGTTCAGATTCTTCGGGCGCACTTTCACCACCCTCAGCTTTCTTTTTGATTACTTTTTTAACTTTTACGGTTGCTTTAGCTGCTTGACTTTCTTCGGTTTCAACAGGAGCCAATTCTAAAACCCCACGCGCCTCAATAATAGTGTCTGCCAACGATTTGCAATAAAAACGAATAGCGCGCAACGCATCATCATTGCCAGGAATGGGATAATCGATCTCCGCAGGATTGTTATTTGTATCAACAATGCCAATTACCGGGATACTAAGTTTTTTGGCTTCTTTAATTGCTATTTTCTCATGCCCGACATCAATCACAAATAATGCATCAGGTAGACCGCCCATATTTTTGATCCCTTCAATTGAAGAGCTTAATTTCTCTTTTTCGTTTACCAAACGCAGTATTTCTTTTTTGGTAAAACGGGATACTTGTTTTTCATCCAGGAGCAATTCTTCTAATTCTTTAAGGCGCTTAATGGATTGACGTATCGTTTTGTAGTTAGTCAACATTCCGCCCAACCAACGGAAATTCACGTAAGGCATCCCGCATCGAATGGCTTCTTCCTTAACTACTTCCCGAGCAGCATGTTTGGTACCAACAAAAAGAATTTTTCCTTTGTTCGCAGCAATATTAGCTAAAGATTTCAAAGCCTCACGAAATCGAGGCAAGGTTTCTTCTAAATTGATAATATGGATTTTGTGGCGAGCGCCATAGATAAACGGCGCCATTTTTGGATTCCAATACCGGGTTTGGTGACCAAAATGGACACCCGCTTCTAACATTTGACTCATAGTCACTTCGATCATTCATTTCTCCAGGGTTAAATGCCTTTCGGCGCCTCCATCTATCCCATAATTTGACCAAGAGCAAACTCAGCACCCCAAACTATGTGTCGATAAATGTGTGTATTTTCGAATCAATATAAAATTCGATTTCGCAGTTTCGTGCATGGCTTTATAACATGAATTGAGGCAAACTAGCAATTCCCGCTGAGTACAGCGTCAATTGCTTCCTGATTTATATGCTACGCCTCAGCTAAGCTGAGGCTTGCAATGAAGGGGAGAATCACAATTCTCCCCTTGCGATCCCGCAATTCCCGCTGAAGTACAGCGAGATTTGCTTCCTAATTTATATGCTGCGCCTCAGCTAAGCTGAGGCTTGCAATGAAGGGGAGAATCACAATTCTCCCCTTGCGATCCCCATCGCGGGGATAATTTTCGTAGAAAATTATTTTTTAATATGGGAAATTTTCAATTATGAATATCATTCTCAAAACTAAAGAAGAAATCGCCAAAATGCGCGAAGCCGGCCGGCTTGCTGCACAGGTTTTAGAAATGATTGGGCCTTTCGTCAAAGTGAATATTACCACCAATGAGCTAAACGATATTTGTCATCGCTACATCACCGAAGAACTTAAGGCTATACCCGCCCCTTTGAACTATCGCGGCTTCCCTAAATCTATTTGCACCTCGGTTAACCATGTTGTTTGTCACGGGATCCCCAATGACAAAAAATTAAAGTCAGGTGATATTATTAATATCGATGTGACGGTAATCAAAGATGGATTTCACGGCGATACCAGCAAAATGTTTTTTGTTGGCGATGTCGCGCCGTTTGCAGAACGCCTAGCTCAAGTCACGCAGGAATGTTTGTACATTGGCATCAAATTGGTAAAACCTGGTGCGTATTTAGGTGATATTGGCGCCGCCATTCAAGAACATGCCGAAAGTAATCGCTATTCCGTAGTTAGAGAATATTGCGGCCATGGTATCGGACGCATTTTCCATGAGGACTTACAAGTTCTACATTACGGAAAAAAAGGGACTGGGGTGATGTTAGAACCGGGTATGACTTTTACTATTGAACCCATGATCAACGCAGGTTCACGTCATATTCGTTTACTGCCTGACGACTGGACGGTAATTACCAAAGATCACAAATTATCCGCCCAATGGGAACACACCATTGCCGTGACAGAAACCGGTTATGAGGTTTTAACTTTAAGAAAAGAAGAAACTATTGCATGAACCCCAGTTTTGAGTTTAATCAATTTAAAATCAAGCGATAATATCATCGTAGACGCTACCAAACTAGCCAAAATCGGAAGTCAATATTTGATTTAGTATGAAGATGGCGAACTCGATGAGCTTGATGAACTCGACGAACTTGAACTTATAGTTACTAATTGTGAAGATTCAGGCAACGACGAAGAATAACTAAAACTTAAACCACTTAGATTTGTCCTATTTGTAGATGGCGCTATGCTACTGCTACTGCTACTGCTACTGCTACTGCTACTGCTACTGCTACTGCTACTGCTACTGCTACTTAAAAAGTATGGCAGTCCTACCACTGCTTTACGAGTCTTCATAAGAGGATTTTCCCTAGACTGACCAAGCCGTGGCTTAGTAGGAACTTTGGGATGATGTCCTGAAATGCCTGGACGCCGAGTTAGTGTCGGTAATTTCTGTTCAAGCAACTCGCCAAGTAAATCATTAGCAAGAAACATCATAATACGCGTAACAACATTATCTTGGTTTGAAAATGCTTTCAGAAAATAACAACGAAATTCCTGTAATACTTTGGCGTATACAAAACTTGGTGATCTCGATATACATAATGCTCGCTTAGCATTCCCAAGCGCTAGCAATGGGATAGAACGAATCATATAAAAAAAATAAGGACTATCTTTGGATAATCCATCTATCGGTGAAAAAAAGTATAGTCGCAACAAATTTTTAAGAAGACTAAGATAAATTTTAGAAGAAACTTGACCATGTCGCACCATACTTTTTTTAGCGGCATGCATCTCTAGCATGACTTTATCACGAATATGATGATGATAAAATTTCATACTATCAGAAGGATCTTGCAGCTCACGATACATTCTCCCTAAAATATATTCTAAAATATTAAAATCACAATCATCGGGAACATGTCTTAGCAATAGCGTCAAAGGAGTGATCTTCACCACCACCTGTTTATTTTCTAATGAATCCCCACTCCCTACTTTGTAAACTACTAGACAAGGTTGTGACCAATTTGCATGAAAAATTTCCACTATCAGTTTCACTAAAGACAATCTATTAAAGCATAAAGCATAACATAACGGTGTTGATGCATAGACCAGACTTTCGCCTTCAACAAGTTCTGGAACTTTAATACGGCGCAAACTTCTCCCTATCATTAAATCTTCTGCTTCAGGAGTAGTAGTCAGATAACGCCTATAGATATGATGGGCTTGATTAATGCGAAAAGAATTAACGTTGTCTTGATCTTGCTTACGAAACAGCCAAGTTTCAACAACATCATATTGTTCATCAATACTCCCCCTACTAATTGCCTGTTGTGTTAAATTCAATAACATTAAAAAAGGAGTTATTGCTAATTCAGATCGCGCATCGCCTTTTTGAGGAACCAAAGTAGCAGGCTCATTTTCATATTTACGCATAAAAACATATAATTTAAGTAAAGTCTCCTTTTGTGCCAACCAACGAGAATCTGAAGGGAGATTAATATCTTCCTCTGCATCTTCCTCTGCATCTTCCTCTGCATCTTCCTCTTCTTCTTGCTCTCCTATTCCTTTCTTCTCGTTGTTATCAGAACCAGAAATACTAGGATTAGGGTTATCACCAGATTTAAGAACTGGTTTTTTGATAATGCTATGACGTGTTTTTTCCAAGATAGAAAGGCGTTGTTGAATATCAGCGCTAGAAGGTAATTGACCAGTTTCTTTAATTGCTAACTCAAGTGATTTCGATATTGTCTTTTCATCTGGTTCGCTATTATCACTCTCCTCTTCTGCATCATCTCCTGCAGTATCTGCTACACTAGCCTTGCGCTCGGGATGCTCATGCCTCAGCTCTTTTTCTTCAGTTTCCTCTTCTTCATCTGCTTCTTCTTCATCCGCCTCTTCTTCATCTAAATATTGACGTATTTTTTTTTGATCGGAGGTAACACTATCATCTTTATCATTATCTTCATCTTCATCTTCTTCCTCACTACTACTTTCACCGGGACCAACAGGTTCAGTTTCAGGATTCAAAGTCAAAGCAGCAGATTCTTCCAGGTCCCTTGGATTAAGATGCCCATATCGAGACGGGTTATGTGGTCTCGCCCAAAATGGTCGTACCGGCCCAGGTGCAGGGTTCCTTGTTTTACTGGGATCTTTCTTCATAGTGTTATTCCTAGTTTTCTATTAATAGTTAAATTATCATTAAAAATTGATTAGTATATTTATGATAGCTTGCGTGGTATAGTTGTATATAATACAATGCTGGTGCAAAAGGTTATTCTACATTCGAGCTGATTAAAAATCAATCAATTTCTTACTATAGGAGATGTATCATGAAAAAATCACCCATCAGTGCAAACTTATTTTCAGATAAGAGGATGCCCACAGCTGAGGAATTCGAGAAAGCTGCAGAAAAACACGGCATCGGTAAGTCTAAGTTGACAGATCAGGAATTAGCTGCTGACTTTGAAAGAGATCTAAGAAGATTACACGCCGCAAAAAAACCCGCAGCACGCCCTGCTGCTTTAGGTGTATTTTCTGATCCTGCTACCGTTGCTCGTCGGCGAGAAATTACAGCAGCACAAACTCCCCCGACAGATAGGCCACATTCAACGTCCGTTTCACCAACAACGGTGAAAGTACGTTAAGTTTCAATCCCCTCTTTGTCATCCTGGAAAATGCGCAGCATTTTCCAGGATCCAGGATTAATATCAGCGTTTAATCAAGGCCATGCTATTTCAATAGGCTTTGCTAACTATTATATCATTAAAATCTGAGCTCTTTTAAATACCATCTACTAGCCCATTTTTATTTAACCCCCATTTCCAAAACGGGGTGGGTGAACGATGGGGCTCGAACCCACGACAACCGGAATCACAATCCGGGGCTCTACCAACTGAGCTACGCCCACCATTCAATCAGTCAATCATTAAATAACGTGCGCCTGGCAGGATTCGAACCTGTTACCCTCGGCTTAGAAGGCCGATGCTCTATCCAAATGAGCTACAGGCGCTCAATTTATTGTTTTCAACCAAGGGTTTTTCAGTTAAATATTCGGGGTAGAGGGATTTGAACCCCCGACATCCTGCTCCCAAAGCAGGCGCGCTACCAGACTGCGCTATACCCCGATAGAACCCGATATCATACTGAACCAAAACCAATTGGTCAATTAGCCATCCCTTTCATGGCAATTCTATTCAGGAAACATTTTTTAATTAAAGTTCAAATAAAGGTAG
The DNA here is from genome assembly GCA_963844565.1 of uncultured Pseudomonadota bacterium. Lineage (GTDB taxonomy): Bacteria > Pseudomonadota > Gammaproteobacteria > Coxiellales > Coxiellaceae > JAFEDN01. Next base: position 882,965 of record CAWJON010000002.1, on the reverse strand, counting down.
AGTAGGCGGAAAACCTTCTGGGGCAGGAGGCGCCATAGTGGTGGTAGACCACGTAGATACTGACTGTGTAGGTTGACTCCAAAAAGAATAGTTTGTCATAAAATGGAGAGTAGATCCTGCACGAGTATTCAGCCAAGTGGGATAGAGACCTATTGTCCTAAGAGCATACATCAGGGCCGTGAACGTTCTAGAGAGTGTCGTGAGCTGTTCCTGTAATTGCAGTGTTTGTTTCTTAGATTCCATTAATTGATAATGTATGGTTTTGTTTTCCGCAATTAATCTTTCTGATGATTGCAATTCCGTCATTTTAATTTCTTGCTCAACTGTGTCTTTACACTCTTGGGCGTGTGGTGTGGTTTGGTTGTTTGTATTACTGTCTGATACAGGAATGCTCATGAGTTGTTTTGGGGTTAATACTAGAGGTGGTTTGGATAGATTTTCTACAGCGAGCTTTTTTTCCTGAGATATTGTTGATATGGCAGGATTGGTCGATTTTTTTTGCGTTTGTGGTGAAGGTTTATTGCTGCTGTTATCGCTGTCCAATGCTTCAAAGGGATTAAATGTCTTTATGGATCCTAGTTTCTTTTTGGAATCTAATGTAGGTTGTGCGACAGCAGGTGGTCGTCTTTTTTTTAGTATTGACGACTTCTTTTCCGGTGAAATTATACTGGAACCTTTTTCTCTGTCAAAGATTTTGAGAGAGGTATTCAATTCAATTTGATCGGAGGATTGTTGAGAAGTTTTCTGGATGCTAAATGCTTTACTCAATAAACAAGTTGCTAACCACTGAAAATAGGATATAAGACTAGAACAAGCATTTTCGGGTTTTTTTCTGCTTCGCATTCCTTGCTGTATTTTTTGAAGCTTTGCATCCACTTTTTTTGGAGGAATCTGGTTTTTAGTTTCAGTGTTGCCGATTTTCTGCTTTAATTGAGGTGGATCTAATAACTCTTGGAGTCGAGTGATCTGTAGAGTAACTTTTTTTGTGGGATTGTCTGGGCAAAAATTCCGGGAATGATAGAAATGGTAACTACCGAAGGTTGCCCCTCCAAGCAATCCAATAAACAGTAAATTCTTATAAAAGGGTGAAAGTTGATCTGGGTTATAAACTTCATAAAAACCACAGATGAGCCCAAAGAGGGATCCACCAAATGATTGTGAGATGTGATAAAAAACTACTTTATTTTTTTTGCGTTTATTCAATAGATCGAGAAGATATTGAGCATCTTGCAAAAAAAATTTTGGCGCTTTTCCTTTCATTGCAGTGAAGCGTATATCTTCTGTAGGAGTTAGAGGAGTATTTTGGAAAAAAGTGATAATTGTCGTTTTTAAATTTTTAACTTCGTGTGCTGCCAGTAATTTAAGTTGGGCAGAAGAATCTTGATCTTTTAATTTACTGTCATTAAGCACAATCTCCTATTCTATTGGAGATTTTATCTAAAATAAAGCCGAAACCGTACGAATGGATTAAATTTTGCAAAAATTAGAAGGTGATATAATATAGTCTAAAATTACAATTGATGAGGAAAGCATAATGCATAAATTACAAACCACCATTGAAAATGCTTACGCCCAACGGGAGCAATTACAACTCGGTAATATTCCAGTACAGATTCAGCAAGCAGTTACTGAAACCTTAAGTTTGTTGGATAGTGGACAACTACGAATTGCTGAGAAAAAAAATGGCGCCTGGGCAATCAATCAATGGGCTAAACAGGCTATTTTATTGTCTTTCAAGATCCAAGAAAATCAAGTTATCGAAGCAGAGTTCACCCGTTTTTTTGATAAAATTCCTTCAAAATTCACCCACTATTCGGCAGATGACTTTAAACAAGCAGGTATGCGCGTTGTGCCGGGTGCTTGTGTACGCAAAGGCGCCTATATCGCCAAAAACGTTATTTTAATGCCCAGTTTTGTGAATATTGGGGCCTATGTGGATAGTGGAACAATGGTGGATACGTGGGCGGGCATTGGTTCCTGTGCTCAAATTGGCAAAAATGTGCATCTTTCTGGAGGCGCTGGCATTGGCGGCGTATTAGAACCACTCCAAGCCAATCCCACCATCATTGAAGACAACTGCTTCATCGGCGCACGCTCTGAAATTGTTGAGGGTGTGATTGTTGAAGAAGGCGCCGTAATCTCGATGGGTGTATTTATCGGACAAAGCACGCCCATTTATCATCGACAAACGAAAAAAATAATTTATGGCCGGGTACCTGCCGGCTCAGTGGTGATACCCGGTACACTTCCCTCAGCTGACGGTAGTTATGGCCGCTATGCCGTCATCATCGTCAAAGAAGTGGATGATAAAACCCGGCAAAAAGTCTCATTGAATGAAATTTTACGAACGATTGAGTAACCGCTATGTCAAAAGAAGTTTTAGAACTGGCTAAACGTTTAATTAACCAAGAATCCATTACCCCTAACGATAATGGTTGCCAAGAAATTTTAAAAAAATATTTGCAAGAGATGGGTTTTGTTATAGAAGATGTATCTTCCGGCAAGGTTAAAAATTTTTGGGCGCGACGAGGTGCTGAAGGACCTCTACTCGCTTTCTCAGGCCATACCGATGTCGTACCGTCAGGACCATTGGAAAAATGGGTATCCCCACCCTTTTCGGCGACTGTTCGTGAAAACAATTTATTTGGCCGCGGTGCAGCAGATATGAAAGGCGCTTTGGCCGCCATGATCATCGCTTGCCAACAATTTATCAACCAATATCCCGAACATAAAGGTTCAATTGGATTTATGATCACCAGTGATGAAGAAGGTGAAGGCGTCGACGGCACCATTCGTTTGGTGGAATATATCCAAAAACAAGCCATTAAATTGGATTGGTGTTTAATCGGTGAAGCCAGCAGCCAAGATGTCTTGGGCGATGCAATTAAAGTCGGTCGCCGCGGTTCATTACATGGATTTTTACAAGTAATTGGCAAACAAGGCCATATTGCCTACCCTCATTTAGCTGATAATCCTATTCATCGCAGTTTTAAAGTTTTAGATGAACTAACGCGCGTAACCTGGGATAATGGCGATGAGTTTTTCTCCCCCACTTCATTTCAAATATACAATATCCAAGCCGACACCGGTGCTTCTAATGTAATACCCGGGGCGTTAACCGCACGTTTTAATTTTCGTTTTTCTCCGGCAAGCCCTTCAGAGAATTTAAAGCAACGCGTTCAAAAAATTCTGGATGAGCATGATTTAAAATATAAAATTGATTGGATGATCGGCGGACAACCTTTTTTTAGTCCCCCAGGCAAATTGGCAGAAGCCTGTAAACAATCAATTCTAAAAATTTGCGCTCGCGAAACCAAGCCTAACACCATCGGCGGCACCTCGGATGGTCGATTTATCGCTAGACTGGGATGCGAAATTGTGGAATTAGGCGTGGTCAACCAAACCATCCATCAGATCAACGAACACGTTCCAGTTGACGACTTAATTCAATTAAGCTTGATTTATAATGAAATCTTAAAAACGCTCTTAAGTTCTTAATAACATATTGTGTTCTTTATGCCATATCATGATTCACGCCATTATTATCACCGTGGTCAGCATTTAAAGGTTGTTGAAGTGGATTGTTATTCACCGCAGCTTTCTTTAAACAAGTATAAGTTGTAAAAAATCCAAAGCCCATTGAAAGCGTAGAACCAGTAACAATTCCAAAATTAGGATATATTTTTCCCAAAGCAGTGGCTAAAATTCCCAAAGCGCCGGCCATGATACAACTGATACTCACCTTGCTTTCATTAGGCTGGAAATTAGGTCTTTGTTTACGCCAATTGTATAAAACCCCCAGCAAACCGGCTCCTGCTATTACCCCTTCGCTAATAAAGAATTTTTTCGCCAGATCATCACCAGAATCAGGCGGACAATCATTGAATTTAGTTTCGGTGCTACCATCTTCGCAACAACCCAAGGCAGTAAAACACTCAGTAATACATTCTTCATTCGGCGTTGGGCAGTTGTTGTCAGGATCGCTAATCCATTCATGCACACAATAATCGGTGGTAGCCGGGTCAGTGCAACCCAAAGATGAATTGGTGGGAGAAGCTTGATCCACAGGAGGGAAGATAAAGGGTGAGGTTTTATTAACGACCGATACATTTTCAATGGCTTGCCCCACCTGAAAAAGGCCTAGACCGACCAGACCTGCTTTTAGTATATTTGGCATATTCAATTTCTCCTTCTACCTGTTTAACATTTATCAAATCCGATTCATTTTGCCATAAAACAAAATACTCGTCATTGGTTATTATTTCCTACCTCTTAGGCGAAAAAAATGTTATAATCTTAGGCTGAATTAAGGAGAGGTGCCCGAGTGGCTGAAGGGGCTCGCCTGGAAAGCGTGTGTGCGTCCAAAAGACGTACCGAGGGTTCGAATCCCTCTCTCTCCGCCAAGTAATGGTCGCAGTGGTCCCTTGCAACGATACCTTGCGAACCCCGCCAGGCCCGGAAGGGAGCAACGGTAGCATGCGGATGCGGGTGCAAAGTGTGGCTGCTGTGGCCATTATCCTACTTCAAAGTGGAAAACTATATCGGTGAAATACCATCTTGTATTAGCGCGCAAATAGCGTCCCCAACGATTTGCAGACGTCGTCTGGCAAACCCATGTGGTGCGTGCATTAACGAATGCTTTAAAACAAAATTATTTACATCATGCGTACCTGTTTACCGGCACCCGAGGCGTTGGCAAAACCACTATTGCCCGTCTTCTTGCTAAATGTTTGAATTGTGAGACCGGCGTCACCGCTGAGCCTTGCGCCACTTGCCAATCTTGCAAAGAAATTGAAGCAGGTCGTTTTATCGACTTAATTGAAGTTGATGCTGCTTCTCGCACTAAGGTTGAAGACACGCGTGAACTGCTAGATAATGTGCAGTATTCACCCACCAAAGGCCGTTTTAAAATTTATCTTATCGATGAAGTCCATATGCTGTCTCGTCATAGTTTTAATGCGCTGTTAAAAACTTTGGAAGAACCACCGCCGCATATCAAATTCTTATTGGCAACCACTGATCCACAACGACTTCCAGCAACCGTTTTATCCCGCTGCTTACAATTTCACTTATTAGCCATGCCTGCTGAACAAATTCATCAGCATTTACAACATGTATTAACCCAAGAAGGTATCGCCTACGAACCTGCCGCAACTCAATTATTAGCAAAGGCGGCAGAAGGCAGTATGCGTGACGCCTTAAGTTTGTTAGATCAAAGCATTGCTTATGGCGATGGTAAAGTCCTAACCGAAGATGTGAAAACCATGCTCGGCGCCATAGACACAAAAACGCTTTATGAATTACTGGACGCCCTCTCTCAACCTGACGCCAATAAAATTATTGAAGGTGTCAATAAACTGGCTGAACAAGGCGCAGACTTTCATCGAGCATTGGCGGATTTTTTATCCTTGTTGCATCAAATTGCTATTTTACAAGCAACTCCCCAAATGCCCTCTCAAGCCATTGACGAACGACTCATTCCATTTGCGAAAACAATAAGTCGAGAAGATGTTCAGCTTTATTATCAAATTGGTTTATTAGGTCAACGAGATTTACCCTGGTCCCCTTCTCCACAAATTGGTTTTGAAATGGCTTTATTAAAAATGCTCGCTTTTACACCACAAGAAAAAATAAGTGATTCCCCGCCTAATACCATGACTCAAAAGACTGAACACTCTTGGAAGGATTTGATCAATCATTTGCAGCTAGATGGCGGTACCAAAGCGCTCGCCGAGCATTGCGGATTAAAATCGCTTACTGATCAGCATCTACATTTACTCTTACACGCTTCAAAACAACCTTTGTTGAATCAAAAACACATTGATCGAATTCGTGAATCCTTGAGCAAATATATGCATAAGCCGATGACGGTGGAAGTTAGCATTGAGGCATCAGGAATAGAAACTCCAGCTGACCGAAATCGACTTGATAAAGAATTACAGCAAAAAATTGCTGAACAAACGATTTTGAATGATCCCATCATAAAAAAGATGATGCAAGCCTTTGACGCAACTCTGGTAAAATCCAGTGTCGACGCAAAATAGAAAATTTAACAACACACAAGAGGAAAATGCTATGAAGAATTCAAATATGCCAATGACCCGGGAAGGGATGCCGCAGATGGATGAAAATACTTTGTTGACAGAAATTAAAAACAGTATTGTCGCCATGCAAAATCAAATGCAGGAAACTTATACACGCTTAGGCGAATTAAAAATAAGTGGCAAATCTCATGATGAAACTGTCGAAATCATCATGACTGCTACTTATAATTTTGAAGACATCAAAATAAGTCCTCGCGCATTTGCTGACGCTGCTGGAAAATTCAGTCAAAAAGAATTTGAATTTCGTTTACGCGAAGCTTGGAAAGATTTAAGCGAGAAAATCCAAAAAACCACCCAAAGTAAAACCATGGAATTATTGAAAAACATGGATATTCCTGCAGATATTCGCAATATTACCGTCGAAGACGAGGGCAAAAATTAAAAGCTAATGTTTAGCCCACTCACGAAACGTTTGATTGATTGTTTGAACGCTCTGCCGGGTATTGGTCCAAAGACCGCCCAGCGGTTGGCGTTCCAATTGTTATCAGCAAACGGCCGTGAAAAAGGTTTAAACTTAGCAAGTGCCTTACAACAGTCACTGACTCAAGTTAAAACCTGCCAACGCTGCCGTTTGTTTACTGAAGAAGAGGTTTGTGGTATCTGCCGCGATCCGAGGCGCGATCAAAATGTAATTTGCGTGGTGGAAAACCCAGCAGATCTTTTTGCTATTGAACAAACTGCCAGTTTTCGTGGACTTTATTTTCTTCTTCAAGGTCATTTATCGCCATTAGATGGTTTAGGGCCGCAAGAAATTGGTATTCCTATTTTGTTGGAGCGTTTAAACAACGAACTTGTTTCCGAGTTGATTTTGGCAACCAATCCAACCATTGAAGGGAAAGCAACAGCACATTATATTGCTAGCCATATTGATAAAAGAAAGATATCTTGTACGCGCATTGCCTATGGTGTTCCTTTTGGCGGTGAACTGGAATATTTAGATGGTGGCACGTTAAGCCATGCCTTTCGTTCACGCACCGTAATTGAAGTTTGACATAAGAGGTAATTGACATGCTAGGCGGAAAATTTAACTTAGGGGCGCTTATGAAAGGCGCTAAAAAAATTCAAGAAATGGTAGAAAAAAATAAAGAAGAACTGGCAAAATTAGAAGTAGTTGGGGAATCTGGAGCGGGACTCGTTAACATAATAATGACGGGACTCTATCAAATTAAAAAAATTAATATTGCAGATGAATTATTGAAAGAACCCAAAGAAGTCATTGAGGAGCTGATTGCTGCAGCTGTCAACAATGCTACTCAAAAAATTACCCAAGCTATGCAAAATAAAATGGGCGATATGAATGACCTATTGGGAAATTTTTCTGACAAAGAAGACCAGTAATAGCTCACTGCCCTTTCTCTAGATAGCTTATTATCACATTCACTAATAAAAAAATTTTCATCATTATTTTTAGGAAAAAAATTATTGGACTTGGTTGCGAGGCATTTGACACAATGTTCATTAACGACTTATGCTGCTGATTTACAGTATTTTCATAAAAGAGATATCGAGTAGTGCTCAAGGTGACTGGAATGAAAAACAACTCATTAACTCTCTCTGAAAGGAAAGTTCAATTCATCATCTGGACACTCCTTTTTTGCAACCCTCTGATAGGAATGGCAGTCGATTTAGTCGCCCCTTCATTGCCTGCTATCGCTGCAGGGTTACATGTTTTGCCCAGCGTCGCCAAAAGCGTTATTTCTATTTATTTGTTGGGTTATGCTTTAGGCAATTTCTTTACTGGATTTTTAACCGATTCCCTGGGAAGGCAAAAATTATTGCGTCTTGGATTTTTTGGTTTTGTGCTGGCTAGTCTGCTGCCGGTCATATTTCCCTCAATCCAAATTTTGTTGATCGCACGTTTTCTACAAGGTGTAACCATTGGCGCTGCAGCGGTCATTAATAGAGCAATTTATTCAGATATTCTGCCCCCCGAAAAATTAATTCGTCTAGGCCCATTGTTAGCCACCATGTGGGGCATAGGACCAATCATAGGCCCGATGATTGGAGGTTATTTGCAGTTTTATTTTGGTTGGCAAGCTGGATTTTATTTTTTTGCTGTCATCTCATTAGTATTGTTAATAGCTATTTTGATCATCGTTCCAGAAACTCATTTTGATCGGCATCCGCTGCGTTTCAAAACTATGCAAAAAAATCTCATGGAAGTACTCCACCATCGAATTTTTTTAGCTTTAATTATCATCATGGGTTTGGTTTATTCTCTGATTATTGTGTTTAACACCACCGGCCCATTTTTAATTCAAACTGAATTTCATCATACTCCCGTATTTTTTGGCCGTTTAGCGCTATGCCTGGGAGTGGTCTTCTTGCTATCTACTATTCTTTGTCGATTTCTGCTCAAACAGTTGAAAACTGAGCAATTATTTTTAGTCGTGATCAATGCCTTATTGGTTTTAGCCGGTTTGTTAGTGATCGCCAGTTATTTTTTCCCTCAAGATATCATCTTAGTCGCCGTTGGCACTGCTTTCATGTTTTTTGGTTCAGGATTTCTTTTCCCGATGGCTATGGGAAAGGGGATGTCATTATTTCGTCATATTGCAGGGACAGCCAATGCGGTGATGTTTTTAGTCAATATTTTGTTAACGAGTTTATCTTCATTTTTAATAGGCTTTGTGAGTATGCATACTACTGTCCCATTAATGTGGGTTTATTTTATATTGGTATTGATATGCACTATCATTTATTGGCGGCTGATACATTATTCTACTCAAATAATCTAGTCATTGGAATGAAAAACAACAAAAATTGGGATTATCAAAGCGCTACACAGCTTGTAGCCGCTTTAGCTAACAAAACAATCTCTTCAGCTGAGCTGGTTGAAGAAACTATTGCACGTATTGAACTATTCGATAAAAAAATTAATGCCGTCGTTGTTCGAGATTTTGCAAGAGCACGATTAGCGGCAAAAGCAGCGGATTTCGCTATTGCCAAAGGTCAACGATTACCGTTATTGGGTCTGCCGATGACGGTTAAAGAATCTTTTAATGTTACTGGCTTACCAACTTCGTGGGGCAATCTTGAATATAAAAATTGGTGTCCCGAGGAAGACGCATTAGCCGTGTCGCGGCTTAAAGCTGCAGGCGCTATTATCATCGGCAAAACCAATGTGCCGAGTATGTTGATGGATTGGCAATCTTATAACAATATTTATGGCACAACCAATAATCCTTGGAATACCAGTCTTACACCAGGTGGTTCGTCCGGAGGTTCTGCTGCTGCTTTAGCCGCGGGTTTTGTTTCACTGGAACTGGGTTCAGATTTTGCTGGCTCCGTGCGTATTCCGGCGCATTATTGTGGGATATTTAGTCACAAACCCAGTGCTAATCTAGTGCCGATGCGTGGAGCAGGCCCACCAACCAGTCCGCCGTCACCGCATTTGCTGAACGATTTTGTTGTTGCCGGGCCGATGGCGCGAACCGCTGCTGATCTTTCTTTAGCTCTGGGAATTTTGGCAGGCCCTGATGAAATGTGGGATGGGAAAGGCTATCGGCTTTCTTTACCGCCAGCTCGCCAAGATCAGATTCGCAATTTCCGAGTATTGATTATAAACACCCACCCATTGTGTTCAACCGCAATAGCGATTACCAACGCCATTGATCATCTGTCTGAACGACTGGCTCAATTGGGAGTTAAAGTTTCGTGTGAAACTCATCGCTTGCCTAACCTTGCAGAAATTGCCCGGACTTATGTAACGCTCTTTGCTGCATTCCTTCAATTCGAAACCGCTGAAAAAATGCTGCCTACCGATGATATGAGTCTGAGAGCCTGTTTCTTGCGTGGCTGTCGTTTGAGTTATCGTGACTGGTTAATGAAAATGCGTGTACGAGGGGCGCTGCGTCAACAGTGGCGAAATCTTTTTAAAGAATTTGATGTGGTGATCTGTCCGGTCACACCGACACCGGCTTTCCCTCACGATCATTCCGCACCTGAAAATAGGACTATTGAGGTTGACGGCTTATTATTTCCTTATAGTGATCAATACGCTTGGATCAGCATCGCTACGCTTTTCGGATTGCCTGCGACCGTCGTCCCAATCGGTCATACTGAAAAGGGTTTACCCATTGGTATTCAAGTGATTGGAGATTATTTAGAAGATCACACGACTCTCCAATTCGCCGCCCTATTGGAGCGCGAGTTTGGTGGCTTTTCCATTCCTCCTGATTTTATTTACATCTGAAATACATCATTTTTCTTTCCGCCGTTTCCTCAGCATCAACAATTTGAATGCCATATCCTTCTAACTTTGGCATATCCCGGCTATCAGAGATAGCCACAATATTTTTACCAGACTTACCCATGAAAATTCCCATATGACCTGCTATACCTTCATTTTTTTCGTCGGCTGACTTGCCCGGTTCTGGAGTTTTAAACATCCGATAAACAAATATATCTCCTAGTTTTGGTTCTTCTTGCACTGGTTTAAACCGCTTAATCATTTCTTCGCCTACCTCTGAAGTTGCCCATTGAGGGGATACTAAATCTCGGGTCGCTTCAAAAGCTAAACGCCATACTCTTAAAAAATAAACGGTGCTTATAGCTTTCATTTTTAATTCTAATAACCGTCTCAACCAAGAGGAACAGTCATCAGGGGACCATGGGCAACGTAGGCAACGGTTACACCCATTCTATAATTCTTAGAAATTTCAGTGTTAAAATCCTCTATTAAACTTGAGTCTTTTTCCATCATGGCTAAAATTTCTTTAGTGAGCAAATCAATATCTATTTCTTTAATTTTTTCTAAGAATAACTTATTAATTACCTCAAACATAAAAGTTAATTCTTCACTGGTTCGCTTCCGAAAAGCTTTTTCATGAGAAAAGGCTTAGTTAACTAAAGGATGTGCAGATTTTTGAGCTTGTTCAATAAGATCTCTCATATTGACCTCCGTCCGAAAATTGATTGGCATTTTTACTCTATCATGAACGACGTGATTAAGATATTCCGTGGGGTGTAGATTTCGCAACCTAAAACCACTCCGCCTTATTCAGCGACATCCGCCTACTCGCTGGATTGGAGTAACGGGTCCCGTCAGTGGAGATGTTTTCGTGCTCGCTGCGGCAATAAATAGCGGGTGCAATACTTCGTTAGCATTATTGTGCAAGGTGAACTTTACTACGATGAATTTCTTTCCCGAATTGCCTCCGCTGCGCGCGAAAACATCTCCACTGCCACCCGTTTGCAAAGCATCGCAGGCGGATGCGCTGAATAAGGCTATGCAAAGAGTTCGGCTCTATCATTGGATCACTAGTTTACAATTATCCAATCCCAATCTTCATTAAACGTTGATCCAATGATAAAACTGAAACCTCTGCATAGCCTTATACACACCACGGAATTACTGAATATTTACGAAATTTAAACATAATCGCTTTATTTTAAATTGATTAAACTCAAAACTGGGGTTAATTAAGTCTTTAGCTCCTTGTAGAGTTTCAAATTTTTGCGATAATTTAACCTAAAAATTGAGGGATTGCATAACAATAAAACCTCATGTAATTTTCTTGTTTAACAAACCACAAAATAATTTATTAACTTAAAAATATGAGTTTAAAATGAATAACGTGATAGCCAAGAGTATAATTTTAGTCACCGTCATTCTCATGGATTTATTAACCGGAATGGAGTTAGATCTCTTTGTCCCCAGTTTTCCGGAACTGCAAAGCCAATTTCATCTATCACCTTTTTGGGTTGAGGCTTTGTTATCCGTCAATTTTATAGGGTATTGTCTGAGTTTATTTTTTGTCGGCGGTTTAGCTGATCGTTATGGTCGTAAGCCGATTATTTCTCTGGGAATTATGATATTCATCTTGGGTAGCTTGCTATGTTTATGGGGTGGATCACAAATTTCTCTTTTGGCTGGACGTTATCTCCAGGGAGTGGGGATAGCCTCTCCGGCAATACTGAGCTTTTTAATAATTACTGATATTTACCCACTTAGAGAGCAACGTTTTATATTGGCTATGCTGAATGGATCCATGAACACTGCGACTGCCTTTGCGCCGGTGATTGGAAGCTATGTAACTTTGTACTTTCATTGGCAAGGAAATTTTATTATCCTCTTGTCGTTAGGATTGATCACATTAATAATGACTCTGTTTTTTATTCCCACTTATAAAATAACTCCACCACCGCAAAAATCTATTTATTCACGCGGATACATTGCTATTTTTAAGTCAAGACCTTTGAGGCTTTTGATCATCTATCTGGCTATTATGTTTGCACCTTATTGGATTTTTGTGGGTATATCTCCTTTACTTTACATGAAAAATTTAGGTGTCAGTTTGTCGCATTTTGGTTATTATCAGGGAGTATTCGCTTTACTGTTTGCCATTGGTAGTCTTCTTTTTGGTATGATTGTCAATCGATATGATCAGAAAAATTTATTATCCATTGCCAATTGGATTTTTATTTTCAGTTTAATCAGCGTAGCTGCAGTTTCTGTGCTTGATAGCTCAAAAGCACTTTTGATTACGTTGGCATTTATTCCCTTCATTATTGGTCAAATAATTCCGAGCACAATTCTTTATCCGCTGTGTCTGAATTTCATGCCTGAAGCCAAAGGTCGAGTATCCGCGCTTATTCAGGGAACCCGTCTTATTTTTTCAGCACTTTTTTTACAAATCGCTGGTTATTTTTATCAAGGCACGTTCTTAAACATAGGAATCATTATCATCGGTTTTATTTTTTTAGGAATTGTCACTCTCTGTTATGTTATCAAAAATGAGCAGTTAATGAAATTTTCATAAATTAGAAATACAAAAACACTTACGTTATTAAAGGAAATAGCTCACTGCCTTTGCTCATAATGGCGTGGCCAGACTTTTATCACCGCATTCACTAATGTTGCCAAGGGGATGGCAAAGAATATTCCCCAAAATCCCCATAATTTGCCAAAAAAAATTACGGCTAAAATGATGACTAACGGATGCAAATCCATTGTGCGCGAAAATAATAAAGGAAATAAAATATTGCCATCCAAAATAATTATCGCGGTAAAAACAATCATAACGACCCAAAAATGTGCTGCAAATCCCCACTGCATCAATGCTACAGTAACCACCGGGACAGTAACTAAGACAGTGCCAATATAAGGCACTAAAATTGAAACGCCAATTAAGGCGCCAAACAAAAGTGCGTAAGGCATTCCCAATAATGTAAAAGAAATTGAGGTTACAATTGATACTAACAATACCTCGATCACGCGGCCTCTAACATAGCTGCCTATTTTACGGTAGACTTCCAGAGAAACTTTTTTAAGGAGGGTGCGTCGCCTGGGTAAATAATGTTTTAACCAATTTATAATGGTAATTTTATCTTTTAATAAAAAGAAAACCAAAAAAGGGACAATCGCGATATAAATAATAACTTCTGCTAAATTAGGCAGCGCCAACCAGATAAAATGCAATACCGTCTGTCCAAATTTTGGTGTTTGTTCTTTTAAATATTCAGTAAGATGATCCAATTCTAGATAAGCTGAAAATTTAGGATGTTTTTCAATAAAATAATTAATCCATATTTGTCCGTGACTAAATCCATTGGGTAATGCATTGATTAGCGTGCTTAATTGACGCCAAAGCAATGGGAAGATATAAAGCATGGCGTAAATAAATACACCTAAAAATAAAAGATAAACCACCCAAACCGCAATCCAACGCGGACATTTTAATCGCATTAACTGATTAACAACGGAGTTTAAAAGGTAGGCAAATATAATGCTAATAATCATCGGCATTAAAATGCTACTTAAAAATTCAATTAACAGAAATCCGATTAATAAGACCATAAATAGGCTGATGGTTTCTGGATCTGAAAAAGTCCGGCCAAACCATGCGCCAATTTCTTTGAATAATGGATTGTTTGTACTCATCAAAGTCCTTTCAAATTATCCATCAAATTTATCATTTCTACAGCTGTATCAACGGCTTCTTTTCCTTTATGACCACAACTTCCCCCCGCTCTTGCCAAGGCTTGCTCTTCATTTTCTGTCGTCAATATGCCAAAAATGATTGGAACATCAAATTTTAAAGCAACTTTTTGGCAGCCGTAACTGACTTGCTGACAAACATAATCGTAGTGATCCGTTTCCCCACGAATCACTGCACCTAAACAAATCACTGCGTTAAATTTTCCACTTTTTGCAAATTGTTTAGCCGCTAGTGGAATTTCGATAGCGCCAGGAACACTTTCGATATGCCAGCTTAACTCTGGAATATTCAGTTGCTCCAAACGATGAATAGCGCCTTCTAAAAGGCGATCGGTAATATTAGAATTAAACTCACTGATGACAATAGCAATTTTCATAAGCATCCCTACCTTTCAGAATTTAACGGCCGTCAAAAATGTGCGCTGATAACAGATGACCCATTTTCTTTTGTTTAGTATGTAAATATCTCTGATTCTTTGTGGTAACTTTTACTTCTATGGGTATTCTTTCGACTACCCTTATTCCATATTTTTCTAAATTTTTCACTTTCTCAGGATTGTTGGTCAGCAAACGTACCTGAAGAATATCTAAAGCTCGTAACATTTGCGCCGCCCATCCATAGTCGCGTTCATCTGCAGAAAACCCCAATTTGTGATTGGCTTCAACGGTATCCAATCCTTCATCTTGTAAAGTATAAGCCTTTATTTTATTCACCAAACCAATTCCCCGTCCTTCTTGGCGAAGATACAATAGTACCCCGCCTTGCTCAGAAATCAAATTCAAACTGGTGAATAACTGTTGGCGACAATCGCAACGGATAGATCCCATCACATCACCAGTCAAACACTCAGAATGTAATCGGGTTAGCCAAGGTTTTTGAATATCATTAGGTCTTTTGATAATAGCAATGGATTCTTCTTTCATTAAAGGGCTATGAAAAGTCTGAATACGTAAATCTCCCCATTCAGCAGTGGGAAGTGCTGCGTTACTTGCCAATTGAACCAACGTTTCCTGTTGCATCCGAAACTGGATCAATTCATCGATACCAACCAATGTCAGTTGATGTTTCTTGGCAAATTCGTGCAATTTGGGTAATCGAGCCATACTTCCATCATCATCCATAATTTCACACAAGGCGGCTGTCGGCCGACAGCCGGCTAACCGCATCATATCAATTGCTCCTTCTGTATGTCCTGTTCGAGAAAGAACACCGCCAGGCAAGGCCTTCAAAGGAAAAACATGACCTGGAAAAACGATATCTTGGGGTTTGCTCTTAGGGTCAGCTGCTTTTTGAATAGTAGTTGCCCGATCTGAGGCTGAGATCCCAGTGGAAACACCCGCTGCCGCTTCAAAAGAAACGCCAAAGGCTGTTTTATAAGGAGAACGATTTTGGGAAGTCATCATTGGAATACCCAACCTGTCAAAATCTTCGGCCGACATGGGCATACAAATCAAACCTCGTCCGTATTGACTCATAAAATTAATCGCTTGAGGGGTGACATGTTCAGCCGCAATAATCAAATCACCCTCATTTTCGCGTTTTTCACTATCTACTAAAATAACCATTTTTCCATGACGCAAATCACTTAAGGCTTTCTTTATATTTTCGAATGGCATCGAATACCTCATTTACATGATAGATATTGTGAACAGAGGAAGAAATAATAGGCACGCAAAATACCCGCCTTCTTCCATCCGGACTGTACCGTCGGCTCTGGCTTGACCAGCATGGCGTTGCCACGCTAGACCAGATCTGCTGACCCTTTCCAACTAAGGAAAGGCGCTTGCGGGCTTAAACTTAGAGTTTTCACCGCCGGTAGGGAATTTCACCCTGCCCTGAAGGCATCAATATTATAACACATTGACAAATAAAAGATATCTATGTACAATTTATGCTTAAAAATAGAAGTTAACACCCATGAAGTCAGTAAGCATAGAAATCATAAAAAAAAATAAAATACTTGGACCTTTATTTAAACATGCAAAAGATTTGCCATCCAATTTTTTTAAAATACCCAGGCACGATTATCAAGTTTTAGCAACTACACTTTATTCTTCAAGGTATGAGGACCTTGATTTTACCGATCCCGACCTAGTTTATAAGCTTTATGCCGTTGCTCTGGAAAGTACACAACCTCTCACTGAAAATATGATCGTCACAGGTTTGATGCTGACCTGGGCGCACCAGTCTTTTTATGCTCCAGAATATAAAACACATCCATTTCTTCGTAAATATGCATTTGATGATAAATCTGGTCCCTATCAGGTAGACACCATCAGTTACATTACTTCTGAACAAAGTCAACTCTTTAAACAGCAAAATAAGGAAATCAAAGACGGCGGATATTATCGTATCAATTTACCCAGAAAATGGACCGCCGCTTTTCTCTATGATGGATTAGCCGACTTGTTAGTATATGGCTTTCCAAATTCAAGGATAAAAGAAAAATTTGGCTTGTTTTTAAAAGCTTATTTTTACCGATGGAAGCGCTCCTCTACAGCTGATACGATTCTTACAGAAACTCAATTTATTCTGCATATGGAAAAGCTAAAACCAGATTTCATTGATATTTTTAAACAGTTTATTGAATACCGAGAACCGGATTTTGTAAAATTTTTGCAAATAAAAGCTTATTCACAAGGAATAGAGGAAGGAATAAAAGTACAGCGAGAAAATATAATATTTTTACATAAACTTTTGGCGCTTGATGAACAAACTCCTTCTATAGAAATTTCACCAGAGTTTGATGAAAAAGATTCGACAACCCCATTATTATGCATGGTTAATTTAACTGTTACCTCAGCGATACAACTACAAAGTATTATCCATGGAAAAGATACAACTTTTCCTTTATTCGTTGCCAGCCCTCCACCACTCTCTCTTTTTGCAGAAACCTTATGCAATCCTGAATTTTTTGCGAAATCGGAATGCCGCCCAGTCGAACTGTCCTACCGAGGTATAAAACGCGCGGAAGAATACCATAGTTTTAAAATAGATAGTTATTTCGCCATGTGGCATGATTTCTTGTTTCATTGCTTTCGAAATGGAGCTAATCCTCATAAGCCATTGATTCGTTACCTGGTTAAATTTTTACAGACATTAAAAGGTTACGTAATGTCCTCATGGATTTGGACTTTATGCGATATGGACACAAATGGCGGTCTAATTTATAGGAAAAATTTACAAGCATTAAATCTAAAGAACCTTGCAGGAAAAGAGCATAAAGATGAATTAATGAGAGAAAAGATGCTCGCCCTCAATGACACATTCTGTTTATTGAAACAAAGCGGTAGCCTCTCAATGGGAAGATTTTTCGAGTACCTTGATAAAAACGACACCGTGTTGGCCATATTATTCGATATGAATAAAAATGGAGAATTATTGCAACCTCTATTGGGAGGACATCCTTCTAAAGATATCTTTACTAAAGCAAACCCTTTTCTTTCTATTTTATGTGGCGATAAAAATCATAAAAAATTTCTACCTATTTTTAATAAAGTAAAACAAATTGCTGATTCCAATACTGAAAAATCTATAGAATATTGCATTCTGGCCTATCGTCTTCATCAATATCCAGTCTGTTGGTCATTATTTAATGATTTACTCGGAGCTTTTGACCTAAAAAATATTCTAAAATGGGACCGCAATCAGGGCCTTTATTTTCGCGACCTAAAAAGTAACGCCAAATATGAACTGGAGAATATGAAGAACCCATTAGAATTTCTTGAACACTTTGCATCCGTGTTGACTTTACACCAGGAATTTAAAAATACAGAAGTAATTGAAAAAACCAAGAAGCTGAATTTAGAAATAGCTCATACTAAAAAAAGACCCCCAGCTTTAGAATTAGAAAAAACGATAACCGCAGAGGAAGATACTCCAATTCTCTCCGGCACTCCCATTAGACCTATAAATCCCCCGATAAAACCACGTGCACGTTGTGCTTTTTTTCATGATGATATGGACCTAAAACCCAGCTTATCTAGACCTCCAGCGCTAGTGCGAAGCAAAAGTTGCCCTACTTTAATGTAATCTTCGCGATCGCATCATCCCCCAAAGCACTCCAGTGGATCGAAGAACTTCCTTTATCTATGAAGGATAAAGGGTCTTTACTAAAGGCCATCATTTCCTCACCCAGTATCCTTGGAGCAATGTAAATAAATAAAGTTTGCGCCAGCCCCAATTCTGTAAATGATTTAAAAACTTTGCCACCTGCTTCCACCAACAAATCATGAACCCCATCTTTTCCTATGAGAGACAACACAGATGGCAGATTTAAGCCATTTTCACACATTGCAATCGGCAGACATTTTACATTTTTATCTTGTAATTCTTTAATTCTAGTCAAAGAAACTTGTGAGTTATGAAAAACGGTAATAGCTTTATCGCTCCGAAAAATTTTTGCCGAGCAGGGCAATCGCAAATGACTATCCAAAATGTAAAGCGGTTTAAATTCTATTTGATTTTCAAGCCTTACATTTAGTTGGGGATCATCCGCTAAGATCGTAGCGACTGAAGTTAAAATAGCATCACTTCGACGTCGCTGTTGATGAGTAAACACTCGGCATTCTTCGCCAGTGATTTGAATTGGAGCGCCTTGTGGGCCAGCAATTTTTCCGTCTAAACTCAAGGCAATTTTAGCCGTTACCCAGGGACGGTCCTCTGCTAACCAAAAACAATAACTTTTGTAAAACTCTTCAATTTCTGAGAGGGAATATCGGTGGCAGCGTATACCCGCCTGATTCAATAAAATAGCCCCTCCACCTTTAACGCGAAAATTTGGATCTTCGAAGCCATATATTACTTCTCTAATTCCACTCTGCATAATCACGTCTGTGCAAGGCGGGGTACGGCCAATATGGGCGCAGGGCTCTAATGTCACATATAGAATAGCGCCATCGGCTTCTTTACCAGCAGCTTCCAAAGCTATAACCTCAGCGTGTGAAGAACCACAAGTCCAATGAACGCCTTCTCCTAAAATCCTATCATTTTTTATAACGACTGCGCCGACTACTGGATTAGGTGCACAAAAACCACGCCGCTGTTCAGCTAACTTTAATGCGTGCAACAACCATTTTTGATCATTATTCATTTTCTTTCTAAAGAACAAAAGTTTATTATAGAAACCCTATGAAACGAAATCAACAACTAAAAATTATCGAGCAACGAGGTCCAGAAGAAATCATTAGCCTGTTACAAGCCTATATTTCTGAAGCCCGTAAAAAAAGAATTGAAACTGTGCTTGAACATCGCTTAATGAGTATCCAACTCGCGATAGAATGCCCTGCCGATATACACAACGCATTGGCGGCTATTCGCAGTTGTGAAATATTTGGTGTGACTACAATCCATATTATCACCCCCGAAATTTCTATTCCGTCTGGAAAAATGATCAGCAAAGGTGCAATCAAGTGGGTTGAAATCATCTTTTATGAAAATATTGATTTATTTTTTAATGAGATGAAGTCGCAACAAATTCAAATCGCAGGCGCATTGCCACAAGGGAAAGAGCAGCTTTCAGATTTACCTATTCATGAATCTTTATGTCTATTATTTGGAAATGAAAATCGAGGCCTTTCACCAAAGGCTCAACAAGGTTGTCAATGGCATTATCAAATCCCGATGGTGGGCATGACAGCCAGCTTGAACCTTTCCGTGGCTGCAGCCATTAGTCTGTTTGATGCTACCCAGCGCAAACGCAATTTCTTGCAAACTGAAGGCGATCTAACTGCAACAGCTAAAAAAGTCTTACAAGCTCGATATTATCTAAATAGCGTAGATCCCCGGTTGGTTCGAGGCTTATTTTATGACATTTGATTATTTTATACTATTGGAGCAGACAACCGATTAAATTCAAATTTTCACTATCTGTTGGTATTGTGTCTTCTGGTTTATGATAAAAAAAACAATCTGGAGGAATGGTTTGTGGCTTTGCTTTCACTGATAAACCAATTTCTTGCAATAATCTGGCAATTTGATCAATCACAGCAGGAGATTCGGAAATCAAAGTTACCTTGAATTCTTTCAAACTAGGCTTAGCCCGATATTTATCAATTTTTAACTCTTTAATACAAGCTTGAAGATCATTATTTAACTCGCTTAAATCCTCTTTCACTTTCTCTTTGCCCACAGTAACCTCATCTTCGAGATTACTGGTAAATTCGATAATGATTTGCCCATTTTTGGGAAGACAGTTAACCTTAAATCCATAGTTATTTACATTGTGTAGCTTGGCTATCTTTTCACCTAAGCTTTTCTTTAGCTTTATTAATTCCTTTGATTCCTGTTCTTCAATAAATTTAGGCTCAGAACTACTGGAATGAATAGTACTAGTGGTAGTAGATTTAGAAGAATTTTTGGAGATTAAACGATCAAACCAATTGGTCAGCATAAGCAAATTTTTCTCAGTTGTTTCTGTTTCATCTTCTAAGAGATATAATTCCCATAAAATAACCTCCAATTCCCTAAGACAAGGCAAAAGGTTTTCTAAAGCCTGAAGCGTTTCCATTTTCTGTACAGCACTTTTCAATTTTATTGTCCATATTTCTCGTTGCTCTAGATGATGTTTATACTTTTTCTGGCGGTATTTAGTTGCTGTTTGTTCTTGCGGAGTAACGTGAGTTAAAAACTTAGTTGCTGCTTTTTCTTCATCCCAAAGAAAATTCGGCTTTCTCATCAAGAGCGCTAAACACACGTCTACCCATTCTTTTTTGCGAAGATATTGAGACGATAAATCCGGCAGTTTATTAAGTAGATAATCGGCGTCCCACAAAGCCAATTTTTGTGCTGGCGTAAGCAATTGCCAATTTAACCATTCTATTTTTTGCTGTTTGAGAAAGGTTTTTGCACGGATGTAATAATTTTCTACTCCTTTTTTTTCAAGTGCTTCTCGGCGTGCGACTGTCTTCTTATTTTCTAATAATTCTTCGCTGATCGAAATAGTTATCCGCAATGCCAACAGCGCAACTTTTTCTTCCACATCTCGTCCTCCAGAAAACAGCTGGCTGATTCGCCAGTGCTGTCGATTTATTTTTAATTGATTTGAAAAGGTTAAAGCCGCAACCGGTATTTTTACCAATCCACCAACACCAGGAATCGCATTTAATATCCCACCCACACCTGACAAGAATGTATCTACGCTATCTGTTGTTTTAAAGCTGCCCGTCATGTCCAATATCGCTGCTTTGATACTAAATTCAAGGGTCTGTAGCAGCAAATCGTGATATTGTAGTAAAGCAGGTTTTGAACGAATATAAGCTATTTCTGAAGAATCTTCAGCGGAAATCATTGATTTTTGCTGATATTGACCGATTAAACACAAAAATTTAAGTATTTCCACTATTTCCTCAGAGACAGTTTTATCCATTAATCGGTCTTTATATTGATAAAGTTGTTCCTGCCATGGGGCGATAGAATTTATAGTGGATACTTCAGGCCAACTGCTGACTGCTTTTTGTAAACTTTTAGCATCAAATTCTTGCATTTTGGTAAAAGGCAAAATCCAGTTAGCAAAAAAATCAACTTCGCTTTTGACCGCAATTATGGACTCTTCTCGCTTATTTTCATGGAGGTATAAATCCGATTTTTTTTCCTCATGTTTACTTTTTTCAATCACTGAGGAACTCATTTCGCTTATAGAGGAAGACTCAGAAAATGGTGACTTAAGGTCATCAATATCTAAATGAGAAATTGAATCAGTTAGTTCTGTTTCCACAGGGGATATAATTATTTTTGACTCAGGTTCTTTTCCATAAGTTGCAATATGCTTATTACGCTGCATTAGTTTATCAATCTCTTCTTTTTCTTCTTGGCTAAGAAATTCAGCTTCAATACCAGTTAACAAATGATTATTTTGCAATGCTGCTATAAAATGTTTTGCTTCATAGTGATTTTTTGAAGAAATTTCTGGAGTATGAATTAACGATTTCAATTCTGGAGCACGAAGTAACGACTTCGATTCACGAAGCCCGATAAGTGTTTTACAAGCAGATATAAATATTTCATGAACTCCCTTTCCTGTTGTTCCAGAACAACTAAAATATAGCATATTGTTTTGTTCTGCATAAGTTTTATATTTACTATCAAATTCGCTTTCATGATCTTCAGATTTAGTACGCACCAATATCAATACTTTTGGAATATTTATGTCTGCATATTCAGCTATTAATGAAATCCATAATTTAACATCATCGAGATCATGAAGAAAATTTATATCCTGAGCACTAAAACAAATAATAAATAAATTGATCCGTCGTAGATAAGGATATATGCCCTCTCTATATCTAATTTGACCTGGAGAATCCCAGATGTCGAGTTTACAAGTGTGATTATCGACTTGGATCCGTTTCGTCCTAAAATCAATTCCCGTAGTTGAGACAGTTGGACCCAGGTAAAACCCCTCAAACCTATTAATCAAAGTTGTTTTACCAACTCCATCCGCACCCAAGAAAATTGTATTAAATGTATAACTATTTTTTTCAGTTTTGGTCAAAATCTTAGACTGAGTTAAAATCATTTGATTAAAAAATAAATTACAGCTAATAATACGGCATAACCATTCAAAATCTTCTTTGTTTATCTGGGTACTAGAGAGATCCAGCGTTTTCTCCTGTTTAGATACAGCGATACTAATTTGCTTTAATAGTTCAGAAGGTGTTAAGACTTGTTTCGAATAGAGCAGTTTAAACCAATTTATCAAACCCACTGAATTGCAACCTTCAAAAGATGAATTTTTCCAATCAAGTTGGCCAGACACTATCTTTAATTCAATTAGAGACTTACACTGCGCTATATTTAATTTTGATAATTTCGGCAATAGAGTTTCAATAAAAAGATTTCCCCACAGACTGAATTGTTTGTAACCCACGACAGCAAGTTGCGAACAATTATTAAGACGAAGATGTTGTAGTCGGTGCATTCCATAAAGGTTTAACCAATTCAAATAAACCGCATAACTAAAATCTAATCTTTTAAGTTGCGATAAATTTGAAACGGTCATTTCTTTCCAATTTAGTCTTCTGGCACGAAAAGTACGTATATTTTTACAATATATTTCAAGCACAGTAATAATTCTATTTGTTACTAGAAGACAATTGCTAATATCCAATAAGTACAATTGCCTGCCAGCGCATTTCAAAATAGGTATCAATAGATCATCTGTGAGTACTTCGTGAAAAGAGCTGAGCAATAAGCTTCCAACCGGCGCTTGAGCAAGGGCAGTTAAGATGTTGCGAGCGGCTTTACGCCGAGAAATTAAGGGTGTAATTTTTGGCAATTTTTCCGACAATTGTTTCAGCATGTCTGTGCGCTCAGTAAGAGGCAAACTTTTAAATTGAAATTGAGCAACACTACCCTTTTTTTCATCACCCAATAAACCCTCTTTGATACCAAGTTTATTTTTTTCCAACCATGAAACCAATTTGTAAAGCGCTTGAGCTGCGCTGTAATCTTGCCGACGCCAAATTTTCTTAATCAATTCTTCCATCAAAGTATGACGACGTGAATCATGATTCAACTTAAGAATTTCACTTAAGTTTAGTTGTCTTGATAAAGAAACTGTACCGGATAGGGAAGTCTGATATTCACCTTTGTGACGTCTATAAAGTTTTCCAGGGCCTGCTTCAAACCGGGCTCTAGGAGTAGTACCTAATTTAAAAAAGTTCCGGTAAAGTTTAGATAAATTCGGTTGAACCCTATCCAACAAATCAAAACCATTTAATTCTGGATCATTTAATGCTTTTTGAATTAAAAAAAATCTCTCAAGCAAAGCCGTTTCGCAATCTGGGACAATCATCATCAATGGTAGAGAAATTTCCCCTTTTTGTAAGGCTTGTTGGGCGATAACAACCGCTTCTTCTTCTGTAAAAAGCCAACACCAATAATCATGTAAATCAGAAGCTTCCCGCATTAAATCTTGCAGAAATTCGCTTGGTACAATACGCTGTATTTGCTGACGGTATTGCTGAAGGCGGAAATCTATTTTTTCTAATTCTTTCCATGATTGAGTCATGAAATCAAGGCAAAAGATGATAGTTTTGACATTGAGTTCACTAAACCACCCTTCATGGGTTGCATGAAAGAAAGCTCGATCATTGTCGATATGTTTAAGAAGGAAAAATTTACCATCAGGTAGAAAAAAATAACTATTACTTTTATCATCTTCCGGATTGAGTATAGTCACAATCACTAAGTTACTGACAAAGGAAAGTGGAGACAATAACCTCACTTGCTCAGGACGATGTAAAAGAATTTTAGCCAGATTGTTATCCTCTTTGGGATTCAACACCGGAGAGGATACTTCTTGGCTAATTAATACGGGTATCGCTGACCCGGCGTTCACATTCAATTTCACCAATTGCTGGGCAGCAGTACCAAAAGTTCCAGTTCTTTCATGAATTTTTTTAACCAATTCCTCTATCCCTGGTTCTTCCGGATAGAATTTAAACCAGAAACCCATTTTCTGGGATTCGACCCGCAGCACATGATGGCGACCTCCAATGTGTTTTGCCTTTTGTCGCCATTGTTTTGGATTTTTTGGATCCAACAATTGCGCAGCAACTTCTGGGAGTAATTGTTTTTTCTGCAATTGACCATTTTCAATATAACTCATGTGTAAAATTGTGGATTTTTTTTCAGCATCTTTTTCGTCTTCCATTACTAAAGTCTGTAAAGATCGACTCCAATTTTCGTGTTCCTCTACTTGACGATAACGCCAGCCACTCTCATCAGGGTCCTCCCGTATTTGTTGCAGACAAGCTTGTTGTTCAGCAGTCGAAGTTTTCCAAAGATCAGAAAGCTTTTTAAAATAATGCGGTTTCCAAATACGTGATATGTGCCTGTAAAGCACTAAATAAAGATCTTGAAGGTTTTCTGCATGCAATTCTTGCAAACAAATTTTAACAATATCAGATTTATCGACCAATAAATAAACCATTAACTCGACCAAAGGTTTATAATTTTCACTCAGATAGTGCCACAATTCCCTTATTTCTTTATGAGCTTTCTGACGGAGCTTAAGCATGGCAACCGGATCAGAAAAATCTGGAAGCCTAATTAACGGCTGGTCCTGTTGAGCATGATAATGCTCTCGAATTCTTTTCTCCTGTCCTTTCCCTTCACTGGATATTTGTTGTAACCGTCTAATCAAATGTAGAATGAAATGGCTTAGCGAATCCTCTATTTTAGGCTTTTCCGGAGTTCGGTAGTGGAAAATAAGTAAATAATTCAAATCTCGATTTTCGAGTAACTTTATTTCCGTAATCTCTAATAACAAAGGACAATATAGACTCGCCAATCGTAGAGGGGTATCGCAACTGAATTGAAGCGGTGCGGCTAGAGGCTGTAATAGCGAGTAAAATACCGAAAACACTGACAAGAATACAGAGAAATAAACATGGTCCGGTTGATTTGAAAGAATATGGATCCGCCAATGAGGAGTTGAAGAATTTACTGCTATGCCAATTGCTTCGAAAGGGCTCGGCGGTTCTCCCAATAAATTTTGAATATAGTCGATTAAATTTTCGAAAAGAGCAGATAATAATGGTGTGTTTTCTTTATCTTCAATTTGTGTTCGAAAACGCTGCCACTGCCATTGCCGAGGTAATATTTGCGTTTTGGCTAACAACGTTGAGGAAATGGAATTGAATTCAGCAAGTCGATTTTGGCACCATTCAGCGGTAGTCGAGAACTTACTATGAATTGAATTCAATTCTTCACACAAAAGCTGATAAGCATATAATTTTGCTTTATAACGATTTTTGGCCCGGTTAAAAATAAATTTCTGACCATGTAGAGCATAAATGGTAAGGAAATTCTTCCATTGTAAATGGGCCTTCTCCCACTGATGGGGGGGCTCTATTATTGATTTAGAATCTTTATTTGTAATTAAAAATTTTACTTCAAATAAAGATAAGGCGGTATCTTCACTAGATTTCACTTCCAGCCAAGGCTTGGGAGCAACTATTATTGAAGCTTCTAAAACATTTTCTTTTTCTGGCGACTTCAGAGTTCGATCTATAGCTTTTTTCCAGTTTTCGATTTCATAATGGTATCCATGTTCTTCCCAGCGAGAGAATAAAGTATGCCAAGCGCTTTGCCAACGTTTACACTTTTCATTTTGGTCAGTACTACTTTTTTTTTCAAATTCTAGTGTTTTGATCTGGGTAAGAAGATCGCTCTTTCTTTCTGAACAAGCTTGATTAAAATTAGCATAACCTTGTTGAATGCTTTCCGGTGAAATCCATAAAAAACGTTCAACCAAATTTTGCAACGCTGATAATGTCATTTCAAATTCATCAATGCTAAGTTCTCCAACTTTTTTTTGCCATAACAGCAGAGCGTCGGCAAATTTCTTTTGCGCAATAGGCAATAATGGCTGGATTGCTTTACTGAGCGCTTTTGTTATCCATTTATCTAAAAAACTAAGACATGAGTGATAAGCTTCCGTTTTATAGGTCAGATAAACTAAAGCTTTGCTCGCATAGTCTATGGCATAAGGTAGTTGATCAGTCAAATTAACCGGGGGATACCAACATTCAGAATTTGCAGCGATCTTCGCGGTAGTAAAATACCAAACACCGATCATATCAGCAGGTAAAGAACTTCCGTTGATGTACTTGGAAAAAGTTTGATATAGAGAACAAGCGCGTTGATATCTGTAAAATTGTTTGTATTGTCTCTCTTGCTGTTCTAGAAGAGCAACCAATTCAGTATGATAAATAAGATCTAACTGTATCCACCCTTCGCTACGATTGATGGTTGCCGGTTTTAATATATAGGTGGGAAAAGCTTCGGCCCACTGTCCTGGAAGAGAAACAGTCTCTTTTTCATCAAGAGGACGAAACCATTCAGCATAGTAAATATTTTTCTCATCACGGCTTTGACAAATAATGCGGCGTTGTTTGTCTGTATTTGGTTTTTCAGTTTGAACCAAATATTTTTTGTCAATTAAAATTGCAAATAAGGCCCGCATAAGATCAGGCGATAATCGCTGATGGTATAGTTTAAGTTGATCCTGCAAAGTGATTAATGCTAATAAATTATCGACCAGCTGATTTTTAGTTAGATCAGATCTGTTACTGAAGCTTAATAAACTTCTTTCATCTGTATCCAACCGCTGCCCTTTGGCATTTAAATATCGTAGATGAATGTTGTCGGTATCACACCAATATAAAACATAATGGACCTTATCCGGTAATAAGGTTTTGGCCTTCTCTTCAAGCTGGGATAATTGATCGAAGAATATAATCTGTAGTTCAAAAGGCATGATGGCTGGCAAAACCTCGGCAAAGGCCTTCTGCAGCTGGTGCTGAAGCGCTTTTTGCGCTCCAGACTGGAAGTTGTCCTCTTGTTTAAAATAAAAGTTAGCTTCGTAAATCTCATGGAGTTCTTGAAAGAACATTTCCCATTCTGAAACTGTTCGCTGTTTACCATAACGGTGACACAAGGTTTGCAGAACTTTTAAGGCTTGCTCTGTTTGCTCGCTATCGACTGCTTCCCGGCATGCGCTTAGACAATCTTCCCGATCTTTTTTCCAATCCATTATTCTATCCCTTCGTCCATGATGAAATTAAATTCTATGAAAGAGATCGGTGACCTACCCAGATTTTAGTGGGCCGAGTCCAAAATGGGCATTCCTTGCTACGAAGTGAGTTATTACGTTTATTTTTGATTTAACAAATTTGTATCATTAGTAAATATCCGATCGGCTCCCCATTCCAACAATTGCAAAGCTCGATCTTTACCACTGACGGTATAGAAACCAAATTGTAAATTTTCTTTTTTTAAAAGTTCAATCCAACGCGGTGAAATGTAATGATGATCGATGTGTACCGCTTTGCACTTTAACTCTCTGACAATTTTTTTCCAAGGTCCTCGTTCTTTATTGGTAATATAAGCCAATTCTAATCCCATATTTTGCTTAGCCATTACTCGCAAATATTTGGCCTGTGCACTCGAAATAATCGGTGCCGGCGCCTCGCCTTTCCAATACCGAGCTAACGACATAATCAAGTGTCCAATTAAACGTTTTGCATCTCTGCCATTGCCTTTTAAATCCAAAACAACTCCTAAACCCAACTCAGCGGCTTTAATTAACCATTGATCAAGGGTGGGCACTTTTTCGCCTGCAAAGTTTGGACCAAACCAACTGCCTGCGTCTAAGCTGGCAATAACTGAATAAGGAGTTCGAGATACCAAACCATGCCCATTGGTACATCGGTCTAATTTATCATCATGAAAAATAACTGCTTCACCATCTAAAGTTAGACGAATGTCTGCTTCAATCCATTTCGCACCTAATTCATAAGCTTTGGTCAAAGCAGCCAGTGTATTTTCTGGTGCGTATGCGGATGCACCGCGGTGACTAATCAATTTAAATTGGGGTTCAAATTGGGGGTTAAATTGGGTATCGTGTTTGCTCATGCCCATTTTATAGCACATCTACTTGTTTCGATTCAAATCTTCTTCTATATTCTTTGTCCAGGGCAACTGACAAGGACTGAGGATGGCCGAAAAAAACTATCATATTTCAAGGTTTAGCGTTTTAAACCGCTACGCACGGTTACTGGGATATGGCGATATTTATACAAAAATACACAAACCAACAGGTTTACATGCCATCATCGCTGTCCACAATGTCAAAAGAGGACCCGGTCTGGGTGGATGCCGGCTGTTTGAATATGATTCAATCGATAAAGCCTTTCAGGATGCCCTAAGTTTAGGTTATTTAATGACCCTAAAATCATCTTTTAATGATGTTCCTCATGGCGGTGCGAAAGCTGTCTTACTTAAACCCAAAATAATACCCAATCGTGAGGATTATTTTCGAGCCTTTGGTGATTTTATTCATGAGTTAAATGGCCGCTATATCGCTGGGGTTGATGTCGGCACTGCAACCGAAGATATGGATATTATCGCTGAACGCACTCCATTTGTTATTGGCGCCGCTAAAGTTCACCAACATGAAAGGGACCCCTCTCCTTCCACAGCCTTGGGCATCCTTCGCGGCATGGAAGCGGCAGTTCAATTTAAACTGAAGCGAAAGGATTTTTCTGGGTTGCGCGTCGCCATTCAGGGCGCGGGACACGTGGGTTACCATTTAGCAAAACTGCTAACCGCAAAAGGAGCAAGTTTAACGATCTGTGACCTAAACGAAGGAGCTGCTAAAAGAATAGCGGACGAATTTAATGCTCAAGTTGTCAATCCAGAAGCAATTTATCAGACCGATTGTGATATTTTTTCCCCTTGTGCTATGGGGGGTATTATTAATCACCAAACTATCGCCATAATTAAAGCCCCAATCATCGCAGGCTCAGCTAACTCACAGTTGGCACACCATTTGCTAGGCAGAGTATTACATCAAAAAGGAATTTTATATGCACCCGATTTTGTTATTAATGCAGGGGGGTTAATTAGTGCTGCTATTGATTACACTTATCGAAACACTGAACTTGCTGACAATAAAATAAACCAGATGTATGATAACATGCTCCATTTGTTTGAAAGATCAACTTATGAAGGATTGCCAACAACTCAAATGGCAGAAAAAATTGCAATGGAAAAACTTGCAAAGATTAAATAGCTGAGAGAGAGATATGACTACCAACATATTGGATTCAAATCATATTGTTGCAAAATTTACTATTTCATATTTGCAATATTTAAATGAAAATCATGAAATTGTTCGAGCACTTCCATCTTTCGCCGAAGATGGAGCAAACTTATTAAATTTATACCGCCAAATGACTTTGACCAGAATGCTGGATACGAAAGCAGTGAATTTGCAACGCACCGGGAGAATGGGAACTTACCCATCCAGCCAAGGCCAGGAAGCCACTTATGTCGGCATCGGTAACGCCATGCATGCAGATGATATTTATTGCGCCTCTTATCGTGACCAAGGGACTTTGCTACAACGCGGAACCAAAATTTCAGAAATTTTAGCTGTGTGGGGCGGAGATGAACGAGGAAATAATTTTGCCAATAACCGCCATGATTTACCGCCTTGTATTACTGTATCCAACCAATGTTTGCATGCTGCCGGCGTCGCGTTCGCGGTAAAATATCGTCAAGAAGCAAAGGCAGTCGTCACCTGTTGTGGTGATGGGGCAACCTCAAAAGGCGATTTTTATGAAGCCTTGAATTTAGCGGGCGCTTGGCAACTCCCTTTGGTTTGTATCATTGCAAACAATCAATGGGCTATTTCTGTTCCATACAAAAAACAAACTGCTGCAGTCACGCTTGCACAAAAAGGAATTGCAGCGGGTATCCCGGTTTTACAAGTCGACGGCAATGATATAATCGCCGTTCGTCAAGCAACCGCCTCAGCCATTGAAAACGCGAGATCTGGCAACGGTGCAACATTAATCGAAGCGGTCGCTTATCGCTTGGCCGATCACACCACCGCTGACGATGCGAGTCGCTATCGGACAAAAGAGGAGCTCAAACTGGCTTGGAAAAAAGATCCCATCGCTCGGCTGGGCTTTTACCTCGAATCAAAAAATTTATGGTCTCGTGACAAAGAAGCTGAACTACATCAAGAATTATTAATTCTTTTGGACAAAGGAGTTGAAGAATATCTAAACTTACCTCCAGCCCCTGTCACTGACCTATTTGACTATTTATATGAAAAACTTCCAGATCCTTTAATTGATCAACGCGAAGCCTTAGCGAGGAAGCATGTATGAGTCAAATCACTATTGCAGAAGCGATCAATCAAGCATTGTGTTATGAAATGGCCGTTGATAAAAACATCGTTGTATTTGGAGAAGATGTGGCAACCAATGGCGGGGTGTTTAGGATTACCGTTGGATTGTTGGAAAAGTTCGGTCCTGAACGCGTATTAGATACGCCTTTAGCTGAAACCATGATTGCCGGTATGGCTGTTGGCATGGCCACACAAGGATTAAAGCCGGTAGCGGAATTTCAATTTATGGGTTTTATCTATCCGGGTTTAGATAACATCTTAAATCATGCTGCACGTTACCGAAACCGTACTCGCGGCCGTTTGCATTGTCCCATTGTTTTTCGCGCTCCTTTCGGCGGCGGCATCCACGCTCCCGAACATCATTCAGAAAGTACCGAAGCGTTGTTTGCACATATACCAGGCCTGCGAGTAGTCATTCCCTCAACTCCTTTACGTGCTTACGGTTTGTTACTTGCCGCTCTGCGTGATCCAGATCCAGTGGTTTTTTTGGAACCAAAACGTATCTATCGGCTAATTAAACAAGAAGTGGCTGATGACGGCAAAGCTTTGCCATTGGATAAATGCTTTATTTCAAGAAGCGGTACTGATGTCACCCTCATCAGTTGGGGCGCTATGACGCATGAAACTTTACAAGCGGCTGAGCAACTCCAACAAAAGGGCATCAGCGCTGAAG
Organism: uncultured Pseudomonadota bacterium; assembly: GCA_963844565.1. Taxonomy (GTDB): domain Bacteria; phylum Pseudomonadota; class Gammaproteobacteria; order Coxiellales; family Coxiellaceae; genus JAFEDN01. The sequence continues at coordinate 851,540 of CAWJON010000002.1, read as the reverse complement.
TCATCGATGTTGCCACCCTAAAACCTTTGGATGTTGAAACTATTTTAGATTCGGTGAATAAAACCGGTCGCTGCGTGATCGTGCATGAAGCAGCAAGAACAGGTGGATTTGGCGCAGAAATCGCGGCACAATTAGCCGAGCATGCGTTAGATACTTTATTAGCGCCGGTTCAACGGGTGACGGGATACGATACCGTGATGCCTTATTTCAAAATGGAAAAATATTATTTACCCACCACACAACAAATTATATCTGCTGTAGAAAATGCTTTGGAGTACGCTTAATGATTATTTTCAAATTGCCAGACTTGGGAGAAGGCCTGCCCGACGCCATTATTCGGGAGTGGTACATTAAAGAAGGGGAAACCGTTAAGGTTGATCAACCTATGGTTTCTATGGAAACTGCAAAAGCACTGGTAGATGTACCCACTCCATTTGCTGGAAAAATAGAAAAACTTTTTGGAAATCCAGGCGATAACATTGATACCGGTCAACCTTTAGTCGGATTTGAAGGTGAAGGGAAGGTTCAAACCACCAGGGACACCGGCACTGTGGTGGGGAAAATTCAAGAAGGTGAAACTGTACTTGAAAATATGGCTGAAGCAACTACTGACTTAGAAAAAGCATCAAGTCGAATAAAAGCCACTCCCGCGGTACGTGCATTAGCCAAAAAATTGGGAGTCGATCTTACCTTAATCTCATCTCAAGGTTCGCGGATCACTCAGGAAGAAGTTGAGCAAGCGGCAAAAGAACAGCAGAAAACCAACAATGAAAAAACAGGCTACGAAACATTATCCCCTGTTAAACGAGCCATGGCGGTCACTATGGCTGATTCGCATCGACGAGTTGTGCCCATCACGGTGTGTGATGATGCCAACATCGGTGCTTGGGATAACCAGCAAGATATTACCATTCGATTAATTCGCTCCATCATCCATGGTTGTCAGACTGTCCCTTTATTAAACTCGACATTTGATGACGAAAAAATGAGTTTCAAATTAAATTCAGTTATTAATTTGGGATTAGCGATTGACACACCCCACGGATTATATGTTCCGGTTATAAAGAATGTTGCTTCATTAACCGATACGCAATTAAGAGAAAAAATAAATGGTCTCAAAACCCTAGCCAACACTAAGTCAATTGCTCAAGAGGATTTGCACGGAGCCACCATCACCCTTTCTAACTTTGGTTCTTTGGCCGGACGTTATGGCAGTCCGATTGTCATCCCTCCCATGGTCGCTATTATCGGTGTCGGGAGAGCTCGCGAAGCGGTGATACCATTATCATTAACGGTAGATCACCGATTGATTACCGGCGGTGAATCGACGCGCTTTTTAAAAGCAATGATGGAAAATCTCAGTTAAATAATAAGCGTTTAATGTCTTAAGAAGTGAACTTAAATTTAAAAAATGATAGGATGGCTTCTCTAGGCCGAGGTGGTGAAATTGGTAGACACGCAAGTTTCAGGTACTTGTGGGGGTAACCCTGTGGAGGTTCAAGTCCTCTCCTCGGCACATATTGTTAGGACCGATCATTATTTAAATAATTTAAAATTACGGTATAAAATTCTTCAAAATCCACTAGATGCTTGGTCACAATAGAATTAACTATTTTGTAATTTATTGCTTTATAAGCATGGGTGCAGATATTACGGAAGCCCACCATTTTTTGCAATTTTGTCATTAACTGATTATTTATCACCCGGTTCCTTTCCAGAATTACAAATGAATCAGCCAAAGTTCCAGGCAGTCCCCATTTATTTTCTGTAATAATGCAGCCAGCAATGTCAACGGAAAGTTGAACTGCTCTAATTAAGTTAAGGTCCACAACATCTCTAGAATCAAAATCTTCTGTCCATTGAGAATTTTTTTGTACTTTTTCTGTGATACGTTGCAGACAATTTTGGATGGTATTTATCTTTCTAGTAATGATTTCAATGTTGGGCATATTTTCTCTTTAAAATTTGTCCTTCCATAGGCCGAATAAATTCTTTAAGTTCCGCATATTCGCTTGAAAGTAGCACAAAATATTCTGCTAAGCTGGTAGGTTCTTTAACAATTACTGGTAAATGATTTCGATAAATTTGATTTCCAATTATAGGATCGGCCTTATTCAAACAAATTAAATCGACATCCATAGAAAGCTTTTGGCGTAATTGACACTGAAGTTCCCAAAGCGATATAGCGTCAGGGATCGTTTCTTCTGATGAATAGAGCACGGCAATATCCACATCGCTAGTGGGCCGTGGAGTCCCTCTGGCATAAGAACCATACAACAATACTGCAACCAGGCCTTTTTGATTGCGAAACTCATCAGCAATTAGTTTTTTGATTTTATCTAATTCCATGATGAAATTATATCATATTAAAATATATCGCGTAATTTGATGACGTCATGGCGGTTTGGGCCTGTGGAAATCATAGAGATAGGGACACCCACTAAAGCTTCAATTTTAGCTATAAATGCTTTGGCTCGCAGGGGTAAAACCTCATAATGAGTAATACCTTCAGTTTTAGTAAGCCAACCCGGCAAGGTTTCATAAATAGGTTCGCATTCAGCCAGTACTTGGATATCAAATGGCGGAAAATCTAATATCTGATTTTGGTATTTATATCCTGTACAAATCAAAATTTCTTCTAAATCGTCTAGCACATCTAATTTAGTTATAATCAAGCTTGATAAACTATTGGCCAAAGCCGCTTGACGCATTTGCACTGCATCAAACCAACCGCAACGGCGTGGCCGGCCCGTGTTTGCGCCAACTTCATGTCCGCGTTTAGCAATATGTGCGCCAATATCATCTTTTAATTCTGTGGGGAATGGTCCCCCTCCGACTCGCGTAACATAGGCTTTACAAACACCCAGCACTTCATTCAAATATAAAGGACCAAAACCTGTACCCGTTGACGCCGCACCTGCTGTGGTATTTGAGGAAGTGACAAAAGGGTATGTACCCAAGTCAATGTCAAGAAGCGCTCCTTGCGCGCCCTCAAAAATTATATTTTCACCGCTATCATGCAAATTCTTTAGTAAAAAACTAATGTCTTCGACCAAGGGTTTAATTTGGTGAGACATACTCAGTAATGAATCGAAAACTTGCGCCATCGGAATAGCGGGTTGGTGAAAATATTGGGTTAAAAAGAAATTATGATAATCTGCCAGGTGTTCTAATTTATCCCTTAAATTGTCTGGATAAAATAAATCAACGATTCGTATCCCTCTGCGAGCAACTTTATCTTCATAAGCCGGTCCAATTCCTCGTTTTGTCGTGCCAATCGCCTTCGCGCCACGCGAGGCCTCACGAGCTTCATCAATGGCTATATGATAAGGAAGCAATAAACTGCAAGCTGGACTAATTTTAATACGACCATTAATAGAGATTCCATGTTGGAGTAATTCAGCAATTTCTTTTAAAAATGCTTCGGGAGAAAAGACAACACCATTACCAATAAAACAGGCTACGCCTTCATGCATGATACCCGAGGGAACCAAACGTAATACGATTTTTTGACCTTTGTCATTATATAACGTATGGCCAGCATTATGGCCTCCTTGAAAACGTATTACTGCCGAGGCACGATCGGTTAGTAAATCGATAATTTTGCCCTTCCCTTCATCACCCCATTGCGCCCCCAAAACAACAATACTTTTACCCATTCTATTATTTACGTTTGCTTTCATTACTTTGATTCCCTTGATTGAAAAATTTTAAAAAAGGGTGATCCGGTTTTAAAATCATTAAGGTATGGTTGTTACTAAAAACTTGACGATAAGCTTGCAAGCTGCCAAACAGCGCGTAAAATTCTGGATCTTTACTATAGGCTGCCGTATAAATGGCAGCCGCTTCTTCATCGCCTTTAGCTCGTACTTCGGCAGACTGTCGATTGGCATTAGCAATCATTTTGATAGCAGTTGCGTCGGCTTCTGAACGGATCCTTTCTGCTCCAGCTACACCTCCTGATCGATAACTGGTAGCAACTTGTTCCCGTTTTGTGCTCATGCTTTTAAAAACCGAATCTTGTACTTCGGGTAAAAGATCTATACTTTTAATTCTCACATCCGTGATCACTAACCCCAAACCTTTAGCGCCTAAATTTGCAGACTCAGTCAGTGATGTCATAATATTAGAACGTTGATCAGCGACAACTTCTTGTAAATCTCTTTTACCAAATTCAGCTCGTAGAGAATCATTAATTTTTTGCGTTAACAGCTGTTTTGCATTTTCCGCCAACCCACCTGTTCTGGTGTAGTAAAGAGCCAAGTCGGCGATACGCCATTTAGCATAATAATCTACATAGAGATATTTTTGTTCTTTCGTTAATATACGAGGCGATTTGTCCTCTAAATCTTGCAAACGGATATCAAATTTCCTAACGGTCACAATAAAAGGAGGCTTGATATGTAATCCAGGACCCTCTATCCGTGCCATGTCTGTGTGTTGGTTAGTAACGATATCACCTAACCTTAAAGTTAAAGCCCGTTGCCCTTCAGAAACGGTATAAAATGAGCCAAATGCGAGGATGAGTACTAGTATAATAACAATTAAGCCCACTAAGGATTTAGGATTCATGGGTTTTCTCCTTCAGTTGGGTAGCTTGGTCTCTCAGTTTGAGTAGTATTTTCCAACGAGTTCATATCCAAAGAAGTATTTCCTAGGTTTTCAGACCCGCCTGCCACGTTGTTTGTATTGGTTGTCGGGGCCGCAGGAGATGGCGTAGCTGATTTCGGTTGCCCTAAAAACTGATCCACAGGCAAGTAAAGAACATTAGAACTTGAACTATCCACAACAATGTTTTTAGTGTTGCTTAATATCTGCGAAAGAGAATCCAAATACAGCCTTTCACGCGTAATCCCGGGGGCAGATTGATAAGGTTTTAATAAAGCCAAATAACGAGCAGTTGCTCCCGTTGCTTGGGCGACAACTGAATAACGATAGGCGCTGGCCTCTTGCTCGATGCGAGCAATTTGTCCTTCAGCTGTTAAGACCCTTTTCTTAGCGTAAGCTTGGGCTTGATTGATATACCGTTTTTCATCTTCACGGGCTTTAATGACATCATCAAAGGCCATGGTTACCGCTTCTGGCGGTTTTACCGATTGTAAAGTGACTTCTCGTACTTCTAAACCGCTGTGATAATTTTGCAGAGTATCATTTAATAATACCGTTACTCGTTCAGAAAGTTCCTCTCGACCAGTTGTTAACATCGGGTCTAAATCCATTTGACCGACAATTTGTCGCACGGAACTAGAAACAGCTTGATGCAAAGTCGTGAGCGGACTAACGACATTGAATAAATAATCCTTTAAATGAACAATACGGTATTGAACTTGTACTTTGACAGAAACAATATTCCCATCTTGAGTCAACATTTCTGATTCATAAGGAAAGCTATCGATACGCTGAATGTTGGCGGTAAAACGTCGCTCAAATAAAGTAGGAATCCAATGCGGTCCTGGGCCTAATGTCCGAATATATTTACCAAAACGCAAAATAACAGATTGCTCAGCGGGTGACACTAAAAATACACCCGATAAGGCCCAAAGAGCCAGAAGAATAACCACCACGATACCCACAATTCGACTCGTGTCTTTGAATATTTGAGGGGTTCCACTTTGATTGGATTTGTTTTTGAATTTATTTAAAAAATTTTTAATAAGTCTTATCAAATCAGGAGGCCCTTCATCGGGACCACTTCGCCACGGATCAGGCCCTGAAGTTCGTCGTGAGCCATTAAGTGCCATGTTTTCTCTTCTCCTAAATTTGTGCTTATTCTACCCTATTTACCTTGTCGCCTGCAAACAAATGACGGTACTCTCGCTGGCTAATTTTCAATTGAAGATGGTAATGACCATTATCGTCGATTATTTCTGAAACCACCGAACCTAATTGGTAAAGCTCGGCACGCAACTTACCCTGGTCTGGCTTTAAAATGACTTCAGTATTAATTATCTTTTCCGGAAGCAACTCCACGAGTGCCGTTTTTAACATATCGATACCCGCTCCCGTCTCTGCAGAAACCCAAACTTCTGAAAAATTATTGAGTGCATCGCGCACTAAACGCGGTTGCAATTCAGACCTTAAATCAATTTTGTTATAAACGTATAAATGCGGAATCTGCTCAGCGCCAATTTCTTTTAAAACAGTTTCAACGTCCTCTATATTTTTTTCATAGCCTTGATGACTAGCATCAACGACATGCAATAATATGTCTGCTTGGCGCGTTTCTTCCAAGGTCGCACGAAAAGCTGCGATTAAATCATGAGGCAAATCTCGAATGAATCCAACGGTATCCGCTAAAATAATCTTTCCCAGCGGAGGTAAGTTAATTTGCCGCAAAGTTGGATCTAAAGTTGCAAAAAGCTGGTTAGCCACATAAACCTCTGATGAAGTCATTCGATTAAACAGCGTGGATTTTCCGGCATTGGTATATCCAACCAATGAAACTGTTGGAATTCTTGCTTTTTGTCGTGCTTGGCGTCCTTGTTGACGTTGCATTGCCACTTTCAGAATGCGTTTTTTTATGTTTTGAATTCTTTTACCGATTAACCGACGGTCGCTTTCAAGTTGCGTTTCGCCAGGACCTCTCAATCCTATTCCACCTTTCTGTCGCTCTAAATGGGTCCATCCCCTCACCAAACGAGTGCTCAAATGTTGCAGCTGGGCTAATTCAACCTGTAATTTGCCTTCAAATGTTTGTGCCCGTTGGGCAAAAATATCTAAGATTAATTCAGTGCGATCCAGAACTCTGCATTTAAATAATTCTTCTAAATTTCGTCCCTGTGCTGCGCTTAGAGGATGATTGATTAAAACTACTTCGGCTTTTAACAGACCAATTTGTGCTGCAATTTCTTCTGCTTTTCCTTTACCCATAAAAAACTTTGGGTATGGGCTGGAAGCTTTACCAGTAATTACCGAGAGCGTCTTCACTCCTGCTGAAGCTGCCAAGGCTTTGAATTCTTCTAAATCTTCTGCAAAATCTGGCTGATTCAAATCGATTTGCACCAATATTGCCCGCTCTCCCCCTCTATATCTTTCTATAAAATGTTCTTGTGAAATAGATTTATTCATACCGTAAAGCTTCAGCAGGCTCCGTTTTGAAGGCGATTAAGGCTGGATAAATAGCGGCAACGATGGCTAAGCCAAAAGCAATTCCACAAATTTTTATCACGTCGGAAAACATAATTTTAGAGGGTAAATAATTTACAAAATAAACTGAGGCGGAAATCAGCTGCACGTGAAAAATCTTTTGAATGAAATCGACAATCGAAGTAATATTGGCAGCTAACAGAAGGCCTGCCAGTAAACCAATTATCGTACCAATAAAACCAATAATGGCTCCTTGTGCAATAAAAGTATTCATAATCATAATTGGAGGGGCGCCCAAAGTACGCATGATGGCTATATCAGCACGCTTTTCATTCACCACCATAATTAAGGTTGAAACTAGATTAAACACGGCAATAGCTACAATCATTAATAGGATAATAAAAAGCATAGATTTTTGCATTGACAATGTTTCAAAAAAATTTCCTGATTGCTCTGTCCAATTGGTAACAACATAATCCGTGGGTAGCAATGACTGAACTTTTTTGCTGATGAGAGCAGCTTCATATAGATTTTGAACCTTAACATGTAAGCCACTAATGCGTTCTCCTGGTTTGAACACTGACTCCGCATCGGCCATATTGGCATAAACCAATACATCTTCAAAACCAAAACCAGCACTGCTGCTGAATAAGGAGGTTAAAGTAAAATCTTGGTAAGTAAATTGAGGCAAATAATCATTACTATCAGAATTTTCAGCCATAAAAAAACTGACCGTATCTCCAACTTGTAAACCTAAATTTTTTGCTAAAGTTTTACCCATCATTAAATTAAAACTTCCGGGAGTTAAACTGGAAAGATTACCTGCTACCACTTCGGCCGATAGACTTGAAATTTTTTTTTCTTCTTGCGGTAAAATTCCCAACAGATTAATTCCATGAAGTTGTTCACCGCTCATGATCATCCCTTGGCCACTGACAAAAGGAGCTTGTCCTTTAATTTGTGGGAGTTGACGCAAACGACTTACCAATTGTGGCCAGGAGTTAGAAATATCCTTTCCGGTCAGTACGGTAATTTCAGGAGCAATGGCGAAAAAACGATTACGAATTTGCTGGTCAAATCCATTAATCACGGATAAAACTGTAATTAAAACCATAACACCTAACGCAATGCCAACAATTGAAGCCAATGAAATGAAAGAAATAAATTGGTTACGACGTTTGGCACGGGTGTAACGCAACCCAATCGCAAAAGATAATGGTTTAAACAACATTTAAGAAAGGATCCCGTCTTGTAAAGTTAATTGGCGATGCATTTGTGCCGCTAATTCTAAGTTGTGAGTGACAATCACAAAGCTGGTTTTTAAGTCTTGATTTAAACTTTTTATTAAATCATAAATATGTTTAGCGGCGAGATGATCAAGATTTCCAGTGGGTTCATCTGCTAAGACACATTTGGGTTTAGTGACTAAAGCACGAGCAATCGCTATCCTTTGGCGCTCACCACCGGATAATTCTCCGACTCGATGTGCTTCACGATTCGTTAAACCCACCTGTTTGATTAATTCTTTCGCTTGAATAACCGATTCTTTATAGCTTAAACCACGAATTAATAGCGGCATACAGACATTTTCAAGTGCAGTAAATTCCGGCAATAAGTGATGAAACTGATAAACAAACCCTAAAGTATAATTCCTTAATCGACTTTTGCTATTTTCATTGAGATGAGTGATCTCTTGACCGGCCACCCAAACCTCACCTTGATTAGGTCGGTCCAGCCCACCCAATAAATGTAACAAAGTGCTTTTGCCGGACCCAGAGGCGCCGATAATGGCTACCATTTCTCCCGGAGAAACTTCAAAATTAACATCTTTTAATACATCTACCTTTAAATGACCATCTCTGAAGGTTTTTTGTAAATGACGGCAAGCCAGTACCTCTGTTTGTAAATTCATATCATTCATATCTTAACGCCTCAGCAGGTTGAATGCGAAAAGCCACCCATGCGGGATATAAAGTGGCGACAATACTTAAACCAAAGGCAATCAGTCCCACTTCAATAAGATCTGTCAAGCGGATTTTTGAGGGTAAATTCGGTAAATAGTTAACTCCATTTGGAATAAATTGCACATGAAACACTTGCTCAATCCAACCGGCAACGGTGCTAACATGCGCAGCCAACAGTATCCCCAAAATCAAACCCACAATCATCCCCACCCAGCCGATCAAACTACCTTGAACAATAAAAATATTTCTTATAGTTTCCGGCGTCGCTCCTAGCGTGCGCAAAATAGCAATGTCAGCCATTTTCTCATTAACCACCATGACCAAACTAGAAACCAAATTGAATGCGGCAATCGCTATAATTAGAGTCAGAATAATAAACATCATGGTTTTTTCCATGGCTAATGCTTGAAAGAAAGCACCTGATTCTTCAGTCCAATTTTTGATCATGAGGTCTTTAAAAGAGTCATGTAAATTTGTGGTGAGATTCGACGCTTTAAAAGGATCGTAAAGCGCAACATGTAACCCGCTTTGACGAAAGTCTGGAGAGAATAAATTTTGTGCGTCCAACAGATTTATAAATATTTTTGATTGCGCATAAGAATTATTTGAATCGGTATAAACGCCCGCTATGGTGAATTGACGATAGCGCGGAAATAAACCTAGTGGCGTTGTTGTCACCTGTGAAGTATACAGGTTAATCGGGTCACCCACTTTTAGATTAAGCTGAATCGCTAGGTTCTCATCTAAGACCAGTTTAAAGCTTCCTTCAGACAGATCCTCCAAACGACCCGAGGTCATTTTCTTGGCGATTGCTGAGATTTTTTTTTCATCAGTAGGTAAAAGTCCCATGACTGTTAGTGCTTTCAATTCACGTCCCTTGATAAATAACCCATCTCCACTGACAAATGGGGCCGCAGCTTTTACCCCCGAAAATTTTTCGATTTTTTTCATCCATTCATATTCTGATTCCAATGTGTCAGCCTGAGTAAAAACGGTTACCTGAGGTGTTAACGCAAAAAAGTGGTGGCGGATTTGTTGGTCAAAACCATTCATCACCGATAAAACGGTAATTAAAACTATAACGCCTAAAGCAATTCCTAGCATCGACGCGAAGGAAATAAAAGAAACAAAACGATTACGGCGTTTAGCTCGCGTGTAACGTAGTCCAATGTAAAGCGGTAAAGGTAATTTCATGTTAATGGATACTATAACTCAGCAGTTCCCGCCGAGTACAGCGGGAACTTCAATTCAAAAGCTAAATTAGTTTTTTCATCCAGGGCCGTTCCAAAAAACGCGGGGTGAGAATCGGTAATACAAAATCACTGTCGGCTAACCGCTGGCGCATGGTGGTGTCCAAATGCCCCTGCATATCCCGCACATCTAAAAATACCTGAATGCCCGCCCGCTCCAGGTCTTCCTGAAAATTTTTGAGCCAGCGTTGCAATAAATCGCATTGTTCTTTATTGCCAGGCGGTATTTTCACGAACTCGGTCTTGGTCTCTTAAGTGACTGAGCTGCCTTTGCAGCACAGGTGCTTTTTTTTCTTCAGGTCGCATTTCCATACTCCTTGTGAAGGAAACAATACAAAACCCTGAGTGTTACAAAAACCCCAGTTTTGAATTTAATCGATTTAAAATCAAGCGGTGATATTTCAATAAATATTTGATAATACTGTGTGGTGTAGATTTCGAAACCGAAACCCACCACGCCAATCCAGCGAGTAGGCGGATGTCGCTGAATAAGGCGGAGTGGGTTTAGTTTTCGAAATCTACTCCTCTTAATTTTCTTCTATTTTTAATGGCTTTCACTAAACCATACAAACTGATTATTAACCAAGCTCCTTCAATAATTCCTGAAGCCAAATTCCAATAAAAACAGAGCGAGATTAAAATTAAAAACGATCCCAGCGTATTGAGAAATGAGAAACTGACGGTGGCTGAAGACATACGATTGGTTTGAATTAGAATATAAGCAGTCAAAACTAAAATAACGCCAACTACCCCTAAAAAATTTACCAGCCCGCCTATAAAATCAGACATTTTCTCTATCCTACTAAAACTTCAATCTCGTAACCTGAGAATTTACGGATATTAATCACTCCGGTATCTAACAATAAATATTGTCCTTTTATGCCTTGTAAAGTACCTGACAAAACGGAAGCCTTATCCAAAGAAAATGGTTTTGGTTGCGGGGGGTAATATTGGACCGGATAATTTATCTCAATGACCGTATTATCTTCCAATGCTTGTATGTCGCCAGAGGGACAGTGATCAATAATTGATTGTAAATCTGCCCTAGCCTCTCTTAACAGTATTTCGCGTTCATTGATTAAGTCTAAGGCTATCGGCATACCTTTAAGCATTTTCCGCCAATCAGTTCGATCGTTTACATATTTTTTTAAACAAACTTCAATTTTCCCAGATTGAAATCGATTGGCCACCTGAAAAATAGGTAAAGCTTGCGTCGCGCCTTGATCAATCCACCGGGTGGGCACTTGGTTTAATCGAGTGATACCTACTTTCAAGCCTGAAGAATTGGCTAAATAAACAATATGAGTTTGGCCACAAGACTGATGCGCCCAATCGTCTGCTTTACATTTTCCGGATTCAAATTGACATTTTTCAGGATGAATCACACAAAAATTGCATTCAGCTAATCGTTGCATACAAGGGTAACAATATCCTTGCTGAAAGCTCGTGCGAGTTTGCCGGCCGCACTGAATACAAAAAATTCGTCCAAGATAGGTAATCTGTAGGTTGCTGCCAATGGTTTGATTAATTGATAAGGCTTCTTGTCCTAAATCCAAATGATAAGTGACCGGATTTCCCAACTGGGTCAGCATTTTCTTTAAATAGCCGGCTATTTTTTGAGTCATGTCGGATTTCGGAAAAAAATGTACTCTTCTACGGGCTTACCTTGGATAAAATGTTCTTGAATAATTCGTTCTAACACCTCTGGGCTACATGAACGGTACCAAATTCCTTGTGGGTAAACCACCGCAATTGGCCCTTCAACGCAAATTCGCAGACAATTTGCTTTGGTTCGGTAAACGCCGCCTAAATCAGTCAATTGCAATTCTTTTAAACGATCCTTGAGATATTCCCAGGCAACCATACCGGCTTCATATTGGCAACATTTCGGTTTACGTTGGTCGCAACACAAAAAAATATGATATTTGATCTGGGGCAAACCCAAGCGCTCGACTTTTTCCGCCAGAACTTGCTGGGCTTCGGGTGTAATCATGGTGCCCGATCAGAAGTGCGGTGATAATGTGTCTGCCATTTCTCGTATCCACCGGTTAGACTATAAACTTCTTTAAATCCTTGGGCGCATAGATGTTGGGCTACTGCTTGGCTGCTAATGCCATGGTAGCAATACACTAAAATCGGCTGAGTTTTAGGGGTTTTTTGACAAAACTCTTTCATCTCTGGCAAGGACGAAAATTGGATAGCGTGGGCTATATGACCCAGTGTAAAACTATCTACATCACGAACATCAATAATGATGGGTGAATTTGTTGCAATCAGCTGTGCGGCTTCTTCAGGGAGTAATTGTTTAACCATGTTAATATTTTAGCAGGAGTTCCCGCTGAAGGGAACTCCCAATCTCTTCCAACTAGGAGGATGAAAACCTATATGAACGATACTCAGTTAACAGGGCTTGACGAGATCGAGCAATTTCTAACAGGTACGGATAAATTTGTAGGATTGTCTTTCTACAATCCATTCAGTTTGTATTACTTATCTACAGCTTTAAAAACTATCGCTGCTTCACAAATCTAATGAACGCAGCGATAGCTTTATATATCTTCTATTTCAGTACGAGTCTGGGAAACGAATCACTAGTAGCACTGCCCATAATGCCAACCGGTGAGCGTCCTACTTTTCCCTGTCCACCGATTGGAGCAGTTACCGGTTTGTTCTCTTCAGATAATACTGCGGAATTTCCTGCACGTACAAAAACCGGATGATAGCCGGGTCGAATCCTAAAAAGGCTATGCCCCTGAATAGCGGCGCCAAATTCCAATCTTGAAATTGGAGGTGTCGCTCCACGAGTGATAATTCCTACAGGAGGATGACGGCCTCTGTTATTAGCTCCACCAACGACGGTCACCGGTTGATTGTTCGATTTGATTTCTCGTAAATTATCACCAACCACCAGTGCTAATTGCCAGCCGGGAGGAATCTTAACATTTCCGTTTCCAGAATGATAAGGCTCAGGCATGACTCCCGGTGAAAAAACTGCTCGAGATAAGCTAAAATTTCCAACAAGGGAAGAGACTCTATAATCTCCTGGTAGAGAAAGAGCAAAAGTTGTTTTCTCCTCAGCTATAAAATAAGGATTAATATTGGACGTATAAACAACAGCATATCCGTAGGGAATGTTCGGTTCTGGAGAAGGAGAGATGTGAGGAGGAATGACCTCCTTTTTAGGAGAAATAATCTTCGGAGCCTCTACCTTGACAGAGGATCCAAAATAGAACACATTCACAGGACCATTCACAATTACAATCCCTTGAGGATTGTCTCCAATAATACCGGCCCCTTTTATATTTTTTACTTGTATATTAATCTTTGGCTCTTCTTTCTTCGGTTCTTTTACAACTTCCTGAGCTTTTGGTATGGTGGCTATTTGTGCTGGTTGGGGAGGTGACAGTATGTTTTTAACTAAAACGATTTGTAATTGTTGAATTACTTGCTGGTAATTAGCTTGATGTTGTTGTGCTTCCTCTTTCCATTGTATAAACTCTTTTTTTAATTTAGATAACTCTTGACCTTGTTGATCTATTTGCGCGGCAATAGCGTTCAAGGATTTCTGTATAATATCTAATTTTTCTAATACTTTTACCATAATGTTCAATAGATTTTGGCAAACTGCCACCATTTTTTTGGGCTGCATTATTTTTGCTTGCATTATTCGACGAACATGATACACATAATCTGATTGCATTTCTATGAATTCCCCCAACTCCTTTTCTAGGATTGATATTTTAGCTTTCTTAAATTCTGTCGGCATTGACGAAAATCTACTTTGTATCCCTTGTGTCCATTGACGCAAATCTAGTGATAGTGATGATTTTTCATCAAAGGAATGTGTGGCTTTTCTGATTGCTGGTTTCATAATAAGTTCTCCTTTAAAAGGCTAGACAAAAATTCTGTAAACCAAAACATTGAACCCTCGTTAAAGATTTTATGATTACTTTCTTTAATCAGGTAAAACCCGCTTATTTAACTTATTATTCTTCGTAAATTCAGTTATATTCAATATGGATTTTGAAATCTATAAGTAAAAATACTCAGTTTTTTAGAAATAAGAAAAGTTTTAGTCAATTTTGTATTTTTCAAACGGAATAAAATAATATGAGCTTAAATATTTAGATCGAACAAACGCCTTGTTTTATAGCAGTAGATAGAAGACGAGATTGTTTATAGCAATTCAATTTAGTTTTTATATTGCTTAAATGATTTTCAGCCGTTCTTTTTTCTATTTTGAGAATCAATGAAATTTCTTCGGCAGTTTTTCCCTGCAAACACCAATTGAGGCAGTCTACTTCCCGTTTAGTGAGATATTTTTTCTCCAAGTCACCGTCGAGATAATATCTTTTGATTTCAACGGATTCTAAAAAGTTCCTCTCAAGTTCGCTCCATTCGCCAGTTTCTTCTGCATCCTGCCGAACCGGAATTTTTATTCTATCTGAACTTGAAACCGATAAAAACCGGCAGGCTTGTTCCTTAAAGTAAAATATAAAATGCTTAAAAAAGTGTTGACTATATCGATAAATCGAATCTTTCTCAGAGAGAAAATGATAGATATCCAAAAAATCTTTCTGTTTTTGAAGATAAGTGATGCTGTGTTGGAAATTAAAAAATTTATTTAAATCTTGGGAGATGATGACTTCTTGTTTCGTACTGTATAGATGTCTGACGGGATATAATTCCCAGCCTGACTGATAAATATCAATCGATGTATCATTGTCGTACCAGGTAAAAGGATAATGAGATTGTTCATAAAAATATTTTATTAACTCAGGGAAATTACAAAAAATAACTCGAGATCCATCTTTATATCGCCTCATATATTGAAAACATAAGATATTAAGGTCGATTAATGGTTTGCAGATAGCAGCGATTTTATTTGTGGTCAAAAGAACCATGCTGCCTGTCAAATCAATCTTTGGAGTCATAGGTTACCCTTTTTTATTAGCTTAAAAATGCTTAACAAAAATAACCCTCTGTTCCAACATACCATTTTAAAATGGTATGTCAACAACTTTTAAAAATTTATTTTAGTAAAAACAATGTATTTTCTTAGTGCGGAACTGAAAAAAGTCAAATCGTAGTCTATCGTATGGATGTAACTAGAAGATTTAATTTTGATTTTAGAGATCGGCGAGTGATTGGCCTCGCTCTTTAAAATTATGGCAGAATGATTTATAGCAAAACGGTTCTGGTGGTTCAATGACGCCCACTGAAGCAGAAGGGCTCCGTTGAGGTAAGAGTAGAAGTTGCAGACGACGATAACGTGGTTGAAGAGGATGCGGGAAATAATAAACTCAGTGGTGGTTTGTCGCGTTCAGGGTGGGATGATGGCGGCGAATCGGTTAATGCAGTCGAGCTTGAGTCTTGCGAGGGATAGAGCAAACGATAACCAGCGTGTAATTCCTCGGGGGTATCAGGTAAATCCAAGGGTTTGATGTCCAATAACCGTTGGTGATCGATGGTAGCAAATAACACGCCCAATGGTTCGCTGGGCAATCGGCTGATGCTAATCACCAGAGCGCTGGGAACACCGTTTTTTGCTCCCGATAAACACTGTGCCTGTCGTTCCTGCTGTGCTTGAGTTAAGGCGGTTTGTTGCGAGATCAGGCGTGGAGTGGCGGGAGTAGTTGTCACTCGTTGGGCTTCTTGCCAATGACGCTGCCGAGTTTCTCGCAAGATTTTCTCCCAATCCGTAGCGCTGGCAGCGGGAATGGTGTAATGCTTTTCTTCAAATGATGTTAAAGACGCTGCTTTTTTATTTAAATGCAGCAGATAATCTTGCAGATTTTGCCCGACAATCGGGCCGCAATCGTAACCGTTGATGCCGCGGCCTTGCTGATCCAGCGCTTTAATGACGCGATAAGCCTTGATCTCCGTTTTACTGTCTTCCTTGCTATTTTCTTTGGTATCTTCTACCGTGCTGCTATTTAAGGATCGATAAATTTTAAATAACGTTCGCACTGCGGTTTGTAAGCTGGGTAATAATTCCTCATACAAAGACTCGCTAAATCGTTCTTTGCCAAAAGGGTCGTCCCACAGGATTCGATAATGCCTGTCGGTATAATCGATTTCCAATCCGATCAACCGCCAGTGATGGTGATGCCACACTGAAAAAAACAAGTGCTGCGGCGGCGTGCTCCAACCATCGTGGCGGCGCTTAGGGTGCGTGCCGGTAATAATGGCCATGTCTTCGCTTAATGACTGCCGAAACGGACAATCCGGCAGATGCACATACGGGTCGGCGATAAAAATACCGAGTTGATTCTGACGATAAGCGCTGGCTAATTCACCGCCCGGGGCTTTATATTTGTCTTTGCTGTCGCTGGGCAAAAAATAATGAAGCTGTTGTTCGCGAATCATGGTCGTTAATAAACAAAAATCCGTCACACTATACCAGTAACTGCGCTCACCCCCATGCTGAGCCAGGCAACGATCGTTACCTTGCGCGCTTAAGGTTAATAATCGCGTAGTAGAAGATGACTTGGTTTCCAGACTATCAGGCGGAGAGTCCGGCGGCGGGGGAGCGGGTTCTGGAGCAGAAGTGGATTCAACCGGATGATCGATAAACCACTGCCGCAAGAAGGCAATGATATAGTCTTCTAGCGTTTGACCGAATTGCACATGATAATCGGCGTTAACGTTGAGCAGTAGTGTCATAGTATTGAATCGAACTGTAACATCTCTGTGATCGACTAAATCCGATAAGGCTTTAAGTAGAGGATAAATCAGCTTGGGTTGAACTTTATTAATAAAGGACTGCAGCAGCGCTTCCATAGCGGCGTGGTGAACTTCGCTCCATGTATACGTAGCCTTCAGCAGAGGTAAAATCGCTTGGAAGGCATCTGTTACTAAAGTAGGATGAGCCGCGCCAATCTGGCCTATGGCTGTCGTGGCAGACCTGGAAACATCGTGGCCTGAATCCTTGAGCAACGGCAAACAGGTGTTAAGCGCCTGCTGAGCGAGTGCCGCATGCGCAGCGCCGATCTGTCCTACGGTTGTCGCAGCAGCCTGACGAACATGGTCTTTTGAATCCTTCAGCAACGGCAAGCAGCCGTTCAGCGCCTGCTGAGCCAGTGCCGCATGTGCCACGCCGATCTGTCCGACGACTGTCGTGGCAGACTCACGAGCCCACTCATTCGAATCCTTGAGCAACGGCAGACAGGCGTTTAGCGCCTGTTGGGCCAATTCAGCATGAGCAAATCCAGCATGAGCAGCGGCGATCTGTCCGACGGCTGTTGCGGCACTCAGACGAACCCGGTAGTACTCCGAATCCTTCAGCAACGGCAAGGCGTTCAGCGCTTGTTGAGCCAGTGCAGCATGAGCAGCGCCGATCTGCCCTACGGCTCTCGCGGCAGACTCACGAACCCACAGATGCCAATCCTTCAACAATGGCAGGCAAGCGTTCAGCGCCGGTTGCGCCAGTCCAGCATGCGCAGCACCGATCTGTCCTACGGCTCTCACGGCACCACAACGAACATTCTCATCTGAATCCTTCAGCAACGGCAGGCAGGCGTTCAGCGCCGGTTGCGCCAGTCCAGCGTGGGCAGCGCCGATCTGTCCTATTGCTGTCGAGACATCCTTACGAACATAGTAATCTGAATCCTTCAACAACGGCAGGCAAGCGTTCAGCGCCTGTTGAGCCAGTCCAGCGTGGGCAGCGCCGATCTGTCCTATTGCTTTCACGGCAGACCCGGAAACACCGTAGCCTGAATCCTTGAGCAACGGCAAACAGGCGTTCAGCGCCTGCTGAGCCAGTGCAGCATGAGCAGCGCCAATCTGCCCTACGGCTCTCGCGGCATCCTGACGAACCCACCCATCTGAATCCTTCAGGAACGGCAGGCAAGCGTTGAGTGCTTTACTTGCCAATATAGGATCGCCAATGGCTACTACAATGCCGATGACCTCATCCCAAACATATGTTTCTTTAGCATTAGACAACCCACGCAAAATCTTAGGCAACCATTTTTGTGGTTGCTGCAACAGAAAAAGGGCAAGCCCCAACTGCAGACGTTGACGTCCCCCGGCGGGTAATCGCGAGAGTTCTTTTGCTATGGAAGGGAGAGTGCATGCCTGATGTAAGACACTCAGTTGATCAGCACTCACTCCCTCATTCGCCAATGGAATTAAAAAAGGATAGGCGCTTAACAGCACCCATGGGGCTAAAGATTCACTATAGGGTAACTGAAGAAAAGTAACTTGGCGCCAATCCTCGGGCATTAGCATCGCTTGCAGTAAAGGTAACGTGATCGCCGAATCTTGGGCATCGATATGTTCTAATTGAGCGCTCTCAATTTTAATGCGGGTCAACGAGCGGCAGCCTTTAAGACTGACTACTTTGAGTTGAGGGGTGATCAGTGTCCAGTCTTGGGCGTCCACCCGCCAGCCGATGGCTAAGCCGCAGCCGCCCAGGTGTAAATAACGCAGGGTGGGCGCTTGCAGCTGAATGCGCATCAAGTTGACACATCCGCGAAAATCCGCATGGGTCAGTTGGGAAAAGATCAATGGCGTGCGGGTCGCCCACAATATACTGGTATGGCTACACTAAACCGGACACATAGATTAAAATGTGTGAAAGGAGAAGTGTATTTATGAGACAACAAAAAGCCAAAACATATACAACTGAATTTAAGGAATCTTCAGTTAAACTGGTGGTAGATTCCGGTCAATCGATAGCACAGATTGCGCGGGATTTGGGGCTTAAGCAAAGCACATTACGTGGTTGGATAAATAAATATGGCCATAAAGAAAATCTAAAAATGAGTGCTGGCGTCAGTATCGAGGAAGAAAATCAACAATTAAGAAAAGAAAATGCCCGCTTAAAACAAGAGCGCGATATCTTAAAAAAAGCGGCGGCGTACTTTGCGAACGCAACGTCGTGAAGTACGCCTTTATTCAAGAGCATCAATGGGAATTTAATATCCGTCTGATGTGTCAACTACTGAAAGTCAACCGCAGTAGTTATTATGATTGGCAGAAATCCTCATTTTCTTTGTGTCAACACCAAAATAGTCAGCAATTAGGCGAGAAGATTAAAGGCATTTTTACGATAAGCCGAGGGACTTATGGCACTCGCCGGATTAAATGTGAGCTGAAGAAACAGGGATGTTTAACGAGTAGAAGGCGTATTGGGAGGCTGATGAAGCAACAGCAGTTGATCTGTAAAGGAAAACGGCGATTTAAAGCCACGACTGATTCAAAACATGGATTATCCATTGCGCCTCATTTATTAGGCAGGCAATTTAAATGGAATAAGGCTAATCAAATTTATGTGGGGGATATTACTTATATAGCCACAGCGGAAGGGTGGGTTTATTTAGCAGTGGTCATTGATTTATTTTCCAGAAAAATAGTGGGCTGGGCGATGAGCCGATCAATGAAAACAGAGCTGGTGAATGATGCGTTATTCATGGCTTTAAATCAACGTAGACCGGCGCGAGGATTACTGTGGCATACAGATCGGGGCTGTCAGTATGCTGCACAGGAACACCGAGCTTTATTGAAGGAGCATGGCATTATTCAAAGTATGAGCCGTCAAGGAAATTGTTGGGATAATGCGGTATCGGAAAGTTTTTTTAGAACATTGAAAGTGGAATTAATTTACACGACTCAATTTAAAAACAGGGAGGAAGCCAGGCAAGCTATTTTTGAGTATATCGAGATTTTTTATAATCGGATAAGAATACACTCTGCTAATGATTACTTATCACCAGCGGAGTACGAGCGGCAACATCTAGCTGCCTAATGGGAGTGTCCGGAAAACTGTTGACATACCATACCGCGCCATAAGTCGGTTAATCCCGGCAACTGCCGGGCGCTGAGTCGCAGTAAACTGGGCGTGCTGCTGGCGCATTGGGTTAAGGTGCGAGAAGTCAGATGGCTACAACCGGAGATATTCAAATGAATTAAATCCGGTGAATTTTGTAAAAAAGCAATCAGGTGCGCATCGGTTGCTTCCTGGCAATCCTGGATATTGAGCTCGCTTAAGCCGCCTAATTCTAATAAGCGCAACAGTTGTTGCGTGCCCTTTCCCGGCGGTAAACTGCCCCAAGCTAATTGATTAACGACGGCTTGTCGCAAGGTGACATCTAACAAGCCCGTTAGAAAATGCGGATGCTTTTCCTCTACGTCATACCACGCTTTGACGGTACCCGATTTTTTCGGCAATAATTTGTCCTGCCGCAGTTCTGCCAGGCGTTTTAATCGTGCTTCACTGGCTAATAACGCTTTTTGGATAGCTTGTAATGCCAACAGTTGTTGTTGATAAATGACGTGACACGCCTGACGAATGGCTTTGGCGTCAATGGGAGAAGCCATTATACTTTTTTGCAAAGGATGTAAATCCCACTCGCCTGGATATTCCAAAGTACCGCTGATAATTTTCGCTTCCGCCACTAAGTAATTGCCGTTATGAATCCACAGCCGCCAAGCGCCATTGCCTTGCACGAGTCGCAAGCCCGCCCTCGCCTGTCGTACACAAGCCGCCTGCCACGCGGCCAAGGATAATGGGGTGGGTTTTTCCAGTAAAACAATCTCAACCAATAGCCCGGCATAGGTCAGCGGCTCCCATTGATGTAGACGCGTGGTGGCGCGTTCCAACCGACTTTTTTGTTGCAAACGTCGATCGAGTTCTACTCGCGTCTCTTGGTTTAAGGCTTGAATCTCGCCCACTAACAGCGTTATCTGCCGCTCAAAGAGAGGATCCACTTGCTGGATGGTTTGGGCTTGTTGGGTTAAATAAGCGACCAATCGTTGGCAATGCTTTTGATTCTGACGATACGCTTCGCAGCGGGTAAGCGCATCGCGTGGGGTGGTGTGGAGGGATGCCATTGCTTTGACATCACGTGCTTTGACCTCTCGTGGTTGCGTGAGCGAATGGCTGCGTAATAAACCACTGCTGGCGGAGACGCTCATCCCGCCTAACCACACATAATCCGGCTGGGAAACGGCCGTAAATCGCGCTAGTGGCGTGGCATGGCTTTGAAAAGCTTCTCCATAAGCCGCGCCTAACGGCGGGTCGAGTTGGGTTAACAGTTCCAGGTGATTGTGCGGCAGAATCGGCGCCATTGGGTCATCGGAGGTGAGTGGCAGTTGCAACACCTGGCGCAGCCGCCGCCAGCGCTGATACAACGCCTCGATACTGCCCGGCGGCAGATGATTGTCTGCGATTTTAATCTCCGCCAACGGTGTTAACCAGTCAATCAGCACGGTTTCAGGCTCTAACGCTAAAAAGTCTCGCCGCGCCGATTCATCCAGCGGGCGTTGCATGGCCTCCAGGCAAAACAGCAGGCTTTTGAGTTTAATTTGAATACGACCATCGTCCGTGCGAATCCACGGGGCTTCCAGAGCCGTATCGGTATCAAAGGCAATGATCCGAAAGACACCTTCGCCCTGTGTATTGACCAACGGTTCAAAACCTAAGTTACGCAGTTGATCATCTTCGTGAACTAATAACCAAGTAAGAAACACGGCTTGGGTAAAACAACGCGGGTCCAACTGTGCGAGACAGCGGCGAAAACGCGCTTCTCCTGATTCATCCAAGACCTGAATATCACTGGTGGATTCCTTATCTTTCAGCTCGGCTTGTTTGACCTCCATCGGGGTGCAGAAAGTCAAGCCTGCCGGCGACGATAACCACACGGGAATGGGTTTCGCGTCTTGTTGCAGTTGAAAGCGTCCATCGACCACTTCGCCATAACACAGGGTTGCCAGCGTGCCGGTATACCCGTAATCAATCAACCGTTCGGCCAAGGTCAACTGCTGCCACTGCCGCCACGGGTTTTGTGGGTTCACTTTTAAATAAGCCAAAATCGTCTCGCTGGCACACTCGGGTAGAAAAGTATGGGCATCATTCGCAGTTAACCGCCAAACATCACACTGTCCCGGGGTAGCGCTGCGTGTAGTATGGATGATCTGCCCGACGTGATCGCCGCGGGTGTGAAATAAGCGTTGCGTCAAGGCAGGACTTAAATAGCGTCCGGTCGCGCCCGGCCACGCCAGTTGCACCACCGGTGTCTTTTTTGCGGGTTGATCGGTGGTAAGCGCTAATAAGTATTGCTGAAACTGCAATCCTTTGGCTATAGCATGTGGCCGGCGCTGGGTTTTAGCCTCTTGGGGCAGCAGCAGTTGGCCGTGTAGATCGAGTAAACGCGCCGGACTATCGAAGCGCACCATCGGAGTGGCGTTTTCACGCCAGCCGGTGGACGAGGTGACGAGTTCCCGATGAGCGCTGATCATCTCGGGTAGGCACTCCTGACTTAAATGGCTAACGCCACTGACATCCAGTTCACAGGCGTAAGCACTGCCTAAGCCGACACACAGACGAAAACATTCTGCCCAGCCACTGAAAAAAGGATGATGACGATAGAAACTGTCGGCAAGTTCCAGTCCCAGGCGGTAATGGCCTTGACGGTTTTTGACAATAAAGGGTTTGAATGCGCACGGCGGCGGTGGCAGGCGAGCATTCAGCCAATCGGCTATGGGTTTAAACCACGAGTGTTTGAGTGGATAACGATGCTGCGTAAAATCACGCGCCCATTCGCGCCACGGGTTCTCTTTTGGTGGTGGTAGCAGCAGGACATCTGATTTGGAATCTTCTTTACCTTGATAAAAGAAAGCGCCTTGGCCACAAGCGGTCCAGGCTTGTGCCAACGCACGATAGTCCTGCGTGCGCGCTAAATAAGGCGCACTCCAGAGCAACGCTTGCTCGGCGCCGGCAGCCATTGTCTGTTTCACCCATTTAATCCACACGGCATACGTGGCCAGATAAGCGCGGTGAGTCTCTTGCAATACGGCAAACAACGGCGGCAGTTGACCGACCAGGCCCCAGGCGCATAACTCCTGACTGAAAAGACTGAAGGCTCTGACAAGTTCAACGTATTTTTCCAATGCGGCTTGAGTGGCTTTGCCCCACTCTTGATCTTTGCTTTCAGGCGGCAGATGGGCAAAAGGCGCAGAGACTTGCAGGCTGGCCACGAATAGTGATGGAAATACCCGAGCGAGCGCGCCAACCAGTAAACCCATAAGGTCGGCGGCTTGTGCCGGCTCACTCTCTAATTTATCCTGATCGGCGATCTGCCAAGCGGTGAAATAATGCCGAATGCTGACTTGTAGCCACAATACCGCCGTGGGGCTGTTCGTACGGGGATAATGCGCGAGACCAGCCGCCGTATAAAATGTCACTTGTTGGGTAACAGACCAGTACGCGACTTGGGGAGCGACTGCCGCATACAGGGCGCTGCTGTGGGAAAGACCTATTACCAGGGGCTGATCCTGCCATGCCTGCGCTTGAGCATGCACGCCGTCTATCAAGTGGGTTTCTTTTAATTCCTGCTCATCCAAAAACGGTGCTTGTTGTTGGCCAGCGCGCGTCTCCAGGACTTGCCGGGCTTTCTCTTGCTCGGCTTGCCCTTGATCGATTTTAGCTTGCAGCGAGCGGGTGTAGTCATTTGCCCAGGGAGAATCTTTCACCCAGCGCTGCGGCTGGCTCAACCGCACCCAACCGTGCTGTGCCAGCTGCCGTATCCATCCGGCTAACGGCGTCTGTACGTCCAGCAACTGACGCAAGACTTCCAGCACAGCGCCTAAGCATTCCGGTTTCTGATAGCAGTGAACATCGAGCCAATGCTCGATTAAACTCGCCAGGTTCACGGTTTCGGCATGGGTTTGCCCCGCCCAATCGCCCATCGCCTGACGGCACTGCTGGTAAGTGGCGAGTGGCGAACGTAGGACCATCAGACAAGCGTCAGCCACTGCCCAGAATATCTGCCAGTCCGGTAGCGGCGTTTCTACCTTGTCTGTATTATATTTATCTTCCTTGGTTTTTTCTTTTGGAAGAAAGAGGGGGCGAAAGTCCGGCAAAGTGGAGCCTGCGTGCAGTGCTCGTTGAGTATCGACTTGTACATCAATCACCCGAGCAAACCAAGGCGGTGAATAATGGTCTTGGATATAGCGATAAATGTTAAAACCCAGACTGGCTGTTGTTTTGACCACGGTCACCGCGATTTTCGCTTCAGTGGGAACGCTGTCAGGCAGCACAGGTAGGGTAACCGAGGGTTCGAATAGGGCTTGCAGAACCTGCGCTCCTCTGCGCCATCCTCCTACTTTCGGTAACAACTGTAAGGCATGCAAACAGCAATGCCAGGTATAACGCAAGCCGGCCTGATCACCGATACGCGTGTCAAATCCGTCGAACCATTTCGATTCGTCCGGTTTCGCCCGTTGGCGTAGATCATCCAGGTATCGTTCCAAATGACGCACACTGAGCAACGCTCCTTGGCTCGCCGGCACTATCCAGGGACGCAACAATCCCAAATACAAGGTATGTAAAAATAACTGTTGGTAGCGGCGGTAACTGCCGAAACTCTCTTGAATAAACTGATCGGTCGTACTCTTATCGCGTAATACGCTGTTCAGCAACCGGCTCGCACAGTCCAAGTACTTATCCGTCAATGCTTCGCTTTCCCGCAGCCAGCCGGTTTGCAGATGTCGATTTAATACGGATAAATGAGAACCCAATTGATGCGTTTTTTTAGATTCTTGATAACTGGCAATGACTTCGTCGGTCAGCTCACCGATGGCTTTTTCCAGCTCAAGGTCGGTTAAGTAATGAGTAGCTGACGTTTCAAGCAACGATGCGGGAGCTTCTGTTTTTACATTGCCAGCGCTTGGCGTTTGTTTGGATCTTTGCATTTAATCTTTGTCTTCCTTGAGTGATCAACAAGAACCTGTTCAAAGTTCTACTATGCTGATCATAACTCGTACTGAATAAAACTCACGGTATTCTCAACTTTCTGAGATGATTTAGAGGAGGTCTTATGTTATTAGAAGACCTTATCATTACAGCCTATTGTTTGATAGATGGCATGTTAAAAAATTTTCTAGGCACTCAAAAACTCCAGCAAAGAGGTTTTCAGCCGAATTTATCCGACAGTGAGGTCATAACGATGGAAATCCGCCCTTGCAGTTTGCATTATTGTTGACGGGACCAAAAAGTTGAGAATGACGTTTTAATAATAATTTTTATTTCATCTGATTGGGACTTTCGAGATAGTCCATCCAAAGTTTATTTAACGTTTCATGACAACGATTTTGCACCGAACGCTCATCCAGATGTTGCAAATCAATTTTCTCAAACGGCTGATGCTGCCATGAACAAGCATACACCGCCTTGGTTCGTTTTTTGGTAATAGGATCAATTTGCCATTGCAAACATTGGGCACAAACGCCTTTGAGCATGCATTGCATAGGTCCATAAACGGAAGCTTTCACTGGCACATTCACCATCCAACCTGCAGCTTCTGCCTTTTGAAAAGTTTTTAATAAGCTGCTTGAACCAATTAACCAAATTTGCTGGATTTTCTCGCTAATGCTTATCTCTTTGAGCAACCCATCCAAGGGTATACCGTTATGACAGATACTTTTATCGGCTTCACGCTCCCCTTTCACCAATCCATGTTGAGTGATCCAAACAATTGATTGAGCAATGGCCTGCAAATGAGTTTTGGCATATAAATCAGCCGCATTTTCTAAGCTAAGAATGACATTAACGTGATGTTTCCCTTCAATGAATTGCTCTGCCATGGATAATATAAAAGGGATTGAAGATAAATCCCCAATAATGAGTAAATTTGACGAGTCGGTTAGCACATCATTCATTGCCCCAGTCGGCCCCATAACGGAAATGGGATCTCCAATTTTTAGCCGGTGGATGAGTCGCGAGCTTGGGTTTTCTTCTACAATAAAAAACGACAATAACTCAGGATCCTGACGGGAGGGAACGCCCATTAAGGCTAATCCCTCCATTTGCATTCTAGTTTGGTTAATTTCGGGCGAGTACGATTCATAGTTTTGCACCCGATAAAATTGACCACTTCCTGCCTTACTGGCGGGAATCGGGGCACGAACCGATAATTCAATCACCTTCGAATTATGGCGGGTTATATTTTCAATCTTTGCTCCAAACTGTTTGCTTAATTTTTCTCGAAAACTGGTGTATTCCGATAGAGCACGGTGATTAATCCGCGGCGCCAGTAAAGCGCAAATTTCTGGATAGATGCGTTTAGCTGAAGCCATGGCTTTAACAACACTGCCATGAAAAATAGGATGAGTATCACCCAAAAAACTAACCCGATAATGATCTTTTTGATAGCTGGTAAAAGCGCCAAATTCTGGACTTTTTACATGCCCATTTTCATAAATGGGCTGTAATTCGCCATTAATATTTTGATACCGCTGATACTCAAAGGAATCACGTCGCTTAAAAGTGTCTCGATGCTCAAATTCATAAGCGACGTTTAAACGTGCACCCGTTGCAACAAATATGGATCTAGAAGGTAGCACGTGTTTCTTCCCATCGGCGGATTCACATTGTAAAGCCAAAACATAACCCTGAGCATCTAGAGTAATTGCCTGAGGTGCTAATTTTTCAGCATAAAAAACGCCTTCTTCAAGCGCTTTAATTAATTCTTCATGGTTGCGGCGATACGCTGGAGATTCTTGCATCGTGCGCCGGTAGACAATGGTTACCCCACCCCATTGGCGAATCAGTTTGATTAAATTAGGCTCTCTTTTCTCTCGTTGCGCATCAAGCCGTTCTGTTGCCAATTGTTGAGCATGATTTAAAAATTCATCGACAATGGATTGATCTTCCTCTGAAAAACTTGATCTCACGGCGACTTCGCCAAACTGAGCTGACAAAATTTGAAACTTTTTAGCAAAATTTTCAATTTGCAGTAAATAATAAGCTTGCACTTCTGTGGCCGTATCCACACAGGTAAGCCCACCGCCAATCACTACCGCTGGTAATCTGACTTGCAGAGGAGTCAGACTATTAAATTTAGTCGCTCCCGTTAATTGTAAAGCCATTAAAAAATCACTGGCCTGACGCATGCCGGGCGCTAAACTGTTGGGGATAGATAATTCTTTAGGTAATCCAGCGCCCACAGCCAAAGCCAAATGGTCAAAGCCCAGCCTCCAAGTATCTTCAACAGTTAAAGTACCACCGAAACGTATGCTCCCAAACGTTTGAAAATATGGTCTTCTCATTAAGGAGATGTAAACTAGCTTAAGAAAATTCTTATCCCAACGCGAGGTAATGCCATATTCAGCAACACCACCAAAACCGCTCACCAGTCGATCCGATAAATTTTCCACCAGGTCTTGGTAACGATGAATGGGCTCAGCCAACCAACGCTCGGGCAAAGGTTCTAGTTTCAAACCATCGGCTCCCGCGACAGCAAACCCCTCCATGAGGAGATAATGAGAAAGGGATATACCCGCAGGGCCCATACCCATCACCAGAACTTTTAAGCCATTATAAGGCTTCATGGCCCATTGCTGTTGACGTAAAGGATTCCACCGCGTCAACAAATCATAAATTTCAACACCCCAAGGTAAATTTAGAACATCCGTTAAGATATGAGTTTCAGTTTCAGGAATATTGACGGGTTCCTGCTTTTGATAAATGCAGGATTTCATACAGTCATTACAAATTCGATGGCCAGTTAATGGACACAGTGGATTGTCCACCATAACGATAGCCAAAGCGCCGATTCCGAAACCAGCTTTTTTGACGACGTGCATTTCGGATATTTTTTCTTCCAAAGGGCAGCCTGTTAAGACTTCACCTGAAAAATTCTTTTTAAGTTCTTTATTTTCATCGTTTTTTTTAATTGGAAATCCGCGAGAACAAAAATCACCCTGATTTTTATGACAATAGACACAATAGTTAATTTCAGCCATAACCTGACGCTTATTCATTCGCTGGTCGGTCAGCCCAAAACCTTCACGATAACGGGAGCTGACGCCTTGCAAGCGTTGTATGGTGTCAAATTCAATCTCAGTTGTGCTGACTAAACGATCTGGCTGGGTTGGTTTTGGCAAACGGAACATTTCCCAATCGCCTACCATAGACTTTCCTGGGATGGTCCTTAATGCGGCGATACACCAGGTTACCAGTTGATTGGTTTCGGCTTGAAAACGAGTAGTATCGTTTAGGTAAAATAAGCCTAATCGCGCAATGCCCAATTGCCGGTCTGGGGAATCAAAACCCTGTTTTTTTAATTCAGCATCCACCCATTGATCCAGAGTCTCGAAGGAAAGATCCAACTTTTCAGCTGCACGCCTGGCCAGCCGCATCACATAATGCGCTTTAAAGGCAAAGATGGGGGAATGACTGATTGTCTCTTTTTGCAGGCTTTCTACTTCAAGCTCAATTCTAAACAGCTCTGCCATAAAGTTTTCTAAAAAAACAGCCAAATCCATGACAAGTTGACTATGGTGAGTATCCCAACTTAATTTTTCATTTTGACGATAATCGATCAGTTGAGCATGCAATTGTGGTGAAAACTGATATAATTTCTGTAAAAAGAGAGCATCAAGCTCCTTCAAGCCAGTAGACGTTAATAGGGCTTGAAAAGAAAAATATTTTAAGTTAATTTGTCTGTTAACCATTATGGCAGCCATTATGGAGCTTGTACCCAATATGAACAAAACGTTAAAAAAATATGTCAGCCCTATCGATATGGAATTGGCTCAATTTGATGCAACCAGTCCGTTATCTGACTCACAAATCGCAGAGATTAATAAATATCAGCAGGTTTACTACTTGCGTGATCACAAACGACCCTTACCTACTCAGCCGAAAGAGGACATTTGGTCTGACTTTTAATTGGCATTGACGCCTAACATTCCTTGTAGCTCTCCGTTTTCATAGAGCTCACTAACAATGTCGCATCCGCCGATAAACTCGCCATTTACATAAAGCTGAGGAATCGTCGGCCAATGTGCGTATTCTTTAATTCCCTGGCGTATGGCCTCATTTTCGAGGACATTGATGCCAATGAAATTTACCCCACATTGACGTAAGATATTGACCACTCGGCCTGAGAAACCGCATTGGGGAAAATCAGGTGTGCCTTTCATGTATAAAACGATTGGATTTTCTGCGATCGTTTTTTCGATTTGCTCCAAAATGCTCATAGACTATCTCCGAACTTATGATGATGGGACTAAGGTCTGCAGCGATAACGCATGGATTTCGCTTTGCATTCTAGCGCCCAAGGCTGTATAAACCATCCGATGACACTGTAACTTGGATTTATTCAAAAAAGCAGGACAGGTTACGACAGCCTCAAAATGATGGCCATCACCATCCACCGCAGCTTTACTTTCTGCTAGGTTTTCTTCAATCCAGTCTTTAATTTGTTTTGCGGTAACCATAATTTATCTCCACATTATTTTACACTAAATTTAAGCTTTTGTCAGTTTTAAGCAATCTTTACACGATGGGGGTTAGCAAGGGAGAGCAATCGGCTTTGCCATGTGCAGGAGATCAACCAGGAAGCAGTTCTCACTGTCTTCAGCGAGAACTGCTGAATAACACATATTTTTTAACTTTATTCGATACTCGTGTTAATAGTCACAGTAATATCATCACGATTGTTTTTATCAAATTCGAAACTACAACTCTTACAAGACTGTGAATTACTACCAGACACCTCAAATACTTCAACTTTTGGAATCGGCGCATATTTAGAATAGGTAAATTTGGCGTCATAACAAAGACCTAACTTTTGTTGCGGATCATCAACACAATTAGGATTATTTAGAGGCTTTAATGTAAATCCTGCTGTGTCGCCGTTTGAAAAGAAGTCCCCCGTGAACGCTGCATATCCTTCTGTAGCTGGAATTTCATTTGGGTGCCCACTAAAAAACCCAGTCCCAGTTTGGTAATAATCAACAAGACTATACGAAACATTCAGCTTATTTTGAATAATTACCGTAGCGTATTCACCCCCATAAGCTAGAGAAAGAGAAGATATGGTTAAGGACCCCACAATCAATAACTTTAATAACTTTATTTGCATAATTACCTCGCCCTATTTTGTGTTGATTAAATTTATTACAGTATCCTAATTACTAATACCATAAACCTTTATTGCGGTCAATATTCGACCAATTTTGGCTGCGCTACAGTAGCTCTCAGTGTATTCGCCGAAAATTGCTGAATATTGATTATTGATGTTTAGAAAGGTAAATTACTCATATAAAAACTTAAGAGAAAATAAAAATGACCTATGTTGTCACCGAATCTTGCATTCGATGTAAATATACCGATTGTGTTGAGGTTTGCCCCGTCGATTGCTTCCGGGAAGGGCCCAACTTTTTGGTGATTGACCCAGACGAATGTATAGACTGTCATTTGTGCGTTCCTGAATGTCCAGTGAACGCGATTTTTGCAGAAGACGATGTCCCCGACAAACAAAAACCTTTTTTGCAAATCAATGCAGAACTCTCGAAACAATGGCCAGTTATCGCCACTCGCAAATCCCCTCCGGATGATGCCGATCAATGGAAAGACGTCGCTGATAAACTCCCAGAACTGGAGCGCGAGTGGCCAAAATAAGGCATGCAGTAGGTTTATTGGCTACTGGGGATGAGTTAACCCTGGGCGATGTACTGGAAACCAATAATTTTTATATGGCGGAACGGCTTCAAAGCCATGATATTAACGTCGGCATGCATTTGATCGCCAGTGACGAGCAAGCAAACATTGAAGCAGGGATAAGCTTTTTACTGGAAAATCATGATGTCTTAATTGTTTCTGGAGGCCTAGGACCTACTTCAGATGATCGAACTCGCTTTGCTCTAGCCGCCGTTTTAAAAGAAGATTTGGTTTTCGATGAGGGCTGTTGGCAACAAATTAAAAACAGATTGGAAAAATTGGCTTTGCCGATTCCAGAGAATAACCGATTACAATGTTTATTCCCCAAAAACGCCACCATTTTTCCCAATGCTAATGGCACCGCTGCTGCCTGCCGGGTGACAAAAGAGGAAAAACAAATTTTTATCCTTCCAGGGCCTCCTTTTGAATGCTACCCAATCTTTGAAAGTGAAATATTGCCTTTTTTAGTCAACAACAATTATACGCAACCCCTTTTTCGACAGCAGTGGTTGCTTTTAAATGTGAGTGAAGGCTCCTTAGCGAATCAACTCGACCCTCTGGTAATTAACTCAGGCTGCGAGATTGGTTATCGAGTAAACTTCCCCTATTTGGAATTAAAGCTGCGTTCTCAAAATAAACCTCTGTTACAAACGCTAGCCGAAAAATTTTCCCCTATCATTGACCCTTTTATCGTTAGCACCCGAAAACAGAAAGCTTCTTCACAATTAATTGAATATATCGTCAATCAACACTGTCATATTAATATTATCGATGAAGCCACGGGGGGCTTATTATCTACCACTCTATTAAACCTAGAAACCTTCCCTTATTTACATTTTAATGAGAATCCCCCCTCGAAAGAAGCTATTCAGGTGAGTGTAAAAGGGTTAGCAGAATATTGGCAAAAACAAGAAAACAGCAATCCATTGACGATCTCTATTCAACTAGATAATCAAACGAGACACTTTCAACAAAAAATTCCTTTTCGCAAAGAGAGAACTTTACTGTATGCCGTTGAAGTCAGTTGCTGGGTTATTCTGAAGGCTTTCCTGCTTCTGAAATCCAACGAGTCAGAACCTCAATAATCTTTTTACCCTGCTCCGCATTGGAAATATTAAATTTCGATCGCTGCATATAGGAGCCTGATTTCTTTTGATAGCGTCGAATGCTATAAGCCTCAGGACCGTAGGCTTGTTTCCTACCATCCCAGGTTTGAAAACGAAATATAATTGTCGTCCACGCCCCTCGAGTTAGCACCACTTTATCCAATTGCTTGGTAGTTAATACACCCTCTTCTGTATACTCGATGCCAATTTCATCGATGGATTCCGCCATATCTAGACTCCCAATCAAAAATAAAATACCCAAGCTGACGCAGCTTGCGGTTAGTGTCCTATATTCCAGAACAACATTCAACCCAGCTGCCTAGTAGTTCGCCAGATAAAATAAATCCCAGCCAATGCAGAAAATTTCGGCATTGTATAACTTCAAGGGATTCCAAACCACAATAATGAATAACTATCACAGGAGGATCTCCTCCTTCCCTATCGCCCAAAAAACAAGCAATATCATCGATATCTTTTCTTCTAGCGAATGGAACCAAAATTCTTTTGGAATTCTCATTTAATTGTTGGAAATGATGATTTAATCCCTTTTGGTTATGATAGAACCGCCAGGGACTTAGCGTATCGAGCAAACTTTTATCAATACTGACATCAGCAACAAACGTTGTATAAGAAAGGGGATATTTAAAACTAACCGGCAATAAATTATCAGAAACAATATTCTCCATAATCTTCCCTGCTCCCAAATCGAATTATACTTTTATTACCAATATAAAAATTCATCCATGGCCATGATTATTATAAACGAGTTAATCCATTAACTACAGAATATCTTATTTTTATTTTTTTACTGGGTCAACAAAGATTTTAATCGAAAGTTATGTTGGAACCGTAATGATACTATTTTTGATTGCTAACAGTAACAATTCCATATCATTTTTGACATTTAGTTTGGTAAAAATGCGGCTTCGATAACTGTGCACGGTTTTAGAGGTGACATTCAATTTTTTGGCAATATGTTTAACACTTACCCCATTGAGAACCATCATCATGACTTCAGCTTCACGATCTGACAAATCTTCAAACTCCTTGCGGGAATTTAACCGGGAAACCACCAATTGCTGAGCAATTTCTGGACTAATAAATTTTTTGCTCATATAGACCGATTTAATGGCATTAATAAGCTGCTCTTGAGAGGAATATTTGGTGATATAGCCTAAGGCGCCGGCCTCTAAAATACGAATAGGCAAATGCGGATCAGAATTAGCGGTTAAAATTAATATCCTGATTTCTTTATTCCAGGCTTTCAAACGATGAGTAACCTCCAACCCAGAAAAATCAGGTAATTGGATGTCCAGCAAGACAACATCAGGATTTAACTCTCGATTTAATTGAATGCCCTCAGACCCCGACTTTGCTTCACCAATAACTTTTATAGAAGAATCAGCCTCCAACAGCTTTCTTAAGCCGAGACGAATTAAATCATGATCATCAATAAGTAAGATCTTAATCACTGTAGCCTTACCAAGTTAATAGACAACTATTATAAATATATTTCAAATTTTGTGAATAAATAGTTTAGGCCAGACTGGAAAATCATTTATCTTTTATAAGTCGTTGATAAATATATTGATTTAATCTGTAAAAAATTTCTTACAATGCAGGGTGCAAAATGCTGCAAACTTGATTACGCAGTTTAAAAAAGCCACAGATTAGCCCTCAAGAAAACTATCTATTTTATTGATGAGCAAGATTCGGTTTTTTTCTCTGTCGGATTAGAATGTGTCGGTAATGCGCCTACCCCTAAAGTCATTGTGAAGGGCTAGCAGGATACTAACATTGCTTACTCTTGGAGCGAAGGGGTTAATGCCGTTATTACTTTTTGTACTCAAAAGTAATATATTAAGAATCAGCATTGTTAAGTTAACCGAAAATATGCGCACAACAAAATGCTGAATAAACATATACGTTGGAAAATTATCTCTGGGGGGCAAACCGGAGTAGATCAAGCCGCCCTAGATGCTGCAATTGCTTGCGGATTAGAGTATGGCGGATGGTGTCCCAAAGGAAGAATCAATGAAAAAGGAAAAATTGATAGCAAATACGTTGGACTGCAAGAAACTACAGGTGAATTTGGAGACGAAAAAACTAATTATGACTCTAGGACTCGATATAATATTAGAGATTCTCACGCCACGTTAATATTGGCGCCCAAAATACCTCTACCCACCAACATTAAGGATGGAACCTTATTAACTCTTGAAGAAGTGAAAAAACAGGCAAAGCCATTTTTAATCATTGATTTATCAAAACCAACGCAAGAAAATAAAGCACTTATTTTAAATTGGTTAAATGAAAAAGCCATAAAAATTGTCAATGTAGCTGGCCCTAGGGAATCTAGTTCACCAGGAATTTATCAAGAAAGCTTCAACTTATTAACTATAGTTTTTAACCAAAAGTGAAGGTGTATATTTCTAATCCGGGTGAATTAATAATTAATGTAACAATGCCTTGTTTTGGTTCAGAAAATTCAAGCAGAGGGTATAGGTCATGCTGCTGAACTTGAATATTTTTTTGTACTTGACCATTGAATAAAACGGTAATTTGAATAGGTAATTGATTGCTGCTGCCCATGACGGCAAAGATTTTCTGTGCATTAAATTTTAATTCAATAGATGCCCCCTTCTCCCTATTGAAAAAATACAAGGCGAAAGAATTAACGCCAATCCCTCGATAAATGCTAGCAATATATTTGTAACATGGATATCCATATTGGCAGACTCCCAATGCATAATTATGTTAATTGAGAATAATATGCTATTTTTACGCTTAAAGCTTTTTAATCTCTTCCAGCGATAAATGAGTATACGCAGTAATTTCGGAATCTGGTATGCCAGCTTGTTTCATGGTTCTTGCAATTTGTAGTTGCATTTGTTTACTTCCTTCTACATGTCCCTCTGCTCGTCCTTCTACCCGCCCTTCTTGCTTAGTAATTTCCATCATTTCATTAAAACTGCCTTCGTCATGTAATCCTTCACGGTATCTTTCATAAGCACGTCGGTCTTCTTCGCTCAATTTCAATACATCCAGCTTCTGTATTGCACTGTGTAATCCCTGTGCCGCAAACTCTTTTTCAATCTTTCCATGTTTCAAAAAATAAATCCATTCGTCTAGTTTGTCTTTGACCTTCTCCTGAAACTGGGTCACTTTAATAATGTAATATTCTGGAAAAATAGTTTCCGGCGTCTCCAAACGCACCCCTGCAGTTTGACCATACAGTTCTTTTTCCTTCGAGTTTAATTCTAATGTGTCATGATAATGAAGACCATGAAATGTTGTCGTGCCTTTGTACAGATAATCTTTCCCTTGGCCCAAATCAAAAAATACAATACTTACCGAAATAACTTTACGTATCTTTCGATAGGCCTCCCCTTCTCCGATGTGTTCGCATACTACCTTGGAGGCACCATACAGTATTCGACTTAAGAAGTCCCACTGCCCTAAACATTGGATTTCAATAATCACATATTGACCTTCAGCCGTTTTCACCAGTAGGTCAACTCGATTAAATTTATCGTCAGCGTGATTTTTGTTGCTTTCTGATTCTAGTATCTGCTCAATATGAATTGGCGTTTTCAGCAATTCAGACAAAAAGCCTTCCAGGATATCGAAATTTGCCTTATTGCGCAGCAGGTATTTGATTGCCCAATCAAAACGCACTAACTTGGTCATCCAGATTATCCTCTTATGTATAATTATTTCATTATACCAAAAAACCAGCCTGGATACTACAAATCCAATGATAATTTTTGTTCTATTCGCTCTGCTCTTTTAAGCACGCCATATCTCCAGCCGCCACTGCTTTCGGTGTAAGACCAGCTATTGAATCATTGGTCAACTTTAGTTAAAGTTATCCTTTCAAAAAGGAAAATTATGCTTCAGAACTCGCAAAATTTATTCTCTTCAGAGACAGAATGGTATATTCCAAAAGAATCAGCGATTAAAAATTATAATTTTCTTTCTGTTGATGAAAAGCAAATCTTACAATTGAAGGCTTTATTTTTTAAAGCAACCAATAGCGAGAATTGTTACCGTATGTTGCAAAAATTAAAAATTGATAAATCAAATGGAGAAAAATTTAAAGTTACTGAAGTAACCACCATCATTAAGAAACTAAAGGCTGAAGATCTGCTTGATGAAACCAATAATACTTGTCCAGTTACTATTATGCATCGAGTATGGAAGGATACAGCGTCACTACCTGGTTTTTTGAACAAAATTCGGGCAATACAACAATTATATCCAGCAAAAGTGTCTTATAGTTTTTATAAGAATCCAGAGCTGCTATTCCGTGATTTTTTATTTAATCTTTACGCGAATATTTCTGAAAATGAACCTGAATTTTTCCTAAAGCAAAACACAATGGGTGAATTTAATTTGCAATTGAAAAATTTTCTGCCGATCTTAATCGTAGAGCCGGATTTTTCCTGGGTGTTTGCGCGGCAACCTCCGTTTAAATGGCCTCTGGTTTGTGGCGTTCTTCAGTCTTTGATAAATCAGGGAGGTTTTTGTCAAGAGTGGGTAAATGCTTTAGAAAAGGAGAGTCCATCGGGAAATAGTCAAGTCGTTGAAATTCTGGCAACTTACTATTTATTTAACCTTAACCTCGAAGCAATAGATAAGCTTGTGCCTAACTTTGATTTTCCGTGGAAGAGATCAGCATTTTCAGCCTGTGTTTATTTTTTAAAAAATGATTTACGCACTGCGGTCACTCTTTTTGATCAAGCCCATAACGAATACAAAAAATCTATTCGTAAAAGAAAATGCTATTTACCCGGTTATTTTGGTATTTTATCCATATTCGCACATTTAGCCTTGGATCAAATCCAATATTGCAAAACACTGGAAACTGATATTGAATTATTATTTAGTGATCATGATACCCTCCACCAATTTAGTGGGACTTTTCATGCATTGCATAAATTATCTCGAAAGTTACAAGGTTTAAAAAGCCTCACGAATAGCAAAAAAATTCAGTTTGGCTGTCAGTTAGATTATATTTTTAATAGAGTGCTTTTCTTTTATATTCAACCCGAACAGAAAATACCGAAAGAACAATTACAAAATGAAATGGAATTTTTTACAGAAGCAAAAAAAACAGGCTATCATTGGTTGGCTAGAATTTATGGTGAATTATTAGCGAAAGCCTATCCAAAACATCCTATTTATTCTGAATATTTGCAACAAGTTCAGGGTGTATGCCTGTTATCCTTATTAGAACTCCAACCAGATTGGGCATTTATTTTAAAGCGCATGCAAGATGTTTCGCAAAACACAATATTATTATTTTGGTATTTAAATCCAGAAGAGAGAAGTCTCTGGGTTACCGAAAAACCAGCCATCAGCCAAACTTTCAATCAAAGCCATACAAGCTTTAAAAAAATAATGAGTTATCAAGATGGCGGCCTGGCATTAAGTCCTGAAGACCAGAAAGTAATTCACGCATTGAACGTTGATGATTACGGATATTATGAAAATGATATAGAAGTTAATGAAAGGTTATTGTTAGCATTAGTGGACCATCCGCGTTTGTATCATTATAAACAACGAACGTCTCGTCTAGAACTTGTTCCCGCCCTACCAGAATTACATGTGGAAAAAAAATTGAATGGAGATTACCATTTACAATGTCAGCCCACGGTTAAACAAAATGCATCGATTATTTTGCAAAAAGAAAATAATAGCCGTTATAAGATTATTCATTTAACCGCCGGTCATCGACAATTATATGCAATGTGTTCTGAAACCGGAATCACTATTCCGCAAACTGGGAAAGCTCAGCTGTTAACCGCCTTACAAAAAATGGCGGATATCGCCACAATTTATACTTCCGTAACTGCAGATAATATACAGCAAGTAGCCGCAGATACCCAATTGCGGATTAATTTACAACCTTATGCACAAAACGGTTTACTCTGCGAAATCATGGTGCGACCTTTGGGCAATGAAGGCTCATACTTCTCCCCTGGGGAAGGTCCGCAATCATTAATTGTTAAAAATCAGCAGCAAACTGTACAAGTGAATCGTGATTTTTCAATTGAAAAATTACAAATCGCAGCCTTAAAGAACCATGTTAAAAGTTTATATAACTATAATCCCAAATCTCCAGAATATTGCATTGATTCCCCACAGGAATGCCTGGAATTATTGGCCGAATTAAAAGAATGCTCACTGGATATTCAAATACAATGGCCACAAGGGCAAAGCTTTTCGGTGAAGAAAATACTTTCTGTAGAGCATTTACACCTCACCATTCAAAAACAAAATGATTGGTTTTCAATTGACGGACGGATTGAAATCGATTCAAAACATGTCTTGGAAATGCGAACCTTGTTACATTTACTGGAACAATCTCAAGGACGATTTATTCCTTTGGAAGATGGTAGTTATTTAGCATTAACCCAACATTTTAAAAATCGATTGTTGCAAATAAAAGCTTTAACACAAGAAACGAAAGATGATTTACGTATTCATCGATTGGGCGCCTATTCCTTCAATGAAATTATTCAGGATTTTAAAGAAGTACAAATGGACGAAATGTGGCGAAAAACCCTGGAAAAGATCAATGCAGGCCAAGCTGCTGATCTTAAGCTTCCCCCAGATCTCACCGCACAATTGCGTCATTATCAATTGGAAGGCTTTCAGTGGTTATGCCGATTGGCGCAATGGGAAGTCGGTGGATGTTTAGCCGATGATATGGGTTTGGGAAAAACATTGCAGGCCATTGCAATTTTGCTAAAAAGAGCGGAGCACGGACCCAGTTTAGTGATTGCACCCACGTCAGTTTGTCATAATTGGATTACTGAAATAAGCCAATTCAGCCCCAAATTACGGGTGCATGCTTTTGCCGATGGTATGCGCAATCATTTAATGACTCAAATTAAACCTTATGATGTGATGATATGCAGTTATGGTCTTTTACCGAATTGTATTGAAATGCTCAAAAAACAAAATTGGCAGGTTCTGGTTTTAGATGAAGCACAGGCGATTAAAAATTCGAATAGTCAACGAGCTAAATGCGCTTATCAGTTGCAAGCAAATTTTAAACTAGCATTGACGGGAACGCCGGTGGAAAATCATTTGGGAGAATTATGGAGCTTGTTTCACTTTCTCAATCCCGGATTATTGGGTTCAGAAAAAGATTTTTTTCGACGTTTTATAGTCCCCATTGAACAAAACAAAGATGTGGTAGCTAAAGAGTGTTTAAAACTTCTCATTAAACCCTTTATTTTGCGCCGCCTTAAAAAGGCGGTACTACAAGAATTACCTTCACGAACAGAAAAAACCATAGAGATCATTCAATCTAAAGACGAAATGGGATTTTATCAGGCAGTACGCGAACAAGCTCTAGAAAATATTGCGCAAAATGATAATCAAAAAGCCGGTCAAAAACGAATTAAAATTTTAGCAGAAATTATGCGGCTACGCCAAGTCTGTTGTCACCCTGCTTTAATTAATCCTGAAATAACCATTGAAAGCAGCAAATTAAAACATTTAGAATATCTGCTCGATGAATTGGTTACAAATAACCACAAAGCTTTAATTTTTAGTCAATTTGTAAGTTATCTAGCGATAATTCGTACATTATTAGATCGAAAAAAGCTGCGCTATCAATATCTCGACGGCAGTACGCCAGCGGCTCAGCGTAAAGATTTAATTCAAAATTTTCAGGCTGGTAAGAGTGATTTTTTTCTATTGAGTCTAAAAGCAGGAGGGGTGGGTCTGAATCTAACCACTGCGGATTATGTCATTCCGCTGGACCCTTGGTGGAACCCAGCTGTTGAAGATCAGGCTGCAGACCGCGCCCATCGCTTGGGACAACAAAAACCTGTCACGATTTATAGATTCATAACTTTAAATACGATTGAAGAAAAAATTTTGCAATTACATCAACATAAACGTCATTTAGCGGACGATATTTTAAGTGCTTCAGGAGATAGCGCTCAATTAACTGAAGAACAGTTGGTATCAATGATTAAAAATCTGTAAGCTTAAGAAGCTAATAAATGTACTCTTGCTTCTATATATTTTGCGCGATCTAAACATTCCTTATCACCAGCTTCGCCCGCTTTTCGATACCAGATCATGGCTTCTCGTTGGTTTTTCGGAATTCCCCAACCGTGATCCAGTTGCACACCCACATCCCGAGCTGCTTGTCGTAAGCCATGATTGGCCGCCAGAATCATTAATTGATAGGCCTGAAGCTCATCTTTCTCAACGCCTTTGCCAAACAACAAGAGTTGCGCATAAGAGGCCAGGGCGTCAACACTGTTGGCTTTGGCTTCTGAAAATTTTGCAAAAGCCGTTTTATAGTCTTTTGCTTCTTCCGCATGTCTCCCTTCAATATAAAGTTTTTCCGCTCGATTGAATGTCTTAATCTGTGATATTAAATGATCTAAAGAAGGTCGATCCTTCGGATTCTCAGCCCAACAATCTCTAATGATTTGTTGCCATTCCGCAGGAATATCAGGATGTAGCGCCAGATTTTTTTCAGACAATGTAGTTGGTCTTTTTCCGGTAAATATTTCATAAAACAATTTACCTAAAGCATGAATATCCGTGGCTTCTGTAGCCTTTTCACCACGTATCAACTCGGGTGCACAGGGTTCAGCGGTTAATTGTAGGGGTTTATCTAGAGAGTTGATGGTCATCATTAAAGACCGGAAGAGACTGAAACCAGAAATTTTGGCTTGTAGATCTTGAGTTAATAAAATATTTGAGCCACGTAAATCGTTGTGGATAATTCCATTCTGATGCAAGTAGTGTAAGCCATTGATGACATTGCCGGCGATTTTACTTTTTTGTAAAACGGGTAGTTCAGCCTTTTTGGGATAATTCTCCAAAGACCCTAAAGGTAGGTATTCCATCACTAAACAAGTTTTTTCTTCCA
This sequence comes from uncultured Pseudomonadota bacterium, assembly GCA_963844565.1. Lineage (GTDB taxonomy): Bacteria > Pseudomonadota > Gammaproteobacteria > Coxiellales > Coxiellaceae > JAFEDN01. Next base: position 810,774 of record CAWJON010000002.1, on the reverse strand, counting down.
AGCAGGCGCCGAAGAGTCTTATGATAAATGGATTTCTTAATCGACTTAAGACTTGTATTTCACGCTGAAATTGTAATTTTTCCGTTTTGGATAAGGAATTTTTTAGTAACTTAATTGCAACTTGGGCGCCTTGCCATTTTCCCAAATAAACCGTGGTTGCCCGGCCTTTGCCAATTTCTTTTTTTAAAGTTAAAGCAGAAAATGGAATCTTTAGTTCAAACGGTAATATAAATTTTTCTTTTTCTTCCTTTTCATCAGATTTATCCGGACCTTTAACGGATTGAAACATCTCGCTTAAAGATGCAAAAAAAGATTTGGGTTTTTCTTCTTTGAGGGGGACATTTTTTTTCATTTTATCTCTCTATAAGTTTAAAAGTATGCGTAATTTAGGTAAAATCTATAAAATAAATTAATTTAGTAGTTATGCTACAGGAATTTACATCTTTGTCTGTAGGAAAAACTTGATATAATAGATTAATTAATGGGTTTTGGATGGATTCCAACACCTAATACGACAATCTCATCCAGTTTCTCCTACAGAAAAATTATCATATATGGGGTAAAATGTTAATTAATATATTCCTCTAAGCACGCCTATGAAAAACTTAGCTTCAATTACTCACGACACTAATGTTCATTTAAAGAAAGAAAAACCCAGTTGGCTACAAACAATTGATGAATTACAGCCTCAAGACTATAAGTTGGAAACCTCTTCAGGTGTTAAATATTTATTGGTCAATGAACAACATTATGTAGAAAATCACCAAGTCACCAAATTTAGAAAAACATTAGTACAAGCAATCACCATGGATGGTATTGAAGAAGCTTCAAAAATTTTAATCAATTTCCATCCTAAAGCGCACACTATCTTGATTCATGAAATTATTATTCAACGACAAGGAGAAGATATAGATCGATTATTTTCAACAGAAATGCATCTATTAAGAAGAGAAATTGAAGCCGAACGTAACATTCTTTCGGGCGAATTAACTTTGTCCGTAATTTTAGACGATGTAAGAATAAACGATGCTATCTTATTTTCTCACTCAATGATTAATAATTACGAATTTTGGGTTAGATTTTATAATATTTTCTTACCGTTGGAATATGGAGCGCCATTATATCAACTATCTTTACGAATTATTTTAAATAAAAATATTCCATTTCATTATAAATTTCTCGGTAATACAGATGAAGTTGAGACTGTAGAACAATCAGAATGTAGTATTTTTAGTTTAAACAAAATTAATATCCCTCAGAAAAAAGTAAAAAAAAATTTACCTCCTTGGGATTGGCAGTTTTCTTATTTGCAAGCCGGTATCACAACAACGTGGAAAGAAATTGCAAGCAATTACTCCAAATATTTTTACTGTCCCGAGATACATCAGCCAGCTTTACTAAGCTTTATTCATGAAAATAAGATTCAAGATTTTGATGATGAAATTAGAGTTTTAAAAATTTTAGATTTTATCAATAAAAATATCCGCTATCTAGCCAATTCCACAGTTACAGATTTTATTACTCCTGTTGACCCCAATACCACCTTCACAAGAGCTTACGGCGATTGCAAATCATTTGTTTTTTTAATGCACTCTTTGCTAACTATTTTTAAAATTGAGTCTCATCCTGTATTAGTGCACACCACTTTTGGAAAAAAATTAAATACAGTCCTGCCCAATGCCACACTCTTTAACCATGTAATCATTCTTGTTAACATTGATCATAAAAAATATTTTATCGATCCTACCATCAGACAAGAAGTTGATTCTTTAGAAAACCTTTTTCTCTTTGAACTTGGATATGGATTAGTTTGCGCAAATGACACTGAAAAATTAAGTTATATCGATGAACAAATGCTCAGAAGAAATTATGTTTTCGCCCAAGATGAATACAATATATTATCATGGGAAAAAAACGAAACGCTATTTAAATCTCATATAATTTACCAAGGAATGCCCACATTAAAGTTGAAGAAAAGTTGTGAAAGCGAAGAATCTAGGGAAAAAATATGGGAAAACTCTAAATTATTTTATGAACGATTTTATGCAAAAATAAACCGAATTATAAAAAGTGAAATAGACGATTCTCAATTGAAAAATAACCAACTTAAATTAACTTATCATGCGTTAATTTCCTTAAATTTTTTCAATAAATTGAGAAATAAATATAAATTGGAAATTATGCCAATGGATTTACTAGAACACATTGTCTTTATTCTTCCCACAGATAGAGAAAAAGATACCGACTTTTATTATGGCCCACTGATGGTAATGGATTATAAAATCGAAGTTTACGATCATGATTTCAAGCCATCGAAAGACATAATAAAAGAAATCATTAACGATGAATCCTTCATTCTTTGGAAAGAAACCGAGTGGAAAAAAGGTCAATTAATCATTAAATATCGTTTTGAAAAATTAAAAGATATTATTCTTGCAGAAGAATATCCACAATTTTCCGAAAATCATGCTCAGGCCATTAAATTAATGGCCAATCAGGTTTATTCCAATAAAAAGAAAAAATCAATCTTCGAAAGCATTGTCTATATATTCGTCATTACATTATTAATTGCCGGCTTTTGCAAAAACCATCCCATGTCATCCGATAGAACTTCAAACCCACAACCCTCTTCAACCCTTTTACCTTATGCGAATAACCCAAACGGCACATACAGAAAAGCTTGGTGGGAACAGTATTTGGATAAAAAAAATGCTCAATAAACATATACGTTGGATTACAAAAAATTACAGGTTAATTAGAGGACGAAAAAACTAATTATGACTCTAGAACTCGATACAATATTAGAGATTCTTACGCCACGTTAATATTGGCACCCAAAATACCTCTACACCAACATTAAGGATGGAGTGGAAGCAGAAATGTTATATTCAGCAAGTTTAGACACTTATGCTCCTAAAGATAACTGTTGGGCGCTTTCCAAATTGCGTAAGAAAAAATGAGTTTGATAAGTCGACTTCAACTGATATAACTTTGCAGGCTTATTGCCATTGCATCGCATTTTTTCAGTTTCTTTCAGAATATCCGCATTGAGAACTCTTCGGCGAAACGATTTATGATCAATTTTCTTATCTAAAATAATCTCATAGACTTTTTGTAAATCGCTCAAAGTAAAATTTTCTGGCATAAAATGGACTGGCAAGGATGTATATAAAATTTTGCTTTGCAGACGTTCAACACATCTCAATAATAATTCTGCATGATCAAATGCCAACTTATCTTTTATTCTCCCATTCTCTACTGGTATCCATTTAATTTCCGTAGCTCCAATACCAACATTTAATTGAATATGAGCAGCAGACATCAACGCAAAATATATGGTAGTCACTGACCAAGCACGCGGGTCACGCAAGGCATTACCAATAGTCGAAAATTGCTCTAAATAGGGAGCATCTACCCCTGTTTTTTCTATAAGTTTTCTCTTAGCAGTATCTTCAAGGGTTTTATCATGATGAATATCAATATAACCGCCAACTAAAGACCAATAATCTTTAAAAGGATGCTCAGCACGCCTGATTGTTAAAACCTGTAATTGGTTAGATATAATAGTAAAAATAATAATATCTACAGATACATTGGGACGGTAAAACCGATTAGGATCGTATTTCTCTAAGAATTTTTTTTCTAAACGATCCTTCTTTTTAATCATTTTAATACCCGGGGTTTCAACCGCTGACGAATTTCAGCTAACGAAGTAGATTTTGTCAAAACGCCATTCAAGAAAACACACTCCAACAATCCCTGAGCTTCCTCAGTTTCACTTTGTTGGTCATGCAGTACCATAATATCTCCCTTTTGCTCCACCCGAAGTAAACCGCGGGCGGATTTTTTAATACCAGAATCAGTTTTAGGATCTTTAAAGATATCTCTTCTTTCCCCGCGCACAATACCGCTGGTTGCCTTCATGGCAAAACCAAAATTATCACGAGTGACATGCTGGTAAGTATAAGAACCCACGCCAAATACGACATTACCTGATGCAAACCCTTTAGCCAACAATCCTTGCATAATTTTTTCCGCTCGTTCTAGAGTGATGGAGTCACCATAAATCAAGCCAATATGAGAATCCAGGATTTTATAGCCGGTTGCCGTTATCGTGCCACCGAAAATATTCCACAAACAAGCTACTGCACCTTGATTTTCAGAACTGTCAGCGGGCGCTTCCGGGTCGCCACAAATAATTTTAACCGGATCACCACTATCCGGGCGAATAACCACTTTGCCATCACGGTTTAATATATCTGCTTTTAATTCTACTAAATATTCGGTCACGACTTTCCAAAAATCCCAAGTATCGGCAACAATCGAAACTATTCCGCTCGGATAAATTTCGAATATTAAGCGCTTAAATGTGGCAATCTCATTTTCCTGAGTACCCATACACATTACTGAATGTTCAGTAGCCGGTACTGAGCAACCTACCATTTCTTGCTCAACATTGGCTTGATAATAATCTTCGAGCAAATCAATTCCTGGAACTGAATCAGTACCATAAAAAGAGGTCATGTGAGCTGCGGCAGTTATAGCGGAATCTTGAAGGCTAGAAAGCCCTCTAAAAGAAAAATCATGAGCTTGGAAGGAAACAAAATCTAAAGGCGTGCCTGTTTTAATCGCACATTCCATCAGTAAATTTTTATATTCAAAAGCTGTTGTAGCTGTAGTGATTGGTTTCCATAAATAGCAAGAAATAACTGATTCAATATAATTTGTTAACCAAAAAAAATCAGGATGAGTATTGACTATAGTTAATACTGGTATTCCAATAGGAACCCGCATACCTTCAGGAATTGCTTTGATTTTGATTGGCAGATATCCAAGGTCATGCAACGCTGCTATGTGCGCTGTGTCAATCGCATCTTTTCCTAGAGAATAATCCATGCGTCGTTTATATGCGGCAACTACTTTATCTTTATCTTGATTAAAAAAATGCTTATTCCAGGCGTTAATTAAAAAATCAATTATAAAATATTGTAGCCCAAAGAAAACAACCTTATTATCATAACTATCTTTTATAATTTTGGCAAAACGACTGCTGCGAGGAGTAAAATTCGCATAAACTTCAGTTGTGCCCTCAGGGTATTGTCGGCGATGATCAGTCTTATAAAAATCTATCGAGTTAAGTGGATTAATATTCATAGTCCTGTCCTCCTAAAATTTGTAAAAATTCTTTATCAATCAGATTTTGCGAAATAAAGGTATGAAAACAGTAAATTTTTTTGAAATGCTGCTTTAAAATTTCCAAACCTTTAGAAAAAATACCGTGGGTTATATATAAGTAGATATCGCCAGCGCCGAGATCTTTGAGTACCTGCGCCAATAACATAAATGTCTGGCCACCGTCACAGATATCATCTATTATTAGTAATTGTTTGCCTCTAATGTCGCCATTTAAGTGAGTAGAAAGGATTTTTCCAGTTAAAGTGTCTCTTATTTTACTGGCGCAATGCATTTCAATCTGATTATTTTCAGTTGACAGCGATTTCGCAACCGCTTTTACTTTCTTTTCAGCTCCAGCATCCGGTGATATCAAAACCCAATTATTATTGATGATTACTTCTCGCAAGAAACTATTCATTAAAATTTCCTCTGAAGAAATTACTCTACATCTATTTAATAAAGCTGGGGTCACATCAGAATGAGGATCGTAGATAACTACTTCGTAACATTGCAGCGCATTAACTAAATCTGCCATTACTTTTACACTTAGAGATTCACCAACATTACAAACTCGATCTTGGCGGGCATAAGGAAAATAAGGAATGGTTAACCGAATCTGGGTATGGCAATTAACTCTACGGATAGCGTCGATCACTAATAATAAACTCAAAATGCTATCTGAATCATTCAGCACGGCAGTCACTTCCGTAAAACCGCTGATTCCCTCCGGGCTAATTCTAGCATAGCACTCTCCACCCGGAAAATTGAAAGTGTTTATAGGCTGTTTATTTACGAATACCGGCATTGCCGACTCCTTATTTTTTATCTTTGGGTTCAGTTCGGGGTATGATAATGGCTCTGAGCCACTTAGTCAACAGGCTGGCTGTTTTCCCTTGATACTAATATCGCTACTTAAAAACAGCAGCAAACAGTTTGTTGCTATCATGGATAATTGCTGACAAATTTACTGCACAACCGTACATGCATTGCCAAACGATTATTTTTGATTAAGTAATGAGTTTGTAATTAAGAATATCTCAACAATTTCGACTATTTTAATTTGCATATTTTAAGCTTAATAATTATTAGTTTATTCTTAAAAAATGATAATTTTTTATTTTTGCGTAAGTTTTCCTTGATTATGAATGGGCTTGGTAAAAAATATACTACTATAAAAGTAGGAGAAATTTATGGTTAAATTTAGTATTAAAAAGATAGTGGGGTCTATTATTTTCCTATGCTGTATTTGTACAGTAGCAAATGCAGCTAATATGATTCCAATTTACGCTATTACATTTACGAATGATACCTTAGACTCAAACCCTCAGTGTATGGGTTATACCGTATCTGTAATGCCAACTAATGGCTCTAGCCCTGGCAATGTTAGCAGTAATCAATCTGTGGAAATAGACTATACAGATGCTTTGTATAACTTAGTAGTCAACATCCATCAGAACCCGGGAAAGTGCGAATCATCTCCATCGAATTGGGCAACAACTGCTACTTTTACCATTGATATAGCTAACCAGTCATTTACTGCGCAGGGTTGTACGGGTACAGCTTGTAAAGCTATTAAAGTTTCTCCAACTTCTGATCAAGGTTTTCAATTTATTTTGTCCAATTCTTAAGATGAATTACTTTGTGTTATTTACAGGCAGAATCATTATCATTTGCGATTCCCACTCCAGATACAACCGAGCTAGCGACAAGCACTAATATGCAAAATTTCTTTTTTTCTCTTCCACAAAAACATAGCGCTACTGATGAAAAAAATCAACAAATAATTTTAACTTATAGTCATGATAAAAAATGTCAACGTTGACATTAATGACTCGGATTCAATAAAAAAAAATGAGAAATATAAACAGTTGCAGTTAAATTACCTAATAAAAATTAATTATCAATTGCCTAAAATACATAATGTACATTTCATAAAATAAATAGATTAATGAGTTGTCGGTCTTTAATTCTTTTCTTAAATCTCACTTTGTCATGATTTTCCTACATCAATTTTTTTAAAAATGGATTTCAATATCCTCCACTGAAAGGATTCATTAAAAAGTAATTATAAATTTAAAGAGAGATATATGCTAAAAGTACTAAAAAGTTTTTTAATTTTGTTCGTGATAACCTGCTCTGGTTGTGCGCTTTTTCCGCCACCAGTTCCTTATGTTCCCTTAAGCGCTGAAAATAAGGCGCAAATAAAATCTATTTGGGTGGATCAGACCGATAACCCTAAAAAAATGTTTATAGATTCTAAATCTGGTAATAGCGCAAGTTTTTTATTAGGTGGTTTAATTGGAGAGACAATCTATCAATCTGAAAAAGAAAATGACGCGAAATATATGGAAAATTATGCGAAAGGAAATAATGTAGATCTTACCCAGATAGTATATGAACAAATACAAACTCAATTTAAAGAAAAATTGCCATTTAAAATAAACGATAAAAGTCAAAATATAAAATTAAATACTAAAATTCTGAAGTATGGGTTAATGATTCCCCGTCTTTTTTCATCAAATTATGTTCCTTACATCCAATTGAATTGTCAGTTAATTAAGGATAATCAATTGATTATGGATATAACTGTTGAGACACAATTGAAAGATCAGTATTCAAAAGAAGATTTATTGAAAGATCCTAAAAATTTATGGATGATGTGGGATAAAGCATCTGAAGAAGTAGTTGCTCAATTGGTAGAAAATTTAAAATAGATACGAAGTTTGTTATAGAACCACCGCTGAACCAAGGCAGTTCTTTTCAGGACTGCTATTCCTGAGTAGATGAAACTAATTAAATTCCAGAGAAAAAAATGCACTCAATTACACCGTTGAACAACAATCAGTTTAAAATATTTAAAACGATCAAACAGGCCTGGAGCTTAATTAAAGGCAGTAAATGGCCAATCTTAGCGCCATATCTGATACCGTTCGGATGTTTAAACCTAGGTATATCGCTGCGGCAAGCCTTAATTCGATTCATAAAAATAGTTAAACCTAAATGGCCAACGGTATTGGGCCTACTCATTATTTTTGACCTCATGGGTCTAATACTCTGTTTATTAATAGATATCCCATTCGTCGGTTGGGCAATCTATATCGCAGCTAATATTTGGCTTATTCCCCTTTTTACACTGAGCTTAGCCATTGCTTATCATCAACTACTCTCTTCAAAATATCGTACATAGTGTACGCATAATCATTAAATTTATTTTAATGAATTACAGATGTTAAAGGAATGTAGCTAATGAATTTATGCCTTATCGAGTTTTTCCTACAGACAATTATTATAATTAAAGTAGTCTAGTGCTGATTAAACATAATTAATTCAGAGAAAAATAAAATGATTAATAATATTAAAAATAGTATTAAATTTTTTATGGCAGTGCTTATTTTTTCATTTATGACGGGTTGTTCATTAATGAATGTTCCCTCCTCTTTTCAATTTGATAATGAAAAAACAAATACTTCCTTAGTAGCATTCTCAGTAGCCTGCAAGGGAATCGATCAAACTGATATAGAATCATATATGATAGAAGGAACCACAGATAAAATGAGCTATTTTACATTTGATTGTACCGAAAATGAGAATGGAAGAATTCAAATATTGAATTTGCCAGCAGGCGCTTACACATTTGCTGCCATCAGATATTTTAAGCCAGGAGGATATCACCATGCAGTTCTAAACAAATTATATTTCTTTGTGCTTCAGCCACATAAATTAACATATATTGGTAGAATTTCGTATAATATTGGAGAATATTCGGTTTTAGTAAATCTCAGTGATGCAAGTATTGTAGATATTCCTGAGATTAAATTGGCTGTTCCTCAGGTATCTATCCAAGACTACGTAGTTAAATTTTGGGGAAGAGATTCGTCAGGAAACTTTGTAGCTCAATAAATATGAAATTTATCATTCATGAATTGGTTAATAACTAATGATTAAAAAATTTAAAAGATACCTCTTGTTGATTCTCTTTTCCATTCCTATTCCCATTATAGGAATAGTATGTAGCAATCTCGTGAAGATTGGTTTTTCCGACCAATTTCAAAGAATGATTATGACAGCTATGGAGAACAAAGGCTTAGATATTTTAACCCATAAAGAAATTTTAATTAAAAATTCATTAGAAAATCTATGCAAAAATCAAAATAAAGATGATAATCTTCAGTACGACTGCAATACCTACCAAACAGTAAAATATTTAAACTATGCATCAAAGACAACATTAATTTTATTGGTTTTGTTTTTCTTCGTAATCATAATTCTAGGGAAAATTTCTATTAACAATAGAAATGTAGTTTTTTATGTATTTCGTCCAGTGCTTATACTTTCACAATTTTTTTCCGCTTTTCTAGTTTTAGCAAATGCGATTATTTTAACATCTAGCATTTATTTTTTAGAAGCTTTTTATTTAAAAATGGTCCATATTTATTTAATCGGACTGATTGGTTTAGTTGCAATCTATGCAATTTATGAAGTATGTAAAAAAGCATTGAAGCCGATAAAAAGTGTTCACGTACAAATTATAGGAAAATTACTATCAAAAAATCATAATCAAAAAATCTGGGCTTTTGTTGAATCTATATCCACAAGGATGCAAACAACGCCGCCCGACAACATCATTGTCGGACTCGATGCCAATTTTTTCGTGACTGAATCTAAAGTTAAATGTCTAGATGGTGAACTCAGTGGAAAAACTTTATTCTTATCACTGCCTTTTTGCCGAGTGCTGACGCAAGGAGAATTAACGGCGATTATTGGTCATGAATTAGGACATTTTATTGGTGAAGATACACTGTGGAGCCGAAAGTTTTTTCCAATTTATAGAGGCGCTATTGAAACATTTAGAACTTTATATATCCCTTTCAGCTCAAAAGCAAATGCATTTATACAATTGGCATTTATGCCAGCACTTTATTTTATGGATTTTTTTATGACAACATTTGCTACCGTTGAGAGAAAAATTAGTCGAGAAAGAGAATTAAATGCTGACAAAATGGGCGTATCCATCACTTCTGCAGAAATAATGGGAACCAGTTTGCTTAAGGTGCATTTATATGGAGATGCTTGGCAACACGCTTTTGATAAGCTAAAGGCAGAAGGGTTGCAAAAAGATAAAACATATAATATTGCAAATTTAATTTATGCCGCCATTCAGTTAATGCCAGCTGATTATAAAAAAAATGAAATCGGAACTTACAGCACAACTCATCCAATAGATAGCCATCCGCCTTTATCTACGAGATTAAAAGCAATTGGTATTGACTTGACTACAATTTATGGTAATGAATTGACCTTACCTAAATCTGACATTGCGATAGACTTAGTAGAAAATGCTGTAGATTTAGAACTACAAATCTCTTCAATTATCCGCTAACAGAAAGGTTTTACTAATAAGGGTTGCAAAATCGTTAGTGGAATCTTGCTTGGCCAACCAATGGCTTAACACCACCCGCTGAATCGAGAGAAATGGGTTGATTGTGCGACTCAATACTGCGCCGAAGCTTTTCTAGTTCTTTGGCAATTAATTGTGCGCTAGGGCGCTGACTGGCCTTTCGCCAACCAGAGCGAATGATTGCGACAAATGCTGGGGGACAAAGTTTTGAATCTTTCGGTATAGTTTCTTGATTATCCTTGCGTTCTAGTTTGATGGTTTTTAACTCATATTGATTCACATCTTGGAAAGGGTGTTTATAAGGTCGAATAATGAGTTCCCAAAAGATCATACACATGGCATAGATATCAGAAGATTTTGAGGATTTTTCACCTAAAAATAACTCAGGCGCAGCCCAAAGCATGGTAAGACCCAAGTGATCGACCGTCGTTTTGGTTTCTAAAGGACTATTTTTTATTTTAGCTGAACCAAAATCACCAATTTTAGCGTGTTTTTTCTCGTCTAATAAGATGTTTTTACTCTTTAAATCGCGATGAATAATATTATTTTCATGTAAGTGCAGCACACCATGGCAGATATCCAGGGCTATTAGAATAATTTGCGGAAGGGATAATACGTTTGGGAAATTTGTTAATAAATCATAAAGTGATCCTCCTGGCATCAATTCCATTACAATAAATGTATGCTTGGCTTCTTGAGCTACGCCAATGAGTTCCACGATACATTCTGATTTATGTTCGCCCAAGATTTTGGCTTCGCTGGTAAGCACTTCAAAACCATTTTTATCGAGATTAGAATCTTTTATTTTTTTAATAGCTACACGTTTGTTCTGATACATTCCTTCATAAACAATGCTTATCTGGGTTTCTTTTGGTTTTTTGGTTTTATCATATTCTAATTCTGAATGACGAATGAATGGCCATTCTAGAGATTCTTTGTAACAGCAGGAAAAACATAAACAATGCTTTTTTCTAGGATTATGATTTAATAGAGCTGCAGAATTTATGGATGGGTTAGTAATAACAGTGGTTAAAATAATTCGCTTATCTTCTGTTTGTTCTGGATCTTCCAGCACACTATCAGCTTGAGGAAAATGATCGGATTTTGTGTCCTGATTAAGAAGTAGGGAATCTTCAGATATTAAGATTTTTTTTCGTTGTTTGTATTTATATAAACTATAGCTAAGCGCTATTAATGCTATGCCTCCAATGGAAGATAAAAATGGAATAAGCCAATGAATTTCTGATTTGCAAGGAATTAATTGTCTACCACCTAATACAACATAGATTTTACCATTACCGACTTGATTTCCTATCAATATATCCGAAAAACCATCATTGTTAATATCTACACCACTAATTGAGCTACATCCCACAGGTGTAAAAGTAATTCCATCAAAAACATTTAAATAATTTAACTCAAAGTATCCATTTTTACCGATGGAGCGATTACCAAAGATAAGACATTCTGCAAAATAATTATTATTATCACCACATCCTATCATTAAATCATCAATTCCGTCTCCATTGAAGTCACCTATATAATTAAACGCATAGAGCGAAATACAACCTAAATTAGATAATGAACCATTTATTATAAACCCATTGTCGCCATTTAGATCTGATTTGGACAGTGAACCTTTATTACCAACTTCTGCGTTGCCAAAAATAATAAAATTGGGTTGACCCCCTATAATAAGATCATCCTTTCTATCATTGTTAATGTCGCCTATATAACTAAATCCGTAACCCCCTGTTTGATTGATTTTAAAACCATCCATACCATTTAATTTAGATACATCAATAAGCTCTTTAGTTCCTAAATCTTTACTACCAAATATCACATATACATCATCAATAGCTAAAATTATATCTTTCACACCATCTGTATTAATATCACCTGCTCGATTAAAAAAATAAAATTTCGAATTATTTTTATATATTTTAAAACCCTCAATACTGTTTAAACTGGTTAAATCTATGTATCCACTTTGGCCCAAGTTTTTTTTGCCGAATACTACATAACTATAAAAATTATTTACTCCGCGTGATGAAGAGCCTATTGCAAAATCACCAACTCCATCTGCATTAACATCACCTAAAGAAGCTACATTTCCTCCTATTGTTTCCGATGACGTTCCATATATAACAAAACCGTTTTTTCCGTTTAAAAGAGGGAAAGTACAGTTTATATCTTGTTCCAAATTGGGTTTTCCAAATAAAACATAGACTTTTCCTTGGTATGTTCTTGAGGTTGTATTATAATCCCCGCCATTGTCATCCCCAATTATTAAATCATCAATATCATCACCATTTAAGTCAAATCCGCCCCTGATGGGATAACCACCTAACAATTCATAGTGAAAAAAAATTTTAAATCCAAAAGGAGAACTCAGTCCAAATTCACGATCTCCATAATAAACAAATATTTCAGAGTTACAAGTTCCTGCGAAATCGACCAATCCATCCGCATTAATATCGCCAATATTGATAAGGATCGATCCACAATCTTGATACCAGAAATTTACACAATTTGGAGAATTTCCAGCATCATCGATCACAATTCCAGAAGGTTCTCCTAAACATGTTAAATCATAAGAATTTGGATAGGTAATATTGTTATTTTTAGTCTCTTCTTCTTTTTGTTGATGATATTTACTAAAATTTTTCTCTAACACGATTTGTTCTTTATATCGAGCTAAGAAATTGATCCTTGATATATAAAGTTCTATGTGTTGACTATAATATTTACTTAACTGATCAGGAGATGAATTCAAATAGTAAAGAAAAGTGTTTGCTATCCACTGATAGAGTCTCAGTGCAGTATAAGTTGAAGTAGTTATTGTCATTAATGCTTGCTGGGCTTCTTGTTGTTTCAAATCAGCTTCTTTTAACCTAGAGCGCGTCTCAGCAATTTCTTTATCAATTCTGTAGATCAACATGTCTTGATTTGCTTTCGTGGGTTGGAGATTATATTGAGTTTCTAATTCTTCAATCGAATTCGATAAAAACTGAGAACCAAAATCAAGACTTGGAAAAATAGTAGAATTATTAACCATTGGGTAGGCATGGTTTGAAAGAATCTGTAACTGCTTCATGGAATGTTATCCTCCTTGATAAAGTCAATAATCATAGAATATTCTTCGCATTAAAATACCTAGCGATTATCAACAGGTTAAAAGTCTGTTATTAGATGATAAATTTTCTCATTTTAATGGATTACCTTTTTCAAGGGATATGATTATGATGGCTGGAGTCGAAACTGCATTAGCAGTCAGGAATATTTATAAGCTGGCTACAGAAATTTACCAATGTATTAAGCAAGTGGATGATAATCAAGGTAAATGTCTTGATCTAGCGGAAAGCATTCATATTGTAGTAGAGGCAATTGCAGATATTGATACGACATTAAAAAAATACGAAAAAGGTATTGTGCATTTGGAGAAAGCTTTACGCGAATGTTCAGTCTTTATTTATGATTATTCCCATTCTTGGCGAGCGACGCGCTATTTAAGATCTGAAGCCAACGCTAGAAAATTTGATGAACTAGACAAAACAATTTTACGTGCTCAATCTCATTTAAATTTACATATCGCAGTCCATCGAGGGAATGAACAATCTAGAGAATTTAAAAGTTTCAGAGCATCAATAGAAATGATGGAACGTAAATTGGATGCTATGGTTATCAAACTGGGAAAAAGTTCATCCCACGAGATCAAAGAAGAAAAAGGAAAGTTTCCATTACCGTTTGAGCTAAGGATTCCATTTTCTGCGTTAACTTTAAAAAAAGAAATTGGCAAAGGCCGGGCCACCACAGTTTACTTGGGAAAATGGCAAGGCGCCGAAGTTGCAGTTAAGTTACTGAAACATTCTTTCTCCGAAAGCGAAAAATTAGAATTTCAGCGTGAAATTCAAGTCTTAAGCCGATTAAGCAATCCGTTCATTATAAGATTCTTCGGCGCTTGTTTAGAAGAAAAAACTTGTTTAGTGATGAAATATTTCCCTTTAGGATCTTTGGAGGATTATCCCAAAAAGACTGAATTACCCGTTTTACAAAAAAGTAAAATTGCCGATAATATTGTCAATGGCTTGCAGTTCTTGCATAACAACGGCATTATCCACAACAATTTATGTGGCTCAAATATTTTATTAACCCAAGATCTTCAAGCCAGAATTTCTGGCTTCAATCTCTTCCGGTCTTTAATCATGACTATCGACTCTGTGGATAAACCACTACAACTAACCGATGAACCATGCGCACCTGAATTGATACAGGGTGAAAAACCCACGGAAGCAACCGATATTTATGCTTTAGGCAAATTATTTTATGAAATATTTACCGGAAAAAGACCGACTACATTATCTGAAAAAAATCTGACACTAAATCCTGATATTCCCGCAGAATGGCAACAAATTATTAGAGATTGTTGGGCTGAAGACCCAAAACATCGCCCTTCTTTAGATCATTTAAAATCATTAATCAAGAAATTCAATCGCGCAGAAAAACTTTATATTGAGGGGAGCCATGCAGAACGTGGGGAAGACTATAAAACGGCTTTTGCAAAATATTCTAAAGCTAAAGATGATAGTACGGATGCGTTGGCGTCTTATGCGCAATTGTTACTGTTTGGTCAAGGCGTTGAGCAAAACCAGCTCCAAGCTTACCAATTAATGCTTGCGGCGGCCGAGCTGGGTTTGCGACGAGCGGTACGCAATGTGGGCGTGCAACTGGATAACGGGTGGGGAACTCTAAAAGACCAAAGACAGGCGATGATTTGGTATCGAAGAGCTGGAGAAGCTGGTGATCAGGAGTGCCGAGATCGAGCAAAGCATATAGAAGAAAAATTGCCATTTCTGGCTGTTTTGCCTTAATATCAATATCGCTACTTAAAAACAGCAGCAAACAGTGTCAACTATTTTAGTTTGTATATTTTAAGCTTATAATTGATAATTATTTCTTAAAAAAACTCTAATTTTTATTTTTTGCGTGAATTTCTCGTTGATTGTGAATGAATTTGATCAAAAAATATACTACTATAAATAGTAGGAGAAATTTATGGTTAAAGTTAATCTTAAAAAGGTAGTGGGGTCTATTATTTTTCTGTGCTGTATTCACACAGTAGCAAATGCAGCTGTTATAAACTACCCCATTAGATTTACGAACAATACCTCAGACTCAAACCCTCAGTGTATGGGTTATGCTGTAAGTGTAACGCCGACTAATGGCTCTGTCTCTGGCAATGTTAGCAGTAGTCAATCTGTGGAAATAGACTATACGAATCAGACTTTTTATAGCTTAGAAGTCAAAATTTATCAGAACCCGGGAAAATGCGAGTCATCTCCATCTAATTTGGTAGCTACTTTTAGCGTCGATACAGCTGAACCAGCTCCACCATCATGTACAGGTACAGGTTGTAAAGCTATTCAAGTTTCCACTCCCCCTACTTATGCCCCTGATCAAGGTTTTACATTTACTTTGTCCAATTCTTAAGGTGAATTACCTTGTTGACAATCTCCCAATCGCTAAGATTTTAGTGTCAAACATGACTATTTGCTAAAATAAAAGTCTTTGAAATTTAATTTAAATTTTAAAATACCCTCATCACTGACCACCCCTACTTCTTATAGACTGTATTGATTTGTCTTCTGTCCTGCGTTACATGGAAATTAAATATATTTTAATCATAATTTCTTGGAAATCTCTGTTGGCTAAATGTTTAGGTATTTCAGTTAATGATGTCTGTTGAAGAATTTTCACTTTGAAATTTATGCCAAATAAGCGATTGATTTCGTCATCACTTATTGAAAAAGGCGGCCCTTTAATTTGGCCTCTAATTTGAGAGGGGGAATAAAATCCCATCAATAAAATTTGAACAGACTTACTACAGCAAGCCAACAAATGATGCACATATTGTTGACGGATTGCTGCGGGCAGTGCGATGAGCGCTCGGCAATCATAGATGGCGTCAATAGGTGGTAAATCAGTCATTTTTAGTTTAAAAATATCTCCGCAGAGCAATTCAATATTATTGTGTTTATAATGAATGAAATTTTTTAGTTGAGTGATACGCGGTGTTATACTCATTTCGGCAAAAAAATCGCGGCAAGCAATAGGGCTTAATTCAACACCAATAACAGGATGGCCTTGTGCAGCCAACCATTTTATATCTTCACTTTTCCCACACAAAGGCGCTAAAACGCGGGCGCCAGGTTGCAAGTGTAAATAATGGAAATGGTTAATCAGATCAGGCGATACAACTTCTCGATGACAACTAATTTGACCATTCTGCCATTGCATTAACCATCGCAAATTATTTATTATTTTTCTTAGCTTATTAAACATATTCATCCTGATATTGTATTCAATATAAATTTACTCTAAACTAGTGTCAAGTCATAACGGATGAGAATAGAATGGAAGTAGAAAATTTAGATCAAGCCAAAAGCATTATCGATTCTTTTGATCTTCAACCTGTTATTGACAGGTTAATGAGAATTGAAAAATGGTCTAAAGATGAAGCTGTAACTGTAATAAAGCAATATCGCCGTTATCTTTTCTTGCGAATAAAATATCCAAATGAAACTTTGCCGCCTTCTAAAGAAATTGATGAAGCCTGGCACGCGCATATTTTACACACAAAAATGTACCGTCATTTTTGCCAACAAGTATTTGGTCATCTTGAAGAACAATTTTTGGATCATAATCCTGCACAAGATGCGCAAAATGATGCGCTATTCAGTCAGTTTTTTAAACAAACCCAAAGTTTATATAAAAAAGAATTCGGTGAATATATTTATCAAATAAGAGGCCGCTCATTCGTGCGCAAGATACTGGAAAAAATTGGCGAGAAACTGACCGCGCGTTTTCCTCAGCTGACAACTCATTTAGAGGTTAATTAATGTATACTCGGCAAAAGTACTGGTAAAGTAAGATCTTGATAATATAGAGTCCATAAAATAGTTAGTGATCGGAGTTAAATATGACATTCTGGGTAATAGGTACATTGTTTATTTGTTCAGCGTTTTTGATGTTGAAATAGAAGAATTTTATTAATCAGGCGGCTAAATTTAACACGAGAAAATATCTAGAATTTTCTGAGAGAAAAAGATTCCAAACTTTTACGGAAGTTTGGTACAGGGGAAGGGAAACTCCTATAGGCGTTTCTCTTCAAGTGAAAAACTCAAAATGAGGATATTGAAATGAAAATACTTAAATTTTTCTTTTCTAAGAAATTTGCTAAAACAGCAACTTGTGCTTAAATTTTTTGGTTGTCTCACACATTTTTGTGTGAGACAACCAATTATTAATACTTCTTTTTTATTGAATTAAGTTGATTTAGTTTTTTTTCGTCTTCCTTAATCGATTCGCCCATGAGTTGATTATTTTTAATGAGTATTTCTCTCCAAGCCATTTCAGAAGGAGCATTTTTACCACATAAATCATTTACACTCTCATCAAAAAGAACATATTCTCTAGCTCCATCAATAACCTTTTCACTGAAGATATACTGAATGCCCATCATCGCATATACAATTTTACTCCTTTCTAATAGACGTATTTTATTTTGTTCATATTTGGTCATTGGCACGCGCTCATCACATTTTAGTTTTATCAATTCCATTTTTTCTTTTAAGCTACCCATTGAATTGTTTAACTTTATTTGCCATTCAATCTTGCGATCAATCGTTTTTTGAAGTTGAGCAGCTGCACGAGCGGTAGTTTCAGCTTTTCGCTGCATTAATTCAGTATTCCACTGTATATAATAACCGATCAAACCAGCGGCTAATAATAAAGCAAATCCTAAACCCTTAGTTAAGGTGACCCAAAGGGGAATACCAACTCCCAGACGACTTAATGCACCAACAAGCGGTTTTTTTAGGGATGCAACGGCATCACTATTGAGTATCTCAATAATATCTTCTTTTGTTAGAGATTTTGATTTATTCTCTTTTCCATTTTCTTTATAATTCGTATTGTTTTGATTTCTAAAAATAGTATTATTCATAAAGTCCCTTCAATATAGTGGTGTTGTAGAAACTACCACTCACAAAGGGTACAAACTCTTTCACTATTGCATTCCAAGAATGAGCATTCGACCGGGATTTATCTGAACTATTTTCAAGCTCTAGCAAATCATCAGCCATATCACTGCCGTAAGCTAATAGAAGGCAAAAGTTCACATAATCCTGCTCCATTAAGGTTAAACTTTTAACTTTTTTAACCTCTTTAATTAGTGCTACAATTGCAATTGTTTTACCCTTTAAACGTTTCAATTGGAACTCAGTAAGATGATTAGAATCGTTTAATTTGTTTTGGATGCCTTCCAAAAGTACTTGGATGCTTATCAGCTCTTTCATTAAAATTTGCAAAGATTTAGGAAACTTATTATTTTTCATGGACTTAATCTCAATTTTATGTATTTTTCTATTATCCTTTCCTATATTTAACCTCTGCTTTCCATGAAATCCGCCAGTTGTATGTGCATTATTTAAACATTATTAGACTATAAAATATGCAGGAAATTTCCATATCTGTTGTACGAAATTTCCTACATAATTTTTTATTAAAATTCAAATAGATAACGAATTTTTTGGGATCGACATGGAAAAAATCTTAAATAATTGAGAGAAAAAAGTCAAATAATCCATTTTACTAAATCGTATTTATGAGCTTGAGGCTGCGGGCCCGATAAGAAGAAGTGCGCCTGTAAAAAGTAAATAATCCGACACAAATCGTCCCCGTTATTATCCCAGATTTTTGTGTAAGCTGACGATAAATCTTATATGCTATTGATTTTAAATCAAATATCGTGGCGTATTTTTGATGACTGATCAATCATTTCAATTAAATTTATTTTAAGCAAACTTTTCCACCGGGAATCTTGGTTCGCAAAGCAAATATCAATGCAGCCATCTTTATCCAAGGATAAATTATATTCTTCAAGCGTCATGTCGTAACGCATGTGAGACTACTTTACTTAATCGATGCAAATCTTTTTCCATCAATAACTCACCATCAATTGATTATTTATTTTTTATAACCTGATCTTCATAAGTAAATCCCCTTTCTTGAGCCCTTTCAAAGGCATCGAAACTTCCTTCCAATTCTCTAATGCCCGGCATATGGATTGTAGTTTTATATTTTAACGGAAAGATATCAGAGATTCTTTTTACTTTCGGTGAATCAACTAAAGTAATAATCTCTTTAGTTCGACTATAGCATTCTTTGAAAAGATTTTTATTAAACATGTAGTCTTTATTTTTATAAAAAAGACCCATGCAATAGTATCTTGTTACACTTACTAAAAAACCTTTAAATTTTATTCCTGATGGTGAAATAAATTCTGCCCTGACGAAAAAATTATATGCCTCCTCCGGAATTTCATCCAATGTATGAACAGGATAATATATGATTTTCTCATCTTCGCATCTCCACATTGGAAAAGCGTCAAAGCAAGCTTCAGTTAGGATACGTATTTCATTTTTAACGTCCAAGTTGCACCCCTTTAATTAAACCGTAATCATAAAGCTGTTGTTGTGCTGCTGCTCTCTCTGCACTCTTCACAATAACTACATATTGCCCTTCACCTCTAACGAGATCAAGTCTACCTTCAAGACTTTGTGCTATTATAGGATCATCAGCAGAAACAACTTCTACCGGAGTATTTTTAACTCCAGCAGAACCATACGCCACTAGTCGTCTATTATCTATAGTAAACAATTCGGCGGAAAGTCATAGGTTGAAATTGTTCCTTGTCTTAAACTATCAGTTAGATCAATGATCGCCTTTCCATTAGTTAGCTTAAAAATTTTTCCTCATTAAAACTTATTTTTATATCCGATCCCTCAAACTTATATTCAAGCCATTGACCAGTGTTTTTACCAAATCCGGAAAAAATTAGATTCTCATTATAGTTTATTTCACAAATTTCTTTTAAAGTGTCAAAATTATTTGAATCCATGAGAAACCAGTTTTTTTCCTCTGAAGAAAAAATTGAGATGTATAAATTTTTCCACATCGTAATTTCTATTTTCCCTGCATTTAAATTAGTTAATTTATTGTTAATTTTTAAAAATGCACCATCTACGCTAATTAAAATTGTCTTTTTCTCAAAATCAACATTCATATTTTCAATTACTCTATCCGAGAAACATATATTTTTTAAATTTTTTCTAGTTATATAAAGCATTTTATTTCTCCTAAAAGCTAGTTTAATTTTATAAAGTTACATCAATTGATTCTATTTCTATATGTGCTTCAGGAGTCGTCCTATTCACAGCTTCAAGTTGAGAATTCACTAAAGTGTAAAAATTTTTACTTTTCAATAATTTCTAAATATTCCGGTGTAACGTAATCAACCAACCAAATGCTTTCATTCCCATAAAAAAATGTATTCCTTGCTCACTAGCTTCTTTTGCTTTAACTTTAAAAATAATTGGAAAAGAATTTTTCCGAATGCCGACTTGCTGGGCAGTCACTTGGTCTATTGATAAGTAAACGTGTTGTCGGTTCATAGATTTTAACCCACCTTTCAATATTAGACTTACGTTTTCAGGAGCGCTGCCATAATATAGTATTTCTGGCGGAATACTAGATTTTTTAATTATTTTCTCTTGGGTGGAATGTCCATATAAGGCTCTTATTTTATTTTCCTTTATTTCATGTCTTATTTTTGAAGACTGTTTAATCATTTCGATTAAATCTTGTTTACTTAATTTTTTGAAACAAGCATCTTTTTCTTTAAAAGAAGTTATTAATGAATTTATTTCAACCCATCCGTCTTTATCAAGATAAAAACCATACTCTTCAGGTGCATGACGCAAAGCATGTGATAGCAATTTACTTAAACGATAGTAATATGCATTCATTGCTATATCCAATTACTTAATAACTTGATCTTCATATGATTCCTTAAAAAGATTTTTATTAAATATATATCTTTTATTTTTATAAAAAAGACCCATGCAATAATACTTTGTGATAGTGGTTAAAAATTCTTTGAACTTTATTCCCGCAGGAGAAATAAATTCGGCTCTAACAAAAAAATCAAACCTCATTTTAAGTATTGCCACATTTATAGATCATTTTTGATCAAAAAATCTTCCTTCTTCAGTGTTTTTAAGCTCATTTAATTTTTCTTCAAGTTTTGAAATTTCACGAATCACTTCTTTTATTTTTTTAGAATCATTAATTTTTTCTATATAATTAGGAAACTCGATTTTATAAAAATAATTTGAATTCCATACCTTATAATTTTTAAAGGGGAAATTATGAATAAAGTTGATTTGATTTGCAGCTGATACAAAATCTCCTTCTTTGATTTCTATCTCACATATTTTTAAGGACCAAAGAGCTACCCCCATAAATGGACTCTCGGAATTTAATATCATTTCTATTGTTTTGTTTAACAACATATAATCCTCTTTCTGAAAAATTTTTTTCATTAAGTGATTTCTCAAAAAAGCCAATTCGACAAATATGTCACTCATAATAACCCCATATTAATATCTAAATCCATAATATTCCAGATCCTCTTCCTTTGTATAACCACCATAAGGTAGTTCAACCTTTTTAACTGGAACTTCTGTAAGGCCTAAAGCAATTCTGCGGAAGCTCTATGGTTTCCATCAACGATGTAGTATTGATCATTATATTTAACTTGACTTTGACACCGCTTGTTTGCGTGAATCTAAAACTTACATCGATTGGACCCACCTATTATCGTACTATTAAAATTAATCTGATATCAAGATGCCCATTTAAATTGAGGATCAAGGTCCTCTAATAGCCACATAAAGGCTCCTGCCGTTTCAATTGGCTTCTTATCTAATTTTTTATACGCATCAACTAACTCCTTTATAGAAAATTGAGAAAATACAGCATCCAAATCGGTCTGAGCAGACAAACTAATACTATAACAAAGTAAACAATTTTTAATTAAAATTTCTTTATTAATAAAGGGCAATATTGCATTAAATACTTCAATATTTGATGCAAGTACATGAGCAGCCCAATTCGCATTATTTTTATCTGTTAATTTATTAACAATATCATTCCAATAGACAGCATTTTTCATAAATTACTTCCTTAGACTAGAGTTATATATTTCATTATTAACAGGAGCTTTATTTTTCAATATTACTTCTACTCTGACACCGCTCTCGTAGACCTCCAATATATCTAGCATAGCAATTTTTAAATGCCTATGCGCGGGTTAGACTAGAACTTACTCCATACGTAGGATTTTGGAAAGTTACTTTCTTCCTGCGGAGGAAATTATTTCTTCTACCTCTCCTTCGGCTATGTTCCTCATATCCCACAAGTAAAATTTTGTTCCTGCTTTTAGTTTAGGCATAACGATTTCGGGACATAAGAATTTAACAGGAACTTTTTCTTTTTTTTCTCCAGGTGAAATCGCTCCTATCTTATCTAAAAGCAATCTACAATCAAAGTTGGAATGATCTATTACAAAAATTGATCCAAACATAAGTGAATTAGTTGGTAACTTTCTACCATCATCTTCAGTAGAAAAGAAATTCACCGTAACATATATATCGGGGCTTAGCATACACTACACTCCTTTCAATTACTTCACAATTTAATACAGACCGAGTGTCAAAGCCGATGTTAGTTTTAAATTTAAATCAAACTTCAAAGACTTTTCTTTTAAAAAATAATCATACTTGGCACTAATACTAATATTCAAGTGCGCTAATTTAACAATCGCTAAGATTTTATTGTCAAACCTGACTATTTGATAAAATTAAAGTCTTTGAAATTTAATTTAAATTTTAAAATACCGTCATCACAGACACTCCTACTTGTGACCCCTTTGCGTGAAATTAAAATTTACGTCGACTTTGGCACTCCCTATCTAAAAATCGGCACCAGGAGTGAAACAACCTTTATTCATAATAACCAGATACTGTCTTTCAACTGATCAAGAACCTATAGAGGCATTGGCCAGCTTTTCTTTTCAATCGACTCAATTTTTGGACAAAAAAATACATAAAAAAATTTTCGGGGGAGCTTCATTTTTTCTTTCTACAATTACATTTTCAAAAATTTAATGCTCTTTAATTACTTCAGAAAATTTTTTTTAATTCAATCACCATTAAAAACTAAAAATTTCCAAACCCAATTTTTTAGCTTTTTTTAGCTTTTTCTATAGCTTTTTTCCAATCTGCCCAAACAGCCGAGTCTACTGGTTTTCCATCTTTTAACAAAACCATACTACCGAGAAAACCAGCCAAATCATCAGATTTAGTTTTATTGTAAAGTTCCTCTAAATAAAAAAACATTGCCATATACGCTTGTTTTTCATTTAAACTTGAATCCTTAATTAAATTCATGGATTATATCCTGGTGGTTTCATTTGCGACAAACCCATTTCATCATTAAATTCTTTCGACGTCAAATTCAAACCTCCATTTATGATAGATCCGTTTCTAGTGGGTATAGGTCCATGTCTTTTGTAATTTCGAAGGACTTTGATCGTGCCCGGTCCTGTTGCATACTGTGTCCAATCTGAGGGATTGAGGCCAAACTGATTTAGGAAGCTCATCTGGCCTAGTTTGATCATTAGGTCCAGGTCGCGTCTGCCGGGCTTTGGGCGTCTCCCACGAAGTCCCCCCACTCTGGACTAGCCCATGGTTCCATCGGATTCAGGTATGGTAACCAGTCGCCTATAGCCGTCCCAATCGTTTGCGCCATCACTTGCTGCAGGTGCACTTTTTGGTCGTGATCGCCTGATGCGGGAATCTTGCGCGTCAGGCACGCCGATTTTATCAAATAAAAATACTTGAAATTTAATTTAAATTAAAAACTCACGTCGACTTTGACATCATCTACTCCTCATCTTCAAGATATATTGATAACAAGATTATCTTTTTCAATCTTTTTACATAATAAATCAATAAATATCTCTCCAGATTCCATCTTCAAATACCATAAATCATATTGTGGTTTTACAAATTTTAGAAAATTTACTGCCATGTTAAATTTTTTCTTACTTAATAATTCGAACATATTTATTTTTTCTATTTTAAAGCAGTTAACTTCATCAATATTACAAGGAAAACCTTCATCATATATTTCAAATAAATTGAAATAGTTAAAATTACTAACGTAGTAACACTTTATTATAGATGAAATATCTCCCATGAAAAAGCCTATAAAATTAAAAGTTACATCTTTTCCATCCTTTGAAATTTCAATTAAATTTAGATCTATATTTTTAAGTAAAATCATAACGATACCCATTAATAAAATTCGGTTTTAATTTTTTCTATCTGAGAAAACATACTTTTGAACACTCCATTATCTAATGATCCTCAAAATCTACTATTTTTCCTTCAAAATTAAAATAAAACAGTTTTCTACTTAATTTGAAATCCTCATTAGTAAATCTTTATTGTAATTAACTTCATTTCAAAAAATACGGTTTTTCTTTTCGATTATTCTCAAGAAAATCTAACAATTGCCAAAAAGGTATTTTAAACTGTTCTACACTAATATACACATTATATTTCTGTTTTATTTTATTTATAATTTCCTTTTCATCTCCAATATAAATTGCGTATAAAGTCGCTTCATCCGTCACTATATAAGGAATTTCTTCTGGATCTAAAACAGAAAAATAAAATTCATTTGCTTGTTTTTTTCTTTTTTCCATCTCTGTTGAATCAGCTAGATAATAGTTTTTCATTATTTTCCTCCTACTAAGTTCTGGGTTGTCTCAACGATTTCACCTTTGCTAATTGGAATAAAACGACCACTAGCAATAGAATTGGCAATATTTCTTTCTTGTATTGGTCCAACGGAAATTATTTTAAATGTATCAGCTGGAACTGTGATTCTTAATAATCTACCATCAACCTCTTGCACTACATTTATATAGTTCGAACTTTTATCAAAATAAATATCTGCTTTAGGATTATTAGCAAGTCGTTTTAAGCTATTTGCATCTAATTTTCCATTCAATGGACCTAACCTTGGATCTTTTAACTGATCATAAACTCTTGGCGCTATCTCAAAATCAACTTCTTTTGTTGTCTGAACTATCTTCTCTGCTTCCAAAAGGGTCTTATCCACGGAACCCATCCAGACCCCCATACTTTTGGTTAATAATTTTCCAATTCCTAACAGTCCTTTTGAAAAAACTGATCCTCCGTCTGGGAGAAACTGTACAATATTGGCTAAAGGATTTAATAAGTTTATGCCTGCTTGCACCCTACTCGAAGGTAACCCGGTAGTAGGGTCAATACCTTTGACTAATTGAGAAGTTGAATCCTCAATCATATGCAACTGGGCCTTTAAGTAGCTTCCTGTGATTTGCATTTGGCTGCTAAAGGGCAATTTCGAAAATGCCAAGGTGTCTCTTAAATCATTTATAAATCTCTCATCTTGATTAATTGAATCCATCCATTGCCTTGAATCCATCCATTGTTTTGAAAAATTAAAAGGATTCTGATTACTACTCGTTCCTGTTGCATACTGCGTCCAATCGTAAGCGTCGGGGCCAAACTGATTTAAGAAACTCATCTGGCCGAGTTTGATCATCAGGTTCAGATCTTGTCGGCCGTTTTGACTGAGAGTCACGTAGCTGTTGGGTTTGGCTTCGCTGGTTTCGGGTTCCAAGTTCTGGGGTGGCGGGGCGTCGGCGGTGGTGAGGTATTTGTTGGTCGAGCTTTGCGCGTCTTGCAGGAAGTCGCCCCACTCTAAATTATCCCAGGGTTCCATCGGGTTCACGTACGGTAACCAGGCGCCGACATCGCCTAGCGCGTCCATCAGGCTTTGTTGGTAGGCTTTTGTGTAAATATGCTGGGCGTATTGTTTTTGTTCGGCCAGTCGTACTTTTTCCATCTGGCTCTTGATTTCGTAGCCGGCTACGGTTCCGATCATCGTGCCAATCGTTTGCGCCATCACCTGCTGCAAATGCACTTTTTTGTTGGTGATCGCACTGCCAATTAACGCTGAACCCAGTTCGTCGGGTATCGCTTCCAGTAATGCGCCTTCCATTGTGCCGGTATACGGGTCCAATTGGCCGATCATCGTGGTTAAGCCGGCAGCCGCCATTGATGAGAATAGTTGGTTCAAATCAAACTTCTTCGTTAAGCCTAATCCCATCTCCGCCAATTGCGTACTCCCATCGACCGTCGCCGCTTCCGTTATCGACAACAGCAGCTTCATCCCTAGGGTGCTCTCTGCTGTGACGCCCATCGCACTGCCCAGGCCGGCGCCTATTCCCGCACTTAAGGTCGTGGTCAGTAAATTCTCGACTGAAAACGTGTGTATTAAGCCTGTTCCCAAGGCTACGCCTTGTAAGCCAGCGTCTATAATACCTGCCGCAAAGGCGGTCGCCAATGCCCCGGAGAATCCCACCATCCCGACTGCCAATTCCGGCGCCACAATACACGCCGTTACCGCTATCGCCGTCAGAACAATCGTCTCTTCGCAGCTTTGCTTCTTCGCCTTTGGCTGGAACATCAGTACCGGTAATAAGCTGCCTTGGATCGTCTGTTGGATCGTTCGATACGCCACGATATCGTTGGCGGTGTTGGTCGTCGGGATAAAATCAGCGGGGATGATTAATACTTCGGTGGGGGTTGGCGCTTGGTCCTCTTGGTAGCCATTTCTTCCCGCTATCGTCTTGCCAAATTCCGCTCGACCCACTTGATCTACCGCAATACTGTCAAATGTCTCTCCTGGCTTGACGGTATATCTCGTCGGCATTGAGGTTCCGTCGATATGGCTGATCTTGCTCACAAATCCAGGGTCGGGGTTATGGGTCTTCTCATCCTCAGGATCCAGATGAGTGGTGTTGTGGTAGATTGAACTGGGCAGTACCGGTTGCGTGATCGCGGGAACATCGTCTCTCGGGATCGCTTGGCCGGTCAAGTTGGTGGTCCGCGTGTTCATCTTGCCCCACCGACCCTCGTTCTTCGCATGGCTGTAATTCATCTTGATGCCGACCATCGTCGGCTGTGCGCGCAGACGCTGGCGTCTTTGGGCGGTTTTGGCTTCCGATGAGAGATCGGTAAAGGTCGCGTACGTGGTCAGCAGGTTATTGTTGGTGTCGTTAAAATAATATTTGATCGTGTTGCCGGGTTTATCGGGCTTGCTGTAATCACTCGGAAATTCTACCGACGCGATAATGGTTCCATCGGACGGCGTTACAAATGCCGTGATATATTTGGCGCCACTCGTGTCATTCGTCGCCGTCCCTGTTCCTCGCTTGGCCACCATCGATCCATTCTGGTCATAATAACCATTCGATTGCGTATATTCTTTTCCATCATGACCCACCAGCTTCATCTTTCCGCTAATTTCACGCACAAAATATTGACCTTGAATCAAATAATAAAAATAGTCTAAGGTGTACGTGAGCGTGTCTTGATCCCAAGCTGAATGCACCGACCCTTGATGCGCCACCAAATCTCGTACCGTCGGCGTTAAGGTCGTCGTGTCATCTGTCCCAAATCCCTGGTAGTCGTGCGTGTACTGATCCGTCTGAAATAAATCTCCGTTACAGGTCAACTCCGTCTGTACCACGGTACCGCTTTGCTCAGAGAAAATACGGGTTCGATTCCCTGCCGGGGCGTATTCGTACACCACCTCATCATTCGGCGCCTTCGGTTCCATCCAGTCGGCAATATCTCCTGAATCGAAAAAGGATATCCACGTGGTCACACCCGCATTATCGATCTCCTGCTCGCGGACGCCTTGATTATAGGCAATGCGATAACTCCCAGAATTAATCGGCTTGATGACGCCATCTGCCAACGACCCATCCACCACCGTCACTCGGTTCGCCGGATCATAATCCCACCAGTTCTCCTCCGTTTGTATGCCTGCCGGCATCGATACCGTTACCAATTGATGCCGTTTGTTGTTCGAGGCATCAAAGTACCGTTCGCCCGATAAAAAACTGCCGTAAAATTGCGTTTCTCGATTTAACGCATCAAACGTCGTCCCGATCGTTAAATCACCTGAAATCACCATCGTGTTCAGCGTGCACACCATCATCGTTCGACGGTCTTCCGTGTCGTAGCCGTATCTACTTCTTGTAAAGTCATGAGCATAGACCGAATAACCTTTAATTAGTTGCTCTACCATCTGAGCTATACCGGCCTGCATTTGGATGAGTTTTTTATCCCAAAATTCCGGTGTTACTTCCGGGTACAGCTAAGTTATCTTGTTGTGGCAAAACCTCAACTGTTTGGCGAAAGTATAAAGCTTCTCCGCCTATCTGAAGAGAAAAAATATCATTATCTACTACTATGCATGCATTTATTTTTTTAACACACTTTTTCTACTGAATTTCTTTGGCCCAAAGCGTCAAAACTTTGCTCCTGATAATGTAATCGCTGCATTCGAGAAATTTTATCAAATATAAGAATAGATAAAATAATATAAATTAGAAAAACTAAGAAAAAAACAGTACCCACACTATTTATGGGATTGTTACGATATGCCACTTCCATTATTAGCAAAAGAACCATAAATAACCAACGCAACTTAACAATAACAGGATTTTTTTCACGCTGCCATAATGAGGCTACAGGGTTTTTACTGGCTTTCCATAGTTCCTTTATGACATAGTAATTTCCAATCCATGTCATAAGGGGCATCGCCACCCAAAGAACTGCTTCTTTAGGAGAATACATCATCCGGCTAGCCCCTAAAAGGTGGGCATTCTTATTGGCTCTGTATGCCCAGAAAGAATAAATAACAAAATCTATTAAGATATATAAAACAACCAAGACAATTTTGCTAATATCATTATTTGACAACTTCTCTACAGCAAGAACCAATGCCAGCACAAGAAAAAAAATCCAAGCTATGGTATAGAAATTGGAAAAAAACATCGGATTTTTAAAAGCTCCCTCTACTAGAGGATGGGGGATATTATAAATTATATTTTGCGCACCTGGATTTGACGGTTTCTTTGTTTTAAAACAAAAATAAAGACCCCATAGCACACCTAATAATACCGGATTACCGCAAATAAAAATCACCAGTACTGTTGGGTCTTTCGCAAATACAACATAGTAAACATAGAACCAGAAAGACACCCACAATAAAGAAAGCCCAAGAGACATTTTCAATTTCCAAGACATTAAAAACCTCACATTCTAAACTTAAAATAAGCTCCACTATAAAATGTTAGTTAAGGTCAACTTTATTAGAATTGTACGACCCCCACTATCCATTTAATTTTTAAAAACCTCTATCAGATCGCCCCTTAGTCAGCTATGAAAAAATTCCAGCGATAGCCCTGGAATTATACTTGCCTTTAAATCTATTTCTATGAACTAAATAAATAACCCTTAACAATAGGTTGCAAGTCTCTTATGATTAGACCATCTAAAACATTGGGATAGTTTTTTTGAGAAAGATTATCTTTTAAACGCTTATCAATAGCCTCATCCCAATAAGTTTTAAAATATTTTTGTAAAATACTTGCCGTTCGGGATTTTGGATATTTAACCCCATACTCAAGTACTTTCTCAAAGGTTAAAAATTCTGAAGACTCCATTCGTAAATGCATTTCTTGATATTCTCCGCGGAAAAACCGAGAATAGAAACCTGTTGATTTGAAAAAATTCTTATCCCTATCGCGCTGATAAATTGATAAAAATATCTTCGCACAGGGAGGATAATCAGTAAAAGTTATTTGTAGATGACTCTCGTTTGCTTCATGTAGATGAGGTCTAATATTTTTTTCTAGTTTATTAGTATAAAATTTAAACTTTTTTTGAATTTCTGTTTTTCTTTCAATGTTCATTGAAGAAAATAGCTTTTTATTTTTAATTTCTTCCGCATAATTCAAAAAACTTATAATCGCGTCTTCAGGATCATCGTAATCACAAATCCTATTATATCCATCACATAATAACACTCTGTTATCAAATACTCTGTTATCGAGGGATAATGACTCCTTCAGATTTTCAAAACTCCAAAGTCTGGCACCATGCGCTAAAGTAGAGATAGCTAATAATAGACGTATAGGCGCAAAGTTAATTTTAGGATATAATTGAGAATTATTATCACACTGATCAGACAGCATAATCAAATTATATTTCTCTTCTTCAAAAAAACATTTGGCTTCTTCTTGTAATTTTTTCATTTTATGACCTTTATAACCTAATATAATATATGATGAGATTTTTTTAATCTATGTACGTACGCCCTTCACAAATAAACTATGATATGGGCGATAATCTAATAGCAAGTTAAAAACAAACTAAGCTTATTGATTAACTGCAACTGAGGATATTTTTTTACTGAACCTCTTTTGCAGATAATATTTTAAAAATTCTTTCCTTAAATTGTTTTTCCGCCCTTTCAATAAACCAAATTGAAATTGATAAAGCAATTACGAACATTAAAAACACAATTAAATTGATTGGCCCTACATGAGGAACCGCGCCTAAAATAGAAGCAATGATCGCAATAGACGCCATGAAAAGAAGATTGGCTATTCTTCCCAGAGTTAGATTGATTTCAATCAGTGTTTCGACTTGAACTATGCGCTTTACATCTCGAACGTTTTCATTATTTTTCATTAGTTTTCTCCAATTTAAAAGTATTTTTATTTATTATTATAATCATCTTTAAAGAGTATCCCCGGTGTTTTCTTGCACCGTTCAACACAATCACAAGTCATCCCTTCTGTACAAAGTGCATCACAATACATAAGACAATTAACTCCTGTGCCATAGTAGCCTAGTTGAATGCTATTGGAAGGACAATATTGTTTTCCCACCTGAACATAGGCCGCTCTCGCAGCATCTCGCTCTGGGTTTCGTGGCCCAGAACTTAAGGTAGCGGTCAGGCATAACTCTTGGTTTTGTTTTGAATTTTTTAAAATCTCAATGGCTTTAGGAATCTCGGGCGACACATATTGAGCATAATATTGTGAGTATACCAGCGTCCCATATTTTTTATTCAGTTCAACTTCTTCCCTATCAACTGTTTTCTCAGTTGTTTCTGCTGCGGGGTAAGCAGGACGTCCTTGAGTCAGTATATGAGTGGCAATTTGAGCCTGAATTCCCCATTCTCCCCAAGCTGCCGGATCAGCGTAATAACGTGAGCAATATTGGTCGCCGATGTTGAAAAAAGCAATTTGTTGAGCGGCCAGATGCGAATTACGAGCTAAAGGTTGTTGCATCACCGTACACAACTTTTTGTCATTAGGATGTTTTTTAAAGCTTGTTCTGCCCCAGGCACTAAGGCCATGATTTTATCATTTTCGGCTGCAGTCGGATCTTCATAACCGGTCTCCGCTTTATCAATGGCCCTGGTAATTCCCATTTGTAAATTTAAGAATTTTAAATGCCATAAAGCATCTGCGTTAGAAGCGGTAGTCTCCTTTTCTGATTGATTTTTCCAATCTTCAAAAGCGTGTATGCGTTCGTTGATCAGCGCATTATTGGGATAGCTTTTCTTAACTTGAGACAATGTCTTATCTAAGTTTTTCTCGCGTTCCGCCAATTGCTTTTCCAAGACAGGTATTTGTCGATTCAATTCGGATTTTTGTGGCTCTTGAACTTTTTGAATGTTTTGGTTTAGTTTTATCCGATCAAACAATGAGTCTTCATATTGGAGGAAAGCAGTGAATACATCATAACGCACCTCTCGTTTATGAGACTGATGAATAGGTACAAAGATAAATTTCCAAGCGATAAAGACAATGATGACAGCCCATATGATATAAAATGGAGCTTTTATTAGCCAAGGACGTTTCATAATTTTTTTCTCCAGAAACCAACAAACAAATTAATTTTTTGATTCATGTCCATCTTTATCTGCATTTTTTCCTTTCGATTGTGTCTCCTTTTGCAATACTTCCAATATTTCCAATAATTTCTGCTTTTGAGCTATGAGATTATTTAATAATAAGGAACGAGATGACTGTTCTAGTAGACTCTCTTTGAAGGTTAGTGCTTTTACAGTTGCATAATAAGTCAATATGGATACAAGAATTGACAACAAAACAGCAAAGCCCATCATCATCATACCTAATGAGAATGTGGCAGAGTGTCCTGCAATATTCATCCCCATAAGCAAAACGATGCTAAAAAAGCCCGCTCCTACCAAGAGACTACCCCTCCTCGCAAGTTCAGCAATGTTTAATAGCATGGATGAATTTCTTTCTTCTTCTGCAATGTCTAAAGAAGATGGGTTGAAATTTTCTGTTAAGTTAGTCATGTATTTATCTCTCTTAATTATCTCTATTTATTTTCACTTTTGTTTCGCTTACTTATCCATCTTTAAAGCAAAGATATTATACAACAATACGTTAAAAAGTACATTTTGTGTAATAAAATTTACTTTATTTTCAATAACTTATTCCAAATTTTATTTAAATTTTTAAAT
Source organism: uncultured Pseudomonadota bacterium (assembly GCA_963844565.1). Classification (GTDB taxonomy): domain Bacteria; phylum Pseudomonadota; class Gammaproteobacteria; order Coxiellales; family Coxiellaceae; genus JAFEDN01. Next base: position 777,818 of record CAWJON010000002.1, on the reverse strand, counting down.
CTTCAAATAATAATGTATTTTCATAAACTTATATTAAGATTTATAATCTTACTTATTTCATCAAAATCATCATCTAGGTTATGCATTATTTAAACATATTCTGTCCAAATATTATGCAGTATATTTCCTATATTTTATGTAGGAAAAATACCATAGATGAATAATTTAATTAAATTCAACAAGTTAAGTCTCAAAAACTGAGCGAAATTTGCTCTAATCGCTACATTAGCCCAACACTTAAAATGTAAAATCAGGCACAACACAAGGCGGCAGCCTCATTGCTTAGAAGTATTTTGATGATTTTGAAGCCAAATGAAACAATTCAATTACTAGACCTTATTGATCATTAGATCTAAAAAAGATAATTATATTGTTAAAAAGGTGTTATGATTTAAAAGGATTAATTTTCTATTGACTTTACACATATTCTTTGAATAGAATGGTTTGTTTTAAGGGATAAAGGGATTAAGATGGATACATTGAATGACCACCGATTAGAAAAAGCGAAACAATCGATCGATACTGTCGATTTAACGTCTACCATTAACAGGCTGATTAAAGTTCATAAATGGACTAAAAAACAAGCTCTAACGGCCGCCAACCAATATCGCAATTATCTTTTCCTTAAAATAAAATATTCCGAGAGGGACCTCTCACTTCCGCCTTCCTTTGATATTGATGAAGTTTGGCATGCACATATTTTGCATACTCAAGACTATATGGAATTTTGTGAGCAGGCGTTTGGTTATTATTTACATCATCATCCTCATCATGGCAAAAACAATATAATAGCAGATGCAGATTTGGCATTTACTTTTGAAAATGAAACTCAAAAATTATATTTTGCTGAGTTTGGAAAAAATATTAAAGCGGTGAGACCACTTCCATGGTTTTTGATTATTAAAAGACTCATTGAGCATTTAAAAACTACCATTAAATTTCAAAAACTAGTTTCTACTAGAATAGAAAGGATATAAAGGTAAGGATTAGGATTATAAATTTAAATTAAAAAGCGAGAAACAATGTTAGCAGATACTGGAATTTGGTTAATTTCTATGAGTGTTTTGGCTTATATTATTTGGTCTTAAATTAGCTATTAATTTTTGGAACAATTTTTTTAATTTTAGCTTTTAATTAGTTTGAAAGCTAGAAGCGGGCGGCCTGTCACGGTCAGTTTTTTTAATGTAAGGAGAAAGAAATGAAAAAGCTATTTAAGTTATTGAAAAGAGCTAGATCAGCTCAGTGCTACTAAAAAATTAGCCGCGTTTTAGACGCGGCTAAAAACTACTTTAACTCTCTAATAGTTTTTATGTCTTTCTCAATAGATTTATTTATTTTATTGAAAGCCTCTTTCTGATGTTTTAGTATGATGTTATCAACATCTGCTTCAAAAGCACAAACATTTTTAATACTAAAATCAAATTGTATGACGCCTCTTCCGCTGGACACTACATCTTCTCCAAAAACAACAGGAACAACCGCAAATGCATCAACAACTTCCTGTCGTGCTTTCCATCTCATTTCATCCTGTTTTTCTTGAGAATATGGATGACTGTAAGTGCATTTTCTAATTATATCTGCATCAACCGTTCGTAAGTGACTAATTGCTTTACTAGCTGATTTCAATATATCTTTTTTCTCTTTAATGTCTTCACGAAGCAAATCAATTTTATATTGATTTGCTGCTCTTTTGTTATTTTCGCTTTCTTGATGAAGTTCAGAATAAAAATATTGGAAAATACTTATTGCAGCTATTATAGCAGCTATAAACTTCATGTAACGATCAATATTATATTTCTTTTCTTCACTTTTAATATTCTCACGATGCATTTCTTGTTGTGCTCGCAATTTTTCTCGTTCAAATTCTATATTATCCCCTTGAATTTTTGCTTGAAGTTCTAATTCCTCTTTGCTAGTTCTCTCTAACTTTTCAATTACATTCTTTGTAGATTTTTCACATGCTAGCTCTATGTAATTTAACAGTTTTTCCTCCGTAAACTCTTTATTTCCAATAATATCTTTATCCTCTACTACCAAGCTCATGATTATTACCTTTTACTATCTTTATTTATTCTTTTTACTTACTTTCGTTACCGCTTTTTTCTTCCTTACCCATTTTTCAGTTTGAATATCTTACCATAAAACGTCGTAAATGTACATATTTTATACATTTAACAAATTAATCATTATTTTTCAACTACTTATTTCAGATAGATTGCCACTGTTCGCCTTATTATAAATGCTATTCTTTAAAAAAGGTTTAAATGTAGCCGCTGTTCTTTTCCATGAAGCTGCTTGTTTCTGTAGCCTTTCGGGAATGCCATCCAAATCGAGCAAATAGTCGGCCATATCACTACCATCGATTAACAAGATACAAAAACGAGTAAAATCTTGGTCTAGTAGGATTACGCTTTTTATAGCTTTTGCTTCTTCAGCCAACGCTTTTATATCCTGAATAGCCTTTATGATTTGATTAACAAGTAACCTCTTCGAATTACCCTCTGCTTTCGATTTAGAAAAGGTATTTACAAGCTTTTGCAAATCACTTAATTCTTTTATCAAAAGTTGCAAAAACTTAGAACAATCATTTATTTTCATGGACTTACCTCGATTCGTTTAATTTTGTCTACTCGTTTTCTACTTTTCCATGAAACCCTTCGCTCAAATTGAGCATTATTTAATCATTTTTAGAACAAATATTATGCAGTACATTCTATGTACGTTCTGTAGGAAAAACTGGATTTAAGTAATTTCATTATCTTCAACAACTTACAATTATATCCAAAGCTCTAAAAAACTATACAAGTTATTGAAAAATATAAATTTCTTTGATTCGCACATGAGTTGATTAATTTGTAATGAGCTAAATTTGAACTATATTGTTTAGACAGGCTTTACTATTAAAAGGTCATAAAACATGTTCCACTCAGTCCCTTGTTGTTATTTCCCCACCCAAACTGTATTTATCGATGAAGATCAAGATTTGTTAAATAACATAAGTCATACCTTGGGAAAACACGGGCAAATAACCGTATTCACAAATCCTCATAAAGCATTACACTACCTAAAACAACAATCTGCATTGAGAGACGAATTTTTACGTAAATATGTGGAAGAATGGGACATGGATAGTAATACGGATGGTTTTTTTAAAAAAGGAAAAACTGTTGATTTAGAACATCTTTACAAAGAAGTCTACAATCCAGAACGTTTTAAAATGCCTTCTATCGTAGTAATTGATTTTACCTTGTCGCAAATCCATGGGGTTGAGCTTTGCACACAGCTTGAAGAAACATCTTATAAGATATTAATGTTGGATAGTAAAGCAGATATGCCATTGGCTATAGAGTTATTCAATCAAAGCATTATTCATCAATTCATTTTAAAGGATCAAGAAAATTATTTAAACGAACTTGAAAAAGGAATTGAGAAATTAAAGTTGCAATATTTCCAGACGTTGTCTGATAAAATCCTTCATATTGTTAATGCCGATCTTTTAGAAAGATTATCTGATCCTGGTTATATTAAGAAGTTTTATGAAATTTTAAACAATCATGATATTGTGGAATTTTATTTGCTTGATGATTCTGGAAGTCAATTATTATTAGACAAGAATGGAAAGCCCTTTTGGTTTTTTTTAAAAACCGAAGAAGACATGGACATACTATTAGATTTTGCTCAAGATTACAAAATCACACCTCAACCCATTATACAATCCATTAAAAATAAAGAAAAATTAACCCATTTCTTTTCAGTAGAAGAAAGCTATAACCCAACACAATGGAAACTTTATGATACTCATAAGATCCAAGGAAATAATACATATTACTATTCATTGTTAGATAACATAGAAAATAATCCACTTGATTCTCAAAAAATTATACCCTATCATAAATTCCTACAAAGCAGGTGACAATTTACTCTGACATTAAAAAACTTAAATTTTATATTTACAAATTTTTTATCCGATGTTAACTTAAATAAAAAATTATTTAACCTAAAAAATTGTCGCAGATTATTAAAAAAACCCGTCAGCGAAAACAATTTACATAAGTTATCAGCATATGTATAGGTTCTTAGTTTAACGCTTAGACTAGCATTAGCTCATGATTTAAGAAAGGGAAGAATCGACCCGAAAAAATTATTACCGCATCGTATCAACCGGGAGCGATTGCAAGCGTTTGCCGACGCAGAGTTTGAAAACGCCTATCCTTGGTAGTGTTTAAAATCAAAATGCACAACTCAAATCTACCTGGGATTCTTGAGGGGATACATTTAAAATTGAAAATCTTGTCAGCTTTGACACCGCCCTCTCGTAACCGGGCCATCTTAAAGGGCGGATGGGTTTTTTCAATTGCTTACATTTTTTCATTTCATTCTTTATAAGATTAAATCGATATATGTCGGTGGAATATAATCTGCTAACCAAATATTTTCATTTCCCATATAAAAATTTATCCCCTGTTCACTGGCCTCTTTGGCTCGAATTTTAAAAATAATAGGTCGAGAGTTTCTACGGCCACCAACTTGTTTGGCTGTCTCTTGGTCAGTTGATAAATGTACATAGTGTCGACTCATGGATTTTAAACCTTCGCTTAATATGACATTGATACTTTCAGGGGATGTTCCATGATATAGATATTCTGGAGGACTTTTCATTTCTTTTATGATTTTTTTTTCGGTTGAATGCCCATACAAGGCTCTTATTTTATTGCCTTTAATTTCATGTCTTTTTTTAGAAGATTGATTAATCATTTCTATCAATTCTTCTTCTTTTAAATCTTTACAGGTAATATTTTTATTTTTTAAAGAAAATATTAGTTCATTAACGGTAACCCACCCGTCTTTATCAAGTGACAAACCGTATTCTTCTGGAACATGACGCAATGCATGTGAGACTGTTTTGCTTAGCCGATATAAATAATCATTCATTTTTTTCAGAAGTATAATTACTATTCAACCACTTGATCTTCATATGTAAATGCCCTGTCTTTAGCTCTTTCGAAAGCGTCAAATGAACCTTCCACTTCACGAATACCCGGCATATTGATCACAGTTCTATATTTCAATGGAAATATATCAGAAATTCTTTTTATCTTAGGTGAATCTATTAAGGTAATAATCTCTTTTGTATCTTCATATAGCTCTTTAAACATATTTTTGTTAAAAAGATATTTTTTATTTTTGTAAAAAAGTCCAATGCAGTAATATCTTGAAATACTAACTAAAAAACCTTTAAATTTTATTCCTGATGGGGAAACAAATTCCGCTTTAATAAAGAAATTATAATGTTCATCCGGAACTTCATCTAGAGTATGAACTGGATAATAAATTATTTTTTCATCTTCACAACGCCACATTGGAAATTCATCAAAACAGGATTCTGTTAGGCTGCGTATTTCTTTTTTAACGTCCAAGTTGCACCCCCTGAATTAAACCATTTTCGTAAAGCTCTTGTTGTACTACTGTTCGTTCAGCTCTAGTTGCCATAACAATGAATTTCCCTTCACTTCGAATTGGATCAAATCTTGTCCTGAGCATTTGAGCTATTTCTGGATCATCAGCTGAAACAATCTCTACTGGAATATCTTTAACTCCAGAAGAACCATAAGCCACCAATCGTCTGTTATCTATAGTAAACAATTTACCATCTTTGACAACCACTCGAATTGGTGGCAAGTCATAAGGCGAAATCTCGCCTTGTCTTATTGCATTACTTAAATCATCAACTCTTTTTCCATTACTAAAATAAGGGCTCGCATCTGATTGTGAAAATCTAATATCTTTAGGATTTAAATTATATAGTCCTGGTTTTAAATCTGCAATTCTAGTTGTAGCCAATACTTCATCACTTATTTCCAGAAATCCCCTGTCAACCACCATCCAGCCCATCATGCTTTTACCCAGCAATGTGCCTATCCCTACTCCTGCTAATTTTCCCCAAGGAAGGAGAGATGCTCCTTGTCCCAATGGGCCTGTGACCAGTCCTCTAAGCGCTTCCCATCTGCTGGCGGGCAATCCAGTAACAGGGTCACTACCAGTGGCTAACTGCTCAATCATATGCCACTGTGCTTTTAAGTAACTTCCCGTGATTTGCATTTGGCTGCTAAAGGGCAATTTCGAAAATGCCAGGGTGTCTCTTAGATCATTTATAAATCTCTGATTTTGATTAATTGAATCCATCCATTGCTTCGAAATGTCTAGAGGATTTTGATTGCTACTCGTTCCTGTTGCATACTGCATCCAATTGTAGGCGTCGGGGCCAAATTGGGTTAAATACACCATCTGGCCGAGTTTGATCATCAAGTTCAGATCTTGTCTGCCAATTTGGCTTAGTGTTAGGTAGCTGGTCGGTTTGGCTTCGCTCGTTTCGGGTTCCAAGTTCTTGGGTGGGGGGGCGTCGGCGGTTGTTAGGTATTTGTTCGTCGAGCTTTGGGCGTCTCCCATGAAATCGCCCCACTCTAAATTATCCCAGGGCTCCATCGGGTTCACGTACGGTAGCCAAGCGCCGACATCGCCTAGCGCGTCCATCAGGCTTTGCTGGTAGGCTTTCTGGTAAATGTGCTGCTCGTATTGTTTTTGTTCGGCCAGTCGTACTTTGTTGATCTGGCCTTTGATTTCATAACCGACTACATCGCCTATGGCTGTTCCGATCGTTTGCGCCATCACTTGCTGTAGGTGCACTTTTTGGTTTGTAATCGCACTGCCGATCAACGCTGAACCCAGTTCGTCAGGTATCGCTTCCAGTAATGCCCCTTCCATCGTTCCGGTATACGGGTCGAGTTGGCCGATCACCGTGGTTAAGCCAGCGGCGGCGACGGATGAGAAGAGTTGGTTCCAATCCAATTTCTTCGTTAATCCTAATCCCATTTCCGCTAACTGCGTGCTCGCGTCCGTTGCTGCGGATTCACTCATCGCGACTAGCATCTTTATTCCTAAATCGCTTTTAGCCGTCACTCCGTATATACCGCCAAATCCATAGCCTATCCCAGCACTCAATGACGTCGTCAATAAATTCTCCACGGAAAACGTGTGCAATAACCCGACTCCCACGGCTACACCTTGTAAGCCCGCGTCTATCATACCCGCTGCCGCTGCGCTGGCCAACATGCCCGCAAATCCCAGACCGGCCGGTACGATTTCCGGCGCCACAATACACGCCGTTACCGCTATCGCCGTCAGAACAATCGTCTCTTCGCAGCTTTGCTTCTTCGCCTTTGGCTGGAACATCAGTACCGGTAATAAGCTGCCTTGGATCGTCTGTTGGATCGTTCGATACGCCACGATATCGTTGGCGGTGTTGGTCGTCGGGATAAAATCAGCTGGAATGATTAATACTTCGGTGGGGGTTGGCGCTTGGTCCTCTTGGTAGCCATTTCTTCCCGCTATCGTCTTGCCAAATTCCGCTCGACCCACTTGATCTACCGCAATACTGTCAAATGTCTCTCCTGGCTTGACGGTATATCTCGTCGGCATTGAGGTTCCGTCGATATGGCTGATCTTGCTCACAAATCCAGGGTCGGGGTTATGGGTCTTCTCATCCTCAGGATCCAGATGAGTGGTGTTGTGGTAGATTGAACTGGGCAGTACCGGTTGCGTGATCGCGGGAACATCGTCTCTCGGGATCGCTTGGCCGGTCAAGTTGGTGGTCCGCGTGTTCATCTTGCCCCACCGACCCTCGTTCTTCGCATGGCTGTAATTCATCTTGATGCCGACCATCGTCGGCTGTGCGCGCAGACGCTGGCGTCTTTGGGCGGTTTTGGCTTCCGATGAGAGATCGGTAAAGGTCGCGTACGTGGTCAGCAGGTTATTGTTGGTGTCGTTAAAATAATATTTGATCGTGTTGCCGGGTTTATCGGGCTTGCTGTAATCACTCGGAAATTCTACCGACGCGATAATGGTTCCATCGGACGGCGTTACAAATGCCGTGATATATTTGGCGCCACTCGTGTCATTCGTCGCCGTCCCTGTTCCTCGCTTGGCCACCATCGATCCATTCTGGTCATAATAACCATTCGATTGCGTATATTCTTTTCCATCATGACCCACCAGCTTCATCTTTCCGCTAATTTCACGCACAAAATATTGACCTTGAATCAAATAATAAAAATAGTCTAAGGTGTACGTGAGCGTGTCTTGATCCCAAGCTGAATGCACCGACCCTTGATGCGCCACCAAATCTCGTACCGTCGGCGTTAAGGTCGTCGTGTCATCTGTCCCAAATCCCTGGTAGTCGTGCGTGTACTGATCCGTCTGAAATAAATCTCCGTTACAGGTCAACTCCGTCTGTACCACGGTACCGCTTTGCTCAGAGAAAATACGGGTTCGATTCCCTGCCGGGGCGTATTCGTACACCACCTCATCATTCGGCGCCTTCGGTTCCATCCAGTCGGCAATATCTCCTGAATCGAAAAAGGATATCCACGTGGTCACACCCGCATTATCGATCTCCTGCTCGCGGACGCCTTGATTATAGGCAATGCGATAACTCCCAGAATTAATCGGCTTGATGACGCCATCTGCCAACGACCCATCCACCACCGTCACTCGGTTCGCCGGATCATAATCCCACCAATTATCCTCCGTTTGCACCCCAGCCGGCATCGACACTGTCACCACTTGATGGCGTTTGTTGTTCGACGCATCAAAGTACCGTTCGCCCGATAAAAAACTGCCGTAAAATTGCGTTTCTCGATTTAACGCATCAAACGTCGTCCCGATCGTTAAATCACCTGAAATCACCATCGTGTTCAGCGTGCACACCATCATCGTTCGACGGTCTTCCGTGTCATAGCCGTATTTCTCCAGCTGGCCTTGGCCGGTTTCCGGATTCCACAGCGACAGATCTTCGACTTGTGACAAGCGACCGATAAAATAACTCATTCGTAAATGTTGATTGGGTGCAGGCGCGTCATGTAAAGCGTAGTGATCCGTATAATGGCCCGGCGCCACCGTTGCCGTCTGCCAATAAACCCCTTGCGATATCAATTCCGTTTTATTTAACTGAAAGTTATAACCGAATTGATAATTGACCGTATCCGACTGATAACTTTTCATCACTCCGAAATAACCCAACGTGTCATGCGGCGTCCAGATCTGCATCTTCTCGTCGGGGCTTTGTTCCGCCAGCTTTTGGCCATTTCGATCCCAACGGTTAAAGGTGACATAGCCCATCGGGGTGATCGACTGTTCTATATCTCCTTTTACATTGCGGGTGTATTTTTGTTGGTTACCTTGTGGGTCCGTCGTCATCGTCCGTTCGCTTCTTTCGTTGAACGTATATTCCGTTGGCAAGGGACCGCCATCGCTGGAGTTTTTTGGTACGATTTGCTGGATTAAATTCCCCGTCCGATCCCATACTCTCGTTGTTAATTTATTCCGAGAATCATATATTTTCCACGCCTGGCCAAAGCCATCGCGCACCACTTGCGTGAAAATAGTTCCTACGGTTTTATCATCGCCATCCCCCAGCACCAATGCTGTTTTTTTATTTTGCGGGTTCAACAGTATGGCTTCTTGACGATCGGCAGGATCGGACGTTCCGATTAAAACACCATCTACATTGCGATGGGTTTTTGTTGTCCCTTTAAAACCGGGTACTTTAACGCCATCCGCTTGTTCCATCGTGAAGGGGGGATCCTGTTTCTCTATTAATTGATCCAAGTCATTAAATTTGCAGTTGGTTTCCTCTCCCAAGGTGTTCTGGGTTTTGGTCATACCTTTAAATACGTTCCAGGTAAATTGACGCAGGCGTTTCTGAGGCTCGTCTTTAACTGCAATTTTTTCTCGGGATTTTTCTTCGGCTTGCAATTGGGGTTTAATCGCTGTGCTGTCATACACCCAACCGGACATGACAATATTAAAGATATAAGGATTAGCTTTATCTCCGTTTGGCAATACAAAGGGATAATTTCCTGGTGGCAAAAATCCGGTATTTAAATTACTAACGTTAATCACCAAGCCTTCTGAAGTGACGGCTGTTGATTGAATGGGTTTCCAAATCGCTTGGCCATTTTGCGATACGTCTTTAAATTCTAGGCTTGGCGGATCCGTAAATTGATTTTTGACAGCGCTGCCGCGTAAATACAAAACTCGGCTTGGAACAAAATCAACCATTGTGGCAAAACCTATCCCTGTTTGGGAAACGAATTCGAAATCTTCATCCTCTGATTTTTCTTTGGTTTTTTTTATTTCTTTCTGAGCCGCCGGTGACTCTTGAATATATAACGGAATCTTTTCATTGTCGTTGATCAGTAAAGTGATGCTGATGCGATTAATGGATTTTACTTCGTTTTGAAAAACAATATTCGCAACACCATTCTGAGGTTTTAAATTAATTTCTAAAATTTGCACTTGATTATTCGTATCAACGTATTCACAGATTAAGGTAACCGGTGTGTTTTGAAAATCCAGCGGTAAAAACTGCCATAAAATCAATTGCCCTTGATTGCCATCAATAATCAGTTCTGCGGTGAAAGGGATTTCTCGCGACAATACCGGATCCAGTTTCGGCGCTAGCGCGGTATTCACCACAAATAGCGAGGTAAATTGATCGCCTTGTCCATCAACAATCAATTGCGCTTTATAATGACCAGAAACCTGATCGCCTAAATCAGCGATTTTATGATAGTCATCACTGGTAGATTTCAACGGATATTTGCCGACAACTTGGTTGTTAATGTCATACAAAATAATATCGGTGGCATTTTTGACTGCGCCAATTAAAGTTAATACATGATCGTTATCAACCTTCGCAACGGCAGTGGTGCTAGCCTCATTGTTCAGGGTTGCGCAGGCGACACTGCCATAGGTAAAGCTTTGTGGTTTACTGAGATTCGGTTGTCCGGTAGAAGGATCAATTAAATAATAATCAATTTCTACACTGTAATTTCCAGTGGTTAAGTCACTCACATCAACAATCGAGCGCGCCGAGGCGACGTCGAGTTTGATGTCTTTAGCCACTTTTTTACTTTCATCACCGGCTGGATAAATGGAAAAGATAGGCGCTGTGCTACTGATGGATGACGTTTGCCAGGATAATTCAACGGTTCCTGTGGTTGTTGACTCAATATATAACTCCACTGGGATATAAGTCGTTTGACTTTCAACCCCTGGAACATAATCTGGCAATTGTTGCACCAAGGTGCGACCCATTTGATCTTTTGAGTAGCGTGTGGCTTGCACGTCTAAATAACTTGCTGTCAGTAACGCTGGAAAATCTTTGGGGGTTTTTGTGGATAAATCGATGGTTGCAGAGTTCATCGAGGCCGTTTCGCGACCTGACAAATCGCGCAAGGTCACGACAGTAACGCCTTTGCCGGCATTACTCACAATTTCTCGGCCTGTTTCATCATAGGTGTGAAATACCGGCCATTGTGGACTGGTCTTGCTCGCAACTTTTGATGTTAGTGGTTTTGTGCCTGGTGATTTTTTTTCACGACTTTCTTCACCGTGACAAAACGCCAGTAATGTTTCGCGGAAATCTTTTACTCTTGCTGGAGTTATTTTGCTCTTTTTTAATCGGTTTAATTGTTCTATAAATTTTAAATTTTCCGGCAAATTAACTTTTTCATGTGGATTTACATTTAGCCCTCGACGAAACACTTTCCATGAGTTTTCTTTCGGTGAAAAGATAATTAAAATCTGATTGGGTTTTTTCACCATCTGCCAATCGGCTAAGTTTTCTTTATATTCCTGGTGTTTTGCCGGCGCTTTAATAGTGAGCTCACTGTGTTCCAAAATGACTGCTAAGGCTTGTTTATCAGATGAAATACGAGGTTGTTTTTTAACTTCCCTTTTTTCATCTAAACGCAGTGAGGGTGATGCGCCTGGACCTTCGGCAATAACTTCTGCAAAAGCATTGTATTTCAGTTCGGTATCATATTCAGTTTGATTGTCGCGCTTTAAAGTTTTGTGGGTTTGTAAATCTAATGGATTGTAAACCAAATCTTCTTCGTCAATATGCGGCCCTTCGCCTATATTAGTCACCTGTTGATAATGGCGTGCTGGCTTTCCGGTTGCGGTAAACGTGTGAAACTTCACATGCCCATTGGGATCTTGTTCGGCTTTAGTTTTGCCTCGATTATCTTCTTGATTGATACGCACGGCGTCATGCGCTGGATCTTCTGCAAAAGGAATGGGGAATACTTCAGGATCAATGCTACTTCCGCTCGCGCCCTGAAAAAAATCCTGTTTTTTATCTTGCTGTCCAAATCCATTGGTTCCAAAATAGGTCAGCGGCGTGATAACGATGTCTTGGTCTTTATCATCTTTACTCGGAAATGCTACTCCAACATGCGCGCTCTTAAATCCGCGTTCATCATAGTAAAGGCATTCCTGTGTAGCGTCTTTTCCTTCCAAATGTTCATGTTGGGTCAGCGTCAGTAGACCACGTCCGTTGTATTTATAGGTTTCTTCTAAGTTAATATCTTTATAAGGGGGAAAGGTAATCACATTGTTTTGGTCCAGTTGGACATCTTCACGAGTAACCTTGACACGTCTGGAGGTGACTTTTTTTCCGCGTACATCATAGTCAGTTTGTTTTTCTCGGTCTTCTGGAAGCTTGTGGGCGCTTAAATAATTATCCAGTTGCGCCAGCGTCATGCCCAATGGATTGATATCCATATAACCAGCATATTGGACGGTGCTTATCGATTGATTGAAAACACTATACAAGTTCCGCTTGACGCGAAAACGCGTCGGGGAATTGATATTTTCACGTACCGGTTCGGCAACGGCTAATACATTACCGCGGCCATCGAACCATTGATAAATATCACTCCACTGATCGGGGGCGATTAAGTTGGCTTTGACGATGACCTGTTTAAATGCGTCATATTCAAAATTTATTTGCGCATAGAAATAACCCGAAGCATTGCTCTCTGGTAGAAAATAAAATAATTTTCCCTGCAGATCTTTAAGGGTTGCATTTTTGGCAGGTTTTGTAATCCCTTTAACAACCGAAATCGGATCTCCAATTTCATTGCGAATGAAAAAAGTATAGCGATCTGCATCGGTATTTTCTGTTATCGCTTGCGCAACAATTTTTATCGGCACTCCGGTGTCAGCGTAAACTTTCAGATTGATAGTTAAGGGATTTGCATAGCGCACTTCAATGCTGACCTCGCCAAACGTGTTACGCACATAAGCAATGACAGAGCCACTGGCGTCAATCTCATAGGCTAATCGTCTTAAAGAATCGTATATTTTAAAAGTTAAAGCCCCCTGCTCATCAATTTTTACCAGTTCCTTTCGATAGGCGTTAAAAATACTGCTTTTGGTTACGGTTTGTTTGGTAACCGGTGAAGCGGTAATGCTGGATGATTTTGCAGGATCGTCCACTTCGGCATCTTCTACCATCGTCGAAGCGATTTGTTTATTGTCTATGGCATAAGCCATGGAGATATTGCGCGGACTCGAGCCCTCTGCATCCACAATAGTTTTGATCTCGCAATTGACTTTATTGTAACTGTGCAGGGTCTTTACTGATCGTGAAGTTTCGGCAATGGTTAACTGTCCTTTTGAGTCTTGGGTAACATCGGTAATCTTAGCTGGCGGCGCTTCTTCACGAATTCTGCGTTTTGCGCCATCATACGCATTGGTCCAAATATTATTGTCACGATCGGTATGAGTAATTAACAAATCTAACGCATCGTGGGTAAATAGGTCTGTTAAGTCCAACGCATCTATCGTGGTTGATTGTCGATTACAGATATCAAAGGTTTGTTTGTTAATTCGGTCCTCTTTATCCTCTGTTAATTGCGATAGTTGTTGTTTTAAATTTGCAAAATTACTAAATACAATCGGGGTTTTGTATTCTGTAGTATTTGTTAAATTTCCATGTTCATCATATTGATATTGCGTTACGGCGCATTGCGGGGGCTCAGTGGTTATGACGGTAAAATCCGGCTTTTTAAATACATTAAATTGCGAATAACGGATGCGGTCGGCATTGACATCGGCAACCTGCGCCGCAACGAATTGTTGCATTTGTGCTTCCGTGTAGGTACGGATGATTTGAGGATTCACCCATTTGGCATATTTTATGTTCGCAGTAATACTACCCAGCGCATCATAAACACGCTCTTCTATCACGCCGCGATTGTCTATCGTATAACGCCTTTGCCCAGCGTCATCTACTATGGTTATGGTGATACGATCTTCATCACTGGCATTTGCTTCTACCCAATTTCTTAAATCTTCAGTCGACAGCGAAGCAAAATCTTTTCCTACCAAAGTGGTGGCGTAGGTCATACTCTCTTTACGATGATCGGCGCCATCGTAGGTAATTTCAGTAATTAGGCCTTCGGTCGCGTCGGTTAATGGATCGCAATAGACACTTAGTCTAAATTGCATTCGTTGATTTTCATCGTAATAAAGATAAGTTAAAGTATCTTGGGTAGTTTCCTTACCGGACATAAAAGTTTCCATCCATTCCAACGTGGTGGATTCGCTGATGCCGGCTAATTCTTCAGCTGTTAATGGGGTGATATAAATGCGGACTAAATTTTTTAAACCATTTTCATCAAATTGGCGCTGTAGCACCGCACCCACGCCATCGATTTCAAAGCGTTTTTGGCCTTTGGCGTCATAAAAAATAAAGTGGCTGCGATTTTCTCCATCGATGTTTCTGGTTACTCGATTGGTTTTGTCGTAGGATAAACTCGTTTTAATTCCCACACCGGATGGATCAATGGTTTTACCTAATGAACGATTAAATCCGTCTTGCTGAAAAGTGACCACGTATTGCGCATTACTTTTTTCATCACCTTCATTCGATGTGATCGCTGTGCGTTGTCCGTTATAACTTTTTTCCCTAAGCAATTGTAAACCGGGCTGATCGCTGGTCCCAGGGTCTTTGATTTGTTGTACTTCTAATCCACGCTGATTAAATTTTTTCAAAGTCAGCAAATTGCGAGGGTCTGTGGTTTGAATGGGCCGGCTAAACGCATCTGGCACCAAAACGGTTACCAGATCTTTATAGGTTGTGCTTGATTTGGTTTCTTGGATAATCGCGCCATCGGCGTCATAATCATCGTGCGTTTTGGTTTGCAATGGATCAATGTGGTCTATGTGTTGGCCTTCCGTATCAAAAGTATCATTGATAATGCTGCCGACTTCATTCGTCGATTGTGAGACTGAGCCATTCGGCGCGTGGCTCGCAGTTCGGGTTTTACCCAGCGCATTGGTGCGTTTAACCCGCTCACCAAAAATATTGCTTTCTTCGACAGAGCCAGTGCTGGAAATTGGGCGCTCTTGGGTTACTGTGCGCACCTGTTGGTTATAGGTAGAAGCGGTTATGGCGCCTTTCGCGTCTTTATCTTCTAATATTCTGGAAAAAGCATCAAAAGTTTTTTGGTGCACAGTATTGAGTAATGGATCAATTTCAATCACTGGGTTACCCACACGATCATATGCAAGTTGGGTTACTGCGCCTTCTTCATCTGTGCTCGCTGTCATTTTTCCGAGTTGATGTTCATAGAGTTGGCTTTTGGTAAAACTTACCCCATTAGATTTACGAATGGTTGTGGTTTCTTGTCCCCGCGGATTAAATTGATGTTGAATGCTTAAACTCGGATTGATATCGCTAACTGGTAATTGTTCTTCAATTTTTTCTTTAAATGCGTTATAAATCGCTTGAGTGATGTATCCTTCAGGATCCTTTTTGCTGATCTGCTCACTTAATTTGCTGTAGGTAAATTCTTCGATAATGTCCTCGTCAGCATTTTCTACCAATAGGGCCAACACCGCATTCGTGATAAATCCACCCTCCAACGTTGATAATTTATCGGCTGGAATTTGATTGGCGTAAGCGCGCGTGGTTACCTTTTCATGAAAAGTAGTATAAAAAATTTGTCTAGCTGTGCCTTTTGGGCTGATGCCTAGTATTAGGCGACGTTCCTGATCATAATAAAAAATCGTGGTGCGATTTAAACTGTCGGTGCTTTTTAGCTTTAAACCTGTGACATCATCATACGTATCGCACAAACTCGATTGATTCCAGACAATTTCTGTTTGCGTCGCTTTTTCATCTGGCGTTAAATCTTCATTCGCTTCTATCTCCGCCAGTTTTTGGCTAACAAATGAATTAGCAGTTTGAATTATGTTATCCCAAGCATCATAACGTTTTTGTTCGGTGCGCGTTTGATCTGGATCAGTTGTGCCCTCTGTCCCAGAAAACCGCGTATCATAACTGCGCTCCAAACAGATTTTACCCATGTTGGTATATTGAGTCGCTTTGGCGACGCTGTTGGAGGCAAACCTATTGATTTCTCGTTCTACTGCATCATATTCCGTGGTGATCAAGCGATCTTCAGGATGCGCTTCGGGCATCGGCGGACAAACGCTGGGGTCCCAAGAAGCCAGTGGTTTATAGTAACGTTTGGTTTGATAGGTTTTTTCACTAGCGTAGTAAGTGGTAGCGGTGACATAGTTTTCTGGGTCAACTGCAACGGTGGTTTGACCACGGGCGTTGTAGAAAAAATAACTGACGCCATCATTGTCTGATGGTACCGGACGCATGCTGGCGAAATCACTGCTGCGTTCTGCCGCGCGATTAGGTGTGCTGTAGCGAATACTTCGCGTTACTCTTCCGGCATTATCCAAAATATTTTCGGTCACCCAACCATCGGGATCAATTTCACCGATTGGGACCTTGTCGTTATCATAATAGTATGATGTGCAGCGATCTTTACTTAAATCCGGCGTTAAGGTAAGCAAAACCCCGGTTTTTAACGTCGCGATTTGTTCATCAGTCAATGGGGTTTGATAACGAATTTTCGCGGTGTGTTGATTCAACAAGTCATCGTAACGATATTCCGTCACCTGATTTTTAGCATCAACGACAAAACATAACCGGTGAAGAGAATCGTAAAACCGATAACTGATGCGATCATTTTTATCGTCAGGAGTAATCTGCGATTTGACGTAATCGCCGCCTACTGTATAAGGATCGATCTGACTGACATCAATCGAATTTTTATATTGAATATCACATTCGAAATTATGAACGTGATCAATTTGATGTTCAGTCACGATACCCGTCGCTGTAATGCTTAAACCGAGGGTATTATCATTATAAAATGATTGAAAAGTGGTAGTATCGTCAGGATGTTTGGTGCTAACAGCTCTGCCTCCTACATCACGGTTCCAGTGAGTCACTTGAGGTTGGGAATATGCGCCCTCTCCTTTTGGAATTGTCACGACGTGGTCTAGGGGATCACCTTGAGCATCCAGAATTGTTTTTTCTAATCGTTGATTAGGTTGAGTGATGGCAATGGTGTAAACACCGAGATCATAAGTTTTATCGTTATTAATTGCGTATTGGGTGGTCGTCAAATTATCTAATGGATCAATAAATGAAGTGGAACGCTGAAGACCATCAAACAGGCGATTGGTTTCGGCGCTGGCAATCACCTCATCTTGATCCGTGCGTTCGAGTTGTTTTTCTTGATTGATCCAATCGCCAAAGTCATTAAATGTAGAATGATCAATCTGGCTCATCTCTGCATCTCTGACCCCCACTCCTTTTTCATCGACTGTGGCATAACGCATTTTCCGAATTTCAAAACCCTGATCATTATACGTATACTCGGTCAGCATAATGGCTTGTGGATTTTGCTCACCTTGCCATTGTTGCATCTCTTCAAAAACCGGTGCGATGCTTCGACCCGTAATCGTGTTGGATAAAAACCGACGTTTAAATTGGATAGGGCCATCTGGAGAGGGTTCAAAAGATGTAACTCGGCCTACTGAAGAAATTTCATAACGTAGATAATCTTTTTCATCGATAAAATTTTTCGAATCACCGATCTGTCTTTGGTTGATGTAATAGGTGGTCAATGGTGTCTTGTTATCGGGAATGGTAACTGTTTCCGTGGTTAGTAAGGGCCGGTTTTGGCCCTCATCATAAATATAATCGGCTTGCTGGTTGTTGGGGCGAATGTGTCGTGTTAACAATCCAAATGGCGAGCTGTAAGTAAAGCTCTCCTGACCACCGTCTGGTTGAGTAATTTTCTGTAATTGGCCTGTTGGTGCATACTCATAATGGGTGGACTCGGTAGTAAATTTGGCGTCATTAAAATTGGTATATTGATCTTTCTGAATCACCCGTGATTGCGAATCCAATAGAAAATCTGCTTTCCATCCCCCTTTTACAGTTACACCCACTTTACCGGGTGAATATTGAAAATCCGTCCGCGTCACTCCAGTTGCCGCCGGTAAATAAATCGTTTGCAATTGTCCAGTCAGAGACGAAACATATTGAAAAGTCATGTCCGTACCATCATCTTGAGTGATCCCGGTCAGAACTAAAGGATCTGCGGCCGCATATTGATATGTTGTCTTATAACCATCTGTGAAATCTAATCCATTGATCGATGCAGTAGAGGTGATTAGCAAACCATTTTTATCAAATTCATAGGCTTGAAAAACATGAGCGGTTGGGTCATTGTCATTGGTTCGGCTGATGGTTTCCGCACGCGATCCATCGGATCGAACGGTGCGAGTAATCGAATATTTATTCTTGGAAGTTACACAATAAATAGATTCTAATTGGCCGGTGTCCTTATTATAGGTAAATTGGGTTCGATTGCCCCAAGCATCTCTTCTTTCAATAAGCCGTCCTGTTAAGTTATAAATTTCTCCAACCTGGGTTTTCGGGTGATACCCATACCATTGATAACGTACTTGATCGTATTGTAAATAGGGAGTGCCATCTCTTAAGCCAGGCGCAAAATACATCGTAAGATTTTCGGAAGAACGAGTATAAGTCGTTTCATGACCGTCTGCTTCGGTAAAAATAATGGTTGGGGGAAAATCCGGATAATCATGATCTGGTGGGATGAAACTTTCAATCGGCAAACGCCACGCTAAAGCTGCCGGCGACTGACTGTTAAAGCAATAACCCAACACCACAGGTTCTTTCATTTCTGGAAAGATCAATGCACGATCCGCAATTACCATATTATTATTGGTGAGGTTACAAGCCAATCTAACTTTGGCTTGCCCCAGCGGTTCTGCAGGTGAAAGATCACCTACTTGCATTAACGAAGAATAAGAAGCACCTTTACCAGGGCCAGTGACTAAATGAAATGGATATTTTTTCATAACAATTTTCCCTTTGCTCAAAATTACCGATAAAAATTTTGCGATGTTTTTTCATCCGCTTTACTTGCAAAAACAAATTCACGATGAAAACTTTGGGTTACAAATAAATTCAATTCTTTTAATGCGCCGATTGAAATCTCCTTTGCTTTATATCCTAAAGCAGCGCCTACCGCTATCCCGGGAAAACCCAGGGGAAACGCTAAAATTGCGCCAGCGCAGGCGGTAAAAATTCGCCATGGATATTTGGAAATTTGTGGCCCTATTGTTAAGCCAATGAAGCTAGTCATGAGAAGCCAAGACACTGCTGAAGCAGGTGTAGCGGCAGAAGTTTGATTATTAAAACTAACTAAAATTGGGCAACCATTGATTCGTGATGCGCCTGAGATTAAATGCTCGCCTGATAAAATAAGATTAGTCGTATTAATACCAGCCCCGTGCGCTCCTAAACATAAAGCGTACGCACCTTGTTCGGTCAGCATATTGCTGTTCCCAATTAATTTCTCTAATTTTGTTGTCGGGGTAGCACGATTAATTGCTCGCTTGTAATCAAAATCTTCTTCAGTAGAATTTAACACGGTAGCACTATTGGGTACGGGTGACATCCAATTCTGGACTAAAGAGATAGCGCAGGGATCATTCAAATTGTTATCGCTAACATCCAAAAATTCTAATGAAGAATCAGGCAACACCGACCAGGCTGATTGCAAATTCTCACTTCTTATCAACGTATCAGCTAAATTTAATCGTTTTAAGGGCGTACGATTTAAAATCACTTGTAAAGGCGTACCGATGTCACCCCCAAGAAAATTGTGACTGACATCCAAATCCGTCACCGAACTATTGGCTACATAATAAAATAAAGCACTAGCGCCAACCGACGTTATTGATGTGGAGCTCAAATCCAATTGCGTCAATAAAAGCTGGTATGGCGGAACTACTGTTAGAGCAGAAACACCAGCATCCCCTAAGGCAATCCTAGAAACTATTAAGCTTCGCAGACGACTGGTGGATAATGCTGAAATCAAAGCGCCAAAACCAACAGCCGTAAAAATGTTACCAGACAGCGACAATTGACGTAATGTGATGTTAAGTGCTAAAGAAGTCGCTAATAAATTCAGCGAACGGTCATCTAGACTATTATCGTTGAGATTAAAATCAGTGATGTCGCTGGTCACTAGCTTAGGAGCGATGGTTTGCATTACCTGGTAACCAATATTATTGTTCCCCCAGCTCAAAGTATGAATAGATGATCGAGCAATTTGATTAAATAAACTGGATGCCAGAGCAGCGGGAATTTGACAATTATCCATCACTAAAGTCGTTAAAGAACTATTGACCAATCTCGCACCGAATTGATTCAGTGAACCGTTGCTCAAATCTATTTGAGAGATATTTAAAATCTTCAAAGATGTCAAATTCCAGGGAAACTGATCAATATCCCCCGTCTGTAAAGAATTATGACTGACATCAAGATAAGTCAAATTAGGATTAGAAAAATTACTCAACGACTTTAACGCAAACCCCGAAAGTTGATTGTCAGAAAATCCCAATGTACTCAGTGAAGACATACCAGGTAATAATGTTATAAACGATAAAAACGTTGAATCGGTTAATTGAGAATCAGTGAAATAGACGCTTAGTAAGCGTGTATTATTACGAAAACCCGGCAATAAAGCTGTCATACCTTGTGGGCTAATTATTTGGCGGCTTAAATCCAAATAGCGTACTGAAGAAAATTGCAGAAAATCTGCTATATAGTCTAAATAATCTGGAGTAATTGCAAATTTTTCTGCTGCAGGATTTGATAAATCAAAGGTGATGAGATCATCAAATGCAGAGCTGCTCAATAAATGAATTATCTTTTTCCAAACACTGATTGGCCAGTTTGTCCAAGGTTGCTTAGAAAAATCTATTCTCGTAAAAGGGCCATGCGACTGCACTACAGTTAAAGTGTCTAAAAATTCTTGAGCACTGCGAGGTTTCTCAGAGAGTGCGTCGACACAGCCCTGCCCTTCTTTAGATCGACGGTAATCGACATCGCCGTCACAAACAGTGCAATCATAATTACCAATCTCACTAACAAAACGCCATTTTTTATCTTGATCATGACAATTTTTTTGGTCGTTTAAAAATTTCGCCAATAAAATGACCTTAGTGATTATCAACGCCCACAAACGGTACTTGGTATAGAGTTGACCGGGGACAACGACAAAATAACCCATTAAATTAACGAAACTATTTTGCGATTGTCCGATAGACCACAATTTGTAGTGAATATAAGGATTTCGGCCAGAAAGTTCGATTAATGTTTTAAGCGCAAATTCTCCAATTTCATCTCTACGATGAAGCGCAATTTCTGAGAAAGCATCTACTCCCAATTTCCAAGCAAAATAATAACGATGGGTAATAGCTAATGAAATTTTAAACAAACTAAATCCAAATATTGGCTCAAGATTCAAACCTTTTGCTAATTGCAAAGCTTCCTTAAGCTTGGGCAAACCTTCTACCTGACCTTCATAAGGCAGATATGATGCTTGTATTTTTTCAATATCTTGTTTTTTTTCCTCTCGGTCGCGACTTTGTAAAAGAGATCGTTTCTGTTGATGGAATATCCGATATTTTTTACGCAACGGAAATACCTGGATAAAATCCTGATAAAATATTTTACCACAACTTCTGGATGATGTTTCTTCCTCGCTTTCAGCTATAACCTTGTTACCTGGACGAGACATATAGCGAAAGATAAATCCCGATAATACAGTGACACCTAGCATTCCCGCCCAGGGCCAAAAGTTACTGCACCCTGCAATATCACCACCCAAATTGATGGTTAGAGCTGAATGACGATAATGATAATTTTTAGGCAATCCGATCACCAAATCAGTGAAGGTTACCTCATAACGATTATTAGAATGTGCGAGATAATTAAAAACATCGTAACCCAACATACCCCAAAACATCAGTGGCCATAAATTCTCCGTAACAAATTCAACACCGTCCCATAATGCATGAATGTCGGCTCCGCTCTCTGAGAGATATTTATTATCGATGGATTGTTGTCGTCTTTTATGCCAAGCAAGATGGAATACACGAAAAGGTGGAATATGCTGGGTCAAAACACGAGGTAATTTATTTTCAGATAAATAATTTTCTGGATATTTTGATTCTCTTAATGAAGAATCAACGGTCTGCGAATTCAAAACCAATGGTTCATCTAAATCTAGCATATAACTCCGTTTACAAATAAGCGCCATGGGTCAGCGTTCAGGGTAACATTCCTGAGACGAGTCTAATGCTCTTCCTGATAAGGCATCATGCTATTTTTATTTTGTAACTTCAATAACGTAGTTCAAAATAAAATGTATAGTATACATTTCTAAAACTTGACAATTATGAAAATTTAATTTTCTTTTCTGAGCCGAACTCCTAACTTCAGCGTTTTTAGATTTTTCTTTTGAAATAGAAAGCAAAGGTGTGAGCTTCAAAACCAATTAAAATTAATAAATTAAAATATCACATTTCGGCATAAACTTGAGAATAATATGAGGAAGGTGTAAGGTGATTGAATTAAAAAAAGTTGGAGGCAAATACACTTTCAATCGACTTCTTATGCAGTTTCTTCCGTCAACAGTTTCAAAAACTGTTTGACCTGATACTCCTTAGCCCTGCCTCCCGGATCAAACTTAACCCATCTGGGTTATTTCGGGCTTTCTGAAACAATTTCCTTGAGCTGTCATATAGTAACTGTATATGGTTACTTCTAATTGTCAAACAGAAATGATCAATGCCAAGGAACTATTCTTTTTTTTGCGCCATGCTGATCATCTTTAGCAAATTTTGGCTGTCTGGGCTGCCTTCGGGCAGTTGGCTCAGTGCTTGTTGCCAGTATTGCACGGCTTGGTGGTAATGATGGTTTTCGTATTCGTTGATCGCTAATAAATTTAAGGCGGCGATGGAGTCTGGGTGGAGGTTTAAAAATTTTTTCAATTGGGTTTCTATCGAGGATGATAAATGATTTTGATGATTTAATAAATCGGCTTCGGCTAGTGTCAATAAATATTCTGCATGATTTGGTTCTAGTTGATAAGCTTTTTGTAAGGAATTTAGCGCATTAGCATATTGAGTCATGCTCAAATACAGTTTTCCCAGTAAATACCAACCCTCCGCGCTTTGTGGTTTTGCTTGCAAATGGGCCTTTAATTCATCAGCCAATTGTTGCGGACTTTTAATCGCCTCCATTTTGCTGTGTACGATTTTCGCCAACTTTTGTTGCTGCCAGCGTTTTTCAAGAACGGGCCAATTGCCTAACCAAAAATATAATCCCAAAGCGACAATGGGAAATAACCATAAGGTAAAATTTACCAGCAATGATTTCTGTTGCTTGAAATTTACCAATAATGGAGTCGCCACCCAAAGCCATGCGATGAATGTTAATAACGCGATGCATATCCAAAAAAAGAATTGAGTCATGGTTTGTTTCTCTGTCGAGTCAATCGCCACAAAATGGTTACGCCAATCAACAATAAAAAAAATGGTGTTAGCCATAAAACATAGGTCTCTGGATTGAATGGCGGCTTGAATAAAATAAATTGGCCATAACGGTCGAGCATATATTGGGTGATTTCTTGAGAGTTTTTTCCGCTTTTCACCATCAGATAAACTTGCTGGCGCAAATCTTTGGCTAAATCAGCATTAGAATCGGCTAAGTTTTGATTTTGACAAACTAAACATCGAAAGCCGCTAATTAAAGTTTGAAATTGTTGGGACTGCTGTTCGTTGACAAAAGGATAGCGGTCCAATGGTTCAGCCAACGCCACTGCAATAACAAAAAAATTAATTATAAAAATTAAGAGGAAATTTCGTTTTGCCATTTTTTAACTTCTGGTAATAACTGTTTATTCCAAATGGTAGGGCTCACCGCTCCAATTTGTTTGTAACGAACCACGCCTTGCTTATCAACAATAAAAGTTTCTGGGGTTCCATAAACGCCAAAATTGATACCGGTTTCTCCATGCGGATCAAATATAATTTGATCGTAAGGATCGCCATATTCTGCCAACCAGCGTTTCACCGCTACACGATCGTCTTTATAATTTAAGCCAATAAATTGGACTTCGGGTAAATCACGTTTCACTTCCATCCATAACGGGTGTTCCGAGTGACAAGCAATACACCAGGTTGCAAATACATTGACGATGGTCACTTTTCCTTTGAAATCTTTTTCAGTTAGCAATTGTTTAGCATCTCGCAAACTTTCCGCAGAAAAAGTAGGAATGGGTTTATTGATCAATGGAGAAGGCAGTATGCGCGGATTACGATGTAAGCCCATCCAGAGAAAAAAAGCCACCACACCAAAAATGATGAGCGGCGCCAGCGCAGTCAAAATTATTTTTATCTTCATGCGATAACACGGCTTTTGTTAAATCGATAACGTTTATCTAAAATTGCTAATAATCCACCCATGGCCATCATAATTCCTCCTCCCCAAATCCAACGAATAAAAGGCTTATAATAAAAGCGTAAAGACCAAGCGCCATCCGGTAGCTGAGTCCCTAATGCAACGTAAAGATCACGAAAGATACCGGCATTAATTGCTGCTTTGGCTGTCGCGGTTTGTGAAACAGGATAAAAACGCTGTTCTGGAAATAAAATTCTGGTTTTCTGATTGGGAGAGGTGACGGCTACTTGTCCTTCCCAACCTTGATAATTCGGCCCAACTAATGGCCGGATCGCTTGAAATTGGAACTGGTAAGGGCCCAATTTCATCGATTCTCCCACTTTCATCGCCACGTCACGTTGCTGGCTATAAGCTGTGGTCACAATGATACCCAGTGCGGTTACACCTATGCCGATATGCGCCAGTATCATACCCCATTGGCTATTAGAAAGTCGCCGCCGCATTAAAGCGCCTTTTTTCCACGTAAAACCATGGTTCAGAGACCATAATATTACCCAAAAACTTAAGGCGAGTCCTAAAAAAATCAAAAAAGTGAATGAAAGACCGAAAAAAATAGGTAAAACTGCGGCCAAAATTATCGTAATAATGAGATAAATAATTATTTTGATTTTAAAAAGGGAGATATTGGTGGCTTGCCAATGAAATAAGGGCGCTATGGCCATTAAAATAAATACGGGGAACATGATTGGAATAAATACTGAATTAAAATAAGGTGCGCCCACCGATAATTTTCCCAAATGTAAAACATCCATTATTAGTGGGTAAATGGTTCCCAACAATACTGTCAACATCGCGACAAATAATAAAATGTTATTGGCTAATAAAAATGATTCACGCGAAAACAAGGTAAATTGTCCAGCCAAAGCTAATTGTCTCCCACGCCAAGCGTATAACGATAAAGAACCGCCCACGATAAACAACAGAAAGGCTAACATAAATAATCCGCGTTGCGGATCGGCTGCAAAGCTATGCACTGAAACTAAAATGCCTGAACGCACCAGAAACGTACCTAACAAACTCAAAGAAAAGGCACAAACAGCTAATAACACGGTCCAAGCTTTAAAAAGCTGCCGTTTCTCCGTTACCGCCAAAGAATGGATTAACGCCGTCCCCGCTAACCAAGGTAGAAAAGAGGCGTTTTCGACAGGATCCCAAAACCACCACCCGCCCCAGCCGAGTTCTCGATATGCCCAAGCGCTTCCCAAAATAATACCTAAGGTAAGGAAACACCAAGCGGCCAAAGTCCAGGGTCTGGCCCATCGTGTCCAAGTGGAAGTTAGCCCACCCTGCAATAAGGCAGCAATCGCAAAAGCATAAGGCACTGCAAAACCGACATATCCCATGTAAAGAATCGGCGGATGAACGGCCAAGCCCGGATCTTGCAAAATGGGATTTAAATCCACACCATCAGATGGGACTGAAGACAATAGTGTGAACGGGCTCGAGGTGGTGAGTAAAAATAAGTAAAAACCAATGGCGACAACTGATAAGACTGCTAAAACACGAGCAAGCATCAGCTGAGGAAGTTGGCGGCTAAAAAAACTGATCGCCACCATCCAGCTGCTTAAAATAAAGACCCATAACAGCAAAGAACCCTCGTGGGCGCCCCATAAAGCACAAAAACGGTAGATAATGGGCAAATGCGAATTTGAATTCGCGGCTACATAAGCCAAGGAAAAATCATTCGTGATCAGTGCATAGGCCAAAGCCATAAAGCTCAAAGCAATCATCACCCATTGTCCACGAGCGGTGTATTTAGATATCTGCGGTAAAATAATTTGAACAATAGCCAAGCACAACGCGAGTATAATGGCGTAATGACCCATTTCCGCGATCATGATTTTTCTCGGACGGGAATCAAAGACGAGCGATTAGGAGTTCCCGCTGAAGGGAATTCCACTTTCCGCGATGGGGGATCGTAAGGGGGAGAATCGCGATTCTCCCCCTTCATTCCGAGCAATTGGCTTTGCCAATGCGCAGGATTTAAAACCAGGAAGCGATTCCCGCTGTTTTCAGCGGGAATCGCTGGCGGTCGATAATTGGCGTCATGTTTCGCTAAAACCTGATCGGCAACAAAAACGCCTGTGGAGTTGAGGCGACCTTCCACCACAATTCCCTGCCCTTCTCGAAACAAAGCCGGCAATATGCCTTGGTACTCAACATCGCAGTTTGAATGAAAATCTGTCAGCGTGAAACGAACGTTCAAATTCTCCCCATGATGCACACTGCCCTTCACCACCATACCTCCGAGACGAAATAGATGGTTGGTTGAGGGTTTGTTTTCCACCAATTGTCGAGGGGTAAAGTAGAGATTTATGTTTTGTCGTAAAGCATACAAGGCCAAAGTAGTAGCAAGACCAAATCCAAATATGAGTAAGGTTATAAAATATAGGCGTCTTTTACGTTGTACATTCATGATGAACCAACCGGCTAATTTTTCTTTTTATAAATAATACCGGTAATATTAACATAATTGCGACTATTGCATAAGCTGACCAAACATAAGAGGCGTATCCGCCCATAGAAAAAAAGATAACGCACCAACAGCTTCTTTTTGTCCAATTTTTGACAAATATGACTGTACCCAGCTGGATTGCGCCTCACGTTTCAACAGCTCATATTGTAACCCTAAAGCCAAAATAACCAAAAAATAACAAAAGAAAGCGCCGATCATGGCAAATAATGGATAAAGCATTTGTGGGGCCATGGTGGGTTTTGCCAACTGCAGTAGCGTCGCCCCCTGATGAAGGGTTTGCCACCAGTCGACAGAATAATGCACGATCGGAATATTGACCAATCCGACCAGAGTTAATAATCCGCTGGCTTTGGCAGCCAAGTCTAGATCTGGCATAGCAGAACGCAAGGACATAATACCTGCATAAATAAAAAATAAAATTAATTCGGAAGTTAAACGCGCATCCCAAATCCACCAAGTCCCCCAGGTGGGTTTTCCCCAGATAGAACCGGTAATTAACGCCATCAAGGTAAACAATGCACCGATTGGGGCGCTTAATTTGGCGATGCTATCGGCTATTTTTATTTTCCAAACCCAGTGGATGATCACTGCCACGGACATAAAGATATATATCCCTAAAGACCACATAGCCGCAGGAACATGAATGTAAATAATTCGGTACACATCACCTTGTTGATAATCAGCAGGCGCCAACCATAATCCGCCAGCAAGGCCATAAGCAAATAAACAAATTGCTGCCAACGAAACCCAAGGCAGTATCCGACCCATCCATTGAAAGCAAGTGCGTGGAGAAGCCAATTGATAAAAAAGTTTCAGCATAAAAGTCTCAACTAAAATTACAAAGTGATTCTAACGATAAGCAATCCCTATCCGCAAAGAAAAAGCCGTAACGAACGGCGCCGATATTAAAGCAAAAATCATTAAACATCCGAGCCAAGCCAAGGGAGCAGCAGGGCTATATCCATCTGCGACTAAATTAATCGCACCTGTCGTTAAAATTAAAACAGGAATATACAAAGGTAATAATATAAGGGCCAATAATAATCCATTGTGGCGTAAACCAACCAAAATGGCTGTACAGATTGCACCAATTAAAATTAACAACGGCGTCGCCATTAAAAAAGTAATCAGCAGAATGATTATCATTTCACTATTTAAATGTAACATTAAACCTAACAACGGGGTCATCATTAACAAAGGAATAACTAGCATTAACCAATGCGCTAATAATTTAACAAAAATCAACAGCGAAAAGGGATAAGGACAAAGTAGCCATTGCTCGAGTGTACCATCTTCAAAATCCGGTTGAAAAAGGCGATTCAACGACCACAAAACAGCAAGCAGAACGGCTACCCATAAAATACTCGGCCCAATATTTTGTAAAATTTTAGGATCAGGATTCATTGAAAGAGAAAATAAGGTGACTACCAACAAAATGAATAATAAAGGGTTGATCCATTCTGCAGGTTTACGCCAAGTGAGTAAAAACTCACGCCGAACAATCGTGATAACAATATTATGATATTTTTTCATGATCGAGATTTAACACTTGTCCAGTTTGCAGGGATAAATTTAAGGGCTGATGCGACGTTAAAATGATGAGTCCTTCGCGAGCTAATTTTTCTGCAAATATTTTTTGTATGCGAATAATCATATCCTGATCTAACCCAGCAAATGGTTCGTCCAAAATCCATAACGGAACTTCATGCAGCAATAACCTTGCTAAACCAACCCGTTGTTTTTGACCTTGAGACAAAGCATACAAAGGCGTGTGTTTGAATGTCGATAAACTCACGCTATCCAGCACTTTATTGATCTCAGAAATTCTTAATGACTGATGGATACTCAAAGAAAGATTTTCAAAAACGGTAAGATCCATTTTAACTGCGGTTTGATGTCCTAAATAATGTAATTGCTCTTGATAGGCAAGCATCTCTTTTTTTACGGGCTGCCCTTGCCAATTTAAATTTCCACTGGTTGGCTGTGCCAGACCGGCTAAAACCCGCAATAAACTGGTTTTACCAGAACCATTTTCACCCGTTATTTGCAACCATTCTCCGGTTTTAATGCCAAATTTAAGTTCTTGCCAAAGCCAACGTTCGCCACGTTTTAAACTTAACTGATTAATTTCTAAAAATTTTTGGACCATTTACGTGCAATTTTAACAATGAAAAAGTAAAGTACTAACGCCGCCAGCCAAGCCATAAATTGCCAACTTTCGTTGACTTGCCATTGATTTAGCAATATACCTAGGAGACCTAGGGAAAAAGAAAATAGAATTAAAATGGCGGTTGAAAGGGGGACTTTGCAGCCTGCGGTCTTCAAAACATAGTGCAAATGGTCTAAACTTGCAGACAGCAATGGTTGACGATTTTTAAAGCGTTGTACACAAACCTGAAATAAATCAAAAACTGGGAAAGCCAAAATCCAAAGAATAACAATTGGCTTGCAATTCATCGGATGACTTTGCCCCAAATAAATGGCAAACCAAGCAACCACAAAGGCGATAAAGGTACTGCCAGCATCTCCCAAAAAAATAATGGCTTGTTTTCTGCCCGGAAGCGGCAAATTGAAGCCTAAAAAAACGATTAACAACAGCCCTACTATAATCAATATGGTTAAACTAACGGGTTCATTCAGGTACCAACTTAAATAACTCAATAGCAAAACTTGTCCTAGGGCAATTCCGCCCGCCAAACCATCTTGCCCATCGATCATATTCATGGCGTTTAAGTAGCCCACTACGAGCATGACCGTGAACGGAATTGCCCAAAACCCTAAATGAATATCACCCCAAAATAATAAATTCCCTAAATGGGATGCTTGTAGATTTCCCCATACGGCTAAGCACAAAGCGGCGCCAATTTGCGCAAATAGCCTCAACTTAGAACTTAGCTCCCGAAAATCATCCACTACGCCTAAAATAATCAAAAGACCACTTCCGGCGATTAAGGCACGCAACCCTTGGAGCGACATGGGTAATGATAGTGAGGCAAAACAAAAGCCGCAGAATAAAGCTATTCCACCAATTAAGGGAACTTCTTTGAGATGCTGTTTTCGACCACCTGGTTTATCAACAAATCCAATTCGAATAGCCAATGGCCTAAGCAGCCAAATACAAAATAAGGTGGTTAAAATAGCAATTAAACTACTGCCGACTAATGTCATAAATTTATCACCGATAGATAAATGGGTAATATCCAATTAGTATAAAATAACATTTTTGATCAACAAACAACAGATGGGATCACACTTATTGTCATTAATTAATTTTGGACAGTGTTTTATTTAAGGGTAAAACGGCGTGGATGGATGACCAATTTTGACATCCTGGACATTTCCACAATAAGGTTTTTGCTAAAAAGCCACAGTGGTTGCAGCGATAATTGGGATTGTCCATAGATAATTCTAGAATAATTTTTTTTAATAATAAAAATTTTTCTTCGTCGGTATCTCGAGAGGTGGTAATATATAAATACGCCAATTGATTTAGTGAAATTTGTTTGGCAAGATCTGTTTCTAATTTTTCTTTAAGATATTGCATAGCCACTTTTGAACCAGCCGTTTTGCTTAAATAATCAACGACAATCATTAGAATTGTAAAACTGGGGTATACATCCAAACATTCTTGTAAATAACCGATATATTTTTTTTCTTCGCCAATTTGTTTATAACAGCTTCCTAATGGCGCAATGATTTCCGGGATAAAATGAATATCCTGTTGTTTCACCTGTTGATAATACAAAATGGCTTTTAATGGTGTATGTCCTTCTACCGCAAGACCACCAGCAATTAAATTTGCGCGCACACAATTGGGATCAGCATGAATGGCATGTTGCAAATGGGTGAACGCTTCATCGCCATGTCCTTGCTGCGCCTCTTGTTCTGCAAGCTCACAGTATAATTGCGCCAATAATTTATCAATTCGTTCTCCGGTTTCTTCTTCTAGTTTCTTGGCTATTTCAATTGCCTTACCCCAATCCCTTTCTTGCTGATAGATTCTCAATAAAAATCGCAAACTGCTCTGTTTTTCCTCGGTCCAGCCTTCTTTTATTTCAGCGAGTTCTAAAAAAATTTGTTCTGCACGGTCAAGCACACCTGCTTTTAAGAAATCTTGTCCTAATGCAAATAACGCCTGTAAATGGTAACGCTTATCTAATTCTTCCCGAGCTAATAAATTTTGATGAATCCTGATTGCCCGATCCACTTCACCTCGGCGTCTAAATAAGTTTCCCAAAGCCAAATGAATTTCTGCGGTATCACTATCGACTTCGGATAATTTAATAAAGACGTCGACCGCTTTATCAGACTGTTCACTAATTAAATAGCTTAATCCACGTAAATAATCACGGTGTAGTTGATGGGTTGATGGCAAAGATGAATGGTCTCGTTTCCCTACGTACCAGCCGAAAGTTGCAGCAATGGGTAATAACAAAAAATGTAGTGCTCGAATGACCATACACTATTTACCAATTTGAATTTTTCTAAGATGAGTCTAAGCTGAATTGAGTCTAGCAGTTTAGTATAAATCAAGCAACTTAGGGAGAGTTGCGCTTAAGTTGGCGATTCTGTCGGTGTATTTTCCAGATTTTTGGAATGGCCGCTAAATAGCCTAAAATTGCACCAATAATTAACATCAACAATAGAATCAATGGGAAGAATACCTTCGTTTTACCGAAGTAGTAATTTATCTCCACCCAATGTGCATTTAAGATGGTGAAAGCGAGGGCTAGAATTATAACCAAAAGCCAAAGGATGTACCGAGCATAGCGCATCTTACCTCCTCGATTATGGAGGGGGTCAAGTCTTGACCCCCTTCCGCTCTTCCGCTATTCCTCTTCCTTATTTTTCATTTGCTCTTTAAGCAAATCACCTAAGGTGGTCTTGGTGGACTCTACCCCTAGGGAAGATGAACGTTTATCGCCGCCGGTTTGTTTACTTTCAACGGCTTTATGCGAAACCTGTAATTGACGATTTTTTCGATCTACATTTACAATTTTCACTGATATTTTATCGCCTTCTTTAAGTTCCTCACGTAAGTCTTCCGTACGTTGATAACTGTATTCACTGATTCGCAATTGTCCGAACACTTGGTCACTCAGTTGTACGGTGGCGCGTTTGGCCTCAATTGCAGTTATAGTCGCTTCAAATACTTCATCTTTACGTCCATCGACAAATTCAGAAATTGGATCGTCTTCCAATTGGCGAATACTTAGAGAAATTCTTTCGCGATCTGGATCAATTCCTAAAATAACCGCTTCAATTTCTTCGCCCTTACTGTACTTACGTACCGCTTGATCGCCAGATTCGGTCCAAGAAATATCAGATAAATGGATAAGACCATCGATATCGCCTTCTAAACCAACAAAGATTCCGAAATCAGTAATTGAACGAATCTTACCTTTAACTTTCTCATTCTTTTGGTGTTTTTCAGAAAATTCCTGCCATGGGTTGGATTTACATTGTTTGATGCCTAATGAAATACGGCGTCGATCTTCATCCACTTCAAGCACCATGACTTCGACTTCATCACCTAATTGGACAACTTTACTCGGGTGAATATTTTTGTTGGTCCAGTCCATTTCCGTCATATGCACCAAGCCTTCAACCCCTTCTTCCAATTCAACAAAACATCCATAATCGGTAATGTTGCTGACTTTGCCAAACACGCGAGAAGTTTTGGGGTAACGACGAGAAATATTCCGCCATGGATCTTCCATCAATTGTTTCATACCCAAAGAGATACGGTTTTTCTCCCGGTCAAATTTTAGAATTTTAACGCGATGCTCTTCACCGACCTTGAGTACTTCACTGGGGTGTTTCACCCGTTTCCAAGAAATATCTGTGACGTGCAACAGTCCGTCAATGCCGCCTAAGTCCAAGAAAGCGCCGTAATCGGTAATATTTTTAACTATCCCGATTACTTCTTGGCCTTCCTGTAATTCGTCTAAGCGGGCTTCGCGTTCTGCGCTGGTTTCACGTTCCAATACGGCTCGACGTGACAACACCACATTATTGCGCTTTTGATCCATTTTAATGATTTTAAATTCGAGGGATTTACCTTCTAAGTAGCCAGGGTCACGAACTGGTTTCACATCAACCAAGGAACCCGGTAAAAATGCGCGAACTGAATCGATTTCCACGGTAAAACCACCTTTAACACGTTCTATGATCGTGCCTAAAATAGGTTCTCCGGTTTCATATGCTTTTTCTAATTCCAGCCAAGTTCTGGCGCGGCGAGCTTTTTCACGAGAAAGGCGGGTTTCACCAAACCCGTTTTCCACGGTTTCAATAACCACATCGATAATGTCGCCGATGTTAACAGGTTCATCTTGGAATTCACTGGCGGAGATAACGGCGTCGGACTTTAAACCGGCATTTACAATAATTTGATTTCCAGTCAATGCGATTACTTTGGCTTTTACTAGCGTGCCAGGTCGTAAATCTAAATGAGCGACGCTTTCTTCAAATAATTTTGCAAAATTTTCAGTCATGCACTTTACCTAATGTATTGGACCATAAACCGTTTTGGGTTAATGGGTTAATTAAATCCACAAAAAACTAGTCTTTTATCGGGACTAATTTTTTCTCCTGTACGTATTTAAATACGATAGCGAAAACTTGGTCAACGTTTAGATCCGAGGTATCAATAACGATAGCGTTAGGCGCTGGTTTCAAGGGAGAAATAGCACGATGATAATCTCTTTGATCGCGACTGGCCAAATCGTCACGAATGTTGGAAAGATTAGCATCAATTCCCATCTCTTTCAACTGCTTATATCGGCGCAAGCTCCGTTCATCGATACTGGCGGTTAGATAAAACTTCAAATTTGCTTGCGGAAATACGACTGTTCCCATATCTCTGCCGTCAGCAACTAAGCCTGGCAATTGTTGCGCATCGTATTGAAGTTTAAGCAAAGATTGGCGGACAAATGGTTTTTCAGAAATGATGGAAGCCATCTTTGCGCAATCTTCTCCGCGAATGGCCTGAGTGACGTCAAAACCATTACAAATGATTTGTGCTTCCGATCCTTTATCGCCCGTATGGAACTTTATGTTGATGCTGTCTAATAAACGGTGTAAATCGTCATCAATTTCGGGTGAAATATGATAATGAATCAAAGCCCAGGCCACCATACGGTAAAGCGCACCGCTATCTAACCAATGCCAGCTCAAACCGTAGGCGAGCCGTTGTGCGATGGTCCCTTTGCCGCAACCACTCGGGCCGTCAATCGTAATAACCGGCGTGATAACAGGAATATCAACCATAACGATGAGAAAAATCTTTCATAAAATTAATTAAGGCGTCAACTCCTGACTCCGGCATCGCATTAAAAAGACTGGCGCGAAATCCTCCTAAACTGCTATGCCCTTTTAATCCTATTAATCCAGCGGCTTCTGCTTCTTGAAGAAAAACGGCGTCTTTTTTTGGTTCTGCTAAGGTGAAGATAACATTCATGCGTGAACGATAAATGGACTCAATGGGGTTACGGTAAAAATCATTTTTATCGATAAAGTCATAAAGTTTTTGAGATTTCCGTAAATTACGCTTACCCATTTCTTTAACGCCCCCCTCCTTTTTTATCCATTTTAAAACTAAACCCATCACATACCATGGGAACACGGGTGGTGTGTTATACAAAGATTTATTTTTAATTTGCAAAGCATAATTAAAAACCGAAGGAGTGCCTTTTTGAGCAGGACGAGCAGCCAAATCATTGCGAATGATAACCAAAGTCACACCAGCCACACCCAAATTCTTTTGGCTGCCGGCATAGATGAGACCAAACTCTGTTGGGTCAACCGGTTTTGATAGAATGCTTGAACTCATATCACAAATGAGTGGGACATCCCCCACTTTTGGAATTTCATTAAATTCAATTCCCTGGACTGTTTCATTTTCTGTATAATGAAAGTAGGCAGCATCACTAAATCTTTCCCAATCCTTTCGTTCAGGAATTCGTGTAAAACCTGAAGATTCACTGCTCGCGATGATTTTAACTGGAGCATACTTTTCCGCTTCATGACTGGCTATTTTCCCCCAAATTCCATTAACCAAATAAGCTGCCCATTGCTGCTCTGAAATAAGGTTTAAAGGAATACCGGCAAATTGCCCACGAGCACCGCCGGCTAAAACGAGAACGTGATATGACGAAGGCAAACTCATCAAATCTCGTAAATCTTGTTCCATTTCTTGAGCAAATTCGGCGAATTGATGGCCACGATGAGAAATTTCCATTACCGAGACGCCAGTCCCGCGCCAGTCGAATAACTCAGTTTGGATTTGTTCTAATACTTCAAATGGCAAAGTTGACGGGCCGGGATTAAAGTTATAATTATTCCTTAATTTCATAGTCTTCAAAGCCTTAATTTTCAGGGATGCTGTTTTCATGTACGGTTTCTACACTTTCAGTTGCGGTTTCTACGCCGCGGATGGATTCAATTCCCACTAAATTCTCGCCACTTCCTAAATGGATAAGCCTTACGCCCTGGGTATTTCGATTCAATACCGATATTTCGCTGACGCGAATTCTCACTAAAGTTCCTTGGTCACTAATCAAGAGTAATTCGTCATCTTCTAATACTTGGGTTGCAGCGACGACCTTACCATTACGTTCATTCACTTGAATAGCCCGCACGCCTTGCCCGCCTCGGCCAATAGCCCGGTAATCCGCCAACGAGGTGCGTTGCCCATACCCTTCTACTGTTGCTGTGAGTAAGGTACAGCGATCATCAACGATCAATAGAGTCATAACATTATGATCGGCCACTAACCGCATTCCGTGCACGCCTCGGGCAGTTCTCCCCATCGGTCGGACCGTAGTTTCTGGGAACCGAATCGCTTTGCCAGCATCGGAAATCAGCATCACTTCGTTGTTACCATTGGTAATGCCAGCTCCGATCAGAGAATCACCCTCATTGAGCTCCAACGCAACCTTGCCATTGCTTCTTGGTTTGGCAAAATCCACTAGGGGAACTTTTTTAACCACTCCTCTTTGAGTAGCCATAAACACGAAGTGTCCCTCGGAGAATTCTTTGACCGGCAAAATTGTAGAAATTTGTTCTTCTTTTTCAAGTGGCAATAGGTTAACAACTGGCCGTCCTTGTGAATTACGACTTCCTTCTGGGACCTCGTAAGCTTTGAGCCAATAGACTTTTCCGAGGGTGGAAAAACATAAAATGTAGTTGTGAGAATGGGCAACCAAAATATTTTTAATAAAATCGCGTTCTTTCATGGTAGTCGCCGTTTTACCGCGGCCACCTCGATGTTGAGCAGCATAGCTATCCAAAGATTGTGATTTTATATAACCTTCTTTCGATAATGTCACCACTAAATCCTGTTCGGTGATTAAGTCCTCATTACTTAAATCTTCATGCGCGGCCAAAATAACGGTACGACGTTTATCGCCAAATTGATCTTTCACTTCAATCAACTCATGACGGATAACACGATGTAATTCGTCTGGATCAGAAACAATTTTAATCAGAGCTTGAATAGATTGGATAATTTCTTGATATTCATTATGAATTTTGTCTTGCTCTAAACCTGTCAATCGATGCAATCGCAAATCTAAAATAGCTTGTGCTTGCGCTGGAGACAAATAATATTTGGAATCTCTGAGACCATATTCGACAGATAAATGTTCAGGGCGAGTTTCATGCGCGCCGGCGACAGCCAACAAGGTAGTCACCGTTCCAGATTCCCAAGCTCGCTCCAATAAAGCAACCTTAGCTTCATTGGGTGATTGAGAAGCTTTAATTAAAGCGATCACGGTGTCGATATTGGCCAATGCAACGGCTAATCCTTCTAAAAGATGCGCTCTTTCGCGAGCTTTTCGCAGCTCAAATAAAGTTCGCCGGGTCACCACTTCTCTGCGGTGTTGTAAGAAGGCGTGTAACAGCTGTTTGAGATTCAGCACGCGTGGTTGACCATTGTCCAAGGCCACCATGTTGATCCCAAATACCACTTGTAATTGAGTATGTTTAAATAAATTATTTAATACGATTTCAGGCTGGTCTCCACGGCGAACTTCAATCACCATGCGCATGCCGTCTTTGTCTGATTCATCGCGCAAAGCTGTGATCCCCTCAACCACTTTGTCACGAACAAGCTCGGCGATTTTTTCTAATAAACGTGCTTTATTCACTTGATAGGGTAATTCATGGACAATGATAGAAGCCTTTTGCGAGTTTTCTTCCAGTTCAATACTGGCTTTGGCTCGACAAAAAATCCTGCCCCGACCTGTTTTATAGGCTTGGATAATTCCTGCGCGGCCGTTGATAATTCCTGCGGTAGGAAAATCAGGGCCCGGAATATAATTCATTAAGTCACTGATGTCTAATTCTGAATTGTCCATCAACGCAATGGCCGCATCAATAATTTCGCTAAGATTATGCGGAGGGATATTGGTCGCCATGCCCACGGCGATACCGGAGGATCCATTGACCAAAAGATTAGGGACACGCGTCGGCAGAACAACAGGAATTCTTTCCGTGCCATCATAATTGAGACTGAAATCAACAGTTTCTTTATCTAAATCTGCTAATAAGGTATGGGCAAAAGCGGACATGCGTATTTCGGTATAACGCATAGCGGCTGGAGAATCTCCGTCTACTGACCCAAAGTTTCCCTGACCATCAACCAGCAAATAACGCAAACTAAACGGTTGGGCCATACGGACGATAGTTTCATAAACGGGCACGTCACCATGTGGATGGTATTTACCGATGACGTCACCCACAATACGGGCTGATTTTTTATAGGGTTTATTCCAATCATTGCCTAACTCGCCCATGGCATATAAAACGCGACGATGGACCGGTTTTAAACCATCTCGGACGTCTGGTAAGGCACGACCGACAATGACGCTCATGGCGTAATCAAGATAAGATTGTTTCAACTCATCTTCGATCGTAATTGGGGTTATTTCTTTGGCCAATTGCGACATAATTTAGGTTCCAGGATATCTAATTAAGAAGAGATTTAGTCTACCATAGGAACAAGCAATTGTAATCAGCACCTTTTAATAATTTTCAAGCTCAAGCGCTTTAGTCAAATCTTGTAAACTAAATTTGGTATAGTCTTTAACTATTTCTTTTATAGAAACTTTTTTAAAAGGATGATCATCAATGCATTGGCGCAAGTGACCTATAAATTCAGGAGGAGAAACGAGAATTAATGAAACAAATTCTTGCTTCACCCTCCCGGCTTCCAATCTATGAAATAATTCTCTGGCAAAAATTAAACCTTGGTATTGGTGGGGATCATGAGCCTCTATAAAGCTACCCGATTTTCCCGTGGCTTGATTCATATATTCACCTTCACGATCAGAGACCAGCGAGGAATCTCTTTTACGGCTGTCTGGATGCTCAAATTGATGAACAACCGTCAATTTAGGTTTATGCTTTGAAGATTTTTCAGGCAAAAAATTGTACAAAGTCGCAATGCTAGCATTGGCCACCAGGATCCAAATATTATCCATAATTCAAAACTCCGTGTGAAATAATATATTCAAGCTTTTAAAAGCCGGGTATTATAACTTCTTTTTATCGCTTTTAAAACTCGAAGGTAATTTATGGAAAAAATTGACACGCTCATCCATGCCCGCTGGCTTATTCCCATTGCTCCAGAAAACATCGTGTTAGAGAATCATAGCTTAGCTATCCATAATCACAAGATTTTAGATATTCAACCACATAATGAAGCAAAAAAGCGTTGGCAAGCAAACAACGAATTGGATTTAAAAGATCATGCAGTTTTACCTGGTTTTATCAACGCTCATACGCATGCGCCGATGAATCTATTTCGAGGCTTGGCTGACGACCTGCCCTTAATGGAATGGTTGCAAAAACACATCTGGCCTGCGGAGGCGGCACTTTTAAATGAGGAATCTGTAGCCGATGGCACCCGTTTAGCTTTATTGGAAATGCTGCGCGGAGGCACCACCTGCTTTGGTGAACATTATTTTTTTCATGAAACGATTGCAAATGTCGCAGAAGAAATGGGAATGCGTGCTGGCGTGGGATTATGGCTGGGCAATGTTCCTACCGTCTGGGGAAAAAATGAAGCTGAGTATTTTTCTAAAATTGAAACCACTTTAAAGCAATCACCACCCTCCTCTTTAATTCATTGGGTTTTAGCACCGCACAGCCCTTACATGGTTAGTGAAGAAGGTTTGCACAAAGTTAAATTAATATCGGATCAATATAAAATTCCTATCCATATTCATTTGCATGAAACCGAGTTTGAAATTTATGAAAGTTTGAAACAGTTTGGTAAAAGCCCAATCCACCGTTTCGAGGATATGAATTTATTATCTTCAAAACTGATTGCCGTTCATATGGTTCATCTCACGCAAGAGGAAATCGAACTCTTAAAAGCAAAAAACGTTAATGTCGTGCATTGTCCAGAATCTAATTTAAAATTGGCCAGCGGTATCGCCCCTATTGGCGCCTTACTAAAAGCTGAAATCAATGTCGCTTTGGGGACAGATGGCGCAGCCAGCAACAATGATTTGGATATGGTTTCTGAATTAAGAACCGCAGCGCTATTGGCTAAAGGTTCCAATAAAGATCCAACTCAATTACCGGCAGCACAAGCATTGGCAATGGCCACACTCAATGGGGCAAAAGCTTATGGAATAGAGAATGAAGTGGGTTCATTAGAACCCGGGAAAAAAGCGGATGTGATTGCTTTTGATTTAAATTCTTATTTAACTCAACCGGTCTATAACCCTATGTCGACAATTGTTTACGCCGCTAATCGGCTACAAGTCAGCCATGTCTGGATCGATGGAAAATGTTTACTGAAAAATGGCGAGTTTACAGAGGCTCCTACTCAAGAAATTTTAAATAAGGCAAATTATTGGAAAGATAAAGCCATGCCCTACCGTTTCAAATAGATTAAAGAGATCAAGGATGGATTTGCCAAAAAAGGTTAACATTGTGGAAGTCGGACCACGCGATGGTTTACAAAATGAATCCATTATCGTGCCCGTCTCTATTAAATTGGAATACATTCAACGACTAGAAAATTCTGGCTTGAAAATAATTGAGGTGACCAGTTTTGTTTCTCCTAAATGGGTGCCGCAGATGGCTGACCACACTCAATTAATTCAACAGCTGGTGATGAAATCAGGAATAAAATACCCAGCCTTAATACCCAATCAACATGGGATGCTGGCTGCAATTGATGCGGGAATAAAAGACATTTGTGTTTTTACCGCCACCACCGAAAAATTTTCCAAAAAAAATGCCAATTGTTTCTTATCAGAAAGTATGCAACGCATTGAACAAGTGATTGACTTGGCTAAAAAACACCATATTTCAATCCGTGGTTATATTTCTTGCGTCATCGCTTGCCCTTACGAAGGTTATGTAGATCCACATAAAACAGCTTTAATTGCCGAACGCTTGATTGCTTTAGGATGTGAACAAGTTTCTCTAGGCGATACCATTGGTGTAGGGACGCCAGGAGAGGTTAAAAAATTATTGGCAGCCGTTTTGGAAAAAGTTCCAGCAGAAAAAATTGCGGTGCATTTTCATGATACTTACGGGCAAGCGCTGGCAAATATTTATGTTAGTTTAGAGCACGGCATTCAAACCATCGATAGCTCATCGGCCGGTTTAGGCGGCTGCCCTTATGCTGGAAACGCAACCGGAAATGTTCCCACTGAAGATGTAATCTATATGTTAAATGGTTTAGGAATCGAAACCGGTGTAAGCCTTCCAGCTGTGGTGGATGCAGGACGGTTTATTTGTCAACATTTAGGCCATCCACCACAATCTAAGTTGTCAAAACTAATATAAATTTTACAGCAATCATCGCTCTTAATGCAATTAAATGATCCGCATTTCTCGGCCTTCTACCTAGCTCTCTATATCAGCTAACGAAATTATTGCAGTGCACAATGCGCTATGCATTCCTTTTCTTCATCCATCACCGTAGATTCTCTCATGTTTTTAGATTGGCGAGGCTGATAAAACAGCGCAGATTGCGTTTGGGCAGCAGATGGCAAATATCCTATTCCAACATATTGAAATAATTTAGCAATCTTATCAAGAGTTTCAGATTGTTCTGACGTCAGGGTTAACGTCCACTTGTCCTTGCCCAAATCCGGCTCTCTTTCATACTGGTCATCTTTAATATTCAGACTTATCAGAGATTTTTCTAGCAGAGTGACTAGATCAACTAGTTTATTTCTAATAGCATCTTTAGATTCCATAATTTTATTGGTTTTAATATGAATAACTAATTGATTGGCTGTAGGGCGTTGAATAGAAAAAGAATAACGATTACCTTTTTTTTGTGTCAGCAACGTCAATAATTGTTGTTTAAAATCTTCCGTTTCTTTTTGATCATATTTCTCTGTGGGCTCTTTTTCTTCTGGTGGAATTAAAGCGGTAGTAACTTGAGATTCTGCAATTTCAGAAAAAATAGGCTCTCCCAATGCCCGTAACTCTGCCACCGTTAAATTCGATTCAAAGCCAGAGTCGACGGGAGCGACTTTGATTTTGTCCTGTAATGCTTGATTAGCCACAGCATCAGCCATTGAAAATAACGATTGATAATGTATCTCCGCTTGATGTCCCAGATAAAGAGTGGCGATGGACACGGAACGCCGGATAATATTAGGATTGATATTATTACTGCCAATTATCACGAGATCCACGTTCAATACTCGCGACAACGCCAGCACATGAATTCCGTCTGCCCATTCGCCGGATTGGCTCATCTTGTCGATAAACGTGTGCATGCTGCCCTCATTATAGCTGCTATATAAACCGATGTTATCCAGCACATGATTCACTGCCAATTCCCGCAAGCGTTCATGGGAAATTAACACACCAGCCTCACGCCGTAATTGATCACTGACGCCATGATAAAAACAATTGCCTCCACCGGACACATCCTGGCAGCCGTAACCAAATAATTTGGCGTTAGCAGCCAGAGCGATAGCCGAAGGCGATTTTTCTTCCAACAGCGACTGTGCTATTGCCATTTGCGTCATTTCATCATCATATTTCTGTATCGCTTCCCATAACTCTTTTTCATTAATTATCCGTAAACGCTGATCAATTAACGCAATTTGCCGATCAATTGCTTTTATTTCGCTTTCTGTTGTTTCAGAGAGTTCCGGCTCCTGAGGTGTCGAAAAACTATTGTTAACAACGTGTTGAACCAGTTTATTTTCATCTACTGACTTTACTTCTGGTGCAACGGGTAGTGACAGCAATACTTGAGTAGGAATCATCGGCAGGAAGCCTTTGGATTCGGGTTGTTTTTCTTTCTCTAAAATTTGAGTGGTAGTTGCAGGAATCTGATCTTTTATCTCGGGAGTGATAGATGGCTTGCTTTCAACAATTTGTACCAGTCTTAATCTGGTTGCTTCGTCTATCATTTGGGTTATTTTTGTTATTGTTTCTCTAATTTCTCTTTCCATTTCGGGATTCCATGTTTGTGATCTACGTATACAACCCAATAGTAGTTTGCGTCCTATTTCTCTGGTCGGAAGGAAGTTACAAAAAGCTGACCACGAGTGTACTATTCCTTGCGCCATCGATAAATCTTTTTGTTCACAAACTTTGACTAACTCTTCCCGTAACTCTGATAATGCCTCACGCACCCCAACCAGTTGTAATGGAGCTACACGTTGTTGCTCTTTTTCCTCTTTCGTAGTCGCCAATAATTTTAGATCAAACACATATGGACTTAGAAAATCACTTGAAACAGCTTTGGATTCAATACCATTCTTTTCCGTCGGCGACGCAAGTTTAAAAAGCGCTTTAATAAACGACAAAAACTCCCCTCGTTGCAACAGAGTTAACCCATTGATTTGCAGATATTGGTTGGTTATGGTGAATTGCAGCGTGGCTCCCGGATATAATGCTTTAATGGCAGTCTCACATTGGCGTAATGCTTCTTGGCAAGGTTGACTGGTGATTAATGTCACCCCATTAAGTATCGATATTTCTAATATGCCGGGAGTACTTAATACACATAGAAAACCGAGATCAATTGTCAGCTGATATTGAGGTATTGGTAATCGAAATAGCTGAATCATTCCATTGTTGAGGCTGACAGCGATTCGATCATCCGATAACATCGCAAAAGAAGAAAAATATTGATTAGACCCAGGATACCACTGCAATGATGTGACTGGACGTTGTGTTAAATCATACAGATAGCAGAATTGTCCATCTATAATGGCAACGAAACCACTGGGTAATACAAATACAGTTGCGTTTTTGGCCGTACAAAATTCCGTACTTAAACCAGTGGAGATATCTAATAAGTGCACTGCTGATGTCCTGACACCCACCAAACCACCATTGGGTAGCACCGTTAACTTAGATATAGAACCTGCTCCTGCGGGCTGATACATATTAATTTCTGTGCATTCACCACTGTTCAGATTCCACAATGTAATAGTAGTCCCATCAGTACTGACTAATCGGCCATCGGGAAATGCCGTCATTGTACGAACTTGTTTAGAAGACTTAAATATTGCAGTACAAGTCGCATTGGCAGTATTCCATACTCTGATGAAACTGTGATTATATGAATCACTACTCACCAGTCGCCCATCGGGAAGCAAAGTTAGGGATGTTATTGGTTGCCGCTGAGCGTTGGATTCGTGTTCATATTTCAACGTAGTTACCAGACTGCCGTTTTCAATATTCCATAAATGGATAACATCATCAGAAACAGTGGCTAATTGACCATTGGGAAGTGCTGTGGTGAGAGAAACATTACTCAATTTGGGCGTCGTGATAGTCGTCATAATCACGGGAATAGGTCCCGATAGATCCCATATCTTAATGTTTTTAATGGAATAAATTATCAAACGATTATTAGGTAGAGGGATAAGGCAAGTACTCAGTTGAAAAAAAGCCGC
Organism: uncultured Pseudomonadota bacterium; assembly: GCA_963844565.1. Lineage (GTDB taxonomy): Bacteria > Pseudomonadota > Gammaproteobacteria > Coxiellales > Coxiellaceae > JAFEDN01. Next base: position 733,879 of record CAWJON010000002.1, on the reverse strand, counting down.
TTCCGGTTTCATTTTATTCATATCTACTTTGAGATCTCCTACGGTGACCTTTAAAGTACCTGTCATTGGGTGCGCAGGTAATTCGGAAATAATAAATTGACGTAAAGCTCGAATATGGGGAAAGGGTTCAGTGATTTTCCATTCTGCTAAAGCCACAGAAGGTATCCTAACCGTAGGAGCAAATAATTTTTTCAAAATAAGATAGTCCTTATCTGAATGGCTAAGCACTGTTAAACTACTGTCAGAGGTTATTTTACTTTCAATACTCAGCTCCTTGAGCAAAGCGGCACATTGTTCCAATGCTTTCCGGCAAGGAGTGGCTGTAGTCAAGATATGCTCATCCTCTTGCGATATTATTTTTGCCCCTGCTGCACTTAGTACAGATCGAAAATGTAAATCAAGCGTCACTTGTTGAGTGTCAAAACTAAAATAGAATTGTGAAGTCAATAACCGACCATCCTCCAGAAGCACATTTTGCGATCCGTTATAACCGACATTACTGGTCATTAGACAAGTGAGACTTTCTATATCCCACAATTTAATAACCGCGTTACTCTTCGTGCCACTAAAACAACTGATTAATTGACCAGAAGATCGCAATATAAATTGGGATTGATCATAATGCTGTGCTTGAATGATATCTCCTCCCTCAAGAGTCGCCTTATATTGCCACTCTGATCCAGTCGAAGGCACATGCCATAAACGTATAGTACCATCGTCAAAACCGGCGGCAAGCAAGTGACTCGATAAACCCCTCATTGAAATTAAAGCAGTACGTGGTTGTAAATCTGAAAGCGGTATGGTCATTTGGCACGCCCATTGTCCCTTGGGAGTCATTTTCCATATTTTTGTTTTTCCAACATAATCATGACTGACGATTCTATCATCGGCTAATGTTGCAAAATGGGTTATATAATGTTCATGCCCTTTTAAGAGGGATACGCATTGTTTAGTTTCAATATCCCACAATTCAATATCTTGCTTGCTGCTATTGCTAAGTAGTAAATAGTTATCTTTGAATGTTCCCAAGGCATAAGGAATCTGCGGAGAAGCATCAAACGTACTCACACACTCTCCTTTAATTAAATCAAATACTTTAAATAGAAATCGAGTAGGTGCTTGATTTCCAGGACGTAAATTCGTTTTATAAACGCCTATTACCAATCGCCCATCAGGAAATAAAGCAAACATAGGACGAATACCAGTTCTGAAATAGTTATATTGTTCAAGAGGAGAAATTTGTTCGAAATCAATAGTAACTATTTTCCCTATTTTTATTTCTTCTTGGGAAACATCAAACATTTGTATTTGTATAGAAGGCTGATACCGCAAGTTTGACCAAGGTTTTAATTTCTCTGCTTCATCAGGTTTTAATGCCAATGCCAAAGTATTTGCTTTAGTAAAGGCTGATATTGCAGCTTGCCCTTTTACTCCACCTTGCGTCATTGCGCTACTCCATTGTGCATGTGCGGCCTGGCTTTCTTTTTGTTGCCGTTCATTAATTTTTTGCAAATCTAAATTCATTTCCTTGAACTTTTCATCTTTCGGCATGAAAGCTGACCGAACTATAGCTAGCCGACCCAGGGGTAACAAACAAGCGATATCTTGACGATCTATAGGCGTTATAGCGGGTTTAATTTCTACGGATTTTCTTTCCTCAACACAAACTTGTATCACTTCTACGGATGGGTTCTTGGTTAATTCAGTGATAACGTAGTCGCGCAAGGCTTGGCGGCCATAAAGCACAGTAGGACTTTGAATCATCTTTGATGAAATTTTTGTTTCGGCAGAAAATACCTCCGCATCCGTATTAATAGGAAGCTTGGTCTTTTGATACTGTGCTTTCAGTTTTAACCAACCGTTTTTAAGTCGCTGCAAGCCTAGTCGCTCTTTTTCTAGTTGGCGACGTTCGTCGTTAAAATCAAGTGCAATAATAGGGACGGGACTAGGTATGGGACCGGGATCAGGTATTGGCGTAGGTAATAGACGATCAATACTGACTTGAACATCCTCCAGTTCCTTTTGCAACCGCTCTTTTACAACCTGCTGCATTTTGGTTTGCGTAGCTTTTTGTTCGTCTAAGGCGTGCTGCCATTGAGCAAAATGTTCGGCCTGTTGTTTCAATTTCTGAGTAGCTTCTTTATCTTCCTTGCCCGATTTTTCTAACTCCTGGATTTGTTTTTCATACGCCACTTCTAAGACCTTGAGCTTATCACTGACAGGCTGCGTATTCGTCGGGCAGGTGATCGTCTCCAGTTGATCTTTTAAAGACTGTAATTCTTTTCGTAGGGACTCCACGAGAGACACATCCACCTGCTGGACTATTTTAATTTGCAAATCCACTATTTTTTGTTGGTACTCCTGTTGGTGGACTTGTTGTACCTGCTGTTGCTCCAGGAGCTGTTTTAATTCGCTGAGCAGTTCGCTCTGCAAAGCTTCCAGATTTTGCCGGGTTTCCTGTTTGATTTGCGGATGGCCAATTTGAATGTCTTGCACTTCCCCCGCCCATCCTTGTTGGGTGTGGAGTATAGCCATCATCGATTTCAGTTCCTTAAGACGGTCATCTAATTCTTGCGACAGGGTTTCAACGTTCTCATCGAGCCGTTGTAATTTTTCAGCATGGGTGGAATTCAAAGCTTTTAACTCATCATTGAAACGGCCATTCAATGGTTTTAACACAGGTTCAATAAACTGATCACGCTGCGGACCTAACGCTGAAAACGGCAACAGGAAATCCATTTGACTGGCTTTTTCGTCTTTGAGAGACGTTAATTCCTGTTGCAAGGTCTGCTTCCGGGCCTGTAATTTCTGTACGGTATTCGGTTGCATGGCTAATAATAAAGACCGGCGTAAATCCTTCAACTCCTTCTGCTGATAAGCAATTGCATTTAATCGTTTCTCTTGTTTTTGAATCCAATCTTGTATTTGTTTATTGAGCACCTCCGCCGCTTGTTCGGTATTATCACTCCATTTACAATCACGGTTTTGTTTTAACGTCAACCATTTTTCCTTAATTTCTTGATGAATTCTTTGTAAATTTTCTATATCTAAGCGCTGTGCCTTAACTTGAACATCCTTTAATGCCACTTCCATTTGTCCCCGTTGTTCTTCCATTTGAATGCGCAAGACGCTTTTTTGACGAGCCAGGTCCGAGATGCGTAACCCTTGGTATCTAGTTGTTTCTTCTAGGTCCGCAATCTTTTTTGAATGCTGGGCAATAGTCTCTGACAATTGGGCAAGGTGAGCGTGAATTTTTTCCTTTTCACGTTCTAAACTACCAATTCTTTCCTTTATCTTTGCTATTGTTTCTGACTGAACAGGATTTGTTATGATTTTTCTTAATGCTTCCTGTAAATACTGCTTGACCCATTCTATGCTGGCTTGTTGCGCCATCAGCGACAACAATTCTTCCTTATGCTTTTCCAGTTCCTTTTTTTGCGATTCCTGGGCCGTTTTAATGGTGGTTTCTAATCCGGTTAAAGCTTTTCCCATTGGCTCTAGTTCTTTTTCAATGGATGAAGCCCTTTCATCCATGCGGTTTTGCCATTTTTTCAATTCTGCCTGCATAGTTTCAATTTGTTTTTTCTGTTCATGCAATAAATCTTTTTGCTCTATGCCGCTGAGCCGGGTTTTATACCACTGGGTTCCCAACGTTTTGGCTTCCGTGATGTCTGCCTGATCTAAATTGGCAAAAGATAAATTGGTGTGATTCAGATTGGCTTTCGTTAAAGGCGCTTTCACTAACTGGGCATGAGCCAGGTTGGCGCCTTCAAAACTGAGTGGAATTTTATCCGTATCACATGTAATTTTTTCATCAAAAACAGTACTCACTAAATAGCCACGATCAAAACGACATCCAGTCACATCTCCGGTAATCTTAGCTCCACTGAAATCCACTGCTGTAAAATTACCAAATGCCAATATTACTGGTGATGGTTCAGTTAAATCTTCATGACAAACAGCTTGGCAATCTTTGGGATATTTATATTCTCGGTGCAAAAATTCATGGAAAGTCAATGACGCCGTCACCCGATCTTTTTTAGCTGCTTTTAATTCGTCGGATTCTAGGTAGTCCGTTATTTCTTTGGCGGTGACCGGTTGATAAATACGTTGCTGGCGCTTTGGCACTAAAAAACGAAAATTACCGCATAATAATGTAATTTTTCGGAAGTTTTTATCTGAGCTGGCAACAGGTTTTTCAAGCTTAATTAGGCTCTTAAGTTGTTCTTCGAACTCCTTTTTAAGAAGGTGGGGAATTAATTCATGGTCTTGGTACCAATACGCCACATTCCCAATCACATAAATGGTATTTTTATCTGGACAGTTAGTAATATTCGCCGATTTATCATCATTTAACCTCAAAACATGGTTACATACACCAGGGCTGATTTTTTCTAATTCTTTGAATGGCAACTGTTTAATATCTTCTAAATAAGCGTAACCATATTTGGGATACTCGATATGATATTTTTCATCCTGCCACCACTTGGTTTCTTCATGCTTGGCCGCTGACCGATAACAATCCCCCGAATCATCACTGTACCAGGCACTGCGCATATAAAACGCGTCTGCGGTAAAATCGGCTTTGGCCGTCGCTATTTTTTTCTTTTTACTGACTCCCTCAATTCGTTCCGGTTTGACGACTAATTTTTCCTTACCCACATTCTGTATCCAGCGAGGTAGTCGGTGTGAAGCCGTATTCACGATCTGTTCCCGCCAGCTTTGATCCATCTTGCCCAGATTGACACTGTTCATCAGACGCAATCGTTGCGATAATAAGGAACCGGGTCTGAATTCTTCATCAAAAAATGGCTTGCTTTGCAGGTATTGAAAGCACCGCCTCGCACCTTCTCGCGCCAGCAGAATTATGCTTTTTTCAGGTTGGTTGGTGTCTAAAATATCCGTGAGTATCTGTTCATAACGTTGGGATAGACCACGCCCCAGTAATTCCGCCAGAGAACGCATGGCTTCCAAATCCACTACTCCCTGCTTCAAGGTGTCCATCGAACCGGTGGGTTTGACTTTATTCGTCAACGATTCATATTTTTCCTCAAGCATATCCACTTTGTCCAAGGCAGCTTTTACGGCCTGATAGACTCCTTGCATGAAGTCAACTCCCTGGGTAACCACTCCCTTGAGAACGATTAAACCACCCGGTAAACCTGGAATGGGAGAAAGACTGAGCAACGCCTGTGCGACGTTAAAGATTTTTTCCCAAGGGTCTACATCAGGACGGGCAGCGATATCTCCCCGTGCAACCTTTTGCAGATACCAGAGTTCTTCCATAAATTCATGGACAAAAAATTCGGTGAATTGTTCTAACGTTGATCGCATGATAAACCTCCTTATTCTAAATATTTTGACACCAACAGTGGTTATTCCATATCAGCCATGATAACAAATAAGATAAGATTTCAATCCGCACAGGCTATGAATTTTGGCTCTTGCGCAGGAACAGTTGAATTGAAACCAGAATTCAAAGGATTTTGCCATAAAGACCTGACAATGTACAATTGAGCATTTGTCTGAAAATCAATCACATCATACACATGCCGTTTAAGCAGAATTAAATTTCAAAGTCGATTAAAAATTGAGAAATTAACCAGACGAAACTAGGTGATAGGCACTTATCAAATCAAATGGGAGGAAGTGATTTTCTACGAAAATTATTTCTAAATTAAACTTTAATTTCATATTATCAAAAACTTAATATTCAGCGGAAATTGCTGTAAAATTTTCCTATTGCAATTTTTCAAATTAAGTATATACTTAAAAATATATATTTTTATTTTTGAGAGGCCCCATGAAAATAGCAAAATTATTTCAAAATGGTCAAAGTCAAGCGGTTCGATTACCCAAGGAGTTTCGTTTTCGCGGAGAAAGCGTTTTTATCAAAAGAATGGGAAAAGCAATCGTTTTATTACCCATGAATAATCCTTGGGAACCATTATTCGATAGTCTCAATAAATTTTCTGATGACTTTATGATGGAAAGAGAACAACCTGATATCCAAAAACGCGAGGATATTTTTTGATGTTTATGTTAGATACCAATATATGCATTTACCTTATTAAAAAAAACCCAGAATCTGTATTGAAACATTTTAAATCCTTACAAATTGGTGAAGTGAGTATTTCTTCAGTTACTCTGGCAGAATTACAGTATGGTGTGGAAAAAAGCAGACATCGACAACAAAATCAAACTGCATTAGAAGAATTTGTTTTACCTATTGAAATATTAAATTTTGACGATGCCGCTGCTTATTCATATGGTAAATTAAGAAGCCATCTCGAAAAAGCAGGGACCCCTATTGGGGCCATGGATTTGATGATTGCCGCACATGCATTATCTACCCAATGCACTTTGGTAACGAATAATAAAAAAGAATTTGCTCGAGTTACCGGGTTAAAGATTGAAAACTGGATCAATTGAGCCGGAAAGTGTTGGCTCAACAACAGATTTTTGTATTATTGTCTTACTAGAAAATAGACTGACAACCCCTTGACTGCATTGATACAAGGTTGATCCAACAGCTTTAACAATATCCCGGGAATTATCCAGTAATTTACTGATTCCCCAAAGCAGCATACTGGCCATAGAAATATTTTTAACACTATCCTCAATGCATAACGGTTCGTAAGCAATAGCGCCAGCGACAGGTAAATTAATTAAGATCAACCCAAGTACTAAAAAGGAAGAATTGAATTTTGCACTGGCCTGCAATAGGCGGCGTCCAGTTAACAATCCCAAAAATACCACGATATTTGACCTGTTAGCAGAAATGATCTCAAGCGTCGGTGGGGCCAACATCTGTAAAGTGGCGACTACAAATACTTTGATAATAATCTTCGGCATGGGTTGTAATTGAAAAACTTTTAATGTCGCGTAAGCAAACATGATTAACCCTATACCGCGATCGACAGTGCTTTCAACTGCAAATGAAGATAAAGGAGGCGGATACTGATAACGATTAACCACCACCGCATAGTTATCATTAATATTCTTGAATCCATCAAAAAAAGAACCAATGGGAAATGAACTTACATTTTTTTGATCAGTTCCGCTGAATATATGTCGTACGGCAAAATGTTCCATCGAAAAATGGTTAGTAACCAGAACCATTGCATCATTATAATTCTCGGTTGCTGGACCTCCCAGAATATTACGAAAAGAACTATATTGTCCGCTGGTTATGGTACTTATTTCCTTAATTATATAAGCCAGGAGGATGGTTTTTGCAAAATTTTTAATCTCTCTCTTTACCCCTTCAAGGTTATTCATCCTTCCCATCCTTAAGAAAGTGCTTAATTGGACTAAAATAAAGATGGAAGAAAATATCCACCCCATCCATTCTGCCCCTAAGACTACAGGACGTTTGATAAAAACAATATCAGAATTTTTTACTTCACAATCATCCATAAACTGACGTACAAGATCAGATCGACTGCCGTCAATAGCTCTAAAATGAATTTCTGGTGTGGTGATTTTTTGCAACTCATTTATCAAAGGTTTGATGACATCAATTCCCAGGTATTTAAAATTGATTTCAATCCCGCGTTTAAAAAGGACTTCTTTTATTTTTTCCAATGCAAAAACCAACGGGGCGCAATTACAGCCGATTTCAAGAATATTAATTTCTTTACTTTCACGAAATCGCTCAAAATAACCTTTGTTGATTAAATCAATAAATAATTTAAAAACATGGGGGACATTTCGATAAAGATAATTGACATCGACGTGCGAAGAAAAATTAAAATCATCAATGATTTCTTTGAACTCAGATTCTTCAAAAATTTCAATAGATTGTTCCCTACTCATTTCTTTTCCTTTTATAGTTAAAAATTTATTTAGACTTGGCCTTTAGCCTCTGCCGGAGCGTTTTCTATCTATTTCCTTCAAACCTTTCTTGCGTAAACGAATGGATATTGGCGTTATTTCCACCAACTCATCGTCATTAATAAATGCCAGTGCTTGTTCTAAAGATTGTTTGATGGGTGGCGTTAAAATTATATTTTCATCGGAACCGGATGCACGCATATTGGTTAATTGCTTAGCTTTGGTAGGATTAACCACCAAATCATTTTCCCGGGTATGAATGCCAATAATCATGCCCTCATAGACTTCAGTTTGCGGACTAATAAACATTTGTCCTCTTTCCTGCAAATTAAAAATTGAAAAACCGGTTGCTTTTCCAGGGCCATTGGCAATTAAAACACCCCGCGAACGATGTTGGATGGTAAGCCCTTGTAGAGGACCATAGTGATCAAATACGTGATACATGACGCCTGACCCTGAAGTCATCATCAAAAATTGGGCATGAAATCCAATTAAACCCCGCGTTGGAATAACATAGGTTAAACGCACACGGCCTTTACCATCCGGCATCATATCTGACAATTGACCGCGTCTTTCAGCCAAATGCTGCATCACGGTTCCTTGGTTGTCTTCTTCAACGTCGACAACCAATTGTTCGTAAGGTTCGTTTTCCACACCGTTGATGATTTTTATGATTACCGCAGGACGTGAAACCGCTAATTCATAACCTTCACGACGCATATTTTCAATTAAAATGGCCAGATGAAATTCACCCCGTCCGGAAACGATAAATTGATCGGAACCAGGGCCCGGAGCAACTTGGAGCGCCACGTTAACAATCAACTCACGGTTTAAACGATCGCTGATTTGACGACTGGTGACATACTTCCCTTCTCGCCCAGCAAAAGGAGAATCATTGACTTGAAAGGTCATACTGACAGTAGGTTCGTCGACGCTGAGCGGAGGCAATGCCTCAATGGTATTTGGATCACATAACGTATCAGAAATTCGAATATTGGGGATTCCAGTCACGGCAATAATCTCCCCCGCTTGTGCTTCAGGAATCTCATCGCGTTTTAATCCCATAAATCCTAAAACTTGCAAAACCCTACCTGAGCGGGATTTTCCATCTGCGGCAATGATGGAAACTGGCGTATTGGTTTTGACTTTTCCACGCTTTATCCGCCCAATTCCGATCGCGCCCACATAGCTTGAATAATCTAAGGCGCTAATTTGCATTTGAAATGGCCCGTTAACATCCACCTGTGGAGGCGGAACAGTATCAATGATGAGATCTAACAGGGTATTCATGTCTTGTTTGGGTTGATCCAAATTCAACATGGCATAGCCTTGCAATGCGGAAGCGAAAACCACTGGAAAATCCAATTGGGCATCGGTTGCGCCTAAACGCACAAACAAATCAAAAACTTGATCAACCACCCAATGCGGTCTCGCACCAGGACGGTCAACTTTATTGATCACCACGATGGGTTTTAAACCCCACGAAAATGCTTTTTGCGTCACAAAACGAGTTTGCGGCATAGGGCCATCGACGGCGTCAACCAGCAACAAAACAGAATCGACCATAGATAAAATACGTTCGACTTCACCACCGAAATCAGCATGACCTGGGGTATCCACAATATTGATATGATAATCTCGCCATTTTATCGCAGTATTTTTCGCTAAAATGGTAATACCACGTTCTCTTTCTAGATCATTGGAATCCATTACCCGCTCGACCGGAGCAGCACGGTCCCCCAAAGTTCCAGATTGCCTTAAGATTTGATCAACCAGGGTTGTTTTTCCATGATCGACATGGGCAATAATGGCAATATTACGTATCTTTGCTGATGACATGATTAACCTTTAATTTCAAACTAAATACAGAAACACCAATTAAATAGTATAACATAAAAATTGTACAGTCAGGAAATCTATGAATAAAAAAGAATTTTATAGACCTTTGCTGCTGGAACCCAATCTGGTTTTTAACTTTATCTTCACCAAATGCCATAGGGCGGGGAGAAGGGAAATAAAAACAATCAGAAAAATGATCGGCAATAAATAATGTTCTAAATGGGGAATAGAATTACCTAAAAAATACCCGAGTAATGATAGGCCAGCGCACCAGATAAACCCACCTAAAATATTGTACAGAGAGTATCGCGAGTAAGACATTCGCGCCATCCCAGCAACTATAGGCAGAAAAGTACGAATTATGGGCATTAGGCGGCCGATGATCAACGCCTTACCGCCGTGGCGTTCATAAAAGTTATGAGCTTCGTCCAGATATCTTTTTTTATACCAGAGGCTATCTGGCTTTTTGAGTAACCAATTACCCAATCGCCGACCTATCCAATAGGCCAACCCATAACCCGCTACCGCAGCAATAAACAACAAGGGGAGCAGCCAAGCGATATTAAAGAATCCCTGTGAAGCCAAAAGACCTGCTGAAAATAATAAACTGTCGCCGGGTAAGAAAAACCCCAAAAAAAGACCGGTTTCACAGAAAATAATGCCTGCCAAACCGAAGTACCCCATGACTTTAGTCACCTGAACAATATCAATTGTATGTAAAAATTCAAACATTGTTGTATTATACACATTAAAGTTTATCTGAATAGGTCATTTTTCCATGTTTACTTTAATAATTTTTTGCGGGTTAATGCCCACGATCGCCGTTATTCTGCTCGGATTTTCTTGGCGATCCAAGTGGAAGCGTTCACTGGGACAACAGTTGGCCGCCCAAGAGCTATTACAACAATCCAATATGCAGCGTCAGGAAATTCAATTACTGCTTAAAAATTTTGAAAAAGAACAAATGGAACTGCGCCAACGTTTTGATCAACACCAGATTAATAGCTTAATCACACTTCAGGAAGGTTTACATAAAGCACTTCAAGAAGTTAGATCCCAAATTACCCTTAATTTGACGCAATATAGCGATCAATTAAGTAAACGCATGGATGAATTAACCAAAGAAGTTGGCACTCGACTAAAGGACATCAGTCAAGAAGTTGATAAGCAGTTAACGGTAGGCTTTGAAAAAACGACGGCAACTTTTTCGGACGTCATGAAGCGCCTAACCATTATTGATGAAGCGCAAAAAAAAATTACCGAACTATCCAGCAATGTGGTTAATCTACGAGAAATACTGGTGGACAAACGTTCTCGAGGGGCATTTGGGGAAGTTCAACTGATTACGTTAATCCGCAATGTGATGCCCGAAGCGCATTTTTCGTTGCAGCACACGTTAAGCAATGGGAAAAGAGTAGATTGTTTACTGCTTTTACCCGCTCCTTCAGGAAATATCGCCATTGATTCTAAATTTCCGCTAGAAAGTTACCAAGCTATGATTAAACAAAATCTATCGGAAATGGAAAAGCGTCAAGCAGAACAACGTTTTCGCTCTGACATTCGCAAACACATCGAAGATATTTCATCCAAATACATTTTACCGCCCGAAACTGCAGAAGGCGCGATGATGTTTATTCCCGCTGAAGCCATTTTTGCGGAAATTCATGCACATTTTCCCGATATCGTTGAGTTTGCTCAGCGAGAGAAAGTATGGATGGTTTCCCCCACCACCATGTTGGCCGTATTAACCACTGCACGCGCCGTTTTAAAAGATGCCGATACGCGAAAACAAGTTCATGTTATCCAGGAACATTTAGGCTTATTAAGTAAAGATTTCGCCCGTTTTGCCGAGCGCATGGACAACCTGGCACGCCACATCGACCAAGCACAAAAGGATGTCAGTGAGGTGCATTCATCTTCCAAAAAAATCAGCAGTCGCTTTGAAAAAATTGAAAAAGTAGACTTAGCCGAAACCTCCAAACTTTTGTAAATTGCTCATTGAATACTCAATATTTGTATAAAATGTTTGGGACACCACCAATCTAAAAGCGAGCAATAATTCTACCCCTCCTCCCGATGGAACATATTCTTTTTATGAGGTAACGATTCCTCCAGATTCAGTATATAAGGGAGCATGCAAGTTAATAAGTGACTCTTCCAATGTGTATATATTGTTACTTGCTAATACGGCTTTGAAACCAGCTAGCCATCTTGCTCCCTGGACTACTAATGCTTGTGTGTCTCCTAATAAACCCCATGCTTGTCCTTTGAAAAAAGAGACGCAATCTCAGGGATAGACTCGCAAACAGGATTATTCTAAATATTCCCCAATTTTTTCCATGTCATCTGGCGTATTAACTTCAGGCGGCATACGTTCTTTAGAAATAACCATATGCATGCGAATGCCATTCCATAAAATTCGCAATTGTTCTAATGATTCAATCTTTTCTAAAGGACAAGCCGGCCATTCAATGTACTCATGTAAAAAATGAACCCGATAAGCATAGAGGCCTATATGGCGGTAATGCTGTTCGTTAGGCGCAACGCCGTTTTTGCTTTTTTCTTTTTCTTTTTCTTTAAACCGTTCAACATCATAAGGAATGGGTGAACGACTAAAATACATAGCATAATTTCGCCAATTTAAAACCACTTTAACGATTGACGGATTAAATAAGTCTTCGCCGTGAGTAATACGCTCACAAATGGAACTGACTTTAACATTGTCATGTTTATCCAAGTCCTCAGCCACTTGTCTAATGGCTTGCGGCAAGATAAACGGTTGATCACCCTGAACATTGACGACAATTTCATCTGGCGCATAATCCAAAGCCAAAGTGGCTTCAGCAATTCGTTCAGTTCCAGATTGATGCTCTGCAGAAGTCATACAGACTCTGGCTCCAAAACTTTGTGCGACTTTAGCTACTTTTTGATTGTCCGTGGCGATAACAACGCTGTCTGCTCCGCTTTCAATGGCACGTTCGTAAACGTGTTGTATCATTGGCTTTCCACCAATATCCATTAAAACTTTACCCGGCAAACGCGTTGAATCATATCGAGCCGGAATCATTACTCGAAACTCCATTAAGCCCCCTCCTGTTCATTTAATTGTCTTGCTTCATCAACTAGCATAATTGGAATATCTTCGCGGATAGGATAACCCAATTTGTCTATGCGGCAAATCAATTCTTGATTTTTAGAATCAAATATTAATGGGCCTTTGCAAAGGGGACAGGCCAAAATATTTAATAATTTTTTATCCAAATATACTCTCCATACTTTAAAGAAATAAACTCGGGACGACAGGATTTGAACCTGCGACCCCTTGCACCCCATGCAAGTGCGCTACCAGGCTGCGCTACGCCCCGTTAATACTTATATACCTAACTAAACTGTTTCGAGCTCTTGAACCACTTTTTCTAAATCTTTAATCGCTTGACGAATTGTTTCACTATTCGGCGACTCTTTAGTTTGCCCGTCTGGTTGAGCTAATTTTTGTCGTGCACCCTCTATTGTATATCCACGCTCATAAAGCAATTCGCGAATCTTCCGCACCATTAGTACGTCCACTCTCTGGTAATACCGACGATTTCCGCGCCTTTTCGCAGGATTTAATTGCAGAAATTCGGTTTCCCAGTAACGCAATACGTGAGGTTTAAGCTGACATAACGCCGCAACTTCCCCAATTGTAAAATACAATTTTTCAGGAATGTTAGGCAGCTGATTAGTCTTGCTCAGTGCCACCTTTTGTTTCTGAACCGACATAGTGCTCTACCTTTGATCTAAGCTTATGACCAGCATGGAAGGTGACAACCCGACGAGCAGTAATAGGTATTTCTTCGCCCGTTTTGGGATTACGCCCTGGCCGTTGCTTTTTATCGCGTAAATTAAAATTACCAAAACCAGATAATTTCACAGATTCACCGTGCTCTAAGGCTTGGCGAATTTCCTCGAAAAACAATTCGATTAAATCTTTAGCTTCGCGCTTATTTAAGCCAATGATTTTAAACAAGTGTTCAGCTAAATCTGCTTTGGTAAGTGCTGCCATAAATAACCCTGTCGTAATCCTATTTGCAAGTCACAAGCAGCTTAATAAGCCGCTATCTCAATTTTGCCTCAAAATCTTTTTCCAAACTGCTGATCAAATCGTCAACCAGTTCTTGGACCTCGTCATCCCTTAATGTACGCGAAGAATCTTGAAAAGTCAGCGCCAAGGCGATACTTTTTTTTCCAGTTTCAATATTTGGACCTTGGTAGACATCGAATATTTGCACATTATTTAAAAAGTTTCCACCTTTTTGCTGAATGTGACGATTAATTTTTTCAACCGGTAGCATCTTGTCCACCATTAAAGCCAAATCTCTGCGAATAGAAGGGAATTTTGAGAAATTTTGAAAATGGGTTCGCTGCAGCTGATTGAAGTGATCCAGTTTTAATTCGAAAAGAAAAGTAGATGAAAGTTTAAAACTATCAACCAATGAAGGATGCAAAGCTCCCAGCCATCCGATAGTTTCTTGACCATATTTCAGGGTTGCCGCCTGACCAGGATGTAGAGCAGGATGATCGCTTTCATTCCATGTGATCGGGAGATCATGACCCCTCAATTTCAACAGGCATTCAATATCGCCTTTCAAATCAAAAAAATCAAATGGTCGCTTTTCAATTCCCCACTGTAGCGGGAATGCTTCTCCACTCAGCAAACCGGCAATTCGAATTTCTTGCACGGGTTGATCGCTGGGTGGTAAGAAACACATACCGGTTTCCATTAACTTTAAATGTTGTACCTGCCGATTTTGATTGTACACTGCGGTTTGAATTAACCCCGGCCATAAACTGGTGCGCATTACCGACATCTCATGAGAGATTGGATTTTTTAAAGCCAAGGGTGAGTGTTTGGGATCTAACCATTGCTGGTATTTAGGATCGATAAAGCTATAAGAAATAACTTCATGATATCCCCGATCTGCTAACAATGTCCGCATTCGACTTACAATTTGAGGTCGTTGAGGGCGTGCCGAAATTTGCATCGGCGCCAACAGTTTCTCTGCGGGAATTTGATGATAACCATGCACTCGGGCCAATTCTTCAATTAAATCAACTTCTAATTTAATATCAAACCGATGACTTGGCGCTGTTACTTCCCATCCTGCTGTGGTGGATTTAAACGTCATTCCCAAAGATTCTAAGATTTTCATGACTTCTTGATCAGGCAGAGTAATGCCCAACAAGCGAGGAATAGAATTTTTATTCAAATCAATCTTGGGCGGAAAAGGAAGATATTTTTCATTGGTTACGTCGGTGATGGGCCCGGCTTCTCCCTCCGCAATTTGGAGTAACAATGTTGTGGCGCGGTTAAGTGCTTCTAAAGGCAAATTAAAATCTACGCCTCGGGCAAAACGGTAAGCGGAATCACTTTGTAGACTGTAGCGCCTTGCGGTTAAGCTAAGTGGCACTGGGGTAAAAAATGCACTTTCTAAAAAGATATCTGTGGTTTCCGCATTAACTCCAGAATCTTTACCACCCATTACACCCGCTAAAGCCAGCGCTTTTTCAGTATCTGTAATGATCAGAGATTCAGGAGTTAAGGTTAGTGTTCGCCCGTCTAGCAAAGTGATAGTTTCTTGGGAATGAGCCACTCTGACATGAATTTCTTTACTGATATTTTTTAAGTCAAAAGCGTGTAAGGGTTGTCCTAATTCGAGCATAACGTAATTGGTGACATCAACCGCCACATGGATAGGACGTATCCCGCCACGGCGCAACCGCTCTTGCATCCAAATCGGCGTTTTAGCCTGGCTATTAATGTTCTTAATGATTCGCCCAAGGTAACGCGGGCAAGCTTCAGGATTATGTACTTTGACCACTAACTTATCTGCTAATTGCACTTCAAAAGATCGCGAAATCGGTTGTTTATACGACTCATGAAGCAGAAGCGCCGTTTCCCGGGCAATCCCTTTTATACTCAAACAATCACCACGGTTTGCGGTGAGTTGCACATGAATAATTTTATCGTCTAAATCAAAATACTCACGAAAGTTTTCACCGATCGGGGCGTCCTCGGGAAGCTCTAAAATATGACCCTCAGGGCCTGAACCCAATCCCAGTTCTTTTGTGGAACAAATCATTCCCTGTGAAGGTTCGCCACGAATCACGGTATTATTAATTTTTATACCATCCGGCAAACAGGCGCCATCGATCGCTACGGCAACATTTAAGTTGTCACGAACATTGGTTCCTCCACAAACGATGGATAAAAAATTTCCGTTTCCAATTTGGACTTGGCATATATTCAAGCGTTCTGCAGCAGGATGTTTTTTTACCTGAATAATTTTTGCAACTTTAACTTGATTAAATGAAGGCGCAGCAGGCGTCACTGAATCTACTTCTAACCCAGACATAGTAAATTTTTCTGCCAACTCTTCTGCATTGAGTGGCGTTTTGAACCATTCCTTAAGCCAATGCAAACTTACTTTCATTTGTATCTATACTCAGTTTTAAAATTGGGAAAGCATCCGCAAGTCATTTTCAAACAATAATCTCAAATCGGAAATACCGTAATGCAACATTGCCAATCGATCTATTCCAAGGCCAAAAGCAAAACCACTATATACCGCTGGATCTATATTCACATTTTTTAAAACCTGAGGATGGACCATCCCGCATCCCAATACTTCTAGCCAATCGCCATCGCTTTTACGGATATCAACTTCTGCAGAAGGCTCAGTAAACGGAAAATGGCTGGGACGGAAACGGAATTCTAATTGGGTTGCAAAGAAATTTTGTAAAAAATCTTGAAGTAGCGCTTTAAGATGACCAAAATGACAATTTTTTTCAATCACCAGCCCTTCTAGTTGGTGAAACATCGGCGTATGTGTTTGATCAGAATCACAACGATAAACCCGGCCAATGGTGATGATTTTTAACGGCGGAGATTGTTTCTCCATGGTCCGAATTTGGACATTTGAGGTATGGGTTCGAAGCACCAGTCCATTAGGAAAAAAGAATGAATCATGGGCGTCACGAGCCGGGTGATAATCTGGAATATTTAAAGCGCCAAAATTGTGATAGTCATCTTCAATTTCTGGACCCTCCGCCACCGTGAAGCCCATGGTTGAAAAAAAATCTATAACCCTCTGACTGACTTGAGTGATCGGATGCAGGCTGCCTAACTTGAGACCACGCCCAGGCAAGGTAATATCAATAATTTCGGAGGATAAACGGTCTTTTAGAGATTTTTCTTTTAAAATTACTTCTTGGTCACTTAACCAAGTTTGTAATTCGACTTTGGCTAAATTGATTACTTTTCCCATTTGGGGGCGTTCAGCGGTTGGGAGATCAGACACCGATTTAAGTAAAGCGGTAAATTGCCCTTTTTTTCCCAGATAACTAACCCGCAACTGTTCGATATCTTCCAAACTTTGGGCTTGATCAATAGCTGATTTAGCATCAGCCAATAAAGCAGTTAACTTTTTTTGCATAATGCTAAACGTACAAAATTATTACAAAGCTTGTTGTGCGGCTAAGGCCAAACTGGCAAATGCAGTTGTGTCATTCAAAGCCAAATCCGCTAAAACTTTACGATCAACGGTAATATTGGCTTTTTTAAGACCATCCATCAAACGGCTATAAGATAAACCATGTTGACGAGCAACCGCGTTAATTCGCACAATCCAAAGGCTTCGTATATCTCGCTTTTTCTGGCGACGATCCCGGTAAGCATATTGGGCAGCTTTAATTACGGCCTGTTTAGCTACTCTATATACTCGACTACGAGCGCCGTAATAGCCTTTAGCTTGCTTCATTAATTTTTTATGACGGGCGTGGGCTGTTACGCCTCTTTTTACTCTGGGCATAAAATATCTCCAATAACTAGTTTAATAATCTATCAATGCCAGCAAAGTCACGTTCATTAACACGGGGTGCCCCACGTAATTGACGTTTCCGCTTCGGGGCTTTTTTAGTTAAAATGTGATTACGAAAACCACGTCGACGTTTAATCGCTCCCGTTCCAGTACGACGAAACCGTTTGGCCGCGCCGCGCTTAGTTTTAATCTTTGGCATAAAAATTCACCTCTACTTCTATTTAAAGCTTACTCAGCTTCATTTTTTTTACTGGTCTTTGCTTCTTGTTTACCCAGCATGACGACCATACCCATCTGTCGGCCTTCTACTTTAGTTTCCTGTTCAACTACCAAGCCTTCTGGCAGATCGCCACGAATTCGGTTAAGTAAACCCGTGCCCAGTTCTTTGTGTTGCATTTCACGACCACGAAAACGTAAACTAATTTTCACCTTATCGCCGCGTTCTAAAAATTCAATTATTTTTCGAACCTTCACCTGATAGTCACCAATATCAGTTACGGGACGAAACTTAACTTCTTTAATTTGAATCCGTCGTTGTTTCTTTTTTTGAGCCGCCTGTTTCTTCCCTTTTTCAAAACGATATTTGCCGTAATCCATGATACGACAAACTGGCGGTTCTGTGTTGGGAGAAATTTCTACCAAGTCTAATCCAGCTTTCTCAGCTGCATATAAAGCTTCTCTTATGTTGACAACTCCAACTTGATTACCTTCCGCATCAATTAAGCGGATTTCAGGGTTTTGAATCTGTAGATTCACTCGAGTTTTTTTCACGCTAAAACAGTTCCTCCGGGTAAAACACGACTTTTGATTTCTTTTTTAACCTGTTCAGCAAATTCAGCTAAACTCATGGTCTTTGATTGCTCACTACCAAAGCGACGTACAGCTACAGTTTTATCTGCTACTTCACGGTCGCCAATTACCAGTAAATAAGGTACATGAGCCAAAGTGTGTTCGCGTATTTTAAAACCAATTTTCTCATTACGCAAGTCTAAATTTGCCCTAACACCTTGATTTCGTAAAAAAACTTCAATTTCTCGACCAAATTCGATCTGTCGATCGGTAATATTCAGAATTACAGCTTGAATTGGAGACAACCAAAGCGGCAGCCCATCCGCATAATGCTCTAACAAAATGGCAATAAAACGTTCTAAGGAACCGCAAATGGCGCGGTGTAACAGCACCGGAGGCTGCTTGGCGCCTTTTTCATCAATATAAAATGCGCCTAAGCGGGCCGCCAAGAAAAAATCGACTTGGATAGTGCCGCATTGCCAGCTTCTTCCCAAACAGTCTTGCAAAGAAAACTCGATTTTAGGGGCGTAAAACCCACCCTCTCCTTGAGAATACTCCCATTTCACTTTGGCTTGGGTCAGTGCTTCGGCAAGCGCAGCTTCCGCTTGGTCCCATGCAGCATCATCACCGATACGTTTTTCCGGCCGAGTTGAGAGTTTATAAACAATTTCAGTAAAGCCAAAATCTGTATAAACGTGTCGCAGTTGTTCTATAAAGGCAAGTACTTCCGCTTGAATCTGTTTGGGGGTACAGAAAATGTGTCCATCATCTTGAACAAAACCTCGAACACGCATTAAGCCATGTAAAGTTCCTGAGGGCTCGTTTCGATGGCAATAGCCAAATTCCGCCAAACGAATGGGTAACTCACGATAGCTGGTTATGCCTTGTTTAAAAATTTGAATATGGCACGGACAACTCATTGGTTTGATTGCATATTCTCGATTTTCGGATTCTGATAAAAATAAATCATCTGCAAATTTTTCTAAATGGCCAGATTGCGCCCATAACGAAATGTCCACCAACTGTGGCGTATTAACTTCTTGATAACCATTAAGGATATATTTTTCTGCCAAATATTCACGCAAAGTGCAGACAATACTCCAACCGTTCGGATGCCAAAATACCATCCCTGGGGCTTCTGCCTGCCAATGGCAAAGGTCCATTTTTTTAGCAATCAGCCGGTGGTCTCTTTTTTCTGCTTCAGCCAATCGGTGCAGATAAGCTTGCAAAGATTTAACATCTCCCCACGCCGTTCCGTAAATCCGCTGTAACATTTCATTTTTAGGATTTCCCCGCCAATAAGCACCTGAGACTTTGGTTAACTTAAAAGCAGTTAAAAAACCCGTTCGAGGAACATGCGGCCCTCGACATAAATCAATAAAATCGCCTTGTCGATAAGCGGTAATTTTTTGATCAGCTGGAATCTCTTGGATAATTTCGATCTTATACTTTTCTCCCATTTTTGAAAAAAGCTTTATCGCTTCTTCTTGGGTTAACTCAATGCGCTCAACCGTCAAATCCAGTTTGGCTATTTCATGCATTTTTTCTTCGATTATCGCTAGATCATCGGTGGAAAAATGGTGAGCGCAAGCAAAGTCATAATAAAATCCATCTTCGATAACTGGGCCAATAGTCACTTGAGCCTCTGGAAATAATTTTTTTACCGCCTGCGCCAAGAGATGTGCGGTGGAGTGTCGAATGATTTCCAGCCCAGCCGGATCTTTTGCGGTAATAATTTTTACTTCTGCATCTTGCTGAATCAGGTAAGACAAATCGACTACTTTGCCATCCACTTCAGCAGCCAAAGCAGCTTTTGCTAGCCCCGAACCGATGGATTCAGCAACTTGCAAAGCAGAAACCGGTCCCGGAAATTGTTTCTGATTACCGTCTGGTAAACGAATATTTAGCATGGAATATTATCTCACTTTCCTCTCAGTTGAAAATCCCGCGAACGGTGCCTACTGTAATTCATTGTCATTTCCACTGCAACATCTTCGTGGAGCATGCAGCAATTCTCGGCGGAGCCGAAAATTGCTTTCTGGTTTATATCCTGCGCTCGGCGGAGCCGATGCTTGGAATCAAGGGGGAGATCGCTCCCGCTCTTCTCCCCCTTTGAACCCCCATCGGGTAAGGATTTTTCTACGAAAATTCTCTGTTTATAGTGGAAATTTATTACATTATATCAATCAGTTAATATTAACCGAGAATTGCTTCCTGGTTTATTCAGCGGGAATAGCCGGTCCCTCATTGCGAACGGACGCCTCTGGTCCCTTTCATGATCTGACCTCATTGGTGCAAGTAGGGTTACTCCTTCTGTTTAAGCTTTAATTCATTTGGGGCTTGCCAATCAGCTGGGCTTGTGCAATAATAGTACAAGTTTCTAATATAAAAAAGGGTAAATATGAAAAGAAAAAAGCAGGCAGGGGAAATTGCAAGTCCTCCAGAAAAGAAGCTTAACCACTTGACAGACCAAGGTAATTTAGAATGGTTTGCACTAAACTACCCCCAACATTTGCTAGATTTTGCAACAAATACAAATGAAATTTCATTAGAAATGATAGATTTTATATTTCAGAATGTAAATCCAGAAGTACGTGACCATTTTTATAATTCTTTGCCACGCTTAATGGAACGCGCCACTCAGATAAAAAATCAAAACATGAGGTTTTTTATTTGGTTAATCGACTTTCCTTTTTCAGCACAGGCTCAGTGCACCTCACCTATTGGTTATAAGCAAATGCTGAGTTTGGTTGGAATAGAAACTTATCGATCTCTTATCGCAACGTTGCCATGGTTAATGAAAGCTTACTCTGTCATGCTTAAATTATTTAACAATGGTAATCATAGTATTTCTATTTCAATTCTTCGTTACTGTGCAGAAAGCGACATAGAAAAAGCTCTTTGTATAAATATGTCTAATCCCAAATTCGATATTAATGAATCACATGAGGCTCTTTCACGGCATAGGTTCCAAGTGATGATGCTTTGCTTGCTACTCCCCAAACTTGAGGCTTCAGAAAAAGAAATCAAAGCTCAAACAAGTGCTTCTGAGCTTTGCGGGAATTCTTTATCTTCGAGCAGCGACGTTGTTTCTACTGTGAGCAGCAGTTCTTCATCACCTTTGTCTGCTTCCCAATCTTCCTCGGGCTACAGTCAAAACCCAAATCAATTTTTCTCTTTATGCCCTCAACCATTGCCCCCGATTACCTCGAAGGAGAGCGAAAAACCCTTTATTTCTTTTAAGAATTCTGGAGATTGATAAAATCAGAGCTCTGAACTGGAGTAATTATAAAGACTTTAAGGCTATCCTGGAATAATTGACGATCAACTGCAATACAAGCTAATCCTCTAATCTAAAACAGTATCAAATATTCTTCCTTGTAATAACGTTTCCATATCTCGTCTCCCATCTACTACAAGATAAATATAAACAGTCTTCTCTATAATCCTGTAAATAATTCGGTAAGGTTTAAAATAAGTTTCTCGATATTCACTTATTCCTAAATATGATAATTCTTTGGGACAACCCCCCCTTTCAGGAAACTTTGATAAGCTATCAAATGAATTTTCCAGCTGTGTTAAAACATATTCTGCCTTTTGTGGCAGATCATTAATCGTAATATAATCGCAAATTTTTTCTACATCGAGAACAGCATGCGCTGTTAAAATAACGGCATAACTCATTTATGATTTTTTTTCCTATCCCGTAATCGCTTTATAACCGATGATGCTGTTTCGGTCCGTCCGTTTTCGATCTGTTTATTCCCTAAAGCCAAAATTTTTAACAATGCCAAAGATTGTTGGGTTCTTTCATAACTCTCTATGTCCTGAAGAACGACTGTGGCTTCACCATTTTGAGTAATAATCATGGTTTCATGATTTTCACGCAAACGCTTGATCACTTCGGCCGCATGCGCTTTGAGATAACTTATGGGCTTAATTTGTTGAGATAGGTTCATCTTAAGTCTCCTATTTTAGATTGACCTAAATATAGTCTTTATTCAGTCCGATGTCAATGTAACAATGATTCAAAATTAGGCACGAGTGGGATCGAACCACCGACCACCACCATGTCAAGGTGATGCTCTACCACTGAGCTACGTGCCTATACTTTCTCTGCCATCCCTGGCGCGGCCAAAATAATCTGAAAAGATATCATTTATTAAGTTTTCTTTCAAATAGAAACCCTAAGCCGTTTTGAGTATGGAAAGCATCAATCAATGTCGCGAGTTGGAGATTTATCGCGCTTAAAATTAATTTTTAACCCTGCCAGTGGCGATTTAGCAATAAATTCAACAAGAGGTACTTGTTTTTTAGTCAAACGATCATATTGTTCCTTTTTCAGAATCACCACCTTAGTAACTCCACTAACCGCACCTTGGCAGATTCTAATTGCCATGTTTTCATCAAATCACCTAAATTAGTCTGTCTAGTCCAAATTAGAACTTAATAATATTTTATTTACAACCCTCATGGACGCTGTACTCAGCGTGATTGGCTGTAGATTTGCTATTCTTAACTATTATGCCTTCAAATACTGATAACCCAATTTGGTTCCCCTCTCCAGAGCTGATGCAAAAATCTGAGATGAAACTTTTTTTAGATTATGTCGCTCAGCGCTTTAAACTTGAAATTGAAAATTATGCAGCACTACATCAATGGTCGGTGGTGTTTCCAGAATTTTTTTGGCAAGCAGCTTGGGATTATTTTGCTATCATTCATCAAAAAGCCCCACAACAAATTTGTAAATTTGGTAATCATTTTCAAGATACTCAATGGTTTTTAGGCGCAGAGCTCAATTTTGCTCAAAATTTGCTACGTTATCGAGATGATCACATCGCTTTGGTCTATGTAACTGAAAAAGGTCAAGCTGAAACCATGACTTATGCGGAACTTCACCAAAGGGTTTGTTCATTGGCTCTCTATTTACAAAAAATAGGGGTGAAAGCAAATGATCGTGTGGCAGGCGTGCTGCCGAATTGCCCTGCCACCGTTGTTGCTATGTTAGCTGCGACTAGTTTGGGTGCCATATGGTCAGCATGCTCTCCGGATTTTGGTGAGCAAGGGCTGTTAGATCGTTTTGCTCAGATAGAGCCTAAAATTTTATTTGCGATTGAAGGATATGTTTATGATCAAAAATATTTTGATGTATTAAAAAAAATTCGTAAATTACAACAAGAAATAAAAAGTATTGAGCAAACAATTATTATCAGTGATCCATCGGTATTATGGGAAAATTGTTTTAATAATAATGTTGAGTCATTTAGTTTTCCACAATTTCCTTTTGATCATCCGCTATATATTTTATATTCATCGGGGACAACCGGTAAACCAAAATGCATGGTCCACGGCACTGGTGGAACGCTGCTTCAACATCTTAAAGAGTTAAAGCTACATACCAATTTAAACCGCGCAGATAAAATATTTTTTTATACCACTTGTTCGTGGATGATGTGGCATTGGCTGATCAGCAGTTTGGCGATCGGCGCGACGGTTATCCTCTATGAAGGCAATCCTTTGCCTTCTCGACGTTCAAGACTTTTTGATCTGATTGATGAGCTTAAAATTACCATTTTTGGAATTGGGGCTAAATGGATTGAAATGGTAAAGACGATTAATTTAAATCCTAAGGATTCGCATTCGCTGCAATCTCTAAACACCATTTTAACGACGGGCTCTGCTTTACTGCCGGAAAGTTTTGACTTTGTTTATGAAAAAATTAAATCTAATGTTTGGTTGGCTTCAATTTCCGGAGGCAGTGATATCATTTCTTGTTTTGCCTTAGGTAATCCATTATTGCCGGTATATAAAGGTGAGATTCAAAGTCTAGGGCTGGGAATGAATGTAAAAATTTTTAATGAGCAAGGTGAATCCGTACAAAATGAAAAAGGAGAATTGGTATGTATTTCTCCATTCCCCTCTATGCCCGTTTATTTTTGGAACGACCCCGATGGCAAAAAATATGAACGCTCTTATTTTGTTAAATTTCCGGGTGTTTGGACGCATGGGGATTATGCAAAAATAACTTCACACTCTGGCATTATTATTTACGGGCGCTCCGATGCCACTTTAAATCCAGGCGGAATTCGACTGGGAACAGCAGAACTATATCAACAAATTGCTCAATTTAAAGAAATTACCGACTGTTTAGCGGTGGGGCAAATGCAAGCAGGCGGTGAAAGAGTTATTTTATTTGTGGTGATGCAAAGTGGTTTCACACTGACGTCCGAATTAATTCAATCGATTAAAAAGCAAATAAAGAAAAACGTGTCTCCTCATCATGTCCCTGCAAAAATAATCGCCGCACCTGATTTGCCAAGGACAATTAATGGCAAATTGCTAGAAATGGCGGTCAAAAAAATAATTAATCATCAACCTTTAGGCAATTTAGAAACGATTGCAAATCCTGATTCGTTAGAATTTTTTAAAAGTATTGATGAGATTAAAGACCACTAAAAGACTTAAAACCCACTCCGCTTTGTTCAGCGACATCCGCCTGCTTTAGTTTATATCCTCGCATCGGCGAAGCCGATGCTCGGAATCAAAGGGGGGAGATCGCTACCGCTCTTCTCCCCCCTTTAAATCCCCCATCCGGTAAGGATTTTTCTACGAAAATTTTCTGTTTATAGTGACTGCGCGAAAACATCGCCACTGACACGCGTTACAAAGCTTGTTGGCGGATGCGCTGAACAAAGCTATGCAGGACGTAGCAGTTAATCTCAGTATTAAGTAATCTGCCTCGCCAATAATGAATTGTTGAAAAGTTCCAGACCAGGCTTTTTTTCTTAATTCCTATTATAAAAAAAATTGTTAGAAAATCAATTTGTCCATGTCATAGGTGGCCATAATACATAAGTTTAGTTGTCACCTGTGATACGGATAGGTTGTTTTTTTTAATTACTTGTTTTATAAAAAAAGGCAATATTGGCGAGGCAGGTTACTTAATGCTGAGACAAACTGCTACGTCCTGCATAGGCTTGTTCAGCGCATCCGCCTACGAGCTTTGCAACGGGTGTCAGTGGAGATGTTTTCGCGCGCAGTGCAGCCATTTTTGAACATGACCAGAGTAATAAAAGTTCACTCCGTACAATGGCGCTACAAAGTTTTACACCAGCTATGATGGCGTAACGAGCACGAAAACATCTCTACTGACGGGACCCGTTTAGACAATCTTGCGAGTAGGCGGATGTCGCTGAACAAGGCGGAGGGGGATTAATTCTCCGGAATTTAACTTGGCATCGAATTTTAGCCTGGCGGCCAGTGCATTGGCCGGCCGCCTAATAAGTGCAAATGAATGTGATAAATAAGCTGACCGCCGCCTTCATTACAATTGATTGAAACTCGATAGCCTGGCTCGGCAATTTCCATTTTCAACGCTAATTTTTTCGCCACTTGTAACAGATGCCCAGCTAAGAAGGTTTCTTCATCCGTTAAATCATTCAACGTAGCAATGTGTTTTTTTGGGATAATCAGATAATGGATAGGCGCTTTTGGGCTAATATCAGGAAATGCAAGGACATGCTCATCTTCATAAACAATATTACTGGGGATTTCTTGTTTGATGATTTTACAAAAAATGCAATCTTTCATTGTCTAACTCCTTTTAGGTCTTTAATTATCTATGAAATCGACAACAAAGTATCCTGTTTACGTAAAATGTATAATGAAAGACAACCCATCAGCATCGGCCAGGCGGAAAAAAATAATAAATTATCGCCTTGAAAAGGTGGCCAGTAAAAACGATAAGCTGCAATGGTATAAGCTGCGGTTATTAGAAATACCAGGGCATACGTCAGCGTTTTTTGTATTCCAATCAAAAAACAAGTGGCCAACAATATTTCAAAAGCGCCTAAAGTATAAATTACCATACTCGGCAAAACTGGCAAATGATAAAAATGATTCAAGGCCGATGCTTCTGCACCAGGACGAAAAAATTTATCAATTGCCCAAATCAATAACGCGACAAAAACCCCAATTCTCAATAAAAGCAAACACACAGGTAAAGGCTTTTTCATAAATTACATAAGCTCCCTTTAAAAATTAAAATTTATACAATGCACTGTAATCAGAGGGAATGGCTATTCCCTGGTTGTTCTTGAGCTAAATTTGCCAATGCGCGGATAGCGACAGAAATAACAGCGAATTCTTTTACTCCAGAACTGCGTAAATCTGTCAAAATATTCCGCCAGCGCTCTACTAAATGGGCTCTTCTATCTAACCACGCATCCACTTGTTCTTCAACATCCGTGGTTTCCGGATGAATTCGACGCAAAGCTTCAGCGGTTAATTGACGCTGTAATAAATCTAAATCGGCTTTATAAGAGGATTTAGCCAAAAATACCCAATAACTGTCGCCTCCTTCATAAGCGTTGATTTGTTGACGGAACCAAATTAATTTGAGTCGGTCTAACAAAACAAAATAGATTTGTGCGACATGTTTTATATCAATTTGTTTTTTTGTTGCTATTTCAACAATATTCAACGCATGATAAATGGGTTCGACACAAGCGATTCGCAAGGCAATATCCTCTGGCACATTGGCTGCGACTAAAGCATTATGGCGATTTTCTAAGCTAACTTTATCTTCACCCAAAATATATTTTGGCAAACGACGAGATAGATGAATAATCGGATCCGCAAAGGTGGTAATAATTTCATTGATATCTAAATGAGCTGGATAATGCCGCAACAACCAACGTGCTGCTCGGCGGACTAACGTAACTGTTTCTTCATTTATTTCATATTGTACGGCAGCATTTATTTTGTAATCCAAGGATTCTATATCGGTATAAAATTCACCCATGTGAAAAACGTTGCGTGCTGCGGAGTATGCGCGAACAATCATCGGTATAGACGCCCCTGTCTCATCGTGCATTTGAAAAACAAATGTCACGCCCATATCCGCTATTAATCGATTGCATAACTGAGTGGCAATGATTTCACGACGCAAACGATGGGTGTTTAACTCCTCATTGTATTCTTTACGAAGAGGGGTGGGAAAAGATTGTTTAACTTTTTGCGCAAGGAAAGGATCTTCAGGTAAATCAGAATTAATAATTTGTTCTTTTAAATTTATTTTGCTGTAAGCTAGAAGGATAGACATTTCTGGTTTAGTTATCCCCTGCCCGCTTAATTTACGCTGTAGCAATTCCTTATTACTGGGTAAAAATTCTAATTCGCGATTAAGTTTACCTGCTTGTTCTTGTGCAGTTATATGGCTGATATATAATCCCAAATGTTTCTTAGATAAGGCGGTTAACCAGCTAATAGCGCGATTTTGTTGATAATTATTTTTTAACACCAATGACGATACTTCTTCAGTCATTTCCGCCAATAATTTATTCCGATAGCCCATATCAATTTTGTGTATGGCAACCGCGTGGTTCAATAATATCTTAATATTGACTTCATGGTCTGAACAATCTACTCCGCCTGAATTATCAACGAAATCAGTGTCAATTTTCCCACCGTTTAATTCATACTCGATACGAGCAAGTTGGGTAAAACCTAAATTTCCTCCTTCACAAACGACGCGAGCACGAAGTTCATTCGCGTCGACTCGCAAGGCATCGTTGCTATGATCTCCGACTTCATGATGGGATTCATAACTTGCTTTTACGTAAGTGCCTATTCCACCATTCCAAATCAAATCTACAGGCGCTTTTAATAAGGCGCGAATTAAATCACTTGGAATCATTGAATCTTTATCAGTATCCAATAACTTTTTAACCGGCGCGGTTAGCATAATTGATTTTAGCGTGCGCGAATAAATTCCTCCGCCAATTGAAATAAGCTCTCTTTTATAATCCGCCCATGAAGATCGTGGCAACTTAAATAACCGGAGCCGTTCCTCAAAACTGACGCTTGGATCTTTTGGGTCAGGATCTAAAAAAATATGTTGATGGTTAAAGGCGCCTACTAATTTAAGATATGGAGATAATAACATCCCATTTCCAAAGACATCCCCGCTCATATCACCGATCCCGATAACAGTAAAATCGGACTTTCATCTATATTAATAGCGAGTTCATGAAATTGACGCTTTGCTGATACCCACGCGCCTCGCGCAGTAATTCCCATTTTTTTATGATCGTAACCAATGGATCCGCCTGAGGCAAACGCATCTCCCAGCCAATAACCTTTTTCTTTCGCAATGCTATTTGCAATATCTGAAAAAGTAGCAGTACCTTTGTCTGCGGCAACCACCAAATAAGTATCTGCTTCATCGTAACAAATTGTATCTAAGGGAGGGATAACATTATTGTCTTTGTAAATTGTCCGTGAGGTCTAGTAAGCCGCAATAAATTCCTGTAGCAAGCAATGGCTTCTTCAAGTATTTCCTCTCGATCGCCATCTATCGGCAGATTTTTTGGGAAAAATCCGCCTTTTGCCCCTGCGGGAACAATAACTGCATTTTTTACTTGTTGGGCTTTCATCAAGCCCAAAACTTCAGTACGAAAATCTTCACGGCGATCTGACCAGCGAATACCCCCACGTGCAACTTTTGCCGCGCGCAAATGGACACCTTCAACACGAGGAGAATAAACAAAAATTTCAAACAACGGGATCGGCAGAGGCATTTCTGGAATTTTTTGCGGGTCAAACTTAAATGATAAACTCGCCTTAAAATGGCCCGTAGCGTCGACTTGAAAATAGTTAGTTCTCATCGTTGCATTAATCACATGTAGATAGCGACGCAAAATTCGATCATCATCTAAGCTATTGACCTTATCCAAAAGCTTGTAAATGTTTTGCTCAATCTGCAAACACAGGTTTTGACGATCTTCAATCTGCTTAGGATTAAAACGGGTTTGAAACAACTCCACCAACAGTTTAGTAATTACTGGATTATTAACCAAAGCCTGAGCAATATATTCTTGACTCAAAGTAAAACCCGTTTGTCTAAAATAGCGGGCATAACCACGCAATATGGATATTTCTCTCCATCCTAGCTGCGCTTCCAAAACTAAACGGTTAAATGAATCATTTTCCGCGAGTCCTAACCAAGTTTTGTTAAACGCTTGTTGAAAAATACCTTTGACTTGCTCGACCTCAAATTCAGGTTCGTGTGAATAGGTCATACCAAAATCATTGATCCAAAACTGACTTCCATCTTTTCGAATGATGCAATAAGCCTGTTCGCTTTCTACGCGTAACCCCATATTTTCTAACATCGGTAAAGCATCGGATAAAGAAACTGTAAATTTGGAGCGATACAATTTAAAACGGATAACGTCCTTCGATGCACCGAGCGGACGATAAAAACTCATCCCCAAGGTTTTATCGGTCATTAATTTTTCAATCTCTTCAATATCAAAAATTGCATTCCGGGGAGTAAACGTTTCACGGTAACCCGCAGGAAAAGCATTGTGGTAGTGATTAATAACCAAAGCTCCTCGTTCTTGGCCAAAGTGTTCCAGCGCATTAGCCCGAAATCCGTCTTGCCAGGAATGACCAACCACAATCAATTCTTGTTCCATCTGTTTCGAATTAAATGGGTGAGGTTTCAGAGGATCTACTAAAACCACATAATCAACGCGTACTAAAACCGATGATGAAAATTGGGTACTGTAAGTGACTTCCAACCCACCGACATGGGTTTTCAAAATCTCTTGCATTTCTCGAACCAAATCGGAATTAAAATTTTCTCTAGGTACGAACACTAAACAATAAATAAAACGTTTAAAAGTATCTTCGTAGATAAATAAGCGGATCTTTCTACGCTCTTGTAGATGAAGTATCCCCATGGAAAGTTCATAAAGTTCTTTCACTCCCGCTTGAAAGAGTATGTCACGGGGTAAAACAGAAAGAATATGAAATAAATCTTTGCCGGCATGACTTCGCGGAGGCAAGCCTGATTGTTGGATAATGGCCTCAACTTTTTTACGTATAATGGGTATTATTTTTGGAGATACCACATAAGCGCTAGAGGTAAATAACCCAATAAAGCAATATTCACTGATTAATTCTCCGTGAACATTAAATTCTCTAAAAGAGATGTAATCCGTATAAGTATTCCGATGCACGGTAGATCTGAAATTGGTTTTAGAAATAATCACCGGCCCCATTTCCAAAGACATATTGGTTTCAAATACTGGGTCATGGGAAGCTTCACGCAATATCCCTAAATTAGACTCCGGAACAACTTCCAAATTTTTATAATCCCGGGCTCCTAAAAAAGTAAAATGGTCTTCGAGAATCCATTCTAAAAATGCGACCGTTTCTTTTTTTTCTTCACTTAAAGAATTGTTCTCTACCAAATGAGCAATAAGATTTTTTACCTTTTGCCGCATATTTTGCCAATCTGCGACCGCCAAATGAACATCATTTAAAGCAGCATAAAGCTTACTTTGAATTTGCTCTAAAACTTCAGGATCCGTCTGCCGATCAATTTCCATATAAATGGGGGCTTCAAGAAGAGCATTTTCATGTTGTTCAGCAAAGGACAATATTTCTTTGACATTCCCAAACTTATCTCTAACGACTCGCATTCCACCCATGTGGATCATTAAATAGATGGTCTGATCAATAGCCATGCGCATTGAATCGACCAAAAAAGGCATATCATTACTTATAACTTCAATAATTGTGTGTGGGGACTGCCAACCCTCTTCAACGTAATGCGGATTAAACACCCTAATTTTTAATTCCCCGGGAGCACGGGGGCTCATCAAATGCCAATGGGACAACACCCCCATGTATAGATCGGTGATACTACGTGCTTCTAACTCTTCAACTGAACAATGGATAAAATAAAGTCTAATAAATTGAATAAACTGACTAATATCGCCCTGTTTGGCATCCCATTTCTTATTGGCATGGGCAACGATTTTGTCAATAAGTTCTCTATTTTTTGGAAGTTGATAATTGCCTAACATATTTGACCTTCAGTTGTTTTAAGCCACTCTTATTGAACAGTGTTCATGGCTGCCTGGTTCATATCCTTCCTGCTTTCTTGACTTTCCTTATGGAAACATTAAGAAAATATTAATAGGCACTTGCAATTATTCAAAAAATCAGATATCATATTGTATTATGTATCTTTTTTTATATATGGTTAGCAGGCCTATCAAAAGCAAATTTACGTTAATATACTCTCCTGTTAAACAAAAAAAAAGCAAAATCGAATGATTTAATTTAAAGAGGTTAGTAAAAATGCGTATTCTATTGGTTGAAGATGATGAACTATTGGGCGACGGAATTCGCACAGGATTAAGACATTATGGATATACAGTAGATTGGGTTAAAGATGGAAAATCCGCTTTTCGCGTTTTAACCTCACCCAATGAAGATTTCGATGTTATCGTTTTAGATTTAGGCCTCCCCAAAATGTCTGGTTTGGATTTACTTAAAAGCATTAGAGAGCGGCACATTGCCACTCCGGTTGTTATATTAACCGCACGTGAATCTGTTGAAGATCGTGTAAAAGGCTTGGATGCTGGGGCTGATGATTATTTGACTAAGCCTTTTGACTTAGATGAACTTTGCGCTCGTATGAGAGCATTACAAAGACGGTCTAAAGCGAGAACAAGCCCCGTCATTTCCTATGGAGATATCGAATTAGATCCCGCATCACATACCGTTCAACAAGGTGGAAAAGATGCAAATATTTCCCGGCGAGAGTTTGCTCTGTTGCAAAAACTTTTAGAAAATACAGGTCGCGTTATTTCTCGAGAACAGCTCAATCAAACACTCTATGGTTGGGGAGAAAATATTGACAGCAATGCTTTGGAAGTACACATTCATAACTTACGAAAACGATTTGGCACAAATTTAATTAGAACCGTACGCGGTGTAGGCTATATGATAGCCAAAGAAGAGACTTAAAAGAATTGGTTTATATCCTGCGCATCGGCAAAGCCGATTGCTCGGAATGAAGGGGGAGAATCGTGATTCTCCCCCGCCCGCCCCCATGAGACGGGGGTGCGAACCCCCATCGTGTAACGTGAGAACTTGGAAACTGCATTTATGACCCCCTCCATACGTACTTTTTTGCTCATCAATTTGTTACTGAGTGTAACGTTAATTACCTCATTGGCGATTGTTGGCAATTTAGTTCTGTCCCATAAAGACATACAAAAGCAATTAGATACACAGCTGGTCCATACTGCCGTGAGCATGCGAGCTTTACTTAGTCTTCATCTTACCCCTGCAGACATTGAAACCATTCAAAAAAACTTGCTTACTGACCGCCAACGCGAACAGAACATGCCTATTGTTCCAAATCGTATTCCACTCTCCAATGCTGCCGAAGAAAATAGTTTTTTTATTGAATTTCAAGTTTGGGGACCCGACAATCAATTGATCATCCGATCTCCCGGCGCACCTTTGACTCCATTCACCAATGGCGTTATTGGTTTATCCAGCGTCAATTTAAAGAATCAAGACTGGCGAGTGTATACTGTCAAAGCTCAAGCGAATCAAATTGTTATGATTGCTGAACATGCCAATTATCGACAAGCCTTGGAAAATCGTTTAACCCAGGATTCAATTTTTATCATGCTACTGAGTTACCCATTCTTGGGAGTTCTAATTTGGTTTATAGTAGGTCGGGCATTGCAAATTCTTAAGAAAGTTACCCGAGAAGTGAGCCATCGCGCCCCAAGCTATCTGCAACCGTTTGATCTAACCTCCGTCCCTTCTGAAATTATACCCTTAATTGAAGCCTTAAATAATCTTTTTGGAAGGCTGCAAGATGCTTTTGAAAGAGAAAAACGCTTTACTGCCGATGCGGCACATGAGCTTAAAACTCCGTTAGCCGCTATCAGTGCACAAGCTCAAGTTGCTTTACGTACCAATGATGATCAATCAAGACGACAAGCGCTTTCTAAAATTTTGGCCGGGATACATCGTAGCACCCATGTCATCCAACAGTTATTAACCTTAAGCCGTATGGTGCCAGAAGCAACGATTAAAGAAGCCGTACCCATTCGCTTAAGTCGCGAGGTTGCAGATATTGCTGCCATGCTAGCGCCTGAAGCTATCAATAAGAATATAGAAATTGAATTTTTAACCCCAGACAGCACGGCCTGCATTTCTGGAAATGCCACTGCGCTCGGCATTTTAATTCGGAATTTAATCGATAACGCTATTCGTTATACTCCTAAAGGAGGATGGATCAAAATATCCATCGAAGAAAATCCAAAACAAGTTATTTTGATCGTTCAAGATAATGGGCCAGGAATTCCTCAAGAATTGCGTGAAAGAGTATTCGAAAGATTCTATCGAATCGTGGGCAATGAAAGTCCCGGCAGTGGTTTGGGTTTAGGTATTGTTTTACAAATAGCTAAATTGCACAGCGCTGAGATTTTGCTATTGACCCCAGAGTCGGGAGCAGGATTGGAAGTACGTGTTCTCTTCCCCAAAGCAAAATAACAAGATACAAATAAAAAAGCGATTCCCGACTTAGCCGAGAATCGCTTTTTATTTAGAGGATTGAACTCTTAATAGCTACCGGGTCTGTTGCCGCCGCCATTACCGCCACGACTGCCGCCGCCAGAAGATCGTCCGCCGCCGCCGCCGCCGAAGCCGCCACGACTACCACCACCACCTGTACGACCACCGCTGCCACCGCCGCCGCCTTCGCGTTCTTTAGGTGGTTTAGCAATGCTGACTTTGATGGTACGGCCATCAACTTCTTTGCCATTCATTTCTTGTACTGCTTGTTGAGCAGCATTTTGGTTTTCAAAAGTAATAAATCCAAAACCTTTTGAACGGTTTGTTGCACGATCCATAACAATAACAACGCTAGAAATTTGCCCAAATTTGGCGAACTGCTGAGACAGTTGGTCTTCTCCGGTCCGATAAGATAGATTACCTACGTATATTTTCGTATTCATGTTCAAAACTCTCATAAACAAATTTAAAAAAAATGCAGAGCAGATCATTCAGAGAGCATTAAACACGCCAACTCAAAATGCTTGCAGTGCGTCCCAAAGCAAAATTGGACAATAGCACACAAGGTAGCCAATGTCTAGTAATATTATAGTAAAAAAAATATTGTACGCAAGAACGAGGAGCAATCCATGGCGTTTCACTCAGATTGCTAAAAAATTCTTTTAAAAACAAGGCTACACCTCGCCTCATAAATTTTAAAAAAAGTTATTCACAAAAACTGTGGATAACTCTGTTAATAACATATCGAATATAAATATTTTTAAGGCTAGATTTGAGCACTTAGGACAAGTTGCTCTTAATGTGAACACATTATTATATTATTAAAATCAATAGCTTAGTAATGTGCCTTCAATTTTATCAACATCAGGCTGGTATTTTAAGATCACTCAGATATAATTCAAAAAACCTGTGCGCAACTAATCGATTTTTTTATTCATGTTTAATAAATCTCTGCTGCAAATTGATACAAGTGGTGTGATTCTTACCGCTACCCGTCGCTTAGCTGAAGTAGTTGCTGATGGCTACGATCTCGAGCAATTAAAAAATAAAAACCTAAGTTGGCCGCCGTTAAACATAAAACCTTGGAAAAACTGGATAAGCGAACTGTGGCAATCCCAATGGTTAGGGCCTGAAACTTTATTGAATGCAACGAAAGAGCATTGTCTTTGGTTAGAAATCACCAATCAACCGGCAGCTATTGTTGAAGAAGTGCAAAGAGCTTGGCAAATTCTGCAAGATTGGTTAATCCCCCTCTCTAGCTTAAAAACAGAAATGGCTTCGATCGAAGTGAGCCAATTTGTAGAATGGGCAGAAAAGTTTCTACAAAAATGCGCTGCACATCACTGGCTAAGTGAAAGCATGCTGGCAGCAAAATTGTTACAACTTTGTAATCAACATCAACTCCAAATGCCTGTTGAAATTATCTTAGTGGGATTTGATGAATTAACTCCACTACAAAACGAACTTATTTCCGCAATTAAAAAAACAACACGTGTAGTCGAATACCAAATTAATCAGCAAAGTGTTATCCCAAACCTCAGGGCATTTCCAGATCTGACAGCTGAACTTAAAAATATGGCTGACTGGGTAAACAATTACGAGAAAAAAAATAAAAATTATCATCACATCGCTTGTGTGATACCCAATCTTAATCTATATCGTCATAAAATTCTGCAAATTTTTAAACAAACTTTTGCAAAAGAAAAAATCCCTTTTCATATTTCTGGTGGGGAAAGCTTTATTCAATTTCCACTCGTCGCTATTGGCATAGAAGCTTTAAAGCTTGGGCTTGATAATATCAATTTAGAAACCATTAGCAATTTATTACAATCTCCATATTTATGCCAAAATCAATCTGATGTTAATATCGGCGCTCACTTAGCCGAAGAATTGCGCTCCGCAAATGATACCGAACTCCCTTTGACTGCGTTATTCACCCCTCTTTCTCACTGGCAAAACCAATATCCGCAACATACTTGGTTACAAAGATGGCGGCTTTTTTTAGAATATCTTCAAAACCTCCCATCTCAGGCCTTACCCAGCCAATGGGCAGAAATTTTTAATAACCAACTTACCTATCTGGGCTGGCCTGGAGGCCGCTCACCAACGCAAATAGAATTTCAAATTCTAGAAAGATGGACACAATTTCTCGAGGAATTTTCTGACTTAGATCAACTGCTCAGTTTCATCGATCATCGCAAAGCGTATCATCTCTTTTGCCACTTAATGAGAAAAGTTTTATTTCAACCCAAACAAACTCGGGAAGAATCAATTCATATCCACTTACTTGGAGTACTGGAGACGGCAGGATTAGAGTTTGACGCCATATGGGTGATGGGTTTGAATGAAGAAAGTTGGCCCATGACGCCTCGTTTAAACACCTTTTTACCTTATAAATTACAAATTCAGCATAATTTACCGCACTCGACCGCTAAACGAGAATGGATCTATGCCAATGCTATAACCCAACGCTTACTAAAGTCAGCCTCACAAATCACCTTGAGTTTTTCAGCCAAGGAATTGGGTCAAATACCTATGCCTAGCCCATTGATTAAGCAATTTGATCTGGTTAAAGACAATGATTTCCAACAACCTTCCGAACCATGGCCTTTTTGGAGAGAAGAAGTAGCAACGGCCAATGAAGAATATGATGAACAATATGGGCCATTGGTCAATCCTAGTGAAAACATTGTTGGCGGCAGCTCTATTTTAACACTTCAATCCATTTGCCCTTTTAAGGCTTTTGCGACCCTCCGCCTAAAAGCAAAACCACTGAATTCGCCAACTTTAGGAATTTCACCCAAAGACCGGGGGAAATTATTACATTACTGTTTAGAAAAATGTTGGCAACAAATAAAGAGCCATGAAAATCTTTGTGCGATTGCAGACGATAACTTAGTTGATCTTTGCCAGAATGTTGCCAATTCGGTTGTAAACGACCATATTCGCGGGCAAGATGAATTTAAGTATGCTTTATTTTGGCAAGTTGAAAAAATCCGCTTGCAAAAATTATTGATTCAGTGGCTAACGCTTGAAAAAAACGACCACCCTTTACAGTCTTGGAGCAAGAAACCAAACGATTTATTAAAATTGGCGAATTAAATTTAACGGTGCAAATTGATCGAATCGATCGCCTGCAGAATGGCAAGTCGATGATCATTGATTATAAAACGGGTTTGAATCATTTAAATTCCTGGTTTTCTGAACGTTTAGAGCAACCTCAATTACCTTTATATTTTGTTTATGCCAACACCAAAAATCAATCTTTTTCAGCCTTGGCTTTTGCGGAATTTAGGCCAGAAGGAATGAAATTCTTAGGGCTGCATGATGAATCCTTAACCAGCAATGATTATTTTCCAATCGGAATTAAACCATTGGACAAATTATCCTATATCGATATTCCAAAAAGCTGGAATGAATTGTCTGTTTACTGGCAAAAGCATTTAGAGAAACTCAGTGATGAATTTTGTCAGGGCTATGCAGCAAAAGATCCGAGCGGAAAAAAATCACCCTGCAGAATTTGCGAATTGCACTCATTATGTCGAATCCGTTGAAGAAAAATATGTCAAACGAAAATGATCGATTAACCCGAGAACAAGCATTAGATTGGCAACAGTCTTTTATCGTTCATGCCCCTGCGGGTTCTGGTAAAACTGAATTATTAACGCAACGTTTCTTGTCATTGTTAGCCAATGCTTGTCAACATCCTGAAGAAATCATTGCCATTACTTTTACTAGAAAAGCCGCGCGAGAAATGAAAGAAAGAATTTTTGCTGCGTTAGAGTTAGCAAATAATATTATGCCACCGGAAGAACCTCACCGAATCAACACTTGGGGTCTCGCCAAAAATGTTTTAGTCGTTAACAAAAAACATCAATGGGAATTATTAGAAAATCCCCAACGATTACGCATTCTAACAATTGATGCTTTTTTAGCACAATTAAGTCAAAGAGTACCATTAACTGCTGGGACAACTCCTTCTTGCCGTTTTGTAGAAGATGCAAGAACTTATTATCTGCAAGCAATTCAAGAAATTTTAAAACTGACTGCATCGAACCCTGGTTTACCCGCTTTAAAAGATCTACTGCTTCATCTCGACAATCAAATCCCCAAATTAATCGAACTTTGTGTTTCCATGCTTGGAAAGCGCGACCAATGGCTACCTTACATCATTCCCTCAAATCATAATCCCATCTTATTGCGCCAACAGATGGAAAAAGGATTATTGCATTGCGTGGAAGAAGCGCTGCAAGCTGCAGATATTGCTATTGATGCCAAAATGAAAAATATAATTTTCTCTTCATTACACGCTGCTGCGTTAAATTTAAAAATTGAAAATCCGACTCATCCCTTATCAGTATGGGCAGACTTGCATGAATGGCCCCAACCTCTGGCAGAATTCTACGAAAACTGGCGCGCCTTAGCTGATTTATTTTTAACTCAAGAAGGAGAATGGCGAAAAAAAATCGATACCCGACAAGGGTTTCCACCGAAAACACCAGAAAAAAAAATGTTCGAATCCCTATTAGCGGCTTGCCAAAACAACAACTCCCTACAAAAGTATTTACAGACTATTCAAAGTTGCCCCCCTCTACATTATAAAGAATCGCAATGGCGAATTATTGCGGCCTTAATGGAATTATTGCCCTTGCTGGCTGCACAATTACAATTAATTTTCCAACAAAAAAATATCATGGATTTTGTAGAGTTAGGTCTGGCAGCTTCCCGAGCTTTAGGTGAAGAGGAACAACCTTCGGATTTGAGTCTCACACTGGATTACCAAATTCAACATATTTTAATCGACGAATTTCAAGACACTTCAGTCATGCAGTTTAATCTACTCAAAAAATTGATAACGGGATGGCAGCCTGGTGATCACCGAAGTTTATTTTTGGTAGGTGACCCCATGCAATCGATCTATCGATTCCGTAATGCGGAAGTCGGTTTATTTTTTAGAGTAAAACAGCAGGCTTTGTCCGCCAATGTGAATATCAAACCCCTATCTTTGCATTTTAATTTTCGCTCAGCTAACAAATTGGTAACTTGGTTCAATGAAGTTTTTCCTGCCGTCATGCCCACAGAGATCGACTTAGCCACTGGCGCTGTGCCGTATAGTTTTTCTATTTCAGCAAAAAAATCACCAGAAGAGACAATGACCGAGCCTCAATTTTATCCCACCTTAAATAATCAAACAGAAGCTAAACAAGTTATTCAATTGATTAAAAAATATCAACAGGCTAACTCTGATCATACCATTGCTATTTTAGTCCGGTCACGGACACACTTGAAAGAAATTATTATCGCCTTGCATAAAGAAAATATTAATTTTCAAGCCATTGATATTGATCCGCTCGCCTCTCGAAGTGAAATTCTGGATTTAGTGGCATTGGTTCGCGCTTTAACGCATGGAGCAGATCGGATTGCTTGGTTAGCGTTATTGCATTCGCCTTGCTGTGGTTTGAAATTAAAAGATTTACATGTGATTGCAGAGAACGCAAATAATCGTCATATTTACGAAGTTTTAGCAGATTACAAAAAACTCGCGCTTTCTGCTGAGGGTCAATTGCGATTAGCACGAATTTTCCCAGTTTTTCATCAAGCATTTCTTAACCAAGGACGTATGCGTCTTACCGAATGGATCGAAAACACCTGGGTTAATTTAGGTGGTCCAGCAGGATTAACCGAGACTGAAGAAATAGAGAATGTCCAAACTTTCTTTAATTTATTACTTAAAATAGAAGAAAATATAGAAACATTTAATTTAACGATGCTAAACAATGAATTAATGAAACTCTATGCACCACTCCACCATGAAGGCAATGCTAAATTGCAAATCATGACCATACATAAAGCCAAAGGTTTGGAATTTGATCATGTTATCTTACCAGGATTACAACGGAAAACTGCCGTAGACGATCAACCGTTATTACTCTGGTTAGAAAGAGCGGGTGCTTATTTTAATGATTTAATCTTAGCACCAATTAAAGAAACAACTTCTTTTGATGCAGATCCCATTTATAATTATTTAAGGATTGTGGAAAAAAATAAGCTGGAACATGAAAGTTCACGCTTATTATATGTTGCCGTTACCCGCGCTAAAAATTCGTTGGATTTACTTGCTGTTATTCCCAATGATGAAAAATATCAATCAGACTCAAATAGTTTCCGAGGTAGTTTTTTAGAAAAACTATGGCCTTTTTATAAAAATACCGCAGAAATTATCGATGAAAATTTCCCAGCAATTCCAGTTGAAACTAAAACCATAAAATGTGTACCTGCTTCTTACAAATCGCCCTATTTCATAGATCTCCCAATAACCCCAATTTGGGATAAAAGAGTAACCGTCAATTTCAAATCCAACGCGTTGCAGGCCAAAATTGAAGGTATAGCGATTCATGAAGCTTTGGCTTATATTTCTCATTTAGGACAGATTCCCCTGGATGAAAAGTTACAAGATTTGTATCAGTATCTAAACAATAAATACGGCACTAAAAATCTTCCCAATTTACAGCTTGCTATACAGAATACCTTGCAAGACCCTCGCGGGTTATGGATTTTGTTTGGCCCCCACCAAGAGGCAAAGAGTGAATACGCGCTGAAGGCCAATCTAGATAATAAAATCGTACATGTTATAATGGACCGGACTTTTATTGATACTGGTATTGATCCTGCTGGAGTTCGTTGGATTATTGACTATAAAACAACATCTCCTGAAACGGATTACCCCGAGCATCAGGAACAATTAACTCGCTATGCACAGATTATGGCATTGACTGAAAAACGTGTGATTCGTTTGGGATTGTATTACCCGCTATCGGGCGTATGGAAAGAATTGGATAAATCATGAGTACTGATATTTCTCATAAATTAATTGTTGCAATTTCATCGCGCGCTTTATTTGACTTAAATGAAAGCAATCGAGTGTTTGAAGAAAAAGGCATCGAAGTCTATGCACAGTATCAAATAGAGCATGAAAATGAGATTTTAGAGCCTGGTGTGGCTTTTCATTTGGTAAAAAAATTTTTAAATTTAAATCAATTTGGCGATTTGGTTGAAGTCATTTTACTCTCACGCAATAGCGCCGATACTGGTCTTAGAGTTTTTAACAGTATAGAGCATTACAAACTGGATATTACTCGCGCGGTTTTTACCAATGGGCAAAGTCCCTATCAATATGTTAACGCATTTGGTTCACATCTATTTCTCTCAACTCATCGCGCAGATGTTGAAAACGCGTTGAAAGCGGGTTGTGCTGCAGCCACCATTCTGCCTGCGCAGATCACTTCACCCATGAACCCAGAATTACGTTTTGCCTTTGACGGTGATGCAGTCTTGTTTTCAGATGAAGCAGAACGGGTTTTTCAAGAACAGGGATTGCTGGCGTTTACCAACAGCGAAAAACAATCGGCGCAATTGCCGTTAACTGGGGGTCCATTCAAGGGTTTTTTAGCCGCTTTACAAAAGTTACAAAAAAGCTTGCCTAAAGAAAACTGCCCAATCCGCACGGCCTTGGTTACCGCACGCCAAGCGCCTGCTCATGAACGCGTCATTCGTACTTTGCGATCTTGGCAAATACGAATCGATGAAGCCTTTTTTTTAGGCGGGCTGGAAAAAAGTAATTTTCTGCACGCATTCGGCGCGGATATTTTTTTTGATGATCAACAGCGGCATTGTGAAAAAGCACGTAAAAAGGTTGCTACCGCACATGTTCCGCATGGCTTATTGAATGACAACCAAACGGAGATTGGAACCCTTGAAAAACGATAATTTAATTTGGATAGATTTGGAGATGACAGGTCTAAATGTTGATCATGATCATATCCTTGAAATTGCAACCCTGGTCACTAACTCAAACCTTGAAATTTTAGCTGAAGGTCCGGTCTTCGCTATTTTCCAACCCGAAGAAACTTTAAAAATCATGGACGATTGGAATGTTCAACACCACACTCGTTCTGGGTTATTGAATCGAGTTCGTTCGAGTCTTGTTGATGAGTCACAAGCCCAAACCCTTACCTTGGAATTTCTTTCAGCGTGGGTGCCCATTGGCAAATCTCCCATGTGTGGCAACAGTATTTGCCAAGACCGTCGATTTTTATGGAACTATATGCCTTCTTTAGAAACTTATTTTCATTATCGAAACTTAGATGTCAGCACGATTAAAATATTGGCCCAACGCTGGGCGCCTCAGGTGGCGGCAGGCGTGAACAAATCCACCCTGCATCAAGCTTTACAAGATATACGCGACTCCATCGAGGAATTGCGCTATTATCGTCAACATTTCATTAAATGTTAGGAAATTATTATGTTTAATGTCTTATGTCCAATTATTGCCTACTTGCTGGGATCGCTACAAACTTCACTCTTATTAGTAAAATTTTTTAAATTTCCTGATCCGCGCACGCAAGGCTCTGGCAACACTGGCGCTACTAATGTCTTACGCACCGCCGGCAAAAACAAAGCGCTAATAACCTTAATCGGCGACCTCTTAAAGGGTTTTGTGGCTGTTCTAATCGCTAAAATGTTAGGGGTAACCGGTTTTTTCTTAGCCTTTACTGCGCTGGCCGCAGTTATCGGACATATTTTTCCTATTTTCTTTCAATTTCGTGGCGGTAAAGGCGTTGCAACAGCAATAGGCGGCCTGTTATTACTATCTTTTTGGATATCTTTATTTTTGATTATTATTTGGCTGGTGGTGGTTTTTATTACTCGTTATATTTCGCTGGCGTCAATTATTACCGCAGCGCTCGCACCCTTTTTCATGCTGATCGTGAATGTGAATTATTTTGTCCCTCTATTGATTATGTCCTTATTGATTATTTGGAAGCATACTGAAAACATTCAACGCCTACGCAAAGGCGTCGAACGCAAAATTAAACTGTCATAGAATTAAATTGCCTAAAAAATTAAATTGAATTCGCGTCCAAACTAGCGTAGACTACGCTTTTTTATAATTTATCCAGGAGTTTTACCCGTGGCTAATACCGTACAAGCAACTAAACGAGCAGAACAAAGCAAACTACGTGCTGAGCACAATGGCGCT
The DNA here is from genome assembly GCA_963844565.1 of uncultured Pseudomonadota bacterium. Taxonomy (GTDB): domain Bacteria; phylum Pseudomonadota; class Gammaproteobacteria; order Coxiellales; family Coxiellaceae; genus JAFEDN01. The sequence goes on along the minus strand of CAWJON010000002.1, from coordinate 691,120 downwards.
GGCCGCTCAAAGCTCCGCACTGCTATTAAGAAAATACGTAATGAAATTCAGGTCAGCAAAGAGAATATAACGCCTGAAGCTTTCAAAGTTGCAGTCTCAGCTATCGACAAAAGTGTCACCAAGGGCTTAATTCACAAGAATAAAGCTGCTCGCTTGAAAAGCCGATTAAATCGCAGCATCAAACTTAAAGCCAGTAATTCCCGCTGAAGCGGGAATTACTTCCGCGCGCATGCGCTCCTGGTTCTGATACTGAATCTCAGCAAAGCTGCGATTCAGTAATGAAGGGGGAGATCGCTCCGCTCTTCTCCCCCTTACGATCCCCCATCAGGAGGGGGTTTTCTACGAAAATTATTTATAAACCAAACTTTAATTTCATATTATTCAAAACTTAATGTTCTCGGAACTTGCAATATCTTCGAGATAAATCATAATCTTTTGGCAGAGTTGCTGAGTTCCCTGTTTATTAAATGCAGAGATATAAAATACCGGTCCCTGCCAGCCACAGACTTCTGTAATTTTTCTTCCGATCTCCTCGACCTCTTCTTCTCCAGCCACATCAATTTTATTAAATACCAACCAACGTGTTTTGGCTGCTAAGTCTGGGCTGAATTGCAACAATTCATTATTAATGACTTGAATCGCTTTTTCTGGAGATTGATCATCGATTCCTGATAAATCGACAACTTGCAACAATAAACGAGTTCGACTGAGATGCCTTAAGAATTGCGTGCCTAATCCAACTCCTTGGCTGGCGCCTTCAATTAATCCGGGAATATCAGCAACCACAAAGCTCTGGAACTCGCCAACTCTAACTACCCCTAAATGCGGATGCAAAGTCGTAAATGGGTAATCTGCAACCTTGGGGGTCGCTTGCGAAATTGCTCTGATCAAGGTGGATTTTCCTGCATTGGGGAACCCACATAAACCAACATCCGCCAATAATTTCAACTCTAAACGTAATTCGCGGATCTCTCCAGGCGTACCCGGAGTAGTTTGGCGAGGCCCCCGATTGGTGCTGCTCTTAAAGCGTGCATTACCCAAACCATGAAATCCTCCCTTAGCCACACACAATTTTTGCCCCAGCTCAGTTAAGTCACCAATTGACTCCTCTGTTTCTGCATCAAAAACGGTTGTGCCCAGCGGGACAGGAATAAAAAGATCTTCGCCGCTTTTACCTCGACACAATTTACCCATCCCGGACTGACCATTCTGGGCTTTTAATATTCTTTTATGTCTGAAATCCGCTAAAGTATTAACATGAGGATCAGCAACTAAATAAATACAACCGCCATCGCCACCATCGCCACCGTCCGGGCCACCCATAGGAACATATTTTTCCCGGCGAAAGCTCAAGCAGCCTGAGCCACCTTTGCCAGCTTCTACACGAATTTTTACTTCATCTACAAATTTCATAGGCTAGATTATTTCTCTGTTAGAACTTCAACTGAAATTTTTTAATAAAATACCCCGAGCTGACGCCCGGAGTATTTCTCTGTTTGATTTCGCTCCGCGCGAAGCAAGTTCGCACGGGCGACCAAAAGGGGGAGAATTCGCATTCTCCCCCTTTGGAAACCCCCATTGCGCAAAGTTACGGGCTTACGCCCGCAGTTTGAGGATATCAAAGTGGTGTGGCTTCAACCCAGCTTGTATTAGGTGTCTTTTGCTGCAGGGCTTACGCCAGCATTAATGAGCGGGGCCTTGGAATGAGGACGACAAAAGAAACTATTTTTTCTCGTCAACGCAAACATATTGATAATTACTAGCGCCTTTGCGAATAAAAGACACTTTGCCGGCAACGACAGCATAAAGCGTATAATCACACCCCATACCAACTCCAGGACCCGGATGGTATTGCGTTCCCCGTTGACGAATAATGATATTACCAGGAATTACTGCTTCACCACCGAAACATTTAACCCCCAATCGTTTAGAATGCGAATCTCGACCGTTGCGGGTACTACCTCCCGCCTTCTTGTGTGCCATGACTTACTCTCCGCCTTGCTTGGATTTTTTAAAGCCTTTAGCTTCAATTCCAGTTACTTTGATTTTAGTAAAATGTTGACGATGACCTTGATGTTTTAAATGGTGTTTGCGACGTTTCAGCTTGATTATTCGAATTTTTTTGTCTCGACCATGACCAACGATTTCAGCAGTGACCTTGGCATTGCTGAGCAATGGCTTGCCGACGTGAGACTCTTCACCGTCGCTGACTAATAAAACTTCTTCAAAGGTAACAACGCCCCCAGCTTCAGCAGGAATTTTTTCCAATTTTAATGTTTGCCCTAGACAAACTCGATATTGCTTCCCGCCATTGCGGATAACTGCGTGCATGTTTTACCTCATAACCCTTTTTCAAAATGAGGATTATTGTAAGCCAGCGAAGATGAATTAGCAAGAGATAGGATTAGATTCGATCGCTGCATCTTTTTTTTACTGAAGTTGAACACATACCTGGCAATACCAGGCCATGAATAAATTTCCACTTATCATTCAGCAATTTGACTTGACACCAGGGGTGAGAGCCCATAGCATGCTATTGAAAGCAGTCAGGCTTAAAAGTTGGCTGGCTAAAACAAATTAATTAAACAGAGAAATCGGTTTTTAATGAAAGCCATCGACATACCTAACGTTCCAGCGCGTCAAATTCTTATTCAAATTCAGGAATTGTTAGCCAAAGATTTAGAAGCCACTAACCAATTGATTGTTCAGCAGTTGGTCTCAGATGTTCCTATTATTCAAACGATCGCTCAACATATTATAAAGAGTGGCGGCAAGCGCCTGCGCCCCTTATTGGTCCTTCTCACCGCCAATTATTTTGGCTATCAAGGAAATGAACACCATGAGTTAGCCGCTATCATTGAATTTGTGCATACCGCCACCCTATTACATGACGATGTGGTTGACGGCTCCAAAATGCGCCGAGGCCAAGATACGGCTAATCAAATTTGGGGTAATCAAGTCAGTGTATTGGTGGGAGACTTTTTATATTCACGCGCTTTTCAACTGTTGACGCAACGCAGTCACATTGCGGTGATGAAAGTTTTAGCCCAAACCACTAACGCCATTGCCGAAGGTGAAGTAACCCAATTGGTATATCGCCATGACCCTACCATCGATGAAAAAGCTTATTTAGACGTTATCCACCGTAAAACCGCTTGTTTATTTAGCGCAGCTGCGCAAATAGGTGCGATTTTAGGCAGCAGCCACAGTGAAGAACAAAAAATCTTGGCTGAATATGGGTTAAATCTAGGCATGGCTTTTCAGATTGTGGACGACTTACTTGATTATATGGTCAATAAAGCGGATATGGGGAAAAATAAGGGCGATGACCTTTCCGAAGGTAGACCTACCCTCCCCCTGATTTATGCTTTACAAAATGGTTCCGAGGCCGAAAAATCCGTGATTCGCGAAGCCATTCAGGCTGGCGATATCAACCAGCTGGATCAAGTGGTTAAAACGTTGTTGACCACCAAAGCACAAGAGTATACTTTATCAATCGCTAAAAAATATGCGGATAAAGCTCGTAGCGCCCTACAACAATTATCGACTTCATCCAATGTCTATTATCAAGCTCTTGATAATTTGATAGATTTTGTTTTAAACCGTAACTACTAAAACCGATTTCGGGGTGTGGCTCAGCCTGGTAGAGCACTGCGTTCGGGACGCAGGGGTCGCAGGTTCAAATCCTGTCACCCCGATTATTTTGTTTTTTTTCAATTCCTTAGCCTAAAAAATAAATTCCTTAGTTTAATAATCTCTTAACAATTACTTGATAATCTAACTACATGTTAACTGATTATTATGTAATAATAGTCAAAAAAAGTCCGAAGGAAATGGCAAGTAATGTACTTAACGGAAAGAAGTTTAATAATGAAACGAATAGGAGATTTTTATGCGTAATATAGTCACCGGAACTCTCACCAAGAGCTTATTAGATGCAACCACTAATAAATTTGTTGAACAAATAGGCTCTGTTGCAGTAAATTTGTTGACACAAGTAGTCGAGGGTAGAGATGGAGAAGCTCCTGTTCCCATAATTATTAGTGGCTATATCAGTGGCACAGAAACTGCATTTGAAAATTTGTATAATATATTCAGTAGCGCCTTTGTTGCTAACAATGAATTTTCCAAAAATTTAAAAAGTAAAATAATTGGCAAAAATCGCACGACACTCTTTATTCAAAATGCTTCCAAATATGTTTTACATCCTAAAAAACTCAAAAATCCTATTTGTCTAGAACTTTGTGCATTACTTAGCGGGTATATTGTTAATAACAAACAGGGTGCTGATGACCAAAAAAATGAAATTGATAACATAAAAGTATATGCAGTTTCTCTACTATTAACTGCTTTAACTATCATTGATGAGCAAATTGATTCATCCGAAACTCGTGGCTTAACCATGAGACACCTTCTATTGAGAATTAGAAATATCTGTGGGAAATTTTTAGAAAACGACAAAGTAACAGAATCATCAGAGTCCAGCGGATTTGGAATGAAAACTCTTCTTGAGACAGTTATGGAAAAAATTTCAACTTACAATGAAGAATGCGATGTTGATGATGCCAAAACTATCTTACAAGATAACGTTCAACGATTGGATGAAAAAATTGGAGTAATTAATTATGAATCTAGAAAACAAGAATTTAGTTTAATTTTTAATTCAAGATTTATACCCGCACTTTTCTCAAATGAAGAAAACCTTGATCTTATGATGAGAACAACAGACTATGAAAGTTTTAAAAAAGAAGTAGAAAAGTTCGGATCAGAATCTACCGATTTAACGGAAATTGTTAAGGATAATGAAAGTTATCTTTTTGTAAAAAAATATATTTTTAATATTGTTGACGAGAGTCCTGAAAACACAGAGCAAAAAGAATCTGCAATTAAAAAAACCAAAGATGACTTTTCTAAAATAAAAAAAATATTAGCAGAGTTACCAGGAACAGATAAAGATAAAGATGGATTAAAACAATCATATCTTGAACAGTTAACCGAAATCGTATTTATAGTTTCGGAATGCCATAAATCTGTTCAAGAAATAGAAATCATTCGAAAAATTTTAAGTATTATGGGAGAATCAGGCGGAATCTGGGGAAATCTCCCTATTAAAGAAACACTTAAAAATGCAAAAATTATTTTATTAAGTATCGCAGCTAAGTTTAAAGAAATTGAAAAAAGAGGGGATAAGCTTTCAGTAAAACACGGTGTTACTGATGGGCCCTGGGCATCCAATTTAAAGTCGATGACTAAGTTTCTTGCATATGCTAATGCTTCCTCTTCAGAGGCAATTGAATATCTGGAAAAGATGGAAAAGGCGCTTGTGCCTCAAGAAGCCTTAAGTCGATTTCGTGCAGTAACTGAAGAATTACGTAGTAGCGCGGCAAGTAAAGCATCTACGAATCAAAATCAAGCAACATTACATATTCTGGATAGTACTGCAACTCATGTCGAAGCAAAATTTGCTGAGACCGCTTCTACAACCCCAGAAGTTAAACGAACAGAAGATATAAAATCATCACCAGAGATAAAAAGACAGGGTGAATCTGATGAGGAGAAATTACCACATATTCAATCTGATGTTCAACTAGAAGAAAAAGAATTGAAGCAAGTTATTAACGAACTAGTGAAAGCGATTCCAATCCCTAATGTCGAATGTTTAAAGTCAATTTATCGTGAATACGCACTCCCTCATCCATCCAAGATGTTTGGACTTTCTTTACCTCACTCTTACATAGTAGCCCCTGTGCATAATCCCGAAGTGTATTTTTCCAACACTCCTCAGTTTAAACGCGTAACCACTGCAAAACTAATGAGTGAAATTGAAAATTATTGGACGTATAAAAAAGAAGCTAAAACAGCTAGATCACGTTCAAGTAAAGAATCTATCTATGACTATAAAATTTTCGCCTTAAGTATCTTGATTGGATATATAGAACAACTTGATCAAATCGAAACAGGTGAAATTTATGGGGAGTCTGCAAATAAAATTATAGTAGAGCTTGCAAAGGTTGTTACCACTTTAAGTGGTATGGATATTATCAAAAAATCTGGCCGTGTTGGAAATCATAGCTTCATTGGCTTGCTAAAATCTTTGCAAAAGCTAACGGAAAGTTACACAAAACAAAAAGATTTGGTTGACGCGCAAAAAACAGTTCATCTTAATGCAAGAAAAGTTGATAGTGGCATTAGATTAATATCTTTCAGTTATGAAAGTTCTTTACTGGAAATTCTATTCGGAAAGCCAATTGACTACATTCTAGCCACTCCAAAAGTAGTAAAGAATTTAAAGGATTCAGCTACGTATGAGGAGTTTAAACGTAAAAATGAAGAGAAATTGAGTCCAGCTGCGGTAAAAACTTTACATAAAACTATAGCAAACGAGGATGACTATCAGCTCATTAAAACTTGTTTTCTAGAGTCAAAAATTGATGAGGAAGTGATTAAACGCATTGTAGGAAAAAAATGTAAATCCACTTTTAAAATCAAAGATGAAAGTAACGAAACATATAAAACTCTAGTAACGCTATTAACTAGTTCCGTTGGTGAATTCGTTCAATTAAAAAAGTTAATCGAGCAACATCAGCTTCTTTTGTCTATCTCGGCTTTCTGGGGCAATCTGAGCGCCGCTCTTATCCCCAATCTTAAAGAGTCTAATCGAAAAATAAAAGATCATTTAACTAAAATTCAAACTACCATGACTCAAATTGCCGATCTAGGAAAAACCCTGGCTGCTACCACAGAAAATGTTACAACCTGGGGTAAAAGTTTTGATAAATTGAAAAAAAATTCTGAATATGTTAGTGAAACTGTATCTGAAGTTTCAAGCTCAATTGGTCAAATCGAAAGTACTTTAGATAATGGAAAAATGTTTGACCAATATCGAGACGGCATAGATTTAATTACCCAATTACGCGCTTTCAAAGCGGATAAGTCAGGTAAAAGCCAAGAAATGCTTGCTCTCGCAGAAAGCTTTATTAAGGAGTTAGAAAAACAATTTGCAATGTCAATTGATCACGGCGCCAAGGATAAAGAAGTCAAAGGCTTAACAGGATCGGGAACAAGTCCAACACAAACAAATTCCTCTGGTTCAGTTACTGGCGGAACAAAAGCATTCGATAATCCTGAGGCGACTGGAATAAGGGGAATCACGCCCAAAGTAGAAGAAGACGTTAAAAATGGACCTGGATCACGAGCTACTGGTACACTTACACAACCATCAATAACGACAAGCACTGCTCCTACGCAACCACCGCATTTGGCGGATTCGTTTGCTATTGTACCCTCGATCACAACGACTCCATCAACAGTGAGTCGAAGTTCAGCTTCGTCAACTCCTGGACAAGTTGGTACTGGATCCCAACCTGGAACAGAAACTCCTGCGACGTCAGGTTCTGCAAGAAATGAATTCAAAGATGGAACACCTGTTTCTACAGAAATCTCAGCCTCAGATAGTCCAAATAAGCGTAGCAGTTTATCAGAGACAACTCGTGTTTCTGAAAGTCGAGCAGAAGAATACGAAGATGAAACAGAAGAAGAAAAACTTCCCATGTCATTCTCCACTTTGGCCGGAAGGCAATCTACCCGTAGCAAAACAGAAGAAATGAGACTGGACGGAAAATTATCTGAAGTAGAAATTGCAAAATTTAGGGAAGCCGATCACATATTAGGTGAAGCCAAAAAATATAAAACTCAACTTTCACAAGGTACTGGTGATAAAGTTTCACGTCTTGAAGGACAGATCAAAGAGTTAGGAGAAGATCTTAATAATGCACGTAACCATTTCTCTTCTCTGGGTTCACTCAGTAATCTGTCAAGAGACGAAAAAGAGGTTTATCAAAAGCTAAGAAACGCAAGCGTAGAATTAAAAAAATTAGAGGCCGGTTATTTAAGAGAAATAAAATCTGTTAAAAATTGGTGCGTCGGATCAGGAATACTATGCATAATTGGTATTGGAGCTCCATTTCTTGTTGCCAACTTATGGAGGCTTTACAAAGCCAACCAAGACTACACAAAATTTCAAGGTGAAAAGTTAGCGGTAAGAGCAAAGCTTAAACCAGTCCAAGAGCGTGTTAAAAAAAATATACAAGAAATGAAAGAAACAAAGCAATTTATTGAAGATCGGCTAAAAGCACTTGATCAATGTGTAGTTAAATTAAAAGCAGAAGTAAAACCAGAAATTGATAAAATCAAGGAAGAAGAATCCAGAAAACTGCAAGCTGAATTTAAAGAGGTAGCTAAAAGTACTATAGCTCAGACAAGTATAGGATTTATTTCTGCACCTGTTGTGGATGTTGCTAAATTAGAGGCTAAAGTCCGTGGTTATGAAGAAAAAGATTACAAGAATATGAAAGCAATCATATTAGGAATTTATGAGGTATTACATAAGACAGTAATCGGGTATCATGGAAGTGGAAGATCTGCAGAAATAGGCAAATTGAAACCAGCAATGAAATTATTTGGTTGCTGGAATGGATTAGCATCGAAGGCAACTGATGTCAGAGATCTAAGACCTTCACATATTAATATTGAGACAATGCAATCTGAGTACCGAAAAGCTACTCAGGGAGTTGTAAACATGCTTGAAGATAAAAATAAAATGCAAACAAATACTACATGGACTGAAACTTGGAAAGCTTTAAGTGAAACATTTGTAAGTATTCAGGATTGGAATAAAAATAGACCTTCACGCAAGGCTGACGAAACATTGAAAAACGCTCTTAAAGAATTTTTTACCCCAGAAGTGCTCAACGCATTTAAAGAGCTTTTTGGAAAAAGCTCGCTTTCTGGTGACTTGACTATTGCAAGAGCAATCGACGGAAGCATTGTATATAAGATAGGTTCATCTGATATTACTCCAAACGTGTTGTCTCTAGATAGTTTTATTAGGCTTGAGGCCCAAGGGAAAGAACAACCACAAGCCACAATAACTTCTAATTCATCTATAGCTACTTTAGCTTCCTAACGATCTCCGAGTGCAATGCTCGGGCATTAATCAATGGCTTACATTCCGGAAAAATCAAAAGTTTTTCCGGAATTCTGCCTTGAATATCAAACCGACTCTTCAATTTTCTCATTCAACAAGCTCTTTCATAACGACGCGGCAGTCTTAACTAAATCAATTTCTCTAACTTCAAATCTGTTAAAACAGCAATCTCTTCCAAAGGGTAACCTTTGGCGAATAATTTCTTGGCTATTACCAGCTTGGTTCTTTTTTCAGCCTCGTCTCGCGCCTCACCTACCAAAGTCTTTTCAACACTAATTGCATCCCAGTATTGATCGTAAGAAGCCAATTCTCCTCGCGTATAGGCGGCTTCTTCCGCTAGGTTTAAGGCCTCTTTAATTTCAGGCACATCTAACCATTCTTTGGGCACTTGATTAGATTTCTCATTTAACTCCGACATAAACTGTAACCATAGGACTTGTAGTTTTTTCTCCCGAAAATTTTTAGCTTTAAATTTTGGCAGCTCAATAAAAACTAATTGTAAATCTTTAATCTCGGCTACCGGGTTCTTCACATTTACGATCTTATAATGATGGTACCAATTCTGTTCATTGGGATCGAATGTCGTATTGATTAACCCCAAACCATATACCGGTTTAAGCAAATGAAATTGTTCTCCCTTCTGAAGCTGGGTAACATAGGCTTCACTCGCCTTAAATAACATTCGTTGCATAAAATCAGTAGTCCATTGACAAATCGACAGGATTGTCGATTTGGACGTGCGCAGCACGGGCAAAGCCCGAGGGACACGATGTCCCGAGTCCATCTGCATTTCCACAATAAATACCCGGCCCTGCTGATCCGTGCAACGCACATCAACCACGGTATATTTGAAAGAGGGAATGGCTGGAACTTGTTCATTAGACAAATATTCCAAACTTTCAATCAAACCATCTTCTGGTAACGGCAATATGGCGTTGAGAAAACTTTTTAATAAATGCGGATGTTCGCCAAAGATTTTTTTAAATACGATGTCGGTTTTAGGGTCCAAATAATGTGCCATAAAAAAACTCCCTCATCTTTTTGCCAAAAATAACAAAAAGAAGAAATGCGAGCAATACCGTAAAAATTCGATTCAAAAAGACCTTAACTGGTTTATTTTTTCAAGACAAATGGATCGACCAATTTCGTTTAACATTTCCACTTGCTGCGATAATTGTAATAATTGATCTTCGGTAATCTTGTAATTAGGATTGTAACGTGCGTCGATATAGGCTTTTTTCAATAGCTTAAACAACTGTTTATTTTCCCAAGAGTCTAAAGGAAAAATCCGACTTAATCGACTATCAACTGAATGACTCAGTTTCCGCAAATAGGCCAAATCATGCGATTTAGGCTTATGGCGGGTAAATAATCGATTGCTTGCATAGGCATTATTGTATGAGAGACTTCATTATTATTCAATGGAAAATCAATACAAAAAACCGAAAAGATAGAGTGGAATTTTTCGGCCAAAACCTATTTCTATATCATCAATAACCAAATAACTATTCTCTTCACCTTTAATTTGACGAAAATTTTTCGATTTACCACCGACTTCAAGAATAAATTGATCATTAAGGATAAAATCAGCGTGATCATGTAAACTAAGCCGATGGGTATGGATAGTTTGATTAACAAAAAAAGTTTCACGGAAGTTGCCGATGTCACCGGTTAATTTGAGAATGCCATTAATTGCACAAATAAGATTGGTGTTTTCTAAATAGATTTTCCCTGGTTTTCGCACTAATTTTAAACCTTGGGCGTCAGGATAGACATTATTCAACAATCCAGATTGTGCTAAATGCACTAGACAATTATAAATAATTTCGCGAGAAACCTTAAGATCTTTACTTATTCGATCAACGTTGGGTGTTAAACTTTTACTAGTCGCTACTAACCAAAGTAATTTTTTCAAAATAGGAATGGTTGTTTGTCGAAGGTTATAAATGACGGCAATATCTTCAAACAAAACTTTTTCAACGATATTATTAACTTTGGAAGTATAGTCTTCAATGCTTTCTAGAAAGAAGGGAAAATAACCATTCATAAGATAATTTCGGAAATATTTTAGAATGGGTTTTCCTTTAAATTTTTCAGCCATAGCGATATGTTGAGAAAACAATTCAGGCAAAGAAATCATCGGTGCTTCTATTCGCTCGGCAAAATTTAAATATTCTCTAAAAGATAATCCTTTAAGTTCGTAGTAAACAGCGCGACGAGATAAATCATATTTGCTTTTTTTAAGCTCCAAGGCTGAACTTGCAGAAAATATAATTTGTTTGTTGCGGTAAGTATCTAAAATATTTTTGAGCTCCTGCGCCCAATTTGGATATTTGTGAATTTCGTCAATAAACAAAGCATCCCCGCCAAATTGAAAAAATTCTTGTGCTATAGCAAATAATCCGCTGCCCAAAACATAGACATTATCGGCAGAGATATAAAGGGCTTTGGTAGCGCTCTTATATTTTTCTAACCAATATTGGGACATCAGCGTAGTTTTACCAACCCCTCGATTCCCCATTAAGCAAATAGCTTGTGCTTTCCAATTGATCTGATGATAAAGATAACGCTTTATGGTAATAGGTGTCTGGGCCATTACCAATTCTTGGATTGCAATTAACGGCTCAAGAGAAATTGTCATTTTAACTCTACAATTATGTTATATTCTGTAACCTACAGTTTACAATAATTTACAAATTTTGTCAATTATAAATTACATAAAAAAAGCCAGAAGCTAACCCTTTCCAGCGCGAATAAGGCCGGCTAGCCCTGCCTCTTCTAATGCCATTTCCATATGGACGCGAATTTCAATCGGCTCATCCATTTTTAATACTTGTTTGAGGAGTTCTTGGGCTTTAGCCATGGTAAAGTTGCGAATAACCCATTTCACTCGGGGTAAAGCACGCGGACTCATACTCAGCATATCAAATCCCATCGCCATCAATAACACCACGGCTAAAGGATCTCCGGCTAATTCGCCACAAATACTAATCGGCCGACCCGCTTTGTGACAGCCTTTCACTGCTTGATGCAAGGCCCGAACAACAGCTGGATGAAAACTGTGATAAGAACTGGCGACATGCGGATTATTTCGGTCCACCGCCAATAGATATTGAATTAAATCATTGCTCCCAACCGATAAAAAGTCGACTCGTTTGGCCATTTCATAAGCCTGATAAACCGCAGCTGGCACTTCTACCATCAGACCAACTCTCGGCATTTTTATGGCGCTGAAATCACTCTGTAATTCATGGTAGGCCTGTTTGATTAAATATAGAGATTGTTCAACTTCAGAAATTGATGAGATCATCGGCAACATAATTGAAAGATTATCTAATCCGAGACTGGCTGAGATCATCGCACGCACTTGCTGCAAGAAAATTTCTGGATGCGCTAAACTGACGCGTATTCCACGCCAACCTAAAAATGGATTAGCTTCCTCAACTGGAAAATAAGACAAGCTTTTATCGCCGCCAATATCCAGAGTGCGCATGACCACTGGTTTGGGAGAAAAAGTCGACAACAGTTGATGGTACATAACATGCTGTTCTTTTTCGCTGGGAAAGCGATCTCGCATCATAAAAGTTAATTCAGTTCGATAAAGCCCTACGCCTTCAGCGCCAGCGCTTAAGGATATTTCTCCATCTAACGCTAAGCCAGTATTCACATGCAAGCCAATCGTATGACCATCTAACGTTTGCGCAGGCAAATTCCGTAATGTTTCTAAATCCGCATCGAGTTGTTTTTCTTCAATGATTAATGCTTGAAATTCTTTTTTCACTGCAGGCACCGGCGATATATAAACTTGACCATTATAACCATCCACGATCAATTCTTTTTTAGACAATTGATCCATAGCAACCCCTGTAATTCCCATCACAGTTGGTAAACCTAAAGCACGAGCTAGAATAGCGACATGGGAATTCGCTGAGCCCGACCCAGAAACCACCCCGCTTAAATTTTCTCGCGGAATTTCCATAATGCTGGTTGCTGTCACTTCCTCGCTAACCAAAATAGTGTGTTTTGGATATTCCACATTTTCCGGCCTGGCTTCTTGAAGATGTGAAAGCAAGCGCCGCCCCAAATCGCGAAAATCTGCTGCTCGTTCACGTAAATAGTCATCTTCTAAAGATTCAAAATGGACAATGTGACGTTTAATAACTTTTTTTAACGCGCCCTGCGCCCATTGTCCCAACTTAATTTCTTCAATGACTTCATTCATCAAACTCCGACTGTCGAGGATTCGCATGTATGCATCAAACAACGCTTGTTCAGCAACAGAGAGCAATGACTGCGCTTTGATCTGCAATTGATGAATTTCTTCGCGCGCCGCGACTAAGGCTTTTTCAAATAATTGACGCTCCTTTTTTATCTGCGTCGTATGCCGATCCGGCACTGCGTCTAAATCCGCGGGTGGATAAAACACCTCGGCTCTACCGATGGCTACCCCTGGTGCTCCTGGAATTCCCACCAGCTCTTTGAGCGTTTGCCGACCTTTGGGTTTAATAACGGTTTGTAGCGCCCCCTTTTCGCAAGCTTCTGCAATATCGCCTGCCAATTGTACACCAAGCGTCACCAATTGTCCGGTGATTTCATGATCAAAACGTCGACGGCGGCGCTGCTGCACAGTCAACACACCCACTAAACTGCCGTCATTGATTAAAGGAATACCCAGAAAGCCACGGTAACCGGATTGAGTTAATCCCAATTCATCCAGGTAAGTACGTGCATCAGCTAAGTTAACCGGCTCTTCACGTTCACCCACCAATCCGATTAAACCTTCACCCAGTTTGATGCGCAACTTTCCAATCAAATCGGCATTTAAACCCGAGGTAGCCAATAAAACATATTCGGCATGCTTTTCGTCTAATAGATAGATACAGCTGGCATCTATTGGTAATTCATCACAGATATATTTAACAATAGTCGACAGTGCTATCGGCAAATCGGACACCAAATCCATTTCATGTACCATGCGACTTAAAATCGTTAGCATCTATCCTCTTTTTTTCTTGAATCGATCATTGATAAGTTGACCAGAATTAGAGCATACTCTACTCATACCGCTACTAACTTATTGTTTCATAAACCACAAATTTTTCCTACTGTTTAGGAGTATTTTTTTTCATTTTCTATTGCTTGCAATTCTCTATGAAACACATTATCTTGTGTATTATCTCCTTTAAAATCCCTACATATGGGGTTTTCTTAGTAATTGAATAATTAAGGAACTTACATGTCAAAGCAAATAGTTTTTGAAAAAGTTTCTCTTGAAGAAATTAGAATTCATCCGGTTCCCAATGTCCAACCCGGAAGCTTACGTGTGATTCGCCGAAATGGCGCTATTACCGATTATGATTCCAACCGAATTATGGTGGCGATGAAAAAAGCTTTCATTGCGGTTGAAGGTAATGATGTCGTACATGCAGATCGCATCCAAAAATTAGTTGAGCAGCTCGTCCAACAAATCAACGATTGTTTCAAACGTCGTTGGCCGGCGGGTGGAACTATCCATATTGAATCCATTCAAGATCAAGTGGAATTGGCTTTAATGCGCGCTGGCGAACAAAAAGTAGCCAGAGCTTATGTCCTCTATCGAGAAGCTCGCCACCAGGAGCGCTTATCTCAAAAGGCGCAAATTGCGCACCTGGCAGAAACTTTGAAAGTCACTCATCCTGATGGCAATCTAATCGCGTTAGATCCGCAATGGCTACACGGCATGGTTGAACAGGCTTGTAAAGGCGTGACGGCTGTTTCAGCTCAACCTATTCTCAGTGATGTTAAGCAAAATTTATTTAACGGCGTGGCGATTAAAGACATTTACAAAGCGTTGGTCATGTCAGCACGAACTTTGGTGGAAACCGAGCCAAATTATAGTTATGTAACAGCCCGTCTATTGCTGCAAGATATTTACAACGAAGCCCTTCACGCTCTAAAAATCGAAGGCGATACCAGTCAGTTGGAAAAAGCCGAGTGGTATAAAACGGCTTTTCATGCCTTTATCGCTCAGGGAATAAAAGAAGAATTGCTGCATTCAAACCTGAGAGATTTTGATTTAGAAAAATTGGCGTCAGCACTTTGTGTTGAACGCGATCAAAGTTTTAGTTACTTAGGGTTACAAACTTTATACGACCGATACTTTATCCATTGTCGCGGCGACCGAATTGAATTACCCCAAGTATTCTTCATGCGGGTCGCTATGGGTTTAGCCCATTGTGAAGGAAGCTTACGCAATGAAAAAGCGATTGAATTTTATCATCTGCTTTCTTCCTTTGACATGATGTGCTCAACCCCTACCTTATTTAATTCTGGAACCATGCGGCCCCAATTGTCTAGCTGCTTTCTAACCACTGTACCCGATGATTTAGACGGTATTTTTAGCGCCATCAAAGATAATGCCAATATTATCAAAATTTGCCGGTGGACTAGGTAATGACTGGACATACGTTCGTGCCATGGGCGCGCATATCAAAGGCACCAACGGCAAATCATTAGGCGTTGTGCCATTTCTCAATGTCGCCGATGCGACGGCTGTTGCTGTCAATCAGGGTGGAAAACGCAAAGGGGCTGTCTGTGCGTACTTAGAAACGTGGCATATGGATATCGAAGAATTTCTTGAATTACGCAAAAATACCGGTGATGAACGACGCCGCACACATGATATGAATACCGCCAATTGGATTCCTGATTTGTTCATGAAGCGGGTGTTCGAAAAACAAGATTGGACCCTTTTTTCACCTGATGAAGTCCGCGATTTACATGACCTCTATGGCGAAGCGTTTGAAAAAGCGTATGTCGCTTATGAAAAACAAGCAAAATGTAGGCAAAATTCGCAGCCGAACTGTTCCTGCTGTCGCTTTGTGGCGCAAAATGCTGAGTCTGTTATTTGAAACGGGACATCCGTGGGTCACTTTCAAAGATCCTTGCAACTTACGTTCACCGCAACAACATGTTGGGGTTATTCACAGTTCTAATTTGTGCACTGAAATCACCTTGAATACTTCTGCGGAAGAAATTGCAGTGTGTAATTTAGGTAGCATTAATCTTGCTAAACACATGAATCAATGGCAAATTAGATACGGAAAAATTAAAAAAGACGATTAAAACAGCCATTCGCATGCTGGATAATGTAATTGACATTAACTATTACAGTGTTCCGCAAGCCAAAAACTCTAATTTTAAACATCGTCCAATTGGTTTAGGTTTGATGGGCTTTCAAGATGCTCTGTATGAGCAACGGATTGCCGTATGCTTCTGAAGCAACGGTTGAATTTGCTGATCAATGTATGGAACACATCAGTTATTATGCGATTTTAGCCTCTTGCGAATTAGCGAAAGAGCGTGGCGTCTATGAAAGTTATGACGGTTCTTTATGGAGCCAAGGCATTTTACCCATTGACTCTATCTCTTTACTGAAAAAAAGCAGAGGTCAATATTTTGAGCAAGATCAAAGTCAAACTTTGGATTGGGATCAATTGCGCAAACAAGTTAAAGAGTTCGGGATGCGCAATTCTAATGTGATGGCTATCGCACCGACTGCAACCATTTCCAATATTTGCAATGTTACGCAATCGATTGAACCCACTTATCAAAATTTATTTGTCAAATCGAATTTGTCAGGTGAATTTACGGTTATCAATCCTTATTTGGTACAGGATTTGAAGACATTGGGTTTGTGGGATGACCGCCATGGTACATGATTTAAAATATTATAATGGCAGTTTAGCAAAAATTGAGCGAATTCCAGCCAATCTAAAAGCAATTATATGCCACTGCATTTGAAATTGAACCCCGTTGGTTGGTGGAAGCGGCTTCGCGTCGGCAAAAATGGATTGATCAAGCGCAATCACTCAATCTATATATGGCTGAACCTTCTGGTAAAAAACTGGATGCTTTATATCGCAAGGCGTGGTTATTGGGTTTAAAAACCACCTATTATTTACGCAGCATGGGCGCAACTGGCACTGAAAAAGCCACGATTGCTGACTACTCGCTCAATGCTGTAACTAAACGAACCGATGGCTTGTTCCATTGACGATCCAGAATGTGAAGCTTGCCAATGATTTTAAGGAGATACTATGTCCGATAATAATTTAAATTGGGACGATTACCACAACGAAGAAGCTGTTAAAGCTTCTCTTGCCGCTAATTTTTCTGCTGAGATGCTGCCTGCTGAAATGCTAGAAGAAGAAATCGATACGCGCCGCTACTGGTCTTGAAGAATTAGAAATGGGCGCTGCACGCATTCGCGTGGATGATAAACGAATCATTAATTGCCGCGCTGATTTAAATCAATTGGTGCCTTTTAAATATAAATGGGCCTGGGATAAATATTTAGCAGGTTGCGCCAATCATTGGATGCCGAATGAAATTAACATGTCTGCGGATATCGCCTTGTGGAAAGATCCCCATGGTTTAACTGAAGACGAACGCACCATTATAAAACGCAGTTTGGGGTTTTTTTCAACGGCAGATTCATTGGTAGCCAATAATTTGGTGTTAGCAGTTTATCGACACATTACCAATCCTGAATGCCGTCAATATTTATTGCGTCAAGCTTTTGAAGAAGCTTTGCATACCCATGCCTATCAACATGTGATTGAAAGTTTAGGCTTGGATGAAGCCGAAGTTTTCAACATGTATCGTGAATTACCTTCGGTCGCTAAAAAAGCAGCTTGGGCAATTCCTTACACCCGCAGCTTAGGCGATCGCCAATTCCGCACCGGAACGCCGGAAAATGATCAACGTTTGTTACGTGATTTCATTGCGTTTTATGTGGTATTTGAAGTCGATTTTCTTTTATGTCGGCTTTACGCAAATTTTAGCCATGGGCCGTCGAGGTAAAATGACCGGCACTTCAGAGCAATTTCAATATATTTTACGTGATGAATCCATGCATGCGAATTTCGGCATTGATGTCATTAATCAAATTAAAATTGAAAATCCACATTTATGGACCAAAGAATTCCAAGCAAGAAGTCATGCATATGATCCGCGAAGGCGTTGATTTAGAATATCAATATGCCAAAGATACCATGCCACGCGGCATTTTCGGCTTAAATGCCAACATGTTTAAAGATTATTTACAATATATTGCCAACCGTCGTTTCGCGCAAATTGGATTGCCGGAACAATATCCGGGCGTAACCAATCCATTCCCTTGGATGAGTGAAATGATGGACCTCAAAAAAGAGAAAAACTTCTTTGAAACACGCGTCATTGAATACCAAGCCGGCGGCACTTTAAGTTGGGACGACGAAGAAAATACATAAAGGAAATATTTATTCTGGATTCCACGGTCATTCGCCATGGATGACGAGAGGGAAAATTGAGCTTTTTTTGTTTAATTTGTGTTATTATATCACCTTGAAATTGATAAAATGGCCCATAAGTTATCATTTTGCAAGGAGACTGTTTTATGCCTTTGTATGAATATAAATGTTCAGCCTGTGGCGAGGATGATGAATATTTACAAAAATTTAGCGACCCGGAAATAACCCTTTGTCCGCATTGCGGCAAAGAGACGCTAAAACGCCAAGTTTCTGCAACCCGATTCCAATTAA
This sequence comes from uncultured Pseudomonadota bacterium, assembly GCA_963844565.1. GTDB lineage: Bacteria > Pseudomonadota > Gammaproteobacteria > Coxiellales > Coxiellaceae > JAFEDN01. The sequence continues at coordinate 672,571 of CAWJON010000002.1, read as the reverse complement.
AAGGAACCGGTTGGTATGAAACCGATTTTAAAAATAAGAATCAGCCGGAAAAAAAAGCTAAAAAAACTGAAGAAGGTGTTACTGAAACCAAAACAGACACATCTGAAAAAACACCCGAAAAAACACCTCCTGCTAAACCAAAGGAAACCGATTCATGATATTAACCACAGGTATTACCAAATCACTGCGCCGATATTTAATCGCCGGTATTTTAGTCTGGTTGCCTATCGTTATTACCTATTTCATAGTACATTTCATAGTCCACTTGTTGGATGGCAGCTTGGCGCTGCTTCCTGAGAAATATCACCCTCAACAATTTATTGGCCGAGAAATCCCAGGAATGGGTGTCATTTTTACCATCATTATCTTACTGCTTACCGGTTTGATAGTGACTAATTTTGTGGGCAACAAGCTATTGTCAATTTGGGAAAAACTCCTCTCCAGAATTCCATTGATTCGCAATATCCACTCTGCGGCCAAACAAGTGGTACACGCCATCGTGCAACCCAATGGCAATGCGTTTCGTAAAGTTTTATTAGTCCAATATCCTCGCGTTGGTTTATGGAGCATCGCCTTTCAAACTTCAGGTATTTTAAATTTATCCAAATACGACAAACCCGTAGTCAGTATTTTTATCCCCACAACGCCAAACCCAACTTCTGGATTTTTAATGTTTATCCCCACTGACGAAATCATTGAATTAAATATCAGTATTGAAGAAGCTCTACGGATGGTTATTTCGATCGGTGTCATCATTCCAGAACAAATGACTTACTTCCCCGAAACCAGCATTCCCATTAAAGAAACTGTTTAAGAGGAAATATGAATTCAATCACATCCAATATTAAACGCATTCATATTACGACAAATTTATGTGCGGCTTGGCATTTGGTTAAAGGTGGCCAATGGGCCATGTGGCTCACCTTAATTGTTTGGATTTTTAGTTCAGCTTTGATTCTATGTTTGGGATGGCTTGGATTAAAGAATTTACCCCACATGACCTATACCACATCAAGTTTTATTTTAACTTTGCTGATTATTATATTAACGGCTCCTTTATTTGCTGGTATGAATATGACGGCCATCAAACGAGCGCGCGGAGAGAGTATTCCAGTCACTGATGGATTAAGTTATTTTCGGCAATGGGCGCCCTTGGGAATAGGTTTTTTATGTATCGTGCTGATTACTGCCGTTATCACTTCATTATTCGACATTTTGATCAGCTTCTTTTTTTCGCAGACCCTACCCGCCGCCATCATTGCCGCAGTTTTTAGCAGCCTAATCTTCACCCTTATTTACACCTTTTTAGCTTTTACTTTACCACTCATTGCCGATAAAGGATTTTCTCCTTGGCGAGCTCTTGCGCAATCTTTTTTATTGGTGCGTAAGAATTGGCTGCCGTTATTCGGTTTGATGGTAATTTTTTATCTATTGGATTTAATCAACTTACTGATTGCACAAATTCCGTATGCAGGCATCTTCTTTTATATTATTATTAGTTTATGGTTGATACCATTCATATTTTTCAATATTGCCGTTGCTTATCGTCAACTGGTAGATCCTGCCTAATTATGGAAAAAAGTTATGCGAACTCATTATTGCCATCAAATCAATCCCACTTTAATTGATCAAACAGTCACCTTGTGCGGCTGGGTGCATCGCCGCCGCGACCACGGTGGATTAATTTTTATTGATTGCCGTGATGGCAGCGACATCGTGCAAATCGTTTGTCCGCCCGCTTTGGCTGAAGGCCTGCGCAATGAATATGTGATCCAGGTTACAGGCACGGTGCGCCGTCGGCCAGAGGGCACGATCAACAAACAATTGGCTTCTGGAGAAGTCGAAATTGCTGCAACCCAACTCAATATTTTAAATACGGCACAGCCTCTACCTTTTAACATTGATGATTATCAAGAAGTAGGCGAAGAAGTGCGCTTAAAATATCGCTACTTGGATTTGCGTCGCCCAGAAATAGCCAAAAAATTTAAAATTCGGCATCAAATCACTCAATATATCCGTGAATTTATGAACAAGCATGGATTTTACGACATTGAAACGCCCTTAATGACCAAAACCACTCCGGAAGGTTCAAGAGACTATGTGGTACCCAGTCGTGTTCAGCCTGGAAAGTTTTTTGCTCTAGCTCAATCACCGCAAATTTTTAAACAATTACTTATGGTTGCGGGGATGGACCGTTATTATCAAATCGTTCGTTGTTTTCGTGATGAAGATTTGCGTGCAGATCGCCAGCCAGAATTCACCCAATTAGATGTCGAAATGGCCTTCGTCGAAGAAAAAGATATCCAAGCCTTGGTCGAAGAATTACTGCGTGGGTTATTTGAAACGGTCCTCCATGTTTCGTTGCCTAACCCTTTTCCGCGCTTAACTTATCATGAGGCCATGCTTCGATTTGGAGTTGATAAACCCGATTTAAGAATTCCATGGGAGCTCATCGAAATCGCTGATCTCATGAAAGCGGTTGAGTTCAAGGTATTTAGAGAAGCAGCAATAGATCCCGATGGGCGTGTAGCGGCTTTATGTATCCCCGGCGGTGCAGACTTGTCACGCAAAACCATCGATGACTATACTCAGTTTGTCATGAACAATCATAGTGCAAAAGGATTGGCTTACATTAAAGTCCTGGATATCCAAAAAGGGACTGAAGGTCTGCAATCACCTATTTTAAAATTTTTATCTCCTGAAGTGTGTGCAGAAATTTTAAAACGATGCAAAGCGCAAAATGGCGATATTATTTTCTTTGGCGCTGATCGTTTTGATGTCGTATCAAGTTCTTTAGGCGCTTTGAGAATTAAAATTGCGCATGATTTAAATAAAGTAGAAGATGCGTGGAAACCATTATGGGTCGTTGATTTTCCAATGTTTGAAAAAGGCGATGCCAACCAATGGCAGGCGGTACACCACCCGTTTACTTCTCCAAAGGAAATGAATGTGCAAAAACTTCGAGAAAATCCAGGTAAAGCTTTAGCAAAGGCTTATGATGTGGTTCTCAATGGCATTGAATTGGGCGGCGGATCAATCCGAATTCATCTCAATGAAATGCAAAAAGCGGTTTTTAGCTTACTCAATATTTCTGACGAAGATGCCCAAGCTAAATTCGGTCATTTATTAACAGCCTTGCAATTTGGATGTCCTCCCCATGGCGGATTTGCGATTGGCTTTGACCGTCTGGTGATGTTGATGACCCATTCGGCCTCCATTCGGGATGTGATTGCTTTTCCTAAAACGCAAACAGCCACTTGCCCACTCACCAACGCCCCTTCACCAATTTCCGAGTTACAATTTAAAGAATTAAGCATCCGCTTGGCTAAAGTCAAACATCCGTAGGAGAGAATTCGCATTCTCCCCTTTTGAAACCCCATTGCGTAAGGGTACGGCTTCGCCCGCAGTTTGCAGGATATAAAAATAATTTTCGTAGAAAATACATTGCCCGATGGGGATTCAAAGGGGGAGAATGCGGAGCATCTTCCCCTTGATTCCGAGCATCGGCTCCGCCGAGCGCAGAATATAAACCAGGAAGCAATTTTCGCCCTTGGGCGAGAATTGCTGGCTTGTAACCTTTCTGTTAAGAAGCTATAATTTACGTATACGATGTATACAAAGAGGTAAAAGTTATGGCGCGTTCACATTCACAACCAGCCGTTACATTAAGTGTACGGGTTTCACCTAAAACCCGTCATCAACTAGACCAATTATCTGATGCAACAGGACGAACAAAATCATTTCTCGCAGCAGAAGCTATTGAACACTATTTAACATTACAAGCTTGGCAAGTTAAGGCGATTAGCAAATCTATTAACAAAGCCAATAGGAAAAATGCTAAATTTATTGATCATCACAAAATCTCCGACTGGCTGAATAGTTGGGGTAATCAAAGCGAGCAGGAACCGCCGAAGTGAAAATTCGATGGTTTGAAGATGCCGTAAGTGATTTGCAGGCATTACGTCACTATATCGCGCAGGACAATCCTATTGCTGCTAGTCAGGTATCAAAAAAAATACTTAACACCATTAACTTATTGTCTACACAGCCAGAAATGGGAAGAGCAGGTCGAGTAGCCAACACGCGGGAACTGATTATCTCTGATACTCCTTATATTATTCCATATCGAGTTAAAAACAATGTGATCGAAATCATTCGAGTCTTTCACAGCTCAATGCAATGGCCCGAACAATTTTAGATTCCGCAAAATTTACAAATATTTGAAAAATAACAATCTCCAAGTTATTATCTTTAGAAATAATGGACGTTCTTATCCACAAGGTTATAAGTTCATATGGCAGGACATAGTCAGTTTAAGAATATAATGCACCGCAAAGCGGGGCAAGACGCTAAGCGCGGTAAAATTTTCACCAAACTTATTCGCGAAATTACCTCTGCCAGCCGACAAGGCGGACCAGATCCCAATGGAAATCCACGATTGCGTACCGCAATTGAAAAAGCCCTAATTCAGAATATGACCAAAGACACCATCAATCGCGCCATTAAACGTGGCACCGGTGACGATGACGGCGAGCAAATGATGGAAATTCGTTATGAAGGTTATGGTCCACATGGCATTGCTGTCTTGGTTGACTGTTTAACCGATAATAAAAATCGCACCGTTGGGGAAGTTCGACACGCTTTTACCAAAACAGGCGGTAATCTCGGCACTTCGGGTTCAGTTAACTACTTATTTCACCAAACCGGCATTTTGGGTTTTCCTGCCGGTACAGATGAAGACCGTCTGATGGAAGCAGCCTTGGAGGCTGGCGCGAATGATGTTATTCGCAATAACGATGGCTCATTTGAAGTCACCACCCCACCCGATCTATTTCTCACGGTTAAGGATACTCTTACACAAGCCGGTTTTAACGCCCTCTATGCAGAAAGCACCTGGATCGCCAGCACAGAAGTTTCTTTAAATACTGAGCAAGTTCAAGAAATCAGTGAATTGATCGAACTACTGGAAGACCTAGACGACGTTCAACAAGTCTACACCAACGCCCTCGGCGCTTAGTCGAAAAAACTCGCGAGTAATTTTGACTACAGGTGAAAAAACTCGTGCCACCAATTTCACGCAACCTAAATATTTATCGCCTTTGGTCTGCTCTGCCATAATGTCAATTGATTTAGTGACTTGATTATTATACGATAGATCGTAAAATAATCGTGATTATTATACGATCTATCGTATAATAATCAGAGCAACTCATTGATTAAAGGAATAAAAGTGAAAAGAATCTACGAATCATTAATCGATTGGCATTTTAATGCTGATGGTGAAATGATGTTTATTGAAGGCCCAAGACAAGTAGGTAAAACTACTGTTAGCCTAACCGCTGAGCATTTGACTGAGCGATTAATTTATTTGAATTGGGATGATCAAGATCATCGACAGCTCATTTTATCAGGCCCTCTGGCTATCGCCACTCATGCTGGAATTAATGAAATGAGTATAAAAAAACCGGTAGTAATCTTTGATGAGATCCATAAGTTTAAGAAATGGAAAAATTTTTTAAAAGGATTTTATGATTCGTATCACGATAAAATTAATATTATTGTCACCGGAAGCTCCCGTTTAGGAATTTACAAACCTGGTGGCGATAGCCTCATGGGCCGATACTTTCGCTACCGAATGCATCCTTTATCGGTTGGAGAATGTATAAACCAATCTTTATGTGATCAAGAAATAAAAGCGCCGCAGCGTATTGATGACAAAATTTTTTCTAATCTTTACCATTTTGGAGGATTCCCTAAGCCCTTTTTGAAAAGTAATTTACGCTTTAATAGAAGATGGCAACAATTAAGGCAAGAACAACTTATCCGCGAAGATATTCGTGATTCAAGCCGGATCCAAGAAATTTCACAGTTAGAACTATTAACTTTTCTACTGAGAGAACAAGTTTGTCAGTTACAGAATTTTAGTAATCTTGCCGTAAAAATTCGTGTTTCTGCCGATACTGTTAGAAGATGGATAAAAATTTTAGAGGCATTTTATTTTTGTTTTTTATTGCGACCTTGGCGTAAAAATATTAGTCGTTCATTATTAAAAGAACCGAAACTTTATTTGTGGGATTGGTCAGTAATTGAAGATGAAGGTAAGAGAGCGGAAAATTTTATCGCTTCACATTTATTGAAAGCCGTACATTTTTGGACAGATTTGGGTTTTGGAAATTATGAGTTATTTTTTTTGCGCACGGTAGATCAAAAAGAAATTGATTTTTTGGTTACTAAAAACAATAAGCCTTGGTTTTTAGTTGAAACAAAATTGAGTGACAACCAACCTATAAGTAAAAATTTAATCGAATTTCAACGAAAATTGTCTGCTCCTCATGCTTTTCAAGTTGTATTTAATAAAGAATATATCGATAAAAACTGTTTTGATTATAATGAACCTATCATTGTTCCTGCTAAAACCTTTTTATCACAACTTGTTTAATAATTTGCGATTCTATAGAGTGAAGAGGATATAAATCATGATGCGAATTTTAGGTATTGATCCTGGCTCTCGACACACTGGTTACGGTGTGATTGAATTTGATAAGCGTTCGCCTACTTGGATAGCGCACGGGAAAATTTCAACTCGCGGTGATGATATCAGCCAGCGATTATTGCAAATTCATCAAGGCTTAACTGAAGTGATTCATGAGTATCGACCTCAAGAAGTCGCTATTGAACAAATCTTTATGAGCCAAAATCCTCAATCAGCTTTAAAATTAGGACAAGCCCGCGGAGCCGCTATGGTTGCGGTTGCCAATTACGCTCTGCCGCTCGCCGAATACAGTCCTCGACAAATAAAACAAACAGTGGCGGGATATGGCGCGGCTGAAAAAACCCAAATACAATATATGATTAAACTCATTTTGAAATTGAACGCAGCTGTGCAAGCCGACGCTGCTGATGCATTGGCCATCGCAATTTGCCACAGCCATTTCCGAACTTCACTGCAAGCGTATCAAAAACATCCAGGAGTTCCCGCTAAAGGGAACTCCTCTTTGCGCGATGGGGGTTCTTAAGGGGGAAAATCGCGATTTTCCCCCTTGATTCCGAGCAATCGGCTTTGCCGATGCGCAGGATACAAACCAGGAAGCAGTTCTCGCTATCTCAGCGAGAACTGCTGAAAGCATCTATTGACTGAAAGTTAATAACCAGTCACGCTTTGTAGCATAAAAATGAAAGAGAGAAATCTATGATTGGCAGGTTACAAGGCAAGCTTATCCATAAACAGCCCCCCCTATTACTTTTAGACGTTGCTGGAGTGGGTTATGAGGTTTTTGCCCCCATGAGCACTTTTTATTATCTTCCAGACATTAACCAGACCGTCACCCTAATCACCCATTTAATTATCCGCGAGGACGCGCATTTACTCTATGGATTCTATCACCATCATGAACGGGAATTATTTCGCGCCTTAATTAAAGTCAATGGCGTTGGACCCAAATTGGCGCTCAGTATTTTGTCGAGTATTGAAGCCAAAGAATTGGTTCAATGTGTGCAAGATAACAACGTTGCCCGACTCTTACATATTCCGGGCGTTGGCAGAAAAATTGCCGAAAGGTTATTGGTCGAAACCCGGGATACGCTGACACGTTGGAGCGCAGATTTTGCTGTTAACCTCGAAACTGGAGTTAACCCAGAACATCGTGAGATCGAAGATGCGATCAGCGCATTAACTGCTTTGGGTTATAAACCTTATGAAGCGCAAAAAGCCATCAAGCAAGTGCAGGACAAAGGCCGCAGCAGTCAAGAATTGATTCGTTATGCATTACAGAATATGGTTCCTGGAGGGGGTTTATGATACCTCGATTGCTGGCAGGAGATATCCGCGATGAAGACCGCAAAGTAGAAAATTCGATTCGTCCTCGCTTTCTTCAGGACTATATCGGTCAAAAAGTAGTTCGCGAGCAAATGCAGATTTTCATTCAAGCCGCCAAAGCTCGTCAGGAAGCCTTAGATCACGTATTGATTTTCGGGCCGCCAGGACTGGGGAAAACCACGCTGGCTCATATTATTGCCAATGAAATGGGAGCGGGATTTAAACAAACATCAGGCCCCGTGTTAGATAAAGCGGGTGATTTAGCCGCCCTACTCACCAATCTTGAACCACATGATGTGTTATTTATTGACGAAATTCATCGGTTAAGTCCAGTGATTGAAGAAATACTGTATCCCGCCATGGAAGATTATCAATTAGATATTATGATTGGTGAAGGACCTGGGGCAAGATCCATCAAATTGGATTTACCCCCTTTTACTTTGGTTGGAGCGACGACCCGAGCAGGATTATTAACTTCACCACTTCGAGACCGATTTGGCATTACTCAACGACTGGAATTTTATAACGCCACTGAATTAACCCAAATTATTGAACGATCGGCTAAGATTTTAAAAATAGAAATCGATAACTTGGGGGCAAAAGAAATCGCTCGACGTTCGCGCGGCACGCCACGAATTGCCAACCGTTTACTGCGTCGCGTCCGCGATTTTTCTGAAGTCAAATCTAATGGGCGAATTCATGAAGAAATCGCGAAACAAGCTTTGGACTTACTTCAAGTCGATCCTTTAGGCTTTGACGCCCTCGATAGAAAATTCTTACACATCATTATTGATAAATTCTCCGGCGGCCCGGTTGGGATTGAAAGTTTGGCGGCAGCCCTCGGTGAAGATCGAGCAACCTTAGAAGAAGTCTTAGAACCTTATCTTATTCAAGAAGGCTATATTGTCCGCACCAGCCGCGGACGGATAGCATCAGAAAGCGCCTACATCCACTTCGGTCTAACAAAAATTGGTTAATTTTTGGTAAGTAAGTTCCCTTCAGCGGGAACTCCTAGTCTATGCTACTATTAAGTTGATTACTTTTTAACCATTTTGAAGTAAGGAGTTGAAAAATATGAGAAAATTATTATACACAACCTTGTTATTGACCTGTCTTGGAGCCAGCGCATCGGCATTTGCAACCAGCGCTAGAGTTTCAACAACAGGAGACACTTCTATCGTCAATTTCGAGAATTATTCGACCCCAGCTCAGGGCGCCGAAGTAATGAATGTTCGGACTACGCCATATAACGGCACTAAGATTGATGCGTGTCATAGTACTCGAGGTACTTGTAGCATTCTTAGTTTACATGATGTAATTTCTTTGAAATTGACATCTAAACATGTTGGAGAACCACCTGTAGCGAATGTGCTATTTACTTACCGTATCCAAGATCTTGGATGTGCGGGCGGATTCTCAAATGTGTATGCTTTATATCAAATCCAAGGCGGAGTACAGGAAAATATTAGAGTACTGGATGAATCACAAATCCTTCCACCCAATGTTACCCTAAATTCTTCAACCGTCTGCCCTCAGTCTTAAGTAAAAAATGGAATTCAGCGATTCTGGGAAAATGCTCTGCATTTTCCCAGAATATTTTTTTGTAAGAATGAAACTCACCTGAAATTTTTATCACGATCAAGTTCTTATCGTTGCATATGCATATTTAAATTCGTGAACACCAATGAAATACATAAACCATTTGATTTGAAACTTTGGCTCTGTTAAAGTGTGGTGAGAATAGTAGCTCGGTTGGGTTATTATTCAAGGTGGTCTCCATCTGCGCCTGCGAAGGTTTATCAGATGGAGACTTTGTTAAGCGTCCCGACGCAGTGCTTCAACACCGCGACGAGACTGGCCACAAACAACAACAGAGGTTGATTATGGTTGAAGCCATTGTATCCGATTTTTCGGATGTCGTCTTGTCCTCCCACCGAGGTTTAAATTCCGCAGAAATCATTCAAGATTGTCTGGAGAAGGCTAAAGCGATGTTAGAAATTTTGACGATAGACTTTGATATGAGGTCGTTGTCGTCAGAATCACACCATCAGTATTTGTCTTTACTGGATGATTTGGTGGACTTATCGTACCGCCAATTGATGAAATTTCGGGATATAAACTTAAATAAATAGGACAAGGCGGTCGGGATTGTTTGATTCCGCAAATAATCCCGATATTTTGGTTTAGTGATTGCCAATAGGGAGCATAACTATGAAATTACCTTTGGGTTATGATAATTTTAAAGAACTGATTGATAATCAATTGGATTTTGTTGATAAGAGTTTATTTATCAAAGAAGTTTTAGATGATAAAGCAACTAAAGTTGCCGTTATTACCCGTCCACGCCGTTTTGGCAAGACTTTGAATTTATCTATGCTGCATAATTTTTTAGCGGCAGAGGCCTACGGTCAATCTACTCAAGGTTTATTTCAAGGACTTAAAATTTCCGAGTTGGGTGATGAATATATGCGCCATCAAGGCCATTATCCCGTTATTTTTATCACTTTTAAAGATGTCAAAGACCATACTTTTGAACATACTCTACGTAATATGCAGTTTCTGATGGCGGATGTATATGGAGAGCATGAATATTTGTTATCAAGTTCAAAAATGAATGAAGCCAGCAGAGCTTTTTATAATACTGTTTTAAACAGGCAGGCCGATCAAGCCACATTACAAGCCTCGATTAAAAATTTGACGAGCTATTTATTTCAACATCATGGAGTTAAACCCTGGGTATTGATAGATGAATATGATACGCCGATTCAATCAGCCTGTGTGTACGGTTATTATGAAGAAATGATCAGCCTAATGAGTGGGATGTTTGGCCCCGCATTAAAAACTAATCCTTATTTAGAGCGTGCAGTTATTACTGGAATTTTAAGTGTCTTTAAAGAAGGTTTATTTTCTGGATTGAATAATCTCAATGCTTATTCTTTGCTGCAATCCCATTATGGTCAACATTTTGGGTTTACCGAGGAGGAAGTGACGGACCTACTGCAAAGAGCTGGATTAGCGGAGCAATCAGCCGAAATTCGGGATTGGTATAACGGCTACCTGGCAGGCAAATGGACCATTTATAATCCCTGGTCCATCGTAAAATGCATTCGCGAAGAAGGCGTGCTCGCGCCTTATTGGGTGAATACCAGTGATAATCAGCTGATCAAGAATTTATTAACCCATTCCCGTGAAAACTTTCGTATGGAATTAGAAGACTTATTGTCCGGAAAACCATTAGAAAAATCGATTGATGAGAATGTAGTATTTGGTGATTTAAAAAAGAATGAATCTGCGGCATGGAGTTTATTGTTAATGTCAGGATATTTGAAGGTAACCAATATACGCCGGACAGAGATGGGGAGTTACTGCACCTTAATTATTCCCAATCGAGAAGTACGTGGTTTATATCGCCGGATTATAGAGCAATGGTTGTCGAATGGTCATGGTTCAGAATGGTTTGAAAACTTCTTAAATCATTTACTCATCGGTAATCTTCAAGCTTTTGAAGTTGATTTTCGCCATTTAGTAGAAGAAACTTTTAGTGTGCATGACACATCCAAAGACCCGGAAGCTTTTTATCATGGATTTATGGTCGGAGCGACAGCGAGCTTATTTCACAATAAAAATTACGAAATTAAATCGAATAGAGAGAGCGGCTACGGAAGATACGACTACATGATATATTCTCATGATCTATCAAAGCCAACCCTATTATTAGAAATCAAGCGGGTGAAAAAAACTGAAAAAATGAGCCCAGATGACCTGGATAAGATTTTAACGGAAACTGCGAAACAAGCGTTAACCCAAATAACTCAACAAAGTTATTTATCAGAAGCTAAACAGCGTGGTCGCACCCATATCCTAAAAGTTGGCTTAGCCTTTTGCGGCAAGCATTTTCAAATTCAGACGGCGTCTTAAGTCAATTTCAATGCGTTTGCCATGGGACGCTCCTGAGATGAACTGATACGTCCTGCATAGCTTTGTTCAGCGCATCCGCCAACAAGCTTTGCAACGGGTGTCAGTGGAGATGTTTTCGCGCACAACGAAGCCAATTCGGAAACGAGTTTAGCATGATAAAAGTTCACTAGGCACAATGACGCTTACGAAGTATTGCACCCGCTATTTATGGCGTAGTGAGCACGAAAACATCTCCACTGACGGGCCCCGTTTAGACAATCTTGCGAGTAGGCGGATGTCGCTGAACAAAGCGGAGTGAGTTTTAAGTCTTTTAGGGCGTTACCGATAAGGTTCATCTTCAGCACGGTCTTCAGCAATTTGTTTTTCGTAAAGATCGCCAATGAACAGCAATTTTTCTTTAGTAACAATATTCTGACCGCGTTTTTCAATCACTGAATGCATTTCCGGCGTTAAAACAATTGCGTCCACCGGACAAGCCTCTTCACATAAACCGCAATAAATACATTTAAAAGCATCGATTTCGTATTTTGTGGCACGTCGCGAACCGTCATCTGCGCGAGGAGCGGCTTCAATGGTAATGGCGCAAGCAGGACAAATGGCTTCACACAATTTACACGCAATGCAGCGTTCTTCTCCATTGGGATATCGACGCAAAGCCAACATACCACGAAAACGTGGAGAGGTAGGCGTTTCTTCTTCAGGATATTGAACCGTTATTTTCTTTAAGAAAAAATATTTTAAGGTTAGCTTCAATCCTTTTAACAATTCCCATAAAGTAAAACTACGTATTATTTGTTTCAATTTCATCGTGACCACCAAAATCCAATATGTAACTGCACCGCCAAAGCCACAACAATCAACCAAATCAAGGACACTGGAATTAATACCTTCCAACCCAAATGCATGATTTGATCATAGCGGTACCGCGGAAATGTTGCACGCATCCAGAAGTATAAGAAAAGGAAAAAACTGACCTTTAATACAAACCAAATAAAACCGGGAACAAAGGAAAATAGGGGACCCACACCAGGAATACCGTCAAAAGGAGATAACCATCCGCCTAAAAATAATAAAACGGCAATCGCGGACACCAAAATCATATTCGCGTATTCTGCTAAGAAAAAAAGTGCAAATCCCATTCCCGAATATTCCACATGAAAACCGGCTACAATTTCGGACTCTCCCTCAGCCACGTCAAAGGGAGCACGATTGGTTTCTGCGACCCCTGAAACCCAATATACTACGAATAAGGGTAACAGCGGCAACCCATACCAATGCCAAATTCCACCCGATTGATGTAAAACAATTTGAGATAAATTCATGGTCCCAGCGGCAAGCAAAACCCCCACTAAAACAAATCCCATAGCAATTTCATAAGAAATCATTTGCGCTGCAGAACGCAAAGCGCCAAAAAAAGCATATTTTGAATTTGACGACCAACCCGCAACTAAAATCCCATAGATTCCCAGAGAGGTCATCGAAAACAAAAATAACAGCCCAGCGTTGACGTTGGACAGTACCCAACCTGAAGCAAAAGGGACTACCGCCCAAGCCACTAAAGCTGGCGCTAGCGTTAACATCGGCGCCGCAATAAATAAATAGGTGTTTGATGCGGAAGGCACGATCACTTCTTTGAACATCAATTTAACTGCGTCCGCTAGGGGCTGCAAAATGCCTCGGAAACCGACTCGATTAGGTCCAATTCTTCCTTGAATATATCCAATGACTTTACGTTCAGCTAAGGTTAAAAAAGCCACAATTAAGGTAATGGGGATCGCAATAATTAAAATCTTTGCAATAATCCAAAGTAAAGCGAGTAACTCAGCCATTAGTCTTTTCCCCTCTTAAACTGATGGGGGCCGAAGCCTGTCCGAAACCAGCCGTCTCGTCGAGGGCGGAGGGAATAAATACCATATTTTCCGCCAAACGATTATCTATTCTCCAAGGAAGACTGATTTCAGAGGAGCCTTGAGTGGCAATTAATTTTTCGGTTACCGATAAATTAAGTTTTTTAGCCAGATTTTCATGGATGGCTATCTCAGTCAATCTTTTAGATTGTGTGGCTTGCAAAGCCTCTGCACGCCGAGTTAAGCCATCCACACGATACATCAGCCAAGGTGCAAGACGTTTTAATTGAGTATCATTTTTTTCCAGCGTTTTAATTTTAAGCGGAAACGCTTGAGAGGTGTTGTCTGGTTGATTATCAACCAATTCTGAAAGTTCAGCGAGTACCGCATGGATATCTGCATAATCGAATCCAGGCAACTCCATTAAATTGGCCAATACACGAATGATTTTCCATGCAGGCTTTGAATTGCCAGATGGGACACTGATAACCGGAGAACTTTGCCAGTCGCCTTCAACGTTGACATAAGTGCTAATGGTTTCCGTGAAAGGGGCTATGGGTAAAATAAAGTCGGCATATTTTTCCATATTGGGAGAAGCAAAAGAAGATAAGCACACGACCAATCCGGCTTCTTGCAAGGCCTTGAGCGCAGCATGAGGTGCAATACAATCCATTTCAGGTTCAACACCCAAAAGAATGTAAGCCCGTTTCGGTTGTTGAGTGAGGAAATCGAATGCATTTAACCCTGGCGTCTCAACCGCTTGTCCAGCCGGGCCGCGGTGTGGAACTGCTCCGGCAATCCAAGCACCCGCACCATTTGCCCCCGCAGTTAAGTAGCCCACTGTGGCGCCGGTCATTTCTTTTATCTTTTGCACTAAAGCCCGCAAATTTGCTGAATCTGCGAGTGAAAGCGCGTATTCTCCGAGAAAAATCGCATTCTTTTTACTGTTTTTGAGCTGCGTGGCTATCGCTAAGGCATTAGCGGAAGGTTGAATAGACAACTCAGCAACCGCTTGGCCTGCTGATTGAGCTAAGGCGGCAACCACTTCTGCAACCGCATACACGATGTCAGCAGTAATTATTTTTTCAGCCAATGGAAAAACAAACCGATAATCCATAGGATTGATCGCCAACACTTTCGCCCCGTCCTGAACGGCTTTATTGATCCGTAAACCTAAAGAAGGTTGCTCATAGCGTATATGCGAACCAATTAATAAAATATTATCTAAGGAATCAATATCCACGATTTTCAATCCCAAATGGGGATACTCTGGCATGAGATCTTGATCGCTGAAATCTTGTTGCCTCAATCGATGATCAACGTTAGAGCAACCAAAAGTTCGCAGCCATTTTTGCAACAAATACAATTCTTCCAATGAGGAGTTGGGGGAAGCTAAAGCGGCAATTTGATCTGAACTTTGTTCCTGAATAATGGCTTGCAGACGATCTGCAATTTCTAATAGTGCCGGCTGCCATTCCACTTCTTTCCAAACGCCGTTTCTTTTCACCTTGGGATTTAAAATTCTTTCTGGATGAGTGAGACCTAAATAACTAAATCGATCTCGATCACTAATCCAAGTTTCATTAATGGCCGCATTTTCTCGCGGAACAACGCGCATAATTTGTTTTTGCGGAACGTATTCTTGAGAACGACTATGTACAAAAATATTTGCACCGACGCAATCATGCGGTGCGATTGCCGGATTTTCTAAAACTTCCCAAGCACGCAAAGTATATCTGGAAGGCTTAGCGATCAATGCCCCAACCGGACAGAGATCAATCACATTTCCTGCAACTTCAGATTGCATCATGTGCTTAACATAAGTTCCAATCTGTTCATTCTCACCACGGGAAGTAACGCCTAATTCTCTCAAGCCTGCTATCTCTTCTCCAAAACGAACACAACGCGTGCATTGAATACAGCGAGTCATTTCAGTTTCAATCAATGGACCGATGTCTTCATCAAAAACGGCGCGCTTGCTTTGTTCATAATTGGAATGCGAAGAACCATAACCCATCGATTGATCTTGCAATTCGCATTCACCACCTTGATCGCAAATGGGGCAATCTAGTGGGTGATTAATCAGTAAGAACTCCATTACCATTTGTTGCGCTTCCACTGCTTTTTTGGAAACAGTGTAAACTTTCATTCCTTGGGTGACCGGCGTGGCGCAGGCGGGTAAGGCTTTGCCAACTTTCTCAACTTCGACTAAACACATTCGGCAATTTGCGGCAATCGATAATTTTTTATGGTAGCAAAATCGTGGAATATAAATGCCAAGTTTATCGGCTGCCTCAATAATGGAGGTTCCCGGCTCTACGGTTATCGGCATGTTATCAATTTCTAGTTCAACCATATTGGACTCTCTTGGGGGATACTACACTAAACACTTTTTGTGCTGAATATGATAAATAAATTCATCACGAAAATGCTTCAGAAATCCAGCGACCGGCCAGGAAATGGCTTCGCCAAATGCACAAATGGTGCGCCCTTCAATACCTTTAGCGACAATGGCTAATCTTTCTAAATCTTCGCGGGTGCCTAAACCGTCTTCAATTCTTTGTACCAGTCGATAAACCCAACCGGAACCTTCTCGGCAAGGCGTGCATTGGCCGCAAGATTCATGTTTATAAAATTTAGTAATACGCGCCAAGGCCTTGACCATACAAGTGGTTTCATCCATCACCACTACCCCGCCCGAACCCAGCATTGAACCGGCGGCGATTAATCCATCAAAATCCATTTTGGTGTTAATGATAATATCTGCTGGTAAAACCGGCATTGAGCTACCGCCCGGGATGACGCCTTTCAATTGATGGCCTTTATAAACACCGCCAGCCAACGACAATAATTCTGAGAATGGAATACCGAGTGGCACTTCAAAATTTCCAGGATTATTCACATGACCGCTCACACTAAATATTTTTGTCCCACCATTTTTTGGGGTACCCAAATCTGCAAACCATTTGGCTCCTTTTTCCAAGATTACCGGCACAGAAGCATAAGTTTCAGTATTGTTAATGTTCGAGGGACGCCCATAGAGACCAAAATTAGCAGGAAAAGGCGGTTTAAATCGCGGCCAAGCCCGTTTGCCTTCCAGGGAATTCATTAATGCAGTTTCTTCGCCACAAATATAAGCGCCGGCACTGATATGATTATAAATTTGAATATTGACACCAGAGCCTAAAATATTTTCGCCCAGTAGACCCGCTTCTCTCGCTTCTTCAAGCGCAACTTCGCAACGATTGAATGGTTCCCAAAATTCACCGCGTAAAAAATTATAGCCGACGGTGGCGTTCATGGAATAACAAGCGATCGCCATCCCTTCGATAATCTGGTGTGGGTTATAGCGTAATATATCGCGATCTTTAAAAGTTCCGGGTTCACTTTCATCCGAATTACACAATACATATTTTTGACCGGGCACATCTCGAGCAACAAAGCTCCATTTGAGACCGGTTGGAAATCCAGCGCCGCCGCGTCCGCGTAAAGCCGAATCTTTTAAAATCTGGATAATTTGTTCGGGTGGGGTTTTTTCTTTTAAAATTCTGCGCAATACAGAATATCCACCCACGCTTTCATACGCTTTAAGTGTCCACGGTTCTGCAAGATGCAAAGTTCGAAAGCAAACTTCATTAGCCACGGGATGTTTTCTCCTCTGCTAATTGATCAGCAATTCCCGCTGAGCGGAAATTGCTTCCTGGTTTTGATGCTGAGCCGCAGCAAAGCTGCATCTCAGCAATGAAGGGGGAGATCGCTACGCTCTTCTCCCCCTTGCGAACCCCCATCAGTATGGGATTTTCTACGAAAATTATTTTTAAATCAAACTTTAATTTCATATTATTCAAAAATTTAATGTTCAGCGGGAATTGCTGCTAATTGATCAATAAGCGCCACCATTTTTTCAGGCGTTAAATTTTCATGATATTCACGATCGTCAATTTGACACATCGGCGCGCCGCCGCAAGCCGCCATACATTCAGTTTCTTTCAACGCGAACAATCCATCGGGAGTCGATTCTCCCAATTCAATCCCCAATCTTTCTTTTGCTGCTCTGACAATTTCTTCGGAACCGCGCAATAAACAGGCAATGTTGGTACAAATACCAATTTTATGACGCCCACACGGTTTTAACTCATACATATCATAAAAAGTGGCGACTTCGTAAACTTCTATCGGCGTAATTCCAAGATATTTCGCCACCGCTTGCATTGAAGCTTCAGTCAACCATCCACCATTTTGCTCTTGAACATAAAGCAATGCGGGAACAACCGCCGAACGCCTTTGTTCAGGGGGATATTTAGTTAACCAATGATCTATTTTTTGCTGCACTTCGGGTGCGATTTCAAATAATTCTGACATTAACGATCTACCTCTCCAAAAACCACATCCACCGAGGATAAAATAGTTACCATATCGGCAATCATATGACCGCGACACATCTCATCTAATGCAGGCATGTAAGGGAAACTGCCGGCACGTATTTTAACGCGGTAAGGTTTATTCGCTCCATCAGAAATAATATACACACCAAATTCCCCTTTGGGGTGTTCAACTGCGGCATAAGCTTCTCCCGCAGGAACAGAATATCCTTCAGTATACAATTTAAAATGATGAATTAAGGCTTCCATTTCTTCTTTCATCACCGTTCGCGTCGGGGGTGTAATTTTATGATTGTCTATCATGACTGGGCCCGGATTTTGGCGCAACCAATTTACACATTGACTCACAATGCAATTTGCTTGGCGTATTTCCTCCATGCGCACCAAATAACGATCATAGCAATCGCCATGAACGCCAACGGCCATATCAAAATCCAGTTGATCATAAACTTCGTAGGGTTGTTTTTTTCTTAAATCCCATTCAACGCCTGAACCCCGCAACATCGGGCCGGTGAATCCCAATTGCAAAGCGCGTTCTGGTGAAACGACACCAATATTGACGGTTCGTTGTTTCCAGATGCGGTTATCGGTTAACAAAGTTTCATATTCATCGATTAGCTTGGGAAAGCGTTTGGTAAAATCCTCAATAAAATCTAATAATGAACCTTCACGGTTTAGGTTCATTTTTTTAACTCGCTTTTCATTATGCCATTTAGAAGGTTTATATTTTGGCATCGCATTTGGTAAATCGCGATACACCCCACCCGGACGGAAATAGGTGGCATGCATCCGGGCTCCGGAAACCGCTTCATAACAATCCATAAGATCTTCGCGCTCGCGGAAGGCAGTATAAGAAAACTGTCATGGCGCCGATATCTAAGGCATGGGCGCCAACCCACAATAAGTGATTTAATATGCGGGTAATTTCATCAAACATGACTCGAATATATTGTGCGCGAATGGGTGGCGATCACCCCTAATAATTTTTCAATTGCCATCACATAAGCATGTTCATTACACATCATGGAAACATAATCTAGTCGATCCATGTAGCCGATAGTTTGATTGTAGAGTTTACTTTCCGCCAATTTTTCGGTTGCACGATGTAATAAACCAATGTGCGGATCAATTTTTTGCAATAACTTCGCCGTCAACTTCAATAATCAAGCGCAACACACCGTGCGCGGCAGGATGTTGTGGACCAAAATTTAAAGTGTAATTACGAATTTCAGCCATGGATTTCTCCCGTAGGATCTTCGACCTCGTAACGGTGGTCTTCGCGAATAACTCTGGGAACTAAAACCCGCGGACGAATGCTAACGGGTTCGTAAACACAACGTTGTTGATTGGCGTCATAACGCAATTCAACTTCGCCAATTAATGGAAAATCTTGCCGAAATGGATGGCCCACAAAGCCATAATCGGTTAGTAACCGTCTTAAATCAGGATGACCATCGAATACGATTCCAAATAGATCGTACGCTTCACGTTCATACCAATTGGCAGAATTCCAGATATCGATAACGGAAGGCACCAAGGGTTCAGGATCAACCAAAACACGCAAACGCAGACGCTGATTATTGCGCAAAGATAAAAGATGATAAACCACGCCATACCTGGGCTTATTCCAACCCACCACAGGATCTGGGGTCAGTTCAACTCCGCGGCTATAACCCGTTTCGGTGGTCTCTTGGGTACGCCAATTGTCAGTGCCATATTGTAAATAGTCTACACCGCAAAGATCGATTAATTGTTCAAAGAAAAAAATATCTTCTTTAAGTAAGGTGGTACAAACTTCAATTAAATTTTCAGGAGATAATTCAACGGTAACCATATCCCCAGTGGTTAATTGCAATAATTTTTCGCCAAATCGCTCTTGCAAAGCGATTAATAAAATTTGCTGTTTTTCCTGCTGGTTCACCGTTGCTCCCCAAAAAATTATTTACGTTCGATGACTTGGCGACGTTTAATTTTATTTTGTAATTGAATAATGCCATAAACTAAAGCTTCTGCGGTTGGCGGACAACCGGGAACATAAATATCCACAGGGACAATTCGATCACATCCGCGCACCACTGAATAAGCATAATGATAATATCCACCGCCATTGGCACAAGAACCCATAGAAATCACCCAACGGGGCTCGGCCATTTGATCGTAAACTTTGCGCAAGGCCGGCGCCATTTTATTACATAAGGTGCCTGCCACAATCATCACGTCAGATTGACGAGGACTGGGACGAAAAGTAACACCGAATCGATCGATATCATATCGTGAGGCGCCTGCGTGCATCATTTCAACGGCACAACAAGCTAATCCAAATGTCATCGGCCAAAGTGAGCCGCCTTGGGCCCATTTAACCAATTTGTCTACTGAGGTAACCGCAAAACCTTGGCCGGATAATAATTCTTGTACATCTATTCCCATTCCAAAGCCCCTTTTTTCCACTCGTAAATAAAACCGACGATCAAGATACCCAAAAAGATCATCATGCTCCAAAATCCAGCCCAACCGATATGGCGCAATATAACTGCCCATGGAAATAAAAACGCGGTTTCTAAATCGAAAATAATAAAAAGAATGGCGACCAGATAAAAACGAACATCAAACGGTAATCGAGCATCTTCAAAGTTATCGAATCCACACTCATAAGGAGCAAGTTTGGCTTTGTCAGGACGATGCGGGCCTAATAAGCCTCCCAAAGAATAAGCGACCACGCCCAAACCCAAGCCGATCACCATAAAAATCAAAATTGGAAAATATTGTCCTAACATAGACGCCATGATAGTTTTTTTTTTACAGAAAATCAATTTGTAGGCAGAGCCACTGCCATTAAGTTAAGAGCTACCACGTTTGCAAGTTTGTTAAAGCAAATTATCTTGGGGGGGAGCTGGTTGTCGAGATAATCTGTTGACGCTGGACCGGCCTACGGAAAAGCATTGCCGGGACGTTTAAACCCAATCCATGGGGACGCTCTTCTCCCCCCTTGCGATCCCCCCATCAGGAAATGTTTTTCTTTGTGATTCTTTATAATGCCGAAGGCCGGACTCGAACCGGCACAGCTTTCGCCACAGACACCTCAAGGGTTGTTTGGTTGCTGCGCTTCAGCAAAGCTGAAGCTTTGCAATGAAGAGGGAGATCGCTCCGCTCTTCTCCCTCTTGCGATCTCCCATCGGGATAGGTATGTGATCTTTTATGGACATGATTTTATGCCTAATAAAAATTAATATCATACACACTGCGGGCGCAGCCCGTTAACCTTACGCGATGGGGGATCAAAGGGGGAGAAAGCGGAGCGTCTCCCCCTTGATTCCGAGCATCGGCTTCGCCGAGCGCAGGATATAAAAAACTTCGCTCCGCTCTTCTCCCTCTTGCGATCTCCCATCAGGAAATGTTTTTCTTTGTGATTCTTTATAATGCCGAAGGCCGGACTCGAACCGGCACAGCTTTCGCCACAGACACCTCAAGCCTGCGTGTATACCAATTTCACCACTCCGGCAATGCGTTGTGTAGATTCGCGTTAAGTCTTATTTTCTTTTGACGGTGGAATTGGATTATTTTGAATGGGTTTTACACTTTTTTGGGGTTGATTCCAATTTTGAAAAAAAGCGGGTTGTGCGCTTTGGTGTGAGCCCATATAGCTCAGGGTTAAACTGGTCGCAAAAAATATTAAAGCCAATAACCCGGTAATTTTCATGAAAAAACTCATGGAGCCAGCGCTGCCAAACATAGTTTGAGAACCGCCACTGCCGAAAGTAGCGCCCACATCGGCGCCTTTACCATGCTGCAATAACACTAAAATAATAATGGCGATTGACACTAAAACGTGTAGAACTGTGATCAATGCTTGCATTTTATTTATACCTCATGGTTTTTTTGGAAACAGCGCAGCAATTTTTAAAAACTGCTCCGCTTGCAGAGAAGCGCCACCTACCAGCGCACCGTCAACATCTGCTTCGCTAAAAATAGCTGCCGCATTATCAGGTTTCACGCTCCCGCCGTACAGGATTCGAATTGTGGATCCCAAACCGGCATGAACTTGGTTAAGTTGCTGGCGAATTGCCGCATGTACTTCTTCAACTTGCGAAGGAGAAGCATTGAGACCCGTACCAATCGCCCAAACAGGCTCATAAGCGATCACCGCTTGCGACAAAGCGGTTAGATTATCGGCTAATTTCAAAACTGTTGCAAGTTGTTGTTCGATGATTTGAATGGTTTTTCCCTGCTGACGTTGCTCCAGTGTCTCACCCACGCACAAGATAGGAACCAAACCATGGCGTTGCGCGGCAAGGAATTTTGCTGCAATCAATGGGTCTGTTTCACCAAATAGACTTCGGCGCTCTGAATGTCCGATAATTACATAATGACATTGGAAATCTTTTAACATCGGCGCAGAAATTTCTCCAGTAAATGCGCCCGAATCATGGCTGCTCAGATTTTGCGCTCCCCAGCTCAGCTGACTCCCAGTTAAGGTTTGACGCACTTGTTCCAAGTAAACAAACGGTGGAAAAACAGCTAATTCGACAGTTTTGTTAGTCTGTTTTAATAACAGTTGCAACAAGCTTTCGATGCTGGCTTTTGAGCCATGCATCTTCCAGTTCCCTGCAATAAGCGGCTTTCTCATAAATTTCAACCTTACACGATGGGGGATCGTAAGGGGGAGAAACGTGATTCTCCCCCGCAATGAAGAGCCTCAGGTTCCCTGAGGTGAAGGATCTAATTAAACAGTGAATCGTTCGAAAAAACTTGACGATAATGCTCAAGCTCGGATTTAATCGCCGGTTTTTCCACCAATTGTTGGAGTTTTTGAATAAACTCATTGGCGTATACTAACCGGTTGCAGAGCATTTTAGCAATATTATAACTGATGGTTAAGTAACCGACGTCTTTGGCCTCAATCCGCTTTTGAAATTGAGCACCATCAATAAAATACAATTTGGCATCTTCTGCGACTCTTGCTGTTGCAGAACGCTTTTTTTGACCAAATACACACATTTCACCAATAATAGCGCCTTGTTCAATTTTACTGACCATGATTTCCTCAGGGCCCAGTAGAACTTCAAGGACACCGCTTTCCAATAGATACATACTATTGCCTATTTCATTTTCTCGCCAAAGGTACTCGCCTTTTTTCAAAAGAATCGTTTTCGAGCCACTCAAAAATGCGTCAATAAAATCTTTGTCCAATCCTGAAAACAACAAACTTTTTCTTAAATTCTTTTCCATGATTACAACCCTAACGTTACGGTGGCGCGAATCACTCTGCCAATACCAATCATAAAAGCCGCTTCACGATATGAGCATTTTCTAGCTAACGACATCTGTACTACCCGATCAAAAGCATCCGCCATATAAGTGAATAATTGACTGTGGATCTGTTCTAAAGGCCAACGGAATTGTTGAATGTTCTGTACCCATTCAAAATAAGAAACCGTAACCCCACCAGCATTAGCCAGAATATCCGGGATAACTACAATACCTCGTTTGGCAAAAATCTCATCCGCTTCCGGCAAAGTGGGGCCATTCGCCGCCTCCACCAAATACTGACATCGAACTGCCTGGGCTACTTTTTTATCAAACACATCGCCCAAAGCGGCTGGGATCAACACATCGCATTCGGTTGCCAGCAACTGCTCATTGCTGATGCGTTCTCCACCTGCGAAATCGGTCACATTTTTTTTAAGATTAACGTGTTCTTTTAGCGCAGGAATGTCGAGTCCTTCCTTTCGATAAATGCCGCCATTGACATCAGAAACGGCTAAAACTTTCGCCCCTTTTTCATGCAGGATTCTAGCGGTGTTGTAACCCACATTGCCAAATCCCTGGATGACAACGCTAACGTCAGACAAGGATTTATTTTCTAGCTCCAACAACCGTTGCGTAATAATAACCACGCCTCGGCCGGTAGCCTCTTCTCGTCCTTCAGAGCCAGAAAGAAAAACCGGTTTTCCAGTAACCACAGCGGGACTATAGCCATAATACTTAGAATATTCCGCCATAATCCAAGCCATAACTTGAGCATTGGTATTCACATCTGGAGCCGCAATATCCAGATAAGGCCCGATAACTTCTCTAATTTTGCCGGTAAATGCTTTCGTCACTCTTTCGACTTCACCAATAGATAACTTTGAGGGATCACAGGTTACTCCGCCCTTTGCTCCGCCGTAAGGCAAACGCAGTAGAGAGTTTTTCCAAGTCATTAGTGACGCCAAAGAATGAACTTCATCTTCATCAACTGCCGGATGATAGCGCAATCCGCCTTTCATGGGGCCAAGTGCGTTATTGTGTTGGGTACGATATCCGGTGAAATTGCCTAGTTTTCCATTGTCCAATTCAATGGTGATATCTGTTTTGATGACTCGGTAGGGAGTTTCTAATGATTGGGCTAGATTTTGGGAAACTTCGAGCATTTTCATTGCTCGTTCCAAGTAGTACTTGGTGGCTTCAATACCCATTAACTACTCCTTTATTTAACTGACTTTATTCCTCGGGACTTTGCGGAGCGCTCAATTTTACTTTAGCTTTATTCATTACACTCTTGATAAATAACTGATAATCTAAAGTCCCATAACGATTTTCTAAACCCGTTCTTAATTTTTCTATTGTGGCGGTATCCTTAGAATTATAGTCCGCATTTTTAACACTCGCTAATTGAATAATGCTGTAGTCGCCATTTGGCAGCATCGCGGTGGTGGTGGGTTTAACGTTAAGGTTTTTAACCGGCAGTGAAAAAATGGCCTGCACAATGGGTGCGGGCACACTTTTATCTTCCCGGGTGATGTTGTCTTTCTTCACCCAAGTTAAATGTAAGGTGGTGGCAATCGATTGTGGATCTTTTCCATTATTTAATTCCTGTTGAATTTCGTAAGCCTTCAGCCCCACTTGTTTTTGCGCAGCATCTTTCTGCAATTGTTGTTTGATTTGATCGGTAACGCTTTCCAGCTTTTGAGTCTGGCTAGCCTGATGATCCGTTACCCGTAAGTCTATAATCGTGCTATCTGTGAGTACGATCGGCTGACTGTTGTTGCCTTTTTTTAACACCTCGTCACTAAACGCTGCATCCAACAATTTAGGATCGGCAAAAATTCCCGTTTTTGTCCCTTGACGAGAAATCCAAGGTGTAACTTCGATCTTTAATCCCAAAGCCTTAGCGGCTTTTTCTAATGAGGTGGGATCGGTGTAAACCAAATTTGCCATTTCATCATTTTTAGTTGACAAGATTTGATTGATTTCTTGAGATTTAAGCCGAGCTTCAATTTCTTTTTGCGCTTGTTCAAAAGTTTGATTCGGGAATTGGGATGAGTTGTCATCGTAATACTGACGAATTTTTGCCGGATCAATTTTTACTTGTTTACTAATTTCATCCGGACTCAACGCAATATAAGCGAGCTTGACTTGTTCAGGCGCTAGAAATTGAGATTGATGTTGATCATAATAATTTTTTATCTGATCGGGGGTTGGCTGTACAGACGATGTAAAGGATGCTAAGGGCAATAAAAAATATCCAAAACTGCGTTGCTGTTTAATTAGCGAATAGGCTCTTTGAATATCATCCGGCAAAATAAAGGCGCTGTTTTGGATACCGGTGGTGAGTTGATCCAACACCAGTGATGAGCGCATATTTTGAAAGAATTCTTGAGGACTCATGTTATTGGCGGCAAGCAGTTGTTGCAATTTTTCCGGAGAAAATCGTCCATTGACCTGAAATTCTGGGACTTGCACGATAGCTTGTTCCATCTGTTGCTGGCTAATTTGCAGCCCTGCTTTTTGTGCGGTTTGCAATAGGGCTTGGTTTAACACCAATTCCTGTAGTGCATAATTTTGTAATTGTTGTTGAAGTTGAGGCGTTAGATTACCGGATTGGCCATATTGTGCTTTTAGGGCATTGTAACTTGTGCCCAGTTGTTGGGTTGTAATGTCGACGCCGTTGACTTTGGCCACCACATTTTTTTGACTATTGTTGCTGTTAATGTAATATTCTAAGCCCCAAAAGACAAAAGTCAGCGCCACGATGGTGATCACCACGCCAGCGATCCAACCCTTAATATGTTCACCAATTTTTTGTAGCATTACTCGTACCTGTATCCTTGCCGATAGAATGGCAAGGATAACAAGTGCGAGTACCTAAATCAATTAGGCTCTACATACCAAATGAAGAAGACGATGATGATGATGATGATGATGAAGCTGAATCTAAAGCCTTATCGACCTCTTTGCCTGGATCTTCATTATCACTATCACTGCCATGGCCACTACTTTCAGAGATTTTCGAGCTATCTTTACCTTTAGTAACTAAGTGCTCCTTCAATTTTTTAGCTGCCGCTATTTTTGCTGCGGCTTCAATAGAATCAACACCTAATCCCTTAGGTATAGTGGTGGTTAATGAAGATGATGACGCAGATGATGACGCAAATGTGCTATTGGGATGGCTAGACAACCTCAATGTCTCTTTTTGCTCGCCCGGTTTTTTTGTCTTTTTAAGTGAAGCAAAATATGATGCTGAATCGGTTGGAATTCCCAAAGAATTCAGCTCTGGGGTATGTGTTTCCTTCTCTCCTTCCCTTGTTGATTCTTTTTTTTCAGATGGCATAGGGGCTGTTTTGGTTGCGGTTTTTGATAGCGTAGAAGCTTTTGAATCTAGATCTGGAGGACCGTCCAACGGAGGAGCATCTGGAGCACCGTCTCCATCTACTTCAAGGTTCATATCGGATGAAGTGCTTGTGCTGCTTATGCTAATACCAGAACTCTCAGTCGAAGTCTCCTCTTTTGCAACCACTCTGTTATCTACAACCGGCGTTGCTTTTGGCGTGGATGTTGGACGAGCTGGTGGAATCTTAGACGGAGTGGGAGTTGTTATAGGAGCTGATGAGCTTGAACTGGTAATAGTAGAACTATCAATCGAAGCAGTTTCAACAATCTTTATTTCCAAACCCGGCGTCGTGTTTGACAGTATTTGTGTTGGAGGGCTAATTATAAGCGACGAACTTGTTATTGAACGATCTAACGGGGGGTATGGTAGCGACGTGGTAGTTGTTGTAGGAGGCAAACCAGTTGAGCGAGTTAAAGTGCTGATTGAATCCGTCGTCATTGTTGAGATAGAGATAGAGATAGAGCTGGAGCTGGAGCTGGAGCTGGAGCTGGAGCTGGAGCTGGAGCTGGAGCTGGAGCTGGAGCTGGAGCTGGAGCTGGAGCTGGAGCTGGAGCTGGAGCTGGAGCTGGAGCTGGAGCTGGAACTGGAACTGGAACTGGAACTGGAAGGAAGTCCTAAACTAGAGCTTGAGTCATCGTCTAAAGTCTCTGGAAGTAAAAAAGATTGTGGTGTAATTTCATCACTGCTAGTTTCTGGCGGAGTGGTCGTAGAGGCTGAATTTTTACGACCTTTTTGTAATGATATCCGCAACTGATTGAATGGGGAGTAGTCATATTGAATTTTACATTTCTCTGCTTCTGTTTTTCTATATCCTTTACTATCCTTATGCTCACTCTTCCAATCTGCAATCAAGGCATCATATTTTGCTTTAAGTTTTTCTTGAGTATTGATAAGACTTCCAGTCGTATAACTCTTTTCTAAGTCTTCTGTAATAAACTGATCAATTCCATTCACAAATTTAGTGAGGTAATCATAAACAATCTTGGCAAAACGTTCGTCTGTAAGCTTGAGCTTGGGATTGAGAACATTAGCAAAACGTACTGCCCAGGTTCTCACTTTTGCCAAATTGGCTAAGATGTTTTTAAATCTGGCTCCATGTTTGTCAATAGCATCAATCATGTCCACATCATTTGTTGAATTTCCCGCGCATTTAGGATCTTTTTGAAATTCCGTTAAGAATGTATCGATACTGCTCATTAAATCACAGTAATAAAATGCCAAAAACCCTAATGCTTCTAACAGCGGCGCCGAATATTTCATTTTGATAAATTTAAGATGCTGTTTAAATTCTTCTATTGTCGCTAATTCAGTAGACACAGTTTGAAGACTTAACCGCGGAATAAAATCACCATCTGTGAGTTGTCCAAAGTCTTGCTGTCTCCTATGAATTTGTTTTTCAAACAGACGAACCTGTTGATGAGCTGTTTTCATAAACTCATAAAAGAATAAGAACACAGATGCTTTTGTTAAGTCAGGGAATGTTGATTGATTAAGGTCTTTTAAAAAGGCTAACAAACCATTATTATCAGGAGCCTTAATTTCAAGCTTATAATCATCACAACCTTCATCAATACCTAGGGATTTGTATTTTTCTTTTGCCGTATTTTTGGCTTTATTGAAAATATCTATCGTTCCGCCAAAATCAAAACAAAATCTTTCAATGGAACGAGCGGCACTACCAGGAGAATATTCTAATAAAGAAACAATTTCAGCATATATAGCTTCTATCGCTTGGTAAATTGGAGTAATATAGTTAAAAACTTGTTCACAAACTTCATGTGGTTTTTGACTTTTAGGCATCTTTGAAGATACGACTTTCTCACTTTCTTTTTTTTCATTTTTTTCATTTTTTTCATTTTTTTTAGATGTAGAAACATATTCAAGTAAGGCTATTTCTGAGGAAAAACCAAAATGTTTCAAAAAATTATCAATCGACTGCATAGTGGCGTCAAACTCTTTAAAAAAATTTACTAAAGTTGGGTTATCTTTAAAATTTTCTCTTACTTCACGCTCATTTTCCGCCAAGAAAGCTTCGCATTTAGAAAGGTATTTAATAAATTCATTTTTATCGTACGTAGTTCCCTTTTTGATGGCACTTTCTAGTTCACCCAGTTTAACTAAAACATCCACAAGCTTAACCTCATCTTTCAATTCAGGCACAGGTGATAAAGATTTTGGATCGACCAGCGATTTCAGCATTCTGCTACCTTTTTTTAATTGAAACCAGATATAAAAACTACTACCTAATTCCTGGATTAACTGTAGCGCTTGCTGAGAGTTTAGCTTTAGCGTTTTATTCGGATTATATTTTTGTGCTTCGCTTAAAGTCTTTGATGAAATTTTAAAAACAGGATTTGTAACCACTCCTTCTAAATATTTATAGTGTGAGAATAAACCAGAAAATTCTTCATGAAGCTTGGCTGGATCGAGTTTAGCACGTAGACCATCCAAAAGATTTTTCAAAGCAACTTGGAGGACTCTTTGATGTTCATTATCCAGAGTTTTTTTCTTTCGAACAATTTGTTTAACCAGAACACTATTATCTGGAACGTGTTCTATCACAATTCGAGATTTAGATTCTTTTTTAAGCTCATCCTTTTTTACCGAGATTACATCAAAAGAATCTAAATAAACCCAGCTAAATCTTGCAAATACAGCCAAAATATTGGTTAAGTCGGTGAAATTTTTTCCTTTTACAGCCAAGTCTATTGTGCTCGCAATCGATTGTTTGTTTGAGCTACCTTCAACTTCTAATTCTTCTTTATTAAAAAGTTTGCGAATTGCAGAATCCACTGTTTTTTCTTTTACAACATCTACATTTATTTTTTTAAGTAAGGATAAGACTAATTTCCCAAGTGGCACGGTGGTATAAAGATAATCATGGGGAACACGCGGATAATTATTTGCATCAAAAACCTTTGAAGCTTCTTTAAAATCAGAATTTGCTTTTCTCATTATCTCTCCTTATTGTTTGTTTTAAACTTCAGGACGAAAATAACAGTTCGTTCATAAGAATGCAAACAGAAAATTCTTAAGAGAAAATTAACAGTCACAGATTTTAAAGAACGGAGCGGACGGGACTCGAACCCGCGACCCCCGGCGTGACAGGCCGGTATTCTAACCAGCTGAACTACCGCTCCGAATTGGTGGGTGCTGAGGGGATCGAACCCCCGACATTCGCCTTGTAAGGGCGACGCTCTACCAGCTGAGCTAAGCACCCAAATTTTTTCGCAGAAAAAATTTGGCCTTTCCTATCCTTCGCATCGGGGGACCCGATGCTTGGAATGAAGGGGGAGAATCGCGATTCTCCCCCTTGCGAACCCCCATCGCGTAGGGGCGCTACGCGATGGGGGGGATTTTTTTTACCTAAATTTTATGAATTAACTGTGTCTTTTAGTTTTTTTCCTGTTTTAAATGTGATGGTTTTAGAGGCTTGTATTTCTAAGGGCGCACCTGTTTTCGGATGACGACCGGTGCGTTTAGGACGGATACGGGATTTGAAACTACCAAATCCAACCAATACTACTTCTTCGCCTTGTTTCATTGCTTGGGCGATAACGTCTGTCACCGCATCTAAGGCGCGGTTGGCATCTACTTTACTTAGCCCTGATTTTTCAGCAATTCGATCAACGAAATCATTTTTATTCATAGAAATCCTCAAAGTTATCGACGGCAATTAGACGCCTGTAAATAAAGGCCTGGGCATATACGCCAGGCCAAGCATGCCTTTATATCAAGACCCTATATTATCTGTCAAGAAGAACTGTTGAGTGAGCCACCAACGGTAAGTGCATCGATTTTTAAAGTGGGTTGACCAACGCCAACAGCAACTGTTTGCCCGTCTTTCCCGCAACTGCCTATACCTGTATCCAATTGCAGATCATTGCCGACCATGGAAACACGCTTTAAAACCTCGGGGCCGTTGCCAATTAACGTCGCACCTTTAACGGGGCGGGTGATTTTGCCGTCTTCAATCAAATAGGCTTCACTGGTGGTAAATACAAATTTGCCAGAGGCGGTGTCAACCTGCCCGCCCGAAAAATCCACGGCATAAATTCCCTTTTTTACTGAAGCAATAATTTCTAATGGATCACTCTCTCCAGGGAGCATATAGGTATTGGTCATGCGCGGCAGCGGTAAATTCGCGTAGGATTCGCGGCGTCCGTTTCCGGTGGGAGACATCCCCATTAATCTTGCATTATGGCGGTCTTGCATATAGTTTTTTAACACGCCCTTCTCGATCAGCATGGTATTTTGTGACGGAACGCCTTCGTCATCAATAGATAAAGACCCACGTCGGCCTGGTATCGTTCCGTCATCGACAATGCTGCACAAAGGAGAAACAATTTGTTCTCCTAAACGACCCGAGAAAACTGAGCTGCCTTTGCGGTTAAAATCTGCTTCTAATCCATGTCCTACCGCTTCATGTAATAATACCGCCGGCCAACCCGGACCTAACACCACCGGCATAATGCCGGCGGGAGCTTCCTCAGCGGATAAATTAATAATGGCTTGCTGAACGGCTTTTTCAACATACTTGATCGCTGTTTGTCCAGCGGTGAAGAGTTCATAACCGGAACGTCCCCCACCGCCTGCTTGTCCGCGCTCACGGCGGCCGTTTTCTTCAACGATCACTCGCACCGATAAATTAACCAGTGGTCTCACATCTGCGGTAAGAACACCTTCGCTGTTCAATAATAAAATGATGTTATAACTTCCAGACAAAGAAACCATTACTTGTTTGACTCGCGAATCTAACTGACGCGCTTTAGCGTCCATGTCCTGGAGTAAAGAAATTTTTTGATTTTCAGCTAAAGAATCAATCGGATTAATTGCCGGATACAACGCTTTTACTGGCAATTGTCTAACTAAAGGTTGAATGCCTGATCTTCCCGTTTGCACAATACTATGGGCGCTCTTAGCTGCTTGAGTTAAGACTGACAATTCAATTTCATCGGCGTAAGCAAATCCGGTTTTTTCACCACTAATTACTCGTAAGCCAAAGCCCCGATCGATGTTGAATTCACCGCTTTTCACAATACCATCTTCCAACACCCAGCTTTCGGTTCGCAAGCCTTGCAAAAAAATATCGGCTGCATCAACTGAGCCTTTCATGGCTTTACCTAAAATTTCTTCCAGTTGTTGTTCACTTAAATTCGCTGGCATTAGCAACGATTGTGTCGCAAAATTAATCGATTCACTTTCCAACATAGAGCCTCGCAATTGCATTTCTTTGGCAGATATATAAAAGACCTGAAAGCCATGGCCAAACCACCACGCTGGTCACAGCAGGCAACCAAAAATCTTTATCGACCGGTGCATGTAAAATAAAAACAGTTAAAAACATGTTTATTATTGAGTAGATAATTACTAATAATAAAATGGCTGATGTTTGTTGAATCAGCGGCATATGCACCATCCAATTTTGCAGCTTAAGGACAAAAAAAGCGATTAAGCTAAATAAAAAAGCTTGCTGTCCCAAGATTGTCCCCGTTAATAAATCCATTACCAATCCTATCAGCCAAGCCACACCAATGCCAACCCAACCGGGTGAACTCAGCACCCAAAAAATAATGATTAGTAGAACCCAATAAGGTCTTAACCAAACGGCTCTTCCGGGTAATGGTAATATGGTGAGCACCATACCCATTAACAAAGTAATCGCAATTGTCACATAACCTTTCGCAACTTTATGATTCACGATTATGTTCCAAAACTGCCTGGATTTAATTCTTTTTGTATAGCCAGATCAACATCTGCCTGAGCCGGCCACGCCAATAAAACTTGTTGAGTTTTATCTAAGTGAGCAGAGGGTATTAAATAAATATTGATGAACCGATCACCTGGCGTCATCGCGGCTTTAGAGACCACGCCGACGGGGTAACCGACTGGAAAACGCTGCCCCATACTCGAGGTTACATAAAGATCACCTTCTTGGATATCATTGTTCTCGGAGACATTAATTAATTTTAATTGTCCAGCACGTGCTGAACCCATCGCAATCGAGCGCGATCCGGTGCGATAATTTTGTACGGGCACCGCGCTCTTCGGATCTGTAATTAATAGCACTCGGCTGGTTAATGGCCCAACACTAATAACCTGTCCCATCACCCCATACGCATCTAAAACCGGCTGTCCCAAATAAAGTTTATCCTGCGTGCCTCGATCAATAATGACTTGCTGCAGGCTGGGATCTAAATCTACTGCCAACAGTCTGGCTACAATCACTTTGCCAGTCGCCTGTGAAGTAGAACGAAGCAGCTCGCGTAATTGGGCATTTTCACGTTCAAGGGTTAGTAGTTTCTGTAATTGTGAGTCCAACAACATGAGTTGAACGCGCAGACGGGCGTTATCTTCGATCAATTGACTTTGCGCTTTGAAATTGGTGGTGAGTTCGCGCACGAATTTCACCGGCGTATCCACTAAAATTTGAATGGGGGCGACAACACCAGAAAGTTTGGCATGCCAATCCTGAAAGAAATCAAATCGACGATCCAAAACAATTAAAGACACAGCCACCAAAGCAAAGAACAAAATTCTCGGCCCTGCGGCTGAACTTTTTTTAAAAATCGGCATTGCCTATCAGTCTTTAGATAAAAAGTCATGGCGAGCATGTTTGAGCATCTTCAACGCAATTCCGCCGCCGCGAGCCACACAAGTGAGTGGGTTTTCTGCAATGATAACCGGTAATCCTGTTTCTTCAATCAATAAGCGATCAATATCTCTTAATAATGCACCACCGCCGGTTATGACTAAACCACGCTCAGAAATGTCAGCCGCCAATTCGGGTGGGGCTTGTTCCAATGCACCACGAACTGCACCAACAATGCCAGCCAATGGTTCTTGCAACGCTTCCAAAATTTCATTGCTGTTCAAGGTAAAACTACGCGGTACCCCTTCAGCTAGGTTGCGACCACGAACTTCAATTTCACGGATTTCGCTGCTGGGAAAAGCGGCGCCGATTTCATGTTTAATGTATTCAGCAGTGGTTTCTCCGATCAAACTGCCATAATTACGGCGCACATAGTTGATAATAGCTTCATCAAACCGGTCACCACCGATTCGCACGGATTCCGCATAAACAATACCATTGAGAGAGATGATCGCGACCTCGGTAGTTCCTCCACCAATATCCACAACCATCGAACCCCGTGCTTCTTGCACTGGCAAACCGGCTCCCATGGCAGCCGCCATCGGTTCTTCAATTAAAAATACTTCTCTGGCTCCTGCTCCCAATACAGATTCTTTAATCGCCCGTCTTTCCACTTGGGTAGAACCGCAAGGAACGCAAACCAATACTCGCGGGCTAGGTTTGAAAATTTTACCTTCATGAATTTTGCGAATAAAATGCTGGAGCATTTTTTCGGTGATGCGAAAGTCGGCGATAACGCCATCTTTCAGAGGCCGGGTAGCAATAATATTACCAGGCGTCCTACCTAACATTTGCTTGGCTTCGAGGCCGACAGCAACTATTCTAGTCTGAGCTGAGTAATTATCACGGTGCAGTGCCACCACTGAAGGTTCATTCAGAACAATAGTGTCTCCACGAACAATCAGAGTATTGGCAGTGCCTAAATCGATGGAAATATCGTCGGAAAAAATGCCACGCAGAAGTTTAAACATAAAGAGGTTCTCGCAAGACTCTAAAATGGTAATAATATTAGATTTTTCTTCAATTTTCAAGCATTAGCTGCTCCCGCTGAAGCGGGATCTGCTTCCTGGTTTGTATCCTGGGCTCTGGCAAAGCCAGATCCCAGGAATGAAGGGAAAGGTCGCTCCGCTCTCCTCTCCCTTCGATCCCTCATCAGGATATGAGATTAAATAATTTTCGTAGAAAATCACCTACTGATGGGGGTTCGCACCCCCGTCTCATGGGGGCGGGCGTGGGAGAAGAGCGGCAGCGAAATTTTTTATATCCTGCGCTCGGCGAAGCCGATGCTCGGAATCAAGGGGGAGACGCTCCGCTTTCTCCCCCTTTGATCCCCCATCGCGTAAAGTACGGGCTTACGCCCGCAATGTGCATGATATCAATTTGATTAGACATAAATCATATTCATAAAAAATCACATTCCTATCCCGATGGGGGTTCGCAAGGGGGAGAAGAGCGGCAGCGATCTCCCCCTTCATTGCTGAGCTGCAGCTTTGCTGCCGCTCAGCATCAAAACCAGGAAGCAATTACCGCTTCAGCGGGAATTGCTGTTACGTGCTTTTGTTTATGATATCTTAGGCCGATGGAAAGTCATTACGTACTTATTTTGTATTATTCAAAACGCGGCGCCACCTTAGAAATGGCCAAAGAAATTGCACGCGGTGTGGCTTTTGTTGAAAATATTGAAGCCAGAGTACGAACTGTTCCCCCTGTTTCGGATTTTATGGAGCAAGCGCCGGAACCTATTCCCAGCAGTGGTCCTCTTTATGCAACGTTAGAAGATTTAGCCCATTGTTCAGGTTTAGCTTTGGGCAGTCCCACACGTTTTGGCAATATGGCCGCTCCTTTAAAATATTTTTTGGATAGCACCAGCGGACTTTGGCAATCGGGTTCCTTGATTGGTAAACCAGCCGGTTGTTTCACCTCCACTGCTAGTTTACATGGCGGACAAGAAACCACGATTTTGAGTATGGCGCTGCCACTTATCCATCATGGCATGGTTTTTGTCGGTGTTCCTTACAATGAGACTGCTTTATTTACTACTCAAACCGGCGGTACGCCTTACGGCCCCAGCCACTTGGCAGGAATGGACAGCAATGCACCGCTGTCTGAAAGCGAGCGGCAAATTTGTCGTTCTTTTGGCAAACGTTTAGCATTAATCGCTTTAAAATTACGATGAGAATAAGACGAACCATTCGTTATCTCTATTACCGCTTCTTTGAAGATGACTGCGCGAATCGGGCGGCTTCCTTAGCCTACACCACTTTATTGTCATTGGTACCCGTTACTTTAGTGAGTTTTTGGATTTTGTCTATTTTCCCAGCCTTTGTTGGCACAGGAAAGGAAATACAGAATTTCATTTTAGAAAATTTTGTGGCTCATTCAGCGAGGGTTATTTCGGAGCAATTTAATCATTTTTTAACGCAGGTCAGCGTTTTATCTTGGACGAATTTAACGGCGTTAATTATTTTTTCTATCCTAATGATCTATGACATGGTCAATGCCTTTAATAAAATTTGGCATATACGAATAAAAAAAAATATTCCTTTATCTCTCAGCTTTTATTCATTAGTTTTGCTGATTGTGCCCATTTCATTTGGTTTTCTGTTGATGCTGACCTCTTATCTATCTAAGGTGCCACTTATTATTGATTTAGGAAAAATTAGTTTTTTAGAAAAACCTTTTTTTTTGCTGCTGCCTTATTTTGCTGCTTTTTTAATTTTCACGGTTTTTAATTGGATTTTACCGAGTTGTCATGTCCCTTTTCGTAAGGCTGTTTTAGCCGGATTATTTACTACCATTTTATTTGAAAGCGCCAAATATATATTTGGAATATATATGAGCTTTTTCCCCACGTATCGGGTAATTTATGGCGCTTTAGCCACTATTCCGATTTTCTTATTATGGATCTATATGTCGTGGGTTATTATTTTACTGGGCGCGTTAATCTGCCAGGTACTGACTCGAGGCATTCCCGAAAATTACCATTGATGTTTCAATTCAGATTGAAACTAATTTAATTTACCAACCAAATCAAAGAAAGGAAATTCTATGAAACAAGTTATTATAAAAAAAGATTCTGCCCCTTTAGAGATTATCCAACGCATTATGGCCCTTCCTCCTGTAGAAGAAAAAGGCTTTTTACCGGTTGATCCACGCAGCACTTTACTTTGCTTGCAAGCAGAATACGGTATTTTAGATTCCAAATTGCAGGGTGAATATCCAATCAAATATATAGGAACTAAAGAATTATATGATTGCCTATTTGTTGTCATTAAAAATGAGTCGAACGAATATTTTTTTATCCATATTGATTCAAGCATGATGGGAAATTATTTAGCTGGTATCCAGGAATTTAAAAAACCTTCATCTCGGCTAGAAGTAATGTTAATTGGAGGAACCCCGCCACCTGCAAAAAATGATCCTTTATATAAAGAAATATTATCTGATGGGATTTTATTTTTTATTGTTACGGAATTAATCCAATTAGCTAATAGCCATACTATCACCGTTGTCGGTCAACGACTGCTGCAACATAATTATCAAGCACCGCCCAAATACAATCGCATTGACGAAATGTTGACAGTTAGAAATAAAAAACAAATTTATCAGCGCCTTTGCGAGGCGGTGCAAATATTATATTTATATCTACATGGTCACTATTTTAATAGCGCTTTTATTGACATTAGATTTCCCACGCCGGATAGCCTAGACCGAGAAATTAAATGTGATCGAGTTAAAGCAAAACAGATAGCTGCCTTTGTGATGGCTATCTCAGATGTATGCGGAAAAATGCCTGTAATAACAGTCGCTCAGATAGACAAAAATTGTCCCGAAATAAAACTAGACAAGACAAAGCACAAGGCACAAGTTAATTTTTATCAACGAGTTTCGGACACCATGTCTATTGAGGGAGCAAAGATTTTGAATATTGCTGGGTTTGGCAATACGGGAAATATTCTAACGGATTTCGTTATCGAATTAGAAACGGGACAAGTTTTTAGCATCCCTCGACATACTAAAACATACAATGAAACACTCAGAGATGCTCGTCGAGACTCCTTCGGCGATATCAATCAACAGTCCTTTTTATTTTTTTCCGGCCAACGTTATCAACCAATTCCTCAAACATCTACAAAATTCGAGCAACAATATGCTCAAGTAGCAAAGTTAATTCAGGAATCCAAATATACAAGTAGCACCGGGGACGCCAAAGACGACCGTGTAGTTTCTACGATGTATCTAAATCTTTTTCACTTTAGGAAAAAGTGGGGCAACCAAGTTCCTTCGTTAAGAGCATACAATGTTGCTCTCTTATGCGATTCTCTGGAAGCTATCTTTGCGACCAATCGAGTAGGCTTAAAAAAATCTCAGATATCACTGATCAGTGATTACGCCACGGGTCCAAGTTTGTAGGAAGAAATTTATATCCTGTAAACCGCGGGCGTTAGCCCGGGGTATTTTATTGGGGTTGGGTGATTAATCCGACTTGCTCAACGCCCGCCTTTTGCAACGCAGCCATTGCCTCTACTACTTTCCCATAGTCGGTTGCTTGATCACCTTTCACATAGACTTCGCGAGTCTGGTTCTTTTGTTTGGCGACAGTTAATTGCGCTGCAACCTGCACCATCATACTTTGTAAAGAAATGGGGCGCTTGGGATCGGTGCCTGTATTTAAATAAAATCGTCCAGTTTGATCGATACTAACGATAAGTGGTGGAACAGGATTAGGCGGCAAAGCCTTGGCGGAAGCTTGTGGTAAATTAACGTTAACGCCTTGGATCAGCAAAGGGGTGGCAACCATAAAAATAACCAACAATACCAACATCACATCGATGTAAGGGACTACGTTAATTTCGGCGATCAACCGTTTCGATCTGCGATTAGTTAACTGTGGCATAGTTTTCTTTCTTGGTGATTAAATGGCGCTGAAAAATATTGGTTAATTCTTCTTGAAAAATTTCATACCGTTGAATGCACTGGTCTAAACGTTGGCTAAAACGATTGTACGCAATCACGGCTGGAATTGCTGCGAAAAGTCCAACTGCAGTGGCAATCAGCGCCTCAGCGATGCCCGGAGCCACCATAGCAATGGAAGCCTGTTGCACGACACCCAACGCACGGAATGAATTCATAATTCCCCAAACAGTACCAAACAAACCTACGTAGGGACTGATAGAACCAACGGTGGCTAAAAAAGATAATTGTTTTTCTAACACCGCAACTTCCTTAGCCTGCACAATATGCATGGCCCGGCGACTGGCCTCTATTTCGTTAGCGCGACGGTACTCCTTAAAGCCATCGTGAAATACCGCAGCCAATCCGGATTTATGGTTAGAGTCATTGAGCTGTTGGTACAGTTTATTTAAATCTGTACTGGACCAAAATGTTTTTTCAAATTCGTTAAAACTACCCAAAGTTCTTTTAAAAAAAATCATTTTTTGAATAATGATCGCCCAAGAGGCAATGGATGCGCAAAACAAAATGCTAAGCACAATTTTAACAAGGATACTGGCGTCACTAATAAAACTCCACAAAGAAGCTTCTGGGGTCATAGATATCTCCGCAAGGCAGTGAAGAAAAAAAATATTTTATGATAAAACGCGTGCTTCTACAACCAGTTTATTCATAAATTGCTTTTTTTTAAGCAAACACACAAGGTCCAGATGGACATAAGGCACTTTCTGGTCTTTAAGTTTAAACAAAAATTTCTAAATTGTGAATATTTAATATTTTAAAACAAAAAATTTGCATTTAATTTATATTTTAATATTCTACAGAAAAAAATTAAATTTTTATCATTCCGTTTCATAAATCCTTAATCTATTTTCATTATGATTCTTTTCCATAGAGGAATTTAAAAAAAACGGAATGTAATAACACTTATAAAAAAAAGGTAACAAAATGCAAAGAGAAGCACAACCATTGTTGAGTACAACAGAAACCTCAACTCCCGTATCAGCTGCGATTAATTCGACACTTATAACAATAAATCCAACTACAACTGTTGAAACTACAGATTCTACGGTAACCCAACCCACTGAGACCAAAAGCACTGATAAAGCTCCTGTGGTAACACAAACAGAAATCCAATTGAATCGAGTTATATTAGAAGTATATAGCTCTGAAGATAGCTACAGGAGAGAACTTAGCAATCTATTTTTTATTTGCTCCACTAAATTAGAGAGAATAAAAAAAACTCAAGAGGAGATAATCAAACAAAAAGTTAATTCTGGTTCTAAAGTAGCGGGCCAACTCATTTCTGGTAAAGATGAAAAATTTATTAACATGAAGTCTTTAATATCTAGCGAAATACAGTTACATATGCAAAATAAAAACTTCTATTTATTAAATAATTTAGTAGAGTATTTAGGAGACATACTTACTAAATTTAAAGAATTAGATGCTATGAAAGAGAGAATTTCAAAAGTTAAATGTATGCCCAATCAAAATACTGAAAATCTATTAACCTATGCAGAAATAAGAACGTTCTTTGACAATATGATTACAGCTTTTAGTAAAGGCGGAAGTATTGATAACGCTTTGAGCGCTTATATATGCTTCGCTAATCAGAAAGTGGCATTTCAAAAAATACCAGATTTATTTTTTGCAGATGAAAGTACTCAAATGCTTTTGTCATTGAAAACTACTGACTCTAGTTGGGAAGCATTTTTTAGTAGTCGTTTGATTATGCCTATTCAAAGATTGCCTAGATATATCTTACTATTTAAAGAAATTTTCAAAACTCTTCCAGAGGAAGAATATCCCTTAAGTAAAAGAGCGCTTTTGATTTCAAATATAGATTTAATGTGTCAACGTGTAAAGAATGCTGCACCCAAAGTGGTTAAAGAAGTTGAGGAACCGTCTTTTTTTCAAAGAGTCACTCAAACCCTTTCTTCCGTTCTTTTCTCTCTTGAGGGCAAAGAAATCCAACACTCTACTTATGAAGACTCCAAGAAAGAGAAAGAGGCTAAATCGAAATCAGATTCTCAGCCCAATTCAAAAGCTGATCCTCGGCCCAAATCTGGATCGGTAGCCGAAGAAACCAAATCTGATTCAAAAGGAAGTCAATCCGACTCTACTGCTTCACCTATTTTAAGTGAGGTAGATGAAACAGATACAGAACATGCATCAGCAAGCCACCCTAGTTTTGTTGAATTCGTTGATGAGACTTTAGCCCCATCCGCGACGTTGCCTCTCCCTAAAACAGAACCAAAAAAAATGCCTCCTCCTGTCCCAACCAATTGGAAAAGAAGAAGCTCGATCAATCAAGAAACTGTGACAGAGAGTACCAGTACATCCAGTGTATTGACGCAATCTTCTGGAAACAGTATCACTACGGAACGCAAAGGCCCACCACCTCGTCCAAGCCGTGCTTCTATTACACAAACAACTACAGCTCAGACCATAGAAAAGAGTTCTTCGTTCGTGTCGGGTACTACACCCAAAGTAACACCACCAGTTCCACTGACACGAAGAGGCACCATTTCTGTTTTCAACAGCTCTAGTTCTTCAAGCAGTTTATTTTCAACCTCACCCGCTCCACAGCCTGTGTCAAGGGGTTCGATTGCTGAAAAAACTGCTGCTCTGATGACTCGACAAGCGAGCAGTTCTGCTTTAATAAAACTCCCGGGGGCAACTCCAGGCAGATTAAAAGCCAATCTAGTTAGCTCGGTAGGGGGAGTTTTTGATCCAAGCAAGTTGAAATCAACGGGTTCAGGGCTTACAAAAAAGTAATCTGGGATCAACCCTTGCTATTTAAATACAATCTCGGAGAGCAATCTCCGGGATGTGTTTTTATTAGGGAATACTAATAATTTAAGGAAAAATAACATTAACTATAACTATAAAAGGTAAATATGAAAAAAAATAATGAAAAACTTTTCAGTGGTGAAGAAGAGAAAAAGCTGGAAATCTCAAGCCCAGAAATATTATACACAGGCTACCAAGGTAAAGTATTCGATTTAACTGACAAAAACAAAGTCCTTACCACTATTAATAATTTGGTAGATTCTAGGGCTAAGACTAGTAAGTCTACTACCAACTTCAGTTCTTCGAGTTTATCTACTGAGACTACCAGTACTCCAGTAAAAATAAATCCTCCACCTGTGCCGGCTGGACGTAAGCAACCAAATATAGTACCCAACTCAAGTTCTTCAAGCTTATCTGTTGAGACTACGCCGGTTAAACAACAGAAGCCCCTTCCACCCTTGCCGACACCACGAAATAGTGTAAGCTCAAATTCTTCGGGCTTATTTACTTCAACTACCAGCGCTTCAACCAGTTCTAGTTCTGGACGACCACCTATATCTAGCAAAATCGCAGAATTATCTAAACAACTTAACATTCCGATGATGCAACCTATAGTCCCGCCCACACCAACAGGAATTAAAGCTAAAACTTGGGCATTACCTTCTGACTCAACCTCAGCGGGAAGTTCTTCCTCAACAGCGTCGAGTAGTTCTACCTCCACTACTGCCAGTTCAGTAACAAGTTCAGTAACCTCTTCTATTGAGACCAGCTCTTTTACAAGCGTTAGGGACAGGCGAAATACGCTGCTTGGTAAAGGTTTCGGTCTAGGCCCAACTTCTGTGCCAGCACAAACTTCAACTACTGGCTTTGGAAATAGCAAGTAAATCTTCGTATAATAATACCACCCGGAGATTAATCTCCGGGGTGTATTTATTGTTTTATTGCCGAGAAATTATTTATGAAAAAAAATCAAATTACATTTACATTGATCAATACCCTTTTTTATGAAGATCAATTTACGCTTAACGTTCTATCTCAATTTTTAGATTTATGTGTAAATTTAATAGAAGCATTAATAAAAAATGGTTTAGAAAAGATAAAAACAAATGAAGATATAGAAGACGAATACACTCCTTCTGTTATCAAAGAGCTCAGTAAGGACACTCATTATAATCATTTGCTTTCATTAGCTGAATCAATTGTCTTATTAAGCGATAAAGATAGAAAGGACGAATTTTTTAAAAAATTTTCAATTAAACAGTTTTTAGCATTACAAGATGCGTATCTTAATTCAATAAAATCACTTGTTCAAAGAGTAGATGAATCAAAAATTCTGCCCGAAGCAAAGTCTTCTCAAACCTTAGGATCTTTTATTAGAAACATTGAACAATTTTTAAGATTTACCCTAACAAAAGTTAAACAATTTGAATTCGAGATCGAAAGAGCGGAAGATAATGCTGAAGTAGAAGAGGCTGAAGTGGAAAGCGAATGCCTATTAGACATCAGTCCGCCGGCGCCGCCACCAATACCCGATTCTTATCGGCCTCGGAGAGGGACCATCTCTGTTCTACCAACGACTCCTAGAACAGGGCCTCCACCCATACCTGATTCTTATCAGTCTCGGCGTGGAACAATCTCTGGCTCACCAACTGTTTTTACTGAAAATAACAGCACTACTCCAACAATCAGCAAACAAAATGAGACTGATTTTGCATTAACTTTCTCTAGTTAGTAGACGAAAAAAAGTTAGCTTATTTTTCCGTGACACTGTTTATATTTTTTTCCTGAGCCGCAGGGGCATGGGTCGTTACGCCCAACTTTCGGTGTTTGACGAATAAATGTTGGCGCTGTTGCGCTTTGGGATTCAGATTCAGGTGTAACAGCAGGTTCAGCACCAGGCATACTGGAAATCTCTGCGTGTTGAAAATGAAGATCGGTGATTTGTGGTGGGTTAAGTAAATTGTCTTCTGCACCACGTAATTCAATTTTATTTAACGTTGAAATGATATCATATTTAATACTGCTTAACATTTCAGTAAATAAATTAAATGATTCGCGTTTAAATTCTTGAGCAGGATTTTTTTGCGCATAACCACGCAGGTGTATTCCTTGGCGCAAATGGTCCATTGCCGACAAATGATCACGCCAATGGGAATCTAGACATTGTAACACTACGGTTTTTTGGATGTGTTGACGCGATGCATCATCAATAACAGACATTTTTTGATGATAGGATTCAATGAGTGCATCTAAGATTTTTTTACGTAAACTTTCTTCATGTAATTGCTCATCTTGCTTCAGCCATTCACTAATTTCTAGCTTTACCCCAAAATCTTGCTGAATTCCAGCTTCGAGACCCGCAATATCCCATTGTTCTTCTAAACTTTGCGGAGGGATAAAGGTGTTAATCATGCCATTGAGGGAGTCTTCACGAATATTGGTAATGGTCTCATCAATATTTTCCGCTTTTAAAAGTTCTAAACGCTGTTGATAAATTACTTTGCGCTGATCATTCGCGACATCATCGTATTCCAGTAAATTTTTACGGATATCGAAGTTTAATCCTTCCACGCGTTTTTGCGCACGTTCAATCGCACG
The DNA here is from genome assembly GCA_963844565.1 of uncultured Pseudomonadota bacterium. GTDB lineage: Bacteria > Pseudomonadota > Gammaproteobacteria > Coxiellales > Coxiellaceae > JAFEDN01. The sequence continues at coordinate 628,959 of CAWJON010000002.1, read as the reverse complement.
AGTTATCATCGGGTGCTCAATCACATCATTCTCTTGCACACCCAATCGCCGCATAATATTCGACATGCGTTCCGCAGCAAAAATTCGCAACAGATTATCTTCCATCGATAAATAAAACTGAGAACTTCCTGGATCCCCTTGACGTCCTGATCTGCCGCGCAACTGATTATCAATGCGCCTGGATTCATGGCGTTCGGTTCCCAGTACATGAAATCCGCCGGATTTCAGCACTTCTTCGTGGCGTTTTTCCCAATTAGCTTTGTGCTCTTTAATTTGCTCGGGAGTGGGATCCACTAATTCAGCCAATTCCGATTCCAAATTACCGCCTAATACAATATCTGTCCCCCGTCCCGCCATATTGGTGGCAATCGTGATCGCACCCGGACGCCCTGCTTCAGCAATAATTTTTGCTTCACGCTCATGTTGTTTGGCGTTTAAAACTTGGTGGGGAATTTTTTCTTTTTGTAGCAGTTTTGAAATCAACTCTGAATTTTCTATCGAAGCGGTGCCGACTAATACGGGTTGTTGATGTTCGCGTAATTCCTGAATTTTTTTAATAATGGCTTTGAATTTTTCTTTTTGTGATAAGAATACTTGATCACCTAAATCTTTACGAACCGTCGGGCGATTGGGTGGAATGACAACCACCTCCAAACCATAAATTTTTTGAAACTCAAATGCTTCTGTATCAGCTGTTCCAGTCATCCCCGAAAGTTTATTATATAATCTAAAATAATTTTGTAAGGTAATGGTGGCCAATGTTTGATTTTCTAATTGGATAGATACATTTTCTTTGGCTTCAACTGCTTGATGCAAACCTTCCGACCAACGTCGGCCGTCCATCAAACGACCGGTATGTTCATCAACAATAATAACTTGATCATTTTTCACGACATAATGCACATCACGTTGATAAAGCGTATGTGCTCTTAGTGTAGCGTTAATATAATGCATTAAACTGATATGGCTAATATCGTATAAACTAGCGCCTTGTGGCAACAAATCCATACCCATTAATAGTGATTCAACCTTTTCGTGACCTTGGTCGGTTAAAAAAGCTTGGCGTGATTTTTCATCGAGAAAATAATCGCCACGTTCCGATTCAGGCACTTCTTCTTCCTTTTGATCTTCACGCATTTTTTGTTGTTTCAAATGGGGAATGATGGCTTTAATTTTTGAATATAAATCTGAGGAAGCTTCTGCGTTACCTGAAATAATTAATGGCGTTCGCGCTTCATCGATTAATATGGAATCGACTTCGTCTACAATCGCATAATTGAGCGGTCGTTGGACTCGATCTTCTAAATTAAAAACCATATTATCGCGCAGATAATCGAAACCGAATTCATTATTGGTGCCGTAAATAACATCAGCTTGGTAAGCCAGTTGTTTTTCAGCGGCATTCATATTATTTAAATTGAATGAGACGGTTAATCCCAAAAACTCATAGATCGGCCGCATCCATTCTGCATCGCGTTTGGCTAAATAATCATTGACGGTAACCACATGAACGCCTTTCCCACTGAGCGCATTTAAATACGCAGATAAAGTGGCGCTTAGGGTTTTGCCTTCACCCGTCCGCATTTCTGAAATTCTTCCTGAATTTAAAACCATACCTCCGATTAATTGCACATCGAAGTGACGCATTCCTAATGTGCGGCGGCTGGCCTCGCGAACAACGGCAAACGCTTCCGGCAGTATTTCGCCCAAGCTGACGCCTTTTTCTAATCGTTGCTTAAATTCGGTGGTTTTACCCCGCAGCTCTTCATCGGTAAGGGCCGCAATGGTTGGCTCCCATTGGTTTATTTTTTTAACTTCACGCCATAAATGCCGCAAAATTCGATCATTCCGGGTACCGAAAATTTTTTTAAGAATGTTAACCATATAAACTCAAACTATTCCAATAAAAACAGATGTTACTTATTGATTTTGGCACAAAATTCTCCATATTGAAACTATGTAAATTAATTGAACACTTGCATGATCGGCTAACTAAGATAATATAATGCCATGACAGCGCTAGACCCAATGCCAATTCCTCTTTTACTTTCGGACTACGGAGACAGTGAATTACGAAAAATTGTTCGGCATGTGCAGCGTCTCGTTAATATGAACAAAATTTTGTCAAATCATTTGCCGGCAAATTTAATTCCTCATTGTCAAATTGGTCAATTTAACGTCACTCTATTGATTTTATTGGTGGATAGTGCTGCATGGCTCATGACATTGCGCTATCTTAAAACGGATTTGTTAAAAAAATTAAAAAGCGAACCCTCTTGCATTCATTTGCAAGATATTCAATTTCGTATTCAACCTTTACAAAAAATCAGTCCGGCGATTGAAAATCCAGTGGAGAAAAGAAAAATTTCAAAAGAGAACAGCCATCTTCTCATTAGCACCGCCAACGAGGTGGTCAATCCATTATTGAAAAAGGCACTCTTGAGATTGGCGGAAAATACAGGCTAGGAGCAGTATCATTAAGTTGAGAGTTGTTTGCGAGATTTATAAAAGCAAATTATCTTGGGGGAGCTGGTTGTCGAGAAAATCTGTTGACGCTGGACGGCCTCCGGAAAATCATTGCCGGGACGCCTTAAACCCTTCCATGGGGCGGCTTCTCTTTTGCCCCGGACGGGCAAAAGCGAAGCGTCCCCATGGATTGGGTTTAAGCGTCCCGGCAAGTCAAACTTTCAAAGGCGTTTAGCCGCGGTTGGGCGACCAACAAATCAGCTCGCTAGGATAATTTGCTTATCGTTCGCAGTTGCAATGAAAGCTACTAAACGACGGCTTCCATTACTGGAACGAATCCTACTGGAACTCTTGCTGAATCCGTGAATGTAACAATTTCCCAGGCGTCAGGTTGACTGAGTATTTTATGAACCAAATTACTGTTTAATTTATGACCGGATTTGTAGCCTGAAAAGGATCCAATCATATTGTGACCCAGTAAATACAGATCACCAATGGCGTCCAAAATTTTATGCTTAACGCATTCATTTTCATAACGCAGTCCGTCTTCGTTTAATACTTTGTATTCATCCAAGACAATTGCATTATCCAGGCTGGCGCCTAAGGCTAGATTTTTTTGACGAATAAATTCATATTCAGATAAAAAACCAAAAGTGCGGGCGCGAGAAACTTCTTTAATGTAAGAAGATTTGGCAAAATCGAGAGTGAGACGTTGATTCATTTCGTTAAAGGCAGGATGCGCAAAATCAATTCCAAAACTGACTTTAAATCCCTCGTAAGGAGCAACTTGAACCTTCTTTTCACCTTCTACTAGAGTGACTTTACGTTTAATACGAATAAATTTCTTAGACGCATTCTGCTCAACTATTCCAGCCGATTGGATTAAGAATACAAACGGACCGGAGCTTCCGTCCATAATTGGGACTTCCGCTGAGGTTAAATCAACGTAAACATTATCGATTCCCAAACCAGAAAGCGCGGAAAGGAAATGTTCAACGGTTTCAACTCGTGCATTGCCTTTGGCTAAACAAGTGCACAAATTAGTTTCTGCAACAAAAGAAACATTAGCTGGAATTTCAACGATTGGATTCAAATCTGTGCGTCGAAAAATAATTCCGGAGTTAATTGGGGCGGGATGAACAGTGATGTGAACTTTTTTTCCCGAGTGAACGCCAATACCGGCAGCGGTAAACTTGTTGTTTAGTGTACGTTGTTTAACCATACGCTGAAATCCTTACCCAACGATAAAATGAAATAGCATCATATGAATTTTAACATATTTTTGAAATAAATATACCCCGCACAAGCGATTATCGCGCTCATTTGGGGTTATTTATTATTTATCTTCATCACCAGACTTACGTCGTAAGAAGGCAGGTATATCTAAATACTCGGCTTCTTTATGACCACTATCGATTTCAACTGTTCTTTTTGATTCCTGTTGACGCAGGTAAGTCGGACGATCTAGTTGATGATAATCTAATGTGCCATCACTTCGAGTATTACTAATCACTGTTGCAAGTTTGGAAGTTTCTTTCTCAGCTTCACGACCTGCTCCTCCTTTTCCACCACCTAATCCAGTTATAACCACAGTCACTCTCATTTCTTCTGTCACTTCTGGCTCGATAACGGTGCCAATTACGACAGTGGCGTTTTCAGAAGTAAAGCCTTTGATGATATCTCCAACGGCTTCAAATTCGCCAATGGACATATTCATGCCTGCTGTGATGTTAACCAATACGCCCCTTGCACCTGAAAAATCGACGTCTTCTAATAAAGGACTGGAGATGGCGGCTTCAGCGGCTTCTCGTGCACGGTTTTCGCCAGTGCCGATACCTGTTCCCATAATCGCCATACCCATTTCAGACATGACTGTGCGCACGTCAGCAAAATCCACATTAATTAAACCAGGCCGAGTAATCAAATCTGCTATGCCTTGAACAGCGCCGCGGAGAACGTTATCGGCTGCTTTTAGCGCATTATCAAATGAATAATTTTTTCCCAGGACGCTGAGCAATTTATTGTTAGGAATAGTAATTAAAGAATCTACATATTTGGAAAGTTCTTTAATTCCTTCTTCCGCGATGCGCATACGCTTACGACCTTCAAATGCAAAAGGTTTGGTTACGACTGCAACGGTTAAAATACCTAATTGTTTAGCAATTTCAGCAACGATCGGAGCCGCTCCTGTGCCAGTGCCTCCCCCCATACCAGCTGTCAAGAAAAGCATGTCGGTACCTTCAAGGGCTTCACGAATACGATCTCGGCTTTCCTCTGCAGCTTGTCGACCCACTTCTGGATTCGCCCCAGCGCCTAAACCTTTGGTAACTTCTTCGCCCAATTGAATGATGGTATCTGCACCTGAACGTTGTAAAACTTGTGCATCTGTATTGGCACAAATAAATTTCACGCCTTGAATTACACCTTGATTATGCTCCTCCATCATGTGCTTAAGAGCATTGCCGCCACCGCCCCCAATGCCAATCACTTTGATAATTGCGTTGTGAGGAACATTATCACCTAATTCAAACATAACCCTATCCTCTCTAAAATATAATTAAAAATGACCTTGAAACCACTTTTTCATTTTGCCCCATAGTTTTGCTTCGTTACGATCTAAATCGATACCTGCAGATAATCCGTCTTGCTGAAGCTGACCATAAAGTAATAACCCAACACCCGTAGAATAAGCCGGATTGTCACGTACATCTACCAATCCTCTAACGTTCTGGGGTACACCTAATCGAACCGGGACTTGGAAAATTTTTTCTGCTAATTCAAGGCATCCTTGAATTTTAGACGCGCCGCCGGTTAAAACAATTCCTGCCGAAATCATTTTTTCAAATCCACTGCGATGCAATTCAGCCTGGACCAGGTTGAACAACTCTTCATAGCGGGCTTTGATGACTTGAATCAAATCATTTTTATGAATTTGTTTTGGGGGATGTTTGGCTACGCTGGGAACTTGAATGCTTTCTTGCATATTCGCCAGTTCCATTGAAACGGAACCATGTTTTAATTTTAGTTGTTCTGCATATTGCATCGGCGTCCGCAGGGCAATTGCAATATCGCTGGTAACGTGGTCGCCCGCAATTGGAATCACACCGGTATGACGAATTGCGCCTTCGGTGAAAATGGCGATATCGGTAGTGCCACCACCAATGTCGATCATACAAACGCCTAGTTCTTTTTCATCTTCATTGAGCACTGCATGACTGGAAGCGAGCTGTTCTAGTACAATATCGCTCACTTCTAAACCACAGCGACGAACACATTTGGTAATATTTTGAGCAGCACTAACAGCGCCAGTAACGATATGAACTTTCGCTTCTAATCTAACGCCAGACATGCCCACGGGTTCACGCACCCCATCTTGGGCATCAATGATGTATTCCTGAGAGAGAATATGAAGGATTTTTTGATCCGCTGGGATGGCCAATGCTTTGGCCGCATCAATAACGCGATCGACATCGGATTGATTCACTTCACGATCGCGAATCGCCACGATACCATGAGAATTAAAACTACGGATATGGCTCCCAGCGATTCCGGTAAAGGCAGAACTGATTCGACATCCTGCCATCAATTCAGCTTCTTCTATCGCACGCTGCATAGATTGCACCGTTGACTCTATATTGACCACAACTCCTCTTTTTAAGCCATGAGAAGGATGAGATCCGAAACCGATAACCTCAATTTGACCATCGTCAGCGATCTGCCCAACAAGGGCGGCAATTTTACTCGTTCCTACGTCGAGCGCAATGATCAATTCTTGATCCGGTTTCTTTGGCATAATTGGAGGTAACTCCGTACAGTTTGGTATAAAGCATTTTCAATTTATCACGCATTATAAGTGAAAATATTTCTCAACGCTATTAATTTTAGTCAATTTGCAGCAATTCCCGCTGAAGCGGGAATTGCTAGTCAATTTGTTTCTCCTACTCATCGCTTTTCTTGTATAAGTTATAAAGTTGCAACGAATTTTTTTCCAAATGGTAACCGGGGGGCGCGTCGATTGAAGCTTTTGGATTTAGATAATAGGTTTGGCCCAAATTGGTAGTTGTCGAAATTCTTTGATATCGATAAAGATAAGCCAGCAAGCGCCAATTGGTATTAAAGTCTTTGGAGATGGAAAGAACCGAACCCTCTGGAAGGACATCTTTTAATTTCAAAACATCGGTTAACATCGGTTTATCGCGACCGACTTTTCCAGCCGAAAATGCCACTACCGTACTCGCCAACAGCAAACCGGCGATCATAATGTAAACAACAATTCCGTAACTACGACGGTCTGGATTAATCCGCGCTACCCATCGCTCAAATTGAGGCGTCAACAGATGGGAAAACATTAGCACCAAAAAAGGAAATGCCTGGTAAAAATAATGTCCAGTTTGCCGAGAACTCAACAAGATAGGCAACGATCCCGATAAAGCAACTAAAAAAAAGAAAATCACCCATTTTTGTTTACAGGCATTAACCAGAGAGCCTTGAATCGAAAAAAAGATGAGCACAACGGCAATGGGGTAGATACTGGCTTTTATAAGAATGAGTAAGCCTGCAAAATGTCTCCACCCTTCAAAACCGCCTACTCGATGCCCAAAAAAAGAGGGCAGTACTTGTAGATCAAAATAATTTTGTAAATTTTGCTGTGCAGGAGGATATAAGAGAACGAGCAAGAGTAATGCGCCAACCACAATAAATATCAAAATAGTTTGTTTTGCCGCATAAAAAAAAGTATTGGCGCGAAAAACCAACCAATAAATGCCGGGGATGAATAATGGAAAAAAAGCTTGCAGCCCTTTCACTAAAAAAGCAATTACGATCAAAACTCCTGCATAAATAAACCAATGCCACTGCTTTGAAGTCGTGCCTTTAATAATTATGAAGCTAGCAAAGGTGGTGAAAACAGCCAAAATAGGTTCGAGAAAACCCATCTGGATGTTAATAAAATTATCCAAAAATAGTAACCAAATTAAAATGGGAATCCAAAAAAGGATTGTTTTCACTTGTGGTAAGGTTTTACGCCAAATTAGGTAAATAGCGAAAATATTCAACAGCGCTAAAATAAATGTACAGAACTTATCGATGTAAATACTGCTGCTGTGGAAAAGGCGAAAAAACAGCGATTGTAAAAAGATTCCAAACGGCGGGTGCTCAAAAAAATGCGGAAAAAATAAGGGATTAAATTCAGGCGTCCAAAGCGTACCAATATGATTTGCCATATTCCAGGCGATTGAAAAATAAAACAAGCCATCAAAGAACATTCCCTGCATGACCAAGGGTCTGACTTCAACAATAAATAACATTGCCGTTAACAGAATGAAAGGAAGATTTTTTTTAAATTCAAGTGTCATAAGAATTCTATTAGGATAACACACCAACAAAATCGTCGCTAATGGGCTTCCGTTTGGATAAGATGAGCAAATTATCCTGAGCGAGCTGATTTGTTGGCCGCCAAACCGTGGCTAGAACGCCGTCGGAAGTTTGCCTTGCCGGGACGCTTAAACCCAATCCATGGGGTCGCTTCGCTTTTGCCCGTCCGGGGCAAAAGAGACCCGGCAATTCAAACTTCCAAAGGCTTCGCCACGGTTTGGCGGCCAACAAATCTAATGATAGTTAAGCAGTCTTCGTTATTATTTTTTTGTTTGTCTGTTTAATTATTCGTTTATGGATAGAAAATAGCCGACTTAAAATTTTCACTCCGAAATTTATACTTAAAAAAAAATTAAAAAATATTTAGGAAAATAAACAAGTAAATTGGTTCAGAAAAAATAATAAAAATCTTAAAAAACCAGGCGAGCTTTGCTCGCGCAATAAAAAAAGTAACGAAAAGCAGAGGACGATCATGAGGTTGTCGAGATAATCTGTTGAGGCAGAGGCCGGAGGAAAATCATTGCCGGGTCTCTTTTGCCCCGGATGGGCAAAAGCGAAGCGATCCCATGGATGGGTTTAAGCGTCCCGGCAATGATTTTCCGGAGGCCGTACAGCGTCAACAGATTATCTCGACAACCAGCTCCCCCCTGGTAATTTGCTACTCTTTTTTCCATTCAATCGCGATACCATTTTGGTATCTCAAGTCGAGATGTTTGATCTGGTCGGCTTTATCTCCCACCAATTTGGGATACCACTTAGCTAATTTTTCCGCTTTCGCCAAAATATCTTCTCGACCTAAAGTAACCGCAATTCCATTATTTAATTCCATTTCCCAATTTTGGCGTGCATTTAATTGCAGACTTTGAATTTGCAAACTCAAGGGAGAAAAAATGGCAGTCAGTTGATTATAAGTGTTTAGTACAGTTGATTCTGTATTTTCCGGACCCTGTAACAACGGCAAACCGGGAGGCGCCTCGGTCGTAGGCACATTAAATAAGCTGCCTTTTACATTCAATAAGCTTTGATTATTCCAATGAGCGATCGGGCGCTGTTCCTCTATCGTTACAATTAATACACCGGGAATTCTTCTGAGCGAAACCTCTTCCACCCAGGGTGTCTTTACCAATTCTTTTTTTAATTGCGATAAATTTATCGAGAAAAAACCACCCGTAATTTTTCCTGAGATTTGCTTGGAAAGTATATTCGAATTTAAATGCTGCAATTCGCCAATAATCCGAACCTGGCGGAAAGGTAATGTTTGTGGGTTTTCTAACCAAATCCATAGAGCGCACGCTGCACAGATTAACCCACCCAGTAACAAACCGGCTAATAAAGCCGGTAAATAAGCAAAATATTTAACTTGTTGTCGAGTAGTTCTTGAATACCTACTCATACAGTGAGCTTTGGAATAATAGACTCAATATCTCCAGCGCCTTGAAGCAGAATAATATCATTTTCCCGCACCAGATGATGCAAAGCCTCAGGGAGTTCCTGAAGGGTGGGAATAAGCTGAAATTTTTTTGAAGTTTGTTGAGACAATGCCTGGTACATAATTTCACTGCTTACTCCAGCAATCGGTTTTTCCCCAGCACTGTAAATTTCCAATAATAATAAAACATCGGTTTCACTTAAAACATTGATAAAATCGTTCATCAAAGCTTGTGTTCGACTGTATCGATGAGGTTGGAAAGCCATTACAATTCTTTGGCCTGGCCATGCTAGCCGCGCAGCATTTAATGTTGCTTTGATCTCAGTAGGGTGATGACCATAATCACTAAATACCAAGGCTCTTCCTTGTTTAAAGGTGATCTCACCGCAGGGATGGAACCGTCTTCCCATTCCTGGAAAATCAGCTAACGCTTTAAGCAAAACCTCATCAGCTATACCATATTCTTGGGCAACGGCCACAGCGGCTAATGCATTTTGAACGTTATGTTTGCCCGGCAAATTTAGATTTACTTCTAAACTTGCATGGCCTTGACGGACCAACCGAAACTGGGTTTTTAATCCCGTTTGACGGAAATCTTCTGCTCGGATATCAGCTTCTTCACAAAATCCGTAAGTTATCGTGCGCACGGAAATTTTTGGTAATATTTCCCGCACCGCAGAATCATCCAAACATAATATGGCTGCACCATCCTCAGAAACATGGTTAACAAAATCAACAAATGTGTTTTTAAGACAATTAAAATCATCGTGATAAGTTTCTAAATGGTCGCGCTCAATATTGGTGACTACCGCAAGGTGAGGCTTTAAAAACAGGAAGGAAGCATCACTTTCATCGGCTTCTACGACCATATCTTTTCCCTGCCCTGAACGTATGGTGGACTCTTGTCCTCGCAAATATCCACCGACAATGTAATTCGGATCGCGATTGGCAAGCGTTAATAACAAACTAGTTAAACCACTGGTCGTGGTTTTTCCATGTGTTCCGGCGACCGCTATCCCTTTGTGATCGCGTAAAAATTCTGATAACAATTGGCCTCGCGGGATTAATGGTAATGCCTGTTGTTTAGCAAATAAATACTCAGGATTTTTTTCATTGATCGCACTGGAATAAACGACAGCGTGGGCGCCATTTACATGATCTGCATGATGACCCTGATGGATTACTGCACCCAATTGTTTTAAGCGATTCACAATCGGCCCTACATTTTGATCTGACCCAGAAATTTTATAACGTTTGGAAAGCAATAACATTTCCGCCAGGCCACTCATGCCTATGCCGCCAATTCCAATGAAATGAATATGATGTATCGATGAGTTATTCAATAATTTCATTTTTTCTCTTCCTGGTTATTCAAATTTTGCAAGATAATCTTTACTGCCGAATCTGCGGCGTCAGGTTTGGCTAATTGACGTGCGTTTTCTGACATTTCAGTTAATAAATTCCTTTTTTCTAAAAAAGACACGATAAGTTGGGTTAAATGCTGAGGGGTTAATTCTTTTTCACGCACTAAAAAAGCAGCCTTGGCATTTTTTAAATAAAGACTATTTTTCCATTGATGATCATCAACAGCAGCTGGAAACGGCACCAAAATGCTAGGCAAGCCCATACAAGTAATCTCCGCCACCGTCAATGCACCAGCACGGCAAATAATTAAATCAGCCCAACGATAAGGTTCGACAATATCGTCAATAAAGGGTTCAACGTGAGCTGTAATGTTGAGTGCATTATATTTTTCTGACACGGCTTTATAATCATTTTTCCCGGTCTGATGCCACCATTCCAATCGATGATTATCAGAAAAATTTTGCACAAAATTTAAAATTATTTCGTTTAAACCATGTGCGCCCTGGCTTCCCCCAAGAACAAAAATTCGCAATTTAGGAGTTGCCTCACGTTGAATTTTTTCTCGGGCTGCATCAACGATAGATTGTCTAACTGGATTACCAATGACCTTTGGAGAACATCGCTCAGGAAATACATTGGGATAAGCTGTCATTACCACATCCGCACAATAACTCAACAATCGATTGCTGTATCCTGCCACTGCGTTTTGTTCGTGGATAATTAATTTTTTCCCTGCTAATTTTGCCGCAAGCCCCCCCGGTCCACTGACAAAGCCGCCCATTGCCAAAACCAGGTCTGGATTCAGTTTTATAATAGCGCGCCAAGCTTGCCAAATCGTTAACAGCAGCCGTCCAGGAGCAGTTAGGTAAGTTTTTAACCCCTTACCCCGTAATCTTTTTGCCGAGATATAGGTCATCGGATAATGATCAGGAACTAAGGTTTGTTCTAAACCAATCTTCGATCCTAACCAATTAACCGAGATATCCCGTTGCTGCAAACTGTCCGCCACGCTGAGGGCTGGGAAAATATGTCCCCCCGTTCCTCCGGCAATTATTAAGATTTTTTTTTTCATGCTCGGTTATTTTCCAGCTATGTCATTTTTTCCATTGGGTTTCATGCGCAATGCGCAAAATAATTCCCATAATTAAACAATTTATCAACATACTACTGCCACCATAGCTAATAAATGGAAAAGTCAGACCTTTGGTTGGCAAGACGCCTGCGTTGACGCCTATATTGATCATACATTGTACACCCAACCATACGGCTGCTCCATAACTAATATAAGCACAAAAAAGATTACCTAGCCTTAGAGCATGGTGACCAATTTTCAACATTGTATAAATAATGGCTGCAAAAACAAACATTAACGCCAAAATTCCTAATAAACCAAGTTCTTCGGCAATGACAGCAAACACAAAATCAGTATGAGCTTCAGGCAAATAAAACAACTTTTGAATGCTATTTCCCAAGCCAACGCCAAAAAAACCGCCTTGGCCAAAGGCAATCAACGATTGGGTCAATTGATAACCAGACCCAAACTGGGTGTTCCAGGGGTTTAGGAAGGAGGTTAAGCGTTGCAATCGGTATGGAGAAAGTACTGCCAGACCGCTCATCGCTGCCGCCGCCAGCACAATGAGTAGCAGGAACCAACCCATTTTCACTTCGGCCAAAAACAACAACGCTAAGAACATGATACTGATCACAAACATAGCACCAAAATCAGGCTCCAAGAGCAGCAGTAAGGCGATAAAAACTAAAATAATTAATGGCTTAATGACCCCAAGTGCCTGTTCTCGTACCGCTTGCTGATGCCGTTCTAAATAACTGGCTAGATACAATAATACAGAAAGCTTAGCCAGCTCTGAAATTTGCAGGGTCAATATCCCTAAGTTGATCCAACGCCGACTACCATTCATCATCCGTCCAATACCCGGGATTAATACCAAAGCCAACAAGAATAAGGTTATAAATAGCAGTGGTGTACTGATTTTTTGCCAAAAACTCATGGGAATGCGAGTAGCGATAAAAGCTAGAACTAAAGCCGACAGAAGATAAATTCCCTGACGAATTAAATAATGAAAAGGATAGCCAAATTGTTTATCCGAAATGACCATCGATGCCGAAGCGACCATTAACAAGCCAAATAACAATAAGGCAATCCACAGGCCAATAAGCCAATGGTCATAATGGATAATATTTTTTGTTTTTGCCATTTTTCATCAATTAGTTGTGAACTCGGGATAATAGAATCTTTAGAAATAAACTGCAAATGGATTACCAGCTCAATTGTCGCTAATGGGCTTGTAGCTTATAAAAATTTTCAATGGCTCGAACAAATACCTCTCCCCGATGAGCATAGTTCCGAAACATATCCAAACTAGCGCAAGCGGGTGACAGTAAAACGATATCCCCTGGCTCTGCAGATTGCCCTGCCAAATTGACCGCATCTTCCATAGAAGAAACTCGGTGGGTAGTCACTTGGTCTTTTAGGAGTACTTCTAAAATGGGTGCATCTTTGCCCAGTAAAATTAACTGATCCACGTATTTTTGCACAGGCATAACCAAAGAAGACAAATCAGCACGCTTGGAATCCCCTCCAGCGATTAGCCACAATCGCCCTTTTTTAGCGACGCCCAAACTTAATAATGCCGCAATCGTAGCTCCCGCGTTGGTGCCTTTAGAGTCATCGTACCAATGAATACCATTATATTCTCCCACCCATTGACAACGATGCGGCAATCCTTGAAATTTTTCTAAAGTTTCTACCATACTGTTTAAAGGCAAATCGATTGCGTAGCCTAACGCTAAAGCAGCTAATGCATTCTGATAATCATAGGTCTGCTTTAACTTGAGTTGCTTTACATTCATTACCTTCTGCTCACCTTGGGCAAGATATATTTCATTATTGATTTTTCTTAAACAAAAATGGTTAATCGAATCTTGCGGACTTAAACTAAATCCCAAAGGAGAAGAAAAATTTAACTGATCCCACAATTCCGGCTCATCTAAATTGACGACAGGACGAGGACAATTTTTATAAACTCGCTGTTTCGCCTTGGCATAATCCTCGTAAGTTTCATAGCGATCCATATGATCTGGGCACAAATTGAGGATTATAGCAGTTGCTGGCTTTAAAGATTCTGTGGTTTCCAATTGAAAACTAGAAAGCTCGACAACATAGTAATCTGGTGATGGACGTGACAGAGTAGATAAAACTGGCTCGCCAATATTTCCGCATACCATCACCGAATGACCAGCATCAGCCACCATTTTTCCAACCAACGAAGTTACCGTGGTTTTACCGTTCGACCCGGTGATGGCCACAATGGGTTTTTTGACCGTTCGAGCAAAGATCTCAATATCGCCGATTGCGGGCACGCCTTTGGCAATTGCCGCCGCAATGGGTGGTTCTTTGAGGGAAACACCCGGGCTCACAATTAATTCATCGGCTTGTTGCAGGTAAAGAGAATCAAACGTTCCACAAGTAATCGGAATATGGGGAAATTCTTGTTGAAAAGCAGCTAACTCAGGCGGTTCTGCCCGGCTATCCACCACTGCCACTTTATGTCCTTGAGCGGAAAGATAGCGAACGCAAGAAAATCCAGTTAGTCCTAAACCAATAATAGTTTTCATATTTAACGTAATTTCAGCGTAACAATTCCCAACAACACTAATATAACTGTAATTATCCAGAATCGGACGATTACTTTAGGCTCAGGCCAACCTTTTAATTCAAAATGATGATGTAATGGCGCCATTCTAAAGATTCGTTTACGGGTTAGCTTGTAAGAAGCTACCTGTAAAATGACCGAAACGGTTTCAGCTACAAAAATTCCCCCCATCACAAAATAGATTAACTCTTGACGCACAATCACGGCGATAACGCCCAAAGCGCCGCCTAGCGCTAAAGCCCCGACATCGCCCATGAAAATTTGCGCTGGGTAAGAATTGTACCATAAAAACCCGAGTCCAGCCCCTACAATGGCGCTGCAAAAAACGCCTATTTCACCGACACCGGGAACATAAGGAATGGCAAGATATTCAGAGAAAATATGGTTCCCGGTCAGATAAGCAAAAACACCAAGAGCCATGGCAACTAGAACTGTAGGCATTAAAGCCAGCCCATCTAACCCATCGGTTAAATTAACGGCATTGCTACTGCCGACGATAACAAAATAAACCAAGAGTAAATAAAATAAACCTAAGTTGGGCGCTACGTGTTTAAAAAAAGGAATAATTAATTGAGTTTCTGCAGGGACTTGAGCAGTAAAGTAAAGTACGGCGGCGGCAGTCAAAGCAATAATGGATTGCCACAAATACTTCCACCGCGCAGGCAGACCGGCGCTGTTTTTCTCAATCACTTTTCGATAATCATCCACCCAGCCGATACAACCTAGACCAAGGGTTACCAACAAAACTATCCATACGAAGCGATTCGTTAGATCACACCACAGCAATACACTGACAGTTATAGCCAATAAAACTAATACCCCACCCATCGTAGGCGTGCCCTTTTTCTTCTGATGAGTTTGCGGTCCCAACTCACGAATGGATTGACCAATTTGACGGGCAGTCAATTGGCGAATTAGTGGTGGGCTGATTAATAAAGCAATAATAAAAGCGGTTATTAAACTTACGATCGAGCGAAAAGATAAGTACTGAAATACCCTAAAGCCCGAATAAAAATGCATGAGAATCCCAGTCAACCACAACAACATTGAAATTACTCTTTTAAAGCGGTAACAATTTGGTCCATTTGCATGGAACGTGAACCTTTAATCAGGATGGTCACATTTTCATTTAATTGATCTTTAAGCGTTTGCACTAATTCCTCCCGATTACTAAAAAAATGCCCTTGTTTTCCGAATGATTGTGCCGCATGACGTGTAAGCTCACCCACACAATAAAGGTGTTCAATCCCTAAGCCTTTAGCTTGAATGCCAAGCTGCTGATGATAATGCATCGCATCCTCTCCGAGCTCTCGCATATCGCCAATCACCAAAATGCGCTTGCCACTGCGTTGTGCCAACAACTTGATTGCTGCCAGCATTGAAAGTGGGTTAGCATTATAGCTATCATCTATAATAAGAGCATTTTCTTTGGTTCTATGTTCATTTAGACGATGCTTTTCAGCATCTGCTTGGCTTAAACCGCTTTGTATAGCAGACAAAGGAAGGGCTTGCGCATAAGCCGCCGCGGCAGCTGCCAAAGCATTGTGAACATTGTGTTCGCCTAATAATTGTAATTGAACTGCAATTTGATTCTCACCAATTACCAGGTCAAAACTGGGTTGACCTTTTTCATTAAACACAATATTTTTGGCGGTGACCTCAGCCTTGTTTTCAAGGCCAAAAGTAATGACTCGATGAGAGCCTGCCAATTGCTTCCAAAAACCGGCATGATCGTCATCTGCATTAATAATAGCAACCCCATGAGGACCCAACCCCTGAAAAATTTCTCCCTTGGCGCAGGCTACTCCGTCTACACTGCCAAAACCTTCAAGATGAGCTTGTGCTGCATTGGTGATAATCGCTACATCGGGGTGAACCAAATGGGTCAAAAAAGCAATTTCCCCTGGATGGTTAGCACCCATTTCTGTAATCGCATAGTGATAACTATTATTCAATTGCAATAATGTCAATGGAACACCAATGTCATTGTTAAAGCTTTTAGGATTAGACAGAACATTTCCACATTGACTAAATACGCTGGCCAATAAACTTTTAGTGGTGGTTTTTCCACAACTTCCAGTCACGGCAATAAAAGGAATTGAAAACTGCATCCGATGGAAACGTGCTAGTTCAATTAGAGCGACGCGCGTGTTCACCACTCTAAAGGTTGGAATTGAAGTGACAACGTCTTGGCTGATTATGGCAGCAACCGCCCCTGCTTTTGCGGCATCGTTAATAAAATTATGGCCATCAAATTTCTCGCCACGAAGCGGGATGTAAAGCTGTCCTTGTGTCAGTGAGCGCGTATCCGTGCTGACTCCATCAAAAGAAACATCAGCACCGGTTAGTTGGCCACTAAGTATTTGTGTTATTTGAGATAATTTCATCATAATTTTCTTCTATTTTAGCAAAAAAAAGGTTTCTAATCTAGCAGATCTTCAACTACTTTACGGTCACTAAAAGGCAACACTTGATCTCTAAATGTTTGGGTGGTTTCGTGACCTTTCCCTGCAATTAGAATAACATCTTCTGCGCTTGCATTCTCTATTGCATATTGAATGGCTTTTGCCCGATCCAACTCGATTTTAACTTTATTTTTTGCGTTAATCCCGGATTGAATATCGATAACAATTTGCTGTGGAGATTCATGACGCGGATTATCATTGGTTAAAATAATCTGGTCACAATAATTTTCTGCAATTCTTCCCATTTCTGGTCTTTTTCCGCGATCGCGATCCCCACCGCACCCAAAAACGCACCATAATTGACGAGAACGGTGATCTTGTAAGGACAATAATGTTTTTTCTAACGCATCTGGCGTATGTGCATAATCGATAATGATTTTAGGAAAGTTTCCCTGCCCCCCCAAACATTGCATACGACCAGCAACTGGTTTTAACTCAGACAAGATATCCAATATATTTTGTAGAGGTATCTCTAAAGCGCCCAGCGTTGCTAAAACAGCCAGCACATTACTGACATTAAAACGCCCTATTAAGGGTGAATAAAATGTTCCAGACCCCCAAGGGGTTTTAACGCTTACTTCAAAACCCAGCTGATTGGGTTGAATAGACTTAGCAACAATTGCGCCTTTAGCATCGAAGTTTGCGTCGGTTGAATACCAGAATGCTGGAACATTATGTTGATTTAAAGAAAATAATTGATGGCCAAAAAGATCATCCGCATTGTAAACAGCAAATTTTAAATGGGGAAATTGAAATAAACGGGCTTTTGCAGCACCATAAGCTTCCATTGTTTTATGATAGTCAAGATGATCGCGAGTCAAATTGGTAAAAATTGCTCCCAAAAAATTGACACCATTCACCCGATATTGCTCCAGGCTGTGAGAAGAAATTTCCATAGCCACTAAATCAGCTTCTTGTCGCGACAATTGAAACAATTGTTTTTGGAGAGCAATCGAATCCGGTGTTGTATAACCGCTATCTTTTAAATCAAATAAAAATCCAGAACCGATGGTTCCAATAATGGCGCATCGTCGTTCCAGTTTTTGAAATGCTTGAGCGAGAAAATGAGAGATGGAGGTTTTTCCATTGGTGCCAGTGACACCAATCACAGGCATGTGTTGAGTTGGATGTTGATAAAAACGATCTGCTAAAAAACCTACTTTTTTATTTAAATCCAACACCGGAATAAAAGGAAAAGCAAGCTTTGCAAATTGCGGAGGCAGTTGATAACCCCCTCCAGATTCATACAAAATAGCTGCCGCAGATTTTTCCAGGGCGCTTTTTATAAAATCACGACCGTCATGTTGTAAACCTGGGTAAGCAAAAAATAGTCCTTGCGGCTTAACTGTACGGCTATCTTGCGTAATTTCATGTATCTCTGGATTGAACTTACAATCAGTTGTTACGATATCCTGCAATAAATGAGATAAAACCATCATAAATTTATATCCTGCAAACTGCGGGCGTAAGCCCGTAACCCTACGCAATGGGGTTTCCAAAGGGGAGAATGCGAATTCTCTCCTTTGGTCGCCCGAGCGAACTTTGTTCGCGCGGAGCGAAATCAAACAGAGAAAATACCCCGATGCGTCAGCTCGGGGTATTTTATATACTATTCCTGATTAGGAGGGACTCCTAAAATTCTCAAAGAATCTTCCATAACTTTTGAAAAAACCGGTGCTGAAACGGTCGCGCCCATATGGCTACCTTTGGGCTCGCGAAGAACCACCGCAACCACCAACTTGGGATTATCTAACGGCGCGATACCGACAAAAGAAGAAATGTAACGATGACGATCGTAACCGTGTGGGGTGGCGATATAAGCGGTGCCAGTTTTTCCTCCAACTCGATAACCAGAGATTTGCGCACGTTTTCCAGTGCCATTCTGTACAACATCTTCTAACATTGGAATAAGCAGCGAAGTTACT
The DNA here is from genome assembly GCA_963844565.1 of uncultured Pseudomonadota bacterium. GTDB lineage: Bacteria > Pseudomonadota > Gammaproteobacteria > Coxiellales > Coxiellaceae > JAFEDN01. The sequence continues at coordinate 610,262 of CAWJON010000002.1, read as the reverse complement.
TTCGAAGATAAAACTTGACCACCTTCCGCTGGGGGTTTATCTAATTTTATCAACGATAACGGATGTAAATAGCCACCACTGGCAAAAACAGTATAAGCATGAGCCAATTGTAACGCAGTAATAGCAATGCCGTAACCGTAAGCTAGTGTGGCTACCACGCTCGGCCGCCACACCGGTTGCTCCACCAAACGTCCCGGAACTTCTCCAGGAAAGCCACTGCCGCTTAAAACTCCAAAACCCAAATTATGCAATAGTTTCCAATGGGCTTCTGGGGGAAGAGATAACATAATCTTAGCAGCGCCAACGTTACTTGATTTTTCCAAAATTTTGGTCAAGTTCAACATACCGCATTCTTTTTCATCATCACTGATTCGATAACCGCCGATGCGTAACCAACCTGGACAAGTATCAATGGTAGAAGATGTTGAATACTTGCTACTTTCTAAAGCCAAAGCAATGGTGAATGGTTTAATGGTTGAACCAGGTTCAAAAATATCAGTAAAAGCTCGGTTGCGATATCGACCATCATGTACCGTGGGACGATTATTTGGATTATAGGAAGGTTGATTAACCACTGCTAATACTTCACTGGTACGAGCGTCCATGACCACAACTGAACCACTTGCTGCTTGCGTTTCATCCATGGCGGCTTTCAATGCTTGATAAGCACTATATTGAATTCTTTGGTCCACACTCAACACCAGCGATTTTCCAAGCTCAGGTTTTTTTAACAGCGCAACTTCTGAAATTATTTGGCCCAAGCGGTCTTTAATCACTTGTTTTTTTCCAGTGATACCACTTAGCCAACTATCGTAAACCAATTCCAAACCTTCTTGACCATGATCATCAACATCAGTTAAGCCAACCAGGTGAGCGGTAACTTCGCCTTGGGGATAAAATCTTTTATACGACCGCTGTGTGTACAGGCCTGGAATTTTTAAATTAATAATTTGGTTAGCCAAATCCGGCGGAATTGATCGTTTTAAATAAACGAAAGAGTGATCGTTTTTTGTTTGTTGTTGAATTATTTCAGGAGAAAGATTCAAAAAATGAGACAAAGCCCGTAGTTGTTCCTGACCAGGATGAAATAAATTTGGGTTTATCCAAATAGAATCAACCGGCGTGCTGACCGCCAGAGGTTGACCATTACGATCAGTAATAATGCCGCGAAAAGCTGGGATATCTTCCACACGCAACATGCGCGCTTGGCCTTGTTTTATTAAAAAATTTCTATTGAGAATGGTTAAATAAATGAGCCTACCAATTAAAGCCAAAAAAATAATGACTAAAAAGAATATAATTATCCAAAGACGCCAAGAGATTGGCGGTAAATCGGCTGAGCGCAGGGATTTTATTTTAAAGTAGAACATCAATCAGTTTTTTCATTGCGCAGCACAATAACATCTTTAGCCGTAGGCACGATCATTTGTAAACGATTTGTTGCAATTTGTTGCACACTAGCCTCAGCAGTCCAAGTGCTTTGCTCTAAAAGCAATTTTCCCCACTCCACTTGAGCTTGTTGATTAAGATGCGCCATCCCTTGGTATTCTATAAATAGACGTCGATTTAAGTCTTTCAAATAAACGACAGCAAATGCAGAAATAATCAATAAAATAAGCAACACTTTAGTTGCTAAATTCCATGGATAACCAGAGGAAATTCGCGAAGATGTTTTGATGCCTTCTGCAGCATATATTCGAGTCATGACATTCATATTATTTTCTCCATAATTCTTAATCTAGCACTGCGAGCACGCCGATTTTTACGGATTTCAGCTTCAGCCGGTCGTATTAACCGATTGATTATCCGCAAACGACGCACCAATTCATGTTCACGCAAAGGGAGTTTCTCAGGAGCATGCCCTCGACTCTCAATTTGCATAAAGTCTTTTACAATTTGATCTTCTAAAGAATGAAAACTAATCACCGCCAAGCGTCCACCCGGCGCTAATATGTCGAGGCACTGCTTCAAACATAAGGATAATGTTGATAATTCTTTATTAATAAAAATTCTGAGCGCCTGGAAAGTTCGTGTAGCAGGATGCTTGTTCAATTCACGCGAGGGAACGGTTGCAGTAATTAAATCTGCTAATTCAGTTGTCGTTTGCAGAGGTTTTCTGGCACGTGCTTGGATAATTGCCGCTGCAATTCTTGACGCATGGCGTTCTTCACCAAATTCACGCAAAACTTGCGTAATTTCTTGTTCTGGCGCGTGATTTAACCAAGTGGCTACATCTTTTCCAGTTTCGGGATTCATGCGCATATCTAAAGGCCCTGTTTTCATAAAACTAAATCCACGTGTGGCATCATCCAATTGCGGAGACGAAACGCCCAAATCTAATAAAATTCCATTAACTTTTCCCATCACTCCTTTTTTTTCAGCAATTTTGCCAATATTTGCAAAATTGGAAAATTCAATTTGAAAACGCGCATCATTAGAAAAGGGCTCGAATTGCGCTGCTGCAATAGCTGAGGGATCTTGATCTATTGCCAACAAACGGCCTTCGGGCCCTAAACCCTCTAAAATTTTTTGACTATGTCCACCTCGACCAAAAGTGGCGTCGATGTAATAACCATTTTCAATAATTGCCAAACCCACTAAAATTTCGGCAACCAGGACCGGTTGGTGATTCTGCTTAATCATTTATAGTGACAACGACAAGATTTCAGCGGATAGTCCACCTTCCTTTTCCGCAGCCTCAGCTAACCAGGCAGAACGGCTTAAATTCCATTTTGCATCATTCCAAATTTCTAATTTTTTACCCTGCCCGACCAAGACCGCGGATTTTTCTAACCCCGCGTATTCTCGTAACAAAGCAGGCAATAAAATTCGACCTTGAGAATCTATTTCAAGATCAGTGGCATGGCCTAATAGCAAGCGTTGAATACGACGCGAAGGCGAGTGGAAACTGGGTAATTTTTCTAATTCTTCTTCAATTTCTAACCACCGGGGGCCTGGGTAGAGCAACAAGCAAGGTTGTTCGGTATCAATAGTCACCACTACCTCTGCTTCAGCAGAACCAGTTAATGCCGCACGATAACGAGCCGGTATGCTCAACCTACCTTTGACATCTATTTGAACAGCTGTGAGACCACGAAACATTTGGGAAAACCCCCCACTTTTTTCCACAATATACCACTTCTTTCGAAATAAAACATCTTTATTAGTGATTATTTAAAAATTTCCCAAAATCAGCGAAGTCTATTTGCATTATTTATGCGATAGAATGGTATAGAAAGGTTCGAGAATGAAGAGTTTCAAAAATAAAGAACGGGAAGACTAATCGCGAAAATTATTGAACTGTAACGGCAAACCAAAATCTTCTTTTCGTAAAATGCCAATGACTGACTGCAGATCATCTTTTTTCGTACCCGAAACCCGAACGGTATCGCTCTGAATCGAAGCTTGAAGTTTTAATTTACTGTCTTTAATGAACTTTACAATTTTTTTGGCAATTTCAGGTTTAATACCTTGCTGCATTTTAACTTCTTGGGTTGCTGCTTGATTGCCAACCATAGGCAACTCTATATCGAGATAACCAAGATCAATTCCGCGCTTGGTTAGCTTTTTCTTGAAAATATCCATCATTTGATTTAATTGAAATTCATTTTCGGCCTCTAGGCTGACCACTTTTCCTGCCTGGCTAAAAAAAGCCTTTACCCCTTTAAAGTCAAAACGAGTCCCAATTTCGCGATTGGATTGATCAATCGCGTTGCCCAATTCATGCAAATTAAGTTCACAAACGATATCAAAACTAGGCATAACTTCTCCGCATTTGTTTCTAAAGGCTTGACAAAGCTCTTTTCCGATCAATATAATGTCAACTAAGGAAGAAAATTTATAATTTAAGGTTTCGTTAATACAGATAGTTTATTATTAACTATTATTTGAATGCTTACAAGAGGTTACCTATGACTATTCACAATAACAGTAGTTCATTTTTCGTCGAGAATTCAAGACCTTGCGATACCGCCTGTCGTCTTATCCATGAATTTGGTGAACAAGTAAATCTCAATGCGACCGAGGCATTAAGACATGCTTTAGACAGAGAAAACGCGCTTAATTTCGGTCGAGAAGTCACTCCTGCTTCATCTTTTGGTTTAAGTTAAGCTCAAAAAAAAGAACGCTCCCTTTCGGCGAGCGTTCTTTTAAATTCCCTCAAAATCAATAAGATAGAACCATTACTTTTGTTCCCACGCTTAAGAAATTATTGGACAACCAATTTGCTGATGGCGTAGTTACCCGCACACAACCATGACTTCCATTCATCATCGAAAGTTGTGGAGAACCATGAATTGCGTTTCCACCCGAGAAGAACATACAAAATGGCATACCCGCGCCACCATGTTGAGCTAAAGGAAAAGTGTTAGAGACACAATCTTCTGTTCCTTTGCGGTAAACCCTAAATTTTCCTTGTGGTGTGTGACAAGGCTCGCCCAATTCTTCACAAAAATCACCACCTCCATTGGCGCGGCCGTAACCCACCAACATACCATTCGGATCATAGGCGGCCCATTGTTTAGCTTTTGGGCTAAAGATAAATACTTTTTCACCCACTTTTTTAATGGTGTGAGGCATGACCAAAGGATCTTTATACTGGTCTTTCCAGATGCCACCCCCGCTTGAAGTACTACTGAATCCGGTGAAATCGAGCATTCCATCATCATCAGCAGCAGATCGGGCATAACCGTTTATGCTGGTTATCCCTAATAGCACGAACATTAATATCCCTATTAACTTTTTCATTATTAAACTCCTTTTTTCCTAACTTACTTGTCCCTAATGTTGTTAACTATAGTACAGATTTAGGAAATTAATAGGACTAAAATGCAAAAAATTAATCAAATTGCCCTAAATTTTTTCATTTATAATGTGTTTAAAAAAAGAACAGACAACCTTTTAACGGAGCGTGGAGATTTTTAAAATCCGCTTAATAAAGGGAATCGTTAAACGGTGTTTATTCACCATTGAAGCTTGATCTAGTATTTCTAGCGCGGAAAATAAAGCGTGAGTGTGTCGGGGATAATGATTCAAAAGAAACTGAGCCGAATCCACCGATAAAAATAACCCTCTATTTTCTGCTCTTTTTTGTAAGGCCAATATTTTCTGTTCATCATTTAAAGCATTTAACTGAAGAACCAAACCTGCGCACAAACGAGAACGCAAATCAATTAGACAACAATTACTTTGTAAAGGTTGCGTTAATCCTGCAATAATTAGATGAGAATTTTGACTGTACGCACGATTATACAGGTTAAAAAGAGCCAGTTCCCACGCTGCATTTTTGAAAACATGATCGATATTATCTAAACAAATCAAATTAACATTTTCTAGCTCGGTCAAAAATTCTGGCGTCAAATCTTTCTCTGTTAAATCGATATAAATGGCCGTACGATCCATCTGATAATGACAACAAGCTTGTAACAAATGCGTGCGACCCGCCCCTTCCCTGCCCCACAAATAGATTAAAAATTCTGCGGGTTTTTGCATATAAGATTTTAAGAAATTTAAAACAGCTATATTTGCACCTGGGAAAAAATTTTCAAATGTAGCCGAGTCTGACAATTTCAGACTTAAAGGGATTTGTTCTGCCATTTATGGAACCCATCTGTAATGCAATACAGGCTGAGAAGATGTCTGCTGAATTACTGCAAAATGCGCATCCTTATCCAAAGCAGATTTTAAAGCATCGCTATCCGCATGCGTCGTTATCTGCAACAAAACTCCCTGACTGCCCACTTCTTTGGTTGAAATGGCCACAATTAAATTGAGCTTATACAATTCTTGCAGCATATTTTGGTAGCTTTCTAGTGAAGAAATATCCATAATCGCCAACCACGTATTATGAACTGCTTGTAAATCAGGGTTCGACGCCAATTGTTTCGCCATTAGGTCTGCTATCTTATTAACCCCTGCTGTTATAGAGGCAGATGCACTTACACCCGCATCCTGCCATTGCCAGGTTTGCCCATTCCAAATAAATGACCATTTTATCACCACAGTTTGATCAGACTGTTCTGTAAGTTCTCCTGATAATAAAGCAGGACATTGATAATTTTCCGCTATTTTCAACAGATCCTTCGTGTCCGAACTTTCTAAACTATTAATTTGCGGAAATATGAGTTGTATTCCCCGCTGTTCCGCACTGGCTTTAAAAGCGCTGGTCAACGCAGGTAATGTTGATTCACTCATTGGCAGTGCGCCTGAAGAGGTTGTAATCCACAATAAAGTATTGGGCCGGGGATTATTCCAAATGGGTTGCCCTAGCTGTCCCAAAAAAGCAGTAAGCTTAGTGGTATTAAAAATAACCTCTAAACCTGTATCCGTATAACTGTACTGTTGGACAAATTTTTCCACATTTGGTAAAGCTTCTTTAACGCCTTTGACGGAAGCTATATCTTCATTACCCGAAATTTTTATCAATACACCTAAAAAAGCTTTACCTAAGTCGCTGTGAATATTAGCTCGGGATTGTTCCGTGATCGGGACGGTGAAAACATTCAGTTCGCTTGCAAGCACTGAACTAGGCTGGAGCGCAAAGATTAAAGCAGCAGTAAATATAAGTTTCACAAGATATAATCGAGACATAGCAACTCTTGTATTTTTATAACCATTGTCATTATACCATGACATAATTGGCTTTGGATTGGAATGCGATTATGATACTTTATATCAATAACGACGAGTAAACCTATGGAAAAAAAATCAACCAGTTATGCAGATGCAGGCGTAGACATAGACAAGGCCAATGCCTTAGTAAGCAACATCCGAAAAATTGCAGCGCGCACTCGCCGGCCAGGCGTTATGGGGTCTATTGGTGGATTTGGCGCTTTATTTGAGATTCCCAATCGCTATCGGCATCCTATCTTAGTCTCTGGCACCGATGGTGTCGGCACTAAACTGAAACTTGCCATTGATCTGGACATCCACGATACCATCGGTATTGATTTGGTTGCGATGTGCGTCAACGATGTAGCCTGTTTAGGCGCTGAGCCCTTGTTTTTTTTGGATTATTTCGCCACTGGGAAATTAAATACCGACCAGGCACAAGCTATTTTAACTGGCATCGGCAAAGGCTGTGAAATTGCCGGCGCAGCGCTCATTGGAGGCGAAACAGCAGAAATGCCAGGGCTTTACCATGAGAAAGATTATGATTTGGCGGGCTTCTGCGTTGGAGTCGTTGAGAAGGACAGTATAATCGATGGCACGAGTGTGCAAGTCGGCGATAGTTTAATCGCCATCGCCTCATCGGGCCCTCATTCAAATGGTTTTTCTTTAATCCGTCACATAATAGATAAAAACCAAATTTCTTTAAACGCGTCTTTTGGCGATCGTAGCTTAGGTGAAACACTGTTAACCCCGACAAGAATTTATGTCCCCGCTCTAAAAGCTTTGCAAAAGACCCTCTCTATCCATTCGATATCCCATATCACCGGCGGTGGATTACTCGACAATTTGCCCAGAGTCCTGCCTGCGCATACCAAAGCGGTTATTGAAACAGCAAGCTGGACTTGGCCTGAAATTTTTCAATGGCTGCAGACCACTGGCAAAATACGAACCACTGAAATGTACCGCACCTTTAATGTTGGGGTTGGGATGATCGTGTCCATTGGCAAGCACGACGTTGATAAAGCCTTAGATATTTTACGTGCTTCTGGAGAGAATGCCTGGGTTTGTGGTCATATTGAGTCTAATCATCAACCCGAGCCTACTCTGCATTTACAATAATGTTAATCAAAAAGCTGCCTATTGTTATATTAGTTTCAGGCAATGGTTCAAATTTGCAAGCCATCATCGACGCTATTTCTCAAGGTCTTCCGGTAGAAATTCGTGCGGTAATCAGCAATCAAAGACATGCGCTTGCCCTAGAAAAGGCACTGCGAGCTCATATTCCTGTGCATGTTATTCCGCATGATGAATACCCTGATCGCCAGTCGTTTGAAAATGCGTTATCCACCAAGATAGACGAATATCAACCACAGATTGTCGCGCTCGCCGGATTTATGCGGAGATTGACCTCCAGCTTTGTCCAACATTATTGGGGAAAATTAATTAATATACATCCTTCTTTATTGCCCAAACATCCGGGTTTACACACCCATCGAAAAGCGCTTGCTGCAGTTGATGAATTCCATGGCGCCACGATACACTTCGTTACTGATGAGGTGGACCAGGGCCCAATTATTTGTCAGGCAAAATTGCCAATCTTACAAAATGATAATGAAACAAGTTTAAAAAAAAGGATTTTAGAGCTAGAACACCGCCTCTACCCCCAAGTGTTGGCTTGGATCGCTGAACAAAAAATTAAATTGACAGCAGAAGGCGTTTTTTTTGATCACCATTTACTACCGCCTGAAGGGAAGATCACCAATTTCTCGTAGAAAAATTCTTACCCGGTCCCCCCTGCTTCCGAGTCTTGATTTCAACTAAAAACTGGCTCATAATCAAAAAATAACTGTTCTGAATGCCTTGGGGTATGTATGGTCAAATCTGAATTGATTCAAAAGCTTGTTAATCAGCAAAGTACTCTGTCACTCAATGATGTTGAGCAAGCTGTTAATCTCATGCTTGATAAAATGAGTCATGCCTTGAGTCATGGAGAGCGTATTGAAATTCGTGGATTTGGCAGTTTCGCCCCACGATTTCGCCCGCCCCGCAAGGCACACAATCCCAGAACAGGCCAACGGGTTTTCACGGTCGCCAAACATACACCACATTTTAAACCTGGCAAAGAACTACGCGAAAGAGTTGATCAAAGCCGATTAACCATTCCGCTCAAAGAAGATACTTCCCCCTCAGACGAAGACGAATCATAATAGCGATTGCCACACTAAATATTTATTCCTCAATCTGTTTATCACGGAATGATAATGCCATCATTCAAAGAAACGGTTTTAATAACGCTAAATTCGATAAAAAAACCGTTATCTTTTTCATTATGAACCTTATTGAGCCGAAATTGCTGCACCTTCGCCGAATAATTTCGTTGCGGCAGCAACTGTCTCGGGTGAGTGGAAAGCAGCAACTAATTGTTTAAAGCGCGGATCATTTGCTTCTTTTTGCCGAACCACAATTAAATTGGCATAAGGTGAGTCTGGGCCTTCTTTATAAATAGCATCTTTGGTTAAAGAAAGACCTGCGGCGCCGGCAAAAGTGTTATTAATAACTGCGGCAGCCACATCATTCAACGAGCGAGGTAATTGCGGCGCTTCTAATTCAACAATATTCAAATTCTTGGGATTAGAAACGATATCCAACGGTGTGGCATTGGTAGTTGCATTCGCTGCCAAAGTAATTAAACCAGCTTTTTGCAGCAGCAATAATGCTCGCGCTTCATTACTAGGATCATTCGGGATCGCAATTTTAGCGCCATTCTGAATATCATTTACATTTTTTAAACGCCGAGAATATAACCCAATCGGATAAACAAATGTTTTTCCAACCACGGCCAATTGATAATTTCGACTCTTTATCTGTTGATCAAGAAAAGGTTTATGCTGAAAAGCATTGGCGTCTATATCGCCCTGATTGAGAGCAGCATTAGGCATATTGTAGTCAGTAAAGGTAATAATTTTTACCGGCAATCCATATTCCTTCGCAGCAACTTTCGCTGCGACTTCGGCCACTTGAGTTTCTGGCCCATCCATCGTGCCTAATTTAATTGGTTTTTCTAACGGTGCTGCTTGCACCGAAATCAAAGTGAACATCCCTACACCTAGGGCAATTATTTTTTTCATATATTTTCTCCTAACAAAAAATTAATGAGTCAATCGACTCGCCAACCAATCACCTACAAATTGAATAAGTTGTACCAATAAGATGAGTACCACAATAGTCAATAACATCACGGTTACGTCAAATCGTTGATAACCATAACGAATAGCCAAATCGCCTAAGCCTCCACCTCCAACTACACCCGCCATGGCAGAATATCCTATTAATGTAATGAGCGTTAAGGTGATACCTCGCACAACGCTGGGCATTGAAGCCGGTATAATTATTTTGTAAATAATCTCAATGGTTGATGCACCCATTGATTGCGCTGTTTCAATCAATCCCCAATAAACTTGCTCAAAGGCGGCCTCAAAAATTCTAGCCATAAAAGGAATGGCAGACAAGGTTAATGGAACAACTGCGGCCGCCGTACCAATTGAAGTGCCCACGATTAAACGCGTCAACGGAATAATGGAGACCATCAAGATAATAAACGGAATCGAACGAGTCGCATTAACAATTAAACTTAAAACACGATTCAACTGCGGCAACGGTTTTAAGTGACCCATGCGAGTAATTAATAAAATGATTCCCAATGGCATACCCAAAGCAACAGCGAAACCACAAGAAATAATCACCATTAATAGGGTTTGCCAAAATGCATTAAGAAACAAGCCAATCATCGCTGCCGACATAGCCGATCACCTCTATTGTTAATCCTTTGTTCTCTAAAAATTTCTTAGCTTTTCCCACCGCCTCTTCTGAACCCTCAATAGCAACAATCATTACCCCCAATGGTTGATGATGAATAAATTCTAGATTAGCTTGCAAGATATTCAGCTGGACGGGAAAAGTTTTTAATAAATAATTGATAATGGGTTGGGTCGCAATCTGACCCGACATGGCAAATCGCCAAATAGAATGAGATCCTGGAAAAGGCGCCGAATGGATTTTTTCCGTTAATACCTTGGGTAAATCAAGTGGCAAAGTTAAACGAATAAAAGATTTAGTGATATCAGTTTTTGGATGCGTAAATAAAGTAAAGACGTCCGCGTTTTCTATAATTGCACCTTTATCTAAAACCGCAACTCGGTCTGCAATTAATTTAATGACTTGCATTTCGTGGGTAATTAAAAAAATAGAAAGCTGTAATTGCTGATTAATGGTATGAATCAATTCTAAAATTGAACGTGTTGTTTCTGGATCCAGCGCCGAAGTCATTTCATCGCAGAGCAAAATTTTAGGATGGGTTGCCAAAGCCCGAGCAATTGCTACGCGTTGCTTTTGGCCACCGCTCAACTGGTTAGGATAAACTTGTGTTTTATCGGCAAGGCCAACCATTTCTAAGAGCGGCATTACTCTATCTTGAATGGCTTTGGGTTTAAATCCGCTCAATTCAAGTGGCAATCCAACATTTTTTAAAACCGTTCGATGGGGAAGTAAATTAAAGTGTTGAAAAATCATGCCAATTTCACCACGAATTTTCCTTAATTCTTTTGCAGACATTTGGGTAAGGTCTTGCCCATCAATAAAGACAGATCCACTGGATGGTTTTTCCAGTAGATTAATACAACGAATCAGCGTGCTTTTACCCGCGCCGCTTTTACCAATGACCCCAAAAATTTCTCCACGTTGCACAGAAAGGTTAATATCGCGCAAAGCACAAAGCTCGCCGCTTGGGGTTGGAAAAGTTTTAGAAAGTTGTTTTAGCTCGATCACAGATACACCGCTTTATTTTGGCTAAAGGCGGTGATTTAATGGCAATCCGCTTTAGCAGTATTTCTTAAGCGCCCGCAAGCTGAATGCTCAAATCGGCGCGTATTTTTATTCTATACAGTTGCCTAGATTTTGTCAATAATATAAAAATCCCGACTACAAGCTGTAGGATATTTTATCGCTGGAAACTTTCCCTGCTTTTAGTTATGATTGACTCCAATATGTGGATTAAACGATTAATTTTTTTGGCGATGATGCTTTCCTTGAGTGGATGTTGGTTGGTTTTCAAACCCGATATTCGACAAGGAAACATTATTGATTCAGACAAGGTAAACAGCATTAGAGTAGGCATGACTCCACAGCAAGTCATTGCAATCATGGGCAATCCAGTGATGATTAATCCTTTTACAGACAATCGTTTAATTTATGTTTATTCATTGCAACCCGGGCATGGCAAATTCATGGCAAAGCAGTTAATTGTTAACTTTTCAGCTGGCAGGGTAACCAGCTATAACACTGCGGGGCAATATCCCTAAGCTTTTTGATTTATATCCTGCTGCTGAGTTATTACTTAACGCTTAGTTCGAGTGGTTGCTGCTCTTGCGTGTCTAGCTTGTTTTGGGTCTATCTGCAATGGTCTGTAAATTTCAATTCGATCGCCTGCCCTCAAAGTATGATCTAAAGGCACTTCTTTTCCAAAAATTCCCACATGAAGCGGAGGAAAGCCGATTTCTGGAAATAAATTTATAATCCCAGATTTTTTTATGGCGATAATCACAGAACAGTTATTTTCTACTTCCATGGGTAGTTCTACCTGTTTCTTCTCCGAAGGAGCGTATGCGACCGTTACCTTAATCACTTGTAGACAATTGCCGCCCTTTTCTGAAATGCATCGACCAACATGGAGGCCACTTGATTAAAGACCGGACCAAAAAGCATCCGAAGCACCGTGGTCGAAAATTCAAATTCCAGGTTGAGGGTCACTTCACAGTGGGAGTTGTCGGGAAACTCTTTAAAACTCCAAAAACCTTCTAAATGCTTAAAGGGGCCGTTAAGCAGCCGCATTTCAATCAGTTTATGAGGTTGCAGACGATTCAAGGTAGTGAATGACTTGTGAATACCCGTGCTTGAAAAGGTCAGTGCGGCGCGAATCTCGTCTTCACGCCTAGGCTGCTCGATTTTACTTTCCGCACAATAAGGTACAAATTCTGAATATTTTTCAACATCGTTTACCAAATCAAACATTTGCACATTGGTATAAGGAACGATCGCTGATTTGTGTATGATAGCCATGAATGTTCCCAAATATCCTCGCCAACAAACAAGCGGGGATGATAATATAATGATTACTATGAATAAGCAAACCAAAACCATCCCTGAAAGATCAATTTCCAAAAATAGAAAAGCCTTCCATGATTATACCATCGAAGAACATTTTGAGGCAGGCATGGTGCTGGAAGGTTGGGAAGTAAAAAGCATTCGAGCAGGCCGCGCCCAACTCAAAGAAAGTTACATTATTTTAAAAAAGGGTGAAGCCTGGTTAATCGGGTTACACATCTCCCCTCTCCTCACCGCCTCAACCCACATTCAACCCGAACCTGAACGAACTCGCAAACTGTTACTGCATACCCGAGAACTCAGCAAACTACATCGAGCCAAAGAACGTGAGGGGTACACTATCATTCCTTTAGACCTACATTGGCTGCGTAATCGGGTGAAAATCGAAATAGCCCTGGCCAAAGGCAAAAAAACATACGATAAACGTGAAGCCACTAAACGCCACGAGTGGGACCGAGAAAAACAACGCTTGCTGCGCAATTCTCGCTAGCGAGAATTGCCTCCTTTTTTATCCTTCGCATCGGCAAAGCCGATACTCGGAATGAAAGGGGAGATTGCTCTGCTCTTCTCCCCTTTCGAACCCCATCGGGATAGGAAAGATTTTTTTTTATAATCCTTATAAAGGCATTCATCCCCCGCTGATAACGGCGTCGTAGGCTTTTTGATTTAACCTATACTGCCAAACTCAACTGCTGAAATTTCATCTTTTTCTGTTTATTTATTTACCAATTCTTAATTTTTGTTCTATATTTAATCAGTAGGTGAAGGCTGCAGGATGCTGCTTCTAGGAAACGACAAGGATTGTCTCGACTTAGTTGAGGAGATAATTCATGAAGAAAAAATGGAAAAGCATATTCACAACCATCGGATTTTTAATCGGTTTTTCTTTAATCGCACCATCTGCCTATGCCATGTCGCCAAGTAATTATGGTGGCAAGGTATTTATTTTTGATCCCAAAACCTTAATTTGGTCTGCTTATGATCATGGGGATTTAGTCAGATCTGGTCGCGGTTCTGGCGGACAAAACTATTGCGCTGATAGTCATCATGCTTGTCATACGCCAGTAGGGGTATTCAAGGTATGGCGAAAAGGCGGAGCAGATTGCAAATCAAGCATGTATCCTCTGCCCCATGGAGGCGCGCCTATGCAATATTGCATGTTTTTTAGCAAATATTACGCTGTGCATGGCTCAAATGAAGTACGTCCGTTTAACGCAAGTCACGGTTGTATTCGCATTTTACCCAGTGAAGCGGCTTGGTTAAGCAAAAACTTCATGGATATTGGCACCACGGTAGTGGTAAAACCGTACTAATAGTGGTTTAATGATATCTTAATATTGAAATGATAATATTATTTCTTAGGGGGCGACCTGGCTTCGACGCGGGTTGCAAAGCCTAAGGTGCATGTCGAGCAGGCAAACAGGCTCGTAAAACTTTGATTGCAAAACAATAACTGGAAAAACCAGAAAAACAGCTGCCAACGACAGCTTGGCTTTAGCAGCGGTAAACGCAGCCTAAGTCAGATTGTCGTCTTACCGTCCTAAGAAAACGGTACAGCCCATTGGCCGGTGAGTGCTTATGTAGCCGGTGTCTCTTCGGAGACGTCCAATGGTAATAATCATTAAGATCGCTAGGTGGCATGGCTCATGACCATTTAGCTAAACAGAAGGGCTCGCGACTGATTTTACCCTGCTTATCGGGTGGTCCGTCGTCAAAATAAAGATAAGTCTAAACATGTAGATCCAAGGGTAGAGGATCAGCGGACGCGGGTTCAATTCCCGCCGCCTCCATTTTTTCATATTCCGATAACATCCGAAGAAAGCCAAAATTACCAATAAAATAAAGCACTTCAGCATTCCTAATGTCCAGCACAGTCTATTACAATCCATTACCAGCCAACTAAAATTGGGGGGCATAATCGGGGGCAACGCATACACTTAAATGAGGTTGCCCCCATGTCACTTACCGAAGCAACAAAACTCACCTTGGTTAGTTTTGTTAAGGGGAAAAAGCATTGAGTGAGAAAAAAGTGGGTGTCTTTATGACCAATTGTTAGAGATAATTATGATACAATACAGCCAAAAGCTCACCTAAGAAGACCTGCTTATGCCTACTTTAACCAATATTTTGCTTTTTGCATTAGCCGCCACCATCATGGCGCTAACTCCAGGCCCCAATATGATCTACCTTATTTCACGATTATATTAACTGCTGCAATGATTTTTAGTTTTTTAAATAACAATGCTCAGCACACGACAAAACCTGCAAATGTCATTCCAGCGAAGGCTGGAATCCACGAACTGCGCGGAAAAATGGATTCCAGCCTTCGCTGGAATGACACGATTTTAGTTATTTTAAAATTTTGTCGTGTGTAGAGATAACAATGCACATTGGGCTAAATTTCAAAAATGGCTCATGAGTTTGACTCTCAGCGGTTTAGCAGTTAAATTACTTTTAACAAAGCGACCTCTATGAAAGATATGGATGATGCAATTAATTTTAAAAAAATTTTGAAAAATATTATTTTTGATATTGATGGAACTATTTCAGAAAATGGACAACCCATTTCAAAAGAAATTGAATCTCTGATAGGAGTCATATTAAGCAAGGACATCAATGTTATATTTGCTACAGCCAGACCTTTAAGGGATACACTTCCACTGCTGCCAAAAAAATATCATGAGCTTCCTATCATCGGATGTAATGGCGCAATGATCTCAAGAAATTCCAAAGTACAAAGTGCGAAGAAAATACCCAGTAATACTGTTAACCTGATTAAGAATTTTCTTGATGAAATGAAAGTCCCCTATGTCATAGATGGACTCTATGGCTATGCCATCTCATCTGAAAGCTCTGATTTCCATAGCTACATAAAAAATAAGCTTGGATCTGAACCGATGATTTATGAAGAATTAGAATTGCAAGGAATCACAAAAATATTGCTTTTAAAGTTTGACTTACTTATCAAATCCGAATTAGAAAAAATAATTGGCAGAGAGGAAAGTAAACTAACTATAAATCACCATAAGTTAGAAGGATTTGTAGATTTGGTTGCCGAAAACACAAATAAATTTTATGCCGCAGTTGAAATGGGAGTAGATCTGTCTTGCACAGCCGCATTTGGAAATGATCTAAATGATATCATGCTGTTAAAAAATGCTTATTTGCCATACATAGTAGGTTCCCAGTTAGACGCTCACGTTGATTTTCCTCATACTAAAGTAGAATCAGTTAGTGTTATTCACAACGTGATATCAAAGTTAATTAATTTTTCTTGAGAGATGGACATCTATATTTCACATAGCTCAAAAATTTGAGAAATAAATTTAGCGTTTCGATAAAAATCATGGTCGAATTCGGGAATAATTTTACAAATTGCACCTAAATCATTCATTTTTTCAGATGAAGGAGCACAGTTATCTTTTTCACCAAATACTGTTATGGTGGGAATATTAATTTTTTTAGTTTCCATTCTTAATCTAGTTGAAGATATACAAATAAGTTTTTTCAATGACAATTTTCTTTCTTGATAACTTTTCCAAAGAATAGTACCGCCAATACTAAACCCTATACCAATATCGAAAGACTCTTTTTCGCAACTAAGAGATTCAACGGCATCCTCAATTCCCAAGGAAATAAACAGCTTATGAATATTTTTTATATCATTGTCATTGCTAATTTTCGCCAATTTTAGAGAAGAATATATTTTTACTAAAAACCCTAGCTTCTCAAATACATTAGCTGTTGCAAAAATATAATTATCGTCCTTGGCATATTCACTCTTTAATCCATACATATCAGAAATTATCAAAACACTTTTTAAACGCATTTAAGTGATTCCAAATTTGGGAAAACATTCATATACATACTTAATGTAATGCTACAATAGATTACATCAATATCTTAAAGCCCATGAGCAATTCTACTGATTACCCATTAATGATGAAACGGCTGCTTTTATTTGCGGCCACGCCACTGAATTCGGAACATTATATTCATGATGCGCTGCACCTTCAACGGTAATGAGTTTTACCAAATCACCTGCTTTTTTAGCTGCCTGTAAATAGGCTCTTCCTAATTGTGCCGGAACGACTTGATCTTCCGTTCCATATACTAAAATTTGTGGTGTCCCCAATGGCAATAGTTCTATGGGAGAAGCATCCTTATCATTTTTTTGAATGGATTCTGATGTATTTCCTAGTAATTTAGCGATGACATCTTGTCCACACATCTTAGCGCCTTGATCGCGAAATGCTGTTAAATCAGGAACGCCACCAAGTGCGATCACTCCTCGTAATGACAAGGGTTTTGCTGAATATAAAAGACTATTTGCTGACAGCTTATGCCGTGACGCTAACCAAAGCGCTAAATGGCCTCCCGCAGATTGACCAATCACAATCACTCTATTTAAATCCAGGGAATACTTCTGAGAGATTTCGCGGAGAAAATCTGCAGCATGGCCCACATCAAGAAACGTTCCTGGCCAACCGCCGCCATCATTGTCTTCTCGACGATATTCAATGTTCCAAGTCGCGATTCCTAAATCTCTAAGAGCATCAGCTAAAGCTGCAGTGTTTTGGAGATCGGCAAACGTAGATACCCAACAACCTCCGTGAATAATAATGGCAATCGGATATGGCCCCCGTCCACTAGGCAATCGCAAATCTCCAAATTGTAATGGATCATTACCATAATGAATTCGATAATCAGCAGGTTTACTATGCAATGCATTGACATCAGCAGGAGTAAAATGCCAAACAGACTTCGCAGCTAGGCTATTTGTACTTGTTTCGGCATAAACCGTTGAGGCTTGGACTAATAAGCATGTATTTAAAAAAAGAATAGTTGAGATGACAAACGCTTTCATTAAGTATCCTCCTTATTTACTACTCCGCTACATCATTAACCAACTGCTTTACCGGTTTATATTGAGTCAATGACTTCAATTGGTTCATAGCAATTTCATTTAGCTGTTTTAAACGCACAGGCTGCGCCATACCCATACGAATAAACTCTGCGTTCATAGCTTCAATATTGGCCAGTACTAAAAGCTGCTCCACGCTGGCGTATTCGCGTATGTTGCCTTCTAAAGATGGGTTAGCTTCCCGCCATTGTTTAGCTGTTTTACCAAATAAAGCAACATTCAAAACATCGGCTTCATTAGCATAGGTAAAATTAATCTGCTGTGGTGTGACAACCGAAGGTATGATATGTGCTTTAATAGCATCGGTGTGAATACGATAATTGATTTTGGATAAAGTACGATTAAGATTCCAATCCAATGAAAGACGACGGCTTTCTTCTTCTTTAAGCCTTTGGAATTCCTTAATTAGGTATAACTTAAACCCAGGGCTTAACCAAGAGCCAAATTCGAAAGCAAGGTCTTTATGAGCGTAGGTACCTCCATTATATCTTCCAGATCGAGATTGAATACCAATAGCTTGTGTAGCTTTAATCCACTTCTGAGGGGTTAAGTGAAAGTTATTTAACCCTGCTTCTTTTTTAAAGGTCTCGAATTCGAGACCTTTAAAACTCGGATTATGCATCTATTCCCAAATACCTAGAAATTCCAAGGTGTTACGATTACACATCCAACTATAAATAAGATCATCCCCGCCAAACTTCTTGGCCATATCAGTTAAAGATATAAAATCTTCTTCATTGTTGGAAAGAATACCAATAGTCGCGCCTTGTACATTAATTGATAACTTTTTATTAGCCATATCCTACCTCATGTAAAGCTAACTATTATATTTTCTAGCACAGCAAAAAACTATACGCTTACTCATCGGCCTATTCTGTGCATAAAATTTTCACAGTGAAAGAATGCAAAATAAATAGGACGCCGGTTCAATTCCCTTTTAAGACCAAAATTTTAGGGGCATTTTTTGGGGCATCTCAAAAAATATCAAAATAAATTTTCAAATTAAAACAATAGCTTAAAATAACAATTAAATTCCCGCCGCCTCCAATTCTAAATATTTGACTTTAAAAGATAAATTTAATATTTACCTGGTGTATTCTATTTGAAGCGCGACAGTCCCGCAGTAAGGTATACTTTAACTTGCTGATTAAACAACCAAAAGGAGACTGCCGCTATGGACCATTATACACATATCAGTTATCAAGAAAGAGTAAAAATTGATATATATTTAGGGCTTAAATATCCCATTAGTCAGATAGCGAAGCGCATAAAAAGGCATCGCTCAACTATATATCGAGAGTTAAAAAGAAATGGACAAAAAAATAAATCTTATAAAGGGTATTTAGCGAACAATAAAGCGCATCTGAGACGAAACATTGGGGTGGTGAGTATTAAAAATAATATTTATTTACAGGACTATATCAAGAAACGATTAGAAAAAGGATGGAGTCCTGAACAAATATCTGGTCGCATGAAATTAACGAGTTGTCCTTATTACGTCTGTCATGAAACTATCTATCGTTTCATTTATGGTTTAAAAGACAAAGTATGGTATGAATATCTCCATTATAAAAAAAAGAATCGGGGCAGGTTTTATGGAAGGAAACCTAAAAGCTGTCGATATGCTGAAATAAAGCTAATAGATCAACGTCCGGTAGAAATATTGACAAGAACAGAGATAGGACATTGGGAAGGAGATACGATGATACTTTCGGCCAATAGAAAAGAAAATATCACGACACTGGTCGAACGAAAATCACGATTTTTAATTTTAAGGAGAAATGAAAATAAATGTTCAGAAGGTGTCATTAGTCAGATAAAAGACATCATTAAAAAAAATCCCAGGAAATTGTGGAAGACGATAACTTTTGATCAAGGATCTGAATTTGCTAATTACCGGGAAATAGACAGAAAAACAAAATGTCAAAGTTATTTTTGCTATCCCCATTCACCCTGGCAAAAAGGTAGTAATGAAAATATGAATGGTCGATTACGAAGGTATATCCCAAGAAACATACCCATACAGACGATAACAACCAATTTCTTACAAGAGATCAGTCATAAAATGAATGAGATACCTAGAAAATGTTTGGGTTATTTAAACCCAAGAGAGGCCCTACAAAGAAATGTCTCTATAAAAAATATGTCGCGCTTGACTTAGAATTCATCCCTGCTTTATGGGTTTATTTTGGGTTTATTGCCTCAATATACTTACTTACCTAATTACTCACTGAAAGAGATTCAACTTACGAATATTTCACAAAGAGATGGTGTCACATCCACGATGAATTCTAAGTCAAGCGCGACATATTTTTTATAGAGACATTTCTTTGTAGGGCCTCTCTTGGGTTTAAATAACCCAAACATTTTCTAGGTATCTCATTCATTTTATGACTGATCTCTTGTAAGAAATTGGTTGTTATCGTCTGTATGGGTATGTTTCTTGGGATATACCTTCGTAATCGACCATTCATATTTTCATTACTACCTTTTTGCCAGGGTGAATGGGGATAGCAAAAATAACTTTGACATTTTGTTTTTCTGTCTATTTCCCGGTAATTAGCAAATTCAGATCCTTGATCAAAAGTTATCGTCTTCCACAATTTCCTGGGATTTTTTTTAATGATGTCTTTTATCTGACTAATGACACCTTCTGAACATTTATTTTCATTTCTCCTTAAAATTAAAAATCGTGATTTTCGTTCGACCAGTGTCGTGATATTTTCTTTTCTATTGGCCGAAAGTATCATCGTATCTC
The DNA here is from genome assembly GCA_963844565.1 of uncultured Pseudomonadota bacterium. Classification (GTDB taxonomy): domain Bacteria; phylum Pseudomonadota; class Gammaproteobacteria; order Coxiellales; family Coxiellaceae; genus JAFEDN01. The sequence goes on along the minus strand of CAWJON010000002.1, from coordinate 589,812 downwards.
CTTCCCAATGTCCTATCTCTGTTCTTGTCAATATTTCTACCGGACGTTGATCTATTAGCTTTATTTCAGCATATCGACAGCTTTTAGGTTTCCTTCCATAAAACCTGCCCCGATTCTTTTTTTTATAATGGAGATATTCATACCATACTTTGTCTTTTAAACCATAAATGAAACGATAGATAGTTTCATGACAGACGTAATAAGGACAACTCGTTAATTTCATGCGACCAGATATTTGTTCAGGACTCCATCCTTTTTCTAATCGTTTCTTGATATAGTCCTGTAAATAAATATTATTTTTAATACTCACCACCCCAATGTTTCGTCTCAGATGCGCTTTATTGTTCGCTAAATACCCTTTATAAGATTTATTTTTTTGTCCATTTCTTTTTAACTCTCGATATATAGTTGAGCGATGCCTTTTTATGCGCTTCGCTATCTGACTAATGGGATATTTAAGCCCTAAATATATATCAATTTTTACTCTTTCTTGATAACTGATATGTGTATAATGGTCCATAGCGGCAGTCTCCTTTTGGTTGTTTAATCAGCAAGTTAAAGTATACCTTACTGCGGGACTGTCGCGCTTCAAATAGAATACACCCACATATTTTATAGTAATGATTTGAAAAATAAAGAAATTAATTGAGAAAATATGCGTGTAATGCTTAGACAATGAAATTTCTATGCAAAGTCTTCGAAGAATATAAATTTTACTCGTACATTTCAAATTTTAAGCTATTGATTTACTTTAATATTAAATTGAAATATACGGATTTGACACCGCTATTCCCGTAGTTTGCATTCCGCAAACAGAGTATGAGACCTCCCGAGGGAAGATACAGTTCTTTCCTAAGGTTCGTGTTGGATCTACCATTATACGCTTGCGGTCAACTATTGGGCTTCTCCGTCTCGTGCCGGATTACCCTGCTATAACAGCCTTTTATCCACCGTCGATTCGACTCGACTACCTGTTCGTCACTACCTTATTACGTCGTCAGCTTTCTTCAGATTCCACCTCACGATGGACACCCTTGCCTCAACTCGCGCTTCCGGTTTCCACGGCGCGCAACGGACTTTCACCGTCTAGAACTATACCATACTCGGTGCACACCACCTTCAGCTGAAAGCTGGAGGTGGTTGAGTTTATTAATTTGAATGGTTGAAACGAGTCCAAAACGAAAAGCTTTTAATATGTATTCCGTGTTTCATAATTCTTGCATAAGCAATCATCCCGTGAAAAGATTGCAATAGTTGGAGAAATTTAGTAGCGAATCTTAAACAGCTTAATGACACTTGTCTCACAATGACAAGTGAAGAGGATGTCACGTGCAATGCGTCCGTCATGAAGAACACTGAAAAGGTGTTTCGTGATTTCAGAACACAGATTGAACAAGGAGTAGAAGAACCCGCAAATCGTTCAATAGTGGGGAAATATTTTGGTGCAACATCATGATAAGGCTGGCAAGTCCCTAAATAAAAAAATTTTCGGCCATTTTATTGAAATTTACCGGTAGATTATTACCTGGCTTTACTTTTTCTGTGTATGGATAATACGCTTAAAAATAAAATTGCGCGGTGCTTTCGGTTAATTTAAGCGCATCGGGCAGGTTGAATTGAAATTGACGGGCTACCGCCAAACCGCGTATCGTTGAATCCGCCGTCTGCGCATCAAAATCAATATTGAACCGTCGCGCGGTAAACAGCCGATCCTTCGCATGGAAGCTGGTTTGAATCGATAGGACGTGTTGCTGACATTCTTCGCACTTGACGCTTGCCAATGGAGATGTCGGCAATGCTTTGTTGTCATTCGCTGGCGTTACCTGATGACTATGTGGAGTCGCAAACAGGCTTAAACTAAAGAGGGGGTGGGGACACCCTGTTTTTTTAGCCATTTTTTCTTCCGACAAAGGGGATTTTTCCCCACCGATAATCGCTTTTACTTGACTGCCTATCGGCAGAGTCACCGAAGACTTAGATTCCGTCATGCCAGGATGCGGCAGATTTTCCTGCATAAATCGCAGCAAATGATAATTCAGGAGTAACACCGGTGGTTCATCTTCCCCGGCCTCTTGACGATGAGTATATGTTTGAGGATCTTTCAGTAAAGCGAGCCGCTCGATTTCTTCCACGAGCGGCACATAGGGAATATATCCTCCTATCAATTTTTTATATCCAAATTTAATAAAAAAGAGAATAGTAAAAATTAGAAAATAGGCTACGGAAAATGTTGATGATGGTGACGATGGCAGATTAACGAGACCTGCTGTTGCGAAGGGTGTATTTAAAAAAATAAAGACAGCAGCTTTCCACATAAAGCTCAACGTGATGGAGTCTAAATAAAAAAAACGAGATATATTCGACAAACTTTCCAGGCGATAAACGGAAGGACTCCATTTCGGCAATACCCAGCGGTAGCCCATCAGTATGGTTACTGCCGCAATAGCAAGCATAGCATCCGGTAAAATAACATATGTATTATCAGATGTTATTGCAATTATTGCCATAGAAATACTCATACTTAAACCCGCAAAATCAAGCAGCCTTTTCAATATCCGGTTTTTTTTTCTAACCTGTAATAACAGGTTATCTTCGGAAATTGGCAACGCCAATAATGAACTAGCCCAGGGCGGCATATCCCCCATCATGGTTTGAATGGCAACCAGGCGTTCCTGCATGGTTTGCAGATCACGGTGATAATGGGAAGAAACGATATCATGAACTATTCCTCCACACAGTCCTCCGCCAGCGAGCAACACATAGTGCGGGATACTCAAACCGGGAGCCGCACAGGGAATGAGCAGATACATACACAGGTTGATGGTCCTGGGATGATAACGATCAGGAATTTTATGACCCATGGTTATACCCAGAGGATAGGTCAGTAGATAACCTCCTAAGCAGCCTAATATTTGCGCCCAGATATTACGCCAGTTTGACGAATCTTCAGGAACGTATTGTAATAACAGGATTGACGCACTCATTGCGGCAATACCCATACTGCTTTTAAACAGATGGTTGACTGTGCGAGGAATGGTTGCCGGTCGAAAAATAGGTGTCACTGCTTGTTTGGGAGCAATGATCTTGTTCTGGAACGCAAAAATTTTATCCAGAGCAACGCTAATTGTGGGATTTAAGTTGTAGCCGCTCCAAAATGAGGCGGTCATTCCATAAAATAAAGATCTTATGTTATAACGACTTGGTAAAAGCGCTAATAAGCCTACTTCTACAGCGACCAGCTCATTGCGATTATGTTCAATCCAGTCCCGTCCGCCTCCTAACCGCCAGGGTTTGAGGCTCACATGAAACAAATAGCCCGCCGCTAAACCAGTTAAGGTGGCATAAGGGCACAATAACAATGAAAGCAAAGACCCCGTTCCTGTCTGACCCATAGACTCTCGAATGAAGTTACGCATCATCAGATAAAACGCCTGACTACACCACACTGCAGGTAAGGTATCCCATCCCCAGCGCAACCAGGGTGTCAAACGCTGACGTGGTGAAACCGTCAATCGGCGAATAGATTGTGCAGTTGAACGCTCATCGGTTTTAGGACTTTTCGGACGCAATAATTTTAACTCAGTCATTTCAATGGCTGATTCTGAAAGATCAGGTACTGGCTTATGCTCAGGAGAGGGAGATTTCACCTCATTAGAAAGCCCCGCCGCCCCGACAGGCAAATCCGCCGCGGATATGGTCGATTGACTGGATCGAACGGCTTCTGCCAGCATTCCCGCCAACACCAAGATAAAACCGTATAGCGCGCGTCCAGATAGACTGTTTTCGTCAAGGGTTTCTGAGCGAATGGTCAGATAAGTACCAATAATACCTACGATCACCGATAACAATCCTAAAATGCGAGTTGTCCGGTTGATCTGCGGTTGAGGATCAAGCGTAGATTCAACGGCGTATTGACTGGATGACAATATATCATTTGACGGTGGGTGCAATGGCATGCTTTCAAGTTCAACGGCGAGAGGCTCTGAAAAGATTTCAACTGCTTTTTCTTCCGGAGGAATTGATTCCGGATGTTCACTGATACTGGATCGTTTACTGGGTCGTTTAGCCATGAGTGTAGTCTCCTTTACCACTGAATGATCGAAATTTTTCCTTTAGTAGGCTCTTCCGTGGCCCAATACGAAAATTTTTTGCTGAATAGAAACAGGCTTCCATGCCTAAATTAGGCAGTTAGTTTAAGGAAGCCAGACACGCAAGTCTACTAATCTTTAAAACTTTTTAAAAACTAATGTCAAACTCGATAACAAAAAACATAGCAAGTGGAAAACGATTGCTGCCGAGGTCAATGCCATCGTCAATATTAAACAATATTTAAAATTTGTGTTTTTACCGAAAAAATGACCTCTCTATGTATAATAACATATCAACCCGTTATCGTTATGTTATTTTAAAATCTCATATTTCGACACTCAGGGTGAGAGTATTTGAAATGCTTCAGATGCTGATCAAGTTTGCCTGTATATTAATTCATATTTCCAGTGATCAAATTTTCTTTGCGAAAATACTCAAGTGCTGCACTCAACCATGACTTCAAGCAAGATGATTACGAAGTCCAACTGGAAAACCAAGTTAAAAATCCGCGCTAATATATCCGCACGTTTATCACTGATCTGCTACCCTTGAAGCTTAGATAAATTGGTTGCTATCCGTTTTAATGTTTAATCTGTGGTCATCCATGGCCATACCCCTTCGTTGGGGGTACTTCGTGTATCTAAATTTGCTTTCTGCGAATTTGTGTTGGCTAATCATCAACTTTTCTGGGCTAAACCGGGTAACTCAGAACATCAAAACCTTCTCACGTAAACAAAATGAGCCGCTAGAAAAACATATCGAGCACTTAAAGATGGTTGGAGTTGTTGTGCAGAATCACCGGAGTTCTGCGTTCATGTGGTCTCTGTCATCATGTGATCTCCTGTAGATTGAAAAACAATGATCACGCAAATTTATCAGCGGAAATCACTCTATCACACAGGCTCATCGGTAACACACCACCATTCAGCTTTCATTTCAATCCAAAATATATCTAGTGCATCTATGCGTGGCTTTCACTGGCTGCCTGACTGAAATGAAATTTCCAAAACAATGCCATTTAATGTTGGGCAAGATTGGCAGGAATATCCCCATTGAACAGTTGCCGGATTTGTTGAATATCTTCTACGCCTAATTTTTTGTAAGCGGACGCCTTCAAATTATAAATAGTTTTCAGGCTGATATGTAACACTTTCACGATGTCTTTATAGGTTTTATTTTTTGTCAGCATCGTCACGACCTCATATTCACCCGGTGATAATTTTTCCGCCTGTCGAATCAGGGTCTTTTCGCGATAACGTAATAACTCAAGTCCTAAATCCGGTTGTAGATAGGTTTTTCCGCCATTCACGATTTTGATGGCTTCAAAGCATAAATAGCAGGCATATTTGGTCAGAAAGCCCTGAGCAGGAGATTCCACCAAACGACTGAGGGTTGACCAATGTAATGGATTAATTAAAAAAATACATTTCACGATCGGCCAATGCCGATGAATATACCGGCAGATCCATTCGCCAGACATGTCCGGTAAATCCATATCTAAAAAAACGAACAAAGGCTGCTTTGTTTTATGTTGACGCACCAACTCGATACCCTTTGCCCCTGTTTGCGCTTCACCAACCCATTGAACACCGCGTTCAACGGAAGTGGCCAGCTTACTAAACCAGGTGCTAAAATGAATATCCTGCTCGATAAAAATTACTGAAATCATGATAGACTCCTTGAAAGTAATGAACGAATTTTATCAATGCGATGAGCTACTGGATGGCTTTGTTTCAAAGAGAAAGTTCATTTGATTGCTGGTAAACGCTCGAGTACCTACACTCATTGATGCCCGTTTTTTATAGTGGAAAAAATCAATCATACTGCACCTCGTAGGGTTCCATCTGAAAAGACATCACTACGGCAATAATCATGATAAAATCGAATAAATTGCCGATTATGAAAAAGGCAGGCGGTTTCCAGTGGGGTGAATCCTTCGTAATCTTTTGCTTCTAAATCCGCACCAGCGTCAATTAACAATTTAGCGATCTCGACCGTACTGTGCGCCGCTGCCCAATGTAATGGCGAGAGCAAATGATCATTTTCACACTCATTAAGATTGATGCCTTGCTTTAATAAACGCGCTACTTTATTCGCCTGGTTATGCGTGATAGCGTTGAGTAGCGCAGACAATAATTTATTTTTCATTCTGACATTCCGCAATGAACTGGAGGGCAGTATGACATAGCGCTTTATCACAAAAACAGGCAAAATTTTCACGACATGAATGCAAAAAACCGGCAAAGAATTCACGAAGAGCTATAGATAGCCGCCGCCGTGACTTCCACTCTAAGCTTGGCTAACTCCAGTTCTATCCACAAGTCCGTGCCTTGGTAATAGCCGATTGACTGTTGGGTTTCCTTAACTTTGGCTAAACCAAAATCTGCCAACCTTTGGTTCAGAAAATAGAAGAACTCCAGCAGATCATCAATAGACCCTCTACGAAAGCTTAATATTTGTTAAGCTAGCACTAGAGTTTCACCCTGCTCCCGAAGCGAATAAAGGCGAATTGTAGAAAATTCATCAAGCTCAATAGTTTTTTGAAGAGAATAGCTCTAAACGCGAATTCTGCTTAAGGATTAATAGGTAAAAGTTCGAGAGATCGGATTTCGGTGTCAGCCATTTCTAAAGAAGGCTTATTAGGATGTAATATAAATGCCACAACAGCAGCCAACATATTAATGAAGCCATTTACTGGACTGCGATGGCGAGTATGCTCCAACTGAAAAACATTTTTGAGTTGATTATTAATGCTCTCAATCAAACTACGTTTACGCAGTAGCACCTTATCAACGAGCAATAATAATTTATTTTTCATGTTCTTACGTATACCCGTTATTAACAGTAACCCTCTCTCTATTAAAGTTTCATTAAGTGACTGCGAAATATAGCCTTTATCGCCAAATAATTTTCCTATCATACCAAAACTCATCAAATCAACCGGTTCACGATCATTTGTATTACCTGGAGTGATGCGACAGGAGCACAATTCTCCGCGATGATTACAAATGAAATGTAATTTGAATCCATAGAACCAGCCTTTGGTGGTTTTGCCTATTTCAGCAATGCCTTTAAATACTTTATGTTGACTGATTCTTTTGGATTGACAAACCATAATAGGAGTCGAGTCGACAAATCCAATGCCGCTAAAATCGGCTTTCAAACTTTGTAGAAAAGCTGTGAGTGGAATCAGGACGCGGTGAACCAATGAAACAAAACGGGTATAACTGAGCGCACGTGGAAAGTCTCTCCGTAAGGAACCGTTAAGAACTTCTTTTAAATAAAAATTTTTAAAATCTCGATAACGAGATTGCTGACACCAAAGTAATAATGTCATGATTTCACTATAACTCATATTCATTTTCCTTTGCCGTTTTTTAGCCCCGGAAGTGAGCAGTAATCGCTGCCACTCGGACATAAAAACTTGGCAAAACTCATCGACAAGACAAAATAATTCCAGTAAAGTCATACGCCTTGGCCTCCTTGATAAGGATCTATTGTTGACAAATAAATGTGATCATATCGGAGAATAACCTTGCAATAAACCCCTTTGGCTTATCTAGAATTCGCGTTACAGACCACACTCGGTCGTATAGTTCTAAAAATTTAAATAGAAAAACTTTTAACCCCTTCCGCTAAACTGAGTCCTGCCGGCAAGCCAAAAGTAAATTGGCGCGCGAGAGCATTACCTCTAATCACCGCGTCAGTAGCACTGGTTATGAAACTGATATCGAAACGACTTTCTGTGTATTTTTGACTCCTCTGGTTAAAGTCTGAATTTATCTGCATAATATCTTGAGAACAATGACGACATTGCACAGAGGCGAGTGGAATGGAGATTTGTACCATCTTGTTGTCAGTATTTGCTGGCAAGCGATTAGGAATCGAAAATAAACTTAAAGCCTTCAAAGGATGTAAACAAGGATTGATGTCTATAGTTTTGAGATCCGCTGATTCTGAATTGTTTAAGGTATCTGCTTTATCATGAATTGTTGATCTCATATTTTCTTTCATAAATTGTAATAAATGATAATTGAGGGAGATCACATGAGATTTGTAATCTGCGACGTCTTTAAAAAACGGCTTCATTTTTTCCAGCTCTGTGATAAATGCTAATTGGGCTATTTCCTGTTTGGATGGAAAATAAGGAATGTACCCTCCATAAAATTTCTTGCCTGCTTTAATAGAAGCCATCAGAAATGCGAGATATTCAAGATTAATGGATAAAATAGCGCCAGGCGATATTATGCTTTGTAGCAATAAGAAATTACCATTGGAATCATAAATGCCTTGCACGCCAAGAAATGCAAGTATTTTTCCCACATAAAGGTAGCTAAATGATTCCAAATAAAAAAATTTTAAAACCGAGAAAATTTCCTGATCTTTGTAAATAGAGGGATAGTATTTTGGTAATGCCAAATCATTAATAATTGGCAACAATAAGTAAGAAATGATTAAACCTATAGTAATGGAATATTTTTTCCATAGTGACTGAGTTGCTAAAGCAGTTATCCCAAAAATCACATATATTAAACGGGCTGGCCGTTTTAACTTTTGATTCCTTTTTCGCGTATTAATCAATAACCAATCCTCTGGTAAAGGTAAATCCAATAGTTGTTTTGTAAAAACAGGAGACTTTTTCATGAATACTTCTATTTCTTTTATCCGCTCACGCATAGCAGCTAGTCTTTTTTTATATCGCGTATCCATAATATAATGGGCCACCCCGCCACATATTCCTGCTCCTGTCATGGCAATCAAGTGCAAAATACTTAAATCAGGAGAAGCTAAAGGAATGAGCAGATAAGTACAGACCTCTAATGTATTATGATGATAGCGAGCAGGAATTTTTTGACCTAATTTAACGCCTAAGGGATAGGTCAAAAGATAGCAACCGATGGCGCTCAAAAATTTTGCGAATATATTTCGAAATCCCGTTTGATCATCCGCAATGTATTGCAGTAATAAAATCGAGGCGGTGGTAAAAGTGCCTCCACTAATCATTGTTGTTAAACCAGATCGCCAATTGTAAGCAGATACTTCCAATTGAATTTCTCGATCTATCAATACATCTTCAATTTCATTGGCCTGCAATTTTTTATTAAAAAATTTTTTGATAATAAAAGAAGTGCCATCATTAAAATTAAAACCACTCCAGAAAGCCGAAACAGTGTAGTAATAGAGTGAAAAATCTTTTCCAACCATTTGTGGTAACCCCAAAAATACCTGCATTTCTATAGCAGCAAAAAAGTTACGATTAGCAATAATCCAATCACGAACTCCCCCTAATCGCCAAGGCTTAATGCAGGCATGAAATAAATGCCCGGTGGCTAAACCAATCAGTGTGGTATAAGGCAATAAATGGGAACTGGATGACTCCACGATAGCATTGCGCACAAACAACGAGAAGGCTTGCCCGAACCAGGTCACTGAAAGCAGATTCATACTGGTGGAGAACAAGCGCCACGCTCCTGTTGGTTTAGCGGCATCAGCAACAGCGGGCTGTTTTGTCGTAGCAATTTCCGACGTCTCTGTTTTTGCTGACATCATGCAATCCTCCGGCAATGTGCTGAGGTCAGTTTGACTGGGACTTCTCGGTGAAGAAACGGACAACGAAGTACTATCCTGTTGAACGAGGTCAAGCGCAAGCGCCGAGTCCGTTTTTTCTTCCTGCTTTTTTTCTTCTTCAATCAATGTGTCGTGTTCTTGTGCTTCCTGAGTATCCAATGATAATGAGTCCATAGCCTGTGGCGATGATGTGGTAGAGGCAGGTGGATTATCCAGGATTGCCTCCCTCGCTACCTCCAGTAATATCCCAGCAGACATCAGTGTAAAGCTATACAATACCCGGTTTGGCATCTCGGTATCATTCGAGGTCTGAGATCGTACCGCAAAATACGTGCCAATCGCTCCGACCGCGAAAGATAACAAGTAACATACCTTGGCGATGGGTTGGCGGTAGCTTCGAGATGGAGTACTAGAACGAGGAACAGAGGATTGTTCCTCCGAGTGCCCGCTGCTCATTTCGAGTGAGAAATTTTTTTCGTCTCCAGGTTTCGAGCCGATCCCATGTTTTAAAAAAACGGGTAACTTCATGTCAAACCTCCCTGAAATTTCATTCTTGTAGTAGCAAAACCTTAATGTGCTGATCGTTATGGGACAAATAGTATTTTCTGGAGGGGTTACTGTAACGGCTAGTCTATTATTGTTCAATCATTTTATGATTTTCTGATTATGCTCACGAAGATCATCACCAAAACCCAAAATTTAAATTTGTATCTTTAACCATCAAAATTCAGCGGTCATTGGTCTAAAAATATCAATCTACCTCGACACATAGTGGCCGGGACATGAGTTTCAAACCGATGAAGGTGGACCTTATTAAGCTTGATTGCATTAAAAAAAGACCTGGATACGCGACGAAATTTTCAAGCGATATGGTAGGATGCCTCACCCAAACTGCCAAAATCACCGCTGGCGGCGGCCGGTTTCATCCGAATGTATACTCGCGCCAAAATGAAGGCGTGCATCCGGCCTTCTTTAGAAATGGCTGACACCAAAATCTGATCTATCGAAGTTTTGTCTATTAATCTTTAAGCAGAATTCGCGTTCTAAAATTTAGGATGGGCAATTTATTGAGTATTGCTAAAATTGAATATAAGGAATGAAGGCAGAAATAATAATAGACATATTAAATAATAATTTTATTTCAACTGTTACAGGAACTATCGTAGGTGGTGGGTTAGTCTTTCTATTTGATTACTATAGAAAAAATAAAAGAAAACATACAAGAAAATTTTAACTCATCTATTTCAATAAACGCGAATTGAGATCAGCGAGAAATCAGCTTAACGGTAAGTATCAAATGGAAATGCAAAAAATGTACAAAAATAAATTTAATCGAACTCATCTGCCAGCGCCATTGATTGTATTAAATCAACTCAGCATCATCCCAGCAAAGCTAACATTCGCGGTTACTGGCAATTCTGCTGTCATTTAATAAAAATGATAAAGAGCTGAATGAGGAAAAGACAGGTCATACCTGTAACTTGATCTTTTTTTAAACTAAATCAAAGTGTCAAAGTCACTGGCATGGCTCTCAATCTTCAAATGGAGTTATTAGCATTCAAATTCAATCGCCTGATGGATTTAATATAGATAATCTATGCATTTGATGAGTTGCTTGCTTTTTAAAAATTGTTTATAATTAAAATACTTAGGGTATCTTAATAACCTATAAAATCCAAACGCTATCTCTAACTCAATCAATAGGGTTAAATCAGATGAATTCATTGCATGTAGTTTTTGACTTTCCCATAAGCCCTGCTATCGAAGTTGGTTTAACCCCTGAGACAGCCGGTCAGGAAGCAAGAAAAATGCTGGCGCTTTTTCTTTATGAACATAAGCGTATCTCGCTCGGTAAGGCATGTGAATTAGGTGGCATGAGCTATTGGGAGTTTGCGGAAAGAAATCGTGAACTAGGCATTACTATCCCCTACTCCGATAAAGATTTGCAAGCAGACTTAGGGCGTTTAGCGGATGTCTAAAATCGTAATAGCAGACTCCTCTTGTCTAATTGCACTGAGCAAAATTGGCGAATTAGGATTGCTAGAACGGCTATTTTCACACATTTTTATACCTCAAGCAGTCTATCAGGAAGTAGTTATTCGTGGCGAAGGACGTCCAGGTAGCAAGGAAGTATTATCTGCTAACTGGATCAAAGTACATAACATAAGCGATAGGCTAGCTGTTGATGCTCTTAGATTACAGCTAGGTATAGGTGAGTCTGAGGCTATTATATTAGCTGTAGAGGTAAAGGCGGATTTTATAATCTTAGATGATTGGCGAGCACGTCAAGCGGCTATAGAGTTAAAATTACCAGTCGTCGGCACTGTAGCAATATTAACCAAAGCAACTGAAAAAGGCTACCTTTCTGACTTGGCCAAAACATTGGAATCCCTTAAATTAGCCGGTTTCCATTTTTCAACCATCAACAAAGAGCTAATTAAAAATTAGATGTAGAAACTCTGCGTAGTTTGGTTCCCTGCACTTCAACTTAATATTTAAGCCGAACTATCGTCCTCACCTTTTAATTATTCGACCTTTCAGCATCTACCATAAGATTAGTGCAATAATAAATCAACATAAGATTATTTCACCAATTAAATTCCCTATTCGGGAATTTAACTGAAACAGAGTGGAAGGTTTACGGTCGTCTTCAAAGATTTTAAAGTTAAATCTAAGGGATTTGGGTTTATTTTGGGTTTATTTTGGGTTTATTCACCGACAATTATAGACCATCAAAGACAATTAACATTCCACTCTAATTTAGTTTTATTTATTTGATTTTTTGTTGTTTTTCGTGGTCTTTGGTGGTGTATGGTGGTCACCCCTTTTACCCGGTGGTGCGGGTTCAATTCCCGCCGCCTCCATTTTTAACTGTTTGATTTTAAAAGATAAATTTCGTATTCACCTGCTTTTTGGGTTTATTTCGGGTTTATTGCTGCAATAAACTTACCCTAGATCACTGGAAAATATTCAACTTACGAATATTTCACATGGATCATTAAGCCCAAAAGTTCTATATTTAAGGAGCCCCCTACTCCGGGATGAAATAAAATATTATGATTTCCAGTTAAGAGGAGATCATATTCCAACGTGTTATCGCCAACGCTATCGTGAAAAATCAAATTAGTAGGCAATTTTAAAAGTTTAATTCTTCCAACAATAAACCGTATAAGAGTTAGCTACCGTAAATCCTAGATTTTGAAGCATATTAATATTTTTTTTATTAACAACATATGAGAAACAGGTAGAGATACCCGTTCTGGCGAAATAGCAAAGAGCAAATGAAAGCAGTTCTATCCCTATTTTTTTATTTCGGAGATGAGGCAACACGCCAATTGCTCTGATCTCACCCACTTTACTTTTGATATCTGCGATTATTAAAAATCCGATAATCTTACCACCTTCTTTATAAACCCAAGTTTGACAATCTTGCAGAAGTAGTTTTCCATCTTCATAATTTGGGATCCAAATTTCAATATTTTGCTTAAAACTTTCTACCATGACCTGATAAAACTCTGTATAATCTTCTTCGGTAAGCTGATTAATATCATTGAATTTATTCTTACTATGAGCAACATCGATATTGCATCTCATTTCAAAAAACTCATAATAGGGCATGAATCCTTCCTCCAATAATAGATTGGCTACTTCATGCAAAGATTCATGCACCGTCATTTCAATCCCTGACCGATGTTTGGGAAGTCTATGTTTGGCTAACTGAATGCTAAGTGTGTATACCTGACAAACACTATAGCGGTTATCAAGACCCAGAAATTCAAGCAGAGCATTATTTCCCCCATTCTGAACTTGATCAACCAATACTGCTGCGGCAATTCGCTGGCGCTTAGAATATAAATCAAATATTAAATCAGGCGTAGAGGTAAGTAGTTGTACAAACTCTTTAATATAACCTTCAGACCATTGAGGTTTCCAGGGATGCGATTTGATAAACTGAAGAAGTTCATTTTTCTTTGATAAGTTGAATGGCTGAATCTCTAACTCAAGCATTTTTTCTTAAACCCCAAAATATCTAAACCACAATCCTATTTTCTAAGAATTCTACTTCTTCATTTGACATAAGTTAATCTCTTTTTAGAATAAAACATTTCTCATTTCTATTCGAGGATGAGAACATTCTGCTGTCAATCATTCAATTATTTATCCCGCACTATTTGTTCGGGAATGCTCAAACGGTCCTTCACAAAGCGGTCGAAGTCTGACTCCACCTTCTGTGTCTTGTTGAACTCAGTGTATTCAGCCAACGCTTTATTATCAGCCTGCTGCTTGCTGATACGTCCGTGGCCTTCAAGTATTCGGTATTCATTGAAGGCAAGGAACTTGTCTACTGAAGCTGCCATATCAGCCATTTTCAACAAGCGGCGGTTTGCCCGGTAATAGCAAAATGGAATTTGTTTTGGACACTAGCAAAAAAATTTTGAGTAATCTCTGACTTAGGATTGTAGTCAATGCTACATTCGGCAAAAATGTCGGTGACTTGCTGCCAGATACGCCGCTCACTAGTACGTATAGAGCGTACTCGCTCTAATAATTCACGCAAGTAATCTTTACCGAAAACTCGTTCACCTTGAGCAAGGCGTTCGTCGTCCAGGACAAATCCTTTTTTGATGAATTCTCTGAGTACACTGGTAGCCCACATACGAAACTGAGTTGCGCGACGAGAGCTTACCCTGTAGCCAACAGCAATGATGGCGTCAAGGTTATAGTTTTTTATTATACGCCGGACACTTCGTTCACCCTCTTTTTGAACAGCCGAGAAATCCTCGGTAGTTGACTCTTCATTAAGTTCAGCTTCCAAGTAGATATTTTTCAAGTGTAAGCTGATATTGTCCGATGTTGTATGAAACAGCTTCGCCATTTGGCGTTGAGTAAGCCAGATAGTCTCCGCATGTAGCAGAACATGTATATGGACCTTCTCATTATCCCCAACATAGAGTAGAAACGGAGCTCCATCTAGTATGGGAGTTTCGGCAAGTTGCTTCTTAGTATTGCCTGTTCTTTTCCTGCTCATATTCCTGACCCTACTACAATTTAACGGTGAAGATCCCGCTGTAAATTCAGTGATTAATAGTTTAATTAAGTCATAAACTATGTAAAATACGCTCAAGCATACAATTTTTCAACCTTGTGAATAATTTCTATGGCCCAATTTCAAGGGGAATGATAGAATGTAAAAATGGTTCGTCAAAGATAAATTTCATATTCACCTTGCGGGTTTGGAACTGGAAGATATTCAACTTACGAATATTTCACATGGATTAGTTAAGTCTAAAAGTTCTATAATTTAACACTGCCTGCTTTACAATGCTTGAATCTCAAGAGTCAATGTAACTTTTGTTTAAAAGCAATAGAATTAATTTTTATCCACTAACAATTTATAAGCAGATTGATACCTCTGATTCATCATTTTTTCAGAATTTTTCAAAAAAACAAATCCGAATTGTTGCTGTACACGAGGGTCTGCTAAATTTACTCTGCCTGAACCAATAGATTGTATAAACTCTATAAAATTAGGTAATTCATCAATACTTTCATCTGATAAGATTTGCATATTAGTATCTAATTTTAAAGGTAAAGAAATAAATCCTATTCCTAAATAAATATTACTAAATATGCGCATTAAATAATACTTTGCTATTTCTTTTTCATTAGCCTTTCTTTTTAAATAGGCATTTAAAAATGATGCACATAAGTCTTCGTTATAAAAATATAACCAATTAGCGCTATAAGATAAATCAAAATAAAAACTTTGTGGCGAGGCAGCTTGCCAATCCACTAAAAAATAATTATTACCATCAAATAATATATTTACAGGATTTAAATCACAGTGACATGCTCTAATATCAGTTTCATCAAATATAATATTTTCCATCTTTTTAACTTCTTGAATACATTTTTTTACTATATCGTTTTGACGATAGTTTTCTGGAAATGTTTGGTATATCTCATTCAATATTTCAATAACTGATTTCCAGTTTGGAAAGGTGTTTTTTTCATGCAAATTGCGAATAACGTCAGCAAATTTTTTAATTGACTCAGGTGAAGCTTCTGGTCTTGGTTTTACTTCAATATGACCCATCAAAAGGATACCACGTTCAGCATTGGTAAAATAAACGAAAGGTGAAATACCTTGCTTAGAAACCATTTCAATTATTTGATAGTTACGAACAAGGTCGAAACGTTTATCATTCACATCTTCAAGTTTGATGGCATAATATTTTTTATCAACCTCAATTTTATATACAGGAACACCCGTTAAACCTCCGCTTAGGATGCTGATTAACTCCCAATCTTTCTCGCTCAATCCTTTTTCCACTGCGAAGTTTACTTTTTCAATGTGTTCAATTGGTAATTCAGATTTTTTCATGATAATTCTCGTTCAGTTTAGTTAAATATAATTTTTTACGTATACGCATAGGCGCACGTGAATCATGTAATCCACGTAACGCCCCTGATAATAAGTGCCCAATTCCATCAATCAATATAAGATCGGCACTTATTGCAAAAAAGACAATGGATAAATATTCAAGTCGAATATCAGTCTTTCCTTGGCTCATATAAAATTGAATAAGTGCTTTTGGGAATGCCAAAAATAGAATGCTTATAACAAAGCTGCATATAATCAGTACAGTCATGGCGGCTTTCAAATATTCTTTAACTACAAAATAATCATACCTACCATAAGTTTCGCTAAAGTTATTTTTTCTCATCACTTTCATCCTGGATTTTCATCCATTTTTGATATAATCGATGCCATGCATCTTTATGAATGGGATGAATCCAATCATAGGCTATTAGTTTCCAATCAGGGTCTTCAGAATTAAAACCAAGGTGATTAATATAGTTAGCATCACAATGGTTTCCTAATACAAAATAAATAGGCATTTGGATTTGCTCGATCATCTCTTTCAATATATCTGATACAGAAGGTGCTTCAGCAATATCACCACTAATTAAGACTGCTTCGACTTGCGAAGCAACAATCTGCTGATAAAATTTTTTTCTTCCACTTTTATCAAGAAAATTGAGATGAATGTCTGTTAGCCAGGCTAATTTCATAAAACAAGTTCTTTTACCATTGACCTTATTTAATGACCTGGAATGGCACCATGAAAAGACCGGCTGTTATTTATTTCGGTGAACTCTTTTATTAAGTAATCTTTAATTTCAGGATCAGCCTTGTGAATTTCGTCCATGATTTCTAATCGCCCGTCTAATAACGAAATAATATCTTCAAAATCATGACTTGCATAAAAATCCTTTTTACCACGAGTTTTAAATGCTTCTAATTTAGTAGCTATAAAATAGGGAGCGGCTATGGTTCTAATCTTAAGCTTATCGGTTAATGAATAGATAACCGCATCCACAATCGCTTTTTTATACCAACGATTACCAAAACCCAAGATTTTTTCCTCTGTCGGCATAACATCCAAAACAGCATCATCATAGAACCAGCGACAAATAACATCTTCAGATAATGACTTTTTGAAGCCCTTATCTCTTAACCGCTTTTCTAGCTGATGGTATTTATTCAATGAGATCACATCGGCTACGCAATCCACATCTAACGTGTAACGAACATCAGGAAATTCTGGGTCAGTGATAAAAAGAGCCGTCGTACAGCCGCCTAAAAATACTAAATCTTCACAAAGATCACCTAATTTTTCAGCCATAAACTGCAACATCCTAATATTCGCTAGCTTTATTTGTCCTTTATCTCGCATGTTTCAATTTTTCCTTTAATAATGAACTCGCTATCTGACGCTCGCGTGCTCGACCAGAACGAATAGCATCGACTAAAACAAGCATCTCATAAAATAATTGGTCTGGATGTTCACGGATCGACTTAGAGACTAATGGATGCAGGGGGGCTAAAGCAACCCCGCGTTTCTCACCAATCACATCAGGCCAAACAGGAATGGGGTCATTTCCTAACGCAATTTTATCATGGAATATGGGCGCCGCAATAGAAGTGGGCACGCCTCGGGTGTATTCTCCCAATTTTGCTGAGAAGAAAAATTTAACACCACTAATTAAGAATTCTTCGGCTGCATCTATATTTGGAAAAAGCAGCCCCTCTTTATTTTTCCTTAGCAAACCAACCTCAATTAAACGTTTTATCCCTGCATTTACTTCAGACAGGCTAACACATAGCGATTTTGCTAATTGACGTTGAGACCAGTCCTCACCAGGGTGAGCCAGCAATTTCATTAAAATGAGACAATCTTGTGGTTTTAACATAGGCATTCTCTTCAATATCTTTACTTGCTAAAGTATACCACAACTGTTCGCTGTTCGCGAACAGAGAACATATCGTAGCCTTGGACGCCGATTCAATTCTTTTTTAAGTACCGAAATTTTAGGGGCATTTTCCGGGGTATGCGGCAAAATATAAAAATAAATTTTTAAATTAAAACAATAACTTAAATCAATAATTAAATTCCCGCCGCCCCAATTCATTTATTTAGATATTTATCCAAATAGCTGATCGTTATGCCAGTACCTTCTTTAATCCAAGCTACTGCTAACGTGGCGTCAACTCTTGGCTGGTGAAATTTATAAATAGAACCCTAATCTCAAAACAGTAAACTAGATGATGGAGTGAATTGTTCTTCTGGCACCGATTTAGAGTTGAATTTAGGTTTAGGTAATAAAAGTTGACGATTTTCTGTAATGCTGGTCTTTTTTTGATAATAATTCTTGATTATATTACCAATGATGGGTTCTTTTGTTAAATTAAACTGCTCCATTTTTTTTATTGCAGTTTCTCTGGCATGAGGAGAAAGAGCAGCTAACATTTGCACAAGATCTCTGCATAAATTTTCAATGCTATAGCCTAATGCAATATATTGAGCAATTTTTGCTAATTGGCGCTCAATTCGGCTCATATATTTATACTTTTCATTCATCATCGGAATGGTTCTATTCATACTGGTCCCAGTCTCAGTCGTAGAACCATTCGTGGAATGATCTGCATTAGATGTCAATAGATTACTCAATCCCCAAAAGGCAATTGATTGTTGATATGGATTTTGCAAAATTTTGATGTACAATGCGTAGAGCTCAAACGCATTCAATTGAGGTTTAGATGGACGATCAAATACGTATAGATTGCTTTTTCTCATGTTCTTAAAGCTTCTTAATGATTTAAATCAAAATTTAGTAAATATTCTAAAATAATATTTGATCACTGTCTAGGATCAAACAAGCCAGACTACGGATCAACTTTATTATTCTCGTAATATTGTCATTTATGAGTTATGCAAAACCTTAATAGATCTTTCAACTATAGTCTTGATTATCAAACTTTAGATTTACGCAAGCATCCTGAGTTGTATCGGGTTGGCAAGGGTGAGCAGGATGTTCTATTAGTGCAACCCTATAAATCAGCCAAAAAGATTTATCAATTATTTTTAGATTATAAGGCTAAAGGTGATTTTGTAGGTATGGATATGGCACGTAGCCTACGTTATTATCATCATAAAACTGGGAAAAAGTATTTAGGTCCAGTTCCAGATGATAAAAAAGGCCAAAGTGGTGCTCATGGCAGGAGGAAGGCGCCTGAAGACATTGATTTGCAAAAAAAGCAAAGTGCAGAAATTTTTCACGTTAAATATTTAGCTGTTTTAGAGGATAAAGGCTATATTAAGCAGCGTGATGAGTTTAAAAAAAAATATGGTTAATAGTTTTACGATCTCGGCTCCGCAATACTGTGCAGACCTAGCATTTTCTTGAATTTTTATATTAATTCCTTTTCAAGGTTAAAATAAGCTTAACAAAATTTTTCTTTATATGTCAACAAATGTGTACAAACAAAAATCAAAAAATATTTTTAAGCTCTTAACAATGCAGTAATCGACCCCCACTTTAGAGCTAGCGCCTCCTCTAATAGATTTAATAAGGCCTGTATAATTCGTTCAGAATAAACTTTGTATTTGCGAGAGAGATGGAGTATGAATTAAATCTGCTATCCATCGTTCAATTCCTTTATTGAAATTAATTAACTTGCTGCTTTTACTCGTGAGCATGACATCTCCAAATAAATATTCATGTTTGTTATACCGATTGCTGAATGGACAATCTAGGCTGTTAATAAAGTCCTTTAAAATGGTGAGGTATTTGCTAAAATAAGCTTCTAAAAGGCCTTCTTGTTTTAGCAGCTCGCGCTTTAACCAGTCAAATTCGCAGTCAGTATCAAAATATTTAGCAACAAGAGCCAAAGATAGATTTCATTCATCATATTCAGAAAACCTTCCAGCCCAGACTGTATGATTCATATTTTTACTTATCAATTAATCTTCTTCAAAAAGTGTTTAGAACTCCCTGGAATAATTATACTAGGAATTTTCTGCTTAACCCATACATGAATAGCTTTTGAAACATCTATAGGTTTTTCAAGCGGTTCGATTTTAATTGAATACCATTATTGGAACCAAAAATTTCATTACCCTCTTACTCCTGACCTAGAAGTTAAAGAACCAACCCCCCGAATATTGGTCTGATCCAGCCGCAGAAATTAAACAATCTCTTTCGTTGCTGAAAAATAATCACCGATGGAAAAAACGATAGCATGTATTTATCGAAACAATGGTATATGATAATGTCCCAGCACTGGAATATGAAAACACTTGGACTAAACCAGAAGCAAAAGCAGCAATTAAAACTCAGCAATGGCAGCTCCAATATTTTTTCCTTAAACAATGAGGTCAAGCATGCAAACAGGTAGATGCCAATGTGGCGAGATTTGCTACGAAAGTGTGGGAAAACCACTTGCGCTATATATTTGTCATTGCCGAGAATGCCAAAAGCAATCTGCTTCAGCTTTTGGCATATCCCTTGAGGTTCCTTACGCTGGTTTTCGTCTAACGCAGGGTGTACCGAAATATTGGAGTCGCGCCACAGACAGTGGGCGTCAACTCAAATGCGCCTTCTGCCCTACTTGCGGCTCACGCCTTTGGCATGAATCTGAGCCAATGTCAGAGACAATTTCAATTAAAGGAGGATCACTCGATGAACCTCTTGATGTTTCAAACGCAATTCACGTTTGGGTTTCACGTAAGCTCCCAGGCATTATTATACCCGACAACGCTAAACAATTTCCCGAAGATTGATCCTACTTTAATTAGGAAACAGCTCACAGCAGGCTAGCGGCATCATCCTTTTGCGCAGCTTGCAGATACGCATTTCCATAATTAAAATTTGGCAGGTGTCAAACACAACATTTTGTTTAAAACAAATTTTTGAATAAACAAAATCTTATCAAAATCATGCCGGGAATGACACCGATATTTTATTTTATGTCAAAAATTTTAGAAATACTGGAGACCAAGTTTATCTTAAGTTGTTAATATATATTTTTTTATCCAATCTTGACAACCTAGCATTCCATATTTTAGAATATGGAATAAACCTGTGTACTCAAAAAATAAAAGTCAAAGCAGCAGTGCATCAATCCAAAAATACTGCGTTACTTACCAAATTGGGTGCTGAAACTGTTTCTTTAGATTTAGAAAAATCAGAAACTATTTCACAAGCATTTAGCGGTGTAAACATGAAAAATTTTAATACCTTTTATTTAAATCACATTAAGAAAAAAAAACTAATTAACATTATCAAAGGGATTCAGCGAGGCAAATTCTCACCTATATTCACTCATGTTGCCGATATCTTGGAGCGGCAACCTATTCCATTTGAGCAGTATGCTTATGATCATAAAGATTTTTGGCAATGAAAAAACTCAAGCGAACTCCCTCAGCGTTAACAGCAATTATAAAAAATATTTACGAGCCCGCCGGCTTGAAAGTTACTTCTCCCGTCGAGCGTGAAACTGAAAGTATTGAATATGGAGCATGCCGCTTCGGATTAAATGGTTTTAATATTGCATTTCGAATAGCAAAAATCACACCAAAGAAATTAGGTCAGTTCGTGACTCTTTGGAAGCGATCCACTCCGAACAGCCCAATTATCCCTTTGGATATTAGCGATAATATAGACTTCGTTATCGTCAGTGTGGCGGACAACGCATACCATGGACAATTTATATTCAGTCAAAAAATTCTTGTTAGCCAAGGTATTCTGTCTCGCCAAGGGCAAGATGGAAAATTGGCCTTCCGGGTATATCCGTCTTGGGTTAAACTAGAAACAAAAACTGCTATCAAAACCCAACAATGGCAATTGCAGCATTTCTTTTTAACTTTGCAAAAAGAAAACATTAATCGATTGAACAATCTTTTGCAAAGAAATGCGGACTAAAATAGCAGAGGAGTTAATGCTTCGTCACGACACTTCAATCCATGCCAAAAACCCCACTATGACCTATAGCCACTACCCTCATGCTTTATTAACTACTCTACAATATCATTAAGTAATTTTTCCAATACAGGGAATGTGAAATAAGTAATCTTAATTCACGACTGCTAATGTGCTTATAACTGGATTCATTATAAAATCCAACATCACCTGCATGAATAACCAGATCTGTCTTTGTTTTTTCAGCTAGATCATTGATGACATCAAGATGGCCATGAGTATCACTAATTAAAAGTATTTTAATCATGTATATTCTGCAAAATTATCTTATTTTGGAGACCAAATATCCCTTATCATTCAATTCTTCCAATTTCTCAGCCACAATCTCCATCCTCTCCTTTAAAAATTTTATGGCTAAATTTCGCTCCCTAGCTCGACCTGAACGTATGGCATCAACCAGCACCAGCAATTCATAAAAAATCGGATCTGGAAATTGCCTAAGCGAACGGGGAACTGAGCGATAAAGCGGCTCCAAAGCCACACCACGTCGATCGCCTTCTGCATCTGGCCATACCGGAATAGGATCATTGCCCATTGCAATATGTTTTGTAAATACAGGGGCAGCATAGCTATCCTTACTCTATTAATTGATGAAACTGGCGTAGCTTTAGACCTTCCAAGTGCGGTAATTGAAAAAGATTACTATGTTACTCAAGTTATCCATGTCCTTTCGGATACTGAAAATGAATATTTCCGACTAGTATTTGCTGGTGGCACATGCTTAGCGAAAGCACACAAAATAGTTAAGCGCATGTCGGAGGATGTCGATTTTAAAATTCAACTTAAGAATATAAGCAATTTAGGTCATTAATTTTATCATCCCGATGATGAAAGACTCATACGACATGTTTATGATCTTAATGCAATTCAGCTTGCAGGTAAAATTAATCCCAATTTTTTTACATTGGCTAATGACATTATTCAGAATGATTCAAAGCAATTTAAAAACCAACATCCTGAGTACTGGTCTGATCCAAGTTCTGAAATTAAGCAATCCCTTTCACTGCTAAGAAATAACCCCATATGGAAAGAGCGCTATCAAATATTTATTGAGACAATGGTATACGATAGGGTCTTGATACAAGAATATGAAAATGCGGTGGGCAATTTAGAGCGCATCAGCATGGAAGTCATTGACACCCTACACCAATTTGCGTAATTTCAACTCGTGATGAAATGTCACGAGTTGAAATCAATGCTCCAATAATTTATATTAATTTTACACTGGGACGCGGGTTCAATTCTTTTTGAAGTACCGAAATTTTAGGGGAATTTTTGGTACCTGGCAAAAATTGAAATTATAAGGTTAACTCAGATGAATTCATTGCATGTGGTTTTTCTTGGATAGCTATTTTGAGATAAAACTCAGGCTCCTCTGGTCCCTTGCTTTGGCTAAGAATAATTAAATTATGCGTCCAATGGCAATTGTCACACCAGTGGTGAGACTTTTTCATCGTATTGATAAGTTTCATAAAATTGGCGCATCTGGAATAAGTTAGTATGAATATGAATAATTATTTTGACTTTTTCTGCCAAAGTTGAAAAAATGATCTCATGTATTCAATTATCTTTTATGTACCCAAATCCCATCTAGAAAATGTGAAAACCGCAATGTTCACTAAAGGCGCTGGACGGATAGGCAATTATGATTGCTGTTGTTGGCAAACTTTGGGTGATGGGCAATTCCGCGCTTTGTCGGGGAGCCAGCCGTTTATAGGCAAAGAAAATATCATCGAGCAAGTGGAGGAGTATAAAGTAGAGATGGTATGCGGAGAGGAATATATAAGTGACGTTGTCGCTGCTCTTCTCCAAAGTCACCCTTACGAAACACCTGCCTATTCTGTGCATAAAATTTTCACAAACTTCTAAATCCACATAAATTGTTACTAACCAATAACCGTCAAGTAATTGATGCCATACACTTATTTTCCGAAATAAACAGACTACAAACTCAAAATAACAGGCGATATTGCTGAAACTACCGATATTTGTGACATTTAAATTAACTTTACTGAGAGCTTACGTTTTATCAATAGTAAATGTAAAAAAGCTGTCATTAAAAACATGGTTCCAGACAGAAATAATGTTAGATGCATTGCCCAGATAAAATCTTTGGATACAGTTGCGAGGGCGCCAAAGACGGCAACTCCAATTAAACTACCCACTTGGCTCACCGTATTTAAAACAGCGGCAGCAATACCTGCATGATGCTGCTTTGCAGAGTGGATGGCAGCAAATGTCATGGCCGGTGTCGCAAAGGAAACACCAAAACCAATCACCAAAAACGGTAGCATAATCCAGATGTAATGCGGCAAATTCTGTTCTAGCGTTAGAAGACTAAAAAATCCGATGGCTGTGATGGTAAATCCAATCATGACAATTTTGGCCGTCCCGATTTTAGCGATTAATCGACCGCCTAAATAAGATCCCATCAGCGCCAGTCCAGGAAGCGGTAGAATTGCCAACCCCGTCATCAAAACAGAATAATGTCTTAAATTTTGAAAATAAAACGGCAACATGAATAATTCACCATAAAATGATAGATTTAAAATCATTGCCGCTAGAAAAGCCATCGCCGTTACTCGATCACGAAAAAGACTTAACGGCAGCATGGGATGACTAATCTGGCTTTCAATCCATAAAAAAAACATCAGAGATAGTCCGCTGAATATGAAACAAAATATAATGATCAAATTATTCCAACCATACACTCCCATTTCTATCAGACCATATGACAATAGAAAAATAAACAAAAAACCACTGATTTGTCCTAGAAAATCAAATTTTTTCCTATCAGAGCTGCATGCTTTTGCATTCTTGAGATAAAGGCAAATAAATAATAAGCTAATCAGCCCGATTAATAAATTAATAAAAAATATCACCCGCCAAGAAAATAAACTCGTCAATAAACCACCTAAAAATGGGCCGGATGCACAAGCCACTCCACCCAATGCCGCCCAGATGCCAATAGCGCTAGCTCGATCATGAGGTTCTGAATAAAGATGAGCGATTAATGCCAAGGAGGAAGGTAATAACAAAGCACCCGCTGCCCCTTGTAACAATCTAAAAAAAATTAGCCAAGCTATAGTTGGCGATAATGCACACCCTAAAGAAGTGAGAGCAAAAGCGATTAAGCCTATCTTAAAGATTTTTTTAGCACCAAAATAATCACAAAAGCCACCTACCAAGAGCAATAGTCCAGCGAAAGTTAGTGTGTAACCATCTACTATCCATTGTAAACCGGACAATGTAGTATGGAAATAATAGGCAATACTCGGCAATGCCACATTCACAATCGTGACATCCAGAATTACCATAAAAAAACCCATACATAATGCGGAAAACGCTAATTTAACTGAATACTGACTCATGCTGAAATTTCTAATTTTAATAAGTACGCCTTATTGTTAAGACCACCGCCAAAACCAGTTAAATGACCGTTGCTGCCGATGACGCGGTGACAAGGAATAATGATGGGTATCGGATTCCGACCATTGGCCATACCCACTGCTCTGGCTTTATTTTTATCGCCTATTTTTTCGGCTTGCTCACCATAAGAAATGGTTTTTGCATAAGGGATTTTTAGCAATTGATTCCAAACTTGCATCTGAAAATTCGTTCCTTGAATCACCAACGGCAAATCAAATTTTTTTCGTTTACCTTGAAAATATTCCAATAACTGATTTTTAGTGGATAAAATCGTGGGTTCATTAACCGACGGAATCAAACAATTAATCATTTTTTCGTACTGAGGATTTTTAAAATCTTTATCCCACAGGATAGCATGTAATCCCTGCAGTGACGTGATTATCGTTAAATCTCCTACCGGCGAAGCCATTCTGTCATAAGTAGAATCTGGCGGTAAAAATTGTAATCCGCGAATTTTTTTCATCTCGTTTTCCTCACTCAATATTCCAAAGCAACATAGCACCATACGCTCGCCAAGGCGTCCATTTTTCAGGGTCTAATTGTAGTCTTGATATTTTCTTTTGAAGCACTAAATCAGTCGCAGGGAAAGCATTCGGATGACGCAGTGCTCGCATGGCAATGTATTCGACTGTCCAAGGCCCAATGCCTTTGATAGCGAGCAATTTTCGAGTAACCTCTTCTAAATTTGCCGTGCCATCTAGAATCAAATTTTTATTAGCTACGTGAGAGGCAAGCGCCTTCAAGGTCGCCACTTTAGATTGAGTTAAACCGATTTGAGTTAAGTCAGCTGCTAAAATATTTTCCGGCGTCGGGAAAAAATGAGTCAGCTTAATCGATTCATCCCAAGATTGTTGCTCACCACAATTTTCAACTAATCGATTCAACACGGTTCGCGCTGCTTTAACACTGATTTTCTGGCCGACTATCGCGCGTACGGCCAATTCAAAACCATCCCAACAACCCGGAATACGTAATCCTCGATATTGATTTAAAAACGGCGTTAGCTGGCTGTCTTCTGAAAGGTTGTTCTCAATGGCCATGGGATCGCAATCTAAATCAAAAATATTTTTCAATCGAGCGACAAATTCGATAATATTCGCAGGTTTATTTAACTTAAATTCAACTGTAATTTTACCGTGCTGATTAGGCGTGGCTTTAAACCATCCTCGGATATTGCCGTAGGTCACGAGCCGCTGATAGGAATCATGATCAACCCATTCCAATTGAATAATTGCACGATTCTTAAAAAAAAGCATCATGTTGTCCCACGCATAAGGGGTACGATAACTCAATTGCAAACCCAGTTTTGCTTTCGAGAGCGGCATCTTTCTAAAAGCGCTGGGGGTTTTCTGGAATCGAGTTTTAAAAGCATCATTAAAACGCCGAATCGATTGAAACCCTGAACTAAAAGCAATGTCGGTGATAGAAAGAGTAGATTGATCCAGCAAATTTCTGGCAATATCCAGTTTCTTGGACATCAAGATCGCCGATGGACTCACGCCGACTTGTTGCTGAAACAATTCACGCAACCATCGTTCACCAACCCCTAATTTTGCAGCCAACTCGCTGACTGACAACTCTTCAGCGGCAAACCTATCCATCAAGCGAATAGCCCGTTGAATGATCGCCGAAGTGCCCATCCAAGCGGTAGAACCGGGAGCTGTTTCTGGCCGGCAACGCAAACAGGGTCTGAACCCCGCTTTTTCGGCTTGAGCCGCGTGAAGAAAAAACTCCAAGTTGCTTAAATGTGCTTTTCGGGCAGGACAAATAGGTCGGCAATAAATCATGGTCGTTTTAACGGCCACGAAAAACTGACCATCAAACCGAGGGTCACGAGATAAATGGGCACGGTAAAATTCGTGTTTGTCATAAACAATGTTCATTGACTCATAATATCATTAAAAATGTAATAAACTAGCCAAAAACGGCAGTCAATTTTAATGAGATTCCCAGTTAGACGTTCACGTTGATTTTCCTTATACCGCCATCTATGGGGTTCCTAGATATCCAATTGACAGTAAAAAACAATTGGAGCAAGATTTTGAATTGGTAATAAACCTCATTCTTAACGGTTAAATAAATATGAAAAATTACGATTTAATTATTATTGGCTGTGGAGGCATTGGCAGTGCAGCGTTGTATAGTGCTGTTCGTGCGGGCTTAAAGACACTTTGTATTGAACAATATGAACAAAATCATAACCGTGGTGGCACGCATGGCGAAACACGGGCGTTTCGTAAAGTGTATTACGAGAATCCTCTCTACACTCCTCTCTTACATCAAGCTTATTTGGATTGGAAAAAACTTAATCAGCAAGCTAACAAAATATTATTTGTAGAAAATGGTGTGCTTGAAATGTGTTTTCCCAATAGCTCAGTAGCATTAGCGGCTATCGATAGTGCAAAGAAATATCGTATTCCGCTTGAAGTACTTTCCAGTCAAGAAATTGAGCAACGTTTTCCTGGATTTCGGGTTCCTGAGGGCATGATCGGTATTTTTCAACCAGAAGCTGGCTTTTTATATGTAGATGATTGCCTCAATTATTTTATTGATCACTCTCGTTCCGCGGGCGCTAATATTTTATTTAATGAAAAAGCGTTAGCTTGGCAAGTTACTAACGATCATCTTATTCAAATCAAAACCAATAAAAATACTTATCAAAGCAAATTTCTAATTGTTACCGCAGGTTCGTGGGCCAGTGAAATTTTTCCTGAGCTTAATCTACCTTTAAATATTGTACAAAAGAAATTATTTTGGGCAAGCACAGTAGATGATACCTATTCACTTAATCATTCTCCTTGCTTTGCTTATCACTTACCTCAAGGTAAATTTTATGGATTTCCATCTATATCAGGTTATGTCAAAATAGCCAGACACGATGGTGGACTTTCATTAGCTAATCCTGAAGAAAATGCGATAGCGGTAAATAAAGTTGAGATAGATTCGATCAAAAAATTCGCGAGTGAATATTTAACAAAAATTTCATTAGAAAATACTAAAGAAAAAAATTGTCTCTATGACAACACACCTGATATGAATTTTATCATCGATGTTCATCCCAAACACTCGCAAATTGCTTTCGCTACCGGTTTATCGGGTCATGGTTATAAAATGAGTAACGTTTTAGGTGATATTCTAGTTAATCTTATTATCAAACGCGAAAATCCATTTGATCTTTCCTTTTTATCTTTAAACTAAGTAGTCGCAGATGGTACATGTGGTTGGGTTACATTCACGACTTCGCTTTTGCTGTTGTCTTTATTAGATGTGGCTGGAGCATTTCGCTTTGTTTCTTGTTCTGTAGTTTTTTGGGCTGCAATTATAGGTTTAGGTTGCTTAAAGAACCTGAAAGAATTTTTCGATTCGACTGCAACTGGGGCAGGCGGCTGCAAGTGACTCGGTCTGCAGGGAAAAGGTTCGGGAGCATAATTTAACTCCGGAACTGGTAATGCTATAAAAGCGTCTTCAATACTTACCCAGTAACCCTGGGGTAGAATTTCTTTTAAAATTCTGATGTTTTCCTCACGCAAACCAACACAAATTGAGATTAGATCTTTGTATTCTTGATAATCAGAAGCTTTGAATAATGTTTCAAAGATTGTATGCATTTCCAGATTAGATGAAATAATCTCTTGTATTGATTTAGGATTGACAGGACAGTTAAAATCACTTTCAGCGTCGTGAGGCAGCTGTGCATATAGAAATTTAATATAATTATTATGATTGCTTACAAATTCATAATAGGTATTTAACGTTCCACCATTTTGAGGTTGACCTGCTAATATCAATTTTGCAAGTTTTATAGTTTCCGCTTGCATGCATTCTAAATAAGACATGATTAACGAAGCGGTAATAGCATATTCAGTGACAATCTTCGCTGGTTGCCAATACCACATATGCGGTTTAAAAGTAATAGGGGGGACTACCTCCACTTGTTCAGACGCGACCATTTTTCGTTCAATAATTTCTTCTTGTACGCTTCCGGTTGGGCTGAAGGTGCGTTTTATTTTTTCATAAGCCTCAACCGTCCTAGTGACTACAATCGGGGATGCGGGTGATTCTGGCTGCTTAGTCACTGCAGGAACTGTTGATTCGGATTTCCAAATAAACTTTGTTTTGCTAAGAGGTTCATTTTTACCAACTTGAATAGGCACAAGGTTAGAGATTTCAGCCTTTTGAGTGCTTTTAGGTTCAAAAGATTTTTGCTCAACATGAGTGAGCGCAGAATTGCTCTCTGCTGATGAAATAGGGGATTCAAGTGGGGTGATTTGAATAAAAAATTCCGGCGCTGATGAGCTGTTTGATTCAGCAGGTTTTTGCTCGACTTCAGCGGCGAAGTTCTGCTCTTTTATCGGTGACTCATATTCTGCTTCGTTTTCCCAACGTACGTGTTTTACATTTTTCTTTTTTTTGGATTGGACAAATTTGGTATTGATATACTGACGGTCAATAGATTTTTTAAGGATGGGTTTCAATTCTTCTTCATTATGTTTTACTTTAAGTTCATACTTGAATTTCGACTCTTTATCAGTCGGGATGGCAATTTTAGCCTTTTTCTGTTGGTTTTTTTTGTTATCTTTAGCGACTTGATTTTTGCTTTCATTTTTCTTCTCAACAGGGGGAATCAACTTGGCTTCAAGAATTGTTTTGACCTGATCAATATTAACTTGCTTAATATAATTTTCAGGTAAGCCGGAGGCGATCTGAATCAAAAGTTCAACACAATTTTTATCAGTGTAACGGAATTCATTGGTAAGGAGAGTAATTTCAGTTGGATTTAATTGTTTAATAATCCCTACTAAGATATTGAGCGCCTTAACCATATCTACCGAACTTCTTGGATAACTGTACATTCTTAATTTGTATTCAGCAATGTTTGTCAATAACTTATAAATTTTATTAATAGTGACTGTCTTGGAGTATTTTTTTTGGTTTACTAGGAGGCTTGTAAACTCTTTTTCTATATCTTGCGCCAGGGTTTTTCCTATTTGAGTTTGTTCATCTAAAAATTCTTGCACTTTAGTTTTTGTTGCTTTTATCTCTGCATGCCTCGCTTTCATACCAGTAGGCACCCATACTTCTTCCATTTCTTTAATTGTTTGGGTTTCACGGGGCTTAGTACTAAAGAGAGCATTCGTCATATTTAATGTATTCAAATCTAAATGTTTTTTATTCTTAGCTTTGGCGATTTTTATAGCTTCCATTAACGCTAGATAGGCGCCTGGATCTTTAGCGAATAATTCCATAGCTTCAGGAGACAACAATTCTTTTTCTTTTTTTGGCCTTCTAGACATAATAACTCCTACAAATTTTCCAATCTCGAAATGTCTTCAAGGGCTGACACCGGAACTCATGAATGTCAAGCCTCAAAAACCTGTCATGAAAAGTTTTTCCTGATATCGTTTCAATGAGTAATTCAAGTAGTTGAAATCCTTCTCCTGAATATCCAAATTGTGAGCCAGGTGTAAAGTTGATAGGTACGGGCAATTTCTTCTTTTAGCTCGTTTAACATGGATTTAGCTTTTTTGTACATTTAAAATAATAAATAGTATATCATAACCAAAGACAATGGGGTGTCATAAAAACCAAGCAAGCAAATGTTAAAACTTATCATGCCTAACAAGACAGGGTAAATTCTGAGGAGAAACATTTCATGCAATTATCAAATCAAGGCAAAGCATTTATTACTAAATGTGAAGATTGTAAATTAAACCGTTATCGAGACAGTGCAGATTTATGGACCATCGGAGTTGGTCATTTGATCACTGGTCAGGAACAACCGCCAATTGGAGAAACTATTACTACTGATCGATCTAATGAATTGCTGACAGAGGACACCCAGCACGCTGTAAACGCTATTAACCAAACTGTTAAAGCAACACTTGCTCAATATGAATTTGATGCATTAACCAGCTTGGTTTTCAATATTGGAACTGAGGCGTTTAAAACGTCTACCTTGCTAAAGGAGTTAAATCAAGGTAATAAAATACAAGCTGCAGAACAATTCAAAGTTTGGATTTATGCCGGGGGAAAGGTAATGCCAGGTTTAAAAAATCGGCGCCAAAAAGAATATGATTTATTTATGAATGCCATATATATTTAATCACGATACCACAACTAACACCAAAGAAGTAGTCGAGAAATTGGTTGTCGCAGCGGTTAACAATGCCATGCAAAAGAAGGCACGCGAGCAGGCTTATCTTCCTTAAGATCTTTTATTTCTTTTTTGATTTTTAAAATCTTACTCGCCATTTTATCTGCGTTTTTCTGGTCATGTTTTTTTAAATATCTATCCTTTTATTTTTAAGATGGCTATCCATTATTATCATAAATCATGAATTTCGATATGCGCTAAATTATGAGCAAATAGTTATTTGCTCATAATTTAGGACTTAATTACATCAGACAATCTAGAAAAAGTGGAGAACATTTAGACTTTCAAGATCTGGTTCTACCGTAGATTCTTTAGTTGTCGATGGCGTTATCCGAGATAGAACTCCCGGCATGAGTGTAGGGGAATATAATAGTGTTCGCAATTTTAATTGCTCAGTTTGAGCAGCCAATAATCCTGACCGTAAGCTAGCGACAGTCTCGGAGGATTTTCGGGGTGATGGTGATTTTCTCTCTAGTTTCTCGGCTATAGAATGACAGGAAAGAATATTTTCTTCCAATCCATTTTTGATTTGGTGCACACTGGCAAAATATTCGATTAGCTCACTTTCTGCATTTGATAAAGGCGCTGGTTTATCTTTTAGCTTAGAAGGTGCTGACATATGGAGCAGGCAGTAAGCAAAAGCTTGAACGATAACATTTTCGTCCGGTAATTGTCGATAAATAAAAAAGTTGGCAATGAAAAATTGCAACCCTGTCACAAGCTCAAAAATGCTTTTACTCTTCCCAGTTTCATCCTGTGGGCTGGTATGCTTACTTTCGAGTTGGTGTAAATAAAACTGCAAATACATCATGATGTTATTCCGCTGTTCTTTGCTTTTTTCTTCTTGAGTTTTATGTAATTGATAGAGATCTCTCAGTCCCTGGAAGAATGAGAATATACTCATCTTTTCCACTTCTTCCACTATATTGGTTTGTTTTGTCATTTTTCTCTCTCCATTAATTTAATTATGAATTTTATTAGTCTGATTCTTTGTGCCATTTATAATACATCTATCATTTCAAATTATAGTTGACTTGTCAATGTCTTGTATTAGCAATGCATGTGTCAAATCCACATATTTCAACTTGATTTTGAAGAAAATCAATGTATTAAAATTTAAAATGTACAGGTAAAATTTGCACTGATCTAAGACCTTGCATAAAGATTCTGAGTAAAAATATTATAAATCAGTTGATATCATCTAAAGAGGGTTCTACAGCTGATGATGATCTTGAGACTAAGCAGCCTTTCCTCACATTTAACAGCAATTCACTTGCAACCACTGCTACCCTAGTGGATATGATGGTCATGGAAGAACAGAAGCAATCAGTCCCATTTGTAGAACATCCCTATTTTGCGCCAATCCTCCGGTTTGCCCTTTATACAAAAAAAATATTCTGATACCACAGTTGCAACCTTGTCCTTTCCAAATATATTTAGTGATCTCGTTTCGTTAAAACGCTCGATTTTAATGTTCTCAACTCGATATCAACAAACTATTTAGATGGGGATATGGTTGAAATTAATCCAAGTTGGGATGATATTTATTGTGAAATGAGCGAAAGTCCTGCATTCCATCCCAGAATATACTCTTCGGTAGAAGATAAAGATCAGCGTATGGACACGCATTTTTATTTATATTTCGATTACACATCAGAAAAATTAAATTTTACTGGGCAATGTCGATCTATTTTTCAGGAAAAAGAAATGGTGATCCAACTTTTAACTGATAATAACGGCACTCTGCTTGCAACAATTCCGGATGTAAATCGTTTGAATATTAAGTTAATGCAATATTTTGTGGAACGACAGCTTGAAGAATTTTATTTACTCATTGGTCAACATTCTTGGCAAGCGTATATGCAGCGAAACTATCATTTACAAGTTATTCACAGTGAATATTGTAAAATTAGAAGTCCTCTTCATATTAGAACCTCCTACACTTATTTTTATTTCGCTATTTGGTTCAGTTTTGATTCTAAGGAGTCAGCTGATTTGGCTAAAAAAGAGGTCTTACCCCATTTTGTTTCTGCAGAAGATAAACCTTATTTTAATGACCCTCGCCATATCCAGCTATTTCCACCCCTTACCAGCCCAGCTCATGTTCCTGTCTGGATCACGCGAATTGAAATTCGCCATCTACAAACCCTACATTGTTTGAATCAAGGGATTAAATATTTTATTGCCCAAAGCGAAATCAAACCCGAGACCTTAATGCCAACTTCTACTTTAGAGAGCACTACCTTTAAATTTGACTTGAATTCTCAGCTTTTGATTTATTATGGGAGCGTTAATGCGTTTCATCCCCAATCGCAAGTGGATGATGTATTTTTTCACCGAAACCAATTGCCCCGGCTTAGTGATCAGGAAGCACTTTGGCAATGTTTATTGGTAGCTACCCAACAAGGGAATTTAAACCAGGTTAAATCTTTAGTAAGTTTTCTTCACGCTTTTAAGTTCATCGAGCTATGTCCAGACGGCGATCACCCTCTTATCATCGCGGCACGCAAAGGCTTTGCGCGTATTTTAAAAATTTTATTATTTTATGATCAACAAGCTAATGAAGAGAATCAATTATTATTGCGCCAAAATAACCAAGGATTAACTGCTTATGAAGAAGCGCTGAAGGCAGGGCAAAGTGTTTGCACCAGCATAATAGGACAGGTTGTTGATGCGCATCGTATTAAAGCTGTTTCTAGAGTATTGAGTTCTTCAAGCGTTAGTTTACTTCCTGTTCAAAATAATAAGCAAAACCAAAACCGAGATTCATCCTCCACATCAGAGGTATTTACATTGTCTAGTGTTCCGGCTTTCACTTAACAATAGATCACTTTCGCTCCTTTACCGCTAATGCGCGCCAGTGAGAAAATCAGCAATTTCCGCCAAAAATGGCTCGCCGTAGGAATTTAATTTAGATTGACCAACACCGCTTAAAGATAAAAATTCTTGGGGTGTTTTAGGCAATTCGGCTGACATTTGCGCTAAAGTGACATCGTTAAATATAATATAAGGAGGCACACCCGCAGCATCGGCCAGCGATTTACGTAATTTTCGCAAACGTTCGAATAAATTATTATCGTAGGAATAATCAATAACTTTACGTTTAGTGCTTTTAGCAGTTTTAGAAGTTTTAATTTTAATGCGTGGTTTAGCCAAAGTTAATTGGATCTGATTGCTTAGCAATGGCTTTGCCTTAGCAGTTAATTTTAATATCGAATAATTACTAATATCTTGTTCTAAAAAACCTCTATGAATGAGTTGACGAAAGATACTATGCCAGGCTTCCTGGCTTAATTCCTTACCAATTCCATAAGTTGACAAATGTTCATGACCGCGTTGCTTAATTTTTTCATTGTCTGCGCCACGCAAAATATCAATCAGGTGACCAACCCCAAAACGTTGTTGCGAACGATAGACACATGACAATGCTTTCTGGGCATCTACTGTGGCATCATAAGTTTGTGGAGGGTTTTGACAAACATCGCAATTTCCGCAGGATTGCATTAATGTTTCATCAAAATAATTGAGCAAGACTTGGCGCCGGCATGTCTGCGACTCGGCAAAAGAGATCATCGCATTAAGTTTATGCGTTTCGATTCGACGCCGTAATTCTTCGGTATTTTTTTCAATAAAACCCCGGATTAAAGCAACATCTCCTAGGCGATAGAGCAGTAATGCGATTGCTGGCAGGCCATCACGTCCAGCTCGGCCGGTCTCTTGATAATAACTTTCAATATTCTTAGGTAAATCATAGTGAATGACAAATCGCACATTGGATTTATCAATGCCCATCCCAAAAGCCACAGTCGCCACCATGATTTGGATATCTTCATTTTGGAAGGCATCTTGAACCCGCTGCCGTTTTTCTGAGGTCATACCTGCATGATAACTCGCAACCGATAATCCTTCTGACTTTAATTGCGAGGTCAGTTCATCCACCTGTTTTCGGGACAAACAATAAATGATTCCCGACTGAGAAGACCTTTCGTGCAAAAAATTTAATGTTTGTTGCAATGGCTTATGCTTTTCAACCACAGCGTAATGAATATTAGGACGATTAAAACTCCCCAAATGGAAATCAGCGTCTTGTAAGCCTAAGCATTCGCGAATATCTTGGCGAGTTGGGCGATCAGCCGTCGCGGTCAAGGCGATGATCGGTACCTGCGGATAACGTTCACGTAAATTTTTCAATTGTTTATATTCAGGCCGAAAATCATGTCCCCAGTGAGAAATGCAGTGAGCTTCATCAATTGCAAATAAAGAAACTTGGGTATGGTCTAATCGCTCTAAGAAAGCCGGGGTCAGCAAGCGTTCGGGAGCAATATATAATAATTTAATTAAACCTCGATTCAGGTTATTCAGTAGCTGCTGGGTTTGTAAATGACTTAATGCGGAATTATAAGCCGCTGCCGCAACTCCATTGGTTTTTAGCGCATTCACTTGATCTTGCATCAGTGATATTAAGGGGGAAACCACAATGGCCATCCCAGGACGTAATAAGGCAGGAATTTGAAAACAAATTGATTTACCTCCACCGGTCGGCATAAGTACAAAATTATTACGCCCTGATAATAAGCTATTGATAATATCTAGTTGTAAAGGACGAAATTCATTATACCCGAAAACCTCTTTAAGAACGGCTTCAGGCGTAGTGGCTTTAATTTGGACTGTTTCCAACATCTAGAGATCATAACAACAAAATTCAATAAAGTCTTTACCGGAAACCCTGTCTTTTATTTGTAACTTATTGTAACCTTTAGATGTACATCTATTAAGGAGCCACATTTAAATGAAAATGAAAGCGAAAATTATCACTATAGAAAGTGTGCCTAATCCAGAAAAATCGGCATTAAAACAACAATCAACCAAAATCATTTTTCCTTTAGCAATCACAGATCAGGAATTAATTGCTGAGATGAAGGAAATGATGTTTGCACTTGGCGGCGTTGGCCTTGCTGCACCGCAAGTAGGCATTACCAGAAACATTGCCGTTATATATATTCCAGAAAGCGCCGCAATGCTCCGCGATAATGTACAAGAAAAGCCGATGCATGTCATCATTAATGCGACGTATGAACCCATTGAGAGCAATGGTGTGTATAGCGATTTCGAGGCATGTTATTCGGTAAACCGTGTCATGGGCAAAGTGCCAAGGTATAACGCCATTAAAGTGAGCTATCAGGATGAAACTGGTAAAGAAGTCACCAAAATAGAACAAGGTTTTTATGCGCGGGTTTTGCAGCATGAAATCGATCATTTAAATGGCTTACTTATAACCGATAGACTGACTCCAGAATGTCTGCAAGGCACCCACGAAGAAATGTTAAAAATCAGGCGCGCAGAACTTCCTCCTGAGAAAAGACAGCTGTTTGATAACCTCATCAAACAAAAAAGCCTTGCGAAAGAAAACGAATAACGAAGGGGTTTGCAGATTTGCTAATAATTCTAAAATAATTATTTCCTTTCAGACATTTGTTTGATAGATATAAACAATATAGATAAATCTTCTTCACCTAAATTTTGACTACAAGCCGTAGTTAATGCTTCATTTGTTATTGCCGTATTCAGTAATGGAACGCCCAGTTGACGACCTTGCTCAAGTGCTAGCAGCAAATCTTTTTGCATCAATTTAATGCTAAATAAAGGTATTTCCGCTGGTTTTCGCGCAAACGTAACTGTTTTATTTGGTGTGGCGAAAACTCTTCTACAGGAAGCAAACAGAAGACTTCAAATTCCCGCATAGTCGTAGCATCAATAATATTGGCATCATACAACCCCTGCGCCATTTCGTGACCCACTTCTAACAAGCTCATTTTTTTGATCTTGCTCTTCTTGTTCGCACTCATAATCTAATCTCCTTGATAATTTAATTTGATTTTTTCCCCTACTCACACCAATCATACCTACATTTCAATTGATTAAAATTAGAATATTTAATACGCTTTATATATTGAAGCCTCCCCACAAGTACACCTGGAGCAATACCAAGTTCTTTAGAAAAATTAGTAATAAGCCCAGCATTTAATTTCTTATTCTTATCGAGCCATTCTCTTAAACGTAAAGAAGGAATAAGCGTTTCAGCAGCATATTTATCTGCTTCTAATTCTTCAGTAGATTTATTTATAGATTTGTCTTCAAGCTCAATGAAAAACTCTTTTTTACTATGCTTAATGATGTGTCCTATTTCATGAAAAATGGTGAACCATAAAATATCAGCAGTCTTACCTCTTAAACTTAATTGAATTAATGCTTTCTCCCCATGATGTAGCCAACATGATGCTCCATAAACCGGAACTTTTGGGAACGGCCTAACAAATACAACAGCAATGCCACAATTTGCAAAAATATCCGTTAGTTTAGGAATAAAGATCTGGGGGCGTTC
This sequence comes from uncultured Pseudomonadota bacterium, assembly GCA_963844565.1. GTDB lineage: Bacteria > Pseudomonadota > Gammaproteobacteria > Coxiellales > Coxiellaceae > JAFEDN01. Next base: position 551,863 of record CAWJON010000002.1, on the reverse strand, counting down.
TTCTGTACTCAATTGACGTATTTCATCAAGTGATGCCAGTAATTTTTCCTTACTAAATGGCTTGCAATGAATTTTTTCACCCTCGATCTCTCCTTTCCGTAACCAAACACTTATAGAACCAATATCCGATTGTAAATTCATTGATTTTTTAAATGCAAGTCGCCACTGCGTCCAGCCAAGTTCCCATTGCTCTGGTGTGGCTACGCTAAAAAAATTTAAAATAGAAATCATTTGATCTGGTATGGTATAGACATGATCAGGAAGCCAACCTCGTTTTTTCATTTCATTAATAGGAAATTTCTTCAGCCAATTCTTATGCGCTGTCAATTGTTCCAATTCTTTTTTTCGTGCAAGATAAGCACGATAGTTAGCTTCTCTTTGATTCCAAAACTCAGCAGAGATGCCTAACACCCTTTCGAGTTGAAGAGCTGTCTCAGAAGTGATTATTGCTTTGCCTTTGATAATTTCATTAATGGTTTTAAGTGGGCGACCGGTGCGATCAGCAAGTTCTACTTGTGTCATTCCACGTTCTTCAAGAATATCAAACAGGGTTGTACCCGGAGCCGAAACTTCGTCCGGTTGATATAAGAACTTTCTTTGCTTAACCATGGGTATCCTCCACATCAATAATTTCTACTGCTTTAACTGAGCACCAGTCCAAGCCACCATCCTCCTTTTTGATCACACTTTCATCAGACGGCATAAATATCAACCTTAAAGGGTGCTCAAGATCTAAAGACAGCTGCCCTTTTCTATCACCTTTTAATTCATGGCAACGTCCCGGCAATGTTCTAAATACATCCAAGTTAACTGCCGCCTGTAAGTCATCAAGACGTGATTTGATCTTCTGAGCGCAATTCTTTCCATATTTTTTACCAATCCATTATGGGCATTAACTATTTTTTTCAACTTATTGTTTCTAAAAGTAATTTCCATAAAATCAAAAAAATATCCTCTTTCCCCTAGTTAATAACGTATATCATCCCTCAGAAATACAGTCAACTTTTTATTAACCCAAAAGGTTAAACAGAATATTTATTCTATTAATTCAGCTCCTTTAACTTTTCCAGGAACTAAGGGAGTATATGATTAATTCCCCCTGACTGTCGCGGATATAATAGCAAATCAATTTCAGTCAATTCAGACGTGGATAAAGTTAAATAGCCTGTAGGAACTACAAATAATTGAGTAGGTAATTTATCTAAATCCTTTTTAAAAATGAATTGTATCACTACCAGCTTGGCATAATTGATCGATGTAATATTTTATCATGTAACCAATATCACGATTTTCGTTACTCCTATTACATAATAAAATATGGAAATAGTTAATATGCCAACTTTTTGACTTTCCTATCAAATTTGAAAGAAAATTTACGATTAGGCTTTAATGATGCCGCCAAAAGTAAAACTTATATTCCTTGGAAAAGGATCAGGCCTTGTCTTTTGTGTGGATAATCCGACATTGGAATCATCGTGACCCGTTGTAAAAATAGCGTAACGTGCTCTAGATAACAGTGTTTGATGACTTATATCTGGTAATTGTCGACAAGAAGATCCTGTGGATTGCAGCTCATCCTCATCCTCATCTTCCCATTCTGCAAAGAAATTCCTTTTTTCGTCATTGTTCTCTTCTGAATCTGTTGCTGATGGAATAGGTATTGAAAAGTGTTGTGGTGATATCTCTGATTCTTTTTTTATTACCCTGGGGAACAAGTTATTTTGAATCTCTAAACTCCCTATAGTTATTTCAAACAAACTTGATTGACAAAAATGATTTTGGCTAACTTTTATTCTGTTTCCTTTTACGGGAAATTCAATTAAATCCATTAATTGATTCTTTAACGCTTGAGAACATTTTGTTTCTTTTACCTCTGTTACTAGATCATCGAATAAACCAATAAATTTTTGCAGAGAATCTTTTGATTGCAGATTTTTAAGACCAACCTTAGTGATGGCGTCAACTGCATCACGCAAAAGCCCCAAATTTTCTCCTAACAACAGTATAACTGCCGCTGCTTGAATACAATAGCCCACAAATTGATTACAACTAATTCCTTGCATCTTACTTAAGGCCACTGGTTTTCCATCTACTTGAGTAATACCCGTACGTAAAGCTGCTCGAACAGCATAAAAGGTGTTAAACACTTGCTTGTCTTCACCTTTGTAAAACGGTGAGGTGTTTTCTCTACTGCTACTATAAGGGGTAAAAGGGATTCCCATTTGCTGTGAAACATTGATTCTTTTTACATTATCCTGTGTTAAATCTAAAGAACTCATTTGCGTTACTTGTGTTGATGTAAGTAAAGGCGCCCAACCTTTAGCTATTCGTAAGATTAAGTTTTTTAATTGTTGATTTTGACAGCGAAGCACTAGGACTTTATCAGACTCAGCCCCATATTGTTTAAAAGTATTTGTCTTAACCCCATGAACTTTAGACCCGGTCATACTATGAATAACATTAGCCTCTAAACCTCCGTAAATCCAAGCATGCTCAGCTAGAAGGTCATCCATTTCATATATAATATCGCCTTCGAGCAAGGGGGTACCTTTTTCACTTTTTTTCTTTTCTTCAGGCTGATTCTTTGGATTTAAATCTTGATTTAGCATATTCTATTACCCCAGTTTTCCATTGGTCATACTATACCGAGGTAACCTTAAAGAAACATTAATCTTTCCGCATAAGTTGCAAGATGCTGGGTTTTTAGTTAAGATTTCTTAATAAACAAATTTGATTATTTAGGATAAAACACTATGAGCAGAATCGACCCAGAAATAAAAAAGTTACTTTTAGAAGCAAAAGCTCCTCCCAACCTTCCTCTCTCTAACCTTAGCAAAACATTACAATTCGCTGTACGTTTCGGACCAATGAAACTTATCACTTTGCTGGTTATCTCAGGAGCCAATGTTAATCATCGCCGTAAAAATAAGGAAACACCGTTGCATGGCGCAAGTCAGATTGAGCAACCTCAAGTTATTAAACTTTTATTGGATGAAGGCGCAGAAAAAGATTCTTATGATAGTAATAACTTCACTCCATTACATCATGCAGTGATGCGCTGCTATACTCTCAACATAGGGGCTTTATTAAACGCCCGTGTATCTATTAATATAAACAAGTCTGGCTATACTCCTTTATTTTGTTTGGCATACTTTTCTCAAACAAATAGCGAAAAGACCTTACTAAAAAAACAATCTGACACAATTAAATATCTTATTGATCACAAAGCCGACGTTGATTTGCGCCCTTTCCACAAATTACCACCTATTTATTATTTGGCTTATTGGGGCAATAAATCTGCCGTAAGACATTTGCTCAGAGCGGGAGGCAAAGCTGAAATTGAAAGCGTTCACGATTCTAAGAAATCAAAAAATCAGGATACTTTAACAAATGTTGATATACTTTTAAAAGCAGATCCAGTAATTACTTTAATTAAACAAGAAGAAAGATTTTGGAAAAAAATAAGTATTTTTGCAAGGCGGCCGGAAATTACTGACATAATCACCGATTATGCTGAGCTTTTCGCAGAAAAAAGTTTAAACAACTCACTCTGATGAGAACGTTTGGTCTAGCGAACACGGTGGCCAATAGCTAAAATCATAGCAGTTCATAAAACTATTCCTGATGCTAAGCACCCCATAGCATATCAATAATTTTATTACTCACATCGTTTTCTTGCTAATTAAATTATTTCTTTTCTAACATTTGTTTGATAGATGTAAACAATATAGATAAATCTTCTTCACCATAATTTTGACCACAAGCCGCAGTTAATGCTTCATTTGTTATTGCCGTATTAAGTAATGGAACGCCCAGTTGACGTCCTTGCTCAAGTGCTAGCAGCAAATCTTTTTGCATCAATTTAATGCTAAACAAAGGTTGTTTCCGGTGGTGTAAGAATATACGGAGCTCGTTGTTGAATACCCGGAGAAGCAATTGCACTCTGTTGTATAATTTCGATAGCTTTATTCATATCAATACCCGCTTTTTGAATAAGCAACATTCCTTCAGAAAATGCGTAAAATTGCACAGCTAAACTTATATTTATAGCTAGCTTTAAAACGAGGGCCTGTCCATTTTCTCCCACATAAAAAACTTTAGAGCCAATCGATTCTAAAATTGGCTTCACTCGCAGTAAAACTCAGCGTGATCACCACCTACCATAATAGTCACCACTCCTTTTTCAACCATGAGTGGATTTCCTGATACGGGAGCATCTAACATATAGTGCTTGGTTTGCAGCTATTTTATTTGCAATACTTCGACTAAAATCTGGAGACACTGTACTCATATCAATAAGTAACTTTCCGTTTGTTATCGCAGATAATATGCCATGTTCACTTTCTATAATTGCTGATATAGCTTTATCATCGGTCAATGACATTAACGTTATATTGCATGCTTTAACGACATCTCTTGGAGAGTCTGCCCATTGCATTCCAAGTTTGATGAGCGGTAGTAGCTTTTTCTTTTGTTCTATTATAACCAATGACGGTGTGGCCAGCTTTTAATAGCCGTCCCACCATTTTACTGCCCATATTTCCAAGACCAATAAACCCAACTGGCTTCATAGTAATTCCTTTTGCATATTCGAATGTATGTGTATTGCATTCTACTAAATATAGAGATTTATTATCAAGTAAATGTCTCTCGTTGATTGCCTTCCCTTAATATTTACTGCTTGACTGGGGGCGTTGAGTAAATTGGGCAAAGATACTAAAGACGCACGCCGGCGTCGCGATGGGAATTTACGCCACCGTGCTTTTCATACTCGGATTATCTGGAAGACTAAACAATCTAGCAGATCTTCAATTTGATAGTGTCGGTAGGACGCTAGAAGAAGAACTACTGCCGAAAAGGATTAGGCAATTCAAGAAAAACGCATGATTTTAAAAGTCGAGTAACCCACCAATGGATGATGCAACAGCATCTATTGAGCTGGTGATAAGCGTCATTGGTGATTTTGGTTTAGCTGAGGTTGCAAAAAAACTCGGGATTAGTTCCACTGAAATTACTCGCACGGCTTCAGCTTTTCAGATTTAATTTCGTTCAAACCATATTTTATTATCAAAATTATTTTTACCCCGCGCAAAATTGATGCCTATATATCCTTGATCAATTGCATTTTTCAATTTGTCATGGTCACCACAACTTATTGCGGCTCTATCGCTTGAGATGATTGTAGTTAGATTTTTGGATATGTTTTTTTCCATTAAAAAACGGAAATCATTTGGATTGTTATAGCCGCTCAATCCCGGTATAAATTCGATAATTCTATATCTTTGTTTAAAGTAAGCATTTACTGCGCAGCCATTCAATGGAATTACCTTAAGTCTACATAATATTAAATGATGCTCTTTGGCTTTTTCCTCAGCCAAGTTTAAAATATATTGACAAAGCCCTGCCCCATGAAAACTTTGTTTAATGACAAGACTGGCAATATAAATACAATCAGGTTTTTGCTCAAACCAAAAATATCCAGCTAATTCATCATTATAAAATATCCATGCCAAAATATCTTTATTTTGCAACGCTTTTCCCAGTTCCACCAGTGTCAATGACAAAACAGAGTGTACTGAAATTCCTATTTTTTTCATTACATCGGAGTAATATCTATCATCAAATCTAATCAAATTGATTAGTTCGCTACAAGTCACAGATTGTATTCGAATATTTTTCATACTCTGTATCAGCTCCATATAAAGAAATATTTAAATCCATGGATTAAGCAGATAATACCCAATATCCTCGCATTACGGAAGTCTTGAATAGAGTAAAATAAAATTATTTATCTAAAGAACTACGGAGTAGTAGTGTCACATGCTAGCATTATTGAAAAATAATATTTAGATACAATTAATGATAAAAATATACAGGTAAAAATTGGGCATCATTTGATTTTTACTTATTATAATTTTTACACATATTTGCGCTATGCATGCTTCTGATGTGATGCCCTACGTATGGAGCACTAACGATGCTGATATAAAATTTAATTTTTATTTTCAACCAGAAATAACATGTCGCATGTCTTTAGCTTCACTCATAGCTAACTGAGGAAACTCAATTTTTGAAATCTCATGATAATCCTTAATGATCCTCAATAATTCCGCGTTTAGGTCTTCACCAAAATATTTTGATAATTTCCTTCTTTGCCATAATTTTTCTAAAGAGAAAAATAATTTTTCGATTCTTTCAGGATTCATAGTATGAATGGATTTCTCATCATAAATTTTATTACCTAGAAAAAACTCCTGGATAACTTTCAAGTTTTCTTTATAACGACAATTTAAGGTTGAATATAATAAATTTGAGCATCGATTATTTTTTACTTTATTAAAAAGAATCGACAAAAACTCTTGCATGTCTTTTCGACCTTGATTACCTTTAGAAAAAATTTTAGCTTTGGATGCCGCATAAACCATTTCAAGGGTAACAATATCTAATCCCCCTGTGATAGCTCCTAGATTTTTTTCATAAAGCTGATAGAAAAACTGACTGGATTCAGTTATAAATCGAGCTTCAGATTTTTTTGGGGCTTTCGATGGTAAAACTGTTCCCTCGCTAATATATTTTTTAATTAATTTAATTAATGTCGCTTCTACTGTAGTTAATTTCGATTTAAATTTTGGATTTGGGTAATATTCCATTACTTGAAATGAAAATAATGAAGAAGGATTATCGAATTCTCTATGACCGCTGAATTTTCTATGTATCCTAATACCTCCAATAATATCTGAGGATTTTATATTCTTTTCAGAAACATATTCATTAGCCCATGCTAGCCTGCTAATGTCTTCACTCATTTCTATATCTCTATATGGACTAAATAAATAAGATTCTTTTAAAGACTCTCCATACAAATTATAATACCCATCTTTTCCATTTCTTACAAAATAAACATAGGTTTCTTTTTCCTCCTTCAAAGGAAATGCAGCTGCAGCACCTAATTCGGAAGATAAAGAAATTGCATTTGAAGATATAAACGGAAGATAATTTTTTTCTGCAGATTTGAAGAAATGACGCTTTTTAAACCCCTCTTCAAAGACTACTTTAGGCTTTCTTGCATCACCACGATAAAAAAATTGTCGCATTGATTTTCACCCCACTAACCATACTTAATATTTTATGATCATATTATATACATAAATTATTAAGAAAGAGTCAATTAAGCTTTGATCAATTTTTTTAAAATAACTAATAAAATCAGCTGGTTATTTGATGACGAATTGGGGCCTTTTCTACATATCATCAAATTTCAAGCTCTGCGACAAGTTTGGTGGTTATCATTAACGTTTTGCTAGTTGCTATTTTAGCCAGTATGTCTATAATTATTGGACATACTGGATACATTTATGTTAAATATTAATCTCAGAAAACTGACCCCGAATGAAGAGGTAGATTACCTATTCATGAAGTATGCATTACGATCTTATGCTAACCCTCGGGCAAAAATTACAGCATTACTGCACTCAAAAGAATTAATCCGCGTTAAAAAAGGCTTGTACATATTAGATGGAAAAAATCCTCGCAAACCTTATGTCAAAGAAACTTTGGCGAATCAAATTTATGGACCATCCTATATCTCATTAGAATATGCCCTCGCCTTTTATGGTTTTATTCCTGAACGAGTTGAAATGCTTACCAGTGTAACCAGCAAAAAAGACAAATTATTCAAAACACCTTTAGGGGTATTTAGCTATCGCTACCTAAACCCGATAAAATATTGGGTTGGTATCACTCAAATCATGTACGATTCAACGCATCCAATTTTAATAGCAACTCCCGAGAAAGCACTTATTGATCAAATATCATTAGCCAGCCCAAATTTAGATATAAAGAATTTCAACGAACTTGAGGATTTTCTTTTTGAAGATCTCAGAATTCCTCATGAGAAAATAGCTTCCTTAAATAGTAAATTTTTTGATAAAATATCTTTGGTTTTTAAAAATAAAAATTTGGAATTTTTAAATAAATATCTAAAAAAATTAAGGAAAAAAAATGAATGAAGTCATTAATACCATGTTATCCCGATATTCTTGTGGGACTTATCAAGATTATCAAAATGCATTAAAAGAAATTCTTCAGGAAATTGCACTACTGGGACTTTGGCGAGCGAAGTTCTTTGAAAAAGCTGCATTTTATGGCGGTACAGCGCTTAGAATACTTTATGGCTTGGATCGATTTTCCGAGGATTTAGTTTTTTCTTTGCTGGAACCAGATAAAAAATTTAAGCTTAATCATTATTTTTCATCGTTAGAAGCAGAAATTGCCAGTTTTGGATTTAAAGTTTCCTTAACTGATAAACTAAAAACCAAAGAAACGGCCATTCAATCAGCATTTATCAAAGCTGGAACGAAACGACATTTTTTAGAAATCAAAGCGCCAGCATATATTACTGAAAGGATTCATCGTGATGACTCACTTCGAATAAAAATTGAGATAGACATTGACCCACCTCCCGGATTTAACACTGAAGTAAAACCATTACTACAGCCTATCCCTTTTATGGTCAATACTTATCAAGCACCCGATTTATTTGCAGGAAAATGTCACGCCATTTTGTGCCGTGCCTGGGAAAAACGAGTAAAGGGTAGAGACTGGTACGATTTGGTTTGGTATATTGGCCGGAACGTTCCGGTAAATCTTGTCCATTTACAAAAACGGCTTGAACAATCGGGGGCCTGGGCTAAGGGCCAATCTATAACCTCAACTGATATCATTGATTTATTAATAAATAAAATCGATGCTGTTGATTTCTCTTCCGCCAAAAAAGAAGTGATGCCTTTTTTAAAAGATCCGGATAGCGTTGAAATCTGGTCGAAACCTTTTTTCAAAGAAATAGTCTTCAGAATGAAATTTATCTAGGAACTACATTTATTCAAAAGGAAGATTATGACTACGAATGTTATTATCACCGGTGCAATCGGCAGTGGTAAATCAACTGTATTAAAATTGCTGCAAGCGCAGGGTTTTTTGGTGGTTGAGGAGCCGGCGAGAAAAATATTGGCTGAACAACGACGTATTGGAGATGAAGGAGTACCTGAAAAAAATCCAAAACTTTTTACTCAATTACTTTTATCACATTCTATTTATCAATACACGGAAATGCAAAGGATTAACGGCCTGGTTATTTACGATAGAGGTATCCCTGATAACATTGCTTATGCGCAATTATTTCAATTAAATTATTTACCAGCTCATAAGGCAGCAAAATTGTATCGTTACCACACGCAAGTTTTTATTTTTCCAGCCTGGAGAGCGATATATACCACTGATGAAGAAAGAAAAATGTCCTTTGAAGCAGCAGAAGCATTTGGAAAAAATATTGGAAAAATTTATCAAGAATATGGTTATTCTTTGATAGAAGTGCCGTGCGTATCACCGGAAAAACGCTTGCAATTTATTCGAGACACTTTATCTTGGTAAATATCAATTAAATAATCACTGCGCATTCAACATTAATGGTTGAATCAATGGATTCTGTGGAATTTGTTGAGCTCCGGCTATTGGTTGTCGTCTGCAGGGCAAAAAGCAGCAAAAATAACTGGTTACAACACTTTTAATATCTGAGAAACGGACTTGTTGGAAGAAAAGGTCGATAATTGTATACAGCGCAAGAAACATGGCGGAAAATTTTGCTCTGTTTAGCATGATGTAACTGCCGTCAGTTTGATTGTAAATCTCAACTGAGGATTTTTTTGTTTGGATAATTCCAGAAATTAGTAGAATAGTTATTTTGACATATATACCTCGCACGTCCCCCCTTCTAACATCATTTACTGGTTCACCTTGTGCTCGCCTCAAATTTTCTTCCCTGATACCTTTTGCAGTCCGACAAAGTAATAAGAAATCAGCAAGCAAAAAATTAGGGTATAACATTCCCAAACCGAACTCAGCGGTTTGTAAAGGATTAATTAAATTTCCTAATCTTAGCGCAGTAGTACAGCAACCTGCCATAGCTACTGTCTGGATAGTAGAATGAATATAATTTTTAGTGGTTTGTTCTATATTTTCCGATTGCCATATCTTTCTGGAATAATTTAATGCCGACATTTCCAGTAAAGAGGCGCCAATAAACAGCCCGGCCAAACCCCAATGAATAGGATTAGAAACTAAACCACCATCTGATGTGGTGTTTGTAGTACTGCCATTACCGGTAATGAGGATTTGAGCCGTTTCTGTAAAACCGGAGACAGTTTGGATTAAATTGTTTAGTAGAAAAGTTAATGAGGCGGTTATCAAGGAGCGTACGTTCTTCATATTTTTTAGCTTTTTTTATTTAAAATTTATCGATTTATTTTTCTAGAATATATCCATTTTATAAGAAAAACAAGATATCTGATATTAGAAATGATTATCAGGAATACCACACTGCTCAATATCAGTGACTTCTTCGGCACTCAAATCAAAGTCGAATATTTGCAAGTCCTGTTGCATGTGCATTTTTTTAGTCGTGCCGGTGAGAGGCGCCATTCCGACCTTTGTTGCAAATCGGAAAATAACTTGCGCCGGAGTTTTGTTTAACCGCTGGGCAATCCTGTTAATTTTACTACTGCTTAATACCATACTGTTCGCGGTTAATAACGAAAATCCCTGATAGACTATTTGATGTGATTGGCAAAATTCACGAATGGCCTTATCCCAACCCAACCGTGCGTAACAACGGTTTTGCACGATCATCGGTTTAATTTTTGCTTTTTTTACCAGCAATTTTAATTGGATGAGATTGACGTTGCTAATTCCAATTTTTTTAGCTTTCCCTCCAGTATATAATTTTTCAATCGCCTCCCAAGCCTGCCAATCTTCGTCAATCAAACCATCATAAGAATAAGGACCATGCAAAAGGTAAGCATCCACATAATCCGTATGCAAATGTTTTAGCGAAGATTGGAAAGAAGTTTCCACCTGTATTGCGATATCTGCCTGCGGATCATAAGGTATGCGCTGATCCTGCCCACCTGGCGAAGTAAATTTAGTTTGCAAAAACAGTGTCTCTCTGGGGATGCCTTGCTCTTTCAATTTAAGCAACGCTTCTCCAACAAGAGGTTCAGAATAATGGCGTGGTTGGTTGGCCGTATCAATCGCCATAAATCCCGATAACACAGCCGCTTCAACAAGCGCAGGCGTAGCACCCTCTTTCCAGGCAGTTCCGTAAATAATTCTGGGTGTAATTATATTACTCATCTATGATTCCCTTGAGATTCCCTTGACTATTTTATTCCTTGTATCATTCTATGATACCATAACTCTGAGATAGGTTATAACCGTGGCCAGATAGGGTAAAATTTACTTGGGAGAGTCATATGTCTGTGAGTTATAGCGATTTTGAGAAATTAGATTTTCGTTCAGGTACTGTCGTCAAAGTGGAAGAATTTCCAAGAGCCAAAAAACCCGCTTACAAAGTCTGGGTAGATTTCGGCAGCGATATTGGTGTTTTACAAACTTCCGCTCAAGTCGTTACACATTATACAATAGAAAATTTATTAGGCAGACAAGTAGCCGGTTGTATTAATTTAGGGGAAAAAAATATTGCTGGTTTTACTTCACAATTTCTATTGGTCGGCTTTCCCGACGAAAGCAACGCCGTCTGTTTACTCACTGTCGATCCTAAAGTACCGAATGGCCGGAAGATGTTTTGATAACCAATCTTATCAATGGCTTAAGATTGAAGACAATTAGCATAGCAATTAACCCAGTACAAAGGTAAAATCTACGCGGATTGCTTTAATTAGCTTCCAACCATTATCATAAGGACTGATATGTTCCGTTTTAAGCGGTTTTTAACTCTCACATGGATTAGAACTCTAAAGATTGACATTCTCACTCTATTTATTTCTTTGATCACCATTGCCTTCATCTTAGTTATTACTTTTTCTTACGTCAGAAATTATTACGCCATACTGAAGTATTCAAAAAATATGATGAAGCAAAATTCTACGGCGATTGTCGATGATATTCATGATATTCAAGACCAAACGGTTGAAATTTTGAATGACAGCGAGGGACTTTTTATCAATAATAAAAATTTTTCGTTGAATAACCCTCAAATCCATTTTTATTTACTAGAAATTCTTAAAACTAATTCAGATATTTCGTCTTTTTTTATTGCCTTTTCCTCAGGAAGCCGTATTTTAGCGAAAAAAATTGATTCTTCAAGCCAAACTCATTTTGTAACAGAGCCACAAAAATTGTTACCTGAAGGCACATTGTATTGCCTTAAAATAATGGATCCTTCAGCGCAACCCTATCCAGAAACTTGGTATTATATAGATCGTGCCTTTAATATTTTAGCAAAAGAAGTATTCACTAAAGACACCATCTTCATTCTAAATCGCCCTTGGTATAAAGGCGCTACTGAAACCAAACAACTATATTGGTCAGAACCCTATGAATTTAATATAACCCATGATATGGGTATCACCGCCGCCAAACCAGTTTATGGGCCGAATGATGAATTAAAAGCGGTAGTTGGTATTGATATCTCCTTTAAGCAATTATCTAATTTCCTCAAACACGAAACCATTGGTAAATTTGGACGGACATTTATTACAGAAAATGGAGGGAACGTTCTTGTCCCAAGCCCAGAAAGCCGACCCATCATTTCTGCAAACGTTGTGAAAGTTGCGACTCGTTACTACCATAAAACGGCTGACAATAACTTTTCTTTTACCTTTAAACATTCGAGATATCTCAGTTACATTGGCACCTTGCCCTCGATTTTTGGCAAACATTGGCTAATTGTGACTGTCGTGCCATTTTCAGATTTTTTTAAAGATTTAATTACCACGCAATTTGAAATTGTTGGTATCACTCTAGTAATACTTATAATTTGCATTCTCATTATTTTTTATTTTTCTAAACGAATTTCTAGACCCATTACTGCATTATCGAAAGAAATAGATAAAATAACCAATCTTGATTTATCCAGCAGACGCAGAGTTTACTCACAGATTGTTGAAATTAGATTAATTGATTCATCCATTGCGGCAATGCGCTCAGCAATTCGTTCTTTTTCTCGCTACGTACCCAAACAAATTGTGAAACAACTATTGGCGCAAGGCAAAGATATTTCCTTACACGTAGAAAAGAAAAATCTAACGATTTTATTTTCTGATATCCAAGATTTTACCACTATTGCTGAAAATCATTCTTTAAATTTGTTAATGTCATTGCTGAATGAATATTTTGATGGATTGTCAAAAATCATATTAGAGAATCAAGGAACCATCGACAAGTACATTGGCGACAGTATCATGGCATTTTGGGGCGCCCCTTCAGATAATCCCCTACATGCGATTTTTTCCTGCAGAACCGCACTTAAGTGCCAAGCCTTTGCATTAGAATTTAATAGGAATTGTCGAGCAGCTGGAAAACCAGAATTAATGACTAGATTTGGCATCAGCACCGGCGCAGTTGTAGTCGGAAATATTGGCACGGAAGAAAGGATGAACTATACCGTTATCGGTGATGCGGTAAACACCGCCGCCCGTTTACAGGTTACTGATAAGATTTACCATGTTTCCGTTATCATTAGTGATGAGGTCTATCGTTTAACCGATGACGAATTTTTGGTGCGACCTTTAGATACAATTGATGTCAAAGGGAAGCGTAAAAAAATAAAAATTTATGAATTGGTTGCAGCAATGAATGATGATCCACAAATCGGCGCTACGAATTTACAAAAAGAACTGTGTATTTGTTTTACTGAAGCTTATCAGAAATTTGTCGAAGAAGACTTTGCCATGGCTAGGATCTTATTCGAAGAAATCCACAAAAAATTTCCAGATGACTTTCCAACTCAATTTTATTTAGATCGTCTGAAGCTGATCCAACAATAATTGAATATATAAATTTATATGGAAACTCAAACACAAAATAACTTATGCACAAAATTGATCCCGCCGTTATTGAGTTTGATCGCTGGCAGCGTGGATGTGACCAGTTTTTTGGCGCTAAATGGTCTTTTTGTCTCCCATATCACTGGAAATCTGGTTATTCTGGCAGTTCGCATTGTCGATGTGGGTAAGGCGCCGATCGCACTCATATTATCCGTACCGGTGTTTATTATCATGTTAGCTTTTACAAAACTTCTGGCTCATACATTAGAAAAGTATAAATTTAATTCTTTAAGATTTTTACTATCGTTGCAATTTTTATTTTTATTGGGTTTTCTTCTCTTGGGCCTTTCTCTTAACTCACCTATCAATCCAGGAACGATCACCGCCATTTTTGCCGGAATGCTCGGCGTTTCAGCTATGGCCGTTCAAAACGCCTTGGTTCAGGTTTCGTTAAAAGGCATATCGGCGACTGCGGTCATGACAACCAATGTCACTCACTTCGTCATAGATACGATGGATATGTGGTTGAAACAGAATAATAATGAAATAAGAGCAAAAAATCGCGCCAATTCGACATGGCCGACGATCTTAGGATTTATTTTTGGCTGCGCGCTTGGCGCTGTGCTCGAAGCAAAATTTGGCCTCAAAGCACTTTTTCTACCCGTAGTTCTCGCTTTTATCGCGGTTATTATTAGTACAAAGAAAATTGCTATCCTATAAAGGAACTGCTACTGTTTTATTATGTCTTCCACCCCCGAAAAAGTAGACCATAGAGCAGGATGGGTATTATTTGCCGTTTGTATCCTTGGCGTCATGATTCAAGTGGATTATACCGCCGTCAATATTGCTTTGGTGGAGATTGCCCACAGCGTTAAATCTGATCTTGCCATGGTACAGTGGGTCTTAAGTGCTTATGTTTTGGCATGGGGCGCTTTGGTGCTTGCTGCTGGCCGATGTGCAGATCTTTACGGAAAACGCCGCACATTTTTACTGGGCACTTTACTATTCATGCTGGGATCAGGCATGACCGGTGCTGCAACCGCCGATTGGTTTCTAATCATGGGTCGAGTGGTTCAAGGTATTGGCGGAGCATTATTTTTACCTGGACTTTACACCCTCGTTTTCACTAGTTTTCCAGAGCATAAACGCGGCATGGCAATGGGCATTTTGACCGCAGCAATCGCGATTGGTATGGCGATAGGCCCTACTTTTGGGGGTTTGGTCATTAAGTTATTAAACTGGCGCTGGATATTTTTTCTCAATATTCCTTTGGGTATCCCGGTGATTGGTATTACTCTTTGGGCTGTACCAAGTGAGCCATGGCGTTTAAACCGTGAAAGCATGGATTATATCGGTGCTTTATTAATTGTTATCCTGCTTTTTATATTTATGTTTTCCTTAGACCGCGTCAGCCATTGGGGATTTACTTCCTTAAAATTTCTTTTATCTATCCTAATCACGATTATGTTACTGATGGTATTTGTTCTGTATGAAAAAAAACAAAAACATCCACTGGTCCAAATGGCTATGTTTTACAATCACACTTTTTTAGGGTGTATATTAATTAATATTTTTATCGGGATGAATTTCGCTTCAATACTTATTATGGGTGGATTGTATTTGCAAAACGCCTTGGACTATACATCGTTTAAAACTGGATTTATCTTTCTGGTCATGACTGCATCTTTTGCCTTATTATCTGTCTTTAGCGGTAAACTCACCGATCGCGTTGGTCCGAGAACTCCGCTTTTACTAGGACAAGGTTTTATTATCGCTGGCCTTATTACCTTCCTAACCGCCAGTCAAACAAGTTCCATCGCCGTGCCTATTTTAGCACTGATTTTCGCTGGTGCTGGCTTCGGCCTGGTGTTCCCCGCTTTGAATAATACTATGCTAAAAAGCGTTTCACCCAATTTGTTAAGCACCGCGTCCAGCGCTTTTGCTATGTTTGGTTGTATTGGTAACACGATCGGCTTAATTGTCAGCTCGGTTTTTATTGTCACGATAGGCCAAATTCATCTCATTCGATTGATCTCAAAACATCTGGTATTAGAATCCGAACAAGCCTCTCATCTCCAAGAAATTATCAGCAGCACGCATTACCAATCTTCGCAATTAAAGGGCTTCCCTAAAGACCAACTCCCTTATCTTATGGATAGTCTGCGTCAAGCCTTTGTTTACTCAATGCATTTTAGTGTTTGGGCTTTATTGTTTTTAACCCTGATCAGTATGGTTATAGCCATCATTTTTATTCGTATTAAATCCAAAAAACCTTTTTCCACTAGCCAAATCCATATTTTGTAACGCTTGCGATTTCTCAATCCCAACCTAGATTCTAGTTTTTCTTAAAATATCAAATTAGCTTTATTTTTAATATTTCCTTCATCTCATTCCAGTACAATAAAGAAACAACAATATTTAACATACATAAAAGATAAAATAGAATGAGAAAAATCAAGATATTAGCATTCGATATAGATAACACTTTTATTAATACAGGCATAAAAACCAGCCAACGAATAAACCCTTATTTGTTACCGTTAATATATTTTTCAACCGGAGAAGCCAATGAACAAGGTTATCCGTTTGGACTTTCTTTTGTTACGCATCGAACTTCAGAAAAAACCAAAGGAATGATACTCTCCTTATTTAACAGTTCATATCTAATGACAAAAGAAGAATGCGCAAAAGAAGCTAAATATCTTACTCTTGAGTTTGTCCAAAAAATAGTTCATGAACTTTCTGGACAAAAACCTTTGATTATAGTTGGTGATAAAAATTCAGCTGAATTAACAGAATTTAAAGGCGATGAAGTTGAGATTAATGACTTTATAGATACACATTCTAAAATGCAAGATTCTCAACTAAACCAAAAAATCACAGATGCAAAAGAAAATTTGCATACAATACAGCAAGCAGGAGATCCATTAAAATTACATAAGTCTGCACATATTCAACAAGTAAAAGATAAATTCAAAGAAAGCTATACTGATGAAGCCACTTTCGAAGTTATGTTAATTGATGATAGCAAATTTGATCCTATCTCAAGTGATGAGGACATGAATATAACTTTTTCCTGGCTTGATAGCAAAAAAGCAATACATGAGAGTTCCAAAGAGGTTTTAGAAAAAGGCGCTGTTCATATAGCTTTAACTGAATATGCCTATAATCTATTAGATGCTAAAGATAATCCATTCGGCGCAGATTTATTAAAAGATCTGGGCGCTATTCATTATATATTATTAACAGAGCCTCGCTGTGATCAAGTAGATGAACTTTTAGAAAAATTTCATGCTCATTACCAAAATCAATTAAACCCAACTCAACGAGAAGAATTGACTTACGCCGAAGATATTTATACCGGTTTAGCTTTCGAAGCAGAAGCATTAATAAAAAAAAGAAATTTCGCAGACCATTTTCAACAACCCACAAAGGACATCGACTATCATTTATCAACTATTATCTTTTTATTAAAAAATAGTCCGCCGGATTCAAATGTAAAATTGAAAGAATTGATAGTAGATTTCATGGGTATTTTTGGAGTTAAATTAAATAACACACAGAAAAATGGATTCTTTATAGAACTCGAAAAACGATTTGGTAAAGAAACCATTGGTTTATTTAGTCAAATAAAGGAACAAATAAATTTAAACTATGAAAAAAATATAAATGATCTTAATAAGCGCGCTGTAGAAATTATTGAAATAGTGAAAGATCAAGAAAGACCCACCAAGGATAATTTAACTTTATTAAAACAAATATATTACATTTATAAAAAAATAGATAAACTAGAACCAGAAAACGCCAAGCAATTATTTAAAGCACATCTTAATTTAATTCTATCATTACATCAAACACGCAATCTTACACCTGAGATTTTAACTGATTTTTTCAAACGAATTTACCCTTCATTAGAACTAACTGAGAAAGAAAAATTCTTAACAATAATTTTTGACAAAGAGTTATTTTTTAAAGGGTTTCCGGCAGAAGCTAATGAAAGCAAAAAAGAGAAAGTTGATTCTACACCAAATGAAGAATCTAGGGAAGAAGATACATTATTAAAATCGAAATCTAAAAACAATACAGAAAGCACTTCTTCACAATTTGAAGTCTTACGACAGGAAATCATCCACGAATTAAATGCTCAAAAATTTGATGATGATAATATACTGTTAAATATAGCTGACAATCTACTTTGGCCTGTTTTAACTCGATCGCCAATCTATGATGCTGAACCATGGGACTCAACTAGCAAGACAAGAGTAACAGCAACCCCTATGCTATTCGATGAGCCAAAGAAAATAGAAAAGGAAGATCATAAAGCTACGCCAGCACCAGTAAACCCAACTTTTGAAGCGGTAAAAGAATTAATTATGGATACCAGTTATTGGAAAAGTAAACATAATGGAATCTCTTTGAAATGCACCCAAATCCCAGATGGTATTCAAGCCATGCAAAATTTAATTAAAACTAACCCATTGGTTGAATTTGCAGAGCTAAAAACTACTATTGAATCTCACTGCCAAAGAGATAGCCAAAAATGGTTTAACTCCTCTTCTGGCTTTTTTAAAAATCCAAGGGATACAGTCACAAAATCCCTATATAAACTTATTCGAGACAATGATAGTCCCCAAGCAGTAACAGATTCTTCCCAGTTTAAACTGATTTTAGAAGACAGAGATGCTTTTTATAAAGAAAAGGAGGTGACTGCCCCAAATATGAATTATTTCTAATATCACCAATGATCAACCACTGACTGCTGGTGACAATGTTCAGCGATACGTAAAGCTGCACTAGGGGTTAAATCTTCAGGTAATTGTGATAATGAAAACCACCTTACCTCTGCAATTTCGGGGCTGGGTTCAATGCTAGTTTCTTTAAAATAGGGCACCCGGTATAACACCACGTAGTCATTCACATGATAAACTTTGTGAAAATAAATGCCTAATAGCTGAATTTCCCCTTCCGCGATTACACCCGTTTCTTCACGCAATTCACGAATCGCCGCAACTCGTGCAGGCTCTGATGGTAAAACACCGCCCCCCGGAAAATGCCAATTGGGCATGTAGGTATGTTTAACTAATAAAACTCGATTGGATTCATCAATGACTAATGTTCGAACACCGACAGTGGAAGCCCCCAGCCACCATTGCAAAGTTCTTTGCAAGTAGGTGCATGCGATATGAAAGTAAGTAACGATACGCATCTTAACCTAAATATCTTTGTGTTAAATGGTGAATAAAGGGTTCCACGGTTAACGGTTCACCGGTTGCTTGGATGAGCAAAGGGTTCATAGCCAAAAATCTTCCTTGTGCATGAACATTTTGTCCTAACCAACTGACTAAAGTTTTAAAATTACCTTTTTTCAAGTCACTTAAAAAATTAACATTTTGTTTTTTAAAACTGTTATACAATTGCGCGGCAATAATCGCGCCAATCGTGTAAGCTGGAAAATATCCCATCAAACCAGCACCCCAGTGGACATCCTGCATTACACCTTGCCGATAATTATTTACAGTCGAAATACCCAGCAATTCTTGCATGCCTTTATTCCATAACTCAGGCAAATCTGAAACTTCAATCTCACCGCCAATCAATTTTTTTTCCAATTCATAGCGCAAAATAATGTGCAAAGGATAGCAGGCCTCATCAGCGTCTACACGGATGAAACCAGGTTGTACGTGGGTGTAATGATGATAAAGATTTTCAGGGGTAAAAGCAGGGCTTTTTCCAAAATATTCATTAATTAAAGATGAAAAATAGTTCATAAATTCTTGACTGCGACAAACTTGCATTTCCATCAACAAAGATTGGCTTTCGTGTAAAGCCATTCCCAAAGCATGACCTATGGGCTGATCTCGCCATTCCACCGGCAAATTTTGCTCATATAATCCATGCCCAGTTTCATGACAGACCCCCATGGCAGCGGTTATAAATTCTTTTTCATCATAACGGGTGGTAATGCGCACATCACCGGGTACGCCGCCACAAAAAGGATGATGACTTTCATCAAGGCGCCCATGATCAAAATTAAAACCGATAACCTGCATCAACTCTTTACCCAAACGTTTTTGAGCGTCCATCGGAAAATGACCGACAATGGGTATTAGGGGTTTTTGCTTTTCCCTCACCTTCTGGATAAATTGGGGTAAAAATTCTTTGAGTCTGACAAAAATGGGATCAATAATTGCCTGTGATAATCCAGGGGAAAATTCATTGATCAAGGCATCGTAAGAATCGATTGAAAAAGTTTGCGCTTTTATTTGCGCTCTTTCTTTAATTAGCTGCAAATTTTCATTTAATAGGGGTAAAAATCCTTGCCAATTATTTTCTGAACGCAAGATTCGCCAAGCTTGTTCCGTGCGCATAAAAACTTGTTCAGATCTTTCCACTAAATCAGTAGGCAAGCACCGAGCTTGTAAGTACTCGTATTCTATCCAATATAAATTGGCTTTTTCCGCAGGGGATAATTGTTCATCTTTCGCTAGCGAAATGAGTTCCCCAACTTCGGGATTAATTAAAAATTCGTGCCGAACAGATTGCAAAGTGCCCATGGCTTCTGATCTTGATTCGCCGCCGCCTGTTGGCATCATTACCGCTTCATCCCAATGGCAAATGGCAGCCACGTGTTCGAGGTGGGTCAATTTACGAAAAACCGCAGTCAATTTTTCATATGATTTTCCCATTTTCTATCTCCGTGTGTTTAGGATTGTCGATCCTTTAGCAAAATCCATACTTCTTGTAAATGTTGGGTTTCTAAAGGTAACTTCTCTAAGGTGGCAGAAGCTCTTTGATATAAATTTTTAAGATGTACTTTAGCCACATCTACTCCCAATAAACTAGGATAAGTCATTTTATTTAAAGCCTGATCAGCACCGGCTTTCTTACCCAATACTTCCGTACTACTCTCAACATCCAAAAGATCATCCTGGACTTGAAAGGCTAAACCAATCAATTTGGCAAATTCATCGAGATCCGCTAAACATTGCTTATCTTGACAACCCGCCGCAATAGCGCCAAGACGCACACTGGCGCGAATGAGTGCACCTGTTTTTAACGAATGCAAAGTTTCTAGTTCGTTTAAGCTAATTTGATTATTTTCGGCTTCAATGTCTAACATTTGACCTCCGGCCATTCCAGATCCGCCGCTCGCACGAGTCAACGTCTTAATGGCTTCGAGACGACTTTCTGGAGTCCAAGCTTGTTCGTGATCAGCTAATATTTCAAAGGCAAGCGTCTGTAATGCATCTCCCGCGAGAATAGCTGTCGCTTCATCGAAGGCTCTATGACAGGTAGGCTGTCCCCTTCTAAGATCATCGTCATCCATCGCAGGGAGGTCATCATGGATCAGTGAATAACAATGAATAAGTTCTACCGCAGCTGCTGACGGATCTATTAGCGCCACGTCTGCCCCAAGCCCAAGTCCAGTAGCATACGTTAATAAAGGCCGTAATCTTTTGCCACCGCCCAAAACTGAGTAACGCATTGCTGCTTGCAGACGAGCAGGGCTTTGAATTTTATTTAGCCATGCTTGCAAATAATGTTGTACACGCTGGTGGTACTCTTCTACTTTAAAACTTGGGTGATTATTAATCTTCATCAATATCGGCTCTAAAAGTTTCGAGTTCTTGTTTTTCGGTTAAAATTTTTATTTTTTGTTCTGCGGCTGTTAATTCTTTTTGGCACTGACGAATTAAACTGATGCCTTCTTCGAAAGATTTCAACGAATCCTGCAGAGACAAACCACCTTGTTCCATTTTTTCAACCAGATGATTTAATTCGGCAAGAGATTGTTCGAAATTTAAACTTGATTTTTTTTCTCCCATGACGGCTACGATATCATATTTCAGGCGTTTAAAGCCAGGTTTGCTTCACTAACACTAAGGCGATAGTAACTACAATTATCAAAAAAGCCGGTCTAACAAAGGCTGCGCCCCACCGAATGGTTGAATGAGCGCCTAAATAAGCACCTAACATCATCATAGCCGCAACCACCAAACCAATACCATAACTAATGGTTCCAAAAAGACAGAATATGGTCAAAGCGGCAATATTGCTCATAAAGTTCATTAACTTAGCAATTCCAGTGGCTTCGACCATGTTGATCTTATAAATTGCCATTAATGCCACCACCCAAAAAGAACCGGTTCCTGGACCAATAAAACCATCGTAAAAACCTAACGATAGGCCGGTTAGGCTGCTTGAAACTGGATTAGGTTTAACTTGTTTTTGATTGATATCTTTATATTTTTTAGGGATAGCCACATAAATCGCTAAGCCGATAATTACGATGGGCAATAATTGTTTTAAAAATTGAGCAGAGGTAAAATGGACTAAAATGGACCCGAAAATTCCGCCACTAAAAGTGGCTATCATCGCGCTGATCCAATAACGGGGATGAAAAATTTTTTTTTGAATGAATATCCGCGCGGCATTTCCTACGCTCAAGGCCCCGGATAATTTATTGGTGCCAATAGCGATATGAGGTGGCAAACCCGCCATAAAATAGGCGGGAAGGGTGATCATTCCACCCCCTCCCGCAATGGTGTCAATATATCCGGCAAAGAAACCGGCAATGGCTAGCAAAGTAACCTCTTTGAAACCAATAACGTCCATTAACGAGCCAATCTTGAACGAAAAATCTCCTCACAAAATGGCACGATTGCCATTTTGGACGTACGCAGTACACCCGAAGGGTGAAGCTCCCTGGAAGGAGCTGAATCCAAATGCTCACATATTTTGTATATGCTCCGCTTTTTCGTCAATTTTTCGTTCAACCTTGCCTCATTACTGAACGTTTTCATGCAGTCAAATTTCAATGCGGGTTACTATAAATCTTAGAAAGGGATATCGTCGTCGAAGCCACCTCCATGATCATCTCCCCCCTGATTATATTCCGGTATTGTATCGTGATCATGGCCAAAATCTTGATTAGGCGCATCAGCATGACGACTCTGTCCTTGCTCATGCCCATGCCCTGCCCCACCACCAGCTCGACTATCCAACATCTGCATTTCATTCGCCACAATTTCTGTGGTGAAACGATCAACACCAGTTGTTTTGTCTTGCCATTTACGGGTGCGCAAGCTGCCTTCAATATAAATTTTGGAACCTTTACGCAAATATTCTCCAACGATTTCCGCTAATCTACTAAAGAATACCACTCGGTGCCATTCTGTTCTCTCGACTAACTCTCCGCTTTGTTTATCCCGCCAAACCGTACTGGTTGCTATGGTAACGTTTGCTACAGCACTTCCATTCGGCATGTAACGAACATCCGGGTCCGCGCCCAAGTTTCCGATTAAAATAACTTTGTTTACACCTCTTGCCATGAACACTCTCCTCTATTGAAACAACCATCTACTCCCGGGCTATCCCCGTTTATTGGACCCCAACCTCTCCTTGTGGGACCTGATCAGAGCTCAACAGCTTACTCTTTTCTAAGAGGTGGTGCAATTGGGATTTTGTTATTATTTGTTGATCAATTTTAAAATAAATTGTCTGTTTTGCTTGCATAATCGCGACTTCTAAAATCCCGGGAATATTACCAAGTTCCGAAAGAATATTTTCTGAAGATCCCCCCATGGGAAAACTGACAGTCGATAAATAAGGGGGAGATTGGATAAAAAAGACCACACCCAACCAAATAAGGGCAAACGAGGCTCCTAGCCAAAAGATAGCTTCTAATCCCCAATGACTAAAAAACCAACCACCCAAACTGCCGCCAATAAAAATTCCGAAGAACTGCGAAGAAGAAAAAACACCTAACGCTGCGCCTTTATTCAAGATGGGGGTGACTTTGGAGACCCACGAGGGAAGTACGGCTTCTAAAAAGCTAAAAACCGCGAAAAACAGCAGTAATAAAGCAAATAAAGCCCATAAGTTATTATAATAAAAAGATAAAAGAATTTGAATCACCACCAGTGCACTAATGGCAAAGATAAAAATTGGCTTCATTTTTCTTTTTTTCTCTGCCGTTATTAATAAAGGAAGCATTAACAAAAAAGCTAAAATTAATACCGAAAGGTACAGTAGCATTTGTTGGTTAGATTGAAGATGTAACTGTTTCGTTAGTATGATTGGAATCACCACAAATAAAGCCGTCAAGATGGCATGCAATAAAAAAATACTCGCGTTTAAACGTGACAACTGGGGGTTTTTTAAAATTTCTCTTAAACGTAGGGAGGTGGCGGCGGAGGAATGAATCTCTGCCCAACGGATGGGTTCTGGAACAGCAAAAAATAATAAAATGATGCCAACCCCAGCCAAACCTGCCATTATCCAAAAAATTCCAGATAATCCGGCCCAAGCGTTGAACAATGGGCCTAAAATCATTGCGATTCCAAATGAGGCGCCAATAGCTAAACCCATAATCCCCATCATTTTGCTACGATTTTCTTCTCTACTGATATCAGACACGGTCGCCAAAATGGTACTGCCCACAGCTCCCGCTCCTTGCAAGGCTCGTCCCACAATAATTCCATAAATATGATGTGACAAAGCAGCGCAAATGCTGCCTAAAATAAACAAGCCAAGTCCAATGGCAATGACTGATTTGCGCCCCATTTTATCCGAGAGCATCCCGAAGGGTAATTGAAAGATCGCTTGGGTTAATCCATAAATGCCGATAGCTATTCCAATTAATGGAATCGTTACCCCAGCGTATTGCTGGGCATTGGTAGAAAACACCGGCAGAATCATAAATAATCCCAACATTCGGGTTGACATGATCAAAGCCAAGATGCCGGTCGTCATATATTCTTGATCACGAAATTTATAAGCCATAGTTCTCTTTGATTTGTTCCAAATTTCGTCTATAATAACCAGTTTTCAAAAAAAAATCATTGATTTAATATATGAATAATAAAATTCGGTTACGTGGTGTACGCACCCACAATTTAAAAAACATCGACGTTGATCTTCCTCGCAATCAATTGGTTGTTATCACTGGCTTGTCAGGATCTGGCAAATCCTCTTTGGCCTTTGATACCCTTTATGCTGAAGGTCAAAGGCGCTATGTGGAATCTCTTTCTGCCTACGCCCGCCAATTTTTATCGATGATGGGAAAACCAGATGTTGACTTGATCGAGGGTCTATCTCCTGCCATTGCCATTGAACAAAAATCAGCTTCTCATAATCCTCGCTCCACCGTCGGTACCATTACTGAAATTTATGATTATTTGCGATTATTATTTGCCAGAGTGGGGCAACCACGCTGCCCCGATCACCATCTTGATCTCAATGCGCAAACCGTCAGTCAAATGGTGGATGCGGTTTTATCGTTTCCAGAAGACAGCGCCATCATGATCTTGGCCCCTGTAGTCAGAGATCGCAAAGGCGAGCATATCCAATTGATTAAAGAATTACGCGCCAAAGGATTTATCCGTGCACGTATCGATGGTGTCGTCATGGAATTAGACCAAGCCCCCGCACTGGACTTACGTAAAAAACATACCATTGAAGTGGTGATTGATCGCATTAAAGTTCGACCTAGCGCCCGTCAACGTTTGGCGGAATCATTTGAAACTGCACTGCAATTGGCAGATGGCTTAGCCACTGCTGCGTTTATCGATTCCAAATTAGGGAAGGATCAAATCTTTTCCTCAAAATTCGCCTGTCCCATTTGTGGTTATAGTTTAGAAGAATTAGAACCGCGATTATTTTCTTTTAATAATCCTGTTGGGGCTTGCCCCAGTTGTGATGGCCTTGGGCGTCAAGACAATATTTTGATGCCAAAAAAATTGTCCACAACCCAGATCTTCACCTTAGCCAATGGCGCCATTCGCGGTTGGGATAGGCGTCATTTTTACTACTATCAGTTATTAAGCTCACTCGCCCGGCATTTTCATTTTGATATTGAAACACCATTTTCACAATTACCCCAACGAATTCAACAGATCATACTCATGGGCAGTGGAGAAGAATTAATTAAGTTTGAGTATTTGAATGCCGATAAAAAAAAGATTCAGCGGTCTCATGTTTTTGAAGGCGTGATTCCAACTATGGAACGCCGTTATCATGAAACTGATTCGCAAAGCGTTCGAGAAGAATTAGCAAAATATTTAACGGTCAATTTTTGTCAAGAATGTGGGGGCACTCGCTTACGATTAGAAGCGCGAAATGTTTTTTTGCAGGGGAAAAGTCTTCCTGAAATAACTGCCATGCCCATCAAACAATGTTTACAATTTTTCACCGACACAAAATTAACCGGCAACCGCGCTGAAGTTGCCGAAAAAATATTTAAAGAAGTTAAAGAACGCTTGACATTCTTGGTTAATGTAGGCTTAGACTATTTAAGTTTAAATCGCAATGCCGATACCCTTTCAGGAGGAGAAGCACAACGCATTCGTTTAGCCAGCCAAATTGGCTCAGGCCTAGTGGGAGTTATGTATATTTTGGATGAACCCTCCATTGGATTACATCAACGTGATAATGCCAGGTTACTAAAAACTCTGCTTAAGTTACGCGATTTGGGTAATACATTAATCGTGGTTGAACATGATGAAGAAGCTATCCTGAATGCTGACCATGTGGTCGATATGGGTCCTGGCGCGGGAGTACACGGCGGTGCTGTGGTAGCGGAAGGAACGCCTGAACAAATTAAAAAAAATAAAAATTCTTTAACCGGCGAATATTTATCAGGAAGAAAATCCATTGCTGTTCCCAAAAAAAGGTTACCCAATACTTGTAGGCAAATGATTAAGATTTCCGGCGCAACGTGTAATAATTTAAAAAATATCGACGTAGCTATCCCAGTGGGCTTGATGACTTGCATAACCGGTGTTTCTGGTTCCGGGAAATCCAGTTTAATCAATGACACTTTATTCCCTTACGCAGCTAAAGT
This sequence comes from uncultured Pseudomonadota bacterium, assembly GCA_963844565.1. Taxonomy (GTDB): domain Bacteria; phylum Pseudomonadota; class Gammaproteobacteria; order Coxiellales; family Coxiellaceae; genus JAFEDN01. Next base: position 525,178 of record CAWJON010000002.1, on the reverse strand, counting down.
ATTAAATGGCGCTAATCCGGATTTTATCGGCGCTTACCGGGAAATAACCGGACTGGAATATTTGGATAAAGTCGTCGATATTGATCAAAATCCAATTGGCAGAACGCCTCGATCTAATCCAGCAACTTACACCGGATTGTTTACCCCTATTCGCGAATTATTTGCGATGACCCCTGAAGCTCGTTCGCGCGGCTACCAACCGGGACGTTTTAGTTTTAATGTTAAAGGTGGTCGCTGTGAAGCCTGTGAGGGAGACGGGCTAATTAAAGTTGAAATGCATTTTTTAGCTGATGTTTATGTGATTTGTGATGTTTGTAAAGGCAAACGCTATAATCGCGAAACTTTAGAAATCAAATATAAAGGCAAAAATATTCATGAAATTTTGTCATGAACTGTTGAAGATGCTCGACTATTTTTTGATGTGATTCCAGCAGTTGCTCGTAAATTGCAAACTTTAATGGAGGTTGGATTGTGATATCTCATTGGGACAAAGCGCAACCACCTTATCGGGTGGTGAAGCGCAACGAATTAAACTCTCGCGAGAGCTTTCACGCCGCGACACCGGTCAAACATTTTATATTTTAGATGAGCCCACCACAGGTTTACATTTTCATGATATCGTTCAATTGCTTTCAGTACTCACCAATTTACGTGAACGCGGAAATACCATCGTTATTATTGAACATAATCTGGATGTGATTAAAATTGCCGATTGGATTATCGACTTGGGACCCGAAGGTGGTCAAGGCGGCGGAGAAGTCCTCGCGACCGGCACACCTGAGACAGTCACCAAACACAAATTTTCTTACACCGGCCAATTTTTGAAACCCCTTTTAAGTGCTAAATAGTTACGAATTCATGTTAATTTAAGAGTATCAGGCAAAGGATTAGGCTTGAGTTGCGAGGAGCTTGAGCTGGTAGCGGACGAATAAAAGGAAACAGATGAATAGGAAGAATGACATGGCAAAGGTGATGAATTCGAGGCACTTTGTTGCAATAAGTGCTCGCTTAGCGAATTATCCAAAGTACCAAAAAATAAATAAGCCATAATAATTTTCCCCAGATCGAGAGGCAAAAAACTCTGAAAAAGAACGTCATGCACTTCTTTCATTAAACCTGCAAGTTTATGATGAACTCCCATCTGCACTGTAGTTGGTCGTTGCCTTAAAACTTCAAGAAATCGTTCAGTTTCAAGCAGCTGATTATTGTCAGATCCTGGAAATACAGCCCCAAAAAATTGAGGCAAATTAAGATATTTCCCATTAAAGAGTGCTCGTGATAGTGTATCGAGATATTGAGATAAGTAAGGAAATGAAGGCCCCTCTAAGTATGCTAATAAAAGAGTGAGAGTAATGGCTTTAAACGTTCTTGCTTTTTTAGGCTCAATATTCTGTTGAAAGGAGCATATTACGTAGGTGTCCCATTTAATGAGGTCTCTTAAATCGCTTTCCGTGAGAATTTTTATTAATTCACTATTCTTGGTATGAATAGCAATTATAAATAAACTCGTCGCTACATTTATATTGATAATGGGCATTTGTCCAAATTTATATCCGATTAAAACGATTTCAGATTCTTGTGAACCTAATTCTATTCTCATAGAGTGTTCTTGGATCCCTGTTTTTGTAGGATGTTCCCGTGACCTTGAATGAAAATAACTTACCTCAGGACAAAGTAGCTTATTGTTTGACAATGCATCAAATAGGCCAGTAAAGTCTGTCTTAATAAGATTAGAAACTAAATGAGTAATAGAATTTTTTGAATTCTCCGATTTTTTCTCCTGAAGCACTACCTCTTGCGGATAATTCGTAATATCCACTCCTTGCAAATAAAGACTCATCCATTTTTCTAAAGAACCTATTTTTGTATTGGTGGAAGTTTTGGCCAAGATTTCAGTTAGTACCTCTACATAAAGACCTGAATCAATTTCAACTCCAAAGGTTAACCAATGTTCCAATAGGTTGGTAGTCTTAGTTTTAATTCTGAAATTTCCGTCTATATTTACCTTAGCGGTCAGGCAACTTATTAATTTTTCGGGCATACCTTTTTGATGAATTCTTTCCAACAGATGTTGTATCGCTTTATCTATTCGTTTGATGACTTCAGGATCTGTATTGTTTTTAGCAAAAAGTGCCATAACTTTATCTAAATTATAATCCATATTACACAGCGTAAGTAATAGAAATTTTTTTCGAATCGACTTAAAAAGAAGAAATCTTAATTTTTCTTTATCGGATGCTTTTGAGTCTAAAACTCTATTGAGTATGTCAATGATTATTTTGTCACGATTTTCTCGCTCGAGAAATGTCGCTTGAGGACCCATCATAACTTTTTCTAATCGCTGTAATTCGGATTGGATGAGTTCTGGTGAAGGAACAGACGTTGTGCTAATTAAATCTAATGCAACATTATTATTTGTTGGAAAGATCGGAAAATACAGAGGATAAAAAAATACTGGGGAGACATAACTATAACTATACACTGGTTGAGCCATTAGCGGATTGAAAGTTTCAACAGGCGGGATTTGAGTGTTATTATCGTCGCTGTTTTTTCTTTTGAGACTTTTTTTCATTGTGATTCCTAACGATTTCTAAATTTCCTTACATTGGTGGAACTATAACAAAAAAATCTAACTCTGACAACTATCTGTATTTTCTTACAATTCTGTTTTATTGTTATTTTTAACATATATCGGTCAATTTTTGAAACCGCTTTTAAGTGCTAAAAACTCGTAAAACCCAGTTTTGAATTTAATCGATTTAAAATCAAGCGGTGTAGATTTCGCAACCTAAACCCCCTCCGCCTTATTCAGCGACATCCGCCTACTCGCAGGATTGGTGTGGCGGGTCCCGTCAGCTACGATTTTTCCGTGCTCGTTACGCCTCAATAGCCGGTGCAATACTTCGTAGCACCATTATCCCAAGTGAACTTTTTCACCCTGGTCATGTTCAAAAATGGCTGCACTGCGCGCGAAAAAATCTCCGCTGCCACCCGAGCAAAGCTGGTTGGCGGATGCGCTGAATAAGGCTATGCAGAGGTTTGAGTTTTATCATTGGATCAATGACTATTTAAATTTCAGATAAAAGCTACGACCGTAAAACATTATTTGACGCATTCTTTTTTCTCAAGGACTGAAAAATGACTTTGATCCAATGATTGATGTGAGCTTTGCAACGGGTGTCAGTGGAGATGTTTTCGCGCGCAGTGCAGCCATTTTTGAACATGACCAGAGTAATAAAAGTTCACCCCGTACAATGGCGCTACAAAGTTTTACACCAGCTATGATGGCGTAACGAGCACGAAAACATCTCTACTGACGGGACCCGTTACGCCAATCCTGCGAGTAGGCGGATGTCGCTGAATAAGGCGGAGTGGGTTTAAGTTTCCAAATCTACACCGCTTGATTTTAAATCGATTAAATTCCAAACTAGGGTTTGTTTACAGGAGTTTTTATGAAAGAAAATGTTAAAAAATTAGTTGAAAAATTTGGTATGAAACAACATCCTGAAGGTGGGTATTATGTTGAAATTCATCGATCCAAAGCTGAGGTTAACGTTCCCAAAGATGTTTATGGAGAAGATAAGCGTACTGCCTTGACATCTATTTACTTTTTATTGACAAGTGATAATTTTTCGGCCTGGCATAAAGTAAAATCCGACGAGATCTGGAACTATCATTCAGGCAGTTCATTAACTTTAATATCTATAGATAAAAATGGGCAGTTACAAAAGCAAATATTGGGCGACTTTCTCCATAACGAAAAAAGTGTCTATCAAATCACAATCCCTGCCGATACCTGGTTTTGTGCTTCCGTAAATGATAAAGATAGTTATTCATTTATCGGTTGCGCCGTTGGACCTGGCTTTGAATTCCCTGATTTTATACTAGCAGATAGAATAAAATTAAAAGACCAATTTCCCCAACATGAAGGTGTAATTACCCAATATACAAGACAGCCTGAAGAAAAAAAAGCGAAAACCAAAATTTAATAAAAGGACTTCAAAATCGCCAAATATTTAGTGATTAATCGAGATGAGAGAGAAAATTTTCAGGAGTCAGAATGACGCCTTCGATACCCAATTCATCTTTGGCGTCATCCAGAGCACGCTGTTCACGAGCTATTGTTTCAACGTCGTCAGTTTCCCATGCGATTTGATATAAATTCATCGAGCCATCCAAACTTCTCGTTAAAAAATCCACTTCGAAACCATTTTTAGTGACGTAATAATAAATTTCTCGTTTTAAACGGCGAAAGGTGAGATACATAAAATTTTCAAAAACACGACCCGCATTTTTTAATTGGTTCCCTCCATGATAACTGGTGGCATAGGCATGATATAATCCCGGATCAACAACATAAATTTTTTTTGGACTGTTTTGAATTTTTCGCAGAGAGTCAGAATAAACAGGCACACTGAATATTAAAAAAGCATCTTCCACATAATTCAAATAATCGTGAATGGTATTTTTGCTGGCCTGAATTCCCTGACTTTTAAGATCTTTACAGAACTTATTAACAGAGAATCGCGTGGAAATATTGTTGATCAATGTTTTGATTAAATATTTTATTAAAGTAATATTGGTAATTCCATGACGTTCAATGATATCTCTAAAAACCACGACATCAACTAGTTCTTGTAATACCTGTACCCGCTCACTGAAAGAAGCAGCAATGGTGTCAGGAAATCCACCTTCAGCCAAATAATTTAATAAATACCTGCGCATTTGGTCAAGCGATTTTTTTGCAGCTGGATAAGCCGGTATTTTCAGCTGCCGGGCCGCTAAATATTCTTTAAAGCTGAAAGGCCAGGCTTCTGTAGCTATCGAACGCCCACGTAGAGAAGTTGCAATTTCTTTACTTAATAATTTCGCAGAGGATCCGGTGAGAAATATATTGACGCGACGGGTATCAAAAAACCGTCTAATGACCCTAGGCCAGTCCGTCACATTTTGAATTTCATCTAAAAATAAATAACAAGTCTGCTCATGGTTTTCCGGATACAGGGTGTAAAATGCCTCCAGTAGAGCTACCAATGTCTGTTGCGTTGCTGGCGCCAGGCGATCGTCTTCAAAGTTAATGTATAGAATCCTGGAAAAAACTATACCCGATTCTAAATATTGCCTGATTTTTTGTAAGCATAAGTACGTTTTCCCGGATCGGCGCACACCTATCGCCACTTTGATTTTATTAGCCATTTCAGGGAAAGAGAATTCACGCTCAACAGAGCCGTCCAGCAAATTCAGCCTGTCTTTTAACTCTATTAACAAACTACTCAATAAAGATGTGTTGATTAAAGTCAAAGCTGTCCCTCCTTATAGGGACATAGTAGGTCATTCCTGTCCCTTTGTAAAGGGACAGGAATGCTAATTCTTTTTTAACTGATATTCCTGCTCACGAATTTTGGGGGCCAAAGCGTCTAAAATTGCATTGACGTATTTATAACTTTGATCAGCACCGTACTCTTTGGCAATTTCTAAAGCTTCGTTGATAATTACTTTATAAGGCAATTCGCGGCAATGTTCTAATTCAAAAGTAGCCACACGTAAAATGGCTAATTCAACCGGATTGATATCTGACAATTCTCGATCTAGATAAGGAATGAAAAGAGTATCTAATTGCGGTTGCTCATGCACAATGCCAATCACTAATTTTTTAAAATATTTTTTATCCGCTTGTTTTAAACTTTCATCCTGAATGAATTGCTCAATAATTTCCTCAGCGTTGTGCTGAGTGTGATGCCATTGGTATAGCGCTTGCACTGCGCAGCTACGTGAATAATGTTTACTGTGACGAGGAGGATTATTTTTCATCTGCATTTCCTAGTGCTTTTAAGCGTTGTATCTCTTGGTGGAATGCATCAATGTCTTGAAAACTTCGATAAACCGACGCAAAACGCACATAGGCAACTTCATCAACCGCTTTTAACTCATCCATCACCCATTGTCCTAATGTTTCGGAAGCGACTTCACGTTCTCCACAAGCTTGCAACTGATGGGTTAAACGACGAATAATGATATCTACCTGGACGGCAGTAACCGGCCTTTTTTCTAATGCTTTTAAAATTCCTTCTCTTAATTTGTCGGCACTGAATGCACAACGTCTGCCATCTCGTTTGATAATATGCGGCAACACTAACGCTGGCGCCTCGACGGTAGTAAAACGTTCCACACAACTTAAACATTCTCGCCGCCGCCGAACTTGTGTACCATCTTCCGTCAATCGCGAATCAATAACTTTTGTATCCGGAGCCGAACAAAATGGACAAAACATTATATACCTTCTTCATACACCGGAAAATCCGGCATAACTTAATACTTTCTAAACGAATTTTAGCGATGAAAATTTCATCTTCAATATTATTTAAAATATCTGCAATCCAATGGCCTAATTGTTCCGCTTCAATTTTACCTTAAATCCTCGGGTAGTGATGGCGGGAGTACCAATTCGTAATGCCACTGGTGACGAACGGTGAACGATTTTCACCTCGGAACAGTATTTTTATTTACGGTTATATTGGCTTTACCCAACGCAATTTCTGCATTTTTTCCAGTGATTTTTTCAGTATTTAAAAAACTTAACAAAAATAAATGATTATCTGTCCCGCCGGAAACAATATTGAAACCCCGCTGGATTAACACCTCTGCCATGGCTTTGGCATTGACAATCACTTGCTCCTGATAAAATTTGAATTCAGGCTGCATCGCTTCTTTTAACGCCACTGCTTTTGCTGCGATAATATGCATGAGCGGGCCGCCTTGAGTGCCCGGAAAAACCGCGGAATTTAAGCGTTTTTCTATTTCTGGATTGGCTTTAGCCAAAATTAATCCACTGCGAGGACCACGTAAGGTTTTATGTGTAGTTGTGGTGGTGACATCGGCAATCTGAACGGGAGAAGGATAAACACCGGCAGCTACTAATCCAGCGACGTGAGCCATATCCACTAGAAAATAGGCCCCTACTCGATCAGCGATAAACCGAAATCGCTGCCAATCGATACGACGAGAAAATGCAGAGAAACCAGCGATGATCAGTTTAGGCTTATTCACTTCTGCTAGTTGTTCCACTTGGTCGTAATCGATTTCTCCATCCGCATTTAATCCATATGCCAATGCATTGTAAATTTTTCCAGAAAAACTTACCTTTGCGCCATGGGTTAAATGACCCCCTTCCGCCAACGACATACCCAATAACGTATCACCCGGTTCTAATAATGCCATATAGGCAGCGGCATTCGCTTGAGAACCTGAGTGAGGTTGGACGTTCGCATAATCAGCGCCAAATAATTTTTTCGCTCGATCTATGGCCAGTTGTTCAACCCGATCCACACATTCACATCCTCCATAGTAACGTTTTCCGGGATAGCCCTCGGCATATTTATTGGTGAGTAAAGAACCTTGAACGGCTAAAACATTTGGGCTCACATAATTTTCCGAGGCAATTAATTCAATAACCTCTTCCTCACGACGCGACTCAGCAAGAATCGCGTCCCAAAGTTCTGGATCGAAGGCTGCGGCGGTCAAATCATTATCGTACATTTTCTTCTCCTATTAATGGCTCACTCCGTCTAGCGATAAATATCATCGTTTAGCCGGGTTATAAGTTTTTAAACAAGCTCCTTCATTAGCAAAATATTTATCCTGGATACTGACTTTCGTCAGAATGACGAGTATAAATTTAATACTTCTTGCAGGCGTTCCACGCCATGCACTGCCAAACCTGCAATCGGATTCTTGGGCATATTTGCTTTGGGAACTATGGCTTCCTTAAAACCATGTTTGGCAGCTTCTCGCAATCGTTCTTGGCCGCTAGCGATCGGTCTGATTTCCCCTGCTAAACCAATTTCACCAAAAACGATGAGTTCAACCGCCAATGCCTTACCACGCAAACTGGAAAGCACGGCCAGCACTAGCGCCAAATCAGCTCCGGTTTCTAAAACCCTTAATCCACCGACGACATTAACAAATACATCTTGATCGTAAGTGGCAACGCCGCCATGACGGTGCAACACAGCCAGCAACATCGATAACCGATTTTGGTCTAAACCAACGGTTAATCGCCGCGGATTGGCTAAGTGGCTGGTATCGACCAGGGCTTGCACCTCCACTAATAAAGGCCGACTTCCCTCCCAAGTGACCATAGAAACGCTTCCAGGTACTGGAGTTTTATAATGAGAAAGAAAGATTGCCGAGGGATTATTAATCGCTTTCAAGCCTTGATCTGTCATCGCGAACACGCCCAATTCATTGACTGCGCCAAAACGATTTTTTATGGCCCTGATAATGCGAAATCGATTATCGGTTTGGTTTTCAAAATACAAAACCGTGTCCACCATATGCTCAAGCACACGCGGTCCAGCGATCGCTCCTTCTTTGGTGACATGGCCAATTAAAAATAAAGCGATTCCTTTTTTCTTAGTATATTGAATGAGTTGCGCTGTGCTTTCCCGCACTTGGCTAACGCCTCCTGGGGCCGAAGCAACATTTTCGGTATGTACCGTTTGCACAGAATCAATCACCATAACACGGGATTGATGTGCATCGGCTAAGGCAATAATTCTTTCAACCTGCGTTTCGGTGAGTAAATCCAAGTGTTCGGCGTTGACTCCCAGCCTTCTCGCACGTAAAGCAACCTGCTGTAATGATTCTTCACCAGTGACATATAAAGGACGATATTCAATCGGTAGCTGGGATAAAATTTGTAATAGTAAAGTAGATTTGCCAACACCAGGGTCTCCGCCAATTAACACCACCGAATCAGAAACCAACCCTCCTCCCAGTACATGATCGAACTCCCCAAGTCCAGTTTTAATCCTGATATAACTTGGCGCCGTAACTGCAATCAATTGAGTTATTTCTCCGCTACTTCCCACATACCCTGAAGAACGTGGTGATTGAGAATTTTTGACCTGCGGAGCCTCAATTAATGTGTTCCATTCGCCACAATCGGTGCATTGGCCTTGCCATTTAGGGAATTCACTGCCACAATTTTGACAGAAGAAGGCAACTTTTACTTTAGTTTTGTTCATTAGGTTGCATTTTAGCCTATTTAATAGTGATTGGACACTGATATTCCAGGAGAATAAATATGAATCAACTTGAACAGCTCAAAAAAATCACCACTGTGGTCGCCGATACGGGTGACATTGATGCAATCATCAAGTATCAACCTGAGGAAGCTACGACGAATCCAACTTTGATATTAAAAGCCAGCGCTTTGCCCCAATATCAATCATTTTTTGATTCTGCTTTGGATTGGTCAAAAAAACGTTTTTCCTCAGCGGAAGATCGGTTACATGGCAGCGTTAAAAAGTTATTGGTTAATTTTGGGGCCAAAATTTTGGAATCCATTCCAGGACGTGTCTCCACGGAAATTGATGCAAGATTATCTTTTGACACAGAAGCATCCATCCAACAAGCTCGAGAAATTATTGGCTTATACAAAGAGATGGGCGTACCTTCCGAACGAATTTTAATTAAAGTAGCCTCAACCTGGGAAGGTGTACAAGCCGCTAAAGTTTTAGAACGTGAACATATCCATTGCAATTTAACCCTCATGTTCAATTTAGCCCAAGCCGTCGCCTGTGCAGAAGTTGGTGTTACTTTAATTTCGCCATTTGTCGGTCGTATTTATGATTGGTATGTAAAAAATCAACCGAACTCTGTCACCCCGCAGTCAGATCCCGGTGTTTTATCGGTAGAAGAGATTTACAATTATATCCATCATTTTGATTACCCTACCGTAGTGATGGGCGCCAGTTTTAGAACTTTAGAACAAATCAGGGCGCTCGCAGGCTGTGATAATTTAACCATCAGTCCTAATTTCTTAGATGAACTTGAAAAATCTAATGATGATTTAAGTCGGCGATTAACCCCGGAATCGGCAAAACAGAAATCCATTAAAAAAATGCCGATGAATGAAAAAATTTTTCGTTGGCAAATGAATGAAAACGCTATGGCAACAGAAAAACTGGCCGAAGGCATCCGTTTATTTAGTAAAGACATTATAACTTTAGAAGAGAAATTCGCTCAGAAATTAAAGTAAATCAACCCTTTATCTTGGCGCATGTAGGCGGATTGGTCATTCCGAAGGTAAGGGCGTTTCCGCCACTGATGATGCAAGCATACTTTTGACCGGATTTAGTGGCCACTCTGTAGTACGTATTTGGTGTCTCCTCACGACGATCGATAACAGTAAGTTCTTGTGGTGAGATTCCCAAAACACCAGCCGTGTTTGAGATCAGGCGCTCATCCGATAACAGGGTAGATGCACAACCAGAAATAAAACAGCTGCCAATAAGAACGCTAATTAATAATTTAGACATATTTACTCCATATACTGAACGGGAGACAAACGAAATCGTTATTTATCTATCCCGGGGTTATCCTATGCTGCAGCTTGAAGATGAAGATGGCCGCACTGTTTTATCCATATGTGTAGAATTACAAAAAGATATTTCACAGATTCAAGCATTAATCAAGGCCGGCGCTGATCCTTTCTTACCAGACAACTTGAAAAAAATTCCTCTGGATTATGATGAAAAACATCTTCAATCCTATTTAATATTAGAGATGATAAAAAAAGCGGAAGAACAATCTGATTTTAAACTTTATCAAACAGTAAAAGAACGATATATTAATAGCTACTTTAAGCCGAAAGATTTCTCTGCACTGGCCAAGAACTACCCTAAAATCATTATTGATATCCTTGATTCTTTTAAGATTGATTCAAATATAGTAAATACCCTGAGTAATTACTCTACTATGTTGGATGATTTTTTAAGGATTCAAATACGGATAAAAGACCATTTAATTATCTTGAAAAAATTCTTGATTTTAAATGCTGACTTTACTGTAAAGTGGAGCGTTCCTGAAGATAAAGAGGTGCAAAAATTATTGGCTAATTGATTATTTTACGAGGCCAAGCAAAATCTATTTGATCATTATGACTTAGTTAAAAATAGTTTTCCTATAGACTTTGAATACGAAGGTCTAACCCTTTTATACTGGGCTATTATCAACAAAAATGTGAAAATAGTCAAAACTCTTTTGGAAAAAGGCGCTAATCCTAATAAAATGAATCGTTATCAAGGTAATACTGGCACCCCGCTTATTATTGCAGCTTCTTATTATCATTCTCCAGATTTACACTCTGAAGAAAAAGAAATTATTATTTTATTATTGAAACACAAAGGCGATCCTTTTTTGTTAAATGATAAAGGTAAACATGCGTATGCACTAGGAAATAATAAGATTAAAGCGCTTATAGCTGAATACAGCAACCAGTTTTCTTCAAAAACCACTTCTTCACGTTTTCCTGGGAAAAGCTAAGCTGAGTAAAGCCGTTATTGATCGCTACTATATTTTTTCAAAGCACACATAGCTTCCTCATTGCTGGCGGTATCGCTTTATAGAATGTGTGCGGGATCCAATAGTGTTGCTTGCAAAGTACTAAAATGTTAGCCTTTATGTTATGGATCAACTTAGAAGCCATAGATCGCTATTCAAGCCTCCAAAAATCCCGCTGCCCACACCGCTGCTGAAGCAAGCTCTAATCCACCGATTTCATTTTAAATATAAAAATACAGCCAATCGTTATTTATAAAATGAAAACGAAAAGAAAAAACCCACCTGTCGATTACAGAGAAAATAAAGAATTAGAAACAGAGATATTTAGTAGCCAAAAATTTTCCGCAGAACTAAAAAAATTTTTTATAAAGTCTGGTTTAGCAGTAGAAAGAAAGGTTAAAGAACAGAAAATAGCAACAGCTCATGATCTAGAAGCTTTAGTAACCCAAGATCTTATTCCTGCGCTAAAAAATGCGGAAATAAGCAGATTGACTGATTTATTCAGGCAAGTGATTAATTTTACAGATAAGACCCTGATTTTACAATTGGCCTGTCTATTATGGATAGCAGGAATGAGCGAGGATGCCTGTTTAGCGCCATTCTTGAAAGACAAAAACAAGCATATCGAAACCATCTTAAAAAATAAGGAATTATTCACTTATTATGTCATGTGTTTTGCTACTGGCCAAAGAATTGCCTATTTTTATGAGATGATAGGCTTTCAATTAACTTGGTCTGGGGATTTCAAAGAAAATCCAGCGCACTGGGCCGCTTATCATGACAACGTATCCGCTTCGGAATATTTTTTGTGCACTCATCGAGATTTTTATTTTTCTAAGGACAAGGATGGTTACACTGTTGCTTTTTGGGGGGTTCAAAAGGATAGTAAGTCTACAGTTAAAGTTATTATTGAAAAAATACCCGAAGTGCTTACTCAACGAGGGAATAGGGGCCAAACTTTATTACATACTGCTGCGGAGCATGATAGCTTGAGCAGTTTAAAGTATCTGATTAAAAAAGACCCTACGTTACTTACAGAAATTGATATTGATGATTTTTCTCCACTGCTATATGCAGTATACCATGGTCGCATCCTTTCATTCCAAGCTATTGCCAAAATAGATGAAGATGAGATGGTTATTCATTGGCAAGGAAGCGAGTATGGAGAAAACCTAGCCCACCTTCTCATATATTATCATGGCGCAGATTCGAACCCTCCCAATAAATTACAGTCACGCCGGCGGGAGCTGCTAAAATATATTCTTGCTAATTATAGCCAATTATTAACTATGAACGATAATAACGGTGATCCTCCCATTACATGGGCGATAGAAGCCAATTCTGCTTATCTATTAACACTAATTTTTGACTATGCTCCAACAATACTTTGGTGTCATCCTCAACGTAAAATAACATTATTCCATCTAGCGGCTGAGAATGGCTATCTTGATTTGTTAAATTATTTGATAGCTTTTATACAGAAAAACCACTCTTCTACGCCTTATATGAACTTTATTTTTAATAAGGAGAATCAGAATGGTCACACGCCGTTGGTGCTAGCAGTTCAAAATGGGCATCCTTTAGCCATATTCCAGGCTATCATAGCAGCCACAGAAACTATTCATTGGCGGCGTAACTCTAGAGGAAATGGACAGATAAATAAAGCAGTGATAGATCCTGCCTTGGTTGAAGCCGAGGGAGAAAATGGAGAAAATATAGTCCATACTCTGATTAAAGCTTACGGATCAGATCAACATGGACAAACCGCTCAACAAAAGAACCTTGAAGAAATTTTAAAATATATTAATATCCATTATCCTTCACTATTAGTTGAGCAAACAGAATCGGGCCTTCCGCCTATTATTTACATTATTCGTAAGGGGGCAGCGAAATTGCTATCAATTTTCGTCAAGGAAAATGTTACCAACCTCCACTGGGAAAATCCCACTGATGGAATTACCTTAGCGCATATTGCCGCCGCTTATAACCATCCTCATATATTAAGTATTCTTGGGGCTTCTCTGAATATAAGATCAGCCTCTGGTGAAACGCCCTTGCATTATGCAATAAAATATAATGCAGTAGCAGTTGTTAAATATTATGTTGAGAAAATGCCAGAGGCTTTGCAAATAAAGACCAAGGAAAAAGGCAATTTATTACATTATTTAGCAACTCCTCAATTATATAGGGATTATATTAATTCCAGTAAATTTTTTGAAGAATATTTATCACCGTACAGCCTAGAGAGCATGAGGCAAAGAATAAAAATAATTCATTATTTAGTTTGTAAAATGGGGGACTCAGCATTCGATCAGTATGATGCCGAATTTAAAACCCCACTTCGAATAGCTCAAATACACTGTGAAGAATGGAAAGACTCGAGATCCGTTATCCACCCAGCTAACAGCATTGAGTGTTTTTTGATTTACACTTCACTTAAAAGATGCACAGAAGACCGGTTCAATTTACCAAATTTAGCAGGGGCGCCGGTTTTGGATTATTTTAATGAAGCGATCAGGAATTTTTTACCTATTTATTGGTTTTTTTTATATGTTCCTGAAGTCTTTAGTAAAAATGGACTGGGTCCTTCAATCCATATTATTTTAGATTACGCAGCCGACTCTCCAATGGCTATAGTGCTCGCGGTTATACTTAAAATTAATGTGGATTCTGTGAAAGCATATTTAGCTTTGCAGAGTGCGAAATTTTATTTTACTAGTTATTGTGGTTATCTATCATCCCAAGGGAAACAGCAGTCTTCACTTATGAATGTTTCTCCCATCGAAATGATTAGAACAGTTGAACACTATAAATTTAGTCAGCTGAACTTACTTAGCCATGAATGGCGACAGCGCTCCAAGCAAAGTTCCAGCTCTGCAACAGCAGCCCATCAGGATTCATGTATGATTGCCTGGAAATTTTAGCGAATTAAAACTGATCTCACAAAAATCTCTTTCAAAGTAATATACTCAGTTGTGCATATTTAATTTATAACTTAATAACTGGAGACGGCCCCTAAATAAACCTGCTGAACAGATAAGAAAAGTTAAGCATTCCAGGCAGCTAGATATTGATTTAAAGTTTCTTTTTTTAATACTGATTGCGCTTGATCCCAAGAAACATCTTGATTTTGTTTAAAGGATTCTAAGAAACGTATAATCGAGAGTGCAACTTCCGTCGACTCTGCTGTGAGGGCCTCTTTGTTTTGCATGTAGTCGATAACATCAAATAGAACTGCATTAGCTTCAGCATAAGTAATCGGTGGGTTTTCTCCGTAGGCTTTTATCCATTTTGGATTGCTGAGCACTGCATTCACATGCACTTGAATTAAATAGGTGGCTCGCCCGATTAATTTTAAATTGCCGGGTTGCACATAGGTCATTGTATTGCCTACCACCCGCCCTATTTTTACCATTACGCCAGTGGAGTGAGCATTTAACAGCATTTTGAGTCCGATCATTTGATTTAAACCAAATGGATCTTGTTGGGGAATAATAATTGAGATAAATACAGCTTTAGCAGATAATTTTTTAAATTCTTCCACCTGCGCGGGAGGTAAAGGCTTATCCGCAACTGAAACTAGAACTAAATTCGCTTTAGCATCTGAAAACATTTTAAAAAATTTCTGACATTGTGCGTTAACGGTTTCATCAGCAAGTAAAATTACTGCGCCAAGGTCACCGGCAACGGGGCCATTTTCTTGAATGTTGCGTTCAGAAAACGATAAGTCATATAAATTTTGTTGCTCAGGCCCTGCATTTTTCAGGCTAGCCAAAGCGGTTTTTCGCAAGTAAGGATCATCAACTTGCGTACTTAATGGTTGTTCATAAAATCGTTGGTCTAATGCATGGAAAGGCCGACCCAATAACATATCCCATGCTTTTTGTTGAGAATCGGCAGTGGCCCAAACTTGAATCCAAGAACGTTTTTCTTTGGCGTCAATACGATCTAAAGGTGCTAAACGAAAAGTGGGAGCACGCTCAGTGACGTCCACAAAAACCGGTAATAAAGCTTTTTCTGCTAGATAAATAGATTTATGCTGCGTGGCATAAGTTTCAGCTTCCAAATCTGTCCATGCCGCAATTTTATCTGCGTTTTGATAAATGATCTTTTGAATTTCCGCAAAATCCAATAAACGTTGTTTGATGGTGGTAGGATTTTTAAAACCTATTTCGACCATTTCTGCTGGAGATAAATAATCCTTTAATATTTGATAAATAGCATCTTGCAAAATAACTCCACTGGTATAAAGACCAATAGTGGTAGCCTGCATACGAGTAGATCCAGTAACCGCTTGCGGGCCGGTGGTTAAATTGAGTTTAGTGATTAACGGATTTTCAAGCACAGCTCGGCTACGATCAAAAGGCAGCAGCACCGAATCAGGATTATTGTAACCAAAATAGATATTTTGGGTGGGTTGGTTATCATATAACTTCGCGGCTGCTAAAACCATGCCAATCCCTGCGGACGTTTCTCCACCTTCAGTGAATTCAAATACGACGTCATCTTTTTGGATTTTATTATCTTCGAGTTGCAACTTGCCCATTAACTGTAAATCTTCAAACCCTTCCAAAGAACTGATTAGCGCTCGATCTCCACCGGTAATTTCTCCTTTTAACCGATTTTGAATATCAGGCAAACGACTATTTATTTTAGGCCAGGCAGAAGTTTTGACTGCTTTAGCCCAAAAAGGCCGCCACAACGAACTTTCTACCGCTTCAGCTAATCGTCCGGTGGAACCTGTACCATAAAAATAAATTCTATGCCCATTCAATATTGCGCTGCGAACAGCTTTCGAGGCTTGTTCAAGTTGGCTTAACTCTTTTGGATTATTGGCAATTTCGTTTAGTTTTGTGGTGATATCTTCATCCACCGATAACAACTCTTGCAAACCTGCCGTTGTATTTTGTACAATTTTATAACTTAAATCATAAGTTTTTTGATGACGTTGTTCGGTCAACAAAGATTGTAATTGAAATTGTTTTTTATTGTTTACGTAATCCAGCGATTGTGGAGAGGGTATAATGTGCATATTTTTTCACCAAGGCAGCTAGTATGATAATTCCTATCATAGCAAAGAATCGGCCAGGTTAAAATTCTTCTGAGCTGCTATATTTATTTATATCGCTGATATTAATTCACTAAGAGATCATCTAGTGCAAGATACTTGTTCAAAGACGTCCTGGTATACCTTTTTTATAGTGGCTGTAGCCGCTTGGGGAGGAATGCTGTATGGATATGATTTGGGAATTATTGCTAGCGCCATGGCTTTTATGAGAAAAGATGTCGCGATGAGCATAGGTCAATTGCATATTATGCCCGGACTCATATTATTTGGCGGAGCCATCGCTACTTTAGTCACTGGGCCTTTATGCGATATCTTGGGTAGACGAAAAATAATTGTTATCGGATCAGTCATTTTTATTGCCGGAGTTTCCATTTTTGCTTCTGCCCACAGTTTTGTAAGCTTATTGACCGGGCGTTTAATTCAAGGGGTGGCTACGGGCATGATCTCGATCGCCATTCCCTTGTACATAGCTGAAACAGTTCCAGCCAGAATTCGCGGTAAATCCATTGCTTCATTTCAATTATTGCTAACAGCAGGCATTTTGTTTTCCAGTTTAGTTGGCTTGTACTTCACGCCCACCGGAAACTGGCGGGGTATGTTTTGGGTCGCGCTTTTTCCCGGAATTTTTTTATTAATCGGCAGCGCTCTGATTCCAGAATCTCCACGCTGGCTCAGCTTGAAAGAACGTTGGGATCAGACGCTACTCGTGTTGCGCAAAACTCGGGATGAGGATTCTGCGCAAAAAGAATTAACACAGTTACAAGCAGCCATCGCCGAAATCCATCATTCACGAAAAGATCAAAAGTTTGTTTGGCAAAAACAATACACCCGACCTATGTTGATTGTTTTGGCTATCGCTTGTTTATGTCAGCTAACCGCTATCAATTCATTCCTGCAATTAGCGCCGACTATCCTCAAAAGCGCGGGTTTAGGGTCGAACTTTACTGCGATGTTAGGCCATACTGCAATCACGGGTTTAAATTTTTTAGTTACCATCGTCGCCTTATTGTTGATTGATCGGGTGGGCGGAAAGTTTTTATTATGTCTGGGAACTGCTGGAATTGTTGTGACGCTCACTTACTGCGGATGGATTTACTATGGACTACCATTCGGTCAATTCAAAGGTATTTTACTATTGGCAGGTATTTTAGGATATATACTTTCTTTCGCCATTGGACCGGGGGTAGTGATTTGGATGGTTCTTTCTGAATTATTACCTCTGCAAATTCGCAGCTCCGGCATGGCGGTAGCGTTTTTTTTAAAATCGATGACGTCGGCCATTTTAGTAACAATTTTCTTGGGATTAGCCGATATGATCGGGTTTTACGGAGTTTTTTGGCTATGCGGCTTTTTTACGTTGCTCTACTTTTTGATCGTCTTTTTTTACGTACCCGAAACCAAAAGCAAGACATTGGAAGAAATCGAAAAAACATTTCACAAATAAAATATCCCAACCCCCGTGCGGGGTAGATTTCGAGAACTAAACCGACTCCGCTTTGTTCAGCGACATCCGCCTACTCGCAAGATTGTCTAAACGGGGCCCGTCAGTGGAGATGTTTTCGTGCTCACTACGCCATCAATAGCAGGTGCAATACTTCGTAAGCGCCATTGTGCCTGGTGAACTTTTATCATGCTAAACTCGTTTCCGAATTGGCTTCGTTGTGCGCGAAAACATCTCCACTGACACCCGTTGCAAAGCTTGTTGGCGGATGCGCTGAACAAAGCTATGCAGGACGTATTAGTTCATCTCAGCATGCAATAGTTTCGTAGTTTTTCACTGACGAATTTTGTGAAAAGATTCGGCGAGGGGCGATTTTGCCATCGGGCATGACTTCTCCGATCGCAATAAATTGGCCTTGCTTATCCATTAAACGTACCCAGCCGGATGTTGGGGCATGGGCAACAACGATGGGGTTGCCTTGACGTAAATAAAATAAAGAACTTTCAGGTAGAATCAGTTCAGGCCAATGCAGAATTGCCAATGTCGATGGTAAGAGATATTTATTCAATTCAGATTCTGGCAGATTTTCTAGGGTTTCTAAATCCACCATTTGGTGGCTTTCAAAAGTTCCAACCGATAGGCGACGCAGTTCTATCACATGCGCACCACAGCCTAAAACTTCGCCAAAATCATCCACTAAAGTTCTTACATAAGTTCCTTTACTGCAGTGCAAGGTAAATTGAATATTGTTTTCCACTACCGACAATACCTTCAAACTAAATACGGTTAATTGTCTTTTTTCGCGGGGGATATCAATTCCTTGGCGAGCGAGTTTATACAAAGGCTGTCCTTTGTGTTTTAAAGCAGAAAACATTGAAGGGATTTGCTCAATGTTTCCCCTGAATTGATTAAAGAAATGATCGATTTGTTCAACGGAAAATTTGGGTACCGGCTTTTCTGAAAGAATTTCACCTTCCTTGTCTCCAGTTGTGGTGCGAATCCCCAATTGAGCGGTAACTTGATAAGTTTTATCGGCAGTGAGTAAATACTGCGATAATTTAGTCGCCTCCCCAAAACAGAGGGGTAGCATGCCACTCGCCAATGGATCTAAACTTCCGGTATGGCCAGCTTTAGCCGCGAAAAAAATTCGTTTTACAATTTGTAAGGCACGATTGGAAGTAATTCCTTCGGGTTTGTCTAACAACAATATCCCGTTGACATTTCGTTTATCATTTTTCTTCTGTTTCATCTTTTTTTTCTGTTTCTGCCAACAACTTACTTAATCGTTCGGCTTTTAAAATGGTTTGATCATAATAAAACGCCAAAGCAGGCGTGTAACGCAAAGCTAGTTTTTCAGCCAAAATATGACGAAAATGTCCAGCACCACGCTGCAAAGCAATTTTTGCGCCTTCCAAATCTTCATCTTTTACCAAAGTAAAATAAATTTTTGCATGACGAAAATCCGGAGAAAGCACCACATCAGTTATATTAAGATTTGCCAAACGAGGATCTTTTATTTCTTGTCGCAGAGCCAACGCCAACTCACGCTGGATCATGTCAGCAACTTGCCGATTACGTTTTGAATGTTCAGGCATAAACTATTTCTATGCTAACGTCCGCTTAACGATAACAATCTCAAATGTTTCAATTTGATCACCCACCTGAATATCGTTATAGCCTTTTATACCAATGCCACACTCGTTCCCTTGACGAACCTCAGCAGCATCATCTTTAAAACGGCGCAAAGATTCTAAATTTCCAGCAAAAACAACAACGTTATTACGAAGAACACGAACTGGTAAAGTTTTCTTCAAATAACCTTCGGTAACCATACATCCGGCAATAGTGCCGTGTTTGGTGGCGCGAAAAACTTCGCGAACCTCAGCCAACCCAACAATTTTTTCTTGTTTGGTGGGAGACAAGAGCCCACTTAATGCAGATTTGACTTCGTCAATCAAAGTATAAATGATGCTGTAATAACGTAAGTCTACGCTTTCATTCGCCGCAACTTGTCGAGCACTGGAATCAGCACGGACGTTAAAACCAACCACAATCGCTTGTGATGCAATCGCTAAATTAATATCTGACTCAGTTATTCCACCCACTCCGCTAGAGATAATGTTAATTTTGGCGATATCTGTGGCCAGCTTGTTTAAAGAATCAGTAATAGCTTCCACAGAACCCTGTACATCCGCTTTCAATACCACATTCAAAACGGCATTACCTTCTTGTAATTGATCAAATAAGCCTTCTAAATGGGCAGTTCTGCGTTTTGCTAAACGCACTTCACGATATTTACCTTGACGAAATTGAGCAATTTCACGCGCTTTACGCTCGTCAGCAACGACCATCATCTATCACCCGCCGTTGGCGTCCCTGATAACCCCAGTATTTCCACCGGCGTGGAAGGTCCGGCACTAATACTTTCTTTACCTATAATCATTAATCATTGCTCGAACACGTCCGTATTCTCGGCCAGCCAATACTATGTCGCCTTTTTTCAGTTCGCCACGCATGACCAAAACTGTTGCAACCGGGCCCAGCCCTTTGTCCAAACGAGATTCAATGACAATGCCACGGGCAGGACCGGTCGGAATAGCCTTTAATTCCAAAACTTCGGCCTGTAATAAGATTCTTTCTAACAAGTTAGGAACACCTAGACCTGTTTTGGCAGAGATCGGTTGAAACATGGTATCACCACCCCAATCTTCTGAGAAAACCTCGTGTTGCGACAATTCATTACGCACGCGTTCGGGATCAGCGCCGTATTTGTCCATCTTATTAATAGCAACAATAATAGGCACTTTGGCTGCTCTGGCATGCTGGATTGCCTCAATGGTCTGAGGCATAACGCCGTCATCCGCCGCTACCACCAAAATGACAATATCAGTGCATTGTGCGCCACGTGCACGCATGGCCGTAAACGCCTCATGGCCAGGTGTATCTAAAAAACAAATCGTGCCTTTGTCGGTTTGTACTCGATAAGCACCAATATGTTGAGTAATACCCCCCGCTTCCGTGGTAGTTACCTGAGTTCGTCGAATGTAATCCAATAAAGAGGTTTTACCATGGTCAACATGCCCCATAATAGTAACTACAGGCGCACGGGTTTATCGGTTCAATATCTGACTGTTCGTCAGATAAAATAAAATCTTCTTCTACGTTATTTTGAGAAGCCTTAGTCTTATGGCCCATTTCTTCAACAACTAATGTTGCAGTATCTTTATCCAAAATCTGATTAATCGTGGCCATGGCGCCCATGCGCATCATCACTTTAATTACTTCGGCAGCTTTTACCGTCAATTTACGTGCTAATTCCGCCACCGTAATTGATTCCGGTATGACCACCTCGCGTACCACAGGCGCCGTAGGTTTAGCAAAACTTTGCTCTAAAGAGGCAACCCGTCTAGTGCGTGTCTCTTTAAAAGGTTTTTTCTTACGTTTAAAAGGTCTTAACTGAGGTTGCCCCGCAGTTTCGGGCTCATCTACCTCTTCTTCGATTTCTTCAACTCCAACTTCTTCACGGAGGTTACGCCGTTCTCGTGTCTCACGTTTAAGTTTTTTCTTTCCACGAGGCGCCTCCTCTTCTTTCCCCACCGATTCACTTGGTGTTTCTTGCACCGAAGGTTTAACGGTCTCTGGGGCTACAGTAGGTTCTTTTTCGTGAACTGTTTCTGATGCAGAAGAAACTTCTTCCTGCTCGGAGATTGATTCAATTTGATTTTCTGCAGCGACTTCCTGCTCTTTAGCCTGAGTGGGTTTAACATAGGTGCGTTTCGCCCTAAACTCCACGCTGACACTCTTCTTTCCTTGTTTTACCACGCCCACACTTTTACGTTTTAAGGTAATTTTATCGCGTTTTTTAGGAGCAGCCTCTTCACCTCGATTTTTTTGCAAATGCAGCAATAATTGCCGCTTTTGTTCGGGGGTGATCATTTGATTAATATCCGTTACTGCAACCCCAGCTTCCTGTAACTGAACAAGTAAACGTTCAGGGGTATTACGCACTAAAGTTGCTAACTCGATGATACTGATATCTGGCATAATTTAAACCCAATCTATTTATAAACTAATCGCACGAAAGCTATTCAAACCAATGTGCCCTTGCGCTCATAATTAATTTGGCAGCGGTTTTTTCATCTAATTCATTTACCAGATCTGTTAATTCACCTACAGAATGCTCTGCTAAATCTTCACGGTTGATAACACCTTTTTCTGCCAATTTTAAAGCTAATTTTTCAGTCATACCTTCCACAGACAAGAGATCTTCGTCTGGGTTGGTTACTCGACGCGCCGTTTCCGTCGCGAGTTCTTGAGTCAGTAAAACATCACTAGCTCGTTGTTGAAGCTCTGAAGCAATATTTTCATCAAAGCCTTCCACTTCTGCCAATTCCTGCACAGGCACGTAGGCAATCTCTTCCAAATTGGTGAATCCTTCACTCACTAACATTTCAGCTACTTCTTCATCAATATCCAGTTTTTCAACAAATAAAGATTTTGCTTTCCCAGATTCCGTCTCTTGTTTGGAAACTGCTTCTTTTTCAGTCATAACGTTTAAACGCCATCCCGTTAAGTTGCTGGCAAGATTAATATTTTGTCCACTGCGACCAATTGCTTAAGCAATTGATCTTCATTAACCAGCAATATCCATGGAATGAGTTTCTTCATCCACTACAATTGAAGCAACCTCTGCAGGCGCCATTGCATTAATAACAAATTGGGCAGGATTATCATCCCATAATACAATGTCAATGCGCTCGCCACCTAACTCATTGGAGACAGCCTGCACACGAGAACCTCGCATACCGACGCAAGCGCCTACTGGATCAATGCGGCCATCATTAGTTTTGACGGCAATTTTAGCGCGCGAACCTGGATCTCGTGCAGCACTTTTGATTTCAATCACTTCTTCACTGATTTCAGGAACTTCGATTTTAAATAATTCAACTAAAAATTGTGGATCCGTACGACTAACGGCGAGTTGAGGCCCTCGTTTCCCATCTCGAACCTCATATAATAATCCGCGTAGGCGATCATTAACTCTGAAAATATCTCGCGGCAACATTTCTTCTCTAGATAATAAGAGCTTCAGCATTATCACCCATATCTAAAATGATATGTTCGCGCGTGACTTTTTTAACTACGCCGATAATCAATTCCCCAAATCGCGCACGGTATTGATCGATAATTTTGCTCACGTTCTGCTTCGCGCACTTTTTGGATAATCACTTGTTTGGCTTGTTGCGCAGCAATACGTCCAAAATCAGGACGTTCAATTTTTTCTTCAACTACATCGCCAACATTTAGTTCAGGATCAATTTTTTGCGCTTCAGTTAACAGCATTTGCTGGGCAGGTATCTTCTAACTCATCTTCATTGGTGACGACAGTCCAACAACGATAAGCTTCATAATCTCCTGTTTTCCGATCTATGGAGACGCGAATAATAACATCTTCATCCTCGTAGCGTCTGAGCAGCTACGGTGGCTAAAGCGGCCTCAATTGACTGAAAAATAGCTTCTTCACTAACTCCTTTTTCATTGGAGAGTGATTGCACAATCAATAAAATATCTTTACTATTCATAAGATTACCTCATCATACTTTAGCGGGGAAACTTCCCTTTCTCCACTACATGGGCTCTATCAATATCATGCCAAGAAAATTTTTCCTCAGCTTGATTGTCCATTTGTAAGGACAATTTGTTCATTTTCCACCTGAACTAAAGTTCCAGTAAAATTACGTCTCCCCACTTTGGGAACACGTAAGCGTATTGCTACTGTCTTATCTAAATAACCCCGGCATTGGTCAATGGTGAACAACGGCCTTTCAATGCCAGGAGAGGACACTTCTAAATAATAATGTCCCTGGATGATATCTTCTACATCCAGTACCGCACTAATTTGGCGGCTAACCTTTGCGCATTGATCTAAATTAACACCGGTGGCGCTATCTATATAAATTCTTAATAACAGTGTTTTTTCCCTCGTTTACCCATTCAGCTCCCCATAATTCGTAGGCCCTGAGCGATTACCGCCGGTTCTATAATTTTTAGCAATTCTGAAGCTTGCATATTGTTCTCAAATTATGCCGGCAATAAAAAAAGGGCCATTGGCCCTCTCCCCTTCAAAAATATGAAAATGTGGTAGCGGGGGCAGGATTTGAACCTACGACCTTCGGGTTATGAGCCCGACGAGCTACCAGACTGCTCCACCCCGCAGTAACCGTTGATAATAAAGAAATCCGGAACAAAAATCAAGTGCTCTTGTTGAATGAAGGATAAATATGGAATCACCAAAACCAGAACATTAACTGATTTTTTGCCAAAATTAACTATTGCTGTTAAAAATTTGGCAACTGGGATGACTAATCATAACGTGCGGTGTAGATTTCGTGATCTAAACCGCACGGCATTAGAGAAAAATTGCGAAATACTCTGCTAGGGTATGGCGACAGAGTTTCCTTTACTTAATTTTATCGCCAGCAGAAAAATAATCACTGAAAAAACTGCCATCACGGCAAAATCCAAGCCAAAAGAAATAATATTTTTGCCGCCGCCAAAACTACCATAGTAAGAAATAATCGCCATTCCTAAAAGATAAGGAAAAATCCACCAGGACACTCGCCATTGTGAAGCCCATAGGTTATTTTTTTCTTTTACACAATAGAAAATGAAATATACGAATCCAATGACCATGGTAATCATCATCTTATAAACAGTGTCCCATCCCGTCCAAAACACCAACAAATTACAGCCGTAAAATGCTAATAGCGACATGCCATATGCCCAAGGTAACCGAAAAGGCCGTGCATGATCTGGTAGATTTCTGCGTAGAACAATTAAGGCAATTGGACCAATAATATAAGAAAGTATAAAGCAAGAAATAATAAAACCAACCAAACTTTGCCAACCTGGGAAGGGCAAAAATAATAACAAACTAATCAGGTAATTCATAATTAACGCTTTAACCGGAACACCTTTTTCATTCAAAGTTTGTAGGCTTTTAGGAAAAAAACCAATTTTGCTTAAGCCATAATTGACCCGCGCAGTTGCGCCGGTAAAAATAAATCCAGTGCCAAATGGCGAGATGATTGCGTCTGCGTATAAAATAATGACGAACCAGCCCAAACCCAATGCGGTTAGTATTCCAGCAAAAGGTCCGCTGTCGCCAGGAAAATGTAATTTAGACCAGCCTTCAGCAATGGATGCGGGTGAAACGGCGCCAACAAAAGCGAATTGCAGTAATGCATACAATAACGCACAGATAATTATCGAGCCGATTAATGCTAATGGAATATAGCGCTGTGGATTTTTGGTTTCAGCAGCTAAATGCAGAACGGTATTCGCTCCGAGCAAAGAAAACACCACACCACCCAAAGGCAAAGCCGCTAAAATTCCGTGCCAACCATAAGGAGCAAATCCCCCAGCGGCTGCACTATGCAAATTACTGCTATGAAAATCAATGACCAGCAATAATACCATGGTAGCGATGGGCATGATCAACTTGAAAGCGGTAATTGTATTATTGGCGCTGCTGAAAAAACGAGCGCCAAAATAATTTAAAACAGTCATCAATAATAAAACCACCGCGCTTAACCCAAATCCTAAGCGTGTGACAACCGTAGCGTTATCGACTTTAGTCACTAACCCAGGGATATAATTGCCGGCATATTGCATGACGGCCATTGTCTCCACCGGCGGAATAGCGACGTTAGATGCCCAAATTAACCATCCGATCATAAAGCTCACCAGCGGGCCATGACTTTGTTGAGCCACTTGCACCATACTGCCAGCCACTGGAAAAGCGCTGCCTAGTTCAGCGAAGGTGAGTGTAATTAACACCATTAATAATCCACCGAGCACCCAGGAAATCACCGCAGCGGGACCCGCAATTTGCGCCGTGTAGAGTGGCCCGAACAACCATCCCGACCCAATGATGCTGCCGATGCCGACCAGAAACAAACCAAAAAGACCAATCTCACGTTTGAATTGCATTGTTCTTACCTCTAACAATCATCGCTATTGATTTAGGATATAGTATTATTTCTTAGTTTGCTAACCTATTTAGATTGAAGGTGAAGGTGTTTCATCGTCAAGTAAGTCATCAAATGTATTCAACTCACCTGGGTTTCTTTTGGTGGCTCCTGCCTCAAGAGGTTTAATAAAAATGCCCAAATTGGCGGCTGTTTCGTAATATACTCTATAAAATTCCTGGCTAGCAAGGTTCCAATCTGGAATCGGCACTGTGCCGGCTTTTGCTCTTGCCTTACAATTCTTCCTAAATACTTCAGGCCAATATTTTTCATTCTCGGCTAACACCCTATAACATCTATCACATTCAAACAATGTGCTTAGCTCTTTTGTAGTTAACCAATTTTTTTCCTCGGGATTCTTAAATAAACACTCTAATTTGGCTATTACAGTGAGTACTGGGTGTAATTTTTCTTGCTCCTTTTTGCCTTTTGACTTAATAAATTGACTAACAAGATTATTTCGCATGGTTTCGATGCAGACAGCCATCAACCGCTGAGGATCGATATCAACGTTATCAGCAGGATACCAATAACTCTGAATTACTGGCTTCAAAAAAGAATTTCGATTTCCATAATAACTACTACGTTTTACTGTTTTTTCTTCTTGTTTTTTCATGTCAACCTCTTATTGTGCGTATTTTTTACTCAAAAACCCCATCTTTTAAAACGTAGCATGGCAATATTAAGGTTTTCTTAAATGAAAAAAAATTTAACGACGAATAGTATTTGAACCAGGAAGTGTCTTAAAAAAGTTTTTGACAAAGATTAAACAGAACGCTAGGGAAAATTCCCAGGATTAAAACCACAACACCATTAATACTCATTGCCCACTGGGTAGATCGAGAATAGGTAATTATTTCACTTTGGGAGGGTTGATCGAAATACATTACCTTGATGATGCGGATGTAATAATAGGCGCCCACAATGGAAAAAATTAAAGTGATGATAGCTATAGTGGTTAAATGTATTTCAATCAAAGCATTTAATACCGCCAATTTAGCAATAAAACCCACTAAGGGTGGCACACCTGCCATTGAAAACATTAAGATAAGCATCATAAAAGCTAACCATGGATTTCGATTATTTAAACCGGCAAAGTCTTCGATGTCATTGGCCTCAAAACCAGTGCGGCTTAATAATGCCACCATCCCGAATGCACCTAAACTCATTAGCGAATAGGTGAGCACATAAAATATGGCGGCAGAATTACCAGAAACTGAACCGCAAGCCAACGCCAACAGCACATAACCCATATGTGCAATGGAGGAATACGCTAATAGCCGTTTAATGTTCACTTGAA
The DNA here is from genome assembly GCA_963844565.1 of uncultured Pseudomonadota bacterium. Taxonomy (GTDB): domain Bacteria; phylum Pseudomonadota; class Gammaproteobacteria; order Coxiellales; family Coxiellaceae; genus JAFEDN01. The sequence goes on along the minus strand of CAWJON010000002.1, from coordinate 497,993 downwards.
CAATGGCGACAATATTTCCTAAAGCAACTGAGAGAATACCGAGAATAATTAACATCTGTTGCCAATCAACAAATAAACCCGGCAAACCTTCGGCAAGAAAACGCACAAATAACGCGAAAGCAGCTATTTTCGGTGCTGTGCTAATTAATAAAGTTACGGAAGTGGGTGCGCCATCATACACGTCAGGCACCCACATGTGGAAAGGCACAGCGCCTAATTTAAACGCCATTCCTGCAATGACAAATACTAAAGCAAAAACAAGCAAAAGATCACTCTGATTGTGTAAAAGGACAACCGAGTGTGCAATTACGGTTAAATCTAAGCTGTGAGCAATACCGAAAAAAATGGAAATGCCGTAAAGCAATAAGCCTGAAGCCAAGCCTCCCACCACAAAATATTTCATGGCGGCTTCTATACAGCGCATTTTGGCTCTTTGTAACGCAACAAGCGCATACAATGGCAAAGACAATAACTCTAAACCTAAATAAAGGGTGAGCAAATTATAAGAAGAAATTAATACCAACATTCCAATCGTTGATAACAATCCCAATACATGAAATTCATTGCTGGCAATATGACGGTCAGCATTGTAGGCACGTGAATAAATAAACACAAAAAAAGCGGTGATATAAACAAAAATCTTTAGGATCACTGCGAGTTGGTCAACTGTAAACGTGTGCGACAAACCGAAAACGGGCGCTTTAAACACGCCAAAATATAGATAAACGGTCAACAGAGCCCCGATAATTAAACTCAGTTGCACCAAGTAATAAGATAAATCTTTTATACTTTTGGAAAAGACACCCATCAATAAAATGACGCAGCTCATAATCGCCAGAAATACTTCTGGCAAAACCAACAAAAAGTCATTTAAAGAAAAATCATTCATGCTCAACTCTCAGCTTACTTTATTGACGACTCTAAATGCGATTGGTTCATAATCTCAATTAAATGATTTGCAGTAGCATGGACCACACGTAATAAGCTTTCAGGGAAAACACCAATCAGCAAAATAAATACCGCTAGCAAAGCAAATACCCAAATATCAAAGCCTCTTATATCCTTGAGTTGACGGACGTCATCATTCGCCACTTCCCCATAAAATACACGACGATACATCCACAGCGAATAAGCAGCGCCCGTAATCAGGGTTGTGGCGGCAAAGAACGTTACCCAAAACCCAGATTGGAAAGTGCTCATGATCACAAAAAACTCACCCACAAATCCTGAAGTTCCCGGTAGCCCGACGTTGGCCATTACAAATAACATAAAGAAGGCAGCAAAAATGGGCATCACATTAGCGACACCGCCAAAATCTTTCAATTGACGGGTATGCATTTGCTCATACAACGCTCCAAACGCCAAGAAGAGAGCTCCAGATCCAAACGCGTGTGCAATCATTTGCACTACCGCTCCTTCAATTCCCAAAGTGGCAAAAGAAACGTTGGCTCCTTTTTGCAACACAATAAAGGGAAAAAAACATCCTAAAGTGACAAAACCCATGTGGGCAACAGAAGAATAAGCAATCAGCCGCTTCATATCGACCTGTGCAATCGCTATCAAACCAATATAAAGAATGGCCACTAATGACAAGGCAACCATCACCCATTCGAGGTAACGGCAAGCGTCAGGAACAATCGGCAAAGTAAAACGTAAAAAACCGTAACCACCCAATTTCAACATTAAAGCGGCCAAAATTACCGAGCCACCAGCAGGCGCTTCGGTATGAGCGTGCGGCAACCAAGTGTGTAAAGGAAACATTGGGACCTTAATGGCAAAAGCCAGGAAAAATCCAATGAAAATGATAATCTGGGTTGTTAAAGCAATTTTTAACTGATAAAAATCAGTAATCAAGAAGCTGTCGGCTTTCAAACGCAAATATAAAATGGCAATCAGTAATAAAGTCGAACCAAAAAAAGTATATAAGAAAAATTTAATGGCTGCATAAGAACGATTTTGCGAACCCCAAATGCCAATGCTCATGTACATCGGGATTAAGGTGGCTTCCCAAAAGAAATAAAATAACAAAGAATCCATTGCGGCGAATACACCGACCATCATCCCCTGCATGACCAAAAAGGTGGCCAAATATTGGTTAACTTTTTCATGCACCATGGTCCAAGAGGCCAGAACAATCAGTAAAGTCGTAAGACAAGTTAAAATGACTAAAGGCTGAGAAATACCATCAACCCCAAGATCATAATTAATTTTTAGCACTGAAATCCATGTCAGATGTTCGGTAAACTGCATGGCGGCCGAATTGATATCAAAATGAGTGTAGAGCGGAACACATAAGAGCAGACTAATAATCATGACCATCAAAGCAATAACCCGCGCGATTTGGCTATTATTTTTAAAAAATGAAACCAAAACAGCTGCAAGAACCGGTAACCAGATTAATATACTTAAAATAGGTATGCGTGCCATTTTTTTCCTACAACAAAAACCAGCATAATAACGCCAATAATCCAAGCATCATCACAAATGCATAATGATATAAATAGCCCGTTTGTAATCGGCGCAATCGTTGAGACAAGCGAGACACACTTCTGCCTGAACCGTCTACCGCCCAGGAATCAATAATTTTACGGTCGGTAATTTGATAGAAAAATTCGGCTTAACAACCGAATGCCGCCAACAACAACTCGCACATAAAAAGTATCAAAACCATATTTGGCAACTAAAACAGCTTGCACCCATGCCAATTTTTTACTAAAAAATGTTCGGATAGCCGGCGCTTTGACGCAAGTTAACCAAGCTGTAAAAATACCCAGCAAAGCCATCCAAAACGGCAAATGTTTAAAAGCATCCCAAATGGATCCCCAAACACCTTGAAATTCTTCCCCAATTCCGCCAATACATTAAATTGAGGAGCTACGTGAATGCTCGTTGCTAACAAGGGTGAAGCGCTATACAACATTTTATTGACTAGAATTCCGCCTAATAGGACAGAAGGAATTGCTAACAGAATAAGCGGCAGCGTCATCGTCCATGAAGGTTCATGCAGATGTTCGCGAACATGTTTATCCATGCGTTCATGCGTATGAAAGGCAAGGAAAAATACTCTAAACATATAATAAGCGGTCGCAAAACTGCCTAAAACCAAACAAACATAGGCATAACCTGCGCCAGGAATTGTCGCTTTGTGAACGGCTTCGATAATAGCATCTTTTGAATAAAAACCCGCAAATGGCGGAATAGCCGCCAAAGCCAAAGCGCCAATCAAAAAAGTGACATAGGTAATTGGCAGATATTTTCGTAAATTACCCATCTTGCGAATATCTTGTTCGTGATGCATGGCGATAATGACTGAACCTGCGGCCAAGAATAAGCAATGCTTTAAAACAAGCATGAGTAGCCAAATGAAAAATACCGGCAGAAAATGCCGAAGCGCCATTAGCCGCCATCATATAACCCAATTGCGACATGGTCGAATACGCAATCACGCGCTTAATATCATTTTCAACAAAAGCCAGAAGGCCTAAGAACAAGGCGCCGGTTGCGCCAATAATCTAATACCAAACTTAAAGCAACGGTTGATAACTCAAATAAAGGTGACATTCGCGCCACCATAAAAATACCGGCGGTCACCATGGTTGCTGCATGAATTAATGCGGAAATGGGGTTGGACCCGCCATGGATTCAGGCAACCAAACATGTAATGGAACTTGCGCGGATTTACCCATGGCGCCAATAAATAAAAAAATACAAATAACCGTGATCACTGACCAATGCGAGTGGGCAAAAATACTGATGGTTTGGGTAGAAACCGAATCAACTTGAGGAAAAACATCCGCGTAATCCAAACTGCTAAAATAAGTAAGAATGGCGGCAATCCCGATAACAAAACCCATATCGCCAACTCGGTTAACCAGAAAAGCTTTGAAACTGCCATTGGCTGCAGAGTCTGTTCGAAACCAAAAACCAATTAATAAATAAGAAACCAAGCCAACACCTTCCCAACCAAAAAATAATTGTAAAAAATTATTGGCGGTCACTAGCATTAGCATGGCAAAAGTAAATAATGAAACATAGCTAAAAAATCGTTGATAACCCGGATCATCATGCATATAACCAACGGTATAAATATGCACGAGGAGAGAAACAAAAGTGACCACTAACAACATTAAGGTAGACAACGGATCCACCAAAAAGCCAATATCAAAAGCAAAATGTCCGCTAATGGCCCAATGATAAAGCACACCATTAAATATTTGCCCATCCATAAACACTAATTTAGCGATCCAGATGGAGATTAAAAAGGAAAGAAAGACCAAACTAATGGCGGAAACATGGGTTGAGGTTCGTCCGATCACCTTTCCGAAAAATCCGGCAATTAAGGAACCCAAAAGAGGCGCAAAAACCACAAGCAATGTTAAATACTTAATCACAAATTTAACCTTTTAACAGATCCATGCTCTGAACATTAATCGTACCACGTTGTCTATATAATAAGACTAAAATAGCTAAACCAATGGCTGCTTCAGCAGCAGCTACGGTTAATATAAAAAATACAAATACTTCGCCGGTCGGTAAGTTTAGATACTGAGAAAAAGCCACAAAATTGGTATTGACTGCCAATAACATCAGCTCCAAACACATTAATAATACAATAATATTTTTGCGGTTGATTATAATTCCCGCAAAACTCAATCCGAACAGAACGGCTCCAATGATCAAATAATAACTGAGTGGAATCATTACATGTTTCTCATGGTTAATCTAGAGTCAACAGACCCTACAAATATCACAACTCGGACTTCATTTTAATAATACGAAGTCCTGAGGCCTTGTTCGCATTCAATTGCTTTTCAATATTTTGTGCCTTGGTACCGGCTTTCCTGCCATGAAAAGCTAGGCTAATGGCTGCCACCATAGCGACCAATAAAATTAAACCGGCAATTTCAAATGCATACAAATATTGAGTAAACAACACATTTCCTACCACTGAGACATTGCTATAAGTTGCTGGATGAGAGATAGGCAACGGTGAATTTGACATGGCTTTTTGTCCGGTTAATACAAAGAACATAATGCCTAACAAAAAAAGTAAGACCAAGATTCCCAACGGGAGAAAGCGCACAAAACCTTCTCTTAAAGGAACGAGGTCAATGTTTAACATCATGACCACGAATAAAAATAAAGTCATGACCGCGCCAACGTAAACGAATATTAATACCAACGAAATGAATTCAGCTTGCAATAACATCCATAAGACAGCGCTAAAGAAGAAACATAGTACTAAAAATAATACTGCGCGCACCGGATTTCGGGCAAGGATGACCATTACGGCGGAAACCAGTAATGCTGCGGCGAACAAATAAAAAATGATCTGATATAAAGCTGGCGCCATTAAAACTCCGATGTCGAACGATAACCCATGTTCAGGTTGGGGTCATTATAACTAAGGGATTAGATATTGCCAAGTTCTGGCATTTGTTGATGCCAATTGGTCTCTTGCTGATATCGATGAGCAACGTTTAATAACTTGGCTTCTGCAAAATAATTCCCTATTAACTGGCCTCCCAAGGGCAAACCTTGGCTAAAACCAATGGGTAAGGCCAACCCGGGAATCCCAGCAAGATTAACAGCGATGGTATACACATCCGACAAATACATGGCTACCGGATCTTTTACTTTAGATCCTAAATTAAACGCTGGGGTCGGCGTTGCCGGTGTCAAAATAACATCAACTTGTTTAAACGCAGAGATAAAATCTTCTCGAATCAAGTTTCTCACCTTCTGTGCACGTCGATAATACGCATCGTAGTAACCGGATGACAAAACATAAGTGCCTATCAAAATTCTACGTTGCACTTCTTTCCCGAAACCTTCACTGCGGGAACGTTTATACAAATCTTCCAAATTAATTGGATTCTGGCAACGATACCCATATCTAACCCCATCATAACGAGACAAATTTGAGGAGCATTCGGCGGGCGCCAACACATAATAGACCGAAGCGCTGAGATCAGTATGGGGTAAACGTATTTTTACCATTTTAGCACCCAGCTTTTCTAAAGTTTTCATCATGTCTTCCAACGCCTTAGCAATAGCCGGATCTAAACCTGCTCCAAAGTATTCTTCAGGCAGACCTACTTTTAATCCCGCCAAGGAATCATTTAAAGTTTGGGTATAATCGGGAACTTCTTTATCGACGCTGGTTGAATCACGAGGATCATGCCCCGCCATTTCTTTAAATAGGATTGCCACATCTTCTGCAGTCTGGGCCAACACACCCGCTTGATCTAAACTGGAAGCAAAAGCGATCATGCCGTAACGCGAGACCCTTCCGTAGGTGGGCTTCAAACCGGTAATTCCGCACAAAGCAGCCGGCTGACGGATTGACCCCCCGGTATCCGTGCCAGTAGCCGCAGGTGCAAGACGCGCAGCGACCGCCGCAGCAGATCCGCCGGAAGATCCACCCGGAGTTTTGGTTAAATCCCACGGGTTTTTTACTGGACCGTAAAAACTAGTCTCATTGGATGAACCCATCGCAAACTCATCCATATTGGTTTTTCCCAGCAAAACCGCGCCAGCGGCGTTTAACTGCGCAACACTGGTAGCATCATAGGGTGCAATAAAATTGTCTAACATTTTTGAACCGCAGGTTGTTTTAATACCTAGGGTACAAAAAATATCTTTTTGTGCGATAGGAATGCCAGTTAACGGTCCCGCTCCGTTTGTTGCTAATTTTTGATCGGCGGCTGCAGCTTGTTGTAAGGCAAATTCTGCGGTAACGGTGATAAAACTATTTATTTGCGGATCATGTTTTTTTATACGCTCTAAATAATGTTGGGTTAACTCTTTACTGGAAAATTTTTTCTTTTTTAATGCGGCGCCAAGAGCGGCTATTGTATTCTCATGCATAATTTACTCGGCGTTTTCGATAACTTGGGGGACTAAATATAAACCCATATAACTTTGGGGGGCATTTTTTAAAAAAAGATCACGCTGATTTTTTTCGGTGACGATGTCTTCACGCATGGGTTGAACCGTGTCCAAAGGATGGGCCATCGGTTCAACCTCTGAAATGTCTGCTCCATTCATTTTCTCAACTAAAGTAAGAATATTGTCCAAATTTTTTGTAAACGGCAAAATTTCTTGGTCTTGTATTGTTAAACGTGCTAAATGTGCAATTTTTTTTACTTCTTCAGGAGTCAGACTCATATTTTTCTCTTTTTAAAGATTAATAACTCGAATATCCATTGATGTTGTTGGTTGCTCAACCGTAAATTTCACTTCATCAAAAGTGGGAGCCCGATTTTGAAACTTTGGATTGTTAGAAAATCCAAAGCCTTCTGTAGGTTTCCCAATCATACTTTTTTTCAATTTACCACTTAAGGTTTCATCATGAAATAATTTTATTGCGTAAACGCCATACGGCACGTTTTCAACTTTCCAAGTGGCTTGGCCGCCACTGATGGGTAAAGTCGCAGATTTAAAAGCAAGCCCTTTGGACTGCGTGGTATCTTGATATGCTTGTGGCGAATTATACATGGCAATGCGCACGACCCCATTATTGTTTTTCAGCCCAGTCACATGGACAATTAAAGCCCCTTCACCCCCGGCGGCCATCGCTAAGCCAGCAAATACCGAAGTAACCATTGCCAAAGCAACCAAAAAAATCCTTTTAAACTTCATAAAAATCTCCTAAAAATATTATAGGCATGATTATCCTATTCATAAGAAGGAAATGTCAATGTTCAATTGTTGAAGTAACAACTCCCATATCGTTTTCTCCTTCCAGCTGAATAGTGACATCTTCATAACGACTAATTTTATAATCGCGTAGCTTTATATATCCAAAAATTTTATAAACGGCTTTTTTATTATTGGTATAAATAACTTCAGAAGTATGGTGATCAAATCCTTGGTCACCTACAAAAAAGGCGTTGTGTACGGTAACTTTGACTGATTGTATTTCAATGTTATCACGCAGCCATTGAATACGATTAAAAAATTCGGGTCCTTGTAATTTCCTTTCATTAATAATTATAATGGCGTCTTCAGTGAAATAATCCGGTATTTTTTTAACATCGCGATTGCCTAAGACGTTAATCAGTGCTCCGTGAATCAAAGCAATTTTGGGATCAGTTAAATTAATCATTATCATATACCTCTTAGTGAATATTTTATCTTTAAGATATTTGACTTGCAATGGCTAAGAAGTCAAACTATGTCAATATAGCTTATATTATATTCATGTTTTTTATTAGGAAGGTGTTATGAATTGGGAACCGGTAATTGGTTTAGAAGTCCACGCACAATTGGCAACAAAATCAAAAATTTTTTCCGGCGCTTCAACGCAATTTGGCGCAGAACCTAACACGCAAGCCTGCGCCATTGATCTCGGCTTACCCGGCGTTTTACCCGTTCTCAATAAACAAGCCGTTGCGCTTGCCATTCGCTTTGGTTTAAGTGTTGACGCAAAAATTCCATCTCGTTCAATTTTCGCGCGTAAAAATTATTTTTATCCCGACTTACCCAAAGGATATCAAATCAGCCAATTTGAATTACCCATCGTCAGCGGCGGCGCCCTAAATATTGTTTTGGAAGATGGAACAGAAAAAACCATCCACTTGACTCGCGCACATTTAGAAGAGGATGCAGGCAAATCAATTCATGAAGGGTTATCGGGGGTATCTGGCATTGATTTAAATCGGGCCGGCACTCCGTTATTAGAAATAGTTTCGGAACCGGAAATGTACTCAGCAAAAGAAGCCGTTGCTTATTTAAAAACCCTACATACATTTGATTCGTTATTTAGGCATCTGCGAGGCGAACATGCAAGAAGGGATGTTTCGCTGTGATGCGAATATTTCACTGCGACCCGTCGGCACAACTAAATTGGGCACACGCGCGGAGTTGAAAAATTTAAATTCATTTCGCTTTATTGAACAAGCAATTTTCTATGAAATAAAACGACAAACCGAAATTTTAGAAAACAAGGGCGGTATTATTCAAGAAACGCGGCAATACGATGCGGATGCTGGGGTAACGCGTCCCATGCGCAGCAAAGAAGAAGCACACGATTATCGTTATTTTCCCGATCCTGATTTATTACCGATTGAAGTTTCAAATGAATGGTTGGAATCCATCCGAGCAAACCTGCCAGAATTGCCCTGGGAAAAGCGTCAGCGTTTTCAAAATCAATATCAACTGAATGCTTATGATGCTAGTTTATTGGCTTTATCCCCAGAAAGTGCAGAATATTTTGAAAAGGCACTGCAAACCAGTCAAGCTTCTCCCAAAATAATAGCCAATTGGGTGATGGGTGAATTATCTGCGGCTTTGAATAAAGAAAATCTTTCTTTAAATAAAAGTCCCATTTCCGCACAAGATTTAGGAAAATTATTAACCCGCGTTGCCGATGGCACAATATCCAACAATATCGCCAAGCAAGTTTTCGCTGCCATGTGGCTGAAAGAAGGCGATGCCGATACCATTATTGAGAAAAAAGGCCTTAAACAAATTACAGATAGTGGCGCGCTTGAAAAGGTTATTGACGACATTATCGCCAGCAATCCAGAGCAAACCGCAGAATATCGTGCAGGTAAAGATAAACTATTTGCTTATTTTGTCGGAAAAGTAATGCAAGCGACCAAAGGTAAGGCTAACCCGCAACAGGTCAATGATCTGCTAAAGAAAAAACTAGGTTAACCCTTTCATCGTCCACTCAGCGTAATGGAAAAATAAAAAAATGGACTGGTCTGGAACCTTCTATTCAAACTATTCAAATAGATCCACTATTGTAACAACCCCTCCATCAATTACTTCTTCTAAGTAATCATTCTTTTTAACTCCGTTAGCGGAAACTAAAGCGGTAAATATTTGTTTTTTAGTCCTCGTGACTTCCTTAAAAATCTTAACCTTCTCTTTTAATTCTGAAAACTGTTTTTTGTTAATAGCGAAAGGCTGTTGGGTATATTTTATTTCACAAAGAGTGATAGCATCATCGTCTCGATCAAACAATAAATCTACCTGTGCGCCATTTTCTTTTGATTTTTTTCTTGGCATATATCGCCAAGTATCAGGTACAGACGCTGAACTCAGACCCAATGATTTGGTAATTTCGGGAAGATGTTCATAACAAACAGCCTCAAACGCAAATCCAGACCAGCTATGCCAACTGGAAGAAAGATGATTTTTTATCCAATAGCCCTTAATTAAACCCTTTGTTAATAAAGTTTGTTTAATTGGCTCTATCCAATACAAATAAAACAATGTATACCCATCAACAACCTTGTAATGAATTCCTTTTTTTTTATGAAAGTGCGGCGTAAATCCTAGAATAAAACCAGCATCTTCAAGTGACTTCAGTTTTCTGATTCCAGCTTTTCCCTGTAAAGCTGTGCCCATTTTTCTTAATAACTCCGCTTGCCCAATGCCATATCTATGTTTCGCAATATGCCGCATAATTTCAATATATATTTCAGAATCATCAAACAAAGAGGAAAACAAATTATCAAATTCATCTAGAAAAAAACTATTCTTTCTAAATGCTAATTGTTCAATATTTTGAGTAGCTGATAAACCTTTTTCAATTTTGGATAAATAGTAAGGAACCCCACCCATTACCATGTAAATTTCTAATATATGCCTATCATTTAATTTAATCCCTGATTGAATTAAGAATTTTTTAGTATCAGTCAGATTAAATGGACTAAGGTTTATCTTCGCAGTTAGCCGATTATGCAAACCCCCTTTGTTATTAACAATCTTATCTTTTATCCAAGATGCCGAAGACCCACAAATAATTAATTTGATTCTCTTGTCGTTTGACCAATACTGGTTCCAGTAATAGTCTAGACTTTCTAATATTCTTGAATTTTTGGTCGCCATCCAAGGGAATTCATCCATGAAAATGACAATTTTTTTGTTTTTAGGAGCAGAACTAATGGCGTTCGTTAATGCTTCGAAAGCCTCATCCCAATTTTTACCAGCCTCTAGACGTGCGCCATTATAAAAAACCAGTCCAATTTTCTGGGTAAAATGATTAATCTGCTGCTTTAAAGGTGCTTTTTTTTCTCCTGTAGTATCAAAAAAAATAATATTTTTTTCTGTAAAAAAACTACGAATCAAAAAAGTCTTACCTACTCTTCTTCTACCGTATATAGCAAGGAATTCTGGCGTCTTCGATTCTAGTAGCCGACTCAATTTATGCAGCTCTTCATTTCTGCCTACTATCCGCGTGATCATAAATCCTCTCTGCATTACCATTCACCCTGGAATTATATCCCAAGGTGAATGATAACACAATCTATATGGTCACCCCATTAAGCGCCCAATCATGCTAGTTTTTTATTTCTATTAAAAACAAATTGTTAAGGAATCAATCTGTCCACGTCATAGATGGCTAAAAGTTTAATTGTCCAAAAAATAAAAAAGCTGACCTGGTCTCTAACTTTTATTTGGCAAACTGTAAGGAGTTACTATCAATAACAGCTGTTTCTGCAGGAAGGTTTTGTAAAAACCCAGCTGGATTGGTGGCAATACTTGGGTTCTTTTTTGTTTCTGCAGGTCCCTCAAATAAGCGCGAGAATAATTTACAACCTGCGAATAAAGCTAGGCCCAAAAGAAGCAGCCAGCCTAAATTGCTTAAGGTATTTGCACAAGAATTTATTTCTGGAAGCTCCGATATTTCAAATTGATAATCATCATATTGACTCTTATAGAATGAATCAAACGGTTGAGGAATAGCTGAAATGTTAGGCTGTGGCAAGCACATGTCGAACTTGCTGGGTGTACGAAAACTTTTGGAAAAAGAACTATTCGCTGGTAAATTTATTAATCCAAAAAATTCTTCTAAGTTTTTTCCAGTTATAGAATTCTTTTTAAATTCTACATGTATATGTTCCTGCAGAACCTCACTATCTTGTTGTTCATGAGTGGTTAGATGTAAAGGATGATCACAAAGAACAGGTCCAAATTTTATTTGTGATAATTGTGGAGCCAAAAACATGAAATTGAATGAAAAGGAACTGATTACTGGCTCGTTGAGATAAAGTGTCACAATGTTTTCTGCAAGAGTCATTCGCAAAATTAATTCGTGAGAACCAATTAAAATGGGCTGTAATTCAATGATGCTGCTTTTTTTCTGCTTTCTAAAGCGATGGTCATTTTTTTGGTCTGATTTAAGCTCTCCCAGGGTTCTCGGTTGGATATTTGGCTTCAGCCCTAATAGAAATTTTTCTAAATCAATTTTGGGCTTAATTTTAGGCTTAGAAATTGTATATGAATTTTTCAATTTTCCTTCCTCTTTGAGTGAGATTGATTAATGCTTTATTATAAGATAATAAACCGTTTTGTTCAACGTTTGATTAATAAAAGCATGTGGATAATAGGCAGCGAAATAACCGCTGTCACCGGCAGTTAGTAAAAATCTTTGATCACCTACTTCAATTAAAATCTCGCCTTCCAGCACCAAGATATATTTTTCAGTCCCTTTTTTAAGGGCGGGAAAAGTAAGCGTCGTCTCTGGGGGTGTCATCACTTCCAACCATTCTAACTTTCCTTCTGGAAAAGGCGGCGAAAGAACTCGCCGTAATGCATGGGTAACCGGATCTTCCCAAACTGATTGGGCTTGGCGCGATATTTTTACCCAATGGGTTTCTGGCATGGTTTCCAACATGGCAGATAAAGTTTTACCGAGCGCTTGTGCTAGACGGGTGGCAATATCCAGAGTGGGTTGAACCTCTCCCCGCTCAATTTTACTGATCATCGACTTGCTCACTCCAGCCATTTCAGCCAATTGCTGCATACTGTAATTCGATTCCGAGCGCAGCTTTTTAAGTTGATCGGCAAATATAGTCATAATAAATCCAATATATGAAACATATCGTTGACAATAAGGAACATGCAGTTTATAATATAAGACACATGTTTCAAATAATACCACCAATATGAGGAAAGAGCCATGCTCAAGACCAAATTAAATTCCCTACTCTCTTTAGGCCTTATTCCAGCAGTGTTGTGCGCCTGGGGTTTTAGTTGGCCCACGATGAAATTAGCTCTTCATTATTTGCCGCCTTTGTGGCTGGGGACATTTCGATTGGGTCTAGGCTGTGTGATTTTATTTATTGTTTTACTGATTTCACGCCGAAAATTTTGGCCTTCCCGCCAAGACCTGCCTTTTCTATTATCGGTTGGATTAGGGCAAATGGGTGTTTTTACCATGTTAATCATTTTAGGCTTATCTCATGTTGAAGCCGGGCGCAGCTCGATTTTGGTTTATACCACACCGTTATGGGTTACTCCTTTGGCAGTTTGCTTGTTTAAAGAGTCTTTAGGTAAGTTAACCTTATTAGGTTTATTGCTGGGGCTTTTTGGGGTGATTTGGTTATTTAATCCCTTTAGTTTTAATTGGCATGATCACATGGCGCTGGTCGGCAATGGTTTACTAGTTTTGGCGGCTTGGGTCTGGTCGATAACCATTTTGCATGTGCGTTTTGGTAAACACCAAAGCAGCGCAATTGAATTGGCGCCTTGGCAAATGTTACTGGGAACAATATTGGTTGCCATTTCAGCCTGCATTTTTGAACCGCGACCGGCCATCAATTGGTCTTGGTCTTTAGTGGGTGAATTGGGTTACTTAGGTCCTTTTGCTACTGCTTTTGCTTATTGGGGAATTTTAGAACTCAATCGAAAATTGCCGGCGATTACTATTTCTCTACTGTTGTTGGCTGTGCCCATGATCGGTTTATTTTCTTCATTCCTCATTTTAAAAGAACCCATAACCAGGGACATTTTCATTGCGATGTTATTTATTCTCTCTGGATTGTTGTGTGTTGCTTTGACCAAACGTCAGCCTGCGGAGCAAAGCTTGAAAAAAAGCTGAGTCAATCTCAGCCTGCACGGGTAAGCACCAAAAATTTTCATCCGCGAAACCCGCGCATTTAACCGCATCTTTTTCTGTCATGATAATTAAGGCATTTGGCCCAAACTGGAAATCTTTCTTTTCAAATAAAAAATGATCAGAAAAAATATGGGGCACAAAACTTAAACCCAATGTTTTAAGAGTAGCAAAAAAGCGTTCTGGATTACCAATGCCAGCTACGGCGTGGACATTTTTATTGAGAGCAGGGATATTTAAAAAATTTTGCGGATTTTGAAGCTGGTAGATTTCTCCTGGCTTCAACTGCATTTGATAGCCCAATTCACTCTTACCACCATTCATTACCACAAAATCAACCGTCTTGAGGCGTTCCACTGACTCTCGAAGTGGGCCTGCTGGCAAACACATGCCATTGCCAAATCGGCGTTCCTCATCAATCACCACAATTTCAACATCTCTATCCATAGCTAGATGCTGCAGACCATCGTCACTAATCACAACATCGCAATCATTTTCTGCTAATAATTGCTTTATATCCGCAATGCGATGGGGGCCCACAACGATAGGCACGCCGGTTTTCTGCTTGATGAGTAATGGTTCATCGCCAATAAGTTTGGCATCACTATTTGTCTCAACCGTTTGTGGCCATACTTTAGATCCGCCTGCATAACCGCGACTGATAACACCTGGACGCCAACCCATTGCTTTAAACCATTCAATCAATGCAATTACCAATGGCGTTTTTCCAGTTCCTCCGATGGTAATATTTCCAACCACGATAATCGGCTTATTAATAGCGGTTTTTTTAAATAATCCAATCTGATAGAAATAAAATCGTAACTTCATCCACTGGTTATAAACCCAGCTTAAGGGGGAAAGTAAATAAGCCAAGGGATGACCTTGCTGATACCAGATCCGGTCCATCAATTTTAATCTTTGCTGCATTTCTTATCCAATGACAATATTTTCTTCTATTACTTTTTCTTTAAATTGCAGACGGTGTAAAGCGGCGTAAGCGCCATTTTGCTGCACTAATGTTTGATGGGAGCCCTGCTCAACCAAACGCCCTTTCTCCATTACCAAAATCCAATCAGCATTTTCAATGGTTGATAAACGATGAGCAATCACAAAGGTGGTGCATTGACTCATTAAGTTTTCTAAAGCCAATTGAATTTGTCTTTCCGAATACGTATCTAAAGATGCCGTAGCTTCATCTAGGATTAAAATAGGTGCTTTTTTCAATAATGCGCGAGCAATGGCAATGCGTTGACGTTGTCCACCGGACAATAGAACTCCATTTTCACCGATCACGGCGTCCAAGCCCTCGCTAAACTCTTGAATAAATTCCCAGGCATAAGCTGCTTTGGCTGCCGCTTCTAATTCCTGACGGGTAACGCGAGCTTTACTGCCGTAAGCAATATTGTTAGCGATGGTGTCATTAAATAAAATTGAGTGCTGTGACACCAAGGCCATTTGCTCGCGCAAATTTTTTAATTGATATTCGCGAATATCGACGCCGTCCAGCATAATACTTCCATTTTGGAACGAATAAAACCGCGGCAATAAATTAATTAAGGTCGATTTTCCAGCTCCAGAATGACCGACAATAGCTACAGTTTTGCCAGCCTTAATATGGAAACTAACCTCATGGAGAATTCTTGATTGTTGATAAGAGAAGCTGACATTTGAAAAAATAATATCCCCTTGAACTCGATCTGATTGATACGTACCTCGATCTTCTTCAACTTCCTCATCCAATACTTTGAAAATGCTTTCCGCCCCAGCTACGCCTTTTTGTAAAACACTGTGAACCGTGGTTAATCGGCGCATTGGGCGTAAAAGCATAATGACGGAAGAAATCACGGTGCCAAAAGCACCCGCAGTGATGTGCAAAGAAGGCATGGTAGCGAATATCAAAACTACAGCGATTAAAATTGACATTAAAATTTGTACGATGGCAGTGCCCATACTATTAGTCACCGCAATTTTTAATTCGCGTTGTTGATTAGCTTTGGTTGCGCGAAAAAATCTTTCCCCTTCCGCCTCTTGCCCACCATACAATTTAATAATCGATTGGGCATTAATGACTTCGTCAGCCAAGCGAGTCACATCGCCGACGGATTTTTGCACCGTGGTACTGATTTTTTTTAAACGTGATCCGTTGCGTTTCACCACCCAAACAATGGCTGGCAAGATAATTAAAAATAATAAAAATAACTGCCAACTGACACTGATGATCACTGCAATTAAGCCGATTAATAAGGTCGACTCTTGCAGAATGGTGAGTAAAGCAGTGGAACTGGCTTGCGCAACTTGTTCAACATTGTAAATCAGCGTGGAAATTAATTGCCCAGAACTGCTGCGGTCATAAAAACGATAGGGCAATTTCATAAAATGTACAAAAAGCTGGCGTCTGAAGTCCATGACAACTTGACGCGAAACGCGGGTGACGCAATAGGCGGATAAAAACACAAAAACACCACGGAATAAAAAGATTAATATGACTAAAATAGGTAAAAAATGGATGAAATGTACATCGCGATGGACAAAACCTTTATCAATAATGGGTTTAATCAGCCACGCGAATCCGGCATCGACCAAGGACATCGCTGCAGTGGCTATAATTCCCATTAAAAAACACAGCCAATACTTTTGAGTGGATTTTAATAAGCGCCGGTAAGTACGGATATCATTCACAGGTTCTTTGCTCATAGCCGGACATTATATCACTTCCTTATCACCTGGCGAAGCACTGCCATTAACTTAAGCAATTTTTTTAGAAAAAAAATCGATGAAGCAGGAAATTTTTAAAGGCAAATAACGAGTTTTTTTATAAAATAAAAAAGTTTCTATTTTAGGCTCTTGATGAATCGGTAAAATTCTATGAATGGCGCCAGTAGCTATTTCATTTGCTACTATAAAATCAGCTATCGGAGCAATACCACTTCCGCTGCGCATCAGTCTAATGATAGAAGCCGAATTGTTCACAATTAATATCTTTGGCAATACTATGTTTCTTTTCTCACATTCCGCTAATAGCAAGTTTTTTTGGCTTTGGTTGTGAGTATGAATAATAATACAGTGATTGGCCAGGTCTTCATAACTTTTCGGCTCCCCATGTCGCGCAAGATACCCCGGAGAAGCGCAAACGATTCGTTGAATACGATTAACCGGTTTACGAACAAAATCTCCATTAACAATTTTTTCCGGAGTTAAAGAGGACGGAAAGCCATAGATGAGATCGATTGAGTTATGGTCAAACTCATCAAGATCTGGAAAGTCATCGGAGAATTGTAAATTAAGCCTTAGTTTTGGGTACAAAGACAGAAATTCCGGCAAATACTCCGCAATCAAGTATTGCCCTACTCCCATGCTGCTAATAATAGATAAAACTCCCTCAGGCTCAACCTGCGATGACCGAGCATATTCATTGATATCTTCCAGGCTTCTTTGCGCGATTTTGCCTTTTTCATAGATCATTTTACCGGCTTCTGTCACTTGTAAACGTCGGGTGGACCGAGAAAACAGCGTTAAACCTAATTCTTCTTCCAGTTGGGTGACATGTTTGCTGACAGCGTTAGGGGAAATACCGAGCTTGTCAGCAGCAGCCGTGAAGCTTTTAGACTCCACCACCTTTAAGTATATGATTATATGATCAAATTCACTCATGCTAATTCCGCACTTTTAGTTAGGTTGGTTTTAACTATTCACCCATGTTTCCGAGCTTTAGATCGGTTTAAACTACTTTAAAATGAGTAATAATGGTAACACGGACGTAATATAAGAACTTGAATATTATAACATAAAAAAGATAAAAGGTGACCCGCATGAAGAAGACCGCAATTCCAGTAGCTCCAATTAAAAAATCAATAATTTTAAATTTAAAAGCAATAGAAACAGATCGAGAACCCCTGCGAGGAAAGATTATCAATGAGCTTAAAGAGGCAAAGAGTCTAGGGGACATCATCAATACTTTAAAAAAAAATATAAATAGCTCAAACTCCACCGGAACCTTTAGCATGGATACCCTCTTTAATACCTGGTCAAGGAGCAAGCTAAAAAAAGCTTTGAATATAGAACTTTCTTCATTGGAAAAATACCTTGCTAATGAAGAAAAAAGGCACCTTAGGAAAGAAGTGCTTGAAGAATATCTTAAAGAATATAAAGCCTGTGAACTAAAAATAAACCCAGTTATCCCATATATACTTGGAGCGGGATTGGAATCGGAATCAAAACTAAAACAAAATCACCTTGATCAGATTAATGAATGTTTCGAATTAATTTTAAAAACAGCGCCAATTCACCGCTTTGAAACTGATAAGGTCAATAATATTTTAAGTAAAACCAAAAAAGAACTCGAAGAAGAAGAACTAAAGGGAGAAGAAAAATCTGAATATGATGAGGAATTAGAACGGTGGAAAAATTTTCTTGGCGTAAGAGCAAATCAATTTAATCGTCTTCATTCCTTCATTCACTACACAGAACCAGCTTATGCTTATAAACAATTTCCTATCGACAGCTCTATTGCCAGGGAACAGCAATTAAAAGACATTATTAATAATATGGAGGGAGAGGATATCGGGGAAAAAAGAAGCGATTGTAATTATATTGCGGTGAAAATGTTCGAAACTTTTATGACAAACTACTCAAGACAGCAAACGAATTTAACTTGGATAGCCGAAAAAATTCTCTTATTAACTCAATCTACCCTGAATCTAAGTGATTTAATCTCTGCGACAACAGCCACAAATGCCGCTCCGCACTCATTCACGGTTTAATCTCATACCCATGCCTCCTATTTAAAGAGAGGCATGGCTATTTTTGCCAAAAGTAATGATGAGGGTTTGCAACCTCTACTTTTACCGGTTTTTGCGGAGAAAGTTTTAGATGAATTGCGCCGCTTTGCGCCGTTAGCACAATTAAAGCTGGTAATTTTTGATAACGTTTGATGACGCTTGGCGCTGGAAAATGAAAGCGATTTTGAAATCCCAAGGAAAATAACGCATATTCAGGATGAACTTCAGCTAAAAAAGAGGCTGAAGACGACGTTCGGCTACCATGATGAGGCACAACCAAGACCCGTGCTTGTAATTGTTTGCCATATTGATCCACCAACCATTTTTCTGCTTTTGCTTCAATATCTCCAACCAATAAGATTTCGGCTCCAGGATTGCCTATTTTGAGGATGCATGAACTGTTGTTGTCTTCATACGGCGTTCCAGGCGGAGGGCCCAACATTTTAAACGGGATGTCGTCCCATTCCCACTTCTCCTCCGCCGCACAAAATCCTGGCTTATAGTCTGGAAACATACTCGGAATGCTAGTCAAAAATTTTTTAACTGGCCAATGCGTTAAAATCGCAGCAGCGCCGCCGCTGTGATCGTTATCTCCATGACTAACTACCAAAGTGTCGATGATTTTAATGCCTAATAGTTGCAAATACGGTGAAACAATTTCATCACCAGCATCAAATCCATCTTTAATATGGGGGCCCGTATCATAAATTAAAGTATGATTAGAGGTTTGTACTACCGTTGCCAATCCTTGCCCAACATCTAAAACCGTTAACCAAACTTCTCCAGGTTGAGGATGCGGAGGATGAATTAACAGCAAGGGTAAAAATCCCACCCAACCCAACCAACGTCCACGAAACAATGGCGGCGCTAATATCCACCCTACTCCCAACAAAACAGAAACCAAAATCCAGAACTGTGTTAAAGGATAATGCCAAACGGCAAAGTTACATTGACTGAGCCAACTTAAATAACGCCATAAAGGGACGGTCAAAAAAGCGGCAAATTTAAATATCAACTGACTGAATGGTAAATATACGACGCTCATCAACGCGGCCAATAAACAAAGCGGCACAACGACCCAACCGATCCATGGCACGGCGGGCAAATTTGCCAGTAATGAAATCCATGAAAATTGTTGAAAAAAATATAAAGTGAGCGGCATCAATCCTAAAAAAAGCGCCAACTGTAAACGCAGCCATTGCCTCCATTTAGGTTTTTTCCTCCATTCGGCGGATAATGCGTAGGCAATCCAGAATACGGCGCCGAAACTTAACCAAAAACCTGCTGTAAATAATGCCCCGGGTTCAATCACAATCACGCCTAAAAATGCCAATGAAAGTCGCCGCCAAACCGTCCATTCTCGATAAAAAAGTTGATTCAGCATCAGAATGACCACCATTACCACCGCTCGCTGCGTAGGAATGCCGAATCCCGCCAGTCCACCATACAACCCAGCAAATAGTAGCGCAACCCAGGCGCTAGCATGTTGAGCCGGATATCTCACCACGAGCTTAGGAAATCGACGCCACAGTAGATTGGTAAAAAAATAAGCCCCTGCAACCATCATGCCAATGTGTAAACCGGCAATAACCACCAAATGCACCGTCCCCGTGTTACGTAACACTTGCCAATCCGTGGTGGATAAACCCTGCTCAACGCCAATCGTTAGCGCTGTAATTAATGCTGCTTGAGTGTGGTCAGGAATATTTTCAGAAATTTCTTCTTGTAAATTTTGACGCCACCGGGGCAAAAACTGCCAAAAATTATCTTGAGAGATTTTCGCCAATGGTTTTTTTGAAAGGATATAACCGGTTCCATGCACATCTTTAGCCCATAAATTGCGTAGTCGATTGAATGGACCAAAATTAATAAGACCATGTGGCGGTTTTAAGTGCGCATAGAATTGCCAACGATCATTAACAGCCAGTGGAGGATGGGGTTTTTGCCAGCTCAATAACAGATGTCGATTTTCATTTTTTCCATCTATTTTTTCGGTTTTAAATTCGAAGTTAGTATAATAAAGATGATCCACAGGCAAATTAATAATTTTCCCAACTAAATCAGCTTCTATCGGTTGATTAATTTTATGTTTTTGCCATTGCAGTGATAAGTAATCATTCCAGACAATTCCCAAGCAAAAAAAACTAATTAGAAATAATATTTTTTTAAAATAAGTAGATTTATAAAAAATTACGGATAAAAAAACAAAAAAGAAAAAAACACCACCCGCCTCAATCAACGGCGGCAAATGGCTAAAAAAAGCGACGACCGCAAGACCTAAAGCAAAGCTTAAAATATTAAATTCCATTTCAAGAATTTAATCAATTTTTAGCCCAAGTGAAATACCGGGATTTTTGTTTTCGTCTCTAACACCAATGTCTTGTTACCTTTGATATCATTATTGAATTGTTCTACAATAATAATGATATATTCAACAATCGAGGTAACTATGGCAACTGTTAACTTTAGTGTCCCTGAGGACGTTAAAAATCGTTTCAATCAGGTATTTCAACATGAAAATAAGAGTCACTTGATCACGGAATTGATGAAAAAAGCCATTGAAGATCATGAACGCAAACAAAGACGGATACAAGCGATTGATGCCTTATTAAAAATACGTTCTAAGCAAAAACCAGTGAGTCCACAATTAGTCAATAAAGCTCGTCAAAAAGGACGCCTATGAAAACGTTGACGCTCGATGCGAGCGTGATCATTAAATGGATATTCCCCGAAAAAATTCATGAAGCACATACTGTACAAGCGTTAAATGTGTTAGATGCGATTAAGAATGGCGTCGTTAATATCGTACAGCCACCGCATTGGTTAGCGGAAACAATGGCAGTGATCGTGCGATTGAACGCTAAGATTGCGGAAGAAACCATAGCCCTGCTGAATACCATGGAGTTTCCTATTATGGATGCACCCGAAATTTATCAGACTGCATGCCGATTATCGCATCGTTACCAACATCATTTATTTGATACTCTTTATCATGCTGTTGCACTCAATAATTCTCATACTCAGTTGATTACAGCCGATGAGAAATATTATCGCAAATCATTTGAAGAAGGCTCGATAGTTCGCCTGGCAGATTTTTCTACCTTCAGACTATAATGAGCGCCATTGGTATCAGGCATCTACCGCCCTAATCAACCCAATTTTCTACTTTAAGTTTGTCTATCCTTAAAAATTCTTTCCTGTTATTGGTGACAATCGTTACATCTAAAGCTAAGGCGTGTGCTGCAATCCAAAGATCATTATTACCAACCGCTCTTCCTTTTCTTTCTAGAACACAACGAATTTCTCCATAAAATTTTCCCGCTTGAACAGGTATGGGTAATGCTGGAATCAAACTGACTAAGTTTTCTAAAATATCTAATGCTTTTTCCGACTGATGACTTTTTGAAGCTCCATAATATAGCTCTCCATAAGTTACCATTGACATGGCCACATCACCGACCTCCAACTTTTTGAATTTATTCAAAACACTCAATGGTTTTTGTTTGGCTATATAAATACAAATATTGGTATCTAATAAGTAATTTAAAGCCATAAATTAAAAATCCCTCTCTTGAGGTGGCTCATCGATTCTGCCTTCTTCAAAAAAATCTTCTGGAAGTTCTGTAAACAGATTAAAGGCTTTTTCTAGGTTTTCAGGTATTTCTCGAATCACTATTTCTCCTTTCCTTCGAAAAATTTCTACTCTATCGCTTTTTACCTGGAACTCCTTTGGTAACCGCACTGCCTGTGAATTGCCAGATTTAAATACTTTCGTAATTTGCATAAACCCTCTTTAGATGTATATACAATAAGTATATACCAAAAGAGCTATAAAACAATATCAATTCTAGAAGCTCGTTGATAGAGCCACTATATTGAGAAAAACTGATAATAAATCCCGTCAAAAGCAATGGCAATACTGTGAATTTAGCAACAGAATCGAAAGTCGTTGGGTATGCGTATGCCATTCATGGCAGACCAGGTGGTTCAGCTGCTTATTATTGCTAAGCAGCTGTTAAAGATTTTAAGAATCTCTCCTCAACGAGAAAAGGAGGATGATGAAGATGTAACCGCAGGTCCAGTAACTTTTGGTAAAGTCAGATCTATAGATCCCTTACGACGTTGCCCAGCTCCAGCTCCAACTAGCAAACCAATAGGATTGTCAGAAAATCTCAGCCTCTGAGTTCGCTGACCATTTGTAAAGGTCCTGGAAGAAGGCACACCGTTTCTTTTTGATTTTTCAGGACCTATATCAGTCAAAGTCCTCAGTCTTTTTAAGATACCTGGAGACTCATCAGTCCTTTTTGACACTAGCAATTGAGTAGGCATTTGCTGCGTATCTTTTGGAACTTGATGTTTTGCATCAAGAGCTGGTTCAGAAGCCTTTTCTGCTTTTTCCAGTAATCTCTTTATTTGAGGATAATTCCCAAGCTTTTTATGCAATGCTTTAGGAGTAAACCCATTTCTATCCTTAAGAAACGGATCCGCCTTATTTTCCAACAATAATCTCACCATTCCTTCTTTTTGATGTTGTACCGCCCAATGTAAAGCAGTAGAGCCCATTTTATCTATAGTATTAACACTCATCGTTTCTAATAGTGTTTTAACTTGCTCAGTATTGTTTGCTTCCACGGCTGAAGATAAAGCATTGGAAGCCGGCTGTCTGTTTTTAGCTTCGGCAGCCTTTGCTGGTCTAACTGACGGACGTCCAGCAGTTGGGCTTCCTACAGGGAAAAAGGTAAGCAAACTAAACTTACGAGCAATCCACTCAAAAAGCGATCCTGAGTTAGATTCGTTTCCGGCTATCCTTCGAGCAGAAGCAGATTCTTCTATTTTTTTAATTCTCTTCCCTCTCATCTCCAATACGTTTTCCACAATAAACTTATGTTGACTAGCCAACGAATCTATAGTTTCTTTTTGCGCAGAAACAAATGATTGTAATTCACTGCTGCTTTCAATCTTGTTGATAGCACTTGCTAGAGCCTCAACAGTTTTTTTAGACGTATTTTTTCTATAAACACTATCAACTGGATCTTTTTTATCTAATACAACTTTACTCTGTGGAGCCGAAGGATTTAGATTAGAACTTTTTGCCTCTATTCTTTTTTCTTCATTTTTAGTCTTATTTATTTCTTCAATTTTTGTTTTAGCTTGTTGAATCATCCATTTTTTATAGCGCGCAATTTCGGCATTAACTTGAGGAGTTTCGTTTTTAGAATATTTACTTATTACCGTTTTAGCTATAGAATTTTGACTTTTACTAACCAACTCGCTGACTTTCACCACATCATTCAGCTGACTTAAATTATCTTTAAATTGATTTAGAACCCTACTAATATTTGCATTTGCTGTTTCCATAACTTTAATTTTTTCAAGCCAATTTCCCATAGCGGATTTTAATACGGACTTGTGTTGTTGAGGGATTGGACCGTGATATCTTAAAGTAGTATTACTGCTGGCTTCTTCAAGCTCGGATCGATAAACCCACTCAAGCGCCTCTGTATTATTTGTACGATTAATTTTCCCTATAGCATCTTGAACCCATTGATCCCAATACTGGGTTCTAGTCAAGAAAGTTGTGTTAGCTGAATTCTGGGCTTCAATATGGGTTTGATATGTATAACCTTCTGGATCTTTTGCTTCGTTTATATTTTTAATTTTATTTCTTATTTGACGAAGTTCTTCTTGAATTTTTAACAAACTCTTTTCTTTTTTTACAATTTCAGCTTCAAATTTGCTAGTTGCGGATTTAAATTTCCTATTTGTTTTTGCTTTCCCTTTCTGCCTTAGTCCTTCATTCTTTTGAATTTTAGATCTTAATGTAATAATGTCATTTTCAATATCTTGAATCTCTTCTCGTGAAAGAGTGGGCTTTTCTTTTTCCGATAATAGAATAAATTTTTTAGCCTGAATGTCCGCTGACAATTCGCCGTCTTCCCCAAACATATTTACTCTTACAGCACCACGCTCAAAACTACGTATTCCTTCTCCGTCTCTTAATTGGTGGTCCCTATCCTCTAAGGATTCGTTTAACTTCCGTAAATCTTCATGTAAATCTTGTTCTTTTTGCCTTAAAGCTTTCTCTTGCACTTCTAATTCTATTTTCATATCTACCTCAATATTCTTTTTCATTTTTTATTATTTTATCAAATGATTATTAAACAAATATTAGCTTTTTCCGAGAAAAATAGAATTTTCTTCATAATTTGTTAATAATTTCTTCGATATCCGCATGAAAATATTAAAGAAATATTAAATTTTGTCTTTTTGGAAAGTGTTTTGTTTTTTAGTGCCTTTGGAAGGCGCCTTGCTCTAGGAAGTGGAGGGTTTGTTGAATAGCCAGCGGATTTTTGGCCATAAATGCGTGATCAACGGGAAGAATAATGTGGTCTTTATAGCCATCAATATAGGTGCTAGATACGGCTACTTTGCCATCGTTGGGGGATGGCAACCAAAACTTAGCGAAAAACCAGTCGAAAAAAAGCCATTTATCGCCAGCGATGATCCCCAAATCGTAGTTGGCTTTTCCCAATTGGTGGTAAATGCCAAAGCCGTCGGTGCCCAATTGTAAGGCGGCTGGACCGTTATATTTTAGATATAACCAAAAGTTTCTCAGTCGGTCAATAATAGGAGTCCCGCGATAAGGCGGGCCCAAAGCCACCACTCGGCCTAGATTTTGTGGACGGTATTTTTTGATTAATTCATGGAGCACAATCGCGCCCATGGAATGGGCAACAAAGTGTAATTTTCGATTGGGGTCAAAAGGGCAAAGTTCAAAGATTTCTTTGGCGACTATATCGACTAGGGATTCTATTGGATAAGAGGTTGAGGGGTAACTTAGATTGATAACTTGGTATCCCTCGGCGGTTAATTTCTCCGCCATTCGCAGCATAATGGCCCGAGTTCGACTCAGGCCATGGAGTAAAATGACATCCTCATTGCGTATCAGCGATAATCTCCTTCATGCTCAAACGGATTCGATTCTGACGATCAACTTCAATGACTTTCACACGCACTGCTTGCCCTTCAGATAAATAATCACGGACATCATTGACATGCTCTTGGGAAATCTGCGAAATATGCAGCAAGCCTTGGCGTCCTGGCAAAATTTCCACAAAGGCGCCAAAATCAGCCAATTTAACCACGGTGCCTTGGTAAGTCTTACCCACTTCAGCTTCAGCCGTAATTTCTTCAATACGTCGTAGAACTTCCCTACCACTGTCTGCATTGGTGGAAGCAATTTTAATGACGCCATCGTCACTAATGTCGATGGTGGTGCCGGTCGATTCAGTTAAGCTGCGAATGGTTACACCACCTTTGCCGATCACTTCACGCACTTTGTCCGGATGAATTTTTATGGTGGTGATACGTGGTGCATAAGGGGATAATTCTGAACGAGGCTGAGTAATAGTTTTGTTCATAATTTCCAATATATGCATCCGGCCTTGACGCGCTTGTTCTAACGCCCGTTCCATAATTTCACGGGTGATACCCATAATTTTGATATCCATTTGTAAAGCAGTCACACCAAAAAGAGTGCCGGCCACTTTAAAATCCATATCGCCAAGATGGTCTTCATCGCCCAAAATATCGGTTAAGACAGCGAACTTATTGCCTTCTTTAATTAAGCCCATGGCAATACCCGCCACTGGCGCTTTAATCGGGACACCCGCATCCATTAAAGCTAAACTGCTGCCACATACGCTGGCCATAGAGCTAGAGCCATTGGATTCGGTAACTTCAGAAACCACTCGAATAACATAAGGGAAAACATCCATCGAAGGTATTACGGCTACTAAAGCACGTCGCGCCAATCGACCGTGACCAATCTCACGTCGCTTAGGGCCACTCATCATGCCAATTTCGCCCACGCAATAGGGAGGGAAATTGTAGTGAAAAATAAAGGTTTCTTTGCGATCACCTTCTAAATCATCCAAAGTTTGGGCATCACGTTCTGTTCCCAAAGTAGAAATTACCAATGCTTGTGTTTCACCGCGGGTGAATAATGCCGAGCCGTGAGTACGGGGTAAAATGGAGGTTTCAACCACAATTGGCCTAACGGTAACGGTATCGCGGCCGTCAATTCGGCGCTCGCCATTTAGAATACGTTGACGCACGATAGTTGCTTCTAAGTTCTCGATGATATGAGAAATTCGCCAAGCCGGAGGACTATCCGCTTTGGAAGAGTCAGTTAATTTGGCCAACGCTTCAGTACGAATAGCGGCCAATCGATTTTGGCGCGCACCTTTTTCTTGAATGCGATAAGCGGCTTCCAACGGTTCTTTTATCAAATTCGCGACTTGAGTCTCAAGCGCTTCATCCTTGGCGGGAGGTTCCCAAGTCCAGGCCTTAGCACCCGCTTCGTCCACGAATTCTTGGATAGCACGAATAGCGGTTTGCATTTGTTCGTGGCCATACATTACCGCACCGAGCATGATTTGCTCAGATAATTGATCGGCTTCTGACTCAACCATGATCACGGCTTCTTGTGTGCCAGCGACGACTAAATTCAATTGGGATTGTTCCAACTCAGCAAAGGAAGGATTTAACAGGTAAGCGCCATCTTTATAACCCACGCGAGCTGCGCCCACCGGGCCTTTAAATGGCACGCCAGATAAACCCAAAGCAGCAGCGGCGCCTAAGATTGCTGGAATATCGGTTGGTTCATGCGGATCCACTGACATAACAGTCGCCACCACTTGAACTTCGTTGGTAAAACCTTCGGCAAATAGAGGACGAAGTGGTCGGTCAATTAATCGGGAAATTAAAGTTTCTTTTTCAGTTGGCCGTCCTTCGCGTTTAAAATATCCGCCGGGAACACGACCAATCGCATAACTTTTTTCTTGATAATTACAGGTCAGTGGTAAAAAATCACCACCTACATTTGGTCCCTTTTTGGCAACCGCAGTGACCAACAAAACCGTGTCATCCATGCTGATTAAAACTGCACCGTCTGCTTGTCTAGCTATACGGCCGGTTTCGAGTGTTACGGTGTGATCACCGAACTTGAATTTCTTAGTTACTACTTTCACTTGTTAATTTCCTAATGATTTTTGTTGAATTCTGTTTAGCCGCGAAGACCTAAACTTTGTATCAGTTTACGATAACGGGATAAATCTTTGCGCTTCACATAATCTAATAAGGTGCGGCGTAAACTGACTAAACGCAAAAGGCCTCGTCGAGAATGATAGTCATGTTTATGCGTACTAAAATGGTTGGTTAGACTTTTAATTCGGGCCGTTAATAAAGCAACTTGCACTTCTGGAGAGCCAGTGTCTCTGGGTGCACTTTGATATTCTTCAATAATTTTGGTTTTTTCTGCAACGTTTAATGACATAAGTTTACCCTCATTTTTAGTTAGTCTGTCTGTTTCTTTACAATATCCGCTGTCATTGACAGAAATCATAAGTAATACAGGTTAAGGCCGCGATTATAGCTCTCATATTGTGCTTTGTATAGCATCAAGTTTTTAAACCAATTCGGGGCTCAGAAGTTCATGCAAACGATGGCGTAAAGCGGGGCCGAGGTCAGGTCGGCGTAGGGCAAACACAATGGTTGCCTCTAAAAAACCTAGTTTGTTGCCACAATCATAACGTTTTCCTTCAAAAGGAAATGCTTTGACTGGCTCTTTTTGTATTAACTGCGCAATGGCATCCGTTAACTGCACTTCGTCATTAAACCCAGCTGATATTTTTTCTAACAAGGGGAAAATTTGCGGGGTTAATATATAACGACCCACCACACCCCAATGTGAAAGAGCTTCTGCCGGCTTAGGTTTTTCCACAATGCTTTTGATTAGATTCCCAACCTTTTTCTTTACCGGTGAATTTAAATCGACAATGCCATATTGGTCAGTGTCTTTAGGGGGTACGGATTCAATGGCAATGATGCTACAAGGATCTTCTGAATAAGCTTGCATCATAGCATTCAAGCAGCCGTTTGGTGGTGAATCGATAATGTCATCGGCTAAAAGGACCGCAAAGGGCTGATCGCCAATCACTTGTTTAGCCTGCAAAACTGCATCACCTAATCCACGAGGATTAGACTGACGGATATAAACAACACTGACGTAATCTGGGATAATATTTTTTATCAAATCGAGTTCAGCAAATTTGCCTTGTTGCTCTAAGCGGCTCTCAAATTCATAGTGCCGATCAAAATAATCTTCGATCGCATACTTATTATTACTGGTAATAAACACAAACTGCTCTATCCCCGCCGCTAAAGCTTCCTCAACGACATATTGCACCAAAGGCTTATCGACGATAGGAAGCATTTCCTTCGGGCCTGATTTGGTGATGGGTAAAAAACGTGTGCCTAAACCGGCTACGGGAAGAACCGCTGTTTTGATCGGCTTAACCATGAGACTCCTGGATTTGATGCTGCCCAGTCCATTGCATGAGTCCAGCTGTCGAGCTGTCATATTTATTTTTTGGTGTGCTTGCTTGTAAATCCGAAAAAATCTGTTGGGCAATCAGTTTGCCGCGTTCAACTCCCCACTGGTCAAACGCATCAATTCCCCAAATCACACTGTTTACGTAGACCCGGTGCTCGTACATAGCCAATAATGCACCTAAGGCAAAAGGTGTTACTTTAGGAAGAAGAAATGTATGGCTGGGATTATTACCTGGAATTACTTTTTCAGGTTGCGAGTGATCAAATCCCATCATGAGCACTTGGCTTTGAGCAAAACAATTTGCTGCCAACGGCAGGTTGTCGAGTGGGACAATAAAATCAATTGGAACCAACCGTGTGCCTTGCATCAACAGTTGATGGAAACTATGTTGGGTGTTGGAACCTGCGCCACCCCAAATAATAAATCCTGTCTCAATATTTACGGGTTGACCCTCTTGGTTTACTCGTTTACCCAAACTTTCCATATAAACTTGTTGTAAATGATCTGACAACAGACGCATTTTTCTGCCATAAGGAATAACGGCATGTGTCGAAGCATTAAAAAAATTATTGTACCAGACATCCAAAAGGCCTAATAAAACCGGCAAGTTCTGTTTTAGGTCAGCATTAGCAAAATGTTGATCCATCGCGTAACCGCCGCCTAAGAAATCATTAAAATTTTCCATACCGACCGCAGCCGCCACGATTAAACTCATGGCAGACCAGACCGAGTAACGGCCGCCAACCCAATCCCAGACCGGCAAGACTTTTTCAGCTGCAATACCAAATTCAATTGCTCGTTCAGTTTTTGAGGTAACTGCAATCATCTGCAAAGCCACCGCTTTGGCGGATGCCTTTTGTAGCCATTCTTTGGCGATACTGGCGTTGGCTAAAGTTTCTGTGGTATTAAAAGATTTAGAAGCGACGATAATTAAGGTTGTTGCGGGGTTTAAATTGGCTAGAGTTTTTTGTACATACTCCGCGTCTTGATAGGAAAAAAAATGGTACTGCAATTTTTTGCTAACATAATCTTCCAAACCATTAAAAACCATTAATTGTCCTAAATCTGAGCCTCCGATTCCAATGTGAACTAGCGTATCTACGGGCTGGCCGCTAAAGCCTAAATAGCGGGACTGACGAATTTTATCCACGATATCGGCCATACTCGCCAAAGTTGCACGTACGGCGGGCAACACGTCCTGGCCATCAACATAAATTGGCTGTGTGCCGCCATAGCGCAGGGCGGTATGTAAAGCGGGCCTTTTCTCACTCAGGTTAACCATATCCCCCGCGAGCAAAGCCGTTATGAATTTTTGGAGTTGACACTTTTCTGCGAGCTGATAAAGTAAATCCAATGTGGTTGAAGTGATGCGATTTTTGGAAAAATCCAAAAGCATTCCCACAGCCTCCAACGAAAATTGTTGAAAGCGATTTGCATTCTCAGCAAACCAATCCCGCATGGGAATATTGGCAATTTCGCGCTGGTGTTTTTGTAAATTTTGCCACTGGGCAGTGTTGTTTAAATGGTTCATGGCGTGCATTGTACCACCTTATTCAGGACAAGGATAATTATGCGACGGTTTTTCGTCTTTCGACCCCAACTCTTTACTCTTTTATTAATCTATTTTTGGGGTGCTGCCCTCGGCAACCCAATTCAGATCGTGGCTGCGGAAAATTTTTATGGACAAATTGCAGCGCAAATCGGCGGAAAGCAAGTTAAAGTAACCAGCATTTTAAAAAATCCTCAACAAGACCCGCATCTTTTCAGCAGTACGCCTAAAAATGCCGAAGCGATTGCTGATGCTGACATCATTATCTACAATGGCATTAACTATGATCCTTGGATAAATAACTTGATTGAGGCGAAGGGGAAAAATAACAAAATTTTAATCAATGTCGCCAATCTGGTTCATAAACAAGAAGGTGATAATCCCCATATTTGGTATGATCCAAAAACCATCGAGGTTCTCGCTACCACGCTCAACGATCAACTACAAAAATTAGATCCTTCGCATCGTGAAGCTTTTGCACAACGGTTGGCGGTTTTTGAAGCAAATTACCAAAAGTTAATTCAGCAAATGGCAGAATTTCGTCAGGAATTTGCCAATACCCCCATAATCGCTACAGAACCGGTGTTCAATGACATGGCCAGCGCTTTGGGTTTACGTATGTTTGGTCAAAGTTTCCAACTCAGTGTGATGAATGATACCGAGCCGAATGTGACCGATACCAAGGATTTTGATGACATGATTAACCAACGTCAAGTCAACGCGCTCATTTATAACAATCAGGTCACCGACCCAATCACCGAGCGCATGAAAAATCTTGCGATTAAAGCGGGAATTCCTGTTGTAGGAGTTACTGAAACTGAACCCAGCAATCAAGATTATTTCTCCTGGATGTCCGGAGAAATTAATACACTGGCGCTTGCGCTCAGAACCAATTCAAATAATCAGCGGAAAAATTAGATTTGAAGGCCATAGAACTACAATCGATATCGTTACGGTTTGGTGCAAAAACTATTTTAAACCAATTTTCTGTAGCCATTTCACCAGGGGAATTTATTGGAATTTTTGGTCCCAATGGTGCAGGAAAGAGTACGTTATATCGAATTATTTTAGGCCTGCTAAAACCGGATCAAGGAACCATTAAGATCTTGAACAGTCCTCCAAAAAAAGGCAATCCCAACATCGGTTATTTACCACAAATTCGGCAAACTACGTCTGCACATCAACTGACGGCAAGAACTTATCTCTCTACTACCTTAGAGGGTTGCCGCTGGGGCTTATCGTTTTCTCAGAAAAATAAAAAAGTGTTGCTTGATGAAGTCATAGAATTAACCGCTCTTGAAGAGATTATCGATCAACCTTATCGGTATTTGTCTGGTGGCGAGCGTCAACGTGTCGCTTTGGCCGAGGCGCTACTGAATCATCCGAAAATTCTCTTACTTGATGAACCACTAAGTGGGTTGGATCCAGGTCAACAAGAGAAAATGGTCCAGCTGGTAAAATCGATCCAATCGCAGACTAATCTTACGGTGCTGTTTACCGCACATGAAATGAATCCTTTACTAGACGCCATGCACCGGCTAATTTATTTGGCAAAAGGCAAGGCTATTATTGGTACTGTCGATGAAGTGGTGAATAGCGAGCAGTTAAGTTTGCTTTACAATGCACCAATTGAAGTGATCCGCCAACCCAATCATTTAATTGTGATTCATAAAAAATTAGGAACGCATCTTCATGAGTTCGATCATCCTAGCTGTTAAGCAATTGTTTGCTTATGATTTTATGCAACATGCTTTTATGGCAGGCACTTTAGCCGCTATCACCTGCGCCATCATTGGTTATTTTGTGGTTTTACGGAGTCAAAATTTTGCCAGTCATGCCCTCAGCCATATCGGTTTTGCTGGCGCAGCCGGCGCTGGCTTAATTGGGCTCTCTCCTCCCATGGGGCAATTAATTTTAATGGTATTAGCTGCTATCAGCATGGGTAGCATGGGAGAAAAGGTCTCCAAGAGCGATATCGCTATTGGCATCACCTTGTCGTTTTCCTTGGGATTAGGGGTATTGTTTTTATATTTTTATACGAACTTCGCTGGCCGGGCCATGTCTATTTTATTCGGCGATTTATTGGGTGTTTCAACCCATCTTTTACAAATCATGCTCATTTATTCTATAGTGAGCCTGGTCGGATTGCTGATGATGGCAAAACCGTTGTTGTTTGCGACACTCGAACCTGAGCTTGCTGAAGCGAAGGGTGTTTCTCTCCGATTTATTTCCATTTTTTTTCTAATCCTAGTGGCAATTGCCGTCACTGAAGCCAGTCAGGTGGTCGGTGTTCTTTTAGTGTTTACTTTACTAATCGGGCCGGCAGCCAGTGCACTTTGTGTTACTCGAGCCATTTGGAGTGGCATTCTCGCTTCAATTGTCATTGGATTAATTATTGTTTGGGTTGGAATCAGCCTAACCTATGTTACCAACTGGCCAGCCTCTTTTTGGATTAGTGCGCTCAGCTTTATTGTTTACTTGGCCTTTAAGCTCTTTCAAGCGCTTAAAGAGAAACCTTCTGCGAAATTGATATCATAGGGTCTTTTGCCCAGCCATTCCGCTGAGTACAGCGTCATGGCTTCCTGGTTTTATCCTGCGCATCGGCAAAGCCGATGCTCGGAATGAAGGGAGAGAATCGCGATTCTCTCCCTTGCGATCTCATCGCGAAAAGAGAATCTTCTATGAAATTGATATCATAGGGTCTTTTGCCCAGCCATTCCGCTGAGTACAGCGTCATGGCTTCCTGGTTTTTATCCTGCGCATCGGCAAAGCCGATGCTCGGAATGAAGGGAGAATATCGCGATTCTCTCCCTTGCGATCCCTCATCGCGAAAAGAGAATCTTCTATGAAATTGATATCATAGGGTCTTTTGCTATACTCTTATGGAGAACTTATCGAGGACAAAGATATGACAATAGAAGAAAAGCCCGCACATATTCGCAAAGCTTTAACCGTAGCTATTATTCTCATTTTGCTTTCGGTTGTCGGATTCTATTTACTTTTACCCTTTCTGGGTATCGCCATCATCATGAGCACCGGCGCTTGGGGGATTGTCGTTGCGACAATTGCCTTATTTAGCATTGCGGTTTTGTTATTTTTTATTATACCTGGATTATTAATTATTCTAATTAGCCTCTTTGCTTTTGGTTGGGCTATTTTGTCAATTTTATTATTTCCCTTCTTGTTCCCACTGGTTACTCCCGTCTTTATTTTGCTGTTATTTATCGCCTACTTTATCGGCCGCGGCAAAAGAAGACAGGGATAGGAAAGTTAACTACAAACTATCTAGGAATAGGTCGAGGATGGCCTTGGCTATCTACCGCCACAAAAGTAAATATTCCTTCAGTGACCTGACGAGTTTGAAGGTCAACGGGTGAAATAACCCAAACTTCTATTTTTATCTGGATTGAGGTGTTACCAATTTTTAACAAACTGACATAGCAGGATAATAAGTCCCCGACTTTTACGGGTGCAAGGAAGGTCATTTTATCGATCGCAACGGTTACTGCTCGCCCTTTAGTATATTTGAGGGCATAGCTGGAACCCGCCAAGTCCATTTGCGAAACTACCCATCCTCCAAAAATATCGCCACTGGCGTTGGTATCCGCTGGCATGGCCATAGTACGTATTTCTATTTCACCTTCAGGTTTCTTATTGGGATCACTATTTTTCGGCATAAATTAATTGTAGCAGCAAAAGTGATTGCTGATCAAACAATAGCCCTCTTGACATACCCCCCTGGGGTATATTATTCTATTTGGGAGGTAATCCATGAAAGACAAGATTCGCAAAAGTCATCACTCTGATAAAACTAAAAATAATTTAATCTCTAGATTAAATCGTATTGAAGGGCAGATTCGCGGTATTAACAATTTGATAAAAAAAGACACCTATTGCGATGATGTTTTAAATCAAATTGCTGCTGCACAAGCTGCATTAAATAGCGTGGGTAAATTGTTGCTTCTGCATCACCTCAATACTTGTGTGACTGAAAGAATTCAAACGGGCGATAACGAAGTCATCAAAGAGCTCATGCTAACCATGAACAAACTAATTAAGTAGAGAAAAATATGAAACAGACAACCTTACAAATTTCTGGGATGCGTTGTGCGGCGTGCGCCGCAAGGATTGAGAAAAGTTTAAATCAAATGCCCGGCGTTAATAAAGCTGAAGTAAACTTTGCTTTGGGGAAAGTAAGTTTGAGTTTAAATCCAGGAACACAATTAAACGATATTATTAAATCTATCGAAAAATTAGGTTATCAAGTTATCCAAAACAAAGATTCTTCTACACTGCAACAACAAGAACTAAAAAAACAAAAAATAAAATTAGCAGTATCTTTTATTTTATCTTTTCCGCTACTTTGGGCCATGGCCAGCCATTTTACGTTCACCGCATGGATTTATTTACCCCACTTTTTAATGAACCCTTGGATACAATTTGCTTTGGCAACTCCGGTCCAATTCATTATTGGGCGAGAATTCTATGTAGGTTCTTATCGATCCCTGTTAAATAAGAGTGCCAATATGGATGTTTTGATCGCGTTGGGAACCTCCGCTGCTTATTTTTATAGTTTATTTCTCACCCTACAGTGGACATTAAGACCCGAGACCCCTCTTCCCGGATTATATTACGAAACAAGCGCCATTTTAATTACTTTAATTTTATTGGGACGATTTTTTGAAACGCTTGCCAAAGGCCGAACTTCAGAAGCGATTCAAAAATTGATGAGACTACAACCTAAAAGAGCGAGTGTGATTCGTAATGATCAAGAAATTAGTATCCTCATTGAAGAAGTAATTGTCGGCGATATCGTTTTAATAAGACCGGGAGATAAAATTCCAGTTGATGGTGAAGTCATTGAAGGCATCTCTTCTGTGAATGAATCAATGCTCACCGGGGAAAGCCTGCCTATGGAAAAAACTATAGGCAGTTCAATCGCTGCTGGAACCCTGAATGGCAATGGCAGTATTAAAATTAAAGCCTCACGGATCGGCAAAGACACGCTACTAGCGCAGATTATCAAAGCAGTTGAAGACGCGCAAAACTCAAAAGCACCCATCCAAAGAATTGCAGATGTTATCTCCGGAATTTTTGTACCGATTGTAGTGGTTCTCGCCGTAATTACTTTTCTGATTTGGTGGATTTGGGCATCGCCAGGCCATTTTGCTGGCGCTCTTGAAAAAGCCATAGCGGTTTTAGTGATTGCTTGTCCTTGCGCATTAGGCCTTGCTACCCCAACCTCAATCATGTCCGGCACCGGTCGCGCTGCAGAGTTTGGTATTCTTTTTAAAAATGGTGAAGCACTCGAATTAATGCATAAAATCAAAACGATCATATTAGATAAAACAGGAACTGTAACGCAAGGTAAACCGGAATTAACTCATATTTTTGCGGAAAATATAGCTGAGAATGATTTTTTATCTTTGGTGGGTGCGGCAGAAAAAAATTCAGAACATCCCTTAGCGCAGGCAATCCTTACCGCCGTCATGGCAAAAGGCATTGTATTAATTGATCCTTCCAGTTTTGAAGCTATACCCGGTTATGGAATCCGCGCAGTGGTTAAAAGTAACAAAATTTTAATTGGAACCGAAAAATTAATGAGAGAAAATAATATTTCTTTACCCGAAATTTCTGAAAAAATTTTCAAACTAGAAAACGAAGGCAATACCACATTACTCGTGGCCATCAATCAACAATATGCCGGTATATTAGCAGTTGCTGACACTATTAAAAAAGATTCCCCTGAAGCAATTAAGAAATTAAAAAAAATGGGTATGGAACTCATGATGATCACTGGCGATAACCAACGCACGGCTAAAGCCATTGCCAATCAAGTTGGGATTGATGAGGTGATGGCTGGAGTTCTTCCAGCGGCGAAAGCTGAGAGAATAAAGCAAATCCAAGCACAAGGTAAAAAAGTAATGATGGTCGGTGACGGCATTAATGACGCGCCGGCGCTTGCTTCTGCGGATATTGGTGTTGCCATGGGTAGCGGATCAGATATAGCGATTGAGTCTGCTGATGTGACCCTGGTTCACGGAAATCTCTCCAGTTTGGCGGTCGCGATTCATATGAGCCGAAAAACTATGGCTAACATCAAACAAAATCTTTTCTGGGCGCTGGGATATAATGTTCTTGGTATCCCCATCGCCGCCGCTGGATTTTTAGCACCTTGGATTGCTGGCGCCGCTATGGCTTTTAGTTCATTGTCAGTAGTTTTAAATGCGCTGCGTTTGCAGTATGTAAAGTCAAAACTTTAGCAAGCTTAAACTTTTAAAAGCTTTCGAAGAACGGTATGATAAACCTAATGTCAAAATCAGGAAAAAAAGCATGGCCTCCAATAATATTTCTCAATACATATTACAAAGGTTGCACCAATTGGGAGCAAAGCATTTATTTGGCGTCTGCGGCGATGTGGTGTTGGGATTTATGGAGCAGGTCACCAAAGGTCCGGTCAAACAAATTAATTGCTGCAATGAATTGAACGCCGGCTATGCCGCTGACGGTTATGCCCGTGTTCATGGTCTGGGGGTTGTGGTAACGACTTTTACGGTAGGCCCACTGAGTGCGATTAACGCAATTGGCGGCGCTTTTGCTGAGGATATTCCTGTGGTGATGATTACCGGCGCACCGGAAAGACGCCATGCTTTGTCCAAAAAAATGTTGCACCATACCTTAAGATCAGAATATTCTGTCGCCCGCAATATGTTCCGCGATATAACGGTGGCTTGCGAATATTTAGATGACGTCACTAAAATTCCGCAGCAAATAGACAGCGCTCTGGCTAAATGTTTATATTATAAAAAACCTATCTATTTGGAATTGCCAGCAGATTTAGTGGTAACTCCTTGCGCAGCCCCTGGCCCATTTAATTATTTGGAAAAATCAAGCGATCGCGACACCTTGGACGAAGCCGCCAACGAAATTAGCGCCTTGCTCTCCTCTTCTAAACAACCGGTTATTTTGGTGGGCTGGGAAGTGATACGCCATAACTTGCAAGGCCTGGTGAAACAATTAATTGAAAAAACTGGGTATGGCTTTTGTACGTTTCCTACGGCAAAAACTGCGCTATCCGAAGATCATGAGCAATTTATTGGCGTCTACCAAGGCAGTTGGAGCCGCGAAGAAGTACGAAAATACGTGGAAGAAGCCGATACTGTGCTGTTGTTGGGCGGGTTTTTAATCGATTCCGATACCGCCGGTTTTACCGCTCGCTTAGAGGCAGACAAATTGATTCAAGCTAATTTTGAATCCACCACCGTCAAACATCATCATTATGATCATGTTTTATTGAAAGAATTACTAGAGCAATTACTGAAAAAATTGGGTCGACAAGAGATCCCTAAATTTATTCCAGCAAAACAAGCACTACAAGCGCAATATACCTATACCCCAAATCCTCAAGAAAAATTAAAAGTGAAGCGATTTTTCCACCGCATTGCTTCCTTTTTAAAACCTGACGATCTGGTTGTCGCTGACGTGGGCGATAGCCTCTATAGTACATCAGGATTATTGTTCCCCAAAAACGGCTTATTTTTCGCCGAAACTTTTTATAATTCTATTGGTTACAGTGTCGGCGCCAGCGTCGGAGTCTCTACCGATCAAAAGCGCCGCACCCTTCTGTTTGTCGGTGATGGCTCTTTTCAGATTGGGGCTCAAGAAATTGCCACCGCCATTCGCTATAAAAATCAACTCATTGTTTTTGTCTTAAATAATGATGGCTATGGCATTGAGCGTGCGATATACGATGGCCCATATAATGATCTCTCCGCATGGAAATACCATTTATTACCCCAAGCTTTAGGTGGGGAACCTGGTCTTTTGGTACAAACCGAAGGGGAACTGGAAACTGCTTTACAAAAAGCTGAGCAAAGCACTGGTGTTACCTTGATTGAAATAAAGGTTGATCGTTTTGACTTTGGCGACACCCTGCGCCGAGCCGGCGCTGCTATGGCCGAAGGCAGTAAAAACAGCTACGAACTGAAATAGTTTGTAACTGCCATGCGGTGTAAATTTCGAAAACTAAACCCACTCCGCCTTATTATGATTCCTGAGATTAGATAAAACCTCTGCATAGCCTTATTCAGCGCATCCGCCAACAAGCTTTGCAACGGGTGCCCGTGGGGAGATGCAGGGAGATGTTTTCGCGCAGTCACTATAAACAGAAAATTTTCGTAGAAAAATCCTTACCCGATGGGGGATTAAAGGGGGAGAAGAGCGGTAGCGATCTCCCCCTTTGATTCCGAGCATCGGCTTCGCCGATGCGAGGATATAAACCCCACCACGGATGTCGCTGAATAAGGCGAAGTGGGTTTAGTTTTCGAAATCTACACCTCCCAAACTATTATAATCCAATATTAATACAAAATTTTAGATTAAATTTGAATAATCTATTTGATTATGTATTAAATATATGGTATAAAAAAGATAAGTTAGATTTAAAGTTAATAAAACAATAAAAAGATGAATAAGCTGGGGATATATTATGAAAAAGATAACATCGTGTTCTGTAGCAGCATTGGGTCTAAGTTTAATAACCGGGGTGGTTTTCGCTGATACTGAAACTAAGGGGGATACTTCTAGCAGTTATAGTTGGATACCTTATATTTCTACTTCTCCTTATGCCGGTCCTTCTGCAGATAAGCGCATAACAGCCTATGACGCCTCGGATGTTTGGTCACAACAATCCACAATGAATGAAGATTTAACCGTCTTGAAATATAAGCAAACTTTACAAAATAACCTGCAAAAAGCCGGTTTATCCTTAGATCAACGCCCTATCATCGAAATCAGCGGGGGCGTAGCGGGAACGGCGACGCAAACGTTCAGTAATTTCAGCAACCCGCAAAACAGCGGCAATTTTGGCTTAAGTACGGCAGAAATTGACATTAACGCTATGGTCGGCCAATGGGCAACAGGTTTTATGACTTTAGGATACAACAGCTCTACTTCTGAGGTGTTCGTAAGCCGTGGTTTTGTGACTATCGGCAATCTAGATAAGACACCGTTTTATCTTACTGCTGGTCAGGTCTATTTGCCGTTCGGCCGTTATTACAGCGGCTTAAACACTGCACCGTTAACCTTGTCGCTGGCTAGAATCAAAGATCAGGCGGTTATCTTAGGGTATGCCAAAGGTAACTTTTCTATGCAAGGGTACACTTTTTCTGGAATCAACGGTAATACTAGAAGCACTGCTTTTCATTCCGGCGGTTTGAATGCAAATTATAAAATAGTATTTAATCCAGATATTAATTTAAATGTGGGTAGTGGTGTGATTTCTGATATGACCGATGCTGGGGGGATGCAATCCACCGGCGCAAGCGACCCACAATTCCCAGGATTTACGAGTTTTACGGGTTCTAGCCCCACTTATCCATTTGCACATGCTGTGCCCGGCGCGGATGCGCACGCGGAATTTAACTTCTGGAGCAATACTTTGGCGGGAGAATTCATTGGCGCGGCTAGATCGTTTGACGCTCAAGATTTAAGCTACAACGGCAATGGCGCCCAGCCTCAGTCTATGCACCTTGAATTATTACATAACTTTAAGATTCAAGAGCATCCGTCCACGGTTGGTGTGGCTTACGGCCGTTCCTGGCAGGCGTTAGGCCTCAATCTGCCGCAAAACAGCTATATGGCTTATTTCCTGACTTCACCCTGGAAAAACACGCTAGTAGAAATTGAATACCGTCACGATGACGATTACGCCAGCAAGGATATTGCCACGGCAGTTAGTAATCCAAATGACAACAGTACGTTTGGATCATTTACCAATACTGGCACCGGCAAAGGACGCGATATGGTAACTTTGCAGTTCGGCGTGTATTTCTAAAAAATCACAAATATTTTGTATTGGAGAAAGTGAATGAAAATTAAAAATTTGATGGCTGCTTTGTTAGTGGCCATAACTACCTTAGTACTCGTTGGTTGTTCAGGCAAAGACAATCATAACAAAGATCACAGCAATACGCTCAACGTTGATATAGGCGCCGATGTGGCGACATTAGATCCGCAAATGGTCGAAGATATGCAAAGCGCCAGAGTGGTTTATGATTTATTTGAAGGATTAACTTCAGAAGATCAACATGATCATCCCAGCCCCGGATTAGCGGAAAAATGGGAAATTTCTCCAGATAATAAAACCTACACCTTTTATTTACGGCCCAATCTCAAATTTTCGAATGGTTCACCACTGACCGCTGCCGATGTGGTTTACAGTTATCAGCGCATTGCTGATCCCAAAACCGCATCCCCGTATAATTTCATAGTCACTAATTTAGTTAACG
Organism: uncultured Pseudomonadota bacterium; assembly: GCA_963844565.1. GTDB lineage: Bacteria > Pseudomonadota > Gammaproteobacteria > Coxiellales > Coxiellaceae > JAFEDN01. The sequence continues at coordinate 457,126 of CAWJON010000002.1, read as the reverse complement.
GTCAAGCAATAGTGGATGGTAAACAACCTGCTTCACAATTGGGTGTTAAAGCAGTGAATGATAATACCGTGCAGATTAATTTAATTAATCCTGATCCTTCATTTTTATCAATTGCTGCGCTTCCGGAATTAGCGGTAGTATCTCAAGCCAATATCAATAAATTCGGCGCAGCCTGGACTGAGCCTAAAAACATGGTCAGCTCGGGTGCTTACAAATTGGATGAGCGTGTTGTACAAGGTTATATTCTGGTCAGTAAAAATCCTTATTACTATGGGGTTAACTCCGTCGCCATCGAACACGTGAAATTTTTCCCGATTGTTGACGCCAATGCTTCACTCAGCCAGTACAAAACCGGCAGTATCGATATGACTTATTTATTGCCCATTGATCAGTACAAGACAATCAAGGCGCAAATGCCAGATCAGGAGCACACGGTATTATGGGAAAGTCATGAATATTATGATTTTAATATGAATTCCCCCAAATATAAGAACAACATAAAACTACGCCAGGCTTTATCGATGGCGGTAGATCGCGAAGCTCTAGCGAAAGCCGTTATGGGCCAAGGTCAAAAACCATCATACGCCTACGCCACTACAACCATTGAGGGCGGAAAATTTGCGGGTTTAGACTATGAATGGGCAAGTTGGCCGCGCGATAAGCAAATTGCCGAAGCGCAGCGTCTTTTTAAAGAAGCCGGCTATGGCCCTAATCATCCCCTGCAAATTAACATCAGCTATGATACGAAAGACTTCAAAAAGAAAACCGCATTGGCTGTCGCCGCCATGTGGAGTCAAGTATTTGGTCCTGCTAGCATCCAAGTGATCACTAATAATGAGGAATGGAAAACCTTTATCCAATCCAGACACACGGGCAACTATGATATAGCCCGGGATGGTTGGACTGCAGATTATGATTCTGTCGATAGTTATACCACTTTATATCAATGCAACGGCCCACAAAATAATGCACACAGTTGCACGAAAGGTTATGACGACCTGCTTAAGCAAGCGCAAAATACATCTGATCCAGAATTGCGCGTTAAATTAATCCGTCAAGCATTAACGTTGGCGATGAATAATTACACGATCATTCCGTTATATCAGCATACGTATTTTCGTTTGGTGAATCCACGGGTTAAAAATTATGATATCGATGATAATCATTTGGATCATGTCATGAGTCAATGGTTTAGGCTAAATTAGGTATGAATCATGTTAAAGTTTGTGATTAAACGCATCCTAGTTTCCATCCCGACTCTGTTGGCGATTATCACGCTGGTGTTTTTTCTCGTGCATTTAGCGCCCGGCAATCCTTTTGAAGGTGAACGGGCGTTATCGCCGGAAGCACTGAAATCATTATTGACTCAATATCGCTTGGATTTACCGCTCTGGCAACAATACCTGCTGTATTTAAAAGATTTGCTGCATGGTGACTTTGGTGTTTCCATGAAATATCTTGGTCAATCGATCAATGGCCTATTATTTCCTGACAACATGGGCGGGTTTTGGGTTACGTTGAGTTTGAGTATTTATACGATGATCATCGTGATTCCAGTGGGGATAATTTGTGGCGCTTATGCCGGACTTTATAAAAATTCCGGGCTGGATAAATGCGTGGTGTCCAGCAATATTATCCTCACCGCTATTCCAACCATTGTTACCGGCCCGTTATTGGTATTAATTTTTGCCGTTACTTTTCGCTTATTTCCAGCCGGCGGTTGGGGAGACGGCGACTTTGCGCACCTCTGTTTGCCGGTGTTGGTTTTAGTACTGGCTTATATACCCAGCGTTGCCTTCGTAACCCGTGGCGGCATGATTGATGTGTTGAATTCTAATTATATTCGCACGGCGCGCGCGAAGGGTTTGCCAACCCATAAAATTTTATTTAAACACGCCATACGTCCTACATTATTACCGGTGATTTCGTTACTGGGACCTATGTTTGCCGGAATTTTAATCGGCGCAGTGGTGACCGAACAAGTGTTTACACTGCCTGGGCTTGGTTTATTGACGACGAATGCCGCCACCAACCGCGATTATAATATGATTATGGCTATCACAATTTTAGGCAGCACGCTGACGATTATTTTTAATTTTATCGTTGATTTAATGTATTTGTTACTTGATCCGAAAATTAAGCAGTAAAAAAAATGATCTTTATTAAAACGAAAAATTTGCATTTAGACGCACCAAAACCTCGAGGTTTCTGGCTAAGCGCCTGCAAACGTCTGTCCCATAATAAATTGGCGTTATCCAGTGCAGTTGTTATCATCCTTTTTGCCTTACTTTGTATTTTTGTGCCGATGTTTCATTCAGTTGCATACGACAAAACAGATTGGAGCAGTATTCTGCAAGCGCCCAGCAGTCAACATTGGTTTGGCTCGGATAATTTAGGGCGTGATTTATTTGTGCGTTGTTTTTTAGGGGGACGCATTACTTTTGCGATTGCTTTTGCAGCGGCTTTTGTCGTGTTACTGATCGGTGTTTTTTACGGCGCAATTGCAGGTTATATCGGTGGTAAAGTAGACATCATCATGATGCGTGTTGTCGATATTTTATATGGCATTCCCTTTTTATTTTTTTGCATTTTACTGATCACTTTATTTGGCAATAGTCTAGCGTTATCGTTTGTTGCCATTGCCACTATCTCTTGGTTAGATATGTCGCGCATTGTGCGTGGACAAACGTTGAGTATTAAACACAAAGAATATGTTGAGGCTGCGCTTATTTCCAGCGTGAGTAATTTTAAAATTATTACTCGCCATGTTATCCCCAATTTATTGGGCGTAGTGATTGTGTATGCCACACTTACCATACCGAATATGATTGTTTTATCAGCTGTGCTGAGTTTTTTTGGTTTAGGCATTACTGAACCGATGACTTCCTGGGGTCTGCTGATTGCCGATGGCGCGCAAAATATGCAAGCCTGGTGGTTATTATTATTTCCGGCAGGGTTAATGATTATTACTTTATTATCTTTCGCTTTTTTAGCCAATGGATTGCGCGATGCGTTAGATCCACGCTAGAGGAAAAACGATGACAATGCCTATTACACCATTATTAGAAGTTCGAAACCTGACGATCGAATTTACGGTTCAAGACGGTCAGGTTAAAGCCGTCAATGGTTTATCTTTTAAAGTGTATGATGGCGAAATTGTGGGTATTGTGGGTGAGTCTGGTTCAGGAAAAAGCCAAACACTGCTGGCCATCCTTGGATTACTCGCAAGCAATAGTAAAATTAGTGGTTCGATAAAATTTCTTGGGCAAGAATTAATTGGATTAAGCCCTGCAAAACTCAACAAAATACGCGGTGATCAAATCACCATGATCTTTCAGGATCCGATGACCTCACTCAATCCCTACTTAAAAATCAGTGCACAAATGACCGAAGTTCTGATGGTGCATCGGAAAATGAGTTATAAAGAGTCGCTGAAAAAATCTATAGAAATGCTCGAACGGGTGAAAATTCCAGATGCAAAACAAAGAATTCATTGCTATCCACACGAATTTTCTGGCGGCATGCGCCAGCGCGTGATGATTGCGATGTCATTATTAACCAAACCAAAATTACTGATTGCCGATGAGCCCACCACCGCCTTGGACGTAACCGTGCAGATGCAAATTTTGACATTGCTAAAAGAATTGAAGCAAGAATTAAATATGTCGATTATTTTTGTGACGCATGATATGGGCGTGGTCGCGAATATTTGCGATCAAGTCAATGTGATGTATGCTGGTTGGTTAATGGAAACCGCTTCGATATCACAATTGTTTACCGAGCCTTCTCATCCGTATACACAAGCATTGCTGGCAACGATTCCAGATTTTGAACATGATACAGATCGACTGAAGACAATCTCTGGAGAGCTGCTCAATTTGCTGCATCTACCCAGTGGGTGTCCGTTTCAAGAAAGATGCCCCAAAGTCAATACAAGATGTAGCGATTCAATTCCATTACAAAAAATTTCTCCGCGTCATGTAATGAAATGCATTGTAGAGGTAGATCATGCAGAAAAAAATCTTAAAAATTAAAAATCTAAAAGTCCATTTTAAGCAGGTTCGCGCAGTAGATGGCGTTGATTTTGATGTATTCGAGGGTGAAACGCTGGGCATTGTGGGGGAATCCGGCAGTGGAAAATCTTCTTTGGCGCGCGCACTATGTGGTTTGAATCGTATCACGTCCGGCAGCGCCCTATTTGAAGATCGGATAGAGTTAGCCACAGCGACGGCTCGACAATGGCGGGAAGTCCATCAACATCTGCAATTGGTATTTCAGGATCCGGTCGCTACACTCAATCCGCGCATGACGGCTGCTGAAATTATCGCAGAACCGTTAATCACCTTTCACCCACGGATGGCAAAGACAGCCGTTATTGATAAAGTGATTGCGATCATGAAATTAGTCGGTTTAAAGCCCGATCAGTTGAATCGCTATCCACAAGAATTTTCTGGCGGGCAATGTCAGCGTATCGGTGTCGCCCGTGCACTGATCCTAGAACCGAAGCTGCTGATTTGCGATGAATCTGTAAGCGCTCTGGATGTATCCATCAAAGCGCAAATCATTAATTTATTGCAGGACCTTCAGGAAAAATTTAAATTCACGATTTTATTTATTTCGCATGATTTAGGACTAATAAGACATTTATGTGATCGCGTATTAGTGATGTATCTGGGAAAGATTGTCGAGATTGGTCCCAAACATACTATCTACACCGCGCCCCAACATCCCTACACCCAAGCATTACTTTCAGCCGTACTTACCGTTAATTAGGCAAATAAAAGAGAATAAATAATTAAAAAAATCACCTGCACCACGGTTACCGTGAGACCATTCTTAATCATGGCTTTCACATTTTCACTGCCGGCAAAACCCATGGCCGCGAACATATTGGCGCCAGGATAAGCAAAATTGGTGATCCTGGTCGCCAATAAAATGCTAAAGGCAAAAGCAATCATTGGCAGCTGCATCGATAACGCTGTCGGTGAAAACATTTCATATAACATTTTAATCACTGCAGCAGCGGCTGCCGGCATACCAAACGCCCCAGTCACACCGGTTAAAAAAACAATCATTGGTCTACCGCCAAAGTGTTCTAACGGAACAAATAATTGCATTAATGCTTTAAAACCACCAGCGCTTTGCACCAAATTTAAAAACGGATCGAGCAATAAAAAAATAAAAAACAAATGTAGATTTTTTTGCATGCCCAATAAAATTAAATCAAAAATTTTGCTTAACTTTAAGCCTCCTACTAATCCAGTGGCGATAGATAAAAACAACATGACAAATACCACATAGGAAGTTTTAGCATGGAAAAATAAGCCATAGATTACACAAGCAATAAAGCCGACGACAAAAAATATGGTATTTACATTTTGTCTTTTATCCGGCAAAAATTGTTGCTGCTCAGCTTCATCAATGAACACTTCTTCTTTGTATAGTTTTTGGAAACGGTTAGCCATTATCCACGAAACGGTCAGAGTTACAATTGAAATTGGTAGAGCAGCAAATAACAACATTTTTGGATAACTTAATCCTGTCACTCCAATTAGCGCAATTACCGGCGGAGCGAATGGTCCTAAAATTAAAGCTTCCTCACCACTCGCTTGCATCAACACAGCAAGCCCAGGTTTTGTTAACCTCACACTACCAGCAATCGGCCGCAAAATAGGTGCTAAAATTGCCAATCCTCCTGCCAAAGTACCTAAAACTCCAACCACAATAATTGAAGAAATCACAATACCGATTTTCACTCGGCGTAGGGTATTTATTCCAATACTGTAAACAATTTTATGAACCAGATTATGACTGACTTTGGTTTCAGATAAAATTTCACCCAAGCCACGTCCCAACATAATGATTAAACCAATCAACGCCATAAACGATTTTAGGGCGTTTTCCATGATATCTCCCATTTCCAGGGGCGTAGAACGATTGAAAAGAAATCCTAAAGCGACACAAACCGCCGTGGCAACCAACGGATCGACATTTTTAAAAACCAAAACGGCATATAAAACAATTAACGACAAACTAGCCAGCGACCACCAAAAAGCCAAACCATATTCCATTATTTAATCTCGTAAAGCTGAGTAAATCCTTCACTAAAACCATTAATTCCTAAACCCGGTTGCTCAGCCAAAACAATCTCATCTCCAACCAAACGTGCACCATCAATGACAGGATTAGATTGAATGAGTGCAATGGGATCTAAATCTACAAATTTGATATTCGTCTTGCTTAAGGCAAAACTTGCCATGGCAGCAACACCAATTGGTGATTCCAACATACAGCCCACCATACATTGAATGGAAGCACTATTGGCAATATGATAAATTGCATTGGCGTTGTATATTCCGCCCGATTTCATTAATTTTATATTGACGCCATCGCTGGCATTGGATTTGGCGATGGCAAAGGCATCTTCAGGACTGAAACAAGCTTCATCTGCCATAATAAAACTATCAACTGCATCTCTAATAAATTTTAAATTAGTAAGATCGCTGGCCTTTACTGGCTGTTCAACAACTGCTACCCCCAGATGTTGTTGTTCAATACTACGAATAACTTGTAATGCACTTTTAGTATTCCACCCTTGATTGGCATCGACTAAAATTGTAATGTATTCCCCTACAGCCTGGCGAATCATTTGAATACGCTCAATATCTTCCACAGGATTTAAACCCACCTTGAGTTTTAAAATTTTAAAACCTTGACTCACCAACAATTTGGCATCGCTTGCCATTTCTTTGGCCTCTTTAACACTGATGGTAATACAAGTGCTCACCGTATTGGTAGATCCGCCCAAAAATTTATATAATGGTAATTTGCAGTATTGAGCCATTAGATCATGCAAAGCGATATCTACAGCGGCTTTGGCCGAGCTATTTTTTATTAACGACGTTTCAACAACGTGCAACAATTGATTAAAATTATCGATGCGTTTTCCAATTAACTTAGGACCAATGATGGTTTGGATAGCATGGAGAATAGATTGCTGACTTTCCCCGGTTATCGCAGGGGTTGCAGCGGCAGATCCATAGCCAATTAGCCCATCCACCGTTTTCACCATTACCACCACATCTTCAACATGGCTGGTACGCCTAACTGCGGTGATAAAAGGCCTAATTAGGGGGATTTTAAGGATGCCGACGAGAATTGAAGCAATTTCCATGATAACTCCAGATAACTCCAGATAACTCTTTTAAGTATGGGATCCTATCGCGTAAATATCCAACATTCAAGGCTTCTAAAAAAATGAATCTTTAATGCTTATTTTTAAGAAAATCCACGTCCAAGACTTGACATACTAAAACAAGTAAGTAATACTTAAATAAATAAGTATTACTTTTTTCTGGAGACCCCCATGCATTCTTCTACACTTACATCTAAAGGACAGGTAACCATTCCTGCGGATCTACGGCAAGCGCTGGATTTACATCCTGGAGATACTGTCGCTTTTGAACCGTTTGATAACAAGGTATTAATATTTAAAAAAAGAGACGACATTACTCAAGCATTTGGGATGTTTAAAGTAGAAAAGAAAGTTTCTCTTGAAGATATCCAAACCGCGATTGCAAAAGGATACATAGATGATAGCAATTGATACCAACATTTTGGTACGCGTTTTCATTGATGATTTAAATAGTACTCAAGTCAAAAAATCCAGAGATTTAGTAAAAAAAGCTAAGCATGTTTTTTTATCAGAAATCGTGTTAATCGAAATGGTATGGGTTTTGAATCGAGCTTATAATCTTAGTAAACAACAGATTCTTGTTATATTACAGGAAATCTATGAAAACTCCGCTTTTGTTGTTGAGCGCGAAAAAAATTTTTTGGAAGCTCTCATGCTTTTCAAAGAATATAACGCCGACTTCTCTGATTGCATGATATTAGTCGCCGCCAGAACAGCTAATATTAAAGATTTTTACACCTTCGATGAAAAATTTGCAAAAATAAAACAAGTTAAACGATTATAAATTAATGCGAACCAGTAAATATTTCCTGCCTACGCCTTTTTAATTAAACCCAAGAGAGAAGGCTTTTTCAATCAGCTCCGCCTTGCTATTAACTCCCATTTTATTTTTGATATTTTCAATGTGCGTTTGTACGGTACGAATTGATATAGAGAGTGATATTGCAACAAGACGCGCAGATTTTCCTCGCATTATCTGGCACAAGATTTCCTTTTCACGGCGAGTCAAATAAGAGTTTTTGAGCTTTAGACCAGGTAAAGGAAAAAATGAATCTTGCTGTTGTTGGAATAAACCTAAATTCACTAAATGCTTTAGTGAATCTGCCAAGGAGTATTTATGATTCAAGGCTGTAAACCCCGCCAAACCTATAACTTTATTATCTTGGTTATACCAAGGCAATTTAATTGACAGTCCTTCTATAAAAGAACCCTCTTTATTTGGGAACTGTTCATCAAAAAAGATTTTCTTTTCAGAATCTAATACCAATTTATCGTTTTGCATAACTTCTTTGACGTAGTCAGCACGCAAGATATCAAAAGCATTTTTATTCACTACATTTTTTAATGAATCGGCTTGTACCATTTCCAAATTCTCTGAGTTACAATTCTTTAATCTACTTTCGCCGTCCAGAAAATAAATGGATAAAGGCATTTTAAATAAATTCTCCAGGGAAAATATCCCTTCCTGGGTAGAATTACAGTTATATTTTCTCCTAGGAACTAATTTAACACCTTGTTTATAGGCACAAATTTCTATTTCTGAATTATAAAACATATGTTTAATTAAGGAGTTGAAGACATAGCGAATTGTTGTATTATGCCAATTAATCGTAATAATGTCAATCTATCATGCCATACCAGCCAAAAGAATCGAAATAACTTAATTCCACAATCTCATCCGTATTTTCTACGGATATAAAAATTCACAATTAAGGTAAAATTTTATTCGTGTAATTATTAATTGATATGAGGAAATTATTATGAAAAAATCTTACCAAGCTCAACGCGACGCGGATCTAAAAGAATTTAATCCCGGAAAATTTAATCGCCTATCAAAAACCGCTGCTAATTTTTTGTTAAACCCATATACAGACAAAGCTTATCCTTTATTGCGTGACGCAGCAGAGGGTAAGGATCCTATGGCGTCTTTAATTTCAATCTTCGAAGATGATAATTTAAAAAATAGTTTCATTTTCGATGTCGTATATAATGTACTGGAAAAATACTACCCTGAGCGATGGGAAAATGGACTAAGGCAAATGTGCATCTTTATCGTGCAGTTTAGAATTAATGCCAGCGATGATAGCTATTCAAAGATACCTTATTCAAAATTACCTCAAGCTGTTAGAAATTTATTATATAAAAAACTAGGTGGAAAAAGTGTGACAGACTTTTTAATTGAAGACATATTCAAAAACAATGAAATCGGTTACACACAATGGAGTCAAATTGTATTGCCGGTAATTAATAACTATTTTCCTCTAGAATATTCGAATCTATATAAAAGAATTAAAATAGTATTTTCTCCAGAGCATGGCAATCAAACCAAAGTATTACGTTTCTATATCAATTTTCATCGACTAAATGAACAACTTAACGATTTGGATACGAAGTTGAGATTAGAGAGTAAAAAAAACTTAAAAATCATAAAAATCTATATAGAAAAAATAATGGATGAAATGCCTAAAGACAGTCGAGCATTATGTTCTTTGCAAAAAGCTCAATGCTTTATCTTATTTGAGGTATTAACCTACTTGAATGACGGGATAAAGACCAATAAATGGGTAAGTTACTTTACACTTTTCCAAAGAGAATCCATTGAAATAGGTCTTAAAAGATTAAGCGATTATTTAAGCCAGGTTTTTATCGTTAAAGATATTCAAAAATTAAGAGCATTGACTGAACGTTTTATTGATACAGGCAAAACGGTTGGGGCTTATTTAGCTAAATCGAATGAATATTTGAATAGCATGGCTGAATTAGATTCAAAGCATTATCCCAAGCAAAGATACCTTCGTGCAAAATGAAGCAATTGATTTCTATTTAAAATCTCGCTATCGCAAACCCTACTGTATGTTTTGCCAGAATGTGTTAAAAGAACTGCAATCCCTATTTCAATACATCAGTTCGAGAATCAAAAAGAGGCCATGGATATTATCACCAGGGCAGAACGGGAAATTGAACAAGCACAAAATATGTCTGCGGTAATGTACTATTAAAAAATCGGCAATATCTCTCATTTGGGAGGGATTGCCCTTTTCTTTATTGTTCACGAGGAAAAATCCAGGTTGGCGACGTTATTTAGATAACGCCATCCAAGTAGAAATGACTGAATCTGGATTTAAAGAAAGCGTGGTAATTCCTTCTTGCATTAACCAACGCGCCAACTCCGGATAGTCCGACGGCGCTTGGCCACAAATGCCGATATATTTATGTTGACGTTTGGCCGCTTGAATGGCTTGACGAAGCAATATTTTTACCGCTTCATTACGTTCATCAAATAAATGAGCTACCAAATCGGAATCCCTGTCCAGCCCCAACGTTAATTGCGTTAAATCATTCGAGCCAATTGAATAACCATCAAATAATTCTAAGAATGCATCGGCCAATATCACGTTAGAGGGAATTTCGCACATCATATAAAGCTGCAAACCCTTGTCACCACGACGCAGCCCTAAATCTTGTAATAAATTAACTAAATTTTTTGCCTCATCGACGGTGCGCACAAAAGGTAACATCACTTGCACATTGTCTAACCCAATTTCTTCGCGCACCCTTTTTATGGCTTGACATTCAAGCGCAAAACTATCGCGGAATTTTTTATTGATGTATCGAGAACCACCTCTAAACCCAAGCATGGGATTCTCTTCCTTGGGCTCGAATAAATATCCACCCAGTAAGTGGGCATATTCGTTGGATTTAAAATCAGAAAAACGCACGATCACCAATTTTGGATAGAAAGCAGCTGCAATCTTAGCAATACCTTCAACCAATTTTTTAATGTAAAATTCCACTGGCGATGAATAAGCACAAGTTATTTCTGTAATCTTCTTTTGCAATTTGTTGGGTAGTTCCGAAAATTTTAATAATGCATTGGGATGAATGCCAATCATATTGCCAATTATAAATTCTAAACGCGCAAGACCTATCCCATCATTTGGCAGAAATTGTAAATTAAAAGCTTGCTCGGGGTTGGCTAAATTCATCGCGATTTTTACCGGCAATTGGGGCATCTTTTCAACTTCCAGCTTTTCAATATGGTACTCCAGAATACCTCGATAAACATGACCACTATCACCTTCTGCACAAGAAACCGTAATAGGATCATTGTTATGAATAACCTGGGTGGCATTGCCACAACCAATCACGGCTGGAATACCCAACTCACGCGCAACAATGGCGGCATGACACGTTCTTCCGCCATGATTGGTTACAATGGCTGCAGCCCTTTTCATCACAGGCTCCCAATCTGGATTGGTCATATCAGTAACCAAGATTTCGCCTTGCTTTAGCGTATCCATCGCTTGTGCCTTTAGGATAACTCGCGCTTGTCCACTACCAATTTGAGTGCCCACACTATGTCCGGCGATTATCAAAGGTCCTTTGGTTTTGAGGTGATAGGTTTCAATGATTTGATGAGATTTACGAGATTTCACGGTTTCAGGTCGAGATTGTACAATATATAACTGATTGTCTATGCCGTCCTTTGCCCATTCAATATCCATCGGCTTGCCATAATGTTTTTCAATCATTAACGCCATTTTAGCTAATTCTAAAATTTCCTTATCCTGCAAACAAAATTGTTGCCGGTCGTTAACTTCTACTTTTACGCGTTTAACCGCTCTACTTCCTTTACCCAAATTATAAATCATTTTATGCGATTTTTTGCCTAAATTTCGGCTGAGAATAGCTGGTTTTCCAGCTTGAAGAAGCGGTTTAAATACAAAAAATTCATCGGGATCAATTTCTCCCTGCACCACTAGCTCACCCAAGCCATAAGCGGCATTGATTAAAACCACAGACTGGAATCCTGATTCGGTATCCAACGTAAACATCACTCCGCTTGCAGCTCTATCACTATGGACCATGCGCTGAATTCCAGCGGAAATCGCTACATTTTCATCTTTGAAACCATTATTTATCCGATAAGTAATAGACCGGGGCGCAAATAAAGATGCATAAACTTTTTTCACCATTTGCAAAACAGAATTTATATCATGAACATTTAAAAAAGTTTCTTGTTGTCCGGCAAATGATGCTTCTGGCAAATCTTCGGCTGTCGCCGAGGATCTTACGGCAACATCAATGGGTTGATTTTGACCTAGTTCACGATAAGCAAGCGTAATCGCTTCACGAAATGGTTTGGATAATTTCCCGCCAAGAACCTTTTTACGTATTATCGAACTGGTTTTTTCGAGTGCTTCTAGGTCTTGAATATTTAAATTCTGTAAAAGCGAGTAGATGGTTTCAGTTAAATTATTTTCTGCTAAAAAGCTTCGATAGGCATCCGCCGTGGTTGCAAAACCGTCAGGAACTTTAATGCCGGCCGCTGATAGATTTTGAATCATCTCGCCCAAAGAGGCATTTTTTCCACCCACTTTGGCTACATCTTTCATACTGATATTTTTAAAAGGCAAAATATAATCCATTTATTTTCTCCTGGGTTAATTATACTATATAGGCGATGGTCGCACTTAAACACGCTATAATAAAAAATATACTTATAAAATAGAGGCGCTTATGAAAGCACTGGTTTATCAAGGCCCAGGTAAGAAAAACATCGAACACCGACCAATTCCCGAGATTAAACAAAATACTGATGCGGTGGTTAAAGTTAAAAAAACAACGATTTGTGGTACAGATCTGCATATCCTGAAAGGAGATGTAACAAGTTGTACTCCCGGGCGTATTTTAGGTCATGAAGGAATCGGGATAATAGACAAAATAGGTTCGAGCGTCACTGAATTTAAAATTGGCGATCCTGTGATTATTTCATGCATTAGCAGCTGCGGGAAATGCAAATTTTGTCGCAAAGGCATGTACTCTCACTGCTTGACTGGGGGATGGAACCTAGGAAACACCATTGATGGCACACAAGCTGAATATGTACGCATTCCTTATGCAGATACCAGTCTCTATAAAATTCCTTCGGGGTTAGAGGAAGAAGGTTTAGTCATGTTAAGTGATATTTTACCCACTGGTTTTGAATGCGGCGTATTAAATGGCAAAATTGAACCCGGCAATACGCTAGCCATTGTTGGAGCGGGGCCGATTGGGCTCGCTACTTTGCTGACTGCACAGTTTTATTCCCCCGCCGAAATTATTATGATTGATGTTGATGAACACCGGCTTGAGATTGCTAAACAATTGGGGGCAACTTTGCTTATCAATAGCACCAAAGTTGATCCTGTAGCTAAAGTTAAGGAAATTACCGGTGGATACGGTGTGGATACCGCAATCGAGGCAGTGGGAATACCAGCCACCTTTGTTCTTTGTGAAGATTTAGTAGCTCCTGGCGGAATCATTGCCAATATTGGTGTCCATGGCGTCAAAGTTGATTTACATTTGGAAAAATTGTGGTCGCAAAATATATCCATCACCACCAGATTAGTTGACACCGTGACTACACCCATGCTGTTAAAAACCATCGGTTCAAAAAAGATAAACCCAAAGCAGCTTATCAGCCATCATTTCAAATTTGATGAAATTTTAAAAGCTTATGAAACTTTTAGCCGTGCCGCAGAAACTAAAGCGTTAAAAATGATTATTGATCTTTAAACTAACCACGTGGCGAACTGAATTGCCATGTAAAATTTAAAGTAGCGAATCTATGGCTTCATTTCTCAAACTTTTCCTTAAACACCTAATGTCTCATAAACACGTGATGGCTCAGATGATGATTTACTGGAATCCAGGAGCGGAGAAGGATCCGAATCTCCAGTAACAGTACGTGAAACCGGAAGCACGTTAAGGCGAGGTGGGGACGAACTATTATAATAAAAAGAGTAACAATAACTAGAGATTTTAGTCAAAACTCGTCCACAACAACTCCAACAGCTTTTAGCCTTTTTTTCTTCTTTTTTTTCTTCTTTTTCTTCTACGATTTTCGCTTTTTCCATCTTTTCATAAAATTCTATCTGTTTTAAGACTTCTTCGGCTTTTTCTACTAGAATTTGTAATTGTTCCTTAGATATCTTAAAGGCAAGCTGCACCTCATTGCCTGTATATTTTACAAAAGCCTTGGCTGATTCCACTGTGGCTCTCGGTGTCATAACATTGAATTGTTCTTTACTTAATTGAATTGAATCATGCAAATGCGCAACCGATTGATGTGGATTTTCGGGGCTTAAACGCACCCATTCGGTAGAATAGTAACGGCCATTTTCCCAGACTGAAAAGAAAGCTAAGAGCCTAATTCCCCAGTTAGAAAAAAAGTATGAAGAATTGTAAATAGCCTTAGGGGCGTCACTCAAGCGATCTTTCACTGTTCGAATGGCTGCGGCATAAGAAAAATTAGCGCAAAATCCATTCAGCAGAGTGTGGATTATAAAGGTTTTAAAGCCAAATTTAGCATGGTAAGGCGCCATGTCTCTGCCCGTGAGTACGCCGAAAAGTCTTTGTGCATGCTCTTTTCCACTATTTCTTCCAATATCAAATAATAATACCCAGAGCAAATAAATAGCGGTAGCGGAAGCAAGAACCGCTTCCGAAAATTGCAAACCTATCTCTTGCAATGCTTTTACTGTGTCCCACATATAACCATTACAGCTAAAACCAACAAACACGCCGCCGGCGAGGCCCCCTGCTTCACCGATTTTTTGATCTAATGCAACTTGCCAATCGTGAGGCGGTGTAATTTCTGGCAGATTATGATCAGTAACCATTAGGGTATTGAAATCCATCTCAAGTAACTCAGTAACATCGATTGGTTTATAAGAAAGCGAATCAGATTGAAATTCCATGCTCTTTACTTTCTGTGTAAATATTTCATCAAGCCTATTTTTGAATGCAGACTTCAATTTTCGCTCATAAAGATCAGCCTGTTTTTTAGATTCTTGATAAAGAATTTGCTTTGTCGTAGGACTAGGTTTACAACAAAATTTATAAATCATAACAAAAATATCAAAAATAAAAAATTTCAGAATTTTTAAAGGATAGACATATGGATTTTCAAATGCTGCTAAAATAACCGGTAATAAATGTAACAATGTATTAACTGCTTGAGTATACAAAATCCATAACCAGCGAAAAGCATCATTATCAATTTTCGGATATCGAGATGAAGTTGTGGTTAATCCAATAGAAGAAATTGCGGCTGTTGTAAATACAATTGCATCTTCTCTAAGAATTAATTTAGTAGTTCTTGGTATGGTGATATCTTCTAAACCTTTTTTTGGCAACCTGGCGTCTCGCCTAATGAGATAGGCGTTTAAAGAATTAAAAAATGCTACCGCCGGACAGACAGCAGTGCACATGACATAGGTCCAAAACAACAAAGGTTCTTCACCTTGCTTTTCTTCAGCAGCAATTAGGCCATAAAGAACAGAACCGCCCGATATAAAAAGCAATTTTAGTGCACGATAAATTAACGCTGCACCGTCAATTAAATTATTAGGATTAACGCTGTAATGCCAAATCCTTTGCGCTGGTGTATGAACAATTTCTGAGCCGGAATTCAGAGGAATTAAGAGAGATTCTCTTAACAGTGGTGTTCCTTTCATATTAATATCCTGAATATTTAATTTCATTTTTTAATCCTGTGCACAGGCGAAGTCCATTGCCCGGAATCGAGAAGGATAATTGCGATTCTCTCCCATGAATCTTCCTTAGCACATGGAGAAAAACATAAATTATATCATAATCACCAAGAAATTAAATATCTTTATATTACCCCGTTTATTTAAACAGGTAACCTGAATGGCAATTGGAAAAATATTTTAGATTTATAAAATTAGATTTTTTATAAAGTTACGATATTTTTAAATTCTGTTAATAAATTATTATCTTTATAAAATACCCCGAGCTGACGCACGGAGTATTTTCTCTATTTGATTTCGCTCCGCGCGAACAAAGTTCGCTCGGGCGACAAAAGGAGAGAATTCGCATTCTCCCCTTTTGAAACCCCATTGCGTGATGTCGCGCTTTAATAAGGATAATGCTGTGGCAGATATATTCATTAAAAATAATGGCGAGCGCATCAAATTTAAATAATTTAAGCTTTTGATAAAATTATAAAAAAACATTCATCTTTACTATATGCTATTCTTATTTTGATCATTTATTGAGCAAAGAGGTAGCAGGTATGAGACTAAAATTATTAAAAACCATAGCTATGGCGGCTGTGGCGGCAGCTATAGGCTTGCCTTCACTAGCCTTAGCCAGAACATATTGTTCTCCTTATCCTTATTATCATTGCATTAGTTGTCATACCGTTTGGTATGCGTTTGGGCCACAGCGAGTTTGTCACAACGTATATCAATATGGTTATTACTATAATCCTTATTATAGTTATTATCCCTATGGGTATGGTTACTATGGATATGGGTATCACCACCATAATTATTATTATGGCAATAATTATTATTACCACAATAATTATTACTACAATCAAAATCATGGTTATTATGGGCACGGCATGGGTGGTAAACCACCGCAGGGCGCAGGTGCGCCTCCGCCATCACACGGAATGGGTACGCCACCTCCTTCACATGGCGCAGGAGGAGCACCACCGAAAGGTATGGGAGCCCCACCACCAAGTCATGGAGGCCATGGGGGTGGTGGATCACCAAAACCACCTGAAGAATCACACGGTGGTGGACACGGTGGCAAACACTAATCACGCCTAATTGAAAACTTGATGTCTGGATTTCCAGACATCAAGTTTTCTTAATATTATAAGGATCAAATGATTGCAGGAATTTCTCGGCTAAAAGTGGGAATTGATTCGCCACTAATGATTTTCCTGCCTTTTTTAATAGCCTGATTTATACATCGACGGGTTTCAGTGGCAGCTTCTGAAAAAAAAGAAATGATATCATCCTTATCGTCATCGTCAATAAACGATTTAGGTCGCGAGGCCACTTCTTCAAGAGTTTTTAAAGCTTGACGTGGCGTTTGCTTCTCGATCTCTTGGAAGAGTAAAGCTATTTTTTTACTTTTTCCAGGAAAAATACATTTACCTTCACACCGATCTAACATTATTAAAGTTTCTCTTTGCCACAAATATTCATACGCATCGGCAGAGATTTGACGCCCTTTTTCATCGGCAAAAAAAACAATTTTAGAGCCAGGTTTTTTGTAAACACACTTATTTTGCTCTACATCAAAGGTGGCTTTTCTACCAATATTTTTTGGTTCGTCAGGATTTACTATCATTGTCATCTGAATTCTCGCGACGACTAAGGCATGGATATCAAGATTTTTTAATTGTAATTGTAAATCTGCAGCACCACTTTCAAACCCAGCGGAACCATAGTTACAAGCGATGACGTTAATGACAACGCAATGATCACTTGCAGTTTTGCATTTAAAATGTATAGCCAAAAAATTAGCCATTTCTGAATTTTCATACGGATCACCACTTTCATTAGTAATACCTTGGCTTTTAATAGCGGAATGCCCCAGAATATAAACTCTCAATTTAGAAATATCATCAATCGTTGCAATATATTTTAAAATTTTTTCATCCGCTGCAGAAAAATCATAGTCACCGTCAATATCAATTGCCAAGCAGGGAATAGGATTTTTTTGATTCCAATCTGATTGAAGAGCTTTTGAGTCTTGTAGTGTCTCTTCCTCTTCAAAAAAATTTAAAATAAGTTGATGGGTAAAATTAATTGATTGCTCTTCTTTCTTGGGCATAATATTCTTAACTACAATTTTTATCTTTTATTCTTTATATTTTTTTATTAATTTACCGAAAAATTATAACCTAAAAAAATTAAGGAAAGCTTAAAAAAATATTACATATTTAAGAGCAAATTGCCTCACAAAAACTCAACAGAATGAGAAACTAGGCGAAACTTTGAAAAAAATTTAAGCTCAGAAAACGAAATAAGGATGGGTGTAGCAGAGCAGGAGGAGAGATCGAATTGGGTCAGTAGGTTGCTTTCGAACAGGCAATCTCGGTTTTCCCGAAATTTTTTATGGCCAAAAATGGTAGATTGCATGTAATTTTTTTTTATTGTACCCTGAATCTTGATCAACTATGCAATTCACGATTTTTAACAGCGTTAAAAGAGGGCAAAAGTTGAACCAATTGGTGAAGTCAGTACGCCCTCTGCAATGATTGCATAAAGTTCTATGACACCCTATTCACGGAGGAATAATTGATGATATACGATATTTCTACCACAGAGTTGCCAGCACCCCCGCCTATTACTACACCTGTACCTCCTCCACTAGCTGAAATAGGATTAGCTGGTGACGGTTTAGGTATCCGGTCTGTGCTTTCCAGAGAAGACCATAAGCGGATGCTGTTTAAAAAAGTGTTGAAGGATGAATTTTTACGTGAGTTGAGCCATGCCTCAGATGTGGCTTGTGGACGAGTGCCAGCCCGAACCACCTTAACTGAAAAAATAGTGGAGCAATTAAAGGGAATTTCTAATTTTATACCCCCTATTGGCATTAATCCCACAACGCTGGTGGAAGGGTTGGGTGCGGTGGCCGTTTTTGCGGCCAATCGGATTCGCGATGAGCGCTTGGGGACGCTCACTAACCTGAATGATGAGTTGAATTTAGCGCAGCTAAATATCCTTCTGGATGTGGTGGGGAGAGAGGCTTTGCGTCGATACGAAAGTTTTATCCTGGATGTTCTCAGTGATAATAATGCAAAAGGCGTGATTCCATTCGCCCGTATTGGCGCTCAACGAATGATCGAATACCTGTCCCGCCATGCCAGCCAGGAAGATGGTCGTATCCAAGTTAGATTAAATGAGTCTACCCTATTAGCGGGTTTAGTCGAGGGACGTTCAGGAGCCTGGGTCGATGATTTTTCTAATCACAATCTGGAGCTTAAAGAAACTGATAGACAGAGACATAGAAAAATCCATGCAGAGACGGTTTATGGCCGGCCTGGGTTTCGTATTTTTGAAATGCAAGATGATGCATTAGTCGATCAATTGTATGTTCGGGATACCTCTCGGCACAGTGATGGAATACCGAGATGGCGGCGAGGGCTTGAATTATTACGAGGCCGGACTGAGGCTTTTTATAATTTTGGGCGTACTGATTTTCGTCGCAGAAGAGGATATATAGGACGTACAAGAGATCCCAAAGCGGGTTATGTCTTAATGCCTTTAGAGGTCATTCAACGCCGTTATGGTTTTCATGAGCAAAGGCGTGAAACCCTTAGTGATTCAATGCGATTGGCCGTGAGTTCTTCATCCCACAGTATTATTGTAATTAATCGCGCCACAGTGATTCGATATTTACAGAGATCTCGCTTTTTAGGTGGTCAAAGCTTAATTGATTATGTCCGGCATACACTGCACCGCCCGAGTATACAATGGGTCATCTGCCGTGAAGATTTAACGAATTTGGTAGGACCCAATGGAACTTTGCTTTCTCTGGCCGGAGCCGATTTTAGCCATATGGATTTGAGTGGAGCTATATTGAGTGGAGATTTAGCGAATACGAAATTTGATCATAGTTATCTGGAAGGAGCTGAATTAAAAGAAGTAACGAGCATGGGCGGCGCGTCTTTTCGCCATGCCCATTGCCAATATCTGCAAGCGCGTGGGGTTAATTTTGGGGGAGCGGATTTACTACAAGCCGATTTTTCTTACGCTAGTTTGAACAACGCTCAATTGACAGGTTGCATAAATACGTTAGCGGCTACCTGGGCGGGTGCTGTATTAGATAGCGTTGTTTGTGGGGATGTAGACTTAGCAGCGGCAGTGGGTCGTCAAGTCGCAGAGTTAAAAGATCAAGTCAGAGCGCAACGGCAAGACTTTCAAAATTTTGAGACCGCTGTTACTGAACGCCTTGATGGTTTACGTGAGTTACAGCGAGCCATAGAAACCAGAATGATAGAGGGAGTAGATCCTGCGATCAGACAGTTGCATACACAGGTTCAGCAATTGTTAGAGCAGCAACAAAATCGATTAGTGTTCGAGCGCTATTGCCTGGAGGAGATTCGAAGCATCCGCGGGGGTTTAGGAGGAGCGCCTCATCTTGAATTGGTACAAAGTTTGCAAAGTCGATTAGATGAGGCTCAGCGTGAACTCAGGCAACGCATCGATTCCACCGCTGAATTGAGTGCGTTGCGTGAAACTTTCAATGAGCATCGGCTGACTTTAGAAAGAGAAATGGCGGGATTACAAGCTCGTTTTAATACGGTATTGCAACAACAAGCAGAGAAGGAGAACACACAAATTACCCAGCTTAATACAGAGATGGAAACACTTCGAGTTCAGCTGAGAATACTCAATCCTACACCTGCTCCTAATCCTGGTCCCGCTCCCGTTATAATACCAAATAGACACTTGCTACCGGATGGCTATCTCGAAGTGGATGTGCCTGGTGATAATAATTGTTTATTCTGGTCGGCGGCCCTGGGATTATTAGTCCCTGTGGTGAGGGATCAGGCCGCTTTTAATTCAGTATATCAGCGGCTTTTTGGTGATAACGGCACTATTGAAATAAAAAACCAGCAAACTCCTGGCAGGACAGAAACAATTGAGATTAGTGCACCCGCTACCATGGAAGGGGTACGTAATATGCTATTGACCTATGATCGTCAAAAAGAAACACCTACTAAATATCAGGGTAATTTGCTGGGAATTTTAGTGTGCAGACGATTCCGCAATCGAGTAGTGGATAAAATGAGTGAGATTTTTAATGAGGAACAGAGGACTTTGATAGCGGGAGCGGGTAGTTGGCAAACCTATACCGACGGTATGCGTGAAACGAATGCGTGGGGTGGCGGACCAGAAATTCAAGCGATAGCTCATTTGGCTAGAGTAAATATCCGGTTAACGGGAGCAGGCTATACGATACCGCAAACATTTCCAGTGACTGGGGCGAGTGAAACCCTGTATCTCGTTCACGCTTCGGCAGGTAGAGGCACTGTTAATAATCACTATCATTTTGGTCTGAATCTTCGAGCTGGTCTCACTCCAATTCCCATTCCAACTCCTGCTCCCGATCCAACTCCCATTCCAGCTCCAACTCCTCCCGAGCCACCAGTGATAATGCCGGTGTCCCAGCCAGATATTCAAAGGCAATTGGAAAATTTACGCCGATTAAGGGATGGATGGTTGAGAATTAAAGAAGAAAGGCGTCAGTTGACGCTACAAAATGAATTGGTTAAAGCTTGTGAGCAAGGTAATTTAAGTGCTGTGAGAACCGCTGTTGAAAAAGGGGCTAAGCCAGGTGATCGTAATGGTGAAGACAAATTACCATTAGGCGCTGCTGTATGGGGAATGAATCCTCAGATAGTGACTTTCTTACTCGAGCAAAAGCGAACTGAACCATCAATGACTTGGCAGGAGTGCCAAGCACATAATCAAATATTTTATGGGGAATTATTTGCTATAACAAGTTTTAAGCCAGTAACATTTGCGGATTGGCTGATACTATTGGAAAGAATGAAGAAATCACCATTCCTACTTGATTATCATTTGAGGTATGCACAAAAGGCATGGAAAACCAATGATCCCACAGATATAGTGAGTTTCGAAAAATTGAGAGATGAGTATTTTATGGTTCATGGTTTACATCTTACTGTGAATGGAACGAATGGTGGACAATGGGTTAGGCAGCATGATGACACTGAAAAAGGATATAATGAGTTTAGAACATCAATTCAAACCCGAATAGTCCAATCTGAACGAGAAATACAGCCATTAAGGCAAGTGCAAGTTGATCCCTCAGAACGCGAAATAGCCGACATTGACGCGCAGATCAATACTATTGAAAGGGAAGCTCTTGTGGCGCTTGAAAGAGAATATAACCAGCCACAAGTAAGAACATTTAAGCAAAAACTAGATGAGCTATTAACTGGGGGATACTCTTTTGCACTAAGGCGTCCCAGTAATGGTGAACTTCTCATTAAATTGACCACGCGTGATAATATGCTGGCAGAGCGGGAAACTATCATAGGGCAACTTGTTAATTTAGTTACCCCTTTACAAGGGGCTTTGCGAACTTTAGGTGTTCAAGATAATCAGTATAGAGCAACGCCTGATTTTAGAGAGTGGACATTGGCCATAACGGCAGAGCCTTCTTCGGTTTTAGATAAAATTGCGAGCTTACTGCAAGTTTCCGGAAAGGATTATCTGCCATCTCCTGCTCAAACCCGGTCCGCGTTGTTTTATACACCACCCTTGCCAAGACCAGGTTCAGGCCCAGTCATTGAAGATAAAAAAGAGGTAATCTGTAAAATGCAATGATCATTTAGAGTATGTTAATGGTTTCACGGAGGAGTTTTTATGGCACGCAATACTATTTCACTTACGTCAACGGTCGCCGGATCTGTCGCCCCGATAGCGGAACTTAAATGATCACGTCGTGGTTTAGGAATTACATCGCTACCTTCAAAAGAAAGTCATAAGCGCGAACTGTTTAAGAAAGTTTTGAAAGATGAATTTCTACACGAATTCCACCATGTAATGGCTACACTAAAGTGATCTCAAAAAAGGGGTTAGCGTAAATATCATTTTTTCATATCAGACATTATTTGGTACAATAGCAACTCAAATCAATACTAGGGAAAATGGTTGCGATTTTTATTCATTATAACACTCTGTTTAGGGATGACGGGTTGTGTAAATTACATCGGTATTCACGCACATTCCACCCCTTTAACCCCAACTAGCTTGGCAGTTAGCCACGCTTATCCCACTCTTCCCCAGCAAGCTTTCACACCCAGCGGTCAATGGTGGGATATATTTAAAGATGCAGAACTCAATCAACTAATTGCCGTTGCCCTAGAATCTTCGCCCAATATCCAGATCGCTCAAAGCCGCTTAGAAAGAGCCCGACATCTGGCTGAAGCTGCAGGGGCTAGTTTATGGCCAAATGTTGATTTAAATGGTTATATTCGACGAGAACACTATACAAAAAATGGTATTATCCCCCCGCCATTTAATGGAACCACGCAAAATCTAGCCAGTTTATCGCTTAACCTAAATTATGAAATTGATTTTTGGGGTAAAAATCGAGAAACCATTGCCGCCAGGGTGAGTGAAACTTTTGCACAACAAGCGGAATTAGCGCAGACTCGTTTGGTATTGTCTACTGCTATCGCATCGAGTTATTTTCAATTTCAATATGATATGGCTCTTATTTCGTTGACTAAAAAAATTCTCAAAGATCAACAACATTTATTAAATATTATTCAATTACGCGCTCAACATAGCATTACCTCGAACATTCCTGTGAGCAGTGCGCAAATACAAGTTCAAACCTGGGAATTGCTTCTGGCACAAATCGAACAATATGCGGATATTCAACGGCACCAACTGGCTGAGCTCATGGGGGAAAATCCATTCACCACACAGATCACTGTCAGTGAATTCAAATATAATCCCAAGTTGTTAACATTACCTCCTGTCCTTCCAGCAAGCTTGTTGGGACGAAGACCTGATATCGATGCTTCACGCTATCAGGTAGAAGCTGCCGGACATTTGGTTAACGTGGAAAAAGCGCTTTTTTTCCCGGATGTTAATTTACTCGCATTTTTTAGTTTTCAAGGTATCGGTTTAAATAATATTTTTAAATGGTCGAGCCGTGATTATGCGGCTCAAGCAGCCTTCACCTTGCCAATTTTCGATGCGGGTTATCTTCGCGCCAATCTTAAAGCACGTTATGATGAATATGATTCCGCTGTAGGCCAATACAATCAAACCATTTTGACTGCTTTACAACAAGTGGCCGATCAACTGTCGGCTTTATCGATAACCCAACTACAAATTCAAGAACAAAATAAAGCAGCAACCATTGCCAGACTTAATTATCAACGCAATGATTTACTTTATCGGCATGGTATTAACGATTATACTGAGGTACTCACGGCAGAGAGTACCTGGTTAAATCAGCAGCTTTTTTTATTGGTGCTCCAAAACCTTCATGTTCAGAATACAATTTCGATGATCAATGCATTAGGGGGTGATTACACCACACAGGCAATGCCACCATGAGTAAAGAAACAACACCCAATCACAAACAGCCCATGTCACCGCGGAGAAAAAACATATTGGTTGCCTTAGCCGTGTTTTTTTTACTTCTTGGTTTATTGTATGGTATTTATTGGCTAATTTGGGGCCGTTTTCGTGAGAGTACTGAAGATGCTTATGTTAGTGGCAATCAAGTACAACTGATGTCGCAAATATCAGGTACAGTCACCGCAATTTACACCGATGATACAGAACATGTTCAAGAAGGCCAGCCACTGGTTAAGCTAGATGACGCCGACACCTTCATTGCATTGGATAAAGCCCGCGCCAATCTTGCAGTCACTGTGCGTCAAGTGCGTCAATATTACGAAAAAGTTCAGCAACTTCGGGCACTCCTGGTTGTGCGAGGCGCTAATTTATTACAAATAAAACAAGACCTAAATCGACGCATCGGTTTAGTGAGTTCAGGCGCTCTTTCGAAAGAAGAATTAACCCATTATCGCAATTCAGTAGAAACCGCCCAAGCTCAATATAGTGCAACCACACACGAACTAACTTCGAGTTTAAGTTTGGTGGAAAATTCTACCCTTTATCAACATCCGCTGGTTGAACAAGCAAAAAATCAATTTAGAAGTGCGTATTTAAACTGGGTAAGAACGATCGTATATGCTCCCGTTACCGGGTATGTTGCCAAACGCAGTGTGCAAGTGGGTCAACAAATATCTACTGGCACGCCCTTACTCGCGGTTGTTCCGTTAAATCAAGTTTGGGTAGACGCCAATTATAAAGAAAATCAACTCAGCCGATTAAGAATTGGCCAACGAGTTACCTTAAAGGCTGATGCCAATAGTGTGACTTATCATGGTCATATTCAAGGGCTCACACCTGGCACCGGTAGCGCATTTGCCATATTGCCACCGCAGAATGCTTCAGGTAACTGGATCAAAATCGTCCAGCGCCTAGCCGTTAGAATTTCTTTAGATCCTAAAGAAGTGAGCCGACATCCGTTGCAAATTGGCTTATCAATGCGTGTCACGGCACATACTCACCAACTCAAAGGGCAACTGTTATCCAGCCAAAATTTGATCCGTCCACTTTATTCAACTTGGATTTTTAATAATCAGCTTGATGATGCCAATCGGCAAATAGACCATATTCTTCGTGCCAATGCACCCGAGAATGAACATGGCTAACCCACTGACTAGCGCGCAGCTGATTTGGGTCACGATTTCATTATCGTTGGGTATATTTATGAATGTGTTGGATACCTCGATCGCTAATGTCTCTATTCCGTATATCGCAGGGGATGTCGGAGTTAGTCCCGACGAAGGAAGTTGGGTAATTACCTCATTCGCTGTGACTAGCGCTATTGCCCTTCCATTAACCGGATGGTTGGCTAAACGCTTTGGTGAAGTGCGCTTATTTATTGCCTGTACTTTTTTATTTACCATCTTTTCAATTTTTTGTGGGCTTTCCATGAATTTGACTATGCTGGTTTTTTTTAGGGTCCTTCAAGGTGCGGTTGCTGGGCCAATGATACCGCTATCACAAAGTTTATTATTATCTGTTTATCCTGAAAGCAAAAAAGGATTTGCCACTTCGTTATGGGCAATGACTGCAGTTGTCGCACCGGTTTGCGGGCCTATATTAGGCGGTTGGATCACTTACAATTACAACTGGCCTTGGATTTTCTTTATCAATTTACCGGTGGGAATATTTTCTTGTGTGGTAACGGCTATAATTTTAATGAATCGCGAAACAACAATCTCCAAACCTAAGATGGATGTTATTGGACTGCTGCTGCTCATAGTTGGTATTGGCTGTTTGCAAATTCTATTAGACAAAGGCAATGACTTAGATTGGTTTAACTCTAATTTTATAGTCATTATGGCCATTGTTTCGGTGATTGCTTTATGCTTTTTTGTCGCCTGGGAACTGACAGAAACAGAACCGATTGTTGATTTAACTTTATTTAAAATTCGAAATTTTGCGATTGGAACGATCGCCTTAAGTTTAGGCTACATGACTTTTTTTGCCAACATTGTAGTTTTCCCTTTATGGCTACAAACTCAACAAAACTACACTTCCACCTGGGCAGGTTTAGCCACAGCGCCCATTGGTATTGTCTCAGTACTGTTAACGCCTTTCGTTGGTTTTTTTCTTAATAAAGTAGATCCGAGAATATTTATCAGTTTTGGCTTTATCGCTTTTGCCGCCGTATTTTTCTGGTGCACGTTCACTTATACCAGTGATATTAGTTTTGCAAAACTAATTCTGCCACGATTTTTTCAAGGCTTCGGCATTGCCTTTTTCTTTACACCCTTGATCATTATTGTCATCTCTGGCCTTCCGGCATCAAGAATTGCCAGCGCCCTGGGCACGGCCAATTTCTTAAGAATTTTAGGCGGGAGTTTTGGTACTTCTATCAGTATCACCTTGTGGAGCCGCAGAGCACAATTTCATCATAGTCGTTTAAGTGAAGATATCACACATTTTAATCCGCTGGTGACACAAGGACTTCAAAAAATAGCCCATTTAAATTTTCCTCCTTTACAAGCGTTACAACAATTTGATCTGCTCATTTATAAAGAAGCCTATTTATTAGCAACTAACGATATATTTTGGCTATCCGGTGTTGTATTTTTACTTTTGTTGGCAATACTTTGGCTAACCCGCCCACCGTTTTTTTCCCAGTCCAAAGGACCTCCGGTTGGGGAAGGCTAATACCGTGCCGGTGTAGGTTTCGAACACTAAACCCACTCCGCCTTATTCAGCGACATCCGTCTACTCGCAGGATTGTCTAAACGGGGTCCGTCAGTGGAGAGGTTTCACTCCATCATTGGATCACCTACTATTTAAATTTCAGATATAAGCTAGGCCCGTAAAACATTATTTGACGCATTCTTTTTTCTCAAGGACTGCAAAATGACTTACTGAGTGTCAGCCTGAGTTGCTGACACCAGGATAATCGCCCAATAATCGCATTGAATATTAGGTTTACGGCTTCAAGTTCCCTAATTCAGGATTAATATCAACATTTAATGAAGATTGGGATTAGATAATTGAAAACTAGTGATCCAATGATAGAGCGGAACTCTCTGCATAGACTTATTCAGCGCATCCGCCTGCGAGCTTTGCAACGGGTGTCAGTGGAGATGTTTTCGCGCGCAGCGGAGGCAATTCCGAAAGAAGTTCATCGTACTTAAGTTCACTTTGCACAATGGTGCTAACAAAGTATTGGCCAGCCTTTATTGCCGCAGCGAGCACGAAAACATCTCCACTGACGGGCCCCGTTTAGACAATCTTGCGAGTAGGCGGATGCCGCTGAATAAAGCGGAGTGGGGTTAGTTTTCGAAATCTACACCGCACGGTATTATCAATTTATTGTTTATTGAAATTCAAAAGTAGGTTTACTCAATCAATTTGAATCGCTTACCGATATATCGATCTGTTTAACAACTTTCAAAGCATTTTCTCGGGCTAAATCAGTGTTTTTGGCGTAGGTTAATGCGACACCCATACGTCGTTTAATAAAAGATTGAGGTTTTCCAAAAAGCCTAAGATCACTTTGTGGGACACTCAACGCATGTTCCAAATTACAAAACAACAGGTTATCGGCTTCTTTTCCGCCATAAATTACATGACTTGCACCATGCTCTTTTAATCTTGTCTCTACCGGCAAACCCAAAATGGCCCTGGCATGAAGCTCAAATTCATTTTGATACTGGGTAATCAGCGTCACCATGCCGGTATCATGAGGACGGGGACTGACTTCGGAAAACCAAACTTCATCGCCATTAACAAATAATTCCACCCCAAATAAACCCAGTCCGCCCAAATTATTGGTAATAATACGCGCGATTTGCTGTGCTTTATTTAACGCCAATTGACTCATGGCTTGCGGCTGCCAACTTTCAACGTAATCTCCCTCTACTTGACGATGACCAATGGGCTCACAAAAACTCGTGGTGATCTCTCCTATTTTATTTTTGGCCCTAACCGTGAGTAACGTAATTTCAAAATCAAAATCTATCTTCGATTCGACAATAACCGCACATTTATTGACTCGGCCGGCTTGATTGGCATAATCCCAAGCTTTAGCCACATCAGTTTGCTGCTTAATCAAAGACTGTCCTTTACCGGAAGAAGACATCACGGGTTTCACAAAACAGGGAAATCCTAGTTGATTACATGCCGATTCCAATTCCTGCAAACTGGTAGCAAAACGATAACTCGAAGTGGGTAGCTGTAGATCTTGCGCAGCTAGATTTCTAATTCCGGCTCGATTCATGGTTAAATTAACTGCTCTGGCATTGGGAATTACGGTTGATAATTGGTCTTTCTCAATATCTAAAAGAACTTCAGTAGCGATGGCTTCAATTTCTGGAATAATCAGCTGTGGCTGCTCTTTTTTGATCAGCTGAAAAAGCGATTCCGCTTCAGTCATGTTAATCACATGGGATCGATGTGCGACTTGCATAGCCGGAGCATTGGCGTAACGATCTACCACAATCGTTTCAACACCTAGTCTTTGCAACGCAATGACCAATTCCTTTCCCAGCTCGCCTCCGCCTAGCAGCATCGCTTTCACTGCATTAGACGATAATGGTGTTCCGATACAAACACTCATAATACCTTCCGTTTTTGAATTAAAAAGATAGCTTACGCCATAATCCGATGAGTAGACAATCCGGGTCATTAATTGCTATAAATGGCAGATGAGAAAGAGCCTATTTTTTTTCCTGATGCTATGCCTGACAAATACCTACGCCTCTAATCCAGAGAATTTTTTTCGCGAATGGTCAAAAATAGATGTAACAGGACCCTATAGTACCGACTGGTCAGATTTTAGATACGAAGCTTTTTTTGAAAGCCGCAACAGAGAAACCCGATTAGATTATTCCACTGGCTATCGATTCACCCCCCTGGTCAGTGCGTGGGGAGGCTTTACCTGGATTTCACCCAACGATGGCAGCCCACAAACTTACCGTCCCTGGGAGCAATTGATTTGGGAATTATTCGATAAAAATCCAGTGATGCTTTTTCAAACCAGAACCCGTTTGGAACAACTCAAACGAGATGATCAGCCGGAATGGTTGTGGCGAGTTCGTGAAAGATGGCGCGTGGCTTTTCCCGAAAGATTTCCCCAACAACTGACTCCGGTAATTTATGATGAAGTCTTTTTCAACATCAATCAACCGAGCTGGGTCACCACGCGGATTATCGATCAGAATCGTGCTTTTGTCGGAATAGATACCAAGCGCTGGAAAAATACTTTTGTAGAGGTAGGTTATATCAATCAATATATATTTTCAGAACCCACCAACCGCATAGCCCATATATTCTCGATTTCATTAATGATTGAATTAGGTTCAATCCATGATAGAATCAAAAAATCTGATAATAATTACTAAAAGGAGATACTTTATGATGGATTTAAAAAGAAAATTAAAGGGAACGCTATTTTTTTTTACGATTGCTGCTTCATTTTCTGCTCTAGCTGACTCTTACTGCCCACAAACTATTGATTGCAAAGTATCCGGCGGTATTGCCAATTGTAATCTATCTGATGGTTGGGTGGTTGGCGGCGTTAGCTATAGTGGTAAAACAGATCCTGAAATTAGTTTAAATTTTTTTAGTGCACAAAGTTATTTCGAAAGTGCTTCACCCAGTTCAAGCTGTAACTATTATTACTCAGATCCTGCAAATGCAAATAATACGTATAATATTTTTTTATACAATTTTAAATGGTTTACCCCACCTTTACCAGCTGGTAAATGGCAGCAAGACGTCTACATGGGAAAACCTTACTACTGGTGCTACAGTAAATTTGTTAATCCAACCCAACCCACACAAAATGATGCAGGCGCTTGCCCATTCGTGGTTGTTGCACCTAAATAAAAATAATCTATTGTCTGCTGATCTTGATATTTAATTTTATTTCAATTAGGATTTAAACATAAGATTGCGAAGTTAAATGTTAAAATTTTGAGGTATAATAATGAGATTAGCAGATTTAGAAAAATTATGTGGCGCTTTAAACTTTAGTACTGCTCAAGCAAAAGAATATCTTTACGATAATCATTATGATTTTCGGAAACAAACAACCTCTCTTCACCAATCTCATTTTCCTATATTAGTCTATGCTGCGCTCGTGGCAGCAGGGGTTAAAGATCAAGACATCGTCCCTTACCCTATCGAAATTACCCAATTTATTGCTCCCATTTTTCTAAGTACATCTCAAAGTCAGCTGCCGTCTCAACATGAGATTAAACAGCAGGCGCCCAAAAATGGAAACTTTAACAAACGATTATCAACTTTTTTAGACAGCAAAAATAAAGACAAAGAAGATTTTATGGCAGTGGCGGTGAGTGATTCATCTAACCCTGGCGCTTCTCATGGGGTACGAGTTCATTTAGTAAAGAAAAACAATGATTTCTCCATAACAATCTTTGATTCAGCGGTTGGCGATGGAAAAGAGGGCGATAAAGCAGCGCAAGAATCTCCTCATTTTCTGTGGCTGAGCGCTTACATTGCTGAAATTATAAAATCCACTCCTGTTTATCGCTCTTCCGAAATCGAGATATCAGCCAAAGCCAGTCCGCATCAATTAGCCCATTTGTGTTACGACCACACTGCATTTGAACTTGCCGAGTTCATACTGAACAAAATGGGGAAAGAATGCCATTTTATAATCCCGGAAAAAAAAGGCGACGGACAAAATATCCCTTTACGAGAAAAACTGTATCAAGCGCATGAACGGACTGGGGATGTAAATGATAAAATTCAGCTGTTGGTGATATACATAAAAATATGTGTCCTTAAACAAGAGCTTCGGAATTCGGTCAAGGAATCTAAGGACCATACTGATAATGACGCCAGAATAGCCGCTGAGCTGCAAAAGCAGTTCGAAGATGAATATAAACAAGTGCTAAAAGAGCATGAACAATTACGTACAACTGAGAAAGGAACAGCGTTAAATCGTCATCGAATACTTCCAGCCCCAGTCACACAGGGTTATCAACGATTAAGAGGCGATGCACCACAGCCAGCGGATCAAAGCGCTTGCTGCTCTTGCTTGATTTTATAAACTATCCCGAACTAACGCACGGGTATTTTTCTACGTGACTTTGCTAGCGTATTGTTTTACTGCTAGGATATCAGGAAAACATAGCTATAAGGACATTAACAAAGCGTTCGGAGAATATTTTGCTTATTCCAGGCACGTGCTCAACTGATCACTTGCTCGAAAACCTTAACGCCAAAAACATCGAACCCAAAAACATCGAACTTAGTGAAGAAGATTTTTTAGCCCTTTCAAATTAATATCTTATAATGCTACAGACAAAGTAGCCGTGACGATTTGCGCAGCCGGCGCAGCATCAGGATTAATTTTTCCATTGCTGGACCATTTGTCTGAGCCTAGAAAATCTGAACTGAAGATATTCGAGTATTCGACACCCACAATAACCGGAAGAGTCGTCGCAAAAGCGTAATTGAGACTGGCTCCCAAAATGGCAGTCACGTAAGAACCATCACCCACACCAGCATACAGTACGCCGTCATGCTCTAAATTGCGGTAGGCTCCCCCAACTTTTCCACGTAAAAACAATCTTTCATCGCTGGATAATGGGAAACGAAATGTGGCAGCGCCGTAACCTACCCAAGATTTGACCGTGCCCACCCGAGTTGAATTGATCTCTTGGTGAGAATTGGGTAATAAGAAACCACCACCTTCTACACCGAACCGCCTAGTTGTCTGATAGCCTATTTTTCCACCGAAAACCCCACCAGTATCATTAGAACTCAATCCAGTGAATCCACTCCAGTCGGAACGAGCCCAACCACCTTGCGCACCAATGTAGAGATAAGGGCCAAAAGCATTAAAGCTAAAGGGTGCTATAGGTGTAACTGATTCAGCAAAAATGCTCTGAAAAAAACCAGAAGTTACAATTAAAAAAAGATAGATTAGTTTTTTTTTCATAAATCTCTGTTTTGATGCCCCGCTTGTAAGGGAGTTGCTATAAACTCCATGATCAGCTTATTCTATAACAAATATGATCTTCAAAACAAATTTTATAGCAATTCCCATTAATACGGAAATTGCTACCTTTGTTTTAATGCGATTGTCATGGAAGGAAATTATGAAACCTTATCCCCCCTCATCATTGATATCCATTGCGAGCGCGCCTTATCGGCGAGCGGACCTTTTCGCCTATTTTAAAGCCAGATTTAAGCTACAAGTCGATCCAGCGTTTCGGGTAATTCTGGCTCGAAGACTACTTAATGATTCCGCTCGTGTGCTCGATCTAGGTTGTGGACAAGGGCTGCTCGCCTCTTGGCTGCGTGCCGCGCAAATAAGTTCAAACACTAGTCAGTGGCCTACTTCTATTTATGGGATCGAACGTTCCGCTGGCGACATCCATCGCGCACAACGTGCTTTATTGTCCGATAATGCGGGTGGAATAAAGCTCACTTTCAAAACTTGCGATCTTCGCACTGCAGAGCTGCCTGATAATGACGCAACCGTTCTTCTGGATGTGCTCCATTATCTGGATTATTCAGCACAAGAAGAATTACTGCGACGGATTAAATCGGCATTGATCAAGGATGGATTGTTGTTAACTCGGATTGGAGATGCCGATGGTGGTTTGCGATTCCATTTTAGCACCTGGTTCGACAAAACTGTGCTATTCACCCGCGGTGATGGATTTGCACCATTGTATTGTCGGCCACTACGAGAATGGCTGTCATTTTTTTCGTCGCTTCATTTCAAAACCGAAATCATTCCAATGAAAAAAGGCACTCCTTTTGCCAATGTGATGCTTTTGTCAAGAGCGCAATAAGCAATTCGGTTCATTCATACACTATTGACAATCTAAAAAAAATTCCGCATCTTAATTCTCAGAACGATTTAAGTTCGTTATAAAAAACGCGTGGTTATCTAAGGGTATGAATGTTTAAAAGGAGATTTCAATGAAACAATCAGTTGTTTTACGTCTTTCGTTAGCCGAATCCAAAGCACTTTATGCTGCGTATGATTTTCCTGGCCGCGATAAAAAAAAATTAGCGAGTACACTTTCTTACGCACTCGGCAGAACTATTACTCCTGCCGATATTGATTATCATATCGAAAATTCAGTTGGAAATAGTGGCCAACTTTTTGTAAAAGAGGATATTAATAGAATTAAAACAGCCACCGGATTCGAATGTGATTTTGAAAAAAATAATACAATTTTGTATTATGTGGGAGAAATAAAAGAAGAAAAAGTAGAACAAGATAAGGCTCCTACACCAAACAAAGATGTAACCACAAATCTAACAGATCTACTACCATCTACAAGTATCGTACCCACGCAAACTAAAAAAGTTATTGTTCCATATGGGTATCTAGTGGCTATCGAAGTCAAAGAAGGAGAAGAAGCAAAAATAAAATCAGCCATTTTAAAATGTTTAACGGATAATAGTTGTGCATTCAATATGGCTAGCCTAAATTATCTGGGAATTAATCCAAATTCCTCTGATGAATTTGAAATGCATACTGCTCTCAACAGAATAGTACCTGAATCTGTGCTCAAAAAATGGACAAAGCCATCTGGAGTAAACCCACGTTGGGTCGCTAAACCAATTACGATATTAAGGAACATTGATGGTAATTTTTTACTTATTGCTGATCCTGTGACTTTAGCTGAGCTTAAAAAACTTCCAACACCTAGACCCTTGTCTACCCTTGAAGCCACAGCCATCGTTTACGCCACAACTGGGATAATTCCAGCATGCATTACTTTAGAAAATTTAGCTTATGCAGTTAAAAAGATAAGGTGTGGTATCGCTGAAAATGCCACAACCAAGGAGTTCACAATTGCATATTATCAACAGGAAGCGAAAGAGTTTGCAACCATTCAACGAGAAAATATTATTACTATCGATAAAAGTTTTCTTCAAGAATTAACCCTCCATCTGCAAAATCCTTTAAAGCAAAATGACAGTGAAATAAACCAACTACAAACTCAACTCGAATTTTTCTTGAAAGAAAAACCTGTAAAAGTTTTTCAAAATTCCAAAGGTGGATATGATATTGTCAGTGACAGAGAATCAATAATAAAAATTAAAAGTTTAAATACAAAAGAAAATACTGTATTCCCAGAATATTGGTTTCGAATTGCTTCTCATGAAACAGGAAAGGAAATATTACCAGAAAAAATGGTTAGTTATCTAAAGTATAAAGCCATTATACCACCCGGTTTAGATGTTGCTAATGCTGGTGATAAATTCTATCTTCCTGAACTCTATATTTTAGCAATTAAAGCTTATTTTAGCGAACAACTAAGAAAAAATGGCTTAGTACTCCGGGAAAACGAAAAAGAAGCTTGCGTAAACGCTGCTAAAGAATTAGATAGTTTTCAACCAGCAGAAATGAAAGCAAAAACTGGAAAACCAGCTTACTTTCTGTATGAAGAAGGAAAACAGTCTCCAGCTAAAACTTGGTTTTATAGCGAACACTTAGCTGATTACAAACCGATCATTGGTAAATACTTGAAACGGGAAGTGAAACTGCCTCCTGTTTATAATCTGTTAATGGAGATGGAAGCTAAAAATCAACCTGGAAAACCTAGCAGCTTCAGCGTGAATGCAAAATCTTCAGGAATTGAGCTCGAAGTGGTAACACCTCAAAAAAGTTCTTCTCTTTGGCTAACCTCTCCCACGGAGTTGGTAGTGGAAATAAAATTGGATTATTTGAACCTGAAAAAATTTGATGACCGTACTGAAAAATATTGCGTTATTTCCGCAAAGTTGTATCAGTACTTGAAAAAATACAATCCTCAGAACGGTCCTCAGATTGTCTCTGCGGCTAGACCTGTTCCAGAGGACAAAGGATATCTTATCCAGAAAACAATTTTAAAAGATTTATATAAAGCCACGCTTCAACCTCACATTAGAAGTGATAATAATGATATAGTTTTTTTACAAAATCCATATATCAATGTTAAAACTGGTCAATCATGTGATCAATCAGAACTTCCAAGTGATGAAAAAGAAAAACAGAATTGGATCCTTAATAGTAAATTAAAACTTCATATCCAAGAATGGAGTACACGTGTAGGTTATGTCCCATTGTCATGGGTGGAAATACCCAAAATAGCAGAGGGGATAGACTTAAGTAATTGGACTTCAAGAATTACCACTCCAACTTTGTTTCCTTCTGCACCTAAAGTAGGTACTGGGTCGCAATTGCCTTCTAGTATAAGCTCTAATTCTACTTCTTTCGGGTATAATTCTAGTTCCAGTTCTAGTTCTAGTTCTAGTTCCAGTATTGCTACTAGTCTTAGTTCTTAAAAACCTGGAGACTAAGGGAAGGTTTAGAACCTTTCCTTAGTCACAACGCATTAAAACTGTTCTTTATATAAAGTAACTATTACTTATTATGAAAATAAAACCAGAGACTGAAGCAAACATTTTTAAAGTCGTTTTTATAACCAGTATTGGCGGCGGCTTAGAAATGTATGACTTTATGATTTATGCATTTTTTGCCTCCACTATCGGAAAATTATTTTTTCCGCCTGGTAGTCCTTTTTTGCAGCTATTATTCGCCTTTGTCGTATTTGCTGTTGGATTTTTTATTCGGCCGTTGGGCGCTCTGGTATTCGGCCACTATGGCGATACCGTTGGCCGCAAAAAAACTCTACTGATTACAATTATTTTGATGGCGCTTTCGACCACTATATTAGGCTCACTCCCCACTTACAAAACAATTGGAGCAGCAGCCACAGTGCTTTTGGTATTATTGCGTTTATTTCAAGGTTTTGCAGTAGGTGGCGATTTACCGAGCGCAATTACCTTCGTGTCAGAACATGTTTCACCTCGATCGCGAGGATTTCATTGTAGCTGGATATACACGGGAGTGAATTTAGGACTCATGCTCGCTGCATTAGTGAGCACTCTAATCACCAGCTTATTAACTGATGAACAGATTCAATCTTTTGGTTGGCGGATTGGTTTCTGGTTCGGTTTAATTTTAGCGGCAGTAGGTTATTATTTACGCTCAGCTTTGGAAGAAACACCTTACTTCAAACATTTGTTAAGCACTCAGCAACTGCCAGAATCACCAATGGTGGAAGTTTTTAAATTTCAACTCGCCGCTTTTTTCAAGGGATTAGGCATCGTCTGTCTAGGCGCTGTTGTCGTAGGCCATATGCTATTTATGACCACTTATTTACACGAGGTGGTTAAACTAAGTTTACAGCGAGCATTATTATACAACACCTTGTCAATGCTAGTGTGGAGTGGCCTCATGCTTATAATGGGCTATTTTGCCGATAAATGGGGAAGAAAAACGATTATCCGTTTTAGCGCCATCACCTTGATTCTGTTTTCTTACCTATTTTATCTGTTAATCGCGAGCGGCGATCTAAAATGGATAATTGCCGGATTATTAGGTTTTGCTTTTTGTATGTCGGGAATTGTTGGCATTATGCCCAGTATTTTGAGTGAATTGTTTCCAACTCGTTTACGAAATAGCGGCATCGGTAGTTCCTACAATATAGGGTTTGCATTATTTTGTAGCATCTCACCTTTAGTCATGACAATAATGACGCATTGGTGGGGTCCGGGCGCGCCGGCTTACTGGATAATGGCAGCCGCAGTCATTACTTTTCTGACCACAATGACATTTACCGAAACCGCTAATCGGAAATTGATCCATTAGTGATTCTTTTTTTAATTGCAATGTTCGGGGTACATACTATAGAATAGAGGAATGAAATTTTAAAATAAAAAGGAAGATTATAAATGAAGGTACATCAAATCGGTTTTTCTGGGGCCAAATTATTGATTAGCAGCAATTTTACTAACGCTTCAATTGAATTTCCACATAACGCTTCAATGCAAAGTTTTGCTTCAGAATTGAAAAAATCTTCAGGATCAGAATTTTTCCAAATTCAAAATACCACCAACACAGTTATACTCAGTTTGGAAATTGCTTCTGATTTTCTTCAATATCCAGGCGCAGATTTTTCCGCAACGAAAAAACTGATTGATGTGCTAAAGAGTCGATTTTCTTGCTTTAAGGCATCTTCTTCCTCTTATACGTTAATACCGAATTCCAGCACATCCAGCACAAGCTCCCGTGATTCAAGCTCCTCTGGTAACTTTGGTCTCACATTAGGGGGCGACTAACGAGCGCCTAAAATATAAGTGTAATTAGAAATTAAAATAACTTTCAAATACCTTAATACAATTCTGAATATTTAGATTTTTACCTGATTCACACAGCCATTATAAAATAAAAAATAATTAAGACATAGGGGTATGCAAATGATTTTTAAAATAACCAAAGCAATTATATATTTGACTTTGATCACTTCCAAATCGGCATTTAGCTTTAATGTTTCCCTTATACAGAGCTTCCCTTTTCCTGGTTGCGAGGATACTAATTCGAGCACTTGGTGCAATTTATGGGGATCAAAAAAAAATTATAGCATCCCATTAAATGATACTGATCTTTTAGCCTGTTATAATGATCAAAATTGTTGCCCCAGCAACGAAACAAAAACACATTTTTCAGTGTGTGAAGAATACGATTCTCCCCTGGCTACTCTGCTGAGTGAATTGGCAATCGGAGCTGGCGGCGCGATGTTGATTTTCCTTGGTAGTAAGGATGCATATAAACAGGCTAGAAAAGTATTAGAATTTTTCGGAAGTGTTTTAGTAACAGGTGGTGTTTCAGGGATTATCAGTGGGTTTT
The DNA here is from genome assembly GCA_963844565.1 of uncultured Pseudomonadota bacterium. GTDB lineage: Bacteria > Pseudomonadota > Gammaproteobacteria > Coxiellales > Coxiellaceae > JAFEDN01. The sequence continues at coordinate 419,289 of CAWJON010000002.1, read as the reverse complement.
CATACCTTGCTTATCTAGGCTTTCAGACTAACTACTATGCTCCTGTCAGTCGCTCTTCGGTAAAAAATATTTCTATTTATTGTAGCTCCATCGCTGGGGTGGCAGGGGGAACTTTGTGGTATATAAACCATAAATTAACCCAACGGGATCTCAGAGTTCATAATCAATCAACGCCAGTTATGGCTAATAGCAATCCGTAGTGATTGACCTTAAAATCTTTTAATAGTAATATGAAGGATTACTACGGTATTTAATCTAGTTTTTTTTATTTCTAATATGTAAATTATAACCCCAAGCTATTTTAAAATATATGAAAAATAATGATCTATCGCCCTCTCCCTCTATTACCATCAGTGAAGTTAGCGCCCCGGATACCACTACTCAGATTAAACGGAGTATCGGTAGTTTTCAATTAACCTTAATAGGCATTACCTCCATTATTGGCTCTGGGTGGTTATTTGGGTCTTTTAACAGTGCTAAAATTGCCGGCCCGGCGGCCTTACTTTCTTGGTTCATCGGAGCCGCCGCTCTTTTATTAGTTGCTCTTACCATTGCCGAAGTGGGCTCTTACTTCCCTCAATCGGGGGGAATAGCTCGTTACTTAGAATATACCCATGGCTCTTTATCCGGCTTTTTAAGCGGTTGGATTAATTGGCTGGGAATCGTGGCCTGTTTACCCACTGAGGCAGCCGCTTCAGTACAATATCTCAGTTCAATCCAAGGTTTTAAAAATCTATATGACCAATCGACCGGCGATATGAGCAGTCAGGGTTTGATTGTGTCTAGCTTCTTGATGATCGGGTATTTTTTTCTTAACTATTGGACACTTAAATTATTTTTACGCTCCACCACTATAGTCACCATTTTTAAACTAATAGTACCTGTACTATCGGTAGCTGCCATTATGTGGGCAGGTTTTCATCCAGGTAACTTTGGACATGATCTTCATACTTTTGCACCCTATGGATTTAATGCTATTTTTATAGCAGTAGCAGCTGGAGGGGTGATATTTGCTTTCAATGGTTTTCAGTCTATCGTTAATTTTGCCGGAGAAGCAAAAAATCCGCATCGCACTATTCCAATTGCACTTATTTCGTCAATTCTAATTTGCTTAGTTATTTATTTAATTTTGCAAACGGGATTTATCGGCGCCTTATCTCCACAAGATTTAGCCCATGGTTGGCATGGTCTAAACTTCAGCTCTCCATTTGTTCAGCTAGCCATCAGCTTTAACTTAAATATGGTTGCTATGCTTTTGTATGTTGATGCCGTGATTTCTCCTTCAGGAACAGGAATCGCTTACATGGGTTCTACAGCGCGTATGTTATTCGGCATGCAACGTAGTGGTTATATGCCAAAATCTGTCGGGAATCTACACCCTAAATATTTAATACCCCGCAATGCAATGTGGGTGAGTTTAATTGTAGGATTTGTGTTTTTATGGATTTTTCGAGGATGGGGAAGTTTAGCCAGCGTTATCTCCATTATGAACACCCTTTCTTACGCGGCTGGCCCTTTAGCCGTCGCCGGTTTGCGCTACATTTCTCCTGAATGGCGAAGCCCTTGTCGAATCCCAGGGATGAAACTCATTGCTCCGATAGCATTTATTGTTATTTCCTTAATTGTTTACTGGTCAAGATGGCCTTTGACCGGAGAGGTTTTATTGGTGGTGTTTGGGGGTTTACTCATTTATTTTTACTTCCAGCTCAGAAATAAACAAAATATTCTCATGCATATAAAAAGTGGACTGTGGTTTATTGGTTATCTTTTAACAATGGCTTTGCTTTCTCTGCTTGGCAGTAAAGAGTTTGGTGGCATTGATCTTTTAAAGGGCCCTTATGACCAAATCGCTGTCGCCATAGCTGCTATTTTATTTTATTGTTGGAGTCTCAGAAGCGCTTGGAATACCCCCATGCTACAAGCCTTTCGACAAGACAAAAATATGATTTAGACATTCCCGCTGAAGTCGGTATCGGATCGAAATCCGCATTTAAAATTCCCTTAAGAAATAAAGAGTATAAAATAGAATAATAATCAAGTGCTTAGAATGAGAACTACTAAAAAAACAAAGTTAGACATTCTTTTACTACAAAAAACAGCCCAAAAATCTATTAAACAATTCTGCGATATGTACGTATCGTACGAATCAGACCTGTCACTTGCTAAACAAGAAATCTTAACTATTATCGATTATCTACCATTGGCAAAGAGCAAGGAAGAGTTCGATTTTTATATTTTTACCATCAATTATTTTCTAAAGTATGTGAATAACCTCAATAGTATGGAAGCTTTTTTAAAGCGATTATCCTTGGATATCCGGGATTATGAAAATGCCCCTACCATGGATGGAAGAAATTTTAATAATTTAATTCGCCACCTTGATGATTTTATTTTTTTCATGAGTGGTCTGTTAAATAGATTAGAAGGCAACACCGACTTTAACAAAGGTAAGCTGATCGAGGTTATCACTGCAGCCACTCAAATTAACCAAGGATTAAAAGCTAACCAAGCCAAAAATTTAGGTAAGGCTAAACAATTAATTCAAAATCTTAAAGGAACAACCAACGACTTTTCTCCTGCGTTACAAAAATGCCAAGCATCTATAGCAGAATTAGCTGCTGGCTTTCCGCCGTTAAAATCACTTCCTGATAGTCAAGAGGTATTTAAAGAAACTGCCACCGGCATGTTAGAAGCTGGGCTCGCTGCCATTGGCGCCGGAGAGCTTACCCAAGCCTCTCAATTTCTGTTTAACGGTACTGAAATGATGATTGCGCTGGGAAGGACAGAAAACAGCCTAAGAGAAAAAGGCTATAAAAAAAATATTAGTAACTCTATTTCTACTTTTTGCGCAGTTGCTGGTATTGCTTGCATCTTCATACCCGGCGCACAAATTGCGGCGCCTTTTCTACTTGGATTTAGTTGTTTAAATATGGTAATTAATACCATTAAAAATTTTAAAAAATGGTATCAGCACCACCAAGCGGAAAAACGCTGCGAAAAAATAGTAAAAACCGAAGAGTTTCTACGTTCTGCCGCCAAAGCAGAGTCCAAAAAAATTAATCATTCAACACCCACTAAAGGTACTGAAAAAACCAAAAAATCTGAAAAAGTTCAAGAAAAAGAAGTTAAAAAAATTCCGCTGCAGAGTCAGCAAAAAACCTTAAGCAACCCTAAATCTTCTTCACTGCTTGGATTTGTTACCGGCGGTTTAACCTATAAAACTGCAATAGAGCGAGAATTTAAATTACTAGAAATCAACATACAAAAAAAAGGTATGAATGATAAAAATTTGCCGCAACGATTACGTGAGAATTCCTTAATCACCGATCCAATATTGTCATCCATCTATCGAAAATATCCTGAACCGGGTGCAACTGCTGATTTTTTGTGTAAATTAATGGACTGTGATACTGATAAATCCTTACAAGTATTACAAAGTAACCTAGGTAAACAGGTAAATTTCGAAAATTTTATAAACCTATTTTATGATTCATCTAAATCTCCTTCTGTTTTCCATCGAATGCATGCGGCGATCTTTGTAGGATTCAACCAGATAGATGCCTTCATTGCGTCAATTTGGGAATATGTGGCAAGGCTTATCTAGGAAAGGATAGTCGATAAGGATAGAAGTAAAAACTAACAATAACCAGGGAATCAGTAAAAATTTACTTTACTATTATGAACAATTACAACTTGTCTAGTATTTTCGGTTTACTTAACGTTTCCCAGTGGGGTTGTTTTAATAGTCCATAAATACTTAATCCTAAAATGGCGACGACTAATAATAATACTCCCATAGGCAGTTGGGTTTTTTCGTCCAGTATTGCCACCACCACACTGCTTGCGAAAGTAATAGCGATTTGCAGACAACCGTAAAGCGCTCCAGCGGCGCCAAGCATCGCAGGGAATGGCGTAATAGCACCAACAAATGCATTCGGGAAAACTAAAGCGATACCAAATTCAATGCCGACCGTGGGGAGTATAATCATACTCACACTCATTATTTTTAAATAACCACTAACGATAAAAACCAAGCCCATAATAAGAATAATAGAATTGCCTAATCTGAGCGTGCGCTCTGAACCCAAACGCTCGACAATACGTGTATTGCTCAGCATGCCGATAAAGAACCCAACTGCACTGATCATCGCCCAAAAACCATATGCGGCAGCGGTCTTTCCTAAGCCATTTTCCAAAAGAAAAGGATTAATGGTTGCGCAAGTGATCATGGCGGCAAAAGCCAACCCTGAACAACAAACATTCGCCCAAAACTGCCGGTTTTTGCTAATCACACCATAATTAATCATCACTTGTTTGAATAAAAAAGGTTTATGAGAACGATTGATATACGTTTCTGGTAGCGTTAACCAAGCTAATAAAGACAAACCCAAGCAATAGACCAATAAAAACCCAAAAATCCAACGCCAACCCCAGTGGGTTTCAATAAACCCACCAAAAGCAGGCGCAATCGCCGGAGCTAAAGCAATGAATGCACCTATATATGACAGGGCTTTGACTAATTGGATGCCGGAAAAAGCGTCCTTGATAATGACACGGTTTAAAGCCATAACCGCACCAGTGCCAATACCTTGAACAAAACGGCCGGCCAGTAACCACGGCAAATTATGAGCGAAGGTGCACATAGCCGATCCCAATAAATAAATACCCAGCCCAAAAATAAGCACGGGACGGCGGCCATGATGATCAGAGATGGGACCATAAATAAGTTGTGATAATCCAGCGGCAATTAAGAACATCGTCACCGTCAGTTGCACCATATGTGGCGAAGTCAGCATAGCTTTCGTAACCGCTGGCATCGCCGGGGCATAAATATCAGTCGCCATTAATGCTAGCGAGGTGATTAAAGCCATCAATATGCCAAGCCAAATTTTATTGTTAATAATAGGTAGTTTCATATTGAAAATTTTAGCATTCCAAGCTAAATTAGTATAATTAATAATTCTAATGAAGACTATTAGAAAAATGAATTTAGAAAAAATCAATCTCAATTTATTGGTGGCGCTAGATGCACTGCTAACTGAACGACAAGTGACGCGCGCAGCCCAGAAAGTTCATATCAGCCAATCGGCCATGAGTATAGCGCTTAGCCAATTACGATTGCTGCTTAGAGACGATATTTTAGTGCGTGATCGCCAAGAAATGATCCCCACCGCTCGCGCTTTAGAGTTACAACCTTGGGTCCGGCAAATCCTGGGTGAAATTAAAAAAGTTATTCATGAGCCGCAACAATTTAATCCCGCCACTGCCGTACGAACCTTTCGTATCGGCATGACTGATTACACGGAATTTTTAGTATTGCCGCAATTATTGGCAACGCTGGCCAAAACTGCGCCGAATATTGCTTTAAAAATTATTAATCTCAATTTATTGGACCATCATGAAGTTTTTGAAAAAGAACGTTTAGATTTAGCCATTGGCGTGTTATTTGAAGAAAATACGCCTTTGCAAACACAACATTTACTTTCCGAATCCGCAGTTTGCGTTGCGCGCAAAAATCATCCCTTGATGCAAAAACGTTTAACTTTAAAACGTTTTTTACAAGCCAAACATATCGCTATCAATTTACATTCCATGCCGGTGTTGGGCAGAATTGACAAAGCTCTTCACCAATTGGGCGTAAAAAGAGACGTGGCGATAGCGACTCCGCACTTAGTCGCCGCATTTCATTTAACTCACCATACCGATTACCTGATGGCCTCGATGAAGCATCTGGCTATTGAATTGGTGGAACCTTTTGGCCTGGTTATGCAGGAATTACCTTTCACGGTTGAACCGTTAGATATTCTCATGGCATGGCCCAAATCTCTCACTTCAGATCCCGCCCATACCTGGTTGCGCAGCCAGATTCGAATTTAGATACTGATTTAGTCTTATGATATTATCTCAAAATGAATCATGACCCTATTGATAATTACGATGATATGGCTGATGCGTATGCATCACAGGTAGATACTAAGCCCATTCATGTGTACTACGAACGCCCCAGTACTTGGTCCTTGTTGCCAAAGCAACTCAACGGTTTACACATCTTAGATATTGGGTGCGGCTCAGGCTGGTACGCTGAACAATTACTGAAGGCCGAGGCTAACGTAACTGCCATTGATGCTAGTGCACGTATGGTTGAACTAACCCAAAAACGTCTGCACGGTCAAGGACGAATTATTCAAGCCAATCTGGAAAACCCGCTTGATTTTCTAGATTCCGAAACGTTCGATATAATTCTTGCCCCTCTTGTGATTCATTATGTGCAGGATTGGAACGCATTGATGAAAGAATTAGCACGTGTATTGAAGAAAAATGGCCTTTTTATCTTCTCCACCCATCAGCCACATGAAACCTACCATCTCTTCAAGCTTGATAATTATTTCAAATCTCAAATCATCGAAGACTTCTGGCCCACTTTAAATGTAACGGTAAAATATTATCATCATACCTTTCATGATCTGACAGAGTCTTTATATCAAGCTGGTTTTCTAATTGAAAGAATGATCGAACCTCAACCTCAAGAAGGTCTAAAACAAGATCCAGAAATGTATAAACTGATTACCACACGCCCTTGGTTTTTGTTCGTACGGGCTGTGAAGATGGCCAAAATAACATAGTAAAATAAAATACCCCGCGCTGACGCACGGGGTATTTTCTCTGTTTGATTTCGCTCCAAGCGAACTAAGTTCGCTCGGGCGACAAAAGGGGAGAATTCGCATTCTCCCCTTTTGAAACCCCATTGCGTAAAGTTACGGGCTTACGCCCGCAGTTTGTAGGATATTAATATCAAAGAATAATTGTTCTGGATCGTGTGATGACATAGTCGAAGATCTTGTCCACGACATTTATTAATACCTATAAAACTCTGGTATTTTTTTTCCTGTTCATGCACCTTATTCTTTCTACATGTCTACTCTCATTCACCAGCCCCACGACAAAATATTTAAACTTGCTTTGAGTGACCACGAAGTTGCCAAAGAATTTTTTATCGCCTACTTACCTAACTTTAGAATTAGCTAATCCCACTTTTATCGATGAATGTTTTAAAAATAGTGAAGCCGATATTGTCTATAAAGTTAAACTAAAAGAACAAAACAACTATCTATTTTTAATGTGTGAGCACCTCAGCACCGTGGATCATCGCATTGCTTTACGATTATGGAGTTACCGAACCCAACTCATATTAGGACATTTAAAACAATTTCCAAATTTACCGCTACCACTGGTCTATACTATCGTTTTTTATACAGGAAAAAATTATGGAGCGCACCTTTAGATATATTTTCGTTTTTTGGAAACAATGAAGCATTGGCCAGAGAGTGGATGATAAAACCTTTTCAGCTATTAGAGGTCAAAAAAATTCCAGATCAAACCATACGAGAGAGGAAATTATGGGGGCTGGTTGAGTTCACCTTGAAACATCGACAGCACTTGGATTTTAGGCAACTGTTAAAAATTCTTTTACCCTGGATTCAAGAAGTTGAACAAAATTATTTATCCGGGTATGCTTTGACCAAGAGCGTGTTAAAATATACGCTGGATGGCATTGAAACTAAAGATGTTGATGTTTTAGAAAAAGAAATGCAATTTTATCTTAATACAAAATTGGGAGAAGAAATCATGACCTTTGAACAAGCATGTATAGAAAGGGGACGAGAAAAAGGAATTCAACAAGGGTTAGCTCAAGGCGAAGCTGCAGTACTGCTCAGGTTATTAAAACGCCGTTTCCCCCAGCTGCCTGAGACCTATGTGGAAAAGATTCAACAAGCCGATGCAGAAACTTTACTTTTATTGAGCGAAAGAATTTTGGATGCTAAAGTTTTGGATGAAATTTTTGTATAAATTCTTTACCAAAAAATAAAATTCATTACATACAATCAACTATTTTGGCGTTGATTTCTGGACATATACCCAAGCTCGGACACCTGAAGCGAGTTGTACCAGAATACGCTGGTAATCATCTACTTCATATAAATCAGCCTGAGTTAATTCGGCTGCACTGACCTCAAAAACGACACCGCCGAGCTGATCAGTCTTATTGCCGTAAACAGCCATGAGATGTTTGTCCTGACCACTTTTAGCAATAACGTCAGAATCCGTGATGTCAATCATCGTCATTCTAAATCCAGGTAGAAAGTCAGCGCTACCCTGCAATTTTCGGCCAAAAGTGGCCAACTGCACACTTTCATATTGCAGCGTGCCATAAGAAAATAGTTTTTCAGTATAGATGGACGATTCATTCATCCAGTCAAGATAACAAATTTTTTTGTCCTTTTCTACACCGATAAGCTGGTGGCTATTTCCTCTCAATACCCAACCTTTGCCTTAAATGTACAAAATGTACATGTTTATCTCGCCGTCCCGTCCTCGGGAACCAGCTCTCAAACACTTCATCAAAATTTTAATTTTTTCTTAATGTCTTGAGCTTATAATTTTGCTTATAAAAGTCTAAATATCAGATAAATTGTAAGAAAAATGTCGAGAGAAGGTGAAAGATTATTATCCGAAAAAGAAGAAAAATCTCTTCCTCAATCCATTCCTATTCCTAAATTAGAACCAGAACAAAAGAAGCAATTAGAAAAAGAACTGGAGACTCAATCTCGTCCTATATTTTTTGAAAATCGCGTTAAAAAGGCTCAAAGATTATGGAGACGGAAAACATCTAGTGGTGCACTGGTAGAAATTAAACCCAGCCCCTATCACACCCGTGATTATACTAAATTTGTTAATGGTCAAAAAGTCAAAAAAATCCGGGATAGTCAGAAAAAACAGGTCCTGCGTGATGCTCTTGCTCAAGGTCAGTGGGATGCCAAAATATTTGAAGATAAAGATATTGAATATTTAACAGTCTCTCTATTTGAGGCAGGCGAAATAACGGCGCAACAAAACAAGACTATCCTCGAAAGAAATCAAGTAATTAAGGAAAAGGAAAATATAGAAATCTACCCTATCTTAGATAAAAATTTGCAATTTACCCAGGAAGCAGAACAGATTCTCCTTCCTGGAATTAGTCGTCGTTTCCCAGAAAAATTAACTCCCCAACAAAAAGAAGAAATAAGAAAGAAAATATTGGAATTACCTCTATCCGAAAGATTTTTTTATCTATCTGATGGATCCATGTATGAGAAAAATGAAACAAATCGAGAATACAAAAGAACTTCAGTTTTAGGAAATGGGATGGTTCAACTCAATGTGATCCCGTTAATTCAAACTTCATCTACTAAAATAATTCACTCTTCTGCAGGTTTTCGGGAAGCTTATGGCGATATAGTTTTTGGTCGCAGAAATCATGTTAAGAATGTAGCCGTAATTGGTAAGAAAACACTAAGCGATATTGAAACTGGAGTTCGAGATCATGAAAGGTACTCAGAAATAAATTGTCAGGAAAATAACACAGAAAATAAAATCCATCAATTTACCGAGGTGCCTCCTTCTGTTGCTACTGATCATGATTTTTATCATTCAATAGTAATGTCTCTCCTCGGCGAAGAGATTCGTCAAGGATTTTTAAATTTAGTGGACGCTATACGCGAAGCAGTTGGAGAAGATTTAAAAAACAAGAAAACAGGAGAAATTTGGTCTAAGGAAATTTGGGATTTAATTGATGCTGAATATTTATATATTTTTCATTTTTTTAAGGAAATTTATTCGTCAAACTGGGTAAACAATAACTGTAGTGCAGAGAAGATTACTGCTCTTTTTATTTACACCTTAATGCATAAAGGTGTTAAAAATTATATTTTACCAAAAAAAGATAATTCACAAGAAACAAAAGAAACATTAACAGATACAAATCGAAATATCACTCCTATAGGAGTTATTCTATTGCTCAACTTTCTGGATAGCCCAGAAAAATGGCAAAAAATAAAAATAGATTTTGATTTATTGCCAATGGATAATCCCATGCGGTCATTCTATCGAGAAATTAAGCACTATTATCCACTAATTAAAGATTATCCAAAGAAAATTCAAATAGTGTCCATGATGCTTTTGCAATATTTTAAAAATACTAACAATCAGCACATGAATTTTTCTCATATATTAAATTTTATTACTGATAATTCGGATATATTCTTATCAAAAATAAAATTTAACAAACTAACTAATCCAGAAGATATTAATAAGAATAATACGATTTTTTTAAGCTACGATAACATTCCTTTTGACATGAATTCTGAAAATAATGGTGTAATTTTCGATAAAATGGTGGCCGACTCAATTTTAAAATCAAACCAAGACAATCCATTTATCAATGGATTTAATATGGATTTTAAAGGTTTAAAGTATATTATAGAAAATTATCCTGATAAAGAAAAAGCTTTAAACTTAGTTAATTCATTTTACGAAACATATTCTTCCAAACTAAGAAATGAAGAAAACTATGAAAAAAATAGAGAATTGTATTTATTGTTAAATAATAGATTTAATTTTAAAAAAGAAGTGATTAATTTTAATCAATTACAAGATGATTCAAAAAAATCACCTGATGATAGCTCATTATCAACTAAAATAATTTCAAGTGCGCAAACCTTACAAGTTTCTTATACTGCCATGGGATTTTTTAAAACTCCCACGGTCACCACAAATAAAAAAACAATCAGTGAATTAAAAGAAAAATATAGCGAAATAGTTAAAAGCGGTGAAACGAAAAAAGTGGGGACTAAAACCATTGCTACCAAAACGGGCGATACACACCGATTGGAAGCCATTACTGCAGACCATTGGATTAATCTGGTATCTGTAACACTCATCCAGTTTAAGAGAAACCTCAAAAAAAATTGTTATTTCTCTTCATTGTTTAATCGATATGAGAAAGTAATCCAACTTTTTATTAAAGAATTAGATAAAATAGCTCATCGAGGTTCATTAGCGGTTTTAATAGAAATTAATAGATTTCTAGAATCAAAAACTACTGATACCATTTTTAAGGAGGATTTGTTAAAAAATATTAATCTATTAGTTTGTTCACAAATGAGGCACCCACCTGAGATTAGTAAGGACATAGGACTAAATGACTTAATCGATTTGTTAGAAACTAATAATTCTCCACAACTACCTACTTCGCCATCTCTACTATCTTCCTAATCTACGCTACTTTAGTAACTGTCGATAAACACGGAAACCTAATGATTTGAGCGCATTTTGCACCAGCGCACCGTAGTGACTGTCTGCACTAATAAATTGCTGCAGCATTCGTGCTTGTATGGATGGAGTGGCGTGACATAAACCTTCGGCAATATTTTTCGCTAGCTGTTGTTGTTGGATTGCAGACATCAAACGGAATAAATCTCCAGCTTGGGAAAAATTATCTTCATCGCGAGTTTGATAAGCATCTACCAGACTCTCTTCTGCCAGAGGTAACGGCGGTTCGGCAACACTTGGGTCAGGTTGAGGGGCTCCACCAGCCACTTGATCATTGGGATAAAAGTTAACTGAACCACGTTGATTATGAGCAAACACAGGGCAAGCGCCTGCCATGGCGCCATCACGTTGATAATGATTAACCGGGCAACGTGGCGCATTAACAGGCAATTGGTTGACATTCACGCCAACCCGATAGCGATGCGCATCAGGGTATGCAAGCAAACGAGCTTGCAACATTTTATCCGGTGAAGCGCCAATACCAGGAATTAAATTGCTGGGACTAAATGCCGCCTGCTCTACTTCAGCAAAATAATTATCAACATTACTATTTAATTCTAGAACCCCAACCCGTTGTAGAGGAATAATCTGGTGCGGCCACACTTTGGTTAAATCAAAAGGATTAAAAGGCAACGCTTTGAGCTGCGCCGTGGTCGCTATTTGTAAGTGAACCGACCAACGAGGAAAATTTCCATATTCAATTGCCGCAATCAAATCCTGTTGTGCGCCATAACTCGGCAATAAAGCTGCTTCTTTATTTGTTAAACAGCGGATGCCCTGCTCGGTTTTAAAATGCCATTTAATCCAAAAACGCTCATCTTGCTGATTCCAAAAACTAAACGTGTGTGAACTAAAACCATCCATGTGTCGATAAGAATAGGGAATACCACGCTCCGACATCAAAATAGTTAATTGGTGCAATGATTGTGGGTGATTGGCCCAGAATTCATACATGGCGGCGGGATTAGGAAGATTGGTTTGCGGATTTTTCTTTTGCGAATGCACAAAATCTGGAAATTTAATCGGGTCGCGTAGAAAAAACACTGGCGTGTTATTGCCAACGATATCAAAATTACCCTCGCCAGTATAAAATTTAATGGCAAAACCCCGCGGATCGCGAGCGTAGTCACTCGAATCTTGTCCGCCACCTACGGTCGAAAATCTAACAAACACATCAACTTTTTTGCCAACTTCTTGCAAGAATTTAGCTCTGGTAAAAGCAGATAAATCTTGAGTTAAAGTAAAATTTCCGTATGCGCCGGTCCCCCGAGCATGCACCACCCGTTCCGGAATCCGTTCGCGATTAAAGTGTGCTAATTTTTCAAATAAACGCCAATTATCAAATGTAAGAGGACCTCTTTCGCCAGCCGAAATGCTGGCGTCATCGGTGGCGACGGGTGAACCGTTACTTTGCGTTAAAATTGTCTTTTTATTCATAACTATGCTCCCTTCAAATTAATGTTGTTAGTATATCCTCCAAATTAATATAATTGAAATCGATTGTTTTTATGATATAAATAGATAATATCTATAATACTCAACTCAACAATAGGTCTACTCCATGAACTTACGAGATTTACAATATCTAGTCGCGTTAGCAGATCACGCCAGCTTTTGCCGTGCAGCACAAGCAACTTATGTCAGCCAACCTACCTTAAGCATGCAAATTAAAAAGTTGGAACAACAGTTGGGGATAACACTCATTGAACGTCATCGTAAATCTTGTTTACTCACTTCAGCCGGACATTTAATTGTTGAACAAGCACGTGACATGTTATCAGCTGCAAAAAAAATTAAAGATATTGCCAAATTTACCTGCCAATCTGATGCAGGCGTAGTAAAACTTGGTCTTATTCCTACGGTAGGACCTTATCTACTACCCTACATCGTCCCCAAGTTAACACAGGAGTATCCCAAGTTGGAATTACATTTAGTAGAAGCACAAACTCAACTCTTACTTAAAAAACTCGATAACGGAGAACTTGATGTCGCTATATTGGCTTTGCCTATAGAAAACACGCATTTAACTCAACACATTTTATTTGAAGAAAATTTTATGTTGGCAGTCCCTTCGCAACATCCATTAGCTCAGCGTAAATCAGTTGATAACCAGGATTTAGAAGGGCAACGTTTATTATTATTAGAAGAAGGACATTGTTTAAGAGGGCAAGCTTTAGCGTTATGCCAATTAATCGGCGCAAAAGAACAACTTGAATGCCGCGCCTCTAGTTTAGAAACTTTGCGCCATATGGTAGCCGCCAATGTTGGCATCACCTTATTACCTGAATTAGCTTGCCGGCCAAATTATGCCAACGTTAATGTGATATGTCTTCCTTTTGCCGAAGCACAACCCAAGCGTACCGTTGCTATGGTTTGGCGGAATAGCAGCATTAAACAACTTCTTTTAAAAAAAATGGCTAATCACATTAGTGAGAATGTTGACTCAATCAATTAAAGTCTCTAGCGGCTCTCGTCGAACGGGATTTGCTGTTCTTTTTTCATCTTCAGGTAGAAATCCATCAGCTTGCAAATTCCACAAACGCGCGAAATGGCCATTTTGGTGCAGTAATTCGTGGATAGGGCCATCTTCCACAATGCAGCCTTGATCAAAAACCAAAATGCGATCCATGTGCAACAAAGTTGATAACCGGTGGGCAATTACAATGGTGGTGCAATTTTTCATTAAATTATTCAGGCTTTTTTGAATAATTTTTTCAGTGACCGAATCCAATGATGAAGTGGCCTCATCCAGAATTAGAATAGGCGCTTTCTTTAAAATGGCGCGCGCAATGGCGATACGCTGCCGCTGTCCACCCGACAGTTTAACACCGCGCTCACCAACCAATGATTGATATTGCTCATCTAGTTGTTCAATAAATTCATGGCAATGTGCTAATTTCGCGGCATGAATGACTTCATCGTCAGTTGCATTTTCACGTCCATATCGAATATTTTCCATTAGACTTCGATGAAATAAGCTGGGATCCTGCGGAATCATGGCAATTTGTTGCCGTAAAGAATCACCAGTCACCCCACTTATATTTTGTCCGTCCAGTAAAATTTCACCACCCGTTTTATCGTAAAAACGCAGAATTAAGTTAACGAAAGTTGATTTTCCGGAGCCTGAAAAACCCACCAGACCGACTTTTTGTCCAGCAGGAATAGTAACCGACAGTTGTTTAAAAATCGGTTTTCCATTGGGATAAGCGAAGGTAACATTTTTGAATTCGAGCGAACCCTGTGTGATATTCAGCGGCAAAGCGCTGGGATGATCAATGATATCATGCGATGTCGTGATTAGACTCAACGCCGCTCGCATTTTTCCAGCTTCGCGCACAAAGTTAGTTAGCTGATAAGAAGCGTACCAAATAAATCCCAGCATCGAAAAAGACAGCATTCCTACTAAAGTAAAATCTCCTAGCGTCACCCAGCCATGTGACCATCCATAAATTAAACTAAAAATTACCGTCAGGATAAAGATTGAACCCAAAGATCCCTGGAAGAGCTTCATTTTTTCCAGATGTCTAGCAGCCAGAATGTGTTGCTGCTGTTCGTCCTGGGTAAATCGCCTTAAATAACGGCTTTCATACTCGCCGCGAGAAAACAGCCGGACATTTAACATATTAGTCAGGCTATCGACAATTTTTCCAGTGACGGTTGATGAAGCAGTGGAAGCAACTTCCGCTAATTGATAACCCGATTTTAGAAATACTGCTGTCACACCTAAATGGCAAATGGCCCAGCCGAATAACAACAGCGAAAAAAACAAGCTAACATGGGAAATGACGATAACGGCAACGATAAACGCGACTGCAAACGAAATAAAATTAAATAATAGGATTTGCATCAGCATTTCCACACCCGAAGGTAAATCATTAATTTTGCTGGCGATCTCTCCGGCAAAATGATTAGCAAAATAATCATGCGAATGCCGGCGGACATAGCTAAAAACAGTATCCCGAATGCTGGTTCTGAGTTTGGGAAAAGCGATCATCATCACTCGTCCTTGGGTACGCATTGAGACTTCCATCAATACCCATAAGACAGTGATACCGATCAGGGGAAACTTCAAAACCCCCCAAATTTGCAGAGGGTCACCGTGAAATCCATTGATATGGTTAACGAACGACTTAATAAAATACGGAAACAAACTTTCGTTAATCGCCCAAATCCATGAAGTAGCAATAATAAATAGAAATGCATAAGGTTGTTGTTTGGCGAAAAACCAGATAAACCCACTTAACGATTTCGGCAATTTCATGTGAATCTTCAGAATTTCTTTATGGACAGAGATTCTAACATTTTTTTAGCAAAAAAGCCAGTATCTTCCGTCCTTCTCCGCCAGTGAATCGAAAAGAATCACGCCAGCTTCTTTGTCATATTATTGTCATAAACTTTGGTTACCCTATTGGCTAATTATACGGAAGCGAAAATGAGAACAAGTAACATTTCCTCAGATATAGAGTTAGATTCGAAGCCTATAGATCCTATGGATGATTTAGAGGACGATGAACATAAAACCAAACCCCAAACCAAATCTCAAACTACCATGGAAAGAGTTAATGAAGCCTATTCTAGCCAGAGTAGCGCTGAATTGGCTCAGTGTGTTTCAGAGGATTTTGACCTTACGTTCAGCGACCTATTTTTCTCTATCGGTATTCTTGGAGGACCAGCCCTGTGGTTGTTTCTTCAAAGCTGTTCCAGAGACACCAAAAAACGAATTTTAGATGTCTTAAGTCCTTTTCGCAGTGGATTTAAAGCCACCAATCTCTCAGAACAAACAGTGGGAATGACCGGCGGCACACCATTCCTACAGAGTAAACCAGGTATAGGCGTAGGCGCGGGAATAGGTATAGCACTTGGTTTATTCATGGTAACCTACTTAACTCCTGAAATAAAAATTTTAGAAGATCGCTTTCAACGCCGAACTAAATTAAACCAGCTATTAACGCAGCATTTGGAAAAAGGAACTCTTATCCCTAAAGGATTAAGTGAAATCCAATTGATTGAATGGTTGGAAGACCCCAGCAAGTCTGAATTTACCGGTCTGACCCGTGAGCCAATTACGCTGGAACATTTCCAGGATGTTAATCTCGAAGAAGCTAATCGACTGATGTCGTTAAGAGTATTGTTTGAAATCATCAATGCTATTTATGCCGTGGGTGTTGCCAATACTGATATGGCGTTGATGGGTATCAGTAAGGCTATTCCCAATCACCTGGGATTGGCCTTCAATCTGATCATGGGGACGGCTTTGGCTTATAGCTATTATCAAATCGCCGAGCATCGTGTAAATGGGATTTTACTGTATGCCCAACAAAGTTACTTAACTGGAAAATTAGCTATCACCCGCAGACAACTTGCTGAAGTCCAAGCACCAATAGTCGGTGAAGCGCTGGCCGTCCTCAACAACATGGCCATAACCCAACCCGCCCCTCCAAAAGAGTTAGCGTTAACGGCAGAATGCACCCATATCGAAACACAATTGTCTCGGTGCAAAAGACGAATTGAAATTCATAAACAAATTAATTTCAATGATATATTGCTGGCCAATGCTGCACTAAAAGGTTTTCAAGAAGGTGGGGGTGCAGTGATTCTGGCAATGACTTATCTATTGATTGTGGCGCACGTTATTAGTATGGCGTTACCACCTGCTTTTTTTATCTTATCAAGTATAACGATTATAACTGCTGGAATTTATTGCGCTCATGAACGTTATCAACAACAAAAAGCAGAGATTGAGAAGGCAGAAAAACTCTCAAAACAAAAATCTGATCCTATACCTGCTACGATTAAATCACCATCCGTTCCTCAGGCGCCAGTTAAAACCGCTTCTTCTCAATTACCACCCGCTCTTCAGGCAAAAGTTAAAACTACTCCCTCCAAATCTGTTTCTACGAGTTCATGGCGTATGAGGTTTCTTGGAGGCCCCAAACCCAAAAACAACGACAGCAACAAAAAAGATATCGAAATGCAATCGTATTCTACGGTTTGTGCCGCAGCAGCAGCTTAAATGATTTTAGTAGAAGCAGTATATTCTGAAGAAGGACCATAGGCATAAAGTACGCTATTATCTTTGATGTAATTGATTAACTGCTCGCTTTGTTTAGGGTTGACGGCAAAACATCCCCAACTATTTCCTGCGCGACCATGCTGCTTAATAAATTCTGGAGTCACATAGTTAGCTGGATGAACGACGACATTATGGGAGAGAGCAATTTTATTACTGTCTTCTAAACCATTAATGCGCAGGGAAAGTCCATGATGACCGTGATAAGAATTCATGGTAAGAAATACACCAATTCTGGAAGTCAAAGCGCCACCCTCTTTAGAAAAATTGGTTGCAAAAACTCCTTTGCCAGAATTTTTACCATGAGCAACGGCCATTGCCATCAAAATATTGCCGGTTTTTACGTTGATAACATATAAACGCTCTTTTGCCGAAGAGACACTAAAATCAACAATGGTAAGAATATCTTTATTTTTCACCGATGCATTATTCAACGCCCATTTATAGCCGGCAAACGCCATTTCTATTGCTTTGGGAGTTAAATTGGTTTTATGGCTTAAATTATCAGAAAGTTGCTGATAATCAATCGTATTTAAAGTGTCACTTTGTGCCAAGCTAACGCCCAAAGGCGCAGTTATTAATAAGCAAATTGCGACTATTTTAATGAAATGTTTTTTCAAAATATACTCTCAGGTTGTGGAGTTAGTCTTCTCCGCACCCTGGAGGTAACATCTTCTCGCTTAATTAGAAATCCATATTTTGTATTAAGCGTACATTATGTCCTATTTTTGGACAATTGTCAAGGATTTCTTACTAAATTTTGTTATTTTGTCTTACAAGGTTAAGTTCAAGTAGTTGATTACTAATATATTTAAAGGGACTTCTTGCACGATGGGGGTTCGCAAGGGGGAGAATCGTGATTCTCCCCCTTCATTCCAAGCAACGGCTTTGCCGATGCGTAGGATATAAAACATGAGGCCATGGACGCTGTACTCAGCGGGAATGGCTGGCTGGATTTTGGAGGGCAGAAGCATTCTCTTTAGTGGCGCGAATAAGCTTTAGCTGAGGATTATAATAAACGCGGTAAATAGTAAGATTGCTGCGCTGATAAGCAAGTAAAGACTGATGAATCGCCACCGAAGTTCCCATCGTCGCCACACCCATTACTACATTACGCGCTCGAGGTGAAGGGCTTACGTATTTATATCCATCAGGAGTAAAGATATAGACATCTTCAACCGCACCGTTCAACATGGCGTCACTGCCATTTGGGATTCCAAATGCCTGGAAAACTTGGGCACGGGAAGCGCCTAAGGCTAAAATCCCCTTTTGGAATTTTACAGATTTATCTTTATGAGTAAAAGATTCTTCTATAGCAGTAGCACTATGCCGATTTCCAAGAGCATAGCAATCAACAATACAAATGCACATTGATAATAAAATTGAAAAATTCACCAATAATTTAAATATTTTTGCATGCTTCATAGAGATAAATTTTATCATATCCTATAAAAAAATTCCATTATGAACTCCAGAATATAGAGTAAATTCTCGCTACTTGTGTTATGGCTTGATTGTGTTACGCTAGAAATTTTCGCGAAAACCACACTCACTGCTTAGAGGATTAACCATGAATTTATTTATGATTTACCTGGGTGGAAAACATAAAAACTCATTAATTGAATTGCATGATATTCGTTTTGCTGCCGCTAATTCAATTGAAGAAACTTACGAGGAGTTGAAAGCTAGCTGGTGGGGAACTCCCAGTAGTTTACATCTTGATTGTTGGGGGATATTGAAACAGGTAGATGGATACGACATCCATCTTAAAGATTTTCCCTCTCAACAATCGGCCAAATTATACTTTATAAATTTAGGTGGCTATGATCCTTCGCAGTTCACCGAACTTCATCAAAATTTTTGCTTGGTTGCAGAAAATGAATTAGACGCTAAAAAAAAGGCGATCAAACAGGTTACAGATTGGAAGTTACCTCATAAGGATTATATTCATTCAGTGGAAGATATTGTTGATATACAAAACTCTTTAGCTAATAAAAATTTATATATTCATGTTGAATTAACCCCTAATCCCAGTACTTTTGAATTTACTTGCAACTATGTGCCTCTATCGAAGTGATCAGACTTATGAAATTTCTAAGTATATACTGTTTACCCAAGATTGGGCTGGTGTTTTCTGCACTAGCCTTTACTCCCCTGCTCGTCACTGCTAACCCCTCTCCTCCTACAGCTACAGTTAATGTTGAACAACTCATTAAAGAACGCGTCAATCGTGCCTATAATGTAGGAATCGTCGTTGCCGTAATCTCCCCTGACGGAACTCATTTTTATAATTACGGGAAATCTTCTAAACAATCGAATGCATGGCCAGTGAATGAAAACTCTTTATTTCCTCTGGCTTCCATTACCAAAGTGTTTACTGGATTATTATTCGCCGACATGGTGGAACAGGGTAAATTGGGTTTGGATGACCCGGCACAAAAATATCTACCCCAGACCATTCGGTTACCCACTTATAAAGGCCGCGAAATTACACTGATTCAATTAGCGACCCACACGTCAGGACTATCACCCCGACCAGTCCCACCAGAATCGGCAATAGGGGAAGATCCTTATGGACATTTAACCACTCAAGATCTCGAAAATTTTTTAAACCATTATTCTTTAACTCGCGCTCCCGGCACACAATATGAATACGGTGATCTCGGATTTGGATTATTAGCAGATATTGTTTCCAATCAAGCCGGAATAAGTTACCCCAGCTTAATATCCGAACGAATCACGAAACCCCTGGCAATGGATCACACTCAAATTATTACCTCGCCCAATATTAATCAGAAATTAATTACCGGTTATAATGCAGCTGACCAGCAAACTCCGTTCTTTCATTTTCCCATACTCCAGGGAGCTGGCGCACTCTATTCAACGGCTAGTGATTTAACCAAGTTTGTGTCTGCCAACCTGGGTTTAAATAAATCCCATTTGTATTCCGCCATGAAACTTTCGCATATTCCACGACAAACAGAAGGCAATCCTGCTATGAATATGGATTTTCCAGGTGTAGAAAATTTAAGTATCGGCATAGGATGGAATATTGATGGTCAACATCAAGTAATCTGGAAAAATGGGAATATGCCGGGATTTAGCAGCTTTATCGGTTTTAATCCCGTGAAAAAAATTGGCGTGGTGATATTAACGAACACAGGCAATGTGATTTACACCACTAATTTAGGAATACATCTTTTAAATCCTAAATTAAAATTATTTCGCTTATATCAAGAAAAAATTATAAACCCAAAACGGTTAGAACAATATTCTGGTCAATATCAGGCGTCCGATGGAAGCTTGTATACCATTGTCACAGAAAACCGTCACCTGAAAGTGCAACATATCAATCACGGCATAGCTTCCAATTTCTTTTACATCTATTCAATGTCTGAAACCCAATTTTTTGGAAAAGTGGCCAATGCTATTTTTACCTTTCAATCGGATAAAAAAACCAATGGTTTTGTTCTGAATGAAAACGGCTCAAAAACGCTGGCAAAAAAAATTCATTGAAAAAAGTATGCAGGAAGTAAATCCGCACAAGGGCGAAAATTGCTTCCTGGTTTATACCCAAATCTACTGTTATTAAATGCTAATAATTATATTTACAACTTTTATTAAATTAAAAATTATATTTTACAGTCGCTTTAGGATCACTGGCGCTATTTTGACAATCTTGTAATATCGTTACATTATCACCAGCTGGGTAACCATATACATAACCCGTATCTTTTGGACATGAATAAGCTAGATTTGAACTATCTGGTGGTTGACTAGCCCATAAAGTCCAATTACCTAGGCTACTAACACACACAAATCTTTTCACAAAAACCCCCTTACTATTGTAGCAATCCCCAAGGTTTTGAGCCTGAGCAGCCAAGCTAAAAGCTATTGTGCTAAATGCTAAAATAGATAAAATTTTTTTTACCATTTGATTTCTCCGGTGATTATTAAAAATAAATACTCTTAATGTATCTAAATATTATAGGGCATTATCATGCATAGCACCATTGATTTGATTATTTATTTTGACTCTTACGCATAAATTATCTAAAATATCTCAGTTAAATTGAGATTTTTATCTTTTTAATGCACTTAGTCGAGAAATTATAACGATTTTATCTAAATTAAGCGTCAAAAAACTATAATTTAAAACTGCTTTCGCGCCTTCGGTGGCATAACCTTTATTCCAGTGCCGTGATGCCAAACGCCAACCTATTTCTACCGCAGGAGCAAAATGTGCTTGAAAAGAAGGGATAGAAAGTCCTAAAAACCCTATAAAGTCACTATCTTCTTTTAGTTCTACAGCGTAGCAACAATATCCATGCGCTTCATAGAGCTTGATCATGCGCTGTATATTCGTTTCGGTGGTCGCACGGCTCATTGTTGGTAAATACTGACAAACTTTTGGATCTTGATCTATAGCCGCCATCGCGTCAACGTCAAAGAGTTGCCATGTGCGTAAAATTAAGCGATTAATTTCTAATATTTTCATTGATTCATCTCATTATTTATCTGCGATTATTTACCGAAATATTTTATCTTAAAAAAATCAGTTAAACACCCCCTTTTCAGGAACTTTTTATATCAATATCGGCTAAATACAAAATGTTTTTTAATAAATCTATGTAAGCCATTTCTTCTTCCAGTTAAAATTTAAGCATTAGCGTGTTAAGTTGTGTTTACCTATCCAGGATAAAATTGATTCGGCTTTTGGCTCCCAGCCTAATAATTGTCTAGCATGTTTTGCTCTAATTCGGCTATTAGAACCAAGCGCGAAACGCGCCCAATTACCCAGCTCAGCAATCGCTAACTCCGCAGGCCAACTGATAGTTTTCCCTGAAAACCCAAGAGTATGGCTAATTGCTTCCGCAATGGTTAACAGAGATTCTTCGCCATTTTCCGCAAAAAACATCGCGCCAGATGGAGCTTTTTCCAGAGCTAGCACATAAAGATTCACCAAATCCTCAATGTGGACATTTGACCAGCGGTTAAGTCCTTTGCCAATGTAGACGCCAGATTTTTTCTCGGCTGATTGTCGAATCAGTTTAGGTAGCTGATCACTCTCTTTTGACAAACCCAATCCTTCACCATAAATCATAGGTGGGGTAATAACCATTGCTCGAATGCCATCTTTTACACCGGCAATACGCACTAGATTATTAATATCAGCCCGAGCTTTTCTTATTTCTATTGGTGTGAATGGCGTATCGTCATTATAAATTTTTGGGCTTTCATATTCGCCTAATGCATCATCGCCAATCACACTGGATCCCGAGGTATGTATAAATGTCTTCCCCGTTCCACGCAATGCTTCAATAATAGTTTCTATACCCTGCCGGTGATCTGAGTCGGCAGCATTAATCACTGCATCACTGGATTTAACCGTTTGAACCAAAATTTTTTTATCTTCCAAAGTTCCCAGCACTGGCTTTATGCCCATTTTAGACAAAGCTTCCATTTTATCTGAATTGCGGCTCAAGCCAAAAATCTCATAACCTTTAGCCATTAATGTTTTAGCAATGGATCCGCCGATATAACCGGTTGCGCCGATGACAAGTATTTTCATTATTCTCTCCAGACTCTTGAATTAATTATTATTGCCTATTATAGAGATATTTTTGTTTATGAACTATACTCATAAAACACAATCACTTATGAATTTAATTCACTATGAAAAATATTGACATCAACCGTTTTGGAGAAATGGAGACATTCGTTAGAGTAGTTGAATTGGGTGGTTTTTCCGCCACAGCCAAATACTATCGAAAATCGCCATCGGCCATTAGTAAATTAATTACCCGACTTGAAGCACGGCTAAATACACGGCTTTTTAAGCGCTCCACCCGCGGCTTACAAATAACAGAAGAAGGCAATCTCTTCTATGAACACAGCATCCGGGTATTATCAGATCTGGATGAAGCAGAGCAATCCGTATTAACCAACCAAATGCCGGCCGGAAATCTCAGGATAACGGCAAATTTAGCGGTTGGTCATTGCTTTATTTTGCCGCTCATCCCGGAGTTTATCAAAGCCTACCCTAAAATAGGTCTCGACATTAATCTCACGGATAAAATGATTGATTTACTGGCAGAGAATACCGATGTAGCACTCCGTTCAGGACTAATGAAAAATTCTTTGCTCAAAGACCGAAAATTAGGCGAAACCCGCATGATTATCGTTGCCTCACCTGAGTATCTGAAAGTCAATGGCAAACCTAAATCTCCTCAGGATTTAACCCGGCATAACTTATTACGATTTAATTTTTCCAGAATGCAAAAAGAATGGCCATTTCTGCAAGAAGGGAAAAAAATTAGTATAAAACCACGAGGAAACATTGAAATTAGCGATGGTGACTCTATGCTACAACTAGTTCTCAATGGCACAGGATTAGCAAGGCTCGCCAACTTTCAGGTACAAAATCATATTAAGGCAGGAAGATTGGTAACTGTCTTAGAGAATTATAATTCCAAAGAGACAGAGCCGCTCTATGCGGTATTTCTCGACCAGGGCAGATTTCTTCCAGCACGCACCAGAGTATTCATTGATTTTCTGGTGACTCGAATGCGATTCTAAATCCTATCGCTTATCATCTAAATATTGTTTATTTCTGAGTGGCATTTTTTTCAAATCGAAATCGTCGCGTGCCTTTTTAATTTTTATCTGATTTTATAGTAAGTTCTTTATTTATTGCTAATAATAAAATATCATTAAGTATATATTAGTAACTAAATAATTCAATCTTTTGGAGATTAAAACATGAAAGCCATTCAAATTAACGGCTACGGTGGTGACGAGGTTGTTGTCATTCGTTCAGGCCTATCCAAACCCGTAGTATCGCCTGGAAAATTGCTAATAAAAATGCGTGCGGCAGGAGTCAATCCTGTGGATTGGAAAATTCGCGCTGGTCATTTGCAAAATTGGCGCCCTGTGGCATTTCCTTTTACTTTAGGCATGGATTTTTCTGGTATTGTCATAGAAACCGGGCAAGGAGTTTCAAACTTTAAGCCAGGCGATTCAGTTTATGGAATGGCTAGTGTATTTAGTGGCGACACGGGTACTTTTGCCGAATTCATTTGCGCAAACGCCTCCGTTACTGGTCTCAAACCTATAAATATCGATTTTTCTGCAGCAGCCGCTTTACCCATGGCGGGGGTCAGCGCCTGGCAAGCGTTAGTAGATTATATCGGTTTATCTAAAGGCCAAAAAATTCTTATTCACGGCGGCACCGGTGGAATTGGTATGTTCGCTATTCAAATAGCAAAATATTTGGGTGCTTATGTGGCAACAACAGTCAGTGGAAGCAATAAAAAAATTGCCAAAGAACTTGGGGCAGATGAAATAATTGATTACAAAGAGGAGTCCTTTGAAAATCAATTAAAAAATTATGATGCTGTACTTGATACGATTGGTGGAGAAACTTATGTCAAGTCATTTCAAGTTCTCAGAAAAGGCGGGATGATCGTTTCTATGCTGGAAAATCCAAACGAAGAACTAATACGGCGCTACGATGTACGTTCTATATTGGAATTTACCGAAACCAATACCGATCGCTTATCTAAATTAGCCGAATTAATTGAGAAAAAAATAATTAAAATTCATATCGCCAAAATATTTCCCTTTGAGGAAGCCTCAAAAGCACTCAATTATTTGCAGTACAATCATCCAATAGGAAAAGTCGTTATTGAAGGAGAAAAATAATTATGTCTCCATTAATTCGTTACATGCAAGCTATCGTTGTTCCAATATATGGAGGCGCAGAAGTACTACAACATAAAGAAGTAGCTATTCCTTCAATAACACCAGAAGAAATACTAGTGCAGGTTCATAGCGCTGGCGTCAGCCCGTTTGATATCCATGTACGCGATGGTTGGTATAAGGCATCCCCAAATTATCCTCTGCCGATTATTTTAGGTTGGGAATTATCTGGAGTAGTGGTAGACTCAATCTGGCCATACTCGCGGCAAAATCGTTCTTGCTATACTGGCTTAATCAGTATAGCGCATGTAATGGCAAGTTAATATTTTGCATAGAATTGTTAAACTAAAATCAAAAACTTTGTTAATATTCACTTAATATTTAAGTGTTAGAATTAACCGCCACAGGGTAAAACTAAAACTGTTAATATTAATATACTGGATAAAATAAAATGAAAGCTATGCAAAAAGAAGAAAAATTTCAATTTAAACAAGTTACTAGCACTGAATTTGGTTCTGTTTCAAAGCAAAAATTAAACAATCTGCAAAAAGCTCTAGATAAATCAACCAAAAATTTAACTATCGCATTATACGACCTGGCTCAAGAGGCCAAACTTCAAAGTTTCAGAGTGTCATCGTCGCCACTTTTTAGCCGTGTTTATGATAGCCTATTAAACAATGTTATTATTCATCAAGAAAAACTTAATATTCAAATCAGTAATTATCTTGAATTACGCGATGGTGGGGATCTGGATGAAAAAACGATTGAGGCTACAGAAGAAGGGATAACAAAATTTAAAGAAGATATTAACAATTTCAATAGTAAATCTATGGGTCCAATCATACAAGTGATTAATGCAACTTGCGATTTGGCGTTTTCACCACCTTCACATTTAGGTAATACCAGCTCTTAATAGCGACATTATTTTAATTCTAAGCGCCAGCGCGGTGTTTGGATGATGCACTGAAAGTGCTTTAGGATTCTTTGCAGACTTTCCAATAAGGATTTTATCGGCAAATCATGAGAATATTGCGCTATGCACAGCATTAATTCGTGTAGGGACTTTTCTAGAGGTTCGATGGAAGTTAAGTCAAGATCCCGATAATACATCAGCAAAGTCTGCAGCGCTTGATTGGCCGAATTTGAAACCGGCGTTGGTAAAGTAGATATATTCTCCAACAATTTCAAAAAATCTTTTATTATGGGCAGCAGCGAGACCATTAAGTGATAACGTTGAAATAAAAAGCTAATGGGTTCATAGCGAAAGTCTTTTACATCCTGTTCAATCACTTGATAATCCTGATTTAACTGCGCTAAAGCCTGCGAACGATGAATGTCTAATGGATCTGAAACCATCCAAGCTGCCGCATCTCTCCAAAACCGGCAAAAACCTTGGCGTACAGCCTGGAATAATGTCTTCGGAAAAATTAATAGTTGACCCACCACTCCAATCACTACACCTATTAAGATATCGACCAAACGGCTTATCATAAATTCCACAATTGTAATTTGGCTGCCGGCCAGTAAATAAAATATAATCGCCAGCAAAATAGTGCTAAAAAAAATGGTCAACGCGTAATTAACACGAGCGAACAGAAATGTTAGAAACACCATCAGCAAAGCTGACCACCGGGACAACGGATAAGGCGCAAACAAAAAATGCGCCGTTAAAATGCCAGCAATCACGCCCAACGCTGTGCCCAATAATCGATACCATGCTTTTTTTACGCTAGCTCCCAGGCTGTTTTGATCAATAACAATCACAGTCAGCGCCACCCAAGAAGGATTTTGAATTTTCACAAAATGACCGATAAAAAATATTAGCGTGATCATCACCGCCACGCGCAAAGCACGCTGCATTAGATATAATGATTTATCCAGGGGTGGCGCTGGTAACAACTTTTTATCTTGATCAAACAATGTATTCAAGCAAACAACAATTAATGCACCCAATAAAATACCTTCCATAGCCTGCTTTACAGCAACGAACGTGTTACCGGGCATGCTGTGCGCAATCACCATAAAAACCAATATAAATACACCAGGAGCATAACTGCCAGAAATATAACGGGGTAAACAATACAAAATGAAAGCGCTAATAAATAACCAGGGTAAGACCAGCCAATCTACTGAATTAAGTAAAATCGTCACTGCAACAAATAACGCACTGGCGATACCGGCCAGGACCAAGCTAATATGTCTTTTTTTGGGCGTGACCCCAATCTTACAAAACGGTAATAAAGCCGCGATGATCATCGCCCAAATCAGAGTGGGAAAAGTAAACCATTTTGATGAGAGGATTGCTATCCCACAAGATAACGTAATCATGGCGGAATTTTTAATATCCGCGGAGGTTAAATTTAAAGTTTTCATTGTTTACTCATGATGTTTTAACAATAAATTGGTCAAGGTTAGCTGTTTCAAGTGTTCCGCCATCAGCTGAATATTACTTCCCCGATGCACCGGGCGATGGTACAAATAAATTTTAATGGCAGTCGGTTTATCTTTTAACTTAATTTCTATCAATTTTCCAGTGTTGATTTCTTCCTTAATCGCAATATCCGCAGACCACATCAAACCTAACCCCTCTAATCCTGCATACAGAATATTAATGCCAGAAGTGGAGGAGTAATTTCCGCTAACACCAATTTTTTTATCATTGGCCAAAATCCATTCATTATTAGGTGAAACACGTTGAGCAATTAAACAATTATGCTTTTTTAAGTCAGCAATGGTTTTTGGAACACCGTGTTTTTTTATATATTTGGGGGCCGCATAAATACTGCGATGAATAGTAAACAAGTGTTCTTTGATCAATTGCTTATCTTTAACGTCCATTTCACTGATCATAAGATCTACTTCGGCATTCTGCACAGCCAACGGAGAGTTTTCTTCAACCGTTCTTCACATATTATTACAAAATTCAAAATAA
The DNA here is from genome assembly GCA_963844565.1 of uncultured Pseudomonadota bacterium. GTDB lineage: Bacteria > Pseudomonadota > Gammaproteobacteria > Coxiellales > Coxiellaceae > JAFEDN01. The sequence goes on along the minus strand of CAWJON010000002.1, from coordinate 391,438 downwards.
ACTATTATTAAAATGTCATATTATCATGTTTTTTATAAATAGTATAATGGCCTCGTAAGAAAGAAAAAGTAAAAATAACTTAACGAGAACTATAAATGAAAACAATATTTGATGAAAAACATAATCAATTGCTTCAACCTTTATTAGCCAAGAAAAAAGATCCCGTCATTGAAAACAAAGGAATGGGCTCAGAAAGATGGCATTTAACGTTAAGAGCAACAGGGCGGCATTTAGCCGGACAAGGAAATGCGCCTGGCTTGTTTGTTGGATGCCCTGTTGGGTAAGTATTTGTCCACTTACTTTAACCGCTAGTCTGCTTGGTGGTTTTACAGGAATCTGCAGAGATATTTATAATTTTTTCAAAAAACGGCCTCACAGAGCCCCTAGATGATAGCAAGGGTATTCGATTGGGTTTGTTTTCTAACAACCCCCCAGCTCAAAGACCAGCAATACAAATCATGCAGGATGAAGATGCTCGATGGGGATCAAAGGGGAGAAAACAGAACGTCTCCCACTTGATTCCGAGCATCGGCTTCCCCGAGAATTGCTGTTGATCTTGCTCATAGTAAAATTTATAATTGCAGTATGTTAACCCAGCAAAAACTACAGGTACCAACTAAAGGTAGAGGCTTTTATCTTCTAGACCAGCATATTACACCCCTTATCAAAAATGTTTCCGCTGGTTTATGTCACATTTTTATTCCCCACACCAGTGCTTCGGTAATTGCCGATCCTCAGGTCTTGAGAGATTTAGAAGTGTTTATGGGACACCTAGTCCCGGATGGCGATCCTCTTTTTAAACATACTGCTGAAGGTAAGGACGATATGCCAGCCCATATTCGTTCGGTATTAACTCAAACATCTGTTTCAACGCCAATTATTGAGGGCAAACTAGCCTTAGGAATTTGGCAAAGTATTTTTCTTTGGGAACACCGCCTAACTGCTCATCATCGTTTTATCATGGTCACAGTGATCGCATGAAGAAATGGAGATATTGGCCCTTCCAGTATATATGGCTAGTGGATGTTAAAAATTATTATGTTGACACGGTTGATCCTGAAAACGCGATTATCAAATCGGCTTTTCGGACTGCGTTTGGCCGACGCAGGGGCAATCTCTGCGACGCGCTGTGCAGCGAGTACTTGGCACTTTTCTCGGTATAGGATTAGGGATTGTAATGGCGCACAGTTTTGGGCACAACTTTACGCTAGTAGATATTCTGTTGCCCATCTTTATTTTTTTAACGTTTTATTCAAAAGCTTACTCTTATAGTTTGTATGTATTATTTATTACGGTATTAACTGTTTTATTTATTTGTCTAATAGTTCCAGGTGATTGGCAGGTAGCCATCGTACGACTAACCATGACATTATTAGGGACCATGATTGCGCTATTGGCAACCCTTTTCATTTTTCCTTCTCGTGCAAGCAGCCTTTTGCCTCTCCATTTAAAAACTGCGCAACAAGATATTGAGCAATATTATGCAGATATTTGTCAAAGCTATGGCAAACAATCCACATCAGCATTACGAACCAGTCAGCTGCGCGCGTTTAAAAATCTGCAGACCGCATTGAGTGTCGTTCAAGAGGCGACGTTTGAATACACTAATCTTTCTCAACAGTATCACGAACAATCAAATCTTTATAAGACATTAGAAGCGCTCTACCAAAATTTATTGGCCTTAGAAATTCATGTGCCGGAGAAAATCACACAAGAAAATTTGCAACCTTTATCTGAATCTCTCAAAAGTCTATTATTTGAGACGGCGCCGTTATTATCTAGTTCTGATGCTGAAATTTTATCGAGATTGGATAATCAGCTAGCAGCCATACTGGCTGAAGTTCGAAAACAACGATCAACCGCTGCCGCTGACCTTAGTATTCAAACCGCTACTTTTTATGAGCATATACAATTAAATATTTTTATTGAAGCCTTAAAAAGTTTTTTCATCAATCTCAAGTCTCTACCAACAACAAAACTGTAGTGATCAATATATATGAGCTCTTAGTTAGCATCAAAATACCTACTCATACCACTCAAAAGGTACTGAACCTACTTCCAGGTGCAAAAGTTAATTCCAATACATTGTAAGTATTTAGAGCCCAATAACTCATCAGACGAATTGGATAAAAGATGAGCCATTTCTCCAATGAAACTTGGATTATGAGAATAACCGTAATTTGTGCTACATTTAATAGCAACGCGTTCCTTATTGTGTCTGTTATAGGAGACTTAAAATGGTGTATGCTACTCACTTTCAAGCCAAATTTTTGAGATCAACTGCAAAAATTTGTGGTTTACTGTCAATAATCTTTTTGTTTAGTTATGGTAACGCATTCGCAAAAACAATGACCATTGCTTGCCCAACAGTAAAAGCAACCCTCACCACCGGATATAAAACAACCAGCGACGGTTTCGAATGGTCAAGCTGGCAAAGCCAACCTAGTCTAGAAGTTTCTACCGCAAACGATCAAGATTACTTCTCCGAGATTAGTCAATCTTACAAAGGCATAGATCTCCGTTGTGTGGGTGGCTCTGGCGATAAGCGCTATGGTTTTTATACTCACACACCAAAAATAACCTCTTGTAAAATTGATTCGCAAACAAACAAAGGATTTATTTGCGAGACAAATGATTAAGGCATAAAATTTTATGCAGGATCATTGATCAAATAAGATAGTTCCTCTATGTAGAAGAGCTGTCCTATTCAGATCGTATCTACTGGCCATTCCAAAATAATGATTGGTATTAAGCATAATGAAACCTTGCAAGGCATACAGCCAGATTTATCTCGTTTAAAACAATTAAGTGCACAAACTGGTTGTAATAGTTTCTTTGTTTTTACTCTGGAAAAAATGAGCGATGATGGACCTGTTCATGGTCGCATGTTTGCTCCAGCAATTGGTATTGCTGAAGATCCAGTTACTGGCAATGCAGTCATCGTTTTTAATGCCATGATTGAGTTAAATATTAATTTATCTTCTCTCAAACCGATTTATGAACAATAGAGGGACTGTATTGTTAAGATTACCTTAATATTTCTACCTTAGTATCCAGAGCTAACCGAATTCGGTTTCTAACAGGGAAACATTACCATGAAAGAAGAAATTAAAGTGGCATTTGATGCAAAATTACAAACTGAAAGAGAAAAATTAGTTTTTAATTCCCCCGCCTTCGGAGAAGGCTATTTTGAATTAGCGCAGGGTACGTTTGCTAAAGCCTTAACCCATTTTTGTTTAACCGCTTTAAATCAAGGCCCTCATTACCAAGAAGCGGCACAACTATACGCAGCATTTATAATTCTTATGCAAAATGAATATTTAAAAGGATTAGAAAAAGTGCTTAAGAGATTAAATGAAGAAAAACTATCGTCTTTGCAACAAAACAGTAGTGATCAATATGACTCTGGAACTATAGCATTGAAAGAAACTAAGGAGCATTTATGGAAGGCAGCCTTACACGGAAATAAAATAGCTCATGAGCTCGCATTCCAATTAGAATGGATGGAAAAAAAAGAAGTCAAAACAACCACAGAAATTCCCAAATTAAGCGAATCTCGCACGATAGAAGAAAAACATGCGCAAGCAGAAAGCTATATGAACCAAGCTTGCTTGCTCATAAAAAAAAGTCAACGTTCAATAAAATCAGGAACTATCCAGAAATTAATAGGATTATGGGAAAAAGCTGCAGAGCTAAACTATGCTCCCGCTTTATTACAACTCGGCCATCATTACCTTATCCATGGAGATCGGCGAGGAATCAACTATCTACAAAGAGCTGCTCAGCTAGATCATATTCATGCGCATATTTATTTGGGTGAATGTCATGAATTCGGGATAGAAGTAAAACCGGATAGATCCAAGGCAATCGAACATTATCTAATAGCCATAAGGTATGTCAATATCTCTGAGGACTCGAGAAATCGTTGCTTAGTTAATCTTCAAAGATGTTATATGCGCCCTGAATTAGCATCAAAATTCCAAGGAACTGTAATTTATGAGTGTTATAAAACCTTAGAAATACCTACTCATATCACTCAAGAAGTTCTGAGCGCAATACATGCAACTTATCCAGCGCACTCTTTCTTACTGCCAGGCGGGAAAGCAAATCCAAATGCCTTCACATACCCAAAACCCGAAGGGTCTTTAGGCAAATCCGATAATATAAATTCTTATGTACAATTAGGAAAATAAAGGCATTTAAAATTAATTCGCAAACAAATAATTAATCTTTTCTTAGCATTGGTAATTTTTCTTCAGCGCTTACCTCATTTTTTTTACATCGTTGAAAAATACTCAGACAACAACTTAAAGTTGGAAACAATCTATATTGCGGTTGCTCTAAAGCCTTGAGCTTCACATGATATTGCTCTAAGCGTCCGGCATATTTTTCATTCTTAAAAGAATTGAGAATGGCTATTGCAGTTTTGTGCGAAGTAATTGCGACATTTATCCTTCCTAATTTCTCATAAGTGAGGCCCATATAATAATGGGTATGGGCAGAATCCATGCTTTGTTCCCCAAAATGAATAGTAGTTTGGAGTTTGAGCGCCTTTTGGTGGTAGTCTAAAGCTATGGCGAAGTTCCCCAAATCAAAATGAATCTTGCCCAACTTATTTAGAACTTTTATTACTTTGTTTATAACACGAGAACCTAACGAGTTATCCTTACATTTAAGATATATAGCTAAGGCCCGTTGATAAGCTGCAATTGCAGAATTAACTGCATCCATAGAAAAATAACACTTTGCTAGTTTTACTTGATAGTCAGCGGCTTTAAAAAGACTTACCTTAAGTTCATTTCTACTTAAAATTTCGTAACGTTTAGCAAGATAGCAAAAATATTTTTCTTTATTATTGTGTGAATAGAATATATTTGCTATTTCTTTATATCGATCAGCTATTTTTGAATGCCCCCTTCCCAACTGTTTAATTTCAATTGCTAAGCCGTTAATAAAGTTTTCTTCCGCTTGCTTATATTTTTTTAGTATGAAGCAAACGTTACTGATATTAAAATGTAAGTCGACCAAATTTATTTGACCTTCTATTTGACCTTTTATTTGAGAAGATAACACCAGCGCCCGATTTAAATAATTTAAACAAGTTACATAGTCTTGCCTTGAAAAACTTTCAGATGCGCGTTTATCTAAATACTCGAAGGAATGCTTTTCTGTAATTTCCCAGTCTGCTTTAATTTCAAAATTTAGAAGACTATTTAGTCGGAAGCTTCCTATTCCTCCAGTTTTAACTTCATCATTCTCATTTCTTACCATTAGTATATCCTTTTATGTTTTAAAAAATTAGCATTGAGAATAGCTCTCTTTTCCTAATGTGTAAAGTATCAACTAAGGGTAATCTATTTATTTCTTATTCATACTACTAGAAGTTCGAGTGGTCCATGGATTTAAGCTTTCCTTAATAACTGGCTTGTAAAATAGAGGGAAGGTCTAATTTAATCGAGGTGGAGATATGGATGGGAAAAGAAAACCAGACAGCAACGAGCAGTTGTCGGCATCTCAATTTACAATTTTAAACTCAGGGAACAAAACGAGCCAAATTGAAGAGGAATCGTTGATGGTTCTTGCCCGAATAGAAGAGCTTTGTAAACAAGCGGATAAGAAACCAGTATCCGAAGGTCAAAACCAAACGTCAGGTACAGATTCTGATTCTTATATTGAAGATTTAGTCGCGGGATTAGATAAATTTAGACCTTAATCATTGAAATGAAGCAGGTTGATAAACTTGCTCTTCAACTTGTTGTGCCCTCGTTATTATTAAAATTCTCAGCTTCTTTTTCCTTTTTAGGGTTTCTCTCCTCATAGGCGCCTATCATTGCTTGTAGATTTCCGGTAAGGTTAATATTATTTTTGTTCTATTGCGGAGTAATAATGAGGAAATATAACCTTTATCAAGTTGATTCTTTCACTAAAGAACTATTCAAAGGTAATCCGGCTGGCGTTGTACCCTCTGCAGATGGCTTGAGCGAAGCTAATATGAAATTGATTGCTCGTGAATTAAATAACTCAGAAACAGCTTTTGTCTTTTCGGCTAATACGCCTGATCACGATGTTCACATCAGATTTTTCACACCAACTACAGAAGTTCCTTCTTGCGGGCATGCAACGATAGCGGCACATTATGTTCGCGCTCATCAACACAAACTTGGCAATTGTGTCATTATCCAAAAAACTGCGGCGGGATTAATGCCGATTGAAATTATTCCTGATAACGATGATTATTCCATTGCCATGACACAAGGTGCGATCAGTTTTGAAGAACCGTTTTTACCCACTATTCAGAATGAAATTATCTCGGCAATCGGTTTATCAAGAAAAGACCTGGATGCTCGCTGCCCTATTCAGATCGTATCTACTGGCCATTCCAAAATAATGATTGGTATTAAGCATAATGAAACCTTACAAGGCATACAACCAGATTTATCTCGATTAAAACAATTAAGCGCACAAACTGGTTGTAATGGTTTCTTTGTTTTTACTCTGGAAAAAATTAGCGATGGCGGGCCTGTTCATGGTCGCATGTTTGCTCCAGCAATTGGCATTGCTGAAGATCCGGTTACTGGCAATGCGAATGGCCCTTTAGGGGCTTATTTGGTGCAACATAAACTGGTTAGGACGACTGGAGATACCTTTGAGTTTCTGGGAATTCAAGGTGAAGCCGTAGGTCGTAAAGGGCAAGTTCGCGTCATGGTCGCAATTAAAGAGGGTCTACCACAAAAAGTAACAATCATTGGCAATGCAGTCATCGTTTTTAATGCCACGATTGATTTAAATGTTAATCTAAAAAAATGAATTAAAAAAAATGTTCGACAACAACGACTTTGCTAACCAAATTTTGAAAATATTGATTAGCTTTTATCTCATTTGCCGAAATCAAAGCTAAAAATACTTGTTTCTTAGTTTTGGTAATTTTTTTAAATATTTCAATTTTTCTGGATAAGTCTTCTGCATATTTTTTATCTATAGAGAAAGGTTTTTCTGTATATTTAATTTCACAGAGCATGATTGAATCACTTTGATCAAACAATAAATCAATTTGAGCACCTTTTTCCTCAGCATTTTTTCTTGAGTCGTAACGCCATGCTCCAACTCTTGCATCGTCCAAAATATTTAACTCTCTTTTAATATAGGAAATATGTTTGTAGCATAACATTTCAAATGCATAACCTGACCAAGAGCGATAACTCTGACTTTTCAATATCTGACTCCAATAATTATGATCTGGCACTAAGGTTAGCAAAGTTGATTGTTCCGGCTCAATCCACTTTAAATAAAAATAACAGAATTCATCAAATATTCTATAATAAGTTCCATACTTCTGATGCAGAAGTGGCAAAAATGATTTAATAAATCCTGCCGTTTCCAAATCTTTTAAACGCTCAGTAAGACGACCACCAAATGTTTTTGACCTCAACTCTACATCAGCTCGAGATATACCGTACGGTACTTGACCAATTATTTTTACGAGGGATAAATAATCGTTGTAATTATCAAACAATGACTGAAATAATTTATCAAACTCATTAAACAGTATACTATTTTCTTTAAAGCACAAATTGTTAATATTAGATGCGACGGATTGATTTCGTTTAAGTTGCTCTAAATAAAATGGAACCCCTCCAAAAACCAGATAGAGCTGGAGAACACTTGGTAGGTCCAGCTCTATATTATTTTCCTTCAAAAATTGTCTAGTCTCTATTAAGTCAAATGGTTTTAGAATAATTTGTCTTGTCACCCTGTTGTGCAGACCGCCTTTTTGATACAATATTTTTTTAACAATCCATGCAGCACTTGATCCACATATAACAAGCTTCAAGTTAGCATTATCGCTCCAATACTGATTCCAATAATATTCTAATGCTTGGATCAATCTTGATCTTTTAGTAGCCATCCAGGGAAATTCATCCATAAATAAAACTATTTTTTGTTTTTTACTATGGCTGGAAATGGCTTTATTCAGTTCCTCGAAAGTTTTCATCCATGAATCAGGTACTGCAATAGTCGCGCCCTGGTAAAAACATTCACCTATAGATTTAGTAAACTCAGCTAACTGTTCCGTAAGAATACCATCTTTAATACCGGTAATATTAAAGAACACACAGGGCTTCTTTAAGAAAAATTTTTTAATAAGGAAAGTCTTCCCTATTCTACGTCTACCATATATCAAAACAAATTCTGGTTTTCTGGAAGAATAAATTTCTTCCAATTCAATTTGTTCTTTTTTTCGACCTATTAATTTTTTCATAACTCATACTCAGTTTATTCGGACACTTATAATCTTATTATAAGTGTCCGAATAATGCAAGAACTTGACTAATTCGGACACTTATAGTTAAGCGATAAGTGTCCGAATTTTATATTTTAGACCACTGAGCAAGAAATTCATGAGTTTTTAGGATTTATTGCTGTAGATCAGTGAGTTCTTCAGAATATAAATATTGACAGTGCCGACCAACATAGCGTGAAATCACCTCGCGTACTTGTTCCATTTGTAGAGGTTTTGTTAAAACACGCTGCATTCCTGCTGCTAAACAAACGAGCTGATCTTCAATGCTAACATGCGTGATTAATCCGATGATGATGGTATTCTGATTAAGGTTGTGATCATTATGGCGAATTTTCCGGGCAATCTCACAACCATTCAGATCCGGCAGCCCAATATCTAAAAAAATTAAATCGTAATTTTTCTTAGCTATACACTCCAAGGCTTGATGACCATTTTCAGCTAAATCTACAACACAATTCAGCATGATTAATTGATTTTATATGGCGATTTGCATCAACATATCTAATACTAGAAATTGAATAATTCATTAAATAGCGGAACTATTTAACTTTAACTATAGCATTTTGGTCAAAATTACACTATTATAAATTGAATAGTTCCTTATTTTAGTGAACTATTAAATTTATAATGTAATTATCATGACTCAGATTAACCTAAAAATACGTAAGCTTATCCGGGAGCTTGGTGAAACTTTTACCGTTTCGGCTGCCGCAACTACCCTTGGCATTTCTAATAAGGAAGCTGCTAAGTCCTTATTTCGTTGGTCAAAGCAAGGCCGATTGAGTCGTATTCGCCGTGGCCTCTATGCATTAGTGCCTATCGAAGCACAAAGTTCAGACCAAACATTAGAAGATCCCTGGTCGATCATTCCTGATATTTACGCGCCGGGTTACATCGGTGGGTGGTCAGCAGCAGAACATTGGGATATGACTGAACAAATATTTAGAGATATTTGTGTACTCACTGAACGAGTAGTGCCACACAAAAAACAGCAAATCCATCAAATTTCTTTTGTTGTAACCCATATTCCAATTATATTGAACTTTGGGACAGAGACAGTTTGGAGAAAAAACAAAAAAATTCTTATTTCTGATCCGCACAAAACCATTTTAGATATGCTTTACAATCCGCAGCTTGGTGGTGGAATGCAACACGTTATTGACTGCTTTATTGCTTACTGTCAGAGTAATCATCATCAACCTGAACAACTTGCCAGCTATGCCGAACGATTTCAAAGTGGTGCTGTCTTTAAACGTTTAGGTTTTTTAGCAGAAAAATTTTTAGGAGAAAGTCATTTGCTGACTCGTTTGTGCAAAGCGAAAATAACTCAAGGCTTTATTTATTTGGACCCTTCATTAAAAACCGGAAAAATTGTTAATAAATGGCGGCTGATTGTGCCTAAAAATTTACAAATTAAGGAAGGAAATGATTTTAAAACACGAGATATTGAAAATCGCAACCGATAAAAATTATCACCACAGATTATTGAAAAAGATTATGTCCTCGGGTGGTTATTAGCAGGCATTAATCATCATCCTAACTTAAGCGCTCATTGGATTTTCAAAGGAGGTACTTGTTTAAAAAAATGTTATTTTGAAACATATCGATTTTCAGAAGATTTAGATTTTACACTGACAGAGTCAAAATATTTAAATGTATCTTTATTCCAAGATACATTTAGAGATATTAGCAAATGGATATATCAAATCTCTGGGATAGAGATTCCGACTAATAAAATAGCTTTTGAATTATACCAAAACCCTAGGGATAGTGTCTCTTGTCTAGGGAAAATTTATTATCGTGGTCCTGTAGCGCCGACTTCTCCACAAATAATGCCTCGTATTAAATTGGATATTACTCATGATGAATTGCTGGTTGAACCAGCCTCTCTAAATTTAGTAAACCATCCCTATTCAGATATACCCATTGAGGGGATAAAAACATTATGTTACTCATACATCGAAATATTCTCAGAAAAAATTAGAGCATTGGCAGAACGAGAGCGCGCACGTAGCGCCTCCTGGGGGTCAGGCTTGACCTCTGCATGCGTTAACCCGGTCGCCTTATCTTTGCCTTTATAGTCCATAATCATCTTCTTTATCTTTCATTATTAATCGATATCACATTGAAACCTTAAAGTCCAGTATTTGCCCCACCTTGCCATCCAAATTTTAACATGAACTCTGATTGATTAGGTAATCCATTGTGATACCATTTTAATTTTCCCAATGCCTGAGTCAATGGAGTAGACATGTGGTTAGTACGAATTGCGCTGACGAGGCCTTACACTTTTATCGTATTAGCGCTTTTGCTATTAATTTTAGGCCTTTTAGCGATACTCCGAACTCCCAAAGATATTTTTCCGGTTATTAATATCCCAGTGGTCAGCGTGGTATGGAATTACACTGGGTTACTTCCGGATGAAATGGCAGGACGAATAACCAGCAATTTTGAACGAGCCTTGACGACTACGGTTAACGATATCGAGCATATTGAATCGCAATCTCTTACCGGCGTCAGTGTGACTAAAATATTCTTTTATCCCTCGGTGCAAATAGCCACAGCATTAAGCCAGGTTACCTCGATCTCTCAAACTTTACTTCGAAACTTACCATCGGGAACATTGCCTCCCTTAATCTTAAGCTATAATGCCTCATCAGTACCCATCATCCAATTGGTGCTGTCTAGCTCACAACTCTCTGAACAAAAACTCAATGACTTGGCAACCAATTTTATTCGCACCCAATTAGCGGTTGTCCAGGGAGCAGCTTTGCCTTACCCTTATGGGGGTAAAGTTCGTCAAGTCCAGGTGGACCTTAACCCGCAAGCCATGCAAACCTATGGCGTTTCTGCGCAAGATATCAATACTGCTATCGATAATCAAAACCTTATTTTACCTGCAGGAACCGAAAAAATTGATCTTTACGAGTATTTTATTAAGCTGAATGCCAGCCCCATTGTTTTGGATGATTTAAATAATTTACCGATAAAAAGCCAGAATGGCACAGTGCTTTACATTCACGACGTTGCGCATGTGCGCAATGGGTCGCCGCCCCAAACCAATATCGTTAATTTTAATGGGATACGCGCCGTTTTAATGGCTATCCAAAAAGTCAGCGGGGCTTCTACACTGGATATTATTAATCAAGTAAAGTCTCTTCTTCCCAAAATACGCGCCAGTATGCCCCCTGAATTAAATATAAAAATATTTGCGGACCAATCCATTTTTGTCAAAGCCGCCATTCATGACCTATTGCACGAAGGGGTTATCGCGGCGTTTCTAACCGGATTAATGATTTTACTATTCGTAGGCAGTTGGCGCAGCACCGTGATTATCGTTATTTCCATACCCTTATCTATCTTGGCTTCTATCATTGCTTTTTCAGCATTAGGCGAAACGATTAATATTATGACACTCGGGGGGTTAGCGTTGGCAGTGGGGATTTTGGTAGATGACGCCACTGTCGCTATCGAAAATATTAATTGGAACTTAGACCAAGGTAAAGAGGTGGAAAAGGCTATCCTGGATGGCGCTCAACAAATCGCACTCCCAGCTTTGGTATCAACTTTGTGTATTTGTATCGTGTTTGTACCCATGCTCTTTTTACAAGGAGTGGCGCATTATTTATTTATACCTTTAGCTTAGTCGGTTATATTTGCCATGCTCGCTTCGTATTTTTTATCCCGAACTTTGGTGGCGACTTTGGCAAAATATTGGCTGCACCAACGGGACTCAAAGTCGGAAACCGGCTTTCATCAAAAATTTGATCAACGATTTCAAAAATTGAGAACAGATTACCATAATTTGTTAGACATTATTTTGAATCAACGCCTGGTTTTTATTATTGGTTTTTCAATTATCATCATTGCTTCATTAATTATTTTATTCCCTTGGTTGGGTTCGGATTTTTTTCCCGCCGTGGATTCAGGACAAATTAAATTGCACTTAACCGCCCCCACCGGTTTTCGAGTCGAGGAAACTGCCAAAATTAGCGCTCAAGTAGATAATCTAGTTCGTCAGATAATTCCGGCTAAAGAATTGGATAGCATTGTTGAGAACATTGGATTGCCAGTCAGCGGCATTAATCTTTCTTATAGCAACTCCGGAACAGTTTCGGCGGCAGATGCAGACCTGCTCATTTCCCTCAAAGAAAACCATCACGCCACCGCTGATTATACGCGCAAGTTACGCTTAATTTTACCGGAAAAATTTCCCGGCATGACCTTCTCATTTCTGCCAGCCGGTATGGTTGATCAAATTCTTAATTTTGGATTACCAGCGCCGATTGATTTACAAGTAGTGGGTTTAAACGTGGAAGCCAACCGTCAATACGCCGCATTAATGCTTAATAAAGTTAAACTAATCCCTGGAGTGGTTGACGCTCATATTCAACAAGCGGCTAATTATCCCCAATTAAATATTGATGTGGATAGGAGTTTCGCTAAAGAACTTGGCTTAACTCAACTTGACGTGGCGTCAAATATGTTAATTTCTCTATCTGGAAGTTTTCAAACTACCCCAACGTTTTGGCTGGATACTAAAAGTGGCGTTTCTTATCCCATTGTCGCGCAAACCCCGCAGTATCGAATAGATTCTATCCAAGATCTGAAAAATATTCCCATTACCAGCGTGAACGGAAAGTTGCAAATTTTAGGCGCATTATCTACCCTGAATCGCACGTTTAGCCCCGCAGTAGAATCGCATTATAATGTCCAGCCCGTTATTGATATTTTCGCCTCTGTGCAAGATCGAGATCTCGGTGGAGTGGCGCACGATATTAATCGCATTATTTCGGCAATGACTAAAAAATTACCCAAAGGTTCAACTGTTTCTACCCGCGGTCAAATGCAAACTCAAGTAACCTCTTTTAAAAGTTTGTACTTAGGACTGTTATTTGCTGTTCTTTTAGTGTATCTGCTCATGGTAGTTAATTTTCAATCGTGGATTGACCCTTTTATTATTCTCATGGCAATTCCTGCAAGTATCGCTGGTATTGCATGGATGCTATTCTTAACCCACACCAGCTTGAGTGTACCGGCATTGATGGGGGCAATTATGTGTATGGGACTAGGGACGGCCAATAGTATTCTTTTAGTCAGTTTTGCTCGAGACTATTTGCGCGAAAATAACGATGTGGTAAAAGCCGCTCTTGAGGCTGGCTTTACTCGCATTCGCCCAGTGCTAATGACAGCACTGGCGATGATGATCGGCATGTTACCGATGGCGTTGGGCTTAGGGGCGGGAGGTGAGCAAAACGCTCCTTTAGGTCGCGCCGTGATTGGAGGTTTAATCTTTGCCACCATTGCAACGTTATTTTTTGTGCCCGCCGTATTTTGTCTCGTTCACGATCGGGAAAATCAATAACATGAATTCTCCATCAAACAAAAAATTTTCCGAAGCATTTCGACGCAGAGTTTTTGTTGTCATTCTCATTATGTTGTTTATCGCCATCATAGGTATCGTTTATCGTATCATTGAAAACCGAAAATTGCGCCAAATTACGCATCAACAAGCGGCACTGACCGTCTCTGTGACTGAAGCCAGTAAAGAACCTGTAGATGAAGAGATTGTGTTACCAGGAAATGTGACAGCATGGCATGAATCTACTATTTATGCTCGGACCAATGGCTATTTGGTTAATTGGATGGTTGATATAGGCGCCAAAGTTAAGGCCGGCGATTTGTTAGCAACCATTTCGGCGCCTGAAGTCGATGCGCAGTTACGCCAAACCGAAGCTGACTTGCTCACCGCAGAAGCCAACTACAACATTGCTCATATCACTGCGGTGCGTTGGAGAAATTTATTTAAAACCCGATCCGTTTCCGAACAGGATGTCGAGCAAAAAAATAGCACTGAACAAAGTACTGCGGCGACCGTCGTTTCTACGCGCGCTAATCGCGATCGTTTAAGGGATTTAGTCAATTTTGAGCGAATAATCGCACCTTTTGACGGTGTAATCACGTCACGTACGACAGACATTGGCCGCTTAATCAATGCAGGTAGCGGAACAGTGCCACTTTTTAGTTTGGTTCAATCCAATCGTTTGCGAGTGTACGTTAGAATTCCACAATATTATTCTTCAAGTATTGTCCCGGGCCTGATTGTTAAACTCTATTTTACCGAACATCCAGGTAAAGTTTATTTAGCCAAATTACTCGATACCGCAAAAGCCATCGATCCCGCAACACGAACTTTGCTTGCGGAATTTGCCATCGATAATTTCAATTATGAATTATTGGCCGGCGGCTATACTGAAGTTCATTTAATTTTACCCGTCAATAAAAATTTCGTTCGTTTACCCGTGAATACGCTGATCTTTCGTGCACAAGGAATGCAAGTGGCCACGGTTAATGGTAACAAAGCGTTGTTTAAACCCATTACTATCGGGCGCGACCTTGGCGATCAGGTTGAAGTTGTTGCAGGCGTTAACCCCGGTGAGCCTATTATCATTAATCCGCCAGATGCCTTATTTTCAGGAGAAAAAGTGCGCGTGGTAAAGAATAAATGAAACGGGCAATCATTTTAATTGGAATGATAGCATTGTCTGGATGTTCATTTGCTCCTCCCTACCAGCGACCGCCGATGAATATTCCTGCCAATTATAAAGAAGACGGTAAGTGGTTATCTGCTCAGCCTAATAGTGCAATCCTGGATCGTGGTCCTTGGTGGATGATGTATGACGACTCTGTATTGAATGATTTGGAAGCAAAAATCGAAGGCGCCAACCAAAATTTACAAGCCGCGGTATCGCGTTATGATGAAGCACGAGCAATATTAGCAGAACAACGTTCGGCGCTTTATCCTAGTTTAATTGGCGTGTTCAATGCTAACCGTCAACACAGTTCGGAAAATGTTGCCAATCCACTAACCACCCGTACATATAACGATTTTTTGTTATCAGCCAATGTAACGTATGAATTGGATGTATGGGGACGGGTGCGCAACTCAGTTGCGTCCGCAAAAAGCCTCGCCGAGGCCAGCGCCGCTGATTTAGCTACAGTCGATTTGAGTTTGCATGCTGAACTCGCCAATGATTATTTTGCTCTGCGTAGTAATGACACCAAACAACGTGTTGTAGATAAGGTTGTGGTGGTATATGGAAAAACCCTTGAATTGACTCGCAATCTTTACCAGGGCGGAGCTGTCGCTTTGCCTGATCTCGAACAAGCCGAATATCAGTGGGAAAACGCCAAAACGATAGCAGCAGAAATTCACTTACAACGCGCTCAATTAGAACATGCGATTGCGGTATTGGTTGGTCTACCTCCTGCGGATTTAACCATAAAACCCGAAGTTTCTAAACCTAAACGCGTAACGATTGCTCCACTCCTTCCTTCCACCTTGTTGGAGCGAAGACCTGATGTGGCTGAAGCGGAACTTAGAGTACAAGCTGCGAATTATAATATCGGCGTTGCGCGCGCGGCATTTTTTCCAGCTTTTAATTTATCAGCCGCTATAGGTTTTGAAAGTGAGATGTTGAGCAACTTGTTAAAAGGTTCCAGTTTGGTTTGGGCATTAGGACCAACCACTTCCTCAGCGTTATTGAATAATGGCAGTATGCCGTTGGTGACGCAAACTATTTATGACGGTGGAAGATTAATCGCACTGACCCAACAAGCTTGGGCGCAATACTTTGAAGCGATATCTAATTATCGGCAAACCGTTCTAACTGCCTTTCAAGAAGTGGAAGATAATTTAGTCGCCATACGCCAACTTGATCAAGAAATAGAGACTCAAACTCGCGCCACTGTCGCTGCCAATCATTCATTTGGGCAGTCCTTATATCGTTACCAAGGTGGCTTAACCACTTATCTCGATGTGGCAGTCTTTCAGGATATTGCGCTTCAGGCGCAATTATCCAGTATTGATATTGAAGAACGCCGCCAAGTAGCCAGCGTTCAATTGATAAAAGCGTTGGGTGGTGGGTTTGGCCCTAAGTAATACTAACCATGAGAAAATTGCACCGAGGAAGTTGATCCAGTACTGCCACTGGAGCTTGAGGAAGGCGTCGTGCAACTGGTTAATGCGTATCGATTTATGGTGGGGGTTTTCGCTTTTTCTACCAACTTCACCAAGGTCTGGTATTTCTCTTTAGATAATTTTTGCTGACAAAATTTCAAACCCTCTTTTGTAACAATATTAGGGTCTTTACCTAACCATCTTTCTAAAATCTTCAATCCGTCAGCATTATCAGCTAACAATTGAAGCGCCGACGTGTGATGATGGGGATTTTTAGGATCTTCCACTACATCATTTAACCCAGGTGCGGAAACTTTCGCTAATAATTTTTCATCGGCTAAAACATGTACGGAAAAAACAGGAGTGCGTAATAAGTAACAAATGAGTGTTTCACCTTTATTCCGCATCCTTGAATTTAATAATTCTGCAGTTAAAATGCCTTTTATAAATGACCAATCCTTAGAGAACACTTGGAGAGCCCATTGAAATGCTTGCATTTGCTGTTTAAAGGGCATTTTTTGCAAGGCGTTTCCAAACGCCTCCGGGGTTATCAAACTAGGATATAGAACTACTAGTTTTTCTAAAAATAATTTGCCTCCATGGGTTCCTAACTCAGAGGTCAACAATATTTCTATCTCAGCAGCGGAAAAAGGAGCCAATAAATTACCTTTGCTTACAAATTCGTGCATCATGCTTTTGTATGCTTCGCCCCTCAGGTTAAATCTTTCCAAATTACTGCTGATGAAGGTAAAACTAATACCCAACAGAAGAATAATCTCACAACGTGCTGATGATCCCGGTTTTTCCTCAAAAACCAATTTTTCTGAATTTGATGGAGAAGTAAATAAAGAAAAATACGCATCTGTGTCCGTATGCTGTTTTTTCGGACTTAAACTTTCTCCTTTATCTTCATCTGAGACAGGTTTTTTTATATTTCTGCTTACAGCTGTGTCCGATTTGTTCTCCGTCAAAGGTTTTTCTTCTAAAGCTATTGATGTGAGCCAGGCAATAATATCTTTTACAACCTTGGTAGACAACTTTTTCAAACAATGTTCTAAACTTTCTTTAGTAATAATCTTGGGATCCTTTCTAAACCACTCCCGTAGCACATCTCGGCCTTCAGCAGTATCTATTAACAGCTGCAGCGCTGAAACTTCCTGCAAATCGCCTTTTGTTGTTGTCACTTTGGCTATTCTATTTACTTCTTTGCTATTTACTAAATAATTTGATCTGGGATCTTTTAATATACTTTTCCCTTTTTTAGTTGGAGCCAAAACCCATAAGGTAGATTGACCGCTAGCAGTCACATAGTTAAATGTATTTGGATCGACAAGTTTTTTAAATATCAAATCTTCTAAGATATCCAGATCCTGCGCCCCCAATAAGTAAACGACCGACCCATACATTTTATAATCGGGATGAGTTAATATGGCGTTTAACGCCTTTGTGTTTTTGTAGATAAGCTCTCGCAATGATGAATTTTCCCTTAGCAACTTTAAACCTTTTACGTAAAGCAAATATGAAAAAAGCGCTGACATGCCATAATACGGATTATAGAGATTTCCCACAATATTACATAATCCATCACTTGAGATTAGAAGTGGTATTTCTTTATCGTCTAAAACCTCACTGGAACAATTAGGAAGAAGTAATAAATAACATAATAGTGTTTCCCCTTCGTTCCCTATCCTTGAATTTAATAATTCTACAGTCAAATTGCTTTTTATAACCGACCAACCGCCAGGTAACTCACTCACAAATAGTATTGCATCCATTTTCTGAGAAAATGTTAATTTTTTTAGCACACCCTGAAAATTTCTTGGGGTAATTAAATTGGGATATATTTCCAATATAGCAGTTAAACGTGATTTACCTAGATAGGAATCAAAAAAATCCGTCAACACCTCTTCCTCATTGATAAACGCTTCCTCAATTTTATGAAATTCCTCAGAAAAATTAAAAGTACTGATTTTTGTTCTTACAAAACTAAAGGTCGCACAGAGCAAAAGCATGAATTGGTGAAAAGATTTCCCCTGTGTATTTTTCTTATCTAATACAATGGGAATAAGCCAAGTTATAACGGCTTTTATTTCCTGCTCAGTCATCTTAACTAAACAATTTTTCCAGCTTTCTGGCGTAATAAGATCTTTAGAGATAATTTGTGTCAGTATTATTCTGGATTCAGGTGAGTTATTTCTCATCAATAAATAGGCCACCGAGAAACCTTTATATTCAGGTATATTTACTTCGGCAATAATTGTTTCTGCCCGAGTTAAACGATAGGACAATGAAGGCGTTTCGCTTAAAATCTGTAGTCCCGCTTGGTTTAATACCAACCAAAAAAGCGCTGACGTGTTAGTAGGTTTAACTAAATTATTTAATCCCTCAGTAGAGACCAAGCCTCCAAGCTTTTCTTCTACTAGCAACTGACTGAAAGACTTATCCGTACGGAGTAGATAGCATAGAAGAGTTTCATTATCAGTTGCTTTACCATCAGGTTCTTCATCACTTCCATATTTTTCCATTCGCTTATTTAAGGCGGCCTTATTTACCCTTAAAGCTGGCACAATCAATGCCGAACCATTTGGCAACTGACTACAAAAATGTATCGCGTCTTCTTGTAAGGTGTTTTCAGAAGGGTTTGCTGGATTTTGCCGCATAGTAAGCAGACAGCTTCGAAAATTTTCCGGAGTAATCAACCCTGGCTTTATTTGTAACATCCTCCTTAATAATAATCTTCCCTTCGCAAAAGTTAACAAAGAACGTGGCAATTCACCTGTCACTTCAATTTCATCTACAATATTTTTTAACTCTTCATCATTTACCTTGAATTGATCAAAAATCATGGTAATATTATGTTTTTCCTTCTTCATATCTGGAAATTCATTAACAAATGATTCCATTTCGTCTCGAGCATGAACTAAATAAGAGATTAATGAAGATAACGATTTTGGGGGAAAACCTTTTATTCTAACACAAGAATCTATCAAGGAGTTCATCATTTCGAGGAGTAACCGTTGTTTTTCAACTGTCAACTCTACTTTGGCTAATGCTCGTTTTGTAAATTCACGAATTTCTTGGAAAATTTTATCTTTAAGATTATCCGAACTACTTGCATAGGTTTGGGGTATAGCAGCAACTTCTTCGTTAAAATATTCTTTAAATAATTTTTTAAATTCCCAAGATATGATGGATTGCTCACTCATCTCATCTATCGCATCCAGAAAGCCAAATAGATGGATGATTTTATCATCTTCGATGGACACTTGTTTACGTTCAGTGTCGATGCTTTTGGTCTCTTTGACTTCTTCTATCTCCACCCCATCATCTACTTGTTCTGAATCAAAAATATTGATAACTGTTTCTTTGGTTAAACTTTCTACGTTTAACATATCTAGGAGAGTGCCTAATTTTTCTGAACAGTCCTTGAAAAATTTTAAAGCGACCGGTTCATATTTTCTGGGGACAAGCGCCCCCTT
This sequence comes from uncultured Pseudomonadota bacterium, assembly GCA_963844565.1. Classification (GTDB taxonomy): domain Bacteria; phylum Pseudomonadota; class Gammaproteobacteria; order Coxiellales; family Coxiellaceae; genus JAFEDN01. Next base: position 371,697 of record CAWJON010000002.1, on the reverse strand, counting down.
TGCCTCTTTTTGCAATCGATACAATAAGTCTATTATATTGCTGCTATCTGCCTGGTTAAGGCAGACTACAAAAAAATCAAGGATTTCTTCAGCTTCGGCATGGTGATTATGCAGCCTAAAATCATTAATTTTTGATTTCAATACTTCAATTATTGCTTCACAAACATCATCCGATATTTTTCCAGATTCGTGGTTTTTCTCTTCCTCTTCATACATTTCGACGATATCTTCTGGATCAAAGCTATTACGAAAAACACCGATAATATTTGCTTCAATTACATTTTTTTCTTGGATAACAACAAGCAGATCATTTATTTTATTGTGAAATTTTTGGAAAAAATCCAAGTCAACCACTTGCCTTTTGTTGATAAATTTTTCTAGATCTTTTTCTAATTTAGATTCTAACTGAGATCTTAATTTAAATCCTTCTAATACCTCAATTATATTTTTACTATTTGATTGTGCGAGACAAGCTTCAAAAAAATTAAGAAATTCATTAACGTCTGGATTTTTATTTATTAGCTTATAAGCGCTAAATTCTAATTTTAATATACTAACTGTTGCTGCCCAAATATTATCAGGCACTATTGAGTTTTTTATGATTTTTTCTTGTAATTTTTTTTGTGGTAATGCAAATTTAATCTTCCAGGTAAAGGCAGATGTAAATAATGGAAATTTATTAGTTAGCTCTTCTACTAGACAAGCAAAAGCATTGGCGTATGGCCCTAAGTCGCTTAATCTTCGGTGAATAAGATCTAATAATTCTTTAATCACAGCAATAGATTCATTATTTTTATAACAGTCTTCTAGATTTTCTATTTCAAAAGGCAATCTACCTATAAATGCTTTAAATGCTGGATTGTTATCAACCTCACGCCCTCTTTTCATGGTCTTTGCTAATTCTTTTAATCCGGAAAATAATAGCTTAGCCTGATCATTGGCCGATAAAGTAACCTCTTGTTTAGGTCCATCCAGTGAATTTATAATTACTTCTAATTTAAAACTAAAATACAGTTCATTGTCACCTTCCTTAAAGCGAGACTTTATATGCTCTAAATTTTCCATCAAAGTTTGCTGAACAGTGGTAATATCCTTATTTTCTTTTAGAGCGGATAAATCCTTCTTCAAGGAAGCTACAAATAGCAGAAATTCAGGATTAAACACTGATTTTATCTCTTTTTCCTCTTCAATTTGTAAGATAGTTTCTTCTACATTTTTAATGAGCTGGGCAATATCTTCTATTGCCTTTGCAATTAAATCAGTTGGCAAAATTTTGTGATCGGGAAGGCTTTGACTGGGTTCTACAAGTAATTTTTCTTGATCTTTATTCATCTGCATTCACCTTTTTATAAATTTCCTTTAATAAACCAATTGTAACTATTTTTTATAGATATTACAAATCTTATAAATAGCCCCACAAATGTATATAAATAGACATTTCCGGTAAGGTTAAAATTATTTTTGTTCTGCTGCGGAGTAATGATGAGGAAATATAACATCTATTGCAAGTTCACGTCATCGTTACAATTAAAGAGGGCTACCACAAAAAGTAAAAATCCTATGATTGATTTAAATTAATGAGTTGGCGGAAAAAAATATCCAGGATCAATACCAGCCGTTTGGTTGGATCAACCCTGGATTCTTTTTTAATGATAGTTTACTTTGCATTTTTAAAAAAACCGCAATTGAAAGAATTGACCAGGGTGTCACTTAAAGAATCAAAATTATTTCCATTACAAGTCCAACTATTTCCTTGATGTTCCCATTTGCTTTTCCAATTACTATGATCAGGAACATAATTTTCAGCAGAAGTTTGTACGTTTATGTAGTTGGTTTTCTGATCACCATTAGAACTATGGGTTGTATAATTGCAATGAGCGAAAGGAATTTGAGAAAAAGTACCTACATTACTTTGAGCATTGCTAAATAGAGCATGAATATTTCCTGTAGCCGGATTACCATGTACTCGCACTTGGGTTACCTTCCAAGTAGATCGACAAACTACGCTTTGGTCAGCACTAATAGTACAAGATATTAGACTATCACAATCAAAAGGTACTTGCGCATAGCTTGCTATCCATGGAGAAGAAAATAATAAAGAAAATAAACAGAGTTTTATTTTCATAAAAAACCTCTACTCTAGTTAATAAATCTATGTAACATTATATACCATAATCGCGACTTGGACAAAAATTGATATCTTTAAGTAAGATTATTCCATAAATAATGCATAAGATCTATTAAACTAATAGCTTCGGTCTGGTGAGATACTTATAACGTTAGAATTGCAAGGAAAAAAGCAAGGTTACAAGTATTGCCTGTTTTGAATATCCAGATTATTAAGAAACACGGTATCATGAGAAATCACGATCAATGCACCACGGTATTTTTGTAAAGCAGACTCAATACTGGCAATAGCCTGCAAATCCAAGTGATTGGTGGGCTCATCTAAAATAAGCAGTTGCGGGGGATGGAGTGACATGAGTATGCAGGCCAATGCGGCCCGCAGGCGTTCGCCACCACTTAGATGGCAAGCCAATTTTTGCGCGGCGTCATTGCGAAATAAAAAATCTGCCAAGTGATAACGCGCATCCAATTCGCGAATATCTGGATTCAAATGTAAAAAATTATCTAGCACTGATAATTCCGGATTGATAATTTTTACTTTTTGATCGACATAGCTGATTCGCTGAGTGCCCAATATAATACTACCCTGGGAAGGGGATAATTCACCCAGAATTAACTTAATCAGCGTGGTTTTTCCGCTGCCATTATCACCTAAAATAGCCAAACGTTGTGGCCCCTGCATTTCCAGAGAAAAATTTTCAATCAGTGACCGCGGTTGTTGCGGATAACTGAAGCTCAGATTTTTTATCTCTAAAATCATTTTTCCATTGGGCACTTGTGTATGGGGTAGCTCGATACTAATTTCGCAATTAGATTCAATTCTCGCGCGCGCAGTCTGAATATTGGCATTAACTTCAGCTAATTTACGCTCTGCCTGCAATATGATTTTTCGTTGAGTTTTCTCACTGCGTCCTTGCGCAGAGTTAAATGCCATTCTACTTTTTAGCGAACCGACCTTAGCGATTTCAGTTTTACGAGCAAATCTACCTTTAGCTTTAGCCTTCTCATGGCGTTCACGCCGCCCCTGAGTCAATTCTTTTGCTTGCTGACGTATTAGCTCGGCTGTTTGCAACGCTTGTTGCGCAGCAGTTTGTTCTATTTGTTTTTGCTGCCTATAATCATCGTAGTTTCCGCCATAAATTTGCACCCCTAATGATGATAATTCAACAATGTAATCCATAAAATTTAATAATTCTCGATCATGCGAAACAATGATTAAACCACCTTGCCAAGCTGAGATGGTTTGATAAAGTGCTTGCCGCGAACGACCGTCTAAATTATTGGTGGGCTCATCCAGGATAATAAAATCGGCCTCCGTCAAAAATGCTTTAGCTAGTAATAGTCGCGCCTGCTCTCCTCCGCTTAAACTATTTAATAATCGATCCAGTGTAATATCAGACAAGTTGAAAGCCGATAATTGATGGCCAATTTTTTCTTCTAGACACCAATCATCACCGACCAAAGTGAAATCTCGCTCATCAATACTGCCAAGGGCAATACGTTGCAGAGCTTGTAATTTCTCTGTCACATCCAAGGCTTCGGCCACGGTAGTTCCTGGAAAACTCAATTTATCAGAGGAAAAATAAGCGATTTTTCCTTCAATCTGCACAGCACCGGAAGAAGGTTCTAGCTCACCAATCATTAATTTTAATAACGTGGATTTTCCAATACCATTGCGACCAGCAATACCATATTTCCCCATAGAAAAACTTAAATTTAACTCGGGAATAATGGTTTTATCATTAGTGGAGTAATATAATCGATTCAGAATAATGCGCGAATTGCCTACCATATTAAAGTTCTCAGGGGTTAAAAAATAAACCAATTTACAACAAATTAGTTGAAAATCACCTTAAAAACTTTAATTGTTCATTGGGTAGGACCTCATTTTTGACTAGAAAACAGGCTATTATACCTTATTTTTACTTAAATGTACAGCTATGCTAAAATAGCAACTAAACTATAAGGAATCCATTATGAAAAAATTATTTTTCTGTTTAACCATCTGTTCTCTATTAAATCCTGCTTATGCGTTACAGCTTACTTCAGATGCAAATGGGCCGGTAACCGTATCAGAACCTCAGCTGCAAATAGGAAGCCCCGCTCCTCAAGTAACTTTGACCACCCCAGATTTCAAACAAAAAGAAATCGGTGGCGCAACCGGCAAGATACAAATTATTTCTACTATTGAATCTTTTAATACGTCAGTCTGTGATATTCAAACCATGAAATTGAATGAGACCAGTAAACGTTTAAAAGAGGTGCAAATTAGTGTCGTTACAAGCAATGTACCCTTTGTTGTAGATGCTTTTAAAACCGAACATAAGATTAACAACATCAACTTATTGTCTACATTTAATAGTGATGTTTTTGGTAAAAAATATGGCATTCAAGTAGTCGGTGGTGAATTAACCGGCATTTTAGCGCGAGCCGTATTTGTGGTAGATAAGAATGGAAAGATTATTTATAAAGAGATTCCGCAGAACATTGATAAAATGCCTAACTTGCAAGCAGCAATTAAGGTTGCAGAAAATAACTCTCGCAATTAAAGAGTCAATGAACAAATGGAATTAAAACTGAACACTGATTTATTCATGATTCTGAAAGATAGACGACACCTGGGGTTTGCAGAATATGGCGCGTCTCATGGGAAACCAGTTCTATTTTTTCCAGGGCTCACTGGCAATAGATTTGATGCCGTTCTATTGCATAAAGCAGCTCTGGTGAATAATTGCCGATTGATTAGTATCGATAGACCTGGAATTGGGTTGTCATCCATGGATAAAAAACGGAGCATCCTTTCATGGGTAGATGATGTTGAAGCGTTGACAGATTATTTGGGAATTAAAAAATTTTCCATCGTTGGCCATTCTGGTGGAGCGCCATTTGTTGCTGCATGTGCTTATAAAATACCTGAATCACTCAATGGAGTTGCCATTGTTGCGGGTGTAGGTCCTTTTCAAATTCCTGAAGTGGTGGCCAGTTTGTCGCAAGGACAAAAATTTATAAATAACGCAATTATTACGATGCCCTGGATTGCTAACTGTATGATGAAGCTAACATCGATAATGTTTAATAATCCCAGAATGCTAAAATATGGGCTAAAACAAATGCCTGAAGTAGATGCACTTGCTCTGCAGTCACAAGAGAGTCATGAAGAGTTAGCTGCAAGAATGAGGGAAACTTTCAGGAACGGCATTTCTGGGTCATCCCAAGAAATGCGATTGCTAATCAACCCATGGGGATTTGATTTGACCAAAATCAAATTAAAATGTCCGATTAACATTTGGCAAGGTGGTTTAGATAAACAAGTCCCCGTGATGCACGCAGAAATCTATGCGCGATTAATTCCTAACGCAACATTAAATTTCTTTCAGCATGAAGGACACCTATCTTTGCTAATCAACAAGGGAGAAGAAATTTTACGAAGCATTTGAGTATACTCGTCTGCAATAAAAATCATGGGGCTAGATATAACCCTTACTAGATAATCTCGTCTAATCATAATATTATAGACAATATTATTTTGTATTCACCATTCTTGGAAATTGATATGGATAAACAAAAAAACACGGTTTTAGCGTTATTTGCCACGATTCTTGTAGATTCATTGGGCTGGGGAATTGCATTTCCTGTACTGGCGCCCCTTGTTTTAGACAACTCTTCTCATTTATTTAACCCCGATGTTACTCTCGCAACTCGAAATTTTATGTATGAGTTGTCGCTCGGCATTTATTGCCTCTGTATGTTTATCGCATCGCCGATCTTGGGAAGCTTGTCTGATAAATACGGACGTAAATCTATTTTAATCATTTCAATGGGCGGTAATTTTTTAGGTTTTCTCGTCAGTGGTTTTGCCATTTCATTAAATAGTTTTGTTGGGATCTTAATTGGACGTTGTATTGCCGGTGCGACTGCGGGTAGCTTACCCATCGCCCAAGCGGCAATAATGGATATTAGTAGTGACGCACAAAAGACCTCACGTTTAGGATTAGTTGTCCTTGCCAATGTTTCAGGTTTCGCCATTGGTCCTGTCATTGGTGGATTTTTTATGGATCCGACTGTTTTTGGCAGTCATATCTATTATCAGACGCCTTTTTTAATTAGCTCTGCAATGGGATTGGTCGGCGCTCTCTTGCTGATGTTTTGTTTTAAAGAAACTTTTCAGGGAAACAACCAATTAAGAATTAATATTTTTACTAGCTTCGTTAATATATATGAGGCCTTTACGGCCAAAAAAACTATGATTTATTGCGCGGTTTTATCTTGTTTTCTATTCGGTTGGTCTATATTTTTTTCAACCATGCCAGTATTGTTAACCGAACGTTTACATTGGCAAGGCGCAACAATCGGTTATTTTATCACTTATATTGCCATAATTTTTGCCATTATGGTGATGTGGATCATGCCTCACGTCAATAGAAAATTCTCTTTATCAAAAATTATTTTAATCGGTTTAATTACTTTGTTTGTTTGTAATCTTTTGTTCCCCACTATTTATCACTCATTCTTTCCTTGGATTATTATTTTATTAACCATCGCAGTTCCATTTACGTATGTTGGCATAGTAACTTTGCTGTCTCTACAGGTAGACCGTCAACAACAGGGGCAAATTATGGGTGTGATCGGTTCTATTTTTGCTTTCACCTGGGGGGTCGGTCCTATACTAGCCGGCTTGCTGCTTAAGAGTGGATTTATAGCTCCCTATTTTTTGATAGGCTTTTTGTTTCTGTTAGCGACCGTACTGTTTCGACCACAGCGATCGCCCCAAGTTTCAAATACCAATGATTTCAAACCTTCGGTTGAATCTAACAGCTAAGCTCCAAATCTGTAATTTGTATCTTCAACGATAAGAGGCTTTGGCGTGATATCACCAGCTTGCTGACAAAGTTCTTTAAGCTTTTCAGCTTGTTGATCATCAAGTAAAACCTGATATCCTTTTTCATCTGGTAACAAGTCAGTACATATAGTGCGGGAAGTTCTCTCTAGCTGACCACAAGTCTCGAACCATTTAAAACATACACCCCCCAAATGATCGCCGCCCTGACCATTAAGAACTCTTCTTTGGTCTAAGGCTTTTTTGTAGAAGTTATATGACTGTATTTGCTTATCCTCTTCCAAATACCAACAATCTTTGCTGGTCAATTCCCTTCCCATCAATTTTACTAAAGCTACATTTATGGTATAGGTTTTCAATGAACACAAACCCAAGCACTCTAACATTAGATTTTTTATTTGTAAGGCTACTTCAACATCTTGATCTTTGTGATTAGTGTCCCCCAAACGAAAATAGATCAGGAACATTGCTACTTGATCCAGTAGATTACGACATCTACCCAGCTCACCCTCTAGAAAGGGCGGGGTGTCCATCACCCGCCAGTTTCTTACTAGGCGTTTTTCCAATTCCTTTAATTCCTCAGAACCCTTTAACTTTTCATCCTCTTGTGGGACTGTCTGCAGAGTCTCCTGAAGCGAGTTGATAGCAGGATATAAAGCATGGAATGAGATGTCATAAGGGCTTGTAGGAACGCGAGATCCTTGCGGATATTTTTCTAATAATTTATTTATTTTCATCAGCAAATTTTCTATAGAATTTACATGATATTCTAAAATAAGATTACTAATCACTAATGGAAAAAAATCTAAACTAACTAATATATTTAAAAATTCTTGGGAAGTATTTTTTACTGCCGCTTTCATGTTTCACTCCGTTATCAGTTTAATGTATGTTCAAAAATGTTTATCTTAGTACAAAAGATAAATAGTGGTCAAATACAAATTGCTTGTTGTCAAATTGATGTATAATATGGTAAACAAGACAATGAAGGGGCATTATGATAAAATTTAAAACAATTTCAGCCTTAATCCTACTGGGTTTAACGACCATCGCTTTTGCAAAAGAGCGGGAATATAGTATAACCGTCAATAATAAGACGCCGGCAACATTTTTGTTAACCACTAAAACCTGTAACGGCGGAATCATTGTTGATCCCCCGAGAAAAATCCCCCCCGCCCCCGAAACAATCACCTTTTCTGTCCAAAGTGATGCGGGTGTCGGCTGTATATTGCGCTATGATGACCAAAAAGGCTCCATTTTAGGCATTCAAATTCACAACCATCAAGTGACCTGCAATAACCAAGGTGGCCTGTTTTCTTATGATTGTATTTTTCGAAATGATATATTGATCATTGACCGAAGATAGGTCTATATATTATAAATGCGGCGTCAGATGCGACCCCTTATCTCAATCTCTAGACTTAATTTAAGATAAACTTAACTGCTGGGCCGCGGCCTTCGCGGCGTATTTTTCCGGATTTAATCAGTAAATTGAGCCTTCGAGTGGCGGTGTTTCTGGAGGCGCGCAAATAATGCTCTACCTCGGCAAGCTTTGCCTCCTTGCGCGTTTTAAAAAATTCTAATAATTTTTCTTCGTCAGAGGAATGGATTTTTTCCGCCGGTAAAAATGAGAAAATTACTTTGACACTGTCGGCGCCTTCTAAAAATACCGGTTTGGCTATTCCCGCCTGGGCACAAGTTTCGAACATCAGACGGATACCGGTTCCAAGTTTCTCAACCAAACCGATACGGCGAGCTATTCGCGCTAAATGTGGGTTTCTCAGGTAAGTGGTGCCGTCGCCCAGATTATTTAGATCAAATAACCCGGGGAAATTGCCAGGATTAAATATTTCTAAGCGATTATCATACAGAGCAATTTTAATCGCTCCTGGAATCCAATATTTGCGATGGATAGCGGCATTAATGATAGCTTCGCGTAATGCAATTTCAGGAATAATTGATTTACCCTTTAATTTTGCGCCGAATAGTTGATAATCTCGCATTAACCATGCTTTGACCAATGAAAAACTGTTGTCGATTTGTTTTTCTAAGTGGCCTTGAATTGCTTCGCTCTGAATAATGTTTCGACCGTCTACACCGGCAAATCGGGTGCAGTGTATCATTGCTTCGGGAATATAAATTTCCGGCATTTCACAAAAAGCTAATACCCCACCAACGGTAGGATGCAACTTTTGAGTATGATTACCTGCGCGGGTAATTACTTTTTCGGTAATTAAGCGCCCGGGATCGATTTTCTGAAATGCACTTTTCAGAAGCGCAGGTGATAAAATATCAATATCAGTTTGAATGGGTTCTTCGTCAAAATGAACACGTTTATTTTCACGCATGAGCTCTTCTACATATTCAGAGCTGGCTCGGCGTGTATTCGATCCTGCTCGTAAATAAACTCCCTTGGGTATTCCTTCATTCTTAATGAAAACGGGTTTTTTGATACTTGCAGGAACGTCGATGATCATAATACTGATGTCATCGAAGCGTTTTTCATAAATTTCTACTAGCAGGCTTGGGCTAGTGGCGTCATATAAGCTATTAGGAAGTTCATCATAAATTCTATTGCGAATAGCGTCGGTAATCCCGATAATTTCACGAGTTTTATCATTAACACCGATCACTATTATTCCACCCGTGCCATTAGCGAATGCGACACAGGTTTTTATCAAATTATGAAAATTAGGTAACTGAGATTTGAACTCAAGATTCCTCGATTCCCGCTCTGGGTAAATAGGCCGCATAGAGGTTCCTTCGTGAATAATTGCACCAATTGCACCAAGTATACATTAATTGCACCAATTGCACCAAGTATTTTGGAATTGCACCAATGGTGCAATTTAAATCAATGCATTCTGGTAACTTTTTTAGGCGAAGTTTTTAACATTATTTAAAGAAAATTTGTACGATTGGCCAATGTATTCTAATATTATTATCGATGAGTTGCCAAGCATAGCACCCAAATGGTTTGTTATCGTTCATAGTTCTATTTTATAATGCATACTGAATATGCCTAAACTGTATACCATTGGCCATTCAACACACAGTATTCAAGAGTTTCTTGATATGCTGCAGGCACAAAAAATCAGACATCTTGTCGATGTTCGGACTATTCCAAAATCAAGACACGTGCCTTGGTTTAATGAAAATAAATTGCGAACGACATTAGCTAAAGAAAAAATTATCTATACTCATTTACCTGAATTAGGAGGATTACGCAAAACTCACAAAGATTCTATTAATCAAGGATGGCGCAATGCCAGTTTCCGCGGATTTGCAGATTATATGCAAACTGCCGAATTTTATTTAGCCCTTAAAAAATTAAATCAATTGATAAAGCTTCACCAAAATGTGGCCATTATGTGTGCTGAAGCAGTGCCATGGCGCTGTCATAGGTCACTTATCGGGGATGCAGAATTAGTCCGTGGTATAAACGTTTTTGATATAATGAGTCAGACTGCTTTACATACTCACCAATTGACACCGTTTGCGGTGGTTGATCGCCACAAAAGACCTATGAAAGTTTATTATCCTCCTGGTAAACATTTGCGAGTCCGCCTTGTCTAGTGTTATATTGGTCAATTACTAGGCATTTGCGGAATAAAAACCATGAAACGGATTACCTTTGCAATTATTTCTCACCCCGACGCCGGGAAAACCACTTTAACAGAAAAATTTTTGCTGTATGGTGGCATTATTCAATTGGCTGGCACCGTGAAAGGCCGCAAATCAAAAATCCACACTACTTCCGACTGGATGGAGTTGGAAAAACAGCGCGGCATTTCCGTTACCACGTCGGTTATGCAATTTAATTATCAAAATTGCGTCATTAATTTATTGGATACACCGGGTCACGCTGACTTTTCGGAAGACACCTATCGCACTTTAACTGCTGTTGATATTGCATTGATGGTTTTAGACGCCGCCAAAGGCGTGGAAGAGCGCACGATTAAATTGCTGGAAGTTTGTCGATTACGAAATATTCCCATCATTACTTTTATTAATAAAATGGATCGCAATGCGCGAGAACCCGTAGAACTCTTAGATGAAATTGAAAAAACATTGAGAATTCATTGCACCCCCATTACTTGGCCGATTGGTATGGGTAAAGAATTTCTTGGCATTTACCATCTACTTGAAGATACCGTTTATTTATTCGAACCTGGCAGAGGCGATTCTATTCGCGGCAGCCAAGCCATTGTTGGCCTCAATAATCCTGAACTCAATAAAATATTAGGTTCACAAGCGGATCATCTGCGTGAAGAAATACAACTCATCAGAGGCGCTAGTCCGGCCTATGATCAAGCAGCTTATTTAGCAGGACAACTGACACCGGTTTATTTTGGCTCAGCTTTAAGTAATTTTGGCGTCAGTCAGTTACTTAATGATTTTGTGCATTTTTCGCCGGGGGTGCAACCTCGTCTAACACAAACGCGACTCGTGCAACCCGATGAAAAAACTTTTACTGGTTTTGTATTTAAAGTACAAGCGAATATGGATCCTCTGCATCGCGATCGAATTTCTTTTTTACGTATTTGTTCCGGCCGCTATGTTAAAGGCATGAAGATTCTGCATGTTCGATTACAACGACCTATATTATTAGGCCAAGCGCTGACTTTCATGGCGGATGCACGCGAATACGCCGACGTAGCTTATCCCGGCGATATTATTGGCATTCACAATCACGGTACTGTGCAAATTGGCGATACATTTACTGAAGGAGAAGTGTTGAAATTCGTCGGTATTCCTCACTTCGCTCCCGAGATATTTCGCCGTGTTCGCATTAGTGATCCGATGAAACAAAAGAAATTACTCAAGGGTCTACAACAGCTTTCTGAAGAAGGCGCTACTCAATTATTCTATCCTTTTAATAGCAACGAATTAATTTTAGGCGCTGTCGGGGTCCTGCAATTTGACGTAGTCGCCTATCGGTTAGAACATGAATATAAAGTCAATTGTATCTACGAGCCCGTCGCTGTTACTTTGGCTCGATGGATACATAGTGAGGATAAAATCAAACTGGGAAAATTTAAAGAGCAATATCCCCAACATTTGGCACTGGATAACCACCAACGTTTGGTCTATTTGGCTAATAACGAATTCAATTTAAACTACGTGAAAGAACGTTGGCCCATGCTGCAATTTGCCAATACCTGCGAGTAAGTTTAAAGCCTTATCTGAAGTTTGTCGAAATGCTAACTGTACAGGTGAGTAAATATTACATTTAATTTTAATTTAATAATAGATTGATATAATTTCACATTATTCATATTGATGAGTTTACGTTAATTTGCGATCTCTCGGTAAAAAACTGGAAAGCACGATTGCTAAAATTAAACAAACAATGACAATGATCAAAGCTTGACGATATTCGGTAAGAGAATAGCCTATCACCGCCTGCTTATGAAAATAGTTTAACAACGCTCCGCTGAGTGGGGTTAATATAGCCGCCCAGATGAATACTAAAAAATTCGTAGTACCAATCGTGCTGCCGCGTATGAATTCAGGATTAGCATCTTTAGCCACGGCAAAACATAATATCTGCGCGCCTGAGAATAAACCTAATAAAAACATCATTACCTTGATTTCAATAATAGAGAATATCTGCGCGTACGCTATCAACAGAAACAAAATTAACACGATCAAGGAACTAATTTGCAAAATTATTTTTTTCTTTTGTAATTTATCAGCTATCCAGCCCATTAAAGGAGAACCAACGGCCCAACCCAATAACATGATCGTACTCATAAAAGCTGATTGCAAGGTTGAAACATGATAAGCCCGAATAAAAAAGGAAGGGCCCCACAACAATCCAAAAACAATAGTGGGAGAAAAAATAAAACCACCTAAGCAACCACATAACCAAATAATAGGATTTTTTAAGGTCAACCATAAATTATGGATTAAACCACCTGATTGGCGTTGCGCGAATTTAAGTTCAATGGGTTGAGCTGGAATAGTCATTAATAAAATAACAAATAATATTAAACCCGCTCCAGCTAATATTTCCCAGATAGTTTGCCAATGCAAGTAAGGAAGTAGTATAGCTGCTCCAGCTTGCCCGAGGATACCACCTAGCATACCTAAAGTCTGAGTGGCGCCGATAACCAAGGCGTGGTTTTTTTTCGGAATCCAATTGGCTGCAATATAGATGATGCCAGTGAATGCAAATGCTGAGCCTGAGCCAATCAGAAAGCGGCCAAAACTGGCTAAATAAAAATTAGGCGATAGAAATAAAATACAGCCCACTGGGCAGATTAAGACGGCAAAAGGCATGATAAATTGAGCGCCAAATCGATCAAGTAAAGTGCCCGCTGCTAATTGAAAGGGAGCGTAACCGTAATAATAAAATCCAATTAACATCCCAATACCTGCTGCACTGGTATTAAAGAAATCTGTCAATTGCGGAATCATCACACTGGGAGCTGATCGCAAGATATATTCATAGAAATAAAATAATGCAGCAATCAGCCAAATAAGCCAGGAGGCAAAAGTTGAAATTTCTGTTTTCGATCTCAGTAACATACAACTGATATACCATTATTCAAAACTAAATCCAAGCTATGCACAGTTTTTGCACCATCATGGTAGTTGCAAATCCCTTTTCCTGATGGGAAATGCTGTGGCCCAATTGATCGTATTTTGATGTTTACAGCAGAAATGAGCGTTGATAACACATTAGTTTCAGGAAAAAATCCTTGGTCATCTATTGCAGACCGAGCATTTTCTATCATCAAATGGTTTATTACCTATAAAACACCGGTAAATCTAAAAAAGCAAGTGGCTAGCTCACGGCAACATTAAGAGATCATAAGCAACTGTTATTGCAGGTTTTTCCTCGTATTTCGATGGTAATTGGGGTAACTCAATACCCCTAGCCGGTTGACGATGAAAACTGTGTCGGTTCTGGCTCGGCAAGTCAATTTTATTTGTAGGGGTAGTATTAGCTGGTTTCGTTGCAGGACTCACAAGAAGAGTTGCAAATTCAAGATGGGCTTCTCTGGTATAAGGATTTTGATCTTTACAAGCTATATCTAACCATTCTTCCAGAGCCTGAGAATGGCCCAATTGCGCTGCCCACCAATAATATTGGAAAGCTTCAGAATTATTTTTACTTTTCTGATAATCTTTACCCAATTGAAATAGTGCTTCGGGACACGGATCTTTCGAATCCAGTGCTAATTGCTTGTAAATGTCAAATGCATAGCTAGAGCCTTTAAACTTAAGTTTCTCTATGGGTTGTTGTTGAACCAATTCTGCAAGTTTACATTGGGCCGACTGATACCATTGAGGACTCGCAGATTTTTCAATATTCTCAAGAAGCTTAATTGCACTTTGGATGTAATCTAATCTATCACCCTCATTACTGAACCATGCAGATGAAGCAATCTCCTTCAGCTTCTGAGCACACTGCAGATAGTATATTGCTAAACAATATTTTTGATTTGGTGTGCTAATATTTATTTTGTATTGACCTTCGTTTTGCGCTATTTTTTTAAGCTCAGACTTTAATTCTCCCTGGTCAATCGGAGCATACTCAATTCTTTGCAATTTGTTTGCTAAAATTTTTACATAGCCAAGCTTTAATGAATTACTTAAGTTGCCGTTTTCTCTTGAAAGTCGTTCGGCATGAATTTCCAACGCTTTTTGGTGAAGCTGCACGCTCTTTTCCTGCAAGTTCTCATTTTCTAATATACTTAAATAAGATTTGACCTCAGGCAAATCTTTATTGTTATTCAAAAGAGTAATAGCAATTTTCTCATCCAATCCATAAAACAAAGCTATTTCTGCTAATTCAACTTGTGCATTCGGGTGCCCAGCATTTGCCGCCATGATATATAATTGCAAGGCCCGCTCAATCTCAACCTCACCTTTAACTCCATAATAATAAAATTGAGCTGCTTGAAAACATGCATCAGGATAAACTGCCACACCTTTTTCTTGTTCCTCATAAATTATATCGTTATATATTTTATCAGCCTCCGCGGGTTGTTGAATAGGAAAACCATAACCCATTTGATGTAACTCTGCCAACTTACCTTTGGCTAATTCTTTAAAACCATATTGATCTACTTCCTTAGCAGCTGCTGCTTGAAATTGTTGATAAGCTAAATTGAAGTTTCCTTTGCTATAATAAAAAAGTCCCAAAGCATAACGTTGGTCTACATTTCCCATTTGTGGAATAAGTTTAATTTGTTCAAGAGATTTATCACCACCCAGCTGACGTGCATTAACCTCAAGAATAGATTTTCTATCGTCTTGTTTTTTTCTATAAAAAGAGTTATTTTTCAGAATCTGGGGGATGTTTACTTTAACTTCTAAACCTGGGGATCTTCTACTCATTTTAGTTTCTCAATTTTATGTATGTTATAGGTAAATATTGCACAGAAATTTTGGCTATAATAACATATTTTGATTAAAAATACAATACCCAATTTAGTAGGCAATATTGACTTTCAAATAGATAAAAGACTAGAATAAAAAAAATTTAATTACAGATATCAATCAGCAAAGGTCCTAATATGTTTGACGATGAAAAAATAGACTTGGGCTTCAACGCGCTTCCTGGCCTGGTTTCAGAAATAAAATTTACTCCGAACCTTCCAATGGCTCAGTTAACCTATCTACCGAGTATTTTCAGTCAGGTAAATGATATTAAAATTCTGCGTGAACATAGCCTCAAATTAGATTTATTACACCCTTATCTTTTAGTTCAACATTTAAAGTCAGTGGCAAACAAAATCTGATCCAAAAACAATTCCATCAAATCCGGTAAAAAAAACCAAAAAGTTAAAACTTAAAGATAAAAGACAAAAAGCAAAGACTGCCGGGAAAAAAATTAAAAAAACCAAATCAACAACACCTGTTGAGCAAAAAACTTCCACGCAGCAGCCTCAACCAAAGGAACAAAAAAAAATACCTGCTCCTCCTTCCCAGGTAGATAAAGAAAGCGATCTGATAAGCCAGATTCTTGCTTTGACTTTTTTTAAAAATCCAATGGATGCAGGGATTATTAGAAAAATAATGCTGAATTACGATAAAATTGCGGAAGTTGTCGGTAAAGATGATTATTTATCCGCCCTTATTTACGCAGCGGAAACCGTGGATTTGTTTCAGCAAATGTCAGAGCCATTTAAAGAAAAAATTTTAGAATTAGATCCAGAACTTATACAAAAAGGATTAAACGCAATCCTCTTTAGCTGTGGACAACTCACCCAAGAGGGGAGTATCTATCTACGGCATAATGATATTCTTTATAAAATCCTCATGATGTCCCTTAATGAAGCAGAATTTAAAGATAGTTACCCATCTATACATCATTATTTGGAAATAATAGCGGACTATTCATTTTCAGAAGATAAAGACGAAACTCATTATTCACTTAAGCCAGACCCATGGAAAATAAGGCTGTTAGAAACTCCCATACATAAAAATTATCCCATATTAGATAAGGTTAAGCGCATCCAGGAATTATTTAATAAAGCGATGCAATCTTTTAAAGATAACCCTTATTTAGCCAGTGTTTATTTCCTAGGCATGCTCAAATTAAATTCTGAATATAAAGCCGCCGCCCTGGGGTTATTTTTTACTTTAATAACTATGACTGAAAACTGTCGAAAACTTTTTTTAGACGCCAGGCACAGCGAATTCTTATCTACCGCCATGCAGCTACTGATTTTAATAAAACAATTAAAGCCAAACAGATATCATCAGGATATTACATCGTTTATCGGATTATCACTACAGGTTAATCGACAATATGCCGAAGCAATCTCAATTTTCCAAGAGGGTATAGAAATCTATCCAGTTTATACCCCCTACCACGAAAGTTTGGCCGATTGTCTTTATACTCACGGGCTACTTGCAGAAGCAAAGACTAAATACGTGAGTAATATTACCCATTTTCCCGGATCATTGTCCTCGCAAACAAGATTCCTGATGCTTCTTTTGGATGAAGTTACAGCGACTGGAGACAAAACAACTTTAGTTGAGAAACTGCAAAGCGAGTTTAAGGCAGATAGTCCTGCCATCGACAATTTAATCATCGGTATTCAATTAGCTCTTATTGATTATTTTGATAAAAAACCAACAGATTTACCTGAAGTAATTGATCTCTTAAAAAATTTAATTAAGCTCGATAATAAATTTTTTCCTTCCTACATACTTTTAGCCCAAATTTATTTTGAGTTATGCTCCTTATCTGCTGAATCCCGCGAACATTTTTTTCCTGAATTTAAAAATATTTTTGAAAAAATTTATTTAATAGACCCTGGCGCGTCCCGCTATATATACAATTCATCTTTTGAATCTTATATAAAAACAGGTCATATTTCTGAGGAACAAAAGCTTTTATTATCCACCGGCAACTCAAACTGCCAACAGTTAATAGAATATCCCCCTGTTTCTGGAGCATTGATAACCAGTACACCTCAAAATCTATCAAGCTTTCGCCATTTACTTTGGAAAGAATTCAAAAGGAGTCATCAGGGAAAGACACCTTCAGCGGGAGTTAAAGCCACGCTTTCATAACTTCTAAAAAATTTTTTAGGGGTTGACAAAATTTTAATAATTTAGTAATAATAACAGTAATGATCTTCTTCAAGGAATAATTGGCAATTAGTTATACTAAAAGCCAGCTTGGTTGTAATTAACCTAAGGAGAAATCGCGATGCATAAACAAGTAATCATTCATTCTGGATATAATTTATTTTTAGTTGCAATATTAGATAATATCTTTTTTCCATACATTAAGCACATAGAAAATCATCCATTTAATGAAACTAAACATCCTGCAAAAGAGATTGCAAAACTCTTGCAAATTATTAATTGCGACTCGACCATACAAAAAGCACTCGAGAATGCAGCGAAAAATTATAACATTCATCGCCTAACTCATATAATTTCTGAAAAAAAAGCCATAACATTCAGCAGACAAGAACATCAATTACTCACATTCCATGGCATTATTGCAAATTTACTCATGCTCCCCAAAGGAGGAAGAATAGAACGCGGTGAAGTTACTGATCCCGCTTATTTTCAAGGAAGAAATAAAGCCATAGCATTAGACTCCTTAGAGGCACTCGGATTAACCAAAAAAATAGACTGTTTTACCACCTTACCTATCCGGCTGATTGTACTCGGCGCTTTTGCTTTTCGCTTTTGTCGGCGAATGGATAGTGTGATTGAACATATTCAGTCTCATCCTGATAATGAGATATCGCTTATCATAGCGGACGGAGATCGACCCCTGTCAAAAAATTATAAAGATTGGGGATTTTTAATGAGGAAATACCCTAAATATATTACACAAATAAAAACATTGAAAAACGAGACTGAAATGGTTAAATTTGTTGTTGAACGGTATCAAGAAAAATTTCCTAACATTTTGCCAAAAAAAATCACCTTCACAGGGACTCCATCTCCAACTTCCGGTCTGCGAGCGCGGACAGATAATGTTGCTGCAGACCTTAAGTTATACCAAAATGAAAATTTGCCGTTGACGACGATTATCGTGAGTAATGCACCCTACACTATTTATCAATGGTTAACTTTTTATTTAGAAAAAGAAATTCCATCTTTACGAATGATCGGAGCTGCTGCGGAAACCGATTGTGCTTTTCTCGATTACTACGATGCTTTAGGACATGCCCTTCAATTAACTGCTTTAGCAATTATTTATAATAACCATCGAGGGCGCCTCAGTTTATCTGAATTAAAAGCAATAACCAGGCAGTACAGCGAAGCGCTTACAGACCCAGGCAATTCAATGATTCGCCAATGTTATCAAGAGTATTTAGCTACTACGCTACGAAACAAGTAATTTACAACGGAGAGTACATGAAAAAATATTCAAGTAAAATCTCTGTTTATGACGCTATTGTGGTTGGGACTGGAATATCTGGATTAAAATGTACTAGAAAATTAGTAAAAAATGGGTGGAATGTTCTCACTTTAGAGTCGGAAAATCGCGTCGGAGGAAGACTTTTCTCTGTAGAGTTTCCCCTCATTAATGAGGAAAACGATGAAACTAAGGACACAGTTGAGATAGATCTAGGCGGCTCTTGGTTACATGATCCGGAAAACAATCCAATCTTTAAAAAATTAAAAGATCCAAAATCTCCTTACTCTGTTGATCTACTGCAAAAAACTGACTACTCATTACCAAGACCCCTGGCTAAAATGGATTCATCGGTGATTTATCTGGAAGGCAAAAGAGTAGCTTCCGAAAAAATCGATGAAATTGAGAAGTTAGTACAATCTTTTTCTGACTTTCTGGATGAGAATGAAAAAAAATTTAGTAAGGAGGAGCTTTCTCAACAGCAAGTTATTGAGATTTTCTCGAAAAAACACGATTATTCCGATGAGCAAAAAAAATGGTTGAACTTTGGGATGGAATTAATTGTCTGCTCAGATAATGGAGTTGAGCTTCGCAAAATCACTGGCAGTAAAAATTTTGTAGCTACGGAAGAAACAACCATGAAATCAGATTATATCTGGTATCCGAAAAGTTATTATTCGGTGGTCATTGATGAACTTAAAAAAGGAGCGAATATTAAGCTGAGAGAAAAAGTTACATCGATTGATTATTCCCAAAAAATTGTCAGTGTTACTGCTCAATTAGAAAATGGAGAAGAAAAAATATATTATGCCCGCCGAGTATGCGTTACAGTACCTATAGGAGTGCTCAAAAACAAAGTAATTTCTTTTAATCCATCTTTACCCTCACCCACACTACAGGCAATTGATAATTTTAACCGTGGCCATCTGGAAAAAGTTATCCTCAGTTTTAAGTGGGTTTTTTGGCTTAGTGATTTTGAAACATTAATATTCTGGAAAGGTAAAGTTAAATATGAATTTATGAGTTATGCTAAATTTCCAGTCAGGGATGGTCGTCATCACCAACCTTTATTAATACTTTTACCCCAGGGCGATCAGTCCAAACGTTTTAATACGCTCCCTAAAGACGAGATTATTAATGAGTTATTAAGCGTCTTGGAAGATGCGTATGGGGATGCTCCAAAAAATTCCTTTCTAAGGGCTGAGTTTTCAGGTTGGGGATCAAAACCCTCTTTTTGGGGTTCATACTCCAGCCCTGGCCCTAAATCTAAACCGGGTGATCATAAACTAATTGCAGGACCATTCGGACCTTACCAAGGCTTGGTGATGGCAGGAGAAGCTGTATCTCGCCAAGCTGATTATGATAACTTTGGCACGGTGCATGGCGCTTATATCAGTGGCGAAGAGGCCGCTGGAGAAATGGATAGATTAGACATGCCATTGCTCACTAAAATTGTTTTCACCGGCATACCCACACCTTGGCCACTGTCTTGGGTTTTAAAAACCGTTTCAAATTTCTATTCTACACTAATCAATTATGTTGGTAGTTCTCACAGATTTTCGGCCGAAACGTCGTCGATATTTGTATCAAATTCATTTTTTGGTATATCGTCTATTCACAATCTCCCAGAGGTTACAGACACAACCTCTTCCACAATTAATTTTAGGACTTGAAAACAGAGGAACATTTATATGAGAAGAAGAACAAATAAAAATTTTTACGCCAATCCAGAGCTTGCTTTCGCCATTCTGTGCTCCCAAGAAAAAGAGACAAAAGAAACTGGTACCCCCGCTTCAGTCATTGAAACGTCTCTACAACGTATGTTTTCAAACTCTAAAATTAAGGTATCTGTATCTGAGAAAAAAGTTGAGATTAACCGCTCTCCTCAAGACCCAGAAATAATTGAACTGTTAGAAATTTCACCCCCAAAATTGAAGGAAGAAAAAGAGGAGGTTAATATTTCCACTCACAGTATTTCGGATACCAAAAACCATAGATTTGAGCAAAAACATGTTATTGAAGGCTTGGATCAAAGATTCTATATTAATGGTCTTAACGAAGATCAGGTTAAATTATTGAATAAATTGTTCATCGATCAGACTATCATTATACCAATGAAACTTCTCATGACTTTCACTTCTGATGAGGAGTCTACGCCCGGCTCTATGATTGCTGAGCTCTTAAAATTTACACAGATTAAAGTAAAAAATTATGGATTTATTGTTAATGAAGAAAATGTTCGTCTTATTATTAATAAGAAGTTCGCACGTAAGTTAAAGGAATGTATCACTTCAATCAGTTTGGGAGTGATAAAATTCATAAGAGACCAGGAGGAACTTCCCAACCTCAGCACTACTCAGGAAATTCTAACTGAATTTTTGGGTGCTGAGTGTCAATATAAAATGCTGCAAAGTACTTCTGAAGTTACAATAGTCTGTAAAGATCCTAAATCTCAACAAAAGATTACCACAATCCAAATGCGATTACTGGTTCCTAGATCTAAAGCTAAAAAATTTGAAGCTATAGCAGGTGGTGCATTTGCATCAGCCAATTTAGACTGCGTATCTTTTTTTGTAAACCAATTTCTTGGAGAATATAGGGATCCTTCTCCTACAATATATTCAACAAAAGAATATTCCTTTTTAATACCAAGATCCCTTTACGATAAAACTGTAGAAGAATTAAAGGAATTTGAAAAAGACCACACCTTTACTATAGGGCCAGACTTAGCAAAAGTCATTATGCACCGCGCCGGCAAAAATGACTTAAAACAGGCTTTAACTAAGCTATGCGTAAACAAAAGATTAACAGGACCTATTTATTATCAGGAAGAAAAAACAGCCACAAAAAACACTACTCTCGTTGCCCATCGCAATACAATTGATATCTTAAAGAGATGGGAGCCAGTTGAAATAAGGTTCACTGAAATTGAAGAAGAGGACATAAAAAAAGTCGCACGAGGAAAAAATTTTGTTGATAAAGAGGAACACTCCCTTGCTGCATATTGCAGACATCTTGGAGTAATCATAGTTTTATTTCGAGCTCGCTTGCCGATGTTTGGCATTATGAATCATTGGGGAATTAGTGTGGATGACTTAAAGAGTTTGAAAAAACAGGTACCAACAATAACATCAACTGCTGAAAACCCTCATAGAATATGTTCCACAAGAACGACTCCTGATTCCAAAGCAAGTTCTCAGTCTTCTTCAGATTCACGTGTAGATTTTACGTTAAAAAGCTAATCATCCAATCCCTTTCCTTTGAGAATTTGTTGCATCCATTTCTCTACTCTGGATTTACGAGTTTTGGATTGTTGGGCTGAAGAAAAATAGAGAATGTATGCCCTTTGCCGCCCTGGCGTTAATGCATCAAAAGCAGTTTTCAAGGCAGGGATTTCATTTAATTGGTTTTGAAATTCTTCCGGAATGATAAATTCTGCAGTCTTTTTAAAATTCACTTTTAAACCGGCTTTTTCCACATTAATGGCTTCATCAATATAGGCTTTCAGGGTAGTTTCCATCTTAATTATTTCTTGAACATGAGTGAATCGAATCTGGCGCGTGGCCTGTGTGTTCTTTGTTGGTTGGATCAAAATATTTTTGACATCTTTTAATAAGGCGCCTTTGAAAAAAAAGAGCGCACAGTATTCTTTAAATGCATGTATCAAAACTATATTATGTTTTTGAAACGTGTAACAAGGGACACCCCATTTCAATTCTTCGGTCAGTTGACAGTCAAGGATAATCATCCTCAATTTTTTTAATTCTTCCTGCCATTTTTTGGCTTTATTTAAAAATACATCAACTTTAGAATTCATACTGCTCCGTCTAGAAACATTCCTATTCAGGTCAGGCGCTTAAAAGCTGTAGACTGTAAATCAATAGGAGGCGTAACCAACTCGTGATTATTGTTTCCTGAAAAACTAAAGCTATATCTTCGGTGAAAGTCGGGTGCTGGCCTTTTAGGCTTCACGTCTAAATCGTCTTTACTATAAATTCTTTTGAATGCCTGAGCTTCAATAACCTTTCTAGGTTCAGATGGAGGCTCATATCCAAATCCATCATCATCTTCTTCATTCTCGATATTTTCAGTATCTTCAGCATTCTTCAGTTCAAGGGTGGATGTCTGATTTTTTGTAGGGAAAAGATCATCTTTATTTATTTCTTCATTTAGAAATTGCGCAAACTCATCATTAGATACAGATGAAGTCGTTGATGAACTTGAAGAAGATGTCGATGAGGAATTAGAACCAGGACGAGATAATGGAGCGACCAACTCAGCACTTTGTTCCTCGTTTTTGCTTGCAAAAATCAGCTTATTCAGTTTTTCAAGGCCTATCCTAAAGTCGGACACCTGAATTTCCAGACTCTTTATTGCCTTTTCTTGATTTTCATAAAATTCAGTTACACCATTCAGTATCAATTCAGCACTCTCCCATGCTAACACCGCATGTATATAGTAGGGTCTGGTGGCTTCGGAAACCTGCTCTTTCTTGGTATGTTCGGTGAGGCTGATTGTGGCCATTTCATTATAATATCCCGCTATCTTTAACCACAAATCCACTATTTGTATCCGTGGCCCAGCGTTTAGAATATTTTCACTTTTCCATGAAATATAGCGCGAATTGTCATAAAGTTGTTCAAATTTTTTATATTCACCTTGGCTAATAGCGGGGGATTTGTCATCTTTTACTGATGGCATAGTCACAGAATTAAAAATATTATCGATAAATTCATTTAACCGGATTTGCATTTCTTTTGCGTCATACATTTGAATGAGTTTACTCATCGACATTACCCTCTATCACATCAAGTAGACTTTATTTTACTCCAAATGGCGAAAAACCTCAAATTTTGTCCAGATTTATTAAAAAGTCTCAAAAGCCTAACTTGACAGCCATTAAATATTGGTTCATTTTAACAGCTAACGCCTGTAAGGATGATAAAATGAAAGAAAAACTGATATCTCATAACATACCGAATTATATCAAATATTTCTTTATACTCGCCAGCGTCGCACTTACGCTATATATTCTAGTACTTATTCAATCTTTCATAATACCCTTGCTGGGGGCTTTCGTTGTTGCTTTCATGTTAAAACCATTTTGTGACTTTATGGAAAAATTTAAAATTCCCCGCTCACTCGGCGCTGGAATTTCAGTCACTCTCATGATTGTCATAATTTTTGCGCTAATCTTTTGTGTATTTTTTCAAATTAAAAATGTGTTGTTGGATAAAGACATATTAATGAATAGCATGTATACTCTTATCAATAAAATTCAACAATGGACCTCAGGCCACTTTGATCTAGCCCGCAATGAACAAATTAATTATCTGAAAAATTTTTCTACCACGGTATTAAAAAGTGGGGCTAACTTCGTACAAAATACCTTTTCAAGTACAGCGGTGGTATTCACGGAATTTGTTTTCTTTTTTATCTCCTTATTTTTTTTCCTCTACTACCGCTGCTTCCTGGTTTCTTTTTTATTTAAATATTTTGATTCCTCTCATCACGAAAAAATCAGTATTATTATCAAATCTGTTCAAAAAATGGTAGGAAAATATTTTTTAGGGATATCATTTGTAATTCTCATCACTGCATTTTTAAATACTATGGGTCTGTTAATATTGGGAATAAAACACGCCGTTTTTTTTGGTGTCCTGGCCGGGACTTTAACTATTATCCCTTATGTTGGTATCAGCATTGGCGCTTTACTGCCATTTTTATTCGCTCTCGCCACTACCGACTCAATCTGGTACCCTCTTGGCGTGGTCGGAATATTCGGATTTGTGCAATTTCTTGAAGGTAATTTTATCACTCCGAAGATTATTGGCTCACATATTAAAATCAATTCTTTTGCCGCACTAATTGCTCTGTTCTTTGCGGGAATATTTTTTGGCCTAGTTGGAATTATTTTATCATTACCCATATTAGCCATGATAAAAATCATCGCGGATAACGTGAATTGTTTAAAACCATTGGGATTTTTACTAGGCAATCCCCCTTCTATTACCCGATTAGATACAGCTAGTTTTCCCAAAGGCGTGATATTTGTTAAAAAATTAAAGCTCAACTAACTTGACCGGACGTTACAATTTTATAAAAATAAGTTTATGTATAATTTTTTTCAAAGTCCATTACATGTCGGTTCAACCACCTTATTCGGTCTAATTTTATTATTGGGCCTGCTGGGCGGGGAATTGGTTAAAAAAATTCGATTTTTACCCAGAATTTTTGGTTATATCGCCCTAGGTTTTCTCATTGGACCAGGAGCCTTTAACCTGGTTAACCCTTCGATTTTAGCACAAAGTCAACTTTTTATTGATATTGCCCTGGGTTTAATTTTATTTGAAATCGGGCGCAATCTGGATTTCTCCTGGCTAAAACACGATCGTTATTTACTAAAAATGTCTTTAGCAGAATCCGGCATCAGCTTTTTTCTTTTGTTTATCACTTTTTTCATACTAGGTTTACCCTGGCTTTCCTCTGCGCTAGTGGCGACTATCGCCATTGTGACCTCCCCCGCCGTCTTGATTATGGTCACTCATGATCTCGGCGCACACGGCCCCGTTACCCGCCGAGCGATGATTTTGACTAGTTTAAATAATTTTTTTGGGCTAGTTATTTTTACCATCTTGTATCCTTTCGCCCAATTCAAAGCAATTCCTTTCTTACCAATCTTACTTAACATTAGCTATACACTTTTAGGAGCCATTATTCTAGCTTGTATTATGTTTACAATTACCCAGCTTATGGCGCGGCTAGTCGGAAAAACGTCTGAACAACAATTTATTTTATTAGTTGGGATAATAATTCTAACTATCGGTTTGGCACGCATGTTTCATCTTTCTACTATGTTAACGCTTTTTATTTTTGGAGTAGCTGCCCGTAATTTTGATTGGCGTCATCGTTTAACGACGATTGATTTTGGAGTTTTGGCTCGATTTTTTTTAATTATTTTATTCGTATTAGTTGGCATTTATTTACAACCTCGCGGTATATGGCAAGAAACGTTGGCTGTTCTCGCTTTTATCGTCTTTCGATTTATTGGCAAATTCATTGGAGTTTTTTTATTTTCCAAATCCAGCCGACTAACCCCACCACAAACGTGGGCTACAGGTTTGGCCTTAATGCCCATGTCGGGAGTAGCCTTGGGAATGTCGTTTATGCTTATTAATTTAGATCCAGAACTAGGATCCAAGCTAATCACTATTATCTTGGGAGCATTGGCATTAATGAGCATTATAGGCCCGATAATTGCTCAATGGGCCTTCCTGATCGTTGGAGAGACTGCCACTAACGATATAAATAGCAGGAAACCAATATGAGTATTTTTTTAGATTTCAAAGAAAACTACAAATTATCGATGGGCGTGGAATTGGAACTACAATTAGTAGATTTGCAAAACTTTAACTTGGCAATGGAATCCAAAGACTTAATGAGACGTCTAGCGGAAGTTTCCCATACTGGCGAAATCAAACCTGAAATCACCCAGGCGATGATTGAAATAAATTCTTCCGTTCATTCTTCGTACAACTCGCTACTCAATGAATTGCATCATTTACGAGATGTTATAACCGAACAAGCTTTTCAAACCCATCTGGGTGTGTGCGGCGGCGGCGCGCATCCATTTCAAAAATGGAA
This sequence comes from uncultured Pseudomonadota bacterium, assembly GCA_963844565.1. Classification (GTDB taxonomy): domain Bacteria; phylum Pseudomonadota; class Gammaproteobacteria; order Coxiellales; family Coxiellaceae; genus JAFEDN01. The sequence goes on along the minus strand of CAWJON010000002.1, from coordinate 345,241 downwards.
TGAACAGCGCATCTATCCCTCAGAACGTTTTACCAGTCTCTCTGAACAGTATGGATATTTAGCTAAACAATTTACCGTTTTTGGTCAACACATTCATATTGCTTGCGCGAGTGGTGATGACGCCATTTATCTTTGTCATGCTTTGGCGCGATATTTGCCTCATTTTATTGCTCTATCCGCCGCTTCTCCGTTCTATCAGGGCATGGACACTTCATTTGATTGTTCACGTTTAGCTATGATTAATGCCTTTCCTTTAAGCGGCTCTCCGCCATGCGTCGTCAATTGGGAAGAGTTTAATCATTATTATCAGAAAATGACCCGATTAGGCGTTATCAGCAGCATGAAGGACTTTTATTGGGATATACGTCCTAAACCAGAATATGGAACGGTTGAAATTCGCATTAGTGATACACCACTCACGGTAGATAAAGCAGCGCAATTAGCTGCTTACGCGCAAATGCTGGCGCGACATTTATTACAAAATCGAGTGGATTTTTCCCGAGATATTTATTTAGTTTATTTCACCAATCGATTTCGCGCCGCTCGGTATGGATTTCTGGCAGAAATAATTGACCCGGTTCACGAACATCATATACCAATCACAGAAGACATTTTATTAACCTGTCAAAACTTAGAAGGTCAAGCTGCTGCTTTAGGCAGTTCCAAGGCTTTAGCACTGATTCGCGAAAGCGCTCACAATCGTGATAATGGAGCTCGTTGGCTACGCTCTCGTTATAACGAAATGCAATCATTAAGTGATGTCGTCAGAGCCCAAGTTGACGCCTGGAGCGCCCATGCAGAAGTCGCTCAATTGGTCTAGAGTTTTCTCAACTACATTTAGGTATAAGAACGTTACTATTTTCACTCCCCAATTTTCTCTTGCTAGAATTAAATTGGAAGCTGGGATTATAACCTGATGACTTCTGTGGAGAGAGCAAAGCTGCTCTCTCTAAATCAGGCGCAGAGGCAAGTTTTTCCAAATTCGCCAACTGTTTTTTTAACGTTTCAATTTCATAACTAGAAAGCCCTTCCTTTGTTCCTAATTGCTGGTTACATTTTGCAAAATTCATTAAATATCTTCTGCGCAGATTTATAGATACATCATCTTTACTAGTAGACGGGAAAGTCACAAAAAGTTGTTCATGCAACTTAATTAATAGCTCCTCAGCTTGTTGGGTATATAAAGCAGAATCCCCTGAAAAGGAACCGGCAGGAAGCTCATCACTATTGCTTCTCTGGAACCCTTGCCTCCCCGGTTTTTTCGGAGGTGTTTTTTCTTCTTTTGGCGTGGTTTCAACCTGAGTTGGGGTCTGCTCATCATTATATTTTGACTCCTTATCAGGATCAGGTTTTGTATTAAATTTTAGCTGTTGTTTAATACTTGCAATAATCACAGTATTAACAAAGGGCTTAGTTAAATAACCATCCATTTCTGCACCTTCAGTGGTCTCTTTAATATCGCTGCCGGTGTGGGCAGACAAAGCAATAATAGGAGTTCGTTGCCCGGAATTAGTTCCTCGCTCCCTTCTACGTATTTCTCTAGTGGCAGCCAATCCATTCATGACGGGCATCTCTAAATCCATTAAAACAATGTCAAATTTTGCGCACGCTAGCTGGTCTAAAGCTTCTTGACCATTTGCAGCCACGACGACTGTTCCACCTTCAGCTTGTATCGATCTTCTCAACATCATTTGGTTAATATTATTATCATCTACAATCAATACCCGAACGTTTTTCAATTCAAAAGATTTTGGCGCCAAATTTTTGACTTTGAGCGGTCGAGATACAGGTTTAGCCACCGCCTCACAAGTGATATTAAAAGTAAAGGTGGATCCTTGGTCAACTGTGCTGGCAACCTCGATTTTTCCTCCCATCATCTCCACAAAATTTTTACAATTCACCAATCCATAGCCAGTCCCGTTTTTAGCATCCTCCGGGCAAGCTTGGGAAAAAGGTACAAACAAGCGCAACCTTTGTTCTTCGTTCATTCCACGCCCGGAATCTTTAACAGAACATATAACATTAACTTGGCCTTCACCTACCAAGATTGCTTGCAAAGTTATCTGAATAAATCCTTTCTTTGGAGTATATTTCAATGCGTTGGATAACAAATTAAGCAAAACTCGATACAGAAGATTGGAATCGCCAATGATTTGGATGTCTTTGCCCAGACCCTTATAATCTAAGGTAATTTCTTTTTCCTTAGCTTTTGGACCAAATAAAGCAATGACAGATTTTACTGAAGCTTCTACAAAAAATTTTTCTGGGTTTAACTCCCATTTTCCAGCCTCTAATTTCTTTGCATCTAAAAAATCAGTGGTTAGGTTTGTTATTGCCCGGCTACTTTGGTCATAATCGCTTAAAAGTTCGTTTACCCGGTTGAGATTTACTTGTAATTTGTTTTGTAAAATTAAAAAGGTAATATGATCAGTAGTCGTTGCCAATTTTTCCAGGATGCTGTTTTGTTCTATATTGATACTTTTTAACTCATCCCCAATACCATTAAGTCCACCTACGCCGCTACGTACGTCATGTAAAGTGCTGGCAAGCATTTGGTCTCGACCTTTTACCACGTTTTCAATTTTCATAACTTATCCTCTTTATTGACTTAAACTTAACAGGGCAAAAATTTTTTCAATTTGATCAATCTACTTTAAAATTATCTTTTACATGGTTACATTTTAAGATGATCAGTATTAAGCCAAGATTAAAAATAAAAAATTTAAATAAACAAATTCATAATTGCATTTGATGCTGATTTACAATCAGCATCAAATGAATTATAAATACAAATTTATTGAAATAGCAAAATATGGCGCTTTATAGACCGATGAACGATTTGTTGGCATTCCCTTAAAAAATAAACTATCTTTGTTATTAACCTTAGTTATGTAGTAAAATGGAGTAGGCAATAAATGGGGAATAAGTCTAATATTCAGCAAACTATCACCCTAAAACCGTACATTGCCTTACGCCATCAAGTCCTAATGTTTTTATTATCTGTACGCAATTCGCTTGCCCGTCAAAATGAGTTATTTGCAGTTACACTGCTGTTTTTCTTCTGTTTTGCCAGTGTTGTTATGGTGTTGATTAATATTCCTAATCATGACACTTTATACTATTGGGACTGGAGCCGACACTTGGCTTTAAGCTATTATGATGGCCCGCCGTTGGTTGCCTACATTATTCATAGCTATGTTTGGCTATTTGGAAATTCGGAATTAGCACTTAATTTTCTCGCTATTTTCTCTAATTTCACTATAGCCGCCAGTATTTTTTTATTGGCAAAAACCTTGTATAACCTAAATGTGGCTTGCTTCTCTGCTCTGATATGGCTCTTGTCCCCCATCGTTTTTATCCAATATGCAAACTCTTTCACTTATGATACGCCCCTGACCTTATTTTGGGTTTTAACATTATATTTTTTTTATCAGGGGAAGAAAACTGACAGATGTATCTATTTATATCTAGCCGGGACAAGTGCAGGCTTGATGATGCTATCTAAATATACCGGCGTATTGCTTTTTTTGGCATTAATTATTTTATGCATTATGGTTAAATCGTATAGAAATTTATTAAAAAACCCGCATTTATATTTATCCGGTTTATTTTCATTATTATTATTTTCACCAGTATTGTATTGGAATTTAAGTAATGGTTTTTCATCTTTTCGCTTTCAATTTAATCATGGCTTTAACCACATAATAAATTTTACCGGACCGCTAAAATACTTTGGTTTACTATTAATTTGCTATAATGTAATTTTAATTTTATTTATATATTGCACAGCTAAAAACAAAATTTTATTTTTTAATGAAAAATCGGTCATTTTATTTTATCCTGCTATCGTAACCCTTATATTTTTTTTGGCAGTGTCATTTTCTCTTGTGAAGTATAATTGGCAACAAACCTTTTATCCCGAGGTAGTTATCCTAATTGCCTATGCAGCGACTCAATGGGATATGCTAATGCGAATAGCTAAATACACTTTAATTTTTTACGCAGTGGTCATTGTAGTCATCATCGGCGGGGAATTAGTCAATAATAAATTTATTTTTAGTAAAAATATTGTTGACACCGGATCAACTACAAAAAAAACCATATTAGAATTGAATACTTTACTAAGTACCAAAGACCCATTGTTTGTTCGTAATTTTAGACTCGGCGCTTCACTTGTTTATTTCTTGCAAAACCACCCTTTTGTTTATAGTGTTGAGTCAAGAGCAAACCAATATAACTATTGGAGTAAAACAATTACAAAAGAAATTAAAAATGGTCAGGTTCAACGTGCTTTTTATGTCAATACCCATCCACTCGCTGGTGAGATGAGCAAATTATTTGCAGACTGCAAAGAAATTTACAAAACCAGCAAACAGAAATTTGACAGTAATCAATTATATTTATACCAATGTGAATCTCCTGTTACAAGTCAACAAGAAGGCCTGGCGCCTTAATTTTATAAAATACCTAGCATGATGCCTGGGTACTTTGATACTATGGAGTACAGTATAAATTAAGGAGTTCTGTGATGCCTCATTTACTTTTAGAATACAGTGACAATATTCTCGAATCTAATTTCGATCAGTTATTTCAACATTGCCATACATTGATGGTGAACCAGCTGCCCACCCAACTTGAAAGCTGCAAAAGCCGCGCTTTGAAGCATGATGTTTATTATCTTGGTGATGGTGCGCCAAATAATGCATTTGTCAGCGTCCATATTAAAATACTGTCTGGACGTAACGCAGACCTTTTACAAAAAATGGGTCTCGACCTGATGAAAATACTAAAAAATCATTTTTCTGTTTCGCTAGAGAAACTAAACTGTCAAGTAACCCTAGAAATTAGTGAAATTGGTAATTTTTACTTTAAATCCCACTAGAATTGTATGAGAATTTTTATATGTTTACTAAACGGTCAACCAAATCCGAACTACTCGATAATTTTTCATTATCAGGTATAGATTTAATAAAGAATTTAAAAAGTTTTGCAAGATTTAACCGTTTCCTTGGCGGCAATAAAGTTGTACTTACAGCATTGGAGGAAATCGTAAAAAAAAAGGACTTAAAGTGTTTTAGCTTAGCGGATTTAGGATGTGGCGGCGGTGATATCTTACGTATTGTCGCCAAGTGGGCACGAAAAAAAGGGCTTAACTCACTGCTTTACGGTATTGATGCAAATCCTGAAAATATTAAATACGCAGTTGAGCAATCAACTTATTATTCTAATATTCACTATCAAGTTGCCAATCTATTTTCAAATGAATTAGGCTCGCAAAAATTTGATATTGTAACACTCAGCACCGTGTGTCATCATTTTACAGACAATGAAATTATTAAATTGTTAACGCAATTAAAAGATCAAACAGAAATTTCGATTATTATTAATGATCTGCATCGTCATTTTTTTGCTTATCATGCCATAAAAATATTAACCAAAATCTTACCCTGCTCCTATTTGGAAAAAAATGATGGGCCGTTGTCTGTGCTGAAAGCCTTTAAACGTAAAGAATTGGTAGTATTATTAAAAGCAGCCAACATTAAACATTATCAGATAAAATGGTGCTGGGCATTTCGTTACCAAATATTAATTTATTTATAAAGTAGAAATTCTAGGCAGATTTATTGGTGCTAGCCTTGATGATGGCATTACCATCAGAATTAAATGTTAGAGTTGTTCGGGTTCCCAGCGGTAAAACTTGGTTTACAGCACCGTGACCAAAAGAAGAGTTTAGTAGAATAGGTTTATTAATCCCCCGTTCCTCTTTTAAGATTTTTGTAAAATCCATAAGTAGTTCTTCTAAACTTCCGCCGCTCACCGGTAAAGAGCCGAAAAAAAGTGCAGTGGCGTTATCAAATAAACCAGTGCGAGCAACGCCCACTAATAAGCTACGCAACCTATGTATGTCGTCTTGTGTATCCTCAAAGAAGATAATGGCTTCATCAGCATTTAATTGGGTTGCTGTACCCGCACTTCTTTGCACTATTGAAAAATTACTACCGACTATTCTTGTCGTGATAGGACTTTGATACTGAGGCTGTTCTATAGCCGAATGATTCAAATTTTTTAATGTATAAACTACCTCTTGCAAATCACCTTTTAAAATATCGATAAGCGGTTTAATAGAGGTTTCGTTATTCACACTTTCGCCTGTCAGTGAGTTCATTTCCCTGCTAAAATTTGCTACCGGCGCGTGTAAGGTTGGCCATTTATATTTAGCAGCGAATAAATGCAAAGCAGTCACATCACTAAAACCAATTATTGGAATTACCCGGTCATTTGGCAGTGTAAAACCTTCTTTTTCATAAATTTGGATTATTTCTGCAGCGCCAAAACCACCCCGTCCACACCAAATTGCTTTAGTATTTGGATTTAACAAAGTTTCTCGAAAGGCATTTGCGCGATTATTATCGCTATTTGCATAGTAACCGGTAAAGGAAGCAGTCGGATCAACATCATTCAGATTGTAATGAACACCTGCCAATCCATAGCCCTTTACAACTTGATTTAATTGATCCATGAATTGCTCTAAAGATATATTTTCTGCCAAAGAGGGAGCCGCAGAAGTCCAAACAACATTGATGTAATCTGTTTTTGACAAAGGGCTCCAGTCCATAGCTTTCTCCACCTTAAAAAATTAAATATCAGAGAATCAAACTTAGAAACTTTATAAATTTTTACTTATTTTTTTTGCAACAAATAACGCCAAGATAATAAAAAGAATAAATAGAAATAGGAAAATACCAAAAAGAATTTTTGCTATCCCTGCCGCCACTCCAGCGACCCCCGTAAACCCCAGCAATCCTGCAACAATTGAAATAATTAGAAAGATAACGGCCCATTTAAGCATATCAATTCTCCTCAATGCATGTGTAACTGTTCTATATTAATCATTTTTGAGAAATTTATCAAATTTTAAAATTTAAATTAGCGTTCTATACCTATGATAAGAGGTATTTTAGAGTTTTGGATAATAACGATTTTTCCATTTTGAAGGTTTTCCAAACCAATATAATAGGGCTGAATGCCAGGTCATTAATAAAAATAATATTCCGGCTATTGGAAACAATAAGGCTAAATACCAATTGAGCTGATAATATCGCAGCGTGGGTAAATATATTATTATCATCATCAACAATCCTAATGCAGCAATCAGTTTTAAAAGTGGATTGTGAACAAAAATTAGGGTAACTATCGGCACACAAAATAAACAAAACATTAGTAGGGAACATACAATTAATAATAAACTTGAATATTTTAGCTGTACAAATGCTGTTCGCGCTACCATTTGCCAAATTGTAGATATTTTAGCATAACAGCGATGACTTAAGGCCTCTTTGGTTAATCCAATCCAGGTTTTATAACCGGCTTGCTTTATTTTTTTTGCCAAAGCACAATCATCAATCAAGGCGTCACGTAAAACCTGAAAAGCCCCAATTGTTTTTAGAACTTGTGTTTTTACTAAAATACAGCCACCAGCCCCTGCCGCGATGCTGCTTTTAGGCTTATTGCTAAGCTGAAAAGGGTAAACCATTCTGAAAAAAAATATAAACGCTGGCAGGAGTAATTTTTCCCAAAAATGTCTCATCGATAACTTTACCATCAGAGAAGCGAAATCCAACTGTTCCTCCTGCATTTTTCGGTACAGATTAGCAAGAACGCCGGGGTTTAACGTGATATCGGCATCTAGCAACAAGGTATATTTGGTATTAACCTGTGAAAGTCCTTGTTCTAAAGCCCATAATTTTCCTGTCCATCCTGCCAATAAAGGTTTGCCTTTTATTATTTGCAAGGGAAGATTTTTAAATGACTCAATTATCTTTACCGTGTCATCTGTAGATTGATCATCTACGATAACTATCGAAGCTAAATTGTGCTGTTGCTTTAACCCCATCATCGTATTTTGGATCATAGCTGCTTCATTACGAGCAGGAATGAGTATGGTGATCTCAGATAAGTCTTCTTCTAGGTTGAGGACATGTTGATCAAGTGTATCTTCAATATACCAGGGTCGCCAAGGTAACAATGCGATTATCAGCCAAATCAACGTGCCAAATAGCGTTAAGAAAGTAAATATCCAATTTAGATACATAAAGAAATATTAATCAATAAAACCTATTAATAGTATAGCTGATTATATTAGCTAGAGGCAGTGGGGCTCATTGAGCTTACCTTAAGTCGAGCAATTTCCACTTCAGAATCCGGCAAGGTTTTTTCTCGATATTGTTTTAGTAAATTATCTAAGCGGTTAGGAAAATTTTTGTACTTTTCCTTTTGCCTATCTGATGTTTTACTGTTAATAATTTCCTGAGTAACTTTGATCAATTTTTCCGCGATTACCAGCTTATCTTTAGCTGGAAACTCTTTCTCCCCAGGATGCAATTCTAGCATAGATTTTTCAACTCTAGCACAAAAATCTTTAAGCGTTAACGAACTATTCAATAATTTAACAAATAACATAGACGCTTGCTTATTTAAAATTTTAGCTTCTTGATCTATCGCAGTAATCTCTGTAGTTGAACTGCTTGAAGTTGGTTTTGAATCGTGTGAGAAAAGCGTTGGGCCGCTGGCTAATGATACCTTTTTCGTGGTGACTCTATCTAATATTTGAATTATCGCAGTCAAATCCTTAATGAGATCTACATCTTTGGTAGACGATAAGGTTTCATGAGCCAACTCAAGTGCAGTTATAGGAGACTCAAAATCATCCTTAGGTGCGGACTCTACGTTGGGATTAATTTTTTTTGATTCTAGTAATACTTCTATCACCTTAACCGATCCATTTCTTGCGGCGATATGCAGAAAGCAAAAAACTCTGTATTGCTCTCGACACTTAAAGAACTATCCACCAAAAATTTTTCAACTTTTTCTCGATTTCTACATAATTTACCGTCTTCAACATTGTAGATATCAAATTTTTTAACGCCTAATTGAAAAGCTGGATTAAAAGCCGGGTGGCTGGTGGTATAGCCAGTGTTCAGAGGTATACTCTGAACTCTTGCCACATTACGCCATTCATTGCCGAATACTAATAGCAATAACGCAGTCTTACCTCCCTGCTCAAGATTTTTGACATTAGCTGCAGCAACATCGATAGGATTATTTTTGAAGTCTTCGCTATTATAAGAGAAAACAAGCGCGGGATCGTTGGCAACAAAACGAATAGCGGAAGCGATTAAATAAATATGCTATTCTCATCCTATGCGAAGAAGAAATATCATTTTTTATTGTGGATTATTATTGCCGTTTTTTTCCGCCCAGGCAGCGACACTTGAAAAAGAGGCGACTGGATTTTCTGCAAAGCCTTTTGTGCAGGCGCTAAAATTGGCGGGAATCGTTCCTAAAAAAACTGCACACGGTTACGATTATGTCGCGGATTCTCTCTATTGCCACACCAGCCAAGCTTTTGATGACGGCTTAATGGAATACGACTGCAAGATTAATACTAAAATTATAATTACCGCCGCCCCGGCTAAAGTTCTATACGACGCCATGGTGGATTTAAAAATGAACGTTGATGCAGGGATGTCACAAACGCGCATCACCGCCAAACAAGTCCGCTGTCGCATCGACACATCTACTTCGGTAATCTTCCACTGCCAATGGCAAGAACCACAGTAGAACTGGTTTGAAACACTTAATAATTGTAAGAATTTTGTATCTGCTCATCATTTGGATTTCCCATTATCGAGACAGGCGTATTCCACAACGTGTACGGAGAACTATTTTGTCGTCTTGCCACAACCCCTTCTTCGTATTCTATCCAATAACCGGATGGTAGGATTTGTTGCATTAATCGGTGTACTTCATAAATCTGACCCAGACAAAGGCCTATGATGCTTGAGTCACTAAATAATTTCGCAAGCGACTCATGTATTTTCAAATTAGATTGCATAATCCCGCAAACTGTTCTCGGATTAAGAGGACATGTGTAACTTGTTTCTAATGAAACAGGCACATCTTCGGTCATTGATTTAATGTAATGATAATAGGAGGAAACATGATTTGAGTATATTTTTAAAGTTTCTGGATTATTGGGTTGTTCTGTCAATATTAATATTAATCGAATCAATTCCATATTGGCTGCTTGCATAGACTCTAAACAGGCAACAGTTCGCACAGAGTGTAATGCAAATTCAGTCCTTTTAATAAAAGGTTCTAAACTAATAACTTCAAGCTGTTCAGATAACGACGATTTTCTTTCAAATATCTCTTCAATCTCTCCAGTTGGCCTATAAATCCGGCGTGCTGTTTCATGGACGTTTACTGTTTTAGTTATGGAAGCTCTAGCAGTAGATGATGAGTTAATTTGTTGTTTATTCTCAGACCAGAAGAAATTTCTTTGGCCAATCTCTTTTTTCTCTGATTTATATTCTAAGGATAATTCAGTCGCTTTTGCTTTATCGGATTCTTTATTTTCTTCAATTATGTTTTCTTCAATTGAAATTTTCTGCTTCTCATCTTCCCAATGTACCTGTTTTGCACTTTTATTTTTTCTTTTTTGTTTACGATTAGACTTTGTTATTAAAATTGATTTCGTCTTTTTCTTTAATTTTTGAAATATTAACTTATATTTGATCGGCTGAGGTTGGATTTCCAATTCCTGAGTTATCGGTGTGGGTGGATTCAGATTATCTTTTTTCTCAGAAGGCTTTTTATTTAGTTTTTTTACTTTTGGTTTTGGCGCCTGAGCCTCTGGTAGCAATTTTTGTGGTAATAAAATTTTCTCTTCAACTGGTGGTGGTGATTTTTTTTTAAATATGGGTTCGATCCGAGCAATGTTGACATGAAGACTATAATTATTGGGTAATTGAGTAGCAACTAAGATTAGTAGTTCAATACATTGTTGGTGCGTATGCGGAAATTCTTGGGTAGGTATGATTTCAAAAGGACCTAATTCGTTAATTATCTTTATTAAGGTATTAAGTCCCTTAACCATGTCTTCAGAAGATTTAGGGTTTTTTAGGAATTTTAATTTATAATCACAAATATTTGTCAACAATTGAAAAATTTTATTGATGGTTTTTTCTTTAGTATATTTCTCATGTTTTAAAAGGATAAGACTAAAATCTTCATTTATTTTTTTGGCATCCTCTTTCTCTACAATGGCCTTCTGCTTTAATAATTCCTGGAACGCAATTTGTGACGCCTTTAATTCTGCCTGTTTTTTAGAAGAATGCTCATTTTGGTATTTGTTTATTACCCGAATTCCAGCCAATTCAGATGGTCTAGAAGAGAGTAATGCGAGCTCGGTGTGCTTCTGCATCGCTTTTGGAGATTTAATTAAGAAATCAACCTTTTCCTGAGTCCAACCTGTTTTTTTAGACATAATAAACCTGATGATAAAATTTTTTACAGGATACTATAGAATTGCAAATGATACAACAATCCGTCCTAATTCAATTCATACTGAGCAACTCATCTTCTTAGCTAGCTACCCCTAGATCCAAACCAGTAACCGGCAGCAGCGCCTACTACAGCGCCGCCTCCCGCTAACAATATATCTTCCTTGGTTAACCCTTCGTCTTTTTTAACGATCTGATGAGAGAAGATTCCTATTCGGTGAAGCTCCCTACTATCCCCCTGCTGATTTTTAGCATGGAGCTGGTGATAAACACTCAGCTTTCTATCGACATAAGATTTCAGTTGAAGCATATCTATTGGCTCCTCACCACTAATTGAAACATAGAGCAAATCTGTGCTCGTATCGTGGGTAAGCTCGCAAATTTTAAGAACATTAGGATCAATTCCATAATTATTAGAATCTGGTAAATTATTTTTCCGATTTTTTAAAAGCATGATAAATTCGGGTGGAAAAAACTTTGCATCCAATTTCTTCATTTTTAATTTATCATCATAAACGCCTTGTACTTCGTAGGGGATCATTTTTACTCTAAAAACATTTTTTGGATCAGGGAATGATTTAATATCAATAGTTTTATTCAAGCTACCCAATTGCCCTAATACAAAATCATGATGCGCAAAAACTGAAACAGGATCAGTTGGCCATTTCCTCACAAGACCTAATGACGTAGGCAGTTTGGATTCTGTATCAAAACTGCCTCTGATCATCCCCATATTATGTGCCTTAAATAGATCATCATAAACTTCCTGAGTAATATAACTCATTACTCCATACTGGCTAAAATGAACAAAGCAAAATTGCATAAATTGAATACCCAAATCTGGTATCGTCGGCGTACCTGGTTTATTCGATTGAATCTCAAGAACCAAACCAACATGAGGCGCACTACCATTCACAATATTCACACGAGATAAATAGGTGGTAATAGGCAATTGATTAATGTCAAATTCCTTCCCTACCGATTTAAATAATAATTTTTGAACTCCATACGGATCAAATATTGTGGCTGATAATCGGGTTTCATACGCTGAAAGAGCTGCTAATGAACCTCCTAAGGAATGTCCAGTATGAGAGATGATATAACCTTCTTTACTATACTGTTCTATTATATTTTTTGTAAATATTTTAGCTCCTTCCAGATACTGATCAGGAATAGCCCCATGAAGCATGGCAAGATCTGCCACTATAGATTTTTTATTTTTGGTACCCCGGTGAGCAATAACAATTTGTTTTTTCTCTTTATGGATAAACGCAATCCCTTGATATCCTGTTTTATCCTGGTAACCCTTTTGTTCATTAGGAGCAATTAAAAATTCCCAATTCAGACCTTGTAATTGTTTAAATAACTGAGCGGGAATATCTCCATTGCCTCTCTGAAAATCTTTAGGGTTACAATAAGCCAATTCTGCCATTATACTGTATACGTAAGGATTCAAAGTATCGTAACCCAAATCGAAAATTGGCACACCTTTACCCTGTAATTCAATTTCTGCTTCTTTTGATCCATGATGAGCAGCAGAACGCAGATATTGTAAACATTTCGAATCTTCTCCCGCTTGTTGACAAGATAGTGCTAATTTTAGATTAGCGTTCAAATGCGCAGGATAATACTTTACAGATTGCTCAAAAGCTTTTTTGGCTAACACTTGAGTTGATGGAACGTCTGTTAGATATAAGCCACGAATATAAAAACATTCAGCTAATTCTTGAAAAAAACGATCAGCCTGTTCGCTCTCCATAGCTCTCATTATTTGCGCAATAGCTTCGCATTGTGATAGTTTTTCTTCCGATATTTGACCATACGCTGCTAAAAAACCTTTTTCTTTTTCGTTCAATTTTCTTTGATACTCACCAGATTTTTTCTGTAACATTTGTGCATCATATTGCTGCCCCAAATCGGTTAACTCGTTTTCAATTGCGTGTCTTTTGGTTTCGTTTTCTTTCAGAGCAAGTGTAATTTCCTCTATTCGCGCTTTATGCTCTGGATAGTCACGTTTTTCTATATAAACCTGAACATGTCCATCCGCATTTTCGTAAAATCCAGTTTGATACTTGACTCTATACACCGCTTTTTCCTTATCTTCCTCTATAGGAATAAAGCAAGATCTACTGGCCTTGCCGGGATTATTTTTTGCCTCTAAAAATTTAATTTGACCTGGATATTTAAACTCATGCTCGGTATAACCAAAAAAACCAAACCATGATCTGCGTTCATCGTTATGCTCATGCCAATATAAATAAGGATCTGCGCTATCCAGTTCCTGTTTTTCGCGTGTTAGCTTTTGTATTTCTTCCTGATATCGCGCCACTTCTTTAGATTTTGCTGTGATGAGTTCCTGTATATTAATAGATGAAGTTTTTGCTTGACTATCCTGGCTTTCCAGTGCAGTTTTAAGAATTTTCAGTTCGCTCTCGACGGCCTTCCACTCACTAAAAGCTGACGCTTGCTTATTAAATAAAGCCTGACTTTCTCTTAAGAGGCGTTCTAAATAAGGATCAAAATAGAAGCGATGTGAATCTTTAGGTCTGGTGAATTGGAGTCGATCTTTGCCAAATGGGGTAGTTTGCTGTGTTATCGCTGCATGAATAGCCTCTCTAGTTTCTGGGTTACCATAATCTTTTGCAATAAAGATTTTTGCTTTTTTTAACAAAGTATCCAACATATCGATTTCTTTTTTTAATTGATCGGCCTCCTCACCTAGCCTTATAAGTGTGGGATTGTTACTTCTTGCTTCCTTTAATTCCTCAAGATCTTGACTACTCAAATCATTACTATTTTGTGAAAGGCTTTGTAAGGTTTTTTTAGTCGAATCGGAAAGTTTCAACCAACGTATCTGATTTTTTATTTTATCTAAGTCTGACTCCTTTTCTTTTTTTAGCTCTACCAGTGAAGCTTCCACATGCTTAGGTTTTTTGTTACCATTTGTCGTAGTCAGTACGATATTAATGGAAGCTGGAATATTAAAATCAGATCCTAAGCTCAATGTTTCTGTTAGAATTTTATTTAATATCTTGAAATTTTCGCCTCTGCTTGCAGCTAACTCTTCATCGGAAATAACAATAATGATAGAAACAACTTCTTTAGATATTTTAACAGCCAAATCTCTTGCTACATGTGTCCAAATTTTCGTAGTTTTTGATCGGTTGTCTTGAAAACCCGGTAAGTCACAATAAAAAAAAGTATCATTGTCCATCCGGCTTCGGTAGACCTGAGGGTACAACGTCTCGGAGCTAAGTTTTTCGGAAATTTTTGGTCCAGGAGCATTATCTCCTGAGACACGGTACCAACGCATGTACCCATGTGAATTTTGTTTTTCTTCTAGTTTATTGCCAATCAAATGGTTAATCAAAGTGCTTTTTCCTGAGCCGGTATTGCCCATCACCAAAACAATGTCTTTTCCTGCTACAGTTTTTAAATTCTCCCATCCCTCATCAATGTATTGTGATAGCTCATCCTCGTTAATTTGATCAGTATCTGAAGCAATATCAGCCTGGAGTTTGGCAGAAGCCACTGCTAAAAATAAAACCATCATGATTCCCCCTGAAATTCGAGAATCATATGAACCTTCCCTATGTTCCTGTTCCTGGGCTATTTTAACAGGCAAGCGTGCATACGTTGTCTGCAGCAAATGTTGTAGAGGTCTCATAGACCTCAAAGGTGTCCAAGCTCTCCTCAAATGTCTACTGCGAAGAGTAGATTGTTTAATCGTGTCAAATATTGGTTTCATACAACTCCATTGATAAAAATAAATCCGTTTGACAGTATGCACTTAATAAGGTAGAAAGTTAATATCATAAAATAAAGGAGAGAATTATGTCACGGAGTAATTATGATATTAAGCTTGAATTTAGCGAATCAAAATGTATCGCTACTTATTTTGTTAAATCGGCTAATTTAGCGGGACATACATTTTTAGTGTTAGAAGGCAAAGGTATCGCGCCAAATGGCGAAGATTGTTTAGTATTTGATTTTATGCAACAGGCAAAAGCGAAACAACTTGCACAGGATGAAGAAAAAAATATTAAATCCATAGCTGATACTTTAGAGGAAATTAAAAGAGATTTGATTAATTCTGAGTCCTTAAGAGAAGCCACTGGCAGTCTTTTATCCATTTTAAGAACTGGCAGCTTTGGAGCAGTGTTAAGAGCCTTTGTCACCATTGTTAGCGAGAGTAAGGCGCTGTCAATGTTTCTTGGCGCGGCTTTAAAAACCACAAGTGAAACGGCAGCCTCCTCGGTACTTTCTTTATTCTCACAAGATGTTGGTGTGATCAGGTCATCCCACCCTACTCAATCAACCAATCCATTGCAAAAGATACGCCCTTGGGAATGTACGCCTAGCCTGGGAGATTCATTTCATTGTTTTCGTGTGTCTCGCACTGAAATAGATATACTTATCCAAAAAATTCGTGCTGAAGAACCCAAGCCTAGGCCATTTCAATTTTTTGGAGTTCAACTCGGGCTGTGGGGAGGATCAAATTGCATGGATTGGACTTTAGGAAAACTGAAATTATTGAGTCCATGCGCAGAAATTGTAACGACCGCCTGGAGAAATAGCGGTACAGTCGCCACCCCTCATAGTGTCTGCAGCGCCTTAAAAATAGCCTCTACTAGTGTACCAAGCCGCCGTTCATCATTATCCGTCTTTGAAGAGAATAGTTCCTCCTCATCCAGTAGTACAAGTAGTGCATCTAGCTCAAGCTCTTCATCAAGCCAGTCTCCATCTTCAACATTTTGAGAGAAGATAACGGCAAGGGAAAAGAATGCATTCTCAACATGAAACTGAATTAATGACAGCCTCTCGTGAAGGCAATGTTGACACAGTTTCCCGTCTTTTAACTCAATATCCTACTATTAATTTGCGGATAATTGATTATTACAAATGGACACCTTTACATTGGGCTGTTTGGCACAATCATTTGGAAGTCACTAAGCTTTTATTGCGGGAAGGCATAAAACGCTATGGCTCAGAATATATTGAACAAAGGACTGGACATGGTTGGCAAAATGGAGAGGAAACAGCTTTAATTTTGGCTGCTAAAGCTTATCTCTTCAAAATGGTTTTTCTATTAATCGATTTCGATGCCTCTTTAGAAGCCAAAGATCAAAACGGAAAGACGGCGTTTTATTTTCTACAGAGATTTGACTATAACACAGCGCAATTAGCAATGGTAATTGTGCATCAGAAAAAATCCCAACAAAAAACTGAAGCGCTCCAATCTGAACTAGATAATTTTAAATCGAAATATCGAGAAACATTGCTGACGTTGGTCAGTAATGTTTCGGAAGAAAAAAGACAGAAAAATAAACAAATCGATCAAATTTTATCAGAACTCAGCCAAATTAAAGCAAAAACTGCAGAGGAAGATAAAAGTATTGAACAAATTAAATCAAAATTGAAAAATTTGGCACAAGAAGATGCAAAGAAAAAATTTATTGAATTAAAAAATGAATTTGAAACGAAAATGGACAGCCAAAGCAATCAAATAAGATCTGTGGAAACAGGATTAGGTTATCTAGCATTAGGTATGGGTGATATAGAAGCAGAAACCGAAAAAGATATACTTGGAGTCAAAGCCAAACTTTTAGATCAAGAAAAATCCATACAAAAATCAGGCGCACAAATTGAAGACAATAAGAAAAATATTCAGTCGCTCGAATCCGAATTTACATTAAGCCAACTTCTACGTGAAGCAGATCATTATTATTCTCAAGCAATAAAAAAACATAAATTAGATCAAGGAGAAAGAAAAAAGAATTTAGATAATGCTATAAAAATTTATGAAGAAGCTAAAATAGTTCAAAAAAAAGTTAGTAAAAATTACGAATTTGTTAATTCCTTGTTAAAAACCCTACAAGAATTAAATACTCTACAAGAAGAGAAGCAGGATTTTAAACTCAATGCCGCAGTGGAAATTCATTATATTTGCTCGGTGCTGAGTCAGCACATATATCCAGTTTATGATATTCAGATAGAATTTTCAGATGCCAAAAACTCTAGAGATTCAATCCTAAAAATTTGGGAAACTGATCGTGGGATAGGAAGTATTCTTTTTCTTAATACGCCGGAAAAATCCTGGGAAGTATTTATTTTAAATGATGCCAAAAAATCCGAATCTGCCAAAGTTATTCCCGAAGCATTCAAACAAGAATTAAAAAAAGTTCCCAATTCAATAGCCGCATTAGACTACGAAAGAAAAAATTTACAAAATTTATTAAAAACCGAGGCCAAAAATTTATTCAAAGATCAAGTTATTTATCCGCGTTGTTTGAATATTAGTGAAATTAAATTTAGTAAACTACCGAAGGTAAGTTGTGAAGTCATTCTACCCTCTTCCGACAAACAACTGACGTTTAACATTGTTTCTGGTGGCTTTAAAGCGGGTTATTTAGGTCAGGCCTACAAAATTGAAGGATATACTGAGAAATTAATTATTATTGCGCATTGCGGTACTGTAATATCTGAAAACGGTGATCTTGCCGCAAATGGGTTGTTTCTCATGAATCTGTTGCATGCGCAATTTGCTGTTGCTAGTCACTTTGTTAAACAAGTCATGGATATAATAAAGAAAGATTTTAGCTCTCCTGTAAGAATACTACATACCGGGCATTCATTAGGTGCGATATTAGCAGAAGTATTAGCTTTTGAAAATGACGACCACTTTGCAGTCACTTTTGAAAGCCCAGGATCCTATGAATTATTAGAAAAAATGGGTAAAAAACATATTTTTAAAGCTGTTGATAGGATAGCAAGCTATTTGGCGCCTCCTAACTTTATTAACACATTGAAACCTCACATCGGCGCTTATTATCAGTTATTGGTTCCTGATGTGGAGGCAGATCCGAAGGCAAATAAATTCGAGATACAATCGCTCAATACTATAATCAAGATAGTAGAATTATTTCTATCGGCTTTTTCAACCCTGTCAGCTATCCAAGAAAAATTGAAATCGTTCATTGTAACAGTAGATAAGTCTAAAGAGTCAAGTGACTTTAACCTAAAATTACAGCTCAAAAAAATATATGAACTTTATAATAATCCCTTAAAAGCAATTATATCCAGGGACGTACGATTGCATAACATGAACCATTTTGTTAAAATTATGGAACAAGCTGTAGATAATCCCCAAGTTTTTTTGGAAAAACAGAGAAGCAGGATTATCAAATGGCCAATTGGGCCATTTCAATATCTGGCATTCGCCACGTTTTTGATTGAAACTGAATTATCAAAAAAATCGTTTGACCCAGATGAAATATCTGAAACAAAATCTGGTTATACTCCACGTTTTTTTCAATATTTATCTAAAAATAAATCTTTACATTACCAACTTGAAGAACCCATTCTTCATGCTAGATTATAAAATTATGCCGAAAATATTGATTACTGAAGAAACTTTGCGAAGTATTGCCCCGAAGGCATCGTCTGAAATGCTGCAAAAATTATGTAAAACTCTAAATTCCTTATTGGAACGATATGATATTTCCACTCCTGAACAGGTCGCCAGTTTTTTAGCACAGGCCGCTCATGAAACGCAATTATTTACGCAGTTTGTTGAAAGAGGTAATCCAGATTATTTCAAGCGCTATGAACATAATACTAAAATTGGAAAAATCTTGGGTAATACTCAACCCAGAGATGGCGTCAAATTTAAGGGAAGAGGAATTTTTCAATTAACTGGTCGTTGGAATTATAATCATTATGGGAAATTACTGGAAAAAGAATATCCTAATATCAATTTAGTTGCCAATCCTGACCTTGCAGCTGGCGTAGAGATTTCTTGTCACCTCGCTTGCTTATATTGGCGCAAGAAAGGACTGAACTCTTTGGCCAACGACGGAAATTTTGCAGCGATTACTCGCGCCATTAATCCAGGGCTAAAGCATTACGAACAACGTCATCAACTCTATCAAACACTATTGCCTCAGATCAAACCGCCGATTCATGAAATTACACCTTTCTCCAATCATTATCCAATTGAGCTTTCTTTCGGGGCTCTACCCGCAGAATCCCCTCAATCTAGTTCTCGCGGTTCGGTGGCCTTTTGGACTGACCAAAAAGGGCGATTGACAGGTTCAGTCACCGTCGATGCACTAAAGAACCCTGAATTAGCCATTTTGCTGACGGCTGGGCATAGCCTAGTCAGCTATCTCAAGGACTATTTGGCGCCGCCTAAGAAAAAGGCCCTCAAGGCAGTAAAACAAAGTTTGGCAAATTTAACCGACGCGGAAAATAAAGATTCAACAGCATTCAATGTATGGCAGCACCCATTCACTGATTATGAAGAATTGATCAGCATCCGCCAAAAAGAAGCCTTGAACAGTATCGAAAAATTCTCCGAAATTAATTCAGATCAAAAGGGTGCGCAGGAATTATGCGATTTGATGCGCTATGCCGTTTTTAGTGGCCAAGCTCATTTATTTGCAGATGAAAAAGGCCTAACCAAGCTTTCGAAAAATTACACTTATAATTTGCTTACTCTGCCTGACCTGTTTCGAAAACAATTGTTTGATGGACATGATGTCGCAGCACAGCAAACTTTAGGAACTATGGAGAAGTATTTTCCAAATAACCTTGAACTGCCAATGTATAACGTAGAATTAAAAATCCACCGCTTGTTTAAAAATTTCAATGATTGTGCTGAATCAAAAAAAAATCATTACTTAATTGAACTTTGCCAAGTTACTGAAAAAGCAGTGGGTGATTTTCCACGAGCCACACAATTTCGAAGAAATTGGGCAAAGGCTTTAGCCTTATCTGGAAAAATTGAAGAAGCAATTATCAAACTTGAACCAATCGGGAATTCTCTGTGGGCTACCTCGCTTGATCTTTTTAATCTAGGAAAATTGCATGATCATCTCGATCAAAGTTCGAAGGCTTCTGAATGGTATGAAAAATTTCGGCAACATCCCACAGCTCGAATTTACCCGGAACTTTTTTCAAATTCAGAGAAGAGATTGTTAGACATTTATATCAATAATACTGATTTTCCAAAAATAGAAAAGTTGTGTGGTGAAATTATTCATCTACCTAAACATGAAGCTTGCTATGATTATTATTATGGTTGCGCATTATTAGAAAATCAAAAAATCAGTGAAGGTAGAGAAATATTAAAGGAAATCATTCATTTAAAACAAAGTGAATTTTTGAATGATGCTCATTATCAATTAGCGATTTCTTATTTAGCAGACGCTCCGCAAACCGCATTGGATCATATCAATACTTATTTGATCCATAATCCAGACTCGCTATCAGCAAAATTAATTTCTGCTCAAGCGATTTTGCTCAATCAAGATTTGCCACGAGCGAGACGAGAATTTAAAGAAATTTCGCAAATTAGCAGAAAATCTGATGAAGAAAATAAAATTATTATTCAGGCTAAACGCTCTTTGCAAGAGATTGATCACTTTGTTGCTCTGCAAGGAAAGTTATTTTGTTTTGATATAGGCACTAACCTATTAGCCAGTTGGACTCATCATCGACTTGCTGAATCAACAGGTTCAGTGGGAGAAAAATTAATCGTTTCCACTATCGATGCCACCGTCAGTTTAGGCAGTGATTTACTGATGGGACAATTGTTCCATAAAAATTGGAAATATGCCTGGGAAAATTTACCGCTTGATCAAAAGTCGGATTACCTGATTAATAAAGCATATATAGGAATCTTAGTAACCGACCGAATAGCGGGTGCATTTAAACACCCGTTTAAACCCCAACAGCGTTATTTGTTTAAGTTGGGGCTTGCTGGCGCCAAAACTGTTTATGATTTGGTTAAGATTTTTAAAAAAACGGGTGGTCCCAATAACTATTTTAAAATTGCCAATATTGCTATCTATGCTATTGCCCCAGGTACAGAACTGGTACAAGCAGCTTGTAAATTTTTTTGGGGTGCAGTGCCCGAAAATCATTCTTTCCATTTTTCAGTGGCATTGGCACGATATGGTGCTGAAATGAGTGGGATCTACCTGTTATGTGCTGGCCATGCAGGCTTTATCAAAAATGTATTTTATATTTCCAAAGATTTTGTATGGGCTCATCCTGTTGTGGGATGGGTCGGTGGAATCGGCCTGCTGGGTTTAGGTATTGGCGGATTAGTGTTAAGTTACCGATATTTACAGGCCAATACCTTGGAGCGTCAAAGTCGAGCTTTATTGCAAAATGCTCAGGATTGCGTTAATGAAAAAAAGATATTCCAGGCGCTATCGATAAACTAAACCAATATATTAAACTTAACCCTAATAACACCGAAATTATTGAAAAATGCAATCAATTATTATCCTTTCAATTTATATTGGAATCCAAGGATGTTCTCGAATTGCAACATCAGGCTTTAATCCATCAAAGTCGAGGTTATTTCAATCAGGCAAAATTATGTTATCAAACAGCCTTAGAATTGCTTAGCCAAAAAAAATCGAATTCTATCTCCCCAGAAGAACAAACTCGTACTGAAGAAATGAAGAAAGAATTGGTGAGTATCGATCAACAGATCAATCAATGCTGGAATTCTGCTGGGGCTCATGTGGCTGGATCTATTATTGCAGAGACCATCGATACCCTATTTAGCTTAGCAATAGGTAAGTTTTGTAGTTCAAGTTCGATGCCTCCCTTATCGTCCTGGTCAAGGTTTCATGGGGAAAGCATTGTCAATCAACAAGCTAAAACTCAATTAGTGTATAAGCCCAAGCCAGCTGCAACCTTAACTTTTAAACAAGAGTCAACACCGCTCACTTGGAGCAGTAAACCGAAAACTATTCAACAGGTAACTTTTGGTAAAAATCAGTCTATAGTTTGGAACAGCAAACCCAAAACTATTCAAAACGTAACTTTTGGCAGCAATCAATCTACAATGAGGAATTTATGAGCAAAGATTCAGGATCATTTAGTCAAGCCTTGAAAGAACCCGTATACGCTATCCCACTTCTCGCTACGGCAGGAGCAGCAGTAATACATGGATTATTTACCCTAAGCCAGTTAGCTATCAAAAAAAATATCGAAGAAAAAAGAACGACGAGGGACGGATATTTAACTATTGCTAAGGAAAATTTTGATAAGGGTGAAAATTTTTTAAAAGAGAAAAAATATCATGAAGCCGAAAAGAGTTTTCGTTTAGCGGATGAGCAATTTGAAATTTATGGCGATTATTTTAAAAAGAACATAAAAAATCGTAAAGATGTCATTGAAAACAGAAAAAACTCTCTGATCAATCAAAGTAAAGCTTTATATTTTCAAGGAAAATTGATGTTTGATCATAAACATAAACATCTCCCTAGCGCTTTAAAATTTCTTGAAAAATGCTTACTGTTAGGGGATGACGCTGAGGGATTTAGGCTACGTGGTTTGATCTATTTGAAATTAGCCTATTTTAAAAATGAATATGATTTCTTGGAAAAAGCATTAGCTGATTTTGCATCTTCTTATAGGTTGGAGAGTCAAAGTTTTACCTATCATACTTATTTATTTACTGAAAGCTTCATTTACGAGAGGAAGCTGAATAATGATTCAACAAGAGATGAAAAAAAATCTCAAGAAAAAAAATTAGAAAATTATAAAACCATGACTCAAAAAATTGAATCAGGTGCAGCTGCCGAAATCTTCGCTAGCCAATTATTGTGGATGTACGCCGAAGCTTTTTTCCATTTAAAAAATTATAGCCAAGCAATTTCTTATATCAAAACAACGATTAAAGCTATCGATAATAATAATCCCACTTTTTTCTATGAAAAAGAAAAACTGCATCGGCGATGCGCAATATTTTTCACTGAACTCAGTAAAGATGAAAAAGAAATTAAAACCATAGAAATTAGCATTTGTGAAGAATATAAAAGGACGCTATTGATACCTGATCCCGCCACTGCAGGAATTTTTGCTAAAAAACATAATCGCCATGCGGAAAATTACTCCAGCGAACAAAAAAAGATCAGTCAAATATTATCCTCTCAAGATTCTCTACAACCTCCTGAAGATAATAGCTGGTGTACTATTTCTTAATATCAAAGTTATTCAGCTTTAATTCAATTTGTTTTAAAAACTCTAACCTTGCCTGTAATGCCAAGCGAGAATGAAGTATAATTTCTTGCCATTTTTTAGGATCATCGCCTGTCAGATTAATCAGCATTTGTAATGCACGAGGCAGGTGTTCCGTGTCGTCCAATACAATATGCCGGTTGAGATAATACAACAATGGCTGAATGCGGAACTTCTGTTCGGACGGAATGGTTAATTCTAGCTGTTGCACCAAAGGCCTGAATAAAGATGAGGTAATCGCTTCGCGGCCATAGACGAAGGCGGCTGCTAAAATATGCGCTTCTTGAGAAAAAAAACCAAAGGTCGTTAAAATAAATTGTTGAACACTCGTGGGCAAGTTCACAGATTCTGCAGCTTCGATCAGTACGTCTCCTTGCGCTAAATGCGCTAAAAATGTTTGGATCGGTTTAGTGTCTGCACCAATCGACGCCATGGCCTGTAAATACAATTCAAAATGACTGCAATAGGTTTTGCTATCTTGAGTTTTGTCGCTTTCTTCTTCCAGCAAAATCTGGCCAATTAAGTGTGCACTATGAGAATCCTGGGGTGGAAACCATGGCGCGTGCGTGCTGACAATTCGACTATGCAACACTTTTAGCAAACACATAAAATCCCACACCGCAAAAACATGGTGCTCCATAAAGATTTGTAAATCTTTTAGGGTATGGATTGAGTAATAAAGCGAATGATTTTTAATTTTCTCGATCAGTGGCAATAATTGTTTATTGACTTTTTCTAGATGATGCATAATTTTTCCTTTTTATTTTAATTCTGGATCTCTCGTCATTCCGCGGCTACGACCGCGGAATCCAGAAATCATCGTCCTTTTCATTAAATCCCCCCGACAAATTTCGAGATTAATTCCCGCGCCTTTTCTTTATCCAGCGGTTTGATAAATACCTGCTGCATACCAGAATCAAAACACCGCTGAGTTTCTATTTCATCCAAATGCGCCGACAACGCCACAATAACCGATAATTTTTTCCGCTGTTTTTTTTGCCAACGATGAACCGCTTTAGCGACATCACAACCGCTCTGATCCGGCAAGCCAATATCCATTAGAATTAACGAATAATCCTGTGTTTGAATTTGAGTTAATGTCTTTTGCCCTGTAGCCGCAGTATCAACGCACAAATCTAAAGACTGTAATAAATGTTTAGTCGCCGTTTGCACCAGAGGATTGTCTTCTACCAATAAAACCTTAATCGATTGGTTGAGCTCTTGAGTGGGTTGCAGTTTTTTAGCAACAGGATGAGAAATAGCCTCAGCATAAATAGGGCACGATAGCGCCTCACGTAACGGAATTAAGCAGGTCAAAGTTGAACCTTGATTTTCTTTACTCTCTACACTGATTTCACCATCCAAAGCATCGATGAATTGTTTGACCAACGCCAAGCCCAATCCACAACCGTGATACTGACCTTGATACGCCGGATGCACGCGTTCAAAGCGAGTAAAAATTAAGTCTTGCTTGTCTTTAGGAATACCGATGCCGGTATCTTGCACTTGCAACTGGATAATAAACCGCTGACGTTTGAGTTTACGCAGCACAGCCACCCGCACATCAATGTGACCTCGTGGTGTAAACTTAACCGCATTGGTGAGTAAATTTAATAAAATCCGATGAATCCTTATCGGATCACCGATTAAATAAAGTGGAATATAGGGATCCCAAGTGAGGTTTAATATTAATTGCTTGGCATGAGCCGAAGGTTTAATTAAAGCGATGACTTTATTCACCAGTTCTTGCAGATTAAATTTTTGATCATAAAGAGGCAAATCCCCAGATTCACATTTGGAAAACTCAATCACTTCGTTTAAGAAATCCAACAAATGTTTACCGGCTTCAATTAAATCCAAAGCAGCAGTTTCATCAGCTTTACCTCGCATTTGTTGGGCCAGAATTTCCGCCATCCCCAATAGACCGGACAAGGGCGTGCGGATATCGTGACTGATATTCATAAGAAAAAGAGATTTAGTTTGATTGGCGGCTTCCGCTTGTTTTTTGGCTTGGCGCAATTCCCGTTCTTTTTCTTTCAGCGGCGTGATATCGGTAAAACAGCCGACAATGCCCAACGGGTTTTGCAGATCATCATAAATCGGCAATTTGCTCACCAAGGTGATTAATTTTTTGCCGTTCGGCAGCACTAAAGTTTCTTGCTGATTGGTGATGGGATAACCGGTTAAGGTTTCTCGGTCACCCTGTTGAAACAGTTCTGCGGTATGGCCGCCGAGCTGCCAATTTAGATCAAGATCGGTCTTCCCGATGATCTCTTCCGGCGAATGCAACCCGACCAGTTCGGCATAATTCTGATTGCAGCCCAAGTACATCGACTGCGTGTCCTTCCAAAAAACATATTGCGGCAGTATGCGCGTGATGTTTTTTAAAAAGATATCGAAAACTTGGGCTGCACTTTTTTTGGTTTGTCTTGGTGTCCCTGATAGCATAGCTGACCTCTTCCGTTTGTGAATGAAGACAAATGGCCACCCACCCGTGCGGGACTTTCCGGCGATCGGTTCGTCAGCCGCACAGGCTCATGAACTAAGATCGCCCGCAAGTCACTGTCGCCACCGCCGATCCCTAGCGGCGGAATTCCATACGAGCAGCAACCAACCGCACCGTGCAGGCGCAGCCAATTATTGCTCTGAATATATGGAGATTCGCACCGCCCAGATTTGTCCCGTAATTGATACGAGAACCAGCGGTTCATAAGAACGACAGAATTTGTTAAGCTTGTCTTAGCCATTGTTAACATCTCATTTGTTGACGGTGGTTAGTCATGGGCAAGTGCTTCTAACACTTGTCCTTGACGCTTACTATTGAAGCGTAGATTAAGACAGAAAGCAAGACACAGTTTGAGTAAATTAAGTTTTTTTTTGCTTGTATTTTATTTTTTAGACATTAGGTGAGTGATTTGGCTCAAAGAATAAAAAATTTGATACAAGGAACAATTGACCAACAATACTGGGTCTTTGGCATTCTTGTTCGCTTTTTAGGCGTATCATTTCTCTAATAATTACTTACTTTTAAAGGATTCAGGACTTGACCTATTAATTCCTAATTTGATCTTTCATGTCCATGTTTCTGTGAAATGTAATTAACAAAAGCAGAACAAATCACCAACATAAACACAGCATCAACTGAATCAACTTCACGATCATTATCTTTTCTGAATGCATGCCTCACACCACCCTCATCTGATGTATAAGCATAAATTTTTTCAAGACCAGCTTGAAATGAAGGATGTATTTTCATTGTATAATTTTTTAATAAATCGGATAAAGTTTTTCCTGGTTTGTTTAGCAAAATGCGAACTAATGACTCAACAGCCGAAATCGATTCTTTGATACTATTTTCATAGTCTGGTTCAGTTTTATTAGAAAGGAGTTTAAGAGATTTCTGTAAATGAGTTGATACTTCATTATCAGATTTCTGAATAGCATCTTCAATCGCACTAATCTCTTCAGAGCAAGTTACTTGCGTAACAATACCTTTTACAAGCCTATAGGCAGAATTTTCTTTACGCAAAATCTCATTACACTCATTATTAAAAGTGTCTCTTTCTATATTATTATCTATATTTTCATAAATTATTTCTATAAAATCATAGATTTCGTACCATTCACATTGGAAGAAAAAAATCTTTATCCTCTGAATATTTTGTTCACAAATTTCTGGTATCGCATCTATCTCAACCTTAATAAAATCCGAATAAATTTTATCTATTAATAAATTAAAATTTTCATCCCATTTGTTAGGAATAATTGTTGTATATTTGTGTTCTTTAAATTTTCTATAGACCAAATTCCACAGATCACGCTTTAAATCATAGTCAATTTCTCTATACTGAATTGCCTTAATTTTCTTTAGCCCATTTTTTTCCGAAAAGCTAATCATATTTCTCTCCTTAATCAACCTGAAAGTATAAATTTTTATTTACCAAATAAAGATTCATTAGTTTCAACCTCGATTTATGTTTATAGAGTCAAGCCTAGAATTGTGAGAGCATAGGAATTGCGTGCACAATCCAGATTTAACTCTCTAATCCTATAGATTACGGCCTCAGGCCTAAAATGTTGACGCTTTATTCACTATTTTTTGAAAACCGCTAATCTCTCAAGACCGACCTCTATTACATTTATTGGACACTAACTAACAATTATTTGATTTTTCCTTTGGTACAAAACGCCCATACTTTTCCTCAAGCCAATGGCTACCACGTGTGTATCTGAAACACAGCATAGATATGATACGATTGACACGTAAAATGTCATAAAACTTTCTCCAAAGATCGTCTCGGATATCAGGAGCAAATTGACTAAAATCATCCCCCTCCTTAGAGTCAGGGATACTATTTAAATTGCATTCTAAAGTAATACGCTCAACTGTATTATTATTTTTCAGAGCCTCGACTAAACCCGTCACAGAGTCTAGACACTTTTCATCGATTTTTAGGGATAGCTCTCTTTCTTTAAAAGTGTTATTTGAAATTTGTTTTATAAGATCATCATTCAAATTTTGCATATTCTAATCCTTTCTTTAAGCCAACCTTAAGTTTAACACTTTGCAATTATGCGACTCAAGAGCTTATTGATTCAGGTATAGATCGTTTAGGACAGGCAATCCTGAATTGTGAACGCAATTCCAATACTCACGATTCAAGACTTGACACCATCTGTCCCTATGATCTATAAGAAACCTTTATTGAAATATCTGATGAAACACCGCTATTCGGAAGTTATCACCTGTTTGTTAAGCGATACATATATGTCACTACTGGCTTGTTTTTTTCTAGGATTGGCTAGATAATCAAAAACATATAAGACTTTAAAGTTTTTAAAGACTTTAATAAAATCAGATGAAAATGTAAGTATATGTTATCTTGTATAAAAATATGTTCTTTGCTATAATTATACATAAGAGGTGAGATTATGCGGGCGATAATGAGCGATAAATTGCGTAAAATTCTTCAGGATCCACAGGGTAGAAAAGAATTACAAAAAGTAATGTCAAAATCAGATGCTACCAAAAGTGCGGAGATTACTGTAGGTGAAAAACACTATAAAGTTCAGTTCATGACTGCGGAGCCTAAAAAAAATAGATAAGGGCATCAATTCAGGATGAATATCGCTTTTCCAGCTTTACTAATTTTTCTTTTGATCCTGCCAGGATTGATTTTCAATTCTGCGTTTTATAAAATTGAAGATACTCCCTTAGCCTACGTTCCCTTCACCAATAAAACTATTATTAGTACTGTGGTCACTGTGATTTTACATATGATTGGATTAGTAGTGGTAGTTTCCTTTGTACATTCTTCTCTGAATAAATGGCCACTTCTGATTTTAATCTCTGGAGTACAAGACAAAGAATATTCCGCAGCAATAACATCTTTAACAACGCATCAGTTATTTTTTTTTGCTATTTATCTACTTGTAGTTTATTTACTAGCTTACCTCTGCGGTTATCTTCTTCGATTTTTA
This sequence comes from uncultured Pseudomonadota bacterium, assembly GCA_963844565.1. Classification (GTDB taxonomy): domain Bacteria; phylum Pseudomonadota; class Gammaproteobacteria; order Coxiellales; family Coxiellaceae; genus JAFEDN01. The sequence continues at coordinate 316,373 of CAWJON010000002.1, read as the reverse complement.
ATCATTCGATTTGAGTGGGACAAATATTCAATTTTTGAAATAGACAGCCCATGGTATTATCTTTTTAAAGGTTATGAATGGGAAGATGGTAAACCAAATGGTGTGCAAATAGCTGCTATTATGGAAATGGGTGGAAAATGCCATTTGTATATTGGTATTTTGAAAAAATTTTTTTTTAATGGCGATGGCAATATTGATAGATTAGTATTGACTAGTGCTATGCGTCGAGAAATTGAAAATGATAAAAATTTTGACGAAGAGCCTGAATCCAGTTTAACAAAACGATTTTATCCCATAGATGGCGATTATTTTGTACTGAAATATTCGGAGATAAAAAATTTAAATGTACAATTTTTAAAGATTGATTGAGTAAAAGTGTTGGTGTCGACGCATAAAAGGTGTCAGAGTGCGACTAGAAGTACAATTGGTGCCAGGCTTGTCAAGCTGACAAGCCTGGCACGATTATTTCAGCGTCACGCAACCCAAGATATAGGTGTCCAGCATGACAGAGCCGACTAAAAATACTTAAAAATCAATAAAGTAGATGTTAAAAACTCATCATGCCTGACAAGACAGCAGAATAAATTCTGATCAAAATATCCTGACCCTAAGCTACTGGTGACAAGCATGACCGTTTTATAAAAGAAAAGTTTTTGAAATTTAAATTTGAAATTTATGTCGGATTTGACCCCGCCTATCCCAGAGACGAATACCCTATAACTTCTAAGTTAATTTTTTAGATGCTTTATTTAAACTTAATTAACGGTAATTAGAACATCTTCCTGAATTGGGATTTTATCTAAAATTTTTTTAAATTCCGGAAGTTTTTTTATATCATTAAATAGAAACCATGTTTTAAGGGAATTTTTATTTAAATTCCCCGATTCCACTAAGTTGCTTAACAACTTTAAAGCTTTTTCTTCCCTATCTAAAAGGATTAATCTAGCTAATGTAAAAATCTTATCTTTTGCCGAAAAGTCGGAATCCTTTATTTCAGCTTCAATCTCATTGAATTTCCCTGAACATTTCATCGCCTGCCAATAATTAATTTTACAAGAAAGTCTTGTTGTTTCTAATAATTTTTTATCTTCTATTGCGATTAAACATATTGTGATTACCATTTCCCATCTTGCTTGCAAGAGATAATCATGTGATAATTCCCTTATGTATTCACCTCTATGCTGGTCAGTGGGATATATTTTTTTCCAAAATTCTAGCGCAATGATAGTATAACATAGTTCGAATTTATAAATTGAATCATATAAATACTTTTTATTAATATTAATTTTTTCACCCAAATGTTTTTTTTCACTAAAAATTTTATCTACTTTATTTAAGTAAATTTTATTTATTTTTCCACCATTATGTACTAAAATGGTTTCTTGTTTGATAAATCTCTTCTAAATGTTTTAAATGACAATCTATTCTTTCTATTGGCAATTTAATTTCTTTTCTAAAATATGTAATCCAATCTGAAAAATTACCCCTTAGTAAATTTTCCACATGCCTTTCAATTAAATATTTGGCTGCATCTTGTATTGAATCAAAATCTTTTAATTCTCTGAAACTTAGCTGACTTTTTTCTGATCCCAATATTGAATCAGGATATTTATCATAGTAATGGTGAAGTAAGGTTAGTGTAAAATGCTCAATAGTACTTATTAGACTAACGAGAGTGCTATTATATACGTGTGTTCGTTGTAGAGATTTTCGTTCGAGATGACTAATCTTTTCTTTAATTTTTAATGCGGTTTCCAGTATGTTAAGATTGGACAAACCATTCGCTTGATTTAATTTAGGGTCTTCTCCGAATATCTGATTTATTTGGACTAAAAGAGTCTCAATCTTCGATCCTGCTTCTGAAGGTGTTTCTTTAATTGATTTTTGTAGTTCAGTAAGAGCTGGCGCCATACCTTTAACGTTTTCGATTAGATACTTAAGAAGATTCTTTTCGCTAAAATCTGCATAGTCTCTTAACATTTCGATATTGGTAAAGAATTGAGTAAGATATTGTTTAAGCATTTAAAGCTCCATATAATTAATAATTGCCCTATAAAAACAACCTAATGTTTTTATATTTCAGAGATCAGGATGTCCCATAACGACATCTAGGGGGTCAGGCTTGGCATATTGAAAGTTTCAAAGGAGAGTAAAGTGTCAATATGCCAAGCCTGACCCCCTCGACTCCAAATTAGAATACCCACAGGTAGGTTTACTTGAGCTACTTCTAGCTTTCCTAAAGCATGAATAACGCCAGGTACATATTTTCCGCAGGCAATCCCTGCGACAATGCAGAGGAGAATCCACACTGTTAAATAGCGGTCAAAAAAATTAAGTTGTTTAGATTTTTCCATCGGCGAATTCATCTAGCAGGTTTGGCTTGAGCCACTGCAGCACTCTTCCAGCAAAAAATTGGAAAGCGATTTAATGACATTAATTTTAATCAGGCAACGTATGTTTTGCGCTTCATGTCGTCTTTCAATCAATCCTGCTTGTTCCAATAATTTGATATGATGCGTAAGAGTTGAGTTAGGAATGTGAATATGAGAAGCAATCTCATTCATCGTGAAGCCCTTCTATATTTCTAGTATAATAGAAATAATAGATAATCTTGTCAAGAATTCGATAGTAAAATATTTATTTTGAGGTTAAAAACATGGCGCGTGACATTTACTCAGACCTCCGTTTGATGCACCCCAATGGATGGCAGTGTCAGATCCACCTATTTTGCTTCAATATTGCAAAAGATCAATCAGTTAAAATTTGAAATATGCGCATTAAATTTGTACAGCTTTATTTTGGCATGTTTTTTCATAATAGTCCTTTAGTTAAAATCAAGATAATTGGGGTATTTAATTTTATGTTTAAAATAGCACCTCAACATAGAGGGATTAGTTTTTAACCAGCTGTTATTGATAAGTCTTGGTTTGTTACTCCACCCACTTTGCCTTCAGGATTAATACGCTGACACAAATAATAACTGGCTGTTGCTTGCGCGTTCTGATTTACCACTGTGCTTGAAGTTATAGGGCCTGCTCCAGTAGTGAGCGTTTGTTGATTAGGAATGTGTAAATTAATGTAATTAATTTTAAGGTGTGCTTGATTAGCGTAGGCTAATGCTTTGTCAGTTAATACACCAACATCTCCTTTAAAACTATAAGCGCCTTCTGTTTGCAGCTGTACCCAATTATAAGACTGCATTACCCCAGCTGGGGTGCAATTCCAGCTGGGCGTCGGGTACAAATTTATCGCAACACTCACTGGACTACCATCAGCAAGTTGCTTTTTCTGAATTTGCAACTTAGCTAAAACACTACAACCAGCCAAGGTTGCAATGCTGACTACTATAACACCTAAATTGCTGTAAATTTTTTTCATGTAAATTCCTTCATAAGTGTAGGCCTGATAATCAATAAATATTTGTTTTAAACCAACATCCATCAGGAGGGGATTATGAAATTATATGCAGAAGTCGATCTTCATTCAATACAATGGTATTAAAGGTAATTGTCATTCTTGCGAAGGCAAGAATCCAGGATAAATATAGCTATTTAGACCGTTTTTCAAAAAATTGATATCCTTAAGTTAGTGCCATTAGAGTCAGCCTGGCATATTTGCCTAACTCTAAGCTGTACGCTCTTTCTAAAACCTCTTATTATGTATGGTATTACAGTCAGAACAACACCATAGAGAAATAAAAAAGTGGATGATTTAAATATCGCTATTATCGGCGCCGGCATAGCCGGACTTGCTGCTGCAGCATTGTTACGAAAAAAGGGGCATCAAGTTACGCTATATGAAAAATTTCTCGTGCCCAAACCCTTAGGCGCGGGTTTATTATTGCAGCCGACCGGATTGTCGGTATTATCCTTGTTAGATTTAGACCAGCCCATAATTGACGGCGGTAGTATTATCAACCGTCTGCAAGGCAAAAGCTGTGGTAGTCAATGGGCGACATTAGATATCCGCTATCACCATCTTGCTCCGCACTTGTTTGGCGTCGGTGTTTATCGCAATAATTTATTTAATGCACTCAATCATAGAGTACAACAATCTAATGTCAAGGTTATCTCCGCTAATACTATTACGCATATCGAATGGATTAAAGATCAAGTTTATATATTGAATGATGCCGAGGGAAGGGAAGGACCATATGATTTGATTGTCGATTGCTCCGGCGCTAAATCTCAGCTTAGAAAAAAATATGCTCACGTTAAATTAGACAAGCTCTATTCCTTTGGGGCCATTTGGGCAATCGTTAAGCTGCAAGATAATCAATTTCGTTTAGATACATTAGAGCAACGCTATAAAAATGCTGATCATATGATCGGGGTATTGCCGGTCGGTCGATTACCAGGCGATAATTGTACCAGTGCAGCGTTTTTTTGGAGCATGCCTGTCAATCAATATCCTAAATGGCGGGCGGAGGAATTAATAATTTGGCAACGCTATGTGATTTCGTTATGGCCGGAATGTGAATCGCTGGTCTCTCAATTTAACACACACGAGGATTTGACGTTAGCTTCTTATCATGATGTTATTTTGAGTCAATGTTTTACGCGTAATTTAGTGTTTATTGGTGACGCGGCGCATTGCACCAGTCCACAACTGGGTCAAGGCGCTAATTTAGCCTTAATGGATGCTTATATTTTAGCGGAGTGTGTCAGTCAGGCAAACTCTGTATCCCAAGCTTTAATTACTTATCAGCAACAGCGCCAAAAACACATTGCATTTTATCAGATGGCAAGCCGAATGCTTACGCCATTTTTTCAATCTCACAGCATGTTATTTGCTAAACTACGTGACTTAATCGGTGGCATGGCGTGCAAAGTTCCCATCACTCAAAAAATAGCGGCGCAATTATTGGCGGGTATCAAAACCGGGTTGTTTTCCAATATGAACCCTGGTCATTGGTCAAAAAAATACGATCCCACAATGGAGATAATATGAGACAAAATCCTCTTCTTCCTAATAGAACAATCTGTTTATTGGTCGGACTTACCATCGGTATACTCCATCAATTCAATTTTGGGTTTAATGGAGCTTTATTCATGCTTTGTTTTGCTCCTCGATTCATACGTAGAAGAGCCTTAATCAGTGATCAAATGTTGGATACTGGATTAGGAATCTGTACCGGTCAAGTCGGGATGTTTTTTTTAAGACCTGTTGCACGATCGGTGGTATCACTTATTAATGAAAGTATTATTTTAGGTCATCAGGGTCAGGCCTGAAAAATTGACAAAAAAAATCCTATTGCTATCCCTATCGCTATCAATGCTTTTCAATATCCACAGAATGGCAGTGTCAGATCCACCTATTTTGCTTCAATATTGCAAAAGATCAATCAGTTAAAATTTCAAATATGCGCATTAAATTTGTATAGCTTTATTTTGGCATGAATTTTATGGTTTATTTAATTCATCACCTAATTGCTCGAAAGATACGCTTCGATTTGCTGTTTTCAGTATTGGACTGTTTAATTTGGAGGCTTAACCCAATTTTTTTAAATCCTTCTCTATTTTAGTAATACTTATTTTTAAGATATTGTTTTTCTGCATCATTCGCAAGTTCCTATCCATCGTTCTGCTAACGGTTTCCGTCTCCTTAACTAGCATCTGAGAAACTTTGAGATTAAGAGTGTCAAGTCCTGAATCCGTTAATAATAAAGAATTCAGGACTCGACCACCCTGAGTGATCTCTGAGTGATCTTGATCCTGCCCAGCTAGTTTTCCCATGCGTTTCAAGCTAATGCACGATTTATCCCTCTTAATGATATTTAACAAGTTCAGGACAGTTTTTTTTATAGTAGATTGATAGCAATTACTCCAATTATTGGATTTTAAGTAATAAAATAATATTTAAATATTAGCATCTCATTTCTACACAGAATAGGATACGAAAGATGTAGGGCCAGCCTGAACCTGTATAGGTGTTTGAAATCTAAATCTAGGAGAATATCCGCGAGTATTTTGGTGTTTTAGAGGGCGACTTGGTTTATCTGGATAACCCTCAGTAGACCGAGATGAGCTCATAGAATGATATTGTCTCTTTCTTTTGGCTTCCAAAGCCGGGGGCATCTGAGTTAAACGAGAAGCAAGTTGCTGATACTGGGGATAAGGTTGATCCGGATATTGTAATGGCAGTTGAACAACATGACTATCCAATCGTGGAGGAATGGAACTATAAATACTATACGGATAATTCATAATCGGTGGCGGAGTAGGATAAAATGAAGAAAAACGACCATAATAACCACGAGGGTTATAAACTGGTGTGGCATAATGAGTTTCTCTTCGGGTATAACTTTTTCGTTGTTTTAGATTATCATTCTCTCGCGCCATGAGGTTAGGTAGCTTCGGAGCGCTATTCCATTGAATATTATCTCCCTCTAAAGTGCCTATCACCCCCTCTGCTTCCAAAGGGTTACCATTGCTTACCTCATATACATTATCACCTGCTCCTTCATCTAGCGGCAAATGGGCAACGCAATATTCTTCATATTTTTGATCTAAAATTTTACTAGTAAGGTAGTCGTAAATAGTAGATTCAGGCACTGTGCTTGACAATAAGATAATTTCTTTAATTTGAATGTTGTAAGGAGAACGTGATCGAGGACGTGATCGAGGATGTCCACCAATATACCATTGACGAGGATCTTTCGATTCTTTAGGCTGAAAATCCGGTCTTTCTCTGGTATATTTCAATCGGCCATTATAAAAAATAGACAAAGTTTTCTGCTCCTGATTGTATTGGCCACATAAATGAAACCAATAACCTGCTTGATCCAGAGGAATAACAGTGGATATGTACCACCACTTTGCATTATCCCCCAAGGCAGAAAATCCAAATTTTCCATTAAAAACAGTTAACCTTAAAATATCGTTACCAACAATAATGCGCGTTCCTTTATCTGACGATTGCGAATGCTGCATAAATCTGATCCAGGCCATAATAACGACGGTGGATTTTAGATCCACAAATTTTTGGTGATGAAGACTTATGTAGTGAGGTTGGACGTGATGAGTGAAGAGTAAACAATAGGATTGTTCTTGTTCAGGGATATACCAACTCGAATCCACTGAAATAACGCCATGATTATTCTTAACCGTTTTATCAAAACAAATTTTTCCCATGCCCTCATTCATAGGCCAGTAGGCAGCCAATTCAGGATCAGAATCATTAATAAAAAACATGTCCGATAAATTTTTCTGTAGAGTTCTAAATTTTTTCCATAATGCAACATTACGCAACTTTCCTTCAAAGCAGCTACCCTTTTCGTCACCGCCAATAGATAAACTTCCGCTAAGATTATCGGGTAATCCATTTTCTGTCGCAATTTCAAAAAACTGCTCACCATTACGGTAAATAAATCCTTTTTTCTGTTTTTCATCATAAGTTATGCAAAGATGTACCCAGCGTTGCAAATCTATTTCTGGAATTTTTTCAGACCATTCATATCTTTTTTTATTCCCAAATATTACCCATTGATAATGAGTTTTGTATAAACAAAACCGTAATCCTGTATCCTCATCACCTACCGACAATAAAGTAAGCTTTTTATCGTGATTATTTTTCTCTTGATATATCCACATTTGCACCGTGAATGCAGAATTTTCCATATCTAATTGTTTCCAGTCATCGACTGTAATTTTTACCGATTGATTAGGATCAAAATTCATGGCAATAGGATATTTGTAAAATGGCGGCACACTCAATGTTTGCATAACTTGACTAGTGGTAGAAATCTTATCTTCTTCAATTTCTGGTTTTTTTAATTCATTTGTAAACACTGATTCTAATGAAGCTCCAATTTCAATACCGATATCACTTTTTTTAAACCAGATTCGATTATTAATTTTTACTATTAAACTTTGCAAAAACCAGTGATTTTTTTGTAGAGGATTGCTGTTATATCTGCTTTTAAAAATAAAACCAGTAATATTCTCCTCAAACAAAAATGCATCAACATTAAGATAGTAGGATAACCAATACCTTTTAGGTGTATTAGATAATATTATTTCAATTTCATTTGAAAACGGTTCTTTTTGAATAGTATTTACAGTAAATAAAACTTTATTTACTTCTACATCTTGTTTTTTAGGAGAGGGTTCTTTTTTCTTATCTGGGTCTTCCTTTTTCTTATCGAAATCTTCCTTTGAATCGATCTCATCTGTATCTACTTTTTGATAAATTTCTGCTTCCATTTTTAAACTGTCAATCGGAATTTTTTCAAAGGTTATTTTATGATTCACAATAGGTGCATTTTGTATCATATATTTCTGCCTTCCATTTAGATGAGTCCCTGGATTTCCGGTAAACATCAAATTTTTTTTTAGTGCTGCTAAGGTTAATTTGTGTTCAGTCTGATCTACAGTCCTTCCAATTACGTGGCGACAAACACTGATATCAGTGCTTGTCTTCTCATGATCAAAACAAGAAGTTTCATGAATTAACCCCATATTATGCCCCATTTCGTGTCCCATTCTATTACCTATACTGGGGCCATTATCTCGAATTACTCTAGAATTCCTAACAAAAACTCCTGAATGTGAAGACTTGAATTGTTGTGGGCCAGGTATTATAGAGAAACCAATTGCATCAGGAATTTCCATATCGTGGATATAAAAAACCGTCATTGCTTTGTTATCAGCTTGTCGATTAACGAGAGACTTGAGTGGTTCTATATAAAAATTGGAATTAATCGTTTGATTAATTATCTCCAAAAAAAAATTTGCTCCTCTTCTTGAATCTTCAACAATTTTGATTGAGATGCTTTCACTCTTGTTTTTATAAATTTCACCGGTAAGGAATTCAATGGCGTCTCTTATTAAAGAAGCATAAGTGTGAATCTCTCTCCCATTTTTTACGATTAGTACAAATTTTACTTGGAGTCTATACTCATGAGTTGGGATTAAATCTACAGGGATATCTTTTGCATCCAAATACCGACGTGATAAGAAAACAGATATGTTTTGTACTCTAGAGGAAAGATCTTCGTAGGTATCGTCATGCATTTCATTGAATTTAATTTGAGAAAACGTAGCCTTCCATTCTGGGTACCTGTTGTGGTTGTTCCTAATAGGATAGCGATACGCTATATAGCCTGCTCCTAATGCTGTTTTATTGGTCACAAGTGGCAAGGTTAGAAATCCTTGACAATCTGTATCAGCTTGATGATCCGTTGCGTTAGGTTTTATTTTCAATAAAAAGCGATCATGATCTGGGAGAGGGCCATATAGAGTTGCATCAAGGATACAATGGAGAGACCAGCATTCCACGGAGTCTTCAATTAATAAATTGCCAGTAAGGCTTTTACCTTCACTTTTAAATTCAAGCCTTTGAACTTTAGTTTCACTTTGAAATTCATTAGGAGATAATTTGGACATAAGCTATCCTTGCCGCAATGTAATGTTTTCCACAAAATTATAATGATTTTGATAGGAATAACAATCTTTAAAATTTTTTTGAATAAAAAATATTCAGATCTAGTAAGTACTTCAATCAATCGCTTCTTGATTAAATTCTTGATCCATAGCAAAGGCTAAACATTCTCGATAATTTGATCAGAGAGGCAATAGGTTACTAGATGGCAGTGTCAGATCCACCTATTTTGCTTCAATACTGCAAAAAATCAATCAGTTAAAATTTGAAATATGCGCATTAAATTTCTACAACTTAATTTTGGCATGAATTTTATGGTTTATTTAATTCATCACCTAATTGCTCGAAAGAAACGCTTCGATTTGCTGTTTTCAGTCTTGGACTGTTTAATTTGAAGGCTTAACCCAATTTTTTTAAATTCTTCTCTATTTTAATAATACTTATTTTTAAGATATTGTTTTTCTGCATCATTCGCAAGTTCCTATGCATCGTTCTGCTAACGGTTTCCGTCTCCTTAATTAACATCTGAGAAACTTCCTTTATCGTATAATGTGCGTAATAATGAGCGAAATAAGCAAAAAGACTTCTCGCTAGTACAGTCTTTCGACTTCGATCTTCCGATAAAATCTTAGCTGGTGGATGTAAATAGCATAACGTTAGGAGATATTTCTCATCTTGAATTAACTTAGCTTTGTATCTTCCTTGAAATAAGTGCCCAGAACGATTGTATTTCCTATTAGAATAACCCGCGTAAGATGAAGCAAATTTTATTTCTATGACGAAGTGAATATGATTTGTCATTAAACAAAACACATGGACCTTAAAGTTAAACTTCTCTATAGTATTTTCTAGTAATGAATAAAAGTAAAGACGGTCCTCGTTATCATTAAAAATTGATTGGCGATAATTGCCCCGTAGCATCACATGATACATGGCTTCGTAATAATAAGTTCTGTTCTTCTTTGGCATATTATTTATTCCCCTTCTGAAGATAAAGTCAGAAGAGTATAAATAATCAAGATTTGAGCGGAAAACAATACGGGACTTTTCTTGCACCAATTTTACCCGCACATTTCGTCATACTAATCCCCTGTTTTTAGAGACAATTTTATCCTAATATGTGGATGTGACACCGTCCATGCATTAAAAAAATCTACGATATTACGATTAGATAAAAATTACCTTAAATTTTTTAATGACATTAAGGAAAAACTAAAAACTACACAAATTAGCGCAGCCTTAGCCGCCAACAAAGAGCTCATCAAATTCTATTGGAGTTTAGGTTCTACTTTGATTGAAAAACAAACTGCTTTCAAATGGGGCGAGCATTTTTTAGAACAATTTTCTCATGATATGCGCCAAAATTTTCCAGAAATGCAAGGTTTTTCAGTTCGAAATCTTCAAAGAATGAAGCAATTTGCTCATCTTTACCCCGATTTGGCAATTGCGCCACAACCTGTGGCGCAATTGCCGTGGGGGCATATTTCTTTGTTAATTCAATCCATTAAAAGCGACTCAATCCGAAAGTGGTATGCTGAACAGACTATTAAAAATGGCTGGTCGCGCTCCGCATTACAAATGCAAATAGAAAGTGATTTATACGGACGCCAAGGAGCAGAAAAAAAGAAAATCACTAATTTCCACCAACATTTACCTAAAAGCCAATCTGATTTAGCCAATGAAATTTTGAAAGACCCTTACAACTTTGATTTTCTTACCATTCAAGGAAAGGCTCAACGCCTGGATGGGCTAAATCTGCGTAGAGTTCATTCTTTGCTCCTTGGAATGCACAGGCTACTATTTTTTCGTATGGTTACTCAGGATTTAAGGCAAAATTATGTTTAGAAACTTTAGTCAAATATCCTATTACCAGTTTCTGCGGTCCGCCTACCGTTTGGCGAATGCTGCATCAAGAAGATTTACAGCAATATCCAACGCAATTAGAAGAAATCACCAGCGCAGGTGAGCCGTTAAATCCAGAAATATTTTTTCACGTCAAAAAAGCTTGGGGAAAACCTATACGTGAGATCTATGGACTCACTGAAATAACCGCCGCCATTGGCTATCCTCCAGGTCTAGAAGAAAAAATCATTCCAGGAACAATGGGTGTTCCGCTTCCAGGTTATCAGATTGAGTTGATGAAAGATGGAGAATTCACTACAAATGAAGGAGAAATTGTTGTAAAAGTTAATTCCGGGTTAATGCAGGGGTATCAAGATAAACAACAAACTGAGAGAGCAATACGAAATGGATATTTCCACACGAACGATTGGGCTAGTCGAACGGGGAATCAGTTTACCTTTTTTAGCAGAGAAGGCGATATTATTGTCAAAACATCAGGATATCAAGTCAGCCCATTTGAGGTTGAGTCTGAATTACTGAAACATGCACAGGTTGTTGAATCAGCCGTTGTGGGCAGCCCGCATTCGATAAAAGGCAATTTGATAAAGGCCGTTGTGGTAGTCAAAGAGAATATTGAACTTCTGGATACTCAATCAGCGTCTGAATTAGCTAAAAATATACTTAATTTTGTAAACCTTAAATTAGCTCATTATGCAAAAATTTCTATTATTGAATTTCAAAAAGAGTTACCTAAAACGATATCAGGGAAAATTATTAGAAAAGATTTGACCAAGGAAGAAAAACAAAGAATAGAGCACCAATCTCCAAAACCAGCATTATTATTCTATGCTTCAGAAATACAGGAATCTAATACTAATGTTCGCTCTATGAAAATGTAGAAAATAACTTGCGCCTTTTAATGTCATTTTTTTTGATTTACATATTTATTTTTCAAAACCTTTCATGTAGACTATTGTCTATATACCGTGATTTTTACGGACATTCATTTACCCGACATGTCCAGTCACATGGTGACTATAAAAGTTCGAGAATTTGAGAAAATAATTGGCATACACCTGTTGTAGCTATAGCGGAAAAAAAGCCACACAGTCAGGAATAGATGGCTTTTTAAGATCAAAAAAGTTAAAAAGGGTACAGTTTTATAAGTAAGGTAGCTTTATGCGTATAATTTTAAATATCTGGATTATTACTCAAACATTATTTAGATCTTCAAACCTTTCCGCCGCCGCGATGCCACAACCGCAAGGTTTACTTTCTAAAGAATATCCTGAATTAAATGAATTATTCGTTACGGCTTTAGATCCTAGTATTAACGAATCGGATGAAACCATCAACAAGATCATACGGCTCGGTAAAAATATACCATTATTAGCCGCGCAAAATTTTACGATAAAAAACTTTGAAAGCACCCTCCTACATCATTCATTAACGAATTCTCGTCTGAAGCTTACCAAAAAGCTAGTTCTGTCACTACCCCGTGAAATAAAGGATGACAGATTTGACGCCATAGCCTCTCCTCCCTCTGACCCTTACCACCCTTTGGAATATATGCTGGCGTCTCATCTCTCAGAAATTGAACGTTTAGCTATCACCCAGGCGCTGTTAGAGAGGGGTTCTAACATTTATCTACGTCGATATAAAGGATACGCTCACAAGACAATTTTACAAGCAGCTCTCATAAAAAACTTAAGTCCGGAATTTTGCGAGCTATTAGTCACCAAAGGTGGCGCCCACCCCGGTTATCATCCTGATTATGTCGTTAATTCCAAAAACTACATGAACTCCCCGATTGGACTTGTGATTACCAAATATAAACTCAGTAAGCAAATCGAAAATCTGATTGATGTATTTACTCAGCATGGTGCGGATATTAATGAGTTAATACCCTTCAATACCACTTGGAACGCCTCAGTTTTGGGCATTTTATCTGCCTTGCCTACAGATGATACCTACGATGCACAAGATGATCGTATAATCAGGATACGTCTTCTTTTAGCTCTTGGCTCCAGGATGACCAGAGTCGACAATTTCGACAACCGTGCTCGTATTATTGCTCTTCGATCCGGCAATGTTTATTTAATTCCTTGGTATATTGGAGTACTTAGAAATGATTATCTGGATTACTTATTAATACTTTTCCCCCACTCAACACCATTGATGCGTAAAATACGTTATTTTATATCAGGTATCCCGCCTTTTTTTATTTCAACAATCATTATAGTTCCCGCTGGTATAATAATGAAAGCATTGTTTAACTGTTTCAAAGAGGGAGAGCAACAAAAATCAACTCCTCAACGGGAAGTAAGCGCCCCTGCTCTTGCCTCAGCAATAATACCAAGCATAAAAATAAAAGAAAAAGAAAAAGAAAAAGAAAAAAAGAAAGAGAAAAACCATGAACCATCCGCACCAGAACCATCAGAAGATGAAAATAAGGGTGAAAATGATAGTTCTCCTCCTAAAGAAGAGGATGAATCTAAAGAAAAATCGCCTACACAAAATAAATTAGAAATTTTGCTTAGCACAATTCATGATGATAGCATAATCAAGCAATCTTTAATGGATTATGATCAAAAACAGACGCTTGACTTAAATTCAATTTGGGGCGCACATGAGGACACTCTATTAATGCATTTGATCCGTGGAGGATATTGTGAAAGCGCAAAATTTGTGATTGAAAAAATAATGGCGCAACAACCTTTTTTAATTAATGAAATAAATAATCAAAATCAAACCGCCTTAATGGTGACTTGTCAAACTAACCAAATGACGATGCTAAATTATTTATTAGTAAAAGTACCTAACTTATATACTGATTTACGAGATAAATGGGGAGATAACGCACTTTCTATTTGGTTACAGTTTTCAGCGCAACCATTGAAGCAAACCTTTTCCCTTGCCAAAAAGCTAATCGAAAGAGGTTGTGGATTAATACCTGCGGCATACAGAGCATGGAATTTTGCGTCATTCTCCTCTGCACAGCAAGAAGAACTTGAAATTTTATTTGCTGAACAATCAGGAGATGCTATAGAGAAGACACCCACGATAGAATTAAAAGATGAAAAAACAGTTGAAACGCCAAAACACCGGCGGAGAAAATCATTAGATACGGTAAAAACACCTGAAAAAAAAGAAGTTTCCTTAAAAAAGAAGCAACGCAAACTATCCTTACCTATAGAGTCTGAAGAATCAAAATCCCCTGACACATCATTCTATCAGCAAAATCGCAGATTTTCTCACCTTTGTATTAGAAATTGTCAGAATTTAATTTTGGCCTTCTTTCAGACAACAACCAGCCCTCTGGAAATGTTTTGCCGTCATACTGAATTGTTGATGCAAATTTTGGATCTAGCTAAAAATATAAATTTTTCCAGCAAATCTACCACTGAAAAAACTGCATTAAAAGATTTTATCTATTACATCAGACATAGCATACCTCAATTGTTAAAGGCAGGTTTATTACCTAAAGCACCAGCCGCCGTAGAAACAATAGCGGCGCAATTGATTGAATGGATGCCGGTTTCATTGCAAGCAAAAAAGCTTGATGAAAAATCAACCTTGTCAGAAAGTGAAATAAACGACTCTTCTTCTTTGTTGCAATCTTTAATCAATTTTTTTGAAGAAAAAAATATCTCTGGATTACAATTGAGAGAAAGCCAATTATTTCACCTCATTGCTCGTTCTCACGAGCAAAAAGATGGGGCCGAGTTTGTCCCTGCCATTCACGAAGAATATGTTCGTTTTGCATTGCCCATTATTAATGATATTTATACATCCCAATCTACTAGCAAACATGCTTTAGTACTACTATTATTTTCTTGCGGAGATGCATGGGTTAGATATAAAAACGTCAATCAAACGAAAGAATTTGCTGATTTTGTAACCGCCTGTCGAATCTCTTTAAGAAATCCCTTAATGCATACGCCTAACTTTAGCTTTTTAGATGTTACAGCAAAGGAAATTGATTCACTGTGTCTCCTTGCACAGCAAGCAATAATCGCTCAAGGCTTATCGCACACAAAAGACTGGAGTAAAACCGTCTATGGTCAAAAATTTATTAAGTCAATTACTGCTTCACTATCAGCCTGTGGCTTATTCGCTGGAACTTTAGATAAGGATTTGCCCGGAAAAAAAGTGTTAGACTATTTAGGCTATACTACTTCAATCTAACGATAGGCCCTCATTATATAGAACTTGTGAAGGCACGACTTTCCGTAGTTTCTTTGAGAATAGTCCCTTTAATAATATTAAATAACTTTTTACCATTATTATAAATATCTTTAATTCAAACCATTGTCTTTAAAAAACACGTCATGCCTGACACAAATAGATTGCAAAATACTATCTAGTCTGACATGCCCTGCTTTTTAAAGTTAATCCCTTGTCTTAATGCAATTTTTAATTTTTTTTATCGCCTCTGACACCGGTCTCTCGCTAAGATATCGGCACTGATTTAGGTAACAATTGTTTGCTGAGAAAAGTCTCTAATCGGGCTCTAACAAAAGGTAAGGCTTGAGCGGCTGTACGATGGGCCGGTATCTGCGGTTTTTTAATGCCACTCACCACCTGTCTAATATGATCACCGATATCTTCAGTTGGCGCTGGTAGATGCGCTGCGATATGGTGAATAGCCGTTTGCATGCCATTCATAGGTGTTTCCAACGCTTGTTGCAGGTCAGCGGAAGAAATTGTATAGGGCAACGTCGTAATGGTGGAAGGATTATTCTCCGGATTTTCTAAATTCAAACAGGTTTCCAAATCAGGAGCAACTGCATCTCGGTGAGTAAGCGGCACTTTTAAGTTAAAGCATTTTCGTACTGTGGCAAGGACGGAGGTGTGATCAAATGGATACGGTGGGCCGATATGCGGAAGATCACCATTGGGTACAACTCGCAAAATAGTTCCTGGTCTTATATAAGGAGAAATAATAACCGCTGGAACTCTGATCCCATAACGATCGAAAGAAAATGGTTTGGTATGGGAACTATCAGGGGCCACAGCTACAGGTGGTGGTGCATGATCATAACAACCGCCATGCTCATCATAAGTCAAAATAAATAAAGTTTTTTTCCACGTTGGCGCACTACGCAAGATGTTGTAAACCTGTGCAATCAGTTGTTCACCAATACCCACATGATGCGGAGGATGTTGATCATTAGGCAAATTGAGTCCCGGAAAATAACGCGGCTCAATAAAAGAATAAGCCGGTAAATTGCCTTCCGCAGCCTGTTTTTGAAAATCATCAAAGCGATGAAAATGGCCCAGATGATCCCATAATTTACTTAAAGCGATAGATTGAGGAAAATCATGATAATAAATACCCCAACTTTTATTGACACTTTGCAAGCGATTAAAAATCGTGTCCATCAAATAAGGAAAATGCACCGGTGAATTATTTTCATAACCGTGCGCTGTGCCCGTATGAACAAAAAAACGATTAGGCCAAGTTTGACAAGGCGCAGAAGCAAACCATTGATCACACACCGCGAACTGTTTCGCCAATTGACTGATCACTGGAAGTTGTGAAGGCGTATAATAATGCATAACCGCAGCAGGTGAATACTCTTTGGATGATTCTTGCTGTTGACGTGAATAGTTATTCACAAATCCATTCATCGACGGTGACTGATTGCTAGGTTGTGCATCGAGTCCAAACAGTTGCATATTGATATCTTCCCATAATTCTCCTGGATCTGGATTCGGAACGGTCATCGATGAATTATCCAAACGATTTTCCTGACACCAGACTTTAATATCCTCTTGTCCCTGCAAAGGATTACTTTCTAAGCCAGATATTCCATTAAAGTATGGATTCCTCGGATATAATGCACCAAGCATGCTATCAAACGAACGATTTTCCATCATTAAGACTACAATATGCTCAATTTTTTGAGATAGAATATTCATTCACATTCTCCTTATAAAATTAAAGAATCCTATCAGGATGTTAATATTATAATAAATATCTGTACGCTATACTAGCTTAAGTTGAGGGTTAAGTACGCACTAAGAAAAGATAAAGATCAATGATATTTTTGGAAAGCCCTCTCCAATGCACACTCAAACAAGTAACTTTTTTAAAGTTTCGTTTATATCGTGATCGGCAAATTCAAATCCCTGTGAAACAAGTTTTGTCGGCTTTGCTACTGTTCCTGAAAGTAACAATTCTTCACCCATTTGCCCAAACAATAATTTTATTGCCCTTTCGGGAAAAGCTAAAAAACGTGGTCGATGTAATATTGCCGCTAATGTATCAGCAAATTTGATTTGGCTGATCACTTGTGGCGACAAAATATTAATCGCATTATTCAGAAGAGATGTGTCGATAATAAATTGAATAGCGCGAATCACATCCTTGAGGCTAACCCATGTAAAAGGTTGCTGTCCGTTGCCTATTTTAAAACCTAAACCTAATTTGAAAAATGGTAAAAGTTGCTTAAGCATGCCTCCTTGCGGATTTAACACCACACCAAAGCGTGCATTAATGACTCTGACTTTTCCCTCTCGTGCACTAAAGGTTTCTCTTTCCCAATTTCTAGCGACTTGTGCTAAAAAATGCGGCGCTGTTTCATAGTCAATCACGCTATTTTCATCAAAAAAAATACGCTTTGCTTCGGATGAAGACACAAAATTATAAATACCCACTGCACTAGCATTTAACAACGGTGGAGAATTTTCCCCAAGTTGACTGCAAAAATGGCAAAGCGTTTGCGTGGGATTAATTCTACTATCCAAAATTTCTTTTTTTCGATTGCTATCCCACCTTTTCTCACCAATTGAGGCGCCACATAAGTTGATAACCCAGTCTAATTTTCTAAATAAGTTGAGATAAAGCTCGGACCAAGTAATGGCTTGAACTTCTTCACCAAAAATTTTTTTCACTTTTTGAACATCTCTACTCAAAACAAAAATATGATGCTTATTCAATAAAAAATGCTGAATCAAAGACTGACCAATAAATCCGGTGCCTCCGGCAATGAGTATATTCATTTTTTTTCCCTGCGCGTAATCCTCATGCAATTAATTGAGGATATTTTTTTAAAAAATCCAACATATTTTCTGGATGATAATCCTTCACCAATCGTTGACGTTCTAATGCAATATGGGCGAGTTGTTCATTACTTTCGGGTAATTGCGCACCCAGAACACGTATTCTCGATCCTAAAATTTTATAATACCAGATCATGGAATCTCGTAGCGCACCGTTGAGATTGGGCGTTGATTTTTGATTCGGATCTAGCTCGAGCCCGCAGGCTGCGGCTTTGCCCCACATCCATTCTAATGCGCAATCTGAAAGTCCTGAATCCTCATAGCCGCCCCCGACATTGCAATGAACGCCAGGAAACCATACCTGTTCGAGAACTTGACTTTTGGGAGAAGTGGGCTGTTTTTCCCACAAAGATGGTGTAAAAGGTTTTCTTTTTTCATCTATAGCCAGTGCCTGATACGCATAGTCTACATGACTGCTGAGCTCTACATCGTGAAACTCAAAACGTTTTAAGTGTATCCCCGAAAAAGGAATACCTAAAGCCCCGACTGTATCCCAAACTCCAATAAATTTTATATTAAAATCCGGCCACGAATACAATGCACGAAAGTTAACCGCTAATGTTGATCGTGGATGAGATAATTTATCGCGATTTTGATAGAGCTTATAAGCGTCTTTATATTTTTCGGCATAATTACATTTTAAAATGCCTGTGTTGCGTATGAGTCCAGCCAAACTTCTGACTGTATAAGCACCTCGGCTAAATCCAAACAAATAAAGTTCATCGCCTGGAAAATAATTGAGAACTAAGAATAGATAAAGATCAATGATATTTTTGGAAAGGCCTCTACCCAATGCGCCACCGGAAAAATGATCTTTCAGGCCTCCACGTTCACCAACGCCAGTGTGGTAGCATATGATTTGCGCTACTCCATCTTTATCAAAAGGCTGAATTGCTTTTGCTAATTTGCAAATATTAGTCGGACTCGACATGCCAAGGTCGTTTTGCTCGGGTTCGTTCCAGGTGCCGTCAGCACAAATGATTAACCTTCTTATCGCCATCCTTGTTCTCTTTAAAAATTGAGCCTGCGATTAACATTATACCGCAGTTGGGAAGTAGATGACACATTACGAACCATTGGGTCATACCCCTTGACAGATCTCGGAATTTCATCGACAGTGTCAAGTTTCAAACCCGATGTTTAATTATGAAAAAATTTTTTTCTTGGATGCTGTTTGTTTTTATCCTTCAAATGTCAGCGGTTCTAGCAAATCCTACCGCAACAACATTTCTCGAAGATCTCACCTGGACGGAATTAAGGGATCAAATAAAATCAGGGAAAACTACCATCATTATTCCCATTGGCGGCACTGAACAAAGTGGTCCTTATATGGCTCTAGGAAAACATAACCGACGAGTAAAGATTTTATCCGAAAAAATCGCATCAACATTGGGTAATGCATTGGTGGCGCCCGTGATTGCATATGTACCTGAAGGCAATATGAATCCTCCGACCGCCCATATGCGTTTTCCCGGCACTATTACCATTTCTGACGATACTTTTGAAAATATGCTTGAGTCGGCCGCGCTTAGTTTTAAACTGCATGGATTTCTGGATATTGTTTTTTTAACTGATCATGGCGGCTACAAAGCGGATGTAAAAAAAGTTGCTGATAGTCTCAACCAAAAATGGGCGACGACTGACGTGCGGGCGCACGCGGTACCAGAATACTACGAATCAACGCAAAACCAATACGTTCAAGCATTAAAAAAACAGGGTTATTCAGCAATGGAAATTGGCACTCATGCTGGACTTGCTGATACATCATTGATGCTGGCTCTTGATTCTTCCTACGTGCGTTTGAATTTACTTCAGGGCTGCTCCCAAAAACCGGGCGCTACCGATGGCGTGTATGGCGATCCAACACACTCCAGTGCTGACCTCGGAAAATTAGGGGTAGATATGATTGTTCATAATACCGTCGAAGCTATTCAAAAAGCTACACAACGAAATAACCAGAAAATGATGAAAGACTAACAGTGCCAACCTGGTCAATTTGACACTTAGATGAATAATATATCTGCGTGAGTTACTGAAGACATATCATTACGATTCTTTGGCGGCAAGTTTCATGGTTAATTGAATACGCTTTCGAGGTAAATCCACTTCCAAAACTTGAACATTAACAATATCACCTACTTTTATAAATTGATGGATATCTGTCACATATTGATTTGCAATTTGCGAAATATGCACCAACCCATCCTGATGAACACCAATATCTACGAAAGCACCAAAATTAGCAACGTTCGTCACCACACCTTCTAAAACCAATCCAGGTTTTAATTGTTCTATATGATGAATTCCTTCTTTAAAAAGCACCGCTTTAAATTCAGGACGGGGATCGCGCCCTGGTTTTTTTAGCTCCAAAAAAATATCTTTTATTGTAGGTAATCCAAACTGAGGATTTACAAATTGCTGCGGATTTAAGGAATTAAGTAATTCATTATTACCCATAATAGATCGGATAGGTTGTTTTACCAATTGAATAATTTGATCTATCAAGGGATAACTTTCTGGATGTACGGCAGAAGCATCTAAAGGATTTTCACCATCAAGAATTCGCAAAAAACCGATCGACTGCTCATAAGTTTTTTCACCCAACCGGGATACTTTCTTGATTTGCGCACGATTTTTAAATGGACCATGCGTCTCACGGTATAATACAATTTGTTTTGCAACAGTTTCATTTAACCCAGAAATGCTTTTTAACAAAGGAATTGAAGCACTATTTACATTAGCACCAACCGCATTCACACAATCCTCCAATACGGCAGCCAAACTATGACCTAGTTTCACTTGGTTCACATCATGTTGATATTGACCTACACCTATCGATTTAGGATCAATTTTTACTAATTCTGCCAAAGGATCTTGCAACCTGCGTGCAATGGATACCGCCCCGCGATAAGTAACGTCTAATTCTGGAAATTCCTGTGCTGCTAGGGCCGATGCTGAATACACCGATGCACCAGCTTCCGACACTACCATTTTTTGTAAGTCTAAATCAGGATGACGCTTGATTAATTCTAAAACCAGCTGGTCTGTTTCACGCGAAGCCGTGCCATTACCGATACTGATTAATTCCACGTGAAAAGCTTTGCATAATTGGGTTAACTTAATTAATGATTCTTCCCACTCTTCTCGAGGGGCATGAGGAAAGATAGTGGTGTGCGTGAGTAGTTTTCCTGTTCCATCAACCACCACAACTTTAACACCGGTTCGAAACCCGGGATCAAGACCCAAGGTTATTTTTTGTCCCGCCGGAGCCGACATTAATAAATGCTTTAAATTATCTCTAAAAACCCGGATTGCTTCTCCTTCGGCCCGCAATCTTAATTGAGTCAATAATTCTAATTCCAACTTGGGTTGAATTTTTATTTTCCAGGCACGTTCAACAATTTCCCATAACCATTCATCCGCCGATTGATGGTTGCGTGCAATATTAAAATATTTCGAGATTAGTTGATAACAATGCTGTTCTTGCACTGATTCAGAAAGCGTTAATTTTAAACGAAGAATTTTTTGATTTTCGCCACGCAACAATGCTAAGGCTCGATGTGAGGGAATTTTATGAATGAGCTGCGAAAAATCAAAATAATCAGAAAATTTAATGCCCACTTCAGTCTGACCTTTTATCACTTGACTACTTAAAACACCGTATTGCCAGAAATATTGACGTAATTCGGCGAGCAATTCAGCGTGCTCAGAAAATTTTTCTATTAAAATTTCTTTCGCACCCGCTAATGCTGATTCACTATCATCAATATTTTTCTCAGGATTAATATAAGCCTTAGCTATGATCAGGGGTTGCAATTTTGGATTTCGCCATATCTCAAAGGCCAAAGGTTCTAAACCTGCTTCGCGCGCAATTTGCGCTTTAGTACGACGTTTAGGTTTGTAGGGTAAGTATAAATCTTCCAAACTCGTTTTATCTTTGACAGATAATAATTGAGTTTGCAATTGAGGAGTCAGTTTATCTTGCTCGCTAATCGATTTAATAATAACGGCTCGTCTATCTTCAAGCTCGCGTAAGTACTGAAGCCGTTCGACTAAATTTCGTAATTGGGTATCATCCATACCACGGGTAGCTTCTTTGCGGTAGCGCGCAATAAAAGGCACAGTACAGCCTTCCTCCAGCAGTTTTATCACCGCATTAACTTGCACTTCCTTTAAACCGCCCTCTTCAGCCAAAATTTGCTCAATATTCATTTAATACTCACTTAATTAACGCCTACAGTCTGTTTCATATTCACCGTTTGATACTCAAAACACACACGCCAACCGAGCGCTGCTGGGAATAAATTATTATATCTAAATTTTAAATAAACCACTCAACATTTTTCCATGCGCCAGGATTAGTTTAAGAAAACCTTAATATTAGCTCATTATAATAAACACTGTTCAATATAAATTTAAACTAATATTGAACAGTGTTTAATATTTTTAACAGAGGGTCAGAAAATGAAAAAAGCTAATTATATTCAAGAATTAGAAACTGTTGAGAGACATGGCAAGAATTTGCATAACAGTTTGCTGGTTGCAAAAGGAGTCGCTTGTATCGTAGGTTCGCCTTTAGCCGGCGCCGTAGGTGGCATTATTGGTTTTTTTGCCGGCGCGGGATATGGCCTTAAAAAGGAAGGTTTTTGTGCAGCCCTTGTTGTGGGGCCAGTGAGTGGTGTCTGTGGTGCAGGCATAGGTTTATTTGGAAGTTTAGGTTTAGGCGCCAAAGGGTTTATCGATGTCGCTACTCAAAACCCACTGACTTCAAACGAACAGAAAAAATTTTTTAAAGATCTGGCGTATATTCAA
Organism: uncultured Pseudomonadota bacterium; assembly: GCA_963844565.1. Lineage (GTDB taxonomy): Bacteria > Pseudomonadota > Gammaproteobacteria > Coxiellales > Coxiellaceae > JAFEDN01. Next base: position 293,270 of record CAWJON010000002.1, on the reverse strand, counting down.
AACAATAATAAAGAAGATTGGAAAAAAAAGATGATCGACGCTATTCTCAATGAATATAAGCCTAGCTGGTTACAAAGCTCTGCCAGCTCTAAGCTAATTGAAGCTTTGGAAAATAAAGAAAAATCTGTAGACTTTAAATTTAATAAGATTAATAAGTATGTATTAGATAATACTCTTCAGTTTTCAGCTAATAACGGTAGGAAGTTATTTTGCACTATTCAAAAAGTGGTAACCGATCAGCTAAATAAAGAGACGAAAGAAATGTTAACGGCGTATAAACAAAAACAATTTTCATTGCGAGGATAAAAAACGGTTAGATCCCCCATATCGAACGAGTCCCAGCTATTCCAACTCCTCCATATAGCTGGGCAATGGGTATATCTTTAGGAGAAGATATCCCCAATGATATCAATTATTGTTATTATGTTCTCGATAAAAACAGTTGGAGAATTAAAATGAATTTAATCTTAAAATACTTAATGTTATAACGATTTCCATTTGCTAGTACTGGCAAAGTGATGATTGTTGCAGCCATATTATAAGCCGGGGATTCGACTCCTCTCATCAGCAAATTAAAGTATCTATTCATCAAAAAATTAACTTATCCGGGTCGCAAGTGGCATTAGGATCGACCCAAGCTGGAAGCTACCTCTGTGCTTTTAACTGACTGAGAGCGACGATTTTCATAACTAGGAAAAACTGTATATCTATTGGTACGTCCGAGTTCGGTGGTTATTATCTGGCAAATTTCTTATTGAAAAGATTTTGAGGCTTCGAGTATAGGGGCGAAAATCTTTGCGTAGTCAATGCTAACAGGTTTATGAGCTTCTCTACGTCGAATTCAGCTATTTTAGAAATCTTCAAATGGTTTTTAATTGGGAAACTGAAAACAGTTCACCCTCTTTGAGAGAAACTGTTGATATTTGTTTAATAGCGGTTAATATGCCGTTCAAAATCCCAATAACGCTATTGCTTTCTCTTTTCTCAAATTCAATAAGCCCCTTTTTGCTAAAAAATTTACCATCAACAGCCAACATCGACAAATAAGCCGTGGGAACATGAATAATTGCATAAGACTGCGCATCATGGGCTTATGTTCACGGGATATAGGTAAATCTAAATTATCTTTCGCATCTTCATTGAGAAGTAAAACTGATTCACTTTTCATTTTTTTCCCTTTATTTATGTTGAGTATGAACTTTTCTCTTTAGTGCAAATAAGCTCCAGACCCTATTTTTTTATTTTCATTATAAAACAAATAATTAAAAAATCAACTTGTCCGAGTCGCAGGTGACAACCAGCTCAGTACGCCCTTACCGGCGCTTCTGCCTGTTGCAAAACAAGCGGTGAGCAGATAGCCACCGGTGGGGGCTTCCCAATTCAGCATTTCCCCTGCACAAAAAACACCGGGTATTTTACGAAGCATTAAATTGTCATCGAGTTCTTCAAAACAGACACCACCTGCGCTACTGATGGCTGTTGCTATTGGGTTTGGTGCAGAAAGTGGGATACGTATCGCCTTGATGGCGTCCGCCAACTTTTCGATATCTCCAAAATCTTCCTTGGGAATAAATTCATGCAACAAACCTACTTTTGCGCCATGCAGCCCAGTTGTCTTTTTGATATGACTGGTCATTGAACGCGAGCCACGCGGACGTGCCAGAGCTATAGCTAACTTTTCTCTTGATGAGTCAGGCGCGAGATCCAACGTTAGTACAGCACCACCGGTTGACTCAATCTCATCTCGTAGCTTTCCCGAAGCGGTATAGATGAGTCCACCTTCCACACCGGTTCTCGTTACGACGAACTCTCCCTGTTGTTTAAAATCTTTAAAAGATAAAACAACAGACTTGATCGGATGGCCATGAAATTTTTCGCTAAAATGCTTTGACCAATCAACGGTGAAACCGCAGTTGGCAGAACAAAACGGTTTAACCTCGACTCCGCCCTGTTGTTGTAGCAATGGTACCCAATCACCACGCGAGCCAAGCTTTGGCCAACTGGCGCCACCCAGTGCAAGAATGGTTGCATCTGATTGGACCTTTACTATTCCTTCGGGTGAATCGAAAATAAGTAGATGGTTTTGCCAACCTATCCAGCGATGCCGGGTATGAAAAGTGACACCACTGGTTTGCAACCGCTGTAACCAAGCCCGTAACAATGGGCTGGCTTTCATCGCTTTTGGAAAGACACGCCCAGACGTGCCGACGAAGGTTTCACAGTTAAGCTCTTTTGCCCACGCTATTAGGTTATCGGGTTTAAAATGCCTGAGATGTGCTGCAATTTCTTTTTGTTTACTGCCGTAGCGTGTGATAAAGGTATGATAAGGTTCTGAATGCGTGAGATTGAGCCCGCCCTTCCCCGCCATTAAGAATTTTCGTCCAAGCGAAGGCATGGAATCATAGAGGTCTACCTTTGCGCCACTTTGACTCAACTCTTCTGCAGCCATCAATCCCGCAGGCCCGCCACCAATAATTGCAATTGATTTTTTCATTTTATTTTCATTATAAAACAAGTGACTAAAAAATCAACTGGCTAAAAAAAGAAAACTAGCCTGGTCTGACGACATAAATTTCTGTGCTTTCTGTCGATGCAGTCTCAAGAATAGAAGGAGCAAAATTAAAGCTTGCTCCAGATACTACCGAAGGACTCGCGGGTGCAGACGGAAAAATTCCGCATATTTGCTGATAGCCATGTATGATCGTAAGCAGATCACCTATTGTTGTTGTTGCACACTGTAATTGATGATTAGAATGTTTTGCCTCTCTTTGAACCTCAGTCATTTCATCAAGAGCACGACGAAAAGTATTTTTGTGCGCTTCTCGCTCTAATGCATATTTATCTTTGAGTTCAAGCTTTTGGGTTTCCTGTTCTTCTAAAGATACTTTAAGCTCCTGAATTTCTTGAGCACTTTTTTCAATAATGGCTTTGCCTTCTTGTACAGCTGCTTGAAGTTCAGCAATTTGAGCACCCATCTGATCGATTGTTTGTTTATGCTCCTCTGCGAGTTGACGCTGTGTGGTTGTATTTTCTTCCAAAGATCCTTCAAGACGCTGAATTTCTTGATTGCCTTTTTGAATAGTTGCTTTCTCTTCTTGTAGAGTTGATTGAAGTTCAGCAAGCTGTTTTTTTTGATTTTGATCTAATACGTCCAATTTCAGAATTTTTTTGTAGTTTTTCGCTATCCTTTTTTTCAGGCGTTCGATTTCCTTCGCTAACTGAGCCTTTTCATTTTGATGAGAGGAAACTATCTTAGCATGTTGCGCTTTTAATTCAGTTTTTTCCTGAGATTTCGTCTGTAGTTTTCTTTGTAATCCATTCACTTCTGCGTCTTTTTTAACTAACGCTTGCTGGGTTTCTCGATTACTTTGTTTTAAACCTTCGATCTTTTTGGTTAATCTGTCAATGGTTGTGTTGTTTACTAATTTTGGCTGTGGATCTGTTTTGTCTTCGTTTTTTTCAGGAACAAATGTATTTTTATTTTCGCTGGTTTCTAGTTTTTGAAGTTCTTTTACCTCTTTTGGAACGGTTTCCAATACATCTATACTGTAATTAGACTCAGTAGGCTCGATTTTCCTCTCAGCAACTTTCTGAGCTGGTTGTTTAGAAAAACGACCCTGATATGAGCCTAAAAGTACTTGATAGATTTGGATTTTAGTTGAGAGGGATGAAATCCTTAACTTTTGGCCGATTTCGAAGAATAATATCTTTAGCCAATCAGAGTTTTCAAGGTTTTTGTCAAGAAATTTAATGACAATGTCCAAGAGGTTGATATATTGCAACTCCTTCATTTGCATTTGTTTATGAACAGCTGCTATGAGGATAAGTCGACACATTAAATTCTCAATACGCGTACTATCTAGATTTGTAAGGCTTTTGCCAAGTTCAATAAAGCAAATTGAACAAACGTTCATAATTTTTTCGATGACTTGATAGTAAAGCTCAGATTTAAATCCCATGTCTACTTCTATACTATCAAAATTTTTGTGTATCCATTCATAGAGGGTCAAGATCTCGGTGGCTGAGTTAAAAATTATTTCAAAAAAAACAGAACGCAGGTGATTTTCCTCCGGTTTAAGTTTTTTCAATTTTTCAAAATAACGGGAGATTAATCGTGTGAGTATTTCAACTTTATGGCATCCATTTTCAATCTGTTTCGGCGGGAGGAGTAATATTTCGTTAATCGGCATAAATAACTGCTGGTATCCATTTTCATGGTCTAAATGTGCGCTCACTAATTGATATTTTAAATGTAACCACAAAGCAAATAACTGAGGGTGATTATCAAATAGCAAACAAATTTGATCAACGGCGACTATGATATCTATTGCTAATTGATCCGAAGGTGAGATTGCTTGACTAAGGAGATGACCAAAACTTTGTATGGAAAAACTAAGGATGGGGACAACAGAATCCACTGAAACGTATTCAGTAGGTTTGGACAATTCACGACAAGTGTTTTTTACTTCTGGAAATTGAGACTCAAGTTTCAGCGCAGAGTATTGTTGGATTCGGCTCATAGTTTGTTTATCTTTCTCCTGCTGCAGTTTAATTCTACTTACCATAGCTTCATAAATTTTTTCAATTTGTGGAATCAAAGGCAAAATTATTTGCTGTGGAATGGATGAAGTATATTTTTCTTCTTTTAGTTCACCGCTTAATTTAAAATTAATACCTTCAATTATTTTGATAAGCTCCAAATTTCCTTTAAAGGCTTTAGTCATGAACGGGGGTGCTATAGATAAAAAAATAGATTTTAGCAAGGTGGTTTTATCGAAAATTTTAGTCTGATTATAAATACCAAAAATAAGTGTCAAAATCTGAAAACATTGCGCCTCAGAGAATTGGGGTAACTTAACTTGCTTAATTACCGCAGTGAGCAATTGAATTAAATTATCAATATACTGTAATTTTTCAGTAAAAATAATTCCGGGCTGCAAAAATTCACTGATAATCCTTAAGATTTGTGCGACTAAGTTGACACATATTATAGCCAATTCGGTTTCTAGAACTTGAACTTGAACTTGAACTTGAACTTGAACTTGAGAAGAATTAAAATTATTAAAAATGTCTATAATCTTATAGGCCATATCCCCAATTGTTTTTAAAACTTCGCGGTCATAATTTTTATAAAATAAGGTGAAACAATACATCGCTTGTTCATATTTCGAAGATATTTGATTAATAATGAAGGTAGTTGGTGTTATTAAACTGGAATGATAATCCAATGATGAGTTAATTTCATCAATTAAACTCAGTATGTCGGCTGCATGTTTACTATCAAAATGGACAACCATAGTCCTGAAAAAATTTATAATAGGCATAACATGAGTTGTTATCAATGCCGAATCTTTAGAATCTGCGGTGACTTCTTCAAGTGTTTGGATAATTCCATAGATTTTTTGCTTAGCTTCTCCAGGATTAGCCAGGAAAATTGATTCTAGAGGTTTTGAAAGTCTTTGAATCATTGTCATGATTTTTGGTTTTAAGATTAAAAAATTTTGAAAATTTACAGGTTTTAGCGATATTGGTTTCATGAATGCTTCCTTTCAAATAATTTTAGGAATATTATTGTTAGTAATTTTATTAGGACTGGCTGCGGTTTTCATCCACTTAAATAAATGAGATCCAGCCAAACCACTTGATAGAAATTTTCAATACTTTGCATTTAAGTTTATATCCTTATCCTATGTTTCACTCTCATTTTTTCCTGACAGCAGTAATTCTTATTAAAATACCGCCTAACTCTACATCAGTCAAGTCATATGTTCACCAAAAAACTATATTTTGAATTTTGTAAAAAAAACAAAACCAGATAGACCTTGTCCCTTATACGCTTAATCATATGTTTTTTTGTTCCTCCGCTGCTATTTGTGAAAATTTTTTATGTTGTTAAAATAATGTGTGGGTGAAATTTTCTTTTTCACATTGACCAAGATGATCTCTTCAAATTTAGAAACATGATCTTTGTATAATTTACCGTCAAACAGAGCGGCATATTGATCATCCGACAAAAAAACTTTTGAGCCATTCCTGAGAGAACGTAAAGCAGCTTTAACTGCATTTGTTTTATCGCTGTTGCAATAACCAGAAAGTCCGCCGAAAAAGCCAGTATAATCATCTTCAAGGGCATCTCTTTTAACTAGATAGGATTTTAATGATTGTATAGCTTTCTGAATCAAAAAATTAAGATTAGTCTGCATAGTTAATTGTTGCAAATATTTATCCAAAGAGACGTGTAAATCCCTGGGAACTCTGTCTTTATGAATAAAACCTTTTAGAACTCTCGCCGACTTATTTTCTTTATGCTCAGGTTTTTGTCTGCATAAAGCTGATAGATCACTATATTTCTTGGAATCACGCTCCCAAAAAGATTTTCCTTTACGATAATCATCATAGAAATTTAAAAGGTCGTCTATAAAATAATGATCTTTAAAAAATTTTAGGTTTCCCTTCTCAATGGCTACACCAATAGTTTTTTCCAATGATTGCCGCCGCAACCTGACTTCACACTTGGATATTGAGCTAAACGGCCATTCTCTTCTTCCGCTATTTGAGATTCTTCATAACTGTAATAACTTATATAATTGCAATATTTATCCTCTCCTGGTTTGATTGAAGTTAATTCAACTGCAAGATGCATTCTTTCTCTATTTTTAAATTTATAAATGTAAACGACTAAAGCCATAATAATTCCCCCCTAGAAAATTTTTTGCATTATTTATCTCTTTAATATACCGATAACAGATAAATATTAACGAAATATTAAGAAGAATTTGCGCAGGAGCAGTTGACCCTGCGGCGGTCTTGACGCATTGACACTTCTCATTTACTGTACATTAATTACAAAATTAAAATTCGTGGAGAATGAGTTATGAGAAAATCCGCTCTATTATTCGCAGCGCTTGTTTTCGGCAGCCCTGCCCTTGCCGCCACGCTAGAATCACTGAATAAAGAACAAGTTGTGAATACCTTTGTAAATAAAACAGCGGTATCCATTCCTACGGATATTTTTAATGGACAACTTAAGCCTAATACATTTTCAATGTATTTGGACGATAAGGGTAACGTCAGTGGAAAATTATCCGCAAAACCTAAAGATGGTCTGCAAACAGATACCGGCACTTACTCAATTGACACAGATGGTACAATTTATGCTGTATGGAATCATTGGTATGACGGGAAAAAAGTATGTTTTCATTTCTTTAATACTGACAATGCTTATCTCAGCATAGACTGTAACAATGTATTCCACACGGTTTATCTAAAAAATGCTATCAAAACAGGAAAGCAGTTAGATTAGGATAGTCAACTATTTGAAAATTTAACTATGACTATAAAGATTGCCTTGCAAGACCTTGCTGCGCCTGACGGTGTGTGCTTTGGTTGCGGCTCGAAAAATCCATATGGGCTACAGATCAAAAGCTATTGGGACGCTGACGAGGCGCACGTGATCATGACGCACATGCCGGACCCACGTTTTGTCGGTTGGCCGTCACTTGTTTATGGTGGACTGATCAGCTGTCTCGTCGATTGCCATTCGAACTGGACGGCGATGGCAAACCACTACCGTGGTGAGGGCCGTGAGACGGGGACCTTACCACGCATTGATTGCGTGACTGGCAACCTGGGAGTGAAATACATTAAGCCAACTCCTATTGGTATGCCGCTGACGCTCAAGGCGCACATTGAGGGAGAAGTTGGGCGCAAGACACGAGTGCTGTGCGAGGTATATGCCAACAATACATTGACAGCACTAGGCGATTCGGTCTTTGTCCGAGTAGATGCGGGTCATTTGGCAAAGACTGCACATAACCAAGTAAACTCACCCGCATCTTGACTTGCTAAATCAGCACTGCAATTGGTCTTCCTGCGCCTGATAAAATAATATCGGTGTTTTCCCAGGCGGAGAAAAATATTGCTATACTTAAGGCATTTGCTGGTACACTTGACCATCGTTATTATCATCATTGATAGTTGGGCTTGTGGGTTTAGACGAATTGCAACAAATACTTAATTGCCCTAAAAGACCGCTGAAGTTCGGCCTCCACGTAGGACATGTAGACGGTTCTCCATGACACCAACCAACAACCATATCCACAATTTTACTTAATGCATGAACGATTGCCGGCATGACGAATGGAGACACAACTCCTACACCTACAGCAACTATAACACCCGTTGTTGGATTATTTTTATAATCAGTTATAGAACCATAAGCGCTTGACTTGCCATCATCTGGATTTTCGATTCCTCCCAGATTGACGGCAATTGTTTCCCCAACATCCACTAGATTGAAAACCATCATCGTTAAGGATTTTTGCAAATAATCTTTAGGATTAGCAATTGTCGTTTCGCAAGAACCTAGTAATTTTGCACCACCAAATGCTATTAGGAAGGGAATCACATGAACCAAAAAAGTTCCACGATCATTGGAAGCTAAAAAACCAATCCACAATGCCGAAACCTGCAAGGAGCGAGCAATAAAAACATGACCAAGCTTATTAGCTATAGAATTTTTGTCAGTATTTAACTCTGTTAATAAATCACCACGTTCCTCGGGAGAATTTTTAAAATAAACGTTTAACACTTTACCGAACTGAAAAGCAGCCCAAGCTGATAATTCCAATGCATTATGATACGTTTCAAACATAAATAGAGCTTGACCTAATTTTTTCCATGAATCAGGGTACAGCTGTATCAATCTGATTGTTAGAGTAGTAGGAAAATAACCTGCCAAAAACCCACGTCCAATTAAGTTGTTTCTAGTAACTTTTTTAGCATCTGAGTATAAATCTAATTTCATAATAACTCCTTTAGAGAAAAAAAAATTCAGCTTAAAATTCAGCTTAAATCGGATCATTAAGAAATTTAACTTGAGTTAATATATAGAATTAAAAATAAGAGATAATTTGAAAATTTATTACTAATATCATTTATCATAATTTTATCCTTATTTTTTAGTTTAAAAAATAACCGAAATCTGATTTGAAATAATAATAACTATCTACACTCTAATGAGTCTAACGAAATATCTTCTAATTTGTCAATAGCCATTGATTGTTTTCCTATCTCGATGGTCCGATTGTTTTAGTTTCTTCAGGAACACTAGTGCTCTTATTAAATAAAGATTCACAAGTGTATGCTTTTTTATATTTTGAAATAATTTCAATTGCCTCTTTCTGACTAATGCCAAAGGTTCTAACTAACAGTCTTACCCCTGCAGAAAAAAATTGGCGCGTCAATGCATCATAACAATCGAACAATGGTGTCTCTGGATTGGCCGCAGGCCCTGCTGCCTCAATTAAGTGATCAGTTTCCAGACTTGGACTAAGAGCTGCACAGAAGGTTTCTTTTTGGTAACCAAGATAGGGTTTATTACTCATAACTTGTGTTTTTGCTTCTTTGATATCAGGAAAATGCTTTTTCGTTTCTGCAGCTGCTTCGAAGGTGGTCGCTCGGTTACGGCCATCCCCTATAGGAGATTTTACCGCGCGACCATAGGTGGCGCCATTCAATACGAATGACAGATCTTGATTGCAAACAGTAAGGTAATTTATTAATAATCTGGCAGCGTCAGTTTCATCTTTTAGCTCATTAATTTTCGGATGCCAGCTCTCTGGTAGCGTATCTTTTAAAAATTTAATGTCTCGAATGGGGTCTAATTTTCTATCCCCTGCCGAAACATGGATTTTAATTTGAGACAATTCACCTTCGTATCCTTGAAGTGATTTAACTAAAAATATGAAGCGTTCCCACATGCGAAATGAAAAACCGCCTGTAACCACGATCAAAAAAACATTCCGCAAATCAGCGGGCATTTCTTGAACAAAATCTATTTCAGAAAATAACCACCAAATACGTGGCCGATGCATGGCTAATTCTGAAGGATCGGGGGAATCGCCACGTTCTTGCGTTACCGGTAACGCAAAGGCGTGTTGTGTTAATGCGATTAAGAGCAATAACAGATGTGTTGCTTTATCTATTCTCTCATCAAGGGGTATTTGTTGCTTAGCAATATTGATTTTTTTATATATTTCCTCATCACATTTTGCCAATCGCAATAGTTCAGCAATTTTATCACCGCGACCTCGAAAATCCCGCAAGGTAGAACTAGGTAATAGCGTTAAAGTGTAGTCAACAATTTTATTTAAATCTTGCGCCAGCGCTGGTAGATGAGTTTGTGGGAATATACCACCCAATAATTTTGCATCCGGTTCTTCAGCTTCAATGCCAGAGGCGTATGCTTTCATTGTCAACAATCCTATTCCCGAACCCACGCCAATTAAACACCTTATCATTGTTGGAGACATTTTTCTAAATTGCTCTCTTGAATTGTAGGAATTTTTCTGAGGTAGACGAAGTAAACGTCGTGTAAAATATCTCATAAGTGACCTCCTTTCTTAATTTTGACATTTTGATGAATCCTTCACTGATTCTTTCATGTTTTTTTATTAACTTAACAGACAATTTTCTATCTGTAAATAGGGAAAAATTGGATTAAAAATTCAGAAATACTATCACATTCACCTTCGATTAAATAGAAAAATTTTTTTTGCTAAATAATATTTAATCTACTATTATTATAATAATCAGTATGGAGATTATTTTATGTTACACTGGGTCATTATATTTTTAATCATTGCGATCATCGCAGCGGTTTTTGGCTTCACCGGCATTGCTGTTGCAGCAGCGGGAATTGCCAAAATTATTTTCTTTATCTTTTTGGTACTATTTATTATCTCTCTCATATTCTCATTATTCCGACGTGGTGGACCTCGCCCGCCTATGCCGTAATGGAGTGAAAATACTTACTACACTTGAGCGTGCCTGATATCGGTCATAATTTCTTGATGACTATCTCGGTCACCGCCTTCGAGGCTGCGGCCATTATAGGTTGACCATAATGTATTAGTATATTTTTCAGGAAGCCCGTGCTCATCAACTTCTTTTTTGGTTAATTTCTTAAATTTAACTTTCTCTTCAGCAATGGCTTTTTTTTCGGGAATTACCTTAAAGAGAGTCGGCGCACTCATAATTGTTTCACTTAAAAACACATTCAAGAGCTGAATTTTTATAGAATCGCCTTTTATCTTAGGATACATCGATTTAATCCGCTGATAATGGCGGACAAATTCCAAGGTGTGCTCTTCTACTTCTTTTTGTTCACCACTTTCTATTTTTGCGGAAAATTGATCAAGATCAATTTTAATATCTTTCCAGCGCTGTGGATTTTCCAGAAATTTCAAAATAAATATAGCGCCAACAGTGGCAAGGTACGGAGCATTTGAATCATCTTTAAAATGGAGAATATGCTGTCTTGGTTCAAATTCCATCGCTATAACCAGTTTTACGAATAAAGAGGTAACTTGTTCTGATTTCAATGCGTTTTCTCTAAATTCCGGCGTGTTATATTCTTTGGCGTTGGTATAAACGATTGCATATTCACTATCTTTAAAATCCCATGTTTCTTTCGTTTCTGGTAACGCGCTAGATTTAGGAGGTTTAATGTCCACCGAAATAATTTGAGCAACATCATAGGCTAAATACAGAAAAGCTGTCAGAATTTCATGACCTAATGCAGAATCAACAAGACTATGGTAAATATCGTGGTAAAGAGCAAAAAAATAAGAAAGCTCTGTGCTTTTTACACCATGGACGTTGGTATATGGTATGGTGTCCCTATATTTCATCGCACAATAACGTTTATGTTGCTTTAATCCTTCACCAATTTTAAATGGCGTTATCATACCCAGGATCGGTATCGCTTTAACATAATTTTTCAAACCAAACCTAACTATCCCTAACATGTCTCTTAATCCAGCAGATGGGCAAAAAAACTTTAAATTGTCATTGACAGTTGCGGCATAGATGCCATGAATGTTAATCACTGCCTGAGCAAGCCCATTAGACTTGTCTTGATTACCGTCAAGGATAAACCAATATTGTTCTGATGGCGGTAATTCAGCGACTAGTGATGTAAATTCAGCGATTTGTATTTGATCAAATTTCTGAAAACTTTTATCGCTTATCAGTTCCAGTATCTCTAAGGAAGCAGCACTTAATTTAGGTTCATTTTTTGATTTTGCGTCTAATACAGGAACTATGTCTATTACTTTATGTTCTTTTAAAATTCCTGAGAGTTCGAGGATAGAGGACGCCTGTTGTTGGGTGATCTCACCGCGGGCAAAAAGCGCTACCGTTAATTCCGGCAAGTATCTCACAGAAAAGATTTTGTGTTGCCAATTTCCTTCGCGGATTGCAGTCAGCAATAACTCCATCTTCCAGCGATTAATGCTCTTTTTTATCTTTTGGCCATGAAGAAATTCCGCAAAATCAGGACTGTGAGCGGCTTTGGGGTTTACTATCAATAATCGATCGATCGTTCTTCTGTGCTGCCAAAAGCTTTGAATGGTCGTGATTGATTTAGTATCTTTCTCATCATATTTAGAGGTGACTTTTTTCTTCCAGATTTCACTTTCTTCTTGAGTAAATCGACGCTCATACAAAGACTTTCGTTTTAATTTCGCGGATTCTTGGTCTTTATTTTCTGTACTTATTTTTCCATCTTTTTGCATATTATATCTTTTTTTGGTAATAAATTTATTTTGCACGGTTTTAACATGCATATATTAGACATATAATTATTAAGGTTTTCTTAAAATAGGAAAAATCATTAAAAACAAGGGATTACACGATAATAAACTACGAAAAATAATTTTTTGGATTATAATTGATGGATGACCTATAAACTTAACTATCCCTATTCTAAATATCTACCTTTTATGATATCGGTGCTGCTGCATAGTTTGATTCTTTTGTCACTCAATCCATTCGCCTCACCCAAAATTCACGATTTAATTAAGCCCATTTCAATACCCCAAAAGCCAATACATGCAGTGCTTATAGATCAACCTAAAAAAGTGCTTATAAAAGCTGGAGAAAATCCCAATTCACCTCCAGCAAATTATCAGAATAAAATTAGTATTAACGATTTTTTAAATCAACAACCAATTTCTGAAAAAGCGCAACACAAACAATTAAACGAAAATCAGAGAATTATTAGTGAATATCAAGTTAAAGTTTTAAAAGCCATTGCGGCTCAATGGGTGGCTCTTCCTGATAATACGGATAGAACATTATTCTGCATCTACACCATCAACTTAGCTCCTAATGGCGTCGTCATCAGTACTGAACTGGTGCAAAGCAGCGGCAACGCTGCCTTAGACCATGCAGCTGAAATGGCTATTTATAGGGCCTCACCGCTCCCAGTTCCTTCAGATCCTGTGAATTTTACTCCTTTTCGTCGTTTCAGCTTGCAATTAATCCCACAGCAGCAAAGCTGATGTCGCACTCTTGTTATCGTATAAATTTTTTGGTAATTTAGTTATATAATAAAGATTATAAATTAAATTCAGGTTAAAAATTAATAGTGGGTATAGATGAAATCGCCTAAACAATTATACGAATCATTAAACGGTCTATGGGTAAATTTAAATGAGAAAATGCTTTTTTTGTCCGATCCTCGCAATGATGTAGAATTAAATCTAATTAAGATTCTAAAGATTGTCGAAGAAATATTGAATTTAATTCAGGAAACTTACTCATTAAATCTAGAAAAGCCTGTAAATATTTTCCTAAAAAAAGATAATTCATTAAAAAGAATAGGTAAGAACTCGGTTATTATAATTGATACATATATGCAATTATGTACAACTGAGAGCCTGAAAAGCTTTCGTTTACATTGGTTTAAAAAATTTTCTGAAGCAAATATAAATTCACCCCCATTTTTTTTAGATAAACATACAAAAGAAAAATATTTTCTCCTGCACACTTCTGAAACTAAAAATTTTTGCAGCCCCGAACAGTTTTCTATTTTAATTGAAAAATTGTTAAAAACTGATGAAATTCAGTTGATAAAAGTCATTGAACGCCTATTAAATAATCCAGATTCCAAACAAGCTTCAATATTGGAATCAACCATTATTAAAAATAAAAATTTTATTAGAAAAAACAGATTTATAATTTTTTGCACGTTGGCTGCACTCCGAGAAAGTTTTTGGTTAAAATATGGAACTCAAATTCATCGCATTAAGCTTAAAATAATTTATCAAGCTGCCTTTGAGCATGAATTTAAACCAGATACAGTAACTGATCAAAAAAATCTTTCGTGGGCATGCTGCAATTATGGAAATATTATGTTAGAGGGCACAGAAGAAGATTATCCTGATTATAAAGAAGCAAAAGACTATCTTGAAAAATCCGACATGATAGATGCTAAAATTGATTTAGCGCATTTATATGCATTAGGTTTAGGCGTGAAACGCGATGCAAAAAAATCTTTGCAAATACTAACAACCCCAGCCTTAAAAAAACTTTTTATTTCTTATATCCTTATATGTAAAAATTTATACTTTTACAAAGGGTATGCAAAAGAAGTTTTTGATCATCTTACAAACTGTTTTGATCAATTAGATATTGAGGAAAGAAAAAATTTTTCCTGCGCAGGTCAAAAGATAATCAACTTTTCCGCTGGCTTATTAAGCTTAATACTCTTCCAAGCATCCACCACACAAGATGACATAGAATTTTATAAATTCCAGGCAATTTCATATCTAAAAGAATATTATTTTTCCTATATTTTTGATATGAACTTAAATGCAGCAAGCGATCAGGATCAATTTACTAAATTTAGTCAATTTTTTTTAGATACCCAACTCGATACGCCAAAAAGACATCATAAAAATTCCATTAATTATGATCTAAAAAATATTTTAAGCGTCGGAGATATTCCCGCCGATTATTTTGAATTTTTCAACGATAGACGTAATTTTTTTATTACCAATCACAGTCAATTTGTAAAAATGGCTTTTAATCCTTACCTTATTAATACCTTGAATTTTTTAAATCAATATTTAGAATATAAAGTTTCAGTCGCGGAATTTGATTATGCGTTTGATATAATTAGCTTCATGAAACGTCTTCAAATTTCACCCAATCAAGATCAGGTAGGTAAAATTATAAATAATTGCAATATTATATTTATAAGATCTTTACCCGCAATAACCACAAAACAACATGGAAATATGATTCACACCTTGGTTTGCATTGGGATTGTAAATAAAAAATTTTTTTTAAGAGATATTCAATTAATTTGTGAAAAATTTTACGAGAAAATTAAAACACTTATCATAAAAGATTTTTCCTTAGCGGTCAGCTTATTTCTTTATGATTTGGCTTTATTACACCATCAAGTGAATAATGAAAAAAGAGAACAAGATATTTTTAATTTGTCTGCTAAAATCGTCAACTTAATTCTTAGTAGCCAATTACATTGGAATCCCTATGATTATCACCAGTTAAAATTGGCTTGTTTCTATTTTATTCATTGCCAACGCGTGGCGGCTAAAGATAAAGCCGCATTTGGTACACTGTTGCTCAGCTTAGATGAAAACTTAGGGGGGGTTTCATTTGACCCAGTTAAATTTAAAATTTCGAAGTTTCAAAATCGAGTTTCTTTAGAATTAACTCGTTATATTCCTCGGGTCACCCAGGAATATGAAGTTGAAACTAAAATAATGAAAAAATCCTTTCGTAAAAGGGTCGATAATTTTTTATCTGGTTTGGTATTAGAATGCGATGGGTGGAAACATTTAAATTTTTCTTATAAAGAGAAGAAAGATGCAAAAGATGATGGATATGAAATTAATTCTAATCCAAAAACTAAATTACGTAATACGATGTTGAGTTGGTGTATAGGTCATTCACGCATACTGGAGATTCGAGCAATAGATAAACAGTTACCTGATATCCACCAGGAAGATGACTTAGCTATCCGCTTAGCTTGGTTTCGGTTTATTCAACTAAAATTAAGACCTTTTTATCGATTAGAAACATTTATGTTTTTTATCCATTTAGATAACAGCCTGCAAGAACAAGAAAGTTGGCGTCAAACAGAAAAATGTCCATTACTAGGATTTTTAACTTATCCGGAAATATTTTCTTTTTTTCACGAACAGAAAACTTCACCAGATTTAATGAATAAGTTTTTCGCCAGACGCACCGATGAATACCAATTACCAGCAATGAAATTATGATACAGCTGTGGATATACTTTTAAAAGAAAATTTACTTTAACCATTATAAAAATTTTTCAGTGAATCGCGCCAATCTTTTTAATGTTTCAGGAAAATACAATCTACCATATCCTAATCTAAATCGATTATCGGAATAATCAAATAGAGTGTCTGGTAAGATTAATACATTCTCTTCGTCTATAAAATTTCTAGCAAATTTTTCTATATTGATGTCCAATTTTAATTTTGGAAAACTGACAAAACCTGCCCGTGGCCGGCGCCATTGATAAATCTCTGCATGACGTTGAAAATAATCATCCAGTAGATCTAAATTTTTTTTAGCAATGTCTCGGTTTCTTTGTAAAATTTCTTCTTTGTTTTTCAACGCAATAATTGCCAAAATTTCACTGGGTGCGCCGTTACACATAGAAGTATAATTTTTATAAGCGACAAAATCAGCCAATAGCGCCCGATGATGTGATGCGATCCAGCCAATGCGCAATCCTGGTAAACCAAATGATTTGGACATTACTCCCAAGCTTAATGCGTTTTCGTAACAATCAACGGCATTGGGAAGCCGATCTTCAGTATTTTGCTCAGAGAACCGATAAACTTCATCACTGAGTAAATAAGTATGATGTTTTTTTGCCACTTGAATAATTCCATCAAAAGTCTCTGCATTAGGCTGAAAACCGGTAGGATTGTGAGGAAAATTGATCACAATTAATTTTGTTTCATTGCTTACCAACGCAGTAAATTTTTCAAGATCAAAAAACCAATTATCATTTTCCCAATTTAATGAAAATTCAGTCACTCGTGCGCCAATTGCTTTGGGAATTTCTTTAAGCGAGGTATAGCAAGGAGTCACCACAATGACATGATCACCTGGTTTCAACAACACCTGCATGGCGATATAAATAGCTTCCTCAGCGCCAGAATAAACCAGAATATTGCTTTGATCTAAGTTGGAATATAGTCTACTGATCTCTTCCCGCAACAAAGGGTGTCCATAATATTCTGTATAACTTAGTGTTAATTGATCCCACAAAGATAAACATTCTGAGTCTGCCATGCTGATCAATTCAGACAAAGTTAATGTTTCTGGATCCGAGGACCCCATCATATAACGAACCGAGAATTCATATTGAGTAAAATACTCTTCAATTTTAAAAGGTGGTAGTCTCATACAAAAGTGATGCCTTGATTAATTAAGCATAATATACATTTTAATCTAATTTAGACTATACTGTCAACTTGTTAGGAACCAATTAAAATTTCAGCATATGCAGATCCACACTAATAGTTGACACATTTATTCTCGGTGAATTAACCACCAATAAATGAAAACAGCTATTAATAATAATACAAAAAATATCCATATCAAGGGAATAACACTTTGCACATTCAGAAAACTGACTAAAAAAGATGTCAAACTGGTAATAAAAATATTGATTAGGTACATAGTTGCACTAGCAGTGCCTGCGATATGACGAAAAAGAGAAATGCCCTTCCCCATAGACATGGGAAAAATAAAACCGCAGGCAAAAAACATGCATGCGCTCGCAATAACAACTAATAAAATACTTTGACTAAAGAAATAACTGGCAATCAAGGCGGCAGTGGCAACACCAAAAAATAAGTTAATTGCCAATAAAAGTAACTGCTCGACTTTAAAATATTGCAAAGTATGTCGGCAAACAATCGTGGAAATTAAAAATGTAAATCCTAACGTTAAAGCGAGATGACCAAAAAATACTGGAGAATAATGAAATTTAGCTTGAATTAAAAATGGACCTAAGGTGTTAAAAACTATGATTAAGGAATAGGCTAATCCCATTAATATGACCAGGGCCATAAATAAACGATTCGAGAAAATTTCCAAAAGATTTTTTTTTATCGTTTTAACGTTGAGAGGATGTCGATTGAGATGGGTTTCCGGAACAATAATAAATACGGCAATAAAAAGTATAAAAGAAATTATTGAAAAAAACCAAAATCCAGCTTTCCAACCAATATAAAACTGCAAATATCCACCAATCACCGGGCCTATTACCGGCCCCAGCCCCCACATAGTCCCAATCAATGCGCCTAAACGCACTAGTTTTTCAGCAGGCAGGATATCGGAGAAAATTGCTCTGGCAATCAAGGCTGTTCCACCAATAGTTATTCCTTGCAAAAATCGCGCGAGCAGTAATATTTTTATATCCGGAAAAAATACAGGAAGCAAACTAGAAATTACAAATCCGAATAACGAAATACGAATTAGTTTTTGTCTACCAAATGCATCGGTTAAGAAACCAAGAAAAAAATTGCCGAGAGCATAACCTAAAAGATAGATAGAAATTATGTTTTTAGTAATGCTATTGGAAACTTGCAAACTGGTTGCAATGGCTGGCAATGAAGGAGCCACTAAATCCACAACCATCCCTATTATCGGCATCAGAAACAGAAGATTCCAGACAATGATTTGGGTACGTTTTTCGGAAAAAACCGGAGTGGTGTTCGTGTTCATGATAAATGATTGCTCGTCATAATCGCTCCCCTTAATTATCGATTTAGTAGCATCATACAGGCTTTCATACAATACTTCAATACTATTGAAATATTGTAATATATGCAGTATAGTACCAACGATGAAAAAAAAATTCTATCATCCCTCTACCGACGAATTAACTATTGACACCGTCTTGTACGCTTTGTCCGATCCCTATCGGCGAAATATGATTTTCCGGCTTATGGGGTGTAAAAGCATGAATTGCAGCGAAGCCTGCGAGGACCAGCTGTCTGCCTCAACGATTTCGTTTCACACTCGGATTTTACGAGAATCTGGGCTGATCCGTTCCGAGAAGCGCGGCGTTTCTGTGATTAACAGCATTCGAAAAGAAGATATTGAAAAACGCTTTCCTGGTTTACTACATGCTGTTTTTCAACATCACATAGAATCAAAAAAAAATAAATGATATCATACACTTTTTGTATCATAATGAATGCACACCATGGTTAGTAGCAGAAAAGCTGAATTTTACTTATTAATTGTGGCCATGATTTGGGGGCTTACTTTCCCAGTGATCGGTACTGCAGTTAAGTCTATTAGTCCGGTCGATTTTGTATTTATTCGCTTTCTACTAGCTGCAGCAATTTTTTTACCAATCATATTCAAAGATTTAAAATATACCAACTTATCCACGATCCTGTACGGATTGTTATTAGGAATTCTTAATATGAGTGTCTATTCATTGCAAAGTATGGGACTGAAAACAATCGGATCTGCGCAGTCAGCATTTATCACCTCAGCCAGTGTGATTTTAGTGCCATTTTTGTTATTATTTTTTCGCAATCATCCCGTAAAATTTTTTGATTTTATTTGTTCTGGTATTTGCTTAATCGGTTTATATATTTTAACCGGCGCTAATTTAACCACTTTAAATAAAGGTGAACTATTAACCGTACTCTGTGCAATAGGCTGGGCTTTCACTGTTATTCTTATTCAATTCTCCAGCCAAAAAGTGAAAAAATTGAATTTACTGGTTTTTTATCAGATTTTGTTTACCGCGCTGCTGGCTTTGCCTTTTAGTATAGTGAATGGCGTTAAAATGATTTGGAATAATCAGGTTATTTTTGCAATATTATTTTGTGCAATATTCGCTACCGTTATTGTTTTCCATTTGCAGTTTAAATATCAAAAATATACCACCGCAACCAAAGCCGCGCTGATTTTTTGCGCAGAACCTCTCTTTGCTTGTTTATTTGCCTGGATCATTAACGGCGAGCGCCTTACCTTGAATACCCTCATCGGCGGAGGCATTATTGTATTAGGCATGATGCTCCCAGATTTATTGAAATTAAATAGAAAAAAAGACCCCCAAGTTTTAGACCCTCGGCATTTCTGAAGCTATACCTTGTGTCATATCGCAAGTCGTGGTAAGTTCCTAAGTAGGTATAAACTGCACATAAATTTTAAGGGGTTGAGATGAGAAGAAAAAGTAAAACTCTAGGTTTTAATGCTGATCAAATTTTTACAGATGAAGAGTTAACAGAAGCCGCCATTACCCTACTTTCCTTTACCGAAGGGGCCAAAAATGAGGAAAATGCCCCTAGAGCTTTCCTGGCGTCACCACGTTCGCTTAGCGATACTTATCATCTAATGATTAACGCGGCCAAGGGGATTATGAAAAACCGTAGCATTGCTGAACCTCGCACAAAATCAGAGTTTATCAATGCTGCCAACTCAGCTTCAATCACCCATTCCAAATCAATTCTTGAGCTCCATGGTATCAATACTGAATTTCTAATCGATGAGGGGTATGAAGAACATAAAAAACTTTCCAATGAAATTATAAGTAAATTACAAGAAAAAAAAGATGACAGCTTTTCTGCGGCATCATATCGAACTACTTTTTCTGAATTTAAAGATAAATTACCCAGTGAATTGCAAAAAAAAATTAAGGAGACTAAGGCACAAAGTGCTGAAGTCAGAGATATTACCAACCCTTCTTCCTATTTAACCAGGGAAGAAAAAATTCCACATGATCTCTTATTCTTTAAAAAATTTGGTAACGACGCAGATAGAAATTGGGAAACGACTACATCAGATACTATTTCGATTTTAAATCTTAATAAGCGACCTCTACAGAAACGTAAGAACGACATGTTGGTGACGGGCGCAGAACATATCGGCTTAAAATCCTACGCCAATAACTTGCTACGATCGCAACAATTTAGCGGCAATCTTTTAAAAGACCTTAGTGCAATTCGCTTCCTTGTGCAAACTTTTCCCTATAGTATCAGAGGAGAAGCTATTCAAACAGCTTTTAATTTCCATTCCAGATATGATCTACAGTTAAATGAACAACAAAGAAAATCCTTAATTGCACTCGAACGGCGTGAATTTAATGATCCTTCTATTGGCACACCAGGTCATAAAGTCGTTTCTGCTTCAGCAATAAAAATTAAAAAAGATATTTTAGCGGAAGTTGAGCAACAACTTGCAATCATTTTTCAATTAAAAAATAAATGTAGACTTAGACCAGAAATTTTACTGAAATTTGTCAAAACGTTTTATCCCTGCCTAACTCCAGCAAAGAAAAAAGATTTTATTGACCAAATCTTAGATGAAAAAACATTCGCAACATCCCTGCAAATTGGTGTTAAAAGAAATATGAAGAAAGCAGATCAGCAACAAGTTATCAGCTTAATAAGAAAATCTTTATTCGCTAAACTTTCTGATCAAAAAGCGCGACACTCTACTTTTTCTGAAAATTGCCAACAAGTAGCCGAACAAAGTTCTTGGATTCCAAATTATAGGATATTTGGGATGATGGCTAGGATTTTTACTAAACCTAATTATACTGATTCAAGCAGTCTGGCCTACAACTCCATATTTGCAAGCTCATCCTTAACTAGTCTTAAACAAGCAGCAACTGCCTTTAGTATTAAAATTAAATACCTTGCAAACTCAACAAAAAAATTGGTTGCTCCAAAAGAGGTCCCCAACATCGAAGTTAACGAAGCAAAACAACAACTTATCCAAGCCGGATTTCAAACTGGTGATGCTCCTTCCACTCAGCCTATAAAGGTTAAATCAGCAGCGCAAGACTCCTTTCAAGATTATATTAGATATAATATCTTCACAAAGGAATTTTCTAATTTATCTGTGCTTGAGCAACAAAAATTATATTGTGAAACTGAAATATTTACCTCAAAAACTTTAAGTGGTTAGCAGGGATATGGTAGCATACCGTTCATGACATTAGGATTTTGTTAATGAACAACCCGTCACCTGCAGATTTTTCAGAGAAAAAAGTCCAAGGCATTGTTTGGACACTGTTATTTGTCATGCCCATTCTAGGGATGACCATTGATCTCGTCGCTCCTTCGTTGCCTGCTATTTCTGCCGATTTAAAAGTAACCACAGCCGTCGCCAAAAATGTCATCTCCGTTTATCTATTAGGAAACGCAATTGGTAATTTTTTTATGGGCTTTTTAACCGACGCCTGGGGCAGAAAAAAATTGTTAATCGGCGGATTAATTGGGTTTTTTGTTGCCAGCCTCTTGCCAGTCTTCTTTCCTCAGATTGAAACTTTATTATTGGCTCGATTTCTACAAGGTTTGGCTATCGGCGGCGTTTCCGTAGTAACCCGTACAATTTTTTCTGATGTGTTGGCTCCCGTTAAATTAATTAAACTAGGCACTCTTATCGGCGCCATGTGGAGCATAGGCCCTATTCTAGGTCCCGTTATCGGAGGATACCTGCAAGTTTATTTCGGCTGGCAGGCGGGTTTTGGATTTTTTGCGTTTATCTCCTGCATTTTGTCTGTGGCAATTTTGCTGATGGTACCAGAAACTCATTTCAACCGTCACCCGCTGCGGATAGCGACGATGAAAAAGAATTTTCTAGAAGTCGTTCACCATCGACTATTTATGGGTCTGGTTGTGCTGATGGGCCTAACTTATTCTTTGCTCATCGTTTTTAATACCGCAGGACCATTTATCATTCAGAGTAAATTGCATTATTCGCCAGTTTTTTTCGGTCATTTGGCTTTAATCTTAGGAGTCGTTTTTTTAATGGCTACTTTGATTTGCAGAACTATTTTAAAATTCTTCGCCATGGAGAAGGTGTTGCCCGTTATGATTAATATATTTTTTGTGGCAGCTTTCATGATACTGACGATCAGTTATTGGTTGGAGAACAGTGTGGTGCTAATCACAGTCGGTAGTGCGCTGATGTTTTCTGGAGCCGGTTGTATTTTTCCCATGTCGATGAGTAAAGGAATTTCTTTATTTCGTCATATTTCCGGCACTGCAACTGCCACGATGTATCTAATCAATATTTTAATCTGTAGCTTTATGTCATTTATAGTGAGTTTACTGAACGTTCACAGTGCAGCGAGCTTAGCTTGGCTCTATTTTATTTTAATGTCGATTGGATTTGGGGTTTATTGGCTAGTTATTCATAAAAATCGGGTTTAATACTCCTTGACAATCAACAAAGATCATGGTTAAGTAACTGAATCAAAGTAAATTTTATAGTTTAAAACCAAATAAATTAATGCGAAAAAAACTTACAAGTCGTTCAAGTCCCGTCACCCTTCTTGCCCTACCAAAAGAATTGGTACGATTATTATCTGATTGTGAGAAATTTTCAGAAACTTCTTATAAGGCAAGAGAGCAGGCTGAAATCTTGTTAGCACAAAGTAATATAAAGCAATCAACTGAACTACTTAAATTAGCAATGACTGAGGATTATAAAATCCTAGCAAATTATGATGAGATAGAAACTAAATACCCAGGTGCTCAAGTAGACTCCAAGGACAAAATCTCTGCTCTTCATTGTATAGCTTGGTGTTGTCAAGAATTAGGTGATGAAAAGCAACATCGGCAAATCCTCAAAAAAGCTGCTGATTTGAATGATCCAAAGGCTATCTATTTATATGGAAGAATTCATTTCAAAAACGATGAATACAAACCAGCCGCCAGTTATTTTTTAAAATTAAACAACAAAACGGGCTTATTCCTTTTTTATGAGACAATGGGTGTACATTATGAGTCTTTAGATCCCATTGATTTTGAAAACTCTGAGAAAAATTATAAAAATGCCGAAAAAGTGCTCTCTGAGCTGAGTTTAGAAGAGAAATCGTCAGCAATTATCAAAGAACGTGAAGCTTTCTTTTACAATAATTTCGGAAGTCTTTACTTTAATAAAAAGCCTAAAAATCTTACTTTGGCAATTCATTATTTTTCAAGAGCAGCTAACCTTAATCATAAGGGGGCACAATTTAATCTGAGCTTATGTTTGAGCCAGCTTGATGACTCTGAGGCCGAAAAAAGTGCTCTAGAATGGTGCGAAAAGGCTGCCAATCAAGGCCTTCCACAAGCACAGGATACATTAGCTAGAAAACTATTGTTTGCAACCCCAGCAATGCAAGATGAGAAAATTAAGCAAAAAGCACTTAATTTGTTTACACAAGCCGCACCTAATTTTCCTCCTGCTAAATGTGGAATGGCAGGTTGTTTGTCTCAGGGAATCGGTGTAGAAAAAGATGTTGACCAAGCCATACATCTTTTCAAAGAACTTATTCAGGGCTCGAATCAAGAAATCGCTAGCCGCGCTAAAAATAATTTAGGCGTAATTTATATCACAGAAAAAAACGATTTATTAACTGGCGCCAAATATATTCAAGAAGCTGCCAGCGAAAATGAGCCTCTCAGTCTAGGATATCTAGCTTATTTACATGAATTTGGCATAGGGACCGAAGTCAATAGTGAACTTGCTGAAAAATTGTTAATACAAGCTGCTAAGAAAATGGAATCGGCTAAATTAAGTCTGATGGAATTATATGAAAGAAGGCATGCCTGCGGAATTATGGATCAAAAACTGTTTGAGGAAAAATATAACGACGTCAAACAAAGCTTTTCGGATAAATTATGCAAAACAGAGCAAATTATCTCACTAAACTTAGATCTACCTCCTCCCAGCAATAAAAAATCGAAAAAAGAAAATGATCCTTTTTTTAAGAAAATGAATGCTATAATTGTTAGAATTTCTAAAAACAAGAGTTTGTACGAATACGAAAAGATCCGCTGTATTTTTGCCAATATTCAGTTTGCCGATCAATTGAATAACATTAATCTGGCTACAGCACTGCTCAATATCGGCAAACTTTTCTCTGCTTTTAACGATAAACCGATACTTATTCAAAAATATTTATCAGGCATAGAAAAGTTACTAAAAAAATTGTCTGAGCAATCGTTGGATTTTACGCCAGGACAAATCGCCATGTGTCTGGATGGACTCAGCAAGTTACATTTAATTCCCACTCAGAGTCAAATCGAGCATCCTGTTATTTTGTTATTAAATTACGCTAAAGTAAATATTTCATTATTTAGTTGCCAGGATTTATCGATGACTGTTTCAGCGATGATCCGCATGGGGCTTTCTTATGAAATGCTTGGGAAATATTTACCGATTTTTTTAGGAAGAATTCAAAATTTATGGCTGAAATTTAAGGACTTAAAGACACTGGTTCATTTAGCATTTATGTTTGCTGTATTAGATGCTAATCAACTGTCACGTGGAAAAAGATTAGTTTCTTTTCGCTTGTTGGGACAACTTTTTAATTTACTGAACACTGACATTTCTCAACTGAATGAAACCAAGGGTGGCTTGCCGGTAAAATACCGCAGCCAATTGGATTTATCTCTACGTCATTTTACCCAACATTATCCTACTCATTTTCGATTAGCTGCAGCCTACGAGCTGAAAAAAAATTATCATGGAGCAGAAAATCTAAAGCTTAAAGTAACTAATTCACAATTTCAGGATGAAGTGACTCTAGAAGTTTATGATTGTGTTGGCAAGGATAATGTCCAACCAGAATATGTCATTAATGGATTACCGGTCGATATATGTCTTTTGAAAGAAAAAGTAGCTGTTCCTGCTAATGGACCTTCACATTTTCTCCATAGCTTTGATCAAAAGACTCTACCCATTGAAACACCAATTGAAGTTTTTCATGTTGGGTTAATAAAAAGTGCTAAATACCGTGTCAGCCCCGTTAAATATTATGAATGGGGAGCATTATTCACCAAGCCAAAAAGGGCTGCATATTTAAAAGAAATCGGTGTCCCTGTGGTTACGCAACCTTCATCGTCGTCCAGCTTCTCATTAAAATCAAATAAGTAGAAATTAAATCAGGCATATATTTTAATATTCACATGTTTCAAGAAATGAAAATTCAGCAGTTTCAGGTTGCTTATTTTGAATCGATAAGGTATTGGTGATTCCAATTTTCCCTAAGAGTTCAATGTCCGATAAATCTGAAATTTCTGACTTATCATCATTGATTTCCTTTTCTTTCTGTTCTTTAGCACTCCATAACATGGATAAGAAGTTGCAAGGAAAACAACATAATTGACCAAAATTAAATTTTGGTCTAGAAGTCTCTTGATCGAGATCCAATCGATAAAAATTATTAATTAATTGAAGTGATATTTTCCGAAAGTTTTCCAAACATAATTCCTCACTATTGATTTAAAAAATAGCTGCCAAAATTTCGGCGACAGCCTTTGCCATACCCTATTATTATAATAATATGCCACTATGGTTTTCAATATAAGGAGATATTATGGATACCATCAAAAATCAACGCACGATAAAGAAAATTTGGAAAAGCGAGCCGACCATTGAAGGCGCTGGCGTTCATCTTAAGCGTGCATTTGGCTTTCATGAAGTGCCTCTGCTTGACCCTTTTTTATTACTCGACGATTTTCGCTCGGAAAATCCAGCTGATTATAAAGCTGGATTTCCTTGGCATCCCCATCGTGGCATTGAAACCATCACTTATGTGTTGGATGGTGATGTAGAACACGGCGACAGCATGGGCAATAAAGGTAATATTGCAGCCGGTGACGTTCAGTGGATGACTGCCGGCAGCGGCATTATTCATCAAGAAATGCCAAAAGGAAATCGCAAAGGAGAGATGTTCGGGTTTCAATTATGGGCAAACCTTCCTGCACATTCAAAAATGATGGAACCGCGTTATCGCGGAATAAAATATAATGAAATTCCACTCATAACCAATCAGGACGGGGCTTCTATTCGAATTATCTGCGGTAACGTCAACGGAACACAAGGTCCGGTACGAGATATTGTAACCGATCCTGAATATTTAGATGTGACCGTTCCTGCTGGCAAATCATTTATGCATGTAGTCAAAGAAAAACATACTGTTTTTGCCTATGTTATCGATGGCGAAGCCTATTTTGATCCCCTGCGAAGCCCTTTTGCCCATGATGCAGCCGGCGTTAATTATTTTGATATGCAACCACCTTGCCCATGCCATAATGGCACGCTTGTGCTCTACGAAAGAGATGGAACGAGTATCACGGTAACCACCGATAAACATTCCGTCCGATTTTTGCTGGTATCTGGCAAGCCACTCAATGAGCCTATCGCCTGGTATGGTCCAATTGTTATGAATACTCACGCCGAACTTCGACAAGCTTTTCAAGAATATCAAGATGGGACATTTATAAAATAACGATAAAACAATATTAGAATGTTTTAAACCAGGCTACCGTCCTGGACTGGCTTTAATTAAACGACCCCAGACGATTAGCGAATGCTTTAGTTCTAAGTGCGCTATCTTTAATTGATGATAACTTTCTCCGATTTTTCCGGATTTTTGTATACTTTCAATATGAGAAATCAATTGTAAGATGCGGTTACGCACTGGCGCTAAATGTTCGTTCACATAGATCACAAATGCCTCGGAAGATTGTTTAAACTTTAGCGACAGAAAATGTTCATCAGTCCTTAAACGATATCGTGTTATATGTCCCGCCCCAATTTTTTTTAAATCATGGGCTAGATCGAAAAAATTTAAAGCACGAATAAGCCATTTAGCAGGATCATAATGGTAAAACCGAATGCCATTACGATAATCAAGCGGAAATTGATGATGGTAATTGTGAAATCCTTCACCATAGGTGAATATGGCGGTAATCCAATTATCACGTCCAGTTTGCTCTTTCGAATAAGAACGATCCCCAAAAATATGACAAACAGAATTAATACAGAAAGTGAAGTGGTGATTTAACACCATACGCATTACACCCGCAATAATAAGACCCCCAATTGGATCATTCCAAAGCCAGGCAATCAAGGCTGGAATCACAAAACCCACCACAGAAGCAATCGGCACAAAATATTTATGCTGCAATTTGATCCACTTGTCAGAGGCTAAATCTTCTACATTACTGTAATCGCGACGGCTGGTATCCAAAGTAAATAACCATCCAATATGGGCATACCAAAATCCCTTGTTAATATTGTAGGGATCTTTATCGGTATCTGTATAACGATGATGATTACGATGGTCCGTACTCCACTCTAATGCGCTCCCTTCAAAAGCGGCGGCGCCGAATAGGAGAAAGAAAATTCTCACGATAGGATGGGCGCGGTAAGTGCGATGGGACATCAAGCGGTGATATCCGGCAGTGATAGCTAAGCCACTGACCATTAGCCATACAAACGCCAAGATTAAGGTGGGAATCTGCAACATCCCATTGGCAACTAGAAATACCGTTCCGGCCACGCCAATGATCGGCGTTATCAGCAGAAACAGGGTATTGGTCCAGTTTATGCGCCTCAAGATATTGTTTTTATTCATTAAATTGTTTTACCTCTAATTAACTAAGGATCTAGTATAACATAGACTGGGCAATAATGATACATTTTGTACATAATGTACGTCTTAGAGGTAAGAGTGGTGCTTGCCTGGCCTAGTAGAAATGTAGACCCTAGATTTATCGTCGAAATTCGTCGATGAGATTGGCAACTAGGGCGCTCCACCCGGTTTGGTGTGAGGCCCCCAAACCTTGACCGGTTTCGGCATGATAAAATTCGTAAAAAAATAAATTATCTTTAAAATGGATATCTTGAGCCAAAGGAAAATTTTCACCAAAAAATTTTCTTTTGCCGTTTTTATCACAAGTAAACAATGAAATGAGACGGTTGGCTAAGTCGTTGACATCAATTGAATCTTCTTTATAAAATCTCTTATATATTTTTAATGATTCAATAAGTAAATAATTTGTCGGAAACCAAATTGGCCCACGCCAGTTGGAGTTTCCACCTTTCATCCGTTCCATTGATTCACCAGGTTCATATTCAACTTTGGCTTTTTCACGGATAAACGGATGATATTGATGAAATTTTGAAAGGCTGCGAATGCCAAATTTAGACAAAAATTCTTCAGGATCACAAAGATAATGGGCTATTTTTTGAAAATGATGCTCATCCACTAATGAAAGTACATAATTATTCTGGTTATCGCCTTCAATCAAAGTAACACAATCTTTAGTTAGTTCAGGACGATTGCGCAAAAACCAAAAGAAATTCTTTTTAAATTCAGGAAATCGATTCAGTTCATCTTCCGTGACAACTTCAATCGCAAACAAAGGAATGAGCCCCACCATCGAACGCACTTTAAATGTCTCAAACTTGGGTTTGCGCCCATCAGGATATACCATAACATCATAATAAAACCCATCTTCCTCATCCCATAAATTATATTCTTTAAAACCAATTCGTTTCATGGCATGAGAAATATAGACAAAATGCTGGAAAAATTTGGTCGCCATGGTGTCATAAGTTGGATCATCTTTGGCAAGCTCGAGGCCAATTTTCATCAAATTTAGACAAAACATTCCCATCCAACCAGTTCCATCCGCTTGTTTCAAGACTACATCTTTAAGCGATTTGGAACGATCAATAATCGTAATATTATCTAATCCCAAGAAACCACCTTCAAAAACATTACAACCCGAGCTATCTACTTTATTAACCCAAAATGAAAAGTTCATCAATAGCTTGAGATAGCACTTTTTGAGAAAAACAATATCTCTTTTCCCTGTTTTTTCATATTCCATTTTAAAAATTCTATAGGCCGCCCAGGCCTGTACGGGGGGATTTAAATCCGAAAATTCCCATTCATACGCTGGAACTGCGCCATTAGGATGTTGAAATTGATCAAAAAGAAGCAGCCATAACTGTTCTTTGGCAAATTCAATATCAATCAAAGCCAAAGTAATACAATGAAATGCCAAATCCCACGCGGCAAACCAGGGATATTCCCACTTATCTGGCATGGAAAAAATTCGCATCGAATTCAAATGACGCCAATGTGTATTGCGAATCAACATTCGCTTAGGTTCACTCAATGAATGCTCGTCATTATCACCTTTTAGCCATCGGCTGACATCAAATAAATAAATTTGTTTATTCCAAATCATGCCCGCCAAAGCTTGTCTTTGGATCATACACTCTTCTTGACTGGCATGAGGCGGGTGAACAGTTTCATAAAATTCATCGGCTTCCATTCTTCGCAGATTAATGACTTTCTCCGCTTCTGCCAGTGCGTCCACACAAGAATGGTCTGTTAAACGAAGATAAACGACAACGGATTCTTCCGAAGCAATCGACTCAAAACAGTAGTGGATGCCTGCTTTAGTACCTTCTTCCGCGGGATTTATACTGTTTTCACCAGCGACGATAGCACGGTGAAATGCATCTTTAGAGAAAGGATGTTCTTTTGCATCTTCATTGTCAGTGAAAAGAAGCAACGCCGCTCCTGGCGAGGAAGCATATAAATACCGTTTTTTTAAATGATAGTCAAAGGCCAGATTAGCCGGAGAAGATAATTCTGAGTCATCAGCTAATAAACAGAGTGTATTCTCTTCTTTTGAGATATTAGTAATAATCGGCTCGCCTAATTTTTGTGTCCCCCAACTCCATTGATTCCGAAACCAAAGCTGAGGAATAATATGTAAAGGAACAGGTAAAGATCCACGATTAATAGCTTCGATTCGAATGAAAATATCATCAGGTGATAACTTGGCGTACTCAATATAGATATCAAAATAACGATTATCTTCAAAAATACCGGTATCAATCAATTCATATTCTTGTTCTGCGGCGCCGCGGTTAGCGTTTTTTCGCCGAATTAATTCATAGGGAAATTCAGCATGCGGATATTTATACAAATACTTAAGGTAGGAATGAGTCGGCGTGGCATCCAGGTAATAATAATATTCTTTTACGTCCTCCCCATGATTCCCTTCCGGAGAAGAAAGACCGAATAGTCTTTCTTTTAAAATTGGGTCATTTCCATTCCAAAAAGCCGGGGCAAAAACTAAGACTTGATATCGATCACAAAAGCCAGCAATCCCATCCTCACCCCAGCGGTATACTTTTTGATGAGCTTTATCAAAAGGGAAGTAACTCCAGGCATCGCCATCCAGGCTATAATCTTCACGAACAGTGCCCCATGAGCGTTCGGACACATAGGGGCCCCATCGGTACCAAAGTGGTATACTTTCTTTTCCTTGCGCCGCTAATCGTTCTTTTTCCTTTTCACCCATCTTGGAATATTAGATCATCCGCAACTAAAATTCAAAACTGGCAGGTTGAGGCGTTTTCACTATATCATGAATATTGTAAAAAAGTTTTGTAATATTCAATTGCTCTAGATACTGATAACAATCTTTCAGCAAATCCATAAGTATTGCCTGCATCTTTGGAATATTCATAGGCTTTCCCTGAAAAGAAACTTGCAAAGTGGCAAGCTGATTATATGTATCACAAAGTTCAAGTGGATCCTGACAATTCAAATTATCCAGTAATTTGGTTAGCTTTAAAATAAATTCAGATTCTGCTTTTGAAATCCCTATAGCAAAAAAGAAAGGAAAAGAATAAATCCTGTTATATTCACACAACTCTCCTTTTAATAAAAATTGATTTTTTTTAATCTGAAACTGAGAACACTGAAAACTATTCTCAAAATAAATTAGAATTTTTTCGTTCTCGCTCGAAAAACCAATATACTTAACATTAAGCACCTTATTAAGAAAATAATATACTGACTGGGAATTAAACCAAAAAGAATAAATATCCTGCTTAGCCTCTAACTTTAAATTTGCTCCTGTATTTCTTAATTTAGCCCAACTTTCTCCTTTAATTTTTATATTAGGTTTATCATAAATAGGAACTTTGCTTGCTATAGCAGTTTTGCGCTCAAAAGTTGGTAATTCAACTTTTTCCTTATGTATGCCTCCAACTGAATTCCAGAAATCTTCATTTTCTTTTGATATCAATTTCCATAGATTAAGAATATCATAACAGTATCTTATTTTCTCTTCTTTAAATTCAATTGGAGCGAGTTTAACAGTATATTTATAGGGAAATATTGTTTCTGACCCACTCTTTTTGCCTAATACCAAGCTGATATCATCATCAAACTTTTTTCTAGACTTTATCTCCTCCTGTCCATTAATTTTCCTTTTTAATTTTTCGAAAAGTAATTTTTCCTTCGCAATTATTTGACTAACTTTTCCACTTCCGGTAAACGGAAAAAAACAATCTATTTTTAAACCATCGTTACCATAAACAATTAATTCAACAGTAACTTTTTCGGGAATAATATGAGGGTTTTTAACAAAAAAATCAAAACATAATTGAAAAATGGTATTTTCCGTATGCTTTTCGACAGGATCGTTGTCAATTACTAACGCAAAAACTCTTTCCACAACCTCGCCTTCTTCGGCTGCTGTAAGCGCAGTGAGAATATGAGATAACAGAAAGGTTTTACTGCCTCGCTGATCAGAGGTTAAATAACTAATCGCATAATCAATATTTTCATAATTTTTATATAACAAATCTTTTCTAAAGAAAAAAGATTCTCCAATCGCCAAATTCTCTCCCAATCTATCCGCTAAAGAAATCGGTAAAATCTTAATAAGATAAGGCGTGTTTGCGAAAATTTTCCGGAAAGCATATTGATAAAAAAAAGAAAATTGCATGCTTGCCAAACCATTTAGATTTTTAACAAAATTTATTACATCGAGGTTGCTAGATTGACGGATACTGAAAACCACGAATATGACGGTAATAATTGACTCAGGGAAATCTTTAGCGATTATATCGACCTTTTGTTTGAGATGATTAAGTAAAGGTTGATTATTCGTAATGACCGTTTTACAGGTACTCATATGCAAAGCGATTCGGTAAATTATTTCTTCTTGTTGTTTCAACGGAATAATTTTTATTTCATCAAAAAATCCTTTTACTTTATCTTTTTTCAATATTTCTGCAGCCAATTTTTCGGTATTTTTAGCCTTATCACCCAAAGAAAGGTGCGCCATTAAAGGTTCTATTTCATCTACCAATAAGTCAATCAGAGAAGACTCTAAATCGTAAGATTTTTTAATTGACTTAAAATAACTCTCAATGAATGGATAATTTTTTATAGAATCAATGAGGGCTTTTTCTCCTCCCATCACTTTCTTAACTCCATCAAGAACGGAACAAAGCGGCTCGCTTTTCTCATGAATCATGCAGCCGTCCCAATCCCATAAAGTAGCAATGCGAATTTGAGAGGAATTTGTTGTTGGGGATTTTTCTTTTTGCATAGATAACTCCTATTTTTTATATTTTATTTCTTAAATTTATAAATTATTCAATTTAAGGCGATCAAAAATTGTAATTAATGTTGCATAATCGCCTTAAAAGAACAATATTTCAACTAAATGTACTTCCTGTCATTTCTTGTGCTAAATTTGTCATAGTAGTGAACAATGGGTGAAATGGGGAACAATATGCCACATGCGTTTTTCCAAGGGATTAAAAATTATCGTTTTTCTATTATTTTATTGATCGCTCTTTTACTGGGCAGCTTGACTGGTGTCTTTTTAGGACCAAAAGCTATTTATTTAAAGCCTTTCGGTGACATTTTCTTAAACATGATGTTTACCGTTGTAGTACCGTTAGTTTTTTTTAGTATCTCATCAGCTATTGCTGGAATGGCCGCATTAAATCAATTATGGCGCGTTATTTCACGTATGCTGATTATTTTTTTCATTATGAGTTTAATTGCCGCCCTTTTTATGTTGATTGTTGTCAAAATTTATCCTCCTGGGCACGGTGTCGTCATTAATCTCCCTAAATTGAACCCAACCCAACATATCAATTACGGTGAAGAAATTGTGAATATGTTCACAGTACCTGATTTTATACAGTTATTTTCGCGTGGAAATATGTTGGCTTTGATTTTTTTTGCTGTCTTCGTCGGATTTGCCACTACGCAAGCTGGAGAAAAGGGTAAGTTGTTTGCCGATTTTCTCCAATCAGGTATGGAAATCTCAATGAAAATAGTAGGATTTGTTATGTATTATGCACCGATTGGTTTTTTTGCTTATTTCGCCTATTTAGTCGGACAATTGGGCCCACAAATGCTAACAACTTACCTGCGCTCAACCATAGCGTATTATCCGTCCGCCTTGGTATATTTTGTATTGGCTTACTCATGTTTTGCTTATGTCGCTGCGGGAAGAAATGGAGTCAATCTATTTTGGAAAAATGTATTGCTACCCGCGCTTACAGCGCTCGCCACTTGTAGTAGCGCAGCCAGTATTCCAGCTAACTTACAAGCCACAAAAAAAACCGGAGTACCGCCAGAGATTTTTGAAACCGTTGTGCCATTAGGCGGAATTCTACATAAAGAAGGTTCGGTTTTAGGGGGTATGGTAAAAATTGCCTTTTTGTTTGGAATATATCATCTCAATTTCACCAGTCCAGGAGTTATTATTGAAGCATTAATCGTTGCGGTTTTAGTTGGAACAGTAATGGGAGCTATTCCCAGCGGGGGGATGGTTGGAGAGATGTTAATTTTAAACGTTTATGGTTTCCCACCTCAAGCTTTGGTCGTTATTGCGGCGATTAGCTTGATAATCGACCCTCCAGCGACGGTGCTAAATGTCACAGGAAATATGGTTGGTAGCATGCTGGTCGCTCGTTTTGTCAATGGAAAAAATTGGATATTGTCGAAAAGAGAAATGCCTCCTTAGAAAGTGTATTGTAACATCACTCGATTATAATAAAACGTGCCTTTGGTAGGATCACCCGTTAAAATACCTAAACGGTCGCGTATGGATAGACCCTTTAAATATCTGAAATGATTAAATGCATAGGTGATGTCAAAATCAGTTTCGTCTGTGTTATCAACTTGGGGCTCTGTGAAATATCGAGCAAAACTTGAAGACAGAATCAAATCTTTATTAAAAGCGAAATATGTTCCTTGAACCTTCAATGCTTCTCCGGAAGATTTTTCAACTAACCCAGCAATCATTGAGGTAGAATATAACGGATCATCTGCATAACCCGTTGTATATGGCGAAACGATATCGCCATTTTTAAATGCATTTTTATCTGAAAATATTTGGTTAAACCCCAAAGTCATTTTAAAGCTATCATAGGCATATCCATCCAAATGATAAGTAAACCCACCTAATAATCCATAACCGGCAGAGGATGCTTTCCCATAGCCTAATTCTGCTAAAGTATTATCGCCATCATTCGTTTCACCATAAAGCTGACCAGCAATTAATGGATGTAGACGCCAATCAACATGAAAAACATATTGAGAATCACCATACAATAACTTGGCAAAATCAAGAAATTGATATCCCCAAACCGAAGCAAGCCAATCTTGGTGGTGATAATTAGCACCCAACGCCCATGTCCCATTATCTTTTGTATCATCTAAAGATTTGATCGGTGTGCCAAAGTTTTGCGGATTATATAAGTTAGTTCTTGAAAATTCGTCTTCTACTCTACTTTTAAAAGCTAATTCACGAAAACCCGTAATCACCCAATCCGGGTTGGGCGTCCATTCAGTGTAGATTGCCCGATACGTAGCCGGAATCATTCTAGAATCACCAGCTGCTAACCAAGGGGTGTTGATGATTTGATCGCCTACCCGCACTAAAATAGGACCACGATGATATTGCAAATAAGCTTGACCTAAAACACCAATATCTTTACCTGGTAAGGTTGGATCCACTTTAGCTGGATCATCACTATTTAAACCCAAAGATTGTGCAGTGTAATAGGCTGCACCAATTTGAAACCCATACACTAATGGTGTAACCACTCGCATATCGCCGCCTAAAGAGTAGGCACTTTGGTCTATTGCGTCTGGATTTGTATAGTCACGAGTAAAATAATAACTGCGAAGATCACCGTTGACTTGAATCCTCTCAAAAAAATCTGCCAATGAGGTGGGGTTACTACCATCAGCTTGAGCTGCTATTGAAATCATGGAAAATAAAGCGCCAGCCATTCCGATAATTACACTTTTTTTATTAAACATGTTTATTTTTCCACTGAATTAATTACACAATGGGGGTATGCTAGCATTGGATTATGACAATAGAATGACAAAAATTTTTTTAAAACCCCAGTGCGGTGTAAATTCCGTAAATTAAATCTACTCCGCCTTATTCAGCGGCATCCGCCTGCTTTAGTTTATATCCTCGCATCGGCGAAGCCGATGCTCGGAATCAAAGGGGGAGATCGCTACCGCTCTTCTCCCCCTTTAATCCCCCATCTGGTAAGGATTTTTCTACGAAAATTTTCTGTTTATAGTGACTGCGCGAAAAAATCTCCGCTGCCACCAGGATAATCGCCCAAATAATCGCATTGAATATTAGGTTTACGGCTTCAAGTTCCCTAATTCAGGATTAATATCAATGTTTAATGAGGATTGGGATTAGATAATTTGGGAACTAGTGATCCAATGATAGAAGTGAAACCTCTGCATAGCCTTATTCAGCGCATCCGCCTGCGAGCTTTGCAACGGGTGTCAGTGGAGATGTTTTCGCGCGCAGCGAAGCCAATTCGGAAACAAGTTTAGCATGATAAAAGTTCACTAGGCACAATGACGCTTACGAAGTATTGCACCTGCTATTTATGGCGTAGCGAGCACGAAAACATCTCCACTGACGGGCCCCGTTTAGACAATCTTGCGAGTAGGAGGATGTCGCTGAATAAGGCGGAATAGGTTTAGTTTTCGAAATCTACACCGCACGAAATTACTGAATTTTTAGGCGATTTTTCCAGAAACAAAATCTTGCGTAGATTGATGAGATGGGTTTGAGAAAATCACAGAGGTGACATTATGTTCGATTAATTCGCCAAAATACATATAACCTGTAAAATCTGCAATACGTTTCGCCTGATGCATATTATGTGTAACCATACAAATGGTATATTCTCTTTTTAAATCCACGATTAATTCTTCTATATGCGCAGTGGCAATTGGATCTAAAGCTGAAGTTGGTTCATCCAGTAAAATCACATCGGGTTTGACAGCAATTGCTCTGGCAATACAAAGACGTTGTTGTTGACCACCTGACAGACGAAGCCCACTATGTTTCAAAATATTTTTCACCTCGTTCCAAAGTGCGGCTTTTTTTAACGACCATTCGACCCGATCCTCTAATTCACTTCGGGTTAACTTTTCATAAAGGGAAACACCAAAAGCAATGTTGTTAAAAATAGACATTGGAAAAGGAGTGGGTTTTTGAAAAACCATACCCACTTGACTGCGTAATTTATTTAAATCTTGCGAGGGTAATAATATATTCTGCCCATCTAAATAAATTTCACCTGTTGCTTTATGTTTATTGTAAATTTCATACATACGGTTAAAAGAACGCAACAAGGTTGATTTTCCACAACCTGAAGGACCAATAAGTGCAGTCACAGAATGCTCAGGAACTGAAAAATTAATTCCTTTTAACGCATGATGTTTCCCGTAATAAAAATTCAAGTCACTAGTTTTAATTTTTATAAATTTTTCCATAGCATTCTCTTCAAATGATGGGTGGCTTTTGTTTAAAAACAACGCGCACCAGGATATTTAACCCTAATACAAAACCAGTAATCAACAAGGCGCCTGTCCATGCCAACTGTTGCCAACTAGCATAGGGACTTGTTGCATATTGAAAAATAACCAGTGGTAAACTTGCCATCGGTTGGTTCATTTTTAAATTTAAAAACTGATTGTTTAAGGCGGTGAATAAAAGGGGGGCAGTTTCACCGCTTATTCTGGCTAATGCCAGCAAAATACCTGTCATCACCCCAGTTCTTGAAACTCTGAGAACGATGTTTAAAATGACTTTCCATTGCGGCGCACCCAAAGCAAACGCAGATTCACGCAGCCAATTGGGGACTAGCAAAAACATATCCTCTGTGGTTCGTGTTACAATCGGAACCACCAGCAAAGTTAAGGCAAAGGCGCCCGCCCAACCTGAGAAATGCCCCATTTTACTGACCACCAATGCGTAAATTAATAACCCCAATAAAATAGAAGGCGTACTCAGCAAAATATCCGTAACATATCTGACGCATTGAGTTAAACGATTATCTCGACCAAATTCAGCTAAATAGGCGCCAATTAATATTCCAACCGGAACACCAATCATCAAAGCATAACCCACCATCAGCAGACTGCCAATAATGGCATTTTTTAAACCACCCACACTGCTAGGCGGTTGTGTATTCAACGTAAAAATTTGCCAAGAAAGTCCGGCTAAACCATTTTTAATCAAACCAAATAAAATCCATCCTAAACAAGCCAGCCCTAACAGCATCGCTAAGATAGCTATCGAAATGCTGAGAATATTGATCAATCTTCGTTTAAAATATAAAAAATCCATACTATTTCCTGCGGAGTTTGCGCATAAGAATTTTAGCAGCTAGGAAAATAATTAAAGTAAATACCAATAGTATTAAACCAAGCTCATGCAGAGAAGACATATAAAGGTTGCCGGTTGCCTCGCTAAATTCATTAGCCAACACAGAAGTGATACTGCTGCCGGGCATCATCACTGAACGAGACAATTGATGGGCATTACCAATAACAAACGCAACCGCCATGGTTTCACCAATGGCTCTACCCAAACCAAGAATCATTCCACCCATGATACTAGTGCGGCAATAAGGAAAAATGACATTTCGCGCAGTCTCCCAGCGAGTGGCGCCAAGGGCGTAAGCCGATTCTTTTAGAAGATCCGGCACGATTTCAAAAGCATCGCGCATAACTGAACTCATAAACGGAATGATCATTACACTCAACACAACGCCAGCCGTCAAGATGCTGATGCCCATCGGCGCACCCTGAAAAAATGGTCCAAGGATTGCAAGAGTACCCAGATGCTCAATCATCCACGGTTGCACATAATCTGCAAATAGTGGCGCTAAAACAAAAAGACCCCACATTCCATAGATAATGCTGGGTATTCCCGCCAATAGTTCGATAAAAATTCGTGAGCATTGTTTTAAATAAGGAGGACATAATTCAGTCATAAACCAAGCAATACAAAGACTCATAGGTACACCAATCAGCATGGCAATTAACATGGTAGCAAAAGTTCCATAAATAGCAGTTAATGCACCAAAATGTTCTGACACCGGATTCCATTCACTGCTAACTAAAAAATGCCAACCAAATTGTTTAATACTCGGTAAGCTATGTTGCAATAACATAACACTCAAAAGCGCAAGAGCAACCAACAAAACAATGGCAAAAAAACAAGATAATCCTTTTAATCCCGCATCAAAGTAATGTTGGCGTGCATAATAACGCTCATCGCGCGAAAGTCCGCGCTGTACAATAACTCTAGAAAATAAAAATGAACGCGCTTTTTCGATCATGACGCCTGACCAGTCACCGTCACTTTTAATTCATCTTGCCAATTTTTTTGGATTAGCTTTACAACTTTTTGGGGCAATGGAACATAATCTAAATTTTTTGCAAAATCGCCCCCATCTCGAAATGCCCATTGGAAAAACTGTAATACGATCGCTGTTTGCTGGGAATTAACGGGAGGAACATTCATCAAAATAAATGTGGCGCCCACAATCGGCCAACTGTTGACCCCAGGCTCATTGGTGAGAATTTCGGCAAAGTGATTCTCGGGTTTCCATTGGGCATAAGCAGCAGCCGCTTGAAAAGTTTTAAGATTCGCATCCACTACTTTTCCTTCGCGATTTTGTAGCTGAACAAAATTCAGATGATTTTGACGAGCATAGGCATACTCAACGTACCCTATGCTGCCTTTAACGCGCTGAATGTAGGCGGTAACCCCTTCATTACCTTTACCACCCAAACCAACCGGCCAAGAAATTGCAGTATCTGAACCTACTTGATTTTTCCAATCTGCACTGATATCAGCAAGGTAATGGGTGAAAAGAAAAGTGGTTCCCGAACCATCCGAACGATGCACGACGGTAATAAATTGCGAAGGCAGCTTTAAACTTGGATTTAAGGTTTGAATTTTGGGGTCGTCCCATTTGGTAATTTTACCCCTATAAATTTCTGACAAAACAGGGCCTGAAAGTACAAGGTTTTTATCTTTAAAATCCGGCAAATTAAAAGCGACCACGACACCACCAACAACCGTCGGAAATTGGGTCAATTGCTTTTGGCTCAACTCAGCATTAGTTAAAGGTTTGTCTGACCCACCAAAAGCAATGGTTTTGGCTTGAATTTGTTGTATTCCACCACCCGAACCGATAGGTTGGTAATTGATACTGATGCCGGTTTTTTGTTGATAGACTTGCGCCCATTTTATGTAAAGCGGATAAGGAAAGGTCGCTCCAGCACCGGTTATTGAAATGTCATTTGCCCATATCGGACCAGAAATTGCTAATAACATCAGCCCAGTAAGCACACATTTTAAATTTCTCATCAGAAAATCCTCTTTATAGTAAGCCAGCCCGCCTATGTTAATATTAAATTATGACAAGATTGTGACAGCAGGGATAGAGTCTATGGAAAGGTAAGTAAACGCCGGTTACAAAACCGATATTACAAGTTACAAAAGAATTTTGGAATGGTAAATTTGACATATTTAAATTTTTATGTTATTTTTTGTAAAAAAATTACATAAAACAAATCTAAACTTTGGATTTTCCATGTTAATAGAGTTTTCCGTCAAAAATTATTGCTCCTTTAAAGAACAGCAACGGCTGAGCTTGGTGGCTACCCCTGGGGATGAATTGGGGAAGGAAAATCTTATCCCCTTAAAACAAAAAAAACTCTCTTTAGTAAAATCTGCTGTAGTTTATGGCCCAAATGCCGCTGGCAAAAGCAACTTGGTCAAGGCTTTATTTTTTATGCAGCAATTTATTTTAAAATCCGCGACTGAAAAAGGAGTTCAAGGGATTGGGATCACACCTTTTCTGCTTAATTCCGAAACCCGGAGTTTGCCTAGTGAATTCGAGATTATTTTTATCGCCGAAGGAGTACGTTATCAATATGGATTTGCTCTAACCAGCACAAGGATTGTTAAAGAGTGGTTATTGGCATATCCTGAAAATAAACCACAACATTGGTTTGTGCGTGAATATAATTCTGGAGAGAACAAAGATAATTGGAAATTTAGTTCTAAAATGCATGGTGGTCGCCAAAAAGAGCTTTGGAAAAAATCAACCCGTAATGATGCACTTTTTTTATCCACCGCACTTCAATTTAATAATGAACAATTTAATCCAATATTTCTTTGGTTT
The DNA here is from genome assembly GCA_963844565.1 of uncultured Pseudomonadota bacterium. Taxonomy (GTDB): domain Bacteria; phylum Pseudomonadota; class Gammaproteobacteria; order Coxiellales; family Coxiellaceae; genus JAFEDN01. Next base: position 252,284 of record CAWJON010000002.1, on the reverse strand, counting down.
AAAGATAACTTAGTCTTATTTACTAATACTAATCCTGCTCCATTTTTAACTTTTTTTGGTGATTCATCAAATAAAATAATATTACCGGACCCTCAAAAAATAATGCAGTTCCTCAAACCATTTGATTTAGGATTTATTGATATTCAAGTTAAAAAAACTGAAATGAAAATTGCTAATACCGACACAGCCATACCAATAAAAGTACCTTTTTTTATTCATTTGAATGAAAAAAATGAAAAAGTAGAATTTCCACTGCATATGGAATCAGAAGGGGCGCGGAAATTAGTAGCTCTAACTCCTCAATTTTTTGACGTTTTAGAAAATCAAAGAACCTTTATTATAGATGAAATTGATAATAGCTTACATCCTTTCTTAGTACGTGGCATAATAAAACTTTTTCAAAATACTGAACAGCATACGTCAAATGCCCAATTAATCTGTACGACGCATGATGTAAGCCTTCTCGATCCAGAATTATTACGCAGAGATCAAATTTGGTTTGTGGAAAAAAAACAAGATCAATCGACTGACCTATATTCACTAATTGACTTTAGTCCCCGCAAGCATGAAGCATACGGGAAAAATTACCTAGAAGGCAGGTATGGAGGACTGCCATTCGTGGGTGAATGGAAATTTAATGATGAAGAAGATCAAGACTTGGCATCCTGCGAATAGGCCAAAACGATTTCCTAAAATACCCATTCTAATTGCTTGTGAAGATAGTAACTATTCTCAGAAATATTTTAACTCTATAAAAAGCCAATATCGTCTTAATAATATTGATGTACCTGTAAGAAAATCAGTTGGAAAATCTTTACAACAATTATTCGAATGGACTATTGATTTTCATAATGAAAAAGGTAAAAAATACGAAGAAATATACCTCGTTATAGACAGAGACATGCATCCTGATTATCAAGTTGTTTTAAATACAATTAAAAAATTCAGGGAAAGAAAGGGAATAAAAATACAAGCTTGTGTAGCTATACCCTGCTTTGAATATTGGCTGATGCTTCATTTGATAGAGACCAGCAAACCATTTTCATCTTCTGCATTGATGAAAAAAGAATGGAGAAAGCTATGCGATAAAACATATCCAGATAAAAGCACCGATTACATTTTTTCCAAAATTACCGAGCCAACTAACTTATTGAAGGTCATTGAAAGATCTAAAAGATTACAAGAATCTTCAGATTTAAGAGCAGATAATCCCTCTACTGATATTTACATTCTTATTGAACGTATTATTATCTTAGTTGATCCCTTTAATAAAGATTTAAATTTTACTCATAATTTTTCTACATTCGAGAAAATAACCTGAAAATTCACGGAGATTTAAAAATGAAAGAAATAGATTTATTTGTTGAAGATGTATCCTTAAAAATAAAGGAGCGTATAAAGAATATTAAAAGCTTAATCGCATCTGGTAAAGAAATTCAAAATTTTCAAAATGAAATTAAAAAACTTAGTAGTTACATAGAATATACGCGAATACGCTCAGGAGAAAATGAGTATTTAAAGAGCAGTTTCATTAATGATTTATAAGCCAAATATAAAGACGCCTTTGACAAAGAGCAAGATGAATTTATTAAAGATTTTCCTGGAAATTTTAATCAAAAATTATATGAATTAGCTATGGCTGATTTTCTTCTAAATAATGGATTCGAAATTCAACTAAGATCAACTCGTAAAGGATTACCTGATTTTGAATTGCGATATAATGGAAAAAGATACTTAATAGAAGTCACCACCAGAAATGCTCATGAAATGGACAAATTTTTCGATCAGCTTTGGTCTTTTGACGCTTATTACAAAATAGGAATGGCCTTTCATACCAAATGTGAACAGTTAAATCAGAGTGATCTCACATGGGAGGGTGAAAAATGGGACAATAATGTAGAACGGCTTTAGGAGGAGATGGCTGATGATGAAAAGAAAAAAATAAATAAATTTTTTAAAGAAATATCTAACGAAGAATTTGATTTCAGATTCCCAAAATGGATGTTTGAAAAATTAAAGGATTGGATCTATATATGTTCATATGCTCTTTGTTATTTTAAACATATCTTGCCTTCAGTTATACTTGACAGGTTAAATGAAATTTTTCGTAAATTATCCTTATCCAAGGATAGTAGTAAATCTGAAAAATCTAGAGAATTCCTTATAGATTCTATTGCATACTTACTAGTTGAGAAATTGAAATTATCTAAAAAATATTCTCAAAAAAAACTTCCAATCATCATTTCTGTGAGTTTGTCGTTATTGCTAGATTTTCAAACTCATGCGCTACTGAAAGATATAGACCATAATTTGTTCAAAAATTTATTAAAAGAAAAATTAAATCAAAAATTAATGGATAACAATTTAAACGAAGAATCGTTAAATGATCTATATGCAATAATTGTAGATACTACATGGTTTAATTGGTTTCCAGTTATCGCTGAAAAACTTGTGGGGACAAATTTTCCTGATGGTTTCAGAAATTGCTATTATATCATTTACAATGAAAATATTGGTAAAGAAATTGATTGCGATCCAGGGATTTTCAACTCTATTATAAAAAATAACTCTAAAATGAATTTGAAACTCTTGTGAAAAATATGGCACATCAACGCTTAGCCTTAATGAAGGTGCGATAAGAAAATTTTAGTTTACTTCTTGTGTCTCACGCAGTGTGACTGAAACACAAAGAAAATTAGGTTCTTTCCACTCATTGCTCGGCTAAGAAAGGCAACAAGGCATCGTAGAAAGCTTGTGGATTTTCAATATGAGGAATATGGCCGGTATTTGGAATAGGTTTTAAGATCGCGTTAGGAATTAGCTTTGTCATTTTTTTCCCTAGTTGAGCATAATTTCCAAGTTGACTAGCAATCACCGGCGAAGCCCAGTTTTTTCCAATTACCGTTCTATCCAGCTGACCAATGATTAACAAAGTTGGTATTTTTAAATCCTCAAATTCATACAAGACCGGCTGAGTAAAAATCATGTCAGAAAGTAAAGCTGAATTCCAAGCAATAATTAAAAAATCTGTCCGATTTAATAGGTCTGTGTTGATCCATTGATCATATTCAGGCTTCCATTCGCCATGATAATAATTTTCTCGTTGATAAGCTTTTATCGTAGAGACTGTTTGTTTTTTCTCAAACTGATAATTTTCATCGATAGAATGATAAGGTATGTAACGTTTCCAATCCTCTAAACCAATTGGATTTTCAAGCACTAAAGCTTTGGTTTGCGAAGGGTACATTAAGGCAAATCGAGTGGCTAACATACCGCCCATGGAATGACCGATTACGATAACAGAATCCACTTGCAAAAAATCAAGTAAATCATGGGTATTTTTAGCAAGCTGCTGAAAGCTAAATTGGTAATGCTCAGGCTGAGAAGAACGACCAAAACCTAACTGATCTGGAACAATAACTCGATAACCATTTTTTACTAATTCTGCAATAACGCCTTGCCAATAACGTCCATTAAAATATTTGCCATGCATTAAAACTACAGTTTTGCCATTGTAAGCCACCGGCTTAATATCCATGTAGGCCATTTTCAAATTCTGACCTTGGCTGTTCAGCGTAAAATATGAAAGTGAGTAAGGATATTCGATTAGGTTTTTAGGATTAACGTTGGCTTCGTCAGCATCGGCTTTAAAAACAAAGCCCAAGGAAAGAATGACCAATAACCATAAAAATTTAACTACTTTTCGATTCATAAAACACCTTCAATTCTGGTAAAAATATTACAATTTAGCTGACACTAGGTCTATCTGACGTTCCCCGCAACGTTCGGCAATTTGTTTACGTATTAGATCACGCAATCGAGCCGCTTCTTCCCAACCGTGGCCTTCAGCGATTACAGGAGAACCCACATCTAAAGTCAACTTAGTTGGGGCCAATAGCCATTGGTTACCTCTAAACATTTTTCGCGTACCTTGCAACCCCATGGGACAGATTGGGATTTTAAACTCGACCGCCAGTTTAAATGCTCCCATTTTAAAAGCTCGCAAACCAGTTGCATAAGTAAATGTTCCCTCAGGAAATATTAAAACCGAATGACCCTGCTCTAGTTTTTGCAGAATTAAAGATGTATTTTGCACGCTATCCATGATATCCAGTCTTTTTACTAAAATATAATGAAGTTTACGAATTACAATGGAGGCAATTGGCGTTCGAATCAGCTCTTGTTTGGCGACAAAAATTAGATTTTTTGGTAGTGCCGCAAGCAAAACTATAGCATCCAGATAACTGGCATGATTGCAGGTCAAAATCATCCCACCCTGCTGGAGAAATTCCGTGTTACCTTTAACTTTTAAGGGACAGAAAATTAACTTCAAAATAAATTTAGCCCACCCGGAAATTAGGCTTGCGCTTAAACTATAGTTACTGAACAATAACATAACCCATACTGGGATTATGGTAATAATAGCTATTAACCAAGCATAAATAGTATAGAAAAAACGACCAAATTTAAATAGTCCTTGCGTAGTTTTCTCTTTTGCGCTGGTAAACATAAGTTTCGTCATCTGCAACCATAAGGGTTTTTTAGGATGAGATAGCCGATTCTGTAAATAAGCCTGTTTGCAGGCTGAACGCTGCACTTTACCGCTAGGTGTTTTTGGCACCGTATGAGGAGTGACTAATACAACTTGATTCGGGGTTATATTTGTCGCTAATGCAACTTTGGTCTTAACAGAGTGCATGATGTTTTTTCGAATTTCTGGATCTTTTTCCTCAGTTTCAGCGACAATAATGCATTGTTCCGTGCCTGTTTGTGGATCTTGCAATCCAAAAGCAATGACACATCCCCAGATTACACCCGGAACAGTCGCCGAAATTTTTTCAATTTCTTCGGGATAAATATTACGACCCGCTGAAATAATAATATCCTTTTTACGTCCAGCAATATAAATTTCCCCTTCGGCTTGGTAAGCCAAATCGCCTGAGTCTATCCAACCATCATGAACAATTTTTTCTGTTGCTTGGGGATTTTTGTAGTAGCCTTTCATATTCGAAGGACCTTTAAACTGGAGAGACCCTACTCGTCTTTCTTCCACATTTTTTTCGTTTTCATCAACAATTCTCACTTGATGGTCGGATAAAGGAAAACCACAAGAAACAATTTCTAACGTAAATTTATCGGTAGTTTTAGCAGGCATGGCCTTACCTTGCTTCATAAAAGTATCCCTTTCTACCAAATCTATTTTAGGCTCTCTCTGCAGTGGCGAGAAAATAAGTCCCATTGTTGACTCCGCCAATCCATAGCCAGGAGCCATCGCTTTGGGATCAAAGTGATAGGGAGAGAATTTCTTGGTAAACTTCCTAATCGTTGTCGCCTGAATTGTTTCTGCTCCACTTAATGTTAAGCGCAAAGCACTCAAATCTAAACCAGCCAATTTTTCATTACTAATCGCATTGGCACACAATTCATAAGCAAAGTTAGGAGCGCCGGTAATAGTCGCTCGGTGATAATGCATTGCCCACAGCCATCGTTCAGGACGGACCAAAAATATTAACGGAGAAAAAATACAAACCGGGGTGCCAAAATAAAGGCTACCTAACCAAGCACCGATTAAACCCATATCATGATAAAGTGGCAACCAACTCACCATAAAATCAGTGGGGCGAATTTGAATACTTTGTCCAATTGCACGAATATTTGATAATACATTTTGATGAGTTAAAACAACTCCCTTAGGATCGCCTGTACTTCCGGAGGTATATTGGATTAATGCGATATCTTCGGGATTTACTGGAAGAATATCGCGCTGATTTAGAGTTTGAGTATAGTTTATATCCTCAATGGTTATTACTGCCCGTAAATTGGGAAGGAAGGATTTTAAAACTTGACTGAGCATGCGACCTTTATCAAGCGTAATTAATAAACGAATATCAGCATTTTTTAGAACTTTAGCTTGTAAAAGAACATATTCTTCAATTCGTTCAATTTGCGTTGGAGGATAAATGGGGACAGGAATAGCACCAGCTAATAAAATTCCAAAGAAAACAAAAAAAAACTCTTGCGATGTGGGCAGCATAATAGCAACGGTCTCTTTAGGTTTAATGTTTAAACCTAAAATTTCTGCAGCAGCTCCTCTTGCCTTTTCTGCTAATTTCCCATAAGAAATTATCTCCTCTTCGCCTTTCTCATTCTGGAAAAAAATATGCGGTCTATCTGGCTCCAATTGTGAATATTGCTCAAGCAATTCCACCAAAGTTTTGGCATTTTTTGGGTCTATTTTGGATTGATCTAGCGGACGAGAAGAAACATAACCGGGGGTCAAAGACGGTTGGGCCCTCTCAATCAATGCAATGAAATCTTGCAATACAACAATTTTTTCTAATGATTCCAAAGCAAGTTGGATTGCAAAGACATTTTCAATACGACGGGTCAGTTCAACACGTTCTAAGCTTCCTAAGCCTAAATCTTTTTCTAAAGATGCATTTAAGGTTAAGGCACGAGATGCTTGTTCAGATTTTAATTCCAAAAGAAATTCTTGGGTAATTTGCAAGAGTTTCAATTCTATTTCTGTCATAAAACGCCCATTTTGGAGATAACGCCAAGCGCTCGCATGAATAAATAATACCAAAATGGGTATAAAATACTAATTCAACATTTTGATATAATGTAGTATGATACCTCATACAAAAAATGAAGGGAACGGTAGACCATGCCCAAAATTGCCTTTTTAATCCTTGATGATATACACCACGTTCATCATCTTTTACCTGTCGCTTTAGAACTTTCCAAACGGGAGGATTATGAATGCACTGTCTTTTTGCAATCCCGTACTTTTTCTTTAATGCAGAAAATTTCGGCCCTTTATCCTGGGCATCGATGTCAATTCCAAATCCTGCCACCTTCCTTCTTCATCAAAATTCTATATAAATTTCGCAGTAAAAATCTGAGTTCAGCCCGAATTATTGGCTGTAATATTCAGAAATTCTTTGGCTATGACGTTATCATTAGCCCTGATTCCGATACCAATAAATTAATTTCCAAATGTAAAAAAGCACCAAAAGTACCATTATTTATTCATTCTAAACACGGGGCTGGAGATAGACCACGTAAGAGTTTTGCTTCCTTAAGAAAAATTTCCTTAGCGCTTTTACCGGGTGAAAAACAGAAAAATCTTTATATCAAAACTGGTTTAATACCGGCAGAAAAATGTGTTGTGACCGGTTATCCCAAATTTGATGTCATTCCTACCGACAGAAAAGCTAACCTTTTTTCTGAAAACAAACCGATTATTGTCTATAATCCACATTTTGAGCAAGAACTTTCTTCATGGGAGCGCTGGGGTTTAGAAATTTTGGAATATTTTTTTCAACAAAACACTTATAATTTTATTTTTGCACCGCACACCAATTTATTTCATCGCGTTATTAACCAAAAAAAATTCCCAAATAAGTATTTTCATGCCCCACATATGATCATAGATTTTGGTAGTGAAAAATCAGTTGATATGACCTATACTCAAGCAGCTGATATTTATTTAGGCGATGTAAGCAGCCAGATTTATGAATTTATTCGCATTCCCAGACCTTGCCTATTTTTAAATGCTCACAATATTCCTTGGCAAAACCATCCCAATTATTTGAATTGGCATATGGGACATGTATTCGACCAACTGCCAGATTTATGGAAGCACTTAGCTGGCGATTCCCTATCTAATCCGTATCTGGAGATACAAAAAAAATTGTTCCAAGAAACTTACTCTATCACTGATGAATCTGCCGGCTTGCGGTCAGCTAACGCGATTCATCAATATCTAAGGTCTGTTGATAATTCGCTAGGCCGTAGCTAAAGTAATGAACCAATTTTTCAAAGCGATTCCCATTCCCAAGATGATTAGGCCAGGCAAATTACTTAATGCTAAGATGAACTGATCCGTCCTGCATAGCTTTGTTCAGCGCATCCGCCAACAAGCTTTGCAACGGGTGTCAGTGGCGATCTTTTCGCGCGCAGCGGAGGCAATTCGGGAAAGAAGTTCATCGTACTTAAGTTCACTTTGCACAATGGAACTAACAAAGTATTGCGCCCAGCCTTTATTGCCGCAGCGAGCACGAAAAGATCGCCACTGACGGGCCCCGTTTAGACAATCTTGCGAGCAGGCGGATGTCGCTGAACAAAGCGGAGTGAGTTTTTAAGCCTTTTAGTGTTGCTAACCTTACTTTTTCACAATTATATGTTAATTTCGCAATCTAAAACCTTATTTAATTCAGGAATACATTGTGCAACATTACTAAATTGGATTGCAAACATACCTGCTATTTTTGCTCCTTCAACATTAGGTGGATGATCATCAATAAAAACCGTTTCGGTTGGGTTTAGGGAATAAGTATCCAACAGTTTTTTATAGATCTCTGGCATGGGTTTTAGAAACCCAACTTCTGCCGAGCAAACAACACCTTTGAATAAATTCCAAAAATTATACTTTAATTTTAAATAAGACATAATTTCATGTACATTATCAGTTAGTGCGTATAAGGAATAACGAAGTTGATGTAAATGCGATAATAGTTCAAAGCTATGATCAATCGGCAACATGGATTCTTTAATTGACCGCATGAGCTTCTGAAGTTTCTGAGTTTCGATACCCATAGATGCGTGATATATATTGATTAATTCGGCTTCAGTTATTTTACCTAAATTTAGATCTAACCAATAACTAGATTTAAACAATAGCTGGGTCAGTTGAACAGCATTTTGATCTGGAAAAATTTGACGTACAACCTCTGTCGGCTGCCATTTGACCATAACATTTCCAATATCAAATACAATATTTTTAATCACTTCTTCCCTCATTTAAAGTATAAACTTGATTAAAGTATAAACTGAAAAGCTCAACCAGACAAATAGAAACAAAGCTAAATACAAAGGACGTAAGCCCACCGATTTAATTTTCTTAAAATGTGTTTCTATTCCGATAGCTGTCATTGCCATGGTTAGTAAAAACAGATCTATTTTATTAATAAAAGCCACTAAAATTGGCGAGAGTAGATTGAGAGAGTTAAATCCAATTACTGCTAAGAAACCTATTGCAAACCAGGGGATATGGATTCGTCTGCGCTTAGTTTCTGTGGATGCTACTTTTGATTTTTCAAACAATGACATAAAAATCAAAACTGGCACCAGCAGCAAAACTCTTGTCATTTTAACAATTACAGCTATATTTTCAGCTTTCTCACTGACATGCGCCCCCGCCACTAAAGCTTGTGCGACTTCATGTACACTAGCACCGACAAACATACCAAATTGATTATCTGTAAGGTCAATAATGCCTATATGTTGTAAAAATGGGTACAAAAACATGCCGATTGTACCAAACAGCACAACTGTGCCCACACCAACACTCGCTTTGAAAGGCTCACTTTTTAAGACCCCTTCCACCGCAATTACCGCGGCAGCGCCACAAATGGCAGAACCGGAACTGATTAACAAAGATAAATGGCGATCTAATTTTAGCAACTTAACTCCAACCCAATAGCCCAGCATTAAAGTTCCCGCGACCACAATGCAGTCCAAAAAAATCGCCACAAAACCGACTGAGATGATCTGTTGAAAACTGATTCTAAAACCATATAAGATGATCGCAAGCCGCAATAGCTGTTTGGCGGAAAAGATGATTCCAGGCATCCATTGGTCTGGAACTGTATGCCGTAACGTATTTCCGTAGATCATGCCAAAAATAATAGCGATGACCAAGGAACTTATTCCAGCCTTGATCAACCAAGGCATTTCCGCCACATACATACTGAATACGGCCAATAAGGCAACCAAGATCACTCCGCTAATTTTGTGACTTTTATGTTCGACAGATAAAAACATCATTCTATTCCCTACCTTTAATGAACTTCAAAAGCATATTAGCATTTACCTTTATATCAGGACACCCGATTGTTGTAGCCAGTTCGCCATCGAAAAAGCCTTAGGCAGTTACAATCTTATCTATAATTTTTGTGCGTTTTGTTATTTATATGATAATATTAATAATTTCAAGTTATGTTAAAACGTGATATTTCGACCATCAATATCTTAGTTGCTGCAGCCGGCGGAATGGTCGGTTCCGGCTGGTTATTCAGCCCATTTATCAGCGCACAAATTGCCGGTAGCGCTGCCTTAATCAGCTGGATTATTGCTGCAATCTTTATGTTGTTCATTGCACTTCCTCTTTGTGAACTGGGTGCAATGCTCCCTTTGTCCGGCGGAATGGCCAATTATCCTACACTTACGCATGGCAAAGAAGTGGGTTTTTTATTCGCATGGATCACCTGGTTATCATATGTGGTTATGACTCCGATTGAAACCCAAGCAATCATTCAATATGGCAGTCATTTTTTTCCCATCCTCGTCACCGGAGCTGGCGCAATAAAGTTATCAGGATATGGCTATGTTGCTGCTGTTTTAATTATGTTTGCTGTTGTAGCATTGAATACCTTTGGGATTAAACTTCTTGCCGAATGCAATAAATATGCCAGCATTTTCAAATTTTTAATACCTTCCTTTGCCATTTTTATGTTTTTGCATGCCGGAAGACATTCATTCAATAATATTAATTTTTCATTGCATGAAAAGGAAACTTGGAAGCAAATATTCTCTGCCCTTTCAATGGGCGGTATTGCTTTTGCGTTCACCGGTTTTCAAAATGGCTTAATGTTGGCCGGCGAAGTCAAAAATCCTCAACGTAATATACCCATCGCTATATTAGGCGCAGTCATTGTAGGATTTATTCTATATTTTATGCTACAGCTTAGTTTTATTGTTGCCATTCCCAAACAGTATCTTGCCAGCGGTTGGCAACACCTTACTTTTCCAGGCGCCAGCGGACCTTTAGTCGGACTTTCCCTTCTTTTAGGACTAGGTATTACTTCTATTTTACTAATGATCGATGCGTCATTCTCACCTGTTGGGACCACCTTGGTTTATACAGCAGCGACCTCACGCATCCTTTATGGTATGGCCATGCAGGATCACCTACCTAAATTTTTCTTAAAAGAAAATAAATATAGAATCCCGGTAATCACACTTTATGTTAACCTTGCAGTTGGCATGTTAGCGTTTTTGCCCTTTCCGAGTTGGCAAAAAATGGTTTCTTTTCTCTCTTCCACCAGCATTCTCTCTTATTGTATTGGACCCATTTGTTTTTTAGCTTTACGCAAAATCTGTCCCACTACGCCTCGACCTTTTAAACTGTCGGCAGGTTTATTCTTTGCTTATGTTGCGTTTTATGTTTGTAATCTAATGCTTTACTGGTGCAGCTTTGAAATCCTTTGGAAATTATATCTTGCCGTTATTGTTGGACTAGCCATCACACTTTTCTATCAAAGAAGAACTTCCTTTATCATTAACAGAAGTCTCAGCTGGTTTTTCTTTTATCTTTCAAGCTTACTGGTGATTTCCTATTTAGGGACATTTGGAGGCAGAGGATTGATTAAATTCCCACTGGATCTTATCATCATCTTACCCTTTAGTGCGGTAATGCTTTATCTTTCGAAAAAATCATTAAACCCAGTTGACCAAAAATATTTTCACAAAGAAGACGCTCCTGTCAGCATACCGAAAGGACTCTGATAAAACAAAGTCTCGGTGAAATAACTTCACCGAGACTTAACGATAAAAATTGTTTTCAACTCATCAATTTTCTTTGTTCTTGTTTTTTACAGAAAGGGGAAACTTACACGTTGTCCTGACGAGGCCGATTGCATAGCAGCGTCTATAATTTTAATTTGCCGCTTTATTTCATCGGGCTTAACTATCAATTCAGCTTGTCTATTTAAAACGTCTACGATATTTTCGTAATAATTTTGCCAGGATCCATGGATGCTTTCAAACTCTAAGTGCTGAGACACTCCATTTTTTTCATATTCTATTTGCATCTTGTTTGCTGGATCTTCTGCTGCTGCATCTAAGTTTCCGGAAAGTATAGCGGCTTCTTGTGGGTCCAAACCATATTTTGTTAAAGCACCTACGGTGCCCAACACCGTCCATCGTGGTCTCTTAGTATGGCATAAATAACTTATTTCAATTTCAAAGATGACATCATTGGAAAATTTTAAAATTAATTGGCAATGTGTACCAATGTCAATCTCCCAATGTCGATTAGAAATATTGCAATATACTTCACAAACTTCAGCCGGGACTAATTGCAGCGCTTGATCAATTAAATGCGGCCCCCAATCGAAGAGTATGCCGCCCATAGTGGCTTTATGCGTGCGCCAGTTTTGTTGCGGCGCTCGGTATCGGCTCACTTTGGATTCAAAACGAAAAGGTTCCCCAATAAACCCAGCTTGTAAAGCTTTTTGGACGGTTAAAAAATCCCAATCCCACCGCCGATTCTGGAATACCGATAACAATACCTGATTACGTTTTGCGGCTTCAATCATGGCATCCGCTTCTTGAACCGTCATGCACATGACTTTATCGACAACACAGTGTTTGCCCGCATTCATTACCGCAATGGCTTGCTCGGCATGTAAAGAATGCGGCGTGGCAATTATTACTAATTCAATTGCTTTTTCTGCCAGTAATTGATCTAAACTGGAATAAGTCTTTATGTGTTGTTGATTTTCTCGATTGATTTGCTCGCGCTTTTCCAAACTTGAGGAAACAATTGCAACCAATTGCAAACCTTTGGTCCTTTCCACCAAATAGCGGTGCAATCCACGCCCAGCGAATCCATAACCGACAATACCAACCTTAATCATGACGGTATTGTATGCTGAGCATATAGAAAAAATCAACGCAGTTACTTTAGCCAATATGTCTTTTATATGCTAGATTTTAGAAATAGCCATTTTCAAAAGGAGCAGGATATGGGTTATTTCTCTGAAATGTATTTTAAAGATTGGGGAAAGGGTCAACCGGTTGTTTTTAGTCATGGATGGCCGCTTTCTGCAGACGCCTTCGAAGATCAAATGTTTTTTTTAGCTTCAAATGGTTATCGTTGTATAGCCCAGGATCGTCGAGGACACGGGCGCTCTAGCCAGCCTTGGAATGGCAATGACATGGACACTTACGCGGATGACCTTGCCGCTTTAATTGAACATTTAGACTTAAAAAAAATTACCCTGATCGGACATTCGACCGGCGGAGGGGAAGTGGTACGTTATCTGGGACGCCACGGCACCAAGAGGGTTGCTAAAGTCGTATTGATTGGAGCCGTGGTTAGAATGGTTGAAGCATTGAAAATACTAAGGAAGAATCTATGTCAAAAATTTTATCTCCAGGCACTACCGCCCCTGATTTCACGCTACATGTCACTGCTGATCAAACACTTAGTTTAACTGAACTAAAAGGTAAACCAGTAATTCTAGTTTATTATCCAGCGGATTGGAGCCCAGTCTGCAGCGATGAAATGGCTTTATTCAATGAAATCCTGCCAGAATTTCGCCGATTTGGCGCGGAGTTGGCTGGAATATCTGTGGACGGCGTTTGGTGTCATAACGCCTTCACTAAAAGCCGGAGGTTACACTTTCCATTATTAGCTGACTTTGAACCCAAAGGCGGGGTTGCAAAACAGTATGGCGTTTATCGTGAAAAAGATGGGACTTGTGAGCGGGCTTTATTCGTCATTGATAAAGATGGAATAATTCGATGGAGTTATCTCTCTCCGGTTGGTGAAAACCCGGGTGCAGATGGTGTATTAGAAGCATTAAAAAATTTGCTTCGTTAAATAAGGAGAATTAACATGTCAGTTTTAAAACCTGTCAACGAGGAAGATCATATCCTCGGCAATAAAAACGCCCCTGTCACGCTGATAGAATATGGTGACTTTGAATGTCCCATGTGTGGGCAAGCTTTTCACATTGTTAAATTGATAGAAAAGCATTTTGGTGACTCGCTGAGATTTGTATTTCGACACTTTCCGCTGACAGAAGTTCATCCTTTTGCCGAAGCTGCCGCCCAAACAGCAGAATTTGCTAATGAACACGGGAAATTTTGGCAAATGCATGAACTTATTTATGAGAATCAGCAATCATTAAGTTTGCCGCTATTCTTTGATTTGGCCAAAGAATTAAAGCTTCCCGAAAAAGATTTAAAGAATGTGTTAGAAACTGGTAAGTACAGAGAAAAAATTAAAAGTGATTTTATGAGTGGTGTTTACAGCGGGGTCAACGGAACGCCGACATTCTTTGTCAATGGTAAACGATATATCGGCGTATTACCATTTGAAGAAATGGTAGCGATAATCAACAGCTATTTGACTTAAGGATTATTTTGTTTTTCAAATAAGTATTTATATTGAGAATACCCAGCTTTATCTAAATCTGCAGCGGGAATAAATTTCAACGCAGCGGAATCTAAACAATAGCGTTTCCCAGTGGGCGGCGGCCCGTCATTAAATAAACCACCCAGGTGCGAGTCGGCGTATTTTGACTTAACTTCGACTTCATCAGGCGTAAAGATATGATGCTCAGGCTTGAGGACCACATAAGAATCATCAATCGGTTTAGTAAAACTCGGCCAGCCGGTTCCCGCGTCATATTTATCTGTTGAGCTAAATAATGGTTCACCAGAGACAATGTCCACATAAATACCTGGCTCTTTGTTATTCCAATAGGGATTATCAAAAGCCTTTTCGGTAGCGCCTTTTTGAGTGACATCATATTGTAAAGGCGTTAATTGCTTTAGGCGTTCGGCTTTATTAAAATTTTTATACTGTTCATTATTGGGCGCCGCAGACGCCAAGCCGATGAACCAACAAGGTAATAACGCTAAAACTGCCCATTTTTTATAATTATTCATGCCAAACCTCCTTAACGCGAGCATCACGGCCACAATTCCAACGATAATATTTATAGCGAACTGGATTTTTTACATAATATTTTTGATGATAATCTTCAGCAGGATAAAATTTTGTCGAGGGGGCAATTTCAGTATAGATCGCCGGAAAACGTTGCTTTAATTTGTTTAGCGAGTCTTCTGCTAACTGCTTTTGCTGATCGTTCAAATAAAATATTGCACTTCGATATTGACGTCCTTTATCACAAAATTGTTGATCCTTAACTGTAGGGTCGATATGATGCCAAAAATAATCGAGTAAATTTTCATAACTCAGTTTATCGCTATCATACTCAACTTTAACGGATTCGGCATAATGCGTTGAACCTGCGGAAACTGTCTCATAAGTGGGATTGGGTTCTTCACCGCCGTCATAACCGGCTTGAGTTGAAATTACTCCAGGCAATTTATCAAAATCAGCCTGTAAACACCAAAAACAACCGCCGGCAAAAACAGCTTCTTCGGTATTGGCCTGCGCAAAATTACTCACCACCAAGAATAAGAAAAAAACCATATATTTCATCATCAATCTAATCCTTTAGAATCCGCAAATTGTTTAATTCGAATAAAAGCTGTCCAAAGCGTAAAACCGGTAAATAAAATAGCTAACTTAATTGTATATCCTGGAAACCAAATCATCAACCCAAAGAATATAAAAGCAGCAATTCCCGCTGAAGCGGAAATTGCTGGTATAAAAGCCTCATCCCAGCAAACCCAGTAATCGAACCAGCCAACGTGTGCGTTTAGAAAACAAAATAGGGGTATAATATTCAGCGGCTACGCGTTTACTGATTTCGCTAAACGTGGGATAGGGAACAATAAGACTCGCCATACTGCGGATTTTTTTCTTTTCATTGACTAAAATGATCCAAGGTAATAATAACTCGCCTGCATGTGCTCCTAAAATGCTAACACCAAGTACAACACCTCGTCTGTTAGTAATTACAGTTATTTTTCCAATGGTTTTTCCCTCTATTTGCGCACGATCATTTTCATTAAAATTCCAGCTTAAAATCTTCATCTTCGGATCTTGCCGCAAAGCCTCCGATTCAAGTAATCCCACATGGGCTAATTCTGGATCGGTGTAGGTAACCCAGGGTATTGCCATATAATTCACTTTTGCGCCTAAACGGAATAAAATGTTACGAATAACAATTCCAGCCTGGTAATTACCGATGTGGGTAAATTGGTAACCGTCAATCACATCACCAATCGCATAAATATGACGATTGGTGGTGCGAAGGTGTTTATCCACCTGAATGCCTCTGTTGGTGAACGCCACCGCTGCAGCTGGCAGATTTAAATGCTCTACATTTATTTTTCGGCCAGTTGCAACGAGTAGATGTGAACCTTGCAGGATTTGCTCGATACCTTCTTTCTCGATAATAACTTCAACGCCATGATCCCCTTGCTTTAAAGCCAGTATTTTAATGCCTTCATACAAACATAGTCCCTCTTGCACTAATTGTTGACGTAAAATATTTACCAAATCCGGCTCGTCTTTAGCTAAAATCGATCTTCTTTCCAGCAGAGTTACCTTTACGCCAAGTCGCAGAAAAGCTTGCCCCAATTCACAACCAATAGGACCACCGCCTAAAATAATTAAATGTTTGGGATTTTCAGTTAACTGGAAAATGGTTTCATTCGTATAAAAAGGAACGGTTTCTATCCCTGGAATATCAGGTATAACCGGCGACGAACCGGTCGCAATAACAAAGCGTCGCGCCCTAATGTTTTGTCCATTTGCAAAGACGGTGTTTTTATCTTTGAAACAGGCCATAGCTTTTATGACTTTAACGCCCAATTTTTCAAAGCGTTCCACTGAATCGTTCGGTGCAAGCGTATCAATTACGCTTTGCACATGACGCATAATGTTTAGCATATTTACTGGCGATTGAGTTGCCGTGGCATATGCCTGGTTAGCAAGCGATATTAGAGATTTAGAGGGCACACAACCATAGTTTAAGCAATCCCCACCCATTTTTCCCGCTTCAATCAATACAACACGGGCGCCCATCTGCACAGCAGCCACCGCTACACTTAAACCTGCCGATCCTGCGCCCAGAATACAGATATCTACTTTAATCGTGTTTTTCATGAGATCTGGTCCTAAAATGATTATAAATAACCGGCAGTAATGAAAGCACAGCTAACGCTAATAAAGGAATGAGAATAAAAGGCTTAAAAATAACGTTAAGTTGAGGTGTTTGACCCGCATCCAAAATTCGGCCAAGACTATTACCTAGCGCAACGTAGACTAAAGATCCAGGGATAATACCGATAAGTGTCGTCCAAAAAAATGTCTTTAAAGGGACTCCCAAGAAAGCTGCAACAAAGTTAATCACCCAAAATGGAAATATCGGGATTAAGCGCAAGACT
Organism: uncultured Pseudomonadota bacterium; assembly: GCA_963844565.1. Taxonomy (GTDB): domain Bacteria; phylum Pseudomonadota; class Gammaproteobacteria; order Coxiellales; family Coxiellaceae; genus JAFEDN01. Next base: position 235,124 of record CAWJON010000002.1, on the reverse strand, counting down.
AAAAGATAACTAGCCGCGTTGTCGACGAAACCTTGTCTCATTTTACCGATCCATTTTTTTGAACGACGAGCAAAGAAATCACCTAATGCAGTGTTCACCGCCAAAAATAACCAAATAGAACCTAATGTCGCACCGATAACAACATAGATTGTCCCAGCGACTATCCCGAATAAAAAACCTCCCAACAAGGTTAAGTACAAGGAAACAGGAATGGAGGTGGCCGCCACCAGTTGGTAAATAATTAAGTATCCAATAACGACCTCTAAGTAATGCAGCTTTGTCCATTGCAATAGTGCTTGGCGGTGTTGTTTTAACTCGGCAAAAGTGAAGTAGGAATAAAGATGAAAATAAAAAAACAAAATTAAACATACAATTAAAATTGCCAATGGCAGCCATCGTAAACCAGTTTTTACAAAATCCATATCATTCCTTTCTTCCCATTACTATTCTAGAATACACCTATATTATAGCAATTCCCAGTGAGCAAGATTGACAATCTCCCCCCGCAAGCAGATAATTTCTAATCCGAATCAAGACCGGTTTTTTTTGAGTAAGGATGCTCTATGAACCTTTATATTTGGTTGCCAGCCATGTTTCTCTTAGGCATTATATTAATGGGAATTTGCTTTTTGTTCGCAAAGGCATGCGGGAAAATATAAGTGTTTGTTCAAATTTGGCTACTCCCTTTTGCATTACTGTTAACTGCCACCATTATTGCTATCCCTTTAAGCAGTTTTTTAGCTTGGATTATGGACGGAAAATACAAGCCATTACCGATTCTGGGTTGGTTCGAAAATCACCTCAACAGCGGTCCGCAGAATTGGAAACAATATACCGGCTCCTTGTTATTATTTAATACTTTCCTTTTTATTTTTGGATTTTTAATATTGTCATTGCAACCTTGGTTGCCACTCAATCCAATGCACAAAACCTTGCTTTATCCCAGCACGATTTTTCATAGCGTTGTTTCTTTCATGACGAACACCGACCTCCAACATTATGCTGGTGAAGTGCATTTATCGAATTTTAGTCAAATTTTTTTTGCAATCACCAATCTTTTCTTGTCAGCTGCAATTGGGCTTAGTGCGTTAGCGGCCATTATTCGCGGATTACGTGGTGACGCCTCGATGGGAAATTTTTTTGTAGATATGTGGCGAGTAGTCGTTTATCTGTTTGTGCCTATCGCTTTTGTATTGGCAGTAATTTTTCTTCAACAAGGCAGTCCGATGACTTTCAAAAGTGCTTATTCAGTCATGACACTTGAAGGAGCAAAACCTCAAACCATCAGCGTCGGTCCAGTTGCTGCTTTTGAATCTATTAAAATGCTGGGTACAAATGGAGGGGGATTTTTTGGGATGAATTCTGCGCATCCATTTGAAAATCCAACTGCGCTGTCTAACTTTCTCAATACCTTAGCGATGATGATTTTCCCATTTTCATTGGTGCTGATGTATGGCCGTATGCTAAGACGAATCCGTCATGGTGTGGTAATTTTTGCCGTGATGTTCGGATTAATGGCAGGCACAATAATCTGGTCGATATATTTCGACACACTGCAACCCAATCCAGGATTGACTGAACATCCTGCTAAAGAATATCAACTCACCGAAACAACATCCAGACATTTCAAGATGGAAATACCAGCGATTGCAGCATTGCCTGTGGATCAGCATTTAGGCAATTTAGAAGGTAAGGAAATACGCTTCGGAACTTCCGCTGGAGCTACTTTCGCTGCACTAACAACGGATGTGACTTGCGGAGCAGTTAATGCAGAAGCTGACAGCCTTAATCCTCTGGCTGGTTTATCACCTATGGTTGGGATGTGGTTAAACTGCATATTTGGCGGCAAAGGCGTGGGCATGATTAACATGTTGCTATATATTATCATCGCAATTTTCATCGCTGGAATGATGGTAGGCCGCTCACCAGAATATTTAGGCAAAAAAATTGGCGCTCGCGAAGTTAAACTCGCCATTATTGCCATGTTAATTCATCCATTGATGATCCTCATGCCGACTGGTTTGTTTGCCGCAACTCATCTAGGAGCGAATGCTATTAGCAACCCAGGTGCGCATGGTCTTTCCCAAATACTTTATCAATTTTCTTCAGCCTCGGCTAACAATGGTTCAGCTTTTGATGGGTTAGGTGTCACTTCAGGATTTTATAATAATCCCAATCCAGCTCCTGAAGGCGTAGCTTGGGATATTGCCACCGGTATAGTTATCGTTTTAAGCCGTTTTTTCCCAATCATTGCACCGATCGCTATGGCAGCTTTTCTCGGAGCAAAAAAAACAAGTCCTTACAGTTTAGGAACTTTACGTGACGACACGTTTACTTTTGCACTTTTGTTGCTGGCCACGGTATTAATCATAGGTGCTTTATTATTTTTGCCAGTTGCGGTTCTTGGTCCCATAGCCGAGCAACTCGGGCCAATGCCTTTTGGCGGATGAGGAGATTCTGTGGAAACGCCCTATCGCCGCATTAAACCCAAACATTTACTGGAAAAAGAAACGGTAGTTTGTGCTTTAAAACAATCGGTCATCATGCTTCGTCCCGACATTCAATGGAAAAACCCAGTCATGTTTGTGGTTGAGGTTGGTATGCTGCTCACTTTGGTTTTTATCATCGCCGGTATTTTTAAACCGACCAGCATAGTACCACTCAGCTATTTTATAGGCATTGATGTTTGGCTATTACTGACTATTTTGTTTGCGAATTTTGCTACCGCATTTGCAGAGGCACGCGGTAAAGCACAGGCAGATTCGCTAAGAAAAGCTCGCCGCGATACGATTGCGTATCGTTTGGATTTACAGGGTAACAAAAAACAAATATCTTCAGGAGAATTACGAAAAAATGATCGTATTGTGGTTGAAGCAGGTCAACTTATTCCTGGAGATGGTGAAATTATCGAAGGATTTGCTTCAGTAGATGAATCCGCGATTACCGGAGAGTCAGCGCCTGTAATTCGCGAAGCAGGTGGCGATCGATCCAGTGTAACTGGCGGTACCTTTGTTTTGTCTGATCAAATTATTGTGAAAATCACCAATAATCCAGGAGAGTCATTTCTTGACAAAATGATTGCATTAGTCGAAGGGGCCATTCGCCAACGATCGCCAAATGAAATTGCTTTATTGCTAGTTTTATCCGCTTTTTCTCTCATTTTTTTAATTATAGTGATTCCGTTATGGGCTATAGCGTGGAACACAGAACAATACATGATGAATTATTTAGGAATTAGCGGAATAAAAAGTTTAGGAACAGACGTGCCAACACTCATAGCGCTCTTGGTTTGTTTGATTCCCACCACCATTGGTTCATTACTGGCTGCGATTGGCATCGCTGGAATGGATCGCGCATTACAAGCCAATATCATTGCTAAAAGCGGTCAATCTGTGGAATTGGCTGGTGATGTTGATGTCGTTTTATTAGATAAAACTGGAACGATAACGATTGGCAATCGCAGCGCTACCGCATTTTCACCTCTAGGAAAATACTCGCAAACAGATTTAGCTCAATTGGCTGCATTAGCATCCATTGCCGACGAAACCCCTGAAGGAAAAAGCATTGTTAAATTATTTGAAAAAGAGAGTAAACAAACGATTACTTCGCCTGCAGCAGCAAAATTTATTGCTTTCTCAGCACACACCCGCATGAGCGGAATAGATTTAGAAAATGGTCAACAAATCCGAAAAGGCGCATTTGATGCTATGATTAAATGGGTTGAAAAAAATCATGGTTCAATACCAGTTGAATTGGATGCTATGGTTCATAGCGTTGCTAAAAAAGGCGCAACACCGTTAATAGTTGCTGAAGGAGGTCATATTGTCGGTCTCGTGGTCTTAGAAGATATCCTAAAACCCCATATACACGAACGTTTTACCCGACTGAGGCAAATGGGATTACGGACGGTAATGATTACCGGAGATAACCCCCTGACCGCAGCGGCGATTGCGGCGCAAGCAGGCGTGGATGATTTCCTTGCAGAAGCCACCCCTAAAACTAAACTGGATTATATTCGTCGGGAACAAGCTTCAGGTAAATTGGTGGCCATGATGGGAGATGGCACCAATGATGCGCCTGCTTTAGCACAAGCAGATGTTGGGGTGGCAATGAATGCCGGTACACAGGCAGCAAAAGAAGCCGCTAATATGGTTGATTTAGATAGCGATCCAACTAAAGTGATAGAAGTCGTGGAAATTGGCAAGCAATTATTGATTACTCGCGGCGCGTTGACAACATTTTCCATTGCCAATGACGTAGCAAAATATTTTGCTATTATTCCTGCGTTGTTTGCCGGTACTTTGCCTTGGCTAAAAACACTCAATATTATGCATTTACATTCGCCAACTTCAGCCATCTTGTCAGCAGTGATTTTCAATGCACTCATCATTCCCACTCTCATTCCGATTGCATTAAAAGGTGTTCGTTATCGCACTTCAGGCGCCGAAGCATTGCTGCGCAGAAATCTATTAATTTGGGGACTAGGCGGTGTCATTCTTCCTTTTATTGGAATTAAATTAATTGATTTTGTACTAACCCATTTACATTTGGTGAGCTAGAAATGCGGCAATATTTTGCAAAAAGTTTTTTACTGTTGTTGTTTTCAGTAATTATTTGTTGCGGTATTTATCCTTTGGCATTATGGAGCGTGGGAGAACTTTTTTTTCCATCGCAAGCCCATGGCAGTTTGTTGTTTAACAATCAAGGCAAACCATTAGGATCTCGTCTCATCGGGCAATCATTCACACAAAATGAGTTTTTTCAATCTCGTCCCTCAGCAGCTGCCTATGATGCTTCGGCCTCTGCTTCTTCAACGTTAGCAGCTTCCAATTACGCATTACGCGATCGGGTCGCTCACACATTGGGACCCATTGTGCGTTTTGGTAACGGCCCAAAGGCTGGGCAATTAATCGGAGCAGATATCGAAAGTTGGTTTCAGCAAGATCTATTTCAAAATTCCCCACATATTGTGTCAAAATGGGCGAATCTGCACCCGACATTAGCTAAAGCCTGGTTAGATTCTGATGCCAATCATAAAGCTTACTTTAATGAATGGCTAATATCACATGCTTCAATTATCAGTTCCTCAAATGACAGTTCATTAGGCAAGGCTAGTGACCCTGCCGTACTATTCTTTGAAAACTTCTCTCAAGAAAATCCAAGTAAATTTCCTCGAATTTCGATACACGAAGGCGCTGAGGGAAAACAAATAATCATCATGGAACCCGTTAGTTCAGGCCCGGAAATCCAGTCTATTTTTTTTGATATGTGGCGGCAGGATCATCCCCAAGTGGCACTACAGAATGTTCCTGGTGACATGGTGCTAACCTCAGCTTCCGGGTTAGATCCTCATATTACCCTGCAAAATGCTAACTATCAGCTTGATCGTGTTGCCCTGCAATGGGCATCGGATTTAAAACGCAATCCCGACGATGTCCGAAAAGAAATTCAATTAATGCTTCACAAAAATGCTCGTGCACCATTTGCTGGAATTTCTGGCGAAAAATTCATTAATGTCCTGGAGCTAAATCTTGAGCTGAGTAAACGTTATGGAATGCCTCCAAAAACACTTTAGCTACCTATTAAGGCGTCAGTAACCAAAATCAATCTTACGCCTTAGATGCTGTATTCTCGTTTTGAGTATATTTCTTAATTTTGTTAAAATATTATTGTCTTAAGCGCTTAGTTATTATTTTTGTTCATTTTTTGACAGGGAGATATCGAAAATGAAAGAAGAAATACCAATACCCAAAGCTTTATCTCCAACTGAAAACAAAGAAGTAGTTTCATCAGCAACGAATAAACAATGCTATAGGGCAATAAAAGAATTTATCGACACAGAAAATCGCTTTTTGAAAGAAGTTTGGACACTCCTAGCTTTATGCGATTATAAATTTCAAAAAATCAAACGTATAAATAGCGCAGAAATCTTGAGGAAAAGCCAGACTTTTAAAGATCTAACCGAACTGATAACTGTACTCGACCAATTGTATTTGCCAATTAAGGAATTATTTCCTCTATCAAAAAAATTAGAACAAATCTCAATTGAATCTAATCAAATAAAAAATGAACTTAGCCTAGAAGAAATAACAGTGTTTGTTGAGGCATTGTCGCTTTCTTTCACAACAGGATCAATTCATTTAAAATTTAATGCTATTTTGTTTTATAGCATCAACTTTGAAAAATATCAAAATTTAATCAATCTCCTATTTAGCAATGAAAAACCTGAGATTCTTTATGATCTATTGAGAGATGAAAAATATTTAGAAAAAATTAAAATGGTAACCTATTCATATCGCAGCGAAGGTTTCGAAATGACTCAATCTGACCTGTATGAAAATATTTTAGCTCCTGTTCTTCATAGTGCTTTAATTGCACCTATTCAAAGAGGACCACGATATCCTTTGTTAATTAGCACTATTTATAAATATTCTCCTCTAAAACTTAAAGAAAAAATTTATAAAATAAAGATAATTTCTGATAGCTGGCTTGAGAGAACCAATGAATCAAAAAGAATTGCTGAAAAACCGATTAATTGTAACTCTCGAAAACCACCTCCCGTTCCTGAAGAATTCAAACAGCGGCGACAAAGTCTATTTGCAAGAACAAGTATTAACCTTACAGAAATTTCCTCAGCACAGAAACCGCGACGAACCAGTTACTTTCCAATTAGGAATTCAACTAGCACCCCAGTAATCGGTTCGAATGGATCGGGAAATATACAACGTTTTTTTAAAATTTTTTCTCACCAGCCGTTGAGGACTACTGAAAGTCATCGCCGACATACAATATTTGGAGCACACCGCAAACCACCCCCTCTTGCACCGCTGACTCTCAAAGGAAGGTTACTCTTTCCAATCAGTGAATCTGAGGAACAACCTAAAAAACGTCCACCTCCAATTAAAAATTCACTTAGTGATCCAGGAATTCCGCATCCGGGATTCAATGATATGCGTGGATTAACGCACGTTTTGATTTCAAAAAAATAGGCAAGTGGCCGAAGGGAACCATTACTTTTGGGTTTCTATCCAAAGTTGCGCAATAGCATTATGAAGTTCTTTTAATTCAGCCTGGAAGAAGCGGATGCTAAACAAAAATGTATGAACATTTGAATCATTCTGAAAAATTGTATTAGTATGGGTGGTTTGATGATCCTGCTGCATTAATTCACCATAATCTTTCATACTAAAATCCATGTTTTGACCCTTATTTTTCACATAATTGGCTAAAAATAAAAAGTACTTTTCAACCTCAACTTTAAATTCCGTGAATCCATTCAGCGATTGAATTAATTTGCAAGTCGTTGGTGTGGCATGAAGGCTGTAGTAGATCAAATTAATGCCTCGATAAACTCTTCTCTCCGCATTCAATATTTTTTGTAATTTTTGTTTATCTTTACTGGTTTTTCCAAATTCTAATCCTACCTCCTGAATTAAACGGCGTTGCTGCGTATATATACCCAAAATTTTTTCATTTAAATCATGTAAAGGAAGATTAAGATCTGGAATGGGTTCATCAAAGCAACTGGTAAAATATTCTTGTAAATAAATTAGTGTGTTTGCAAGATTTTTTAAAAAAATAGTATGTGATCGCACTGGAAATATAAAATAAGATACCAAAAACGATATCAGTATACCCAAAACAATTTCGGCAAACCTCTCCCAAACAATGGTCAAATTTACTTGTGCATTTAAAATAATAATGGCCACCGTTACCGAACCTAGCGTACCAACGTAGCTAATATCGCCTGGCGTCCCAGCAATATAAGTAAAAATTAATGCAGCGACAAATAAACCTACACCTATCCCCACAGCATGGGTTCCGCAAGTCAGTATAATAATTACCGAAAGGGCAGCGCCAACAACAGTTCCCAAAAAACGCATTTTGGCTTTTATAAACAAACTGCCAATACTAGTTTGCGCACTCATGACAACCAATATGGTAATAACAATCCATTGTGATTGGGGCAAAGGCGTCCAAATCATGAGTAGATATCCAAATAAACAGGCCAAAGCGGTTTTAAGGCTGTTGATTGTCTTAGGCGAAGAGAGTTCAATAGTTTTATATTTTGAGAAAAATTTTAAAGATCTTGACACTTGTTTGTTCCGATGGTTAATGAAAAAGATAATAATCTACCTCTCATTTATAATACCTCAAGTTGTATTGACGGGTCACGTTCAACATGATAATTTTCGATGAATTCAAAAGGAGACGACATGGGTAAGGAAACCAAAGGTGGTGAAACTCATCAGACAGCTGGGAACACCACGCAAACTCTAACCACGCAACAGGGTATTCCCGTTAGCGATGATCAAAATTCACTTAAAATAGGCTTGCGCGGACCTACTCTTTTAGAGGATGCGCACCTTCGTGAAAAAATCTTCCATTTCGATCATGAACGAATCCCTGAACGTGTCGTTCACGCCCGTGGATTTGGCGTACATGGCTATTTCGAGAACTATGCCTCGCTATCTGATATTACTGCAGCAGATATCTTTCAGCGCCCTGGTGAAAAAACACCGGCTTTTGTGCGTTTTTCCACCGTAGCCGGCAGTAAAGGGTCTGCGGATTTGGCAAGAGATGTCAGAGGCTTTGCCGTAAAACTTTATACCAAAGAAGGGAATTGGGATATTGTCGGGAACAATATTCCGGTTTTCTTTATTCAGGATGCCATCAAATTTCCAGATCTTATCCATGCTGCTAAAGAAGAACCCGATTCTGGCTTCCCTCAAGCGCAAACCGCCCATGATAATTTTTGGGACTTTATTTCTTTAATGCCGGAAAGTATGCACATGATCATGTGGATAATGTCCGACCGTGCTATTCCACGTTCATTTCGCTTTATGGAAGGATTTGGAGTGCATACGTTTCGATTAATTAACGCCAGTGGAAAATCTACATTTGTTAAATTTCATTGGAAGCCTAAATTGGGTTTGCAGTCCGTGCTGTGGAGCGAAGCATTAAAAATTAATGGCGCTGATCCGGATTTTCATCGTCGTGATCTTTGGCAATCCATACAACAGGGAGATTTTCCAGAATGGGAATTGGGTTTACAGTTATTTGATGAAGAATTCACTGAAAAATTTCTGTTTGACATTCTAGACGCCACAAAAGTCATTCCTGAGGAAGAAGTACCCATCCAACGTGTGGGCCGTCTGGTATTAAATAAATGTGTAGATAATTTCTTTGCTGAAACTGAGCAAGTCGCATTTTGCACCCAAAATATTGTACCTGGCATCGATTTCTCTAATGATCCTCTTTTACAAGGCAGAAATTTTTCTTATTTAGACACACAGATTAAACGATTGGGTAGCCCGAATTTTACCTATTTGCCAATCAATGCCCCGAAATGTCCCTTCGCGGTCTTTCAACAAGATGGGCACATGGCAATGTCTAATCCTAAAGGCCGAGCGAATTATGAACCAAATTCATGGAAAGAAGGCGGCGGACCGCGTGAAAATCCCCACAAAGGATTCCATTCTTACCCCGAAACCTTGACTGGAAATAAAGAGCGCGCCCGATCCCCAAGTTTTGCCGATCATTATAGCCAAGCTCGTCAATTTTACATCAGCCAAACACCCAACGAGCAATTTCATTTAGCAAATGCGTTAGTTTTCGAATTAAGCAAAGTAAATACAATGACTATTCGGGAAAAGATGGTTGGGCACTTATTGAATATAGACCGAGGATTAGCTGAAAAAGTAATTGAGGGCTTGGGTTTAACCTCAATTCCAACTGCAGCTACACCGGCAAAACCAGTTAATACCACTTTACCAAAATCACCAACTTTAAGTATTTTGTTAAATGGTCCGGAAAAGTTTCAAGGCCGTAAATTAGGAATTTTTCTGCTGGATAATGCAGATGCTACAATATTTTATCAGTTGCAAGACGAAATTAAGAACGTAAAAGCCTCTATGGAAGTGATTGCACTGAAAGCCGGAGAAATTAAATTATCGGATGGCTCTCGGGTTTATGCTAATCAAAATATATTGGGTGGACCCTCCGTTCTTTACGATGCAATTGCTATTCTTTTTGATCCAGATTACAACCTTGATTTAATCAAAAACCCAGCCGTGAGTGATTTTATTCATGATGCTTTTTCTCATCTTAAATTTATAGGGTATACAGAATCGGTGATCACTTGTTTTAAAAAAATGGGCTTGTCCGATCACTTAGACGAGGGTTGTATCAAGCTCGACAATAAGAACAGCGTTAAAGACTTTCTAATGAAGTGTGGAAAAATCCGTTTCTGGCCAAGAGAAGCGCTATATATTTAGTTTTCCTCACGTTGAGCAAATAATTCACTAAAATCATTGACTTACCCCCTGTGCTATAAATGCGAAAAAAATCCCCAAACCAAGTTTCTGAGCATCAACATGAATCTTTAAAAAAATGCCTTACCGCATTTGATTTAACTTTATTTGGTGTGGGCGCAATTATTGGCGCAGGTATCTTCGTGCTAACCGGGATCGCAGCAGCTACCCAAGCAGGCCCTTCCATTATACTTTCTTATATTGTCTCAGCTTTCGCTTGCGGTTTTGCAGCTTTGGCCTATGCAGAATTAGCTTCGAGCGTTGGCGGATGCGGGAGCGCCTATAGCTATGCCTACGTCGGGATTGGGGAGTTTTTTGCTTGGATGATCGGCTGGGATCTTTTGCTAGAATATTTAGTATCCGTTTCCACCGTTTCGGTGGGATGGAGCAGCTACATTAATGATTTGCTCATTTCTTTAAAAATTCACCTTCCCACTGTTTGGGTGGAAGGCCCTTTCCGTGGCGGATATATAAATCTTCCTGCTTTTCTCATTGTACTGGCTATCACCAGTTTGCTTATCATAGGCGTAAAAGAAAGCGCACGATTTAATAATGTAATGGTCTTTATTAAATTGATCGTTATATTTTTATTTATCTTTATCGCCGCGTTTAATGTGAATCCTGCAAATTGGCACCCTTTTATGCCTTTTGGCTGGTCGGGAATTATGGGCGGCGCTGCGTTAATATTTTTTGCTTACATCGGATTTGACGCCGTCTCGACAGCAGCTGAAGAATCTGCCCTTCCGCAAAGAGATATGCCCATTGCTATTATCTCCTCACTGGCTATTTGTACGTTCATCTACATATTAGTTTCAGGGCTATTGACCGGTATTATACCCTATACTCAATTAAACGTGAGTTCGCCAATCAGTTATGCCTTGTTGCAATTAGGTTATCGTTTTGCCGCTGGAATGATTGGCGCTGGCGCGGTTGCCGGTTTAACCACCGTGATGTTGGTGATGTATTATGGACTGACTCGAGTTTTTTTAGCCATGTCACGCGACGGACTTTTACCCGCATTTTTTTCAAAAATCCATATTAGAACTAAAACACCCGTAAGAATCATTCTGCTTTGCGGCATTATTATTAGCTTATTTTCAGCTTTTATACCCATTCAAGATTTGGCTGAGCTTGTCAATATCGGTACGCTAGCGGCGTTTGTTACCGTTTGTTTAGGGGTTATTATTTTAAGGCATAGCCAACCTAACTTACCGAGACCTTTTCGCACCCCGTTTTCGCCCTATATTCCTTTTTTAGGGATCATTTCCTGTTTATATTTAATTTGTAGTTTGCCCATGGTCACCATTTTACGCTTTTTCTCTTGGTTGATCATTGGTCTTATCATTTATTTTTTCTATAGCAAGAATAAAAGTTTCCTAAATAAATAATTTTAGTCTAGACCGAAATCCCTATTTTTATTGACATATTTCTCCTGCGCATGTATCATTTAATCATTATAAAAACGTATCCAAATAAGGTCAAAATAATTTATGAAAGCAATAGAAATTAAAATTGAAAATCCGGAATTTTTAAGAATATGTGAGTTAGCTAAAGGACAAAAAAAATCTGAACTCGAAGAACTCGCAAAAGAAACAAAAGACTTCAAGATCGTTGAAATGGTCTCTCTCACCAGCAAAATCCAAATAGCAGTTACACCAGCGTTTTATTTGGCATATCAAGGTGAAATCCAAGCCGTTAACTTTTTGGAATCTAATTTCGCTTCAGGTACAAATAAAATCACAGTAAACATTTGCGAAGGATATGCGCTAAGTGGTGATTTAAAAAATCTAGAAAATTACACTAATACACAATTTGCCGACCCACCCTTCGCCATCGGTAAATTCTTAGCGCTTGGCCAGCATTGGGGAATGGTTTTTACTTTATATCATAAGGCTTCACATTATAACTTTCACTGTAAGGAATATTATATAAAAGGCTTGGTTGAAGGCCTACGTCAAATAATACCAGTTGAATATCCCCAGTATTTATACCGTTGGTTAACAATGCTTCCTAACACATATAAAGCCGTTGACCTTGAGTCTAGAACAATATACTCCCTCCTACTTAGAAAGGACCCTTTTCTGCGAGAAATCTTAGCAGAGCTGAGTAAAACAGTTTCCTTTAACCCACTAAAATTACTCGATGCCTCTCAGGAAATTGCTCAGCGTGAAGGTGCGCTGGCAGAAAAAGCTGTCTCTTGGTCTATGCTATACGTTTGGTTATGGCAAGGTCCTAAATCTGTTAATTTACCCACTGTGATATTTATGTCGGTTGCTTCGTTATTATGTCCCGAACATGCCACATTTTTAACCCAACAAATGCCTTCTCGAATGCCAGGAAGGTTATTTCAATCTAAGATAAACCTATTTAAATCAACGTTAAAACCTATGTCCGAGTGGATGGCCGAAGAAGAACTGCCTGAAAGTAAAGATCACCCGTCAATTGAAACTGTTTCTGCATCAATGACAAATTCCGCACTATTTTCTAGCGTCGTTAATCCGACCATACTCCAACCCACGCCAGCCTCCACAGTTCCCGCCAGAATTGAAATACGCTCAAAATTATAAAGCCTGGTAACTATCATGAGAGGGTCAAAACTTGATCCTCTCCTGTCCATTCATCGCCTTATTTTTAAACATTTTTTGTCTTTTATTGGAACAATCTCAATTGTACTGCTAAAATTTTAATCAAAGGTAAACCAAATTTAAGAGAAAAAGGATGTTTCGATTATTAGCATATTTTATAATCAGTGGATTGATGTTAAATACCTGCTTCGCTCAAACTCAGGCTCAAACTCAAACCCAAGCCCAAATTAAAGCCAACAATGACCCTTTAAGCGGCAGCGGAAGATACTCAGATATTGTTATCGAGGCTGCCACCGGGCACGTACTTCATTCCACTAATGCCACCAGTTTGCGTCATCCCGCCTCTCTGACCAAAATGATGACGCTTTATCTCACTTTTCAAGCCCTGGAAGACGGACGTTTACAGCTCGATCAGCTATTGCCTGTCTCTTTGCGAGCCGCTCATCAACCTGCCACCAGTTTAGGTTTGAAGGCCGGAGACACTATTTCAGTAAGAAATGCGATTATGAGCATCGTGACTCAATCCGCCAATGATTCAGCGGTGGTACTGGCTGAAGCGTTAAGCGGAGATGAAATTAGTTTTAGCCATGCGATGACCCAACAAGCCACCACACTGGGAATGAGCAACACCCACTTTTACAATGCTTCAGGCTTGCCCAATCCTAATCAGGTAACCACAGCCTCAGACATGGCCACTTTAGGATTTGCGTTATTAAACCAGTTCCCCAAATTTTACACTTATTTTAGCTTAGGCCAATTTAATTATGGCGGTATTCATTACCATAATCACAATCATCTTATGGAAAGATATAGCGGCATGGATGGCATTAAAACCGGTTACATTGGAAGTTCCGGATTTAACTTAGTGGCTTCAGCAAAACGTGGCGATACCCGTTTGCTCGCCGTAATATTTGGGGGGAGCTCGGCCGTTTCACGTGATCAGCACATGGCGCAATTGCTGAATCAAGGTTTTGATATGGTTCAAAGAACTATGAAGACGCAAGAGGAAAATTTTATTACCCCCATGGATCTGAACCTATATTTACAAAATCATTATCGTTTAGACCTGCTCTCAGAACTAGAGAGCCTAAAAAATAGGTCAATCTAAGATTTTTGCACTTCATATTTCCTTAATTTTTGTCAAATAATATAAGGAGTAAAATCTAGAAAATTAAACAAATAAAGGCTAAATAAACATGCCAATCCCAAAAGAAACTGTACAGTTAATTTTAAACACCATCGCTGACACCTTCTTATTGGGATCAGCCAATATTGCGCCGATTTCTCGATCAAAATCAGTTCACGATGATAGAGTTTTTATAAACTCTTCTTTATTTTTCAGAAAGGAAAAGAACCGTTTGGTTGATGGCCTTATTGATGAGCCTTTAAAAAAATTAGCTGATGAACGAGTTTTGGAATCTTTCCAAAAAATAGTTATTAACGATCTTTCTGATGAATATAATAATCTGACATCATTGGAAAGAAAGGAAAATTATCTTACTAGCAACGTTGTTTCAGCAATGAATAATAAAGCTGGCAATTGTTTAGCTATGTGTTTATTCGGATTACATTTTTTAGCCAAAAATAAGCAATTAATTACTGGTCTTCATGTCGAAATTATGTCTTTTCATAGTCCATTGGATCATTTTGTACTAGTGATTAAAAACCCTTCCACGAGCATCGAAGACAGTAAAACCAACAAACACTCAATAATTTTTTTAGATCCTTGGTTAAATCTCGCCATGACCCAAGAAGAATTTAATACATTTTGGAAAAAAAACTTCACTATTATCTCTTCAAAAAATCTCAACGATTTTTACGCACCCAAAACTTACAAAACACGTCATAAAAAAATACCTGCAGAAATAAGTTTCGAACTGATGAAAGTTTACGATCTAAAAGATATGGATCTAATTTCACTCAAGTTAGAAAAAAATTCAAAAAACGACTCGGAATCAAAACCAATCTTTAACGTCTGAAATAGAACTAAAATTTTCTACTTAGGAAATAAGCATTACCTCTTATATTTTCAGCAAAAAATCTAATCTTTCTGGAACAACCCATTATTTAAGATTCTCTTAACTTTTATTTTATATAATCAAAGGTACAACAACGTACATAAACGGATAAAAATGAGTAAAAGCGACCTTAGGCGAGAAATCAAACTTAAAAAAGATGAGTTTATCGGTTTCTGTAAGAAGGAACTCGAAAGGATTGAAAATGCAAAAACGCTTCCTGAAGAATATAAGGGATTCACTCGTCCGAATAATAACAGCGATCGCCAGGCCATTATCGATGTTTTTAAGCATGTAATTAAAAACAACGGATTTTTCGATGATCTTAGTGAAAATGGAAAAAAAAGAATTGGCACAAAACAATCAAAATTAAAAATTACATACCAGCTAATCGTTAACGAAGGTGGCAATATATTCTTGTTCTTTGATCCCAACAGTAAATTTAATGATGAACCTTGGTTAGATTTATTTAAATTGGATTCTTCCCCAAAAAAGAAAATTTGTGGGAAAGGCGGGCAGTCCAAAGTTAGGTATAGCTTTGCCTTTATCAAAGGAAAAATTTTTCCAACGGTCACCTTAGTATCTCTAGATTCTGTAGATATCAAACAGCTCAACTCAGAGTATCAACAGTTGCAAAGTTCTCTGGGTTACAATCCTTTTATTATAAAGTATTATTACGGTGAGAACTATTTAAATAAAAGAGATAACACAGATAAATTAGCTTTTTTCTCCCCACGCAAGGATACTAATTTAGAGAAATATTTAAAAAAATGTAAAAAATCTCAAGATCTACCTCTGTCACATACATTGTGGTCAATGTATTCACTGATTTCTGGGTTAGATTATTTACATTCAAAGAATATATTACATCGAGACATCAAGCCCCAAAACGTTTTGGTTGAGATAAAAAAATACGGACCTTTATTCCAGATTGGAGATCTAGGATTGATTCGTTATCAAGATAAAATAACTGAAAATACTGAATTTTCTGGATCATCAGATTACTTGGGTTTTGATAATCATTATTTTCAGCAATTAATTAAAGAAGTGCTTCACACAAAATTTGAAAACGGCGGGAGTCTTTCTGAGCAACAATTTGTTGATATAGTTAATCGCTCTAAATTTGACGGCACTCCATTATTTGATAGCAAACTATCTAAAGCCGCTGACCGTTTTCAAACTAAAATAATCTGGAAAAAAATACAAAGAGGCGAGCACATTGACTGCACAAAAACTTACGCTAATGTAAAGGAAGACGTTACCCAATTATTGGTAACAATTATGCAAATCATTGTTAAATTTAAAAAATTAAATAATAATATCTTACCTGATATATTAAATAAGTTTTATCTGCATATCAAAGAACAATTAGAACTCCCTCGTTCTGAGCGGCAAAATATCAAAGAATTCAAGGATTATTTTCTTAAAGAAATCAACACTTTCATAGGAAACGATCATCCTTATTCCGAAAGAAGTGAAATCTATCAATTATTTAAAAATCAAACGAAGATTTTAAAAATCGAAAACCCAATTACTTCTATACCCCATGAGCAAATAGAAGAGAAAAATACTGAAACCTCAAAAACTCATAAAGTAACTCAACTAGAACTCAAGATTGCGCCTGAAAAAACTAAAATAATACCAGTTACTGTAACACCTGAGACAAAAAATCACGATCTAATACCTCAATCCAAACCAATCCATTTATCTGAGATATTTTCAAATCTAATATTACTTATTAAAGATGAATACTGGGATGGAAAAACCACTTACGGATTTTCTGTAGCTGATGGGATTGGCAAAATGCGTTTCAGGATTCAGACAACCGAGGGAATGAGTATAGAACAACGATTTCAAAGTTTCCAGGAAGTTGCAAGAAATCAATTAAAAGTTAATGCTTGCTCGTTCCTTGTAAAAAGAAATCCACAGGTAGCTCTTTTTTATAACGTCCTCGAAAAATGCCAAACCCTCGCTGAATTAAGCAACCATAAAGATTTTAAAAAACTCTTGGATGGTAGAGAAAAAACAGCAGGTCATCGTTTTGAAGTTAGAAATATGATGTGCGGTGATTTTTAATCAGTCATTCTGGATTCTGACTTTCGCCAGAATGACGTGTAAATGAAAGCCTGTTCCGAAATCGATTGTGATTCTTTACTTTAAGTACAATTTTATCATTTGGTAATTTATGTAAACTTAATGGATTAATCGAGGAAATTTAATTATTTTTTCTTAAGACTATTTTAATAAATCTATTTTATAGTTCAGCTCATGTAAATTTTTATTAAAAAATAAAATTAATAAGATTAAACTAGAGAGAATAATAGAAATAAATGCCAAAACAAGAATTTAAAGGCGTTGATGGTTTTTTTAAATCAGTTAAAGAAATGCCTAACGTAATTAAAAGTACATCCCAAGAGTTGAAATCAACCTCCGATTCAAAAAATTATCACTCATGGACTCATCATATCTCCCCTACAGGTTTGATAAATATATTTGAGTGGCTCGGGAAAGAAGAGAATGAAGCTCTAATTCGAGGACGAATTGCACAATCTATCAATCAAGCAACTTTGCTTACTTATCAAGAGACAGGATTATATCTTACCATTGAAATAATTTTAAGGAACGATGTTATTCATGTATTTTTCAGCACTAAAAGTAACTTAGCTAATTTTTCTGACGATAAGCGATTAAAAGAACCTGATCTCACCGAAGAAGAAATTAAATTAGGCTATCGAAGGATGAAGCAAATCGAGGAAGGGAATTCTAAAAAAGTTCAATATTGTTTGCATTGGCAGCCAGGAATGCCAAAACCTTATGCTTATGCAGTGAGTATTTTAACCGGAAAAAATGCATTGGCTGAAGCAACAAAAGAAGAAAAACTTTCTAAGAAAATTGGAGAGTTTTATGCCAATCCCAGTATGGCTGGAGATCTTCGTATTAAAAATAAAAGATGGATTATAAATTTATACTCTCCACTGGCTTTAGGTAGTCAGTTTAACTGGGTCCATGGAGAAGCGATAATTCCCATGTTTAAAATTAACCCTTTACATTTCTTTTTTGGTTTATTTAAGCAAGCTAGCTCGTTGGCTTGGCTGCATCATTTAGGCATAGTCTGGCGAGATTTAAAAGAAGAAAATTACCTGGTTTTTTTAAATTCAGAAGGAGAATTTCAGCTTAAAATGACTGATTTTTCTTCCGCTGAATTGGTTAATGGTGATGAAAAATTATTAAAAAACTACATAGGTGCGCCTGCTTATTTTTCTCCAGAGCATGACTTTTTTTGCGATTTGCGAAAAGCTAAAATCAACGAACTGTTAAAATACAATAAATATCTCTCTTTAAAAAAATCCATTAGCTCTTTCAAACCAGAAGCAGAATCTGAATCTCAGTTTTCGGCGTTAAATGATGCTTACATAAGAGTAAAACAAGAATTTCAATATTGTCGAGAGAAAGTTTTAATATGCCAAGCTTCAATAAGAAAACAGTTACCCCAAGCCTGTCCAGACTCCATTGAAATAATCATTAATTGTACTGACTTTAAAAAATTACTTTCACCAGAGAAAGATAAAATTGCATTTTTGGCTCACCCTAAGGATGATGTGTGGAATTTTTCTGCCTTAATGGTAAATATTATCACTAAATATTTACAAAAAAATTCTTCTTCTCCGCACCATAAATTTTTAAAAATAGTTCAACAATACTTTCAAGGTAATTTGAAACTTTTTCGAGCATCAAGACCAACTGGCAATCAAATTGTCGATGAATTCCTCCAATTATTTAAAATAGCATATCCATCGAAAGAGCATGAAATCCATACCTGGATCGCAAAGTTTCAAAAGGAGGAACAGGATTTTAAAATCAGTCGTAAATCATCTACACAGTCAGTGTTGACGTCGAAATTAAGCCCAGGAGTTTTTCCCACCATTGAAAAAATCCCCCCAAAAGTGACTTCATCTCACGAAAAAGAAAATATTCCTCAAGCTTTTAACACTTAAGCTTAAGGAAAATATTAAAAACTTGACCTCATACTCAGGGGCGGCCCTTGACTTGACTAAATTTTGAGCATATCATTACCTATCAAAAGCACTGGATATTGACGTAATTTAATCAACAAAAAATAAAATGAATAAAGAAGAGAAGCAAACCTCATTTAATTTCAAACTTAACAGTTCAGCGGTTCTTACCAAACGTACTTTTTCAGATATACAAAAACTTTGAATCTAAGCAGAAGTTTGATCTTATTTTTTCTGTGGTCACTTTTTCTTATGTTGTTCACAAGAAAGAAGCGTTAATTAATATTGCTAAAGCACTGAAACCGAAGGGGATAGCCTTTATTAATTTGGAGCCTTTCTATTTTGGCCCGTACGATAGAGAAATATTGGGTAAATCAAAAATTTTTAACTGGGAGAATGAAACACTTGATTCCCAAGTTTTAATTGTTCGGGGCGGTGGCTCCGACAAAGATTTTGAAAATTTAATGCAGGATTTTGCTCTGCGCCAAGTGCCTGAAGAATTATTAGTGGATATATACCTCCCTAATGATTGCGATGTTAACGATCCAGCTAAAGATCAGCTACACTTAATACCTACTTATTGCTATGAACCAATTAAAAAATTAATAATATCTGAACACAAATTAAACCCCTCCCCACTGTCAACTCATACTATAAACCGAAATATATTTCCTTTTTTAAAAGATATTTATGTCGCAGCTTGCCCTTATTTTTATTCATTAAAAGATGAACAACCCCAAATTGAGTGGTTCCTTAATCCAAAAAATTGGGTAAACGTAACCAAGAAAAATTGGCGCATAAAAAATCCTAATGGTTATAAAGATGAATTGAAGGTCATGTTCAAACATAAATATCGTGCACAATTCGAGAGTAAATTGCAGTCTTTTTTAGCAGAAATTGATGAATCAAGCTATGCTCCACGATTCGTGCAGCGCCAGCAGCCCTCTATCGAATATCGGTCTACGATACCGCGCACAGGGTTAATATGTATGATTGGGATAATATGTATGGTCTATATTATCTCACAGAAAAAAGTTTCACCTGCAACGGGATTAATTACTGGACTCTTAGTCATGTTGACTACAATTTATCTTTCTAATAAATGTTTAAATAATCTGTCACCCAAGAATCGAGAAACTAAAATTCATCCCGGCAATCTGTCTATACTAACGCAGCCGAAAAACTCAAAAGCTGCGGTAATAGAAACTTCCTCCCAACCAAAAAACTCACAACAGGTACTAAGTCTCGAGACTTGACTCTACAGTGTCTACCGTAACAATAGTTGACAAATGTCCCAATAAAGTCAAAGACATGTTATGTATCTCTGAATTCATGGCGCCGCAGGCATCTTTTAATACCATAATTCGATAGTCACGGTCGTGACCGTCGCGCGCGGTAGCCTGCACTGCATTATTGGTGGAAACCCCAGCAATAATCAAAGTATCAATTTTTTGAGCGTGAAGATATGTCTCCAGAGGTGTCGCGTAAAATACGCTGACTCTAGGTTTAACAATCACCGGATCACCGGGACGATAATCCAACGCTTCATGAAACTCGGCGCCCCATTCGCCTAATTTAAAAGCACCTTTCTGAAGTGCGCCACCAAACACTGGAGACTGTTTTGGAAGCTCAAGGTAGCCCGGGTTAAACGCCACTTTCACAAACAAAATCAACCAGGAATGTTCACGCGCTATTTTGATCATGGCATTGGCTTTTTCTATTACCCCATGCTCTTTCACGTAACCCGCACAAGAAGGTGTTTTACCTTTCTCATGAACTATATCATTGATAAAATCAATTACTAATAAACAAGGTTTGCTCATCACTTCCCCTTTAACCAATTCAGATGTTAAATTCATAGTTTACCTCTGTTAACATTAAAAAACATTTTATTAAAAAAAATTTCGGCTAAATAAACTGCGATTAAGCCAATTAATCCGCCCGCTAAAACATTAGCGATTCGTTCTACAGCAATAATGGGTGTCGATGAGACAATAAAAGCTGCAAACGCTACAAAAAAACATCGGCAGCCAAAAGCCAGGCGATAGCGTTTAAATGCCACCAATGTCAACATAATTCCTAATGCTGCGAAGACATACATTATTTCGATCTTAGGCGCGAATAGCGCCGCTAATAGCCCTAAGGGAACACCAACGATCGCACCCAGCATGCGATCATTAAATTTTTCTCTGCTGGTGGAAAATTCTAAGGTTATCACACTCGCAACCGACCAAATAATCCATTCGCCTCGTGGAATATGCAAGAAAATGACCAAACTTGCCGCCAACATGACTCCCAAATAAATGGCAATGGCAGGAGGCGCCCAAAGCACTTCAGGTTCTCCCAGCTCTACACCATGGAAGATCTTACCTAGCCATTTTTTAGGTTTTTTCCCCCATAGAATAATCACGGCTAGCAACGCCAGTGGCGTCAATATTATAAATTTTTCATAAGTAATGATCGTCAACCCGGTAACGATTTTTTCATGTAATTCACAGGTTACATAAACAGCGGGAATAAATGTATAATTTGCTAAGGTACGAATTTTACTCCCGTACTTGGTAAAATAAATCGTTGCGAAAGCCATCATCGCGCAGGTGATGACAAATAACCAGGGTAATATAAAAGCAAAAAACAAGGCGGTGAAACAAGCCAGGATCAGCAAAAAATGCAAAGAAATTGCTACCAAACCTAATTTTAACCGCTCAGCGCAAACTCCTAAAGAAATGGTGATTAAACCGATGTTCCAAAATATCTCATTACCAGTCCAAATATAGGCTAGCACAACGGGCAGTAGCGATAAGAGCGACTTTCCCAGCACCCCGAAATATATCTCTTTGTTTAGTAATTTTAACGATCTATTTAACATAGAGACATTATATGCTTAATTTAAAACAAAAAAAATTTAGTATTTCTAGATAGTATGTTAGAATATCTAACATGAAAACTTTTAGCAAAAGAAACCCGCCTCTAAACAGCCTACGCGCTTTTGAGGCCGTTGCCCGTCATCTCAGCATAGGGAGAGCAGCAGCGGAACTTAATGTCACTCATTCTGCAGTTAGCCAGCAAGTCAAATTATTGGAGGAATACTTGGGAATTAAATTGCTGGAACGCAGTCAAGGTAAAATCACGTTGACTGATATCGCTCGGAAATATGCAGCCGATTTAAACAATGCTTTTAATTCCCTCCGACTGGCAACGGAACACCTACTCGCTGCAGAAAGCAATATTCTCACCATCAACATGCTCACCACCTTCGCCATGCGCTGGCTGATCCCGCGGTTATCGGATTTTCAGGTTCAGCACCCTCAACTGGACATTCGCCTGTCAACGCCAGCTAAGTTGGTTGATTTCAAAATTGAATCCATAGATTTAGCGATTTATTATGGAGAAGGGGATTGGCCTGATTTACACGTTGATTTTTTATTTGATGAATATCTGCTGCCAGTCTACTCACCTATTCTTGCCGCCAGTTACAAAAAGCTTTCGCTAAAGCAGATTATCGATTCTTGCAAACTCATTTATGTGAAAACCGAAGAACGCAAAGATATTTGGCCAATCTGGCTAGCGCAATCAGGAATTCCTACTCCTCCCGCTTCACATCGCATATATTTCCAGAACTCCATGCAGGCGATTGAAGCTGCAATTAACGGCGTAGGCATTGCCATGGCGCCGGAATTATTTATTCGCAAAGATATTGCTACTAAAAGACTGGTTCCGCTGACTATGGAAAAAATAAAATCTCCTTCGAGTTTTTATTTAGTATTCCCAGAAGATTATTTAAAGCAAAAAAAAATCCAATATTTTAGAGAATGGATATTAAAGGAAACAACCCGATATTGTTGAAACACGAATAGTAGGATTTAATTGCTGTTTAATATACGTCTTGGTTTTCCGTCCAAAAAAGCTTGTATGTTTTCAATTGTTTCGCTAAAGAAAATACGATAATTTTCTAGGGTTACATAACCCAGATGCGGTGTTGCGATTACATTTTTTAAATCACGTAAAATATTTTCATTCGGCAATGGCTCAATATCGAATACGTCTAGACCGGCGCCAGCAATCCAGCCGTTTTGCAGCGCCTCAACCAATGCCACCTGATCGACAATTTTCGCTCGAGAAGTATTGATCAAATAGCTGCTAGGGCGCATATGTTTTAAATCCTCCGCCTGCAAAAAATGATGCGTACGCTCACTTAAAATTAAATGGATCGACACAAAATCGCTGCTTTCAAGTAACTGTCGCTTAGAATTGGCTAAACAAACACCCAACGCTGACGTTTTTTCTGCCGTTAAATTTTCACTCCACGCCATTACCTGCATGCCGAATGCTTTAGCAATAGGCACCATCAAGCTACCAATACTACCCAGTCCTAATAATCCTAATTGTTTTCCCTGCAAATTAATACCCAACGTTGTTTGCCAACGACCTTTGTTCTTAAACAGTCTATCTTCTTGTGGAATATGACGGGCGAGACTCAATATCAAGCCCCAAGTCAATTCCATTGTTGGTATTTTATTAATTGATGTGCCACAAACAGTTACCCCACTATCTGAGGCGGCCTTTAAATCAATGGCGACATTTCTTGAGCCAGAAGTGACTAATAATTTTAAATTTGGCAAACGCGCAAATAATGATTTCGGAAAGGGAGTTCGTTCTCGCATAATGACAACAATCTCTTGGTCGATTAATGCATTAACCAGATCGGTTTCTTTTTCTATATGATCTGTAAAAACAGTGGTAACAATACGATTAGATAGCGCAGACCAATCAACCAGTTTAAGCGCAACTTTCTGATAATCATCCAAGATAGCGCAACGAATTTTCATATGATATAACTCCATGCCAAACCAAAAGACATTAAAACGTTATAAATTTCCTGGCTTCTTTAGGCAACTTTACCGATGACAATTTTCCCCTTGGCTTGCCCCGACTCTAACAAGGCATGGGCATCAGCAACTCGATCTAAGGTAAATATTTCAGGGTGAACTAAGGGCTTTAATTGTTGCAGATCCACAATATTAGCGATTTCACTGAGGATTTGGCCGTGAATTTCTCTACCTTCATTACGGAGAATGGGGAGTAACATAAATACAACATGCAAGCTCAATGCTTTATTATGTATGGGCGTTAAATCGTGTGAAGATCGCGATACCGTAGTTACAATAACGCCATTGATACTGGCTGCTTGGAATGAGCGGTCGAGATTGGGACCGCCAATCGTGTCAAAAATAAATGGGAAACCATGCTCGTTGGTCAAGCGTTTAACGTATTGCTCTACACTTTCTACTTTTGCGTCGATACCCTCTTCTGCGCCTAGAGATCTTGCTAGACCAATATCTGCAGAATTATTTACCGTAGCCATAACTTTAGCGCCGCGCCATTTGGCTAACTGCACTGCAATATGACCAACACCTCCTACACCACCATGAATAAGAACCAACTGATTTTTACTTAAATTCGCTCTAATAAATAAGGCTTCCCAGGCAGTAATGCTCACCAGTGGCAAGGCCGCAGCATCGGTCATAGACAACGTTTTTGGCTTTTTTGCCAATAGTCGAGCATCAGCCAATATGTACTCTGCCAAAGCGCCCGGCGAACCACGCAATCCGCCTACACAACCAAAAACTTCATCACCTATTTTGAACTGAGTGACTCCTGCGCCAATATCAGTAACGATGCCTGCCACATCCCCATGAAGAATCGCTGGAAATTCAGGAGCTATCGCGCTGACTGCGCCACTTCTAATTTTGACATCAATTTGATTAACACTGGTTGCACAAACCTTAATAAGTACATAACCAGGTTTCAGAGCTGGAATCGGTACTTCCGTAATTTTAAAAACTGATGGAGCGCCAAACTCTGTAATTACCGCAGCTTGCATTATTTTGTTATTCACAACGAACCCTGAATTAGATTGCTAAATTCCATTAATACTAGCTTAGAGATAATTGTATTGCAACCCGTGTGCGCAATCGCTGGTATGAGATTTGGATAATACTACTATTTCAGCGTTGGAAGTTTTTTCAGATACCCAAACAATTCCTGGGATTTTTAATTTAGACTTATCTGTCAAATTCTGATCCGAGTTTGTTTGATAACTGCTGGACACTAAACTCAACGCGTGCTGGCAGGTTAGGGCAAGCAACATGAAGTCCGCCTTTTAAAAAGTAGCCGGCCACGATGAGCATGCCGCCACTAGGTGAAGTAATAGAAAAACACAAAATCCGATTTTTTGTACTCGGCGTGGTAATTTCATACGTCCAATACTTTCTTTTCAATTTAATTATTTTAACTGTTTGATCGATATTGAGATGAAAAGTCACATCTACTGGGGCATCCTGTAATTCGATGGACTTAATCCCGTTTACCGGACTAAATCGCCATCGACTTTTAGTTAACAATCTTTCGGAGCCTGGCATCCTCAATTCCGTAGGAATTAATAAAAAACAATTAGGCGCTCCACCTTCAATGGGAAAGAGATTTAATCGTTCAGAAGATAAGTAATCCAGCCATTGAAAAGTTTTTTTAGCCTCATGGGTAATTGCTGGAAGGGGAGCACGGTCGTTAAAAACGTTAAATCTACTGTCTATTAACGCTTTGGCCTCTTCTTTAGAGAACCTTTTTTCTTCAGTGAGAAATCTAAGGGGTGTGAATGATGGGATTGAAGAGCTTGTTATCAGGATTGAAGGGTTTTCGTGTGTTAACGGAAGAGTACTAGGAGATTTTTTTAAAAAATTATATAAACAAGATAATGCTTGCGGATTATTTCTCGCCAGATTTAGATAATCTTTTAGGGAGGGAATTGATTGCAAATCCGAGTTAAAAGGCTGCTCCCATGGTAGCAAAGCTATATCAAATCTTTGGGTAATATAAAAAACACAACAAATAAGAAATGCAGGGTCCGGCCCGAACCGCTGTAAATAAGGAGACTTGATAAAATGCTCTAATTCTGGAAGAAATGTTAAAGCAAAACCAAATTTTTTTTCTCGTAATGCCTCTCTAATTTGTTCTACCATGATTAATGGAGAGAGTTGTGGTAGAAAAAAATTTCTCATCATTAAAGTGATGGTCCTATCGTTTAAGATACGACTGATGGCAAGAGCTCTCACAATAGCGGCATTATTAAGTTCATGGATGCGAGTTTCCAATAACCATTGAATTAACTGATATCTTTTATACCGTATAAATAATTCTAAAGCTGTAGTTGTTTGTTCATGCCTAAAAATATTTAGCTCAGTATTGGTATTGGCATAGACCAATCTAATTAATTCGTCGTTACCCCTTTCTTGAAGTATTTTTTCATGGAGCCCAAGTGGTATGGGAATTTTAAAATAAAGAGCTATTCTTATCGTAATATAAGTATTTTGAGTTAGATTGACTAATGGGAAATAAATACTTATATTCCGAGTGCTTCGCTCAAGATTGAATGAAGGATGATCTAACAAAAAACAAACCGTTTGCAAGTTCTGCTTTTTAATAGCTATTACTAAAGAAGTACAAATTTTTTCATCACTTTGGTTAATATCCATTTTTTTTTCCACAAGAAGCTGAAGCATATCAGTGGTTTTTTTACTTACTGCAACATAGAGAGCGCCAGACTGAGTCAAAAAACTGGATACCTTATTTTTAAGTTCTGTGCTAGTACTTTCCAGCCTCTGAAAATAATCAAACAACATAGTTATAATGGCGGCATTTTCACAATAAACTGCTGCCGCCAAAACATTATGATCGCCAAAGCCAGTATTTTTGATAAAAGGATCAGCTTTATGTTCTAATAAAACTCTGAAAATTTCTGGACCTGTTTTTACCGCAATCATCAATGGTGTCATTTTAAAGTCATCGGAAAAAGCATTAATATCAACCTTTCCCAGCAAGCGCATGACCGTTTGTTCTTTATTAGCCTTAATTGCAACACACATGACTTTGAAATAGGATGATCTAACCTGCTTCTTCGGCATTTTGGTTTCCAGAAATTCACAAATCTGCATTTGCCCGTGGCTAGCTGCAAGTGATAAGGCGTCATTACTACCCTCCTTTGAATAAGACAAATTAGCTTTAAGTTCAGCTAAATATTTCAGGGCTGGCAGACGATCATTTCTAAGAGCTAGATAAAAAGGCGGAAAACCTTTTTTATCCAAGTGGTTAATTTTAACGCCGCGCTTTTGCAATTCAGGGATATATTCAAATAGGCTGGGATCATTGGAGTCGATTATTCGATGGATCAAATTATACCCGGTTATTTCATCGATTATATTTAAGTCCATTGTTCGGGGATTTTTTATCAAGTTTTTTAAGTCTTTGAGGATGATTGGCATGTAATCATGGTCTGATGCCATGGGTCCATATTTCTTAATAAGCTCATACATTTCTTCCCCTACAAGCCCCTTTTCAAATTTATCTAAAAGGAGAGTCATTACCGTCCAGCTTTTTCCTTGATAATTACAGGCTTGATTTAGATCATAGCCTGGCAGCCGATGATTTTCCTCTAGCCATTCAGCGACTTTTTTGGGTTTATTTAGACCGATAAATTTTAGCAATTTCTTGTAATCGATACTGGTTGCTTTGCTTTCTCTGTTATTTTTTTTTCGCATACTTTTTTCCTCTTGGTCTCAACATTATGCTTACGGACTTTGCCTGTTGCATTTCTTACTGAATAAATTATAAAATAAGTTTTATTAAGAAAATTTTCTAATGATGCATAATGTAAGTCTAAAGCAGTTAACATCTGGTCGTCAATCTTATTGAAAAATTAAAAGGGGATAAATACGCTGGTTGACAACTACCGATATGGAAAAGCTGGATAAAGCCATGCCGCCAGAGGCAATTTCTGGACCACGCTATAGTGAACAACAAATGAAATATGTTGATCGATAACTTTCAAAAATAGAATGAACTAGAACTCTTTTACAGGTAAAAGATCAGCCAAATCATCTGCATGATCTTCCTCATCTTTTAAGATTTGTTCAAGCATTCTTCTAGTGGTTGGATCTTCAGCTCCAAACCATTCGATCATTTTACGGTAAGTCATAATCGCAATTCTTTCAGCGATCAGGTCATCTTTAATCATCGTTAATAAATCGTTACTAGAACTATATTCAGTAGCGGTTCTTGCACCAATGGTCATCGGATTAAAATCGGGATCACCGCCAAGCTGATTGATTCTATTCGCAATCATATACATGTGTTTTTCTTCTTCATCGGCATGTTCTTTAAATTCAGCGGCAACCTGCGGCCTGTCAATTCCTTTAGCCACAACCTGATGATGGCGGTATCTAAGCACACACATGATTTCGGTCGCCAAAGCATCGTTTAAGAGTTTACAAGCTTGATTAATATCAAGTCGATAATCTTTGGTGACGGCGCCCTCTTGGATAGATTGTTTTGCTTGTACTCTAATGCTCGCAATATCATAGGGAACATTCATATTTTCTGAATCTGCCATTATACTATCTCTGTTTCTCAGTAGTCGACTAATTAAAGAGTAGTAAACCAAAGCAATCTTTTCAAGTTCTGCTAGTCATTATATAAGATAAAAATGCCAACAAGGACATCGCCAAAATAACAATTGCAATGGAAGCAATTGTTTGATTGTAAACAATACCGACAATAAAGCTGCCCAAACTGCTAAAACCAGTCATACTAAAACCCAGCATGGCTGCGGCAAATCCACCCGCATGCGGGCTTGCCGATAGCGTTTCTTTAGCAAGCGGACTTCCTGACAACCCAAATCCAGCAACATACAGCATCATGGAACCGACAAATCCATAGAGACTATGTGGAAAATAAATACTGATAATCAGCATCGAAATGGATGCAACAACAGAAAGTATGGCGCCTAACAGAATAGTTTTATCGTTGCCGCATCGCTGCACAAATCTTCCAACTAAAGTAGATGTTGCGATAAAGGCGCCAAATACTGCTAATTGCGTAACACCAAAATATTGTGCAGGAATTTTTAGTTGTTGAATAATGATAAACGGAGCGCCAGAAAGATAGGCAATGATACCGCCGAAAAATAATCCATACGCTAACAAATGGCGAATGAATCGGAAATTTATAATTAGATTAAAATAATTATTCAATAATATTTGTGGGCGCAATGCAGCATAATCCAACTGCGTTTTACTTTCTGGCATCCATTTCCATAGCCCTCCTAAACCTACCAAACCGAGAATCAGCACGATGTAAAAATTCATGCGCCAACCTAGAAATAAAAACACATAACCACCAATCAGTGGTCCAAGCAAAGGTGCAGCAGAATTACAAATCGATAGCCATGAAAGACGTTGGACAGACTGATGCCCTTCAAATAATTCATGTAGCACTACAAAACCCACTATAGTCAAGCTACAAACGCCGACGCCCTGAAAAAAGCGGGCAGCCAGTAAATATCTAATATGATTGCTAACCGCGCAAATGAATGTCGCAAATAGAAAGATTACCCCACCGATCATTAATAGAGGTCGACGCCCATAACGGTCAGCAATCGGCCCCATAATCAATTGCGGAGCTGCGGCACCTAAAAACCAAAAGCCCAAAGTCATTTGCACCCAATGGTCAGTGGTATTAAAAACATGAACCAAGACCGGCATGCTGGGCATATAAATATCGTTGGACACGTTGCCGGTAAAGCTATAAATGAGTAGAAAAATAGGAAACAAGAATAGACTTTTGGCCGATTTTATCGGCGAATGCAGAAATTTAGCCATTTTAACCTCGCACAAAAAATTACAAAAACTCAAAAAAATTTAAGTCAAAGAAAAATTTTAATGTACGTAGCTAAACAGCTAAAATCATAAATGAAACCTCAATTAGAATATAATCGTTTGAAGTACATTCTATCATTTTACGGATTAGAGTCAATATATCCAACTATGTTGACACCCAGTTTTCAAATTTATTCATGAATTCTTTTAGAAATTTGCGGGTACCTTCATTGGCAATTCCGCCTTGCGCATCAAATAATTCGCCAGCTTGTCCTACATAAGCTTCAGGTTGTTGCATAGCGCGAATATCTAAAAATACAAATGTTTGTCGTAAATGCTGGTTTGCACCAAAGCCACCAATTGCACTGGGTGAAACACTAATGACAGCCGCAGGTTTGCCTCCCCAGACACTTTGACCATAAGGACGTGATCCGACATCAACAGCATTTTTAAGAACTCCAGGGATCGAACGGTTATATTCCGGTGTTACAAATAATAGCCCCTCACAAGCTTTAATTTGCTCACGAAATGTAACCCATGCCGAAGGAGGCTTCCCTTCGTCGTCTAGATCCTGGTTGTAGAGTGTAAGATCCCCAATTTTGATGATTTCAAATTCCAGGGATTTAGGCGCTAGCGAGATAAGCACTTTTGCCATCTTTAAATTAAAAGATTGTTTACGAAGGCTGCCAACCAAAACTGCGATCTTCGTACTCATAATGTTCAACTCCTTGTGAAAAAATTTATTGGTGTCCAGCTTGCAAGTTTGTCAATTTAAATGAGAGAATGCAAGTCTTAAGAATCAACATAATTATATTAAAAAAAGGTGGGTTTATATGAAAAATATTGAACTTAAGAACCCGAAGGTACTTATTGTTAATGCATCCTCATTGCATCACTCAGAAAAATTGGGTCCTTCGATATGGCAGTTTGCCTTTTTGAAATTTATATGTAATAGCAGACCCACGACTCCAGAGGAATTAAAAGACTTATTTAAAAAGCGCAGTCATTGGTCATTACTTACCAATATTCACATGAGAACTGCTTTGGGGGAAGTAACAAAAGAATATCAAAGATTTTTAACAGCCATTAACAGCTATAAGCTTGGAAAGTTTCCGAATAATGACTCTAAAGAAATAAAAGGGCCTTTTATTCAAACAAAACTATTTATTGGCCAACTACAAAAATTTTTTCCTGGAATTGAAGCAATTAACTATCCCGAAAATATTAGAAAAAAAATATTTAAAGAAAAAAAATTGTATTTGTGTTTACATGGTCAAAATATTTTTTCAGCTGATCAACTAACGGGTGAAAATATTGCACACGCACTAATTGAGGAAGCTTGGGGTTGTCGTATTAGGCCTTATGATAGCAATGAAAAATATGGCAAGGATTTTATAAAACGAATTGAAGCCCTTGCGCAAGAAACCAAAAAATCTGAATGCAAACTCGAAGAAATCCGTATCATCTCAAACAGCAATGAAATTGATATGCATCGATTTCTGGTCTATCTCAACCAGTTTTACTCAGATTATTTTTTTCATCCCGAAAGTATTGAACAGGACAGTGACAGCCGTGCTTTATTGATCGGTAAGATAAACGGAAAATCAGTTTATCTGGATGTTTCATATAACTATAAGCAATTTAAAATTGCAGAAAATTCAAAAGGTATGGGTACTGATAGCTTAATTGATCAACTGGCCGTCCAACTAGAGGCTAAAAAATTTTCTAAAAATAAAATCGTTGTAATCAGTCAGTGGAGTGGAGATATAAACAAAGCCAAAAGCATCGGTATGACCGCTCAATATGCCGATTCAGTATTACCACCTATTCACTATTTCAATAAAACTGAGCTTGCTGCAGCAGGAGCATTAGGCATTGCAGTGGGCGCAATGTTACCTTTTAGCCCAATAATTACTTTATCTATGTGTGGCGTTATAACTTCCGCTGATTGGGCTCTTAGTAAAAAATTAAATTTCTACGATATAGGCCCCCACCTTCGTTCAATAAGCACAGGTGTATCTTTTGGCTTGCTTGCTGGCCAAGGGGTATTTTCTGCTGTTAATTTGGTCACTTCAGTAGTGGACAATAAAGGCGCTGAAGAGAGCGTTCATGTCAGCCTGACAAATTAATTTTTTTGCGAATCCAATAAATTCTTTTCATTCAGATAATGTAATTGCTGGTATAACATTGCTGTTAAGGGCATTGAAACGCTGTTATGCTTGGCAATTAACAAAGCATTTTCATAAATAGCATGCAACTCCAGGGGGCGGCGTGCGTTAAAATCCTCTTTCATACTACTGTAATTATTCTCCATCGTTAAAAATGACTCTAATACATGCATTCTAGACTGATTGCACCAGTTCCTATAATAGCAAAAGATTTTATTCTCATGGATTAGACTCCGTATTCACTGTCCTTATTCACTTGCTTTATATTAACAAAATGTTAAAGTTTGTGAAATTAAATTTTTTTCACCAACAATAAATTTTAACAATATGGAGAATAATATATGCAAGCACAAAATGTTGTCAATCTTACGGATACGAGCTCATCATCGCATCCTCCTCATACACGGCTCTTACCCAACGCTCAACTTAAGGATGTGCCTCAAGCACTCATTACATTTATTCTAGAAGACCTTAAGTTTTTAGAAATTTTTTTATTTTCGTTAATTTCAAAAAAGTTCTATGCACAAAGCATTATAATTATGGATCAGTTTGCACAAAAATTTCTTTTAAAAGAATTTCCTTATTTGGCGTCTATATTACGAGAAGTGAAAGCTGAAGAACAGAAGCGGGAAATTAAAATGAATGTTAATTGCTTCACCGCTTGCAACAATAGATTGATGACTGCTTTTGATATTTACGCTGAAAGGATAAGAAAACTCCCTGATTATTATTCCTCTTCAAATAAAGAGGAATTGAAGATGGTAAATTCTTTTCATCGTTTATTGGAAATGGGTGATGTCGGAGCAGCCATAAGTATTTTAATCCGTCATGGGAAAAATCACTTATTATTAAGTTCACCTACACCTACTGGGAAAACCATCCCTAGAGAACTCGTATCCTATTTACCAAACATTTCATTATCTGAAATTCAGCCGGGAGGAAAAAAGTCTCCTCTTAGCGAATCACAGGAAATCACGTATAACAACCAAAAACGCTTACTGGATTATCTATTTGAACTTATGATACAAAGTGAATTTGCCACAATCTGGCGTAAAAAACCGCGAGACTTATACGGCATCCCTACCAGCGAAGAGATTTCCAAACAAATTCTAGCAGATGCTGAGAAAATTTTAACGCCAGACATACTTAAAGCAATGGCAGAAACATATAATGCAAATGCTAACTGGAAAATTCCAATGTGGACTGAAAAATTCAAATCGCAAGAAAAAATTCTGAGGCAGGTTTTTCAACTATTTGTATTCAGTTATACTTGTTATCAACTCAATATAGTAGATGTCATTCGAAAAAAATACTTAATGCCTGACAGCATTATCCTCTCAGAACAGTTAATGACAGAACCTCTCGTCAATAACTGCTTTTGTCTTGGACAAGTTAAACTAATAGCATATTTGCTTGCCAAAATTGGAAAAAAAGGTATTACTGAATACAACATTCAGAAAACAATCGAATTAGGAGATGTAAGGCTGATGGGCTTATTAAAAGCAACTGGTATAGAGATAAATAAATATCAATATAGAGACGGTCCGGCATTTGAAGCAATTCTCTCTAAAAGTAATCCAGTTTTCACTTTAGCGTCACTTCGCAACGTTCATATTAGTTCTATTAGTAGTGAGCTGAAGAAAAAGATCATTTTACAATTAAATATAATTGGTGAAACACCCAACTTTCTAGATGCATGGAAAAGAGAAAATAATTCTAATTTTAATGATCCACAATTCGACTCGCTAAAAAAACTAGCTAGTCAGACTTTGCCACCACCAAGCCTGACTCGAAGCCTGACTCGTTAGATTAGGGCATTTTTATTTATGTTTAAAATATGATAGTATAATATACCATATAAATTTAATAGGAGATTAAATATGAAGGGAATTAGTTTACGAAATGTTTATGTATTAAGTAATTCAGGTTTTCTGGGTGATAAAAATCAATGTGGCGGCGTAGTCAGTGCTTTGGGGAGAAAATTAAAGTCTCATCCCATAAAATTCAATACCATTGACTGCGATGAAGATAAATTATCTGAAACAAAAATACAAGAGTTTACGGAAAATGACATCGTGATCGCAGCAGGCGCTCATGGGCTACAAGCAATAGAACGTATTAAAACAACTTTGCCGCTCTCACATCATCCCGTCACAATTTTAACCGGACATCAATTTTTCCCTGAATTTAAAAAATTAGAGACTCGTTATTATCCAGATATCGTTGGTTTGCCTCGTGCAACGCTGGATGAGAATGAAGTTAAGCTACTCACCAAACATTCAAAATTTATTCCTTTAATTGGCGTACCTCATCATGTAACTGAGGAAAGTGTAGCTCAAGACTTGAAAGAATTTAAAAATCCACCCGATTTATCTGAAAAATTTCCTGTCGGTATTATCCTAGCTGGTGACGCTCCCGATCATAAAAGTAATTCTAAAAAATTTTTCACCCCTGATGATGCTAGGAAAAGAGCAAATTTTATTGTTCAAGACTTAAAAAATTCCGGTTTTTTAACTGATAAAACCGTGTTGATTATCACGAACGGCCCGCGCACAGGACAACACAACTATAGCACTCAAGAAGAACTTCAACCTAATCCACACAAAGCCAAGCAGACAGATGAAGTATCACTTGCTTTCCTCGATCAATTAAGCAAATTAGGAATTTCGCCAAAACAAATCCAATTTTACAACTTTGATTTTGTTTTTCCGAGTGCATATAAGCCGTTATTAGATTGGGTAGCGCGTCATACAAGTATTATTTATATTCCTGCAGAATCGACCAGCATGGTCACTGAAAGTGAATATGTTTGCCGTCGAGGAGGGAAAGTAATCGTTTATTCAATCAGCAGTGAAAATCTTAGTCACACGCAAAATAATCAGCATTGGTTTAATTTAGGAATTATCGATCTTTTAGATGAAAAAGGTATCCACCACCCCACACAAGTTAAACCTAAATTTTCTGAATTTACCGACGCAGAAATGGTAGCAAATGAAATCAGGGGACGCATACTAATCCCTAAATTATCCTCTTCACCTACTTTGGTGTCGTCCGGCGAGCAAGCAGCGCCCGACACATCAACAGAAAAAAATTCCTTTGCAAAAACTTTCAGTTAACCAAGCTCAGCCTTGTTTATTTATCTGCATCGAATCCCTTAACATTTTCTTAAGTAATCTGATTTATAATTATCCGGATAATATTAGAATACCGGTTACTTATAAATGTCAAAAGACCTAAGCAAGCTGAAAAAAAATGTTGAAGTAAGAGAACCTAAATGGACTACAAAAAAATTCTTTCAGTTCTCTAACTCTGAAGCTCAGGAAATATTTGAAAAAAACCCAGAAATTAAGTGGGCATATGGCGAAGCTGCTTTAGATTTTTTTCGCCAGGGAATTAGACCTTCACAATTTGACAATCTTGCTATTTGGCGAGGGCAGGGCTTTGTTTACATCATTCCATTTTTTAAAACTAAAAATGGCCAATTAATAGGTATTATTGAACTTATCCCCGCCACAAATAAAGATGATCATCTAACAGGAAAAACTGCTGAAGGTAAAGATTTTGAATACAAAGGAAGAACATATGGAGTTCATATTAATCAACCTATCGGGGGAAGCACTGGAATTTTACATAAATTGGGAAGAGAACAAGTAGTTTTTTTTAATCCCGAGCTTTATAGTCTTTATAGCGATGACGAGAGAATATATGATTATGGTATCCCCACCGCCGCTGGGGGCTTTTTTGTGGGAGAGAGCCAACTTATAGGTGAATTTAGAGTCAACTCTGGTACGTTCAATGATGACTGTTTTCGCCTAAATCCCTTATTTTTATTATGCTATTGTGATAATTCTAAAGTCGAAGCTGATAATTCAGACTTCTGGTATGGTCGAATCATGCCACTAATTATTTCGGATTCATTATTGGAATTTTTGTTAAAAACTTTACCCCCAAAAGATGGCCAAGAATCCCTAGTAACAATGGATTACCGCAGTCTAAACGCAAAAGGGGAAAATATCGAAGCATGGCTATCATTATCTGAATCAGACTTGCAAAGCAAACTCGAAGATAGATTATTTTATTTCTCTAAAACCGCTAAGAAGGATAGACCGGGGTGTACTTTTTACAATGTTTCTCAAGTCCTTACAGAAAGCAAAGAGCAAAAAATTGGTTTGTGCGTTAATGTGGTTGATGAAAATGGTCGCACCCCTCTTTCATATTGTCTGGAAAATAGTTTAAAAGCAGATACCGAGACTTTATTAATGCATAATGCAGACCCACTCATTCAAGATACCTCAGGTAAAATAGCATTCGATTATGACGAGCATAAGATAATCTTACCTATTCTCAAAAAATTAATTAGAAATGCAGAAGCTGATAAAGATTTTAAAGCAGCAGATAATTTCAACTTTCACTATATAAATTACTATTGCAGAAAGATTTATATAGAGAATTATATGTGGGTGGACGGCACCTATGTTAAATCAACCGATGCCGATGAGATATTTAAAAAACCTTTTCAACTGGAAGTGATTCGAAAGCAATTAAAACATGAACCCTTATTTCATGTCATTATTACACAATCACCGCATTTAACATATGATCTGTTAGCAACATTTTCTATAGATTTAACCGTTAGAAATAAAGAGAGATTAACAGCATTCGACTGTTTTTTGAAAAAATCAGGCTCTCATATAGATGACGCAGATAACCTGAGACTATTTGTTAAAAAACGAGCTGATTTTACTGTGGAATGGCAAGTGCCTATCCCATTACAACCTATGGTAGCAGAAATGATTTTAGCTGATGCTGCCAAAAGTAAGTTTGATAAATTTTTATTAGTAAAGCAAGTCTTCGATTTAAATCTTCCCGAAACACAAAACGGATTACGCTTATTACATAACGCCGCTATCACTCTCAACCTAACAATGCTTGGTTTATTGCTAAAATCTGGCGCCAATCCAGATTTACCCGACAATCTTGGCAACACTCCTTTGCATGTTCTGATGATCATTGCAACTAGAACCCAAAATCCAGATATACAAATTAAAATGACGAAAAGATTATTAATGCATGGAAAAATCGACATTGCTAAACGTAACGACAAAGGACAAACTGCTGCTGATCTTGCCCCTGATTTTTTGAAACCCTTAATTGTAGCTGCACTCAAAGAGCGTGGTTTTTCAAACAACCAGCATAATTTTTATTATTCAACGCCTTCCCAGATTAGTGGGGTAGTGTCAAGTGAGCTAACTCCCGGCGCACCGTCATAAGAAAATCTTTTTCATATACTACTCTCATCGGCCAAATATAAAATCGACTCATAATTTTTATTAATGGCTGCTGACATTGCCATTTCGCAGGTTTTAGTAGAGGAATAATATCCTTCATAAAGCGTCTGCTTGACTTCTTCAGCTTCCAAATGCGTAGCCGAAGCGG
This sequence comes from uncultured Pseudomonadota bacterium, assembly GCA_963844565.1. Lineage (GTDB taxonomy): Bacteria > Pseudomonadota > Gammaproteobacteria > Coxiellales > Coxiellaceae > JAFEDN01. Next base: position 197,885 of record CAWJON010000002.1, on the reverse strand, counting down.
TGAGCTCGGGAAATTGTAAACCACGATCCCCGGCCATCGCACAGCAGCCAGCATGGTTGGGAACTGTCACGACATTCGCAAAATGCTGGGCGACATTGATAAATTTATTCACTGTGCCCATTTTTGCCAACGCGCAAACAGGATGCAGTACAACGGTGTTTTTCTTTTGCTGCACTTGAATTTTAGGTAGCACATGATCATGCAGAAAATCGACACTGTCTAGAATGGTTAAATTAGCAAATTTTTCGCGGTTTTCTGCTGTTAATATTGGACGTATTTGCTGCAAGTTATAAGCACAAGAACTGACATCAGTCACAATAAGTAACTTGCCTTCAAGGCTGGTCTCCCATAATTGCGTGATGATGCGATTAGCAGTAAATTCAGCAGCCGCATTAAATCCTTTGGAAGAAAACATCTGGCCGCAACAACTGCTATTGATATTGTCCAACACCTTAACGTCAATCGCAGATTTACGACAAATGCTGATAAAAGTTTCCATGAGGTTTTTATTTTTTCCCTGGTAACTGCCCATCATTCGTGAAACACAGGCGGGAAAATAGACAATAGTGGTTTCTAGTGCTAGATCATTTTTTTTGACATGACTTTCTAATATCGCTAAATCAGGTGGATAAGCGATTTGCGGTGACCATAACGGTATTTCAGGAATAAATTTTTTTAAGCCGCGAGTTAAATAGATCATCGCATTATTGCCGAATACACGATTGATGGTCATGCCAACTTTTATCCCTGCTCTTAGCAAACTCACCAGAAGTTTAAAATTCTTCGCTAATGCTAGCGCAATGCGGTTAGAAAATTGATGATGATTTTCGCTACGCAAGCGCTTCATTAAATCGCCAGTATTAATATTCACGGGACAAGCAAGAGCACACAGACCATCGGTGGCGCAGGTATCTATTCCGTCATACTGATATTGATCAAGCAATAGCTTATATTTTGCAGTATCACCAGCAAGCTGTAATTTTTTGAGCGCTCTTCTGATAATAATCCTTCTGCGTGGCGTCGTGGTAAGATCGCGACTGGGGCATTTGTGTTCGCAGTAACCACACTCAATACATTTATCGACCTCAATATCCACGGTTGGCAGTTGTTTTAAATTTCGAATATGACAGAGTTTGTCGGCATTAATAATCACGCCTGGGTTTAATAGCAAATTGGGATCAATCAGCTGCTTGAGTTTTTTCATTATTTCATAAGCAACACTGCCCCATTCAGTTTCTACAAATGGGGCCATATTACGTCCAGTGCCATGCTCTGCTTTTAAACTACCGTTATATTTATCGACGACCAAACTCACTACTTCGCGCATAAATAAATCGTATCGAGCTACTTCTTCTGGCACATTAAAATCTGGCGTAATCAAAAAATGAATATTGCCTTCTTTAGCATGGCCAAAAATAATTCCATTGCTATAGCCGTACTTAATAAACAACTGTTTAAGATCAGAAATACCATCACCCAATTTTGCTACTGGGAAAGCAATATCTTCTAAAATAACCGTTGTTCCAGTGTCACGCATTCCGCCGACTTTCGGAAACAGCCCTTTTCGCACCTGCCAGAAAAAATCTTGTTCGATAGGATCTCCGGTGAACACTGGATCATTTAATAACTCAAATCTATCTAGCGATAATAGGAATTGATTGATATTTTGTTGCAATGTTTCGAGATTATTATTTTGAAATTCAACCAGCAAAGCTGCCGCCTCTTCCGGCAGTGTTTTTACAATGAGAGGCACAGCTGGCATTGTTTCAACAGCGTGTAATGATGCGCGATCCATCAGCTCAACCATTAAAGCGCCCGCCTCGGTTAGCGGAATAATCGCTTGGCACGCTGCATAACTATTGGGGAAAAATAATAATGCGGTAGATTTATAGGCATAAACAGGTACTGTTTTCAGAACTGCGGCAGCAATAAATGCCAGAGTGCCTTCAGCACCAATTAATAGGTGCGCTAAAATATCTAAGGGATGTTGATAATCAATAAATGCATTCAGGCAATAACCCATGGTATTTTTGATTTGATATTTGTGTCGAATTTTTTCTGACAATAGCTCATCGGCTGCGATTTGATCGCGTAACGCTAGCAAACCCTGATAAATTGCCGGACATTCCTGCTCAAACCGCGAGTAATCGTTGGATTTTTCTGTGTCAAAAGTTTTTCCATTCGGCAATATAAAACGGATATATTTGAGGGTGTGATAAGCATTGAATGCAACACCACAGCACATGCCGCTGGAATTATTTGACAATATTCCGCCGATCATCGCCGTGCTAATGCTCGCCGGATCTGGGCCAATTTTCTGTTGATATTTTTTTAAGTAGGCATTGACCATCGCGCCAGTTATACCGGGTTGTACGCGTACGCTGGCGCCATTTTCTTCGATGCTTATTTGATCCCAGTATTGGCTTAAATCCACTAAAATCCCATCAGTGATGGCTTGACCGGAAAGAGAGCTGCCACCGGCTCGAAAAACCAAAGGCAACTGATGCTGTTGCGAAAATTGCCATAAGGAAATGATCTCAGCTTCATTAATCGGCTGCACCACCGCCTTGGGAACCAAATGGTAAAACCCGGCATCCGGTGCAAACGATACCACATCAATATACCTGGTCCTGATACGGCGTTCAGGTAAAATTTTCTTTAACTCAATCGTAACATCCATAATTTGTATTCCCTAATTATAGCAATTCCCGTTTTTATTGAAACGGGAAACTGAGATATTATCATCACAATCCGCATGGTACATTCAAGCATTGCAAGTCGGCAAGCATGCCGCTAACATTGGAACGATGAATAGCAAATTTATTAAGGAAATCCTGGCCATTGCTCTTGGAGGAGCTTTAGGCTCAGTTTTGCGTTTTTTATTATCCGGCTGGGTCCAAGGGCGAACTCAAACCAGTTTTTTCCCCTGGGGAATTCTCACGGTTAATTTGATCGGCTGTTTTATAATAGGCATCTTATTTGGCCTTACGATGGAACGGTTGGTCACCGATCCTATCTTGCGCTCCGGCTTATTTATCGGTCTTTTAGGCGGCTTTACCACATTTTCCAGTTTTACCTTGGACACCATTACCCTCTTTCATTCCGGCGCCTTGGGGACAGCGACAATTTACATCTTGGCTAGTGTATTAGTAGGCATTTTAGCAACAACACTGGGTTTAAGTTTGACAAAATTTTTCTAAGTGCTATAAACTCTATTATTAATCAGGAGAGATTGAGATGTCGGACAATGCAACAAAACTTTACCGATCCAAAAAGAACAAGGTAGTCGCAGGAGTATGTGCGGGTATCGCTGAATATTTTAATATTGATCCAACTATTGTGAGGATAATTTACGTCATATTGACAATTTTTACAGCCGTTGCGCCATTTATCCTATTGTATTTTATTATGTGGCTTATCGTTCCAGAGAACCCCAATACAAATTAACGAAGTTTTTACTGACAGCGAATGCAATAGCTATTTATCAAATCTTAGGTAATAATGGCAGTCCCATAACGCTGGAATCGAGTGGGATCATTTGCGCCAATTATCTCGGGTTTCCACCATAAAGTTGAGAGTAGGTCACCACAGAGGTAGGTTTAGTACATTCCACAAGCTCTTGATAGAGGCGATCGATTTGTCTTCCAATATATCCCTGATCAAGTTGAGTAAAATTAAAGTGATATTCTGGAATACAGGCCATCACAGTCCCAAGAGGCGGCATTTCTCTAGGAAGTTCTATAGCCTTTTGAATTGCGCCTTCTAAAGCGGCTTTAAGAAGTTCCAAATAAATAATTTGAAAAAAACGCCCACCTAACTCCAAGCCATGTTTAGCAGTAGCAACTTGTTTAATAGCGCCGAGAAGATTTACAACTACGGAATTAGCTGAGCTGTAAAAAACATTCTTTTTCTTTTGTAATTCTAATGAAACACTATTTATTTCCGATGAAAAATAACGATTAAAGCCTTCTTCGTTTTTAAAATCAATCTGTTTTATTTTATTTTCACCTTTTTCATCATCGCTAGAACTAATTTTTAAAGTATATGAGGAATCAGATTTTCGATTTATAATTAGATAAGCCTGATGACCGCTCTGTTTCTCCGGGGTATCTGAAACAATATGCCAGGGATATATGATTATTGAGGTCATATTTATTAAAAATTTATTAATTCTAGCTGGATGAATCTCAAAATCAGACTTGTTTAAATCAATAATAATTTTGATTAAAGTAATTACCCTTTCTAGAAATAACTTAAATTGAAAAGAAACTGTTTTATCTTCTATTTGAAATCCTTTGAACAGTTTAATATTTTTGGAGTGAATAGGTTCTAGCATTTCTGCGAGTAACTCAAAAAATTCCTGCGGCACCCAAGTTGACCCTGCTTTATCTTCTGAAGTCCAACCCGCTGCATCTAAAGAAAGTAGTGAATAAAAAGCATGCATCTTTTTTTGAAACTGATTATTTTTTTCTTTCGACGGCAAGGCTAAATACTTAAAACTTGGAGAATATTTCTTCATAATTAATCCTTTATTTTGATAACAGTTTTTTATAGTTTAAAAATATTTTACCAGAAATTGCAAAAATTGCAAAAATTGCAAAAATTATAATAACTACTTATCGCCATGCTTACCAATTCTAGCTTATTGTCCTCATCCCTCAGCTTGACAAAGCTAACGATGAGGTTGAGTCGAGTAAACTAGCACTGCTTGATGAAGAAGTCTGACGTTTAACATATAACAAACAATTTCTCCCTTCTTCAAAGGCCTCTAAAATGGTTCTAACTTTAGTTCTATTTTCTTTGCTCTCCTTCATAACTTTTTCTTTAGCAACGGTTGGCTTTTGCTCAAGATAGGCTTCTATTTTTTCAACGGTTATTTTTTCGTCAAGCATAACCAGTTCTAAGGGGCTACATAATTTGCTAGAAATTTTATACCTGTTTAATGCAAATTGGGAAGGGGAAAATAAGCTTGTGAATGTAGAACAAATATATTGGCTACACGCAGCCATAACAGGGTCTGGAGATAGTTTTTCCTCCAGCAGAATGTTACGCAATATTATATGATTTTTTAAATGATAATATACATTTGCTATAATTCCAAAAGGAAGCTTATTGAAAAATTGAAAGAGTTCTTGATTACTTAAAAAATGAAAATAAATAATATGTCGAATTAAAAAATTAGAATGTGTTAGAAGAACAGGTTTTAAATTCAATTTCTCGATTAGAGCTTGACTCAAAGATATATGCTTTCCTATTTCAGAGACAGCAGTCCTAACAGCAACGTTTCCATCTAATAAAATCTGGATGACTGTTTTGTTTAATAATCCTTGCTGATCTAATATTAGAGCTGCTACCGAAAAACTGTCCTTATCCAAAAGATCAATAAATTTATTATTTAATAAGTTTTGTTTTCTCAATTTTATAGTTAATTGATAAATAGAATCCTGATTTTGGTGGGTGCTAATAATCTTGTGTTCATTTGCGGAAAAAACTTTATCTCTACCTAGTGAGAAACCGATCAAATTAAAGGCTTCTTTCCTCATTATTAATTTTTCCTCTTTGTCGAACGTTAAAGAAACTCGACAATATAATTCGACCAGTTGAAGAATTTCTTTTTTAAAATTTAAAAACTTCGGGTTTCTTAAAACTTGTAATATTATTTCTGAATCTAAGTATGGGTCTCTGTAATCTATTATCAGCTTAATATGAGATTTATAGTAACGATAAACTTTTGAGTAAGCATATCTACCAATTAAGGTGGGATTTATAAATTTCAATGTAGTATTAATTAATAAAGTTGTATTTAAATAAAAATAGTTGGCGCTTGGTAAATCAAGGTATTCTGTGTTTGCTATCGCAAGAGCAACGCTTAAAAGTATGACTGAATCTTTTAAATTAATTGAATTTTCATTTGAATTCCTAAAGAAAAATGATAAAAAATCAACTAATTGTATGCTCGTATAAGCTAAGGCAAAATATAACGCACAGCTTTGAATAAGAGAATCAATCCGATCTGAAGCATTAGGAGAAATTCGATAGGTCGATATGCCCATTAGGCAACAAGAGGTAACAAAATGTCCAAAACTATCGCGAGTTGGAAAATGTGCTTCAAGTTTAAATTTATCCCTATATTCATGAAAACCAAATAGTAGAAAATAAGGCTCTTGCTTACCTATTTTCATCTCGTCGGTAATAATTTGTTTGCTGAGTGTGAGTTTTGACGAAGAAGAAATAATTTCATTATAAATAGGCCCATTATTAAAGGACGCTTCTTTTAAAATTTCTAGATTACAATAAATATGAAACCAAGCGCCAAGCGTCATATCAAAATGAGAAATTAAATCATTTTTAGCAGAATCAGTAAATCTTTCTAATATATCTTTTCTAAATCTTTCATGTTTTTTGCTACAGATAACGATAGCTCTTCCGCCTTGTGGATAATCACTATGGGCAAAACCAAATTTTTGTAAACTTTCAAATACAATCAATGATAGAAAACCAGATTCAATATACTGATGATATTCACTAGATATTTTTAAATTTCTATAAAGGCTTGATGTGGCATCAATGAGTAAAATTACCGGCTTTTTTAAGGGTTTATTTTGTTCAATTATTTTTCCAATGATAATATTAATGTCTAAGCCAAAATAAAAAATCCCTGGATCGCATATAGGCCCAGTTGAAATGCAAATAATGTCCATTCCTTTAAAAGAAGAGGGAGATTTTTCTTCGACAATATTTTCGTTAAAGATAGAGATTTTTTCTCCCAAGTGTGAAAATACAAATGGAGTTTCATAATAGCAGGGAGCTTTAACCAATACCTGAAGTTTACCTTCATCTTCTGGTTCTGTTGACCTTAAACTTTGGCTAAGTTTTATTGCAATGAAAAAAGCGTTACAACCTGAAGCAGTTGGCGCAACTAGAAACTGACACGAAGCTGATTCAGATGATTTTTTTTCTTCTAACCCGAAATACGAAAAATCTTTAAGAGTAGATTCTTGAAATTGTTGATAATATTTCTCTATTTCAATCTTTTCTTGATTGGCGTAAAGAATCAATGAAAATTCATGAATGATGCTATAAGTGAGAAGCCCAAATCTTTCATAACTTTTTTTAGAGAAGTGGATGGCGGAAAACAAGAAAAAATAAATACGCTGAATAATGTTTTTATCAATCTCAAATTGATAGTTTCCCAGGCTGGTTAATAAATTCTTCAAAAACTCTGCCAGATGGCGAGTAGAGAGAGTTGAATTTATAATGGGAGACAACTGTTCAATAATAGGCAACAATGCGGCGAAACTATGGGGTGCGTTGAATATTTTAGTAGAATTACTTTTTTCTTCCTTTTTTAGTTCCAAATGCTCTATGCGTTTTTTCATTTTCCTCAAGGCTAATTTAGCAATGCTTAAGGAAAGCGGAGATGCAATGGCCCCCGCACAATTTAGTAAACTTTTAACTGTTTCAAAATTTTTTTCAGTATCAACTTTGAAGAAAACTAATTTATCATATTCAGAATAATTTAAAACTTCAATTACTTTTGATTCAGAACCAATTTTTAATTCTTTTTTTAACAGTTCAATAAATTCTACAATAGGAAAATTATGCATATTAAGGTATGGCACATAAACAGAGGTAGGATCATATTCTTGGCCGAAATCCCTAATTAAATCAGTGACCAATGATGATGTTTTGAATTTGTGATCACTTCGATTATAGTAAGGGTCTTCATGAACGTTTGGATTACCACCAGTTAAAAACTCATTTTTTTTGGTTTTAAAACCTGAAATTACTCTACCGTACATCAGTTTTGCAAATTCATCTATTTCTTGATTTCCCAATAATGTCAAATAAGTCCCATAGCCATCTATCAAAAATTCTTTAAAAATTTTAAATATTCTCCACCGCGATTGGATAACTCGCGCGGCATGTTTTTGCCGTATTTTTGCATCGAAGTCTAATGAATCAGTAGATTGTTTCTTTTCTTCTTTATTTTCTGTGGTTTGATCTTTAAAAAAGGGATCGATAATTTTATGGATAGAATCCAGAATACCTTGCGAGTCAGAATCTTGAGCCTGTAACATATTGTTCCTACTTAGATTTTAGGTTTAGAGATTAAAACTTAATATAGTATAGGATTATTAAGAAACTCTTAAATTTATTCATATTTTATCCTTTTTTTCAGCATTTGATTAAAAACTTGACAAATTAAGGCAAATTATTGTACATTAGATACTTAAATTAAACCCAATGGAGAAGATTATGTTAAGAAAAATTATCCTTTTTACATCCTTGGCGTTAACTGCACTACCTTCATTTGCTTCTTCTAATCAGTTTACCTTTGTTACCGATTTTGTAATGCGTATAGATCTTATCTATCAGCTTTATCTTTATGATGCTAAGGAAAATACCTCTATTCCCATAGTGACTACTCCACCTACTCACAATAAAAAAGTAGTTTTGCAAGTCCCGCCTCCCTTCAAAGGGAAGTATATTCAAGCTACAGTCTGTACGCCTGATGCTTACGATGGGATGAATTGCTTTACGGTTAACCACGTTACCTGCCCTTTATCCCAATATCATTATGCAATTGTGCATAAATTAGATTCAAAATATGCCCTCCAGTGTATAGAATGAGAATGGAAATGATGTTTATAAATTATTTTTCATAGCGCATGTACTTTAGGTAAGCCTACAGGGGCAGGAACAAACTCATCAGGAGTGTATATGGGTAAAATATTATGATGCGTCGACCTCAAATGTAGATATAAAACCCTTAACAAGTTTTCCAAAAATGTTCGACTAATTAAACTAACTCCTTTTCCGGAAAATTCCTCAATTACTTCTTGAAACCAAGAATTAACTTGTTGATAAGAATTCAAGTAATTTGTCGGCTGAATACCGGCAACTATTTTTTGTAAATCGTAGACCCTCGAAAGTTTCAATTTATAAAGATCGTATCCTGGAAAAAAAGACATTAACTTATAGGTAATGAGATATCTTTTGTATACATTTAAAAAATTTTTAATTTCCGCCAATAAAATCAATTGAGCTTCTCTAATGGTAAATTCTAAAATCTCGTCCTTATTATTAAAATAAACATATATTTTTCCTTGAGAATGTAATTCAACATGAGAGAAGTTGACATAGAAAAATCGTCGCAAAAGATGAAAAAAAGTATCGATTTCCTGCTCTTCAGCAGTAAGCTTCAGCGGTTCTGGATTCAAAATTTTATAAGCTCCTATTATAATCTGTTGCTGATTTATTGAATAAATTTTCAAATGGCGCTCGGGAGTCTTCTGCTCACTTAAAAACCGAGCCTCTCTACCTTTAAGTACTGGTGTTAAACAGTCACGCCCTGGGAATGCGTCTTGAAGAAACGCGCTAAAATAGGAAGCATCTTTGAAAACTATTTGCGCATTTGTACAAAATGTCTGATTGAATGGCGTCATTTTTCGCGTTAAGTTGTATACACCATATTTTTTTAGTCTCTTACTTTCTTTATATTTACCTTTTTCCTCAGGAGATAATAGGGACCTCCATTCTTCACAATTAAAACGACGGGATTTGGGGAGATCTTCTTTTTTATCACCGTAAAAAGAAGTCAAAGACTTCTTACCTTCTTTAAGGTTCTCTAAGAGAGCAGAGCAAGAATGGCGCAAAATATCGGGATTTCCTTCGCCAGCTAGTAGGGGGTAAATTAGAAATCGACGATTGCCGTTCTGATACTCAACCAACGATACTTGGCATCCTGTAGGCAATAGGTTTCTATTGTGAAATAAATATATAAAAGCATTTTCTAAAATCTTGCCTCCAATTTCTCTCTCTGTTCTATTATCATCGAATAGAGTGCAGTGTACCCACTCTGGTAATATATCGTTGATAGGTGTTAAGGTGAGCATCGTGGCCATTTGAGTTAACAGATAGGTTTTACAACCCTGTTTACCAGAAATTAGTTGTCTGATAGCATCATGAATTTTTCTTGCATTTTCGAAATCACTTCTAAAAAGTAATGAATCGCCTATGGATAAATCGGCCATGGTATCTGAAAATAAATAAGGAAAAAAAACAGTCTTCGTAGTCTCATTTTCAAGGAATCTTTTAACTGCATATACATAAAAAAATAGGAATAGTGAACTCTTTAGGCCTGTCCGGAACTTCTCATAATTTCTGACATCTAAATACGTCGATTGCCGAGCGCTACCACTAGCTAAAATGCAGATAATGAGCGTTTTTGGAAATTGCTTTTGCAAATTCTCCAAGTTTTTTTTCATATAATTTAGTAAATGTACATTACTGCTAATAATGCAGTCGCTGCCGATCTTAATTAATGCAATTCGGTAAATTATTTCCACATAGGCCTCTGGATTCAAGGCTGGCAAGGTCGACAAAATTTGGCGTACTGGTTTTTGGTCTAAAATAGACAGAGCTATTTTATCGAGATTTTCTTTTGTAACATTATAATCTGCAGTAAGCTCCTTAAATAAACCACCGCCTTCTGCGATGACCGCATCTATTAGTTCAGCTTCCTCTTTAACATAACTGCCTTTTTTATTTGAAAAATAATCGGCAATAAAAGGTTTTTCTAAAATGGCTTTTTTTAATTTTTTCCTACCCATGACTCTTTCGATCACTAGTAGAGAAGGTAGAAATCCTGCATTATCTTTTTTAAACAAGAGGCAACCATCGAAATCTACTATATTTACTGCATAGATAAAGGGTTGGCGGAAATGTTTGCTTTCAACTTCAATATCTGGAAGAACAACCTTCGTCATATTTAGACCTTTATTGGTAATAATTTTGGAAAAATTGTATGTTAAATGTAATTAGTAAGCAATAGCAGTGATATAGATTTTAGGTTTTTTTATAAAATCTCTTTCAGATAATTAATAAAACATTTGATAGGCAAAGATAAAGAAGCTTGATGTTTGTAAATTAGGTAGATCGGCTCACCAGGGGCAACGTAATCGGTTAAAATCTCTATTAGATTGCCTTCGGAAAGATCTTTAGCCGCCCACAGGTGTGACATCCAAACCAAGCCCATATTGGCTTTGGCTGCATCGCGCAATGCGTAAACACTATTGGTGCGATAGTTCCCAGAAACAATTATTTTTTTGTTGTGTTTAAAAACCCAAGTATTACTGGCCTTGCGCTTAAGAAACACAATACAATTATGGTGTAATAAATCTTCCGTGACTTGCGGACAACCATTCTGTTGCAGATAAGTTGGCGTAGCGAATACCCCCTTGGTTAGCTTGCCCACTTGTATAGCATGGAAAGATTCCTTGCCTTTTAAAGTCCCAATAAAAATTGTAATATCCGTGCTTTGATCAATACCAGGTTCATAGGGTGATTGAAACAAGAGTTCAACCTGTAATTTTGGATAACGTTTAAGAAATGCCGGGATATTGTTAGCGATATGACAAATTCCAAAACTATGCAGAGGAACACTGATCTTTAAACTACCTTGCGGTATTTCTTGAAAAGAGCCTAGGTTATTTTTAGCGTTGTCCCACTCAGAGAGTATGCGGTGACAATGATGAAAAAACTCTTGTCCAGTATTGGTAGCAACAATACGCCGTGTGGAACGCAGCAGCAATTGAGTTTTGAGTTGTGCTTCCAACCAACTGATATGCTTACTCACTTGAGCGACAGAGAGGTTTAAATGGGTAGCGGCCATTGAAAAGCTTTTTTTTTCTACAACAGCAGCAAAGCTTTTTAATGCATTCATGAGGTCCATTATATTCCTTGCGACTTTCTTTATTTTCTTATTAGGAAAAATTGGTTTTCTTAGTCTTATCTTGTCAAAGTATTTTAAAAAAGTAAACTGAGTATAGCCTTATTAATTCAATTTAGGAGAAAAAAATGCGATTGGAAGAAGCTAAACAACATATAAGTACAGCAACAAGATCTTACTTTGGCGCCGTGAGTAAATTCGCGTTAGCGGCAGCTTTTACTGGATTTGGTGAGTTCTTCTCTCCGTTATTTAGTAATTTGTTAGTCTACGGAGGGGCAGGAGTAGCGTTCCTCTCAGATGTTATACCCACTATTCTCGATGACCTGCCTGAAGAATATGAAACAAATCAATTATTAATAGCCATTCATCTTCTCAAAAAAATTGTGGCAGCCGGTGAAGGACTCGCGCTTATAGGAGTCTGGGGTGATAAGACTATTGCAATTGGAGGAGGCGCCGATACTGCCGCTAAAATGACTGACGTGTTAGTCCCCTCATTTGCAACCATATTATTGCTTAAAGGCGCTCTCGGATTGTTAACCGATATTGAAAAAATGGCACATAAAGGACTTGATTTAGAATCAGTAGCCATGATGATTCCAACCTCAATTGGAACAGCAGCGTCAGGCGGTGTTTTAATTGCCTCTCTTAAAAAATTATTGGCCTTTACTCCCGCTTGTGGAATAAATGCAATTATTTCTGCCGCTGGAGGTGTTGCACTTTTAATACGTGGGATTAAACATTCTTGTCAGGTCGCGCCGTCTGACCAGGAAGCTGAAGCGCTCATAAATAACTTAGGGTAGCCTTTTTTTCTTTACGGGGGATAACCTCATAGATCGAGCATTAGCTATCTGCCGCTCTTTCTTTACTTTAGCCTAACAATATGGGTAGAATTATTTAAGTGATTTAGAAAATTAAGAGTAGGCAATACAAACAATAAAGAGATAAAATGCGACGATTACCAGCCCAACCCAACAGACCAAATCCTTCCGCGGTTTCAGAAACCTTCTTAGGAGACCTTAAAGGAGCGATCCATAGCCTTACCTTACGAAGACTTAAAGAGAGAACCGGAAAAGAAGAAAATTCGGTATTGGAGCCCCGTGAACCACAATTAGCGCCATCACCCGCACAAGTCTTTTTTCAGAAACTCATCAAAAATCCCAGAGAGTTAGAAGATTTTTGTAAAAATCTAGCTAAAGAAGGCAAGGCAGAAATACCGCTCACTACTGAGGACTCAGTAACCGGGGAAAATATAATATTTGTGCTAATGCGTCATCCTGATCTGTATAAATATATCCCATTATTAAGCAAAAAAGGGGCAGATGTTAATCATCGGAATGCTGATAATAAATCTCCATTGATCTCTGCAGTAATAGATAAACGTACTGAAGCGCTAGGGATGGTTCTTGAAGGCAAACCAAATGCCTCCTCCATGACAGTAACCTTGGGAAATGAACTGTTTAACGTCCCCTGTAATATTATAGATCTCGCCCTTGAATCAGAAAATAAAACTATTTATCAACTTCTAACTACTTATTTGAGTAGGGCACACATATCTTTAACACCCGGTGGATTGTTTTTATTGTATGCTTATATGGGCGAGTTAACTAAACTAAGAAGAATGATGGTGGTGGCTAATTTGTGGGGGATAAAATTAGATGTCAACTGGCGCCATCCATCCCGGCAAGCCACTCCAATAATATTAGCTGCTGGAAATGGCAGAGAAGGCGGAGAAGCAGTCGTTAGATTTTTAATAGAAAAAAAGGCGGATCTTAATATCCAGGAATATCAAGGCTATTATCCGTTAGAAACAGCTATTTCTTCTCGCAATCCAGTACTTTTTAAACTCGTTTTAGAGGCGGGTGATCCAGCGCTTATTAATCAGGTACATCCGTTAAATGACTTTAATCAGTCTCCCTTAACCATAGCTCCCTTAACCATAGCTATTAGTCAGCACCTGCCACGTATGGTGGAAATTTTACTTGATAAAAAAGCCGACGTTAACGTTGTTGTTGATAATCTAACTCCTTTAGAAAGGGCGATTATGCTACAAGATCTGCAAATGGTTGAATTACTCGCTCATACTCCAGGGGTAATTATTATGACTGCTCATTTGATACTAGCTATGGAACAGGAAAGTGCAGATTATTTACGGTTATTAGTTTGTTCTCCTATGTGTTCCAACTCTTTTCTTAGAGAAATATCTGATCCAAGTTTGGGTTTGTTTACCATTTTATATAAAAAAGAACCGCATTTTAAAATGCTAGTCACAGAGAATAAAATTAATTTGAATGCCTTTGAAGGCTTGAGGCCATTTTTGAATTATCTGCTTGAAGAAAGAAGAAGTGATTGGTTGAAATGGGTGACCAAGCATCACTCAGAAAAACTGGAACTGAGTACAGTACAATATTGCCTTATGTATGCCATTAATAACAATCAGAAAGATGAGGCTGCTTTATTTATCGAAAGATTCTCTCACCGATTTTCAAGATATAGCAGAATACAATTTGCGCTATATTGCTTGCAATTAAAGTCAAGAAAAAAAAATTGGGTTAAAGAAGCTTTAAAATTGGCACCGGAGTTACGGGTTTTTCTTAATATACAAGTTGTTTTGAAACTATTTGAGGAAGCCTTATCACCAGAAGAAATTAGACTCAATTTCACACCAATTATTTTACAATTGATCAACTCCTTCTCAGGGAGAGATAAAAAAGGGAGGGAAAAGCTTGAAAATATGTTCCTATCTAGTAGGGGTGCATTGCAAGAAACTCCAGTGCAAAACCCGCCAGCCCCCATCGAGCCAAAGCCTAATTGGGGCCTATCTCCCTATGCCTACTTAAAGGGCCAAGGTCTGGATCCAGAATTCTTTTTTTCAAGAGAAGATAAACGCCTTATGCCCATAGAGGGAAAATCATGCGCCCCCCCCAAAGTGGTTTGCTCCTGGTTTGATGGAAGAATATTTTCTAGTGACGCTGAGGTATTTCCCATAGATAGCAGAAAAGGTGGGCCTACGAAATCCTTTTTATTTGTTCCACCGACTATATGGAACGATCCTCAAGCAGCCATTTTATTGGGAAGAAGTCGTTGGACTATGAGTAGTGAAAACGGCATTGTTAATCTTAATCCACCGCCTCCCGGAACATTTATATTTCGATTTCAAACCGCCATTTTTACCGCCAAAACCGGTTTTAATTTTGAAATTAAACATTCGGCAACAAGAGCTCGAATTTTAGGTACTAAAGTTCAAGCTGATGAAAATGAAAAGAAAGATAAGCCCAGTCAAAAAAGTGTTTTATATGTTGCTGCTTTTTGGTCGAGGAAAGGGCTGCACGATAGCATCAAGAAGCTACCCCAACAAGTAACTTTAGACATGGAAAATATCAATTCTCAAGGGTCAAACCTTGAATTGTGAGCATCAATTTCTAGGATATCCAAACATGATTCCCTTCTGTTCCTAAATTTAATCAGGGAAGCTGAATGGTTAATATATCAGCCCATTTTGTAGTGAAACAAGCACTTTTAAACAAAAAGCTTTGGAATTGAGTGGGCGTCGTTCCTTGAGCAGCAAAAAAGAGAGATTGTTTTCCCAAAGAGCTATTAATTTCATCTAGAATATTCATTAAAAAATCTCTTTTTCCATGTTTAGAATAATCTGCAAATAAATCTGCTTGCAGTGAATCACTAGGTAGTATATCAGTTAACATAATACCCGCTTTTTTATAATGTTGATGCGATAAATATATTGTTCGCAATAAACGTTTTGCTGACTGGATCATGGAGGCGGTGTCGGCAGTAGGAACGTCAAAACTACAAAACACACCGTTACTATAGGGCTTTTCATGTTTACTATATAAGTTAGTTTGTAGAAAAACATAGACTCCTTGTGCTTTAGACTGCTGTTTACGTAATTTAATGCAGGCTGTTGCCACAAATTGACTGATTGCTTCGTCTACATCGTGAATATTTTGCAGCGCCTGACTGAAAGAGCGAGAGGAGATAATATTTTTTCTGGGTTGAAAATGTTGGAGATGAAGGCAGGATATCCCTTTAAGCTCTAATACCGTGCGCTCAACCACTACGCCAAAACGCTTACGGATTTCTATAGTAGAAGTATCACGAAGCTGTTGAGCATTAGTGATCCCCAACCTATTTAATTGAACAGTTAACTGATGCCCGATGCCCCAGATATCGACTAGCTTCAATTCAGGTAATATTTTATTTTGGAGATAAGTATCGGTTAAATCATAAACACCACTTAAATTCTGACGCTTGGCTACCATATTAGCTATTTTCGCCAATGTTTTACTGGGACCAATACCAATGGAAACCGGCACTCCTACCCAATTTTTGATTTTATGGCGAATAGCTTTGCAAAAATCAATTAAATTTATATTTTCCGACTCGATTCGTAAAAATGCTTCATCAATAGAATAAATTTCAATATCGGGACAAAAATCTCGTAAAATAGTCATAATGCGGTTGGATATATCACCATATAGTTCATAATTAGAGGAGAAAACCGTGACTTTATGTTGAGTTAATACAGAACGGTATTTAAAATAAGGCGCTCCCATAGGGATGCCCAAACTTTTCGCTTCATTAGAGCGAGCAATAATACAACCGTCATTATTAGATAATACCACCACCGGCTTTTTTTCCAGTGCTGGGTTAAATATCCGCTGACAAGAAACATAAAAATTATTGCAGTCAACCAAAAGAAATGTGACCATGCTTTACTGCGCTTATAAAGCAGAATGGATGATATGAGTCACCACGCCCCAGATATAAATCCCTTCCTCAGGATTGATAAGTAAAGGTGGGAACTTCACATTTTCCGCTAATAGATAAACAGTTTGATTGCAAATGCGTAACCGTTTAACAGTTAGATTTCCGTCTATGGCAGCTATCACTATTTTATTATTCTTGGGTTCAATGCTACGATCAACAATAAGAATATCCTGGTCATGAATATTAGCTCCGATCATGGAATTGCCTGATACCCGAATAAAAAAAGTAGCTGCTGGATGTGTAACCAGCAGTTCATTTAAATCTAAATTCTTTTCAATGTAATCCTCAGCGGGAGAAGGAAATCCTGCCGACACTTTGCTGATAAACAGCGGTAAAGGAATAGATGGGTTTATTTTGTATGTTTCGTACATATTGTTCTCTTCTACATTTTATATTGTTTGATTTTCTATTTGGACTATCTTAACTAAATCGGACGGCCAGGGTCAAATTTGTCCAACTTGGATCAACTGAGGAATCAAAGATTGGAAATGTAACCCAACTTGATATCCCAAATGAAGAGTTCCATTGGATTTATCTTCCGCTACTTTTGTTAATTTTTCATTTTCAAGAATAACACTCATAATTATATTTAAATTAACAGTGAATTCACATCTTGCTAATAAATCAAGATACTGTGCAGCAGCTGCCAATACCTTAGGTCTCACCAGACAAGCCCCCAGTCGCAAACTGACTTTTCCATTAATGTCTATTCTTCTATCTCTTTCTATTTAAAGCTAGTTTTGCCTATTTGAGGCTCATATATTTTTCTGGATTTTTCTTAGCACATTTACACTAGAATTACACTTGCGACACGAGGTCGCAAAGCGGGTTGTCTCCACCGAAGTCGGAGACCCATCTTATCACAGAGAGGACTCTAGGACTATGAATAAAGAGCTAGTCTGACAACGTAATGAAAGGCGCAAGCCTGGGGTTTGAATCGCGAGAGGAGAACCCTCCTGAAAGCCGAAATTCAGGTGAATGCTAGAGAGCCAGTACGGTGAACACATGTGAATTTACGCACAGATCGTGATGGGTAACAAGCGAAACCGGCTGATACGCTTGAACCAAAAGGTACGAAGAGTGGCAGGCGGATGGTGTAATGCCGCCTCGTGATCAATATCTCTTCCGGTCGACAGTAAGCACCTAACCTGGCATGACCCGCTTTGGGAAACGTGGAAACCCTGTAAAGTTCCTAATTTTTTTTTTTAGGTAGATAAGCCGTAAGGTTTATCAACGACTTTGCAGGTTTGGGATGTCGGAAAAAGCCAATGCCGTATTGTAATGATGCGGATACCGATTAGTTTTTTTTCTTTTGAAAAAAAAAAAACCGGACACGAAAGTGTGCCCACGTCCGACTGGTTTTCATCGCAAGAGAATTTGGAGAACCGTTTTATGAGGAAAAGCAAATGACGGCACCGACTAAAATCGGAGCTGGTGCATCCTCAGTCGAACTGACTAAGGTGTGGTGCAGCACAGACTGGACTGCCATAGAAAAGCGCGTCAAACGGCTGCAAATGCGTATTGCGAAGGCAACTCGGGAAGGCCGTTATGGTAAAGTCAAAGCTTTACAATGGCTGATAACCCACTCTCATGACGCCAAAATTTTGGCGGTCAAACGAGTGGTGGAAAATCGCGGTGGTAAAACTCCGGGGGTAGACAATATCCTCTGGAAAACTCCCGCGCAGAAGATGAAAGCGGCCCTTTCTCTACAAAGAAAAGGCTATCAGGCGCAACCGCTTCGGCGGATTTATATTCCCAAGAAAGATGGGCGTCAGCGACCGCTGAGCATCCCTACTTTGAAATGTCGAGCAATGCAATCTCTGCATCTGCTTTCTTTCGAACCCGTAGTGGAAATGCTGGCAGACAAAAATGCCTATGGTTTTAGACCTAAACGCAGTACAGCCGATGCGATTGCCCAATGCTTTAGAGCATTAGCACGTAAAAGCTCGCCGCAATTTATTTTCGAGGGTGATATTAAATCCTGCTTCGACAGAATTTCTCATTCATGGCTGATTGAAAATATCATCATGGATACGGTAATTCTTAAAAAGTGGTTGAGTGCTGGATACATCGATCAAGGCACTTTCTATAGGATGGACAACGGAACACCGCAAGGCAGCATCATCTCCCCGGCACTTTTGAACGCAACACTCAGTGGCTTAGAATCTGCGGTGAAAGCTGTCGTTTCTATTCGAGATAAAATCAACATCAGCATTTATGCCGATGATTTTATCATCACGGGTGCAACGCAAATGGTGTTGGAACAGAAGGTGAAACCAGCGGTGGAAAATTTTCTGAAGACTCGTGGACTGGAACTATCAGCTGAGAAAACCAGAATCACTACGCTTCAGGAAGGTTTTGATTTTCTCGGATTTAATGTGCGAAAATACGAAGATAAACTCCTCATTAAGCCTTCCAGGAAAAGCGTCCAACGGTTCCTGGAGAATATTCGAGAACTCATCCGTAAAAACTGTGCGGCTTCGACGGCAGAATTAATCGCTCAGCTCAATCCTAGAATTAGGGGGTGGGCGAACTACTACCGGCACGGAGTCGCTAAGTCAACCTATAGTTATGTCGATGAGCAAATCTTCACAGCAATCTGGCGATGGATTAAACGTAGGCATCCTGAAAAGAATACTCAATGGTTGAGAAAGAAATACTTTCGTAGCCAAGGTCTTCGAAACTGGATATTTTACGCCAAACGTCCTATCACAGGTTCCTCAACATCACCTTTTCTGGATCTGATTCGCGCTAACCATACCTTGATTAAGCGACATGTGAAAATAAGGGGTGACGCTTCTCCTTATGATCCTGCTTACCGAGAATATTTTGCTAAACGCGCATTGTGCCAGAAAATAACCCTCCGAAATACCGGGTCAGGCAACTGGCCTTAAGAAAATCCGAGCCGTGTGAAGGGAAACTTTCAAGCACGGTTCTTTGAGGAGCGAACTTCAGCAATGGAGTTCGCTTACTCGGCATAAGAATTTACCCTTGTTTGTGTATATTTTTCTAATATAAGGAAACTTTAGATAACATTCTTCTTAATAAAGAAAAATCTCTTTTAGTTTATTAAAATAACTTGCTAATTAAAAAAACTTTAGATAAGCTTACTTTTAATAAAGAAAATGACTAATTTCTTTATTAAGGAAGCCAATGAAATACCCGAACCGAGTTGGAAAGCATGTAAAATGCTCTGTTGCAGGAGAAACCTATCAAGCTTACGTTCCCAATCCCCTGCCCCCAACGCCCCCAATTCGGATAGAAAAGCTGAACCAACTATTAGAAAAGGCTAATGTTGCCATCGGTCGGCTGGATGGGCTAAGCGTGACCTTACCAGACCCTTCTTTATTCCTTTATATGTACATAAGAAAGGAAGCCGTATTATCTTCTCAAATTGAGGGGACACAATCTTCGCTATCTGATTTATTACAGTTTGAAAATCAAGGTGAAACTAGTCCTCAAGATGTCATTGAAGTCTCTAACTACGTGGCAGCTATGGAGCACGGCTTACAGAGACTCAAAAGCGGCTTTCCTCTTTCATTGCGTCTGATACGTGAAATGCACGAAGTTTTATTGAAAAATGGACGTGGTAGTATTAAGCAACCCGGAGAATTTCGCCGTTCCCAAAATTGGATTGGCGGAACACGGCCGGGCAATGCTCGATTTGTGCCCCCTCCCCACGAACAATTAAACGATTTATTAGGAAATTTAGAGAATTTTTTGCACGACGAAACCGTGCAATTGCCCGTGCTCATTAAAGCAGGGTTAGCTCATGTTCAGTTTGAGACTATCCATCCCTTTTTAGACGGCAATGGAAGACTAGGACGATTATTAATCACTTTCATTTTATGCGTAGAAGGCATTTTAGAAAAACCGCTTCTTTACTTAAGTCTATATTTTAAGACAAACCGACAACTTTATTACGATCACTTACAGTTAGTACGCGAAACCGGCGACTGGGAAGAATGGCTACAATTTTTTCTTAAGGGTGTAATAGAAACCGCTCATCAAGCCGTCGCCGCTGCTCAATCCATTTTAAAATTGTTTGCTGACCATCGACAAAAAATAGCTAATTTTGGTAAAGCCGCTGTCTCTACTTTAGCTGTTTATCAATTTTTACAAAAATTTCCTATCAGCAATGCCAAAAAAGTAGCTCAACAATGCCATATTTCTCTGCCTACAGCTAACAAATCTTTAAACCATTTATTAGATTTAAATATTATTAAAGAAACCACCGGAAAATCCCGAAATAAACTCTATGTTTATCAGGATTATTTAGACATCTTAAATGAAGGCTCAATGCCAATTAAATAAAGGAGTAGGGTCCCAAGTCTGAAATCTTAAGCAGAGGCTTTATATAATCAGTATTTCATAATGGAATTATTTTTAAAATCCAAAAAATACCTCCACTTCCAATGAGAATTTTGGCAATACTGTTGTTCTTAACAAAGAATCTGTTTAAAATTTCAGACTTGACCCTGGCGACTCCCCATAAGTTGTATTAAATTGCGGTGCATAATGTGATCTCCCGGATTGCCCATTCAATGTCTCTTTGTTTAAATGACAAATATCTTTGCTTTAGAGTTTGCCATCCAATACTAAAAACTGAGAGTACCTTTCGATTTTTTAAGGTGTTGGATTGAAAACTGAAATGAATCTTTTTTTCTATAGCCATTAACCCAATAATCCAGAGCATGAGCGTAGAAATTGCACCAATCAATAAAGCAACATTTAACCTGTTTTTTTGAAACGAACGACAATGCCTTAACCCAAATCCATTTTTGGTGTTTTTAAGATCTCTAAAGTATTCTTCGATCTGCATTCGGGATTTATAAATATCAATAATTTGCTTTGCATTGAACTGCTCTGTGGGTAAAATCAGGGATAGCTGAAGCAAAAAATTTCTATGGGTTTTTTGTTTTCCGTATTCAGATTCGCGATAAGCTATTGTCAAAATAGGTAAGGCTCGACCTCCCACACAAATGTTGGCTGAAAGCATATGAAACTCACCACAAGGGGTTAATCCTGACCAATCAATAAGAATGGTGGGTTGTTTGTTGTCATTTAAAATATGCTTAGCCATCACTTCAAAATAAATCGAACTTTTCTTATGAAGTGTTTTATTTGAAAATAATCTATCCAGTCGTTTAATATTATGTTTCACCGTAGTCGCTGAAACGAGTGACCTTCCGATCGATGTGAGTGATAAATGTGAACTATCAGGCAATGTTTCTGCACTCTTTAATAAAAGGGTATGGATTCGCTTGTCGATAAAATTTGCTGCATCGTCAAATAACTTGTGCAATAATCCTTGCAAGTGCATGGTTAACTCCTTTTGTTTTATCACGTCGAAATGCTAAAACACAAAAGGAACATAGTTAGCTATGCACTGTCAATTAATTTTTCTGTATCATACTGATTTTTAATGGATAGATGTGGGGAGTCGCCAGGACTTGACCCCCTCAACTCATGGGGTAAGATTCGGATAGGTAAATAATAAAAGGTGTAAGGTATTCAGTGAAAAATGTGTTAGAATGCTCGCCTCAATGCGTCGAGTTTTTTGGTAAATATAACCATATACGATACCGGCCATCGTGGCTAATAAAATATATTTCCAACCTCCTGTATAATGCAATGTGCCAAAAAATACTGAGACGATTAGCAGGTTAGTATATTGTCTATACTTAAAGCGGACGAAATAAATATCTAAATAATGTAAAACAAATCCTCTACATAGTCCTTCTTCAGTAACACAAGTCAATAGTAAGTTACTAACAGCCCAGATCCAGAAAATTGAACTCAATTTTGGATCGAAAGTGACATATCCAACTAAGAAGGCAGCACCCAGGATAACAATAAATCCGATGATGGCTATTGGTAGAGTCATCAACAGAGTGTCTCTCCATTGTGTACCTGTTTGGATTAATCTATGGCCAAAAAATAAAATAAATAGACCGACTAAGGGTTTATCCAGATTTAAATACATCGTGAAAGGCGCGCCACGAGTGCTGAGCAGCGCATGGTCAATCACTTTGATATTAATGATTCCAGGGACAATATGAATAAAGAAAATCACCGACAATAAAAAAGTGCAAATTCCGGCAGTCAATCTTAAAATATGATTGTATTTTTTTGACTGAGCAATAAAAAATAGCAATCCCAAAACAAAAATGCTGGGTAAAGCAACCATATGAATGTGATTGGAAAGTAATCCCATTATTAAATAAATAATGAAAAACAAAATAGGCAGCTTAAGCCGAATAGGATACCAAAGTGTTAAAATAGCTAAGATCAAAGCCGCTACACAGCTAGTAGCCAGTGGAGAGCCATACAAAATAGCCAGTGCCTGGGGGTTAGTGTTCATAATTCACCTCAACGCTAGCTTTTTTTCCATAATGTTGCATATCCCACCTCCTGGAAAGAGATATTCAACCTAAAGTAGAATGGCTAAAGGCTTCAGCTTCGGAATTTCTTTGGTCTCTGACTTTACTTCGCTAAGAAGCAATCTAATTGTATATTCAGGACCTTTTGGCTTAAATAAACCAGGACTAAAACCTGATTATATGGTTTTACTATCTTTTAACATGAGTATGCCTCCTTCTTGAATTTAAGTGTGGTGGTTAAAAATGCCCCCTAACATGGGGGAAACCCCGTTTATGTAAGTGTTTGATTTTATTGAAGCTGGCGGTCGGAATCGAACCGACGACCTGCTGATTACAAATCAGCTGCTCTGCCAACTGAGCTAAGCCAGCTTGAATGTGCATTCTATGTAAAGGACGCCTGTGAATCAATCCCTATTTTATCGACTAGATCTTCCAATGTGAATTGATAGGTCTCATGGTCAATAATTTGGTAGCTGGCGTAGGTTCGAGCGGATTCGACTAAAGTTTGATCAACGATCTGTTGTCGATTGGGCAGGTCTAAGAAAATAATCTCCGCACACAGCTTAACGATTGGCAGGGAGGTTAACAGAAATCGACCTTCGATAATGATCACCTCAGCCGGCCGAATTTTTTGTCGCTCCGGTAACCGCCGTCGAGACTGGAAATCATAAATCGGTATTGCTACTGGCTGACCTTTTTCTAATTGCTGCAAATGCTGATGGAGCAATTTAAAATCCAAATCTTGTGGGTAATTTAAATCGGCTTGATCGTGATAGTAGCTGTCTTGGCTGATCACGTGAGAAAAATTGACCCCCAAAGCCTGATGCAACTTTTCCGCAAAGGCGGAGTTGCCTGCGCAAACTCCGCCGGTTATGGCAATAATAAATACGTTTTCCGGTTTACTTTCGCAGCGCACAACTAATCATTAACTTTCACTAGCAACTGGTTTATGTTTCTGACGAAATCAGATGGGTTAGTTAATTGCTCACCCTCCGCCAACAGTGCTTGGCTCAGCAGTACATTGGCCCAATCTGCAATTTTTTGAGGTTCATTTAAATTTCTAATTTTGACCATCAATGCATGATCTGGGTTTAACTCTAATATCGGCTTGCTTTCTGGAATCGCTTGTCCAGAAGCTTTGAGCAATCGCTGTAAATGTCCACTTAATTCGTTTTCATCAAAAACCACACAAGCTGGAAAATCTACCAGTCGATCGGTCAATCGCACATCTTTCACTCGGTCGCCAAGAACTTCTTTAAATTTATTAATCGTATCGGTAAAGGTATTGGCTTTTTCTTCTTCGTTTTCTTTGTTTTCTTTGCTTTCTTTATTTTCAAATTTTTCTAAATCCAATTTTCCTTTAGAGATTGATTGTAACTTTTTACCTTCAAATTCATTTAAATGATTAACCAGCCATTCATCCACTCGATCAGTCAGCAACAATACTTCAATGCCTTTTTGTTTAAACACTTCCAATAACGGACTATTGGTAGCATTGGTGAAAGTATCGGCGATCAGATAATAAATTTTATCTTGTTCCGGTTTCATGCGAGACACATAGTCCATCAGATAGACATTTTGGTTGCCGTCGGCATTATGTGTTGAAGCAAAGCGTAATAATTTGGCAATACGATCTTTGTGGGCAAAATCTTCTGCAGGGCCTTCCTTAAGAACTTGACCGAATTCATTCCAAAATTTTTCGTAAGTCGGTTTATCGTCTTGCGATAATTTTTCTAAAAGATCTAACACGCGCTTTACACTGCCCGAACGAATTTTGTCTATCAGCTGATTCGATTGCAAAATTTCTCGAGAAATATTTAATGGTAAATCATGGGAATCAATAATGCCTTTAATAAAGCGCAAATACATAGGCATAAAGTGCTCGGCGTCATCCATAATAAATACGCGTTTGACATAAAGTTTCAAACCGCGTTGACCTTCACGTTGCCATAAATCAAAAGGCGCTCGGCTAGGAATATAAAGTAAACTGGTGTATTCAAGCTTGCCCTCCACCTTGTTGTGTGTCCAAGCCAATGGATTTTCAAAGTCATGCGCAATGTGTTTATAAAGTTCTTCGTACTCTTCGTTTTTAATTTCATTTTTAGGTAATGTCCACAATGCATTCGCGCGGTTAATCACTTCTTCTTGTGGGGGTGCAGTTTCTTCTTTTTCTTCGATCGAGTCTTTTACAATTTTCTTTTCTGATTTGTCTGTGGGAGGCTCAGGTTTTTTCATGACAATTGGCAATACGATATGATCTGAATATTTAGTAATAATGCTGCGTAACCGCATGGGATCCAGAAATTCTTCCGTTTCTTGTTTAAGATGCAAAACAACCTCGGTCCCTCGTGGTGGATAATGGATATTTTTTACACTGTATTCACCCTGCCCGTCTGATTCCCACAACACGCCCTGGTCAGCCTGGGTCCCAGCACGGCGGGTTCGCACCGTCACTCGCTCGGCCACCACAAAAGTCGAATAAAAACCGACGCCAAATTGCCCAATCATTTGTGATTTGTCGCCACCGCTGCTCTGTTTTGACTCTAGCATTTCTCGAAACATGCGAGTGCCTGATTTTGCAATGGTGCCTAAGTTCTCAATAACATCTTCGCGACTCATCCCAATCCCATTGTCACGTACGGTGATGGTTCTATTGTCTTTATCAACATCTACCCAAATTTTGAGTTGAGAATCGTCGGCATACAGCGCGGCATCGGTTAACGCCAAATAACGCAGCTTGTCAGCGGCATCTGAAGAGTTGGAGATTAATTCGCGCAAAAATATTTCTTTATCACTATAAAGGGAATTGGCAAACAAATTTAAAATTTGCTTGACTTCGGCCGCAAAAGATTTAGTTTCGGCTTGGGCTTCAAAACTCATAGGTACTCCTCAACTGGTAATTATTTTCTTTACTTTAAGTTGGGGGTTATGAAAAAAATTTCAAGTGTTGGAATGAAGGAGGAGAATCGCGATTCTCCTCCTTACAATACTCCATCACGTTAGGTGGAGTTTAAAGACCAAAATGATAATTGACAGTAGCCAAAAAGACATGCGCGGCGGGCGCTGAATTTTTAAAATCTGCAGAAGTATCATTACCAGGGATCATCGTATATTCAGCCCCAACAGAGATCGGTAAGTTATGGGCATGCAAGTCATAATCTAATCCTGCGCCAAACATAACAGTACCA
The DNA here is from genome assembly GCA_963844565.1 of uncultured Pseudomonadota bacterium. GTDB lineage: Bacteria > Pseudomonadota > Gammaproteobacteria > Coxiellales > Coxiellaceae > JAFEDN01. The sequence continues at coordinate 171,795 of CAWJON010000002.1, read as the reverse complement.
TAAGAGCCATCACCTACTCCTGTAAATGCGGATCCACTGTGATCTAAATTACGGTAGGCGGCACCGACCTTTCCAGTAACATGAAGGTTAGGATCAACGACAGAAGCACGTATGGTTGCAGCCACATAAGTAAACCAGGAATCAACTTCACCATGGAGGCCTTGGCCGGACCCATCAGCCTCAGGAAGAGAAACAATTCCACCTTCAATTCCAAAATGCTCAGAGCCTTGATAACCCAATTTTCCACCAAAAGCAAAACCGGCATCGTCAGCATTTCCTATTGCATGATACCCATGAAAAAGAAAACCATCCCAATTAGAATAAGCACCTCCTAAACCAAGGCCTATATATGTATTCGGTGTAAATTGCGGAACGAGTTGAGAAGCAGGTAATACGGTTTCTGTCCCGCCTGCAAAAGCTGAAAAAGTTGCCAAGCTCAAAACACTGGCGGCACTTAAAATCACTATTTTTGTCAAAGACATAAAGTTCTCCATTTTCGTTTATAGTTTGAGTAACTGACCAAAATCAGGAATTCTTACTTTGATCTGTTACTACTTCTAACAGCCTCAGTGAAACGAACTCCTGTACTGGTCTTAAACGAAAAGAATCGTTTGAGAACCTGATATCCTTTTCAATAATGCTCACTTTAAGCCGATACCGGCTTACGGTGAGTACATTATCCCAAGAAATTACAGATTAAGCAATATAGTCACTGAATATCAAGCTTGAGAGAAATGTTGACTGGTATTGAGCCACCGAGTAACCAGCGCTTCGGCTTTTTCCGGATGATTAACCAATAACAGTTGGCTAGCTGCCTGGACTTGCGGCAGCAAATGTTGGTCTCTGACCAAATCTGCAATTTTAAGGTGCTGTAAACCTGCCTGTTTTAATCCGTAAATCTCTCCCGGTCCACGCATTGCCAAATCTTGCTCAGCAATCAAGAAGCCATCATTGGTTTCTCGCATAATCCGCAAACGTTGTTTGGCTAAAAGTGATAATGGATTTTTAAACAGCAATACGCAGTAACTTTCTATGTTTCCTCGACCAACTCTGCCACGCAATTGATGTAATTGAGCTAACCCCAATCTCTCGGGATTTTCAATAATCATTAGACTGGCGTTAGGAACATCGACCCCTACTTCAATGACGGTGGTCGCTACCAATAAATCAATTTGCGCTGATTTAAAGGCCTGCATTTGCGCCTCCTTTTGTTCGGATGGCAAACGACTGTGCACCAACCCAATGCGGCAATGAGGTAATTGTTTCTGTAGTTCCTCGAAAGTAACTTCGGCTGCCTGGCATTGCAAGGTCTCTGATTCTTCAATCAGCGTACATACCCAGTAAATCTGACGATGTTGTGCACAAGCTGCCTGCACACGTTCCATTATTTCATTACGTCGATTGTTGGAAACCAATACAGTTACCACTGGTTTTCGGCCTGGAGGCAGCTCATTTAAAACCGAAACATCTAAATCCGCATAGGCGACCATCGACAAGGTGCGCGGAATTGGTGTTGCACTCATCATGAGTTGATGAGGAAATTGATTATTTTTCCCCGATTTTTTACGAAGCGCTAACCGTTGATGCACACCAAAACGATGTTGTTCGTCAACGATACACAAACCCAAGTTAGCAAATTTCACTTCTTCTTGAAAAAGCGCATGTGTGCCAACCACCAATTGACAATATCCATCGGCAATTTCAGCCAAAGTTTGTTTGCGAACTGCGGTTGCTTGTTTTCCCGCCAAAAAAGTCAAATGGATGCCCAAAGGCTTAAACCATTTAGCAAATAATTCAAAATGTTGCTCGGCTAAAATTTCACTGGGCACCATCAACGCTACTTGCAGCGAATTAGCGATGGCACGTAATGCAGCCAGCGCGGCCACTACCGTTTTTCCCGAACCAACATCTCCTTGCAATAAGCGCAGCATGGGATAAGGTTTTACTAAATCATTTTCAATTTCCTTTACCGCTTGCTCTTGCGCTGTTGTCAATTTAAATCCAAGATTTTGCAAAAACAAATCACGACCAGAATGAATCAAGAGGCAATTTTTCGCAGGATTACGCTGCATTTTTTGTCGGGTTTTTTGTAAACTCAATAAATAGGCAATTAATTCTTCAAACGCCAATCGTTTTTGCATGGGATGCTCGCCTTTCAATAACAGATCCACTTCCGCGTCTTTGGGTGGACGATGCACATAAATCAGTGCTTGAGTTAAATCTGTTAAAGAAAATTGGTGTCGTAAATTTTCTGGGAGTAATTCAAGTTCTGTGCTTTTTTCTTGAATAATCGCTAACGCTTGATCAATCAATCGCCTAATCAAAGTTTGTGAAACTCCTTGCGTGGTTGGATAAACTGGGGTTAATGTTTCCGCAAGTGGTAAGGGGGTCTCATTCAACATCCTATATTCTGGGTGTATCATCTCGAATCCATAACGTTGATAGGAACGTCGAGCTTCTCCGAAACACCGCAGTTTTGTACCTTTGGAAAGCATTTCTCTTTGCTGCGCACTAAAATGAAAAAAGCGGATATCTATGCTTCCCGTGGCGTCGGAAACTTCACAAATTAAACTGACTTTGCGTCCTCCAGAAAGCGCGGTTTGACGGATTTCACCTTCAATTAAAGCATGTGACCCTATTTGTAATGAGGCGATAGACGTAATTCGGGTGCGATCTTGATAGCGCAGCGGCAAATGAAACAGCAAATCTTGAAGAGAAATAAGTCCCAATTGCAAAAAAAGTTCACGCATTTTAGGGCCAACGCCGCTAAGGTGACTGAGCGGATGCGTAAGAATCATATGGGATTTTCTACGAAAATTATTTTTATATCAAACTTAAATTTCATATTTCATATTTCAAAAACTTAACCACTTATGAATATAGTCGCTTCTACTTCTATATCCGTCCCTTTAGGCAAAGCAGCCACAGTTACCATGGTACGCGCTGGGTAAGGAGAGACAAAGAATTCACTCATGACCTCATTAACCATAACAAAATTGCTCATTTCGGTCAGATAAACGACTAATTTTACAACTTGGGTTAAATTTCCACTGGCTTCAACGGCCAGCGCCTGAATGTTATTAAAAATCTGTCGAGCTCGATCTTTAAAGTCACCTTTGATAATTTCTGGATTGCCAGGGGCTAAAGCAATTTGTCCCGATAAAAAAACAAATTGACCGGCTTTAATAGCCTGAGAATAGGTCCCAATTGGCGCAGGGGCTTTGGTTGAAGTAATGGTTTGTTTCATTTAATTCTCCTTCAAAAATCTGATGTTTATTTGGGTCGGGTAATGCGCGAAACGGCTGGAATACGTCGCAACTGACGAATCACCCGCGCCAAATGTTTACGATTACGCACCGTTAATTTAAAAACTAATTGATAGTATTGTCCACCCTGGCTTTTTACTCGCACATCTTCGATATTAGATTCAGAATCAGAAATTGCAGCAGCCATTTTTGCCAATAACCGTGCTTGATCAATTGCTTCCACATGAATACTAACCAAGAAAATTTGATTGACATTTTCGTCCCAACGTAATGGCATATAGGATTCAGGATACCGCCTTAATTTATCTATTTTCGAACATTGTTCACAGTGAACGACAATGCCTTCTCCACTGCTAAAAATACCCACAATGGGATCTCCGGGTATCGGATAACAACATTCTGCAAATGAAATCGCCATGCCTTCGGTGCCTTTAATGGCCAAAGGTAAATCTGATTTTGCCAACCCCATCTCGGGGGACAAAGTTTGATGACTTAAATCGGCCAATCGTTTGGCGACCAGGGCGGCTGGGCGGTGGCCCAAGCCTATTTGAATAAACAGATCGATTAAGCTGCTCAGTTGCGTTTCTTTTAAAATAATTACGGTTGCTTCGGGAGGAATTTTTCTAAGCACTAATTCGTGCTGTTGCAGCGCTTGTTTTAATAATTTTTCTCCCAAGGCAATCGATGCATCTTTGTGCTGATTTTTTAAAAATTGCCGAATACCATGCCGAGCTTGCCGGGTCACCACAAAATCCAGCCAAGCCGGGTTGGGATGAGCATGCGAGTTGGTGATAATTTCCACGGTTTGCCCACTGATCAGGGGGGCAGACAAAGGTGACAGTTGCCGGTTCATTTTTGCCGAGACACAGGTGTTGCCAATATCTGTATGAACAGCATAAGCAAAATCTACCACCGTGGCGCCAGCTGGAAACCGCATAATTTTGCCACGCGGGGTGAACACATACACTTCATCCGGAAATAAATCGAGCTTTACATCTTCAATAAACTCTAAAGAGCTGCCGGTATTGCGTTGCAATTCCAATAAATTTTTAACCCATTGTTGAGCGCGAACTTGAGCTGGGTCGGTAGCATTGTCGATAGTTTTATACAGCCAATGGGCGGCGATTCCGCTAGTTGCCCGATGATCCATTTCTGTAGTGCGGATTTGGACTTCAATGGGGTAACCATACGGACCCGTTAAAACAGTGTGTAAGGATTGGTAGCCATTGGATTTCGGAATGGCGATATAATCTTTAAATTTTTCTGGCACGGGTTTAAATAATTGGTGTACCAAACCCAAAACCCGATAACAGGTGTCTATGTCATCAACAATAATGCGAAAGGCATAGACATCCATTATTTCGTTGAAGGGTAAATGTTTTTTATGCATTTTACGATAAATGCTGTACAAGTGTTTTTCGCGTCCCAATAAAATACAAGTCGGCAAATGACTTTTGGCCAAACCTTCTTCTAAAGTTTTCGTCACCAACAATAGTACTTTTTTGCGTTCTTCGCGGGCTTTTTGAACCGCTTGGCGCAAAGCCGCATACCGTTTGGGATAACGGAGCATAAAGCTCAACTCTTCTAACTCGACCGACAAATCACGCATTCCCAATCGTTTGGCCATTGGCGCAAAAATGTCTAATGTTTCTTGGGCAACACGTTTTCTTTTTTCGGGGGGTAACGAACTTAGCGTGCGCATATTATGCAAGCGATCAGCCAGTTTGATGATAATCACTCGAATATCACGAGACATAGCCAGAACCATTTTGCCGAAATTTTCTGCTTGGGCCTCAGCTCGGGACACAAATTCAATTTGGGTCAATTTACTGACCCCATCGACCAATTCGGCCACCACTTCGCCAAATTTTTCCGCTAGGGTAGTTTTTTCAATGGAAGTATCTTCAATAACGTCGTGCAGCAAAGCGGCCATAATCGTCTGAGCATCTAATCTCATATCGGCCAACAAGCATGCAACCGCCACAGGATGGGTAATATAGGGTTCACCGGTATGACGTTTTTGGCCTTTATGTGCAGCTAAGGCAAGAAAATAAGCTTGTTCAATCTGATTGATTTGGCTCTCGTCCAAATAATCTAATTTTCGCCGCAGTTTATTAAATAAACGCACAAGCCTCCTTTAGTAGCCCAGTGAACAGCGACGATTGGATTTCTTTATTCAGTCGGCGGAATATCTTTCTGACGACTTATTTCACTGCGAATCGTTGAGCTGACGCTAACTGGCGAGTTCATCAGGTTTTCAATATCACCGTGTTCTGTACGCAACGGAGCATTTTCAACGTCATATCCGGCTGCTATTTCTCTTAAGGCAATAACGGTGGGTTTATCATTGTTAGGAGGAACTAAAGGATCTGCTGCTCCCATCTCCAACAAATGGGCTCTTTTCGCCGCAATAATAACCAATTTAAATCGATTTTCGACATGTGGCAAACAATCTTCAACGGTAACGCGCGCCATATTTTCTCCAGAAAAACAAAAGTTGAATAAACCCCGAGCAGACGCACGGGGTATTTTCTCTGTTTGAAACCCCATTGCGTAAAGTTACGAGCTTACGCCCGCAGTTTGCAGGATATTAATGATACTATTTATTTAGCAACTTTGCTAGTAGTTCTTGGTGCCTAATTTTTTGCGTAGGGCAGCGCAATCGTTCTGCCAAAATAATATGCTTTAAATCGGCTAATGCTTGTTCAAATTGATCATTGATAATTAAATAGTCAAATTCCACGTAGTGACTGATTTCAGTTTGTGCGTTGGCCATTCTTTCGTCAATAACTCCAGCTTTATCTTGACGACGCGTTTGTAAACGGTGCCTTAATATTTCTAAAGAAGGGGGAACGATAAAGATCAAGATTGAATCAGGAAACAAATTGCTAATTTGCTTGGCGCCTTGCCAGTCAATTTCTAAAACTATATCAATCCCAGAGTTTAATTGTTGAAGTATCCATTCCCGAGACGTTCCATAATGATAGTGATAAATCTCTGCGTGTTCTAAAAAAGCCTGCGTTTGCAACATTTTTGCAAATGTCCCTTCAGAAACAAAATAATAATCCTTGCCTTCGACATCCCCTGGACGCGGCGGACGGGTGGTATGAGAAATAGAAATTTGTAAATCATTGACAGTGGTAACCAAAGAACGCACTAGGCTGGTTTTACCTGTCCCAGACGGGGCCGCTATCACATAAAAATGACCGACATTATTCAATGTTTTGCACCTGCTCGCGAATTTGTTCAATCCATACCTTCAATTCTATACTGGCTTGATTCACTGAGACCGCCGAAGCTTTGCTCCCCAGGGTATTGGCTTCACGATGCAGCTCTTGGGTTAAAAAATCCAAACGGCGGCCCTGCGCCCCTTCGGCTGATAAAGCATGGTTCATAGCCTCACAATGACTGATAACCCGTTGAATCTCTTCGGCAATATCAAATTTTTGAATCAACAGAACAATTTCCTGCTCCAATCGTTGGGGGTCCACTGACAGATTTAAATCAGCCAAACGCGATTTTAAACGTTCTCTTTGTTCCACCAATAACTGAGGGACTTCCGTCTCTAAGGACTTAACAATTTGGATAATTCTTTGTAACCGTTGCTCGATAAATACCTTAGTTTGAGAACCTTCCCTTAAACGCATTTGCTGCAAATCATTTAAAGTTTTGGACAATAATTCAATGGCCAGCTGATGAATTTCCGACTGCTGATTATTTTCAACGCTTAAAACCTGAGGCCAGGACAGAATGGCTAAAAGATCGGTTTTCGCATCCGGAAAAAAGGGTTTAATCGCTTGGCATTTTGCTGATAACTCTTTAACCACTCCCAAATTGAGCGACCAATGGAGAGGAGCGTTTTCTCCAGAATTAAACTTCAGCTGCGCTTCTATTTTACCGCGTTGTATTTTCCCTTGGATTTTTTCTCTGATCAGGGGTTCTAATTGTTTGAAATTTTCGGGTAACCGCAATGAACTATCTAAGAATCGGTGGTTAACGGCGCGCAATTCCCAAGTTAAGGTCCCCCAAGGGCTTTGCAAGGATTGATGAGAGAAGGCGGTCATGCTGGCTATCATTGCAAAATCATACCATATTGCGCCCTATTGTGTTAACGCGTTATATTGTCTGCATGACAAATTATACACGGCCCAATGATCGGGCGTTCGATCAAATGCGACCCATTTCCTTTTCACGCCAATATACTCGCTATGCAGAAGGCTCGGTGCTAACCAGTTATGGGGACACCAAAGTATTATGCACTGCCAGTATCAGTGAATCATTACCCCGGTTTTTACGCGATAGCGATCAAGGTTGGATCACTGCTGAATACGGTATGCTGCCACGTTCAACCCATGAGCGCATCGATCGCGAAGCGGCCCATGGCAAACAACAGGGTAGAACGGTAGAAATTCAGCGTTTAATCGGTAGATCTTTACGCGCAGCCGTGGATCTCAAAGCTTTAGGCCCTCGATCAATTACCATCGATTGCGATGTTCTGCAAGCCGATGGCGGAACGCGCACCGCCGCAATTAGCGGCGCATGTGTTGCACTGGTCGACGCCATTTCGCATTTAATAAAAAACCGTAAACTTCCGGCTAGTCCGCTCAAATATATGGTTGCAGCCGTTTCAGTCGGCATTTTCCAACACTTTCCTATTCTAGATTTAGAATATACTGAAGATTCAAAAGCCCACACTGACATGAATATCATTATGGCGGAAAATGGCAATTTTATTGAGCTACAAGGCACCGCCGAAGGAGAACCTTTTTCTCCTGATCAGTTAAATAATTTACTGGCTTTAGGCAAAAAAGGCATTTTAGAAGTCATTGATGCACAGAAAAAATGTTTGAAATAAGCAAAGATAGCACTTTGGCCACACATTATTGAAATAAAAATACTTAATTTATTAAATATTTTTTTCTAGAATTGATGAAATATTAACTCAATTTTTATTAACTAATTGTCCTGTTTTATCACACTTAACTATCAAACGAAAAGATACAATTTTTTTATCATTATACTTGAAGAGTATTTTTTCATAATCTTGTCTATATATTTTATATTCATTAACAAGAATTTTTACTCTTTCATCTTCTTCAGAGGAAAGAATCATTTTATCTGCCCATTTAGCAGTAAATGTATTTAAATTTTTTACTTCATCATAATCAGTCTGACAATATTCTATATTAGGATGAAATTGATGATCATAATTTGGTTGAATTAACAAAGCTAATTTAGGAGTTACGGGAACATACCCTTGTGCTATTTGTTGAGCAATAAAATTACCGCCTTATTACCGCCTTATTACCGCCCCATTCTCACTATATACCATCGCGCTCCCCTACCCATTCCTTCGGAGTCAACCAAACCTAATGTTTTAAGCTGGGCTAAATCATCACGGATTGTCCGATCAGCGGGAGGATTTTCCAAAAAACCACGGATATCGCGCAAGGCTATTCTGCCATGTTGCGACAGAATAGTTAATATTTGTTTTTGACGAGCAGTAATCTCCCACTGAGACGGCTCAATCAATTCCACTTTGGTAACAGCCCCTATTGGATTTTTAAACTTAAATGTTACCGAAAATCCACCCGAATATTCTTCAAACTCTGGTTCAGGCACACCATGCTCTTTACATAAATCCAGCATTTTAATCGTGCCGCTGCCCCATCTTTCAAAAAATTTTCGACTGTATAACACATTAGCAATCAATTTATTTCGCGGTCGGGATTCATGCTTCTTTTTCAAATCACTCAATCTTAAACCAGGCGGTAATGTCCCATTATTCCAAATTTCCATTCGGTCATCATATATAGCCAGAGAAATTGAACTAGGGTCAGGGGGTCAGGCCTGAAAAAATGACATTACTTCTTTAAATTGGCGATAAAGTGTCGCTCTATTTCTAAATAAATTTCATTTTCTTTAGAATCTAAATGTCGCTTTTTTTGCAATCTAACAATAGCTTTAGATAATGTACTTGAATCTACGCATAATATTAAAGCTAGCTCTTTCAATGGGGTATCGGTAAATCTCTGGACAAAAAGAGCGATATATCCTCGGGCATTTGCGTAAGAATGACTTCTGGGTAATTCTTTTAATTGTGACATTTGGATACCTAAAAACCTTGCGATTGCCTCTATAACTTCATTAAGATGCAATTTTTCTACAAATTCTGCTGATCTTTTAGAATGTATCTCTAAAATGATCTGATCTAATATTTGGATATCGCCAGTTGAAGTAAAACCTAAACAGGGTTTTTCTGGATTTATCCCTGTTGAAATAAATTTTTCATAAGTTATATTGTTTTCCAGAAATTGAGAATGCAAAATATCGAACGTTTTTTCCATGGTCAACCACTTGGTGGTTGTTTTTCCCAAGTAGTCCCTAAAACTACTCCAAGGGTAATCGATAGAATTTTCTACGATCTTGGCCTCAAGTGGGTTTAAATGGATATAACGCCCTAATTCTAAAAAATATCGCTCATTTTCAACCAATTTTGCTTTATATCTTCCCTGAAATAAATGACCGATACGGTTCTTGGTTTTATTGATCTGTTGAGTATATCGAAATGCAATATTTTGAACTATTTTTGATAAAGTCATTTCTCCCACTTCAATAATCAAATGGATATGATTCGTCATCAAACAAAAAGCATGAATTTTATAATTGAATCGAATAACGCCTTCTTCTAGTAATGAATATAAATAGTAGCGATCTGAATCTGAAAAGAAAATATTTTTTCGATTATTGCCACGTAACATAACATGGTAAATTGCTCCAGTATAATGAATTCTTGGTTTTCTAGCCAAACTCCCGCTCCCTATTTAAAGAAAGGAGTTAATATAAAACATCTATAACGCATAGATAACAATACAGGAATTTTTTTGTCAATTTTTCAGGCCTGACCCCTCTCATCTCCTCTCATTCTCCTTTTTTTCATAACCCTATCACAGTTAATCTTGTACAATAATGAGCTCGTTGTGCTACCAGTTTTCACTTAGGCAAAGATGCCATTAGGGTAGACTCTACCATGATTCAACTCTTTTTGACTTTTTTGTAGATTTTATTCAAGATAATATCCTGGAATTCCCATTATAATTAATGCAAATAAATTTGTGTGGAGCGAAAAATGAGTTTTCTAAGTGATGATATCGCATGGGCAAGGTATTCCGACCGACAGGAGCAACGGCAACGAGAGGAAACCGAACGACGCAGGATGGAAGCTGCAGCGCGTCAAGCTGAAATACATAGAAGGCTGCAATCTGGACTAATAACCGCCTGCGAAAACGAGGAAGAAAAAGAAATCATAGGTCTACTGAAACAAGGTGCACAATTACTACCTGCAATAGGCTATAAATTTTTGGTGAACAATCCAAAGTTAACTGAATTGTTTCTACAAAATGGTCATAATTTTGATTTTACTGGGATATTAATAATATCTTTTGATTCCATGCGTAGTCGAATAGGTGATGTCAAAGACACCGAAGTTAAACACGAGCCTCTACATGTTAGGCTTCTTAATGATGATAAATTCTTTTTATCTAGAGTTACTCGCCTTAACTTTATAAAAATTTTAGCGCATGAAGTTTCTAAAAATAATACACAGTTTATTAATTTACTGTTTAAATTTGATATAAAATATAACCAAGTTTATTTTGAAGAAAATCAATTTACTAGAATATTTTTTGAACTTTGTAAAACTGGTCAGGTCGAATGGGTTAGTTTATTTTTAAAGTACTATAGAAAATTTTTATTGACTAAGCTCGCAAATGCTTCGATTATTTTTGAAGTAGTCTGTAGTGGCGGAGTAGAAGTTGCAAAAATATTAATAGAAGCTGGAGTTTCTATTAACCGGTATTATCGAGAAGGTCTCATAAAAATTCCCGCTTTAGCTGAATACGATGGTTATATGCCTTTGCACATTGCCTCAGTAAGGGGAGATCGGCCAATGGTGGAAATGTTGATTAGCGAAATGCAGAAAGCTAAAATTAATTTGTTAATCCCAACCAAAGGCATTTTTTTCGGCGTATTTATGCGATACACTGCTATCGAATTAAGTAGAACACATGGACATACGAAAATTACTCATCGTTTAATTTCTTGTGCTTCGGCAACAGCTGAATCAAAGCAAGAAATTAAAAACGCTCCATTGAGAGGTCGGGTTAAAGAAAGCAAGCCCCATAAAGAGCATAAATATTTACAAAGTTCAGAATTTAAAGAGAAAACTAATTCCCCAGCAACAACTTCGCCGTTATCAGCATCTCCTGTCAAAATTGAGTTTAATCATAAAAATTTTCTTGCGCAGCATACACAATGTATTTTTTATCTTCCCCAAGTTTTATCTCAGGATTTAGCATTAGGTACACTGGAATCTAAAAACTCCACGGCATGGGAAGGATTTGGAGAATTTTGCAAAGATATAAATAGAAGTAAGGATGTTTCGGCGCGGTTATACGTATTTAATGGTATAGCTTTGGGAGAAGCGCAAATTGAGAATATTCAAAATTTTTATAAAAAAATTCCAGCAGAATACAAATCCACTGATCCAAAAGTTTTAGAGGCTATTTTATTTAAAATACTTGATGCCGATGACAATCCTTTGTCATGTCTCTGCAAATTATTAACAGCGGAAGGGGTTAAGCAATTATTCTTTACTTACTGTCAAAATTTTTTTTCTACGGCATCAATGTACCTTACTTATTCTTCTGAAGAAATACTTAAGGATCAACCTGATATCCAAAATGTATTAATGCCTATCCCTCAATCAAACACGGTTACCAATATTGAATTTAAACAGGGTATACTGAATGTAACGATATTAGCTGATAAACTGGAGTGGACATATTCAGACAATTTAAATATAATTAAAAAAATATCATTTTTTGACAATCCGGTCATTTCGATTGAATTAGTATCTAACTCCAAAAGCTATGATTTTAGTGTGATTGCCAAAACAAATAGTTTTACTATTGCTAGAAGTTTTTTTAGGGTCTTTATTAAAAATAAAATGTTAAAACTAGCAGAATTATCTGGGTCAATGACAAATCAAGATAAAGTGAGGCATTTATTTTTGGAAAATAGCTATCGTTGGGCACAAATGATGGACTTTTCCGACCAGCAAGAGCTTGTAAGACTGCTAACAAAATTAGCGCAATCTGGTGATCAAGTAGAAGTCGATCGATTTGTTGGTGAGAAATATAAAAAATATATTTCGGAAAGTGAAATGCCATTTCCAGGCGAAAAAAATAAAGATACTCCAAAATCAACAAACAAGTCATCCAGTTTTTTCAGCTTGCCTGAAGATAAAAATGCCTCCGAGATATTTAAACAAAAACTTCATAGGTTGATGACCCACCCAGATGGAAGGTATACTTTTTTACTTAAACGCAAAAGTGATGGCTTATTTTTGCAGTTTACTGCAGTAGATAGAATACTGATGTTGAGAGAGGAAATAAAAAAAGAACTGATTGACCTTGTAAATCTTCTTAAACAAGCAATTGCCGAGAAAGAGGAAGTGCAACAATATAAGATAGAAGTAGACTGGAAAAATTGGACGCTCTCTATTATTGCTGATACAGTTGTACTTAATCAGATTGGCGAATTTTTGCAGAATGCGGGTGCGAAATATTTTACCCCATCTGTTCAAATGCCGATTTTATTTTATAAAGCAGATTTTAGCAAAACTAAATTGTCGACTGTAGATCCATTAGAGGAAGAGCAAAAGTCAAGTTTAATCTGTGCAATCCAATAAAAATTGCAGTGCTAATTTAAGTTTTTTCTACCCACATTTAATTTAGTATTATTGGCGCCTTTCAAACTAAGAGATAAATCTTTAAGATGGAAACCGGATAGCGTGGTATTATCGGTGCCGCGTAATTCAAGATTGGCTAATTGGGGAAAAATAATTGTGGTTGTAAAATGATTCGAATTTCTAGCGTTTTCATTAGAGATAATCACCGTATCGCCTTTTTGTATAGCAGCAATCCCGTAAAAATAATAACGGCGACGCCTAATAAAATTTTATTGCTTTTTTTCATAAATCTTCTTGTTCTCTTGCAGATAACTTTTCACTAAATGAAAACAAATTTCATCATGGCAAAGCAATTGTTGATCCATCAGTAAAACACTCATTTGTAGTTGTCAATAATTTAGCTCGACTTTCTGGGGAGCAACTGGATAAGTACCCCTCAATAAGATGCCTGGTGAGATGGGTATGTAAACTACGAATTAACGTCAGTAGATCAACTTTGATACCTTAGATTAATTATGCTAGACTTAAACTAGTTTTTCCTTTAAATGAGGTACGAGCATGCAAACTGTGGGCGCTTTTCAGGCTAAAACTTATTTTTCTTCATTATTAGAACAGGTTGAGAAAGGGGAACAAATCATTATCACCAAGCATGGCCGCCCTGTGGCTCGATTGATTCCTGCTACGGGAATGAGCCAGGAAGCAATCAAATCCACTATCCAGCAATTCAAAAAAATGGCTCAAGCCCATACCTTAGAAGGTTTAGACTGGAAGCAACTACGTGATGAAGGCAGAAAATAATGGGATTTATTTTAGACGCTTCCATTGCCCTGTCCTGGTGTTTTATAGATGAGTCAACTCCACAAACAATGGCCCTGCTGGAGAGATTAGAAAAAGAAACAGCAAAAGTTCCGGCAATTTGGCCATTAGAAATCAGTAATATTTTATTATCAGCACAACGTCGCAAACGAATCTCCTATGCAGATATGATTCAATATCTGGAAATGTTTAACATCATTAATATACAAATTGATTTAGAAACGGTGGAAAGAAGTTTTCATGAAATCACTTCTTTAGCTTATTCCGAACACTTAACCGCTTATGATGCTGCTTATTTAGAATTAGCCATCAGAACAGGCTTGCCGCTAGCCACTAAAGATCAACAACTGCAAAAAGCAAGTCGACAGCTGGGCGTCCAACTGCTCATTGACTAAACGAGGAAGCAAGGGTAATGTTTTTGTAGAAATGAATTTTAATTTTTTAACGATTCGCCACCTGATTGATTTGTTGAAACTCACAAATGACGATAACACTGTTTCTGTAAAATCTTTAGATAGTTTAACTCAACTTGATTTTAATATTGCACTAAATAAAATAATAAAAATTACCCAAGAAAAGTGGTTACGCCCAGCGGATAAAGAAAGATGGGATTTAGAAGATAGTCCACGCTTAATAGCGCAACGAGACAACATCATAAATTTATTAAAAAAATTGGGATTCATTGACGAGGTACAACCCTCTTTTAAAACTTATGAATCGATCCTGTTGTTAGGCGCCTCGGATATTAATTTAGTTGAACGAATTAATTATTTAGAAAAAATTTGGAAACTAGGTGTTCGCTACAAAAAATGTTACTTATTAACCGGAGGACATGTTTTAAAAAATAGTATCCATTTAACTGATATCGCCAAAACAGATACCGATCTCATTTTAGAAACATATCAGCAGCTAAGTCATGACTGGCCTCATCTTCTGAGACAAGTTGAAGTAATCCCAATTATTGCGAGAAGTAAATTATCTCGCCCTAATACGAGAGACACCCTCAATACCTGGTTAGAAAGAAGAGAAAAAGCAACCAATCTCTTGGTGGTTTCAAACCAGCCATTTATTCCTTATCAAAACTTAGTGACTGAAAGTGTATTAAAGACACTCTACCCATTTGAAACTGTCGGAAATCAGGCCAATTCCAGCATGATAATAAGTATTATGCTAGACAGCGTTACACGCTGTCTATATGAATATAGTTTAGGCCTGAATAGCTTAAATATGAAAGGGTAGCGGATGCGTCCATTCATAATCGATAATTAACGGCGCATGGTCTGAGAAGCGCTGTTCTTTATAAATGGAAACACTTTTTATCGCTTGAGAAAAATGAGGGGTCACGATTTGGTAATCGATTCTCCAACCAACGTTTTTTGTCCAAGCCTGACCCCGGTGGGACCACCACGTATACTGGTCCGGTTCTTGATTGATCACACGAAAGGCGTCGACGAAGCCTTCGGTCTTAAATAATCGATCAATCCAGGCTCGTTCTTGGGGTAAAAATCCTGAATGAACTTGGTTACTTCGCCAATTTTTAAGATCAATATTTTGGTGAGCAATATTCCAATCACCACAAATTATAAAAGGGCGCCCAGAGTTTTTAATTTCTTTTAGAACTGTAATAAACCGTTCTAAAAAATCAAATTTAATGGCCTGTCGCACCTCGCCTGAAGTGCCGGAAGGCATATACAACGAGGCAATACTCCAATCATCAAAATCTGCTTGGATAAAACGTCCTTCATCGTCAGCATGCGGCCAACCGAGTCCCTTTTTAACTTGCTTGGGGGTTTGACGGCAATAAAGCCCAACTCCGCTGTATCCGCTTTTTTGTGCATCGTAATAATAAGCGTGGTATCCCAATGGTCTGAAAATAGGATCATCAAGTTTGTCCACCTGCGCTTTGATTTCCTGCAAACAGACCACATCTGCATTTTGTTTAGCCAGCCAAGTAAAAAAACCCTTTCGCGCTGCCGAGCGAATGCCGTTTAGGTTAAAGCTGATTACACGCATATTTCCACCGCTTTTGAGTACATTAATCATTAAAAGTATGATAACCTTGAAATGTTTTCTGCGAAAGCAGTTGACTAATAAATTTTTAACTTTAAGAGATGTGTGATGGAAGTTTTACTCGTAAAAATGTCCTCAATGGGGGATTTAATCCATACTTTACCAGCCCTTTCCGATGCCGCAGCTGCCATACCATCGATTCGGTTCACCTGGGTAGCTGAACAATCTTTTGCTGAGGTGCCCAGCTGGCATCCGAGTGTCAACGGCATTATTAAGTTGCGCTGGCGTTTTTGGCGCAAGCATTTGCTGCAAAAAGACACTTGGAAAGAAATGCGGTTATTTTATCAACAACTTCGGGCTAAAAAATATGATCTGGTCATCGATGCCCAAGGTTTGGTAAAAAGTATGGTGGTTGCTCGACTAGCCAAAGGAATTATCCATGGTTCTGACCGGGAAACAGCGCGTGAAAGCTGGGCCAGTTATGGTTACCAAGTGCATCATCATATCGACTGGTCTCAATCTGCGATTGACAGAATGAGACAATTATTTGCCAAGAGCTTATGCTATCCTCAACCCAATACCCCACCCAACTTTGGCATCGATCCTAACTTGCTTCCGCAACTTACTTTGTCATTTAAACAGGCATTTTTGTCCGGTTTAAATCCTGCGCATGGGCAAAGCCCATTGCTCGGAATCAAGGGGGAGAATCACGATTCTCCCCCTTGCAATCCCCCATCGCGAGAGGTGAGATTTCCTTCAGCGGAAATCCCTGCTTTTTTACTTTTTTTTCATGGCACCACTTGGATTACCAAGCATTGGCCGGAAGAAAATTGGGCTAAATTAATTAAATTGGCCACGGACGAGGGTTTAACCGTGCTTTTACCTTGGGGAAATGATGAGGAAAAAGCGCGCGCAGAAAGACTGGCGCAAGTTTCGCCATTGGCGCAAGTTTTGCCTAAACTTAAAATTGCTGAAATTGGGCGGCTGATTACCCAAGCAGCTGGCGTCGTCTGCTTAGATTCCGGTTTAAGTCATTTGACCGCAGCTCTATCAGCTCCTTTAGTTGGCATTTATGGACCCACAGATCCTGAATTATTGGGTCTCAAAGGTCCGAAGATGGCCTATCTCCGGCCAGCAGGCTTTCAATGCCCTGGCTGTACCCGCGACCAATGTCAGCATCCGCAAGCCAAACCCGGGTTTCCTGCTTGCTATATTGATACAACCCCGCAAAAAGTCTGGGAAACGTTACAAGGTAAAATGAATATTTATGAAAAAGTATAAAACTGAATTTATTGAATTTCTTCTGGGAGAAGGCGCTTTGTTGTTTGGTGATTTTACGCTTAAGTCTGGCAGGAAAAGCCCCTACTTTTTTAATTTGGGTATGTTCAACACCGGCAAAAGTTTAAAGCGTTTGGGTGAGTTTTACGCGACTGCATTGGTCGATTCAAAATTAAAATATGAATTTTTATTCGGCCCAGCTTACAAAGGCATCCCATTGGTCACTACCACTTCCATTGCTTTATCGACTTTATTTAACCAAGACGTCCCCTATTGTTTTAATCGCAAAGAGAAAAAAACACATGGCGACCAGGGGCAATGGGTTGGATGCAATCCGCAAGGAAATATGGTGATGTTAGATGACGTTATTTCTGCCGGCACTACTGTGCGAGAAACGCTTGAACTAATCAAACCTTTGCCTATTTCCCTTTCCGGTATTTTAATTGCTTTTGATCGCCAAGAACGCGGAGAAGATGCTTTGTCTGCCACTCAGTCGGTAACGCAAAAAACGCAAGTTCCCGTTTTCAGTATTATTACGCTGCAAGACTTATTGGATTACTTAAAAGAAAGCACCACTCTACAACAACATTTACCAGCTATACTAGCCTACCGGAAACAATACGGCGTGTAGTTTTCAATAATTCCCTTTTCAAAAAGGGAGCGTTAAATTTTTTTCTATCGCTAACATTTGTTTTCGAAATAAATTTTTAATTTTTTCCAAATTTTCTTCTGTATCGGCTTCAAAACGCAAAGTTAAGTATGATGAAGTGTTGGACGGACGAATTAATCCCCAACCGTAATCAAAATCGACGCGCAATCCATCTAAATCAATTTTTTTACCATCTGCGAAGGAAGCTTCTTTTATAAAACGCTCCATGAACCAAAGCTTTTTATCTTCATCCATCGGTAATTTTAATTCAGGGGTGTTGATGCTGTTGGGTAAAGTGGCGAACAATGCACTGGCGGTTAAATTTTGACGAGCCAAAATTTGTAACAAGCGAACCCCAACATATAAACCATCATCAAAGCCAAACCAGTCGTCACGGAAAAAAATATGTCCGCTCATTTCTCCCGCTAAAGCGGCGCCGGTTTCCATCATTTTATTTTTAATGATTGAATGCCCAGTTCGCCACATAATGGGAATACCGCCCGCTTTTTCGATCACTTGCGGTAAAAATCGCGAACATTTCACATCAAAAATAATTTTTGCACCTGGCTGCTTGGCCAATATATCCTGACAAAATAACATCAGCTGGCGATCTGGCCAGATGATCTCACCCTTATCCGTAACAATGCCTAATCTGTCGCCATCACCATCAAACGCTAGACCTAAATCCGCTTTTTCCTCGACAACTCGCTTAATTAAATCTTTTAAATTTTCAGGAACCAGAGGATCTGGATGATGATTTGGAAAATGACCATCTAGTTCAGTGTAAAGTTCAACTACTTCACAACCCAATGCTCGATATAAGTTGGGAGCGACGATTCCTGTGATGCCATTTCCACAATCGACCACGATTTTTAAAGGTCTAGTCAATTTAACTTTAGAAATCACATATTGAATATAATCGTTCACCAAACAGGACATGTTATTGCGCTGACCTTCACCAAATACAAAACGTTTTTCTTGGATTCGTTGGTAAAGAGCCAAAATATCTTCAGTGCTTAGCGTTTTATTTTTGAGAACAACTTTAAACCCATTGTGGTTCCCAGGATTATGACTTGCGGTGATAACCACCCCAGCAGTGACATTGAAATGATACGTGGCAAAATATAAAAGTGGGGTGGGTACTAATCCAACATCCACAATGTCTACGCCGCTTGCTAACAAGCCGGCGCAAAGTGCAGCATGTAAACTCGGCCCTGACAGTCGGCCATCTCGTCCGATCAGCAGAGTTTTTTCTCCACGCTCTTGGGCTTCTGCGCCGACAGCCAAGCCAATCGCATAAGCAACATTTTCGGTCAAGTTGTCTTCATCGACTGGACCTCGAATATCATACGCACGGAAAATCTCAATAGGTATTTTTTTGGGAACTTGATAGGACATTGTTATTTTCTTCCAGAGCTGCCGAAACCACCCGATCCACGTTCAGATTCTTCAAATTCATCAACTATGTCGAATTGGGCCCTAAAAATAGGAACGATGACCAACTGCGCAATCCGTTCCCCTGGTTCAATTATATAAGTAACTGCGCTGCGGTTCCAGCAAGAGATTAAAATTGGGCCTTGGTAATCCGCATCGATAAGCCCAACCAAATTTCCTAACACAATCCCATGCTTGTGACCCAAACCCGATCTGGGCAGAATCATCGCAGCAATATTAGGATCTGCAATGTGTATAGCAAGACCGGTTGGGATTAAATGGCTGGCCCCAGGTAACAATTCATAGGGCTGGTCAAGACAGGCCCTTAAGTCTAAGCCCGCTGAATGAGAGGTTGCGTAGGTGGGCAATGGAATACTGTCCCCTAATCGAGCGTCTAAAATTTTAAGCTGAATCTGGTGCATACGCCTCCTAGAATAAGGATCCAACTTTAACATGAATTACGGTATTAAGGCTATTTGCTTTACTTGATATTATAGCCCCCATGGATATTAAAAAATGGCCAAAAGAAGAAAGGCCACGCGAACGACTGATCAAGTATGGGGCAAATCAGCTCAGTGATGGGGAATTATTGGCCATTTTATTGCGCCATGGCTATCGTGGAGAAAACGCTTTAGACGTTGCACGCAAACTTATTCACCAACATGGCGGATTACGCGGTATTTTTAATTTAAATGCTGCCGATTTTTGTTCATCAAAGGGATTAGGATGGGCTAAATACTGCCAACTACAAGCTGCTATTGAACTCGGCAAACGCCATTTAGCTGAAAATCTACCCAATCGAGACGCCCTATTACACAGCCAAGACGCAAAAGATTTTTTAATTGCACGGCTGCGTGATTGCCAGCAAGAAATTTTCGCCGCCTTATTTTTGGATACCCAAAACCGAATCATTCAATTCGAATATTTATTTTACGGCACCATTAATTCGACCAGAATTTACCCCCGTGAAGTGGTAAAGCGCGCCCTTTTTCATAACGCCAGCGCTCTAATCGTTGCCCATAACCACCCCTCCGGCCATGCTGAACCCAGTAGGGAAGATCAAGCGGTTACTTTGAAAATCAAAGAAGCATTGGCTTTGGTTGAGATCAATTTGCTGGATCATTGGATTATTGGGGATTGTAGGGCTGTGTCATTGGCTGAACGTGGAATACTCCTTTAATAAGACTAAATTTAAAGTTATAATCTCGCATAACCCATTACAGGAGAACTAATGTGATTAAAACTAAAGGATTTGCCGCCAAATCTTCTCAATCCCCGCTTGAGCCTTTTAATTTTGAACGGCGCGATCCCGGTGACCACGATGTATTGATCGAAATCTTAAATTGCGGAATTTGTCATAGTGATATCCATCAAGTCCGTGATGAGTGGGGTGGTGCGCAATTCCCCATGGTGCCTGGACATGAAATCGTCGGCAAAGTTAAAGCGGTTGGTAAAGCAGTTAGCAAATTTAAGCCTGGTGATCTCGCCGGAGTAGGATGCTTTGTGGATTCCTGCCGTGTTTGCGCCAATTGCAAAAACGGTTTAGAGCAACATTGTCATGAAGGTCCAATTTTCACCTACAATGCTCTAGAAAAAAACAAAAAAACTTTGACTTATGGCGGTTACTCAACCCAAATTGTGGTCGACGAAAAATATACTTTGAAGATTCCAACCAATTTATCGTTGCCGCAGGTTGCGCCTTTACTTTGCGCTGGAATTACCACCTATTCACCATTAAAAAGATTTGCTTCTCAAGGCAGTAAAGTAGGCGTGGTCGGCCTCGGTGGATTGGGGCATATGGCGGTGAAGTTAGGTAATGCGATGGGGGCAGAAGTCACGGTACTCAGTTCTTCTCCTAAAAAAGAAAAAGATGCCAAAAAACTGGGTGCGCATCATTTCGCTGCAACCTCAGATCCTGATACTTTCAAAAAGTTGGCGCTCTATTTTGACCTCATCATTGACACCGCTGCAGGGCCTCATGATATTAATCAATATTTAGAGCTACTGAATACAGAAGGCACATTAACTTTAGTTGGCGTACCTCCACAGCCTTTGTCTGTTGGGGCTTTTTCTCTAATCGGGCAACGGCGTAATTTGAGCGGTTCAATGATTGGCGGGATAAAGGAGACCCAAGAAATGCTGGATTTCTGCGGCGCAAAAAATATTGGCTCGGAGGTGGAAGTGATCCCTGCCCAAGAAATCAATCAAGCCTATGAAAGAATGTTAAAAGGGGATGTGCATTATCGTTTTGTGATTGACAATAAAACCATTTAAATTGCCAGAGCTATTCACTGGAATTAATCAATTTAAATCCAGCGATTATTTTTTAAATATTTGGGAATTCCGTGGGGTGTCGATTTCGAAACCTAAACCCACTTCGCCTTATTCAGCGACATCCGCCTACTCGCAGGATTGGCGTAACGGGTCCCGTCAGTGGAGATGTTTTCGTGCTCGTTACGCCATCATAGCTGGTGTAAAACTTTGTAGCGCCATTGTACGGAGTGAACTTTTATTACTCTGGTCATGTTCAAAAATGGCTGCACTGCGCGCGAAAACATCTCCACTGACACCCGTTGCAAAGCTCACAGGCGGATGCGCTGAATAAGGCTATGCAGAGAGTTCGGTTCTATTATTGGATCACTAGTTTCCAATTATCTAATCCCAATCTTCATTAAACGTTGATATTAATTCTGAATCCTGGATTAATGCTGCACATTGTCCAGGAGGACAAGGGATTGTATAAGCGACAAGGCTCACATCAGAAAAATTTCAGAGAACTTGAACCCCCTTTTATCTGAAATTTAAATAATCATTGATCCAATGATAAAACTCAAACCTCTGCATAGCCTTATTCAGCGCATCCGCCTGCGATGCTTTGCAAACGGGTGGCAGTGGAGATATTTTCGCGCGCAACGGAGGCAATTCCGAAAGAAGTTCATCGTACTTAAGTTCACTTGGCACAATGGTACTAACAAAGTATTGCGCCAGCCTTTATTGCCGCAGCGAGCACGAAAACATCTCCACTGACGGGACCCGTTACGCCAATCCTGCGAGTAGCCGGATGTCGCTGAATAAGGCGAAGTGGGTTTAGGTTTCGAAATCGACACCCCCACGGAATTCCCGAATATAATCGATAGCCTTGTTTAAATTGCCGCTCTCTTGCAAGTAGTATTTAAATCTGCTATAAAACATTGTTTGAAGTGATAGACTTTCCTTCGGAGATTTATGAGTAAAAAATGCATTATAACCGGAAAAAAACCCCAAAGCGGCTTTAATGTTTCCCATGCGAACAATAAAACCAAACGTCGTTTTTTACCCAATTTACAGAAAAGGCATTTGTGGTTAGCCTCACAAAAACGATATATAACAATCAGAATTTCAACTCGCGGCTTAAAGCTGGTCGACAAAATCGGGCTTGAAGCAGTTCTTGAAAAACTCAAAATTAAAAAATCCTAGGAGCTAAGGTAATGGCCAGCAATGTACGTGAAAAAATTATGTTGGAATCGACCGGCTTAAACAAAAAAGGCAAGCCAACCAAATATTTTTACACCAAATATAAAAATAAGCGTAATACCACCGAAAAATTGGAATTAATGAAATACGACCCATTAGCCTGGGATGCCGCCAACAATAAATATGGGTTGCATGTTAAGTTTAAAGAGAAAAAAATCCCAAAATAAGTCATTCAAATGCCTGAATTACCCGAAGTAGAAACCGTCTGTCGCGGTCTCAAGCCCCGATTACTTCAAGAAACGATCTCAAAAGTTATCATTCGTCAGTCAAAACTACGTTGGATCGTTCCGCCGGAAATTAAAACAAAATTGCCAGGCACAACCCTAATTGATATTCAAAGACGGGGAAAATACATTTTAATGTTCACCCCTTCAGGTACTTTAATTATCCATTTGGGAATGAGCGGAAGGGTACTCCTCTTAAATCAAAACATCCCCTTCACCAAACATGATCATGTCGATATCTATTTTGGAAACGGACATGTCCTCCGATACCGCGACCCGAGGCGTTTTGGCTGCATTTTGTGGACTGAAGAACCTCCTCTGCACCATCCCCTGCTTCGCCATCTAGGACCAGAACCTTTATCGAAATCATTTACCGGAAAATACCTGTACCAGCTTTCCAGAAAACGGAAGATTCCAATTAAATCTTTTTTAATGGATAACAAAACTGTCGTTGGCATTGGCAACATCTATGCCAGCGAAGCTTTATTTCTTGCTAGTATTCATCCTTTATCTATTGCAGATAAGCTCAACGAAAATCAATACATCAAATTAGCACAAGTTTCCAAGCAAGTTTTAAAAAAAGCTATTCAATTAGGTGGAACAACTATAAATGATTTTGCAAACCCAGAAGGAAATCCCGGGTATTTTAGCCAAAAGATTTTTGTGTATGGTCGCGATGGCGCGCCTTGTCAGCAATGCCAAACAGTAGTAGAAAAAACTGTAATTAATCAAAGAAGCTCATTTTATTGCCCTAACTGCCAACCTCACGATAAAACACCCCGCGCTGACGCACGAGGTGTTTTCTCTATTTGATTTCGCTCCGCGCGAACTAAGTTCGCTCGGGCGACAAAAGGGGAGAATTCGCATTCTCCCCTTTTGAAACCCCATGGCGCAAGGTTACGGGCTTACGCCCGCAGTTTACAAGATATTAAATTCTTCCAGATTAGAAATAGGCGCTTTGCAATTTTGCCCCTGGCAAAAATAAGCCAACACACCTTGTTCTGGCGTGGGTTTTTGTAAAACTTCCGGCACTTTTGCCCCATCGAAGAGGGCAAAACATAAATGGTGTGGTAAATAACGTTGAAAAAAAATTTTTTGCCAAGTTGCCAGGTCTTCGCGTTTCCCGCGTAAAATAATGATAGTCGGCGAGCCGAGATACTCGCGCAACGCCTTCAATAAACTGTTGTAACCACTGGGTTGCTGTTGAAGAATTTCAGCCGCATTCTGTAATGTTTTTTCGGCGGCTTGCAGGTACTTTGCTTCCCCCAACAAATTTCCTAATCGTAAAAAGCACAAGGCAGCTACCCCATTCCCTGACGGCAAAGCTTCATCATTTAAAGTTTTTGGGCGGAAAATTAGATTTTCATGATCATGGGCGGTATAGAAAAACCCTCCATGCTCTTGATCATAAAAGTAGGTATACAATTGTTCAGCTATTTCCATCATCCAGTTAAAATAATTTTCATCCCAATTTACTTGTAGATAATGCAATAAAGCATCCAATAGAAACGCGTAATCATCTAAATAACCTGGCAAATAAGCGATACCATTGGCATAGGCAGCAAATAGTCTTTTATTTTTCCATAAATTATGGTTTATAAAATCTAGAGTCGCTTTTGCCTGAACAACAATTTCATTTTGTTCGAAAACTTGGCCCATAATCAACAGACTTTTAACCATCAAAGCATTCCACGCAGTTAATATTTTGGTATCTTTGCTGGGAGGAACACGATGTTGACGAATAGATAATAGTTTATGTTTAATCTGCTTTATCGTTTCGAATTCTACAGGGTCTGGACTCTCTGCCATATGCAAGTGCCATTTCCCTTCAAAATTAGGCGGTTTTTTCAGTCCCCAAACCGTTTCGATCACGTAATATTCGCGAGAAGTTAGCGATTGGGCAATCTCCTGACGATCCCAAACATAATATTTCCCCTCCTCGCCTTCTGAATCTGCGTTAAGAGAAGAATAAAAACCGCCATTCACATCAAGCATTTCATGTGTCAGCCAATGGTAAGTCGCAAAAGCGGTTTGCCGATATAAGTTATTTCCAGTAATCAATGCACCCTGACTATATAACATAAGCAATTGGGCATTGTCATAAAGCATTTTTTCAAAGTGAGGAATTAACCAGCTGGCATCCACGCAATAGCGAAAAAAACCACCGCCAATTTGGTCAAACAATCCTCCCTGAATCATGCGAGTCAATGAATTTTCTACCATTTTTAACGCATCTACATCTTGATGGCGACTATCGTAAAAATACTGCAGTAAATTTTCTAATTGCAGAGTCATGGGAAATTTAGGCTCACGGCCAAATCCACCATGAACAAAATCAAAATTTCTTTCTAAACCGACACGTGCTTTTAACAGCGGAGTATTATCTAATGGGGAAGCGCTAGGACTGGTAGAATTTATTTGGGTAAATGCTTCATTTAAAGTTGTGGATAAATTCTCAATCGCATCTTTGCGTTGATAATAAAAATGAGCCACTTGAGACAATAAAGTTTTAAATGCTGGCCTTCCATAACTCTGCGCTTTTGGAAAATAGGTCCCTGAAAAAAAAGGAAGCTGAAGATCCGGCGTTAAAAAAATAGTTAATGGCCAACCACCGGGCTGTCCAGTTAAGAGTTGATGCGCAAGTTGATAAATTTTATCTAAGTCGGGTCTTTCTTCACGATCTACTTTAATGTTGATAAACCATTGATTCATCAATTCAGCTGTTTCCTGATCCTCAAATGATTCATGGGCCATAACATGACACCAATGACAAGCCGCATAGCCAATGGATAGCAGAATAGGTTTATTTTCTGCTTTAGCTTGTTGCAGGGCTTCTTCTCCCCAAGGACGCCAATTCACTGGGTTATTGGCGTGTTGCAGAAGGTAGGGGCTGTGTTCTTGACTTAGGCTATTCATTTCCCTTCTTCAGCTTCAGAAATTTTTGGTTTTCCAGTTAAAGCATGATATTTTGCTAATAAGGTTTCTCGGCTTTCTAATAAGGCTAATGGAATGCAATCTACCGGACAAACTTGCCGGCATTGAGGTTCATTAAAGTGACCTACACACTCGGTACAGCGATTGGGATCAATTTCATATATAGCTTCACCTTGGAAAATGGCGTCATTGGGGCATTCCGGCTCACAGACGTCACAGTTGATGCACTCCTCGGTTATTTTCAGCGCCACATCACTTACCTATTTTTTGCCAATCTTGCAGTAATTCTAACACATTTTCGGGCACGAACGCTGAAATATCTCCTTGCAAGGTCACGATTTCCCGCACTAGTGTAGCTGAAATAAAAGCGTATTTATCACTGGCTGGAAGAAAGATAGTTAAAATTTCTGGGGCCATTTGCCGATTCATCCCTGCTAATTGAAACTCAGTTTCATAATCGGCAGCGGTACGAATCCCGCGAATGATAAAAGCAGCCTTATTTTCTCGAGCAAAATCAACGATCATACCTTGACAAGGCAACACCACTACATTAGGAAATTTCGCCAGTGTTTTTTCTAACAAAACGATACGCTGTTCCAGCGAAAGCCAAGCGGTTTTTCTTGTATTATTAGCTAACGCCACTAACACTTTATCAAAAATTTGACAAGACCTTTCAATTAAATCGACATGGCCTTTTGTAATCGGGTCAAACGTACCCGGATATATCGCAATTTTTTTCATATAACTCCGAAGAAGAAATTTTAAATAAAATACCCCGCGCTGACGCACGGAGTATTTTCTCTGTTTGATTTCGCTCCGAGCGAACTAAGTTCGCTCGGGCGACAAAAGGAGAGAATTCGCATTCTCCCCTTTTGAAACCCCATTGCGTAAAGTTACGGGCTTACGCCCGCAGTTTATAGGATATAAATTATTTGGGGAACATCGCGACAACAATGTTGCGATGTCTTCACCCGTCGGAAATAATAAATTGGGAGCAATTTCTGCAAGAGGATATAAAACAAATGCACGTTCTTTTATCCCTACGTGCGGAATCGTAAGTGTAGGCGTTTGAATTGTTTCGTTACCATAGAGCAATATATCTAGATCAATGATGCGCGCGCCCCAACGTTCCTTCCTGATTCTACCTTGTTTTTGTTCTAGCTTTTGTAAAGCCTCCAGCAATTGCCAAGGATTAAGTTCAGTTGTTAAAGAAACCACACAATTAATAAAATCCGGTTGATTCTGAGGACCCATGGGAGCACTTTGATAAAAGGAAGAAACCTTGATAACTGCCGTTTCTGGTAGTTTCTTTAATTCCTCGATGGCAATTAAAAGCTGATTTTGCGGAGAGTTTAGATTACTGCCGAGTGCAATAAATACCAATATCATCAGCAACCTCCGCTGAAACGGAGGTTGCTTCGTGGTTTTGATGCAGAGTCGCAGCAAAGCTGCAACTCTGCAATGAAGGGGGAGATCGCTCCGCTCTTCTCCCCCTTACGATCCCCCATCAGTATCGGATTTTCTACTAACTTTAATTTCATAAATATTCAAAAACTGAAATTTTATTTTAAATTGTCAATCATTTTTTCACGATCTTCGGTATTCGCATGGCGGAATTTTTGCCACCAAGCTAAAATTTCTTGGTGGGGCTCTCCTGAATTAACTCGAAGTTCAAGAAAATCAATCGCTGCACGGAAGTAACGATGAAACAAAGTGCGATAAGCCCGCTGTCCCCTTGGGTGCAGTAAGGAAAATTGTAATAACCAAATAGAACGCATCATGGCAGTCAAACGATGCGGAATAACCAAAACTGTCATTTGCTTACTCAACACTTCTTCAATGGCGTGGCGTAAAGTTTGGTTAAATTTACGACGCGGCTGATCACGAATCATACGGTGAATTGCCGGCCACAATAGCACGGCGAGCAAAAATCCGGGATTTAATGAACTTTGTTCTTTATATCGTTGATCCGTGCCATGCATCGCTAAATCTAACAAAATGCGGTTATCAGAGGAATTGACACCGTTCAAAGCTTCTGCGGTCAGCGGAAATAATATAGAAAAATAATTATATTGATTTAATTTTTGATAAGTAGACCAAGCATGTCCGGTGAAAAAGAGCTTAACTACCTCATCGAACAAACGCGATTGCGCAACGTGTTCTAATAAGGCTGGTAAATCCCGAAGTTGAGTTTCAGTATTTTCATGAATTTCAAATTGCAATTTTGCAGATAAACGTACAGCACGCAACAAACGCACAGGATCTTCATGAAAACGCTGCATGGGATCGCCAATAATACGGATTAATTTACTATCAAGGTCCTCAATTCCACCAGTGAAATCCACCACGACATTGTCTTGTGGTTTGTAATACAAAGCATTCACTGTAAAATCACGACGCCAAGCATCTTCTTCAATGGTTCCAAAAGTATTATTGGTGGTACGGGCATGCAAACTCGCAGAAACTGAGGGCTCCGTAATTTGTGCCCGAAATGTAGAAACTTCAATAATCTCTTGACGATAAAATACGTGGACTAAGCGAAAACGCTTGCCAATAATTCGGCTGTTACGAAAAATACGCCGTATTTGCTCAGGAGAA
The DNA here is from genome assembly GCA_963844565.1 of uncultured Pseudomonadota bacterium. Classification (GTDB taxonomy): domain Bacteria; phylum Pseudomonadota; class Gammaproteobacteria; order Coxiellales; family Coxiellaceae; genus JAFEDN01. The sequence continues at coordinate 143,322 of CAWJON010000002.1, read as the reverse complement.
GCATTGGTAGCGACATCAAAATCTTTGGGAATTTTACCCACCAATAAATCTCTTACGCCCCCACCAACCAGGTAGGCGTCAAAGCCAGCCGCGTGCAAACCCGCTAATACCTTCAAAGCATTAGAGCTAATATGTTTTTCATCAATTGGACGATTCCAATATCGCGGCAAGCTCCTATCGCTTTTGGGCTTTTTTTTAAAATGTGACATTATATGTTGATATATTTTCATACGCAAAAGCGTTAATGTTAACATATATCTGCTTTTCATTACCATTGCAGTTTCAGCAATTCTCGGCGAAGCCGAAAATTGCTTCCTAGTTTATATCCTGCGCATCGGCGGAGCCGATGCTCGGAATCAAGGGGAAGACGCTCCGCTTTCTCCCCCTTTGATCCCCCATCGGGTAAAGATTTTCTACGAAAATTCTTTGTTTATAGTGGAAATTTATTATACTATATCAATCAGTTAATATTCACCGAGAATTGCTGTACTTAGTTTGCTGTATAATATTTTGGCAATTTAATGTACAATACCAAAAGAAATAATTTTTGTAGAAAATTATCCCCGCGATGGTAGTTCGCAAGGGGAAGAATCACGCTCCCTTCGTCTAGTGGCCTAGGACATCGCCCTCTCACGGCGAGAACAGGGGTTCGAAACCCCTAGGGAGCGCAATATTAGGCGACAACAAATGAAACCCATCATCCGATTAGCCCTGCCATTAATGGCTACCTTTTTAGCCCAAAAAGGTATGCAGGTGGTCGACACCCTGATGATGGGTTGGATCGGCCCTTATGCATTGGCTGCCGGCGCCTTAGGCACTGCTATTTTCATGACAATTATGGTCTTTTGCATGGGTACGTTGAGCGCTTTGGGTGTTTGCATCGCCCGAGCCAAAGGCGCAAAAAATTCGATGGAAATTAAAGTCTTGCTACAAAATGGTATGTGGCTGGCGATGCTCTTGTCTATACCTTGTATGGTTTTAATTTGGGTCATGCCTTATATTTTATCTATGCTCCGAATGGATCCTCATGTTGTTTTTAATACTAAGTTATTTCTGCATGGGTTAGTTTGGGGATTCCCTGGTTTTTTATTTTTTTTAATATTCCGGGAATTGACCGCCGCCTTTTCTCTTGCCCGCATCGTCATGGTTATCACGCTAGGTTCAATTCCTCTAACATTTTTAGCCAATTACGTTTTAATTTATGGAAAGTTAGGGTTACCTGCTTTTGGGGTTGAGGGAATCGGGTTAGCTGGGGCGATGGTGATGTGGAGTATGTTTCTTGGCTTATTTTTTTATAGCAAAAGAACCCCGCAACTTTCAACCTATCTCGATTTTATCACGTCTAGATCAAATCTTTTTGATCTAAAAAAAATTCATGAATTATTAAAAATAGGCAGCCCGAGTGGAGCGATTATAGTCCTCGACGTAGGAACGTTTTTAATTGCCGCTTGTATGATCAGTTATATCAGCGTAAATACCCTGGCCGCCCATCAGATAGCCATCCAATGTGTATCTGTTTTCTTTGCAGTCCCTTTCTCACTTTCTATGGCAACTGCATTAAGAGTGAGCCATGCTTTGGGTGAGGAGAACTTAAGTGAGGTTTATCGAGCTATTAAATGGGGAATGGGCATCGGCGTGGTTATTTGCGGACTGCTAGGCGTCGTATTATTTGCTATCCCAGAATCAATCGTTAGCCTGTTCATTAAATCTGACGTAAAGGATTTTCATCATGTTGTGCAGATCGCGGCGTCATTCCTAACCGTTGCTGCTTTTTTTCAAATCTTTGACGCCTTGCAATGCATTGCTATCGGCGCTTTGAGAGGACTCAAAGACACGTTTATACCCATGTTACTGTGCGGATGCAGTTATTTTGTGGTTGGTGTTGGCAGTGCTTATTTTCTGGGTTTCCATACGAATCTGGGCGCCATCGGCATATGGTATGGTCTTACTTTTGGAATCTGCACCGCAGGTGTGCTTTTGGGATTAAGACTTTATTGGCAATTGAAACTTAAACGCGAACATAGCACCGTTAACACTGCGCTATCTGAGGCTATTTCATGAATCAAAGTGAAGTCAGCCGATAAGCCGGGTTCTGTCGTGAACAGTCATTTATCTGGGATATGTGTCGCCACACACCTCAAGCAGCCTACCCGAATCTAAGCCTGACGGGCCGTCAGTGCAAAATCAATTTCCATTGATTCCGCTAGATTCCTATTTGGTCTTGCTCCAAGCGGGGTTTACCGTGCCACTACTGTTACCAATAACGCGGTGCGCTCTTACCGCACCTTTTCACCCTTACCTATCTTTTAGAACAGGCGGTATATTTTCTGTGGCACTTTCCGTAGGCTCACACCTCCCAGGCGTTACCTGGCACTTTGCCCTATGGAGCCCGGACTTTCCTCTGTTTTAATGACAAGCATAAAACAGCGACTGTTTAGCTGGCTTCAACACCATTTTAAATGAATTTAAATTTCGCAGCAATTCTCAGCAAAGGCGATGCTCGAAAATTTATTAGGCAGAGACCAATCCATTAGCCGCCAGGGTACACAAATCCCACTCCGGCTTGTTCAGCGACATCCGCCTGCTCGCAAGGTTGTCTAAACGTGGCCCGTCAGTGGAGATCTTTTCGCGCAGTCACTATAAACAGAAAATTTTCGTAGAAAAATCCTTACCCGATGGGGGATTAAAGGGGGAGAAGAGCGGTAGCGATCTCCCCCTTTGATTCCGAGCATCGGCTTCGCCGATGCGAGGATATAAACCACCACGGATGTCGCTGAACAAAGCGGAGTGGATTTCAAGTCTTTTAGTAGTCTTTAATCTCATCAATATTTTTAACTGATTAATTTAGGTTAATTTTAATTGTTCCAATTGAGAATCACTTTTCCGCATTGCTTTGAATCCATTAATTCAAAAGCTTGCTCATAATCTGTGTAATGAAATTGATGAGTGATTATTGGCTTTAAATCAAGGCCGCTTTGGATTAACTGAATCATTTTATTCCACGTTTCAACCTCTCGCCCATAAATGCCCTTTAACATTAATCCCTTAAAAACAATTTGATTAAAATTAATCAGCATATCTTGGCCGCAGATGCCCAACAAAGCGGCTTTACCCCCATGATTAATACAGGAAAGCAGCGTATTAACCGCCATCGCCGAACCTGACATTTCCAGACCCATGCCTAGACCTTCATGGATATGCTTTTTTTTGATCTCTTCATTAATCAGATTAATGGTATCCTTCTCAGCATCATAATTGCCAATATTTATCGCGATAGATGCACCCATTTTTTGAGCAAGATTAAGGCGATAATGATTCATATCCGTCATTAAAATATGCCGAACCCCAATATGTCTGCAAATGGCTGCCGCCATAATTCCAATTGGACCTGCTCCTGTTATCAACACATCTTTTTCTACTGTGCCAAATGAAAAAACGGCATGTACGGCATTACCAAAAGGATCTAAAATACTGGCAATGCTTTCATCGATATCATCTGGCATTTTGAAAACATTGCTAGCCGGTAGACTGAGAAATTCTGCAAAGCAACCGGGCCTATGAATTCCAAGACCAATCGTAGAAGGACATAAATGAATTCTACCCAATTGGCATACTCGACATTTCCCACAGGTAATATGCCCTTCCCCAGTCACTCGATCACCGATTTGTACCTTACTGACGTTTTTACCGACTGCAACCACTTCGCCACAGAACTCGTGTCCAATATGCATGGGAATCGGAATCGTTTTTTGTGCCCACAAGTCCCAATTATAAATATGCAAATCTGTGCCACATATACCGGTTTTTTTTATCTTAATTAACACATCTTCATCACCATACCTCGGTTTATCGGCTTTAGACAGTGTCAATCCGCGCCCAGGTTGTTTTTTCTCGAGAACATACATGTTGTATTACCTGATCTTTTTGATTATTGATTTCAACTTTAATATTATTTAATTTCAGTGGGTTATAATTTTTCAGATATTCGAAAGTTTCTTCTATTTTAGAATAGGATTTGTCCCAAAAAATTATACTACATGAAATGTCGAGTAAGTTTTCCGCTTGCTCAAGCACATCATCTCTGCGCACATATTCTATAAAATCATGCTTAATGTCTATTTTCGGCTTTTCAATGCTGGCAACCATGCCTTTTATTTTTGGAAAATTTAAAAAACCAGCAAAAATATCTTTTTTAGTAATTTTAACTTCGTGTATTTTTCCCATTTGAATCAAATAATTTATTTCTTCAATATTCATGTCAAAAAGCTTTTCATAAACCTTAGTAATCAAAGCTCCCCCTGTTCTAGCTGCAATTTCAAGAAAAACAAACTCTTGAGTTTTCTTTTCTAAAAACACTTCCAGGTGATAAGCACCAGGTGGGCATTGCAATTTTACAAATACTTTTTCACAGAAATTTTTCAAATCCTGGAACATAGCTTCATCAGTTATTGGGATACTACCGACAGGTTTACCCTCAAAGAACCTTGAAAGGGCGAAACTACATTTTCCCACCATAAAAAATTTAACCGCCCCATCTATAATCATGGCGTCACAATGAAATAACTCTCCATCTATATATTCATCAATTTCAAACTCATAGGCATGGGCGAGAATTCGTTCAGAAATTTCTCTTAAGTCCTGTACATTTGCGAGATAATGAGTTTCAACACTACTAACTAAGTCAATAGGCTTTGCGAACATAGGAAAACCCAAAATGTTGATTAGCTTGTTAATATAAGATTGTTTGTTGTTTTGATAGTCATCTTTATTAAATTTAACAAACTTAGGTATCCTAACAATATTATCCAGTCTTTGTTTAGAAACGACTTTATTGACAAAAGGCAATAAAGTGTTGAAAGGGAGCCCAGGAATGTTGTATTTTTTGCGAAGATTAGCACATGCTAAGTGGGTACTATCCTCATTGGTCATCAGCCTAATATTTTCCGCCCTATAGGTTTTCAAATATTGTAACAATAGGGGCTTATTACTAGCACCATTTTATCTTAGAGGGATTAAGTTTTAAAAAATCAGATTTTATATATTACATTACATACAAAAATATAAAACATCATTAAATCCTCGCATTTATATTTAATTCTATAATTCAATTGCTTTTTTAATACAACCTATGATAGAGTTCTAAGTACACAACCCCCAATTAACGATTCTATCTATATTGTTTACAATGTCAAAATTAAAATCAAATAATTCACCTAATCTTGAAAAATACTATGAAATCTTAGAGTTATTATTCAAATCTTTACCCTATGTGTTTTGGAAAGATAAAGAAGGGAAATATCAGGGAAGTAATTTAAATCAAGCCATCAATATGGGATTTTCATCTCCAGAAGATTTTATCGGGAAATCTATATTTGAGATCTTAAATGATCAGGAATCTGCAAAACTGATCCACGAGACTGATAATCGAATTATGAATGAAAATACTCCTCTTATTAGCGAGGAAAGAATCGTTACACCCATCGGTGAAAGGATTTATCTTTCTCAGAAATCCCCAGTCCGGGATAATGATGGAAAGGTCATTGGATTATTGGGTTTTGCGATGGATATCACCGATATCAAAAAACAAAAAGAAAGAGACCGATTGGTTAACATTGCTGCCCAAGTAGCGCATGATATTAGGTCTCCAGCCGCCAGCCTGCTTATGCTGGCGAAATCCTGCCAAAATATCCCCGAAAAAGAACGTATTGCATTACGTGAAGCGGCCACGAGTATTCAGGATATTGCTAATAATCTTTTGAATCAATACAAAAAAAAGGAGAACCATGAAATGGTGGTCGAAGAACGCGAATCTATTTTAGTATTCCCATTTTTGTTACAAACTTTAGCCGAAAAAAAACTACAATATCAAAATTTACCCATAAAATTTGATACTGAATTTTCGCAAACAGGAAGTTTTGCTTTTATTAAGATCGAACCCAGCGCATTTAAACGTGCCCTATCAAATATTATTAATAACGCGGTTGACGCACTAGACAGAAAAAAAGGTAAAATTAGTCTAATCCTCGAAGCAGATAATGAATCGGTAAAGATTACTATTGAAGACAATGGGGCAGGAATTCCACCCGAATTAATTGAAAAATTATTAAAAAATGAACCTTTCACCCAAGGGAAAAAAGAAGGGCATGGCATGGGGTTTTTGCAGGTATGGGAGACATTGGAAAAAAACCAAGGCGAACTCTCCATTCTATCCGAAATGCAAAAAGGGACTAAAATAACCTTAAAATTTCCTAGACTATCTACTCCTCGATGGATTGCCGAGGCTGTGCACATTAACTCCGATGATTTTATTATTATTCTGGATGACGACATTTCTATTCACGGAGCTTGGGATGCTCGCTTTGAGAGTATTTTGAAAAAAATCCCCACTTTCAAAATTAAGCATTTCACTCATGGACTCGAGACCATGGAATTCATTAACAGCTTGAACCCTGCGGATAAAGAAAAAGTTTTCCTCCTCACGGATTATGAACTGTTAAGACAACCCATCAATGGATTGCAAGTTATCGTCCAATCCAAGTCTCTTCGTTCTATCTTAGTTACCAGTCATTATGCAAACCCCGCTGTACGTGAAGAAGCAGCCAAAACCGCCACCAAAATACTTCCCAAGCAATTAGCTTCTGAAGTGCCTATTTTAATCAATAAACGCCAATTGCCTTCTCCACAGAAAGCTGATTTGGTGCTGGTTGATGATGATGAAACGTATGTTGAGGCTTTAGTTTCATTTGTATTAAGTAATAAAGTGATCGACAAATATCATGACCCTCATTCTTTCTTAAAAAATGCTGCTAAATATTCGAAAGATTCAAAAATTTTCTTAGATAATAATTTTAAAAACGCCGGCATCAACGGATTAGCCATTGCACAAAAATTACATCAACAGGGATACAAAAATCTCTATATATTGTCAGGTGAAGATTTTCAACCAGAAGAACTGCCTAGTTTTATCACCCTGATTAGAAAAGATGATATAGAACATATTCAAAACATTATTTCTGATAATAAAAATAACCAAGATAAACAGAATGAACAACAGTTTTATGGGGAACAAAACCGATTGGATTTGCTTGCAAAAACTTGGACACGAATGATTGGTTGCATTTCTCATGACTTAACAAACCCACTAGCAACTTTACGATTAATAAAATATAACTTTGAAGGCGCACTGAGTGACTTGGTAAAAGGTTATAAATTGGCTATAAATCACCAGCTGTTGGATCAAACTCCAATGGAACAAAAACGTGTACAAGCCATAGAGAAAAACATGATTTCTTCTATTCAGCAAAATATTGACAGAATGCAAGAGTTTTTAAACAGTTTACGTCCTTACAATCTGCAACTTCTGTCAACCTCCCCTGAAACTATTTCTTTTTCCGCACAATCCGTAGTCAGGGATGCTTTAAAGCGAGTTTCTTTTTTAAATGATGAAGAACGAAATTTAATTCATTTAGACTTTCCAATGGATTTTAATTTTAAAATTGCGCCTATTTTTATCGAAAAATTATTGGATAATTTGCTCAATAATGCATTAAATGCCATTCGTAGTGCCGAGAAAGGTGAAATTAATATTTGGCCTGAAGAAAGTCAATTTCATTATCAACTTCATTTTAAGGATTCCGCATCAGGGATGACAGCAGACTCAGTAAAAAATATATTTCAACGATTTTTTTCAGACAGAAATGGTAAAAAAATTCCAGGACTTGGATTTTGTCGATTGGCGTTAATCCAAAAAGGAGGCGATATTGTTTGTAACTCTATAGAGGGGAAATTCACCCATTTTATTATAAATTTCCCCAAAGAGGATTGATGGTTTATCGAGACGACGGAATCGTAATACCAAGACCGAGCTTAACGGTTTCTACGCTAACAATCTTATTCATTGTTAGAGTATCCATATCCATCATATCACTAAAATCTTTAGCGTTTGTTGCAAAAATACGTGAAAATTGTATATTGACGTTAAACAAACCACTTTGATAACCTAGGCCAATGGCCGCCATCGGTTTAACGGCGGTGAGACTGGAAGCTTCAGTGGGTACTGGGAAATAGTCATCTATCCAACTTTGTGTATCCACATATAATTTTTGCGTCACTTTAGCTGCGCCACCTTTAACAAATATATTAAAACCATTATGAAATACTACGGTTCCTGTGGCCAATAAATGGATATCTTGTGACTTAACTTTCATGGTTGTTCTATACTGGCTCCAGTACCAATTATAAAATTCATTATAATCCGCGTTGTATCTAGATCTTCCATTATAGGAATAACCTAATTCACCACCCAGTAAAAACGATGGATTAATGGCGAAATGATAACCAACATCGGCGCCGGCAGCGAGACTACCTGATGAATAAGTGGAGTTGTAACAGCCATTATAATAATGATCAGGACTACAATCAGCGATAAATTCCTGAGGGGTCGATAGCATAGAAAAGCCAAAATTGCCGTCTACATAAAAGCTATGCTTGTGCACTACGGGTGGTTGATCAGGATAAGCAAAAACTGGAGCACTCACTCCGCCGGCAGCTATGGCTAGAACGGCAACTTTAAGCAATAAATTCATAACCTTTCCTCTTTTTTGGCGATTGGATAATGGCATATGGTCAAGAATTATACACTAATTGCATTAAGAATGCAACATATTGCCAGTCGATAAAAAAAATTAAAAATCTCATTAAAACAAGGAATTAGACCTTTGAAATTTTCCCCATTGAAGTGTGATAAGATAAAGGTACTTATTTAGAGTAAAAAAATGACTCACCTTTTAAGTTCTCATCAATTGATTGATCTCACCCATACTATCCGTGAGGGTATTCCTTTATGGCCAGGGAGCACGTTATTTACCCACGAAGTTAGCCAGGCTTATTCTCCTGGAAAATTTAGAATTTCTAATTACCATTTGGCAGCGGGAACCGGTACCCATTTGGACGCTCCCAGCCATTGCGCACAACAAGGTAAATCCGTGGCGGATTTTAGATTAGAAGAACTGATTGGTGTAGGGTGTGTGATCAATGTTTCTGTGGCAGTCCATCAAAATCCGGATTACCAAATAACCATGAATGATATTATGCAATGGGAAAAAGACCACGGACAAATACCCCGAAAAGCAATAATTCTCGCCTATACTGGATGGTCACAATATTGGAAAGAACCCCATCGATATTGCAACGCCGATGAAAATGGAATTTTACATTTTCCCGGTTTCGGCAAAGAAGCTGCTGAATTATTGGTAAAACGAGGTATTATCGGGGTAGGCATTGATACGCTCTCACTGGATCCGGGAACCAGTCAAACTTATCCAGCACATCATATTTTTCTTAACCACGGTTTGTTTCAGTTGGAAAATGTAGCTAATATACAGGCCTTGCCTGCTGTCGGCTCAACTATTTTTGTATTGCCTCTTAAAATTGAACAGGGGCCAGAAGCGCCTGCCCGCGTTTTTGCAATCTGTGAAGCTGACGCGGGCTGAACGAGATCAGCCAGTCGCTGACAAGATCCACACCTGCTCCTGGGGATTTAATCTTGGTAACCAACTCAGTTTCTGAGAATCTTTTTCTTTTATTTCTATAATTTCTTTACTCGCGCGGATACCGGAAAGATAAGCGCCATGAACCGTTCCATAATCGTTCTCAGAAGTTGCCTCGCCAGCAAAAAATAGTCGATTTGACACCGACTTTGCCAAATTTGTTATACTCTGTTCAGTGCTGCCAATGCGTGGATAGGAATAAGATCCATATGAGTATGGATCTTGTCCCCAGCGTGTAATGATATAAGAATTAGGTCCAACAATCGATGAACCGTAGGCCAACCGCAATCGTTGCATGATATGAGTAATAATTTGTTTATCCGAAAAATCTTCCATTGATTTAGCATAATTGCCAGTTACAAAGACTAGCAAAATAGGTTGTCTGGAAAATTTATAATAATTTAGTACCTCATAATATTCATCAGGATGCTGATTATTGGGCAGCAGCTCTAACCATTCACTACTAATATCCCAAAAGGGTTTAGAGAAAAGCAAATAAATTTTATTGTAAGTACCATAACCTAAATCTTTAATGGCCTGGATTTTTTCGTTAGGCAACGCAGGAGTAAATTTTACTGAATTTTTTTTTAGAACACCTAATGGCAAGGTAACAATGACATACTTGCTCTTATAGACATGTCCAGCTGCAGTTACTTTCACACCATCGCTATCATAAACTATTTGGGTCACCTTGTGATTCAGCAAAATAGGGACATCTTTAATCATATCTTTGAATAATTGAAAGTAACCACCCCTTTTGAAAAGCATATCCGGTCCTAAATCCTTTTCGGGATCCAATGGATCAATTGCTTTAGCTGAAAATTGATTTAAATCGGCTCCGTTATCAAAGCTAATAATTGCTTTGATAAAATAAGTTAAATATTGAGTGTCTTGCGATGAAATTTTTTCTTGAGCAGAAAATTTGTTTATGACATCGTCATAGGAATTTTTATCGGTGAACTCCTTCTGGCGATCTTTTAAATAAATGCTAAATTTCTTGACCAGTTCTAATATTTTTTGTTTTTCATCTTCCGACATCAACTGACCATTTCCTTTGTAAATGCTTATAGAACTAAACTTTTTCAGTGGTGCGGTTAATGTATACTGAGTAGAAACAAGTGGGATATTTTCTTTTTTGATAATCGGAATTAATGGATTAACTTGAGTAGAGTGCAACCAAGAACCTCCCAATTCCGTAGCGGTTCCCCATCGGTTATTCGTTAATATTCTTCCGCCAATCCTATCCTTCGCTTCTAATACCAGAATTTGATAATGTTGTTTTTTTAATTCTTGCGCCGCAGCAAGTCCCGCTATACCAGCGCCAATAATAATGACATCTGTTTTTTGGGGTGTATTTGCAGCAAAGGCATTAATTATTAAAAATAAATTGATGAGAAATACAAAAAAGAAATTTACGGATTTTTTTTTCATACCAACTCCCTTTTTATTGGGCTAATAGCGAAAACCGAATCTTCTGATCTGCTGCTCATTTCCTTATGAATTAAATCTTAATTGATCTTCATAGATTAAGCAAGAAAAAAATTATATATGCTAAACCAACCCATTTTTCCACTTCATAGAAAAATAAAACTAACCTGATCTAACACACTCCATTTTGGTATAACCCGAAATTGCAAGCCTGACACGTGTGACTACTTTGCTGTTACTCGAGAGATCATATTTTTTATCGCTTGTTATGTTTTGCAGGATCAGTGGTAAATTTCCCTTTGGTAAGTTCTAATATAGCCTCGTGGGAATCATATAGTTCAGCAAGGCGTTGAATACGATGAAATATACCTTCACCATCATCTTGAATTAAAATTTTGACATTTAAAGCATTGCGTTGAAAGAGTATTTTTAGTTCTTTAACTTCTGAATGGTCAATAGCATTATTAATCATTTCAGTTACCCCATACTGCCAAATATTCTGTATATTGTCGTGCAAATATTTCAGTAAAGGTTGAATATTTTCTCTCCAAACACGGTCTTCATGTAGGCCGGAAATTTTGAAGCTCCAAACTTGTTCAAAAAGAGTTTTTAATTTGGAAGTTTTCATCCGACCTTTTAAATGGGATTTAACGAGTCCTTCTTCTTCTAATTTTTTCAAATGCCGTGCCGCAGATTGTTTTGATAGTTTTAATTCTTTAGCCACAGTTGAGGCTACATTCAAGCCCTCTAGGTCACATTTTTTTAAGATAAGGTGACGAATTTGCTTTGATTTTTCTCTCATAATAGACAACATTTTTCTTGTAATCAGACAACATTGTATCGTGTTTTGTAGATAATTCAAGCATTTTTATTGTTAGAATTCTTTTTGCTCTGTTGTTAAGCGCGTAGTCGGGGTCAGGCCACCGTGACTTAGAGAAGATGATTATGCTAAAATCACAAGATATGCGAAATAATACATTTACAATATCTGATTGCGAAAGCATTTTTTTTTCCATCTCGCTTTTGAGTCTTTTATATTATGCTCTTTCGAGGAAATCACCTTTTGCTTTGACTGTCTGCGCAATGATTGCTTCTGCTAGGGTCATCTACCTTCACAATGGGCCTAGCTTTTTTGAAAAAAAAGAATCCCCCATCCGTTCATGCTCGAGATTTATTCCGGTAGAAATTTCAGCTAATAGCTCTTCTTTTCTAGTGGAATTACGACAGAAAAATGCAGATAAAAGCGACAAATGGATTTCAAAATTTGAGCGAACTTGTGAGAAATATATAACTGGTATAAGTCACGATGAAAAATCTCGCCTAAAAGAAGCCTTTCGTAGGGCAAAGGCGTTAAAACTATTGCAAGTCAACTTTGCTACTTATGATCCAAGAACCCCGGGTCGTTGCGGTGAACATGTTGCGCTTATGATGATACCTAAGATTAGTCAATTTATTAGAAACAATTGGAATTGGACACAAACTTTCCCACTTCAAGTATATCAAACTCGAGGTGAAAAATGGGACCATCAATTTGTGGTGACAAACGGTTATGGTAGAGAGCTTATACTCTCTGAACCCCTGATTAGACCTTTTTATCGTCAATTAGCCAGAAAAACAAATCCAGCATCCATTCTCGACACCTGGATTTATCATGAAAGCGGCGGCATTTGTTCTGAAGTTAGTACAGTCTATGAGAAGTTTATAACTTCAGGCTTAGATCCTGAGTTGGATTATTATTTTAAGGCACAATTATTAACAATAAGTTTTGATTTTGCTATACCTATTGAGATTTACCAAAGCTTTCCAACTATGGTCCGCAAAATATTGAAAGACATGCGTAAACAATTAGAAGAATCCATAGTAGACTCTGAAATGAATCATAGAACGAAATTCGGTAATAAATATTTGCTCCCATCACCCTCGCCGCTTTCATTCAAATAAAAAATGTAAGGATAAAAATGCATATTCATCACCCAAATCGATAACCATAGTCCTGAAAAAATTTATAATAGGCACATCAAATAGTTTTAAAAACATTGTTGTTGGTAACCTCACTAGGACTGGCTACGAAGTTCATCCACTTGAATAGTTGTGCTCCAGCCAAACCACCAACTATCCCGGCGCTCAAATTCACAACGGTCTGAGCCGCTCCGCCGATGATTAGTTGTGAGGTCACTAACGCTGCGCTCATTGTACGGTTAATCGCGGATTTAATTTGAGTAGAAGGGATAAGATTGATAAATGTTTGCAACAATTGTTGCACCATCGTCAATGTAATGGGTAAAACCAACTGCCCAACCAAGGAAGATTGATTTTTTTCAGCCAAATTAAACTCTAAGTAACCCACACTTATTACCATACCTATATTAATACTTAATTTTATTAGTGAAGCATTCTTGACGCCGGGCTTGATAAAATAGTATTGGGTAGCTTCATCAATAAATCCATAAAAAACCGCATAAAATGCTGCACGACCGGCTAATTGGATATCAATGGCAAATCGGTTTGGCTCAGCGCCCTGAGCAAAACTGGCGCCAGAAACTTTAAGAGAAGCAGAATTCGACAGTGATTCACTTGGGGAATATTTAATACGCGGCATTTCTTCAGGTGCAGGGCATAAATTTAAAAAGTCTTCAACCTGAAATAAATCTCCCTCAGTGTGTTCGTTCAAGCTGGCATGAATTTCCAGCATAGCTTGAACCTTATAATAAAATGCTTTCCCTTCGGGCAGATCAGAATAACACTCCAACAGTTGCAGTAAACAGTCTTCTTTAAACAACGATAAACAATCTGAGAATCTCGGAAAACAGACGGGTTCTTGGCGAATATTTTCCTTAACTCTGCGCCCTACTAAAAACAAAGCATCCAGTATTTGGCGCTGTGGTAAACTCAAAGATTGCCATAAATCCAATTTTTTAGATCCAATAGATTTTTTAAAATTTATTTTTTGAGTAGTGTCATAAAATTTTTCTAAGACCAAAGCCACATCATAAGTAACAATGCTTATAAACTGATTGAAAGATTTATAGAGGGTATATAAATTTAATATATACGAACCCTCACTATCTGCAGAACTACCCTGTGAGCGTAATTTAGCGACTATAGTTTGCAGATGTGGCTGCGCAATGAGCGTTAGTTTAACATTACCTTGAGTAACATTATTTGAGTAAATCATGGGAGCAAATTGACTTAATGCAGTATGATTAATCAAATTATAATTAGAAATGCAATGTATTACATTAAACAATAAATTAGCAATCTCGATAGTATGCTCGTACTCAGCCTGAGTTCCAAAGATATAATCGCGGGAATGGGTCAATTCATGGCGGATGTAAAAGGATAGAGAAGTTGTTAACACTTGTTGTGGAATAGCGGGGTTAAGAGAAGTAAAATCGATTAAAGCGAGTGTTTTCTCGGTCGGATAAGACGTTGCAAAAGCGCCTTTTTCTGGGCCAATAACAAACCTCCAACCCTCGAAGATCATTCGTTCTAAAACTTTTTTAAACCACGTACTTTGCTCGGCTAGTTGCGGCAGCAACTTCTGAAAAAACTGGCGTGTGGCAGGATTTAAATCCTTAAGGGCCGTTGATAACAATTTTTGATTCTTAGCATCTAATGGCATATTATTTCTCCTTAATCTATGTAAATGCGTCTAAAATTAGATATAATCTGGCCAATAAGTAAGACATCCACAAGACATTCAGGCGATACGGAGAAAATAATTTTACTTGATTGAGAGTTTGAAAGCTTAGCATTTTAGTTTATATCCTTATTCTATGCTCCACGCTCATTTTTTTTGACAACGGTAATTTTTATTAAAATACCGTTTAACTCTACATCAGTCAAGTCATATGTTCACTAAAAAACTATATTTTGAATTTTGTAATAAATAAGATATTAACCACTTTACCCACAACACAAGTCAACTCCTATTTGCTTTGATTATTTCTTGACAGCATAAACAGGGTAGATTAAAATGACTCGGTAAGATATTAACTTAATGGAAGGAGAATAAGGATGAAGAAAAGGAAATTAGATGGAGAAGCGCTGCTAGATAGCGGTATAGTAGATGGATCTGATGAAAAAATTTCAATTAATAATCAACAATTCGAATCACTAGCAGAAAGACAAGTTCAACGCTTAAGGTCAGACTTAAAAGACGCTTCATTTAAGCAAAAACCACTCAACTGGTTTGAATCTGATATGATGCAGCAACTTAATTCTATTATAACTTCTAGAGCTATATCTGCCCAAAGCGTCAACAGCCTTATTTACCAAGCATTAACAACCTGTAAACAGAAACAGAAAAATAACGAGAAAGGATTTACCCATTTTAATGAATTTCTATTTATTGATGAAATAATTGAAATCGTTATCTTACGCGGTCAAAATTATTTAATAAAAGAAAATATAGCCTATTTAGCGGATATCCTTGCTGAAATACATCGAAGCTACCCTTCTTACACTCGATATAACCAGATGTTAACGAGATTATTTGAATTTAAAATATCTCAAGTACTATTCATTGCATTTATAAGCCGTTCGGATATCTGGAATGAAATAGTTGCACTCTCATACAGCAATTCCGCTAAATTTTCTGAAATATTTTCTCATTATACAGAATCGTTACTTCCGGGCGCTCAAGCTAAAACTTTCGTAAGCGCCCTGCTTTATTATCGAAATATCGGTAAAAAACCTGAAATGCTTAGCCATGAATCATTTTATACAATAACACCAATTGAGATTAAAGAAATGAGACCCTGCATTTTTTGCACTGTTGAATTGCAGAAAAAAACCGCGCAGGAATTTCTAATTACTGGCGGCAAACCTGGCTCACCAGATCCTTTCTCATTTTTTACTGAAAAATCAGAAAAATTGGAACAAATAGCAAATGAAGAAATAAAACGTCGGAATTATTTAGAAAAGACTTGGAAAGATTTTAAAACTCAACTGCAATTGTATGCTAGTGAAAATGTAGCAATCATTGAACAATATAATCTTTTGTGTGATGAAATCACTGAAGTGACCAATGCCTGTTTTTTATTGCGAAACTTAAGCGCTGAAAGTAACCAAAGTGAATCTAGTAATGACCCAGAAGCTGAAATCTCTGAAGATGAGATAGCGCAAACCATGTTGATGTTTCCTCAAGATCCATTAGCGTGCAAAGAGATTTGCTCTTTTATTTTTTATTTACGAAGTGTAGAAAAAACCATAGAAAACTGTAGAATAAAAAGTAAAAAAATAAATGAAAATTTAAATACAATGATTGAACAGTTGGCGGGATTAGTTGATATAAATAATATTCTAAAAGCTTATATTGATGATGTTAGTAAAATGATACCCAAGGATATAAGCGCGGTAAGAAAGGCTTTGGCTTCCGTTGAGTTAGGAGTACCCCACCAAATTGAGGAGTCAGACGAAAAAAAAGGCGATCCAAGGGTTATAGCTCCCCGAGAACCACTAAAAACTTTTCTAGACAGAATAACCCCTAAACCACCTATTCTTTTATTGCCTGGTGATAATTCTAGTTCCAGTTCCAGTTCCAGTTCCAGTTCCAGTTCCAGTTCTAGTTCTAGTTCTAGTTCTAGTTCTAGTTTTAGTTCTAGTTCTAGTTCTAGTTTTAGTTCTGGGGTGATGCCTGGTTTCACACACTCGGTTTTTTCAAGTTTTAAAAAACACAAACCTATTCCACCTTCCCAAATTAAAACGAAACTTGAGCCTAGTTCCGAGGGCCCAAGCATGTAGCTGAACCAGAAAAACATTTTCACCCGTTATTTAAAATCACGAGGATCAAGTGCTTAATTCTGAATTAAAAACCGTAATATTTAATTCAGGATTAAGGACTTGATCCTAAGTGATCTATCTATAGCAAATAAAATTAACTCAGCGCTAGCTAAGGGAAATCTCAATTAGGCGTTATTATCAGCGCGCGCACCTTACAAAACCTCAGCGCGCAATAGAAAATGGAAAATTATTGTAAATACTGAAGTTGAGATTGATGAATGATTCCTATGGCACAAATTACCCAATGGCGGCAAGTTTCACCTTGGCCTGACGACATGCAAGTCGAACAAGACCTCATTTTATCACGCATTATTATTGATATTTTCTCTGATTCTTTGCTGAGAAAAGAATTGGCTTTTCGCGGAGGTACTTGCCCTGCATAAATTATTTTTTAATCCAGCGGCAGGTTACAGCGAAGCTTCATCGATTCTCGCTTTAATTGTTTGCAAGTTTCCAAATAATCATTAACTGATTTTTTAAATTCTATTTCTAAATCAGAAATTGTTTCGGCCTCATAAGTTATTAAGTCTGTAATGTAAAGCAATTTTCCATAAAGAATTTTATCTTCAGCATTTGCTTCAATAGAACCTATAAAATTTTTATATCGAAAAATATTCATATCTCCCTTTTCATTATAATTCAAGGATATCTGCATTCACATAGTCATCTATTCGTAGATGTATCGCGCAACAAGGCCAGTGCAGAACTGGTTTTTCCAGCTCCGTTCACGCCTGCAAGTGTCTTACAAATTGCCGGCTCGTTCTGAATATGCGAAATTGCAAGCCTGACACGTGTGATACCAATCTATGTGGTTTCATTTCTATTTTGCGCTGACACTTTTTTTCGATTACGTCTTACAGAAGCTTTCTTTTTAAGAGTAGCGCGACTTCTAACCAGTTGGATAACTAACTCGCATCCCACAGCTTGAGCGTATTTGCGCAATGTTTCTATAGTGGGAGAATGTCGATGGCAGAAAAAAATTCTGCTAATACCATCTTTCATTGCTCTTGTAAAAGGCATGCCCAAATGAGGGCCATAAGTTATCATTCTATCCGATAAACGCGCATAGTAGGCTTTCATGCCAATAGCTATTACCCGCTTTTTTAAGCAGCTGCATGAATGACTCTAATGTGTGGAATAGAATGTTTTTTACTGTGACCTTTATGTGGTTTAATAATTATTTCAATATCTTGATTGAGCATAGCAAAGAATCGGAATAATCTTTCAATAGAAAATCCTGAAAGCTTTCCTTTTAAAAGGGCAGATACTTTGGGTTGGTCGATACCCAAAAGATCTGAAGCCTTGCGTTGTGTTAATTTTTTTTCTTTAATTAACTGTCCAATTTCATAAGCCAGTTTTGCTTTCACTAAATACTCTTCCGAATTAGGCAGGTCTAAATCAGCAAAAACATTACCACTTGATGGTGAAATAGAAATTTCAGTTTCTTTTTTGTTCATTTTTTAACTTCCTCACTCTTTTTAATCTTTCTTCTACGATATACAGTTCTTCTTTTGGCATTTTATATTTCTTTTTGATTTTTTTTGAAAAGCGTGTAACACATATACTTTATCATCCAGATTAACTATATAAATAGCTCTATATGCATTTGCATTGTAATCACTAACAATTTCATAAACGCCAGAGCCATATCCTTTAAATAATTTAACCGACTCATGCGTCCCACCAGATTGAGCAATAAACAAAGCAAACCCAATCTCTTTGCGAACTTCTTCAGGAAATTTTAGCAGGTCTTTTTTACTACTACCTACCCATTCTAACTGCTGGACCATTAAAAGATTCTCCAAAATCAAATATCCATACTTTTGATCTATGGTCTTCCGTGTCCTGATATGCTTAATCTAGCATATATTCACACCCGTGTCTAACCAAGCCATTGATGCCACAAAGGCCGGCAAAAGGCCAGTGCAGAGTCGATAAAAAAAATTAAAAACCGCATTAAGACAAGGGATTAACCTTAAAAAGCATGGGCATGTCAGACTAGATGGTATTTTACAATTCATTTGTGTCAAGCATGACGGATTTTTTTAAGACAATGGTCTGAATTAAAGATGTTTTTTAAATTTTTTATCGATTCTGACACCTCTGTCGTGTTATGAGAAAATATCTTTCCCTCTAGTCAAAAGTTTGTCATTTTTAATGTAAACTTGAGTTGCGCAATTGAATACATTTTCTGATAGTGGATATAAGGCGGATGGATTATGAACAAGAACAAAATCATTTTTCTGTTCTCCCCAATTTATGTCAGGTAAATTTTTTGCTTGTTCCAATAGTAAACATGCTTCAACTTTTGAAAACAGTATAGCGCTTACCCAATTAAACTCCTCATTTCCGAAGATATTTGTGTTAATCATAGCCTTGGATGCGGCATGTTTAGGGTATTTATCTTGATATTCTAAATATTGCTTAATTATCTTTGGAGACTCAGGATTTTCTACGTCTAACTTTAAAATTAAAGGTCCTAATGGGCAAATGGTTTTAATAGCATCCTGCAAATCACATGTAGAAAATAGAGGAATATCTCCATAAGATACAACTAATATGTAACCAAATTGTTTTTTACGAATAAATTCACTGTGCTTTTTTAATTTTTCACTAATGCTATTACTAATTCTTGATTTTACTTCCGCCTTTAATAAACCACCAAATGAACTTTTCCCTTCTTTTTTAAGTTCAGTGAGCACTCTGTGAATTTCCGAGCTGGCTGAGTCTTTGGGCATCATTGCGCAGGTTGTTTCAACGTAAAATTCACTTTCATTTTTAAGTGTAATTTTCCAATCAGGTCCTTTATCTTTATGTTCAATCCTAGCAACTAATGGAGATTTCATTATGTAGTCCAAAATGATAACTTCCCATAGACGTGTAGTAACTTGTATTTTATCAATGGATAGTATATTGCTTAAAAAATTTCTATCTAGATAAGGTAAGCAAACTGTATATTTTTGGATGAGTTCTTCACGAGCCATCGCTAATGAATCTAAATCGAGATTCTTATCGAAATTAAATTCGCTTATTATTCTTTGAGCAAACAGCTTGGCATCAGATTGAGATGGTTGTTGCATCAAACGCTCCTTGGATTAAAAGGGAACCCCACTTGTATCCCTTGATTCAAATCATATATCTAATGTCTAAAAAATAAAATAAAAGAACTGAAAAACTTAATTTACTCAAATTGTGTCGTTCTTATGAACCGCTGGTTCTCGTATCAATTACGGGACAAATCTGGGCGGTGCGAATCTCCATATATTCAGAGTAATAACGGGCTGCGCCTGCAAGGTGTGGTTGGTTGCTGCTCGTATGGAATTCCGCCGCTATGGATCGGTGGTGGCGGCAACGAAGTGATTGAATTTTCCAAGTATGAATCGGGGAATTTGCCTCTTTATGATCAAAAATTTAATCTGCAAGAACTGGTGAATAAAGTTATTGCTTTAATTAAACCTTCTGTTGAAACGAAACAATTAAAATTAAATCTCATCTGGGATACCAATATCCCATTGTATTTAATTGGCGATCCGATACGGATACATCGGATTTTATTAAATTTACTCACCAATGCAATTAAATTTACGCCTCAAGGTCACATTGATGTGCGGGTGGCTGTGTTTCGCAAACTCAAACGTCAGCGGTTTATTATCCAGTTGCAAGTGCAAGATACCGGCATCGGCATTCCTAAAGACAAGCAGGACTTAATTTTTACCCGCTTTGAACGCGTGCATCCGGCGTATCAAGGTCAGTATCACGGTTGTGGATTAGGCTTGGCATTGGTCAAACAATTCATCGATGCTTTGGATGGAGAAATCAGTGTAGAGAGTAAAGAAAATCAAGGCTCAACTTTTACCTGCTTGATTCCATTACGTGAAGCGTTGTCATGTCATGTTTATGTCGAGGCTATTTCTCATTCTGATATTAGGGAACAGAAACAATCTCAAGAACTCAATAAATCGATCAAGGTTTTGCTAGTAGAAGACAATCCTCTGGTGCAAAAGGCGACTAAATATTTATTACAATCTTTGGATTTAAGCGTTGATACCGCACCTACAGGGCAAAAGACATTAACTCAAATTCAAGCACAGGATTATTCATTAATTCTGATGGATATTGGCTTGCCGGACCAGAGTGGTTGTGATGTCGCTAAAGCGGTTCATCGTTGGCAAAAAAAACAGCGGAAAAAATTATCGGTTATTGTAGCGTTGTCGGCGCATTTAGATGAAACCGAAACTCAGCGGTGTTTTGATTCTGGTATGCAGCAGGTATTTATCAAACCGCTGGGAAAAGAAAAGGCGCGGGAATTAATCTCGAAATTCGTCGGGGGAGAAAATTTTTAACCTTCTATTGAATTGTCAAAATTATGAATATAGAATACATTTAAATCTTATTTATTTGAGGCTCTTATGACTGATCAAAAAATGGTGGTCTTTAATGATCGCGCTATTCGTCGAACAATTCACAATAATGAATGGTGGTTTTCAGTGGCTGATATTGTCGTTGTGTTGACTGATACGACTAACGCAAGTGATTATATTAAAAAAATACGCATAAGAGACAAAGAGTTAGCGAAGGGGTGGGGACAAATTGTCACCCCCCTCCGTTTAGCTACTCAAGGAGGAGCGCAAAAACTTATTTGCGCTAATACAGGTGGTATTTTTCGAATTATTCAATCTATCCCCTCCCCCAAGGCAGAGCCATTCAAACGATGGTTAGCCGAAGTAGGTTACGAGCGTATAAAAGAAATTGAAAACCCTGAATTAGCCACACAACGCACCAGAGCTTTATACAAAGCCAAAGGTTATTCTGATGCATGGATCGAGAAGCGCATGCGTGGTATCGCAGTGCGTGACGAGTTAACTGAAGAATGGAAAAAACGTGGTGTTCAAGAATCAAGGGACTTTGCCATACTGACAGCTGAAATCTCAAAGGCTACTTTTGACATGACCCCTAGTGAATATCAAAAGCACAAAGGTTTACAAAAAGAAAATTTACGCGATCACATGACTGACCTAGAGCTTATTTTTTCTATGCTTGGCGAAGCATCTACTACAGAAATTGCACGGAACCGCGACACTCAAGGTTTTGATGAAAATAAGCATGCTGCCAAAGCTGGGGGTAAGATTGCCGGTGATGCACGCAAAAAGCTAGAAAAGGCAAGTGGCCAGAAAGTTGTCAGCAAGACTAATTATCTCCCTGAAATTAAGAAGATAAAGGTAACTATCTAAATTTATGGGTCCTGATATGACTCCGCTTATTTTGCCGTTGCAGCGGTAGCGGCGGCTTCTTTTTTCTTAATCGAAATTCCATCAATCAATTTTTTGGTAATATCGATTACTTCTGAAACTGAGTGGCCACCTTTATTCGCCGGCGGATAATGGGTACCTTGCTCCATATCTCGCACTAATTCCATCGCAATATTGGTGGACTGCTGACTGTTCTTTCCACATAAACGTTGCAAATATTCTAGTTGGTCTCGTGTGGTCTTGCGGGGCAAAAGCGCCTCATTAAATTTATCGCTCTTATCAAGTAAGGTTGTTTGCAAATGGCTGTTCACGCGCAAAGGCATAAAAATATTTAATTCATCCTGATTAAGCGTCTGTTCTTCATCGATGAAATCAACAAAATTACCCGCATCCATACTTAGCCCTTGACGCAGCTTTTTCAATGCGGTCACAGAGCGCTCAATAGGGGCCAATTGTTGATGACGCTGTAGCATTTCAGTCACGCTATCAATTTCTTGTTCGGCAACCACTTGGGGATCGAAAACAATACTTCCGTCGCCCACCAACTTATGGAAATGCTCAAAACTTTTATTTAATTTTTTGACATCATTGTCCACGGGTGCGCCTACTTTCAAGAAATGAGTCAAGCGCATCCGTTTAATCGGTGGTGGAGCAGCGTAGAAAAACCGACCACGTACAATTTTAGATTTGAAAAGGAAATGTGCTTCACCTGGATCTTGTTCTTTTAAGTCCAACAAATCAACACGGGCACGTTTTTCTAATTTAGCACCTTTGGCGTCTGCGTAATTGCCAATCACACTACCGGAATCGACTTGGAAGCTATCCACGTGAGTCACATAAGACTCACCCGCAGATTTCATAAAGAAATCCCAGGTTTCGGTAGGATCTTCTAATTTCATACAAATCTTAATATTACAGTTAGCGCCAATTGAAGCCGCTTCTTCTTTTGAAGCCTTTTGGAAAGCTGGCAAATCTTGACCCGCAAACACCACTGAAAATCCTAACGAACGCGCCTGCGCAGGCACAACGGCAAATCCTTTCACGGCATAATATCCATATTCGTCTAAGATACATAAATAAGGTGTTGCTGCATTCGTCGGTTTACTTTTTACTAAATCTGCAAATGTACCTTCTACCGCATCACCCAAACCAGAAGCCATCATTACTTTCAAGGACGCAATAATGACTTTGCCTAAATTGGCTAATTCTTCAGGTGATTTTTCTAGTGCTGGTAACAGCACGCATAAAATTCTTCGGTTTAAAACTACGTCTTTTAGGTCCACTTCGGCCAAATTGGTTCGCAAAATATGACCATAGGTATCTGCCAAAGAGGTGAAAATACGGGTTAACTGCATGGTGATAAAACCATGTTGTTCTAAAACTTGGGAAACTTGTTGTCCTTTTTTATCGCGATTATAGCCTGGTAAAGTCAATAAATAGTTGGTAATCGGCTCAAGAATAGTGGGCGGCAAATTGCTTAAGGTAATCGCTTCTTGTCCATCACGAATAAAGAGTTTATCAATTACCATCGCTTCTAGACGCGGTAAATGGAAATAGTTTCGAATGGTGTTGGCGTCTAATAAGATATGGCCAGAATCGCGCATGGCAACTAAAATTTTCATTAGCGCTTCAATAAAGCCCATTGCACGGCCTTTCCACATATCGCCGTCCGAGGAAGCTGCAGCTGATTCCATCATGCTAATAACCAGCTGAGATAACATGCTGGATGATCCCGTTGAGAATGGGTTTAAAGTGTTGGACAAACGCCTTTCTTGAGGGCCAATAATATCACGGGCGCCAGTCATGAAGTTAATCAATAACATATCATCTTCACGCCCCATCGAACGAACCATAGAGAATATTTTAGCGTAAAGTGAGTTATCACCTTTACCGTCGACATAAATAAAACCACTGGCTTGCAGCAGGGCATTGTAAGCCATGGAAATCAGTGCTTCGGTTTTACCTGAACCGGTGGATCCAAAGATCAACACATGGGTACGCATGTCTGAGTTGTTAAACCATAATTCAGATTGGGTGTTTTTTTCATTTCCAAAGAAATAAATACCGCCGGCCTGGTTCGGTTTACCGTCTTTTAAATCATTATAATCTTTAGCGCCTGAAGCTAGGGGCATTCGGAAAGGTAATTTATTTTTTTGTAATAAGCAAAAAAGAAAAATAATCAGCCCGGTAATAAATAAAAGTTCACTCACATAGGTAAGGAAATAGATTATGGAAGCCAATATCACCAAAGTGAAAGCATTACCTTTGGGTGTGCGTAGGAAATCGCCGATACGTTTGCTGAGCGGCCGAGTATCGCGGATAATATTTTTATAATTTTGTTCTTGATTTGCGTCTAGACCACGCTGCCGGTTTATTGCCATTTGTCATTCTCCGAGATGAATAAAATCTTTTGGACTTCTTCATCCAAAGCGGTAACCGCTTCTTTCACCATTGGGTTTTTGAGTGGTCTTTTAAGTTTTTTCTCTGCATGCCAATGCGCAAAAAGCCCTGCTACCTCAACCACTGCAGTTTGTCTGCCGACACCGTTGAGCATATACCACATGCGACGATCCACTGGTTTTAACCATAAAAACTCGGCAGTTGCTAGCACGCCATCGATACGCGATATTTCTAATAAGGATGCCATTAGTGTTCCAATATAAGCATGTCGAGTTTCCAACCATTTCAGCGGCTTGCTGTCTTCATATTTTTTCAACTGCTCTTCAACACCACTGAAATCAAGTTTGCCATGACCAGCTGAAGCTGCAATTTGTTTTAACAGCTGATTGGCGATTTCGCGTTCACGCAAGGCGCGAGCCAAAAAAATCACCATTAAGGCTTTAAGATAAATAGGTAAAGCATGAACGCCTCGCCAAGGTCCGCCGACCTGTAAAGAGAACACGCGGTAGGCAGGCTCCATATTTAATTTCCATACTTGTTTGCCTTCTTCTCCCACACCGACGGTGAGCATGTCATGTTCTTTGCAGAAATCCAAAGGCAGTTTTGACATTGCCCAGGGGCCGGTATCTAAATCTTCTTTAAGTAGATCTAAAGATAAAACCGGCGTAATTTCAGGCCAATTCTCACTTTCCTGTTTTTTCAACTCTTCCATATTATAAACTTTTTGAAAACGATGACTGGTATGACGAAAATAAACAAAACCTGCCATGAAGAGCAAAGTGGCAATAGACGGATAACATAACCAATTACCAATTTGGCGATTGATATAAGAAAACGCTGATACTTGCACAATATCGCTCGGCGTGGTTTGCATATACTCACGCATTCCAGCCAATTCTTTAGTCTCTAAGGCGGGCAAGTGTATCCACGGAATTAACGTAATCACATGATTCCAGCCTTGCGCTGTTAGCTCAAGCAGATAAGTCTCATGAATACGAAACCAAAAAATAGGCGCAGTGATCCATTCTCTTTTAAAGAACCAGGTCGCTAAAACCACACATACCGCGATACCAATTAACCAGAAAAAACTGGTTACTTGATCCGCTGGTTGTTGTTGACCGCCGCCTCCGCCTTTCATTCATACCTCTTAATATAGTTACTCTTATTTTTCGATTAATTTTCCATTGATAAAATAGTAGCGTTTGTCCATATACACGAATTCTAAAATATTCTCAGTTCGTACTGCGCCAGGAATTAACTGTAATAATGAGTTTCCCCATTTATCCCGGCCAGTGGGATGATATTCTTCCGATTGAATCACATTCTCTGCTACGCCTACACAAATGTAAGCATCGGCATTTTGCATTAATTTGGTTCGGATCGACTGTTGAACCGCTTTTTCATCGCGGTAAATAGGCCGTCCTAATACATATTGCGGCAAACTACTGAGCTGCTGCTCCCAATCCTTGTAGTTATGCGCTTTATTTTGAAAGATAGAAATATATATGAGAATCATACCCGGCCCTAATTTTGGCGGTTCTACCTTTTCTTTCTGCGTTTTGCCTTGCAGCTGCATGGATAATTTCCAAGCATCGTCACGCATTTTTTTCAATTGCTTTACCGAGTTACGTAAGAATAAAGAACTGTCCCAATCACCTTGATCAATGACGCTATCTAAAGCGATAATGACCTCGGAAAGTGCTTTTAGACTTTCTTCATCAGTACGGCGCGGCTGTAAATAAAACTGCTCTATGGCAGCGACGATCTTTGGCTTCTCCTTTTCCAATTGCTTGAGCAATTTTTCACGGATTTGCTGTTCAGCCAAAGTTTGTTTAATTGAAGTTGTTATCATTGAACAACTCAGTTAAATTGAAAGTCCCTATCGGTTCCTTCGATAGCGGCCAAAAAAGGCGGAATTATTGTTGTAAACTCGCCAATAATCATATCCACCTTTTTGGCGGCAGATTGTTTACCCTGCTCTAAAGACTGGGTCAATTTTAAATTGATCCATTCCGGGTGGTTGTTTACGTTGTTGGTCATTAGTATTCCTCCTTATGTGTAAAGACCATTATAAAAGAAAAACCTTAAGGAATCATTAAAAAAGTACACATTCCTTAATTTTAAATAATTTTAACTGCGGTAAAATATAAAATTTGAAGGCTCAACCCCAGAAGAGTGAAAATTAAATTATCAATTTCTTAAGTTGACCTACTAAATAGAGAGGAAGATTGAGAATATTGCCATCTTTTTTTAAATTTCTTAAAGAAGCTCGCAGCAGGACTATAGGTTGATATTTAGCTGCGTAAACCAATAAGCTTTTCTTCTGACGAGATAAGCCCGCTTTGACTTCCATAGGATAAATGTTGAGCTCCTTTTCGACAAGAAAATCTACCTCCGCAATACCTTCGCTGGTCCAATAATATAATACGGTTTGGCTTGCAGCCAACTCCTGAGCAACGAAATTTTCAGTAAATGCTCCATAAAATTCGTTGAATAATCCATTGTCTTCAACCACTGATTTTGGCGGAATGTGACTCATGGCTGAAAGTAAGCCGACATCTAGCAGAAAAACTTTAAAGGCATTTTTCTGAGCATATCCAATTAGAGGTAATTTCGGAGTAGTCACCTGAAAACTTTGATGAATTAAACCCGCATTAGCCATCCATTGGATGGCGGTTTCATATTCTCGTCCGCGTGCGCTTTTGCGTAGGGCGGAAAAGATAAATTTTTTATTTTCTTTGGCTAGCTGGGCCGGAATCTGCTCCCAAACTTGGCTAATTTTTATAATCTGTTCTTTAGGCGCATGTTTGGCAAAATCCAATAAATAAGCTCTTAAAATTTCATGTTGAATACTTTTAATGGTTAACAAATTTTCTGTTTGTAGATATTCCAAAACAGCTTCCGGCATTCCGCCTATAAATAAATATTTTTTTAACAGACTCAATAACCGTTCGTGAAGAACATCAGGAATTTGAGAAGCTACATCGAGATTTAATATTATTTCCCGCAATCGGGTTTCTCCGATCGATTCCAGGAATTCAAAAAAAGTCAGTGGATATAAATCCAGAAAATTAACCTTGCCAACGGGAAAACCTTGGGTTTCTGCCAGCAATACTCCCAACAATGAGCCGGCGGCGACTATATGATACTGATTGGCTTGTTCTTGAAAATATTTCAGGCAGTTTAAGGCTTGCGGTGACTCTTGGATTTCATCAAAAATCAGCAAGGTGATCTCCGGTTTAATGGCCTGACCTAAATAAGCGCTAACGTTTTCCAAAATAACACTGGGTTTAAGATTATCAGCAAATAAACGATCCAACGCCTTATCTTCCTCAAAATTCAAATAAATTGAGGACTGATATTCTTGAGCGCCGAAGAAACGCAGCAAGTGGGTTTTCCCTACTTGTCGCGCCCCCATTAAAATTAAGGGCTTGCGATTTCTAGCCTTTTTCCAGGCCAATAGTTGAGGATAAATATCACGCTTCATAAAGGGAATTCTATCAGTCTAATTCCAATTTGGCAAATTATGTTAGGAAAATGTGATTTTAATCACGTTTCACCAACGTCAAAATGGAAAATAATCACGTTTCCTGGGCATTCCTGGATTATGATGAACTAAAAGATAAATTGGAGCGAAAAGAAGCTAATACCGAAGGATTAAAGGATAAAGAACTGGGGAAAGAAGAATTGAAAGAGAACATCGAACTACTGGAAGTGGCTGGCGAAGACGAAGAGAAAACTTCTTTGTCAGATCCAGTCTCTGCTTCCCTAGAGATCAACGCTACTTGGGCATTTAAAGCGCTACTCATACACTCCCTATATTTTAAAAGATAAGGGTTTTTATAAAAAATTGTGTCAATTCTTTTCTGGTCGAAATAAGCGGCATATAAATAAGGGTCGGCAGCTTCCTCAAATTGATTCAGCTGCTTATAACAAAAGCCCATATTAGAATGGCATGTAATCAGGTTTTCTATTTTAGGTGCATTTTTAGCATAATATTGCAGTATTTTTTTACAGGCTCCTAACAGTTTAGCATAGTCTTTACTTTCTTTGAGCTTTGGTAAGCTCCTTGCCAATTGTTTGAATTCTTCTTTGGTAATTTCCTCTTCAGCGGATATTTTACTATCTTTTTTTTGATCTTTCGTCTCGACCCATTCAATCTCTTCTGTATAATCAGACTCAAAATTAAAACAAAATGGTTGGCTAGGATGATGGAATAATTCTAATACTTTTGTGGGGATGTTTTCATTACTGTCGTACTTGTCAAACGCATTGGCTAAAGGCAGGTATTCTATCTCCTCCCACTGGTCATTATAAGAGATAAAAAACATAGGTGACATATAGTCTTTTCCATTCACATAAGCAGGCTTCCCATAAGCAATGTGAACTTCTCGGGAAGCCTCGTTATTAGTGATGATAGCTTTCATAATTGGCATTCTACTCGCATAATATTCACCTTCTATTTTCTGTTCCGGAAGATGGCCGATAATGAAAGGTACTTGTGTCGAATTTGTGTTTACCGGTAAAAAACATTTAATTTTTATAGATTGATGAGGAATATTATTTTCGCTCATAAACTGTGATAAAAGATCAACACACATAGAAAATTGATAAAGCTCGTTAGCTAGGGGAAATTCCGTCCGCATGCAAATTTCTCCCTCCAGATATTCTTTCAGACTTTTCATTTTATTTTCCTTATTTTTGTCTACACTGGGTCGGATTGTACAGAGTTGAAAACCACTGCGTCAAGAAAATCGGGCAGAAATTGCTAATCGTACATTAACTCATCTAATGAGACCGTTTCTCGAGTCGGGCTACTTTTGATTAATTCATTGATCACATCGGTAATACAGAGGAGACGTAACACATCCGGGGTAAATTCATCAAAAATCACTTTGTTACCCAATAGAGAGCCTTCGGTTTCCTCAAAAGTGGCTCCCAATCCATAGCCTAGACACAAAGAGGCCAACTGATTGGCTCGCTTGGTAAGTCCAGGCAATAAACCAGCCTCTGAGAATACCTCATGATAAGGGATGGGTTGATTTTTAAAAATAAAGTTTACTTTCAATTGCTTAGCAATAGCTACTAATTTCTTACTGATTTCCACCTTTCCTCCTTATTGCATCCACCAGGGGATTGCGATTTTCCGGGCGCCAGCCAGGGTCGATCGCAACCATCGCAAAAACACCACTGGGCTAAAACCGTAACGGTTTAAAATAGTAAAAAAAATCATAGCGATAAAGGCTACTACAAAGGTCCATATCCTAATGTGCAACAAAAAAACAACAAAAGGAAAGGCGGCCTTACCATCCCAAATAAAAAAACGAACCGATCGAGCCGAGTCTCGCCAATGGGCGTTTATGGGCGGTGAGGTTTTCATGAATTATTACTATAATGGATCAGATTTAATGTTCTCTTAAGGTTAATCTTTTACAATGTCATGTACATAACGTAAATAATCGTTGTAACAGACCCTTAACAATTTTTGAGACTAACACGGTAATGCTATGAAAATCAATAACATCATCTTAATTACAGGCGCACTTTTGCTAGCGGGTTGCGCACAAACCCCCAAGCAAGAAGTCAATTTACATTATGTTGCTTCTAATAAGGCGCCGGCTGAAATGAATAATCAGGATGCCCAGCTGCAGATTGCAGAGGCCGCTTCTTCGGTAGGTAAATCATTACAGCAATTATCTGCTATGCAAATGGCAGCCACACCGAAGGTTGAAGTACCCGATATTGATCCCAAAACAACCGGGATGACACAGGTTGCCTCCTTAGATTGGTATGGCCCTGTATTGCCGCTCTTAGAGCAAATTGCTAAAGCCACTGGTTATCAGGTCCAGGTTTTGGGCAATGCCCCAGCCATCCCAGTCATGGTTTCGATGTCTGTGAATAGCCAGATTATGGCGGATATTTTACGTAATGTTGCTTATCAAGCGCACAACCAAGCAACCATTGCTGTTAACCCAGCAAAGCGAATTATCGAGCTACGATATATTCGCGCATAAGCTTAATTACTTGATAGTTTAAATAATATTTAGTTAAGGCTCATAGTAAGTAAAAAAGAAAGAATACGCTAAAAAGTAGAGGTAATTGAATGACCATTTCTCAACGCCGCCTAAGTGGTGCGTTATCTGCCATAGGAACTACAGCCTTATTGATGGCATTGAGTGGATGCGCCCATCCCCAAAGCGATGCAGCACCTGCCGCTCCCCAATCTTCTTATAATTCTAATCAACTAAAGGTAGAATCTGCAGTCAGTAAAAACAATTCATCCTCCAATGATTCACCATCTACTTTATACCAACCGACAAAAATAGAAGTATCTGATGTCGATGTTGGCTATGTAAAAGTCAATGAATTTCCAGCTAGCGCAGACCCGATTAACCCTGTTCGTTGGCAAGCGCTTTATGAAACTGCGCTTTCTCTCGGCGCGACCGGTGCATTGGCATGGCGCAGCGAACAAATTAATGGTTCTTTAGGTCAAAATGTGACTGAACTCAATAAAATTTTCGACTTTAATCAATTGCTTCTGAATGACAATGTACTACCTCCCGTTCTAGTCGAATCAGATAATAGTTTAAATTTAGCGAGTAATGATTCCATTCGCTTATCCGCAAAAACGTATCGGATTGCTAGTCCAGCTCGTTTTGTCACGGCGGCGCCTTCATGGCGTACTTTCTTGTGGATGAATTACTCTAAACCAAATATTCCAGATCGCACTTTACTCCCTAAAAACCAGGCAGAAGCTAATGCTTGGAATCGATTTATTCGCGAAGGTTGGCAAAATGGCATTCAACAAGCCAATGCTATTTTCGCGGCCAATTTGAGCCGATTACGCAGAGATTATAATGGCATGCTGTTATATCGTAAGTTATTAACTCAAGGCATGGTGAGCGCACCTTTTGTTGCAAAAGCAGATTTAGGTGTCACCGGTGACAGTAAAGAGATTCATATCGATGATCGAGTTTTACGAATTACTGCTCATTCAGAGTTGCAAACGGATAGCTCAAAGTGGCAACCTATTTTGGTTAATCCACAAAAAGATTTTCAACCTTAGGAAACTCCATAATGGCTGAATTGTCGAATCCCTATCAATATCCAAATGAACCATCGCGGTTTGAACCGAATAACATCGATGATTTATTGCTGTTCGGTCATCAAATTGGTGCTTCTGATATTACAATTCAAACCAATGAACCGATTGTGGCCGAAGTGTATGGGAAGCTCTATAAGATTACCCATCGCAAATTATCAAACGCTGAAGTGGGCGATTTATTAAATGGTATTTACGGTCCTAATGGCACCACGCAAATTATGCGCGGCGAAGATTTGGACACTCACTATGAGATTCGTCCTAACCGGCAACAGCGATTTCGTCATCGTGTTAATGGCACCGGCTGCCACGTGGATGGGCATGAAGGCATACAAATTACTATCCGTACCATTCCTTCCACCCCACCCTCTTTAGCTTCGCTGCAATTGCAGCCCGATTTGGTTAACGCTATTGCGCCGCAAGAAGGCGTCATTTACGTCACTGGGGCCACCGGGTCCGGAAAAAGTACTTTATTAGCCGCGATGATTAAACAATTGGCAGAAGACCCTGAAAGTCATCGTAAAATCCTAACTTATGAATCACCGATTGAGTTTGTTTATGACAGTGTTCATAAACCCACCTCGTTGGTCAGTCAATCAGAAATTCCTCGGCATTTACCCACTTTTGCGGCTGGCGTACGTAATGCGCTACGCCGCAAACCACGACTAATTTTGGTGGGTGAAGCGCGAGACCCGGAAACCATCAGTGCCGTGTTGGAAGCAGCGTTAACAGGGCACCCTGTCTATACGACCTTGCACAGTAACGGGGTAGCTGAAACTATTCGCCGATTAGTGGGTAGTTTCCCACATGAAGAAAGATTAGGTCGTACCATCGATATTATTGAAACCGCTCGATTAATTATTTGTCAGCGTTTGGTCCCCACTGTAGATGGCAAGCGCACACCTATTCGAGAATATTTGATTTTTAACGAGAAAATTCGCGATATTTTGCTTGATAGTGATCCTGACAAAGTGACCGCCACTGCGCGTAAATTGGTTGAAACTTATGGCCAACCTCTGCAGGTGGATATCGATAGGAAGTATCAAGATGGCATAATTTCCGAACGTCAATATAAAGTGCTTTCCGCTTTTTCAAAAAACCAAGCCGCTTAATCGACTTTTTCTCGAAGGACGCTGTCACCACCATTAAGTTGTTTGCAAGTTTTGTTAAAGCAAATTATCTTAAGGGGAGCTGGTTGTCGAGATAATCTGTTGACGCTGGATCGGCCTACGGAAAATCATTGCCGGGACGTTTAAACCCATCCATGGGCTCACTTCGCTTTTGCCCGTCCGGGGCAAAAGAGACCCGGCAATGATTTTCCTCCGGCCTCTGCGTCAACAAATTATCTCAACAACCTTATGATCGTCCTCTGCCTTTCGTTACTTTTTTTAATGCTATACTGAAAAAGGATAACTTTTATAAGGAATTTAACATGAGCTTTTGGACAGAATTTAAAAACTTTGCTTCTCGCGGCAATGCCTTGGATTTGGCGGTTGCGTTTGTGATTGGAGTGGCTTTCAGCAAAATCATTTCCTCCCTGGTCGATGGAATTATTATGCCGATTTTGGGCTTACTGATGGGTGGAATTGATATCACTAAAAAAGCTTTTACTATCGGTCAGGCATCAATCAAATGGGGAGCGTTTCTACAAAGCATAATTGATTTTATCTTTATTTCTTTTGTGATTTTTCTGGCCATCAAACTACTCAGCTTGCTTCGTCATGAAAGCAGTCTGCTTAAACCGGCGCCTACCCCACAAGAAAAGCTGTTAACTGAGATACGTGATATTTTAAGATTCAAAAAAGTCGATTAAGGCTATTATGAAAATCATAGCCTCTTATCAGCGCCTTCTTTTTCTAATTGGCATTCCTGTTGCACTGATCAGTTTCGGTTTGCTGTGGTTTTTTTACCCTATAATTACACATATTTTTAAAATCCATTGGATTTTTTTAGTCAGCGTGCTTGTTTTTGCGCTTATACCCAAGGGCAAACAACGATTTGACGCAGGTGAAGTACCATCGGTATCGCATACACCCATGTTACAGAAACAACGATTAGAAGCGGTTAAAGAATCACCGGCGCCGCTTAAACCGATGAAGTGGTTGATGAAAATCTGGTTGCTGCAATTATGCTTGTATGGCGTTTTTTTCGGAATTTCCGGGTTAACACCTACCCAGCTATTTAGTGAAACCACCCAACAATTATTATTGAACGAAGGATTATTTCCTTGGGGATTTATTATATTGATCGCGATCAGCGCCGGCTATCGCAATTATCGCCAAAAAAAAGAAGTTTATCCTCACACCTTAGTTGAACCTTGCAAAATACCCACGGTTTATCAGGTGACGATCGATTATTGCTCTCGATTAGCCACTTTGCTGGCTTTTGCCAGCAGTTTTGCCTTCATCAGTATTCTCTGGACGAGTTCAGTCGAACCCAGACTGGTTACTGGTTTTAATTTAACCCCCATGTTAATTGGTTTTATCATTCTCTTTTTTTCACGAACTCAATTTTTTAAGCGGCAATTTAAAAAAACAACTTTGGAAAAAATGCCGGTGGTGCTTGGGGTCTATATTTGGGTTATCTTTTTTGCCGTCGGGGTTTGGCTATTCAATGGATTATTTTCGGCGGTAATCCATATATCAGTCCCTCCACCATCGATTTTACAAAAGTGGTTAGCAGTTTCTCAGCATGACGTCTATTTAGTATTTGCTAATTGTTGGTGGCTTTGTTTTGCACCGATTATCGGTCTAATGATCGCGCAGTTTTCAAAGGGCTATCAAATCCGGCAATTATGTGGCGGGGTGTTGATACTGCCCATCATCCTTTTGGTATTGAATATTTTCATTAGAATACCTGCAAAAATATCTCCCACGTATGCGATTTTTATCGCCGCAGCAGGATTATTAGGTTTGCTAATCCTATCGCTGCGCAAAAAGAATTATGGCCTGTTTATTCTAAATTTTTTACCTAGACCCGGAGAGCATAAATACCGCTCACCCGTTAATACGTTAATTAAAACTATGCAATGGACGGCTGGCCTTATTTTCTTATTTCTACCCAGCGGATTTTTAATCAGTAACTTAATTTTTCTGAGTGTCAGTCTGCTTCTTTTAATTATTTTCTGCTTAATCTTAACGGGATCAAGTCTAAAATTGCTTGGCCAAGATTAGACATTCACGCCACGTTGATTGTTGGCTCTCTTCTCTTCTCGCTCATTGGCTTTTTGTTCGCCGCGACGCTCTTTATATCCAGAAGATGCTGCATCGCTTACTGAAGAAGCACCCTTGGCTACGCCACCCATAACCGATTGTTTGACCTGATCCGCCAACTGGGCGGCATTTTGGCCGTGTGCTTGCGGTGCACCAATCCACAGCATGATATAGTCCGGCAAGTGGAAGATTAAACTAAAACTGGTGGTAACGATGGTGTAAACAAACACCGTAAATATGGATAAGAACAGAGGAAAAATTACGAGGCACATCATCGCCCCTATAAGTCCACCAAGTCCACCACTGGCGACGGATTCCGTCGATACATTCATAAACAATTGGCTGACTGCTCCCAACACATCACCACTCGCTGCACCCTTGGCAGGGGCTAAGGCGAATAAATCGGAAATAAAACCAGTGAAGGTGTGCACGGCAATTCCCATCGCTACCTGACACAAGATCATACCGCCAAATAAACCAATCACCATTAAACTAGGCCGCAAAAAGATGCCTAACAGCAACATCATTCCCTGTTTGGCAGAGCCTAAGAAATCATGGCCTTCAGGATGAGTGATCCCAAACGCCACCAAGGGCGCCGCAACCATAGCTTCCGCTACGGCAATCAGCCAGCCAATGACCCCAAAAGTAAATAACATATAAGGGTAAAGCGGCATGTAAAAACCTAAACTAACGCCGACCACAATAAAACCGGTAGCTGTTGCCATTAAGATGGGTTGAATCCAGTCAAACAGACCTTTGGCTGCCGCTCCAAGAGAACTAACACTATTACATATATTTGTAGTAAGCAAAACCATAAACATAGCCACAGCAGTGCCAATCCAAATTGTGCCACCCACAGAAAGACAGCTCATGCCGACGTGGTGTAACCATAATATAGGGTCTGCACCCAAACCACCCATGACACTATTTCCCTTGGTAAATAAGGCAAGTAATTGAGCCAATGGACTCATTATAACGCTTAGAATCTTCCAAAGGATCCCCATCGCTTGTCCTTCTACTTTAGGAGGGGTAACATTAAAAGCATCGGAGGCAACACCAAAGGCATGCATCTGGGTATTCACCTTAGCGATATAGCCGTCAGTGCCATCGGTTTTGCTGAGCAAATCGTTAGCCGGCGCCTTACCCTGAGGATAGATAACTCCGCCTGTATCGGTAGGAAGGTAATTCTGGTAACTGGCATTTCTAGCATTGGCATAACTATCTTCAATGCGCATTAAATCCCAATAATAACGGCCAGCGCTCATCCATCCTTCTTTTTTCGCTTGAGTAATAAAACCTAATGCTCTGTTGTTCTCACCCGTCGAATCCTTGCGCACCACTGGCTGAATTAAGTTGACCCAGTTAATCGTTCCGCCAAACATGGCGTCTGTCATATAGGGAGTAATGTCGTTATCGGTGTTGATACCGCCACATACATTCTGATCATCACTGCCAGACAATTTGCACATATATTGTTTAACTGCAGGAAGTATTTCAAATACTACTTCTCGTAACGCCAAACGGCTAAAGTTACACTGGGAGTTATCGTTACCCGGGTTATCTGGATCATTTACATCCCAAGAGCAATCTTTTGGAGAAGCACCTGATTTGGCTATTTGATTCCAAGCGATATATCCGCAAGATATATCACCGGAAGTAGAACTGGCTGGGAATTCATAGCGATAATTTTTTAAATTTTCATTGACTGAGAAAGGCTCACTGCTGCTGGTGGAATTAGCGATACTGTTGGAATCGTCGCTGGAATTATCGTTATTTTGTTTGTCCTGATCGATAGAAGCCTGAATCATACAAGCTTCCATCGCCATAATTTTCTGTATCAGACCTAAATTGCTGAAATTCTCTAAATTAGCAGATCCTTCGTCAGTTTTACCCAATATCGCTTTAGAATCACTATCCGTAATAATACTTTTACCTTCAGACGTGTCTTGTATTTGAGGAGAAGACCAAATAGCTCCGCCCGCATTCAGATAATCTAACCCATATTCCCAAATTTGATCGGCCAATTTTACGCCTTGCACCGTCACTTGCATGACAATGCCTTGTAATAGCGTATAGCCGGTAGATGGATTTGGAATCAGTAATCCAAAACCCAAGGAAATTCGTAAGGCAATCAGCGGAATTTTGTTGTCTTGCTGCATAAAGCTGCCGTGCGCGGCGCTTTTAAACACCATGCCCAGCCCAGAAAAGCCTAACCAACAACCAGCCACCACCAATAAGCCTTGGTTGAACTGATAAATCAATTTGCCGAACATTTGTCCCGACGTGCCGGCTAACACACCACTAACGGTACCAAAGAAAGAGGATAAAGCAGCAATGGAAAGATCGGTTTTCTCAGTAACCGCTTGACTAGAAATCGTTGGATTCGAAACTTGATTCGGCGTGGACGCTAAGGCAAGGCTGGTAAACAGCAGCAATAGTAAAGCGAGCAGATATTTTTTCATTATTTTTTCCTCGAGCTTCGCTTCAGCCCGCAAGTATGGGTCAACCACTCCCCTGCGGTGCAGCCGAGCTTACGCTGTTGCATTTGAAAGCGGTTAAAATGTTCGCGAAAGGCTCGCGATAATAAAAGAAAGGAAATCATCAAGCAAACAAACCCGGAGAGATAAAAACCCGAATTAAAAATATAAACGGTATAACCAATCATTGGAATAGATAGTAGCAAGCAAAGCAAGGCAGCTTGGCCACTGGTTTTAATTTTTTTCTGTAGTGCCGCTTCATTAATATTCAAGCGTTTCATACAATCGCTAAAGGTTTCATTTTTAATAATTTTATCGGTTTGTGGCTTAGAGGAGACTGCATTCACAAACAGATTTTTTACGGTTTTTCCGTTTTGGACGATGGTATTTACCCCTAACCAGGCTTTAAAATTCCACCCTCTGACAAAACTACTTTTAACGACACTCTTAAAACCCATAATCTATTACCTGCATTATTAATAATCCCCCGCGTTTACTCGGCATGGAGGAATTGTTTAGAATGAGCCTCTATGGTATCAACCTAACCTTAAGGAATCATTAAGAGAAAGATGACTATTAGTTAATGATTCCTTAAGGTTAGGTTGATAAACTGTATTCAACTTAAGGAGAAACCTATGCCCGATTTAAGCCACTCTGCGGTGCATCAATTTTGGAAAAATTACCAAGACTCGACTATTTACCGAGTCATTAGTTTTATGGAAGGTGTTGAGAATTGGACACATGATGACAATCCAGAATTAGAGGATTCGCTCAAGGAGCTGGGGAAGGCGTTAGACAATATTGAAAATGTTGAGCTCCAACAAGAACAAGGGGTAGTGGAATTAGTCACTCATATTAAGACAGGTCGTGGATTACGTTTATTAATGTGCTTGGACAATGCACATCCCGGCGCAGCAGCAAAAGTGTTGATGTACGCTGAGGAACATACGCAATCCGATCAAGATAACAGCGGGGTTTTCCTAAGACGCAATATTGTGTTTGAAAGATTGCGTTTATTGAGCCGGGTTTTTGCACCGGACCGTTTAAAATTGGTATTAAAAGCTTTAGAGGATCGTGATTATGCATAAAAAATGGCCTTTTTTCATCGTTTGTCTCGGCATGCTTGGCGTCAGCTGGCAAGCCTTAGCGGACAACGCGCAAATCCTGCCTACCGATGATAAAAATGGCTGTTCTGCTTTAATCCAACAAGGTGATGTAGATCCAGCAGTACCCACGCGGGATATCGCCACTCTGCAATTATGTATGGCGTCCTGCAACGATATGTACCAATCATTAAGCAAAGAAGGTCGCTTATCTGACATGTTGAGGGGCGCTTCTTACTGCCGTCAATCTTTGAATAACTTGTATTATGCCAGTGTTGCTCAAAATATTTATGAACAGTTAGATGCCCAAACTCAACAAGAAAATATGGCCAAGAAAGCATTGCTTTCCAGTAAATTGAAACAATTATCTGAACAACGTCCAGCAAATAATTCTCAAAATAACTCTCAAAATAAAAATAATAACAATAACAATAACAATTCGGCAAATGAAGCATCCGATACCAATTCTAATTCAACCGCTGACACTTCTCCGAAAGGTCCTCCTGAAGATGTTAATTGGTTTTAAAGCAATTTAAGTGAAGTTCACTATAAAAAAAGAGACTGTATGACCAATAAAAGAAAAAAAATTTTAGTAACCACGGCGTTTAGTTTAATGGCTGCAGCAAGTCTCGTCCACGCTGCGGACCCAACTTCGCCTGCAGTTGAATCGTTTAGCGCCAGCATGGCTGTACAAGAGCTGGGTAACAAAATTGATTCCCTGGCAAAGGCACAGGTGCGAATGATCAATCGGCTGGCTTATGAATTGGATAAAAGTTTTATTGACGCCATCGATATCATCAACAAACAAGATGACATTCAAAGCAAAACGCGGGCAATGATTCATCAAGAATCAGATTCAGCCGTTAAGCAAACTTTACTCCCATTTGCTGCGAAAACGCTTACCTATACCAATAAAAATCAACCTGAAGTTCAAAAAATAAATGCACAAAGTGAAAAACAAGACAAATCTGCTCGTCGATTAAAAAATATAGAAGCCAGCGATTCTATTTTTTCCTTGGTACAAGGCATTGAAGCAAGCTCATTCTGGACCCGGAAAAATTTGAGTGCTCCAGAGCGAAATGATGATGCGTTCAATTTTGCTAATTTAATTGAACCCGACTTATATACTGTAGAACAAGAAAAAAATAGCAAAGATTTTATTGCCTTTGTTACTAAGCAATATATCTCATACACCGACAACATTAATCTTAGCCAATTACGTGATGCGTTAAACAATTACAAAAACCGTTCGCCAAAAGTACTCGGGCAAAAAATTAATGAATTTCGTAATAACCCAACTTATAATAATTATCAAACAACGATTCGTTCATTAACAGCAAGCAAATCTGTCGCTAATGATATTTTAATTGGGCTGGCTGCTGAACGTCGCCCCATTCGTTCATTAACCAAAGATCCTCAACTTGAGACACTTAGCCGTGCCGTTGGAGTCGAACCTCGCGCCAGCGAAATCCCCGATCCAGACAACGATGGCCAAAAAATTACTCTTTATACGTATGCTAGCCCTCAACAAATCGCTAAATATCAAGCAAATCATGATAAAGCCTGGTATCAGGAAGTCGCCACTGACTCGATGGAAAACCTGCAAAGAAAATCTCTACTTGTGCAAGATCAAATCTCTAAGCAGCTTTATCGTAACCATTTAGACAATGAAAAAATTATGGCTGCTTTAGCCATGTCACTCTTACAAACCAATGATATGGGTGAACTGAATTTAAAAACACAGGCCAACGACGTTAATGCAGCCATCAAAACTTTTTACGATAGCAGCACCAACAAAGATAGCAACACGAGTAATACCACAACAACCAATACGTCTAGTGACACCGGTAATAATGATATTACCGACAAAAACAAACAAGACGCCCAAGACGCTGCTAACAACTATAATAATGGCTCATACAATAGCAGCGACTATAATCAGTAAATTTACCAGCAATTCCCGCTGAGCGGAAATTGCTTCCTGGTTTTGATGCTGAGCCGCAGCTAAGCTGCATCTCAGCAATGAAGGGGGAGATCGCTACGCTCTTCTCCCCCTTGCGATCCCCCATCAGTAGGTGATCTTCTACGAAAATTATTTGACATTAACAATCCAGTGGCCTAATTATTCTGGCGATAGTTCAGATTGAATTTGAAAATGCTTGCCGCAAAAGGCTAAGCCCACTTTTAGGATATGGGTGCGGCCACGTTGTTTAGCTTCTGATAAATAACTTTGTTGAGTTATTTGGGTTAACGCTTGTTTTGCAGTTTCCGTTAAAATCTTATCGAGATCATCTGAGCTCATTTTTTCAGTTTTTTTCACCCGCTTAATTTCTAAAATAATAGTCGGTTTTGATAGATCATGGGAATAGATCATGTAGTCGTATCTTCCATAGCCAGATTCCCGATTTGATTTAATTTCATAATTTTTATTGTGAAATAAGCTCGCTGTCGCTCCGACCATAAATCCATGATAAAACGCTTCCGGGTCTTTGGATGTGTCATGCACACTAAAAGTTTCTTCCACTAAATGGCGAAAATCAACTTCAAAAGCTTGAAGATTGCCAGTGAGTAAATGATTTAAGAAGTTTTCAAACCATTCTGAACCATGACCATTCGACAACCATTGCTCTATAATCCGGCGATATAAACCACGTACTTCTCGATTGGGAATAATTAAGGTGCAGTAACTCCCCATTTCTGTCCGGCGTATATCGGTTACCTTCAAATATCCTGACATCAACAACAAACTCCATGCCGCAGATTCATTCTTTTTTAAATCGCCAAATACTACATTCTCATCAATCGATTTTTCTAATGATTTTCCAGACAATAAGTCTTCTAACTCAATACGAAAGCTCTCACGGGCATGGGTTAATAAATTCTTAATCAGCTGATTATCGCTGGTATTCACCCAGTAAGGTGCGAGTACACCCTCTTCACGAATACAATTAACGATAGACCAGGGATTGTAAATGGTCCATTTGCCTGCCAGGTAGCCGTTATACCAATCCCGAATTTCGGCTGATTGTGCAGCTAATCCAGCTCTTTGCAGCAAATCTCCTACTTCATCTTCGGTAAATCCAAAATGTTGCCCATAATGAGATTGCAGCAAAGAATAGACCTTGAGATTATTTAGACCAGAAAATAAACTTTCTTTGGAGACCCGTAAAATTCCGGTAATGACGGCTCGTTCTAAATAAGGATTAGTTTTTAATGCGGCCCCAAACATCCCGCGCATTAGACTGATCACTTCTTCATAATAACCGTGTACATAGGCTGATTGAATCGGCGTATCATATTCATCAATTAATATCCAAGGTTTAACACCGTGATATTGAAATAAATATGTCGTTAAATTCATAATCGCTGCTTGCAGAACAGATATATCTGCTTCTCGGCTTAAAACGGTCTGGTAGAATCTTTTATCTTCCTGATCCAATTTTTCACAAGATAGCAAATATCGATACTCTCTATATACATTCGCCATTAGAGATTGCATATTACGCAGAGTATGCTCAAAAGTATGGTCTTTGACTTCTTTAAAAGTGATAAAAATAACGGGGTAGCGGCCTTGATGACGCAAATACTCATCACCCAACTCGGAAATTTTAAGTCCTTGAAATAAACCCTTGGTAGATTGACCATAGGCTTCTGCGGCTAAAAAATAATGTAACATGGATAAATTCAAAGTCTTACCGAAACGGCGCGGACGAGTAATAACGGCAACTTTAGTTGCATTATCATCTAAAACTTCTTTGATAAATAAACTCTTATCAACAAAATCCAATTGATTATCAATCAGTTCTTTAAAATTATCATAACCCAAAGGTAATTTCATAGTTATGCTCCCTATTGGCAATCACTAAACCAAAATATCGGGATTATTTGCGGAATCAAACAATCCCGACCGTCTTGTCCTATTTATTTAAGTTTATATCCCGAAATTTCATCAATTGGCGGTACGATAAGTCCACCAAATCATCCAGCAAAGCCAAATACTGATGGTGTGATTCTGACGACAACGACCTCATATCAAAGTCTATCGTCAAAATTTCTAACATCGCTTTAGCCTTCTCCAGACAATCTTGAATGATTTCTGCTGAATTTAAACCTCGGTGGGAGGACAAGACGACATCCGAAAAATCGGATACAATGGCTTCAACCATAATCAACCTCTTTTGTTGTTTGTGGCCAGTCTCGTCGCGGTGCTTCTCACACTGCGTCGGGACGACTAACAAAGTCTCCATCTCTAGGCCCTTCTCAGGCGCAGATGGAGACTCCCTAAGACAATGCCGCAGCACTGCCTTATTGAAGCAATTTAACAGAACCTTTTGTACAAAGCAAATGATTTATGAATTTTTAATACTGCGTTGCTTTAAGTCATTAATATTCCCTTAAGCTACTAAGTCTATAATTTTTCCACAAATATTGTTAAATCCGTAAAACTAGAAAAAATACATGAAAGCCGAAAAACCTACCCAAAAACCTAAGTTAGAA
Organism: uncultured Pseudomonadota bacterium; assembly: GCA_963844565.1. Taxonomy (GTDB): domain Bacteria; phylum Pseudomonadota; class Gammaproteobacteria; order Coxiellales; family Coxiellaceae; genus JAFEDN01. The sequence continues at coordinate 100,522 of CAWJON010000002.1, read as the reverse complement.
GTCCTCGTTGCCGAATCTGCACAATTACTGATTCAACTACAAGATAAAGAATTCCAAGCCGAAATCGATCAATTTTTTAAGCTAAAAGCCTCGCTCGAAAAAGGGTCAGTGCTTACCCAGGCACAAAAACAACTGTTTTTAACTACGTTTCAAGCAATTTCACCCTTTGATCGCCTACAAAAGCAAATTTCTCAACTCACTGTTGCGACAGATGAAGCATTAAAATCAAATCCCAGCGAATTTGGATTTTATCAAGCCACGGATACAACCATAGCCGGCAGTAATACTTTAAAAGAACTTTGGAATAATTTTAATGCTTTACAGAGAAAAAAACCTTTATGGCACTCACTTAATGCGGAAGAAATTAGCCCAGAAATAATTAGCTTTAATCCTTTGAAAACCACAGAAAAAAATAAAGCCAAAGCGCAAATTCGTTTTGCCGAGTTGATGACACGACAAAGTTTGCGGGAAGGGAAACCAACTCGTCAATATATCGATGCACTGCCCTCTTTAGACCAAACCAAATTATTTTCTTTATCCCAGCAGGTAGAAGAAAGACGGATGGTGCAAGAATTACAAACGCTAGGCCAGTACCTTTACCAAATTACCCCAAAAAACCAATTAATCAAAGATACGCCGGAAATTAAGCAAATAAATCAGCAATTGGTTAATTATATTATTGACGCCATTTCTTCACCGGCGTTGATTACCGAGAAAGCTCACGCCATTGATTTTTGGATAAGGGTCATGCAAGGCGCAAAGAATAATTATAATTTCTATGGCGCGCAAATTATCAGATCAGCATTTATGGACAACCAACTTTATAAATTGGTGAGAAAACCAGAAATTTGGAATTTGATTACACCTTCAACCCGCGAAACATTAACTGAATTAACCACCTATTCAATTCATCAAGATACCAAAGATGTTGAAGAGCTAGTAAAAAACCCTGCCTTCGAACAATTATCGATTATTCCTTCGATCGCAGGCATCAAAATTCTTGCCGAATCCTTAAAAGGTCGGGCCATTAATCAAGACTCGAACACCCCCGAGTCAGCTTCAACCATTCTTCATCGGGAAAGAATTGAAAAATTGGTCGACGTCGCTTATCAAAAATTACCTCAGCAACCCGTAAGCCCCAATCTGTTAACAGTTATTCAAAACGAAGCTAAATCTCCGTTACTCCCACCTTTACAAGAAGTTAAAGCGGGTTCCGTTGGGCAGGCGTTAATAGAACAGCTGATTTCTGAAGATCGAAGTAAAGGCTTGACCACACTTTTTTCAATTATCCAAAAAACTTCGATTGAAAAACAAAAAGATTTTATCGAGGCTTACGCGAAAATTTTTGCCCCCAAGTTGGATTTAAGCCAACTCAGACAAACTTTTGCAGAATACTCAAAAAATGCCAATTTAACCCAGGCTTTGCAAGCTCAATGGATCGAACAGAAAAATTCTATTTATCAAAAAATCGAAATTCGCAAAGCGCAATTAAAAAAAGAAAATAACCTTAAAACAAAGAAAGTTTTAAAAAAAGAAATTAGAGCGCTAGATGATCAACTAAAACTGATCAATAAAAATTTTAAGAAACTAGTAACTGACAACAAAAAATTATTTGATTCAAGCAAAAAACCTATCGCCGCGGAGGCAATTAAATCTGCTTTTGCTCAAATTCAAGCAAATTTTATGCAAACAGATGCAACCGTTACTGGATATTCTGATAAACTAAACGCATGGATACAACCTGGTTTAAAATCACCGGATGGTTATTTGGGCGATTTGTTTAACGCCCCGCTTATTAAGCTAGAAAGCAATAACCCTTCTTTACTCGACTTACGCACTGCTTTTGAAAAAAATACGCATATCACTGATTGTCTTTATGTATCAGGAAAAATGGGCGGAGCAAATGACCCCGGTCAATTTGGCGGTAATTATCTGCGCTGCTTTCAAACCGCCGATGGAAACCTTGAAAGCCAATTAATTTTCTTCAAACAAGCCACCGACCATGGGCTCGCCAATAACCGTGAAAATATTGCGGAAATTTTGGCCGGTCACATCATGAATGGTTTATCGGGCAATCTGGCAGCCAGTATTATCTTGACCAAACCTAACGATGACGATGTTTACGTGGGCTCGTTGTTTTTCCGAGAATTCACCGACGTTCATAAAAAATCTCATCAAATGGTCCAACAACCTGCCGGTAAAAGAGGCAAAGGGACGTACGGCGGTCAAAATATTAATAACCCTATCCTGGGTAATCCACACTTTCAGCCCGGATTTAAGGCATTGGTAGAAAATGAAAAATTAGACGTCACCAATCTAGCCAAAGCATTAATGTCTTCTCTGTTAGTGGGCAATTATCAAATTCACACTGAAAATGTCGGGATCGCCAAAGTTGGCGACAAAAAAGAATTTGTTTCTTTAGACTTTGGTGGTGCTTTTCGCCGGCTTTTCAAAAGAAAAGGCGCTTTTAAAACTAAAGAGCAAGCCGGCCAATTTCCCAAAGCCGTTCTACCCTATCTTATGGCAGGACGTAAATATGATGCTTGCTATTTATTGGCTTTCCCGCAAGAAATTCGCGAATCAAAAGAATTTATTACCGGCATTGAAACTATCGCAAATTTTGATCGTGATCAATTAAAAATTATTTTAGACAATGCAATTAACTATATTATTGAATACTACGGTGAAAAAGCGTTTATTTCTCAATTTGCCCGCCACTTAGATACCACAGGACTCGAACTTGACGTTCGCTCCGGAAACATGGCAGAAAAAATCGCTAAAACTAAAGAGTTTTTATATTATCGTCTTTTTTCCAGACAATTATCATTAAAAAATTTCGCTTTAAATTTAAAATTTAAAAACCAAGCTTATTCAGCAAAAACGGTTTTATCTGAAAATAATATATTTTACAAATACCAAAATTTAGATAAAAATCATAAATACATTCAAATTACCTTGGACGCCAAGGCGATGCTTTCCTCACTCAAATTGATGAATAGTTCAGATGAGAAAGAGGGAAAACTCTCAGTGAAACTGAAAGGACTAGAAGATTTTCTCAATTATGCGTTGAGCGGAGACCGTTACGATCTAACGAAAAAAGATGATCAAGATATTATTCTTCAGGCGATGAATGAAGCTAATCAAGCAGTTTCTCTGCAAAAAACTTTGGATGTTATTCCTGAAAACCCCGTTACCGTTGCTCATGGACAAACGCAAAAAGAAGTTGCGCTAACTGAGAAAAAAGTTGCGCATGGAATAAAAAATCTTTACGCGATTGCTGAAACAGCACTGCAGAGTGGCGAAATCAGGTATGATGCCCAAGGTATTGCATCACTGCATTTTTCAGCCCAGCAGTTATCTGCTGAAATTCGCCAACAATTTCCTAATGGTTTGCGTCAAGGATTAACTATTCATCTTTTTAAACCAGGCTTTAGGCGAGTTCCACCTATCCGACATCTATTGCAGACTCGGGCTCAGTCTTTATGTTTGGCCGCTCAAAAACTGTTTGGAGTTAAAATCACTTATCCCAGTATTTCAGTTGAAAAATTGACTCAGTTAATCAGTGACTCAAAAGGCGATAACACCGCCCTCAATCGAGCCGTGAGCCAAAAAACCGAACAGCTGATTGGTGATGTGTTAAATCAATTATTTACCACCTATTGTGATGAACATAAAATTGAAGGAGGCAAAGAAAGATTTGTGGAGTTTTCTCAGGCTATTATGCATGAATCTGCACAAACTCGCGCTGACCAAGCCAGTATATTAACCTTTAATCAAGAATCACAGCATTTTTCTTTTGACGAAGGCGCAAATGTCAATTTAAGTTGGATATGCGACGGGATTTTTGATGAAAAACAAACGCAATTTTCGGTAACCAGTTCTTTAGTAAAGCATGCATCATTAGCGCCATCAGATGCGATGGGTAAAGCGCCGATGATGGATTGTTTAATGGATACCTATAGCAACGCCATTGAACTTATCAAAAAAATGGCTCAAATTCGGCAATTTGGCAGAACCACGCAAGAAGCTGAAAAACCATTAGCTGTGGATCTGAACTACATTCTGCTCACCACCTTGGCGGGCAGTCAGCAAAAGCAAGTAGACAGCTACTTGCTGATTAAACGTGTCTTTCAAGCGCTAGATGGCGTCAATTTGACTTTTAATTTAGGCGCAAAGTCCCCGACCACGGTTAGAGTTCGTGCTTCGATCATGAATACTGGGATTAATTCTCTCCAAAATTTCCATGCGCTAGCCCCCGGACAACGCAGTGTAGCCCGGGAAAATCGCAAATCTTATCATCGATTGATCGACGCAGTGCGCGAATCCTCGATCAATATTGAAAGCAAAGATGCTACTTTTAACACCATGGTTGAACGCTTGCGCTTTCAAGTCAATACCAGTCTGCACGAAGAAATCGAATTGAATCCCGAAGAGATGCATCGGTCACAAGAAAAATTGTTAGCATTCAACGAAAGCTTTCGGGAAAAGTGGCATCTTTATCAACATACCAAACCGGGCAGCGAAGAGCGACAAGTGCTTGGGGAAGTACTGAACGATTTACGCAAAGCAATTAAAGCTGAGAATCAAATTGTAGATAAAGTTTGGTATCGCCCGATCGAGGAAATGCGCCGGCGAAATTGGGAAACTCATCAGCACACCCTTCAAGAAACTTTGGCCTACTTCAATAGCGCTGAAGGAAAACAACACTCAGAGAAGTTAACCCTACCTGAACTCAATGCACTCAGTATTGAGGTGTTGAAATTACGGATGGATAACTTATATTTTAGCGGTAAATATCTCCAACCCAAATCCGCGGCCATTTTTAATGCTTATTTCCAGCTGCTCGAAAGCATGGTTGGAATAGGGGGGACGCCGAAAGTTCACAATGACCAATTGCTTGAGGGAACTAATAATTATGCTTACCTTGAAGGACTAGAAGTAGGCGACAGCGCTCTGTTGGGAAAATTGGCCTCCCAGAAACTGGATGACCCAAAGGAACTTAGCGGTTATTATCAAGCGGTTATTGCAGCAGAACCGAAAAAGCCAGAGACAGCAACGGTCAGCCGTTTAGGCATTTTTTCCCGAGCTTCCTCGCCCAAACGTTCTTCCTTATCATTATCGATTGAGGCCTTATGCCAACGCATCGAAAATCAAAATGTGCAAGAAAGTCAAAAAAACTTTAGCGATTATAAAAAAGATGACTTAGGCAATGTTATTTATCGGTTAATTGCCGATCAACAACAGATTGGTAATTTTTTAAAACAAGAAACGATTGAGGATAAAGATCGCGAGAAATTGAGCGGAACTTTGCTGGATATCTCTAAGGTTTTAAGTCAACGCTTGGAATTTCGTGACACAATTACATTAATATCCTAACATTATTCATTTGGAGCATTGCATGAAAGAAGTCTCGATTGTGGGCAGAGCTCAGTGGAGCTCTGGGACAAATTACTTATTGGTTATGATCGGTGCGGTTATTGGCATCGGAAATTTTTTCCAATTTCCTTTTTTTGTGCACCAATATGGTGGTTTATTTGTATTATTTTTTCTGCTTATCGAATTGATGATTGCTTTACCTTTATTACTGGCGGAACTTTTCATCGGGAGACGCGGCAAACAAAATCCAGTCGGTTCGTTTGAAATTTTAGCGGTCGAATCCGGTCGCAACCCAGCCTGGCGCTGGCTGGGCTGGTTCGGCGCTTTGATTGCGCTGCTGTCTTTGTCATATCATCTGGTCACTGCCGCTTTTCCAGTGGGTTATTTATTAAAAAGCCTTGGTTTGCTTTATGCACAAAGTATTACTCCTCTAACAGGCACCACCTTACAAAATCAATTCGGCACTCACTTCTTTGAACTTGAGCTTTGTTTTTTGTTTTTTTTAGCGCTGATTCTTTTAGTAGTAACGCGTGGCATCAATCGCGGTCTTGAAGGCATTTCCCGAATTACGGTACCCACTTATGGTTTAATTGTGTTGGGTTTGGCAATTTATACTTGTTTTACTGGAAATTTTGCTGGGGCATTACACAAATTATTTTCAATCAATGCTAACACCCCCGTGATGACTATTTTCTTCACCGCTTTGGCGTTTGCGTTTTTTAAGTTAAAAATCGGGATGGGCAGTATGATCGTGTATGGATCTTATCTCCCTTATTCGGTTAAGTTGGGAAAATCGACACTGATCATCGTGATGGTGGATTTAATCACTGCATTTTTAGCTTATTTTATTATTTCACCTTTGTTGATGCTGGGTTCATCGGAAACAATGACTGAGCTCACCAACCACAGTATTGTTCTGGCGTTTAGTCAAGTGCCACATGGGTTAATCGTAGCCGCCTTATTCTTTTTTGCTTCAATCTTGGCGGCATGGACCTCGATGATCGCCATAGCTGAAACTTTGACTGTTACCTTGATGGAACGTTTCAGATTAATACGTTTTTCAGCGGCGTTAATGGTGGCGTTGTTGGTGTTGATCATTGGAACGATCGAAGTGATTTTTCATACCACGTTCTTCCAGAAATTATTTTTCCAATTGGAAATCAATCATATTCTAAGGACTACCCTTGCTATTCTGATACCAATCTCAGTATTGCTTACGGCTATCTTTGCCGGTTGGAAAATTAAAGCGGACATCGCCAAGACTGAATTGCAATTTAAGCCGATTAATTATCGATTATGGCGCATCATGGTGCGCTGGGTAGCTCCGATTGTGATTTTATTTGCCGTACTGTGATCACAAAAAGGCAACTGGTCTTGGATTGCTCCAAGACCAGTTTGAGTTGACGAGTTAACTACTAGCTAGTAGGACTAAATGAAAATGGATCAGTCGCAGACGCACCAGACGATGAACTCGAGGAAGAACTGGAAGAGCTTGACGAACTCGAGGAAGAGCTAGATGACGAGGATGAGCTCGAAGAAGTAGAACCAAAAGTGCCAGCGTTTAGCAAAGCTGATTGGGATCGTCGAGACGCGGATGTGGTTGATCCACTAGTACCTCCGGTGCCAACAGGAGATTTTACTTCTCCATCTTCGTCACTCTCATAACCACTTCCACCAGTGCCTATGACTATGCCAGCACCGGCGCCACCACGACTAACTGGTGGACTTGCGCGCCGGCTGCTACCGCTGCTGTTAATTGAATTTAGGGTAAGAGGAGCAACAGCATGAGGTCCTCTTACAACAACACCAGGATTCACAGCTACTGCTTCAACTTCAGTATAATTCGCACTCCAAGTTAGCCTGGTGACAATGGAATCTGCTTGGCCACCAAGATCATTTCGAAGGAAACAACACCATTTCGCCGCCGGAGTTTGACGGGCATTAGCGTATATATCCGCTTTGATGGCCCTTCTGGCTTGTACAGACAGTTCATGCCAATGGTCAGAAATTGGCTCCCCATTCGTAGTCCCACCAAGTAAAGCTCCCCCCGACGACTTATCCTCATAAGCTAGTTTGCTCGCAATTCTATTTGCTGCCGCAAGGTTAGAAGCTCTAAGGCAAATCATTCCTGCTCTCCATCCAAACAGGTGACGTGCAATATCCTCGCCTGCTCCTTTGGTTTTACCCGCGACATATAAATAACGGGTGGCCAGAAGAAACAAAATTCCGGCGCCAATTCCAACTGCAAATATTTCTGCTACCGGCCATGAGCGGGAAGCCACATCAAATCGAACCGGCGCTTCTTTATTGTCTAATTCATAGGGGTTAGTTACGGTTATCCGACAGGAAGGAAAATCGCCCCTAAACCAAACTTGATCCATGTGAAATTTGATTCGGCCCTGACTAATATCATCTTGAGTAAAGTTAGTCACCGAATCTCCAATCGGATCGGTAAACCTACAATTAGTGCCTACATCTACCGTGAAAACTAAATCACTCGAGTTAACTCCCTCATTAGGATCGAAGGCGTAAAGATTGTCCGTTTCTACAAGCTTTGAATCAGGTGTGCCAGTTATTCGATGTACTTCACTGCTCATTGAAATTTGATGATTTTTCAACACTGGACGATATCTGAAGGTTATATTTACCGACGAAATATTGGAGTCTACATAACCATCCGTCGCGTAAACTTGACCAGAAGGCGGGGAACCTGTGTCCCCATCTCGGAAGCCAACTTCACCACTATCTAATTGCGCCTGGGTAAAACTGGTGACATTTTCACCATTCGATAAAGTAAAATTACCACCGGTTACATTCGTGACATACATCACCTGTGAAACATTCCCGTAAAGCTGACTGACGTTAAAGTTACTGGAATTAAGTACCACTTCTGAACCTTGTTTTAACTCCCCTAAGGTGCTGGAGTGAATAATTGGCGGTAAGTGTAGAACGACCGGCGCAACAACGGGAGGAATAAAGCCCAAACCTGGGGTGGTCACTCCAACGGTTAACCTGGGTACTAGGCCGCTGCCGTCGGGTTGAAAGCTTATCGTTCCATTGTTGATATCCGCCTGGGTGAAAGATCTTACGTTGGTTCCGTTATTTAAAAATTGCCCGTGGGTTACGTTAACAGAATATATTAAGGATTCAGGCGGGTGATTTTCATCCGTAGTCGACAACATTGTTGTATTAACCGAAGTTCTTTTAGCTTCGATCGCTTGAATGGTATAGTTTTCTAAAACTGGAGGCACGTCACCATTAATGATGTTTACATAGCCGGTACCCGTACCGCCTTGTAAAGATGAAACAATAACGTCTGGAACGCCATCCTGATTTAAATCTACTCCACCATTAATGGTAGAGCCAGTGGAATCGCCGGCTGGACCGGTGATAACGAAACCATTGGAACCATTAAGTTGAGTTACATTGGTGGTAACTGTCCCGCGAGGTCCACCCAATACAACATAAGTTCTGCTTGCCGTGGGCGCGCCCAAGAAAAGATCGCCATAACCATCGTGGTTAAAATCTGCAGAACCCACTTCGGTGCCAAATCCTTCACCGCTTCTTCCGCGAACAACAAATCCCAGGTCTGGGGTGAGTTGATCTAAAGGAACAGTTCCCGTTCTAGGTCCATAAACCACATAAACTAAGCTGTCAGCAGGCGAACCTAAAATAGTGTCATCATTGTTATCACCATCAACGTCACCGGTAGTAACCGAAGCAAACTGCCCGTTAGTAGCCGCGCGATTAACAATGGTGAAGCCGATGCCATTATCTAATTGATTTAAAGATATAGTTTGGCCAATACGTTGGATACCGCCATTAACAATAAACGTGTAACCACCAGAGAAAGTACCAATGACAACGAAAGGGCCATTGCTGTAGCCAGGGCCTGCATCTCGAGTTTCGCCAACCGCGATATCCCAACCTGCATACATTTGGGGAGCAAATCCATTCATTCGAGTAATGCCAGTTATATTGGACAAAAATAATTGCGCTGGAGGCATTGGAATTGGGCCAGGAATAAAGTAAACGGTTCCTGCGCCATTTTGCGTATTATGAGAAGTTGTGAATATACCGCTTTGTCCTGTGCCATAAAAATCACCAACTTCTGTGCTATGTCCGTTATAATCCAATAGGTTTGCGCCGATAATTCGTGTTGTTCCTGTAGCTAATGAGACCGGACTGGTCAAATTTTGTAATCTTGAACCCGCAGGAACAACATAGGTGATCCCCGTGCTGCCTAGATAATGATCTGCCCCAATCACAATAGCGGCAGAAGATCCAGTCTGCTTTGCATCAAACAAATCACCTACCGCAACCGCAGTACCACTTTCTTCGCCAATTGTTGATCCTTGAAATGCAATACCGACAGAATTGTTTAAACGAGACAAGTAATAAGGAGTTGGAGCTATAGCGGGAACCCGTAAAGCATAGGATTGACCAGTATCTGAATTAATTCCCATAGCGCCGACAACCACCGTGGGTTTGCCATCTCCAAATACATCCACTGAGCTGGTTCCAGCCACATCCATACCTGTATTGCCTTTTGGCGCCGCACCCACAACTTGAACACTGACAGAAGTTGGTAAGGTTGATAACGTAACAGTTGATGGAAATTGCCCGGTAATAGGTGGAAGCGCTTCTAAGGATTCTTCGGTAGAGGTTAAATCTTCAATCACTTGAGAGGCAGCTTCAATACTCTCGGTAGTTTCATCAATAATTTTAGAATATTTTTCTACTTGAGCCGATGCGGTGCTATCAAAAAAAGTTTTTACACCGTTAAGCGCCCACCCACTCCATGTTGTTTGCGCAGCTGATTGTTCTTTTTCAACTTGTTTTTGAAATTCAGCTTGTTTTATTCTGGCATCTTTTCTTTGTGCTTGTAATAAATTTTTAGCTGATTCTAATTTATTTTTGAGCTTATCTTTAAGGCCTTGATCCGTGGGATCTTCGAGATGAGCTTCTATCGCTGCATTTAATTCCAAACCTTCTGAGTGAGATTTTAATTCTGATGAATAAATATCTGAGTTTAAGTCTTTAAAGCCACTTAATTCCATTAACGCAGAAAGTGATTGCGTAAGATGAGTTGAAGTGGTTAATCCAGATAATGCTTTGCTTGATGCCAATGAAACTGAGGTATCGTTGTGCATGAATGTCTCCTTGATTTAACTGTAACGTGCAACCTTTTTGTTTTGTATCTTTACAAGATGATCATTTCGATCACTAGGTTAGTTAAGCATAAAGGGAGAAAAAATAAATTACAACCAATTTTTTTTAATTTTTTTTAAAAAATATTTTTAACCTTAAAATATTATTAAATAAAACTTAATTAATGTTTCCTTAAGAAAAATTAATAAAATATTTTGTATTTTTGCATGAGCTGATATTTTTTTTCGAAAGACCGGAGCGCGTATAATAAAAAACAATTGATAAAAATATTATATAGAAATAAAAAATCACGCGGGTCATAAAAAAAAATTTTGGAAAAAAATTTTTGGAATTGAAAGCTAACGACAATAAATTAACGTCCCCAAGGGGATTCGAACCCCTGTTATTGCCGTGAAAGGGCAATGTCCTAGGCCTCTAGACGATGGGGACAAAAAAGTGGTGGAGCTAAGCGGGATCGAACCGCTGACCTCTTGCATGCCATGCAAGCGCTCTCCCAGCTGAGCTATAGCCCCGCTTTCTGGTCAAGTTTTGGGATTCTAAATGAAGTCTATATTCGAGTCAAGAAATGGTTTCTTTGACTTTCATTGTAAATTCAAAGAAAATTTCCGGATGGAAACAAAAACTGCTATTTCTCCCACTAGAAAAGAAGACTACCCCCAATGGTATCAGAAAGTGATTATCGCTGCTGATCTGGCAGAAAACGCCCCCGTGCGCGGCTGCATGGTCATTAAACCCTGGGGCTATGCATTGTGGGAAAAAATTCAATGGTTTTTAGATACAAAGTTCAAAGAAACCGGGCATAGCAATGTTTACTTTCCCTTATTGATTCCACTCAAGTTTCTGCAACAAGAAGCCGAGCACATCGAGGGGTTTGCTAAAGAGTGCGCCGTGGTTACCCATCACCGTTTAGAAGTAGATAAGGAAGGTAAACTGCAACCCGCAGGTCTTTTGGAAGAGCCTTATGTCATTCGCCCAACCAGTGAAACTATTTTTGGCATCCACTATGCTAAATGGATTAAATCCTATCGTGACCTACCCTTAAAATTGAATCAGTGGGTGAATGTAATGCGATGGGAAATGCGCACCCGTCTTTTTTTACGTACTTCTGAATTTCTTTGGCAAGAAGGCCATACCGCTCATGCAACGGCGATTGAAGCAGAAGACGAAACGCGGCAAATGCTAGAAATTTATGCGGATTTTATCGAGAACGTTCTGGCTATTCCTGTGATTCAGGGTGAAAAAACCGATCGTGAACGTTTCCCAGGTGCCGTTAACACCTATACCGTCGAAGCGATGATGCAAGATTGCAAAGCCTTACAAGCAGGAACTTCACATTTTCTAGGACAAAATTTCTCAAAATCTTTTGAAATTAAATTTACGGATAAAAATGAACAACTCCAATTGGCGTGGACAACCTCGTGGGGATTGTCTACTCGAATCATTGGTGGATTAATTATGACGCATAGTGATGACAATGGCTTGGTCTTGCCGCCCAAGATTGCACCTATTCACATTACCATTTTACCTATTTACCGCAAAGAAAATGAATATGCTGCTATTAAAGATTATGTCAGCCAGCTTAAAAAACAAATTTCTAATTTACGTTATAATCACGAACTCATTCGTGTCGAAATTGATGAACGTGAGTTACATGGTGGAGAAAAATTTTGGCACTCGATCAAACGAGGCATTCCCATTGTTATCGAAGTCGGCAGTCGAGATGTGTCTGCTAATCAAATCTATTTTACCCGCCGTGATCAAGTCGGCAAAAAAATTGCTCTGCCAATGAATCAATTTTTAGAATCGTTACCACAAATTTTGCAAGAGATGCAGACTAATCTTTTTAAACAAGCGGTCACTTTTCAACAACAGCATACGCATTTTTTTGATGATTTAAATCAATTTAAAGAATTCTTTGCGCCTGAAAAAGAAGGCGGTTTTGCTTTAGTTTATTCAAGTGATGATCCCAGCATCGAGCCTTTATTGAATGACTTCAAAATTTCGGCACGCTGTATCCCATTAGCCAGCATGCAAGATCGCGGCAATTGTATTTTTACCGGCAAGCCAGGCGCCAAGAAAATTATTTACGCCCGCGCGTATTAGGGTCTTTCGTAAATTAACTTTTACATCAACGTCGTCCCGCTCCCGGGCTTGATCCGGGATCATCCGCGGGATCCAGTTATTATTAAAGATCGCAACCTCATTGAGCGATTTTTTTTTAGATTAAAACCATTTCAGGGTATTGCCACTCGATACTGAAAACGTGGACAGTATTTTTAGAAGCAATAAAATTAGCCTCATCCATCATTTGATGAATTAATCAAATTTCCCTTATCCTTCCTCCTAAAACACAGTATTTTTCCAATGGGGTATTCTGGGTATAGTAAATACTAAAGGAGGTGTTATGGGGCAAAGTTTCGTTTATATATTAGCAAGCCGCCGGAATGGAACATTATATGTGGGCTCTACAACAAATTTAGTCAAAAGAATATGGGAACATAAAAATAATGTTATTCCTGGATTCACAGCAAAATATCATGTTCATCAATTAGTTTATTACGAAATACATCAAGACATCATGGAAGCAGCACGTCGTGAAAGACGATTAAAGAATTGGTGCAGGAAATGGAAATTGAATGTCATTGAAAAATTTAATCCGACATGGCGAGACTTATATGAAGAAATCAGCGCTTAACTAGATCCCGCGGATGATCCCGGATCCTTCCAATTAGCCTTAAGTTTTTCTTGACATACTGAATTTTTTGATTTCTGACCAATAGGATTAGATTGATTTGTATAATTTTTATTAAATTAGATCTTTTGAAGATCATCTGTAAGATTTATATAAAAATTTATCATTCAGTACGTCGTCCTGCGGCTTGTCCGCAGGATCCAGAGAGCCTACAGATTCCTGGATCCTGCGGACAAGCCGCAGGACGACGAAATTTTGCGCAAAAAACGGCAAAAACTATACCCCTTATTAAAAGTCAAGAAAAACTTAAGGCTAATTGGAAGCCCGGATCAAGCCCGGGAGCGAGACGACGTTGCCGTGGGAGCTAATTGACGACAGACTCTAGTTACGAAGGTGAATTCCAGAGATAAATAATTTCTTGTTCTAGCTCTGGATGCAGGGAATGATGTACCGGGCAAGTTTCGCCGGCTTGCACTAATTTTTGTGTCGTGATGTCATCAAATTTGTTAGGACAGTGAATTTCGACCGTCAATTTCGCTATACGTCGGGGTGGTGAAATGTGCATTGATTTTTTAACTACCGCTCGCGTACCGGTTATATCTACGCCCAACTTTTTAGCCATCATTCCCATAATCGTCAAAATACAAGAACCCAGCGCAGTCGCTAATAAGTCGGTTGGGGAAAAATTACGACCCAATCCTTGATTATCGGTGGGCGCATCAGTAAAAATCTTTTGCTGATTGCCGGTATGAACACATTTCGTTCTTAAATCACCCTCATAATCGATCATAATTTCTGTCATCTTTTTCTCCTGGCTTCTAAATCAAATTAGACATTCCGCGCCCGCGGTTTGAAACCGCGGGCTTGACCAAAGGAAGAAAGCTTTGCTTTCCCCCTTTGGAAACCCCTGGCTTTGTCCTCGCGGCAAGCCGCACGGTAAATTTATTAAAATATCTATCAAGCTGTGCCATGTTGCATCGGTACAAACATCACGGCATCAGCCATAATTTTTTCAAATGTTTGGTCGTTTCTAATGATAAAAACCAATTGTTGCGAGGGAAATGATTGATTACCAATTGGCATAATTAATCTTCCATTTTGTGGAGAAAGTTGCTCCAATAAAACCTCAGGAATTTCTGTTGCCGCCGCTGTGCCAATGATAGCATCATAAGGGCTAAATTCAGGCCAACCTCCAAATCCATCGCTATAGCGCACCCGTATATTCTGATAATCCATTTCTTTAAATCGCTGCTCTGCTAGTTTAGCAAGCTCTTCAATCCGCTCGATGCTATAAACTTTTTTAAAAACCTGCGCCAAGATCGCGGCTTGATAACCTGAACCGGTTCCAATCTCCAAAACTCGATTAGTCTCTCCCAATGATAATAAAAATTCTGTCATTCTCGCGACGACAAAGGGTTGAGAAATGGTCTGCCCTCTTGAGATTGGCAATGCTTGATTTTCATAAGCAAAATCTATCAATTCAGGCGGAACAAATTTTTCACGCGGTACTTTCTGCAACGCCGCCAATACGCGTTCATCGCGAATCCCTTCGCTCTTTAATTCCTCAATTAATTTTGCCTTCATTCCCCGACTTCATCCTTTGAATTACTTCATCCAATCGTTGGATGACTTTTGCTTTTCCAATATGAAATAAAGTGGCGTCAATGGGTGGAGATGTTGTATTGCCGGTCATCGCCACGCGCAACGGTTGAGCAACTTTGCCTAAATTAAGCTGATATTCTGCCGCTATTTCTTTAATCAACTGGTGAATTTCGTCGATCGCCCAAGTGGTCATGGCTAATAATTTTTCGCGAATTTTTTGGATGAGCGGCAAGATATCGGGGGTTAAGAATTTGGCAAAGGCAGTTTGCTCGTAAACTATTTCTGATTGAAAAAAATAACGGCTATTTTCAGCCATTTCAGCCAAAGTCTTACATCGCTCTGCTTGTAATCCAATAATTTCAGCCAGAGACGGCCCATGGATATAATCCAAATCTCTTTTTTTCAATTGCTCGCTAAAAGCAGGAGCTAGGATATTTTTATCCAGCACTTTTAAATATTGCTGATTAAGCCATGCTAATTTTTCTGGGTTAAATGCTGCGGGGGAGCGCTGTATATTGTATACATCAAAGTATTTAATCATTTCTTCCAATGAAAAAATTTCTTGATCTTTGTGAGCCCAGCCCAAGCGAACTAGATAGTTGATCAATGCCTGTGGCAAAAAACCTGCTTCACGATATTCCAATACGCCAGCGGCGCCATGACGTTTCGATAAACGTTTGCCGTCACTGCCTAAAATTGTCGGCACATGTCCATATTCAGGCAGTGGAGCACCTAACGCTTGTAGAATATTGATTTGACGAGGCGTGTTGTTGATATGATCATCTCCTCGAATCACGTGAGTGATTTTCATATCATAATCATCGACGACAACCACAAAATTATAAGTTGGAACGCCATCGGTTCTTACCAAGATAAGATCATCAAGCTCCTGATTACTGATCGTGATTTTTCCCCTCACCATATCGTTAAAAGTGACTTCCCCTGCAATAGGGTTACAAAAACGAATGACAAAGGGTTGGTCGCTTTGGGTCGGTAAATTTCTACAATGACCATCGTAGCGAGGTTTTTGGCCTTGAGCCATTTGTTGCTCACGCAGAGCTTCTAAACGTTCTTTGGTGCAATAACACCGATAAGCTTTGTCTTCATTCAACAATTGTTGGATCACTTCACGGTAGCGATCGAAGCGATGACTTTGATAAAACGGTCCTTCATCATAATCTAAATTTAGCCAACGCATTGCTTCGATGATGGTGTCTGCAGCTGCTTGTGTGGAGCGCTCTAAATCAGTATCTTCAATACGGAGTATGAAAACGCCCTGATTTTGTCTGGCAAATAGCCAAGAGAATAGTGCTGTCCTGGCGCCGCCGACGTGCAAATCACCCGTTGGACTCGGGGCAAAACGTGTTCTTATTCCAGCCATAATCTAAATATCCCGTGTTCGCTTTGCAAAGGATTTAACCAGCGTACGCCATGCATGGTATTCATCGCGTTAGGAAACCCCATCCACGGTTCAACGCAAACAAAAGGCATATTCTGCGGGCTAAACAGCTGCACATAAGGAAATAAATCTTTGTCTTCAATGCCTTCAGCCGCCATTTGAATTAAATCACCGCCCGGATATTCTAAATGAATTAATTTGTCTTCTCCAATTTCGGTAAGCTGCTCATGAATTTCCGGATTGGCGACAGAAGAGGGTAAATTGAATAACGGTTGCTCTCCCACTAAATCCGATAATTGTGGATTATAACGAAACCGCCGGGTAGGAGAATAATTTAGAATCACTTCTTTTTTACGCGCATCCTCGGGTGTTAAGAAGTAAGGATGAAATCCCCCGTAATAAGGCATGGGTTTATCGCCATGGTTCGTATACGTTTGCCGACAAAAAATTCGTCGATGGGCAATTTCATAATGAAGTTCAATGGTAAAATGGAATGGATAATTTTGCCGAGTTTCTTCATCATCTCGCAGCAGTAATTTGATAAAATTTTCTCCGGTATCAGCCACTGTCCAAGGTTTAGAACGCGCAAAACCGTGAATTGGCAATTCAAAAATTTTTCCATTGTAATAATAAGTATTTATTATGCCCTGACGCTCCAATCTACCGCAAATAGGAAAACAAAAAAATAAAGCTCCAGGCAGTTCTTTGGATTGAATATCCAAAAGATGAGGATAATGAAACAATAGTTCTCGCGGTCCTTGTTTGCCTGGCATAACAATGGAGGTACATATTCCCCCTTTTTCGGGCAAAAAAGTAGCTCTGGTTTCATCATCTTTTGTTGTAAGCGTATAAACGTCTAATCCGGAAATCCGCTGTTTTTGGATCATCGCCAACTCCTAAAAAAATAGCTCAAGAGATTTTATCATAACTGAAAAAATGGCTCTATTGATTTATCGTTGACACAAGCGCATTTTTGATAATAAGAAAATCACCTCCCGATGAGGGATCGCAAGGGGGAGAAGAGCGGAGCGAAATTTTTTATATCCTGCGCTCGGCGAAGCCGATGCTCGGAATCAAGGGGGAGACGCTCCGCTTTCTCCCCCTTTGATCCCCCATCGCGTAAAGTTACGGGCTTACGCCCTCAGTGTGAATGATATTAATTTGATTAAGCATAAATCATGTTCATAAAAAATCACATACCTATACCGATGGGAGTTCGCAAGAGGGAGTAGAGCGGAGCGAACTCCCTCTTCATTGCTAAGTTGCAGCTTTGCTGCGACTTAGCATCTGAGAAAATGCGGAGCGATCTTCCCCTTCATTGCTGAGATGCAGCTTTGCTGCGGCTCAGCATCAATAGAAGCAAATCCCGTTAGAATATGGTATACTCTCAAGCTGTAAAGCAACCCTTATCTTGCGGTTTAATGAAAAGAAAATATTTATTTTTAAGCTTGTTTATTCTCTTGACTGCATGGTTGCCTGCTTGGCCGCAAACAACGACTTCCATTCAAATCAAAGTAAATGGCCTTTCAGATGATCTCAAAGCAAAAGTGACTGATGCGTTGTTAAATCGCAGCAAGAATTTACCCAGACCGCCGACTGTAGATAATATCGCCCGCTTTTATCAACAAAGCCCAGTATTTATTCGCAGCACTCTCCAACCCTATGGATATTTTAAACCACAGATACGCTCTCAAATTCAGCAAGTGGGATCAACCTGGATTCTGACTTATACAATTAATTCTGGACTGCCTATCAAGATTATCAACGTTGATATTAAATTGTCGGGTCAAGGATTACAGGATAAAGCTTTTTTGAATTTGCTAAAAAAAATGCCTATCAAAGCGGGGCAAATACTTAACGTTGATAATTACCAAGAAGCTAAAAATATGCTATTTAACTTGGCTTCAAATCGTGGTTATTTCGATGCAAAAATGATAACCAATCAAATTGTGATCAATATCGGCTACCGACAAGCTTCAATTATTTTGCTTTTTGACACCGGTAATCGTTATCGATTTGGGCCCACTTTGTTTCCAGCATCTGACCTAAGAATGAGTTTATTGCAACGCTATTTACGGTATCAAGAGGGGGAATACTACAACAGCGCCAAAATACAAAAGACGCAACAGGTCTTGGCCAACAGCGGATATTTTTATCAAACTGTGGTCACTCCCCTTTCTTCTGAAGCTTTAAATCAGCAAGTTCCGATAAAAATAGATTTAACTCCGATTAAACCACGACGATATACCTTTGGTTTGGGATATGGCACTGATACTGGACCCAGAGGAACATTTGGATTTAACTGGATACCAGTTAATTCATATGGTGATCATGTCAATGTATTAGCGCGAGGCTCCTATCTAAAAAGTTCGGACGGTATTCGACGTAACAACACCGTCAGCACCAGTTATATCATGCCAGGCAGCGATCCCGCGACAGATTCCTACGCCATTAACGCAGGCTATGGAGACATTGATCAGGTAACGGGTTCGGCGCGCAGCATTAAAACTTCTTTCAGTTATAACACCATTTTAGGAGATGATTGGCAGCAGGTTTTAGCATTAACCTACTTAAATGAACGATATAATTTAATTACTCCGCCTACTTTTAGTAATGCAAACGTGGTTTATCCCAGCGGGCATTGGCAATATATTCAAAACCGCACTATACAAAAAGATAAAATTATTAATAATGGCTTAAGCGCCAGTTTTGATGTCGCCGGCGCCTCTGAGGCATTGCTTTCATCAACCAATTTCCTCCAAGGTAAGAGCCTTTTTAAGGCGCTTGGAACGCTGGAAGCCACTCATACGCGCTTTTTGTTTCGCAATCAGTTAGGGCACACTGCGATTGGTAACATACAGAATCTTCCATTAACCTTGCAATTGTTTGCCGGTGGCTCATCTACGATCCGCGGATTTAAATATAACGCTATTGGCCCGGATAAAAACTTGGTAATCGTTAGTGGAGAAATACAACAACGAGTTTACAAAGACTGGTACCTCGCAGTTTTCTCCGATGCTGGCAATCTTTGGGGAACAGAACCGCACAGCAGTATTACTAATGGCTTTGAAAATGACAAAGAACATATTGGTTCTGGGATAAAAGTGGGAGCTGGATTCGGCGTTGTGGTATTGACTCCAATTGGCGCGGTAGAAGTAGGGGTAGCCAGACCTGTCGCCAATGGTGGTAAAACCTGGCAGTTTCAGTTTTCTGTAGGGGCAGAACTGTAGGAATAAGGGCTAATGCGAAAAAATAATTTATTTCTTACACTCCTCATCAACTGGATCGTTGGCTTGATCCGCTGGGTGTTTGTCCTGCTTTTATATATCGCCGTCACCATTAGTTTATTTCTAACACCCGTAGGATTTAAAATTAGTTTAGCGATCCTCAGCAAAACCATTCCAGGGCAGTTAGACTATCATCAAGTGAAAGGGAGTATTCTCGGACCCTTAAGCATTAAAAAGTTAGAATACCATTATAAAGATAAAAGTATTTCTATCAGTGATTTATTCTTAAATTGGCATCCCACAGCCCTGCTGCACAAACAAATTTTCATTGAGAAGCTGGATATTAATACTTTAAAAATCACTTGGCCGTTACCTGAAACGCCAGCCAATCCTATCCCCCAATCCCCACAAGAAAATATCATTTCGCATTTAAAAAATATTCACCAACAACTCACTTTATTGCATTTTCCCATCCATCTACAAATCAATAAAATCAAAGTTAATCACTTGGCATTCGGTGAAAAAGCAAATGAATATCCGTTCCAAGTGGATAAAATTAATTTACAAGCCACTTTACTGAAAGAAAGAGTGTGGGTCCGTTTACATGGAAAGTTGTTGCAACCCTACGAAGCAGAAGTAAAATTAGGAATTCAAGGCGCACCTGGAGATTATCAGGTTCAGCTCGGCGTGAATAATCCCAATAATTTTTGGGTTATTAATAGCATAATCACACCGGATAAAATGCAAATTGATACGAAAAAAGCTTTGATCTTCGGTGGTGAAGTCGATGCACATCTAATTTGGTACTGGCAAGCGCAAAGCAAATGGGATCTTACTCTAAATGGCAAACATTTAGATATAAGCACCTTTAATCCAAATTTTCCTCACCCTTTCAATATAAACTTAATCACTCAAGGCTATTTTTTAGGAAGTGAAGCCAATTTTTCTTGGAATGCGACGCTATCTACTCAACAAACTAAAGTCATTACCGAAGGTCAACATTTAAAGTTTTGGAGTATAAAATGGAATATCTCTGCCAATCAACTCGCAGAATTGATTCCCTATGCTAGCGGTTCACTTCAATCAATTGGAGAATTGCATGGCAACTTAAAAAACCCTACCTCATCAGGTAAAATAGAAGGAAAGCTGTTGCGCTGGCAAAATTACCGCGCAGATAAACTTTCAGCTCATTGGAATATCGATTTTTCTGAAACCAAAAATTCTCTATTTGGCATTACCGCTGAACAGTTATTCCTTGAAGATTGGAAAATTCAAAAAATTAATGTGGAAGGGCAAGGAAAACTCGCAAGCCATGAAGTAAATTTAAATCTTAGCGCATATGACACTACCCTCGATTTACAATTAAAAGGCGGGATAAAAAATGATTATTGGCAAGGGAACCTAAATAAATTTTCAATCCAGGCCCCTCATGCAGGCACGTGGCAATTACAGAATTCTGCTGCTTTATATTTATCTCAACAAAAAGTTAATATCAATTCTTTTTGCTTACAGAATACTTTCAATTCCAAATTTTGTTTGCAAGGCGCGTGGGAAAAAGCCAATCAGGCTTGGTCAGCAGCCCTTGATGGCAAATTTAATTTGCAACAACTCACTGCTATTTTACCCGACTCTTGGAATATTAATTTATTGGTGAATGTTCACGGAAAAGCCCAAGGAACAGGACAAACGATTCAAACCGGACAACTGAACATTTTAGGTCAATCGGGAGCCATCAATTATACTTCCCCAGATTATAATTTTAAGGCGGTAATTGATAATCTCGGATTTAATGCGCAACTAAATGAAAAAGGTTTGAATACCCATTTAAACCTTAATTTAGAAAATCAAAATACGCTCACAGCGGATTTGAAATTACCTGGTATTATTACCACCGACGTCTTAAGAAAAACTCAAGCTCTGCAAGGCAAACTGAACTTTCAATTAAATGATTTTTCCTTCCTCGATCACCTAATACCATCGTTAGTCACGCCACAAGGGAGATTTCATGGCGATTTTGCCATTGGCGGAACTCTAGGAACTCCACAAATCAATGGTGACGCCGCATTGGAAAAAGGCGACATTAAAATCCCAGGACTAAACATTCAATTAAACACATTGACTTTAAAAGTACATACTCAGGGACCAATTATTAATTATGTGTTTACTGCATTATCCGTTAAACAACCCATCGTTTTTAGTGGAAAAACAGATATTAGCAAGCCTGGTTTTCCAACCGAAGCAGATTTTGTCAGTAATAACGTGCTCTTGGGGGACACGTCGAGATTTACAGTTTATCTTTCACCCAATGTGCATATCGTCTTAAAGGATCACGATTTAAGCTTAACCGGTAATATTAATATTCCTCAAGCAATTGTTAAACAATTGGATTTTTATACCGAAACCTCCTTACCGGAAAATGAAGTGATTTTTGTTGGCGAACAACCGTTTGCGAAGGCTACCCCGTGGAATATCAGCACGCAAATAACCATCAATTTGGGCGATAATGTTAAAGTCGATACCTCGACTTTGAAAAGTAAATTAACTGGCTCATTGACATTAATTAGTGAGCCTAAACAAGTTCTATTAGGATTAGGCAGTGTTAGCCTAGTGGGAGGAACCTTTAGCGTTTTCGGACAACAATTGACGATTACACCGGGTTCGAGCGTTATTTATCGTCGTAATCCCATTGATAATCCCTACTTAAGCCTACAGGCGGTTACTAAGGTTATTATCACTGACGCATTGACCCAACAGCAATTGGGGACCAATGAATTGACGGTGGGAATGAATATTGGTGGTACTGCGAAAAACCCACAAATAACTTTATTTTCAAGCGCTGGAAACCTCTCCCAAGCGGATATGTTATCTTATCTTTTAGTCGGCACTTCCAGTGCAGGAATCTCTCCCTATAATATGAGTTTACTACTTCAAGCTTTAAATTCTTTACCACTTACCAAAAAGGGCGCCGGGGGTGTTGAAAGCTTAACCACCCAGATTAAACAAGGTTTGGGTTTTTCTGAATTAGGTATTGAATCAGGAGAAGCCACATTTGGTCCATCCGGAGAGCCTATTCCGACTGCTACGCCAAATTCCTATTTTGTGGTGGGGAAAAAGATAACTTCACGAATTTATTTTCGTTATCTTTATGACCCATTTAATCAGGTTAATTATTTTCAACTGAGTTATTTATTCTCTAAAAATTGGAGTTTCCGGATTGAAACGGACGCCGCCGACTCTAGTGGCGCGGATGTACTTTACTCATTTGAATCGGGTATGCCGCAAACGCCAGAAAATTCTACACCGCCCCCGCCCTTGCCCAAAAAGAAGTAATTCGATAAGCAATTGAATTTAAACATGATTTCTTGTAGGAAATGTCTTACAAAACTCACCGCCATTATCTTGCATATTAAAAATTGATACTTTGTTACTTTATCACGAAAATAAGAGGATTTAGACAATAATAGGGAATGTATCTAGAGGAATATATGGTATTTCAAGAATTTGAACAAGACACGCAAAATAAAATTAGGAAACTCCTTGAAAAGGGGGACTTTAGAGCCGCCAAAGTCATTTATGACGATGAGCAGAATAATCTTCGTTTCTTAAAAGAGAAAAATAAATCTTTCTCTAAAAAAACTTCAAAATTTTCAGACGGTTAAATATTTCATCAATTGATGCATCGCCAAACCACGGTGACTAATTTTGTTTTTTAAGGACAGAGAAAGTTCAGCTGCACTGCATTGATATTCTGGAACATAGAACACCGGATCGTATCCAAAACCTTGCTCACCCTTGCCTGAAGGTAGAATCTCGCCTTTCCAAATTCCCTCACAAATGATGGGAGTTGGATCATTGGCATGTTTTAGCAAAACCAACACACAACGAAACTCGGCTCTCCGATTAGACACAGATCGTTTTTGCATTTCTTGAAGCAGTTTATTGATTAAATCCTCATCACGTGCTTTGGGACCAGCATAGCGCGCAGAATAAACCCCCGGCTCACCGCCAAGCCCTTCCACACAAAGACCCGAATCATCAGCCAAAGCTGGTAACCCTGAAATGGAAGCCGCATGACGAGCTTTAATAATTGCATTTTCCACAAATGTTAAACCTGTTTCTTCAGCATCAGGTATATTGAAATCGGTTTGCGGAATCAATTCGATTGGCAGGACTTTCAATGAGTTTAAGATTTCTTTCAACTTACCCTTGTTGCTACTGGCCAAAATAATTTTTTGCATCCAAAATCCTTACAAACTTACAAAATAATTGTTTTGCGAGCAGTCAATGTCACTGGCTTGTGCATGTGCTAAGTTTTTCATTTTTTCCCGCAAGTTGTTACAGGCACTCTCAGGAATAGAGGGAAGTGCTATTTGTACATAATGAGGATTATCTGCATCTGCAGAAACTACAAAATGCCCCCCCAAGGATCTAAGCCAGTATAATCGCTATTTTTTTCTAAAAGACCCGCAGCTTGTAAGGCATCTATACTAATACCCGAAAAATCCTTTTGGGACTGGGCCGTCTGCCATTCATAACTCACACTCGCCAACTGCTGAATTTGCGTTGCTGCTTTACTGACTTGTAGATTTAGTTGGTTATCGTAAAAGTAATGCACCACCACCGCTAAAATAACAGCAATTATCGTTAAACTAAAAATAACTTCTAATAAACTTAAGCCCGAAGATGATTGATTCATAATGAGACATGATAATTTAAAGCATTCCCTGCGGTTGCATCAGTTTCACAATAATTTTGCTTATCTAGTTGTGAATTTTGAGGAGCGATGTTTTGCATGTTCTCAACCAAGCGAGAACAAGCTTGCATCGATATATCTTTAATAGTAATTTCCATCAATTTAGGGTTTTTGGCATTAGGGCCTACGGTAACAGCGCCTCCCCAAGGGTTAGTGCTGCAGCTTTGATTCTCACAAGGAAGCAAATGATGAACGATCAGTTCATTCAAACTCAAACCCGCAAAATCAGATTTACTGCCATTGGAATCCGGTAATTGGAGCCATTCATAGCCCGCTTTATTGATTGATTCAATCAAAGTTATTGTCTGCGCAGCTTTAGAACCTAATAAAGTTTGCGAGTAATACATGATTGCCCCGGCTACAATAGTGGCAGCAATGGCAACGACTAATAAGATTTCGATAAGGCTAATACCACGGATAGATTTCATAGCCGCCTATTATATATGAATTATCTATGATTGTTAAGGGGGTCTAACACCGATTGACTTACTTCGACACGATGAGAAAGCTGATCTATCCATCGCGCCAGTTCATCGCCGATAATGGCAGGCTCTAGTTCGAGATCAGGAAGGTTAAGAGGTATGGAAGCAATTCTTAATTCGCAGTCCATTGCGGTTAATGTTGAGCCATAAATTTCAAAAAATCGTTGAGCATAGGGCTGCTCAACGTGCAAAATTATTCTACTTCCAGGCTTTAATACCGGATGGTTCCACAACGCATCGCTAGCATTTTTCGTGTTAGCACGCGGTTTACCAGGGTCTGGTATGCCTTTTACCGGATAATAAGGAATGTTCAATCCATATTCGAGAAGAGCTCTCAAAATATGATATTTACCCATCTCCATTTCTGTTCTTTCTTTTAAGGCGATATCTTGACATTCGTCGGCTGTTAATTCACGAACTCCACCAGAAAAAAAAACGCCCGCACAATCAAATTTCTTCAGACTCTCAAGAAAACTAGGAAGTCTTAAATTTACCACGCACTTTTCATGACCACCTGGAATAATAGAAAAGGTAGTGCGCGATGGTGAATCATTAAATCGCGGTTCAATCTTTTGTAACATTCCTAAAAGATTAGCCGCCTTTTGTAATTGTGATAGGTTATTAGTTAAAAATTCTTCATTCATTTCAAGCGTTTCTGGTGACCACCGTTCCTGACCTTTTCGCAGAAATTTCTGCGTATTGGTTTTAAACCAGGTGTTAGCAGCATTCAACGTAGAGAAATTATCTGGGATATCAATCTTATACATTACGAAAAGAAGAAATATTCCAAACTGAGCTTCTCTAGAGAATCCATAATCACTCATTACTTTTTTAAGTTTAGGAGATATGCTCATCAAGACCGTCCTCACTTACAAAATATTTGCGAAAACGATTTTTATTTTTATCAGCGTTTTATTTGTATATTATACTAAACAGGTCTGTACAGTTTATAATATTCTCTTGCAATAAGAGGGTCAAGGAAAATCTTGGGGGTGATCTACTACTAAAATACTCCAAATCCACTCCGTTTTGTTCAGCGACATCCGCCTACTCGCAGGTTTTGGTGTAACGGGGCCCGTCAGTGGCGATATTTTCGTGCTCACTACGCCATAAATAGCGGGTGCAATACTTCGTAAGCGTCATTGTACCCAGTGAACTTTTATCATACTAAACTAGTTTCCGAATTGGCTTCGTTGTGCGCGAAAACATCGCCACTGACACCCGCTGCAAAGCTTGTTGGCGGATGCGCTGAACAAAGCTATGCAGGACGTATCGGTTCATCTCAGTATTAAGTACTTGCCTCGCCAATATTTTAAATCTTTTCTTGTTATTACTTTGCGACTGCAAGAAAACGCCGGATATCAATTTTTTTTAAAAAAAGATCTATATATAGCTGTATTAATAGATCTTAGCCTTAAGACAATTCAATTAAAGATGAATTTGATTCATCCCTGGGGTGAATGCTCATCCTTATTTAAATCCTTAAGTTAGTGCTACCTTATTTTTACCTGTTCAGCACATCCTTGAGAATGGTAAGAGTATAGAGGTGGTGGGTTGTGAGAATCGATCTTGTATATGATTTGGTGGCAAGGAAATTTCTGACTTGGGCTGCTAAAATAGACGTCTACTGGGTGGATTAGAGTATCAGGTACTTCTGTATGATTATCGTAATAAAAACTATAGCTCACAGTAGGCCAACCGAGATTATTAACTACTAATTCGAACGTTTTTGTTTCACCCGGGCTTATCCAGTAGTCACCATTCTTAGCAGTCGCCTTCACCAGAAGAGGTCTTCCCTCTATGTCGCCCATGTTATTTGTTGTGGATATTGTGGGTGGTGTGCTCTGACTGGCTAGAGCTAGACTAGAAAATAAAACTACAAACACGCTTGATAATATTATTTTTTTAACGGTCTCATTATTTTCTCTGCAAAATTAATAAGCAATATAATAAGTTTATTATCTAAATCAAATTATTGCAAATCAAGCAAAATATAATTTGAAGGCAAAGGCAGAGGATGGTTCGCCACGACTCATGCCTTTTTTTCAATAACCAAGTGAGATAGCGCCTTCACCCAAGCGGGGTGTACATTTAAAGAAGGAATTAGGCTGAAATGCGTGCCACCGAGGTGACTCCATTGTTCTTTGGCGCGTATACCAATTTCTTCTAAAGTTTCTAAACAATCCGCAACAAAAGAAGGACAAACCACGGCTAATCGTTTAACTCCTTGCTGTGCAAGTTCCGGTAATATTTTATCGGTATACGGCGTCAACCAAGGAATGCGACCCAAGCGAGATTGAAAAGATATGCGATATCTTTGAGAATCAATTCCCAATGATTTTGCAATTTGATGCGAAGTATCCAGACATTGAGTTCGATAACAAGGGTGGCCGGTATTTTGTACCTGTCTCAAGGGTAATCCATGATAACTGAATAACCACATCTCAGGATCAACAGCTGGACGATTTTCTTCAATGACTTGGCGCCACGCTTCAATAAATGCAGGAGAATTATAAAAGCAATTGATGATTTCTACGTTTGGAATTGCTTTAACCGTTTGCAGAATCTTTAAACTTTTAGTAATAGCTGATCCCGTTGCTGCAGACGAATATTGTGGAAATAAGGGTAAAATTACTATTTTTCTACAACCGATTTTTAAAAGATTATTCAAAGCAAACAAAATATTCGGTTGACCATAACGCATACCTAATTCAACTTGATAATTCTTGCCTAAAGCTAACGCTAGTTTTTCTGATAAATGCAAACTATTCACCCACAAAGGAGAACCGTTATCTGTCCAGATTTGTTGGTAAGCTTTCGCCGTTGTGCGTGGCCGCGTCGGCAAGATAACGCCATTGACTAACAGCCAACGCCAAACGCGTGGAATATCAATGACTCTTTCATCCATTAAAAATTCCCGTAAAAAAGCACGGACGGGTTTTGTTTTAGGCGCTGTTGGCGTGCCTAGGTTAATCAATAAAACACCGGTGTGTGGATTTAACATAGATACCTCGCCGTAGTAAATCGAGGCAAATGCGCTAAATCAGTATGCAAGGTTATATCGATAAAACCATACTGTGAAAATAATTCCTGCACTGTTTTGCCTTGATTATAGCCATGTTCGATAGCTAAATAGCCGCCAGCCTGCAAAAATGCTGGCGCTTGTTTGATGATCGTTTGTATAGCTGCTAACCCTGAATCGCCACTTTGCAAAGCCAAAAGAGGTTCATGGGTTAATTCCGTCAAATGCGGATCGTTAGCTGGAATATAAGGAGGATTACTTAAAATCAAAGCGTATTTTTTAGCGGGTAAAGCGCCATACCAATCACTCAAATAAAATTTTATATTTTTTAAATGATGAGCGTACGCATTTTCTTCTGCTATTTTAAGCGCTTCTGGTGAAACATCCACCGCATCGATTGACCAATTTGGAAATTCCGAAGCGATTGCTAGAGACAAAGCCCCGGAACCCGTTCCCAAATCTAACACCGACAACACATTTTCTGGCAAAAAATGTTCCAAAACCCATTCAACCATATGTTCGGTTTCAGGACGAGGAACAAGAACGGCAGAATTTACTTTCAAACTTAATGACCAAAATTCTTTTTCTTCTAACAAATAAGCAATTGGCTCGCCCAAAAGACGTCGAGTTAGAAAATTTTCCAACAAACTTTTTTGTTTTGGATTTAATATCGCTTCATTGTGGGCGTAAAGCCAGGCGCGCGGTTTTTCGATAATTTTAGCCAATAACAATTCCGCATCTAATCTTGGCGTGGTCGATTTTTCTTTAAGCGCCTGAGTCAGAGATTCTAGTGTATTTTGAACGTTACTTAACATGTCATGAATTTTCTTTTTCTAAATTCGCTAATTGTTCAGCTTGCAACTCGCGGTTTAATGGATCAATCACAGGTTTTAATTTTCCTTCCATTATGTCTTCCAGTTGATATAAGGTTAAGCCGATACGATGATCAGTCAGTCGACCTTGAGGAAAATTATAAGTACGAATTCGTTCAGAACGATCACCACTGCCCACTAAATTTTTACGAGTAGCTGCTTCTTTTTGCGCTTTTTCTGCTTGCTGCGCCGCCATAATCCTGGATTGCAAAAGAGAAATAGCTCGCGCTTTATTTTTATGTTGCGAACGCTCATCCTGACATTCAACCACAATACCCGTCGGCAAATGAGTAATGCGGACAGCTGAATCGGTTTTATTGACGTGTTGACCACCCGCTCCAGAAGCTCGATAAGTGTCGACCCGGCAATCGGATAAATTAATTTTCACCGCGGCAAGTTCAGGAGATTCTGGCATAACCGCAACTGTGCAAGCCGAGGTATGAATTCTTCCTTGTGCTTCGGTCGCGGGCACACGCTGAACGCGATGCGTACCTGATTCAAATTTTAGTTGTGAATAAGCGCCATGGCCTTCAATTCTGGCAATAATTTCCTTATAACCGCCTTGCTCCCCCTCGTGCGCAGAAACAATGCTTAATCGCCAACCCATTTCCTCGGCAAAACGACTATACATTCGAAATAAATTTCCGGCAAATAAAGCCGCTTCAAGGCCGCCGGTACCCGCTCTTATTTCTAAAAAAACATTTCTTTCGTCGTTGGGATCATGCGGAATTAACAAATTTTTTAACTGTTCTTCGTGTTCTTCTCTTTGCAGCAAAAGCGCACTAAGTTCTTCTTCAGCTATCAGTTTAAATTCAGGTTCATTAGCTAATTCTTTCGAAGATTCAATCGCTGTTTGAGTGTGTTGATAGGCGTTAAAATTTTCTACTATGGGTTGGAGTTGTGAATATTCCTTGCCTAGTTCACGATAACGATCTTGATCGTTAATGACGGCAGGATCACTCAGCAAATTGCCCACTTCCTGATAACGTTCAACCAATGACATCAACTTTTTTTGTAAGGAGGCTTTCATGACTTATTCCAAATTCGTTAATAATTTTTTCGCAACAAACAACAATTCTTTTTGCTGATTATAAGCTGCCTCACGTAATTTCTGCGTCGGCTGGTGTAATATTTTGTTGGTTAATTGGAAAGCTAATTGCGTAATGATATCTTCCGCCGGTTTTCCCTGTTTCAAATCATCCAGTGATTTCTGCAAAAGTAAATCTCGATGTAAAATAGCTGGCTTGCGAAATTCTTGAATGATTTCACCAATGTTTAAAACTTCTAATTGATTCATATAATGTTCGGCTTGTAATTCTATCAATATTTCTGCTTGTTTTGCTGCTTCGCGGCGATTCTTTAAATTGGCCGTCAAAATAGTTTGTAAATCATCTACATTATAAAGGTATATATCTTGAAGTTGGCTTATTTCTGGCTCAATATTTCGTGGAACCGCTAAATCAAGCATGAGGATAGGCCGTCTTTTTTGCACTTTCAAGATCCTTTCCATCATACCTTTGCCAATAATTGGCAGTTGACTGCTAGTCGCTGTAATGATGATGTCCGCTTGCGGCAAGTAAATTGGGATGTCGGCAATTCGAATAGCCTTTCCCTGACAAAGTTTTGTTAATTGTTCTGCTTTTTCTAAAGTTCGATTAGCCACAATCAATTGAGTAATCCCCTGTCCTCGAAGATGAGTTAATATTAATTGCATCATTTCACCGGCGCCAACCAATAGAACCGTGCATTTTGAAAAATGAGAAAAAATACGCTTGGCAATTTGGATAGCTGCATAGGCCATGGAAATTGGGTGGGCGCCTATTTGGGATTGTTGTCTGATTTGTTTTGCGCTGGAGAAAGCGGCAGGAAACAACCGCTTTAATTGTTGTCCCACTGTTCCTACATCACAAGCGACTTTATAAGCCTGTTTAATTTGTCCGAGTATTTGCGGTTCTCCAATTGACATAGAGTCGAGACCGCTGCTAACTCGCAATAAATGTCGAACCGCCGCGAGATCCTGATGAGTATAAAAATGCTGGTCAATTCCGTTTTGATGGGCGGATTTGTTATAAAACCATTGGTGAATAGAAACGGGATCTTCTCCGACCCAATAAAACTCAGTTCGATGACAGGTATTGATCAACACGGCTTCATTCACTGCTTTTTGTTGACAAAGCTCATGTAAAACCTGCGGAATTTCAACGTTATCCACCGATAAACGCTCTCGAAGACCGATAGGGGTTAAATGATGGTTGATCCCGCAGCTAAATAAAGGCATGATTTACATTTTCCGTTTCTCATTAATTAGGAGGTATTATAATCATGAAACGATGGACTGTCATCTTAGGAAGCGCTTTATTAGCGGGGTGCGTCAATACGACTCCCCCTCAACAAACAGCAAATTTTCAAACTCAGAATCCTGCAGAGAGGCAAACGCAATTAGCTACGGTCACCTCTTGGGATGCTTCGGGAGCACTGAGTGTCCAACGCAGCGGACAAGCGCCTGCCATTATGCACTTTGAATGGCATCAGCAAGGGCCGGATCGTTACCAAATAAAGCTAGCCGCTTCTTTGAATGTGGCGCAAATGACGATTATTGGGCAACCTAATCGGGTAACCTTTCAACGAGATAATGAGCCGCCACAAAGCGCCCCCACAGCTGATCAATTGATGCATAAAGCTCTAGGCTGGTCATTACCAGTCTCTTCGCTATGGTACTGGGTCAGGGGTTTACCGGCGCCAGGGCCTACTCAAGGAACTCAATATGATAAATTCGGTCACTTGGTCAGTTTGCAGCAAAACGGCTGGCAAATTCATTTGTCTGATTTCCACACGGTGGGAGGCGCAGACTTGCCGCAAATCATCGAATTGCAACGTCCAGGCCTGACGGCACGAATAGTCATCAAAAATTGGGCGAGCAAAAAGTAAAAAGTAGTCTGGTGAACTGTTTTCTCGGCGAGCGCCCGGCCAAGGATGGTCGGGCTTGAATTGAGATCACTTTTGGGGTGTTGTTAAACCACCTCCGCAGAATTGCGGCGACATCCGCCCTGCTCGCTAGTTTGGGAAAAACGGGTCCCGTCAGTGGAGAGGTTTTCGTGTCGCTACGGCAATAAATAGCGGGTGCAATACTCCGTAAGCACCATCGTGCCAGGTGAACTTTTGGTATGTCAACAGTTTTCCGGACACTCCCATTAGGCAGCTAGATGTTGCCGCTCGTACTCCGCTGGTGATAAGTAATCATTAGCAGAGTGTATTCTTATCCGATTATAAAAAATCTCGATATACTCAAAAATAGCTTGCCTGGCTTCCTCCCTGTTTTTAAATTGAGTCGTGTAAATTAATTCCACTTTCAATGTTCTAAAAAAACTTTCCGATACCGCATTATCCCAACAATTTCCTTGACGGCTCATACTTTGAATAATGCCATGCTCCTTCAATAAAGCTCGGTGTTCCTGTGCAGCATACTGACAGCCCCGATCTGTATGCCACAGTAATCCTCGCGCCGGTCTACGTTGATTTAAAGCCATGAATAACGCATCATTCACCAGCTCTGTTTTCATTGATCGGCTCATCGCCCAGCCCACTATTTTTCTGGAAAATAAATCAATGACCACTGCTAAATAAACCCACCCTTCCGCTGTGGCTATATAAGTAATATCCCCCACATAAATTTGATTAGCCTTATTCCATTTAAATTGCCTGCCTAATAAATGAGGCGCAATGGATAATCCATGTTTTGAATCAGTCGTGGCTTTAAATCGCCGTTTTCCTTTACAGATCAACTGCTGTTGCTTCATCAGCCTCCCAATACGCCTTCTACTCGTTAAACATCCCTGTTTCTTCAGCTCACATTTAATCCGGCGAGTGCCATAAGTCCCTCGGCTTATCGTAAAAATGCCTTTAATCTTCTCGCCTAATTGCTGACTATTTTGGTGTTGACACAAAGAAAATGAGGATTTCTGCCAATCATAATAACTACTGCGGTTGACTTTCAGTAGTTGACACATCAGACGGATATTAAATTCCCATTGATGCTCTTGAATAAAGGCGTACTTCACGACGTTGCGTTCGCAAAGTACGCCGCCGCTTTTTTTAAGATATCGCGCTCTTGTTTTAAGCGGGCATTTTCTTTTCTTAATTGTTGATTTTCTTCCTCGATACTGACGCCAGCACTCATTTTTAGATTTTCTTTATGGCCATATTTATTTATCCAACCACGTAATGTGCTTTGCTTAAGCCCCAAATCCCGCGCAATCTGTGCTATCGATTGACCGGAATCTACCACCAGTTTAACTGAAGATTCCTTAAATTCAGTTGTATATGTTTTGGCTTTTTGTTGTCTCATAAATACACTTCTCCTTTCACACATTTTAATCTATGTGTCCGGTTTAGTGTAGCCATACCAGGCTTATGGGGATGTAATATAAACACCACGACAGCGGCTAACATATTTTTGACACTATTAAATCTCTGAAGCATAATGCTAAAAAAACTATTAAGGAAAGCCTAAGTGATGCTTGGATTTTAGGCGCAAAAGGTGTTATAGGCTATTGTTTGCTGTTAGCCAGTGTGCATTAAACCAAAGGAGGGTGTTTCAATGTCAAGTTCTCATTCCAGTTTTTCCAATCCGTCTGCCTTACCTCAGTTGGAACCACCGCCCCCCTCCGGCATTCAATTAGAAATCAAACGTATTTATGTCAAACAACAATCGACCCAGACACCGTATGCACCAGGGATTTTTCAGCAGGAAGGCAAGCCTGAAACCCGGGTGGAAATGAAAATCAGCCACCAGGCGTTAGCTGATGGCTGTGTTGAAGTCAGCTTAAGCTTTCAAATCACCATGACAATCCAGCAACAAACCGCTTTGCGTTGTGATGTGGAGCAAGCGGGTGTTTTCCGCATTTCCAATTGTCCCGACGAGCAACGTGCTTTATTGCTGGAAAGCTATTGTCCCAGTGTGTTACATCCCTATGCGCGCAAAGTCGTCGCTGATTTAATGTGGAATGCGGGTTTTATGCCAATAACGCTACCCGCTATCGATTTTGAACAAGCACGGCGACAACGTCAAACGACAGTGGCGGTGAAAGAACAACCCTTACAAGCACCTGCCACTGTTTCTGAATCCCCGGCAATTTTGCAGTAAGATTTTTTTGTTTCATTTATTGAGTTGTCCAGAGGAATTTATAACCCCATTACTTTTCAGGAAGAGGAGCTTCAATTATGCCAGAATCGCAGAATCTATCGTTCAGTTCATCCAATCTTTCTGGATTGAATCAATCTTCATCAACAGAAGTATCCGCTTTAAGCACGCTATCAGCTCTTTTAAGCTTAAAAGGCTGGTCGGATTTAAATCCTCGCTTACAGTCGCTTGATGAGGAAGAGCATCACCAACAATTCGAGTTACAAAATGCACTTTCCTTGTATGAAGAAGAATCCACAACAGAGCAGGGTCAACAGTTACTGAGAATTTTAATCCAAGAACAACATAAGCTGATAAATCAAAAGCAGGACGCTCAACTTAAGCATCAACAATATCAAACACAAGCACTGCTTGCTGTTTCACAGATGAAAGGCTATAGCTTCACCCACCTTTGGCAATGGATGAACCACGGCGTGCAGGATTTTTTTGGCTCAAGCCCTGAAGCTTTGGCTGAACATTATGCGACTATCACCGAACAACGTGAACAGCAATTAAACCAATTAAACACAGGGATTGCTTTATTGCAGCAAGAACTTGAACGTCTTGAGTCAAGTGTTTTAGAAACAGAGCCAGTATCATCGCAGGAGAACCCCTCATCTGACGAAATATCCATCACCGAATCCCAAGATGACGATATCATTGAAATAGAACGTCCGCCTAAACAAGAAACCACAGAAAGCCCTGCATCACCCACTTCGAGACATCTGTTGCAGCAAAGCTCAGGGCTTAGTATAGTGAACCCGGTACCAAATCAAATCATTCCAATTGGGCAACCTTATACTTATTCAATGAGCGAAGTGTTTGCCTCTGACAATCCGTTTGTTTTAGGGGCCACCCAAACTGGGCAAGCTGCTTTGCCTTCTTGGCTGAGTTTTCAGCCGGTGTTACTGAGCACCTATCCAGCAGGTTCAAGAGGGAGTGCTTACAGTGTCAGCGTCTCCGGCACCACAGTCTTTGTTGCGGATGGGGCTGCTGGCTTACAAGTCCTAGATGCTTCTAATCCCAGGAATCTCAGCTTGTTGAGCAATTATCCAGCGGGTTCTGGGCAGTCTTGGGGAATCACCGTATCGGGCACCACAGTCTTTGTCGCAGATGAGTTAGCTGGCCTTCAAGTGTTGGATGCCTCCAATCCCCGAAATCTGACCTACTTGAGCACCTATCCAACGGCTTGGCAGGCTTTAGGTGTCACCGTATCGGATAGTATGGTCTTTGTCGTGGAGGGGACTGGCTTACAAGTGCTGGATGCTTCCAATCCCCGAAATCTGACCTTATTGAGCACCTATCCAATAGCTGGGCAGGCTTGGGGTGTCGCCGTATCGGGTAGCACGGTCTTTGTCGCAGCTTATACAGCGGGCCTTCAAGTACTGGATGTCTCCAATCCCCGAAATCTGACCTACTTGAGTACTTATCCAGCAGGTTCTGGACAGGCTCAGGGTGTCGCCGTATCGGGTAGCACGGTCTTTGTTGCAGACGGGACTGCTGGCATTCAAGTGCTGGATGTCTCTAATCCCCGAAACCTGACCTACTTGAGCACTTATCCAGCGGGTTCTGGGCAGGCTTTGGGTGTCACCGTATCGGGTAGTACGGTCTTTGTCGCAGATGGGTTAGCTGGCCTTCAAGTGCTGGATGCCTCCAATCCCCGAAATCTGACCTTATTGAGCACCTACACCGCGGGTTTTGGGAGTGCTCAGGGTGTCGCCGTATTGGGTAACACGGTCTTTGTCGCAGCATATACGGCTGGCCTTGAAGTGCTGGATATTAGTCAAGGTAGGCTCACGGGCTTCCCCCCATTGAGCAGTCTTTCTGGTGAGCAACTGTTCTTAACGGTCAGTGCTCGTGATTTAATAACTCAAGAGTATTTATCTTTATCATTTATCTTAACGTTGGATAGTTTTCCTACGTTGCCACAAACCACCGTGTCTGACCAATCTGTGTTTCCAAATCAAGCTTTATCCTTGCTGTTAAGTACGAGCTTATTTAGCAGTTCTATTCCGCTTGGATTATCGCTCTCCCTGCAAACACTAGCTGGAGGGGTGAAGCCATCTTGGTTAACCTTAGTGCCTAATTTGCAATTACTGAGCACCTATCCAGCGGGTTCTGGGCAGGCTTTCGGTGTCACCGTATCGGGCAGCACAGTCTTTGTCGCGGACGGGGCTGCTGGCCTTCAAGTACTGGATGCCTCCAATCCCCGAAATCTGACCTTATTGAGCACTTACCCAGCGGGTTCTGGACAAGCTCATGGTGTCATCGTATCGGGTAGCACGGTCTTTGTCGCGAATTATAATGCTGGCCTTCAAGTGCTAGATGCCTCCAATCCCCGAAATCTGACCTTATTGAGCACCTACACCGCAGATTCTGGGCAGGCTTGGGGTGTCGCCGTATCAGGTAGCACGGTCTTTGTCGCAGCTTATACGGCGGGCCTTCAAGTACTGGATGCCTCCAATCCCCGAAATCTGACCTACTTGAGCACTTACCCAGCAGGTTCTGGGTATGCTCAGGATGTCGCCGTATCGGGCACCACAGTCTTTGTCGCAGATGGGTTAGCTGGCCTTCAAGTGCTGGATGTCTCCAATCCCCGAAATCTGACCTTATTGGGCACCTACCCCGCAGATTCTGGGCAGGCTTGGGGTGTCACCGTATCGGGTAGCACGGTCTTTGTCGTAGATGGGTTAGCTGGCCTTCAAGTGCTGGATGTCTCCAATCCTCGAAATCTGACCTTATTGAGCACCTACCCCGCAGATTCTGGGCAGGCTTGGGGTGTCACCGTATTGGGTAGCACGGTCTTTGTCGCAGACGGGACTGCTGGCCTTCAAGTGCTGGATGCCTCCAATCCCCGAAATCTGACCTTATTGAGCACCTATCCCGCGAATTCAGGGACGGCTTTGGGTGTCGCCGTATCGGGTAGTACGGTCTTTGTCGCGGATTATAATGCTGGTCTTCAAGTCTTGGATATGAGCCAGCAAACCTTAAAGGGCACACCGAGCCAAACGGATGTGGGTAATTATAAATTGGAGCTAGTGGCAACCGATATTTACGGAGGTAATGTTTCAGCGCCCTTTACAATAAGGGTTGAAGGCCCACCCCAAATTCAAGGCCGTATTCCGCTACAATATGCGCCGATTGGTCAAATGTTTAGTTATTTTGTCCCACAAGGATTAATTACTGATCCCAACAATGACCCTATCAGTTTTAGTGCACAATTAACGCCTACGCTATCCTTACCATCGTGGTTGAGCTTTAATCCTATTGCTGCGATTTTTATGGGTGCACCCAGTGTCAGCGATGGAGGGACATTTAATATTAGTTTGAGTAGCACCGATAATATTGCAGGATTTACCAATACCTCTTTTATTCTATTTGTCGGTAATCCGATTCCAACGAGTGCGCCATTTTATCAAGGACGATTCTTTAATTTTTCGACACCAAGTTTTGTGTTTAACGTGAGTGGTGTTGTGTTTAGTAATTATACGGCACTACAAAGTGACCGTTCTCCCTTACTCAGTTGGTTGCAATTTAACACGAGTCAACTACTCTTTGAAGGGACTCCACCTGCGGATGGACAAGCCGCTTATACGCTTAATTTAATGGTCATAGCCACTAATGAGATAGGCGATAGGATACAAGCCCCTTTAAGCTTTCAAATCATTCCCAATGCGTTTTTTCAAGTCTCGCCACCTTCGATTCAAATCGCTACAACGGGCACGGATTTTCGCTTTGTCGCCAATCATATTTTTAATCAACCCAACGGGTATCCGCTTATCTATGCAGCCAGTCAAGCCGATGGCAGCGCTTTACCAGCTTGGCTATCTTTTAATGCCACCGAACCCCCGATGTTTTTTGGTCAACCAGGTTATAGTGATACCGATTTCTATGCCGTGCGTTTGCTACAAATTCGTTTGAATGCCTCCGATGGCATCGTCAATGGAACAAGCCTGCTCACGATTAGTGTCGGTGGAAATTCTTGGGGGCAACTCGCAATGCTGGTTGCTTCTCCCATCGTTTCGTTTCTAGCAGCACTTTATAGTTTATATAAGCTTCGAGGTTTTGTATTGAATCGTTGCGCCAAACAACGTTATCAAAAAGAAACGATTGAAATAGAAGTGGGTCAACCATTTCGCTTAACTCTACAGACACCACCCGATGAAATGAGTGAGGTTGCCGTGCGGCTACCCGCTAAACAAGCCTATTCGCGTTGTTGCCAATTTTTTAAATTGCCACAGACACTTCCAGCTAATACTCTGCTCCCGAGTTGGCTAACCCACGACCCAGAAAAACGCGAGATAAGAACCAAGCGAACCATCCCATCGAGTGCTGTTGGCAAGAATTTTATTATTCAAGTATGTAATGAAGATAAAGTCATTTTAGAAGAATATACATTAAAAGTAGTACCAAAATTGCTTAATCGTATTGACATACAACAAGTTGATGATGAACCCGAAGTCCTTGTAGATAATAAAGCAAAAAAACGTGTATCAGTTGCAGGCTCGCGCTTTCAAGTATTCTCTTCGCTGCATGAAAGACTATTAGAGACTCCTCCAGGCCAAGTCGATGAGCAGGAATTATCAAGAAGCAGTTTAAATTTTGGCAGTGGGGTTAAGGACACGGAATAACGAAAATCGTATCAATAGTTGATAGTTTAACACCCCCCAAAGTGATCTCAGACAAATTTTCAAGCCTGATATCTTGAATAATAGTCAAAAATTGGCTTTAGGAGTACGTATATTGCAATTTCCTTTACATCGTTATCAGAATATTTTATCAATTCCATTCTATCTTATTAGCGAACTCAAGCGGTTGCTCGAATTGTAGGGATCTTGTTCCCGCACCATTGCAGTGCGGGGCCAATTTTTTCCTTAAAGAACCGGGATTATAACTCCGATGCCTAATTTAACGGTGTCTACACTGACAATTTTGTTCGCTTTCAGCGTATTCATATCTATAAAGTCACTAAAGTCATTAGCATTCACACCAAAAAGATGTGAGTACTGTAAATAAACATTAAATCTATTCCTTTCGAAACCTACACCAAAAGCGGCCATGGGTTTAATCGCGTCATAGCTGGAACTAGAGAGAGAGACGCCATCATATTCCGTAGCTGACGTGTCTGAAAACGATACGGTTTGGTGAACGCGAGCTGCTCCACCTTTAGCAAATACCTTGAAGCCATTTTGGAACAACACCGTGCTCGTGGCTAATAAGTGCAAATCTTGAGACGTAACTTTATAAGTTAAGGAATTGGGAATTTTATACCAGAAAGGGTCGAAGGTATAGTAGTCTCCGGTGTATCTAGATTGACCATTGTAGTCATAGCCAAATTCGGTTCCTAACAAA
Source organism: uncultured Pseudomonadota bacterium (assembly GCA_963844565.1). GTDB lineage: Bacteria > Pseudomonadota > Gammaproteobacteria > Coxiellales > Coxiellaceae > JAFEDN01. The sequence goes on along the minus strand of CAWJON010000002.1, from coordinate 61,394 downwards.
AAGAATGGATTAACAGCAAAACGGTAGCCAACGTTCGCGCCGGCCGCTACACTGCCGGTTTGATAAGAAGCTGAATAGAGTGGACAAGTATAATCATAGGGATCACATAAATACTTTTGTGGCGTGGCAAGATTGGAATAACCAACGTCAGCATCAAGATAAAAACTATTTCTTGGCGTTATAGGCTGAGGAGCAGCTGGATAATAACGCACAACAGGTTGGTGATAACCGAAAGCTAAAACAGGGGTGGTTATAAACCCTACAAGCACAAAGAGCGGAGCAAATTTTAATACTGATTTCATATTTTCCTCATTAAATGTTGTACTTTTTTTATACACAAATAGGCTAAAATTAGGTAACGAGGTATTATACCTCTATACATATAAAATGCAAATATTATTTGACTTTTATTTTAAAAACTGACAGCATTATTTATTTTTAAATAATTGAGGAATACGAAATGAACAAAACGTACAATTCATTCAAATTGATCACGGGTGGGCTTATTGCATTAATGGCGAGCAGTTGCGCCTCTATTGTTTCTGGGACTTCTCAAACCATATACATTCAAGCCATTGACCTCAATACCCATGCACGGATTCTTGACGCGAGCTGCGAAGTTAAAGATAGTAAAAACTTAACTTATGTAGTTAATGGCAACCCATCCAGCCTTGTTATTAGTAAATCTCAAGGCGCTTTACAAACAACTTGCAAAGCCAAAGGCTACGAACAAGCAGCCGTCGGCACTGGCCAAACTTTTGATGCTTGGACCATCGGCAATATTATTTTCTGGCCTGGCATCATTGTTGACGTTGTTACTGGTGCTGTACAAAAATACCCAGACCACGTTACTGTTTTAATGCGCCCTGTGGCAACCACAAAAACTCCCGCTGCTAAAAACAAAACCGTCAAAAGCGAAAAGGGTGAATAAAAGCTAAATCAACACCCAACGGGTGATCGCATCTCCGCCTTCATTGCTGAGATGCAGCTTGACAGGATTGCAGGCGCCAAGCAAAATGCTTGTTTTACATACTCTATGTAAAATTGGAATACGTGGTTTTTATTGGGGTGTCGCCAAGCGGTAAGGCACGGGGTTTTGATCCCCGCATACCCAGGTTCGAATCCTGGCACCCCAGTATTTTTAATGAGATCTATATGATAGAAAATCCAACGGAGCTTAATTTTCCAGGATTAAAAAAAAATGGAAAAAATATGGATCTAAAAATATTTACCGGTAACGCCAATCCCTTATTGGCAGCTAAAGTAAGCGCCCATTTAAATAAGCCTTTGGGCAGAATTAATGTCGGCCGGTTCAGTGACGGCGAAAATCACATTGAAATCTTGGAAAACGTTCGGGGCCGCGATATTTTTATCCTCCAATCAACTTGTGCGCCCGTGAATGACAACATCATGGAATTGGTGCTCATGGCCGACGCCTTTCGTCGCGCCTCTGCAAACAACATTGTCGCCGTTATTCCTTACTTCGGATATTCACGACAAGATCGTCGAGTTCGATCTTCCAGAGTCCCCATTTCAGCCAAAGTAGTTGCCGATATGCTAGCAAAGGTTGGAATTTCTAGGTTAATAACGGTGGATTTACACGCTGACCAAATACAAGGTTTTTTCTATATGCCGGTGGATAATATTTACTCCAGCCGCGAACTCTTAGAAAGCGACAGCCTTAAGAGAGACCACCAAAAATTAACCGTTGTATCTCCAGATGTCGGAGGGGTAGTTAGGGCGCGAGCAATTGCCAAACAACTCAATTGTGAACTGGCGATCATCGATAAACGCCGACCCATGCCCAATCAAACTCAAGTTTTAAATGTAATCGGTGATGTGGCAGACCGGCATTGCATCATTATCGATGATATTGTCGATACTGCCGGCACGCTTTGTACTGCAGCAAAAGCCTTGAAAGATTCCGGTGCTCATTCGGTTATAGCTTATTGCACACATCCGGTTTTATCCGGGGCCGCTTCTGATAATATCAGCGCCTCTGAATTTGACGAACTGGTTGTAGGCGACACGATCCCCCTCTCACCCGCGGCACAAAAAAATCCTAAAATTCGTCAAGTTTCATTAAGCCGACTCATTGCAGAAACCATTTCTCGCATTGATCATAAAGAATCCGTGAGCTCCATGTTCGTGGATTAAAAACGATAAACTGTCATTAATCGTAATTGACGTGGCTAAAAAATCGAGTACAATAAGCGCACCAGCGAAATCAGAGGAAAATCATGAAAAACAATGTTTCTCGTTTGAATGCAAAACTACGCGAAAGCCTAGGCAAAAAAAATGCAAGACGGATGCGTCGCCTGGACGACCAAATTCCTGGCATCGTTTATGGGGCCGGAAAAGTTCCTCAATCTATCCAATTATCCAACAAAGAACTGACTAATGCTTTAGCCAATGAATCTACGTATTCCAAGATCTTAACGCTGCATTTGGAAAACGAGGGAGAGCAACAAGTGGTGCTGAAACAAGTTCAGCGTCATCCTAGCCGCCCACGCTTACTACATATTGATTTTTTACGTATTGATCCTAATGCAAAATTAACCATGGAAGTGCCGGTCCATTTAATAGGCGCAGATGCGGCTCCTGGCACTAAAGATGGCGGAATTCTTTCTCATCATCTCACCGAAATCGAAATTCAGTGTCTACCTAAAGACTTACCGGAATATATAGAGTTAAATATTTCCAGTCTGAAATTGGGCGAATCTCTTCACTTTTCCGACTTAAAATTGCCCGAAGGTGTAGAATTAACCGTTTCAGCCGAAGATGAAGAATATAGCCAAGCCGTGGTTAGTATCTTGAAGCCTCATATTCCAACCGCTGCCGAATTAGCCAGTGAATCTGCTGCTCCTGAAGCGCCGGTTGTTGAAGAAGAAAAAACTGCTGAAACTAAAGAGTAAAACAGCCATTGTCATTACGATTATTGGTTGGCCTAGGAAATCCAGGCGCGCAATATGCAAAAACGCGGCATAATGTAGGTGCTTGGCTACTTGCAGCGTTAGCAAAAAAATTTGATTTAAATTTTCGTCATGAAGCTAAATTCTTTGGCTCGGTTGCTCAACTTTCAATAGATAACCAAGTATGCTATTTGTTTGTCCCCAGTACTTACATGAATGAAAGCGGCCGCGGCATAGAAGCAATTATGAATTTTTATAAAATTCCTGCGGAGGAAGTTTTGATCGCTCACGATGAGCTCGACTTTCCTGCTGGAGTGGCTCGCTTGAAAATTGGCGGCGGACACGGTGGTCACAACGGATTAAGGGATACCATACGCTGCATAGGATCAAATTTTTACAGAGTTCGGATTGGAATTGATCATCCGGGACATAGAGATCAAGTGACGCCTTACGTCCTTGGAGAGCCTTCAAAGGGAGAAGCGCAAAAAATCATGCAGTCCATTGAAGATGTGATCACTGTCATAGACGATATAGTTTCTGGAAATATCGAAAAAGCATACCGTTTTTTACACAATGATAAAGATGGCGAGTAATAATTATGGGATTTAAATGTGGAATCATTGGCTTACCCAATGTAGGCAAATCAACTCTATTTAATGCGCTAACCAAAGCCGGTATCGCTGCGGCCAACTATCCGTTCTGCACCATTGAACCCAATGTGGGAATTGTTCCCATGCCGGACCCTCGTTTAGATAAAATCGCAAAAATTGCTGAATCTAAAGTAACAATTCCCACCACCATGACATTTGTTGATATTGCGGGTTTGGTCGCGGGAGCCTCTCAAGGCGAAGGATTGGGCAACCAATTTTTAGCGCACATACGCGAAACACAAGCTTTAGCTCATGTTGTCAGGTGTTTTGAAAATGATGATGTCGTGCATGTGGCTGGAAAAGTTGACCCCATTGCAGATATTGAAACTATCCATACCGAATTAGCCTTAGCGGACCTTGCCACAGTTGAAAAAGCTTTAACCAAAGCGAGCAAAGAAGCCCGTCACGGCGATAAAGTAGCCCAACAAAATTTCAATTTATTAGAAACAATCAAAAAACATTTGGACCAAGGAAAACCGGCAAGGCTGGTATCATTCAAAGATGAAGACCTACTTTGGTTAGAAAATTTGCATTTGCTAACGATGAAACCCATGTTATACGTGGCTAACGTTGACGAAAATGGTTTTGAAAACAATAAATTATTGGATCAGCTTCGTGAATATGCCAGTAAAAACGGCAGCGAAGTAACACCCATTTGCGCGGCTTTAGAAGCGGAAATCGTTGAACTGGCGCCTGATGAGCAAGCTGAATTTTTAAATTCACTGGGATTAACTGAACCGGGCCTAAATCGATTAATCCGTGCAGGATATCATTTATTGGGATTACAAACCTATTTTACTGCAGGCCCTAAAGAGGCACGCGCCTGGACAATTCCTCAAGGCATTAAAGCGCCTGGAGCGGCCGGGGTAATTCACAGCGATTTTGAAAAAGGTTTTATCCGTGCAGAAGTTATTGCTTATGAAGATTATGTCAAATATAAAGGTGAACAAGGCGCGAAAGAAGCTGGGAAATGGCGCTTAGAAGGAAAAGATTATGTTGTGAAAGACGGCGACATTATATTATTTCGCTTTAATGTCTAAACTGGTTTAGATGCTGAGTCGCAGCAAAGCTGCAACTCAGCAATGAAGGGGAAGATCGCTCCGCTCTTCTCCTTCATTGCGAACCCCCATCAGTATGTGATTTTCTACGAAAATTATTTTTAAATCAAACTTTAATCTCATATTTTTCAAAAACTTAATGTTTGGCGGGAATTGCTGATTATTCAGCTATTACCCCAGGCTCTACATCGGGTTTGTACTTCCCAACCAATAACTTGTAACCCAATACTGCCAATACAGAAATACTCAAAATAATACAGCCCATCGGTAATTGAGAGTTTTGATTCAGATCGCTCACAATTATACTGGTTAAAAAAGTAATAATTATTTGTAAGCTGCCATACAAGGCGCCAGCCGCGCCAGCTATCTTAGAGAAGGGAGCAATCGCCCCGACAAAAGCATTTGGAAATACCAGCGCCACCCCGTAAGCAATACCAATGGTAGGCAATATAATTGCAGCCACGTTCATTACTTTAGCCAAACCTAAAATAATTAAAATTAAGCCCATAGCAAACATAATGTAATTACCTAAATGCAAAACACGTTCTGTCCCCAAACGATAAACCAATTTGGAATTAGAAATCATGCCAAATATAAATCCAATAGCGCCGATCATAGCCCAAAAACCATATTCTCCTGGCGTTTGTTTTAGATCGATTTCAAATAAATAGGGATTCAAAGTTGAATAGGTAATCATCGCTGATAAAGCAAAACCTGAACACAGCGCATGCCCCCAAAAAATTTTATTGTTAATAACATTTTTATAATTATTAAATACTTGAGCAAAAGAGAGCATTGATTGTTTTTTATAAGAATTTGTTTCTGGGAGCTGCGAGTATGCCCACACCAACCCGACAATCCCAAGCACGATTAAAACGCCAAAAACCCAATGCCAACCCCAATGATTTTGGATAAGGCCACCAACCGCCGGTGCAACAGCTGGCGCCAAAGCAATGAAAGTTCCAATATAGGATAAAACTTTTGAAAGTTGCGGCCCTGCAAAAGCATCGCGAATAATGACCCGGTTTAACGACATAATCGCGCCAGTACCAAAACCTTGCAATAATCGTCCCACCCAAAGCATTAAAATATTGGTAGAAACCGCGCAAACACAGCTGCCTGCAATATAAAATAAAAAACCAATCAATAAAATTGGACGCCGCCCGAAATAATCAGAAAGCGGCCCATAAATTAGTTGTGAAAACCCAGCAGCAATTAGAAAAATGGTAATGGTAAACTGGACCTCTCTCAAACTGGCATGAAAAGTCGCGCCCACAATCGGTAAAGAAGGCGTATAGATATCGGTCGCCATTAAACCTACCGTGGTAATAAAGACCAACAGTGCGGCAAATAAAATTTTATTTTTAATTAGCATTATAGAGACCTATTCGTACCATGACCTTTAACAAGCGAATCGGCTATTATAGCACACAATTATCCCATAAAGAGAGTAGATCTTGACAATAACCGATTATTTAGCGCATATTATCGACTTTTCCACGAAGTTCAAATTTTGGCTATGTAGCTCAGTTGGTTAGAGCGCAGCATTCATAATGCTGATGTCGGTGGTTCGAGCCCACCCATAGCCATAACTCCCATAAAGGTTTGTATCCATTGTTTGCTAAAATAGATACAAACTGATAGACTTTGTATCTATTTTTAATAGGACAAAGCAAAAATGAATTTTGTCGAAATCGGCGCCCGTAGAAAACAACCACAAGGGTTTCAAGCCTTTATCCCCCATTCTTTTCCACCAAAAGAAGGCTTTGGATTTTCCCCTAAAATACTAGCTAAATGTGAAAGGGCCACAAGATTACTGGGGAAGTTAGATGGAAGTACAAAACATATTCCCAATATTGATTTTTTCCTACTCATGTATGTGCTAAAAGATGCTGCATCTTCAAGTCAAATTGAAGGCACCCAAGCTACAATGGTCGATGCTATTGCGGCTGGAGTTATGACCAATGCAGATATTCCTGCTGACGTAGATGATATTCTACATTATATTGAAGCCATTAATTATGGTATGGCTCGAATGACAAAAGATAACTTTCCTCTCACTCTCCGTTTCATACGGGAACTTCACCAAAAATTGATGCATAAAGGCAGATCGACTCATTTTTCTGATCCTGGAGAGTTTAGAAAAAGTCAAAATTGGATTGGCGGCACTCGGCCTGACAATGCTCGTTTCGTCCCTCCACCAGTAATAGAGATGAATGTCGCTCTGGGCGAATTAGAAAACTTCTGGCATATCGAAAATGAAATGCCCACCATTATCAAAGCAGGATTAATTCATGCTCAATTTGAAACTATTCATCCTTTTTTAGATGGAAATGGCCGAACTGGACGGATGCTCATTACTTTCTATATGTGGAAAGAAGGTTTTCTGAAATATCCCGTTTTATTTTTATCCGCTTATTTCAAAAAATACCAGGAAGCTTATTACGAAAGATTATCGGATTATCACAATGGTCGAGTGGCTGCATGGATAGATTTTTTTTTAGATGGGGTAATTGAAATTGCTCAAGAGGCTATTGATACTATGGATAGAATTACAGAGTTACGTCAAAAAGATATGGGCAAGGTACAAATGTTAGGCAAACGGTCGGCAGAAAGTGCTGTGCCACTACTTTCAAAATTGTACAAACAACCTATCGTTAATAACTCTTTGATTCAAGAATGGACTGGATTCACCCGAAGAGGAGCACAAATCATTATTGATAGATTTATTAATCTTGAGATACTTTCGCCCAAGAATGAAGATAAAAAGTATGGTCAATCTTATGCATACATACAATATATCAATATATTTATAGGATAATGAGTAACTATACTTGAAAGGCTATAATAGAATGACCCTCATAACCATTATTATCAATTGTTGAAGTTTATCTCCTTCAATTTATCTCGGCTTAATTTGAGTTGAGGATCGTTTTCTAACGCTTGGCTAAAAAAAACTTTTGCCTTTACCTTGTCGTTCATGTTCAATGCACATAAGCCGGCGTTCTCAAAAGCATTGCCAGCAAATAAATAATTTTCTGATCTAGCGGCACGTAAAAATTCTTGGATGCCCGCTGGCTCTTGGTTATGCCGACATAAGAAGGCGCCGTAATTATTATGCCAATCGCCTACCCGGGGCGCCTGATCTATCGCTTGTTCATAGTAATTGCTGGCGCGCACGATATTACCAGAACTTTCTTCTAAATAAGCCATGGCGTCTAGAACGGTGGGCGAGCTTGGGTTTCTTAACAACGCCTCATTTAAAATCAAACGAGCTTTTTGTCGATCACCTTGTTGTAAGTATGTCATTCCTAAACTAACATGGGAAAAGATATAATCGTATTGATCATGCAACTCAACTGTACAACCAGAAATATCAAAAATCAAAAACCATGCTATGCTTGTACAGAGCATTTTTATATTTTTAGATTCCGACATTTGGTTAATCTAACAAAGATGAAAGGGAGATCAATACTGTAATAAAATACCCCGAGCTGACGCATCGGGGTATTTTCTCTGTTTTATTTCGCTCCGCGCGACCAAAGGAGAGAATTCGCATTCTCCCCTTTGGAAACCCCATTGCGTAAGGTTACGGGCTTACGCCCGCAGTTTGCAGGATATTTAACTTTTTCTTAAGGTTGGAGCAGTACAATAACTAGTGGCCTTTAGATTTAATTAGTTATAAGGAAGATTGTGAGATTAATCTCAACATTTTATCAGGCGAAACTTCATCATGAGGATCGCCTAATACTAAACTTAGTTTTAACGCTTATTTTTTGCGGACTCATTGGCATTGCGTTAAACGCTGTTACTTTTCAATATAAAGGCGGGCATTACTTGTCTCCCGAATGGTTTCTGTTGGTTCCGGCTTTTCTAGTGATGATTTTCTTTTCTGTGATTATCTTTAAAAAACATTCCAAAATTGCTTTTCTAAGCAAAAGTTATGGATTATATTTTTTAACCATTTTTGCATTTTTGGTCATGATCACCGGAATCCAATATACGCCTTTCCCTACGGTAGATCCCTTTCTGGCTTCAACTGACCAGTTTATGCGCATTAAAGAAACAACTATTTTAGATTGGACCTTCGCTCACCCATTAATTCTTAAAATATTACGAGCGGCCTATCATCTTGAAGTTTACCAATTAATTGCCATACCGCTTCTATTATTTCTGTTGGGGAAAAAAATTAGAATTTATTTTTATTTGGTGACTTCATTGATCGCCTATATCATTGGTTCGATTATTTATTACATTTTCCCAACGATGGGCCCGGCTGGAGTGTTTAGCGATCCGAATTTTAATGCTGCCCAAATTGATATTGCGCTTAAATTTAAAGAAATTCATCAATATTTGTTAGTCACCACTTTTGACGGAGCCATTATTACTTTTCCTTCTTTTCATGTGCTCTGGGCCATCATCGCCATATACACCTTACGCAAAACCCCACTGTGGTTTTATCTTCCGCTGTTGGCTTTGAACTCAATCGCTGTAATCGCGAATCTTTTTCTTGGCTGGAATTATGCGATAGATATTATCGGCGGTGCATGCTTGGGATTATGCGCAATTTATCTGGCTAAGCGACTTTTAAGAAACTCGGTTTACTCAAAACAAGAAGACTCGGCGGTTGTTGTCTAAGGTTATTTAACCACGGTTAACTTAGGAGGTCCTTTGGGCCGCTTTGGCGCCCCATCTCCGCCGTCTCCGCCACTACCTTCTGGAGGCGGATTATCTTCACCCGTATTGCCTTCCGTAATTTCATTAATAATTTCATCTTCAGATCCAAAAAATAATCCTCGGCCATTTTCAAAAGCATAGATCGCTAGAACTGAAGCCATGGGAACATACAGATGCGTCAAGCGGCCGCCAAAGCTTGCCTTAAATTCTAAGCATTCATTGTTCATAGCAAAGCCGGTCACAGCTAACGGCGCTAAATTTAAAATTATTTTTCCTTCCTCAACATAGGCAGGGGGCACACGCACATTGGGATATTCCGCATTGACGAGAACATAGGGTGTCAGATTATTGTCTAAAACCCAATCATATAAAGCTCTTAATAAATAAGGTTTGCTTGAGGTCATATTAATCCCGCAGTTCTGTTTCCGCCTCAGTTAAGCTGGCTTGGAAGGACTCTCTTTTGAAAATGCGCTTCATGTACTCGTTCACCGGTTTAGCTGTACCCGTAGTTGGAAGTTCAATCCCTAAACTGGGCAAGCGCCACATTAATGGTGCAATACAACAATCCACTAAAGTAAACTCTTCACTCAAGAAATAAGGAGAGTCGGCAAAAACCGGCGCTAAACTAATCAGCCCATCTCTCAGTTCAGTCCTGGCTGTCTTTACCGCTTTACTATTGGCTGGGCCCTCCAATATGGCGCGGTACAAACTATACCAATCACGATCAATTCGATAAATCATTAAACGACTTTTAGCGCGTGCTACGGGATATACCGGTAATAAAGGCGGATGCGGAAAACGTTCGTCTAAATATTCCATAACCACCCGAGCTTGGTATAAGACCAATTCACGATCCACCAGCGTCGGCAAAGTGTTATAAGGATTTAATTCAAGTAAATCTTCGCTGGGATTATTTTCATCCACATTGACAATGTCAACGGTAACGCCTTTTTCTGCCAAAACAATCCGTACTTGATGACTGTAAATATCTACATCGCCCGAGTACAAAGTCATGATAGAGCGTTTCAAAATAGTCATAGACAAAATAAACTCCTAAGATTCTTCAGCGGGCGTTGTAAATTGAATCTATCAATCTGGGGGACTAGGATTCGAACCTAGGTTAGCGGAGTCAGAGTCCGCAGTCCTACCGCTAGACGATCCCCCAGGTAATATCAAGCTCACCCCAAAATATGTTAAGCAAATTCTTAACGTTTCGAGAACTGCACGCCTTTACGCGCTTTGTGTCGTCCTACTTTTTTCCGCTCAACCGCACGGGGATCACGGGTTACATAACCTGCTCGACGCAAAGTTTGCCGCCAGCCGGTTCCTGTGCCATCGCCACCACCTTCTTCTTCATCGTAGGCCATTAGCGCGCGGGTAATGCCGTGTCGAATAGCGCCTGCTTGACCGCTGATGCCACCACCGGTCACGGTGATGTGGAAATCAAAACGATTGTCGGCTTCAAGGACCACCAAAGGTTGACGAACTACCATCCGGGATGTTTCACGGCCAAAGTAGTTTTCTAAGCTGCGGCCATTAACGACGATGTCGCCTTTGCCGTATTTCAAAAAAACTCTAGCAGTCGAATTTTTACGCCTGCCGGTTCCTAAATAATATTTTTCATTTTCTGCCATGTTCAATCCTCATTAGAAATCATTAGAAATCAACAGGTACTGGGTTTTGCGCGAAATGCGGATGTTCTGCGTCTCGATAGACTTTCAGTTTACGGAAAACTTTCCGTCCGAGTGGCCCCTTGGGCAACATTCCCTTAACCGCTAATTCCAATGCCTGCTCAGGCTTGCGGTTAAGCAAGTCATTTAACGCTTCTTGCTTTAATTGTCCGGGTCGGCCGGTATGACGGTAATAAAATTTGTCATTTAATTTCTGGCCAGTCACTTTGAGGCCTTTCACATTAATCACCACAAAAAAATCCGCCGTATCGACGTGCGGCGTAAAAGTGGCTTTATTTTTCCCACGTAAGCGTTTGGCCAATTCACTGGCAAGACGGCCCAGAGTTTTGCCTTCCGCATTGACAAGATACCATTGTGGCACTACAGAGTAGGCAGAACGCATATCAGTGGCCATAAAATTCCTCTCAACCTTAATTATTAGTAATGAAAACTATAGGGTTGGAAATTCTACCTGATTTTACGGATAAAAATCAAGTCCCTGTCCTGGTTCAGTTAAATCCTGAGGAAATCTCAGCTAAATCAAACCAATTCTTTCATAAAATTGTTTTTTTCCTAAAAAATATGCTACTTTATCCCGGCTGGCGATTTTGGCCAGTTGTTATTTATTTGCAATTAACTGACTTATGAGGGAAATATGCCTAAAATTAAAAAACCTAAAAAAACTGCTGCTACCAAAGCGGTGAAAAAGAAAGCCACCCCAAAACCGGCAGCTGCAGTAAAGGCCACCAAGAAAGTGGATATTCGAAAGAAATTGGTAAACACTCCTGTGAGTTCCAGCTTCACGAAATCACAAATTTATAACTACATTTCCGAAGTGACTGACTTAAGCCGTAAAGAAGTTGCCAACGTTTTCTTAGCATTAAGTAATCTCGCCACTCGCCATTTGCATAAAAAAGGCACTGGCGTGTTTATCATTCCTGGTTTGGCCAAATGCGTTGTCAAACATAAGCCTGCAACCAAAGCACGTAAAGGTACTAATCCCTTCACTGGCGAAGAAATGATGTTCAAAGCCAAGCCCGCTCGTAACGTAGTAAAAATTCGTCCTTTGAAAAAACTCAAAGAAATGACCGAATAATTCTACTTTCAATGCTATTGGGGTCTCCCAGACCCCAATAGACCCTTCTAAAAAAATCAATTCCCACCCACTTTTTTAAGCTTCTCTTAAGAATTAGGGGGTATACTAAAAATTCCAAAACTTCAAATTGAGAGTAACTATGGCGATTACATATTTTGCTAAACGTAGAATTAAAAAAGCGGAAGGTAGTCTGGAGGAATCAATCCAGGCGCTATACCAAGGTAAGGTTACTCGCCCAGGTGAAGTCGAAGAAAAGTTAGAAGATATCGCTACAAAAAGAGTACAATTACTCCAAGAACGGGCTCAATTCGTTAAAAACTATCCGGGAGAGCCTTTACCACCAGGTCGGTCTGACATTACTTTGCCGGGCTATGTATTTGGCAGTACAACAGAAGTTGAATTACCTGACGGCACAGATCCCACCTTGCTCCGCAAAACAACGCCAGGAGAATTAACCGGTTCTAAGCCTACGCTAGGCGCTTCTGGGCAACTGCGTCCAGATAACTTTGGCGAAAAGATTGGGAAATTCACCCAAAGCGCTTTCAGAGGTAATTTAGATGATCGATTTAAAAAAGATCCTGTCACCGGAAAAGCGGAAATAGACCCTCTCACTAAACAACCAATTTTTTCTAAAGGTGTGGTAAGTTCACTTCGCGATGGAGAGATTATCGGCACCGATTTACGAAGACGTATTCATTTCTCCGTTGACGCTATTTGCGAAGCCCAAGGGATCACGACAGGTGATCCAGCAATCAATGAAGCTATTGAGCATGAATTGGTTACATTGGTGCATTTAAAATCTAAAGAATTATTAATTAATGATCTTAATTTGCTGCTTACTTACAGAGGTCAACCAGATCCAAATGAGAATACTGTATTAGGGGCTTTTCCACCCACTCCCGCTCAAGCTGTGCATCCTGACCCGCTTCCAGCACATCCAACGGCAGCACAACAAGCTGCTCAAGCACGGCAACAAACTATCCACGATAGAGCAGTAGCCACCCGAGTGCAGCAACTACAAGCTTTGGGGTTTGCGGTTCCTGATCCAGCTAATCCACCCACACCGACTCTAGGAGAAATCGCCAATCGTCTGACGGATCCGGCATTTGACCTTGCTTCACCCCAGGGCCGGCAATTCATGAATAGTCTTCCTGATGAAGGCACTCGGCAATCACTGAAAAATTTAATTACCTCGGCCCGAAGAACTCAACACGACGTCATTGCCCGCAAAAACTGGGCAGATGCGTATCATCGCGAATTAGAAACTGGCGCCAAAGGTGCACCTTTAAAAAAAGCCAGCAAAGAATACAAAAATTTCTTAAAAAGAGAAAAAACTTTATCAAACACAACGATTGGTTCGTCTGTCGATGCTTTACTCGCCGCCGGCAGCGCCGCGCAAGGGGTAATCACAGCGCCGCCAGGCAAATTAGACGCCAAAATTATCACCAACCGCGTTGGCGACACCATACAAGCTGGCGCTAGAGAAGGCGAACCCGTCGCTATTGTTACTACCCGAGCGGATGATACCAAATCGGTGGTGGGAACAACGATAACCGCCGTCGAAACTGATGCAAAAGATAATAAATCAGCTAATTTTGTCTTAGCAGGGTTAGTTGCGAACAAGATAAGTCAAAATGTTTTAGATAATAAAGGAATTGATGCTGAATTAAAAGACATTAAAGAAGTAAAGGGTATAGGAGATATAGATACTAATACGATTAGAAGGTTTTATGTCCCTCTTTATGAAAATTACAAGAAAGAACTAAGATCACGGGATACTCAAAAAATTAATACAGCAACTACCCAGATAGCTACCTTAGCTTCATTGGGGTCAACGGTTTACGCGATCGCTAGAAAAGAAGGTGTTGCAGAAGCCCACGCTCAAGCCTTAGCGAAAAAATTGATGAGCTATGATCCCAACACACTTTCTGCAGCCAATATCGGCGGTGTTGTGGAAAAAGAGGCTGGCGAATTAAAAGGCGCTAACATACCTTCCGCCACTCAAAAAAAACTAGCTGAATCTGCGCGTCTATCTCTAGCCACCAGCAAAGGCAGAGCTGCTAGTAAATATGGAGCGCTTAATCAAACCGCTCAGGAATATCAACAGGCCATTAAGCGATTTTTACCAGACAATAATTTATCTTTGCGCCTCGCTCAAGAATTAACAGATAATTATGAGGCAAAAGCAGGATACAATATATTCGATTTCATGACTGGAAGAACAAATCAGGAAATGAGTTTTATTAAAAACACAATCGGTGAAGAAAAACTTCCAGATCTAGGCAAAGAAAATCAGCTTATACAAAATTTAAGTTTCCATTATTTTGAACATGGAAAATTAGATACAAAAGCAGTTGTCGATTGCTACAAATCCGCTAATATAGAAATTAAAAACGATGAGGCAGTTGCATTGCTTGATAAGCTGGCAAATGAACAGGGCAAATTAAAAGTTGATTATTTAGGTCAACGTGAAGTAAAAGGCATTCCTCCAAATCCTATTGAGGCACAAAAAGCACACTTAGAAGGGCAATGGGCTGAAACTGCTGCCAAAATTCCGCAAACTCGAACCTTCTTAGAAATTTCCACAGCCGCGGAAGCTGCCGGTTATGATCCCGCACAAGCCAAAGCAGCAGGTGAATTAGTGGTTAGGATGAAATACGTTGATGTCACCCCAAAAACTGACGCTCAAATAGCTGATGCATTGATTAATGCATTGCCTTCCAAAGATCCAGTTGTAAAAACAGCGGTTTTTTCATCCCTTGAATTTAAGGATGAGAAAGATCGTACCGTTAAGATAAAAGAAAGCTATGCGGAGAGCTCGGGACACGGACGTGAAACCACGGTGGCATTGGCTCTTGCAAATGCTGCAAAATCAACAGTATTAACTTCTGAAAATGCAACTGTCCGAGGATATGCTGATGGTGTAGCAAATGATCTGGTTTCTCATGCACAAGGATATCTCGCTCGGCAACATCAAATTGTTTACGACACTTGTATTGATCATGGTAGGCCTATAGCAGGAAACCCTAATGCTATTCCTGATGATCTTAAAATTGCAATCAAACAAAATGTCCGCGCCGCTCATGGAATTGCTATTGGTAAAATTGCCGGTCAAGAGGCGGTAACTACCCATCAAGCAACCATAGGCGCTAATTCTAATCTGAAAAATATACGCGAAGTAGCAGCAGTTTCTGCCGCTATCGCCCTGAGTGAAGGCTTATCCGAAGATTTATCCTTAGAAATCGGCAAACAGATGTCGCAGCATTACGCCGAGTCCAAAGGTGTACTGGATGAGACAAAAATGGATGCTTTAATGGAAACAGCCTTTATAAAGTATGGACATGCATTTGCTGATGATAATGCAAAGAAAGCCACAAAAATTGCTATCCTACGCCCAACCAAAGCCGCCGCCGGATTAACCCCAGCCCAACGCGGCACCGCACACGCCGGTACTACGGTAGCCACAGTAGCAGTTCCTGTATTGCCTCAAACTGCTAACGATAAAATCCGCTGCAAAGCCAAGGCGTTAGCTGTTGCCCACTTATGCGCCAGCGGCGATGACCCAGATAATAATACAGTAGAGATTGGTAACGCGTTGGCAGTAACTGATTCAGGTTTAAAGGCCAGCGAACAACTAGCTCAATCCTCAGGTTTGGTCGTAGCTGTAGGTACTATAGTTTGTGAAACGATTTTTACGGGATTTGCTGGAGCACATGGCACTTATCCTCTGTACACTACTGGTAACCTATCAATAGCGGGAATAGCAGATGCTAATAATAATCCGCATACGGAAATTAAAGCTAATATCGCCATTGCTTTTAATAACTCAATACCAGGTATCGTGGCTGCCAACCCTAACGCTAACCGTACAGCTATTAGTGAAGCCACCGACAACGCCATTCAAACAGCAGCCGCAAAACCGGGTTCAGACGCCAAAACCATCGCCATTGCTGGCTCGATCTCTGCCTCAACTACTGCAGCAGCGTTAGAAGCTAAGCTTCCTGTTGATGACGCCAAGCAATTAGGTCTGGCTTTTGCTGAATTGAATCCCGCTTTAGAGCACCGGCCGGAGAGTTTAGCGACCGTGATGGAAATAGCTTATTCGGTTGCTAAGATTAAAGAAATCAGCACAACCGCAGATGCAAAATTAGAAGATACCGTCGCTGAAAACAAAAGAGGCAAAATACAGGATGCAATAAATGATGCAAAAGTATTTGTAGATATTAAGCTGGGAGAGGCTGCGCCTCCACGTATTAATCCTGATCTTAGAGTGCCAGCACCTGTAGCAGTAAATCACCTGCAAATTGCTATCACTAACTATACTGCAGATCCCTCACGAAACTTAGCCAAATTAAATAATCTAGCCTTATCAATTATTGACGGCGCAGCTACAAAAGCTGAGAAAACTTTACCCTCTATGCCTTTACTATCCGAGGCCTTGTTTGAAGCCAAAAAAAGCGAGGCGGCAGCCGCAGCAGCTCTTAGGATTGCGCAAACACCGGGTCTCCCTTCAAGTACATTAAATATAGTTCGTGAGCGTGCCAGATACTATGAAGACCGAGCACGTAGCTTTGCTAAAGACAGTACTATCGTTGCACCACACATAGCCCAGGAAGTCGACCGCGCTACCATTCGAAACCTGGCGGAAACCGCTGGGGTTAGCGGCTTTGCTCTTGCTAAAGGAATTATCAAAGGCAAAGGATTAGTTATTCCTCCCGGGACACCACTTGTAGATCAACCAAAACTCAGAGCCCAAGCAGCCACTGAAGAAACGTCCAAGATTATGGGCGCCAAAGACGATGACGCCAAAGCGGCTGGACTCGAAGCAAAATTATCTATCGAACAAAAATTAACGCCTCGCGAAGTCGGCGGAACGGTTGGGATCAAATTAAACCAAGCCGAACGCCCCGATGTGGCTAACCCTGCGGCGGCTGTAGCTGCTTATTTTGCGCCAAACCTAGGCGTCGCCCCAAAAACTAACCAATCTATCGCCCAAGATGTTAGCCAGTCTGTTGGAGCAACCGACGCTCACGACCGGCGAGTATTGGCAGATGGTGAAGGACTGGAAGAGTACAATCGACGCATGAAGGTGAATCAAAATTATCTACTGGGCCACAGGCAATCGGCTCAGAAAAAAATGAAAGATGCGGTTGTCGCAGCTAAACCTGACCAGCCTGCACCAACGCCCACGGCGATGACTAACGATCCTGTTTCTGAAGAAGTTATCGAAATCGATAGATTAGGATCGGCAACCATTAAACGTTGGGATCCAGAGCAAAAGACGTTAGTTGAAGAACGTCTGGAGGACTTGCCTGAATTTCAGGAGGTGATGGCGGAATTAAAAACATGCCAAAAAGATGGCGTTAGTTTTCTTACCACGAAAGTATTTAAGGACGCAGCCCAAGAGTTCAATGATACATTTAAACCAAAAACCCCGATAAATCCGGAAAAAATCGTTAAAAACAGCCAAACTGGCAAGCATTGGATCCCACTTAAAAACTTGAGTGACGATCAGACAAAAGAGTATTTAAAAATAGTCGCAGCAAAAGCCAAATTTAATATGGCCCATACTAAAACAGTAAGTCCCACTTTATCGGGTGGTGGTTTAAAAAAATGAGGCTGCCTTAGTTAAGGGGTGGGTGGGCGATAGAGCATTGTTTGCTCCTCGCTCCTCGAACGCTTAATACGCCGTCTTTTATCGTAGTCGTGTTCTGAAGGCTCAAAGCCGCTGATTTCAATACCTGCATCTAAAGCTTGCATCCAAGCAGCCCACATCATTAAGGGATGGCCATCGATCAGCTTTATCTTTGCCCAGCCATACAATTGTGCCAACTCGACCATTTCAAATGCAGTGACTACCGATTGATTGATAATGGTGCCTTTGCCGGGATTAATAATACCGCCGCCCTCGCCTCCTTCATCTTCTTCTTCGGGCAGACGAATCTTAAAATTTCCGCCGCCGAATAACAGTAAACCTGGGGAGCTACTCATCGCATCTTTATAATCATGAATTTTCCAACCTGATTTGCCGGTGATAATATTTAATTTTTCTGTCGATTGTGGCGCGCTGCCGCCGTCCACCATTTGTAAAAAAGGGCAGCGGTCCAGTAAATATAAAACATCACTGACGTTGATGCGTTTGCGCCAGTCAATTCTAGGGTTGATGCCGATTTGTTCTAATGTCTGTTCAATTTGCCAGGTTAAATCATCACTCATGATGTCGATGCTCCTATATGTTCTATAATTATTTCCCGTAATTCTATTAGCCGTTGATGAAAAAAATGTCCCACATTTTTCATGACTACAAAACTTAAGGGCGAAGGTGGGGTTTCTGCCCAACGCTGCACGTCTGCAAATGGCACAACCTCATCCTCATCTCCTTGGATTACCAACCAAGGACAACGAATTGCCGTCAACCGATCAAAAGGAAAACGATGCACTGGTGGCGCGACGCTCAGCAATTGCGCCGTGGGGTAACGCTCTGCAGCCTGTGCACTGATAAAGGACCCGAAAGAAAATCCTGCTAACCACAGCGGCTGTTCTGGTAACACGGCTTCTATCCAACTTAATACGGCATCTAAATCGTCACATTCGCCTGCAACTTCGCCATATTGGCCTTCACTTCCTCCCACACCGCGATAGTTAAACCGCACCGTAGCCAGGTTTAATTGATTGAAAGCCTGGGCAATCACCGTGACCACTTTGTTGTGCATAGTTCCACCTTGGACAGGGTCTGGGTGACAGATTACCCCGACTCCGCGCGGTTTTTCAATCGGCCAGGTGGTTAAAACTTCCAAAGCCCCCACCGGGCCGGGAAGAAATAATTTTTCTTGTCTGATTTGTGGGAAACTGGCCATATATTATTGTGGGTTTTCTAAACTCAACTTACCGGTATTATAATCATAAGCAAACAACTCAGCATAGCGTCCCCAATCAATTACTGTTGCCAACACCTCTTCCGCAGCATCTTCACTTAATTCCCCTTGCAACTCAGTTAAAAAATCTTCTTCATGCACGGTATGATCCGAGCGCCGGTCCAGCACATGGCGAATATGCTTAGCCAATGGCACATAACTCATCAAGTGGGCGGCGAAGATTTGCTTGCGTTGTAAAATATCGGCTTGGGCAAATAGTTTGCCTTGTTCCGTTAACTCAATGTCTCCTTCCGAAACCAAAGCGAATCGTAAGATTTCTAGCGATTCGGTAATGGGAAACAAATCGTCGATGGCTAAATATAAATCTTCAGCTAATTTAGGCAGATCACCTTTCATTTGATATTCTGGTGAAGCTAAGGTTTCAATAAATCCGGTGATTTCCGAAATATCCACTTTTGGTAAACGATAAGTTAAGCCAATGGTTTTAATTCGAGCGGCTTTGTGAACTTTCACCCCTTCTGGACGTGTCATCAACGTATAAATATCATCAATCAATTGCCGAAAATGACTGTCTTGGGTATTGCGGGGGTGAGGCAACATGACTTTAATCTCAGCCGCTACGTGACCTGGGTTATTGGCGAATACAAAAATACGATCCGCCAAAAATGC
Source organism: uncultured Pseudomonadota bacterium (assembly GCA_963844565.1). Taxonomy (GTDB): domain Bacteria; phylum Pseudomonadota; class Gammaproteobacteria; order Coxiellales; family Coxiellaceae; genus JAFEDN01. Next base: position 41,787 of record CAWJON010000002.1, on the reverse strand, counting down.
AGCTTCTTCAATATTGTGGGTTACAATCAAAACCGCTTTAATTTTTGTTTCCGCGGACTGCCAAATATTAATTAAATCCCCGCGTAAGTTTTCTGCGGTTAACACATCCAAGGCGGAGAATGGCTCATCCATTAACAATAATTCTGGATCAACAACCATCGCTCGAGCCAAGCCAACTCGTTGCGCCATTCCACCGGATAATTCTTTTGGGAATGCAGATTCAAATCCATCTAAACCAACAATATCAATGGCTTTTAAAGCACGTTTACGGCGTTCTTCGCGTTCTATTCCCTGCGCTTCTAAACCCAACTCTACATTTTCCAGCACGGTTAGCCAGGGTAATAAAGCAAAGTTTTGAAAAACCATAGTTAAACCCGGAACTGGTTTATATACTGGTTTATCGTCAAATAAAACTTCTCCTGCCGAGGGTTGAATCAATCCGGCGATAATTCTTAACAGGGTTGATTTACCTGAACCGGACCTGCCCAATAAAGCAATAATCTCATTGGGATAAATATCAAAATTAACTTGATCTAAAACCAACAGTTCTGGAGCGCCTGGTTTTTTAAAGGATTTTTTAATATTTTTAACTTTTAATAAGGGTGCTTGCATTCAGCAATTCTCGGTGAATATTAACTATTTGATATAATAAAATAAATTTTCACTATAGGCTAGGAGTTTTCGTAGAAAAAAATCCTTACGCGATGGGGGATCAAAGGAGGAGAAAGCGGAGCGTCTCCCCCTTGATTCCAAGCATCGGCTTTGCCGAGCGCAGGATATAAACCGGGAAGCAATTTTCGGCTTCGCCGAGAATTGCTGTGCTTGCATGTTTTCTTTCTCAATTAATTTGGAAACGCTGCTCGGCTAATCGGTATAAGGGCCGCCACAGACAACGATTAATGGTTAAAACATAAAGCGCCATAACAGTAATTCCCAAGGTCAAGCGCGCAAAATCACCTTGCTGTGTCGCTTGCCAGATATAAGCACCAATCCCCATCGCATAAAGGTGCGTATTACCCCAACTAACGGCTTCAGCCAAGATACTGACGTTCCAGGCGCCGCCCGCTGCCGTAATCGCGCCGGTAATATAATAAGGAAAAATCCCAGGGAGGCTAAAACGCCGCCACCACAACCAGCCCTTTACATTCAATGTGCCCACTGCGTGATGCAGATGTTTTGGCAAAGCCATTGTTCCAGCGATTACATTAAATAAAATATACCACTGCGTCCCCAACACCATCAATGGTGAGGTCCAAATGTTAATATTTAAAGCATATTTTACAATCAGAAATGTCACCAACGGAAAAAACAAATTGGCAGGGAAAGCCGCTAAAAATTGAATCATTGGTTGTATCCAGTGAGATAATCTGGGACGGAGGCCAATGCCAATGCCGATCGGCACCCAAACCAATGAGCAGATTGCAATTAACGTGATCACTCGAACCGCAGTTAAGAAACCTAGAAAGACCACATGACGCACTTCATTTTCGGTAACATGAGCAAAGATAAATTTACCCAAATGAATCAAAACAAAAATTAAAAAAGTGACAAAAACCACATACCAAACGCCCAACAAAAAATAACGGATTTTAAGGTGATTCTTGGGTGGAGGACTAATTTTTTCAGACTGGCGCAGCCACTGTAAATTTACCATTGTGTCGGCAAAAGTGGAAAGTGAAAAGGCAGCGTATTTAAACCAACGGGTGCGTTGAAATAAATTTAATAACCAAGATTCCGGCAACTCCTCGCTGCTGGTGTGCTCCATTTTGAACTTTTCCGCCCAAGCTGTCAGTGGTCTAAAAAGGATTTGATCATACAAAATAATGACCACCAACATAGTCACGATAACATAGCCAATCGCCATTAAATCTTTTTGTGCGGTGGCCAAGGCAATATAAGAGCCAATGCCCGGCAAATTGATTTGGTAAGTTCCGACTGCAATCGCTTCCGCAGCCACTAAAAAGACCCAGCTGCCAGACATTGACATCATCATGTTCCATAATAATCCGGGCATGGCAAAAGGAACTTCCAATCGCCAAAACCGCTGCCAAGCCGATAGACGAAACATATTGGAAGCTTCGCGCAAATCTTTTGGAATGGTAACTAAACTCTGATAAAAACTTAATGTCATATTCCAAACTTGAGCGGTAAAAATGGCAAAGACTGCGGCACATTCCGGCCCTAATAAACTGCCTTGAAATAAACCGATAAAAACGACCACGGCTACCGACAAAAATCCCAAAACCGGAACGGACTGCAACACGTCAATGGCGGGGATAATAATGCGCTCCGCATGACGGCTTTTAGCCGCCCAGGAACCGAACACAAACGAAAATATAAGGGAAAAACCAAGCGCAATCAGCATTCGTAACAACGTGCGCAAGGCATAATAAGGCAAATAAACTGGACTCAGCGAAATCGGTAAAGCTTTGCCCAATTGATAGTGGCCCGCCATTTTGGCGGCCCCCCAACCAAAAGCAAACACCAATGCCAACATTAACCCTAAGGCTACAATATCCCAATAATTGGGAATCGGCCAAACTGCGGCTTCATTTTTAGCGTAGGTATTTTTTGGTAATGACAACATAGTGCATGGATTATAACTGTAGAATTTGTGATAATACAGCTATGACACAAAAGCCTCTACTACTCATCGACGGTTCCTCTTATCTCTTTCGCGCGTTCCATGCCTTGCCGCCGCTTACTAATTCCAAAGGTCAACCGACTGGAGCGATCTATGGCGTGCTCAATATGCTACGGAAATTATTAAAAGATTATCAACCCGAGCATGTGGGCGTTATTTTTGATTCTAAAAGTAAAAACTTCCGACACCAATTGTATCCTGCGTATAAAGCCAATCGCGTGGTGATGCCCAACGACTTACAACTGCAAATTCCGCTATTATTTAAAGCGATTGCAGCCTTGGGATTGCCCTTGATTGTAGAAGAAGGGGTAGAAGCAGACGATGTGATCGCCACGTTGGCGGAAAAAGCGCAGCAAGTGGGCATGCATGTGGTTATTTCCACTGGCGATAAAGATCTGGCTCAACTGGTTAATGAACGCATTACCTTAATCAATACCATGAGCAATACCGTTTTGGACATTAAAGGTGTTCAGGAAAAATTTAACGTCACTCCCCAGCAGATGGTGGATTATCTCTCCCTGACCGGAGACAATGTGGACAATATTCCAGGCGTTCCCAAAGTGGGGCCTAAAACAGCCGCGGCGTGGTTGGAAAAATACCACACTCTGGAAAATTTGATGCAGCATGCGGAGGAGATACCGGGGAAAATTGGCCAAAATCTTCGCGACAGTTTTTCACAAGTGTTACTGGGTCGCGAATTAGTCACGATTCTGCGCGATATTCCCTTAGCACACACGCTAGAGCAGCTGACTCCAGTTTCTCCAGATAGACAAAAATTACGAGAATTATTCACCGAATTAGAATTTAAAAATTGGCTGGCTGAATTAACCACAGAAGAAAACATTTCAGCGCCCAAAAAAAGTGAATATGAAATTATTCTGAATTTAAATGATTGGAAAACTTTTTTAAAAAAACTACAAGCTTCTGCTCTGATTGCCTTTGAGTTGCATACCGATCATTTAGACGCCCTGAATGCTAAAATTGTTGGTCTCGCTTTTGCGGGCGTTGATTCACCTGCCGTTTATGTACCCTTAGGTCATGATTATTTAGGCGCACCTGCCCAACTGGATTTCAATCAAATTCTCGATGACCTGAAAAATTTATTGGCTGATCACAACAAAGTGCTGATAGGACATAATTTAAAATTTAATTTAAAATTTTTATATCAGCAGAATATTATAGTTAATGCTAAATTATGGGATAATTTATTGGCTTCTTATGTATTAGACAGCAGCATTGCTCGCCGCGAATTACCAGCCTTGGCTTTAAAATATTTATCTTATCAACCGCAAGATTTTGAAGAAATAGCGGGAAAAGGCGCCAAACAATTAGCCTTCAATCAAATTCCGTTAGAAAAAGCAGCTTTTTATGCCGCCGAACGCGTAGAAACTGCATTACGTTTACAAACTTTTTTTCAAGAAAAAATCGATGAGATCCCCGCACTAAAATTCGTATTTGAAAAAATTGAATTAACGCTTTTACCTATTCTGGCGAAAATGGAAAATGCAGGCGTGTTGGTGGATGTTAAAAAATTACATCAACAAAGTGAAATGTTGAAAAAAAATATTGACGCTTTAGAACAAGATGTTTTTGCTTTAGCCGGGCAAGAGTTTAATTTAGGCTCACCCAAACAGTTACAAGAAATATTGTATACGCAATTAAAATTACCAGTGTTAAAAAAAACCCCGACCGGACAGCCTTCTACTGCGGAAGACATTCTTCAAGAGCTTGCTTTAGACTATCCCATTCCAAAATTAGTGTTGGTGCACCGCAGTCTCAGCAAATTAAAATCAACTTACACAGACAGTTTACCCGAGCAAGTCAATTCTCGTAGCGGACGCGTACATACCTCTTATCAACAAGCCATTACTTCCACCGGACGATTATCTTCTACCGAGCCCAACTTGCAAAATATCCCTATCCGCAGCGAAGAAGGACGCAAAATTCGTCAAGCTTTTATTGCACCGTCAGGATTTAAAATCTTATCAGCTGATTATTCTCAAGTAGAACTGCGCATTATGGCGCACCTCTCAAAAGATCCTGGTTTATGTCGGGCTTTTGCTGAAGGAATTGATGTGCATCGCGCCACCGCTGCCGAGGTATTTGGTTTGACGGTGGAACAAGTCACCCATGAACAAAGAAGGCGCGCCAAAGCCATTAATTTTGGTTTGATTTATGGAATGTCCAGTTATGGTTTAGCGCGACAATTAGGCATTCATCGCGATGAAGCAGAGCGTTACATTCAAATTTATTTTGCGCGTTATCCGAATGTGCAAGAATATATGGAAACGACCCGACGTCTTGCGCTAAAACAAGGCTATGTAGAAACCTTATTCGGCAGACGCGTAGGCGTTGCCGATATCCGAGCTGCGCAACAACAACGTCGATTGGCAGCCGAACGCCAGGCAATTAATGCGCCTTTGCAAGGCACCGCCGCGGATATCATCAAATTGGCTATGATCGCTATCGATCATTGTATCCTTGAAAAAAAATTACCATTGAAAATGATTATGCAAGTGCATGACGAATTGGTATTCGAAGCGGAAAATAACGAAATCGCTAATTTAACTGCAGAAATTCGCCAGTGCATGGAAAATGTCGCTCAATTAAATATTCCGCTGCTGGTTGACGTAGGCGTCGGCGACAATTGGGATGAAGCGCACTAGGTTGAGAGGAGCATTCCAAAGTCAATGATACGAGAAAAAAAGCCGCTTTGGATGACATCTTCGGTCACGCCGTTGACATGAATCAATACCGGCCAAATAGAAAATTCTTTTTTGGTTTGTAGACAGTTTAATTTTTCTTTAACTTGTTTCACCACGTCCATTCCTATTTTTTTCTTAGAAAATTTAATTTCACACAAATGTAATGAATTATATTTTGTTTGGATGAGATAATCGATTTGACAGCCAGGGTGAATTTTGGTTGCGCGCTGAAAAAAGGGATTATCCATAACGACATCGTCTGTCCGTAAATTAAGAAGTTGCTGGATATTGCTACGATTATTCAATACTAAATTTTCAAATTGTAAACCCATAACTCCGTCCCAACCAGGAGGACGCGTCAGTGCGTTTTGTAAAATTTGATGCTGATGAGGTTCAATGACTTTGAGGTAAAAACGTAAATAATTATCTTGCAACCGAAAATAACTCAACTTGCTGATCTTTCCATTATTTAAATTCCAAGTAAAATCCTGGGAGACGTAACCCGTGGTTATTAAATCTTCCAAATAGGCGCTGATAGTTCCACCTTTTTTCATATCGAGAGCATCACTGATTTGATCGAGAGTGGCGACGCCCTTCGCCAATCTTGACACAATTTTTTGATAAGAAGCACTTCGCCTTAAAAACAGATCTGAAAAAATATATTTAAATTCTTTAAACAAAATCCCTTCTCGTCTGAAACATAAGGCTTTAATATTCTCCTCGGCTGGCCACTCTGGATGAATTTCTTCTAAATATCTAGGAATTCCCCCAGTAATTGCTAAAATTTTAAATTTATCATAAGCACTTACGGGCCTTTTTGGTGAATCCCAAAACTGATTACAAACGGACAGAGGTAATTCTTCTAAAGTAAGGTCAAGCGAGACACGCCCCAAAAAACCTGTGCTGCCTAAAATATTGCGGTCTATCCAGGCTGACATTGATCCGCTCAGGATCATGATCAAGTGTGGATTCTTCTTGAAAAGAGTATCCCATGCCGTCTTCAATTTACCAAGAAAAGTATCATCTTTACTGCCAATCCAATTAATTTCATCCAATACAATTAGTGCTCCCCCTTCTCGGGTTCGATCAGCTAAATGCCAAAAAAGGTCACTCCAGTCATCTGCTTTTAAACTGGGTATATTAAACTGACGTTGCATTTGTTTAGCGAATTCTTCACGCTGCATTTGAGCAGTGATTCGTTCTTCTGGCGGGAGGCCAACTAGCGTATAACTTTTTTTTAACGATTTACTAAATTCTTCGGCTAATCGACTTTTACCGATTCTACGCCGACCTTTAATCACAACCAGACTGGCAGTCCGTTTAGATAACAAATCATGCAAAAATTGCATTTCGCGCTGACGGCCAAAAAAAGGGTCTTTTTCTTTCATAACCATACTATAACAATATTTTGTCACCAAATCAACAAAATTAATATTTGGTGACATAGTTATTAGATATGAAATATGTCACCAAATATAGAAAAATAAGATTTGGTGACAAGTTGGATGAAGCGCATTAATTCGACCAACGATCAAGTTATGTGGTATTCTATAGTTAATACTAAAAAAAGAAAAAGGAGACCTAATCATGCATGATGGAAGCACTGTTGAAGAAAAACTGCTAGAAGAAAATAACAATGAGATAGACAACGCACCTCCACAAGTTGATGGGCCTGAGCAAAGACAGCCTATTTTTTCATACAGCCGATTTGCCTGGGCATTTCTTTCATTACTCACCTTTGGCGTATCGATAACCACTTTTAACAATCATTATCACGAAAGAAGACAAAATAGTGATTTAGGATTTGGAACATTTATGTTAAGCATAACTGTGGTGATAGTATCCAGGCTCATAGCACCCCGATATCCTCGACTAGCCAATACTTTAACCATAGCAGGCGGAATTGGATTGATAACCTCGGCTATTACTCTATGGACTCGAGAACCCTCAAATTCTGTCAGAAGTAGTTCCGAGTCACCCAGTTTAAGTCTTTGAACAGTCAGCTTCATATTGAAGGCCTATTTTTTTTAGGTCCCCTCTCTTCTGTAATTTGCATAAATATGTGATACTCTATTGCTCTTACTAAGCAAAGAAAAGGAAATTTACAGTATGCAAAATGAAGAACAAAATCGACCTGCACAAAGACAATCTGTTTTCTCATACAACTAAATTCCCTTGGGATTAATTTCGTTGTGCGCTTTGAGCGCATCGATAGCAGCTTTCAATCGTTATCACGAAAGCGGACAAAATAATGATGCAGGATTTGGAACGTTTATGATCGGTGTAACTGGTGTGGCAGGATCCAGACTCATAGTGCGTCAATATCCTCGACTAGCCAATACTTTAGCCCAAATAGGCGGTTTTGTATCCGTCGCCTCACTTTTTATATGGCCTCCAGGGCAAAACTCAAATTCTGGCGAAATTATTTCTGAGTCACAAAATTTCAAAATTTGAACCGTCAATATGTTGAGTAATTCGCCATATCTCACTCCACCGTTACCGATTTAGCTAGATTTCGCGGTTGGTTGACGTAGGTGTTGGCGACAACTTGGATGAAGCGCATTAGGTTAATATATTGATCCTGCTCCAATAAATTCTTCTACAGGCTGCTCAGATAAACTGATATATTCTAAACTCCACTGATCCATTCGACGAAGGTCAGCCAAACTAAAATAAGTATCTGCTATAGCAGTGCATTTCTCTAAAGCAATTTCTGTTGCCGTGCCAGGTTTCCCATAGGCCTGATGGAAAAGTTCTTTTATATCATCCGCGATCGTATCTGCAGCTTTTCTAGCATTCTCACCACCATCAGTTGCATCGTATACCACAAATATAGATAAGTTATATGGCACATCTGTTAACTCATTGAATCTATCTTCTTCTAAATCAAAAAACAAACCTACTAAATATTTGGAATTTGGTTTTAAAGTTTTAGCTATGAGATTTTTAACATTTTCTTTTCCATTTTTCTTCCGCAACCTATTTTCAAATGAGTTTGGAAAAGCTGGTCTTCCATATCGCGCCGCAAGCCATTGCTTCAAAATGCGCTTTTCTTTATCTTCAAGAACCATATTTGAGTCTATATTATTGATGATGGCATCAAATTTATTTTTGTCTACCTGCTGTTTGTCCACCTGAGTTAACCCTAGATATTGTTCCTTATTATCCACTTTTTTAAAATATTTTAAATGTAGTTGACGAGGGTTTTGAGCATTTTCATATATATTAACTGAATGTTGCAACACCCTGGCAACGATAACTTCAATAAATTTTTCATCTTTATTTGCTAAGTCACAATCGTGGGATATAACAACAACTTTTTTATCTGTTTCCTGATAACCAATCAAGCCTAACTCACCAGCATCTTTATTGATCAAAACACATCCCTGTCGCAACTGTGTGTTCACGCTTAGCATTAATGCCCCTTTTTTCTATTGATCTTCTAAGGAACCCGGAATAGAAATGCTTGATTGCCAGTTATTCGTTGGAGGGGCTTTCGATGTCAAAATTCCAGACTGTTTATAGCGCTGTTCCATAATTTTAGCTTCTTTGATTAATACATCAACGTGTTGAATTGTATTCTTTCCAAGCATTAACATATCTATTAAAGATTTCCCATCAAATAATTTCATATTTAGTAAAGACTCGGGATGTGTAATTTCTGCCACTTTAAATTTATCTGCAATCTGACTTAATTTAATAATTCGCTCCTGCTTTTCTACTTCTGGCTCTGAACTTCTTTCTAACCATTTATAAACAGATTGACGCGATACACCTACAAAACGAGCAAGCTGAGAAACCGGAATATTTAAAATTTGACGAATATTTTCGATATGTTCAACTATCAGCCTAAGATCTGATAGTTGACTAATCGGTTCTTTTACCATTAGAACATTAATCCGTGATTCTACATATTCAATCCAATCAGTATTTGCAAGACTGAAAATATTTCCTGTACCATTTAAGATAGTCAATATAGCATTTTGGTTAAAATCTATTCTCTGATTTACAATGGAAACATTTTGGAAATTATAGTTCATTTTTATCTCCTAAAAATTCAGCACCATTTTTTTTGTGCATAGCTGGTGATAGTGGCTTTAAATGCTTGCTTAGTTACTCTATACAAAGAGAAAAGTTGCTCTGAGATCTCATTAAAATCTAACGTCATATGGTCTTCAACAAAATGATCGATATCAATAATTGCATGTGACAAAATTTCTCGTATATCAAAACGTTTCATTGGCATTAATCCATAAGGCGATATACCCGGAGGATACCCCAAAGGAGATTTAAATTGTAAAACACGTATAATTAATTTACCCACAGTCAATTTCGGACCACATTCAGTTTTAAACAATGATTCACTAAGTGAGTAATTTTTTTCCGCTTTAAAATTTACTCCATGCAGCCCACTCACTAGATATTGATTCAATTTTTCACCAGGAGCCGGTAACACCGCATTTAAATACCTTAAACCTACTCTGCTTAGATGTGCAAGTTTAACAATATCATGTACGATTTTTAAGCCCCGTAATAACTCGGCAATAAATTCTTTATGTGTTTCATAATGAGTTGTATGAAACATTACAGAAGACTCTGTAAGTATAAAACCAGATTTTCTGTCTTGTTTTGAAATAACCCATGAACATGAACTTGTTTGGGCGACTTTAGGTTCAATCTCTCCTAGAGAATTACTAAATTGAAATTGTGTCCTTACCTGTTGTTCAAATAAAGTATAACTAGCTTTTCTGAACTCGTCTTGAATATCATTAATGTATTTATTCATCGCAGCTATGGGATTAAAATTCGCTTGCACCAATGCATAGTAGACTGGAGCGTTTTTCATTTTACCGTCTTTGTTCACAAAAAAACCTCCTTACAAATACAAATCAAACCTTTATCTATAGTTTACAACTTAGTTGACACTTTATGCAAGACAGTGTTCTTTAATATCCCAAACATAAATTCTATAATCCTGAAAATTTATTTCATTGTTTTAAAATTCTACAATATTTCGCATTGGCAATAATTGGGATGAAGCGCATTAAGTTTCGACGGAAAATGCATATAAAGTATTCAGAAATTACTGTATTGTTGATAAATTTTGCAATTTGAATATAATGAATAAAAATATTTTTTTAAGAAGATGGATTTTTTATGAAAAGACAAAAAAGTTTAAGTTATGAGGAATACTTAATTCAATCATTGAAAGATCCTGAAGAAGCCGAAAGTTATTTAACGATTGCTTTAGAAGAAGGTAACTTAGAGATTTTTTTAGTAGCATTACAGCAAGTTATACAAGCTAATGCTAATGAGGCAATCCTTATTTCAAAAGCATTGTTGAAATCTTAAAAGCTATGTGGATGCATTTGTGTGGAATTAGGTATCCAATTTACTCCACCGTTACCGATTTAGCTAAATTTCGTGGTTGGTCAACGTCGGTGCCTTTCAAAACGGCGGTGTGATAGGCAAGTAATTGTAGAGTTATCACATAAACTATCGGCGCTAAAATTTCGTTAACGGCGGGGAGCATCACTTGTCTTTCTGCTAAAAATGATAGTCTTTCGTCGGTAAAACTATATACCATAGCGCCTCTGGCTTGAACTTCCTGAATATTACTGATGAGTTTTTCAGAGACGGCATTAAACGGCGCCAGCACAATGACCGGGAATTCATCATCAATAAGCGCCAATGTGCCATGCTTCAATTCACCCGCCGGATAAGCTTCAACAAATAAGTATGAAATTTCTTTTAATTTTAAAGCGCCTTCTAAGGCTATGGGAAACATTGGACCGCGCCCTAAATAGATTGCTTTCTCTTTATCCGCTAAATTTCTCGCCAAAGTCTGAATTGAAGCTTCAAGATTCAAAATTTTTTGAATAGCAGCCGGTAACTCGCTTAACGCTAAAAATGCTTCTTGCAAGGGCATTTGGTTTTTTTGATATTGGCTTAAATGGTATACCAATAAAAATAATACCAACAATTGTGCGGTAAAAGTTTTGGTAGCCGCGACACCAATTTCAACACCAGCACAAGTCAGCAAAGCCATGTCACTTTCACGCACCAAACTGCTTTGAGGCGCATTACAAATTGCCAAACTTCCTAAAAAATTTTCTTTACGCGCTTGTCGTAAAGCAGCTAAGGTATCCGCTGTTTCTCCGGACTGCGACAAAGCAATAAAAAGGGTATTGTCTTCCACCACAGGATGACGATAACGATATTCGCTGGCAACTTCGACCAAACAAGGCATTTTTAAATACTCTTCAAACCAATAGCGCGCAACCAATCCAGCATGATAACTGGTTCCACAAGCCACGATATGAATTCTTTTAACTTGCGGTAAAATTTTTGTTGCTAAAGGCGAAAGCCATTCCGGCGCCAATTTCCCATTGACCAAACATGCATCTAACATTTGAGTGATGATTTCGGGTTGTTCATGAATTTCTTTCAGCATGAAATGACGAAATTTTCCTTTACTATTCGTCTCTGCATTTAAATTTAATTGTTGGCTGGCTCTTTGAATTTCTTGATTATCCGCATTAAAAATTGAAACTTTGTTGAGCAAAATTTCTGCCGTGTCTCCCTCTTCAAGATAAATAAATTGTTGAGTGACCGGCAACAGCGCCAACGGATCTGAAGAAATAAAATTCTCGCCAATTCCTAAACCAATAACGAGGGGCCCGCTTTTGCAGACTGCATAAATCCGATCCGGATGATTTTTATTTAGGATGCCTAAAACATAGGCTCCCATTAATTCAGTTTTGGCGGCGGAAATAGCGGATAACATGTCATTGGTTTTTATCCAATGAGAATGGATTAAATGGGCAATAACTTCAGTGTCGGTTTGGCTTTGGAACTCATACCCTTCCGCCTTTAGCTTTTGTCGTAATTGAACATGATTTTCAATAATGCCATTGTGGACAACAGCGATTTGGTCACGAGAGTATAAAGGGTGGGCATTTTGTACCGTAGGCTTGCCATGTGTTGCCCAGCGGGTATGTCCGATGCCAATTTTTCCGGCGAGCGGCTGCTGCAAATATAAGTCTTCAAGCGCACTGACTTTTCCGACCAAGCGCAAACGCTCCATTCCCAAGTTTGATTCAGTAATCACGGCAATGCCGGCAGAGTCATAGCCTCGATACTCTAACCGTTTTAAACCATCTATAAGGATGGGAGCAATATTGCGTTGTGTGACGCCCCCCATGATACCGCACATTTTTTTCTCCTATGTTTCCTTTTTAATAATACCATATTAGCAGCTTACCAGCTCTCCTAAATGCATGTTTTAATGAATTCTGTTGACGTTTCACCCAGTTCTCATTATCCTTTTTATAACGATGGGGAGCTTGGAATGGTAACGCCTGAATTAACGTGCTTGGAAGCACAAATTGAACAATTATTAAAAGTCCTTCAAGAGCTGCGCGCTGAAAACAAAACTCTGCGTAATCAGATCGCGCGTATTACTCGCGAAAAAAATCTGATCTACCAAAACAATCAAAAAGTTGCCAGTAATATCAAAAATGTGATCCATTCATTAAAGGAGGCTTTACCATGAATCCGGAAAACGTCATTACTATCAAAATATTAGAACGTTTTTACAAAATAAAATGTTCTCCTCAAGAATCCATAGAACTACAAGAAGCCGCCCAATATTTGGATGAACAAATGCGAAGAGTACGGCAATCGGGTCCGGTCAGCAGCCCTGACCGAATGGCGATTGTGGTTGCATTAAATATTTATTGCGAATTATTGAGATTAAGAAAACAAAAAAATCAAAGTATCGACAACATTACTCAGCGTATTAGCGAGCTGCAAAGAAAAATTGATGCCTCTTTGGCTGAGGATGAAAAAATACTTGAAAAAACAGAAACTTAATTTTAGACAAATAAAATACCCCGAGCTGACGCACGGGGTATTTTCTCTATTTGATTTCGCTCCGCGCGAACAAAGTTCGCCCGGGCGACAAAAGGGGAGAATTCGCATTCTCCCCTTTTGAAACCCCATTGCGTAAGGTTACGGGCTTACGCCCGCAGTTTGCAAGATATTAATGTTATATAACGGATGCAGGCAGCCATATAGTAAGCTGTTACTTAATAGTGTTTCCTGTTGTATAATTAAAGTACCTCTGTGGTAATCGCTAGTGGGTTATTTATTTGAACCTATAATATTGAATCAGGGAGTCAGATAACTTGCCTGTGTGCAAGTCTGTCTTCGAATAGAAAGCCTAACGGCAAGTCAGAGATTCCCACCTAGTAATAGGGTTCAATAATGCCTACAGCGTTACTACGGAGTTCAAAATAAAGGAAGCAATATGGTTTATAAACCTGAAATTCGCGACAAAATGCTAAGACGGCGCAAACAACTGGAGAAAGTCTCCATTATTCAAGCTTCACAAGCGGTAGCCGCCGTGGTTGTTATGCAAAAAGAATTTTTAGAAGCTAAGCATATTGCCGCTTATATTCCTATTCAAAATGAACTGGATACTCATTCCATAATCCATGCCGCTGAAAGCTTACATAAAAACTTATATATGCCTGCCTTTAGAGAAAAGAAGCCTGAACATGCCGATGCGTTAGCTTTTTTTCCCTACCAATTAGGCGCGCGACTGAATGCTAGTCAAGGTTTTTTGCAACCCTCCCAATCGGTTGTGCACGAGGCAAAAGATTTAGATTTAATTTTTATCCCTATGGTGGCATTTGATGCTTACTGTAATCGTTTAGGTCGCGGCGCCGGGCATTACGACCGCACCCTAGCCTTTCTGAATGCTGGGCATTCTGCTAAAAAACCATTTCTAATTGGTCTTGCTTATGAATTTCAAAAGATACCTCCTTTTAAATTCGAGAAATGGGATGTCCCCATGGACATGGTCATCACCGAAAAAAGTATTTACACACGATAACTGATGCTTAAACAAGATTTTTTTGATCGAGATCCGCAAGTATTGGCGCAAGCTTTATTGGGGAAAGTCATTTATTCCAAACATCAAAAAACTTGGCTCAAAGCTATGATTATTGAAACTGAAGCCTATTATTTAGAGGATAAAGCCAGCCATGCCTCGTTGGGTTATACACCAAAGCGACGAGCCTTATTTATGCCAGCAGGCACCATTTACATGTATTATTCCCGCGGAAAAGACTCTATGAATATAAGCGCGCATGGAAATGGTAATGCTGTGTTAATTAAAGGCGCAGTTCCTTACCAAAACACCGACGATTCATTGATGATTGAAACCATGCGAAAGTTGAATCCGCCAGCAACTCGGCCTCAACATAAACTGTGCGGAGGCCAAACCCTTCTTTGCAAATCGCTGGGAATTACCGTAAAAAAATGGGATCAAAAAACTTTTGACCGCAATCATTTATATATAAAAGATGTTGACTACCAACCAAAAAGAATTATAAAAACCGTGCGCCTAGGAATTGCCCCGCATCGAGACGCCCATTTATTATATCGATTTATTGACTATGATTATGTGCATTGCTGCACGGATAATCCGTTACGAAAACGCCTGCGGGAAATCAATAAAAATTATTTCATTGAAAATTGGGCTGACCACAGCACTGATTGAACTTAGATTGAGTATAAATGGCAGTTCAATCGCCGATTATTATAATATTCGGCAACTATATAACCGATTGGAGAGTTAACGGATTAACACGTAAGGCTGCATTTAAGCG
This sequence comes from uncultured Pseudomonadota bacterium, assembly GCA_963844565.1. Lineage (GTDB taxonomy): Bacteria > Pseudomonadota > Gammaproteobacteria > Coxiellales > Coxiellaceae > JAFEDN01. The sequence continues at coordinate 26,761 of CAWJON010000002.1, read as the reverse complement.
CGGATAATGTCACCGGTTAACGCATCACGAATTGGGGTGGGATTTACCAATGCACCAACTTTCCCAGGCATAATAAAATCAACCTGTTTTTCAAAAACAATTTTGACCGAACGATAATCCCGAAAAGGGGGTTGACCCTCCACATTGGCGCTCGTGGAAACTATGGGGCCACCAAGCCCTTGGCAGAGCTGCTGTACCACTGGATGGTTGCTGATTCTTAAAGCTATTCGAGGGTGGGAACCTTTAATCCAAGCAGGCGCTTTTTCGCTGGCTGGGAACAGCCAAGTAACCGGACCAGGCCAGGTTCCTTGAACTCGATTAAAAGAGCCAGGAGGTATCGGTTCAACCAGCATAGACACTTGCTCCCAATCTGACGCCACTAAAATTAAACCTTTGTTCACGTTGCGATGCTTGATTTTTAAAATGCGCTCAACGGCTTGCCATTGGTATGGATTGCAACCCAAACCAAAAACTGCTTCGGTTGGATAAGCTAAAACGCCGCCTTTTTTGAGCCAATGTATGGCTGTTTGCAAGTCTAATTGATTGAGCATTTCCATTATTGAAAACCTCTAAATTTTTTTATGGTTTCATAAGCATTTTTAATTTTCTGAGTTTTTTCATTGGCTAATTTGATCATTTCAGGCGGTAATCCTTTTGCCATTAATTTATCTGGATGATGCTGACTCATCAATCGTCGATACGATTTTTTAACTTCTTCGTCGCTGGCAGTGGAGGGAATATTTAATATTTGATAAGAAGCGAGCAAATGCTGCTCTGGATTAGTGCGGTGCTCTTGATAATATTTTTGATAATTTTGCTCAGTGTACGCTTGCTGCTCGAATTGTTGAAAACCAAAATTCAAGCCTAATTCAGCATAAATATTTTGCAAAGCTGCACGTTTCCCTGGGCTAATATTTCCTTCTGCATTCGCAATTTGCATCTGAATTTCCAGAAAAGTTTGTAATAAAATAGGATGCTGCCAACAAGCAGATTTAAGATCAGCAATCGCTACTGCCAGATTAAAATCTGCTTGTTTGCCTTGGTTAAATAAACCTATCGCTTCTTGCCTTAATTCAGGGCCTAAATTCATTTGCTGCATAATCGATTCGGCAGCACGGATTTCACTTTCACTGACTCTTCCATCTGCTTTCGCCAAATATCCCATTACTGAAAACGTACAATCAAAAAAAATGCGTTGCGTCGCACCACCTTTTTGTTGAAGAAATTGTCTTCGAAAAATCTTGGTGAAGAATCCAATATCATATAAGTGGCCAACCACAAGGCCCAAAACGACCCAAATAGGATGACCTAGAATCAGCCCTATCATTAACCCAAAAATTTTACCGCCCCATCGCATTTACTGAATCTCGCTGTCAAAATTGTTTAAATCTTACAGCAATTTCCGCTACGCGGAAATTGCTTCTTGGGTTTATATCCTGCGCTCGGCGAAGCCGATGCTCGGAATCAAGGGGGAGACGCTCCGCTTTCTCCCCCTTTGATCCCCCATCGGGTAAGGAATTTTCTAGGAATTCTTTATTAAAATAGGACTTATTATATTGTATCAAACAGTTAATCTTCACTAAGAATGGCTAGGAATTAACTTCTCATGCAAACGGTCTGAATTTTTGATAAACTACGGGCTATCATGATTAAAACTACGTTAGATTTCGATATTAGCCATTATCTTCAAGAACAGGCGGCTGAGATTGAGGCCTGGTTCCGTAAGCAATGGCAAGTCAATCATCCCCCCATTTACGGCTCTATGGACATACGTAATGCCGGTTTTAAGCTGGCCCCTGTTGATACCAATCTATTTCCGGCCGGCTTTAATAATCTTAACCCAGAAGGCATTCCGCTGTATGTACAGGCCATGCAAGCTACCATTGCCGAGCTTTGCCCACAGATTACTCGACTCTTGCTGATTCCAGAGAGTCATACCCGTAATCCCTTTTATTTTGAAAGCTTGGCAATTTTACATGAAATACTCATTCAATCTGGTTTTGAAGTCCGCATTGGTTCAATCAATCCGGAATTAACTCGTTCGCATGAAATCTCTTTACCTTCAGGAAAAAAAATTAAAATTTCACCCGTTGTTCGCCAAGGCAATCGCCTCACGGTGGAAGAATTTAACCCTTGTTGCATCTTACTGAATAATGATTTGTCCTCGGGCGTTCCTGAAATTCTTATCGGCATTGAACAAAAAATTATGCCAGCCACTCAATTGGGCTGGAGCACACGGTTAAAATCCTCTCATTTTATGCATTATCAAGAAGTTTCACAGCAATTTGCAGAAATCATTAAATTAGATCCTTGGTTATTAACCCCTTATTTTGATCATTGCCCGACTGTCGATTTTCAAAAACAAGAAGGACAAGACTGCTTAGCCGAAAGAGCAAAAATTCTTTTCAATAAAATTAGACAAAAATATAAAGAATACGACGTCAAAGAAAAGCCTTTCCTGGTGGTAAAAGCCGATCAAGGCACTTATGGAATGGCGGTCATGATGATCGACGATCCAGAGCAATTACAAAACTTAAACCACAAACAACGGCAAAAAATGGCCACCATCAAAGGGGGAGCTCCCGTAACCAAAGCCATTATTCAAGAAGGAGTACACACGCTTGAAACGGTTACTGTTGATGGACAATCTGCAGTAGCCGAGCCAGTTGTTTATACCATTGGACGATTTGTGATTGGCGGTTTTTACCGTTTACATAAAAAACGTGGGCCGCGTGAAAATTTAAATTCACCTGGCATGAATTTTGAACCGCTGCCGCTTGAAAATTATTGTCATTTGACGCAACCCGGCAGCACTAAAAATCGTTTTTACGCTTATGGGGTCATTGCTCGCCTCGCTCTGCTAGCTGCATCCAGGGAATTAGATCACCATGACTAAACTTGGCATGCTGATGGACCCAATAACCCACATTCACGTGGAAAAAGATACGAGTTTCGCCATTTTATTGGCAGCGCAAAAACGGGGTTGGGAAAATTATTATCTAGAATCAAGCTCCATTTGGTTACAAGATGGCATCACTTGGGGTCGAATGCAAAAAATTACCGTGATGGACAATCCCGATCATTGGTTTTCCCTAGAAGATCCAATTGAACAACCTCTGGTTGATCTCGATATTTTTTTCATGCGCAAAGATCCACCTTTTAATATGAATTATATCCATCTCACTTATTTATTAGAACAGGCTGAACGACAAGGATTACGCGTCATCAATAAGCCGAGTAGTTTGCGTGACGCCAATGAAAAGTTGTTTACTGCTTGGTTTCCGCAGTGTTGTCCCAATACTTTAGTCACTTCAAAAATGGATTTGTTAAAAGATTTTGTGCGCCAAGAAAAAATTGCTGTCATTAAACCGCTGGATGCAATGGGCGGGCGCTCAGTATTTAAAGCTTCAGCGCAGGACCCCAATCTTTCGGTCATTATTGAAACCCTTACTGAGCATGGGCAACGTTTGGTAATGGCGCAACACTTTATCGAAAAAATTCGCGAAGGCGACAAACGAATTCTAATGATCAATGGAAATCCTGTGCCGTTTGCTCTGGCCAGAATTCCTTCCGGTCAAGATTTCCGCGGGAATTTAGCGGCCGGAGCAAAGGCAGAGGGCCGTGAACTTTGTGATCGGGACACCTGGATTTGTGAGCAAGTCGGCCCAACTTTGCGGGAAAAAGGATTATTTTTTGTCGGCCTAGATGTTATCGGCGATTATTTAACCGAAATCAATGTAACCAGCCCTACTTGCGCGCGAGAGTTAGACAAAATTTTTCATCTGGATATCGCAGGCCAACTACTTGATGCCTTGGACTTGGCCTAATGCCTAATCAGCAAGAAAAAATTTCTATCACTTACGCCTCTTCTCGTTTAAAATCTAAAGCAGAAAGTATTGCTGAAAAATGGCAGTTTCCACTAGTCGATAATGAAAATCCAGCTAAAGATTCAATTCAATTAAGGGTTAATGAAAATAACCTTGAATTGATCTGTCATTCCCCATTGTATTCCGAACCTTTGCTAATCGATTTCCTCAATGGCAAAAATAATGTCAGACGAATTAAAATGAGCGCCCGCAAAGAACTATTGGCTGTGGCGATGGGTTTACATCGTCAAAAAAATAAAACAATTTGTGATTTGACGGCAGGTTGGGGACAAGATGCCTTTGTAATGGCTTGCTTAGGCGCTAAAGTCATCATGATTGAACGCTCTCCTGTCGTTGCAGCCCTTTTGCAAGATGCTTGGCAGCGGGCATGTCAAGTAGAATCTATTCAAAAGTTAAGTTGGCAATTTTTAAATATGGATAGCTTTGAATATTTACAAGAATTAGAAATAAAAAATTATCCACAAGTGATTTATTTAGACCCGATGTTTCCAGAGAGAAAAAAATCAGCGTTAGTTAAAAAGGAAATGCAAATATTGCAAAAAATTATTGGGGAAGAAAACGATAGCGCAAAATTATTAAACTCAGCACTTAGAAAAGCCAAGGAACGAGTTGTCGTTAAAAGGCCTCGATTGGCTGAACCTTTACTTCCAGAAATTAAACGTGATTTAATTTTATTTGGAAAAAATACTCGTTTTGATATTTATTTCATTAAGCGATCAGAATAATATGGAAAATAACCAAACACTCATTGAAACCGCTAAAAGTTTATTGGGCGATGAAAAAGATTATATTGCCAATGCTGCTAATTTAGCTGCTTTACTTTTTAATGAGCTCGCTGATATTAATTGGGCAGGCTTTTATTTTTTGCGAGGGAAAGAATTAGTTTTAGGCCCGTTTGGAGGAAAACCAGCTTGTGTGCGGATTGCTTTGGGTAAAGGGGTCTGCGGTACGGCAGCCCAAACGCAAAAAACATTGCTCGTACCCGATGTGCATCAGTTTAGCGGTCATATCGCTTGCGATACCGCTTCAAATTCTGAAATTGTAATTCCACTGCTGGTAAAAAACAAAGTGATTGGTGTTTTAGATGTCGATAGCCCGCTATTTAATCGCTTTTCCGAAAAAGATAAAGCATTGCTCGAAGAAATTGCAAGCATCTATATAAATTCAAGTTATGCCTAAATGAGAACCTAATTGAGAAGATTCTAATTTTCGTTAGGTGGTTCTTTGGCAGTAAAAGATGAGCCACAACCGCATGTCGTTTTGGCGTTCGGATTGCTGATCACAAATTGCTCGCCATTGACGTCTTGGCGATAATCAATTTTTGCTTTTTGTAAATATTGGTAACTTAACGGATCAATCACCAGCTTAACTGAATTTTTCTCAATCACCCAATCATCTGCATTGACATGGGAAAAGGTAAAAACATATTGAAACCCTGAACAGCCGCCCCCCTTGATGGAAATACGCAAACAGAGTTCAGTATCATTTTCCTCAGTGATTAATTCCTTAACTTTTGCGGCAGCCATTTCAGTAAAAATAATGGTTGGGTCGGAACTAAAGTTATTAAGAATTTGGTTTTGAGCTTCGTTTTGGTTTTGAGTTGGGTTTGTCATTTTTTTCTCACAGTCAATCTGAAAATAGGAAGACCTGCGATATATTATAGCATAACCTCCATTTTTTCCATACAATACCCGAATGCGTTGGGTACTTGCTTTTCATATCATCTTTGTGGTCGCCTGGTTTGCGGGGCTCTTCTATTTACCCCGTCTTTTTGTTTACCATGCAGAAAGCACAGATCAAATCAGCCTACAGCGTTTTAAGCTCATGGAGAAAAAACTTTTCTTTTGGATTATGACCCCGGCTGGAATTTTAACGACTCTATTCGGCCTTTGGCTCCTGTTAAACAATTGGTCTTGGTATAAATTGCAGGGATGGATGCATGCCAAGCTCTTTTTTGTCGTTGTCCTATGGGTCTATCACTTTTACTGCTGGCGCTTAATGGAAAATTTTAAAATCGCAAAGAATCACCATTCATCAAAATTTTATCGTTGGTTTAATGAAGTTCCAACACTGCTTTTGATCATTATTGTAATTCTGGTGGTAGTAAAGCCCTGGTAAGGACTAAACCTCAATCATTTCAAAATCTTCCTTCATTGCCCCACAATCCGGACACAGCCAATCATCGGGCACATCTTCCCAGCGAGTCTCGGCAGCAATACCGTCCTCGGACCAACCTTCTTTTTCATCATAAACAAAACCACAAAGCAAGCATATATAGCGTTTGTATGGCATAATAACGTCTCCTTCATACCATGATAATAGGAGTTTATTAAAATGCCAATACTTGATCTGTGTGATGTAAACTCGCAGAAACTATTTGCAGAAGCAGAAAGATTTATTCCAGGCGGTGTAAATTCTCCTGTGCGCGCATTTAAAGCGGTTAATTATCGTCCTCGTTTTATTCAATCAGCCTTCGGCGCTTACCTCACCGATGCCGACGACAATGAGTATATTGATTATGTCGGTTCTTGGGGACCCATGATATTGGGCCATGCTCATCCTGCGGTGGTTAAAGCAGTCCAAGACGCAGCCACCCATGGTTTAAGCTATGGAGCACCCTGTAAAGGAGAAGTCGAACTGGCTATGGAAATTTGCCAAAAAATGCCAAACATTGAAAAAGTAAGAATGGTAAATTCCGGAACAGAAGCCGCCATGTCGGCTATTCGTCTGGCAAGAGCCGCCACCGGGCGCAACAAAATTATCAAATTTGATGGTTGCTACCACGGTCATGCAGACAGCTTATTGGTCAAAGCAGGATCTGGGGTTTTAACTCTCAATTTACCTAGTTCTGTAGGTGTTCCTCAAAATACGGTGATGGATACTCTGGTGGCTAAATTTAATGATTTAGATTCGGTCGCCGCTCTATTTGAAAACTATGGAAATGAGATTGCTGCTATTATCGTTGAACCGATTGCAGCAAATATGAATATGGTTTTGCCTTTACCTGAATTCTTACCTGGATTACGCCGTATCTGTGATCATTATAAAAGTTTACTCATTTTTGATGAAGTGATCACCGGCTTTAGAGTAGGGTTGCAAGGCGCTCAAGGTCTTTATGGCGTACGCCCCGACCTCACCGTTTTAGGCAAAATCATTGGCGGAGGCATGCCTGTAGGCGCATTCGGAGGTCGAGCCGAGATTATGGATTTATTGGCGCCAAATGGCCCAGTTTATCAAGCAGGAACCTTATCTGGAAATCCATTGGCGATGGCTGCTGGCTTAGCAACGATTCGCCAGTTAAAGAGTGAAGATTACAAAACGTTAAGCCGGATGACGGATAGATTAACTTCTGGAATCAACGATTTAGCAAAAAACGCTGGCATTGATTTACATGCGGAAAGTTGCGTCAGCTTATTTGGTATTTATTTCACTTCCAACAAAAACATACGCTATCAAGAAGATGTAATGGGAATGCGGACGCAACAATTTTCTCTATTTTTTCGTAATCTTTTAAATCTGGGTGTTTACATCGCCCCCTCTGCTTTTGAAGCCGGTTTTATGTCTTTAGCCCATGGGGATTTAGAGATTGATAACACGCTGGAAGCCGTTGAAGAGGCATTGGACCGGGTTTGAACTTATGTTATACTGCCTGTCTTTAATAATACTTTTAAAATAAATTTCTATGCCTACCTTTACCTCACAAAAAGAACAACCAAAAAGCAGTTGGAAATTTTTGAAACTGCTTTTTGGTCTTTTAACTCTTATTTTCGCTTTTAATACGCTGCCCGCACGTGCCGATAACTTAATGCAGGTTTACACTCAAGCCATCTCTAACGACCCTACGTTTAAACAAGCAGAAGCCAACTGGTTATCTGCCCGGATGCAATTGCCCATTGCCATTGCTGCGCTATTGCCCAATATCAGCGCCCAAGCGGCCGTTGCTTACAACAATCAACAGTTCACAACCGATGCTTCTTTTACTCAAAATGGAAGTTACTACAGCTCAGCGTTTAGTTTAAGTCTCTACCAACCGCTGTTTAATTGGCAATATTGGAAACAGATTGAAGCTGTGAATGCTCAAGTTAAAGCAGCCACTGCAAATTACAATGCCTCTTTTCAAGATCTCATGGTGCGCACCGTCAAAGCCTATTTTAACGTTTTACAAGCGAATGAAATGTTGCGAATCTCCCGCGCCAATAAAAAAACCTTAGCTCAACAATACGATATTTCTAAGCAAAAATTTGATGTGGGTTTGGCGCCAATCACCGATGTTTATGACTCCCAAGCTCAATATGACCAAGCCGTGGCGCAAGAAATTGCTTACCAAAACCAACTGGAAGTTAGTCTTGAGGCCTTACATGAAATTACGAATGTTTATTATCAAGTTCTCGATGGATTGCCTGAAAAGGGAACCCCTCTTATTTTTCCAGTACCCAATGATATTGATGCCTGGTCGAGCACCGCTGAAAAACAAAATTATCAAGTGATGGCGCAGCGTTTTTCAACCGAAGCGGCACGCACAAATATCAGCATACAAGCAGCGGCACATTTACCTAATCTTTCATTACAAGGGCAATACAGTGATCAGACTCAATATAATCGTCAATTAACCTTTGATGATTTTGAGTCTGAAGATTTAAAACAAAAACTTCTTACCGCAGGGCTTGTATTGCAAGTACCAATTTTTTCAGGCGGCTCAGTCGTCGCACAGACACGTAAGGCTCGCTACGATTACGCCAGCGCTAGCGCAAAACTTGAATACGCACAGCGGCAAATCGTTGGACAAACCCGACAATCATTCTTGGGTGTGGTTTCAAACATCAGCAAAATAAAAGCCGACCGTCAATCCATTGTCTCTGCAGAAAATGCGCTGAAGTCTTCCAAAGCAAATTACGAAGCTGGAACGCGCACCATGATTGATGTTTTAAAAGAAACGACTCAGCTTTATCAAGCTCAACAACAATATGCTTTCGACCAATATGATTACATGAGTGATTTTGTCTCGTTAAAAAATGCCGCTGGAACGCTTAGCCCCGAAGACATTTCAAAGTTTAGCGCTTGGTTAAACTCTCCAATCGATTTGTCCGCAGCAAAAAAAGATGACCACACTGAACCCAAAGAACAACGCCAAGCCTCATCCATCCCAGCAACTCCTGGAACGTAAAACTCACTTTAATTCTAAGGAGTCGTTATTTGAAACATCTCATAGTCTATAGAAATTCTTTTTAACGCTTCAGCTTTTGTTTTAAAAAAAATTTGTTGCGTTTTCTTTTGTATATCAATTTTTATTAACAATTTATCGATTAATTCTAATTGTTGCTTTGGAGAGTTTATCGTATACATTCGAAAAAAATCTGCGTAAAGCACATCAATTTCTTTTAAAATTGAGTAGCGTCTTGAAAAAAAGCCAGCATTACTTATACTCTTCCATTTTTCAAAAGTAAGGGTTGTGGGTTGTGGACTAATTTCACCTTTAAAGTCTTTATCCTGATCAGTTAATCTATACCGAGACTCTCTATTATTCTTATATTTAAAAATTTTTAGAGAAGGGCTTACAGCCCCTCTCTTTTCCAGGTAATTTACACAGTTTACAAGGTTAACCAGTCCTCCTTTATAATGTCCGCTACCATCGGTTATTACCGATAAATTTCCAGAACCATCAGTTTCGATAGTGCCCATAAAAAATCCTTTTTCTCCTCCTAGTAAACTAGAATGATGCTCATATCCAACAATAGTATTACCTTGAAATATGCCTCCATATTTATCAATAGAAATGATCGATTGAAAAAATTCCCCAAATGGCTTAATTGACAATTCAAAATGGTCTACCTGCGTATGGGGAGAAAGAGGGCGATGTCGAACAATTTGATAAAATCTTCCTTTAGAAATAAAAATTCTTCTTTTTTCACGTTCTCGTTCATTAAAATATTTAACTTTGTATTTTTTATCCCAATCACGAAGTGTATTTTTTAGAAGAAATGAATCCGGAGCCGCTGATTCAAAATTTTGAATGGCAACCGGACGGTGTTCTGAACTAGGATATTGGGTTTTTAAATGTCTATTTTGGGATAATTTAATTGCTAGATCTTTATGAGAGTCTGCCTCAAAAACAATCTTAAGAATCATTAAGACTTACCTTTGTAAATCCAATATTAATTTTAAAAATTCAGGGCTATCTTTTGGCAATAAGCTTATTTATTACAATTATACGCTTCAAGTATTAACTAAAATTAAATGTTACGGCTTCCGTATAATGCCGAATTGCATTACCTCCTAATAATCAAGCCGCCGTAGAGCATTAGCATCTTGTCATCTCAATGAAATCATGCTAATGTACAGATATATGTACAATAAAAATTATGACCAGAGGTAAACACATGGAAGCCATGAGTTATTCGTCTGTCAGAGAAAAGCTGGCAGAAACAATGGAACGGGTATGTGATGATCATGAACCCGTTATAATCACCCGGCAAAACTCTCGTTCTGTGGTGATGATGTCTTTAGAGGACTATAACGCCATTGAAGAAACAGCATACTTGCTCCGTAGTCCTGCTAATGCTGAAAATTTACGAGAGAGCATTAAGCAATATGAAGAAGGAAAATTTAAGCACAGGAAACAAATTGAAGACTAATTACCGTATTGCCTGGACTGATCTTGCTTGGGAAAGCTATTTGTTTTGGCAACAAAATGATAAAAAAATTTTAAAAAGAATTAATGAGCTGATCAAAGATATTAAGCGGAACCCATTCCAGGGAATCGGAAAACCTGAACCACTAAAATTTGAACTTACTGGTAAATGGTCACGAAGAATCAACGAGGAACATCGACTAGTTTATCAAATTAATAACCAAGAATTGATTATTTTTCAGTGTCGATACCACTATTAGAATGTAACTTCTTATCCACCAAACAAGATGTCTAAGAAAAAGAAAAGCACTTTTTTTCACGGTTTAAATTTAATGGGAAATACGGTTATCGTTAAAAACGATTCCTGGAGTCATTTTTTTCTTGCAGCGAGAGCAAATAACATGCGAACCGGTGTCGCTAGAGAGTTTTTGTATATTAACTGATTTAGCACGAGTTCTTTTTCATTTTGAGATGGGCAAAAAATTGAGGATCAGATTTATCTGCCAAGGAAAAAAAGGCGCTCAAACAAATTTTGGAGGATTGGTGATATGACTAAACAAAAAAAACGTGACTTGTTTTCTGAATTAAAGCAAGGCGCTGAAGAAATTCAACAGCACAAAAATACAAAAAAAATTACTTTACGCACTCATAAAGTTGTAAAACAACCTCATCTTAAAATCAGCGCAACTTTGATTCGCCATACTCGTGAACAATTGCACATGTCCCGTACTGTATTTGCCCACAAATTACGTGTATCCCCGCGAACCCTGGAAAAATGGGAGCAAGGAAAAACCACTCCTAATGATCAAGCCGCCGCACTAATTCTAATGGTAAAAAGGTATCCAGATACTATAGAAAAACTAAAAAAACTTTAAGTGCCTTTGTAAGTAGGATCCAGAATGGCGCGTTGAAATTGTCGATTACCATTAATCGAAAAGAGGTTTAGATATGAATTTTATTGGAGGAATTTTTGATTCCGTTAGGCATTAGTCAAAATAAACTTGCTAATGATATGCAAACTGATTATGACTTAGAGGAAAGGAAATCAGAAATACTTTCACAACTGAATCATATTGTTAATTTAATTCCAAGAAATAAAAAGTTAAATGATGCTTATGCATCTTAAAGAGTATTGTATCCAGGGTAGATACTACCCTTAATCAAAGTCATGGTATTTAATAAACACTTTATATGTAAAGATTTATCCTGGATTGCGCGGTCGAAGCCGCACAATGACGTAGAAATGTGTCAAGTATTTTCAATAAAAATTTTTTATTTGATTTTCATTTTTTATCGGAGTTATAATCCCTAGCGAGACATTCAGGTGCAATAACACCTGAAATGCCTCTGACCAAGAACAAAACGGAACTTTTGTCCATGGCTGTCATTATATTAACTGATTTTTCTCTTCTTTTGAACCGCCTGGTTTCCCGGGCGCTATTTCCTATTGCTGCAACCGCATGGGTGTTTGGCTTTGGCCAAAGCATCTTGGCGACTTTTTGCCGTTTCCCCGGCAATTGTGGTGAAAGGAAGCTCAAAGATTTGAAGACATCATTGAAGTATAACCAGTTCATGCGCCAACGCCGCAATGAGCTGGGACCCTGCTCCTGTGTGCGTTGGTGGCTTGGTCACTTTTTAAATCAGCAGTTAAAGAATAACCATAATAACGGAGAATTTTACGATGGATAAAATTAAAATTTTATTGGTGGAGGACTCGCCACTACTACAGAAAGTGGGCAAAGCCATGTTTGAGCAACTCAATTGTAAAGTAGATATTGCCTCTACCGGAGAAGACAGCATCCTCTTGAGTCAGCAAAATCACTACGATTTAATTTTGATGGATATTAACCTGCCAGGTATCGATGGCGTCATGGCCGCTAAACTAATTCGTGACCAAGAAAAAACTCGTCATCACCCGCCCATTGTGGCGCTAACGACACAAAATGATCCTGGGTTAAGAGCCGCAGCTATTGCCGCAGGGATGGATGATTATTGGATAAAACCTCTGAATGCTTTCAGCGCTCAAGAAATTTTATCTCGTTATTGCAATCTAGTCAGTTCAAGTCGATCGCGATACAAATGAAATATTCGTTAATTCCAATTGGTCAATCTTATATAACAGCTTTGAGCAAAACTTAACCATTTTCGTGACTCCACGAAAATGGTTGTCAGGATCATATGGCTCAATAATATTTCGAGCGTTAGCACCCGTCATCAGTGTCGGCAGTGATCCCTCTGGTTCAAGAGTTGACAACGTGCCACTATGTGTTATGATACAAAACCAAAGCAAGCTGCAAACTAGCATGCATTTAAAATGGATTAAGCGATAAGGAGAGGATAAACACATGATGAGTTATAGAAAAGCACTTTGTGCGAAGGAGAAACTGATATGCGTATATTTAAAGCTAAACGATTTAACGAGTGGGCTCATTCAGAAAATATAACAGATAATATTTTAATTCAAATATCTCATGAAGTTGCTGCTGGATTGGTTGAAGCTAATCTAGGTAGCAATTTATATAAAAAACGTTTAGCTTTAAATGGACGCGGGAAGCGAGGTGGTTATAGAACGTTATTGGCATTTCGCCGTGGATCTCGTATTGTTTTTTTATATGGCTTTTCCAAAAATGAAAAGCAAAATATTACAGAAAGGGAACAGGAAGTTTTTACAAAGTTAGCAAATCAGTATTTACGCATAGAAGACAAAAATTTAGAACCTTTAATCAAGAAAGGTGAATTGATTGAGATCAACATTAGGAGAGTTGAATATGAACAAGAAAAAGAATCAGAACAAATTGAAGAAGAAAATGAGCTTGCTGGAAGTAGGACACGAAATGGCGCAGGGATTATATGATGCTGGCATTATTGACGCCACAACTATGCGAGAATTTGATGTGTTGTGTTTATCACCAGTAGAAGAGCTGTCGCCACTGCAAATAAAAAAGCTGCGATTGCGAGAAAAAGTGAGTCAATTAGTGTTTGCGAAAATTTTAAATATTTCTGCTTCAACGGTTAAGCAATGGGAGCAAGGAGAAAAACATCCTCGCGGCACCTCATTGAAATTACTTAACTTAGTTGCTCAAAAGGGACTTCAAGAGCTGCTTTAAAAAAATACATATTAAATATAATGATGCCAAAGAGTGTCAAGTTTTAAATTGTGGCATTGGGGGATTGCAATCACAACTCTGGATTTTACCCTCTCTGTCCGACAATAATTTTATTTTATAACTAAGGATTTTAAATGGTGACCCAGGACTATTCAAATATGTTAGAACGCATCAAGGAAGTATCTGAATTTTCTGAATTGTATAAAAATATACTAGAAAATATAGACAATCAATTCAAAAAATATAGAGAATATCTTGATCCTAATTACCAGCAACAATTAAAACAAACTGATACTCGTTCTAGAATTTGGGAAATTCGTTTAGTAGATTATCTAATCATGAATCCAAAAATTGAATTGCATAAATACAGCCCAGAACAATTGAGAGATAACAAGGAATTGACGGTGCCAGATTTTTTTTCAAGCATCAAAATTTATTATTTTATGTTGAAGCAATTGCTATTTCTCCGGGAGAACAGTGTGAATCTTTAAAAGAAGTTATGTCTCCAGAATTGAGATCATTAAATTTCTCTCAGAAAACTAGTGATGGGATTGATCGAATAAAACATGCGATACGGCTAAAAATGAAGGATTATTTTTCATATAATGGTTATAATAAACTAATTAAAAACAATGGATTTATTATAGCGATTTCTCTTTCTAAAATTGACTTCCCTAATGTATCGCCATCTAAGATGGATGCTTCTCTTTCAGAATTGAACAATTTTATACATCAATATTCTCAACTTAGTGCAGTTATTATTTCATATACCTGGGAAGGACTTTTCCCAGATTTAACAAAAAATTTAGGATTTGCTGTTTGGCCTGAACATACTAATGACTACCCAGTTATTCCTCACCCAGGAGATATTCGAATTTTGTACAACGCATTTGCAACTATTAACCTACCCAGAAAATTGTTACCTGCTACTAGCCATAGAGAAACTATAACAGAAAATAAAGATTTTTTAGAATTGAAAAAAATTGTAACTGCAACAAAGTTCAAAAAAATAATATTTGATACTATGATCTATAGCGAATTTATAGTTGAAAAATTTGATGAAAAAATTAATTCAGAAGCAATTGAAAGCTTAAGTATAGAAAATGTTACCGCTTTGAAGAAAATAGCCGAAAACTATAAAAAAGAATTTTTCTCATGTGCCAATGTCAATCAATTGGAAATAAACAAAAATAAAAATGTCAATAAGAAAATTGCGCGATCAAGCTTGTGCCGGACTCGATCCGGTATCGCGCAATGACAGATTTTGTGGGCAGATTATGTCAGTTTCAGCATTACTAAAACGCTAAATATTATTAGGCTTAGGTTGAATATCGTCAGCCAGGAACATATACATTGCCGGTACAACAAACAACGTAAATAAAGTGCCAATCGCTATACCGGTCGCAATAACCAAACCGATATTATAACGGCTGACCGCACCGGCACCGGTTGCAAAAATTAGGTCAATCTTATATAACAACTTTGAGTAAAACTTAACCATTTTCGTGGAGTCACTAAAATGGTTGTCAGGATCATAGCCTGACATCAATGGCACTTACTTAAGCCTAAGTATCTATTAAATCCTGCTATTAATTGCTGGATTCTTGCTTTCGCAAGAATCGCCACAAGGTAATTGTCATTCCTGAGAAAGCAGAAATCCAGGATAAATACAGGTATTTAGACCGTTTTTCAAAAAATTGATATCTTTAAGTAAGTGCCATTATAGCCTGACATAACTCAATAGTTCGAACGAACATAAGCCAATGGCTCAATAATATTTCAGGCGTTGACACCCATAGTCATTAGTGTCAGCAGTGATACCCTCTGGTTCAGAGAGGTGACAATACACTACTATGTGTTGTGAATTGAGATCAACATTAGGAGAGTTGAATATGCATAAGAACAGATTGAAGAAGAAAATGAGCTTGCTGGAAGTAGGACACGAAATGGCGCAAGGATTATAGGATGCTGGCATTATTGACGCCACAACTATGCGGGAATTTGATGTGTTATGCTTACCACCATTAGAAGAGCTGCCACCCTGCTAATAAAAAAGCTGTGATTGCGAGAAGGTTGCTTGTATTCTAATCCCCATGACTAGCTAAGCGCCAAGGTTCTTTTGATGCAGCTTGTAGCCATTGCTGTAAAGCAGGATGAGCCATCATGGTTTCATAATATTGCCGATTTAAACCTTGCAGCGGCACGGCATAGCTACGAAAGCGGAGAATCACTGGCGCATACATGCAGTCGGCGATAGAAAAAGCCCCGAACAAATAAGGCCCTTGATGTTGATGAGCATCTAAGCATTCTGCCCATAGTGTTTGAATGCGCTGTATATTTTGGTCAGCGACAGAACAATCAAATTCTCTCAGGACAAGATGGCATTTCATGGGCAAATTTTGCCGTAAGGCCTGGAAGCCGGCATGCATTTCATGACTAACAGAACGCGCCCAGGCCCGTGTTTTCGAGTCCTGAGGCCACAGCATTTTTTCAGGAAAAGTTTCGGCTAGAAATTCACAGATCGCTAAAGAATCCCAGACAGTAAATTGATCATTCACTCGCAATGCAGGCACGAAGCCCGAAGGAGAAAACTGTTTGATATTCTGCTTAGTATCCTGTTGATCCAAAGGGATCAGCTTTTCTTCGAAAGGAATTTGAAAATGCATGAACGCCAACCAAGCGCGTAATGACCAAGAAGAATAATTTTTATTCGCAATAGCGAGCTGAAAGTGATTCATATAATTTCCTCCTGCATTTATTACCGGTAACAGTATAGCGATTTTTAGTAATGACGCCAATTAAAAAATATTTATACTTGATCCGGTATCCGGGGTGACGTCGTCAGAAATGACAGATAATTTTGTTGGCAGATTGTGTCAGTTTCAGCGTTACTAAAATGCTAAATATTATTAGGCTTAGGCTGAATATCGTCAGCTAGGAACATATACATTGCCGGCACAACAAACAATGTGAACAAAGTTCCAATCGCTATACCCGTTGCAATAACCAAACCAATATTATAACGACTGACTGCGCCTGCACCGGTGGCGAAAATTAAGGGGAGAACACCCAGAACCATTGAAGCAGTTGTCATCAAAATGGGGCGCAATCGAATAGCTGCTGCATTTTCGATTGCTTCACGCTTATTTTTTCCTTCTAACTGCAAGTCATTCGCAAATTGCACAATCAAAATTCCATGCTTACTGATTAAGCCAATTAATGTAACCAGTCCAACTTCGGTGTATATATTTAAAGTTGCCCCGCCAATTCCCATACTAATAAAAATCATCGCTCCGCAAATCGACATGGGCACGCTAATCAACACAATCAAGGGATCACGAAAACTTTCGAATAATGCTGCCAATGACAAATAGATAATGATTAAGGCAAACAAAAAAGTAATTTTTAATGACGCACTTTCTTGAACATACTGGCGCGATTGGCCAGCATAATCAATGCTGTAATCCGTTGGCAGTAAAGGTTTGGCAATACTTGATAATGCCGCTAGCGCATCACCTTGGGTAATACTCAAACCTGGAACCGCAGTGATGGTCGCTGAATTTAATTGCTGAAAATGATTGAGTACTTCGGGAACTGTTGAAGAGCTAAAATGGATGACGGTTGATAATGGCACGGTCATTCCCGAAGCGGTTTTCATATAATAATTTAGTAGCTGCTGGTAATTTAACCTTTCATTGCGCGAAACCTGCGGGATAACTCGATAGGATCGTCCTGCCAGATTAAAATAATTAACAAAATTTTGACTTAAACTGGCTGATAATACATTACCAATATCCTGCATATTTAAGCCTAACTGCGCAGTCTTATCTCGATCAATTACAACCTTGACTTGTTGTTTATCAATTTTTAAATCGCTGTCTACAAAAAGAAATTTGCCACTGGCGCGAGCTTTTTGCAAAATTGCTTGCGCAACATTGTTGAGCTGATCATACGGAGCTACCGTTTGAATGACAAATTGCACGGGTAATCCTCGGCCACTGCCAGGCAAAGGAGAAAGCTGAAAAGCCGCTCCTTGAATACCTGGAATTTGATTCAATACTTGTTGTTCAACTGGCACCAATTCCATAGCTGTTTTTTTACGTTTATCCCAGGGGGTTAACGCATCACCCACTATGGCCGAATTTAAGCCTGAAACTCCATCAATTTCAAAAACTCGTTCTGTTTCTGGATAATTTAAATATGTTTTGGCAGCCACTTCAGAAAATAAACGAGTTTGTTTTAAAGAAGCATTCGGTGCGGCGGTGATTTGCGAAAGAATAATTCCTTGATCTTCTATCGGCGCCAATTCAGATTTTGAAGTAGCGTAAAGAAAATAAATACTGGCTAAAATAAGGATCGCAAAAACACCAATTACTGGTAAATTCTCCAAAGCCTGATGTAACCCTCTTTGGTATGATTTACGAAGATTGTCAAATTGATGATTGATAAATAAAATTAAACGATTGCTTTTTTTTCCACTTTCAGCCGGTTTGAGTAGTTTAGAAGACATCATCGGCGATAAAGTTAGGGCTATAATCGCAGAAATGGTGACTGCTCCCGCCAAAGTAAAAGCAAACTCGGTAAATAACGCACCGGTTAAACCACCCATAAAACCAATCGGTAAGTAGACGGCAATCAACACGATGGTAATGGCCATAATTGGATTAGCCAATTCGCGAGCGGCTAACATAGCGGCTTCCAAAGGTTTTTTCCCTTCTTCAATATGACGTTCAACATTCTCTACCACAATAATCGCATCATCCACGACTAATCCGATGGATAGCACCAAAGCCAATAATGTGAGCAAATTAATTGAAAATCCAAACAATAACATGATAAAAAAAGCACCAACCAAAGAAAGGGGAATGGCAATTGCCGGAATAATCACTGTGCGAATAGATCCCAAAAATAAATAAATCACTATCGTTACTATTAATAACGCTTCTATTAATGAATGCACCACTTCATTAATTGAGCTATGCACATAGTCACTAGAATCATAAACGATTTTTGCTTGGAGACCTTGCGGTAAATTTTTTTGAATATCCGGAAAAATTTTTCGCATTTGATTCAGGACATTTAATAAATTGGCTTTTGGAGTCAATTGAATGCCCATGTAAACAGCCGGTTGATTATTGAATAACACCTCGTTATCGTAATTTTCTGAACCCAGCGAAACGTCGGCAACGTCTCCTAGATGCACAATGGCAGTATTGGTTGCTTTGATAATCAATTGACGAAATTGCCCCACTGAAGTGAGATTGGTTGACGAAGTCAAATTGACCGTCATCATATTTCCGTCTGTGCGACCAGCCGCAGAAATAAAATCATTCGCGGCCAGAGCGTTTCTAATATCGTTGGCTGTTACCCCGAATGCCGCCAATTTGGCAGAATCTAACCAAATTCGCATAGCAAATAAACGAGAACCTACTATTTCTGCCAACTGGACGCCATCAACTGCTTGTAATTTAGGTTGCACCACCCGAATTAAATAATCGGTAACTTGATTATTTTTTAAAATATTACTGTAAAATCCCATGTACATGGCATCGATGGTTTCGCCTATGGAAATTGTTAAAATAGGTTGTAAGGTTTCTGGCGGCAACTGATATAAAACGGCATTTGCTTTACTACTAATATCGCTCAATGCTTTATTAGAATCATAATTTAACTTTAGAAAAACTGAAATTGTACTCGTCCCAAGGCTACTAGATGAGGTCATATAGTCAATGCCTGTCGCTTGGGCGATTGAATTTTCTAATGGGGTGGTAATAAAACCCGCCATGGTCTCAGGATCAGCGCCATAAAAATAAGTGGTCACGGTAATCACTGCATTTTCGGTAAAGGGATATTGACGAACGTTCAATGAACCTATCGATCGCAAACCCAAAGCCAGGACCAGCAAACTGATTACAGCGGCTAAAACAGGGCGTCGAATAAAAATATCGGTGAAATTCATCGAATTTTTATTCCTATGACTCTGGGGACACGTCCGGCGCCGGACTATTACTGGGGATAACTTTATTATTTACCACGATATTACTGCCATTTTTCAATTTGAGCTGCCCGCTGCTCACCACAACATCTCCTTCTTTAATACCCGATAAAACCGCCACTTGATCTCCACGTCTCTCTCCAGTGGTTACAAACGCTTGAACCACGCTAAGGATGGGTTTACCTTGCGAATCTTTTCCTTTTTGTTTAACCAGATAGACCAAAGATCCATAAGGATTAAAACTGACTGCGCTTTGCGGCAACGTAAGGAATTTTTGTGGTTTTCCAGTGGTGATTTCTACCAAACCAAATATACCAGGTAGTAATTCTTCGCGAGGATTTGACATAGTTGCCTCAACCAAAACATTACGCGTATTAACGTCTACTACGGGTTCAATCGCGTTTATTTTTCCAAAATAAATTCGTTTAGGAAATAAATTAGTGGTCAGATTTATTTTTTGGTTTACGGCTAATTGTGGCAAATATTGTTGAGGAACATAAAATTGAACATAAATTGGATCCAATGATTGCAAACTAACAATTTTATCGCCTGGATTAAGATAATTACCCGGGTTAATCGGGCTAATCCCTAATCTGCCGGCAAATGGCGCACGAATCATTTTTTTATTTATTATCGATACTTGTTGATCAATTTGCGCTTGATTAATCTGAACATTGGCTGTATCAGTATCCAGTTGCGCTTTACTGATAGCTTGCGCTTCATATTGCGCTTTATCACGATTATAAACAATGACAGATAAATCCTTTTGTGCTTGTGCTGTGTGTAATTGAGCTTCTTCCGTGCTGTAATTTTCTTCCAGCAGTAAATCGTTTTTTTTCACTCTTTGGCCATCATCAAAATGAACTGCGGTGACCAATCCGGCCAGTTCTGTGGTGACATCAATACCTAAAACCGCGCTGAATGTTGCTGTGGTTTGATAACGCATGGGCCAAGGTTGGATCGTTGCTGCAACTGTCGAAACCGTGACCGGAGGATTTTGATTGGCTTTCATCGCATGGCCGATCAATTGCGCAATAATAACTTTATAGGCAAAAATAAGGCCAAATAAAATGACCACGGCAATGATCATGATCGACATCGGTCTGGTTAGCCCTCGTGGCATGTTTATTTATCCTTAGTTAACGCGGTGATTCCATTTTCTTTATTAATGGTACGATTCCACCAACCTCCACCTAACGCTTGAAACAAGGTTGCGGTGTCAGTATAACGCAAAGCTTCTGCTTGTATTCGTTGTATCTCAGCTTGATGAAATTGACGCTGCGCATCTAACAACAAAATATAATTAATAGCCCCAAGTTTGTATTGTTTCGCAGCTAAATCTAAACTTTGTTTGGCATAAATCTCTGCTTGTGCTTGATCTTTTAGTGCTTGCGCATCCCATTCCAAAGCTTGTAACACATCGGAAACTGTTTGAAAAGCTTGCAGAACTGTTTGCCTATATTGTGCTGCCGCCTGATTATAAGATGCAATCGCCGCCCGCCTTTGCGCTAATAATGTTCCACCTTCAAAAACAGGCTGCAAAAGTTCTCCAGCAATAGACCATACATTATTGGCAGATGAAAACAAATGACTTAATTGAGTAGCAGTCCACCCGAAATTGGCAGCGAGTGTCACCTGGGGAAAAAAATTTGCCGTAGCCACACCGATTTTTGCACTGGCTTCATGCAAAATAGCTTCAGCCGCTTGGATATCAGGACGCTGTCGTACGATATCCGAAGGTAAAGTAACGGGAATTTTAGTCGGTAATTTAATCTGACTTAAATAAAATTTAGGTAAATGAACTTGACTGGGTAATTGACCGATTAAAGCGGCCATCGAATCGCGTGCTTTAGCAAGCGCTGTTTGTAAAGGTGGCAAGGTTGCTTCTGTCTGAGCCACTTGCACGGCTTGAGTTAGCACATCGACTTTGGAAGCGCCCCCCAAAGTAAATTGGGCATTTACAATCCGCAATTGTTCTTTTTGTAATTTAATTAACTTATCAGTCGCCTCAATTTGTGCACGTAAAGATGCTTCATTAATTGCCGCGGTAACAATACTGGTGGTTAAATTAAGATAAGTTGCCTGCCACTGAAAATATTCAAAATCAACTTGCGCGCCTAATGCTTCCAATTGCCGACGAACACCGCCGAAAAGGTCGAGTGTATACGTGGCTTGTAGCGCCAGACTATAAACATTGAAAATTGTTGCGCCAGTACCCAAAGAAGAATCAGCGGAACCTGACGCAGAAGATGCACTCGAACTGGAGTCTGAACTTGCACTAGCGGGAGCGGAGCTGGTCAAACCCGTGGAAGATGTAGTGGGTGTAATGGTTGTGCTGGAGGCGCCCACGCCGCTCGAACTGGCGGCATTCTGGCGTGCACGTGCAGCAAATATATCTAAATTTACTGATGGGAATAAGGCCCCCACTTGGGCACGCCAATTCTCTTGAGCCATTCGAACCGCTGCCTCTGCAGCAACGATTGACGGATTATGAGCGATCCCCTCCTCAATCATGTCGTTTAAAACAGCCGAGTGAAATAGCGTCCACCATTGCCCGGGAATATCATGGTTGAACAATAATTCTTGAGATTGACCGCTTTGGCTAGCTGCACTGGCAGTATGCACAGGAACGGGCAGAGGCGTATAACGCGAAGTTTCAGGCGGTGGTGGGGCCTGAAAATCGGGACCTACCATGCAGCCGCTTAACAACAAAATTAATCCAACCAGTAAAAAACGAAAGATATCATCCATGAAAATTCAATTTGAAGAAAATTAATCAAAACCGTATAATATCCTAGGCGCTCCTCTAAAGGAACTGCTTAAAATTAGAATTTTAACCGCATAATAGTTTGGATAATTATGAAAATTAAAAATTTTTTGTTTTTCTGTTTCGGTTTTTTCCTCACTCAAAATGTTTTGGCGGAAAATTGTACTTACAGCCCTCCGCAAGTTAGTTTGCAATTGACTGCTGAGGATTGGGTCAGTACCCACACCGCTAAAGTCACTTTGGTTTGGGATGCTTCTTTAAATAAAAAGCAACTCATCAATGCTCAAGCCGATTTTCAGCAAGCATTAAATAAATTTGCAGCCAATACAATTTGGCATATCACCGAATTTACTCGTAGTCCAAGTAAAACAAACTTAGAACAAGTTCATGCAGTAGCTGAAGCGCGACTTCTCGAAACTGACTTAGCGAGTTTACGCGATACAGCTAAAAATTTAAGCAGCGAAGGTCAACTCTATTCCATTCAAGACATTGTTTACACCCCCTCATCCGCTGAAATATCCTCAGCCAGAGCGCAGCTGCGTTCACAAATTTACAGCCAAGCCAAGGATGAATTAGCTAGACTGAACAGTACATATCCAAATGTGGGTTACCGTTTGTATAACATTTCCTTTTCGGGTGTAAATGGGCAAATGATGCCTACGCCAAATTTTATGGCTAAATCGACTACTGAGAATGTAGGCATCATGGGTAGAGAAACTCAAACTATGTCTACCAGCCAACTCTTGACCCAAGATGCACTGGTAATTTTTGCCGCCCCGGCCGGAAACCTTTGCGGCAAATAAGTTGAAGCTTGTTCTGGTTTTGGCGGAGGAGGCGGCGGAAGATACAAAGCCCCCCGCTGTCCACAGCCTGCACTTAACAGCGACATGGACATAATCAATAAAAACCATTTTTTCATAAGGTTTCCTTAAAAAGAAGGTAGAATTGTAAGACAGTACAATAACGCAAAATCTAAGAACACACTATATTCGAGATCTCCATATGAATCAGAAATTACGACTAGAATCTCTCGTTATCGAACCTAAATCTCCAAAAAAAGTTGATGCATGCATTATTTGGTTGCACGGCTTGGGCGCCGATGGACATGATTTTAAAGATATTGCCACCCAACTTCGTTTACCCGATTCTCTAGGAATTCGATTTATCTTGCCACACGCACCCATCCGCCCCGTCACCCTAAACCGCGGTATGCTCATGCGGGCTTGGTACGATATTTATGATTTAGACAAACATGCTCGAGAAGATCAGACAGGGATTCAAAACAGTCAATCAGCCCTTGAACTAATCATTCAAGAACAAATAGAATCGGGCATCCCTGCTCATAAAATTATTCTGAGCGGGTTTTCGCAAGGAGGCGCTTTGGCTTTATATACAGGGCTGCGTTTTGGTCAACCTCTTGCAGGCATAATTGGCTTATCCACTTATCTTCCCTTGGCCAACACTTTAGCTATTGAAAAAAATCCTAACAATCAAACTACGCCTATTTTGTTAACTCACGGAATTTATGATGAAATCCTGCCATTGGAACTAGCCCAAAGCTCCAAAGAATATTTGCAGCAAGCCGGGTGCTCCGTACAATGGGTGACTTATAACATGGGCCACCAATTGTGTCTCGAAGAAATCGTTGATATTCGAGAATGGATCATTAGCAAAGCTCTTGTTAAGCCAAAAGTCTGCTAAAATAACTCCATGGCAAAATTACATTTTTACAAAATGCATGGTTTGGGTAATGATTTCATGGTGGTCAACGGAGTAAATCAATCATTGAACTTTTCTTCCCAACAAATACAAGCCTGGGGAAATCGGCATACTGGTATAGGATTTGATCAATTACTTGTCGTTGAGCCTCCAGAAAGTGATGCAGCGGATTTTAACTACCTTATTTTCAATCAAGACGGTTCCTCTGCCGAACAATGCGGTAATGGCGCCCGATGCATCGCAAAATTCATTAAAAAAGAAGAACTAAGCTCGAAAAATGAATTAAATTTACTGACAGCAGGTAAGATAACCAAAGTTACAATCGAAGATAAAGCCATCGAAGATAAAAATTGGGTAATGGTGCAAATGGCAGAGCCTTCTTTTGATCCGAAGGTTATACCTTTTATAGTCAATGAAACAGCACCCAGCTATTCTTTAAAAATCGCAAATAATTTATTAACTTTCAACGTGGTAGGGGTGGGAAATCCACATGCCATCACCGTCGTGGATGAAATTCGTGACACTTTTGTAGAAGACATTGGCTCAGAACTATCAAAGCATAGCGCCTTCCCTAAAGGTGTAAATGTCGGCTTTATGCAAGTGATCAATGCCCATCATATTAATCTAAGAGTGTATGAACGAGGTGTCGGTCCTACCTTAGCCTGCGGAAGTGGCGCTTGCGCAGCCGTAGCCGCAGGACATTATCAAGGGATATTGGATCGTGAAGTTAAAGTTACCCAAGCGGGTGGAGACCTCTTAATCAACTGGCAAGGCCTGGGTTACCCATTGATTATGCATGGACCGGCCGAATTTGTTTACAAAGGAGAAATTGACTTTTAAAAAACCGGAGCTAGTTCCCTTTAGGAAAACTCCCGTAGGGAATTGCTACTTAGTTACAGGTTGAGTTACAATGTGCAGCTTTATTTCGCTATAGATTAGCGAAGTTTATAGGAGAAAATTATGTCGAAGCGTCAAGTTAAACCTAGCAGTGCTAAATCTTCCCCAACCCCCTCTCAATTGGGTTTTTTGGGTGTAGAACCTTATCAACCCAAAAAAGATGAAAAATATATGAACCAGCAACAGCTTGAACATTTCCGAACCTTATTGATGAAATGGAAACAGCAACTGATGGAGGAAGCAGATAGCACAGTCTCCAATATGAAAGAAGGCGCTGCGGTTTATCCCGATCCTATCGACCGCGCCAGTCAAGAAGAAGGTTTTAACTTAGAGTTACGTACACGGGACCGCGAAAGAAAGCTCCTGAAGAAAATTGAACAAGCTTTGGATAAAATTGACAAAGGCGAGTATGGTTTATGTGATGATTGCGGGGCTGAAATTGGCATCCGACGTTTAGAGGCACGACCAACAGCCGTAAAATGCATTGACTGCAAAACCTTTGAAGAAATTAAAGAACGCCAAGTAACCGAAGAATAAGTTTTTGCTGCAGAGCTTACGTCAACGCAATCAGAGTGAGCTATTACATATATGGATCGATTGTACTTACACCAACTGGCTGTCCCCGTCATCATTGGCGTTTACCCAGAAGAATTGCAAAATCAACAAATCATTTATATTGATTTAGAAATTGCGCTGGATATTACCAAAGCCGCGGTAAAAGACGACCTAACTTGTACTGTTGACTATGCAGCGATTTACCATTTTATATTTTCATATTTGCCGACGACGCAATTTATGACCTCGGTCCGGGCGGTGACCAGAAACCCTTCAGCATAACAGTTCGAGCGCGGGTGGGGGGGCGGGAGTTTTCACCGCTTCGATACCGGCGTGGGCTGAGGACCACGTCGAACGCAGTGGTCGACTTGCCCGGCCCGGTCCCGGACGAGGAACCGGAAACCTGCGGCGCGATCACCTACATCCATCAGGAGGTTGCGGATCTGCTGCACGGTCCACGGCCCGTCCGGGTTCGCGGTGACACCGAGAATGTGCCCGCATCGACAGATTTCCGCGACCTCCATCACGAACAGGCAGTACAGGCGCTGCAGGGTCACCGCGCAGTCCACGTGGATTTTTTTTTTTTTTTTTTTTTTTTTTTTTTTTTTTTTTTTTTTTTTTTTTTTTTTTTTTTTTTTTTTTTTTTTTTTTTTTTTTTTTTTTTTTTTTTTTTTTTTTTTTTTTTTTTTTTTTTTTTTTTTTTTTTTTTTTTTTTTTTTTTTTTTTTTTTTTTTTTTTTTTTTTTTTTTTTTTTTTTTTTTTTTTTTTTTTTTTTTTTTTTTTTTTTTTTTTTTTTTTTTTTTTTTTTTATATATATAAAAAAAAAAAATATTACTTACGGGTGACGAGGCGGCGGTGCCAGCGGAGGACGGTACCTGGCGTGACCAGCCGGTGCATCCGCAGCTTTGCTGGCAGTAGCCGGATCTCGCGCACCGAGAGGACCGCCCGGTCGGCCCAGTCCAGCCGCGGCTGTGGATGTGCCCGCCGCAGCGCGGTACCTCATGTCGCAGCACGAGCAGCTCGGCGTTCTTGGAGGCCGAGGACCGCGCGAGCAGGCTCGGCCAGCTGCAGAGCCGGACGAAGATGAGGTAGAGCAGGCGCAAGAACATGGATGGTCATGATGCCTACGGCTGACTCTGGCCGTCGCCGCAGCTCACAGGGTATGCAGACTTCTGGCACCCCACAGGCGACGGGGCCAGGCGCATT
>CAWJON010000001.1:0-533294 GCA_963844565.1 uncultured Pseudomonadota bacterium | reverse complement strand
GAGGATATACGTCAGAAATTAATTTATACTTAGCACCTTGGATAAAAAATATTGCTGAACTTTTAACAGAGGGAGTCATTTTGATTACCGATTACGGCATGGCTCAACGAGAGTACTACCATAAAGAACGCGCCTGCGGCACCTTTGTTTGTCATTACCATCATCTGGTTCACGACAATCCTTTTTGGTGGCCTGGGATTCAAGATATTACTTCACAGGTTGATTTTACAGCGGTCGCCATTGCCGCCACTAACCACGATCTTGATGTGGCGGGTTATATTCACCAAGCAGGTTTTTTGTTAAGTCTCGGTATTACTGAAGAGATGAATAACGAGCACGCGTTTAAAAATCATCATATCCTAGCAGAACAAATAAAACGTTTGACTCTGCCCCAAGAAATGGGCGAAGCTTTTAAAGCGATAGCTTTAACAAAAAATTATGACCATCCATTATTGGGTTTTGCCTGGATGAATCAAATTGAAAGATTATAAAACACCCCGCGCTGACGCACGGGAGTGTTTTCTCTAGTTTACAGGATATAAATAATTCCGACATGAGGTTAACGTGGAAGTATATCTAGTTGGCGGTGCAGTACGGGACGAACTCCTGGGCTTGCCCGTTACTGAACGTGATTGGGTGGTGGTAGGATCCACACCTGAAGACCTATTAAAATTAGGATATCAGCCAGTCGGCAAAGATTTTCCGGTATTTCTGCATCCTGAAACTCATGAAGAATATGCATTGGCTCGAACAGAACGGAAAACTGGTAAAGGTTACAAAGGCTTTGTTTTTCACAGCACCCCTGACGTGAGCTTAGTGGAGGACCTTAGGCGACGCGACTTGACCATTAACGCCATGGCCTTGTCTGAAGCGGGGCATTTGATAGATCCTTACGGCGGATTATTTGATTTAAAAAATAAAATTTTACGTCATGTGTCGGAAGCTTTTTTAGAGGACCCCGTTAGAATTTTGCGAGTAGCCCGTTTTTCTGCGCGTTTTATTGAATTCACCATTCATTCTTCTACCTTACAATTAATGCGCGAAATGGTAACCCAAGGTGAAGTGGATGCTTTAGTTGCCGAACGAGTGTGGCAAGAATTTTCCCGGGCCTTGAAAAGCCAAGCTCCCCAACGATTTTTGATCATCTTACAAGATTGCGGCGCCTTATCTGCACTCTTTCCAGAAATTGAATTGACCACAACGGTTTTAAGGCAGTTACAAAATGCCGTGCAGCTCACAGAAGATCCGATCATTCGCTTTGCTGCATTGTGTGCCCAAATGTCAGAAAACAGTTTATCAGCATTTTCTTTGCGTTATCGTATCCCACGTGAATATGTAGATGTGGCCCAACTGCTGATACGATGGTTGAAATTTTATCAAAGCATTTCCAAGGAAAGCGATCCTGCAACTATTTTTTTACTGCTTAAAACCACAGACGCCCGACGCCGACCCGATCGGTTTCGTCAATTTTTATTGAGCTGTGAAGCTTGCAATGATTTTAAAAATCCGCAAGCATCAGCATTATTACAACGGTGTCATAGCGAAATTCAATCAATCGATATTCAATCTTTACAGAATCAAGGATTAAAAGGTCAAGAATTTGCTGCGGCGTTAGAGAAATTACAATTGCAAGTCATTAAAAACTTAAAGATCACTTTATGAAAAAATTATCTAATTTTCTAAGTCAAATAACTTTTTTGCAACTAAACACCACACAAGTTTTAGGAAAACTGGCCAATGCTCGTTGCAAGATACTGAAAAATTTTTTCATTCGATCATTTATTAATTATTATGGCGTGAATATGAATGAATCCTCCATTCAAAATATCGACGAATTCACTTCATTCAATGATTTTTTCACTCGCAAGCTGGCCCCAACTGCGCGAACAATCAATTTAGACCCCAATCTGTTGGTTAGTCCTGCCGATGGCAATATTAGTGCCGCCGGATCAATTGAAAACACCAATTTATTACAAGCCAAAGGCGCTTATTTTTCTTTAATCGACCTTTTAGGCGGAGATAATTTTTTAGCAGAACAGTTTGTAAATGGCCGTTTTATGACAATTTATTTAGCGCCTAAAGATTATCATCGCGTACATATGCCTTTTACCGGAAAATTACGCAAAATGATTTATATTCCGGGAACCCTATACTCAGTTAACGCCGCATCGGTTGCCAGCGTGCCAGGACTTTTCGCTCGCAATGAACGTGTTGTCTGTTATTTTGAGACTTCAATGGGCCCATTATGCGTCATTCTGATTGGCGCCCTTATTGTCGGCAGTATCGTGACAGTTTGGTCAGGTCAAGCTCTAAGAAGCCAACAAACTGTTGTGGTTGAAACTAATTATCCAGAAAATTTTCTTACCTTACAAAAAGGCGCGGAAATAGGCCACTTTCAATTAGGCTCAACCGTTATCGTGCTAACGCCCCCACATATTGACTGGCTGCCAGATTGCATAGCAGAAAGCTCTCTACAAATGGGGCAACCAATGGGAATAGTAAAATAGCAGTGCAAACTGTTTTATTTTTTATAAAATTATGCAACAACAATTTTCTTTTTTGGGTTGTGAATTTTCTAAGAGATTTTGTTTTAATTCTTCTTGTTGACGCCGCATAGCGGGTGCGCTAAAAAATGAAAAATTAACAGATCCTTCGGATTTTAATTCACTCACAGACTGAGAAAATTCGATTAGCTGATTTAAAAATTCACCAGCAAAATCATATAGGTTCTCTTGGCTTTTTGATGCTACAATCTTTGCTTGCTCTATAAATGTAATGCGTATTTGATCATTCCAAAGAAATAGCCATTTTTCCTTAATTTTTTCGATATAAAATTGAATTTCAATAATAACCATATACTTAAATCCTTTTATCTTTAAATAGGAAGAAATATCAGATACTACTCCATTTAACATCCGTACGTTTTTAAATGTAAATCTTTTTCTAATTTTTTCTAATGTCTCTTGCCGCTTTTTTCGGATTATTCTCGGGTATTTTTCCTGATGAACTTTTACGGTTTTGCTGATTTGAGAATCCACTAGAAATTCATCAAGTAATAAGACCGAATAATAATTATCTTTTTTTTGTGACCTGACTTTTAGTCTGCTTAATAAATTGGGAATACGATATTGACCCGTTCCTTTTTCGATGGCTGTAGCTTCTTTAGCAAAAAACAAAGCGTCAACGCTACAACCATAGCTACCAGCTTGTCTACCTTCTTCAACTACATAAATGTCTAAGTTTTGGTTTTGACTTAATACCTTGATCCTGTCCAAAACCCCTTTGGTGTGATCAGACAAAGTATTCGCATATAACAATCCTTCTTCTTTGCCTTCTCTGAGATAAACTATGGGTATATTGTGATGAATTCCAGGCCCAACAATAAAAGCTTCTCTATATTCCTTAGCCTCTATTTGGCGAGCGCCTTTAAGTAATCCTCTTTCATCATTGAAAAACTCCCAATCTGCCAAGTAACGCTTATCTCTGTCATCTATACTTAGAGTTGCTAATTTCTCATCATCAACATCTGCCGGTCGCGAGATTCTTGTTTGATATTTATCAGCATAATATTTAATAATCAATTTTGTTCCTTCAGGCCTGATTTTAGCAACAGGCTGGTACTTTTCATCAACTATGGAAGCATCCTTTTCTACCTTATAATAATGAAAAGATTCAAATCGAGGCAATAGAGCAGCTTTTGACATATTAATACTAGTTTAAGAAAATATAGCATATATTACTTATTAAATATTAAGAATATATTAAATTTGTAGAACGAAAATGATATTTTTGCAAAAATTTGACTCTAGCTAAAAATTCGAAGAAGAATCTGTCGCGCTAGTTTAAATAAAGCTGCATTACTTCTTATCTCGCGTCCACTCTTTAAAAAACTGATCCATAGTAACAGCAGATCCTATTGGAAAATGTCCGTAAATAATAGACAATTGTTTTTTAGCTTTCGACAGCGATTCACCATCCACAACAATTTTCCACATGGCAGACACCAATCCTGTCCGGTCTGCACCTGCCTGACAATGAATCATTATAGGACGTGGTGCTTCCATAAAAATGGTTATAATTTTCTGAATATCTTTTTCAGTAGGAGCTTTAGAAGAAGACAACGAAACATCGTAGTGTTTAACATTAAATTTCTCGCTAGCTCGTATATCTTGCATATACCAATCTTTATCTGGATGTGGGCCACGTAAATTCAGAACGCTTTTAATATTATATCTTTTAATGTAATATTCAAGCTCATCTGTATCTAATTGCCCAGATCGGTATGCTTCATGCGGGGTAATCGTATGAAAATTGCCTTGTTCTTCGGCATATTCATAAACTCCAATTGCTAAAATCGAAAATAAAACTATGACTATTAGCATCAATTTATAAGGTAGTCTAAACATTTCTCTCCAATTTTACAGCTATCAGCAATATTAATATATCGTAAGCTTGCAACTTCCAAGCAGAAAAAGCAATAAATTCCTACCTCATTTGTATTTTGACATCAGATTAAATTTTTAGCGTGTCTACAATATATTTAACTTCGCTCTAAATAGTGAATTACTGAGATCAGGACTTGACCACCTTTTCTAGGAAAACTGGCCAATGCTCGTTGCAATATACTGAAAAAATTTTTCATTCGATCATTTATTAATTATTTTGGCGTGAATATGAATGAATCCCCCATTCAAAATATTGACGAATTTACTTCATTCAATGATTTTTTCACTCGCAAGCTGGCCCCAACTGCGCGAACAATCAATTTAGACCCCAATCTGTTGGTTAGTCCTGCCGATGGCAATCGCAATGTACGCGTTGTCTGTTATTTTGAGACTTCAAAGTGCTAACGCCCGCACACGTCGACTGGCTACCAGATTGCGGCGCGAAAAGTCCTCTAACAATGGGGCAACCCATTGGTCGAACAACATAATTACTGATTATATTCCTTAACTCCAATATATTTACCTATATTTACAGGCAAGATTTGAAGCTACAGCGGCCTGATGGGTATATTTACCTCTTTGTACTTTAGTTATGCCCGTTCCAAGCACCTTTCTACTATTTTCCTCTCCAATTTGTGTTATGTCGCCTCGAACAACCTCACAGAACTCAGGTAATATTTGGCATTTTTTAGTTGGATTTAACTGAATAGCTTTAATAGTTTGCTTAATCTCATTTTCTAAGTTTTTAAGAGATTTTAAATATCCATCTGAAGTGATCTTTTTATTTTTATATTCATCACTCAAAATAGAGTGTTTTTCCACAAAAGAACTCATAGAGGTCTGCTCCTCAAGTTTTAATTGTTCAAAATTTCCACTTAAAGAAACACTGCCAGTTTTATCTTTGTTATACTCGAGATCTGATTCTATTGCAGCAATTTTTAAACGAACCCCAGCTAACGTTTGTATGATAATTTCCAATGTGAATTCAGTGCATAGTGAAAATGGAACGGTAATAATTCTTTGGTTACTGCCTATAAGGAAGCTGGTAATTGTTTTTGTTACTTTTTCTTCTACCGGTCTGTTGTTGTTGTTCATACCAGAAATTTTAATCGTAATCGAAGCCGGAGGAAGAACCGGTTGCAAAACGATGTTAAAGTGCGCTTGAAACAGCTCAGTCAACTGATCGGGCTTATCAGTATAATCAAATGGCAGAGTTCTTTCTGTTTTGGAATAATAAGCATCTCTAATCACGTTTAATTGAGCTAACGAGGCACCGGATGAGAAAGCAATTAAACCCATGTAGACCATAAACTCTAAATTTAAGCCTTTTAAAATAAGACCTAACTCGTCTTTGTATTGACTTTTTCTTTCCGATTGTTCCCCATCAGTAACAAATATAATTCGATTATTCTTTGCTTTACAATGTTCTATGGTTTTTCTCATGCCGGCACAAATATCGGTTCCTCCATCCGCTTTTAGGTAGAGAACTGACAGCGTTAAGGAGTCGAACTCCTCTTTAGTTTTTACCTGCGTATTGGCAAATACAACATTTGCGTAATTGCTAAAATTAATCAAGGTAAGATAAATAGAAGAATTTTTTGGATTAGTTAATAACCCACGCATAAAATTGATGATTTGCTCTTGAATTTGATAGAAAACCTCCGCCATACTACCACTGCTGTCGATCAGTAAAATAAGATTAACGGGTGGGGCTTCCCCAGTCGCGTCAAAGGAAGGGTCGAGACCAACCAAAATGGCTTTCTCATCGGGGCTAGGTGCTACATTGATCTTTAATTTTTTTACTGAAGGCATAAAATCTTTGGAATCTGCAGAGTATTTTTCCTCTTTTGATGGATGTTGTTTTTTTATATAAAGTGGTTCTGCGGTTTCTGGATTAAGTAGACCTTTAAATTCGCTGACCTTTATCGCAATACGAGTCATACCTTTATTCGATCCGCTAACCCAAGATTTAACCATAGCTTTGGCTTTACTTTCTTCTATATTAAGTTCACCGCAAAGACAGCGAACAATAATGGGTTCTAAAACATCCATCTCTGTTTTAGTTACTACAGGATTGATGCTAATCCAATCACCATTAGCTTCTTTATCACTATTAGCGTAATAACCCAAAGGGGTATTGCTCAACGACTTAATTTTTGATTGAGTTGCCGCCTGGACTATTTTTAAAAAGATATTCAAAAGATAGATCGTCTCAAGAGGGTGTTGAATCTCTTCCCTTTCATCCGACGGAATTTCACTGGGTAAATCAATTTTTTTATTTTTGTTCTCCTTTGGTGGCTCAGAAAGAGGTATCACTTTAAATTCAATGTCTGGAGATTTTATTTTTTCTTTTTCTTTTTCTTTTTCTTTTATCATCTCATCAATTGCAAACATCAATAGCATTTTGGAATCCTTCTGCGCAAGTCCAATATAGCGAACTAAAGATTCGCCCAAAGCAGTATGTTGCTTAAATGCTTGCCTAAAGCCACTAATCAATTTTTCTGGATCAGAGCAAGGAGCATCCGCTATGGGTGGAACTAGTAATAAATAGTTTACTCCCTCATGAACGACGGGGTCGAAAGTAACGTTATCAACATGGTATTCAGCTTTAGCCAATTCAGATATGGCTTTAGTAATTTCTTCTTTCATATAGGATCTCCGTTATTTTTTGCTTAAAGTGCGATTTGATTCCATACCAAATTTAGCTGCAAAGTGGGATAGTGACGACTCACGCTGTAAGCTACTCATTTTATTTTCAGAGGTCTGGGGCGGCCGCGCAAGGAATTGAGGACCTGTATACGACGACTGAGTGCGACTCAATGGTTTATAAGCTTCCCCCTGTGTCGTTTTCGGGGAATCTCTGTCAAATAAAGTAAAATCACCTAGTTGCTCAACCAGCTTGCTCTCAAAATCAACAGGCGGATTTTTCGCTAAAAAGATTTTTTCCTGTAAGCTTGAAATAAGTATCGTCTTCAATTTAGGATCTTTTAATAACCATATAAAAAAAGAACAACTTCTAGTTAAAGCAGAATCGTTCAGTTGGCGAGAAAAATCTTCCAAAAGACGCGGTAGATATGATTCTATTTCCTGAATATTAACTTTTTCAGTTGTAGAAACTATTCCATTTGCTTTTTCTATTAATTGAGGAATATTCTTCAGATGATGATCTTTGCCAACTAATTTAACTTCCTCTCGGAATAATTCAAAATAGTTTTTGATCATGTCTTTACCAGAAACAACCAAATCCTGTGAATATTTTTTGCGTAATAAATCATCTGCTTTTTTGGGTATTTCAATATAGAAGCCACCATTGCGTAAATGAATATGTTTAACCAAAACCCTCTCATCCATGTCTTTTAAGATGTTAGAGGCCAATTGAATGATTATTCTTTCTTCTGCTGATACAGCAGCATAAAGAATAATTAATCCAGAATAAAGAATTGAATTGATCCCATTCTCTTTAATTTTTATTATATCGGGGGTTAATTCTTCAATTTTTTGCGTAATCCGCTTCCAATTGTCCTGGGAAATTATTTTCTGTTCAGCCAATAAATCAACATAAGCTAGAAGATAAGTTTTAGGACATTTTGGGTCATAACCAAAATTAAACAATGGTATTTTACTGGCGATATAACTTTTAAACTCTGCATTCTCAATTAAATCTACTTGCAAGTGATACCAAAACAAGTCTCTAGTACTCCTATTGGAATTTATTTTTAATTGCGTAGCAGAGATAAGCGTTGAGAAAATATCATTTGATCTAAAAATAAATTTTTCTTCTTGTGGAATAAATTGAGCAGCATGCTCACGTTGCAAAGCTTCAAATTTTGGCAAACGCCAAAAAACTTCAGAATATTTAGGGTTTTCTTGAGTTTTTACAAAGCAAATGTATTCAGTCACTAGAAATAACAAGCATGTATATATGTTATGGGCTTCTCTAGTCTGAAAATAATAGCGGTTTATATCATTTGTGGGCTGATTGAGTTTCATAAATACCTTTTTATTCCTTGAAAGCGATAACCCCTAACTTTTAAAGTATGCTAATCAATCTTTAAAAAAATTGCAAGCACTTTGCAAATTTATCAGGCCTGATTTTAAAAACAGGCTGGTACTTTTCATCAACCATGGAAATATCTTTTTCTAACTTATAATTATGTTAAATAAAGATGAATTATTCCTTACCTCGCGTCCACTCTTTAAAAAACTGATCCATAGCAACAGCAGATCCTATTGGAAAATGTCCGTAAATAATAGACAATTGTTTTTTAGCTTTCGACAGCGATTCACCATCCACAACAATTTTCCACATAGCAGACACCAATGAATCATTACAGGACGTGGTGCTTCCATAAAAATGGTTATAATTTTCTGAATATCTTTTTCAGTAGGAGCTTTAGAAGCTTTGCTGAGACCAGGACTTGCTCCTGCCTAGCACCTATATACCCCGATGAATTCTAAGTCAAGCGCGACATATTTTTTATAGAGACATTTCTTTGTAGGGCCTCTCTTGGGTTTAAATAACCCAAACATTTTCTAGGTATCTCATTCATTTTATGACTGATCTCTTGTAAGAAATTGGTTGTTATCGTCTGTATGGGTATGTTTCTTGGGATATACCTTCGTAATCGACCATTCATATTTTCATTACTACCTTTTTGCCAGGGTGAATGGGGATAGCAAAAATAACTTTGACATTTTGTTTTTCTGTCTATTTCCCGGTAATTAGCAAATTCAGATCCTTGATCAAAAGTTATCGTCTTCCACAATTTCCTGGGATTTTTTTTAATGATGTCTTTTATCTGACTAATGACACCTTCTGAACATTTATTTTCATTTCTCCTTAAAATTAAAAATCGTGATTTTCGTTCGACCAGTGTCGTGATATTTTCTTTTCTATTGGCCGAAAGTATCATCGTATCTCCTTCCCAATGTCCTATCTCTGTTCTTGTCAATATTTCTACCGGACGTTGATCTATTAGCTTTATTTCAGCATATCGACAGCTTTTAGGTTTCCTTCCATAAAACCTGCCCCGATTCTTTTTTTTATAATGGAGATATTCATACCATACTTTGTCTTTTAAACCATAAATGAAACGATAGATAGTTTCATGACAGACGTAATAAGGACAACTCGTTAATTTCATGCGACCAGATATTTGTTCAGGACTCCATCCTTTTTCTAATCGTTTCTTGATATAGTCCTGTAAATAAATATTATTTTTAATACTCACCACCCCAATGTTTCGTCTCAGATGCGCTTTATTGTTCGCTAAATACCCTTTATAAGATTTATTTTTTTGTCCATTTCTTTTTAACTCTCGATATATAGTTGAGCGATGCCTTTTTATGCGCTTCGCTATCTGACTAATGGGATATTTAAGCCCTAAATATATATCAATTTTTACTCTTTCTTGATAACTGATATGTGTATAATGGTCCATAGCGGCAGTCTCCTTTTGGTTGTTTAATCAGCAAGTTAAAGTATACCTTACTGCGGGACTGTCGCGCTTCAAATAGAATACACCCCCCCTTATAGCCATCACTAGGCAGCTAATTGGACGATTAGACGGTTTTTCATGGACGTTTGGACGGTATCTCATGGACGATTAGACGCTAACATGATATTATAATCAGTTCCAGATCAGGAGGCTATTTTGTATAAACGTTACTCAGAAACCCAAATCCAAGCAGCCATGCAGGACACCCCCGTGGTCATGATTGCCGGCCCTAGGCAATGCGGCAAAACTACACTCGCTAAACAGCTCATCAATTCAGACTGGACGTACATTACATTCGATGACCTCACACAGTTACAATCAGCTCAACATGACCCTGTTGGTTTTATTCAACATCTCAGTTCCTCCCACACCGTATTAGACGAAATCCAACGCGCTCCCGAGCTTTTTTTGAGCATTAAGCAATCCGTAGATGAACAACGAACACCCGGAAGATTTTTATTAACGGGTTCAGCTAATGTACTTTTGATGCCTCAAGTAGCTGACTCTTTAGCTGGCCGTGCGGAAGTGATTCTCCTTCTACCCCTATCTGAATGTGAAATCCGTGGAGTTGTCCCCAATTTTTTGCCACAAATATTACAAGGAAAAGCGCCAACAACCTCTGAAGTGCGGCTGCGTAATGCACTAATTGGAAAAATCATTGCTGGCGGCTTCCCCGAACCACTATCACGACCTTCATTGGCGCGTAGAAATGTTTGGTACCAACAATACCTAAATAGTTTAATTCAAAAAGACCTCAAAGATATCAGTCACATCGAACACAGTGGTGCATTGACTCAATTTTTACGATTATTGGCGGAGCAAGTCGGACAAATTACTAATTATAGTGAATTAGCCGCTAAAATTGGATTATCTCGCCAGACAATGGTGCGATACTTTAACTGGCTGGAACGTCTTTACTTAGTCGAAAATTTGCCGGCTTGGCATCGCAATCGTCATAAACGACTTATTAAATCGCCAAAAGTTCATTTTATTGATACTGGTTTGTTATGCTCACTCAGACAAATCACGCCGACACAGTTAGCAGAGAATCCACATTTATTTGGGCATTGCCTTGAAAGTTATGTTTTTTGCGAGCTAAAAAAACAAGCTTCTTGGTTGACTGAACCACTTTATTTTTTTCATTACCGCGATAAAGACAAAGTTGAAGTTGATTTTGTGCTACAAAAAGGCAACGGTCAAATCATTGGTATCGAAGTAAAGGCAGGAGCCACACTTAACCCCAGCAGTTTTCAAGGCTTAGCAAGATTAAAAGAATCAGCAGGAGATGATTTTTTAATGGGAATTTTACTTTATGACGGTGACCATACTGCTGCATTTGGTGATCAATTATATGCAGTACCCATTGGGGCAATTTGGTAAATCTTTTGATCTATTCCTAAATAGAAAACCTTTAAAAGATTGGAATCAAATATATTTACAAAAGAAAGAAAAATCCGTCTCTGCTAACACAAAGTGATTTACCAGAGATTGGCAGTCTCAAGTCTCTAAAGTATTACACAGTAAACGCCAATTGACTTTGGAACAAATAATTGCATTGTCAAAACAGTTTAACGTATCACCGATTGTTTTTTTAGCCACTAATGTCATAGACAAACGCTGGCTGTTGTCAATCTAATGCTGGAACTAAAATGGGATTCTGTCTATCTCTGCTCATGTTTCTTTCTCGCTAAAAAATATTTTTGCTGAGATCCTGTGTACTAGAACTTATTTCTATTACTAAGCCGCGCTGAATTAAAGAAAGTAATCGTGAACGGGTTGATCTTGATGAAAGCAAAATCTTCGTAGCTATTTCCTGCGTAGAAAGTCCACCTTTTTCTTCCAATGAATGAATGAATTTATAATCAATATCACCCGAAAACAAGTCGCATCTAAACTCGAGAGCTTTACCCTTGGGTTTTTTTTAAAGCTCAACAATATCCATGACTCTGCATTTTACTCTGAAGAAACTCTGAATGCTACAACTTCAAAGTAAATTCGGCTCTCTTGTTAACTCCTGACCAAAGGATCTGAAAAAATATCAAATGCTACCCTATTTGTATTCTGACACTGGTTGGAGGGCTATTGATATTTAGTAATAATTACTTGATTTATTGAATTATTTAACTTCGTGAACTATATTCTCCTCCTCATGTGAAAGCGATGTGGCTGGCTCTGGCTCAAGGTATTGATCTAAGATATTATAAATATTATTTAAATGTTCATTATAAGAAATATAGTAGCCATTTCTAACAACCTTGTTTCTGTTTTCGAAATTTAATTTTTTAATTAAAGATCCATTTTCTGCCCAATATTTTCTCAATTGCTCAGGAAGAAGAACTTGTTTAAGTTTCTCAATGAGGTAGGTGTGTTTAATAGGTAAATCGGTATGGGTTACTAAAACAAAATCTATAAAATGTTCGTAATTGCTTTTATTTATGTGTGGATTGAAGCATATATCGAAAAGGTAATCATTAATTTTTGACTGAATAATTTTTTTATCTTCTTTACCATCTGGATCATAGTAACCACAACCTATCCCGTGGCTTATAGTTACGCTGCCAAGTTGATAAGAAATAAAAGATTTAAACTTACATTGTAATTCAATGATAATTTTTTCGAAATCTTTAATTTCTCCAGAGTCAATCTTTTGGTTTATAAATTCATAAAAATTTCCACAAAGTTCTTTTAAAGATAAAGAATCTATTAAATCAAAAATATTCTGCTGAGAGCCCATATATTGCTCTTGGAATAAAATAAATATTCTTTTGCGATATCTCTCTCATTTCATCAATTACTATTTTTTCTTTTGATAAATTTGGATTTACGCTTCCTTTTAAGAGAGCATTTGTAATATTTGGAAAACTGCTATCACGATCAGCACAGCAATTTAACCTAAACCCTAATAAGTCGTAAATCCCAAGTATACCTCGGGATAGATTGCCCAATTCTTCAATAATTCCAGCTTAACCAAAAATCCAATCGTAAATTTCAGTAAGATATTTGTGGTTATTCTTGTCTATGTCATTCAAATAAAATGAATTTAAAATTTTAACTAAATAATAATCAATACTATTGCGTAAACTATGTGCCTGCAGTTATTTTATATATCTAACTTCGGCCCCAAGAAAAGGATAAAACATCTTGGATGTTTGCGGTTTTAGCGGCAATCATCATCAGCCGGTCAATACCTAAAGCAACGCCGGCGCAATTGGGCAGACCATGCTCTAAAGCTGCTAAAAGATAAGCATCAATAGCGGGCACTAAATCATTCTTCGCTTGCCGCATAGCCTGATTGTGTAAAAAACGTTGTTTTTGTTCGGTGGCGTCTTTAAGTTCGTGAAAACCATTAGCGATTTCAACACCGGCAATATGCAACTCAAATCTTTCGGCAACGGCTGGATTATTGGGATTAAGACGCGATAATACTGCTTGCGAATTTTCCAATGCAATGAGCTTACTCTAATTGCTTAACTTTAACTAAATGTAATGCCGGATTGTTTCGTGCAATAAATAACCCAACAATCGTCGTTTCAGGGAACGATGATTGGAGTAATGCTTTGGCAGCCTTAAATTGAGCGCCTGTAGTAATAAAGTCATCAAAAATCACAACAACCTGCGCCACTGGTGTTTCTGATTTCTGAAATATGACTTCCATATTTTCCTTATAGTATTCTATGGCACGCTTTCCATGGGAAACATGAGCAGGCTCTCGATTTTTTTTAGAAAATAAAATATTTCTCACATCCAAGACCGGACAATGATTTTTTAATATATTCAATACCTGGATTAAGCGATCATCATAACCATCATCAGAGCACATCTTTGAAGGTGGCATAGGAACCCAAGTACATTGATTCCATGTTACCCAATTGCTTAGATTTAATATTAAATTAGCGATTTCTCTAATGGCCCTCTCTTTATAATGCCAATCTTTTTGTCCCTTTTTCTCCATTGGTTTTTTAAAATTAAAAATTAATTGATGCATTGAATAAGGCTCAAATTTTAGACCCTTAGCATACTCTCCCCAAAAAAAACATTGGTCTGTAGGTTCTAAATAAATATGTTGTGAAAATAAAGAATCATCAATTTTTTGCAGCTTAAATTCAGGCACTCGATAATTCCTTTAAGATATCATCAATATTCTTTACTCGAATAGCACCTTTTTCTACAAGCTGCGATGGCCAAGTTAATTGAGGGCTCTCGAAGTTATTTTCCAAAATAAAAACTTTACGTTTTTGTTTTAAAGCAGCTCTAGCTTGCACTAAAGTCCCAGAAGTATTACCTGCTTCAACGATGATGGTGGCCTCTGAAAGAGCGGCCATTGTTTTATTACGTTCAGGAAAAAAAAGACGAGTAAAGTTAATATTTTTATTCTGATATGAAATCACTGGCACTTGACTAATTAAAAGATGATATTTGGCAATTTCTTCCTGTAAGCCTTTGTTTTTCATGGGATAACAAACAGAAAGGGGGGTTCCTATGACAGCGATAGTGTTCCCTCCCCCTTCAATAGCAGTCTTGTGAGCTATCGTATCAATGCCATCAGCCAAACCCGAATAAATGGTAAAATTTTCTTTAATTAAATCACGAGCCAATTGTTCTGCTCTTTTTAAGCCTTTCGAAGAGGGTTTACGGGTACCTACAATTGATATCCCCCTGGTAAAAATGAGATCCCAACTACCTCGGTAATAAAGCAAAGCTACAGGATAGTCAGCATCATGCAATTTGTTAGGATAATCTACAGTGCCGTCTATACGTAAACCAAAGTCTTTTATTTGAGCATTATATAAAAGTTGAGTAACTTTTTCATAAAACCTTAGAGCATCATTCCGACTCACTAATTCACTTAATAGACCAGATGCAGAATGCGCTAACTTATCTCTAAGTTGCTTAAAAGAGGAAATTTCACTAGCCCAAAGAGCTTCAAAAGCTCCCATCTCCAACGAGGGGGTTACGATATCTTTTTCTAAAGCAAGGGCTAAATTTGAAAGCATAGTCTAAATCTTCACATTATCTTAATCTTATTATCTTGCATTATACCTTCATGCCACAAGACTTTACAGACTTACATGCTCCTTTATCTAAGATCCTTCAAAACATAGCACCGATGAACAATTTACTGGAAGCCGCGAAACAAGATCAAAAAATAATCAAATTTATTTGTTTATCCATGATTAGGCTAGAGACGGCTATGCGACGTATGGAGATTTTGTCTGTCCAATTACAATATATTGACCTAGAAAAACGGATTATCTAATAATATCTCACGCCAAAGTGGAAGTGTGGTAGCAGGCAAATCACCGCTCATTTAATTGAAATATTATCAATCCAAAGTCTGAATCAGATCAATCCTAGCTGTCTCCATCTAAAACCTCTAAAATTGGGTATATGACTAATATCGAGAAAGCATTTCGTCGGTGTGCAGCAGCGGTTAGTCTAAATCCAAAAGAAATTCTACAACATATTTTACGACACACCGTAATCACTCATCCAGCGCAAGCGGGAATTGACCTCCCAACGGTTAAGCGCATTTCGATAATAAAAAATTACAAATGGTTGAACGTTAATATCTTCAATAGAATTATCAACAAATTTAATTTCTTTAACATCTGCAACGCTTCGTACTTTACATTTTTGATCAAACAACGCTCAAATTTATTTGCGATGCCTTTAATTATATTTTCACAATTAACGCAAGCCTATTGACAGATAAAAATTCATAAGGCACAATTTAACCAACGTTAAAGAACAATTGTTAAATATTAGCGAGGCAATCCGATGAATATGAGTACAGAATGGGGTGATTTGGAAGACTTTTTTCAAACACGCACGAAAATGACCGGACCTGTTATTACAATTAGTAGTAATAGGATTATAACTTTAAGTGTCGGATTTTTACGTAACGCAAAAGCACAAATCGCCGGAAATACGCATGTCACTCTTTCATATTCCAGAGCAAAAAATGCCATTGTATTCAAATTCATATCTGACGAAAGCTTACCAGGTGCTGTTAAGATGAGCATTCGGGATACAAATGTAAATTCAAGTAATGCGAATCTTGCAGCTAGAAGTTTTTTTACTTTCTATGAGATTGACGTTGAAAAGCATGCCGGGCGTTATACAGCAAAGCTCGAAGAAATACCCGGCAGAGGATTATCGTGGGTTTTATATTTAAATGAAGCTACTTCCCAAAAAGAAGAATCGCTCTCACCAAAGGTTAATACACTCCAACACTTAGATTTGGAACAAAACTAGGAATAAAGAGAATGGGGATGAGCATTAACCAGGGTTGTTATATCTAAAGGTCACATTTTAGATTATAACAAATCCTTGCTAACTTAGGTAGCTATAGCTCTGCTAAGTTAGTGTGCTCCATGTTAACCCCCACAGGAGTCCATTCCTGTGGGGGTTATATGTTTTGGATGTGCGCAAATACCATCAGAATTAGTCACGACAGTATAAAATCCGTAGTAAATAAATCTGAATTATTTTATATTATTTAACTTCGGTTCCAAGAAAACGATAAAACATCTTGGATGTTTGCGGTTTTAGCGGCGATCATCACCAGTCGATCAATACCTAAAGCAACGCCGGCGCAATTGGGCAGACCGTGTTCTAAAGCTGCTAAAAGATAAGTATCTATAGCAGGCACTAAATCATTATTCGCTTGGCGTGTGGCCTGATTGTGTAAAAAACGTTGCTTTTGTTCGGTGGCGTCTTTAAGTTCGTGAAAACCATTAGCGATTTCAACACCGGCAATATGCAACTCAAATCTTTCGGCAACGGCTGGATTATTGGGATTAAGACGCGATAAAGCTGCTTGCGAGGCTGGAAAATCATAAATAAACATCGGCTCTTCATAACCTAAATGCTGCTCTATCGCATGGCTCATTAAGACTTGCAGACAAGTATTGCGGTCTAAACCTTCACTCGGACATTGCAGCCAACCCGCTATTCGAATCCGTTCTTGTAAATCAATCAATGAAATTGTTTCAATATCAATAGATAAGTAGCGTTGAAAAAGCTCTGTATAACGAAAACGCTGCGTGGTAGAGAACCCTAAAACAAATTTTAAAAAATCTTCGATTTCATTCATCAAATCATGATGGTCGAAATCAATTCGATACCATTCTAAAATGGAAAATTCAGAATTATGCTGCTGTCCATTTTCTTCAATTCGAAAGGCTTTACCTATTTGATAAATAGAACCACAACCAGCCGCTAGAAGACGCTTCATCGCATATTCCGGTGAAGTTTGTAAATACCGCATTTCAGACTCTTCGGTTTTTACCTGAAAACTTTGAATATATGGATCGGTAACGCCATATTGACATAGAAGCGGCGTTTCAACTTCAAGTATAGAACGTTCAGCGAAAAATTCTCTTATTCTACTTAAAATTTTAGCGCGCAGTT
Source organism: uncultured Pseudomonadota bacterium (assembly GCA_963844565.1). Classification (GTDB taxonomy): domain Bacteria; phylum Pseudomonadota; class Gammaproteobacteria; order Coxiellales; family Coxiellaceae; genus JAFEDN01. The sequence continues at coordinate 515,938 of CAWJON010000001.1, read as the reverse complement.
TTAAATTGGCAATGGAAGCAGAAGGCTCCCAAGTTGTTTTTGATTTATTTAACACGAGAGACATATTGACCGGTGCGCGTATCCACCTTAATCAACTCGCCTCTTTCAATAAACAAAGGCACGCGCACAACTGCGCCGGTTTCTAAAGTAGCTGATTTACCACCGCCGCTTACCGTGTCACCTTTTAAACCTGGATCCGTTTCGGTGATTTCCAAAACAACCTGATTCGGGGGATTAACTAAGAGAGGAGCGCCGTTATACATAGTAATGGTGCAACTTTCCTGGCCTTTTAGCCATTGTTTGGCGTCCCCCATCACCGTGGCGTTGGCAACATATTGTTCGTAATTATCAACTGCCATAAAATGCCAAACTTCGCCATCGTTGTACAGATATTGCATTTCCATATCCACCACATCGGCGGTTGGCAACGTGTCACCAGACTTAAAAGTTCTTTCCAGTACACGACCGGTTTTAAGATTACGCAGTTTAACCCGATTAAAAGCCTGCCCTTTGCCCGGTTTAACAAATTCGTTTTCAAGAATATTGCACGGATCGCCATCCATCATAACTTTGACGCCGCTACGAAATTCATTGGTGCTGATGTTACCCATTTCAACCTCATATAACATTAAAAAAACTTACCGCGCGGCTTGCCGCGTGGTCAAAGCCTGGGGTTTCCAAAGGGGGAAAGCAGAGCTTTCTCACTTTGGTCAAGCGCGCGGTTTTACACCGCGGGCGCGGAATGTCTAACTTGATTTGTGGTTGCAATAATGACATTGGTTTCGATAATTAACAAGCTACAAAAACCTCTGGCTATGCTAGTATAAAGCCCAAAGGATGGAAAATTTATGAAAATTTCTAATTTAGAAGAATTTAAAAACATTATTCGCAATTTGTCAGACCAAATAGTCACCGCACAAACCCCAATACGCATATTAAATGCATTAAAATGGCCGAATGAAATAAAAGAACAGTTTTTTAAAGATAAATGCAAAGAAATGCCGCAAATCGATAGCGCAGTCTATCAGTTGATTCCACTAGAATTTGACCCGGCAGCCAAAACCAATGAGTTTTATGCTATTGAAAGAGAAATTCGTCGAAGGCTGGGGCAGTTCAGCGGCATTGGCAATATCATGTTAAGAATGTGCCGTGAATACCGAGAAGTGATTCGCCTACTGCAAGCACGCGGCACCGAAGAATTTCCAAAAATATCGCAAGAACTCTATGGCAGTGCTCAAGACGCTTTCTATGCCGGCGCACCGACGCTGCGTGATTTGGCGCAAATGGTGACGCAAACTTTAGAAAAATCGAAGTTGGAGCCAGACGCTCTAGATGAAAAAACATTTTCCAGTGAAGAGGCAGTTCCTTATTTAGGGCAAAAGCTAAACGAATATTTTGGCACTCCGAATGACCCCATTCGCGTTAAATTAAGCGATAATATTGTTGCCGATGCCTCAGCCGGCGCCGAATGGATAAAGCTGCGCAATAACGCTAACTTTACCTTGCGTGAATTGGGTGTTTTAGAAGTCCATGAAGGTTGGGTGCATATGGGAACCACTTTAAATGGCATGTCTCAACCTGTCTGCACTTTTTTAAGTAAGGGCCCACCGTCTTCTACTATTAATCAAGAAGGGTTGGCTATTATTATGGAAATATTCACCTTTGCCTCATCACCTAAAAGAGTTTTGGCATTGACTCACCGTGTGACCGCTATTGACATGGTAGAACAGGGTGCTAACTTTCTCGATATTTTTCGCTTTTATCGTGATGCGGGTTTCAATGAGGCCAGTAGCTATTATAATGCGGTTCGTGTATTTCGCGGATGTCTGCCCACACAAGGACCTTTTACTAAAGACTTATCGTATAGCAAGGGCTTTATGTTAATTTACAATTATATCCGCCTTGCAATTCGAAATGGACTCTCTCACTATATTCCACTCTTGTTTTTAGGAAAAACCACTCTGGAAGATTTATCCACCCTCCATGATTTAATCCAAGAAAATATTGTGACACCACCAAAATACTTGCCGCCGCAATTTAAAGATTTAGCGGGTTTAACTTCCTGGATGACATACTCACTGTTTTTAAACAGACTAAGTTTGGAAAACCTGACCGCCAATTACAAAGGTATTTTACAAGATTAATTTAATGATTGACACAGCCGATATTCTTGAGTTAGCCATCCCAACGCATCTGCGTCATACATTAGATTATTTACCGCCCCTAAATACACAAGATGCCAAAGAATGGAAACCAGGCATTCGCGTACAAACCACTTTTGGTAAAAAAAGTGTGGTCGGCGTTTTAATTGCAGTAAAATCTCAAACTGACGTTCCCAACAATAAAATTAAAAACGCGACTGCTAAGCTCGATGAGCAACCTATTCTCACGCCTTCCCTATTAAAATTGTGCCATTGGGCCAGCGAGTATTACCATTATCCTTTGGGCGAAATTATCGCACAAATTCTGCCTAAAGCGCTCAGAGAAGGGCGTCAGAGTGACACCGTTACCGTAGAATCCCCAGCACTGAATCAGTCTCTATCAAATCCAGAAAAGAGTATAGATTTAAATTCGGATCAACTTTTTGCGATTAATGCTATTAATCAGGCAAAAAATTTTCAAACCTTTTTATTGGACGGAATTACTGGCAGCGGGAAAACCGAAGTTTATTTCCACAGCATCGAAAACCGCTTAGCCCAAGGTCAGCAAGCATTAGTTTTAGTGCCGGAAATTACCCTGACTCCGCAAATGGTAAAGCGATTTAAGCAACGTTTTAATGTGCCTATCGCACTGATTCACTCCGGTTTAACGGTAAAAAAACGCCTAGAAAATTGGCAATTAGCCCGTGGAGGAAAAGCCAGCATTATCATTGGTACTCGCTCCGCAATTTTTACCCCCCTGCAAAATCCCGGCATTATTATTTTAGATGAAGAACACGATATCTCGTTTAAACAACAAAGTAAGTTCCGCTATTCAGCAAGAGATTTAGCCATTGTCCGCGGGCAATTTGAAAATATCCCAGTTGTGTTAGGCTCAGCAACGCCTTCCTTAGAAAGTTTTTATAATGCGCACACTAAAAAATATATTTATCTTTCTTTGCCACACCGAGCCGGTGAAGCACAATCGCCGACTGTCAATGTCATCAATATTCGCGATAAAAAATTAACCGGCGGCTTGAGCAGCATTTTGCTGGATAAAATGCATGAGCATTTGCAAAGAAAAGGGCAAGTTTTATTGTTTTTAAACCGCCGCGGTTATGCATCGGTGCTCATGTGTCACCATTGCGGTTGGATGGCCAAATGTAATCGATGCGATGCCTATTACACTCTACACTTTCAACCCGAACGATTGCGCTGCCATCATTGTGACAGCAGCCGCCCAATTCCCAAACAATGTCAAAACTGCAAATTTCCAGAATTAATTCAGGTCGGACAAGGTACTCAACGGATCGAAGCGATTATTCAGGAACAATTTCCAGATTATAAAATGGTTAGAATAGACAAAGACACTACTAAACAACGCGGCAGCATGGAAAAATTGTTAGATCAAATACACGAACGGGAAGCACAGATTTTAATTGGTACGCAAATGCTGTCGAAAGGACATCATTTTCCGCACTTAACCTTGGTTGCGATTGTTGAGGCCGATGGTGGACTTTTTAGTGTTGATTTTCGCGCCCTAGAAAGAATGGGGCAATTACTGGTGCAAGTGGGTGGACGTGCTGGCCGTAGTGGCGAAAGCGGAGAGGTCATGATTCAAACTCATTTCCCGGATCATCCACAGTTGCAATTATTATTGAAAGAAGGCTACCGCAAATTCGCCGAGTCACTACTCAAAGAAAGAAAACAAACAACTTTGCCTCCTTATGCTTTTCTGGCTCTATTACGTGCTGAATCCAAAAGCCGGGAAATCACTCATCAATTTTTAACTCAGGTAAAAACATTAGCTGAAGAAAAAATGTCTGTTAAAGACATTCAGATTTGGGGACCAGTTCCATCCCTCATGGAAAAATGTGCGGGACGATTTCGTGGGCATATTTTATTGCAGTGCAACAAACGCCATCAGCTTCAATCCTTTTTACAGAAATGGGTTCCTGAAATTAAAACCTGCCAATTGAGCAAAAAAGTACGCTGGTCTTTAGATGTAGACCCGCAAGAAATAAATTAATCTATTGCGGGGTAATTGATAATAGCTTATAATCGCTTTTGGATAAAATATAATTCCGCATAAATCTATAATACAGAATGATCAACTACTTACAAATAGAATTCAATTATGCCAAAAAAAAAGAAAAAAAAACCTTCCAGTATAGAGAGTTTCTCTCTAGAGCTAATACATTTATCTAGCCCCATTTACAAAATACAAGGAATGGATTCTCCAAGCCATGAAGACGAGTTAAAAAGAAAAGCGTTGGGCTCAACCCTTGATTTAATTAAAAAAATTTTAACCGAAGAGAAAGAATTAAAACAAAATCACCCCTTTTTTAAATTGACGGACTATCTTGGTGGTAACTTAATTCATTTAATTATTTTTTGTCCTCAGGCCTGGGGTCTTGCCCGATATATTCCGCAATTAAAACAGCTCGGAGCCAATATCAATTTTAAAAACAAAAACTATTTAACACCATTTTTTTATGCAGCTCAGCTTGGACACGAAGAAGGATTGAAATATTTATTTGAGGCTGGAGTTGATTTAACCACCACTACAATAGACGGCAATAATTTCCTTGATTTTGCTCTCGCCTTCAAAAATAAAAAAGTCTTTGACATCATCAATGGTTTTTTAAAAATTAAAAACATTCAATTGACAGCGAGCGCAGTTTTCAGAGATCTTGCAGAAGCCGGAGAATTAAAGCGGGTAAAATATCTTAAGCAATTAGCCGATGATTGGGAGTTGAAAGTCAATATCAATAGCAAACATCCGGTAAATAAACGTACTCCATTAATCGCTGCCGCCCAGGCGAACCAAGCAGAAATCGTCAGTTATTTACTAGAAATAAAAGCTGATCCCAATATCCAAGATTACGAAGAGATGAATGCACTAATGCATGCGACCAACCAGGAAGATCAGAAAGGAATTGATTTACTCTTGCCAGTAACGAAAGTCAACCAATTTGTTTTCGGTTATCGATTTAGGTTATTAGGAACAGCGGCAAAAAAAAATCCTCAGTTGGTGAAAACGCTATTAGCACAAATAATAGATATCAATGCTGAGAATGCATACGGCGAGAGCATTTTGAATACCGCACTATGTTTAAATGACCCTTTGTTAATTGATTTATTACTCAACCATCCAGACTTAGACCTTGGCAAAAGCTCGAATCCGTTTAAAATTTTGCTAAACGCCATCAATTATTGCGAATTCTTTGTACTAGAAAAATTGCTGAAAATATGCAAATTAAATCTTGAAGGAAAACAAGGCGCTCTTTTATACTATTCGACTATCTCTCTTAACAAAAAGTCACATTTTAAAGTTTTGTTAGCCAATGGAATAAATTTAGATAATCCATCATTCCATCCCCTTATTTGCGTGATTTTAGAAAATAAAACTATTTGGCTTAGTGCGTTCTTATCTGGAAACTATGATAGGTTAAACGATAGTTTTTTTGATGCTCTTTTATTCGCAATTAAAGAATGTACAAAAAAAACAATATCATCTGCACTTAGGGCTCTTTTCAATCTTCCTGAATTCAAACAACTTCAATCAGAGCACGATTTCAATCGATTTTTTTCACTAATTACGAAGGAGCTTCTTAAAAGAAAATGGTTAGATCTGGCTTTGATCACCTATCCTAAATTAAAATTTTTTATTTATTCTAACATGTTTCACGATATACCTTTGAGTCAAATTTTAAAAGTAATTAATCGCCTTGAAGGGAACTCCCTACCGAGCATAGTCGATCCGACACCTAAATCGGTTGGAGTGGGCTTATTCGCTATTAAAACCACTTTGGAAGATTTTTCCGATACTTTAAAACGCATCCCCGGCTTGGAGGATTATAAACCATTCTCGAATTCACACTGGGAAGATTATTTCCGTTTATTTACCCTAAAAAACACGGCGCCTATTCAGACAATCTCCCCAACCTCAACTGGACAAACCCAAATGCAAACCCCTTTTGCTTTTTTTAAGCAACAAGGCCTTAGCAAGCAAGAAATTTCCGGAATGTTGTTGGAAGTAAAAGCACGCAAAAAAACAACGACTGTTTTTCCAGCCTTTGAATCAAAAAAGAGTAACCCCATCTCTTCTAACCCTTCCACTTGGTTCGGCGGACAAATATCTTCTGAAGACGTCAAATTAATTCCGATTGAGAGTTCCAGCTCTTCAAACGAGTTTTTATTAATTCCCTCTTCTTTACAGGAGGATGAAGAAGCTAAATCAGTTTTGAACAAGAGCCGATGGCATTTTAATAACCATAACGGTTTAAAACCCTTAAAAGGGGAGATGCCGGTAGAGATCTGCCTTTATTTTGGCGACAATCAGATTCTATATCAAACACTTTTTACCCATGAGATTACTGACCTTAGCGAAGATAGAGTTTTGTGTGTCAAGGTAGCTCCTGATCAGCCTGAAGGAAGAGGCATTTTGTATATGGCCGCCCTCTACCTCGAAGGTGGCCTGCATCATCGCCGCACACCTTTGCCAAGCAAAGTTAAGGTCATCGTTTCAACCCCGGAATCACAACTAACATTAAGTCGAACATCCACTTTCTCATAGGAAAAAAAATTATTTCTTATATTCTATTTTTTACTTATAATAACAAACATGTCAAACCATTTAAAATCAAATTTTACTTTACCGATAGCAGCATCTATCTCACTGCATATTGTTTTAATTGCTTCCTTAATCATGGCTCATAACCCAACCAGTTATCGATTGGCCACCCCCGCACAAAATGCACCAGCTGTACATGCCATGGTTGTCGATGCCAACGCGGTGTCTGCTCAAGTCCAAAAAATTAAAGATCAGGAAGCAGAACAAAAAGCAGCAGCAGAGAAGCGGGTGCAGGCTTTGCAAGCCCAAGCTGAGGCTGCCCGCCAAGCTAAATTGGTTGAAATGGCGCGTCTCAATCAACTCAAAATGGATCAACAACGAGCTTTACAAGAAAAAGCCAAAGCCACCGAACAAGCCGAGCAGGAAGAACAACGATTGGCAAAATTGAAGGCTTTGCAGATAGAACAAGCAAAAGTTCAAGCTCAAAATCAAGCCAAATTATTAGCGCAAAAGAAACAGCAAGAATTAGAAGCCGCAAAAGAAGCGGCAAAGCAAAAGCAAGCCGAGTTAGCGAAAAAGGAACAAGCACTGCAACAACAATTACTTCAACAACAAATGGCCAGTGAACAACAACAACTTGCCGAAGCGCAAAAAGCACAACAGCTGCAGGGGGCGATTAATGAATATCGCGCCAAAATTTTAATGGCGATTGCTAATCAATGGATTATCCCAGATGACACAGACCGTACATTGTCATGTGTGTTTTCCATTGACTTGTTACCCAACGGAACCGTTACCAAAGTTCAAATGGTTCAATCCAGCGGCAACCCAGCCCTAGACCAAGCGGCTAAAACCGCTATTTTTAAGTCCTCGCCCTTACCTGTTCCTCAAGACCCTACGTCATTTAATCCGTTCCGACACTTCACCCTAAAAATGACCCCGAAGGATATTAAATATTGATAACGATAGTCAAAATGAGTATGCTAATTGGTATGAAAACGATACAAAGACGTCTATTAACTTTATTATTTTTGATCATTCCTTGGCTTTTTCTAAACTCTGCCCAAGCGGAACTTTACCTTGAACTAACTCAAGGTGTTAACCAAGCCATTCCAATTACGATTAACTCCTTTACGGGAAACAGCATTCCGGTTCCCGGCGCAAACTCATTAACCCAAGTTATTACCGATGATTTAAACAATAGTGGGCAGTTTACCATTAATGGTAGCCAATCCGCCGATTACGCGGTACAAGGTAGAGTTGTTGATATTGGCAACCAAATGTATCAAGTGACTGTGCAATTAAACGGGACCGTAGCAACCGCCAATAGTGGCTCAACCCTGTTGTTTGAAAAAATCTTTCAAATACCTGCAAGCGATAGCCGACTGTTGGCGCATCGAATCAGCGATCTTATTTATCACACTTTAACAGGCGTCCGAGGGATTTTCAGCACGAAAATTGCATATATTATGGTTTTGCGTGAAACACGTGGCACTCAATATGCCTTAGAAATAGCCGACATGGATGGCTTTAATCCGCAAACCTTGCTCATTTCCCCACAACCCATTATGTCACCCACTTGGTCACCGGATGGCTCTCATATTGCCTATGTTTCTTTTGAAAATGATCGTGCCTCTATTTATTTACAAGAGTTAAAAACGGGTCAACGTCGTTTAATCTCGCGTTTTGAGGGAATTAATGGTGCGCCCACTTTCTCTCCCGATGGCAAATCCATGGCGCTCGTGCTAACTAAAAGCGAAAATCCCAAGCTTTATACCATCAGTTTGCAAAACTTAAGCATCAACCAACTGACGAATGGCTATTCGATTGATACTGAACCTAAATGGTCCCCGGACGGTCGTTCCTTGCTATTCACCTCAGATCGCGGGGGCACACCCCAAATTTATCTTTATACCCTTAACAACAAAAAAACCACTCGCCTAACTTATCAAGGGAATTATAACGCCAAAGCCAGTTTTAGTCCGGATGGCAAATCTATTATTTTAATGCATCGAGATACCAATTTATTTGGTATTGCAAAACAAGACTTGGCGACCGGCAACCTAGAAATTTTAACCGAAGCCGGTGAAGATGAGTCGCCAAGTGTTGCGCCCAATGGCAAAATGGTGTTATATGCTACTCAATATCAAGGACGTGGAGTTTTGTCTTTAGTTTCCATTGACGGAAGGGTAAAACTGCGTTTGCCGGCTCGCGATGGTGATGTTCAAGAGCCTGCATGGTCGCCGTTTTTAACTATAGACTAGGTGGTGACTGAGTAATCCTTCACGTACAGTTTTTTTACTCGAATTAGTTTTTATTTTTCTAAAAGGAGAAATTTTATATGAATAAATGGTTAAAAGCTTTGGTATTCGCATCTTCGGTTGCTGCATTGACTGCTTGTAGCACCAACAAAAACGCACCTGCTCCTGGAGAACCAGGAACCCCCGAAAACGCCCAGCCTTACGGCGTAGGTCAAAAAGGTGGTTTGGTTGGCACGAATGTCAATGGGCCAAACGGTGGAGTTCGGTTTGTTAATCCTTTAACTGCCCCCTCTAATCAAGTTTATTACTTTGCTTACGATAGAAGCACTGTAGATCCCGCTGATCTGAAAGCAATTTCAATTCAAGCTGGTTATTTAGCTACCCACAAAGACGCTAAAGTAAGATTAGAAGGTCACACTGATGACCGAGGCAGCCGCGAATATAACGTAGCTTTAGGTTATCGTCGTGATCAAGCCGTTGCCCGTGTTCTTAAACAACAAGGCGTTAATGCGAATCAAATTACTTCGGTTAGCTATGGCAAAGAACGTCCAGCGGTTACCGGTTCTGATGAAAGTTCACGCAGCTTAAACCGTCGCGTGGTTTTGGTATACGTTCGTCAGTAAAAAAACTTGGGATATCCAGTTTCATTAAAAATGAAACTGGATGCTCATTCAGACATTTAACGGAAATCTAGTGATAAGCTTTCATCTCAAAAAACGTTTTTTTAATTTTATCCTTTTGCCTCTTTCACTGATCTTTTTCTCAAATTATGCGTCCGCTAATGAAGTTCCCGTGGTTAATTTAACTTCATCTGAGGCATCTGGTGCACAAATTAATTCAAATATTGGTGACAATAATTCTCCCATTAGCAACCTGATTGATACCTCTCAATTATCCATGGCGCAACGTGTCACTCGGCTAGAACAGCAGCTCAATGGCATTGCGCAAATGAATTTACCTCAGCAAATTGCAGAATTACAGCAACAAATTCAACAATTAAATGGTCAACTGGAAGAACTTTCCCATCAATTAGATGTGCAAAGTCGAACTCAGCAACATGTGGAAGCTTTACCCCCCGCTCCGCCGCCAACCCCAGCTTATGCCACGCCACCCAGTTCAGGACAAATTGTGCCAACCGTTACGCCGAATAATGCGCTCCCCGCTGCAGCTAAAACTGACGCTGCTGCTTACCAAGCTGCGCTGAATTTATTAACCAACAAGCAATATGCTGATGCGCTTACTGCTTTTCAAGCTTATTTAAGGACCCATCCCGATGGTCAATTTGTAGCGAATGCGCACTATTGGTTGGGAGAAATCTATTTTCAACAACGAAATTTACGTCAATCGGAACTTGAATTTAATTTAGTTATTCAACAGTATTCGACTTCAAATAAAGTAGCGGATGCAGAATTACGCTTAGCGGTTTTACATGCCCAACAAGGCAAAACGGAACAAGCCAAACAAGAATTAAAAACCGTAACCCTTCGTTATCCCGGAACGCCCGCTGCGCAACTGGCCACCATCCAGCTGCAACAACTCAACGGGCAGTAGTGGATTTTTTCGGTTTTTACTGAAAACGCTACGTTTATTACTGGCTGTTTTCTTTTTTTCTCGATAGTATAGTACTTAAATCTAAAATAGTTTTTTAAAAAGGAATAAAAATGCAAGATGCAAAAATCAATATTGATTTACCCCTAGAGTCAACTCAACAGCCTTCTCAGGAAATCAAAGACAACAATGAAGCAAAGCCAGTCCTCAGCCCAACAGATATAGTTGGTCAACAAATTCAAAAGCTACTCTATCCTAATCCAACAGAGGAAAAAGAAAAGCAAAAAATCCAAGATAGAAATATAAAACTCTGTACATTGCGTTATCTATTAAGAAAAAATACGCCAGACAGTATATTGGCGGCTTATCAGTTTGTGCAACAAGAGCATTATAGTGAAATAAAAGACATCCATGATACGTTGAACGTGGTGCAGAAGGCCATATCCCATATGGAACATGAGCCATTGATTGCTTTTTGTTATCTGCGCCTGATTGAGTGCCATTTAATTCCTCACTCCGAAAAACCAGGACATTTAAAACTAAGAGCATTGGCTAAATATCTCCTCGGTGTACTTTATAGTCATGAACGTGTGCCTATGAGTTTTAGGTTACACACCAGCTTAGATCAAAGAATAGAAGATGAATACCAAACCTATTTTTTTTCAACTTCCAGAGAATTGAGCCAAAAAGCTTTGGATTATTTTCTAGATTCATATCAAGATTTCTCTGCCGCGATGGAACTTATAACCCATACTGAAACGGAAAAAATTTCTTCTATAAGAACAAAGATTTTCACTCCAGACGGAAAGGAAAACAAAGAGATTCAAGAACCCCCGCTTGGCGATAGAGAAAAGCAGCCCTCTTCACCGCAGGGAATAGGTGAAATTTTGCCTTTATATCAGCTTTCTACTTATAAAAGTAGCGCCATTAAAAAATCTTTAGAAAAACAGCCACTAGAATATAAAAAATTTGAGTCTCTATTGCGCCCAAATAACTTCTATAACCACCTACGAAAAGTTTTGACCCACAATGTCAATCGTCCCAAATTTGATTCCATGGATAAAGATTTTGAAACCCAAGTTGAAGATTTATTTTATCAGTATCAATTAAAAGTATTTATTCCAGCCATTTTATTTGATTTATTTTTGAAAAATCCAAGGTTAATGCGCGATGAGCATAGAAAAGAGGAGTTAATTAACTATTTCTCCACTTATCAACATCTCAGCTTAGTTAAAATTTTATTTAAATTTTATACCCTGCATAATCAATCTAATTTTATTAATTTAAGATGGTTTACAGAATTGGATAAACGAATAGGCATAAAAATTCAACTTCTAGTAGATGAATTAACAAAAAATTTAAAAAATAAAGAAATTTATCCCAAATTGGCCCAGGAATTAGCAGAATTGCAGCAACAAAAAGATAAAACTCAGTTACAAATTCGCTTTTTAGAGGATGTCCTTGAAGAAAACAAAGATACGCAAAAAATATCAGATCAAACAGCTTTAACCGAATTACAAATCCTTTTGTCTTCAGCTGAAGTAACGACTTCATATGATCCTTTACTCGATGATAATTATTTTTTCAAAATTCATAATTTACTAGAGTTTTTTATTGCACAGTCTTATGCTGAAATTGCTGAAGGTATGACTTCTTTTTATCGCAAGAAAGGCCAAGATTGGACTTCTGATGCCGAACAGAAAATCCGATATTTAAAAAATACGAAATCTCACTTAGGCAATGCCTTAGTGACTCGGGAATTTAAACGTTCTACTCACCAACATCCTAGCGATGACGATAAAGAAATTTCTTCCCACACCATTAAGTTTGCCCCTTATCATGAATCTTATAAATTATCCGGCAATTTATATGCTGCGCACCTTTTGCATGCCCTAGAAGATAAACATAGTCAAACTACCGTAGATTGCCATGGATGCATGGTTTTAGCTTGTAAAGATTACGAAAAATATTTAAAGATTACTATCGAAAGCCATGGCTTGCACGAAAATATTAAGTTTTTTATCCAAAAAGATACGATAACCCGGTTATCTGATTTGCGAAGTAAAGCAGATGAAAAAATCTATACCATGGAAGATGTGCTGCTAAAAAATTTTTTACGGAAAAAGGATTTGAGATCGTCAATCGAAACTCATCTACAAAAAAAATCAGCGGACTCTTCATTAATGGCGGCTTCGGCGCTATTTTCTGGATTATACACCGCTGGACGCTTTAATGAAGCGCAAGAAGTTTTTGCTTTTCAAGCACAGGTGTCTCAGAGTACAGCAAAGTATCAAGAAATTTGTCAATTACAATGTTTAGCTTTACGGTTAGAAACTGTTGCCTATTGGGTAATGCTGCTGGAATATAATTTACAAACACCTTTGTTAGCTTTATACAAATTTATGAAACACATCAATCCGGCTGTTGCCTTGAAGATCAAAAATCAGGTAACTACAGTTCATACTTTTAATATCCTGCAACAATTGATTAATTCAGACTTCCATATATCCGCGGATGAAAAACAAGTTACCCCAACTTATCGAGATGGTCTGATACTCTTATCCGAAAAAATTAGTCAATCAGGCCATTTTACCAGTGAATTTAAACAAATCACCGTCCAATTCGAACCGTTAAGTATTGGTACAATTTGTGCCGATTTCACTTATTCAGAATATGACGGATTGATGTTTGGTACTAATCTTTTTGATTTAGACGCACTCGATCGATTTTTAAATAAACTGTGGGGAATCATTTTTGAAAAATTTAATACGCTTTCAGAAGCGCATCAAGAAGCCTATTTTGTTTTACGACAAAAATCTGAGATATTTAAAATCACTTATGCAGAATTCAAGAGTTTAAATCTTGAAGATAAACGTCGATATTTTCCCCTGGAAGGAGATAGTCAATTTCATACTCATCGCGAAAAAAAGCAAGCCCAAGGCAAAAGAACTGCATGGTTAGATAAAGTAATATCACCGGTCCAAAAAGAAAAAAAATATGAAACGAAACCGACAGAGAAAAAATCAGTTTCCATAAAAGATTTAATTGTCTCTCAGTTTGCAGAAGAAATACTAATAAAATGGTTAGCAAAGAATGAAAATATAAATCAAGTAAGCAATAGTGGGTTTACTCTTTTACATATGGCTTGCGGAGCAAAAGGCAATACTCGCGCTGTCAAACTTTTGCTTGCTCATAAAGCAATGGTTGACATCACTTCTAATCATGGTGCTGCTCTACATATCGCCACTCGCGTGGGGAATACAGATACAGTTAGTCTACTGCTGGATGCAAAAGCAGATGTCACTCTCCGCTCCAAGGGGCAAACCGCTGCCGAAATTGCGCAACAGAAAAATAACTTAGTTCTACAAGGCTTATTCAAAACCAAGCTCGATTCCGACAGTGATGAGGATCGAGATGACGATGAAGAAACTCGCAAAGAAATTGAAAATGCTAAAGCACTTTCTTTAATGCTGAATAAATAAGAAGGCTAGTTTAAGAAAAAATTAGTATTTTGTAATCATTTTTTTGATATATTTATGTTAAACAAGTTTAACAAAATTAGGGGGGAATTATGTTAGGTATTCGATTAGACACTGAAACTGAGCATAGATTAGAACAGCTTATAAAAATCGGCTGACCGATTGAAGCCACTTTCTTTATAGGAGAACTTTTGCACTTAAATTTTTCCCTTGCAAAGTAAGTTTATATTGCTGTTTTTTGCTTCTGGGTTTATCAGGAATGGTATAAGCAATAAGATTTAATTTTAATAGCCTATGTAAAGTATTTCTTATATTCCTAGTTACCACTTTATACCCAAAAGCTTCTAAAATACGGGCTACGCTTATGGGTGATTCTTGCGCTAGACTTAAAATCTTTATTTCTGTTTGCGATAAAAGTTTACTGGAGGAGAATCATATACCCCTTCATATACCCCATCATGTACCCCATCACGTCCTTTTAGGGGTTCTGTTTCGAGCTCTTTTATAAACTCGGGATGTATTTTTATTTCAGTATAAAAAGAAGTCCGGCCTTCATCATTAAAGATTTAGAGATTCATTACTTGATCCAACCAAATCATAATTTATAAGAAATAATTCATTTAATTTCAATAACTTAACTAACTTAGTGAAAAAGGTAAATTTAAGAAAAAAATTAGTATCTTGTAGTCATTTTTATGCTATAATTATGTTAAACAAGTTTAACAAATTAGGTGGGATTATGTTAGGTATTCGATTAGACACTGTAACTGAGCATAGATTAGAACAGCTATGTCAAAAAACCGGCCATACTAAAAGCTATTTTGCCAGAAAAGCACTTAGTGAATTTCTGGATGATCGAGAGGATTACTTGCTGGGTATTGCAGCGTTAGAAAAAAAAGAAGGCCGTGTCAGCCTAAAAGATCTGGAGAAACAGCTTGGCTTGGAAGATAGAGATTAAAAAGAGCGCTGCTAAGCAGATCCAAAAGCTGGATACCGTGGCGCAAGAAAGAATAATTACATTTTTAAATCAGTTAACAAAAACCGCTAATCCTCGTCTGTTGGGTAAGGCCTTGAAAGGGGAACAGAGTGAACTTTGGCGTTACAGGGTCGGTGATTATCGTTTGATTTGTCAGATACAAGATTCTCAACTTACGGTTTTGGTGTTGGTCGCAGGTCACCGAAAAGAAGTTTATCGTTAATTTTATTATGAATTTTTTTGAACATTCTGTTCATGGAGTGTATATATGTCTAATGTTACTCTATCATGTCTATCAATTATAATGTCTTTTTTTTCACTGATATTATCGTTGTTTACTGTTTGGCTGCTTTACCTTTACAAGGGTAAAATAAAAATGACACAACCAACATGGGTAGCTTTTGGTTATGATGGTCCAGGTATTGGGGAGTCTAAAATCTATTTAAGAACTCTTATTGTCAGTACAGCAAAACGTGGGCGTATTATTGAGAATATTTTTCTTAAAGTTCATCGAGGAGAATCCTTACAGAATTTTAATATTTGGGTATATGGACAAAAAAATAATTTGTCCCGAGGAAGCGGTATCTATATTGGTCAAGATGGCGTTGTCTGTGATCATCATTTTTTATTACCAAAAGACTGTGCTAATTATGAATTTTCTCCAGGAAGCTACAAAATTGAAATATTTTTTTCAATTTTAGGAGTAAAAAAAGACTTTTTAGTTAGAACCTTAGAATTGGTATTGAGTCATGAACACGTTAAAAATATTAAAGAAGGAAACATGATATTTTTTGATTGGGCGCCAAATACTAAAACATATTATGCCAGTGTGTATGATTCCAAGAAACAGAAAACAGCAGAAGATTTGAAGATAATAGAAAAATTTATGCAAACTACGTAATTACCCAAATCCTGACAAATATTCACAGTAATAATGTGAAGGTTCAACTTTAGCAGGATCTAACTACTCTTCAAGAAGTTTTCAGGTAACTAATCCCATTCCATAATTGAAAACACACTACATTTCAGATTGATTGGTTTTGAAAAATAATTCATTCAAATTTGCATTTGAAGAAAAAAAGGATTTATAATACGAGCGCGGATCTCAAGCGCGTCAACGCTTGAGATCCGCTGACCAACATTAACGAAAGGAGTTAACGTGGCTGACGATATTCTATCTTATTTTTCGCATTTTTTGAACCGTCCCTTTAAATCTGGGGAAAATTTCCTTTTTAAACAACAAGCTTGGGAGCCTAGTTTTTGCTATGGTCCTCGGTTTGCGCTTGCGCGTTTTTCGAGCAAAGCGGTTTGGAAGGAGCGCCCTGGGCTTATGAATGGGGTGGGTTCGCGACCCGAAAATGCTGGAATTTTAAGTGGGGTAAAATCAGTTCATGCGCCAGCGCTGCATAGAATTGGGTTATCCCGCTTCCCAGCGCTGGTGGTTGGTCGCTTTTTCTCAAAGCGACGAAAAATAAAAATTTTATTGGTTGAAGATTCGAAGATACCGCAAATGGTTGCGAAATTGCATTTTGCAAATTTAAATTGTAAAGTCGAGATTGCTGAAAGCGGTGAGCAAGGCATCGAATATTACGCAAAAAATTACTATGATCTGCTGCTGATGGATATTGATTTACCGGGGATGAACGGCATTACCACGACTAAAATCATTCGGCGCACACCAAGCGCCAATCAAAATGTTTTGATTATCGGCCTCTCTACCCACGATGAATCAAACATAAAAAACAGAGCGTTTGTTGCGGGAATGGATGCCTATTTTGTAAAGCCACTAACTTTTGAAAAAGCGCAAGAAATTTTAGCGATGGTTGTTTAAAATCCTTATTTGTAACGAAAATATTCATCCTGGATTCCGTTTTTCAACGGAATGACGAATCATGCAGTCAAAAACTTGTGCCGGACTTGATCCGATATCGCGTGATGATGCGCGAATTAAGCCGCTACGGTTTGGTTCAGTATACGGTTGCATTCGCGTGCGGCGCGATTTTTCCAGGCGCCACGGTGGTAGGCGTAACCTGCCAACAATGGCAATGCGATGGTGGCTTCGCAGAATACCATCTGTTCGTAAGTCATATCGACTTTACCCCAGGAACAAGCTTCTTGTAGGGTAGATCCTGAAAGCGCGCCGTCACGTGCATCCGCTACGGTGACTTGCACCGCATATTTATGCATGGGTACGTTTTCTTTCAGCATTTCAGCGGCAACCACGATATCTTGAGCAAAGTTTTTAGGAACCCCACCGCCCATCATTAATAAACCGGTTTCTTGAGAGTGAATTTTAATTTGCGTTAATTCACGAAAATCTTTTACCGAGTCAATTTGCACATGGCGATTGGGATTGGGATTTTGATGTTGATGCATCACTAAGCCGAATCCCGCACTGCAATCACTAAAAGCCGGCACAAAAATTGGCACTTGTTGTTCGTAAGCGGTGCGGATAATGGAATCTTCACCTTTGTTATGCGCAATCAAATACTCAGCCATCACGTTGATAAATTCACGTGAAGAATAAGCACCAGGTTTTAATTGATTGGCAATTTCAAAAATGGTGTTATCACAAATACGCAATTCATCTTCATTGATTAATGTGTCATAAATCCGATCGATCGCTAAGTCTCTGAGCTGGCGATCATCCGCATCAGGAGAACCTTGATAATGAAAAAATCCCAATGCTTCAAAAAAATCTTGATCCACAATATTCGCGCCAGTAGACACAATTACGTCGACCATTCGGTTTTTTACTAGATCGACAAAAATTTTTTTCATTCCGGCGCTCACCAATGAACCCGCAAGACATAAAATAACTGTGCAATCACGATCTTCTAACATTTGCTGATAAATTTTTGCGGCGCGGGCAATATTTCGGCCCTGGAATGCGGTGTGCTGCATAGCTTCTATCATCGGAATGACATTCATATCCGCCAAATCTAAATGACGAACTTTTTGTTTTAAAAAATCTTGTTTCATAAATTTTTATCTCCAAAGTCAGCGTATTTTTTTAATATGTCACCATAGGCATCCGTTCTTCGATCTCGAAAATACGGCCAAATATGACGTGTCATTTCTATTTCTTTCAAATCAATTTTTGCAACCAGGGCGGCAGGCTCCGTGGTGGCTGCATGCTCCAATAGTTGTCCATGGGAGTTGGTTATAAAACTGTTTCCCCAGAAATGGATGCCTTTACCCTCGTGTACTGGATCAGCTTCAAAACCCGTGCGATTACAGCTTATCACAGGTAAACAGTTGGCAATAGAATGCCCCCTTTGCACAGTTATCCAACTGTCGATGAGTGCCTCTTTTTGGGTTTCATCTTCATGGACAAACCAACCGATTGCAGTTGGGTAGATGAGTAAATCTGCACCACGCAGCGCCATAATTCGGGCTGCTTCCGGGAACCATTGGTCCCAGCAAACCAACACACCCAATTTACCCACGCTGGTCGCAATGGGGGTAAAGCCTAAATCCCCCGGAGTAAAATAATATTTTTCGTAATAGTTGGGGTCATCTGGAATGTGCATTTTACGATATTTACCAGCCAGCTCGCCATTTTTTTCAAAAACCAAAGCCGTGTTGTGGTAAATGCCGACTGCTCGCTTTTCAAAAATCGAGCCCACTAATACCACATGATGTTTTTTTGCCAACGCACTTAAATAATGGAAAGTCGGGCCTGGAATCGGTTCTGCCCATGCAAATTTATTGATATCTTCACTTTGACAGAAATAAGGACGGGTATGTAATTCGGATAATACCACCAATTCTGCGCCTTTTGCCGCAACTTCTGCAACGGCAACAGCAGTTTCTTCCAGATTTTTTTGCCAATCCGAGCAGAGTCGTTGTTGAATTACCGCAATAGCAACCATATTAATATCCAAAAGGTTAGACGGGAATTTGCATAGTGATACAATGCAAGCTGCCATAGTTCTCAATCAAAGAACGACTGGGAATCCCGATGACTTCTCGATCTCTAAAACAGTTTTGTAAAATTTGTTGCGCCACATGATCTTGCGGGTCGTTGTAAAAAGGCAGCAAAACTACGCGATTAGCGATTAGAAAATTCGCATACGTCGCAGGTAATCTGCGTCCATCGACAATGCTGTGGATTGGTGCAGGGCTGGGTAAAGCTACCAACTGATAAGACAAACCTTGTCCGTTTTTCAAAAACTTTAATTCTTTGTGCATTTCTTTTAGATGATAGAAGTGCTCGTCGGTAGAATCTTCGCATTGCACAAAACAAATCGTATCTTCGTTAACAAAACGCGCCAGCGTATCGATATGGCCGTCGGTATCATCTCCAGCAATATAACCTTCTTCTAACCAGAGTACTCGATTAATATTTAAAGAATCTTGGAGTATTTTCTCAATTTGTTTTTGATCAAAGTCTGGATTTCTTGTTTTTGAGAGCAGGCATTTTTTTGTCGTTAACAAAGTGCCTTGACCATCAACTTCAATGCTGCCTCCCTCCAAGGTAAAGTCAACTAATGATAATTCCGCTTGAGGTAAAAAGCCTTGGTCAACCAACTCAATCAATACCTGATTATCATAATCGGCAGGATATTTATTTCCCCAACCATTAAAATGAAATTTTAATATTTTTAGTTTTGGACCGTTAAGCAAGGTGATGGGTCCATAATCTCGAGTCCAAACATCATTAGAGGGCAGGATAAAAAAACGTACTCGGGGCAAATTAACCTGAGCATGCGTCAAACGATTTTGGATTTGTTCACGTTGTTTTATGTCGTAACAAATAATAACCACGCTTTGAGTTAGGGCAAGTGCTTTAACGAGTTGGGTATAGGTATCATCAGCTTCCTCACGAATAGGGTCCCACCATTCGCTGTAAGCGTGAGGCCAGTTAATTAAAATAGCTTGTTGAGATGCCCATTCGGGCGGCAAATAGTAACCAGACTTCACCAAATTAATCCTCGAGGTAGGTATAGCCTTGCAAGGCCTGCTGAACGATATGGTCCTCGTCAAATTTAGCTAAGACTTCGGTATTAATATCAAAGTTGACATAACGCAACATGGTTTCTATGGTGTCACCCATTTGTTTATTGCATAGTTCATAACCACCATCGGCCGTTACCACAACATTTACTGAATGAGTGTCACCAAACAGGTTATGCATATCTCCCAAAATTTCTTGATAAGCGCCAATTAAAAATATGCCCAAATAATTAGATTTATTGGGATCTATTCTAGGCAAAGGAATGGTCGTCTCCAAACCATCGTGGTCAACATAGCGATCAACTCGACCATCTGAATCACAAGTAATGTCTTGTAAAACGCCTCTTAATTCCAATGGCTGGTCAAGACCTGAGATCGGCAATATGGGAAAAGGTTGGTCGATAGCCCAGGCGTCCGGCAATGATTGAAAAAGAGAAAAATTAACATAATATTTATCGGCCAGTTTATCGTTCAGCTCATCGATGATGGGACGATGACTGCGAATAGTTGGATTGAGCAAATGCCGCACTCGATAGCAGATTGTGTAATAGATTTGTTCGATTCGCGCCCAAACTTGCAGATCAATTATGCCATGCACATACATGCCATGAGCTTCGTGCATCCAGTAACACGCATCGTGATAGACCTCTAAGACAGATCGGGCAGAAATATTATTCAGTTGATACCATAGCGTTTGCAAGACTGGGGGATCTTCTTCGGTCGCCGGTTTTACTTTTTGGTCATAAGGCGCGCGCTCCATGTCGATGATATTGGTAATCAAAACCGCATGGTGGGCGGTAATGGCTCGTCCTGATTCCGTGATGATATGAGGATGAGGAAGCTCTTCCGTTTCACAAATTTCAGCAAAAGCGCTAACAATATGGCTGGCATATTCCTTCAATGTATAGTTCATCGAATAAGTGGAGCGTGTACGCGTTCCATCATAGTCAATCGCTAATCCACCGCCTAAATCTACCGTGTGGATAGGAATTCCCATCCGATGTAATTCTGCATAATAACGAGCACCTTCATATAAGCACTTTTGAATATCGCCAATATTGGCGATTTGTGATCCCAAATGAAAATGCAGGACTTTAAGCCAGTGCCGTTTGTTTAATTGAGTTAAACGCTCAACAATATCCAAAATTTGTGCGACAGAAAAACCAAATTTTGCCTTTTCTCCGCCGGTGTCTTGCCATTGTCCTTCGCAAGTCGTGGCTAATCGAACACGTATCCCCACTTGTGGCTCGAGGTTTAATCGAGAAGCTTCCTCCAAAAGAATGTTGAGTTCCGCCAATCGTTCTAAAATAATATAAACGGTAAAACCGGATTTCAAAGCCAACAGCGCCAAACGAATATATTCTTTATCTTTATAGCCATTACAGACCAAAGTTATTCTTTTTTGCGCGGCGGTAATCAATGCGGCAATTAATTCTGCTTTACTGCCCACTTCAAGACCCACTCTACCGTGAGGATGTTTAACCATTTGTTCAACCACATATCGTTGTTGGTTGACCTTAATAGGATAAGCAGTTAGATATTTGCCTTGGTATTCATTTTGTTGGATGGCTTGATCGAAGGCAGCTTGTAATGCATCGATACGTTGATGAATGATATCAGTGAAACGGACTAATACGGGAAAGCTTAAACCGGTCTGACTAATTTCTTTAATTAATTCCGCCAAGTTGATTACTGCAGGGTTGCGCTTACCTTGAGGATGAACAACGACGCAGCCCTCCTCATTGATATCAAAATATCCACCGCTCCAATGCGCGACATTGTAGGCTTTACGCGCTTGATCAACCTGATGCGAAGAAGATTCAGACTTTGTTAGTATCAATTTGGTTCACCTCATTACTGGTTATATCCTGCGCATCAGCAAAGCTGATTACAAACCGGGAAGATTATAACACAAAATTGTTCAAAAAATTAACTACTCTGTAGATTTTTTCACTACAATAGTAAAACCGCGTGTTCCTAAATTTGAGCCTGTGCTATACTCTATTTTAGGGAGAAATCACGTGAAGCTATACTATTATTTATTACCAGTCATCGCAATACTGTTTGAATGTAATTTTGTACCCGCCTTCGCCGCCGAATCAGAGCTTCCACCGCCCCAAATCACCAAGATGCCAGAACTATTGGCTAATTTTCATGTTATCTCGGTTAATGGGCCTATTCGTGTTAACCTTGAGGAGGTTAAAGAAGGGCAAGATAATTTTTTTCAAATCACCGGAACGCAATCCAGCCCCATTTCTATGAGTGTAAAAGGTGATACGCTTTACCTTCAGGCGCCTGAATCTAGCTCCCCGACTCCGGTAACAGTCGGCATTAAGCAGCTTAATCAATTGATTGTGGATCGCCAAGCTTCGGTCACCGGAAACCAGATAACCAGTCCAGCGCTAAGCATCGATGCCAATACCACTGGCACCATCCAACTCTTCGGCATGGTTAATCTTACTCGACTATTGTCTACTGGAAGTGGGATTATCCAGATTCAGTGGATCGATAGCTCTCAATTAAGACTGGACGCCAGCGGCTTTAGTAAAATTCAATTGGCGGGTGTCGCAAATTTTGTGGAAATGCGCTTGAAAGATGATAGTCAATTCCAAGGCCAGTATTTGCGCATCGGTCAAATTTCCATACAAACTAAAGATAATTCTCAAGCAAAACTCCTGGTCACGGATAGTCTTCGCGCTTTTGCCTATAACAATAGTAATATCTATTATTTCAAAAGACCTGCCAGTATCACAGAATTTACCGCCGATTCAGCCAATATTATTCAACTTGGTTGGAACAAATGATCCAAAATGGACGTAAAACACCTTAGAGATCCTCTCTTTGAAAATCTTTCCGATGAAGAGCATAAAATTTTATTGGCATGCGCACAAAAAATCGAAATTACATCCCATGTAACATTTGCTGAAGAGCATGACACCACAAACACTTTTTTCTATATTATTAAAGGAAAAGTTTTAGTTACTAAAACCTCCAAAACAGGACACGTTCATACACTGGCTACTCGCCACGAAGGCGAAATCATTGGCGAAACGGCGTTGGTGGAAGATTTCTCAAGACCTGTTTCCTTAACCACTGCGGATGAGAGTACACTTTTAGTATTTGATATTGCTTTAATTAAAAATAATCAAAATTTATATAACAAATTAGTTATTAGTTTAGGGAAACGATTATCTCAGCGATTGCGTGAATTAAAAAATATCACGGTTGAAACAATGCATCACCGATTAGAAGAAAGTAAAAAAAGATTTTTACTTGGTGTTTTCCTAGTTGGTGCAGTTTATATCACCGATATTTATACCTTAAGCTTAGTGTTTATCAATGATCTAAAAAAAGAATTTTCAACCACAACTTTCTTTACCGTATCAATCGTTTTTGTAATTGTAAGTTACATTGTTTTCTTGATCAAAAAATTTAATTTTCCGTTAACCATGTTTGGAATCACGCTAAGAGATTACAAACAACATATTCGGGAAGCCATTGGCTATTCTATTATATTTATTGCCGGTTTTACTTTAATTAAATGGATTGGTATACATACTTTTCTCAGCAAATTTCATCTCAAATTATTTGATCCAACCTCCATGATTCAATCTCATGCCGTCTTTAATTTAAAAGCTTACTTTTTTAGCTTAATTTTCTACATTCTTTTTATTCCTTTACAGGAATTTATTGTACGTGGCACTTTGCAAGGAACATTTTATAGATTTTTAGCCGGTAGTGAAACAAAAAGAAAATGGGAGTCTATTGTTGCATCCAATTTGCTATTTGCGATTGTTCATCTGCACGCTTCAGTTTATTTTCCATTTTTTGCGCTAATTCCCGGGATTTTTTGGGGGTGGTTATACGCCCGTCAAAAAACCTTAGTAGGCGTATGCGTTTCCCATATGATCATTGGTGTATATATTATTTTTATCTGTGGCTTGATTAAGGGAATTTTGTAAGGAGCGAGGAGTTTTTTCCAACTGCATTTATGCGAAAGTCTGAATGAGATTTTCATAGGACGTAAGTTTTTTAAAAAATCTTCGACCGGTAAGCATCGAATAGGCCAGCTTTACCATCAATAATAAAATCCACTTCCAACCCAGCACCATTTAACTCATCAGGTGTATCTAAGTAGCCTGTAAGCTTTTATAAATACCTGTATCAAAATAGTAGAATTTGGGATGGGCCATCAGCTCCCGCCGTGCTCTTTTCGAAAATATGGGCAATTGAAAACTGAGTAATAAATCGTTAAGAACATCTAAATACCCTTCAACTAGTTTGTGCGATATCTCGCATTCCCGAGCGATATTACTGAGATTCGTGATACCACCATGAGAAAAACTCATGACTCCAAGGAATCTAGAGAAATGACCAATATTACCCCCCCAATTTTCGATTTTTACTTCCTCTTCTAAATATAATCCAAAATTTTAACCTAATATATCCATTTTAGCGGGAGAAATGGAGTTAGCAAGTTAATTTTTACGGCATAAATCCCATTAATTTTTGATATCGCATATCGGCCTGGTTTACTTAAGAACAATTTTGAAATATACTACGAAAGTACCCATTTAATGGAACTTTCGTAGCATGGAATCAAAAAACCAAAAACCATTTGAAAGCCAAGGTTATCGTTTACTTCACCGGTTATTTCAACAGGGAAAACGTATATTTAATATGGACAATTTTGCCGAAGCAGCCCAACAGGAAAAAATTCCTAATAACCAACTTAAGAAGATTCTGTACAACTTAACAAAACATAAACGACTTCTTAGGCTACGCCGCGGCTTATATGTCAGTATTGGACTGCTTCCTGAGCAAACTAATACTCATCCCTTTGTCATCTCAGCTTATTTAATTCAGCCCTCAATGATCAGTCACTGGTCTGCCCTCCAACATCATGGATTGATTGAACAATTACCCCAAACTGTCACAGCTTCAACCTTAAAAAAAATTGTTACTCCTTCCATGCGTGAAAAATCACTCTCTAAATCAAAAGCGAAACATGCCTGGGAAATCGGTGGGATACGCTATGAATACATTACTGTTAAATCAGAACATTTCTTCGGTATTGAAAAAATATGGTTAGATGAATATTTTCAAGTATCCATTACAGATAAAGAACGTACATTACTTGATTTATTTATTTATCCTAAAATATTTGGCGGTATAGGAGAAGCTTTGGGCATCTTAGAGAATTCTTTAGCGGATATTGATACCAATAAGCTAATCAAATATGCTGTTCAATATAATAAAAAATCTCTGATAAAGCGCTTGGGATGGGCACTAGAATATTTTGGTATTCCAGAAAATAAATTAATTCCCCTTTTAAAAGTTCCAATCAATTATTATTGTCGACTTGATCCTTCTTCACCAGCAATAGGACCATGCGATAAACGTTGGATGATTCAAAATAATTTACAAAAACGGACAAATAAATGAAGCCACTACGTTTAAAAATTCAAGATGAATGCAGATTTAAAAAAGCAAGAACAGATGTGATTGAAAAAGATTATGCACTCAGTTATGTACTAGCTGGAATTTCAAAACAACCTCAACTTAACCAATCATTAATATTTAAAGGTGGTACTGCGCTAAAAAAAATATTTTTTGGAGATTACCGCTTTTCAGTTGATCTGGATTTTTCAACTATTAATGCACCTAAAAACCAAATGCTAGAAGAAGCTTTAAAATCTACAATCAATATTTCTAGTGGTTTATTATCCAATTACGGGCCTTTTGATCTTCAGCTGAAACGATATCCTGAAAAAGAACCACATCCACACGGACAAGAAGCATTTAACGTTTACGTAAAATTTCCCTGGCACCGCACTCCTCAATGTACTGTCAAAATTGAAATCACACATGATGAGACAGTCATTTTACCTCCACAATATAAACCTATCATCCATGGTTATGAAGAAACTCTAGATTGTTCACTTGCTTGTTACCAAATCGAAGAAATTATTGCAGAAAAACTACGAGCATTGCTGCAAACTCACAAAAAATTAGTTAATCGTGGCTGGCATAGACCCAGAGCAAGAGATTATTATGACCTGTGGCGTATTTTTAAAGATTATAGCTCCTTTGTAACCTCAAAGAGACTTATTGAAGTACTAGATAAAAAATGCAAACATCGTGATGTTGCCTATAGATCTGTCGATGACTTTTTTACCTCTGAATTAATCAAAGAGGCAAACCAGCATTGGGAAACCACTCTGGGAATTTTAGTCCCCGAATTACCTGAATGTGAACAAGTCCTTAATGATGTTAAGAACTCCATTTCAGAAATATTATACAAAAATACTATATAATAGAAAATTATCAAAACTTGAAAGGATAACTTGTGACTTTGCAACCTTCACTTGGCAGAAGAAAGTATTATAATTTTTATTTTAAGGATTAAACATGCCACCACTTCAATACTGGACTCACAGTGCAGCCCTATACGTCGGCGTAGCTTTATTTGTATTTAATACTGTTTTTGGGTTTACTGGGATTCATAAGGCCATTTCTAAAAAATGGATTTATATACTCTTATTAGTAGTTGCTTTAGCTCTTACTTTTTTCGTGGGGTTGACGATTGCACAACAGGAACAACAAAATTCTAAGGAAAAATTAAACAATATAACTCTCACTGAGGATTTACATAAAATTGAGTTACAAAATTTGGAATTAAAGAAAAACCTTAAAGAAATTGCTAATTTAATAAATTTAAATTCAAATTTATCTGTTAAAGAATTAACCCAAGGGATCCTCAAGAAATTAAACCCCAGAGAAATTGACTCTCGTGTTTCTGAGAAAATAATTGGAGAATTAAAAACAGCAGGACATCAAAAAGTAACTATCTTCATATCTAACGATGCAGAACCTGTACAGTATGCAAATCAATTTATTAACATTTTAAGATTGGCTGGTTGGAACGTTAAAGGTCCGGAATATTTATTAATACCTGTGACTGGACTTCATATTGAAGTTAAGTATTCTGACTTTATTCCACAATCTGTACAATTACTTGGTAATGTACTGATGAAACATTCAATCTCAATATCACCGACGCTAGGTGTGAAACCAGATATAGAATCAGATAGCTTTAATTTTATAATAGGTAGCAAACCCTTAAATTAAATCAAAAATAGCCCGGACCCTTCAAGTCTGATTCTGCGCTTAGAATGTGATTCAATATCTTAAAATCCGGGATCACCTACCACAGTCCTAAATTTCTTTAAATCCAAGCGGAGAGCGTTGTCATCACTTTTGATAAGCAAAACATTGCTTTTTTGATTGGCGTTGGTAATGTGGCTGCGCCGGCTTCCGTGGCGGCAAAGCCGTGGCGCTGCTCGTCTAAGCGCATTTTTTCAATAATTTTTCGACTTTTTATATCCGCAACCGGCATTTTTCGCAAATGTTTATTTAAATGTTCTGAAACTTGACGTTCGGTTTCTTCCACAAAACCCAATCCCATTTGATCTTTAACTAAACCGGCTAACATCCCCAGAAGATAAGAGTTTGTGTACCAAAAAGGGTTTAACCAACTGGTATGCGAATGCAGTTCCCGAATACGTTGTTTGGTCCAGGCTAAATGATCATTTTCCTCTAAAGCGGCTTTCTCCAGAACTTCTCGAACTTGCGGCGAGCGCGCACAGGTTAGTTGACCATAGTATAAGGCTTGCGCACAAACTTCCCCAGCATGATTGACGCGCATAAGCGAAGCACTGTAACGTTGTTCAGCCCGTGTTAGGGTAGGTTCCGATAAATTTTCAGCTGGACTTGGGCGGGAAGCAGGCCTATCACCGCAGAGCGTTGACAATCCATGTTCAAATTGGATTATGATTTGATCAACGAAGGAGTAGTGTCGCTTGTTCATGCTGTTAAGTTAGCATAAAATTCTATAGAGCGCAGCTTTCAACTTTTTTAAGAACTTAATTATTATGGCAAATACAGATCAATCGCAATTAGAACAACAACCTCTCAGTGAATTTACTGAAAAGGCTTATCTAAATTATTCCATGTACGTCATTTTAGATAGGGCTTTACCTAACATTGGCGACGGTCTCAAGCCCGTGCAAAGACGGATTATTTATGCCATGTCTGAGTTAGGGCTTAGAGCGGGAGCTAAGTACAAGAAGTCTACGCGTACAATTGGTGACGTGTTAGGTAAATACCATCCTCACGGAGATGCCGCCTGTTATGAAGCCATGGTGCTGATGGCGCAAGATTTTAATTATCGCTATCCGTTAGTTGATGGCCAAGGCAATTGGGGATCCCCCGATGATCCAAAATCCTTCGCGGCGATGCGTTACACCGAAGCAAGAATGACGCCTTATGCGCAAACACTACTCGCTGAATTAGAACAAGGTACTGTCGATTGGAGACCTAATTTTGATGGCACTTTAATGGAACCGATGGTGCTGCCAGATCGGCTGCCTAATGTTTTGTTAAACGGCACGATGGGCATTGCGGTGGGAATGGCGACCGATATCCCCCCCCATAATTTGTGCGAGGTAGCAGATGCTTGTATGCATTTGTTAGATCATCCAAAAGCCTCGTTACCAGATTTACTCAATTTCGTTAAAGGTCCTGATTATCCTACAGCTGCTGAAATAATTACGCCTCCTGAAGAAATTCGGGCCGTGTATGCAAATGGACAAGGCAGTGTCCGCATGCGCGCAATCTATACAGTTGAGGATGGCGATATCGTTATTAATGCTCTGCCTTATCAGGTTTCTGGAGCAAAAATATTAGAACAAATCGCGGCTCAGATGCTTGCTAAAAAACTACCTAACGTCAGTGACCTTAGAGATGAATCTGACCATGAGTTTCCCACACGTTTGGTGATTACTCCACGATCAAATCGTGTGGATGTTGATGCCCTGATGGGGCATTTATTCGCCACCACTGATCTTGAACGAAATTATCGTATCAATCTAAATATGATTGGGCTAGATGGGCGACCAAAGGTCAAAGATTTATTAAGCCTGTTGCATGAATGGCTAAAATTTCGTTTGCAAACGGTGCATAGACGCTTGGAGTTCCGCTTAAATCAAGTGACTGACCGCTTACATATTTTAGATGGCTTGCTAATCGCTTATTTGAATTTAGATGAAGTGATCGCTATCATCCGCCGCGAAGACCATCCCAAACCCGTGCTGATGAAACATTTTGCTTTGTCAGAAATTCAAGCCGACGCCATCTTAGAAACCAAACTTCGCCACTTAGCCAAATTAGAAGAAATGAAAATTCGTGCTGAGCAAAAAGAACTGGCTAAAGAACAAGAAGAGTTACAAAAAATACTTCAATCCGATACCAAATTAAAAAATCTGGTTAAAAAAGAAATCCAAGCGGATAAGGAACTCTATGGCGATGAGCGCCGCTCCCCAATTGTGAGTCGCGCTCCAGCTCAAGCGCTGCGTGAAGAAGAAATTATTCCTGCAGAACCCGTTACTGTTGTTATCTCTCAACAAGGTTGGGTGCGCGCCGCCAAAGGTCATGATGTGGCGGGTGAAAACTTAAGTTATCGAGCGGGCGACGATTTTCTAATGCAAGTGGCAGGAAAAAGCCAAATGCAAGCGGTATTAATCGACAGCGAAGGAAAAAGTTACTCCATCCCTGCACATACTTTACCTTCAGCGCGTGGCCAGGGTGACCCCTTAACTAAGTACTTACAACCTGCTCAAGGCGCGACTTTCATTGCAGTAATTTTAGATGAGCCTGAAAACGAATATGTGTTTGCTTCAGACTTTGGCTATGGTTTTATTACCAAAACCCAAGATTTAATTTCTAAAACTCGAACCGGCAAAGCCGTATTAAAACTGCCTAGTGAAGCCAAAGTACTAAAGCCACAACGAATTACGGATAAAAAAAATGAGTTGATTGGCGTTATCACCAATGAAGGGCGTTTTTTAGTATTTCCAGTGGCCGATCTGCCGGAATTAGTGCGCGGCAAAGGCAATAAAATTATTCAAATTCCCAGTCAGCGCGCCATTAAACGTGAAGAATTTATCACCGCACTAGCCGTATTTCCGAAAAACCAAGCAATTACGCTAATTTCGGGAAAACGCGAATTAAAAATTAGCCCCAAGGATGTGGCGAATTTTGTCGGTCAACGTGGTCAGCGTGGCAATTTATTACCCCGCGGTTTTCGTCAAGTTGAGAAAATTTCATTATGAGTTTTATAAAAGACAATTTATTACCCACTGAAAAGCTGATTTATTTTTCAAAAATGCATTGGATTATTTTTGTCTTACCAGTGTTTATGTTTATACTGGCTATATTTTTTGCTTCGCATGGCGGGGGGACTCGTTTTTCAACACGCATGCCTTTTCTGCCTTTTTCATTAGGACAATTGGCGACTTTAGTTTGCTTTGTTGTCGCCATTTTTACCGGCATTGATTCCTATATCAGCTATCACACCTCAGAATACGGCATCACCAACAGACGCATAATGATTAAAACGGGTTGGATTAGAACCAATTCATTAGAACTTTTTATGGATAAAGTGGAG
The DNA here is from genome assembly GCA_963844565.1 of uncultured Pseudomonadota bacterium. GTDB lineage: Bacteria > Pseudomonadota > Gammaproteobacteria > Coxiellales > Coxiellaceae > JAFEDN01. Next base: position 485,494 of record CAWJON010000001.1, on the reverse strand, counting down.
GCTATCAATGTCAACCAAAGCATTCCCGGCAGAATTTTTGGTTATGGCACCTTGCGAGTTGTTGGCACCGGCGGCACGGAAGATCCATTTTTTTATATTCCCAATCCACTGAAATTTCGAAAAGTTGCTCAACAGCAGGTTGAGTTATCTGGAAGACGTTCTAATTAACCATGGCAACTTTGGTCTAATGAAACATCTCGTAGGTATTGTCTGGTTCAGAGAGGATTTGCGTCTGCTAGACAACCACGCGCTTTATTTTGCGACCCAAAAGTGTTCGCAAATCATCGGCGTTTATCATCTGAATATTCAGGGTTGGCATGACCATGCAACAGCCGCCTGTCGAGTTGAATTTACACTTCGCGGATTAAACGCACTGCAAGAAGATTTGAAAAAATATAACATTCCTTTGATTATTCTAAAATCAGAAAATAATCAGGATTTAGCTAATGACTTTTTGCGTTTGATGAAACAACATCAAGCCACGGCTTTATTCTTTAATCGTCAGTACGAAATTAATGAAAGCCGCCGCGATCAAATCGTTGAAAAACTTCTTGAATCACACGAAATTCATGCTTATTCTTATGATGACACGGTTATAATTGATCCCGCAGCGGTGAGAACCGCTCAAGGCAGTTTTTTTAAAGTATTCACTCCGTATAAAAATGCTTGGTATCGCTGTTTTGAAAAAAAACCAATTCTAAAATTATTACCGAGTCCCAAAAAGCAATCGCCCCTAGCTATTGCGCCTGCAGAAATTCCTCTGCGACTACGAAATTTCAAATCTACCATCGATAAGAATTTGTGGCCCAGTGGCGAGTCCTCGGCCAGAAAACGGTTAGATGAATTTATAGACCAGAAAATTTCAAATTACCAAAAGACCAGAGATTTCCCTGCCCTTTCCGGCACCAGCTTGCTTTCACCTTATTTAGCTACGGGAATGCTATCTCCCCGGGAATGTTTTTTAGCTGCTTATCAAGCTAACAATAAAAAATTGACCACGGGTAACACTGGGATAATAACCTGGATGAATGAACTGATCTGGCGCGATTTTTATAAATCTATACTTATCGCTGCGCCAAGAGTTTCCATGAACAAACCTTATCAATTGCGATCAGAGAAATTAAATTGGCATTACGACGAGTCCTTACTTGAAGCCTGGCAGCGCGGCAAAACCGGTTATCCTATAGTTGATGCGGCAATGCGGCAATTAAACAGCACGGGTTGGATGCACAATCGTTTGCGCATGATCACGGCTATGTTCTTAGCGAAAAATTTATTTCTAGATTGGCGCTTAGGGGAAAGTTACTTCATGAATCAATTAATTGACGGTGATTTAGCCGCTAATAATGGCGGCTGGCAATGGTGCGCCTCCACCGGCGTTGACGCCGTGCCTTACTTCCGTGTTTTCAATCCCGTGACGCAAAGTGAACGTTTCGATCCACAAGGCGCATTCATTCGCCAGTATTGCCCTGAACTGGCTTCATTAAACAACCTACAAATTCATGACCCCACGCATCGCGCCCCTTTATTATTGAAAAAATTAAATTATCCACAAGCCATCGTTGATTTAAAATATACTCGCCAACGTTTTATTGATGAATTTAAAAAAACAATAACTAATTGATTTATGTTTGTGTTAACCCCTCGAAAACTAAACGCACTCCGCCTTATTCCGCGACATCCGCCTACTCGCAGGATTGGCGTAACGGGTCCCGTCAGTGGAGATATTTTCGTGCTCGTTACGCCATTATAGCTGGTGTAATACTTCGTAGCGCCATTGTATGGAGTGAACTTTTATCACTCTGGTCATGTTCAAAAATGGCTGCACTGCGCGCGAAAACATCTCCACTGACACCCGTTGCAAAGCTCACAGGCGGATGTCGCGGAATAAGGCGGAGTCGGTTTAGATCACGAAATCTACACCGCACTATTAAACTAAAAACTGGAGTTTGTGTTAAAATAAGAAAAATTTTTTGAGTAATTTATGTTGATCGATGCCATACAAACGCTTCCCTGGTTACCGCCGCACTCTATTCGCCGCAGTGCGCGTTCACGCCGAGTTACTTTGAGAATATCTCCGAAAAAAGGTTTTGAAATTGTCTTGCCTCGCCGTTGTCGAGAGGAGGAAGTTTTAAGTTTTATTCAGAACAAACGAATTTGGATTGAAAAAAATTTAAAATTGATACATCAACTTACTTCCCAACAACAGAGTAAACTCATACTCCCCAATGAACTGCATTTGCGCGCTTGTAATGAAAAATGGCAGATTCATTATCTGCCCGCACTTAATAACACTCCAAAAATATTAGCTAGAGCGCACCAAGAATTAGTTGTTTATGGAGATATTGAGAAGATTGAACTTTGTCAATTTATTTTAAAACGATGGTTGCAAGAGAAAGCACAATTTTTTTTGACTGATTACTTAAAAACATTAGGAAACAACTACGGATTTAATTATAAAAAAATTGCGATTCGTGATCAAAAAACAAGGTGGGGCAGTTGCTCCGCTTCTGGAAATATTAATTTAAATTTCCGCTTAATCTTCCTCCAGCCCGAATTAACCCGCCATATTCTTTTACATGAACTTTGCCATACCATCCATTTAAATCATTCTGCAAAATTTTGGAAGTTATTGGAAAAATATGATGAAAACTGGCAACTTCATCGGCGTGCCTCTTCCAGAATGGAAAATTTAGTTCCCTGCTGGTTAACTCAATAAAGAGTTCAACTATTGTGCGATAGCGGATTGATCGCACTCACAAATAGTTGATACACTATATATCCTTGAAATTCATTTTTTAATCAAATATATTATGTTAATATAGTTTTTAGTGGCGTCTTCATATATAATTAATACAGGGAACTTTGATGCTAGAACGAATTGAAAGACATATTAGTTTCCCAGCCTTAAAGGAGGAATTGAGAAAGATCGGGGTCAACTTTATCACGGCAGGCGTGGTAGGCGTATTTGTTTACCATTATGTAGGTATTGACCCTGTTAGTATGTTATGGGCATCAATCTCTATTACAGTGATTGGTAGTATAGCCCTCTACTTTGGCATCAGAAAGCGTGGAGAAAAACAATGAATACAATTTTATCATTTGTGCCAATAGCTATTGCAGGAATTTTTGTATTGTTAGGTGGTATTTTGATTATTAGCCATGAAAAAAAACTTGAGCTTAAAGCATCGCATAGTAAATCTGCACAGGAAAAATAAGGCAAGAAAAAATCTACATTGAGGCTTTGATAAAGGCAGCTCTTTTTTTGACTCTTTCCCACCACTCTGTTAAGAATTTGAAATGTTTAATTTCGATATTAAGCAGCTCCAATCGACGAATTAGCGGCGCCCAGGCGATATCTGCCAAAGAGAATTCATCGCTTACCAAATATTCTGTCTGGTTTTTTTCAAGAAATTTATCAATCTGACCTAATCGAGCAAGGATTACTTTCTTAGCCAAATCAAGTTCTTCAGAATTGATGCCTTGTAGTAAATTCTTATAGAATGCTGTTTGCGCCGGCAATGGATGACTTTCATTAATAGTGGCTAAACTTTGCAGCATTTCCTGAGGAGGACGATTGGTTCGCAAAAACCAATCGAAAGTTAATGACCTTATATGAGCCGTTAAATTTTGCTCGTTTACAAAACCTTCTCGAACAACGGATTTCAGAATGCTTTCTTTTGGCATGAGTTTATTGTCAAAAAAAACTTCATTCAAATATTCTAAAATAACATTACTTTCACAAATTATTTTATCCACATGAATTAAAGCAGGAACCATACCATTCGGATTAATTTTTAAAAATTCTTCAGATAGATTTTCTTGTTTTTTTAGATCGACAATATGACTTTTCCAAGGCAATGCCATTTCTTCTAAACAAAACCGCACCTTATGTGAATGGGTGGAAAACGGATAGTGATAAAGGATTAACATAATTTCTGTCATGCGCCTTCTCTTTTCAACATTTGACGTAGCATATATTGTAGAATTCCACCATTTTGAAAATAAGCGACTTCATCTTGCGTATCTATACGAATTCGCAGAGGGACAGACTCCGTTTTGCCATTCTCTCGCAAAATTTTCATCACACATTCTGCTCCCGGTTTCAGGTTTTTGGTGATGTTTTCGATGGAAATCTTTTCTTTTCCCTGCATTCCCAAAGTTTGGCGATTAATCCCTTCTTTAAATTCAAGTGGTAATACGCCCATCCCAATCAAATTGGAACGATGAATACGTTCAAAACTTTCAGCAATAACTGCTTTAACGCCTAATAACAATGGACCTTTTGCCGCCCAGTCACGTGAAGAACCTGTGCCATATTCTTTACCCGCAACAATCACTAACGGGACGTGGTCTTTTTTGTACTCCATAGCAGCATCATAAATAGATAACACTTTATTATCGGGATAATGCATAGTAACACCACCCTCAACCCCAGGAACCATTTCATTGCGGATTCGGATATTGGCAAAAGTGCCTCGCATCATTACTTCATGATTTCCGCGCCTAGCCCCGTAAGAATTAAAATCTCTCGGTTTCACGCCTTTTTCTTGCAAATAACGCCCTGCTGGGCTGTCGACTTTAATGGATCCGGCTGGTGAAATGTGATCGGTAGTCACACTGTCACCCAACAAAGCCAATATTCTGGCTTCGGTGATTTCTGCTAAAGGTTGTGGTTCCGGTGTCATATCGTTAAAAAAAGGAGGATGCTGGACGTAGGTTGAATCGGATTGCCATTGATAAGTAGTACTTTCAGGGATCGGAATTTCTCTCCATTGCTCGTCGCCAGCAAACACTTCGGCGTATTCTTTAGAAAACATACCTTGAGTAACGCCATGCATCGCTTCTTCAATCTCTTGCTTTGACGGCCACAAATCTTTTAAGTAAACCGGATTGCCTTTTAAATCTTTACCCAAAGGTTCATGACGTAAATCAATACGCGTGGTGCCAGCCAACGCATAAATAACCACCAAAGGCGGAGAAGCCAACCAATTGGCTTTGGTCAGCGGGTGAATTCGGCCTTCAAAATTACGATTTCCTGATAATACCGCTCCCACCAGTAGATCATTTTCTTGAATCGCCTGGGTTACAGTTTCTGGCAAAGGACCTGAATTGCCGATGCAAGTGGTGCAGCCATAGCCAACCAAGTAAAAACCCAATTGATTTAAATAACGAGTCAATCCAGTTTTCGTTAAATAATCGGTTACCACTTTTGAGCCGGGGGCTAAAGAAGCTTTCACCCACGGTTTAATGTTCAACCCTTTTTCTATTGCTTTTTTCGCAACCAAGCCGGCGCCCAACATTACACTGGGATTAGATGTGTTAGTGCAACTGGTGATGGCGGCAATTACCACATCACCGTGACCCATATCATAGCCTTCAGCAGTTGGGAAACGTTTTTCCATTTGTTGCTGCTTGCCCACTTGCTGAATGGTCTCCTCAGTCACTCTGCGTATTTCTGCAATACTGACGCGATCCTGCGGGCGTTTAGGCCCTGCCAGGCAAGATTCAACGGTATCTAAATGCAAATGCAAAATGTCGCTATAGAATGGTTCAGGCGAGTTTGCGTCATGCCACAAACCCTGAGCTTGACTATAGGCTTTCACTAAGGCGATGACCTCAGAGTCTCGGTTGGTTAATTCTAAATATTTGATGGTTTCATCATCAATGGGAAACAATCCACAAGTCGCACCATATTCAGGAGCCATATTACCGATGGTGGCTCGGTCAGCAACTGTTAGTTCATGCAAACCTGGCCCAAAAAATTCAACAAATTTACCAACGACGCCCCTTTTTGCGTAACATTTGGGTTATCGTTAGGACTAAGTCAGTGGCGGTAATGCCATCGCGTAATTTTCCTTCAAGTCTGAACCCCACAACCTCTGGGATCAACATAGAAATGGGCTGGCCCAACATAGCCGCTTCAGCTTCAATACCACCCACTCCCCAACCTAAAATACCCAAGCCATTAATCATGGTGGTATGACTATCGGTACCGACCAAAGTATCAGGATAAGCCATTTTTTGACCGTTTTGTTCGCTTGACCAAATCCCTCTGCCCAAGTATTCCAAATTAACTTGATGGCAAATTCCGGTGCCTGGGGGAACCAAGCGAAAATTGCTAAGGGCTTGTTGCCCCCATTTTAAAAATTGGTAGCGCTCGTGGTTGCGTTCAATTTCAAATTCCACATTGTCCTTGAAAGCCTTAGCGTTGCCGAATTCGTCGACTTGTACGGAATGATCAATCACCAAATCAACTGGGCATAGCGGATTAATTTTTTTCGGATCCCCCCCCATTTTCGCCATAGCAGCGCGCATCGCCGCCAAATCCACCACCGCCGGTACGCCGGTGAAATCTTGCATCAATACTCGGGTGGGGTGAAAAGCGATTTCATGCGTAGATTGTCTTTCTTTTAGCCACTCTACCATGGCTTCGACATCCCGCTTGGTTACTTTTTTTCCATCTTCATGGCGTAGCAGGTTCTCTAACACTATTTTTAAAGAAAAGGGTAAACGATCTATGTTTCCTAACTGTTTTGCAGCGGCCGGCAAACTAAAATAGGTATATTTTTGTCCGTTAACCGATAATTCGCTTTTTGAATCAAAAGAATTTGACATTTTATTGACCTCATCATACTGGAAATCTTTCAACTTAAATTAAGTTGCAATAATTTTACTATTCTATATCAATAATTTCCAATACGAAAAAGATCTTTTTCTATGTTACGGTCCCTACCCCCTTGAATTTTTAGAAGCTGTCCCTATATATCCTTCTATAGGAGCTGGTATCAGGAAAAGATACTGGTCAAAAAAATTACTTACGAATCGGAGAAAGAATTATGGCAAAAACCTTAAATATAAAACCACTAGGCGATCGTGTCCTAGTTAAACGGACAGAAGGGGGAGAAACGACCTCTGGGGGCATCGTGATTCCCACTACTGCAAAAGAAAAGTTAAATGAAGGCCTTGTCTGCGCTGCAGGTCCCGGTTTAACAAACAAAGATGGCGCCCTTATCCCATTACCCGTGAAAGTAGGCGATAAAATCGTGTACGGAAAATATTCCGGCAATGAGCTTAAGCTCGACGGGGAAGAATATGTGGTTGTCCGTTTAGAGGACATTATCGGAATAGTTGGTTAATTTTTAAACGAGGAAAATCTAATGGCTGCAAAACTTATTCAAAGTAGCGATAGCGCTAAACGCTCCATGAAAAGAGGCGTTGATATTTTGGCTGATGCGGTAAAAATCACTTTAGGACCTAAGGGTCGTAATGTCGTGATTGGTAAAAAATTTGGTCCGCCCACCATAACCAAAGATGGCGTAAGCGTCGCCAAAGAAATTGAATTGCAAGATCAATTCGAAGATATGGGCGCGCAAATGGTTAAAGAAGTTGCCTCTAAAACTTCTGATCTCGCCGGTGACGGTACCACAACCGCTACCGTATTAGCTCAAGCATTGCTGGGTGAAGGAATCCGCGCTGTCGCCTCAGGTATGAATCCAATGGATATCAAACGAGGTATGGATAAAGGAATGGAAGCTATCATTGCCGAATTAAAGAAACTCTCCAAACCTTGCACTGACGATCGTGCAATTGCTCAAGTCGGAACCATTTCAGCAAACTCCGACGAAGCCATTGGCCGCATGATCGCTGACGCCATGTCTAAAGTCGGTAAAGAAGGCGTTATCACTGTTGAAGACGGCTCTGGTTTTGTAAGCGAATACGAAGTTGTGGAAGGAATGCAATTCGACCGCGGCTACTTATCGCCTTACTTTATCAATAACCAAGAAAAAATGTCCGCTGAACTTGAATCACCATTTATTTTATTGGTTGACAAGAAAATCTCTAACATTCGTGAAATGTTGCCTATTTTAGAAGCCGTTGCTAAAGCAGGAAAATCATTATTGATTGTTGCTGAAGATGTTGAAGGTGAAGCGTTGGCAACTTTAGTTGTCAATGTCATTCGCGGTATTGTTAAAGTTGTCGCGGTAAAAGCACCTGGTTTTGGCGATCGCCGAAAATCAATGCTGCAAGATATTGCTATTCTAACTGGCGCCAAAGTCATTACCGAAGAACTCGGTTTAACACTTGAGCAAACTCGATTAGAAGACCTTGGTTCTGCTAAACGGATTATCGTTACTAAAGAAACGACCACCATTATCGATGGCAGCGGCAAAGAAACCGATATTAAAGGCCGCATCACTCAGATTCGCCAAGAAATTGAAAACAGCACTTCGGATTACGACAAAGAGAAACTCCAAGAACGTTTGGCTAAACTCGCCGGCGGTGTGGCTGTAATTAAAGTTGGTGCTGCAACTGAAATTGAAATGAAAGAGAAAAAAGCACGGGTGGAAGATGCGCTCCACGCGACTCGCGCTGCAGTGGAAGAAGGTATTGTTCCAGGCGGCGGTGTTGCGCTAATCCGCACCATTGCTGCTCTTAGCAAAGTTAAAGTTATCAACCACGATCAACAAGTCGGTGTTGATATTCTACGCCGTTCAATTACCTCACCATTTCGTCAAATCGTCGCTAATGCTGGTGAAGAGCCTGCAGTGATCTTGGCAAATGTTGAAAGCAACAAAAACGTCAACTACGGCTATAATGCAGCCACTGGCGAATTTGGTGATATGATTGAGATGGGCATTATCGACCCAACTAAGGTAACTCGTACTGCATTGCAAAATGCGGTTTCGATTGCTGGCCTTATGATTACCACCGAATGCATGATTACTGACGCGCCTAAAGACGATCATAATCATGGCGGCGAAGGCGGCGGTATGGGAGGCATGGGCGGAATGGGTGGAATGGGCGGCATGATGTAAGCCACTCACCTCAGACCCTGTGTTTCGAAAAACCCCGCTTCTGCGGGGTTTTTTTTCCTTCGTGGTCTGATAATCCTTCTAGTGCTTGAGCCTGGTTCCTGCCATTGCCCCAAGAATAATAGCAAAGCAACCCGGAAAATTTGACTTCGAGCTATTTCTGGGTTAATTTCCGGGTTAAAATATTTTTTTATTGATTGAGGAGCCGCCATGCTGGAATCTCTTTTACACCACGATGAAGGCAAAATACTCGAATTTAAAGAAAACGCAGGATCACTTCAGGGTATCCTAAAAACCATTGTCGCCTTTGCCAACACGGCTGGTGGTACTTTGGTAATCGGCGTTAAAGACAAAACCAAAGAAGTCATTGGAATACCAGATGTTTTAAAAGAAGAAGAAAGAATCGCTAGCGCGATAGCCGACTCCATTGCTCCTCTCATGACCCCCAGTTTTCAATTTCATACATGGAGAAGCCGAGATGTTTTAATCATTTCAGTGATGTATGCGCCGGTACCTTATTATCTTAAGAGCAAAGGCATAGAACATGGCGTATATATTCGTTTAGGCTCAACTAACCGGATGGCTGATCGGGCAACCGTCACAGAAATTCAACGTCTGGCGATTCATCAGGGCTTTGATGAATTACCGCACCTTCAAGCCCGGCAAAATGATCTCAATTTTTCACTGGCCAAAGAGCTTTTTTTGCAGGTGACTAAAAGATTTGATTTGAACAAAGCTAAATCTCTGCGTTTATTGGTTTCGCATCAGTCCAATGATTATCCCTCAAATGGCGCGCTCCTATTATTCGGTCATGATCACCGGCGATTTTTCCCAGATACCGTTGTTCGCTGTGGTTGCTTTGCTGGAACAACAAAAACTCAAATCATAGACCAGCAGGATATTGAAGATGTACTGCCTTTGGCAGTGGACAAAGCGTTGTCATTTATCGAACGAAATACAACCAAAAAAAGTGAAATTGGGCGAATGCATCGACTGGATATTCCTCAATATCCAGTGGTTGTGGTGAGAGAAGCGGTCATCAACGCCATTGTGCATGCAGATTACTCTGTGAAAGGGTCTTCCATTCAAATTGCTATTTTTTCCGATCGATTGGAAATTACCAATCCCGGCGCTTTACCGTATGGTCTGAGTCTGGAGAAAGCGCTCAGTGGCATTTCTCAACTGCGCAACCGCGTCATCGGTCATGTGTTTAGAGAACTGGGATTGATCGAGCGATGGGGTTCTGGATTAGGGCGAATGATTGAAATTTGCCGCGAACAAAAAATCACCGACCCCAAATTTGAAGAACTGGATCACTATTTTCGCGTGACACTTTATCACGACAGACAACATTGGACAGCGAAAGAACCCTGGCAGCGAGAAGCGATTGAATATCTACAATCCCATGCCGACATGACCACGAAGGCTGCTGCAAAATTTTGGCAAGTGACAGAACGAACAGCCTCGACAAGGTTGAAAAAAATGCTCGAAAGTGGATTCATTGTGGAGATCGGCACAGGTCATTATGATCCCCGCAAAAAATTTATTCTGGCAAAATAATTTCTTTTTTTAAAATCTTGATTGACTGTGTTGCTTGTAATACCTCGGGATTTCCGTAATATTTTTCCCCTTTCTTTTATGGGTAACTATTTAAAAGAAGAAGCAGAATTGAAAGCAATCAGAAATCAAAAATTACCTGATGCCGTTGCACAATTGAAAAGACAAGAATCCTTAAAAAAAGCAGCTGAGTTAGGGAGGGTGGCTTTACCTCAGTATGCTTATCGTTAACTTATAATTTATGCAAAGCGACCATTTACTGCACAAATAGTGTGCAGGTGCTACAATAATTATAAATAAGTTAAAGAAAGAAGGAGAATTTATGAAAAAAATTGTAGCAACCCTATTCGTCTCTTCTTGTCTGCTGGCTGGATGCAGTTCTCCGTCAGAACAAAGTGTTGTGGCTCCGGCCCCTGTTGATAACTCAGTTACGACGGTAATGATTTCAAATAATGCTTATAGCCCAGCTAAAGTGGTTATTAATGCCGGGCAAACGGTGCAATGGCACAATAACGATCCGGTCGACCATACCGTGTCTAGTGATTATTTAGGTTCAAACAAAATTACTCCAGGACAAACCTATAGTTTTCAATTTATAAATCCCGGTGATTACAAATACACCTGCGAAATTCACCCTAACATGCGTGGAGAAGTGGTCGTTAAATAGGAGAACCTATGAAAGGGTTAATTCGCTTTTTGGGGTTATTCTTACTTTTGAATACCCCTGTATATGCACAGGGGGTTTATTTCACGATGGTCCTTAACTATCTCCCCGACCCTTCTACCTGTTATGATTTTTCCAGTTCAGGAGCTTTATATCTTGAAGTGGATAAAGACCAGCCTGACAGCAGCCTGGGTGGAACACGCGGAACGGCATTGATTACACCTAATTATACGGTAGCATTGTATAATATACGGCCCGGAGTAAGCACTTTGCTCCCTGCGCTTAATCAACAAATTTATTGTAATGCACGCTGCGCGTTAAACAATCAAAATTGTTGGAAAGCCTGCCAGATGGTCGTCCAAAATTTTAATAATGCCCAATATCCCACCTACGCAGACAATCAAAAAGCAATTTTTGTCCGTTGTCCAACCTTCCAAATTTCTAATCAAATTTCACAGCCCTATGCCCAACACCCGTAAAAAATTTATACTATTTGTCAGCAATTCTCGGCGAAGCCGAAAATTGCTTCCTGGTTTATATCCTGCGCTCGGCAGAGCCGATGCTCGGAATCAAAGGGAAGGCGCTCCGCTTTCTCCCCCTTTGATCCCCCATCGGGTAAGGATTTTTCTACGAAAATTCTTAATTAATGCTAGAAGTTACTATATTCTGTCAAATAGCTAAATATTCATCAAGAATTGCTGACTATTTGTACTATAATCATTAGTGTTGAGGATAAATATATAAATATAAAAGACATGGAGGTCAAAAAAATGAAAAAGCCCACAATGAAATTGTTCAAATTACTACCGGTTATCAGCATCTTACTTGCTATTAACATAAACACATCTTTTGCAGCCAACACAAGAATCACCGCTATTAATGATTCTCCCAATCGAGCGATAGTCACCATTGGAAGAAATGCACCCGTGACATTAGCGCCATCGGAGATTAAATATTTATCGGCGGATTTCAAATATTCTGATCCACTGGTTTTTCAAAGTGTCGGCCTTGGACAATCCAGCACCAATTGTCAATTTCCGGTTTTGACGGGTAACCAACACATCCAAATGACCGGTATTACCATTTCAATTACCCAGGATCCACAATCACGCAAGGTTAATTGCTTGGTGGGTTGGGAATAAAATTTCCCTTCATATTAATGGCATTTTTCCTACAAAAAAATCAACTTGATAACCAGAGGGGGTGGCCTATAATTAGTTTACGTACAGCTTGCTTAGAAAATGTTCAATGCAAGCGATTCTTAATTGGAGGCAAAAATGAAAAAGTTATTAATCAGCACTATAGCAGCACTTGTGATGGCCGCTTCTTCCCTTACCTTGGCCCAAGGATACGGTAGTGACACAGCACCAATGGACCAATCCGGTAAACCATCAGCTTCTTCAATGGACGGAAGCACCATGCGAGCAACTGGAACAAAAAGAGTAGTTCGAGTTGAAATAGTGGGTACTGTAAAAGGTAAGAAACTTGCAGCTAGAGAAATTACTGTTAACTCAGAAAGTCCTGAGGGCAAACCATTGCTTTTAACTTCTAACAGTCCAGCTGTTAAAGTTGCCGGCGAAAGATGTGAAACCACCAACGCCAGCACTTTTTTCAAAGGTAGCCCAAAAGAAGTTAAATCATTAAAGGTTTTTGTTAACCCTGATGGTAAATGCACCAAGGCTATATTTGAATAGTTCAACGATGAACTTATAGTTACAAAAAAGGCTGGATCCATTGGTTCCGGCCTTTTTCTATGGCCGATTTATTGACTGAAACTTTTACGCCAGAGATAGCTATTCCTGAATACTAAAAAAGCCTTTCCCACATTTTCAGCTGGTTCTTTTAACAATTCTCGCATCGCCGCCGTGTGCGCAATCGGGTCATATAATTCAAGAATGGATCGATACTCAACCTTATCTTCGTTGGGAAAAACCGGCAATGGTTTCTTCCAGCCAAAATATTCTCGAGTTTTTTGATAAAGCATTAAACTGGCGCGACGCTTCGCATCAATACTATAGCCGGCAATATGTGGGGTTGCGATCAACGCCTTTGCCAATAACGGCAGAAAGATATTAGGCTCATTTTCCCAAACATCCAGACATAGATGTAGACGAGATTGACGCATTAAAACTTCGGTGTCGATAATAGCGCCACGAGCTGCGTTAATCACTACCGTCCCTGGTTTTAATTGTAGGAAGAAGTCATCATCCAACAGGTGATAGCTCGGAAACTCTCCGGTGGTGGTCAACGACGTATGGATACAAACGAGGTCCAGGTCTTTAAAATTTTTTAAATCAGTGGATTTGAAATCGCTTTCTCGTATTTGTCGCGGCGGATCATTTAAGAGCACGGAATAACCTTGCCTTAGCAAATGTTTTGCCACCTCGCTGCCCACATAACCAACCCCAATTACCCCGGCGCGCAGACTCTTTCCCGTTAAAATGCCAAGATTTTGCAATGCCGCAATACAACAATCGACGTACTCTGCAACCGCAACCGCATTTGAACCTGGAGCATAGGCCCAGCCGATGCCCTGTTTATCTAGCCAATCCGTTTGAATATGATCAATGCCTGCGGTTGCCGATCCTACAAAGCTGATTTTTGTGCCTTCTAGTAATTCTGGGATGACGGGTGTTAATGTTCTCACCCAGAGAATATCTGCATCCAACAAATCCTTTCGATTAATAGCTTGACCTGGTTTTTTTATTAAAACTTCATCCTGAAAAAATTCATCGATTAAGGGAATAAGATGGTCTGAAACGATTCGCATAGTAAGATAATACCACGCATTGCATCTAAGTAATGAGCCTGCTTTAATGTTGCATACATGAAACAACCTTCAATTTCATATAATTTGATACGCATTGCACAATGGGCATTGGGGGCAATGGCTTTACTCTGGCTAATTTTCATTCCATTTGAGAGCGTTCAAGCCTATGCTGTTGTTACTTCAGCCAAAGAAATTGATTTAAAACTTATCCCCCCGCCTCAAACTACACTTAGATTTCCTAAATTATTATCTTTAGATGACGCCATTGCGCTGGCTTTACGCAACAATCCCGTGGTGCACAGCAGCCGATTTCAAAGAATAAGTGATAAATATTCTTTGGAATTAGCCAATTATGCTTTTGAACCCCATTTTAATTTGTCCGGCAGCGCCACGGTGATGAAGCACTCAAAACCAGGCTATAATTTTAGCCCAGGAGTGTCTCTGCTGACGCCCATAGGAACACAACTTGCCATTAATCACGTTGCTGATTTTAACGGCCATCAAAGCGAACAATTCGAAATTAACCAACCGTTGCTCAGAAATTTTGGCGCCATCAATCGAATCCCTTGGCTGAATGCCCAAGATAATGAGATCGTCGCGCGTCAAAATTTTAAATCCAGCATCACGGATATCGTTACGCAAGTTATCACTAACTATCGGCAGTTGGTAGCCGATTTAAACAATGTTCGTGTTCAAAAAAAAACCTTGGCGCGTGAACAAGAAACGGAAAAACAATATCTTTTGCGCATAAAGGCTGGAAAAATGGCCCGCAGCGAATTGCTACAAGAACAAACCACCTTGGCAGGCATCAAACTAGAAGCGCTACAGCAACAAAGCCAAGCCGAGCAAGATTACCAATCATTATTAGATACCTTGGGTTTATCACCCCAATCCAAATTAAATATAGATACCCATATCGATTTCAAAGATTTTAAACCGCCTAGCAAAGACAAGGCGATTGAGATAGCGCTTAACAATAACCCACCCTACGTCATTCAAACTTTGCAAATGAATAGCGTTCGACGTGCAGTTGAAAGCGCTAAAAATGATTTACGCTGGCAACTCGATCTAGATCTGCAAACGACTTTTGAATCCACCAATGGAACTATCCCCTTATTGGACAATAGCAATTTAGTTACCAACACCGGTCCTAGCGCTACACTCACACTGTCTATCCCTATCCGCGATATCGATAGAAAAGCTGCCTTAATCAATGCTAAAGTGGGCTTGATCCAAGCTGAAGACGCGCTGGAGCAAAGTAAACGATCCCTTATTCGTCAGGTGGTTAACGATATTACCAATCTACAGAATCAAAGATTGCAACTCACTATTGCAGAACAAGGCCTTGCCTTACAAAGGCAAAACTTAGCGTCGGAGCAAATAAAGCAGCGATATGGGCAAACTACCGCGTTGAATGTTAATATTATTCAAGGACAACTTTTGCAACAAGAAATTGATTTTGTCAGTAACCAAATTAGTTATTTGAATAATGTCACCGCTTTTGAAAATTTACTTGGCATTACCTTGGACCGGTGGGATATACAATTGAGGTATTAGACATGTTATGGAGACTGGCCACAATCATTTTTTTTAGCTTCCTGTTAACTATCTATGGCTGCAGCAGCAAAAAAAATCAGGGTACTAAAAAAACTCAAATTGTTATTGCAAACCCCAAGACTTTGATTGTTCCATTACATTTTAGCGGAACACTTTTACCTTTGAATTCCTATGCGGTATTAAGCCCAACCGATGCCCGTGTCACTGCCATTATGTTTTCATATGGCCAACAAGTGCAAAAAAATCAACCGCTGGTTAAAATCGATGCAACTAAAGTTGCTGAGGATTATCGTAAAGCGGTCAGTGAATATCTCGAAAAGAAACAAGCTTACGAAACCGGATTGATTTCTTTTCAAGGCTCAGAAGCCTTATATAAAGCGGGTGTTATTTCAAAGGAAGAATATCTAACCGCTCATAGCAGACAAAATAGTGACACCTTGAGTTATTTTCAATCCAAATACGCATTGGAGAAGTTATTACCTGCTGCCAATATTTCAGTTAGAGAAATAGAATCTTTAAATTTGTCAGATATTAATAAAGTGAATCAAATTTTGAATGCAAAATTTAATTTAACGGAAATAACCTCACCGGAAAACGGAGTGGCATTATTTCCCACCCCAGAAGAAAAAAAAGACACTTCCAGCAGCGGCCGTATTACCGTAGGCGATGAGCTAAAAGCTGGCCAAAGAATACTCTCAATTGGAGATTTAAGCGGCTTGACCCTTAACGTCAATGTCAACGAAATTAATGTAAATTCAATTAAACCTCAACAGATTGCCTTAGTAACTGGAGATGCTTTTCCTGCCATTACCTTGAAAGGAGAAGTGACCAGGGTTGCCTCGCAGGCTAATCCTGTGGAGAATGAAGGCGGTTTAAGTACATTTGCTGTGGGAATCAAAATTCCAACGATTACGCCGGAACAACAGAAAATTATTCATGTTGGGATGAGTGCGCAAATTGAACTCGACGTTCCGCAACCACCCGTTATCATGTTGCCTATCGGTGCTGTTTTTACCCAGAACGGCCAAAAAATGGTAACTGTTATCGATAAAAATGGTAAGCCGCATGATGTCCAAGTCGTCACTGGGCAAACAACCTTAACCGACGTGGCTATTATCCAGGGAGTTTCGCCAGGAGATCGGGTTGTCGCCAATCATTGAGTTACAAAACGTAACTAAAAGTTATCACATGGGTAAAGAAATTTACGTGGCACTGAAGGGAATCAACCTGTCGATAGCGAGTGGAGAATTAGCTACTATCATTGGATCTTCCGGTTCAGGAAAAACCACCACGATGAATATCTTGGGCTTACTTGACCGCCCCAGCACGGGAAAATATCTTTTAGAAGGTACCGATACTTCAACCTTTACTATGGATCAGTTAGCTGATTTACGTAACGAAAAAATTGGCTTTATCTTTCAATCTTTCTTTTTATTACCCCGCTTAACCGCATTGCAAAATGTTATGTTACCACTGGCTTATCGACGTCATCACCCTACTGGAGAGCACCGCGATAAAAATCGTGCGCGCGCTATCCTCGCGCGAGTCGGCATGTCAAAATATATAACGCATCGACCTTTTGAATTATCAGGAGGGCAACAGCAGCGGGTAGCCATCGCACGGGCTTTAGTCGGAGATCCGCGAATTGTCTTAGCTGATGAGCCGACAGGTGCATTGGACGCTAAGAATAGTCACGATGTATTAGAATTACTTAATGAATTGAATCAGACAGAAGGTTCAACCATCATTATTATTACCCACGATCCCGAAGTCGCCAAAAAATCGAACCGGGTAATAAAAATCTATGATGGATTAATTAAAGACTGAGGAGAAGTTATGGGTTTTCTAGCTCATTTTCATGAAGCTTTAATGAACTTGTTTTCTGCAAAAATAAGATCACTTCTGGCAGTCTTAGGTATTCTCGTGGGTACCGGTTCGGTGGTGGCGCTGATTTCTTCCAGCCAATTAGCCACCGAACACGCCCTTGCTGAATTCAAAAAACTGGGCACTAATTTATTAGCGGTTATGCTCGCCAATAATGGGCCCTCTTCGAATGGACAACAGCAATCTTTTAAAATATCAGATACACAATTACTTCAACAAAAGATACCGGCTATAGAAAAAATTGTCCCTTATACGTTGTCGTACGAAACCCTACGCTTTAAAGAATTAAATTTTAATGGACAGGTGTTAGGCGCCACTCAAAATTTGGCCGATATTGTAAAAATTAAGTTAAAGTCAGGACGTTTTGTTTCTTTTCTCGATCAAAATAGTTTTTTCTGCGTGGTGGGTAATGATATTGGGGTAAAAATCAGTGCATTGGGTATTGATCCCATCAACCAACAAATTAAAGTAGGTAATTCTTTATTTACCATTATCGGGGTGATGGAACCCTGGGAACCTAATTTATTTTTATTTGCTGATTTAAACCAAGGCATTATTATTCCATTACAATTGTCTTTATTAGTTAATAAACAAACAGAAATTCAAAACATCTTAATTCAAACTTCTCCGAAAAGCTCGCTCAACACGGTCAAAGACCAACTGGAACAAACTATTCCCATATTGGTCCCGGGAAAACAAGTTCGGTTCCGAGACCCACAACAAATTATCGATGTTATCGGCAAACAAAGAAGCACGTTCACTTTATTATTAAGTGCTATCGGGGGAATATCATTATTGGTTGGAGGTATCGGCGTTATGAATATAATGCTGGTTTCGGTAATTGAACGGAGACGCGAAATCGGTATTCGCATGGCCCTTGGAGCCAGGCGGAAGGATATTTTAGAAATGTTTTTAATTGAATCGGTCATGCTAACTGCTTTTGGAGGTCTGGTCGGCGTAATCATCGGCACATTAATTACGCTGATGTTGGCGCTTTTTTCGGGATGGGAATACACTTTTCATTTCTTCCCGATTGCTTTAGGCTTTTTGGTCTCTGCCGGAGTAGGCGTTTTTTCAGGTTTCTACCCCTCCTACCGCGCTTCTCAGTTGGATCCTATAGCCACGCTCCAATCCAGCAACTAAAAGTGATAGTTTTTTGAAAGAGTAGAGTTTTAATAAGGTAATAATTTTATGAGAGAACGTAACATTGCTTTGGTAAATGAATTACTTTCTCAGCCAGCTGAGCATAGCATTTTGGAATTTAAAAAAAATAATTTCGATCCTAAACTCATAGGAAAGTTGTGCTCAGCTTTATCAAATGCAGCAAGAATAGCACAAAAAGAATATGCCCATATTTTATGGGGTATTGAGAATAATCACAATCATATTGTGGGAACAGAATTCGACCCAGATACAGAATTAGTCGGAAATTCTGTATTTCAATTTTGGTTAACCCAACGGCTAACCCCAAGCATAGCTCTTTCTTTTAAAGTAATAAATCATCCATCTGGCCGAGTTGTGCTATTAGAAATACCCGCAGCAACGATAGCTCCAGTCGCATTTGATGCTATCGCATATATTCGCATTGGTAGTGCAACCCCAAAACTAACTGATCATCCCGCACAGTTTCAAAAATTAATTAATAATATGCGTCCTTATACTTGGGAAAGAGATATAGCTAAATCATTTATTAATGATGATGAAGTTTTGAAATTATTAGATTATCCCACTTACTTCAGATTGACTCGTCAAAATTTACCTGACAATCGAAAAGGAATTTTAGAACGATTATCTGCAGACAATTTAATTATAAAAGATGTTGGTGGTCATTGGAATATTACAAATTTAGGTGCTATTTTATTTGCCAATGATTTAGGGTGTTTTGAACCAGCAATTGCTCGTAAAGCAGTTCGATTTATAGCATATGAAGGAAATAATCGAGCAACGACTGTGACTCATCGTCAAGATGGCCAAAGGCTATGCCTCTGGTTTTGAATGAAGGCCTCGTCTCTTATATTAATAACCTGTTACCTCAAAATGAACATATTGGCAAAGCTTTTCGCAAACCACATCTGCTATACCCTGAAATAGCGATTCGAGAGTTAATTGCAAATACACTCATTCATCAAGATATGACAATTAGTGGTGCTGGACCACAGGTGGAGCTGTTTTCTGATCGTATGGAAATCACTAATCCTGGAGAGTCACTAATTAAAACTGAAAGAATGATTGATTACCCACCTCGTTCTCGTAATGAAACACTTGCAGCCCTTATGCGACGCATGTATTTATGCGAAGAACAAGGAAGCGGACTAGATAAGGTCATCATCAGTGTTGAACTATATCAATTACCACCTCCCAAGTTTCAAACTGAAGAAGCAGCTATACAAGTTACTCTATACGCACCACGCTCTTTTGCTAATATGTCCATAGATGAGCGTATACGTGCTTGTTACCAGCATGCTGTCATTAAATATTTAAGTGGCGAGCGTATGAAAAATGCAACGCTGTGTGAGCGCTTTGGGATCGAAAGTAACAACGCTGCGCAAGCAAGCAAAGTCATCAATGCTGCTATAAGCGCCAATCTTATACGACCTGCTGATCCTGAACATCCAAGGGCAGGTTATATACCTGTATGGGCATAACAAATATTTCTTGATTGAGTTTTGATTTTTAAGTCATTTTGATGGAGTTAAATTTAAAAATTTATTTAAAAACAATATATTATAACCTTATTATTTCTTGATTGGGTTTTGACTCATTGACCATTTTCTTACCAAAAGTCTTAAAATAAGAAAAAATAAGGCCTACGGCAAATTAATGAACTACCTACATAGACAGATCCAAACCACAAGTATTTGTTTTTACTGGATCAGAACAAAAGTCACTTAAACCAATTAAATTTAAGAGGCAAACAAGAGAATTGGTATGGATAATTCCGGGATGATTTGGGACATTCTCGGGACATTTTTGAGACATTTTCGGGACATGCTTAAGTTAGAGAAAATTTTTATGGAAGGAAAATAAAAAAATCCTGAGCGAAACTAAATCACGAAAAATAATCATGGTCAGTTCGCCCAGGATTATTTTTTTATGTTTGCTGTTCCGCGCGAGCACTCAGTACCCGTGTGAGTTGATATTGCGCGATGGCAACCCAATCATCAAGCATGGACAGCAGTTGAGGGCATTGCACCCGTTCCATATCGTCCGCGCCGCTGATGCCCATTGCGGACAGCAATTGCACTTTTTCCAGACAATCTTGAACAATTTCCAGAGGCGTTAAACCTCGATGCGAAGGTAGGACGAAAGATAAATTTTCAGATACAATACTTTTAGCCATATCAACTCCAATTTAGTTGGTTTGGTCAGTCCTGTCGCGGTGTACCATCACTGCGCCGGGACGCTTCGAAGAAGTCTCTGCCTTTGTGCCTGGAACAGGTGAGGGCAGAGACTTCAACTCAATGTCTACCTTAGCAGAAGTCCCATTGGGCCGCAACGCCCATCACCTACGATCTGTAAATTTTGGGGTAGTTGACTGTTAATATTTAATATTTATACTGGATCTGCGGGATGACGAGAAAAAAAAGGCGCAGGATGACCTGTGAGGTAAGTTAACAGGAGTGGAATAAGAGCTGCTCGTTTTTGGGATTGGCATTGAACTTTGAAATGGAGTTGCTTGGATGCATATTATTATTCTCGGGGCAGGAAAAATTGGTAATTCGCTTGCCTCGCACTTGGCTGCCGAAAATCATAGCATCACCCTGGTCGATTTGAACGTAGAGCTACTTGATAATATCCAATCACAAATTGATATTCGTACTCTCTGCGGCTATGGGAGCCATCCTTCAGTGCTGGCAGAAGCCGGTGCTGACACCGCCAATATGCTCATTGCCGTCACTAACAACAACGAAGTAAATTGGGTTGCTTGCCAAATTGCTCATAGCCTTTTCCATACTCCGATTAAAATTGCTCGAATTGCCGAGCCAGATTATTTAAACTACAAATCTCGTTTATTTAATGGAGATAATCTACCGATAGATTTTCTTATCAATCCACAGCAACAAGTTACCCGATCTATTCTGAACCTGATTGAAACTCCAGGTAGTTTACAAGTTTGTGATTTTTTTAATAATAAAATTAGATTGATTATTGCTAGGCTTTTTTATGGTTCGGAGTTAGAAGGAAAAAAAGTTGGTGAAATAGCCAATATTTTAAATATACCTATCAAAATTGTCAGTATCTTTCGCGATGACCAGCATCTGGAAATGAATGATTCACTGCAATTGGAGACCAATGACGATATTTATTTTGTGATAGAAAATCAACATAGTTTCACGATGATCAAAGCATTACGGAAAATTTCTGTACCCACCTATAAAAAGATAATGATTGCAGGTGGCGGTCAAATCGGCAGTCAGCTGGCTGCCAGTTTAGAGGGTCGATACGATGTAAAAATTATTGAAAACAATCGTTCACGTTGTGAATGGCTAGCCGATCATCTGAAAAATACTGTAGTTTTATGTGGCAATTGCTGCGATCAAAGTTTATTGCGAAATGAAGATATTGAAGAAGTCGATATATTCTGTGCATTAACCAATGATGATGAAGATAATATTATCGCTTGTTTACAAGCCAAACGACTGGGTGCAAAGCAAACTTTCGCCCTGGTAAATCGTTCAGAATATATTGAATTAATTACGGATAAAACCATTAACATCAATGTGGCTATTTCACCGCAACAAAGTACAGTGGGCCAAGTGTTAAGTTATATACGTCGCGGCGATATTGCAAATATGTATACATTCCGCCAAGGCAATGCAGAGGCACTAGAACTCATTGTGCACGGCGGAAAACAGCAGTCAAAACTGATTGGCAAAGAAATCAATCAAATCGTTTTTCCTAAAGGCATAGAAATCGGAGCGGTTGCACGTTCTGGAAAAATTTTTATTGGTCAAAATACAGTGATTGAAGAAAATGATCATCTTATATTTTTTGTTGCTGACAAGAAAAAAATTGTACAACTAGAGGATTTTGTAAATTTGTGAAGCGGTTTTTCCCTATTTTTAGAGTTTTGGGTCTTTTGCTCATGATTTTTAGCGTCAGCATGCTGACGCCATTAATTATTTATTTTATTTATCACGATGGAATGGTCCGACCGTTTGTAATCAGTTTTTTTCTCACCTTGGGAACAGGTCTACTGTTGTGGCTGCCTACCCATCGGCAGCAACGCGAATTAAAAGTGCGCGATGGATTTTTAGTGGTATTTTTATTTTGGGTTGTACTTTCCTTCTTTGGCGCGCTGCCTTTTTATTTAAATTTTTATCCGCATTTAAATTTTACCGATGCATTATTTGAATCAGTCTCAGGACTGACGACAACGGGTGGAACTGTGTTAACTCATTTGGATTTAATGCCCCATGATATCTTGTATTATCGGCAGCAACTAACTTTGTTAGGAGGAGTTGGAATTATTGTGTTGGCCTTGGCAATTTTGCCTTTATTAAATATTGGCGGCATGCACCTTTACTTAGCTGAGACTGCTGGACCGATAAAAACCAGTAAAATTCGGCCAAGATTGAATCAAACGGCAAAATCTTTATGGTACATTTATATGAGTTTAGTGGCCGTTTGTGCTTTAGCATTTTGGTTAGCAGGAATGCCGATATTTGAATCGATCGGTGAAAGTTTTAGTGCAGTTTCTACTGGCGGCTTTGCGGTTCATGACGAAAATTTTGCCTATTATCATAGCCACCTCATCGAAGTTATTGGGGTATTTTTTATGTTCTTAGGCGCCATCAACTTTGGGTTACATTATCAATTTTTTAAAAAAAGAAGTTTTTTAATTTACATCCGCGACCCCGAATTTATGTTTTATTTAAAAATATTGGCAACCGCTATTCTCATTTCTTTTATTGTTCTTCTTCTGTATGGAACCTATCATCACAAAATTGCTGAAACTTTTACTCAAAGTTTGTTTATGGTAACTTCGGTGGCAAGCACTACCGGTTTTACAACGACAGACCTCAACCAATGGCCGACTTTTTTACCCTATTTTCTCATGTTTTTAGCTTTAATTGGTGGCTGCGGGGGATCAACCAGCGGCGGCATCAAAGTGCTGCGTTTTTTATTACTACAACAACAAACCAATCGGGAAATGAAACGTCTGATTCATCCCGATGGCATTTTTCCTGTTCATCTTGGTGAACAACCTTTAGGAGACAAAACCATACAATCGATATGGGCCTTTGTCACTGTTTTTGCTTTGTTATTTATCGTGTTATTATTGGCATTATTGGGTTGTGGTCTTGACCCCCGAACAGCTTTTGGCGCCTTGGTAGGCAGTATTGCCAACAACGGCATTGGGTTGGGCAGAACTTCAATTAATTTTGAATCCATTAACAATCTCAGTAAATGGATTCTAACTTTCGCCATGTTAGCTGGACGGCTAGAGATTTTTACCGTTTTGGTTTTGTTTACGCCTGGTTATTGGCGACGGTAAGATCAACTATGAAAAGGAGTTTATTATATGAAAAAAATTAACCGCTTTGTTATAATGATTTCCATGCTGGGAATAATTACTGCGGGGAATGCTGCAACATCTATGCCACCTAAACCATCATTATTGAATCAAAGTAAACAAATTCTGGTAGTGACCACCGATTCATGGGACACCTACCAAGGGTACCTGCAACCTTATGAAAGATCAGGACCAAACAATGCATGGCAACCCGTCGGTAACGGTTGGCCCGTGGTCGTGGGTAAAAAAGGATTAGGATGGGGGGCAAATTACAAAACCTATTCAGTTAGTGGACCCATCAAACAAGAAGGCGATACAAAAGCACCAGCCGGAGTCTTTACCATCGGATCAGCTTTTGGTTTCTCCCCCACTGCTGACCAGCAACTCAAATTATCTTATATCCCGATTACAAAAAACACATTTTGCGTTGATGATAACAATTCTAAATATTACGGAAAAGTCATTGACACATCTAAAGTACCGGCAAAAGATTGGAACAGCGGCGAGGTAATGATTGAAGCAAATCCCTCTTACATAAAAGGCCTTGTGGTTAATTACAACATAAAAGGCAATATGCCTAAGGGTGGTTCGTGCATCTTTATGCATATTATGGGGCCTTCAAGCACTGATGGGACTGAGGGATGCACCGCAATGGAAAAATCTAATGTCAGTTGGTTATTGAACTGGCTAGATCCAAAAGCTAACCCTCTTTTGGTTCAATTACCTAAGGAACAATATTTAGCTGTACAAAAAACGTGGGGATTGCCGGCTTATCAAAACCGGAACCGCGAAAGTATGTCTATTACACCCGCGCAAGCAGAAACGCAGCAATAAGCAAGTATTATACCTGACAGTATGAGAACGCTCAGTTTTGAGCCCAGTGAGCGTTCCTTGCTACAAAGTGCGTTCTATACCGAAAACCAGTGGTCTAGGCGGACTCTGGCTTCATCTACTCCAGTAGGAGCCATGGCAGAGAAAACTTGTGCAGTAACTGTATTGCCGAATGGCTCTAAGGCTTCCATAACTGTCTTTAACACTTTGCGCGATTCTGCTGAAGAAAGTTTATCGGCTTTGGTTAATAAAATATGGACAGGGACACTGCAATGAACAGACCAGGTAATCAATTGCGAATCCATCTCTTTCAAAGGATGACGAATGTCCATTACCAGCAGCAAGCCACGCAAACAATCTCTGCTTTCCAAATATTCGTTGGTGGTTTTTTGCCAACGTTCTTTGACAATTCGTGGTACCTTCGCATAGCCATATCCTGGCAAGTCCATTAATCGGTGATCATGGGTGACGGGGAAAATATTTATATGTTGAGTATGCCCAGGAACACTGCTGGTGCGGGCCAAACCGCGAATGCCGGTAATCGCATTAATCGCGCTTGATTTCCCGGCGTTCGAACGTCCAATTACCGCAATTTCCCACCCTTTATCAACCGGCAATTGATGCAGCTCAGCAACGCTTTTTAAAAATTGTGTATGATGATAATCAAATTTTACCAAGCGTTCTTTAGCCATTTAAATATCGCCATTCTTATAACGCTGAGACATTTGATCTGCCGTAAGCACTTTGATGCGAGAAGCCTGTCCGGCCGTACCAAATGCCTCATAACGTTCTTTACAAATTTTCTTCATCGCCTTACGGGATTCACCCAAATATTTGCGTGGATCAAATGCTTCAGGGTTTTTAGCAAAAAACTGGCGGATAGCGCCGGTTGCAGCCAATCTTAAATCGGTATCAATATTTACTTTACGCACACCGGATTTGATACCCTTACAAATTTCTTCAACTGGAACCCCATAAGTTTCTTTGATTTTGCCGCCATATTGATTAATGATCGCCAACCAATCTTGGGGAACTGAAGAAGAGCCATGCATCACCAAGTGGGTATTGGGAATTCGTTTATGTATTTCTTTGATTCGGTCGATTACCAAAATATCACCAGTGGGGGGCCGTGAAAATTTATAGGCGCCATGACTGGTTCCAATCGCAATGGCTAAAGCATCGACACCCGTTGCTTTAACAAATTCTGCTGCTTGATCTGGATCGGTCAACATCTGGTTGTCATGCAATTCGCCTTCGGCGCCGGAACCATCTTCTTCGCCCGCCATTTTAGTTTCCAAAGAACCTAATACGCCTAACTCTCCTTCTACGGAAACCCCGCAAGCGTGTGCGACTTCGGTAACTTTTTTAGTGGTAGCGGTATTGTAAGCAAAATCACTAGGAGTTTTCATATCTTCTTTTAAAGAACCATCCATCATTACCGAAGTGAAGCCCAGCTGAATAGAACGAATACAGACTCCAGGAGATGCGCCATGGTCTTGATGTAAACAAATAGGTAAATCAGGCCATTCTTGTAAGGCAGCTTGCACCAGATGATAAATGAATGTCGGCCCTGCATACTCACGTGCCCCCGCAGAAGCTTGCACAATCACAGGGCTGTTAACTTCTTGTGCTGCCTCCATTACCGCTCTCAATTGTTCCATGTTATTGACATTAAAAGCAGGCACTCCGTAATCGTTTTCTGCAGCATGGTCAAGAAGTTGTCGTAAAGTAATTAAAGCCATTATTATCTCCTCTTTATGAATTGGAACGTATAAATAAAATTCCCAAAAAAATAACGATCAAAAGTAATAAAGTCAGCAGTCCCATGGTATAAATACTTTTGCCAAAATTTTCTTTGCTAAACGCTTGAGGGTTATGGCGAACGGTTCGCACCAAATACCATATTAGCAAAGCAGCGGTAATAGCATAAAGGATCGTTGTCCAATGGTTCATGAACTACCTTACAATACATCCCCAACTTTTAAGATTTTCATCACATTTGAGCTTCCAGTAATCCCAATGTGATCGCCCTTGGTTAGAACCACGAGATCATCTTCATGTACCAGATTTAATTGATTGACGACACGGGTCGCTTCACGGTCAAGCATTTCATAATTAAATTTTGTCACATCAAAGCTGATTGGAAATACACCCCGATAAAGTGACATTTTGCCGAGCGTTTTAGGGTAACGGCTTAATCCATAAATTGGGATGGCGGTACGGATACGAGACATCCACAAAGGAGTTTTCCCCGACTCGGTCAGCGCCAAAATAGCAGTAATGTCTAAATGATTGGCAGCATACATCGTCGACATGGCGACGGCTTCATCAACCCGCTCGAAGCGGGCCTCAAGACGATGTCTGGAAACGTGTAAAGTAGGGTGTTTTTCCACCGTTCGACAGACTCGAGCCATGGACTCAACCACCTCAATTGGATATTGACCGCTGGCTGTTTCAGCAGATAGCATGACGGCGTCTGCTTGATCCAAAACTGCATTGGCCACATCAGATACTTCCGCCCGGGTGGGAACGGAAGAACTTACCATGCTTTCCATCATTTGTGTCGCGATGATCACCGGTTTATTCAGATGTCGCGCTCGACGGATTATATCTTTTTGCACGATGGGGACTTCTGCATCCCCAATTTCAACCGCCAGATCACCTCTGGCGACCATCACGCCATCGCTGGCAATAATAATTTCATCGATAGCCGTGACTGCTTCGGTACGCTCAATTTTTGCAATAATTCCAGTGGCGTTGCCTTTAGAATTAACGCTGTATTGTTCTATCAAGCGACGTGCGTTATTGATATCTTCCGCGTTCCTAGGAAAAGAAATTGCGATATAATCCACATCAAAACTCAAAGCAAATTGTAAATCCTGTTTATCTTTTTCGGTAATAGCGTCTGCAGTTAAACCGCCACCCAAACGATTAATTCCCTTGTGGTTAGACAACACTCCCCCCACCAGGACTCTACAAATAATACGAGGAGGCTTTACCGATTCAACTTGTAAACGCAAGCGCCCATCGTCCAACAATAAAATATCTTTTGGAACGACATCATTGGGTAAATTTTTATAGTCGATACCCACTTGTTCAACGGTTCCGGCATCATCATCCAAAGAAGCATCCAAGATGAACGTATCACCTGCCTTTAAAATAACTTTTTTTTCTCTAAAATTAGCCACACGAATTTTCGGCCCTTGCAAATCGGCCAGTATGCCTATCACTTTGTTTTGTTCAGCAGCAATTTTTCTGACATTTTCGATACGTTTTTGGTGATCCTCAGGTGAACCGTGAGAGAAATTGAGACGAACCACATTCACCCCTGCAGTAATCATACTGGCTAATGTGCCTGGGGTATCTGTAGCTGGACCTAACGTTGCAATAATTTTAGTTCGTCGAACAAGATGATCTGTTTTTATCATGAAGATTGCGCTCTTTTAATTAAAATTCGAACCGCTGGCAAATCCACCCCTTCCAAAAATTCTAAAAAGGCGCCGCCACCGGTACTAATGTATGAAATTTTATCGCTTAATCCAAACTGGGCTAAAGCAGCTAGCGTATCTCCTCCTCCTGCAATTGAATAGGCTGAACTTTCAGTAACCGCTTTCGCCAAAGTTTTTGTTCCTTGGCTAAAAGCTGGAAATTCAAAAACACCCACTGGGCCATTCCAGACAATTGTTTTAGCGTCTGCCATAAATCTTGTATAATTTTTGGCAGTTTGGGGCCCGATGTCTAAAATCATTTCGTTGGGTTGGACTTCCGCAACCGGTTTGATTATCGCCGGCGTATTTTTATCAAATGATTGGCCCACCACCACATCCTGTGGCAAAGGGATATCAACACCAAGTTGCACAGCCTTTTCTAAAAGAATAAGCGCTTTCTCAAGCCACTCAGGTTCATATAAAGATTTTCCGACCGGCATGCCGGTGGCCGCTAAGAAAGTATTGGCTATGCCACCGCCAACAATCAAACGATTTACTTTAGTTAATAAGTTTTCTAATAAGTGAAGTTTGGTTGAGACCTTAGAGCCGCCAACAATTGCAACTAAGGGTCTGGCTGGATTTTCAAGAGTTTTAGATAACGCTTCTAATTCTTCTAATAGTAAGAAACCTGCACAGGCTACCTTAGCATATTCGCTAATGCCAACGGTTGAAGCTTGTGCGCGATGCGCTGTAGCAAAGGCGTCCATAACAAAAATGTCGCCCTGATTGGCCATTTTTTTAGCAAGCGAGGGATCATTTTTTTCTTCTCCGGGAAGAAAGCGGACATTTTCAGCTAAAATAACTTGGCCCGGTTTAATCTCAATGCCATCTAACCAATTATTTGACAATTGGACATCTTGTCCCAACGCTGTAGACAAGGCTTTTGCAACTGGAGCCAGTGAATATTGCGGATCGAATTGGCCTTCTTTGGGTCTTCCCAAATGCGATAGAATAATAATTTTCGCCTTAGACTTGATTGCATATTGGATAGTGGGGAGAGATTTTTCAATTCGTGTTAAGTCGGTAATTTGCCCATCCTGCATGGGAACGTTCAAGTCTTCCCGAATAATAACTCGGCGATTGGCCAAGTCAACGTCTTTCATGTTTAATACATTCATAATACTCATGGTAAGCCATCATACACCTGCCTCCAATAAATTTCCAGCAGCTCCCCTTACGATCGCACATCGCGTAAAGAGAAGTTTCATTCCGCGAGGAACTCTTAATATCCCAAATTATGCTTGCGATAAAGGTTGCTAATCCTTAATATATCTGTGTTTTTAAATCAAACATTAAGGAATGTGCGTTATGTCGAAAAAAAAATCTATGTTACCCCCTGAAGAAGATATTTATGATTCGTTATTAGCAGGGGATGACTTAACGGGCGAAGAAGATATGTTAAGTACTTTTGGTCAGGTGGCTGAAGCTTCAGTTGAACATATGAAGGTGGCCTGCAAACTTACCAAAATAATTGTTGAATCTCGTAAAGACAGCAATCTGAGCACAAAAGAAATTTTGGATATATTTCGACAAGCTGCCGAAACTATTATGGATTGTACGCCGCTCAAAGCTCTGTTTGAAAAAGTTTAAAAAAGGCGTTAAGAAGCTAGGTGCTTGGTATTAGTTTTAAGGATTAAGCAAAAAGCTTTTAACGCCTTCAGGTTAGTTTGCACAAGAGAATCGCATTAATCAAGCTTTTTTAAGAAATTAAAAATTTTTTTACTTGAAACTTATGCGATATTTCACTTAAATATACATAATTATGCATTTATTTGCCTAGAATCCGAGCAACATCTAGCATTCGATTTGAAAAGCCCCATTCGTTGTCATACCAAGCAACCACTTTCACCATTCCACCATCAATTACTCGAGTTTGAGTCGCATCAAAGGTTGAAGAGGCTGGACAATGGTTAAAATCGATAGACACCAAAGCTTCGGTATTATAATTTAAGATGCCTTTTAGCGCTGCGCTTTCCGAAGCTTCTTTAACAATTCGATTAACGGCTTCAACTGAGGTCTTAGTGTCCGTTTCAAAGGTTAAATCTACAAGGGATACATTAGGAACAGGAACACGAATGGCATAACCATCCAACTTTCCAGCCAATTCAGGTAAAACTAATCCAACTGCCGAAGCTGCACCCGTTTTACTGGGGATTAATGACAACGCGGCAGCACGCGCGCGATGCAGGTCCTTATGTGGGCTATCGGTTAAGCGTTGATCATTGGTATACGCATGAATGGTAACCATCAAGCCGTGTTTGATCTTTAAGGCTTCATGTAACGGCTTCACTAAAGGCGCAATACAATTGGTGGTGCAAGAAGCATTGGAAACGATGGTATGCTCAGGCTTCAAGATGGTGTGATTTACACCGTAAACCACCGTCGCGTCAACATCTTTGCCGGCAGGAGCGGAAATCAGCACTTTTTTAGCGCCGGCCTTCAAATGCAAGCTGGCTTTATCTCGTTCGGTAAAAAGACCAGTGCATTCCATCACCACATCAACGCCCAATTCACGCCAAGGCAAATTAGCAGGATCTTTCTCAGCGCAGCAGCGAATCTTATCGCCGTTCACCACCAAATCTTTTCCTTCGGTAGAAACCTGCCCCCGAAATTGGCCGTGAATACTGTCATACTTCAAAAGATGTGCATTGGTCGCTACATCGCCGAGATCATTTACGGCAACCACGGTAAAATCA
The DNA here is from genome assembly GCA_963844565.1 of uncultured Pseudomonadota bacterium. Lineage (GTDB taxonomy): Bacteria > Pseudomonadota > Gammaproteobacteria > Coxiellales > Coxiellaceae > JAFEDN01. The sequence goes on along the minus strand of CAWJON010000001.1, from coordinate 454,714 downwards.
TTGCGCTCATTCTCTTCATATAAAGCACGAAGAATATTACGTCCAATTCGACCGAAACCATTAATAGCTATTTTGATTGTCATGTGTTCTCCTATTATTATTTAAACCGTTTTTAATATAGGAATTATCGAATATATTGCTGCTATTACATTTTCAGCAGTTAATCCTAATTCCTGATAGATTTCTTTGGCAGGCGCCGATAAACCAAAGCGATCAATGCCAATAACTTTACCGTCTAAGCCGACAAATTGATACCAATAATCCGTTACGCCAGCTTCAATTGCCACTCGCGCAGTAATCTGTTTGGGTAAAACCTTTTCTCGATAATGTTTTTCTTGGGCTTTAAAAACTTCAGCGCAGGGCATGGATACCACACGAACTCCAATCCCCTGTTGTTGCAACAGGTTTGCCGCCGTCATCGCAATCGCAATCTCTGAGCCGGTTGCAATAATAATGGCTTGGAGCTCTTCTTGCTCCTTTAATAAAATATAACCCCCACGTTGCACTGATTCCAAACTTTCTGCAGTGCGCGGTTGGTGAGGCACATTTTGCCGAGTTAATAATAAACAACTGGGCCCCGCGTGAAGCAAAGCTTGCTGCCATGCAACCGCGGTTTCAACATCATCCGCCGGACGCCAAACCCGTAATCCAGGAGTCATTCTTAACATAGCGGCATGCTCAATCGGCTGGTGGGTAGGGCCATCTTCCCCCAAACCAATGGAGTCATGACTGAAAATAAAAATCACTTTTTGACGCATTAACGCGCTTAAACGAACTGCATTGCGCGAATAATCTGAAAATACTAAAAAAGTTCCGCCGTATGGGATAACCCCACCATGCACAGCCATCCCGTTCATAATGGCGGACATACCAAATTCACGCACGCCGTAATTGATGTAATTACCGGTAAAGTTTTGACTAGAAATGGACTGTGATTTTTGCCAATGGGTGCAATTGGATTCGGTTAAATCTGCGGAGCCTCCCAACAATTCTGGCAACAACGGAGCGAAAGCGTTTAAGCAGTTTTGCGAAGCTTTTCGGGTGGCCACCGCTTGGCCATTTTGTTGCAAGTTCTTGATAAACTCATGAGCCATCGCATAAAAATTAGCGGGCAAATCATTTTGTTCCCGACGTAAAAACTCTGCAGCTAATTCGGGATAATCTTTTTGATAAGATTGAAACAGTTCGTTCCATTTGTCCTCAAATTGCTGCCCCTTTTGTTGTTGGTTCCAAGACCTAGCAATGTCAGCCGGGATGTTAAACGGTGGCTCCGTCCAGCCTAACTGTTCACGAACCAATGTCACTTCTCTTTCTCCGAGTGGAGAGCCATGGGCTTTTTCAGAACCTGCCAAATTAGGGGATCCAAAACCAATTTTTGTTCGACAACAAATTAAGGTGGGTTGTTTAGGTTCAGCTCGAGATTGCAGGATAGCTTGAGCGATGGACTGACTGTCATGACCATCCACTTCTTCAATTACCTGCCAACCATAAGCGCGAAACCGCTGAGGAGTGTTCTCGGTAAACCAGCCGCGAACCTCTCCATCAATCGAAATACCATTGTTATCCCAAAAAACAATTAATTTGCCAAGGCCTAGGGTGCCCGCTAAAGAACAGGCCTCATGAGAAATGCCTTCCATTAAACAACCATCCCCGGCAAAAACGTAAGTAAAATGATCCACCACGGAATAATTTTTACGATTAAAGTAAGTCGCCAACCATTGTTCAACGATTGCCATCCCGACGCCATTGGCAAGACCTTGTCCCAAAGGACCGGTGGTTGTTTCAACTCCTGGCGTGTCATGTCGTTCTGGATGGCCGGGCGTTTTTGAATGGAGTTGTCGAAATTGTTTTAAGTCTTCAATGGATAATGCATAACCGGTTAAATGCAGCAAAGCATATTGCAACATGGCCCCATGGCCATTGGAAAGAATAAAACGATCTCGATTGGGCCAATGCGGATTATTGGGATTATGGCGGTAAAAATCTTGCCATAAAACCTCGGCGATATCTGCCATTCCCATCGGCATACCCGGGTGTCCAGAATTAGCTTTTTGCACTGCGTCCATCGCCAGCACACGAATGGCATTGGCCAGTTGTCTTTTGGTTGGTGTCATGTATTAATTCCAAATAAATTGCCAATAAACTTAATTAAAAGCACCACTGGCGGCCATAATATATACTTCAGCGCGCCCAATAAAAGTAAACCCAATAAAATCCAGATGCCGAAAGCTTCCAATTTCTCATATTGATAGGCGGCTCGCACGGGCAAAATACTGGAGATAACCCGGCTACCATCCAAAGGTGGAATGGGCAGTAAATTTAAAATCATCAATAAGCAATTGATGATTATTCCAAAGTTAGCAGCCGCTTCTAAGAATTGCCCTGTTACACTTAACCAAGGCTGAGCTTGTCCAGATAAATAAATTACTGATAATTTTGCGATGCCTGCCCAAATCAAAGCCATTAACAAATTGGCAAACGGACCAGCCAATGCAACCAGAGCCATATCTCTACGTGGATTTTTCAAATTCTGCCAGCCAATGGGTACGGGTTTAGCCCAGCCAAAAATAAAACCGCCTAACATTAATAAAATAATGGGCAGAATGATCGTGCCAATCAAATCGATATGTTTGATCGGATTTAAAGTCACACGTCCTAACACCAAAGCAGTCTTATCACCTAATTTGCTAGCCACCCAACCATGGGCTGCCTCGTGCACCGTGATGGCAAAGATCAATGGCAAAATAGCAACTACGAGTGCTTGAATTAGTGATGCACTATGTCCCATAGTTTATTATCCGGGGGCTAATTTTCATATTCAAATGCCTGAACTACTTTATGGACGCCTTTGGCTTTTTGTGCAGCTTCAGTGGCCAATTTTTCCTGCCGCGGGGTAACAATTCCCATTAAGTAGACGACTCTGTTTTCAGTAACCACTTTAATTTGTGTAGAATTTAAACTTCTAGTCGCTAACATCAAGCTTTTAACCTCTGAGGTAATCCAAGCATCCACACTTCTATCCCAAAAAGAAATCACATCAACGATTTCAATCTGATTAAATATTCTTCTTACCTGCGGTATCTTACTAATGTCTTGATAAACACGGTTTTTGATGTCCTCATTTTGCGCTTGTCCAACCAATAAAACCACATGGTTAAAGGTAGCCACGTCAATCCGCGCGACATCTTTGAGCGCTGGATCCTGATTGATCAATTGCAAGGCATGATTCGTAATTTCCCGATCTTGTAAAATCACTTCGGTCTTACGTTTATCGTAAATAATGGCCCCTCCAGCAGTGGCTCCCACAGCGACCAAAATAACCGGGATACAACCTGCCAGCATGGAAAACAATAATCCAAAAACTAGAAACTTAGATAAGGATAAAATCGAATTGAACATCTTATTCCTCGGGATTAATAAATAATTTTTGATCAATTAAATCACAAAGACAATGGATAATTAACAAATGGGTTTCCTGGATACGGGCCGTGGAATGCGAAGGCACCCGCAGTTCAATGTCATGTTCATTAAGGATTCCGGCAATCGCCCCTCCTTCCCTTCCTGTTAACGCAACAATACTCAGATCTTCTTGTTGAGCCGCCAGAATTGCTTCAATGATATTTTTAGAGTTACCGCTGGTGCTAATCGCCAATAAAACATCACCAGATCGACCCAAACCTTTAATTTGTTTAGCAAAAACTGCATCAAAACTGTAATCATTGGCAATTGAAGTCAGGGTAGAGGTATCCGTTGATAAAGCCATTGCTGGCAAACTGGGTCTCTCAGTTTCGAATCGATTCAGCATTTCTGCAGCAAAATGTTGGGCATCCGCAGCGGAACCGCCATTGCCACAGCTTAAAATTTTACCACCGTTTAACAAACTTTTTACCATCATATTGGCCGCGGAAACAATTGGATCTGCTAGCAATTCCTTGGCCTGGATTTTGGTCTGAATACTTTCTTCAAAATGTTGTTTAACTCTGCTTATCATAGTTTTATGCTCCGCTCGCCAAAGCCGATGCATCCCTCATCGTGCAATGTTTTCCTGTTTATATAAATCAGAAATTGTATATTTAAAGGCTACTGTTCAATCTTTCAATGATACTCCACCTCAAAGGCGTTGGGAATCCATAGGAACTCCCCCTCCACATTTAAGGTTAATACATCGAATCGGCAATCCACCTTGTCTACCCATTGTTGTTCAAATAAATAATGCCAAGCGGCAAGAATAATTCTTTGCTGTTTTGCCCGCGAGATGCTTTCTAGTATATTTAAAAAATCAATTTCAGATCGGTAACGCACTTCAACAAAGACAACATAAGGTTGATGACGCATTACCAGGTCAATTTCACCCCCCTTGCATCTAAAATTATTATCGAGAAAGACCAGCCCTTGGCGTTCAAGATACTCACGAGCGCGTTGTTCGGCGCTGGCGCCTAATATTTGCCTATTCATTTATTCAGTGGGGTAGCAGGACAGGTTGGGCATTGGTCATCTGCGCCCACGGCAAATCTCTCACCCACACTTGATTCGGAGATAAAGTCAGCCTTCCAGTCGCCCCCTCATAGGTTTGCCCGGGAGTGTGGTTGGCTAAAAGCAAGAGCGCTAGACGATAACTATCAGCTCCCAAGGCAAATAACTGTGGATTTTGCGCGTAATTTTTAGGCCAATAGGTCTTCACTTGTTGTCGGATCGCTTGTAGATCAGGGGACAAAGATTGCGATGAAATTTCCCATGGGATCGCACAAAACAGGATCCCATTTAGATCTTGATCAAGGCCTGGATTTGGGATACCACTATAAATATGAGAAGTTGCATAAATGGGTATATTGCCGGCATAGTAAAAATTAATAAGTGGGCGTATTTGTCGAGCCATTTCCGGCATTGCAACCAAAAAAATCATATCGATATCTTGGCGGCGATATAAGGTAGACCGCATATTGGGCTGCGCAATCATGTGCTGTAAGTTTTTAGCGCGTTCAGTCGATCGATCGATTTGTAATAATTTTGCAATTTGTGGCGCCATTTTGACGGAGCTGTCGTAATACATCTCACCTAAACTCTGCCCCCCATAAGCCTGCCAAGCTGCCAAAAATGCGGATGCTGTCCGATGTCCCCAATCCTGATCTGGCGCAATAATTAGAATATTTTTATGGCCATCATGCCAAGCCTTATCCGCCACTTGTCTGGCCTCGTCTTCAGGAGATAAACCAAATTGATACAGATTTGAAATGGGACCGGTTAGAGGTAATGTATTCAACAATAAAGTGGGTACTGTTAAACCGGCATGTATCAGTGCGGTTCCGTCTTCTTTATTGAGAGGGCCGACCACAAAATCCGCACCATCAGCAACCGCTTGTTTATACAAGCTCACCACTTGATCTCCACTGGTGTCGACAATCCGTAAGGTTGGCGTGTTTAAATTGTTTGGTGTTTGATAATAGGCAGCTAAAAAACCGTCTCGAATGGCTTTTCCCGATTGTGCATAAGGACCATATAAAGGAAGCATTAATACGATGCGCGGATTTTTGACATGATTGGTTGTATCTATTGGCCAAGGATCTGCACCGGCGATTCGACATAATCCAAGCAATAAAAATAAAATCCACGCGGTAAATTTGTTAATATAGTATCTTCGTACAAACAAGTTTATGCTATAGAGCAAGTTATTCATAATGATAATGTACTGTTTCAGTATCGTTTTGTAAACCCGTAACTGGAGGCATCATGAATTTACAAAAATTAATATTTAGCGCTTTATTCAGTCTCACTCTTGTAATCGCCGGATGCAGTTCTTCTCCAGAAACCATTCAAACCGTGCAACCCAACAAACTTTCTCCCGAACAAGTCCGCCAGGTTGCTCAATTGGAGACGATCGGGATGAAACTGTTACAGCAGGGAGACCGTTTAACAGTTATTATTCCCACTGATTATTACTTCGAATCCCAATCGACAACCGTCGATCCTGACCATGAAAAAGGTTTAATCGCTGTAGCGCAGTTCGTTAAAAACTTTGCCAATCAATATCCCAATTCAGTGATTAGAGTAACCGGTTATACCGACAAGGTGATGAGTCCGGCTGACCAGATAAAGTTTTCGCAAAAATACGCCGAGTCTATTGGCGCCTTTTTGTTTAATGCAGGAATTCCAAAGCAACGATTAGCCATTTTGGGACGCGGCAGTAGTGAACCGATTGCTAATGAATCCCAACCCGGCAGCATGGCAATGAATCGCCGAGTCGTTATCCGAGTTAATTGATAAATATTTGATAATGCCGTGCGGTGTAGATTTCGAAAAACTAAACCCACTCCGCCTTATTCAGCGACATCCGCCTGCTTTAGTTTATATCCTCGCATCGGGTAAGGATTTTTCTACGAAAATTTTCTGTTTATAGTGACTGCGCGAAAAAATCTCCGCTGCCACCCGAGCAAAGCTGGTTGGCGGATGCGCTGAATAAGGCTATGCAGAGGTTTGAGTTTTATCATTGGATCAATGACTATTTAAATTTCAGATAAAAGCTGCGACCGTAAAACATTATTTGACGCATTCTTTTTTCTCAAGGACTGAAAAATGACTTTGATCCAATGATTGAACCGAACTCTCTGCATAGCCTTATTCAGCGCATCCGCCTGTGAGCTTTGCAACGGGTGTCAGTGGAGATGTTTTCGCGCGCAGTGCAGCCATTTTTGAACATGACCAGAGTAATAAAAGTTCACTCCGTACAATGGCGCTACAAAGTTTTACACCAGCTATGATGGCGTAACGAGCACGAAAACATCTCCACTGACGGGACCCGTTACGCCAATCCTGCGAGTAGGCGGATGTCGCTGAATAAGGCGGAGTCGGTTTAGTTTTCGAAATCTAAACGCTGCGAATAACGTATTAATTTGTGCCGTTAAGCTGGCGTAAATCTTTTACCGACACTGCTTTTGAATTCTGATTAACTGACGATGGTGCGGATTTGCTGGCGTTAACTTCTGCGGCTGCAGAAACTTCCGGCGCTGGTAAAGGATTTGAATTGGTTGGAGCCGGGATAATCGCATCACTTACCGGCGCTTGATCAACTGGGCCGGATACATTAGTTAATGTTGGAGTCGAAGTCAGCGCTTTTTTAGCTGCGTCTGCTGGTTGCTTTTGGTCTGTATTGGGCTTTGCCATAATATTTTTAGAGGGATCTGTTTTTTGCACCGCGGTTATAGTGCTGGTAAGTTGTGAATTTATTGGTTGGATCACTTTAGCGTTGACAGGCTGTGAACCTACTAGCTGTGTGGGCACTGGTTTATTAATGCTTTGAACCCTTTGAGCGGTTGGCACAGCAGTTAATGGGGCGGCTGGCATGTCTTGTATTACTTCTGCCGCAGTTTTAGCGCTTTGTGGTTTAATGACTAAATTACCATTCAAAGCAGGAGGAGGCGTTGGTTGAATATTCGGTAATGCAACGCCTTTGGCTGCAGGAACGCCAGGCGTAATACCTAATTCTTGAGCGATCTTTTTAACGTGCACAGAAGTTGGAGCGTTGCCACTACTCACAGAATAACCTTGTTGGGCGTCTACATTTTCTGAGCCCTGAAAACCTAAAATTTGTTTTTGCTCACCTTTTCTCAACACCACCCCAGAACGACTGATAGAGGAAACGCGCCATCCATTTTCCAAAACAGCGCCAATGTGAACTTCAAAGTATTGCCCATTTTGATTTAATGTTGCAACCCATTGGCCGGCTTGACGGTCTAAGTAAGACAATTGATAACCTTCTTGCTTAACACCCAGCTCATAACCAGAGAAAGGCTGAGCGCCTGGACCTTGCAAATTTTGCCCTTTGCCTGCATCCGAAATATTTTTCTGCGCATTGGCAACACCAGCTTCTTCTTCAAGTATTTGTCGTTTCATTTTTGCAATTTGATATTGACGAACCAAATCTAAATACTCGTGTTGCTCCATTTCAGCATATGGATTAGTAGCGACTGAAGGAGGCAAATGGTTCACAACTTGAGGCGGTGGTAAAGCAGCAGTTGCTGGAAGTGACGCAGGCGTTGAAGGTGGATTGGTATTTGTGCCGTTGGCGACGGGATGAGTTGCCGTTGGAGTTTGTGTATGGGCAAAGTTATAAATCTGCCATCCTAAGAAAAGGGCGGCCAAAAAAGTTAGCGCCAACATAATTTTCTGTCTAATATTTAATTTAGTGATTATGTTCATCTTATATTCCCCAAGCTGATAATTGGATAGTGCCGCTTAACAAGCCAGCATTTACTTTAACATCTATTGCTGTAATTGACAGCGGCAAGCTCTCCCCCAAAACATTGCCTATCAAGGGCAAAATTTCAGGGGAAATATCTTTCAAATTAATCGTAATTGTACGCGAGTTAACTTTACCTTGTTGTCTGATCTCCCCAACGCTGACAGCATTCTCGGTAAATAAAGGGTCTAATTTATCAATCAAAGAAGCCATAACTTGCTGTAAGGAGTAAACAACGCGTGGAACATTTCGGTTAGAAAGGATTGATGGTAAAGCGAGCTCTGCTCCTTCCAAACCTAAATTAAAAGAATAGTTGTGATTTCTGGCCCAATTCTGCATTTCTTGAACGCTGCCACCTTGACGAATTAAACCGAACTGATAATTTTTATTTTCAAAATGCATTTCCCCAGGCTGCCATCCAGAAGGTAAATTATAAAGTCGTAAGATATTTTGCGCTAATTCTTCCATTTGTTCAGAAGGCGCAGGTGAATTTAAAGAACTGTAAAAGTCAGTGTATGAATTATCTTGTTGGTTAATAGCCTGAGATTGTGGCGTCGTTACCTGTGGTTCAGGCTTATTCAGGTAAATATACAATCCCCAAACAACCCCTAAAAACACAATGGTTGCCGCTGCCAAAGTTAAAGGAGTGAAACGAGAGCCCAATAAAGGCGATTTTAACGTTAAAGATAACGTAGATAGACGGCAAGTATTTAAAATAGGTAATTGCTTAAGAATAGACTCTTTGCTAACCTCGAAACTGCTGGCTGCTCCCTCTTCTAAGGTTAATGACACGTCACCAGAAATCACTACTCGATAGGTGGCTTCCGCCGTCAATAATGGCAGCAATTCAGTTTTTATTTTTTCATTTTCAATTTGCGTGTCTAAATAAACTTCGCCATCGCGAATCGCAATCAGCAAAACTTGATTATGATCTTTGGAAAGCCTTTCGCAAAAAATTAGATTATTGGGTCTTTCAAAATAATTCCAGACGGTTTCAGCCAATAAATATCCAGGATCTTTTGAAAAAACGACTTCCAGCGTGCGCTGAGGCATGGGCAACAATAATAAATATTGACCGTGTTGTTCAGCCAAAGCACGAAGTTTTTGTACAAGTGCAGACCGTTTGCCTAACGCTAAGCGTTCACGGTAAGCCTGTACAATAAATTGCGTCCCATCTGGTTTATTTAATATTGTCATTTTAAAATGATTGGCGTAATTAATACGAGTGTTTCTATATTTTCGCTTTCAGAGCCTTTTGAGCCCAAGGCCTCTACTTCAAACAATTTAGCAGTAGATGTTTCATCACGCACACGTCGGTAGCCGGCCACGATTAAAGTGTCGCCAGTTTTTAACTTCGTACGCTGATTAAATACTTTCTGAGACAACGTTGGTGTTTGGATAGCAACGAAAGAACTCAAATTATTCTGATTGGTGTTTGCCGGCGCATTATCTTGTTTGGTGATGCTGCGCAAATCAGAAAGCGTACTGCTCAGTTGCATAAAAATTTGGTCGCCTTGAATTTTCGGCAAGATATACAAAGTAAAGCCATCCGTTACCGTGCCTGGAGTAATGGAAGAGGTGGTACCAGAATCTGGCGTGTTTGTCGTGCTGACGCTCTTCACATAACTGGTGTCATTGGTGATACGAATGGAAGCAATTTGATTGTTCATTGTAACCACTTGCGGATTGGTAACCACTTGAACCTTGCCTTGCAGATTAAGGGCTTGGATAAACGTTTGATGCTTACCATTGCCGATGATGAAAGAAGATATCGCCGAGGTTGAACTGTTGTTCAACTCTAGAGGATTAAGTGTTGTCGCACTCGCCAAATTTCCAGCTACAGTGAAGCTGGTATTTAATGCGTGCACAATCGCATCCCAGTTAATACCCAAATTAAAGGATTCTGTTAAGCGAACATCCAGAACTTCGACTTTAATTGCCACCTGTTGAGATAAATTTCTATTTAAGTCATCCAAGTATTTAGCAATCGCATCTACGTTATCGGGGTGATCATGTATCGTTACCGTGGTCGTTGCTTCGGAAATCATGTATTGACCATCCGGTGAAACCAGTTTGCTCAAGCCGTTGCGCAAATCTTCCCAGACCGATAACTGTGCTTGTAGATTGCTATATTGATCATCATTCACATCGCTTTGCACTTCACCAGACCCTAAATAAGCATTACTAAATCCTGAGGTAGTGTTATTGCCTCGGCCAACCATGTAGGAGGAATAACCTGGCATGAAAGAAATATCAAACATACGTGTTTCAAAAGCGGACCAACTGATTACATTTTTATCCACCGTATAGTAGAGGCGAGTTTTAGCAGCTAAAGTGTCCAAAGCACCTTTAACGCTACCATCGTAATGCATACTAACGAGACGCGTGGATTGAACGGTGTCATCATAACGGACATTGATATCGGCATTGCGCAACAAACGTGCGACTAAGGCATTAAGGGGAATATTTTGTGCGCGCAGAGTTACCGAACGACGCAACCAAGCCGGATCTTGGCTCAAGCTGATCGGATGCGTGTCAATATAGTAACCCGGACGAACGATAACCGGCGGCGCGCGGTGATCATCGGCTATTTTATCGGCAGCCATTTGGTTGCTGGTTTGGTTGACACGTTCATCCGCCTGACGAAATGGAGCAGTGGCGCAAGATGCAGTTAATAAAGTAACAATGGTAACTGTAATTAATCGAGTAATATATTTCATTTTCATTATCTCAAAGTTCGAGGATGTATATAGATGACGTGGTTGCCTTCATAAAAAACGGCTTGTAGGGGGTAATCGTCAAATAGTTTGCGCAGAATAGAGATTAAATTTTCACCTGAAATTTGGGCTTTTCCAACCCAGATGTAATCTTGGGGAACGTCCCAAACGACTTGGCGCCAACCATAATGTGCGCAAATACGTTCAACATTTTCTTTCAACGAGCCTGGATAAATATCGACAGTAGAAAATGGAACTTCGCGGATCACCGACCGAGAAACCGGTAAAGGTTGAACAGTGGGGGGTAGTTCTGTTACCTTAACCACAGTGGTTGGAGGAGGGGCTTGTACAACCGGTACACACCCGACACAGATTAACGCAATAATGCCAATCAATAGCTTATTCATAATAAAACCTGCTTGCAGCAATATAGATGATTACCAATTAATTTGACGATTGTAACGAATTTTTGGACAAAAGGGAAGCGTTATTTTGTATAAATAACAAACAAATGTTTAAATTATTCGGCAGCCTGCTTTTTTTGCTCTTATAGAGGTTTTATCTCCGCTAATAGCTGCAACTGCATAGAGTGGGTAGGAATGCACGTGATCGAAAATTGAACTACAAAAAATGATAGATCTAATTTTTACCGAAGGATTTAATTTCAATAGCCACTTCGTATGTGAAGCCCTGAGGGTTTGTGTTTAATATATGATTATACGGTTTCATTGAGCTCTAATAATGACAAACCAAGTATATTTGCAGCTTTATTAAGATGGTGATCAAAGCAAGCGAATTTTACAGGTTGTTTAGATTGTTTTGCTAATAAATCGGCGGCAGCAAGATGAACGCTATCGTAGACTCGTAATGATAACATTTCTGCTAAATTGGCAGCATGATTGAGTAATGCAGATGTATTTTGGAAAAGTAAATAATTTTGCCAATCATTACGAAAATTTATTTTGATTACTCCGAATTCTTGCTCAGTTATTTTATTTTCACGTCTGACTCTTGAAAAAGCTGCATGTGCTTCTACATACGCGATGGGGTTACTCGCTATTACTTTAGCTTCTTCAATCTCTTTCAGTATTTCGTTACTAAAGGCCTCGGTGACATAGGCTTTAACTAAAGCGGATGTATCTAAATAAAGAATCATCGACGATCCTCAATAATGTAATCTGCAATGGTCTTACCGATAATCTTTGGACGATTTTTCCCACCTGTTGGTTTTTTACCATTCCAGCTGATTCCTTCAAGCTGTAATAACTCATTGACTTCTGTTCCCAATTCTTGAGGAATAGCTACCAATTTAGCAATGGGCTTATGATGAGAAGTAATAATAATGAGTTCGCCTCGCTTAAGGCGTTGTAAATATTGAGATAAGTGATTTTTAAATTCATGTATTGGAACGTGCATATTCATTTATCCTAATATAGCCATATTTTTTAAAATTATAGCCCTATTATTTAAAAAAATCAAGCCTTAATTAAAGCAGCACACGGTATCAATGTCGAACCTCCATATTATTAATCGGCAAGGCAGGTAAATGCCAGGCATGATAATCTTTTTTGATACAAGCGCCTAATTGAAGACGTTTTTTTAAATCTTGTTGCCTTTGACACCGCTGCTTCAAATCAAAACTGTTGTAGAAACTGCAATAACTTGGTTTTATCTCCGCTAATAGCGGCAACTGCATAGAGTGGGTAGGAATGTACGTGATCGAAAATTGAATAATTATGTGTTGAAAAACGAATACCATAAGGGATATGTTGATGTTCTTTTAAAAATACATGCATGCTCTGCAAGCTGGTCCCTTTACCACTTTTTACTTCCAGAGGAATGATTTGATTATCAATTGTGACTACATAATCCACTTCAGCATGACTATTCGATTTTTCCCGACGCCAATAAGATAATTGTTGTTTTTGTTGAGCGTTCGCATATGCTAATAATTCTTGACCTACATAAGCTTCGCTAATTTGTCCTTTGTTGATCATTTCCATAGAAGGATTTAAAAACCATTGTGATAAATCCAAACCCAAAATGGCTTGATTTAGGCCAATATCTACTGGAATCAATTTAAATTGTTCAAGATTCATTCCAGCAGCCAATGGAAATCCTTGTGCATTATTGTGAAAGACACGATGTATAATTTGGGCTTTTTCTAATAATTCTAATGCGGGTTCTAATTCGCGTTTACGGTATTCTGTCGCCAGTAAACTATATTTAAAAGATTGTGAAATTAAAAGAGGAAACTTTTTAAAAATAAGATCAAGGTATTTGATTTCGTGTTTTTTAGCATATTTAGCAAAATCGTCTTGATAAACCTGACTTATATTTTGCAGAATTTCCGCGCAGGAAAAAATATCGTGTTTTTTTATCCAATGGTAAACCACATCAGGCATGCCGCCTATTGCCAAATATTCACCCAGTAAATCCATGGCCAGCGTGTGCAATGCTGAATTCATTAATTGATCAGGCGTGTGTTGCACAATTTCAACTGCTAATTGCGGATATCCCCTGGCATATAAAAACTCAAGAAAACTCATTGGAAACATAAATAAATAATTAATACGCCCTACTGGAATCCCCACTTTTTCAATCGCAAAATCAACCAACGATCCAGCAGCGATGACATGTAGCTCGGGAAGTTCTTCATGGAAATAACGCAATGCGGTAATTGCTTGAGGCGCTTGTTGAATCTCATCAAAAAATAACAACGCCTGGCTAGGCTTAATTAATGTATGAAACATGATACTTAAGTCTCTGGCAATACGCACAGGATCTAAATCACGTTCAAAAATTTTAATCGCTTCTGGATTTTTTTCAAAATTAACTTCAACGAACTGCTCAAAATTTTTACCAAATTCTCGCACCACATACGTTTTGCCTACCTGCCTAGCTCCCCGAATTAAGAGTGGTTTTCTAATTGGAGAAAATCGCCATTCGTATAGATTTTGCAATATAATTCTTTTCATTTAATATCAAATAGTTATAAATTAATGGTTGTAATTACAGGCAATTTTAGCATATCCATGGTTGAAAGTACACCCTGAAAATAATTTTTATGGTTATAAATTAGATCAATTATTTTGAGCTCCTTTTAAATTTAAAAATATTTTGCGGTATCAAACCACGGTGTCACCCATTAACCTCTAAAACTGCCGCTTACCGCCGCTCTTGAAATTACTCAATATATTGAGTAATATAAAAATTGGTTGTAACATTATGTTTAAACGAGAAATTTTAAAAACTATATTGGCTAGAATCGAAACTACGCAGGCGTTAATTCAGGTATTATCCGGCCCCCGGCAAGTCGGAAAAACTACACTGACACGTCAATTGCAAAAATTCCTTACCCGATGGGGGATCAAAGGGGGAGAAAGCGGAGCGTCTCCCCCTTGACTCCGAGCATCGGCTCCGCCGAGCGCAGGATATAAACCAGAAAGCAATTCTCGGCGAAGCCGAAAATTGCTGACAGAAACTTCCAAATTGGTCAGCCCGCGTTAAACAATATTGGGATGAGGACCGTTTCGCAAACCGCTCTCTAAATGTCATCTTATTAGGATCTGCTCCGTGGCTTATGCAAAAAGGATTGGCCGATAGTTTAGCCGGTCGATTTGAAATCATCCCGATACGTCACTGGACATATGCTGAAATGAAAGAGGCATTTGGATTTAATCTTGATCAGTATATATATTTCGGTGGATATCCAGGGTCTGCGGAGTTTATTAATGACGAAGTTCGCTGGAAAAGATATATCATCGATTCATTAATCGAAACTGCTTTATCCAGAGATATTTTATCAATGACCCGCATTGATAAACCCGCTCTACTGCGTCAATTATTCAAATTAAGCTGTGATTATTCAGGACAAATTTTATCCTACCAAAAAATGTTGGTACAATTAGATGATGCAGGCAACACCACCACTCTTGCTCATTATTTAGAACTGCTTCAAGCTGCTGGTTTAGTAACTGGTTTACAAAAATATACATTAGGGAAAGTACGATTGCGGGCCTCCAGTCCTAAATTAACCGTATTAAACACGGCATTAATCTCAGCTTTTTTAGAAAGTGATTTTAGAGAAACTCGAGCCAACACCAGCGTTTGGGGACGACTGTTTGAATCCTGCGTTGGCGCTTATCTTTGTAACCAAGCAGTAGCAACGACTATTCAAATTAACTACTGGCGTGAAGGCCATGCCGAGGTAGATTATGTATTAAGTCAGGGGAAAAAAATGACAGCAATCGAAGTAAAAAGCGGCAATCGCCAACATTCATTGCCGGGGGTAGAAGCATTTGCTAAGTTGCATCACCCTCAAAAAATCATTCAAATCGGCAATCACGGATTACCCTTAGATGAATTTTTACAGACGCCAATTGGAAATCTGCTTTAAGCCATGTTGAGCAAATTGATTTAATATTTTTTCTGATAAAAATGGAGCTTGGGTTATGAAAGAAATTTTTAATTCAGATTTACTTGATTTATTTGCTTGGGAAAAGGTTAGTGCCGCTACTAAATCTCTTTTAGAAGTTTTAGGTGTGAAAAACGGGCAAGACATCGTCTACTTAGCTTCTGTAAAAATTTTAATTGATAAGACAAATGAACGTACAAACGCAGGAGAGCTTACTAAAAATTCTGACTTAGCAACTAGACTTAAAGAAGCCAAGCTACCCATTTATGAAAAAAATCTTTTAAAATATGTAAATTTTATTACCGACAGTTTTAGCAATATGCGAAAAATTGCAGATGAGTCAATTCAAGACTATCAAGAAAGTAGTTCTGCGTTTTTTGCCATGTTTTACCAGGACATAAGCAGAAGCCTGAGTTCGGCGTCAGGTTTCATCTGGGCAAATATTATTAAACACGATTTTGCTCGTATTTACTATTTTATAAGTATAATTTGCACAGAATCTCATTTTGCAACAGAAGTTTTAAAAGAATTAAACCGGCGGGGTTACGAAAACGATCTTAGCGAATTACTGCACGGTTTTCTGTTAATGAGCGCATTGGATTTAACACCTAAATCGCATCAACATGATGGTGTGAATAAAGTCCTCGCGTGTATTTTAAAGAATATACCACAAGCAGTAGATGATTATCTTACCGCCGTTTTTTCATCAAAACGAGAAAATAATAGAGAATCTCGAAGACATCCTCATGCTAAGGTTTATCGCTCTCCAATTTTCTATAAAACTATTTATTGTCTGTTGGACGCATGTGAGGTCATTAGCCCGAAACTAATGATTCAAGTTGAAAAATTAACCCAAAAACCAGATCTTTATGCATTAAAAATAATCTTTCAAGAACGCTCTACATATATAGAAACACCATCTACCAAAAAAATACGCAAACTTGAGTGGGAAGAAAATCTATATTCCATGAGTAAAACGACATCAGAAGCAAAAGATGAAAAAAAAGAAATTCATAAAATAGACAAGGAAGGTTTAGTTTCTGAAACCATATGTGAGCCCGAGATTAAAAATTTAAAACTCGATCCTGTTATCACAAATAATTTTTCACAAGAGGTAAAAAAACTAGAAATTTCTTCACCCGACTTAACCATGACTCAAGATGCGATCGCTCAGAATGCAACATTTTCAATTAGATTAAAAGAAAGCAAAGAAACTGATGATTTCAAGACACAAATTGCCGAAAAAAAATCTCAGCACGAAACATTTTTAAGTCATATTGAAGAAGAATTGATTACAACAACTGATACCGAAGAAAAAAATTCAAATTGGCCATCTAAAAATGATTTTTTGTTAGCTTTGCAAGAAAATGAAATTGAACTGGCCAAACTTTCTCTTCACTTAGAAAAGTTAGCCGAAAAAGAAGAGAAACAAAAGACTATATTCGTTGAGAATTTTCATTTTTCCAAATCAGAGTACGAAAAAATTGATTTATTTAAAAAAGCCCTGAACTTATATCTTTCTGATTTCATAATTAAAAATATCGCCATTGCTCGTCAGTTGGCAGATCCAAAGTTTAATTTATTTACGCAAGTAGTTTTAAGCAGTGTTACTTTCTTAGCAACTCAATTTATACCTATTCCCTTTATCGGAACCATTATTGGAGAATCGTCAAAGTGGTTTATTAAAAAACAAAAAATCGCACAGGCACAGATTGTTACGCATGATCTACACACAATTAGCGAAGCCGCGATCTTAATCGAACACATTGTCGAATTAACTGCTTGTAGTTTTCAACTTCTCATTAGCAAATTTCATCCCTTAGCTATAGACGTATTTGCAGAAGCGATGGTCATTAGATTAGCGTTTTGCCTCAACAAAAAAGAAATTAAAGCAGTTGCCGATTTAAAAAATTTACAAAAGCTGGCTGAACATTTAGTGATGTATTGCAGCTTACATAATACCGCAGACGACTCACCCATAAAACCAAAAGCAGATAGTCCGCTTTTGGCTTTTCGCGAGTCTAAATCTACTGAAAATATGCCTTTGTATCGTTATGAAACTACCAATGTGGTTTGCCGACAAAGCCCTATTGTTTTTTTCGAGGCAAAGTTACAACAATATTTTTATTGCAAAACATCTTCCGATATAGCTTTTCAAACCAACTTGCCCCTGCGCTGGGCGAGTGATTACGAAAAAGATTATCGCAATCTTGGCAAGTCGATCAGATGGCTTGGGATTTTGCCTATCTCCCCACTGTCTTTACAAAATCAACAGATAAAAATGGAATTATCCGCAGCGTTAAAAAAAATAAAACAACTGGAAAAACAACTCGCAGAAAAAAATTTAGAAATACAGACAATTCAAGAGAATGTGGAGTCTAAGAAGCCTACTAAAATATCGAACGATTATATTTCTACATTTAGCATTCGTTCAACTTTAAACAGATCCAAATCTGAACCCTCATTCAGGAAGTTAAGTTCAACTTGAGCTCAAAGTAGAACTAGAACTAGAACTAGAACTAGAAGATGTTGAACTTGAGCTGGTGGAAGAGCTTGAACTCATATTTGTTACAAACGCCTGATGATTAGCTGAGACTGGCGTTCTTGGGACTAGCTTAGGCGTCCCCGGGACTTGTTTTTTAGGGGTGGGTGCAATTGGAAGCGGTTTTCGAAAAACATAGCGACCCAAGAAATCTTGTTTAGTTATTGTTAAACCAGAGGAGGATGGAACATCTGCGCATAAAAAATTATAAATCTTATCGGCATCAAAAAGGCTTGAAGTACGTAAAGTGGGGAGTACATCCTTCATAATTTTATTCTGCTTCCAAGCTTGATAAATTAAAAGCCCCTCAATTTCGTTGAAAAAGAACGTCTTGTTACTAAGCGCATTTAAATGAGCAATATATTCATTATCATTTTGAGGAATTCGCAAGTTTTGCTTTTTAAAATCGCTGATGCGGATTATATTACTATGTAGTTTAGGAATAAGCTTATATCCTTCTTCATCTTTGGCTAAAAAATTCAGTAGCAATTCAAACAAAGCCTTTTCGTTTTGAAGATCAGGAAAAAATCCAGCATAAGCGACCACAGAAAGTTCTACTATGTCCGATTCTTTATAACCAGCTTTCTTCCATACGGCAAGAAAATGTATCAATAAACTTTCAAATACATTCTCGCAGAATTGAGGTGAGAGCTGAGAAAAATATGAAAATAGTTTTTCAAAGTTTCCCTTTGTCGGCGTCAACTCTTCAATAAATTTTTTAAATTCCGACAAAAAATCACTAATTTTGAGTCCTTCTTCTAACGGTAAGTCGCTACTTACTCTTGGCAATTCCCTCTCAAATCTTGACTGTAAACTCTCAAAGGTTGGAGCCCCCTCTTCATTTTCTTCAGCTTCTTCATTTCCTATCAAATTATCTTCTTTCTTTTCAGGAATAGCAGTTGACATAAAACTACTTTTAAACGTTTCCTCAAATGTTGCTGCAATTACTTTAAAAATTTGGGCACTATTTTTTTCTTCGCCTTCTGATTTTTCCTCTTTTTCAATTGCCTGCTTTAACTTTGTAGAAAAATCAATTCCAAAAGATAGAAGGCTCGACATGTTTATAACAACGGATAACAGATAAGGCGCAACGGTATTTTTTCGTTTTTCAATAAAGTCTTCTAGATTTTTTTCTTCAAGGATCCCATCGAAAAGAGGAAAATACTTAAAAAAGTCTCTCTCGTCGTTCGCTACTGTAATATTTCTCGAATAGAAAAATGTCTCGATGTAATGTTTGTCTGAGGGTAGCTTTGATTCATCACATGGCATTGTAAATGTAATTTTTTTGTCTTTGACAATAAAGCCTGTCACTCCGTTTTCCCTTCTACGGTGCAAACGATCCAAAAAGGCAATTTCCCAACAGCTTCCTTTAGGTACATGCTTACTTTCAATAGCTTTTGACAAGAAAATATTCATATTCTCTGTAAATTTTTTTCTCGCATCATCTAGCCAATATTTTTCTTCTTCTTCAATAGTGTTAAATGGCTTGTTTTCGCCAGTTTCTTTGCTATCTTCGTCAGATTGTTTAGTTATAGTCAAAGGTTTAGTTGATGTAACCGCGTTGATTTCGTCGGGGAATGTGGCCACAAATTCTTTATGACGTTCAAGTAGTAGTTTCTTTCTCTTGAAAGTATCAAATGTAAGCTCGTCACCGATAGCCAATCCACTTGTTATATAGTCCTCCTTAAGAACGCTAGTAATTGAGTGCTCCTTACTTGATTTTTCTTCAACGGATTTTATGGCAAAATCTAAAAATAAAAACCCCTTATCAATAACATAATCTCTATAAAAGATATTGTCTTTCGAAGTTCTTTTTTGAAATAAATTTTTAACTTTTTCTAAAAGTCCAGTTAATGATTGTGTTTCTTGTTCAATCGTTAGCTTTTGCTGAATAATTAATTTTGCTTGATGATCCAAACCCTGCATTAAATTGTAGAGAACACTACTTTCCAAGTCGGCAGATGCGTACCATTTAGTTTTTCTTGGTTGCGATTCTTTTGATTCAACAATAGGTAATAAAGATCTAGCTGAAAATGTCCGTATTGATCGGCGAAGGAAAAAATTCGCTCCACTTCCTTGACGGTCTTCATCTAGAATTTCAGGTTCAACCGAGGGCCAATGACGGATTAGTTCGAACAATATCTCAACCATCCCTTGTGAATAGAATTGACTTTTCAAAAAGCCGGAAAATTCAATTACAATCTCGTCATTAATCACATCATATTTTTCTGGGAATAACGTATCGGCGCAGGCTCGATGGACATGAGGAGAAAAAACTTGCCATAACTTAGCATATAATTCACCAGCAGTTAAAATTTCATTTTTGCGCGCATTATCGACATCACTAAAAATGTCAATAATTCTTTTCGCACCCTCAGTTTTAATTTCTTTCAAAACGCTCTGCGTAAAAAAATTGAGTATCTTTTCTTTTTCTTTAAGTACCTTTTCTTCAGCATATAAGAATTTTCTGTTTTCTGCATCATATTTTACTTGAAAAAGCTTGGTAAAATAATAACGACTATCTAATCTGGTTAATCGATATTTTTTAAAATGCGCCTTTAAATCGCTATTATTTTTAATAAGTTCAATTATTGATTTTTTGAAAGTTTCATTTATGGTAACATTAAGAAAATCAAAACCGTCTCCCACCACTGCTTTGATAATATCACCGTAAAAATTATCTTCATTAAAATCATTTCTATTTACTATTTTTTCATCAATAATTCTTTTAATTGCCGCAATAACTTTTTCATTCGTGAAAATGACAGTTAATTCAGCAATGGGTACGGGTATTGCTATATTAGGCTGAGCGGCAATCTTGTCAATATAACAAAGGATTTTATATCGATTTTCAAGAAAATTATAACTCAACTTTGGATCATGGCTATTATTTCGTTGCATCAGCAGTGTTGGATAAAATAATAGAGTTTGTCCGGAAACATCTTCATCTGAAGGGCTTATTTTTTCTCTCAACATTTTAAAAATTTTTCCAGGGCGCCATCCTGCTTCTGAACTTTTAGCTTCAGATAACGAAGTCCGAGAAGAAGGAGTTTCTACACTCATAATAAGTCCATAAAGAGTCGCAATTCTGCCGAGACCAACATCCTTGCCTACGGAAGTCTTTTCATCTTTATCTTTCAAACCCTCTAATTTTTTTTGTTCTAAAAATATTATTTCTGACTCTTGATTTAAGATTTGCAATAAACAAATACGAACTTCTTCTTTTAAATTTTCTTTATTGATATCACCATATTGATCTATTATCTGGTAGATTAAATTAATCATATGCGCTTCAAGCAAACCATCTTTTTTGTTTGCGGTCGCAAGTGCTGCGAGCAATTGCTCAGAATTGGCTTCAATTACCAAATTTAACATATCTCGCAATAAGAATTCAAAAATTTCGTAAATGGATTTTAAATTTTTAGGCAAAGATTTGGTTTTTAGCTCAAAACTATACGCAGTTAAATTACTCATAATAAAAGTAATATCCGTTTTTTTACTGTTGTCTTTAGCTAAGCCAAAATAGGCATAGAGCACAAGTTTACTTTCCTCCGAGTTGAGAGGAGTTGAAGATAAAGTTGTTGACCGTGAAGGGACAGGCAAGCCCAGAGAAACCTCTTTATTACGATTGAAGTATTCTTTTAAGCTATGACATATTACCGCAGAAATACTTATATTATTGGCAAAAATTTCATCAAGCCAGGCAAGAATTTTTTCATTGCTTCCGCATACTTTATATTCTGATAAAGCTGCTTTCGTTTCTTGAAAAATTTGTTCGTCTTTATCACCACTATCAACATCCTCTGACGCTTCAGCAATTTTCTCTAACTTTTCTTCCAGCTCTGAAATTTTTGATGCTTCCAAATTGATCTCTACTTCTTTTTTAACTGAGTGCATGCTTTTTAATTCATAATCGAATTTTTTAGTTGTTGTAGATTCACTATTAGTGCAGGAGAGATAATCATCATATCCACCTTTGTCACAAATCTCTAAAACCAAGGTTGCACCGTCTTCTAAATCCTTTAGATTTTCCGACAACACTTCGCGGAATTGCTTTAAATACTTTATGTTCATTGACCGTTCGTCTTCTCCCTTAAAATGACGAGCAACACAGGTTATATACTGTTGCATCAAAAAAATTTGATACTTTTTAAATGCTTCAGGATCCCCAAGTGCTTTAGCGTCAGGTATAAGTTCCTTTAAAACTTCCTTCCTCGCCAGTTCGAAGCCGACTCTTAAAATTCCAGAGAATAGAGACTGATAAAAGGAAATTATGCCAAAATCAAGTTGTTGTTGGGGGTTGAACAAATTAAAAAGAATATTACCTCCCCCACTGCTTAAAATTAGCTGATGGTTTCCTCTTGTCAACAAATCATCGACCCAACTTTGCAGTTTATTCTGAACATGTAAGTAGGTATAAGGAAACATAACGCTGATAAGATCAGTTTTTTCTTCTTTCAGCATTTCTAGAATTAGTTCAATATTTTTGAAATATACAGCCAAACGACTTTTGGAACCAGTTGAAGGATTTTCAATAAATGATCTGATTAGCACTTCATCTAGTCGAGTGACTATTTTACTCGCGCCTACAAGATACTCATGGAAATATTGAGATCTCCTATCATTTGCAGAAAGTTGAATCGCCCAACGCCAAAGAAAATATACACCCAAATCTAAAACACCATCTTCAGAACGAAGCGCACTAAAAACACTCCATTGTTGACTGCATTCAAACTGAGAAAATTTATCTTGTAATATTTTCAAGAACTTGTTATCAGAAAAATATTGAGGACCACCGATCGAAGGAGAGCTGTCGAATTTACTGTCATCGAAAGATTCTAAAGGAATTTCCTCCTCCCCCCCCCCAGGAAAAATTTATTTAAGATTGACCCCGGCGTATGTTTTTCTTTCTTTAAAATCACAGTTTTGGCTATCAGCCTGATTGTGCTGGGTTCTGACATAAGAAAGAAACTGAATTCATTGGCCGTGTCATTTTCTAATAATTCTTGACACATTCTAATAAAAATTTCTTTTTCAACTTCTTCTTCTTCTGTAAAAACACGTGTAACTAAACTCTGAGCGAGCTCTTTCCAAGATTCTTGAAGATCAAATGATTTATCAGCGGAAAGTTTTAGAAAAACTTGAATACCACTTTTCAAAATTTCTGCTTCTTCTAACCTTAGAAAGTGAAATAAATCAAAAATTAAGGTTGACTTCACATTTTTTGCCCGAACAAGAAAAGTTTTATAGCGTACATCTTCAAGTAAAATTATTCTGGCAAAATAATATATAATCTTATCTTGCCGCTCAAGTTCCTCCAAATATCCAGCACGAATTCTTCCTTTTAATTTACAATCCTTCAATCTTTTTAAATATTCAAACAATTGATTGGGATTCATTTTCCAAGCCGGAATTGTCTGAATGTTAATCCGATAAAAATCATAGCGGGCCTGCAACCTTTCTTCAGTCGCCCCGACAAAATGTTTTCTCAAATCAAAAGGGACGTCAAACTCATGGCGATAAGCGATATCAATCAAGTCCCAAACAGCTTGACATTGTACAGACGATGGCCCTCCCTCACTGAGGATGTTTGGAAAACTTCCATTTTTAGCAAATACTTTGGCAAAAAAAGTTTCCGCTTTGTTTAATTTTCCCTGGAAATCAGGCGCAGCTAAAAAGCATTTAAATAGATACTCAAGCGTTGGAGCTAACGCTTGAACATCCTGAAGAAGAATTTTTATTATATTATCTTCGATCAGCTCAATATCTTTCTGAGGAAAAAGAATTCCGTCTTCTGAAGTTAAAAAATGAAAAACTAGTTGAGAACGGAAATATATAATTCTTTCCTGGCTTCTCTCGAAACTTACATCTTCTTTAAAAGATCCGAATAGTTCTTGAATCTCCTGATGGGATGTTTTTTTGCTGCGTCCTAAACTAGAAAGCCAAGCTTGGGCTTCCAAAGGGAATTTTAAACAGAGCACAAATAAAACGGTATTACTAATTTCCTTGGACTCAAAGGCAGGCTTTAAAAGTCCATCCCTCATAGACTCAGTTGTCACAGAGGGATCTTTTACATACCTGACAATACAATCAAGCGCCAGATCATGGCTGCTATTATTCGAAGTGGCTTCTTGTTCCTCAGCTAGTATAAAGTTGTAGAGCTTGATAGGGTTGGTGGACGCTTCGAACAGTTTCCACTGTAGTTGTTTTTTTTTTAACTTATTAAAATCGATACCTTCGCTTAATTCTTTTGGTAATTGTCTTAGATGGTATAAAGACTCCTCCCATTTTTCACCAGGAATCCCGCTCAACAGATCAGTAACATCCATTGAGTCCGTACGGGGGGCGGCAAAAAGTGAGGATTGCGATCTAGAGCCTCGACGCTGAAGAATTAATGATGCTGCCTCAGATTCATCATACTTCCTTTCCTTTTCTGATGAGTCTCCTAGCTCTTCCGTTTTGGAAATACTGGCATATAAAAATGCGATTAAATAATAAGGCGGAGAGGCCATCGCAATTCCTGCAGACAATTCTCCTTCTTCAGGAAATGATTGGCGAATAATATTTGCTAACAACCGCTTTTGGTTTGAAAGAGAAAGCCCTGTAAAAAAGCCAATAGCTTCCCGGGGCAGGATATTGAGATTTTTTATCTCGTCGCTACCAATGCTACGGCCTAAAGAGAATAAAGAGGGACTGGATGGGGGGGGGAGGTGTATTGTTACAAAAGATAAATCGGAAGACGACGACAAACTTGACGAAGAACTTTCACCATCGGATCCGTGTTTATAGTCTAATGTTGGAATTGAACTTGAAGAAGAAGAAGAACTAGAGCTGTTCGTCACATTTCCATGGCTCTTTCCAGGGTGTTTAGGCAACGGCGGCAGCTTTTTCCTATCTGCCGTTGTTTGACGAATGGACAGATAAGGTTCAGCATCAGGTCCCTTTCTTTCCTCTGGGCTAAGAATTGAAGAATCCAGCCTCGAACTCGTCGTGGTCAGCAATGACAATGACGATGTCGACGATGAAAATGAAGAAGAGGATGAAGAACTTGAGGAAGACGATGAGCTTGATACCTGCGCTCTACTCTTGTATTTACTTGGGATAGGCGGCGGGCCTTTTCTGACTGGAGATGGCGAAGTTAGAGATAAAGGCGAGATTGAACTAGATGTTGTAGTTGCATAAGGGAGTATTTGTCCTCTAGGTATCCTGAAACTTGGTGATGGGGGAAGTGGTCTTCTTACCAGATACTGTTCTTCTTTATTATCAGCACAACCACTCGCTGGAAAGGGCAAAGGAATCTGCAATAAAGAACCAATCAGTAAGAATACCTCAGAGCGCAAATTTTCATCAACTTGCATAGCTAATAGAGTATCTTTTTCAACAAACCATCGAGTTATCCATTCTTTAGCATTTCGTATATTCCCCAACCCGCAAGCTTTATTGATAACCTCTCGCTCTAACTTTATCTCTTCTAACTCTTTTTCTAATTCTTTTTTACTATTTGGCGGAGAGAAAGGCGCCTCTTTGTGGTCTCCTGGCTCCTCCTCAGCCTCTAGTAAATTTATTTGTATATCTACTTTCTCTATTTCTGCCTGGACGAGCTCAATTTCTTGAAACTTCTTCTGAACAAGTTCATTTGATTCTCTTACCTGCTGATATGATTTATTTAATCCTTCAATCTCAGCAGAATAGAACAATTCATGATTTTCTAAAGCCTTATCAAGTTTCTGTAATTGCTGATCACAACTTTCCAGCTCTCGTAAATTTGCTTCTTCTTGTTCAATTGTTTGGGTAGCTGACTTAAGCTCTTCGCTATCTGGATTTGGAGATAATTCCGTATACTCTGTTACTTTTTCATTATATTTATTAATTTGAATATTGAGCTTTTCAAGAGATGCTTTTGTCAATTGGGCTTGAGCAATATACTCTTCCTGACGTTTTCTAAAGAGCTCTTGTTTTTCTTTGACTTGCTTTGAAAGTGCGTCCAAATCTTTTAGTTCTTGAAGTATAGACGGATTGTCGATTGGTTTACCATTCACCAGGACGCGTCTTTGCATATATTCTTGACGTAATTGTTTATGTTCTTCATGAGACTTTAACCATTGCGCTTTCAACGGCTCACATTTTTTGAGCTCCAGAAGATATGCTTCTTTTAATGGAGTAATTTCTTTTTTTTCTTTTTCTATCTCTACTTTTTTTCCCTGTTCTAGGCTTTGAAGTTTTGAAGAGCTTAGTTCTTCAATTTGTTTAGCCTCTTTGCTGGCCAACTCGATTTTTTCCAAAGTATCAATTTTTTTCTGAAGGAAGGTATTTCTCGCCTTAATAGCCAACTCTATGGCCTTAAACGTTTGATCGACGACTTGTTTTCTACTCTTGACATTTATCTCAAGATTTGTTTGTTTTTCTTCCAGTACTTTAAACTCAACCCTTAGTTTCTGATCTTGTTCAAGACGTTGATTTCTTGTCTGATAAGCCTCTTCCTGCGTTTTCTTGGTTTCCTCAAACTTCCTCTCAAGCAATTTTTCTTCTTTTTTTTCTTTTTCCTTGAAAGCTGTCAATAATTCTATTTGTTTTTTTATTTCCCGTTCTCTGCTCTCCCAGTCTCGCTCCATCTCGGCATAGGCAAGGGGAATACTACCCGATTTCTCAAATTTAGCAGATATTTTCTCAAGTTTTCCGCTTAACTTGTGTAAAATATTATATTTTATTTCATGATCTTTAATCACATTTGTGTTTTGGATGTCACCATGCGCAAATTCTCCTTTAGTAGCTAACCAAGTCCTTTTAGCTTCTGATGTTTCTTTATCCACCCTATGTTTAACTTCGGCTAACGTAAAATCTACGGTTAACGCACGACGATAGAAAGATAAAACTTGTGCAGGTTCAGATTCTAAAATTTGTGTATTCCAATTAGGAGATAGATCTTTTCTGGAATGATCCGACTGAATGCCATGGAAAGCGTCGAATAAGATATATCCAGCCCTTTTACCTCTTGGTGTTTTCTGCTCAGCATCATGCTTTAAATCTGCGAAATATTGCAAAGGAAGATTTTCACTAAACAACCTAGAATAGATACATTGGTTTGATTCATTAATCGCTTGTGGGTAGCGCCATGCAAACAGTCGACAAACCGTTGCATCTAAGGAATCAGGACGATCATTTGTAACTTGCATTAATTGGGACAATGCTAATTGAGCTTCACTATCAGTGAATTCTGGGCCGGGATAAAGACGAGATTTAATAGTTTCAAAGACAGATTTTTTATTACGACAATGGTGAGCTGAATCTCTTAGGAAAGCCGCGAATAAAATAGGATTATTTTGAAAATCTCCTGGAGATAAAGGTTTATTAAGTCTTCTGCACATGAAAGCAAAATTAGTCATGGCATCAAAAAATAACAAAGAATTTCCAGCAATACCTTCCTTCGGTTTGAAATATTCAAATAAGCGTTCCATTAAAGTTTGCGTGCCTGTTGCTTTACGGATTCTTTGAACAAACCTCGGAATAAAATCTGTAGTTTTCAAAAACCATTCCAGTAATTTATTTTTTCCATCCTCAAAATGACTAATGGGTAGTAAAAAATCTCCTTTTTCATCTTTCAAAGAGGTTAAGATAAGTAATCGATACCCAAACTGCACAAAACTGTCGCCAAAATCACCTTCCGTATTTTTTTCTTCTAGTTTTTCAAACACCAATTTTAAAAATGCTTGCCCGTTTGTTGATTCTTTGTAGATTCTGTAAGCATAATAATAAGTAGCGTGGTAAAACTCCGCTTGCATAAACCCACAAATATGTGCTGCTGCTTCATAAAGATAAGTGGCTCGATCTAACCATGATAGGTTTCTCTGGTGTCTATCTAAATGATCTTTTGCAAGCGCTGATTCTATTTGAAGAGAGTTTATTACATTTTGATATTTAATTTTTGCATTAGATTCAGTACCAGCAAAATTTTTCCAAACCTCAAGAGCTTTTGCATCTTTAGATTCTATGTAATATTTTGCGGATTTGAGAGCAACCAATAGACTGGCATTAATGGAATGACTAATTTCCAAAAAGGAAAGATCGTCAGAACCAGTAAGTACTTGTACTCTTTTATCTATTTGTACTCTATTATCAGATCTTCTCATTGTTCTACCCAAACACGCCACCCCTTGAAGAGTGGCTTAGTAAATAAGCTAATTTTTCTAAGCAAGATTTTGACGAGCATTACCATCTCCAACGGGGGCATCACCTTCTGCTAACAATGGTGCTCTCTGGAGGCCCCCTGCATCTCTTACTCTAGGCACTACAAGTTGTCTTCTTTGTAGTTCGGTAACTCCTTTTTTTACAGCTACGGCTACGCATGCGGCAAGACCGATAATACCTGCTGAAAGTCCCAATTTTTGAGCTAGCGTCATACCTCCACCAGAAGAAGGGGTTGGGGGAGGGGTGGGTTCGCAGTCATAGAATTGCTTAGCTGGATCGGGATCGGGACAACATTTATCTCCATCTCTGTCACTATATGTATCAAGTTTTTCCATACAACTAATAAATTCTGGTGTGGGAAGACCTTTAGTTGCATCTTGACAACTTACATAAATTGATCCTCCGAAATTACAAGGATCATCAACCATTGGCATTTCTACTTTACTGACATTTTTTTGATCGGCAACAAAACTACCAATGGCGCCGGAATTGAGTAAAAGCAATGCAAAAAAAGCATTTTTTTTGTTAATTTTTGGGTTAAAACGCATGAACTTCTCCAATTTTTTAAATAAATATGTTCCGTCCTCTTTCGCCTTTCACTAAGCGATCCTATTTTCCTAATTAAAACTTAATCGTAGGATTTTAGCTAAACTCTAATTTCGTTGTCGCGGTACGCTAAGACTACTAATCTGTCATTCAGTAGTAATGTTTCCCATCCCGTGGTTTTTTTCCCGTCATCCCACGATACCTGACCGGGTCCGGCACAAGCTGATCGCGAGATCCAGATTATCTAGCCACAATCCCAATTTTTATTTGGAATGAAGAACTCATACAAAATTAATTACTAACTACGATACATTATCCTACGCGATGAATATCCTATCACAAAAGTCATCAGCTTTTCATCTTTTTTTATCATTTTGTTCCATTTTTTTCAATTTTCACTCTCACAATTGATTAATCACCGTTGAATCGGAAATCAGAGGCGTTACCGTTTGCCTTAACTGTTCGTTATGGACATTATATTCATGAAAAAATCTAAACGTTACAAATTCCTTTAATTTATTTCTATTCTTCCAACAACAAATCGAAGCCATGCATCCTAAGACGGCGGCAAAGGGTCCTACCGTGGAAGCAATATACAAGGCTCTTTTATCTTCAGGGACGGGCTCGCAGTCGTAATAATCTTTTTTAGGATCTGGGTCTGGACAACATTTATCGCCAGCTCTAGTTGAATAAATATCTATTTTCTCCATACAATCATGGAAATTAGTTGGTATATTTTTAGTTGCATTTTGGCAATATGAGTAAATATTCACTCCAACATTACAAGGATCATCAACTGCTGGCATTTCCACTTTACTTACATTTTTCTGATCGGCAACAACACTATCAATGGCGCCGGAATTAAGCAAAAGTAAACTAATTAAAGCAGTTTTTTTATTAAGATGAGGGTTGAACCGCATGTAATTTTCTCCTTTTACACATATTTCTTCCTTGGTATTTTCTTACATTAACAACTGAATCTGCTGATTGAGTTGCGTAGGTTGAGGTTGTGTTCCCTTTGTATTCTCTGAATTAAATACTGCCGTTATATGTTGTGAGTCAGATAGTAATGATGTGGTGACATTAATTTGTTGTTGCGCCTGATATTGATGAAAATCTCTTACTGTTAAAAACAGTTTTAGTTTATTTCGGTTTTTCCAACAACATACTGCAGCAATACAACTAACCATCGTGGCAAAAGGACCAACCGTTGCAGCGATATATAAAGCTTTTTTATCTGGTTTCGGTGTTTCGCAAACTACATATTGAACTTCTGGATCAGCTACAGAACAACACGGAACACCTGCTCTATCTGAATAAGTATCTGTTTTTTCCATACAGGTCTTCATTTCATAATCTGTAGATACTTCACTATTACATTGATTATAAATGTCACCGCCAACGTTACAAGGATCACTCAAATCCGGCATAACGGGTGAAGTGCTGGGATGTTCAGCGACTATTTTTCCCTGCTGAGTCACAACTGCCATCATCAACATCGTCCATTTGAGTGATCTCATAAAGCCTTCCTTTTTATTGATTTCCTTTTTATTTATATGAATTAGTAACGGGCTTGCTGATTCAAAGTTCCTTTTGAAAATTTGCTGGCGCTTGATACGCAAGCGGCCATATAGGTGGCGCCAATTGCTCCTGAGTTTTGAGGAGATTTATCTGTTGTATTTTTCCAACCTCCACCTGTGTGAGTAACTGAATAACCGGGGGTCTCAGTAATTGGGTCCGCGGGGTTTCCTTCAATATGAAAGGTTGTTGCATCCATAGAAAAGCTACAGGAAAATTGTGTAGGTGAATTAATAATTGAAACGCAGCTTGAATTGGCTTGTGGCAAAGTATCCCAAATATTTGGGTTACTACCACTTGCAAATCTCTGTGTTTGTAATCTATCTAAAAAAGCACTGTAATCACCATATTGAGTGTTATAATAATCTAAAGAATTATATCTTGGAGTCGTCAAAAAATTCGGCAGTGCATACACATACGCTGTTGAATTGGGATTGCTACACGAAAAATTCACCACGTATTGGGCGCGGCGCTGTTCGTCGGTTTGACCATTATAATCGCCGGCTAATTGCATGCACTGTACGCCGCCGGGGATACCTGAAATCGCTGGAAAATGTGGGCCGATGTCGGGGTCGGTGGTGTAATCATTTTTGGTTGGATCGTGCGGCATGCAGTAGCCCATACCCACCAATAAGAAAGCATTGTTGTTGTTAGTCGTTTGCGAAGGAATGGCGACAGCGGCTTTTACATAGCATGGGTTGTTGTTGCAGTAGTCCGCTCCGGTGCTGGAAATGGAAGGGTTATCGGTGATAATGGCGTTCGGCAAGCGCGCGGCAATGCGTTTGGCCAGGTCCGTGGCTTCTGGCGCATCGCTTCCGGGCACCGGCATCGCTACCCAAAATAATGGCGCGGTGGGTGTATTGTCTTGTGCATTTCCGGACCAGCAATAATGGGAGCCGAAATTACTTTGATAACTTTGATTGGGTAAATAGGTTTGGATAAATGGATTGTCAGCTGCATTGCTGACCACACAGTCGCCGGTTTTCCAGTTTTGGTCCGGCCAATTGCCTTTATTAGCGACATTGTACGACATGGCGGATTCTAAAACATGCTGCATGCCCAGTGCGGCCAGGTTGATACGGTCCGATTGCGCTTTGTCTCGATAGGTTTTCACGCCCAAGGCAGCAATCATGGCAATAACTGCAACCACTAACAACAGTTCAATTAAGGTATATCCGCTATTTTTTTTCATTGAGAATTTTTAGTCTTTGTATAATGCCAAGTGGTAAAGAATTTAACATGATTTTAGGTCGCTTTTCAAGCATAAAATTCTTAAATGAAGATTAAACTACTGAAACTTTCATTATTTTTCTAAAAAAAGCGTCTTAACTGGTTTCAAAAAGATACATAAAGTTTGATTTGAACATTTGGGACAGCAAATATTCATAGATCAAAAATGATTTTTTTTGTATGATACTTTGGTAAAGATTTAAACCGCAAGGCTAAAAAAAATATTAATCAACAAAAATTAAGGGGAAACTATGAAAGCATTTACCACTCTATTAAAAACTGGATTTAACACCATCATAAAAACATTAGCCCAGCCTAACCCAGCAATATTTTATAACTTCGTGCGTGATTTATCTTGGACATATGTTACCTTTAACCAATGGGGATTTGGGAATCAAGGCCCCAACACAGACCCTGATGAGCAATTTTATGCTCAGTGGCTCTACCCCACCCTGCTCATGTCGGCCACTTTATTAACTCGCGCGGCAATTTCCAAATGTACGAATCAACCTATAGCAGTAAAGAAAGAAGCGATTGCCTTAGTCGCCGCCTCTTGTGCAATTCCTACCTGGAATAGCGCGGGGGCGTTGGGATTAAGAATAGGTGAAGAAAAATTCGAACCTATCCCTGCCGCTTATTTTGCCGGTCTTTTCAGCGGCATAGCAGAAGGATTCCTCCAAGAATTGATTACTACATTAGGCACCTTATGGATTGATGAAAAAGAACGAAAACAAGCTAAGAATCATCCCCTAGCGTATCCGAGTAAAAAACTAGGACTAAGCATTTCCTATGGCGCCATTCCTGGCGCTATTTGGCAGTGGGTCTATGTGGCTTGCACCTGTAATAATGCTTCTGTGACCGCAACGATGTTATCAGTGGCCCTGATCGTTGGTAGCAGCAATTACTGCTATGCAAAAGTACAAGCTTTCGAATTGTGTGGGATTAAACCAATCGACGAAGCCGAAGAAGAAGATATAGAAGTAGAGACATATCTACCACTGCACGTTGGTAATTCTCACCAGTCTGGATGTGTTGAATATTTGTCGCAATGCGTGTGGTCGCGCCAACCATCGGCAGAAGGGTTAAACTCAACTCATGCAACAAATGACTCAAATGATTCAAATGATGCAAAACTTTTAAATTAAGATTATTTTGTCGGCTCAATCGTCTTTATTGCGTCCGTGCAATGACGTGATAAAGAAAATAAATGCTTCGCGCTTCCAGACGAAAGTTATTGGAACCGGACCAATATGTATAACTTTTCTTTTTTATACATTTTGAAATAAAAAATCTAAAATATAATGGATTTTTGCCTGATTTTTTGTTCTTTTAAGTTGCTCTGTACAAAAAGTTCTGATAATGTGGCCATTATAAAGAAGTCTGGGTAGGCTTTTTTTAAAGCGTCCCGCCGCGGTACTCACACCGCGACAGGACTGACCACAACCAACTTTAGCTTAGGAGTTGATCATGGCTAAAATTATTGTATCTGAAAACTCTGATGTCGTCTTGTGTTCTCACCGGGGTTTACCCCCGACTGAAATTGTTCAAGATTGTTTAGAAAAAGCTAAATCTATGTTGCTAATGGCCACCGGCGGCGCAGAGATCGCTTCGTTGCCTGCGGAGGCGCAGCATCAATACTTGTGTTTGCTGGATGATTTGGTCGAATTGGCCATGGATCAGTTTTCACAATGCCGAACGGATTATAAAACTTCATAGATGACTTAGGCTTTCCACGCAGCATACAAGGATGTAGAAGAATGAAAGAACAAGAAGGCAAAGGCTCGCCTCATAAGGATTTATCCGAACAAGAGTTTGATGAGATTATTGGGAAAGATTATGTCAATGCACTTCGATGCGCAAGATATTGGGCTGATGGGAACCAAGATAAAGCAAACGAGGTGTGGATGCATTGGGCATACTCTGCTTTTCCTTCTTTTCTGGCGACAAGCGAAGCTAGAAGACAATCGGAAAAAATACTGGGCGCATTAAATTTCAATATTAATGTATTAAAAATGGATATTCTAAGATATCAAGAAACCAAACCAACCAATTATTTTTATCATTTGACAAATTTATTTGGCACAACGTTTGATTACCTTTCTCAAATTTATGCTGGAGCATCACAAATTTATGCCTGTATTAACACTAAGTATTTTTTAAGTGCATACTATTACTGCATGGCAAGTTTTAATAAGCCTCAAGGTTTTTCCTATTTAGAAGACATTTTCAAAGAATTAAAACAAAATAAAAAATTTAAAAATACGTTTTCAACGTTTATCTACGGCCTATCCATTCTGGCTGCATTAAAAGATGAAGAAGGAAATTCATTTTTTCCAGACAGACATTGTTTAAACGAGGGACCAGAAGCCGGTCAAAATAAATTGCTGGTTTTATTGTTAAAAAAACCAGGGTTTATTGAACGCTTTGTAACGGATCTACCAAAAATCAGTGGCGATTGTCGATTAGTCCGTCTGGCGCTGGATTATTTTGTCTTAACTTGTAAAAAAGTTGGAAAGCCTCTTACGTTTCCACAAGTTAAAAATAATATTTATTTGCATGCCGCTTATTTACGGGATTTAAGCAATCAAATTAAGCGCGATAAAAATATTCCCGTTGTTCCGCTTGAATTAAGAGTATTGACTCATCCATTTAAAATTGTTTCCAGTCAAGAAATTACTAGCTTGCCTGCTTTGCCTGCTGAGGAAAAATTAGAACTTGAAGAGTTTAAAAAAATAATTGTTGAGCCCGGCGTTAAATCTTTCGATTGCAAATCCACCGAGATGGAAAAATTGGAACATTTTATTGTGGAATTTAAGGAAATTAATGATAAACGCTGGGATCAAGATTCAATCGCGAAAGCTGAACGCGCGTTTATCAAACAATTTCATCCCAGCACACTGGCGGCTTATCAAGAAATGATGGCGGAGCAATTAACTTTTATCATCACCGGCGCTCGCAGCGTCGCTGGCGGCGTCACGCAAATGTCGACCAGTTATAAAGAGCACGTCATCAATGGAACCAGTGGTTTAGTTAATGCTCTTCCCATGGTTGGCCCAACTGCTAAATTAGTAGTGGATATCGTGACGCAACCCATTCTGTTAGAACAGACTATTGTCAGGCGACGTGAATATACCAAAGTTGCCCGCGTTTTTGGTGTCGGCTTTCAGTCGCCTTTATTCATCGAGCGTTTGGCGCGAAAAGCCGCGATTGCGCAAAAAAATTTAATTTTAGCAGAAAAATCTGAAATCAAGTTTGAATCCACTTATTGGGAAAAAGCGGTCGATTTCTATCAGTCTTTTAGAGATGGAATCACCACTCAATATACAACACTCATGGAAGGATATGAAAGTTTAAGCCGTGGCGGAAAATTGGGAAATTTAGCAACCTGGAAAATTGTACACGCCATTCAATCCGGGAAGCTGAATGCCTTTTTGGAATTAGGTTCTCAAGAAGAACAGCTAGATAAAATCCTGGCGGCCTTACTGCAAATTATTACCGACGACGAAAGTTACATTTATGTTCCGCCATCGCCGGTGTCAGAAAATCAGCTGAGACAAATACCGGATAAAACACCGGCTAAATTAATTATTAAATTGGGCATTAATGCTGATAAAACCCTTTCAATTGCAGCTCCCCTCTCTGTACCTGCCCAATCACCAACAGAACTGACTTTGCAGCCTGGATGACGCAATCACGTCGCATAATAGTGAATATTTTTACGGGGATGAAGCCTTAAAAAAATTGGGGTAATCTCGTGGTTACTGTTTAAACGAGGCTTTTATGGTTACTGTTATCCATCACCCACATGACAAGTTATTTCGGCTGTCAATGGAAGAACCACGTGTCGCCTATGAATTTCTCTCCGCCCATTTACCTGGGAATCTTTTAAAACTGATTAATCTTCGTTTGCTAAAATTAGAAAATCATTCCTTTATTGATGAGTCTTATAAAGCAACTGAAGCTGATATTGTGTTTAGCGCATCCCTGGGAGAAACTAACGCTTACATTTATTTGCTCCTGGAACATCAGAGTAAAATTGATCCTTTGATTGCTTTTAGATTATTAGTTTATCGGGTGAGATTGATGGAAAGACATTTGAAGCAATACCCTGACCAGCCTTTACCGTTGATCTATCCTTTTGTTGTATACAATGGAGATCAGCCTTGGAAAGCATCAGTTGATTTGTTTGCTTTATTTGGTGAGCATGGCAAGCTGGCAAAAGAATGGTTGACTAGTCCTGCCCGACTATTGGATATTCAAAAATTACCTGATGAAGACCTCAGTCGCCGACAATGGTCAGGATTGATCGAATTTGCGCTGAAGAACAGAAGAATAATTGATTTCAAAGGATTTTTAGACAAATTTCTGCCTTGGATACACACGATAGAGCGAACAGATGCGGCAGGTTTTTCTCTGGGAAAAATTGTGATAAAATATGTATTAAATGGTGCAGATACAAAAGGCAGAGAATTGTTTTTAGAAAAAATGCATCAGTATTTATCGCCCCAACTAGGAGTTGAAGTAATGACATTAGCACAAGAGTTTGAACAGCACGGGATTCATCAAGGTGAAGTAGCTCTTTTTACTCGACAGTTGAAATATCGCTTTAACCAAGTCCCTGAATCCTACTTAAAACGCATTGAGCAGGCTGATGCTGAAACACTTTTGTCTTGGGGTGAAAGAATTTTAGACGCCAAGACGTTGGAAGAAATTTTTCAAGAAATAGACAAACCTTGATCTGATTGTGACGCTTTTGGTTTTTGATGAGCTGCCGGCAAAGAACTTTGCGGTTTGAAAATTTTTGGGGTGTGAGTTTTACTGCTTGTTTCGGATGATTTTTCTTCTCTCGGCAACAATGATTTAGAAAATGTTTTCAAAGTAGTAATACTTCCTACCAATAGTTTTTGGTTTTCCTCACTCATTGGCTCAATAATAGAACGATATCGGCCAGCATATAATTCTGAAAGTTGTTTAATCGTTTCTTCGGGTTTGTCTGCGGTATTCGCGACCTCCAAAGCTAAAAAATGCCTATAAATAAAACTGATACTTGGCCTTGAAGCAGATTGGGTATTAGTTAAAATTTCATGGATATAATCTTCATGGTATTTACTTTTATCAATTATTGCATTGGCCTTAGGAAATAGAAATCCAAATATTCCACTGTCCCTTAACAATTTAAAATTAGCCAGCGCATTTTCATTCAATAATAACGTTCTTAAGGAACGAGTTAAGTCTCCCCAACTATCTTTAATGAACGCTGAAGAAAATTTTCCTTGTGCAAATATTTTTTTTATTAATTCCAAAGGAAATTGAATCCCATAACTGAGACAAAATTGCATTAAGATTAAACTATTTTTAGGTTTGCTAAAAAAAAGTGTTTGATTTTTTGACCATAGGATATAAAGACCATTCCTATTCTTTTTAAAACCAAACCCGACGCAATGCAATTGAAATAAATCCCTTAAGTGAAAATTATTTATAAAATAATTTAAATTTTTAAGATTAAAAGGATAGGTTGCTTGCTGTGTATCATGAAAATTTCCAGCAAACAATTGGCAGAGCAGATTTCTTGAATTAAGCACCGCTAAATAATCTGCCTGCTGATGAGGCTCTATTTTATTAAGCTCTGAATAAACCCGCCCAAAAAGATGAGTATCCGCCACTATTTTTCTGATACTCAGTTCTTTGTTAAGATGGGCCATGGCTTTTTTTTCTTCCGTGCCTATTTTTAGTGGTTTTGAAGTGGTAAAACGGCAGAATCGAAGCATACGAACGGGGTCTTCGAGAAAATCTTCATCAGGAGATCCCGGAGTTTCTAATATGCTCTTCTCTAAATACTCAGATGCGTGCTTACTGTCTTTAAAATATTTGACAGGAAATCCAAATACGCCTTTAAAAGCTTGATAATTTTCGTCACCTTGATACGTGCTATTGCCTGGGATAGGTGAAGGAATGATAATAAATCCATTACATTTAGCATCTGGTTTTTTGTAATCGGCGCGAGCAATCGTAATATCGGCGCTAACGATACTTTTTGTAGTATAAATATTTTTATCGTATGGATTTTGAAACGCGTTAAATTTTTCTTTCAGTACATGAACAAGAGCCATCTCAATATCTGGGTCATCTGATTTTATAATCACCACGATATCAACGTCATTGGGAAGAATATCTAAATAGGTATCGCGCGGAAAACCGCCTTTAATGTAAAATTTAAGGCTGGATTGATCAAATTTACTTAATTCTGACAGTAAAAGATTTATTTCATCAGAAAAAATAATGTCTTCC
The DNA here is from genome assembly GCA_963844565.1 of uncultured Pseudomonadota bacterium. Taxonomy (GTDB): domain Bacteria; phylum Pseudomonadota; class Gammaproteobacteria; order Coxiellales; family Coxiellaceae; genus JAFEDN01. The sequence goes on along the minus strand of CAWJON010000001.1, from coordinate 416,978 downwards.
AATTCCAGCATCGGTTTCCATACATTAGGTTGTTCTTTTTTTTCTTTAATTTCCTTTTTTTCCAGTTCACTTAAATTCTTGATATCAGGTGAAGAAGCGGGGGACGGAACTTCGGAAATAGATTCGGATAATGTTGGTAAATTAGAAATAGATGTCGTATCAGAAAGTGGAGAACTAACAGAAATGACTTTACGCTCTTGATTTGGCACTGAACTGAGCAACTGTAGAAATGTTTGAGATATACTTGGAGCGGATAAGCCTGTTTTTAATTTATTTTTGTTTCTTAAATGTTTTTTTTGCGATTTTGAAAGTTTGTTAGCGGTTTTTTCATTTTCATCATCGGAATCAAACGCATCCCAGGTCTGTACTTCCTGACTGACCGGCGCTTCTTCTTGAGTTTCTTTCTTGACTGCCTGTGCTATTGGCTGTTCCGGGATAGGTTGTGGATTCTGTTTTATCTCCGGCGAGGTTTTCTTCTTAGATTCGGGAGTTGATACTGGCGCTTGAAGAATGGAGTATGGATTACCTTTAAACTTTTGCATATTATCTTGATCTGTGATTTAACCGATCAAAATATTATCATATGTTCATTTTATTTACAATAGCGGGCTGTACTTAATTCGCGCACAATGAGCCAGAACTTGCCGTATTGGCCGCATTGAAAGTCCGGCTATTTTCGGTTGCTCGAAATACATTACTTGCACCTGCCAAAATCCAGTTGTTATCACCCAGTTGTACATAACTATTAGCGGGGAAACTGATCCAACTTAAGGTTTGGGTCTCGCTGGTCTCCTCAGTAGCATTTAATATTTGTCCATACCATTTCATTTGGTCCGCAGTTAAATTACTATCCATAACTGCTTGCACCTCTAATTGATAAATGTGCTTGGGATTATTTTTATCTTGCGTCATTTTACCCGTATCAATGACTTTGGTGATGTAGTTAACCACCAGCGGCAGGCGCTCGCAAACTACTGGGTATTTAGTTTTCAGCTTGGCTTCACAATCGACTATTAAATTTTGCACAAATTGTCCAGAATCTGGTTTACATCCCACATTGTGGAAATAACTATCTAAAGCTCTTTGCAAAGATTTCACGTCAGATAAGATTTGCAGGGTTTGTGCGCGTCGAACTTTTTGCTGATAATGATGGATAGACCATGAAGCAATAGCGGCGACACATATTAAAACCAACAGAAGTTCTAATAAGGTAAAAGCAGCTTTTTGCTTCATAATACTTTCAAGTTCTATGCTAAGCGCCAGTGGTACTGTTAACGGTTATAGTCGCTTTTCCTGATCCACAAGTAACAAATTGAATACCACTTTTATTGTTATAGCTTTCGGCTAAATTCTTACAAAGCGCGGAACTTCCAGGCAAAGGTATGCCTAAAGTCGCTTGACTGGTTGTACCATTTAAAGTCACTGCATCGCCCCAAGGGGTATATTGAGTACAGTTTGTGCCTGCGCAAGTGATGTTTTTAGGATCGGAGCTCAGATATCCTGAATTCACTAAGTTGCTGACACTAATGTTAGTGAAACCAACATTGTTAAAACCATAACTCTGAATAGCAGAGACGTCTGCACCGATCAGTGTTCGCACCATGTTAAGTTTTTGATTGGTAGTTGCGGTCATTGAATATTGAGTGACCATGACTAAAATAATTGCGATTATAGCAAGCGATAGCAACACTTCCAGTAAGGAAATGCCGACTTGTTTGCTCAGGTTACCCAAATATTTCATAAAATCTTTACCTCTCATTTATCGTAATTATTCTTGGCGTAATTGTTTCTTAGTGAAATCACTTTTGATCATTAAATGAGTAATATAACATAATCATAAAATAATTTATAGTCATTTAGACAAAGTATGGTTAAGCCAATGTACTACCTACCGTATAAATCCCAAAAACAATAGTTACCGCAATAAGTGCGCCAAAAACCAGAAGCAATGCACCTATCACTCGACCGGTCCGTTCAATTTGTAATGAGGTGCGCACTCGGGCTTGACGACCAAGGCTTAATAACGCCTGTTCAAACCCTTTACCGCGAGCAACCACACGCAATCTTACCAAATCCGCATGACTAATTAGATTGGTATTTAAAACTTCAGCGATATTTTCTTGTCCACCGCTTAAATGATATTCCATTTGTAATAAGTGCCAGGATAAATAAGGAGTGGCCTCATATTGCATTGTGCTCAAAGCCTGTTTAAGTACAACACCGTTGGAAAGCAGTACGCCCAACGTTTCCATAAAACGGGAGGCTAGAATAGATCTGTAGATGGAGAGAAGCGGCATGTCGTCAATCCAAGCACGCACGTGTCCGGTGACATTTTTTAATACGTTATTGATAATAATCGTCAACAACACCACGGTAATTAGCATTAACCACCAACCGCTTTCAACCCACGAACCCAGATGATATAAGCGTTGTCCGACTATTGGCCACTCAGCTAAAGGCTTCATCTGTACAAAGCCGGTCAACACTGAATTCTTAATAAACACGGTCATTATTAATGCCAAAATAGTTACGGTGAGCGGATACAACACGGAGGTCAAAAATGCGCTTAATGTGCTGGAATAATCTTTATAGGTGTCAGAAGCAGCGCGTAGTGTTTGCGGCAGAGTTCCACTAGATTCACCCACCCGTATCACCTCCACTACGGGATGAGAAAACCATTCTTGCATACCCTCTGCCAGGCCTTGTCCTTTGAACAGGCTGGTAGAAATAGCAGAGGCCACGGTCTTGCTGATTCCTTCGGAAACTTCAATGATCACATCGATGGCTTGACTGGCTGGGACGCCATCCTCGATTAGCGCAGCTAAATCTTGCAAGAACGCCTGTTGCTGTTTACGCGTAAATTGAAATAAATGAAATTGATGGATTAGTTTAGGTATCATTGGGTGAACTCACCTGCTAAAGCTTCTGCATCTAAAGGATCAACCTTGCCTAATTTGACTAAATTTAACAATTGATCGTGATAGCTTTGCCAGCCATTTTGTTTTAAATAATGCATCCAATGCGCCGGCTTGTTATCATAAACATATTGGCGACTTTGTTCATCTAACCAAATCATCTCCGCCACCACCGTACGCCCATGGATTCCCAAACCATGACACTTTGCACAATCGTGACCACGGGCTTTAATCTGAGAAAAATTTTGGGCAAAAACCCGGTTCCAGCGGGGGAAATGCGGATGATGCTTTTCAGAACGCTCAACTGGAATAGCACAGGTCGGACAAAGCAAAGGAGCAAGCCGCTGACAGATTAAACAAAGCAGCAGATCAGGGCTACCCAGCAAAGCGGAAGAAATTCCTAAATCAGTTAAACGGGTTACAATGCCAGGAGCGCTATTGGCGTGGACAGTGGAAAAAACCAAATGCCCGGTTATGGCGGCTCTCACCATTACATTGGCGGTGTCTTCATCGCGCATTTCACCCAAGACAATGACATCGGGGTCCATACGTAAAACGGTACGCGCCATGCTAGCGAAACTCCGGTCATAATGATCCGTATTGACAGGAACTTGGGTTACCGCACCGACAACTTTTTCCACAGGATCTTCGATGGAATATACTTTACGAAAATCTTCAATCAAGCGCATACAAGAAGCTAAGGTGGTGGTTTTCCCCGACCCTGTCGGACCAGCTAAAATAACGGCGCCGTACGGCATGTGTAAAGCGCGTCTGAGCATAGCCACTTGTTCAGGCAAGTAGCCGAGATTTTCCAGCGTCGGCACTTCATGCTCAGCCGTGGTTAGAATACGCATCACCACATCAAAGCCGCCATGCGCTGGCAAACTGGCCAATCGCAAACGAACTTCGCGGTCATCAATAATTAAAGGCATTGATGCATTTTGTGGCACCAAAGAATTAAAATGGGTGATGTTATGATCGGTTTCTTTATTGAAAGCCACGGAAGAAACTTCGCGCGCCAACTTAGGCAGCCACTCGGCGTGGAGAAAAAGTTCACCGTGCTTACGAAAGCGAATGCGCGCAATGTCTGAACGCACTTCGATATGAATATCGGTTGCCTCAACGTCTAATGCACCCTTCACCAACAAGCGTAATCGCTGCTGCTGAGTGCTAACTTCGGTCAAGTTATCTTGTTCATCATCATGCACGCGGCGTTCTTCTGCATTTTCTAATAAAACACGAATTAAAGCGCTGGTTGCAGGAAAAACCAGTCCAGGAATCAAGCCTTTGTTATGCATTACAATTTTGCAATTTTGCACCAGTCGCGAAGTAGGATTGGAAGAAAGAATGCTGCCACTTTGCAAAACGGCAATCTGCTTTTGCTCTCGACACCAGCCAAGCATTTCCGGCATAGCATGGTCTTTAGGGCTTAAGTCAGACTCGCTGGCTAGCACTTTTCTTTGTACAAGTTTGGAAAATTGTTCAAGAATTTGTTGTTCTTGGGAGGGTTGTTTCATAACTGTCGATATTATCCACAATTTACCCAATTTGTCAAGCATTTACGGGCTATTTGCTTAAATAAAACACTTGTAACATGTACTCTATGAAAAATAGAACTAATGCTAAAAATGGATCCTTACAGATTAGTAAGGACTATAAACAATTTCTCCAAGAAATAAAGCAGAGAATCAAAAGCGCTAGATTGCGGGCTGCTCTTGCGGTTAACCAAGAAGTCATTAAGTTTTACTGGGAAATGGGTCGATTGATTATAGAAAAACAAAAAAATTCTCAGATTTAAAAAAAGCTTACCCTACTTTTGAAATTGTCCAGACAATGCCTGGACAATTGCCCTGGACTCACAATAGGAGATGATGCGTATAAAAAAGAAATTCATAAAGGTTTATTAAATCAGGTTAAACAATTTTTAATGGAGCTAGGCCATGGCTTTGCTTTGTATGGAACCCATTGCCGACCATGAAGAAGAAAAAATAATTTTTATTTAACCTTATAGGTTGAAAGCCCTTTTTATGAAAACAATGGAAATATTGTCATTCTTAATCGAACAGCATAAAATAGCACAAAGCGATTAACGTATCACCGATAGTTTTTTTGAGTCACTGATGAAAAAAAGTTTACTTCTCATATTGATAGCTGCAATGTACTCAAGTATTTGTCTAGCAAATTCTCCAAACTTGTCTAGTTATTTTCAGGGAAAATCAGGTTGTTTTATTTTATTTGCTTTGGGAAAAAATAAAATCGTCACTGAATACAATATGAAAAAATGTACTGAAAGAATCCCGGCAAACTCTACGTTTAAAATACCCTTATCATTAATGGCTTTTGATCAAGGTATCATTACTCAAAACACTGTGTTCCACTGGGATGGAAAGAAGCAGAATTTGGTGGTTTGGAATCAAAATCAAACACCTCAAACCTGGTTGAGATATTCCGTGGTCTGGGTTTCTCAATTGCTGACGCCGCAATTAGGCATGGAAAAAATTAAAAATTATTTAAGGCAATTTAATTATGGCAATCAAGACTTTTCCGGTCATCCAGGATTAAACGATGGCCTAACAGCCGCCTGGTTAAGTGGGAGTTTAAAAATTTCACCTGAAGAACAATTGAATTTTATAAAAGCATTGGTAAATAACAGTTTGCCTATTTCTCAGCAGGCAATGACAAACACAAAAGCCAATATGTATTTGGAGACATCTAATCTAGTCAAGGGTCAAGGGTGGAAATTATATGGGAAAACTGGCAGCGGTTATCATGATCCGAAAGATTGGATGAAGCATATACCCATGAAAGATGTTCCTCAAGATGGCTGGTTTGTTGGCTATGTTGAAAGAAATCAGGAGACTTATTTGGTTGTTCTGGATTTTTCTGATCTGGAAAATCCACACACAACTGAATTGGCTGGCGGCAGAGCAAAAAAACTAGCGATTACTCTGTTAACTCAGATGGGAATTTTTTAAAAAGAGGGACTTGCAGGCATTTCAGAATCCGATAATCTGGCCTGCGTAGAGTCTTCGCAAAAATTCTTGCCACGGCAATACCAGTCCAAAATCTCTTTTTAAAATACTGTGCCGGGACATACACATAGGGAGCGGTGGGTTTTCCGCGTATTGATTGGTCAAATTGATTACTGACCTGTAAATTTTACCGTATATTTTACAGGTTAGACGAAAATTACCCGAGATCGCAGCGATAATTGTATATATTTGACTTTTAAACTTAATTAATGCATAATTACCAACTATAAAAATTATATTTGGTATTTAATTATGCGTTTTTTGAAAGAAATAAAGGGGTATGTAGAAGAGGCGGAAAAAGAACTTGAATGGTTAGCATGGTTAAAAGACTTAACTAAAAGAATGCAGGAAAATGAAAAAAAACAATTTGAGAGCAAGCTTGCATCGTTAACTCATATCGAAGATAACGTTAATTCTTTACGATTAGCCGTAAATACAATTAAGTGGGAGAGCAATAGCAATATTAATCATCCGGACATGCCTTATTATGCCTTCATCGCCGTTCACCACAAAAAAATAAGCAAAGAAGAGTTTGTGGATCTAATGTTGTATTGGTCTACTGCTCGTGTATATACCTCTCATAAAATTAAGAGCTATCATTTCGGCTTTAATCCCATTACTGCCTTGCCCTTGTTAGAAAAAGTTCTTGTGAGTCCAATCGGTTTGTATTTAAACGAAGATCAATTTGCTGAATTTCTAACAGAAATGTCGAAGCGGCCACTGGCTGACCAACAATTTTTTGTCGCTCCCCATAGTAGCGAAGATCGCGATGTCGTCAATCGATTAAACGAGCTTGGCTTTGGCTTTTGTCAAATTGATAAGTCACTACGGATGATTTTTTCCTTTGGCATGAGAGAAGTCTACCTTAAAATTAAATATCGTAATCCAATGCAACTTAATCCGGTTTTTGGTCTGTCTAGTTTGGATGATTTGAAAGAAAATGCTTTTACCGATAAGCGAGATATGGCGCTTGACTCTCCCGACGCTCCCTTACCCAAACAGGCGGATGGTTTTACTGCAGAGGGGCCTGCCTTTTCTCACCACGACACTTACCATGCTGCATTGGCTGCTTGTCTTACATCAGAAGAAAGAAGATTAATGATTGACACGGCTAATGCCGTATGGAAAGACTTAACGGAAAGCCCAGCAGAAATTACCCAGCAACTAGAACCAGCAATTCATTTCATAGTTAACCAGTTAGTGGATATGGAATTTTCCCCTTATCGACCTGATTTAGCTTATAAAAAGCTTGACCCTGCAAATAAGTATTGGGCAACAATAGCGTTAATTTTTGTAAAGTACAGAACTTTTGAATCATTACCTACATTATCTAAGCAAACCCAATTAACCATATTAACTAGAATTTTTTCAATCGCTGAAAAAAAAGAAGGATATACTAATCCCCTTCGTTCAGATTTCGTTGAAATAAAATCTCTTTTTACAACAGACTCAAAAGAATTTGCTCGAGAAACTAAGCTTGCAGAAGCAAAAGGCCGCCTCCCAGATCATATGCTCGATGCCTTTGGGATAAGCACAATGTTAGATGAAATCGCTAGGATTTGGCGTAGCGTGAATATCATTGATTTTTTAAAGCAAGAAATTCAACCGCTTTACCGTAAACCAACACCTACTCAAACCATAAAGCAAAAAATTACAGAATTTATTGAACCCAGTTTAACCTTAGAAAATATTGTATCTGTTTTTTTATATGCTTGTGAGCAAAAATTTCGTGAGTTACAGCAAACCTGCTTGATTTTCATGGCTAAGAATTTAAATAATTTAATTGATCACCCCAGCTTTAAAGATTTACAAACAAAAAGACCCACATTAGTTGCTGGATTTTTAAAAAGTTTACGTCAAAGTCGTTTTTTCCAGATTGCCTTTAAAGCAGCCCTATGTGCACCAGCACCTTGTCCCGCACTTGCCTTGTTATTACCATCCGCTGAGCAGGTTAATCAACTGGATGTTTTTGGTTTTACTGCCTTAGATTATGCAATTCAATGTGGTCACACAAATATAGTTAAACAACTTATTCAGTTAGGCGCCAAACTCAATCCGCAACCAGACTCAAAGGCTATGCCTACTCTCTTTGCTGCTATGCATTATTCGAATGCGGGGATCTTTAAACTCTTATTTGATAGCGGTTTTGATTTGAGCACTAAGTATCAAGGGCATAATTGGTTGAGCTATTACGAATACTTGGTGAAAAATCCCGAAACTTGTGGTGGGTTTCTCAGCAATAAAAAAGGGATTTTTTCGCTAAATCCCGCAGAAAGTAAGCTTTATACGCAAGCTGTAGAAATTGCAACTGCCGAAGATCCTGTTGATCAAAAACCTGAAAAGTTCTTGGAAAATAGTGAAATACAATTAATAAAGGCAAAGACTGAAGCCGAGAGGAATCAAATACTGTGTGGATGTATTACACGTACGATGTGGGGGACACAACGTTTAGAATCTACGGCAGATGGCTCAACCCTTGTTAGCCGCTACGATCGATTTTTATAGCCGACGTTTGGCCCCTCTCTCAGCAATTACCTATTTTGTGAGCGGTTCATTCGGTTGCAATCGTTGTAAAAATGTCTCGCAGGGCATGATTAATATATTATCTTGGCGAACAGTTTCCGTGCCTCGGTACAGAAAAATGGCTGTAGCAGAAGGGTAATCTTCAAGAAAACTGCGCAATGATGTTAAATCCGGCGAATGAACGCGAGTGGCGTTTTTTACTTCAATTACCCATAAACCTAAAGCGCCGTAAACTACAAAATCAGCTTCAACTCCAGATCGAGTACGCCAATAATATATTTTATGCTGGCCGGATGTGTAATCTTTCCAGGCAAATAAATGCTGCGCTACTAATCCTTCCAATGCTGCGCCTTCTATTTCAGATGGGTGATCCAAGGGCCCGGTAGGTCTTAAAGCTCGAAACACACCGGTGTCAAATAAAAAAAATTTGGAATGTTGAGACAATTCGCGTTTCGCTTTGCGGGTAAACACCGGCAGTTGATAAGCCAGTAATAAGTCTTCCAAGATACTGATATAATTTTCCACAGTTTTGCGTTTCACCTCACATTCTCTAGCGATATTAGATATATTTAACTGGCAGGTATGGGAAAAGGAGATCACCTCTAGAAATCGAGAAAAATTATCTAAATTCCGTACTAAACCCTCCATCTGAATTTCTTCTTTCAAGTACATGCCGACGTAAGTTTGTAGAGTCATCATCGGATCGCTTGAAGTTAATAAAAGCGGTAGCATTCCAAATTGCAGCGCCTGTAAAAAGTCAAATTGCGCCTTGAGCTCCGAAGCGATGAAAGGATGAAGTAAACACTTTAATGCGCGCCCTGCCAGTAAATCGGCATCATTACGCTTTAATTTTCGAGCATTAGAACCCGTGAGAATGAAGCACCATTGAGGATCTGCGACTATCTGTTCATGGATGATAGTTAAAATACTAGGTACTCTTTGTACTTCATCGATAATTACAGGCTGACGCGGATCGGCTGTTTTAAGAAGATCATATAGGCGTTCAGGGCGACTGCTATAAGTGCGTTCAACGGCGGGATTTAGAAAATCCAATCGTAATGCATTGGGACAGAAAGCATGCAGGAGTGTTGACTTTCCAGTGCCCCGAGGCCCGAATAAAAAAAAGCTTTGAGTCGGTATGGGAAGCCATCTTTTTATGAATTGTTCCATAAGCTTTGCCTGAGTTAAAGATTTAATTCTGGCAGCTTATGAGCAGAGTATCAAGCAAAGTGGCATCGCAAATGCCATTCTGAGACGCAAAATGGCATTTGCGATGCCACTTTGCGGCCCCCTTAGAAAATTGTTTGTTAAACCATTACGATCGATTTTTATAGCCGATGGCCTCTAAACGTTTCTGTAGACTGGGATGGGTGGAGAAAAAATCGCTGCTGGCTTGCTTTTCGCTGATGCCTGCCGTCTTTGGGTCAAAAATATAAGCTTCTCTTCGCACTTGTTCATGTGGAGTATTTTTGTATTCTTGTGCATACCTTTCTTGGTTCTGTTGATAATCTCCGCTAATTTTTAATAAAGCGCGAGCTAAAGGATCATTATCGCGGGTTAATTCAACAGCGCCGGCGTCCGCCATATATTCACGAGTACGACTTAGAAATAACATTAGCAGAACCGTAATCAGCGGTAACAGGTAACGTAAAATTACCACGACAATTATCAACCAATTACTGCCTCCTTCGCGATTTCGACTGCGTCGGCCACCACCAAAAAGCACGCCATAAAATAAAATGTCGATCATAATCAGCATTAAATTGGCAAGCACCGAAGCCATCAACGTTAACTTGATATCCAAATGACGAATATGACTTAATTCGTGCGCCATGACGGCTTGTAATTCGGCGCGATCCAATTTATCTAATAAGCCTTGTGTAATCGCTACCATAGCAGATTTTTCAGTAAATCCGCTGGCAAAAGCATTCATATAATCGGCTTCGATAATATACACTCGCGGCATGTAATTTAATCCAGCCGCAACTTTCATTTCTTCTATTGTATTGTATAGCTGTTTTTCTTGCAGATTACGCGAATTGTCGGTAGTTACTTCGTGGTACGCAGTTCCCAACAACATCAACTTATCCGAAAAAATAATAGTTACCCACAAAGAAATAATTGCCACCACCGCGGTGATTACGGTTGCAAACGGGATTAAATGCAGCGTCAATAACGCTTTTGCGATTAGAGAAAGTGACGCATGTGGATATTTTTCAGAGCAGATGAACAAATCAATTAAGAATCCCAACACCATATATAAAACAATAAAAATAATTATGACCAACAAAGTGCGTTGTTTATTTTGACGTGAGGATTTTCTCCAATCAGGTGTATTGATGTTGTATTTTTGGGATAAGTTGGCCATATGGCTTACATTTTAACCGTATAATCTTCGCTACTTTTTATTTTTTCTTGACTCAAACTCCAATATGGGAAATTAAAATCTAATTTTCCAGAAAATAATTTCACCACCACGGATTCAAAGAAAGATTTTTTCTTAGCGTTATAACGTTCAATACTATCGTTATAGGCTTGTTTGGAATATGCCAATTTATTTTCAGTATTAACGATCTCTTCCTGTAGCTGCAAAGCATTTTGATTGGCTTTCAAATCCGGATATTGTTCAAACACCACATTAATTCCGGAGAGAATATCAGAAATTTTATTTTCTGATTGCTGACGGGTTTCAACATCGCCGCTTGCTTTCGCTGCCAATGCTTGATTACGTAAAGCAACCACTTCTTTTAAAGTGGATTTTTCATAATCCATATATTTTTTTACGACATTGATTAAAGATTCAAAAACCTTAAATCGCCGGTCTAATTGAATATCAATTTGCCGCTCATTGTTGCGCACCGCTTCGATCATTCGAATCAAAGCGTTGTAAACCGCAATGACATAAACAAGCAGTAAAAAGACAATAATTAATAAAGAAATAAATAAACCCATATAATTTTCCTTTCTAAACGCTAAAGATGCTAATCACCATATTTACTGCCCAGGTATGCACCACCCGCAGCTCCCGCTATTCCACCAATCACTGCGCCAGTTGTGCCACCTAAAGCGCTTCCCATTAAAGCAGCGGCAGCCGCGCCTGCAGCAGCGCCAATAGTGCCATTTGCTGTGGGGTCGCCTGTACATCCAGTTAAACTTAAAGAAATGATCAATCCGGTCGCCGCTAGAATATGAAATCCTTTCATAACTTCTCCTTCTACCTTTTCATCCATGATTTATACTTAAAAGATAGTAGATCTAGTCTGAAAATGCCAGCAATTCTCGGCTTCGCCGAGTATTGCTTCCTGGTTTTATATCCTGCGCTCGGCGAAGCCGATGCTCGGAATCAAAGGGGGAGAAGAGCGGCTAGCGATCCCCCCCTTCATTACTGAATCCCAGCTTAGCTGGGATTCAGTATCAAAACAAGGAAGCAATTTCCGCTTCAGCGGAAATTGCTGTCAATTTAGCCCAGATCTGACCAATTCGCGGATTGTCTCTAGCGGAGAAATGCCGCCTAACTCCCGACGCGGTATCTTGTTTAAATTTTCCTCTATCTCCCAGAGTCTGATTTCTCCATTTTTTGCTTTCTGTTTAGCTTGAAGAAACTTTCTTTGATAAATTTTGGTGATTACTTGCATTACCGGTGCAAAATTTTGATCTTCTATTTGGCCAAAAGTAACGACAGAAAAAGAATTTAACAGTTCTGTCAGCTGATTGTCTGAAAGGAAATAATACTCTTGTAAAATTTCTGAAATTTTGCCGCGTACATTGGTAAATACTTGATGGAAAGAATCTGGGGAGCTAAGATCCAGAAATTCCACTAGTGTTAACAAACTTTGATTATGCACAATCACCAAAAACTCACTCTGTAGAAAAGTTAATATCTTTGCATACCAATTACCCAAAATGGCCGGTCGCCTTTGATTGGTAAAGAGTTCTTTCTGTGGCCAAGTACTATTGACTTGTGAAAGGAGTATTCGCTCACATTGAATGTGCATGAAAAGATACCTGATTTCTATTTAACGGAGAGCCTTCGACTTTTACCATCCACCCTTTATTATCTTTAATCGCGCCAGTTTGGATACCACTCAGCGTTTGATAAAGCATTTGCGTATATTTGCCGGTCGTAAAATTTTGAAAGATAGTTTCACGGCCTTTATAAGTGAGTGAACCAATTGGCGTAACCACAGCGGCAGTCCCCGTGCAAAAGCACTCGTCCGCCGCCAGCATCTCTTGGACAGAAAGCGGTTCTTCAACCACTTCTAAGCCTAAATTATCTTTGCAAAGCTCAATAATTGAGGCGCGAGTTACCCCCGACAAAATTGACAGACTTAATGGCGGGGTAATTAAACGACTGCCTTTAACACAAAAAACATTGGCAATACCAGCTTCTTCGATATATTCATCGTGTTTAGCGTCCAGATAAATATTACCGGCAATACCCAGGTTTTTGCTCTCAATAGATTGCTTCAACGTCGGAGCGTAATTGCCAATAAATTTGATATAACCCACGCCTAATGGGGCGGATCGATGATAGGAGCTGCATATTTCAAACTTAACGGGGGTAATTTCTCCATCCTTAAAATAATTACCTACTGGGGAGCAGAAAACGGCAAATGTATATTCACCAGAAGGCGCAACGCCTAGAATTGGGCTTGTTCCCCACAAACAGGGACGTATGTAAAGGCTGCCCAACCCAGAAGGCGGCACAAGCTCTTGATTTTGAAAAACTATTTCATGCATTACTTCTAGAAAATGCTCTAAACTGACCGGGATCATACACAAACGTTCTGCACCTTGCATAAAACGTTTTGCATTTTCTTCTGGACGGAACAAGGCAATTTGCCCATCCTGCATACGGTGGGCTTTTAGACCTTCAATCAATCCCTGACCATAATTCAAAACTGCGGCAGCAGGAGATAGCGTGATAGGACCAAAAGGCAGAAACTCTCCCTTCATCCATGTTCCATCGTCGGCAGTTTTAGCTAAATACATAGTTTTGGTTGCATTTAGCTGGAAAGTTAGTTTATGCCAATCTATGTTGTTTTCCATAATCATCCAATTGAGATTTGACGTATTCAATGAAAAACTATTCAATGCTTGTCAAAAAAATGAAAGTCAGCTCTTGAATAGGCAAGAGAGTATAGCACTGCTTCACCATGCAGACAAGTTCATTTTCTGCGCATAAGAAAAGCAAAACCTTCGTTAAGGATCCTCTCAGGTCTTTTATTCAATCTGAATTTAATGTTAAAATAGCCCCTTATGAAAAAACAAATTCTATGTATTGACCAATCTTTTCCAGTAGGCAGTATCAGTGCTTACACGCATTGGGTGAATCAGATTCCCATGCTTACCGCCGACGAAGAACTTGATTTGGCAGATAAATTAATTAAAAACAACGACTTGATCGCGGCTCGCAAACTAGTTTTAAGTCATTTGCGTTTAGTTGTGCGGATTGCGCGCGGCTATAACGGCTATGGTCTTCCAGAAGCGGACTTAATCCAGGAAGGGAATATTGGGTTGATGAAAGCCGTCAAACGATTTGATCCTAAAGTTGGCGTGCGTTTAGTTTCTTTTGCAATCCATTGGATTCGCGCTGAAATACATGAATACGTGTTAAGAAATTGGCGGATTGTAAAAATTGCCACCACCAAAGCACAGCGTAAATTGTTTTTCAACCTACGTAAAATGTCTAAAAATCGAGGTTGGCTCAGCCGCCATGAAGTAGAAATGGTCGCCACCGAACTTAATGTTAGCGCTAAAGATGTTCAGCAGATGGAAGAGCGATTAAGCAATTATGATGAATCATTTGACGGCATTGAAGCGGATGATGAATCTAGTAATTGGGGAGCACCCGTTCATTATCTTGAAGATTTAAGCTATAACCCCGCTAAAGCCTTGGAAAACCAAAATTGGGATGATCAACAGGAAAAAACTGTTTACCAAGCTCTTGAACAATTGGATGACCGCAGCCGTGACATTCTTCAACAACGCTGGTTAAATGAAAAAAAAGCAACCTTGCATGATCTTGCTGCCCAATACAAAGTATCCGCAGAAAGAATACGACAGCTGGAAAAAAATGCTATGCTCAAAATGCGGGAGGCTATCGCAATAGCTTAATCAAATTGTATTTATTATTTTTTAAGGAGAATGTATGTTTCAATTAACAAAGAAAGTAGGCTTGGTTATGCTCTCGATTTTTACCGCCTTCGGTTTTAATCTAGCGATGGGCGCAAATAACGCCAACACGGCAACTTTTTCAGCAGATCAACAGCAAGCCATTCAAAAAATTGTTCATGATTATTTGGTCACCCAACCGGAAGTTTTATTAGAAGCCTCACAAGCTTTGCAAGATAAGGAGCTAGCCAAAAACAAGTCGCAGGCCCTCCAAGGCATTACCAAATACAAACAGCAATTGTTTAATAACGCCAATTCGCCAGTCGGCGGCAATCCAAATGGCAACGTAACGTTGGTGGAATTTTTTGACTATCAATGCGGACACTGCAAAGAAATGCAGCCCATTATTGATAGTTTAATCTCTAAAAATAAGAACTTAAAAATCGTTTATAAAGAATTCCCGATTTTCGGCGCTAACTCTAACCTGGCTTCACAACTCGCCTTAGCTGCAGCAAAACAAAATAAATATACTGAATTCCACAATGCGTTATTTAAAGTTGATGGCGCGCTTAATGAAGCAAAAATACTCGATACTGCAAAAACAGTGGGATTGAATGTGGATCAGCTAAAAACAGATATGAATTCCCCAGGCATTAAGCAAGAATTGGCAGACAATTATAATTTGGCTAGAGCATTAAGCTTAGTCGGTACGCCTAGTTTCGTGATAGCGAACAAAGATTTAACTCAATTCGATTTTATCCCGGGCGGTGTTCCTGAAAAAGATTTACAACAATCCATTGATAAACTAGCGCCGAGTGATGCCAAACGATAAAAGTCACCTCCTTAAAACAAAGCTGACTTTTCAAGAAATAATCTTGCGCCTTCAAAAATATTGGACGGCGCAAGGTTGTGTATTATTGCAGCCTTTTGATTTGGAAGTAGGCGCTGGCACTTTTCATCCTGGAACTTTTTTGCGCGCCATTGGCCCGGAACCTTGGCAAGCGATTTTTGTTCAACCCTCTCGACGCCCAACCGACGGACGTTACGGCGAAAATCCAAATCGCAGTCAGCACTACTATCAATTGCAAGTGATGTTAAAACCCTCCCCTGACAATATTCAAGAACTTTATCTAAATTCTTTAAAAGAACTCGGTGTTGACCCTCTACTGCATGATATACGATTTGTTGAAGACAATTGGGAGTCTCCCACTTTAGGCGCTTGGGGCTTGGGCTGGGAAGTTTGGCAGGATGGGATGGAAATCAGTCAGTTTACTTATTTTCAACAAGTAGGCGGTCAAGATTGTAATCCCGTCAGTGGGGAATTGACTTACGGATTAGAAAGATTGGCGATGTTCTTACAAGGGGTTGAAAACATGTATGACTTGGTCTGGATGGAAAACGACCAACGCAAAATCACTTATGGCGATGTTTTTCGTCAAAACGAAGTGGAAATGTCGACATACAATTTTAAACAAGCCAACGTACCTTTTCTATTCAATCAATTTGATAATTATGAACAAGAAGCGGCGCGCTTGATTACAGAAGAGCTGTCCTTGCCAGCATACGAAATGGTGCTAAAAGCTTCTCACACTTTTAACCTATTAGATGCCAGACATGCCATTGGCGTCACCGAAAGACAACGTTACATACTCCGCATTCGCAAACTAGCACAAGCAGTTGCCCAAACTTATTATGCTGAACGTTCACGTCTTGGTTTTCCTTTACAGAACGCGAATGCTGCACCATGACTATCACTCGAAAAGACCTACTGCTAGAAATCGGTTGTGAGGAGTTGCCTACCAACGCGGTTAAAACACTGAAAGAAAAATTATCACGGATTCTGGTTGAACAGCTTGAATCAGCGCAGTTAATGGCTTCGCATTCGCGTGTAAGCACTTTTGCCACCCCACGCAGAATCGCAGTTCTTCTTTCGGACATTGCAGATAAACAAGAACCACAAACGATTGAGCGTCAAGGCCCTCACGAAAATGCGGCTTTTGATAAATCAGGGAAACCGACGCCCGCTGCGATTGGTTTTGCAGAAGCCTGCAGCATAAGTGTTGAACAATTGACTGTAAAAGAAACCCCAAAGGGGAAATTTTTATATTTTTCGGGCCAACGTCCGGGACGCCTCACTATTGAGCTGTTACCCGAACTCATTGCCCTGGCATTGCGTAAAATTCCGATTGATCGTCCCATGCGCTGGGGATCACATGCTGAAAGTTTTGCTCGACCTGTTCATTGGATTTTAATTTTATTTGGCGAACAAGCAGTGACAGCAAAGATTTTTAATTTAACCTCAAGTAATAAATCCTACGGGCATCGTTTCCACCATCCTGAGACTGTCCTTATCACTACTCCACAATCCTATTCAGAAAAACTGAAAGAGGCTAAAGTGATTGCCAGTTTTGAAGAAAGACGAGAGTTAATCCAAAAAAACATTCAATTAGCACTCCCAAATGGAAATCAGCTTGGGTGGGATGATGAATTGCTAAATGAAGTAACAGCCTTGGTAGAATGGCCAGTGGTTTTACTTGGCGAATTTAATCCAGATTATTTGAAAATACCTCCAGAAGTATTGATCACCTCGATGAAAACCAATCAGAAATATTTTCCGGTCTTTGATCAACTAGGTAAGTTGCAACCAAAATTTGTTTTAATCAGTAATATTGAAAGTAAAGACCCCAAGGCTGTCATTCAAGGCAATGAACGGGTATTGAACGCAAGATTAGCTGACGCCGCTTTCTTTTACAAAAATGATTTGCAACAAAGTTTAGAAAGCCGTCTGCCACACCTAGAACATGTTATTTTTCAAAAACAATTGGGAAGTATGGCGCACAAAACTGAAAGACTCGTCAATTTATCGGAATATATTGCCATGAAAATAGGGGCAGAAGTTAAAATTGCTAAACAAGCGGCACAACTTTGCAAATGTGATTTGCTCAGTGAAATGGTTAACGAATTCC
Source organism: uncultured Pseudomonadota bacterium (assembly GCA_963844565.1). GTDB lineage: Bacteria > Pseudomonadota > Gammaproteobacteria > Coxiellales > Coxiellaceae > JAFEDN01. Next base: position 399,428 of record CAWJON010000001.1, on the reverse strand, counting down.
CCACTTTGCAGGGCGTGATGGGATGTTATTATGCGGATAATGATGGCCTATCCTCAAGCGCGGCATTAAGCATCAAAGAACATTATTATCCTCGCTTTTCTGCAGATGTTTTACCAAATTCTAAAGAAGGAATTACTGTTGCCTTAGCGGATAAGGTAGATACGTTAGTGGGCATTTTCGGTATTAATCAAGCACCCACCGGTGATAAAGATCCTTTTGCCTTACGCCGCACCGCAAACGGCGTTTTGCAGATCCTTATTGAAAAAAATATCCATTTAGATTTAGAGCAATTACTCGAACACGCCAAAAAAACATATGCTTCACATTTACCTAATAGCGCACTCATTTCTCAGGTATTTGACTTTGTAATGCATCGGCTGAGATCTTTTTGTTTAGATAAAGAATTTTCACCACAGCAGTTTGAAGCCGTATTGGCAAAAAAACCAACTGATCTTTTAAACTTTATGCAAAGGCTGGAAGCGGTTCGAAAATTTCAACAGCTGCCAGAAGCAACTGCCTTAGCAAGCGCAGACAAACGAGTTCGCAATATTTTACGCAAACAAGAGCAGGATTTATCAAAGTCCTCTCTAGACCCTAGCTTATTTGATCAGGATGCGGAAAAACAATTAGCTGCGAAGTTAAGCATCCAAGATAAAAAAATGAATGAATTGTATAAGGCTGGTCAGTATATCCAAGCTTTAGAAGAACTTGCCTCTTTAAAAGAATCGGTTGATCTTTTTTTGATAAAGTGATGGTGATGTGTGAAGATCACGCCAAACGACAAAACCGTTTAACTTTATTAACCCAGTTACATGAGTTATTTATTAAGATTGCCGATATTTCCCTACTCGCTAGTTAAGTCACAGCGGAAGCTAACATAATTTAATAAGAATACAGCCTTTTATTGCTCCTTTGGTTATTGGTTATTTCAATTGATGTGTATCGATGGCAGTGCTATAGTTTTCGTTAGTTCTTTAAAGTAGGCAAAATATGAAGGGGGAAAGAAACATGTTCAATATTATTTTTTGCTTTTCTGATGACTCTTTATCACATACGACCGGCCGGTATGGGACCCAATATATGGCCACGATAGAGGCCCCAGATCAAAACATATTGAAAGCGCATATTAAAACTTTCTGCGATACTTTTTTTGGCTCTAACTTAGAGAAAGTTAATTTCTATTATGGACCTGCTTTTAGCATTATCCCCTCTAATGAGAACGTTAGATACTCTGAGTTATTGGGTACCATAATTCAAACAGGGCTTCAAAACTTGAAGATTAGAATCGAGGGTAGTGGTTACAATAATTCTATGATAGGGGAAGAGAAGTTATTACCAACCCGTAAGATAATAACTTATTTAGATCTATCTTTAAGCTCTCTTTATGCGATCACGTCCTGCCCACCATTGACAGAAAGGGATATGCGATTGATTTACGCCCATAGGGCCGGCTTAAAACATCTTTGCATTAATAGACGCGAACTTTCTGTGGTAAAGGATTTGAAATTAGCCGATTTCCCTCTTTTAACTGATCTCAATTTGTCGAATAATGATATAACCCCTGGGACTGCTGCGGAAATATTATTTAAATTAAAAAAACTCAGATACCTTAAGTTGGGCTCCAATTTTAAATTTCAAGACAATTCCTCCTTTCCTGTTTTTTTAAACCAACTCAAAAAGAGTGCAGAACTCACTAACCTGGTTTTAGAAAATAATTCTATTGATGGGGATGGATGTAGTCAATTAATCAAAATATTTGCTACCAGAAGCGGTGAGCAATTAGATTTATCTAACAATTTAGGGATAGACAAATCTATGAATGCATTAAGTGAAGTACTCCCTACTAACACTTCCCTTAAGGAGGTAAAGTTACAAGGTCAAGGTCAGAGTCAAGCCAGCATGATCAGTTATGTAATACTTATGAATGCCTTAACACTCAATTTTTCGTTATGTTCATTGCCAGGCATTAATAGGAATCATTTTTTAGCAGATACTCATCTAGTTAAAGACTATAAAATATTAGCTGCGATAATAGAATCACAAACTTCCCGTAATTCTCGGTTCTTTGAAGAATCAAAAAAAGAAAAGAGTCTGGTTGGATTATTACTTCCACCAGTAATTATAAATATAATAATGGAATATTTAATTTATGAAATAAGGACTAAAGCCCCTGATTCAAAAAGTTCTGTGCGAAATTTTTTACATATGAATATGACTGAAAGAAAATTGTTTTATAATTTTTTAGCTCAAATAAAACAAACTGGAAAAAACTCTTATGAAACAATCAATAATTTAGAAAAAATGACTATTCGTTTTGCATCCTTTACAAAAAATCCCGGAGATATGAAGATATTTGAAAGATGTTTAAGTGAATTTCTTTTTCTATATGGAATCGAGACCATAGGACGATTTAGCGATGAAAATACTATAGTGTTTGAATCATTACCAAAGGCAGCTTCAGAAAAAATTGATTACTTATTTACTAATGCGTGTGAAATTTTATTAGAGCACCCAGTAGAGCGTGAAAATATATTGGATATAGAAATTTGTAACCTACCCGAGAAATGGCAAGACAAGGTTTATAATTGGCTCTCTACGGTTGAGGACACTTTGATTTTGGGAAGGGTATTGCAACGTTTTTTAGAACATTATAATGTTTCTCCAACATATTATGCTTGGATTAAACTACTGCTGAAGAAAAATGTGACGCTACCCATTACATCGAAACTGCTTGAGTACATGAGTTTGGATAATGAATTGCTTGTTGCTACTATTACTAGATTGCAAACTAATCCTTCACAACAACCTCAATTTTTGCAAAGTTTAAGAGATTTTTACCACCTGAGAAATGCAAGGACTATGCTCGCCAATATAATTGGGGCTTGCGAAATAGGTTCTCCGCTCTATCAAGGCGTTAGAGAGATACTTACACGTCCATCATCGCCCAAACTTTCTGAATTCCAGATAACTTTAATGCCACCCAGCACTACAAATAACTCTTCCATAAGTAGTAGTGAAGCGAAGCACTCTTTTTCCACCTGAGCTCCCAGTGAAGCGCATAGACGTCAACTTAGGATTTTCTCTTATGTAGAACTTTACCAAGGAAGGATTGGGGTAAGCAATCGCGACTGAGTCACAGCGGAAGCTAACATAATTATTTTTTTATAGTGTAATAAAAAGAATGCGTCGCACTGCTATTGCTACTTACGCTTGAGCCAGAGCTTGGTGTCATATTAACTGTAAAAGCAAAAGTGTTTGGCTTTATATGGTTTAGCTGCGAGCTTAATGTATGTATCTTTTTGTAAATTTTATTATAGATAGGATTTATCTCTGCTAAACAATACGGCGACGGTAGTTCCTCATGCATTTTTCTAACCATTATTCTTAAAATATCCTGATGCTTTTCTAAGTTTTCTCCGGAATTTGGCTTATTTTTAAAAAAATTTTCAATTATAGTAAAAATACTTTCAAAGCTCTCTAACATATTGGGTTGATGCAAGTTAATTGGTGTATTCTCAGTTACAAATTCATCAAAGGCGATATTTTCTAAAATGGTTATATCTAATTTACGTTGACCTAATATTAAGCTGACTTGTTTATAGAAAAGTTCTTTATCTGGGTGGCTGTTTACCTCTATGAATGATAAGATACTGCTCAAATCCTTTATATCTCCAGATAATTTATCTCTATACTCTTTGGTCATATTTTCTTTGGGAAAAACAGAAATTGTTTTTATTTCTAATTTACCTACCCTTTCTAAGAGAGCTTGAAAATCTGTTGTTCGTTCAACTTTTTTAATCTCTTGGGAGGGAACAAGAAATGAATCATAAACATTTAAAGCATGCGAATAACTTTGCTCGGCCCTTGACAAATGTTCCTCTATTAATTTTCTTTGTATTGGGTTATGTTTAAATTCACTTTCATAATGGGAAAATAAAGCACCTACACCTTTGACGAGACGATTATACCAGTCGGATACAATTTTTTTTGCTTTTGCTACGTCCGTTACCCGAGGATTTCTATCCGCAAATTTCGTTAAACACTGGTCAACTTTGTCATCTACTCCCGAAGTAAATCTTAGTGATGTCAGACCCACTTGTTTTTGATAACGCAACAGGAAAGCACTCACGGCTTCTTCATATTTTTGTTTAATTAACTGACAATCATCAGGCGGAATAAAATCATCTTGATTTTTGAGCAAGTCAGTTACCATTTGTTTTAAATGCTTATGCTCAGCTCTTAATTCTTTAATTTTAGTCTTGCTTTTAGTCCGTGCAATTAATACATCGGCTAATGTAATCGCTGTATCCAACGATTTTCTGATATAGGTTTGATAAATAGCTTTCTTTGCATTAGCAATCATTCCATCAAGTTCTTTTTTTGCATCTGCCTGCCAGCCAATATAAGAGTACAGTGTTAATGCCTGACTTCTTAAATTCTTAAATTCTTTTATAATTCGATTTTTTGATATTTGTTTCTCGTCGGTTATGCTTGATATTAGCGAGACGAATTGAACTTTCAGGACAGATAGTTCTTCTTGTTTTCTGGACATAATTTTCTCTCTATAATTTATAGTCTATACTAAGCTTCGGGCAATTGTATTATAAATCTTGATTACTAGCAATTAATTGGATCCATGCCGTAAAGTACTTTCATAGGTAGACAGAAATATATAAAATTTATCCATTTCTAACTACAGATAAAAGAAGATCAAGCTCAGGAATTTCTTTTCTTTCCTCTAAAAATTCTATAGTTAATGTCTGCTTATAAAGTTCTGTCTCTGTACCAGAATTTTTAATGTGATTTTCTAACGCATTTTTTAATCCTTTAATTTGTTTATCTCTTTCCAGATGATTATATTCTTTATAGGGAATATTTTTATTTAAAATTTTTAAAATGAACCCTTCAACACAGACCGGCTGAGATATAATCAAAATAGGCTTCCTATTCTTTTGATTAAAGGAGTGTTGTAAATTTTTTAATCTATTGCTAAAAAAAGCAGGCATATCATTTTCTAAAATACTCCACCATTTAGCTAGATCTTCTTTAGTTTCTTGACTAAGTGGATAATCAGGTTCAAAGTCCTCATCACACCAAGCGAATACTTTATCTCGATCATTATTTTTTAATGCTAAACTAACAATTCGATCCGCTGTACCCCCACTACGATATCCTGTTGTAATATTAATATTATTTAAATCTGGCTTATATAGTTGGATTAAGAAGTTTAAAAATCTTTCTTCTCTATCTCCTTCATAACTTACATAAACAGTAGTTTTTTTCCTTCTATTTTTTTTACCCATTCTTTTAATCCCTATAAGCCTTTAACTTTTGGAATACCACCATACGTTCCAGATAGATATTTATTAGTAAAGTTTTCATCATTTCTAATTCCCTCTATTTCATTTAAACAATAGATTATACTCTCGGAGGTTCCATTGTCTTTTTCCACTATAAAAATTTGAGTTTTTAATCGATCATTTAATAAAACATGTTGGTGGGTGGAAAAAATAAGTTGTGCATTTTTTGGATTTGTATTTTTCCTTTCAAACAGTGATATTAATTTTTTCACAAGATAGGGATGCAGACCAGATTCAATTTCATCAATAACAACTACCCCCCCCACTTCTAACATAGTCAGTAATTCATAAAGTAGATAAATATTCTTTTGAGTACCATGAGACTCTTCATAAATAGGTAATGTAAATTTTTTGATATTTGAATTATGAACAAGATTAAGTAAACGTAGGAATTTAGGTTCCTGATTCTGTGGGTTATAAGCAGGGATGTTGCTAAATTCAAAATCGTCTATATTTAAATCACCCTCTTTACAAAACTCAAGAATCATTTGACGCAAATTTTCATTTTTATCCATTTTCTCTGAAAGATTTAAAATATTAATTCCTTGGGAAATAAAACTGCCTGAGGGAGGCACATTGGATTTAAAATTTTTAAAAAACGAAATTTCGGGTAAATACCCTGTATTTATTAAAAAAGAGAGCAAAGGGATATTAGGTCGTTCTAAAAAACGTGCTCTGTCGGTGTCATTTATTTTAATTTTTGTCTTTATTTCCAGCTTATTATTAACCCGAGTCGTTTCAAAAATATTTTGATCTCTTGATTTTTTTTCAACAAGCTTTTCTTCCAAAACTTCCTTTTTGTTAAACTCTATTATGTATTTGTAAAAATTATCGTTATTATAAAATTCAATTTCTAATTTGGTAGGTTCACCTTGCTTAAGTATATGCGGATTAACAGAAATTAGCATTTCATTCTTCATACTTATATAAGATTCATTGATAAACCAACAGAGAAAGCTAAGAGCTCTCAGAATTGTGGTTTTTCCGGAAGCATTTGATCCGATAACACATGTAACTAAATTTAGAAATTGATCTTTAGATATCTCTCGCGCTGAATCGTCAAGCAGGTCCTTTCGAGAAACTTCAAATGAAATTTCTTGCTCCTCTCCGATGCTGTAAAAATTTGTAATTTTAATTTTTTTTAACATAAAAACCTCTTTTAACGAAAAATCGTTATTTTCTATATTTTATCATATTCTTTTGTATTTTTCACGGTATTTTTAACAATTTTTCGTTAAAAATAGGGGTTCTGCGCATGGGAGTGATGATTAAGTTGACTACTTTATATATTTAATGCTTCATTCTGGCATTGAAATTTAGAAGATTACTCTTCCTCATTGTCGGCGATTGCAGCCGTGTAACCGCAATTTTTTTGCGGGCAAATTTTTTCTTTGCCTTTTTTCTTCGTTACTTTTACAGTCAAAATGGGCCAGTGACAGTTTGGGCAAACTTCGGGGATTGGCTCGTTCCATAAAGCATATTTACAGTCTGGATATCGCGAACAAGAGTAGAAAATTTTTCCGCGCTTAGATTTACGCTGCAGAATGGTCCCTTGATGACACTCAGGACAACGCACCGCAGTATCTTTTGGTTTTTCCAAAGGCTCAATAAATTTACATTCGGGATAGCTACTGCAGCCAATAAATTTTCCGTATTGACCTTGTTTAATAACTAAATCGGATTGGCATTGCGGGCATTTCCGACCTTCAACAGTCTCCTGAGCGGTGGCTTTTTCTTCGCCGAGATTTCGTGTGTATTTACATTCTGGGTAACCACTACAACCCACAAACCTTCCTCTTTTGCCCAAACGAATGACGAGCGGCTTTCCACAGTCAGGGCACAGTTCATCCGTTTTTTCTTGGGTGACGTCACTTCGCTTAACGGTTTGTTGTGTTTCCTCGACCAATTGCTTAAAGGGTTTCCAAAAAGCTTCCAGCACCGGAACCCAAGTTTTGTCACCACGGGCGATGTCATCTAATTGATCTTCTAAATTGGCCGTAAAATCATAATCGACATAACGTTGAAAATATTGCGTCAAAAATCGGTTAACGACGCGACCAACATCGGTTGGGAAAAAACGTTTATTCTCAAGGGTAACATATTCACGATTTTTAAGGGTCGCAATAATACTTGCATAAGTTGACGGTCTGCCAATGTCCCTCTCTTCTAGCCCTTTTACTAAAGTTGCTTCGGTAAATCTCGGCGGCGGTTCGGTAAAATGTTGCTCGCCACTTATTTTTTCTAAAGGGACCATTTGTTTTTCTTTCAACTGTGGTAACAATTTCTGCGCCTCTTCATCTTCACGCTGTTTGTCATCCATACTTTCTTGATAAACATTAATAAATCCAGGGACCGCAATGCTGGATCCGTTGGCTCGGAATATATTATCTTTCACCGCTAAATCCACAGCCACCGTGTCTATGGTTGCTTCTATCATTTGGCAAGCGACAGTTCGCTTCCAGATTAAGGTATACAGTTTGAGTTGCTCTGCGGTAAGCGCTTTTTTTAATTCTTCAGGCTCTCGCCAAACGGAAGTTGGTCGTATCGCTTCATGCGCTTCTTGTGCATTTTTGGATTTTGATTTGTAAATTTTAGGCTCGCCAGGTATTTGATCGCTGCCAAAACGCTGGCTAATATAATCGCGAATTTCGTCTACCGCTTCTTTTGCCAGAGTCACTGAATCGGTACGCATATAACTAATCAATCCAAGTTCGCCTTCACCGATATCAATTCCTTCATATAATTGCTGGGCGATCTGCATGGTGCGTTGTGCAGTAAAACCTAATTTTCGCGCCGCTTCCTGTTGCAAAGTTGAAGTAATAAACGGGGCTGCAGGATGTCGTTTTCGGGCCTTCTTACTGATTTTAATTACTTGTAATTGCCCTTGCGCCAATCGGCTTAATTCTTCGGTGACGTCATGGGATTGCTGATCGTTGGTCAGACTAAACTGCTCTAATTTTTTGCCTTGGTACTCAATCAAACGAGCAGTAAATTTTTGCCCGGTTTCATCTAAATAAGCATGTATGGTCCAATATTCTTGAGAGACAAATTTTTCAATTTCTTCTTCACGTTCAACGATCATACGTAGCGCTGGGCTTTGTACTCTACCCGCGGATAAGCCAGGTCGAATCTTGCGCCACAACAGAGGAGATAATCGAAAACCGACCAAATAGTCCAACGCGCGTCGGGCTTGTTGCGCATTAACTAAGTCCAAAGAAATTTGTCTGGGATGCGCCACCGCATTTTGAATTGCGGCTTTGGTGATTTCGTGAAAAACGACTCGTTGTACCGGTTTATCTTTGACAACATCATCTTCTTGCAGCAGTTGAAGAACATGCCAGGCGATGGCTTCGCCTTCACGATCAGGGTCAGGCGCCAAATAAATGCCATCACTTTTTTTTACCGCTTTACTAATCGCCTCCATATGGCGTTGATTGCGTTCAATAGGCTGGTATTTCATGGCAAAATCGTGCTCTGGATCAACAGCGCCTTCTTTTGGCACTAAATCACGAACATGACCATAAGAGGCCATCACTTTAAAGTTTTTGCCTAGATATTTTTCAATGGTTTTGGCTTTGGCAGGTGATTCAACAATCACCACATAATTGGGCATGTGATCAACTCCAATCCTAATGGACCGCAAAACTTTCGGCTTCAGCCATAAAAAGTTCCATACGTGCTAAAGCCTTCGCGCTTTCTGGGCAACGAGACAAAATGATACGTGTAATTCCTTCAATCACGTGTAAATCCACATTTTTGACCCGCAATTCCAAAGCGTGATGAATGATACGTTCGCGTAAAGCCGGGTCAACAACTTTTTGCTGTTCCATAGCCAATAAAAAACGTCGACAAGGTAATGGCAGATATTCACACTCTTCCTCGGTATATACGCGCATGGAACCCGGTAATGGAGATTCTAATCCATCTATTCGTGATTCTGTTAATGCAAGGAGCCATTGGGTTGCTTCCTTGATCATATGCAAAAATAATAGCGCTTCTTTATTTTTCGTCATTACTTTATACTCTTCTCACATAACCGCCAGCGGTTGCATAAACACATCCTTGTAATTCTAAATCGGTCATCAAAGCAATCACCTGTTCAATCGGTTTTTTGCTACGCACCTGTATTTGATCTACGGTGGTGACATGATAATCGACACACTCTAACAGCTGCTTCATTGAAGAATCAAGCGGCATCGGAATAAATTGATCTTTGATTATACTACAATCCGATCTGAAGTGTTGTAATTCATTTAAAATGTCCGAAACGTGCATGACCAGCTTGGCTCCCTCTTGTATCAGCGCATTACAACCCTTTGCTAAGGGATTTTGGATCGAACCCGGCACCGCAAATACTTCGCGGCCTTGTTCCGCTGCCATCTTGGCGGTAATGAGAGATCCGCTGCCTGGTGCGGCTTCAATGACACAGACGCCTAAACTAAGTCCACTGATTATTCGATTGCGTTGCGGAAAATTTTGGGCCAATGGTCTTGTCCTTGGTGAAAACTCACTCGCTAGCACGCCATTTTCCATAATCTCTTCTGCAAGAGGGATATGTCTGGTTGGGTAGATGAATTCAAGGCCGCTGCCTAAAACAGCCACCGTAAATCCTTTAGCGCTCAAAGCGCCCTGATGAGCCGCACCATCTATGCCGATAGCCAAACCACTCACCACAGTGATCCCAGCCTTTGCTAATTCGTGAGCCCAACTATAAGCGATTTCTTTTCCTGGATGAGTGGGATTACGACTGCCCACTAAAGCAATTTGCCGATGGTTAAGTGCTTCCACTTTACCTTTGGTAAATAAAACCAAAGGGGGATCATAAATAGATTTTAACCACTCTGGGAAAGCAGGATGATCCCAGGATAAAATGTTATGTTGATTCTCTAGACCCCAGCGCATTTCTGTGTCAATGAGATAAAGATCGGGTTCTTTCAATGCTTTAATCTGCAGAATTTTCACTCCTGCCGCCAATAAATCCGGCGCTGGAGCTTTACAAATATTCTCGGCAGAATTAAAAATAGTCAGTAAATGTTTGATCAATGGCCCTTTGCAGTAAGCATTATAAAGGGTTAGCCAATAACTTAGCTGATTAGATGATGATTTTTCCACAATATTGTTATTTAATAAGTCTCCTGCTCCACAAGCAATACTGTATTTCGACATGTACGACGTAACCAAGGGCTTATATAATGACACTTAAAGTCATCTTTGCCGGCACACCCGAATTCGCCAAAGGCATACTCTCGCAAATGATTCATTCTTCGTTTCAGCCGATGGCCGTTTACACCCAACCGGACCGCCCATCCGGCCGCGGACAATCGATGAAAGCCAGTCCGGTGAAAGAACTGGCTCTATTGCATCAAATACCTGTTTTTCAGCCGGTAAACTTTCGTGATGAATTTGAGCGCCAGCGCTTACGTGATTTTCACGCCGATATCATGGTGGTCACGGCTTATGGTTTATTACTGCCTAAATCAGTCCTAGAAATTTTTCCTTACGGAGCTATCAACATTCATCCTTCGTTGTTACCAAGATGGCGAGGCGCAACTCCGATTCAATCCGCGCTTTTAGCAGGAGATGAGCAAACTGGAGTAACCATTATGCAAATGATCGCAAAAATGGATGCGGGTCCAATTCTTCTCAAAAAATCAACAGCGATCGAGAAACATGAAACCAGTGGGCAATTACATCAACGCCTGATGAACTTAGGAGGTGAAGCGTTACTTACGGTATTAAATTCAATCCCTTCACCTGGACTCCAGCCTCTCCCTCAAGATGAAGCCCTCAGCACCCATACCTACAAAATTCAAAAAAGCGATGCGCAAATTAACTGGCAAAATCCTGCCATCAAAATTGAACAAATGATTCGTGCTTTTAACCCTTGGCCGGTGGCCTTTACTTATTTCGGAGGAAAAGATCTACGCATTTTCAAAGCGGATGCGTTTGCAAAAGAAACTTCACTGGCTCCGGGCGCATTGGTGGAAATTCATAAAGATTATCTCCATGTCGCGACTGGAAGCGGCTTATTGCGAATATGGCAAGTGCAGCTACCTGGCAAACAACCTATTTCGGCCGCAGACTTTATTAATTCGCAAAGAAAAAATTTAATTCTTGGGAAAACCCTTTTTGAGGAGAAAAGATGAATAACATTGGGGTTGGAAAAATTATCGGCGGCATTTTATTAATCATCGGCACTTCTATCGGTGGTGGATTGCTGGCTTTACCCATGGCTACAGCGGGTGGCGGATTTTTACATTCCTTATGGTTGTTTTTGGGAGCATGGTTATTAACCTTATTCGGCGCTTTTTATATTTTGGAAATCAATTTGTGGTTGCCTGCGCAAACGAATATGGTATCAATGGCGCAAGTTACTTTGGGAAAGATCGGTCAAATTGTTACTTGGGTGATTTATTTACTGCTTTTGTATGCTTTGCTTTCAGCCTACATTGCCGGCGGTTCTGATTTAGTCGGTTTTTATTTACAAAAAGCCCATATTCCTTTTTATCATGGATTATCTGCACCGCTTTTTGTCATTATTTTTGGATCGATTATTCACCTTGGCATTAAAACTGTGGACCGAACCAATCGTCTTTTAATGGCCATTAAAATTGTGGCTTATCTGTTATTGGTCTTTTTGGCCTTGCCTCATGTTCAACTACCGCGCCTTGAAGAGGGGGTTCCCCGTCTTTTAGCCGGAGCTACGATGGTAGTCGTAACCTCTTTTGGATATGCGACTATTATTCCTAGTTTACGTACCTATTTTTCAAGTAATGTTAACGCATTGCGATTAGCCATTGGCGTGGGCAGTTTGATCCCTTTAATTTGCTATTTGTTGTGGGATCTGGCGGTTCAAGGCGCTGTCGATCGAGCTTCATTATTACAAATGACGCATTCTGAACATGCGGTAAGTGATTTGACTTTAGCGTTGTCGATCAATAAAACACATTCGATCTTAGCATCGACGGCTCATTTGTTTACGGTAATTTGCGTGACCACTTCTTTTCTGGGAGTCGGTTTGTGTCTTTGGGATTTTATCGCTGACGGTTATCGAATTCATCGCAGAACAGAAACAAGCCATTGGTGGGTTTCTCTTTCAACGATGTTTCCTCCTTTATTGATCGTCCTATTTTGGCCGAATATTTTTGTAAAAGCATTGGTATACGCTGGTGTTATGTGTGTTGTATTATTAATGTTGCTACCGGGAATAATGACTTGGAGCGGACGATATATTAAAAAAAACGCATCGGGCTATCAAGTATGGGGAGGACGATGGATTTTAGGTTTAGAAATAATCCTGTCTGCCGGATTATGTGCTTTTGGACTGTGGCAAATTTTTAAATAAGATACTTTCATAAAGCTGTGCGGTGTAGATTTCGAAAATTTAAACCCACTCCGCCTTATTCAGCGACATCCGCCTGCTCGCTGGATTGTCTAAACGGGGCCCGTCAGTGGAGATGTTTTCGTGCTCGCTGCGGCAATAAAGGCTGGCCAATGCTTTGTTAGCACCAGTGTGCAAAGTGAACTTTAATTACGATGAACTTCCTTCGGAATTACCTCCGCTGCGCGCGAAAACATCTCCACTGACACCCGTTGCAAAGCTCGCTGGCGGATGCGCTGAATAAGGCTATGTAGAGGGTTTATCTAATCGCAGTAATCGGTTTTGCTACAGCTCATTTGAACTTATTTAACTGGCAAATAATTCTAATTGCCAACAAATCGTTGTTTATGGGTTTAAAGCAGCGTTATTCCAAATGAATTCAAGATAATATTTTGCTGATAAAAGAGCTGCCGCCTGTTGAAATAGTATAACCTTGATTAAACGTTGATATTAATCCTGGATTAATGCTGTACATTATCCAGGAGGATAAAGGGGTTGTATCAGCTGTATAAACTGCCAAGCTCACATCAAAAAATTTCAGAGAAATTGAACCCGTAAACCCCATGTGCAATGCGATTACCCTGGGTGTCAGCAAGCCCGCACTGAAACTCAGCGAATCATTTTTCAGTCCTTGAGAAAAGAGAAGGTCGTATAATGTTTTACAGATGTAGCTTTTATCTAAATTGTAGATAGCCAGTGATCCAATAATAGAACTGAACTCTCTGCATAGCCTTATTCAGCGCATCCGCCTGCGAGCCTTGCAACGGGTGTCAGTGGAGATGTTTTCGCGCACAACGAAGCCAATTCGGAAACGAGTTTAGCATGATAAAAGTTCACCAGGCACAATGGCGCTTACGAAGTATTGCACCCGCTATTTATGGCGAAGTGAGCACGGAAAAATCTCCACTGACGGGCCCCGTTTAGACAATCTTGCGAGTAGGCGGATGTCGCTGAATAAGGCGGAGTGGGTTTAGGTTTCGAAATCTACACCGCACGGAATTATTGAATATTTACGAAATTTAAACATAATTGCTTGAGGTTAAAGTGTGCGCTGGTGTTATGTGTGTTGTATTAGTAATGTCACTGTCGGATTATGTGTTTTTGGATTGTGGTAAATTTTAACTTCCCGATAGGGAAATTTTAGTTCAAAATCACATTTTTTATGCCATAATTTACCGAACGGTAAATTCAGCTGTTATCAGTTGCTTTTTTATGCTAAAATTTCCCTATCAGTAAAATTCAGTTTTTTGCTATGAAGAATATCATCAACACTCCTCAGGATATTGGTATCCTGATTCAAAGAGTCCGTAAAGATCAAGGCTTAACCCAAACCGAGCTGGCGGCAACTTCAGGCGTAGGAGTACGGTTTATCGTAGATTTAGAGAAAGGTAAACCTACTTGCCAAATAGGGAAAACCTTGCGAGTGTTATATATGCTGGGTATTCATTTCCAAACTGATGAAGAAATATCATCATGACACAAATTTTAGATGTTTATTTACACGATATGCTTGCTGGGAAACTTCAACAAGATGATCAAGGTAAACTTAGTTTTGAATACTATTCTGATTACCTCAGGAATCCGCATAGCCAACCCCTTTCAATTGCCATGCCCCTACAAAGTCAGGCATACGATGATAAAGTGTCGCAAGCTTTTTTTGGTGGCTTACTGCCTGAAGAAGGTGTTCGCCAGCGTTTAGCTAAAAATTTGCAAATATCCGTCGGCAATACGTTCAAATTACTGGAAGTCATCGGTGGTGAATGCGCTGGCGCCGTCGCCTTATATCCTGAAGGAAAACCACCTGAAAAACCTGACGATGGCTTTGCTAAATTAAGTGATGAAGAATTAGCAAACATTTTAGTGAATTTAAAACAACACCCTTTTCTAGCTGACAACTCCAATTTTCGATTGTCGCTTGCAGGTGCACAAGATAAATTACCTGTTCTAATTATAGAAAAAAATATCGTTATTCCCCAAAAACTCCCCAGCTCACATATTTTAAAGATTCCAATTAACTTGCCTGATTTAGGAATCAATGAAAGCGTCCATAACGAATTTTTTTGCATGCAACTGGCTCTCTTGTCATCCATTAGTGTTCCCGAAACTGAAATAAAGTGGTGTAAAAAAATGCCATTTTTATTAATTCAGCGCTATGACAGAGAAATGGGCAAAGTAGCGCCTTCGTTAATAACGTCAATAAAGCGCTTACACCAAGAAGATTTTTGTCAAGCGATGCATCTTCCGACTCACATGAAATATCAGAACGAACAAGGCCCATCTATTGCTCAATGTCTTGGCTTAATTGAAAAAAACAGCCAAAAGCCTGCGGCTGATCGATTAGAGTTTATTAGACGCATTATTTTTAATTATTTAATCGGTAATGCTGACGCACACGGGAAAAATTTTTCATTTTTATATACTAGTAAAAAACCTATTTTATCTCCTGCTTATGATCTGTTAAGCACGGCAGTATATCCTAAATTAAATAAAAAAATGGCCATGAAAATTGGTAGTCAGTATGACCCTGAGAGAGTTCTTTTACGTCATTGGTATAGCTTGGTGGAAAATACCGAAACAGCTCGAAAATTTTTGGAAGCAGAGTTGCAGTCTTTTGTTAAAAATATTCCTGATCTCGCCAATTCTTTACAAAAAACTTTGCAGGAAAAGGGAATTTCATCACCTATTTTTAAGAAAATCCAAGTTGTTATCAAAAAACGAGCAAAGCATATTATTAATTACTGGTAGACTTCAGCGAAACACCCTCTAGGAACAACGAAGTTTTATTGGAAGTTCCCCAGGGTTAGTATATGTTCTGGTCACCGTAATGAACTTTTCCAGATTTCCTTTCGGAAGGATAATTCCGGCAATTTTTAATTTCTCTCTACTCCAAGTAAAACAATTATCTTGATTGCCAGGTCTTGCGCTTTTGTGATGAGGTCTTGAAAAAATATCTGTATTTCGATTGGAAAACGTACTTCGGTGAAATGGAACACCAGAACAGAGGGAAGACCTTGGTTTCACTTCGGGTATAATTTTTGATGCTATATTTTCAGTTACCGTTTTAAGTTTATTTTCCACCCAAGAAAATACATCAAAATGCTCTGGAGCAGTATTGTGCCTAATGCTAAATGGAGCAGTACCAATCATTGGAACAGTAGTGGAACGACTTTCAGCTGATTTTATTTCCATTTCGTTTTTCAGCTTCATAGCGCCAACCGTTCCCAAATAATTAATAACTGGAGCGGGATTTAAAGTATAAATTGACGCGCCTAGAGTTGCAAGAAACATTGTTGCCGAAACTAGGCGATCAAAAGATTCTTCATTAGTACTATGTACAGTAATAGGGTCAAGGCTTTCTTCAAAAGAAGCAGGAAGAACCGAGTCTCTGCCAAAAATATTAAATGGCGTCCCGGCTTCGGGACGTAGTTTTTGCTCAGCATGTTCACGTTCTATAGCACTAATCATATCTTCAACTTTTTTTCTTGGCAAAGACCAGGTTTTTTTCCCGTCATATTTGAGATCTTTTGGTGACACCTTTTTGGGCGGAATAACCTTACCAATATTGCCGGCCAGAAAAGTAACGGCAGGAATACCTCGAAAATGAGTTAATTGCATCATGTACTGATCATCATCTGTTATCTTTTCAATGATGATTTCGGCATGGTTACCGCCTTTACAACATATTAGCGACACGGCCCAGGTGTTTTGATCAATTTCAATGCTGGGATCCAATTCACTATATCTCATAACATTCTCCTTTTGAATTTACTACAGAAGGGGGTAGTTTTGACCTACCCCCTTGCATAACGATAGTTAAAATTTACCTCAATTCTAGCACCAGGTGTTTTTCTTCGGATTTTACAGTATCGTTAAAACT
This sequence comes from uncultured Pseudomonadota bacterium, assembly GCA_963844565.1. GTDB lineage: Bacteria > Pseudomonadota > Gammaproteobacteria > Coxiellales > Coxiellaceae > JAFEDN01. Next base: position 382,810 of record CAWJON010000001.1, on the reverse strand, counting down.
GTTCATGATGCTAGTTGGCGTTGTGATAGCCCCACTGTTTTTCCATGATTTTTCAACCATGTCTTTGCAGGTCGGTAATAAATTAACTTTCTCCAATGCCCAATCCATACAATTAAGAGAACCCCCAAAAAGCGGGGCTTGTTTCCCAGCTAATTTAAACGGCGGTGGTTTACATTCTTCTTCACGAATTCTTTTTAACATGACGAATGCATCTGCTTTGGGAACCGCCCAACTAAAATATCTGTCTTTTTGCGTAAAATCATAACAATATTCAACCAGCGGAATTTTATATAACTCGTCGTTATGGGCGGAATGACTCGAGCGGATGATGCCTTTGCAGCCAAAAATATCTCCCAAGAAGGAAGTAGATGCTCCGCTGGAACTTTTTACTATGTGTCTTACAATCTCAAATACCGACTCAGGAGCGGCTGTTAACAAAAATGTCAATATTTTATTTGATGACGTAATATTGAATTCTAATGTAATAAGACCAAGAGCAGCTTTTCTTAAGGACTCTGGGTTTGATAAATCATCTGCAACTTTCCGCAATAACTTTTTCATCTCTTCAAATGCGCCTTGATTTCTCGTTAATTGGGCTTCCGCACCGCCATTTGAAATAAAATCGAAAACCATCCAATCTTCGCCTGTACCCGTAATATTTTTCGCTTCGAGCGCTAGATACATATGTCCGCCTACCGCTGCGCCAGAAGACAACATTTTTCCTTTTGAAATAATAGTCACTGCGCATTGCTTTTCATCGTAACTAACCAAATGATATTGGCTTTTTTTCATGTTGAATCTCCTTAAAAATTAAAAGTTCTCAATTAGCTTTACAAGCACCAATAATATTTTTTTTGATTTTTGCATTATCTTATTTTGTTGCGCGGTATTTTTTCTTATTTTTTTCTAAAAATTTTTATTTATTTACACATCTTTCGAATAAAAATTCTATGGGTATTTTTCCCCATAGAAAGAGTAATTAGGCAATTTTTCCGGTTGATTAAATCAGGAGTTAAAGATATCGGATTTAACGGCTATAGTGGCCAGTTGCCCTTGTTTATAGCAGTTGAATTTTTCCTTAATTTTTTGCAGAGTGTTTTCCACAGTCTTTTTACTAATTCCCAATATATTCGATGTTTCTTCAGAGTTTTTTCCTTGCAGGCACCAATGTAGACAGTCTTTTTCACGGCGTGTTAAATACATTTTACTCAGCTCTCCTCGCAGATAGTATCTTTTTATAGGCATAAGATTGATTATGTTATCTTCATTTTCCTTAGATGGAGAATTGCATACTTTGTTTGTATTAGATGGAACGTAAAAACTTTCCTGCTTTGAATGTTCAATAATTTTTTGCATATTTTCTTTGAAATAAAACATGAAATGAAAGAGAACACCCCTTTTAATATGGTAAATTGATTTATTATTAGAAAAAAAACGAAATATCTCTAGGAAATGCTTATTCTTATCCAAGTAAGCAATACTTTGAGAAATATCAAATAAATTATGTAAATTCTGATCTAATAATTCTTGTTCAGCGCTATTAAAAAGTGATTTTATTGGCCAAAATTCAAAGCTGTAACTATTAGTGGTGAAAGATTTATCATTATCATACCATGTAATGGGATAAAAACATTCTTCGTAGAAAAACTGCATTAATTCTGGGCGATCACATAAAATGAATCGTCTTCCATCAGTGAATTTTCTCATATACTGAAAGCCAGAAACTCCTAGGTTTCGTAACGGCGTGCAAATCTTGGAGACTTTATTGGCCATTGTAATGGCTGTGCTTCCTTGTAAATCGATTTTTTCGATCATAACTTCCAACTTTACCTAAGGAGAAGTTTATTTGTTGGCAAATGCAAATTTTCAGAAAGCTTAATATTAAATATAGATAACTTAAAATCAGTTTTCAATAGATTTGATTATGAATGCGCTCGCGGACCAACTTATCTCGGGTTTGAGCCATCCTGAATTGATTAAGATAACAGGCAAAACGAGAAAGATGGTAATCTCAACTTGGCGCTAACCTCCTTTCCCTACTTCTATCATTTCCTGATTTTTTACCACTTTTGTTAACTGAACGAAATAAACAAATTACTTAATAACTAGTTTAGAAAGTAGTATTCTATATTAATGAAAAAATTACTGATTATTTTGGACAGAGATGGTGTAATCAATAAAGATTCTCCTGAATTTATCAAAACACCTGACGAGTGGAAACCTATTCCAGGGAGTTTGGAGACGATCGCCAAGTTGACCAAAATGGGACATCGGATTGTGGTATCCACCAACCAATCCGGAATTTCTCGTGGTCTATTTACCCTCAAAGATTTAATCGCTATTCATCGCAAAATGCATCTCGCTTGCAAAGAATTAGGGGGAAGGCTAGATGGTATCTATTTTTGTCCGCATACTGCAGAGGACCTTTGCCCTTGCCGAAAACCCAATCCAGGTATGTTATGGCAAATTGCCAAAGATTTCTCAATCGATCTCTGTAAAGACGCTGTGGTTGTCGGGGACAGTTGGAGAGATATTCAATCCGCTGAGGCGGTAGGCAGCCGTAAAATCTTGGTGTTAACCGGCAATGGTCAAGAAACAAAAAAAAACCATGATTTACAAGGTGTTAATGTTTTTGAGTCCCTGGCAAATTGTTCATTTTGAGATCAATTGCCCAAAAATCTGCTATTCTTTTAAGATGATTAATCGACGGAGGTATTATATTATGAATAAATTATTAAAAGGCGTACTTGTGTGCGCAGTGGGCTTGTTAGCAAGCCCTGTTGTATTCGGAGCTACCACAGCCACCACATCCCCTGCTACGACTGCACCTATGACGACCGAACCTATGACGGAACCAGCATCTGGACCTTCTATGAGCACTACCGAAGGACCAACAACCACAGTTGCACCTGCTGGAACAACCGTTACCGTGGTTAAAACCGGCCCTATGGGTTATAACGTTTGTTACCGTCCAATGAGTCGACGCGTTCAAGCTTCGCGAATCATTCAGCGTTGCGGCTATCACGGATGCCAAGCTTTTCGCGTTACTCGTACTTTTGACGTTACTGTTTACAGCAACTGTCATGTGCAGGTTGGACCTTGCAGTCCAAACGGCTTTGCACGTTTTGGTTTTTATCCAACCAAACAAGAAGCTCGTTACGCCGTAGATCGTTGCCAACATACGATTGGCGGACAAGTACCTACCGATTGGCGTGTAATGTATTAATTTGTTAGGATAAAAAAGTCAGTGAAGGTTTTGGGTTCTATTTCTTCCCAATAAACGTCACTGACTTTTGCTTTTGGGGAGTCTATTGAATTTGAAACTTCAATTTAGCTTACGGTTTGCAGAATATATAGAGGATTATGATAGATTTCAAAAAAATGATCAGCCAGCAGCAATAAAAACAGAGCCAGTAAATAAAAAATAGAATAACGGAAGGTGGCCAGTGGGAAACTGGCTTGCTTACTACGATAAGTTCCTAAGGCATAGTACATAAAAAACCCATTGAGTAGGGTTATCCCAACAAAATATATCCAACCATTAGCATTGATGACAAAAGGTAGATAAGTTGTGGCCACCATCAGGCAAGTGTAAAGCAATATGTTTAATCGGGTAAAAGAAATCCCATGTGTGACTGGCAACATCGGAATATTAACCTTAGCGTAATCCTCATATCGATGGATAGACAAAGCCCAGAAATGCGGCGGCGTCCAGGTGTAAATGATTAGCACTAACAATAAAGCCGGAACTTCAATTTGGCCGGTTACCGCTGTCCAGCCTAATAAAGGCGGCATAGCGCCAGCCAAACCTCCAATCACTATATTCTGCGGTGTCGCCCGTTTTAAAAAAAACGTGTAGACACCTGCATACCCTACCATGGCTAATAAACTTAAAATCGCAACAACCGAATTAACTTCGGTGACCAAAATAATCATGCTCAAGACGATTAGAATTCCTGCCCACGTCCAAGCATGATTGGGACTTATTCTGCCTGCAGCTATGGGACGACCTTTGGTGCGCGCCATGATGGCATCGACCTGGCGATCTATTAATTGGTTAATGACTCCCCCAGCGCAGGCGGCTAAGGTAATTCCAATTCCACCAAAAAAAATAATGCTCCAGGGAACCGTTCCCGAGGGAGAAGCCAAAAACATAGCAACCAAGGCAGTTAACGTCATCAGCGCTACCACCCTTGGCTTGCACAATTCAATGTAATCGCGCCAAAGACTAGACATTAAAGACTCCTTGATTTCTGGTTCTGCTTTGCAAAAAGACGCTGCAGAATAGCAATTGTAGTTAATAGTAATAGTACAGCAACTCCATTATGACTAACTGCCACTACTAAAGGTAATAATTTCACTTCATTAATAATACCCAAGCCGACCTGCAGCAAAAGTAATACCAACAATATAACTCCCAAATTCTTTAACACAGTAAATTTTTTGGAAAATATCAAAAACAATGAGATAGGCAATAAATAAAGAAAGGTAAAAAATGCCCAGTATCGATGGGTTAAATGAATAGTAATCCGCGCAGCCATTGCTAAGCGCCCACCTTCATAATTGGGGCCAATAGGGCTTAAAACATTAAAAGCGGTATGCCAATCTAAAAGCGGTACCCATTTACCTTGGCAATAAGGAAAATCCGGACAAGTTAAAGCGGCATAATTGGTGCTGGTCCAAGCGCCCAGAAAGATTTGAATACTCAGAATGATTAATCCTATTATCACCCAGGGTCGTAATTCCGCCACTTCGCTCTTAACGGAAACAGTCCTCGGTTTTGAAGCAAAGGTGGTCCACCCCAAAAGTGCGGCGATAGCCATGCCGCCAAGTAGATGTAAAGTGACAATCAAAGGTAAAAGTTTCAGCGTCACCGTCCACATACCCAATGCGGCCTGAAAAACCAGCAAAACAATTAATAAGAGCGGCGAGGTTACTGGTTGTAAATTATGGGCGGAGCGGCGAACTAGTGCCCATGCACCCAAAATGATGATTAAAGTCCCTAAGGTTCCTGCCACATAACGATGCACCATTTCGGTCCAGGCTTTATGAGCGACAATTGGCAAATCTGGAAAAGATTTTTGAGCCTGATTCAATTGAGGATTAGTATTGGGCAATACCATTTGTCCATAACATCCTGGCCAATCTGGGCAACCCAGCCCTGCGTCGGTTAAACGCGTGTAAGCCCCTAACATAATTACAAAAACGGACAAAACGAGGGCGAATAAACTGAGTTTGTAATAATTAGCCAATTTTAGAAACCTCTAGTAAATGTTGTAAATCTTTCAATATATCATCCGGAGAGATAGAAGCCGAATAGCTCAATATAATATTTCCCAGCGGGTCAGCGATTAACCAAACCACGGATTGAATCTTCATTTTTTCAAATGATTGGAGATCAGCTGATATAGGCTTTGCATCTTGCCAAGTCTCTACCGGTATTTTTTTATCTTCTTCAGCAAAAGTGACCACCACTCTTTGCATACGGTTCATGTCTTTCCCTAATGCTCTTTGTATCTGTCTTTGCATCAACACATTTTGTTGACAGGTTGAATTACATGGGCCATTTTGTATCAAGAAGAGCTGCCATTTTCCATGTATACCCGTATCAAGCTCTAGCTGTGACAGAGTCAACGGCGGCGATAACAATTGGCCATAATTCGTTTTATGTTTGGGCAGCCATTGTTGATGCGTGTAAAAAATCCAAGCGAGCGCCATCGGCGTAAAAAATAAAAAAAACAAGATAGCGAAAATAACTAAGGTTTTGCGCTGATTATTACTTTGCATGATGACTTTTTCGAAGAGTTAATTTGATGTATATAATAACTAAAATAAAAGATAAAATAAACCATTGCACAGCATAAGCTTGATGCCTTTCTGGCGGGACTGCCGTAACAAGTTCCCAATGACGACTAAATCCATAAGGGGCGTTTGCAGACAATAGGATTACAGATTGGTACAATGGCTTCGCAAGTGCGATTTGGATTTCTTTAATACGTAAATCCTCAACGAGCCATGGCCAAGTACCGAAAAACTTCTGTGCTGCAAGAAGAAGTCCAGGTTGAGGAAGGACTGCAAGTCCAGTTAGCGTTTGTTGACCATAAACGGGGGCTACATCAGGCATTTTGTTAGCCATGGTAAGACGCGGCGCCCAGCCTCTATTGATGAGTACCACACGGCTGGAAGCTAAGATCATGAAAGGTGAAATTACGTAATAACCCGGTTGATGGTTGAAAAATCGATTATCAACGAAGATAGTATGTTGATTATCATAGTAGCCAGTTACGCTAACCGGCGTATAATTGGGTTCATTGCCTTTGAAAGGAATAGGAGGTTGTTGAATGCGTAAATTGTATTGGCCAAGAAGCTGTTTTTTTTCTTCTGCTCGGTGTAATTGCCAAAATCCAAGCGCTAGAAGCAAAGGAAAGGCAAGTAACACGACCAAAGTGGGTGTTAATTCAGGTGTGAAGACCCATTGTCTAAAATATAATGAAGGCATTTGGGACCTCGTTGGAAAATTTTAGGAGTTCATGGAGTTTACTATGCTATTCAAATTAGTGGTCATTCTTGTGCTTATTATTGTTTTCTATTGCTTACTTAGCGCACTGTATTATTTGCTCTATCGGAGAGATCCAAACCATATGGTGAAGGCGCTGACATGGCGAATCGTTTTATCTGTTTGTTTATTCATTTTCCTCTTCATTGCTTATTCGCTGGGCTGGATACACCCGCATGGTATAGTACCTTAAGAAAGGTAACCTTATAGCCAGTAAACGCAAACAAATAAAAATAACCAAACCACGTCTACAAAGTGCCAATACCAGGAAACCGCTTCAAAACCAAAATGCTCAACGCTATTAAAATCACCTCTGAGCATTCGCCAAAAGACCACAATCAACATAATTGTTCCTATGGTCACATGCAAAGCATGAAAACCAGTCAGCATAAAAAAAGTTGTTCCGTATATCCCTGAGTTCAATTTCAAATTTAACGTTGTGTAGGCTTCCATATATTCATGCGCCTGCATTATCAAAAAGCTGATACCCAAAAGAATCGTTACAAACTGGGCCAAAATCATTTGCAAGCGGCGGTTTTTTAACACTCCCCAGTGCGCGATGGTGATAGTAACTCCGCTGGAAAGCAAAATCCCAGTGTTAATCGCCGGAATACCCCAAGTTTGCATCACCCCCTGCGGACCTTGGAACAATGCAGGGTTAGGAGTTTGATAAAGCGGCCAACCGCCAGTAAACTGTGGCCACAATAAAAGATGCGTCATGGGATGAATCCCCGTACCACTCAGCAGTGGCAGGATTGAGATCTTTGCGTAAAACAAAGCGCCGAAAAAGGCGCCAAAGAACATCACTTCACTGAAGATAAACCACACCATACCCCAGCGAAAAGAACGATCGACCTGCGGATCAGCCAACAATCCGGCGCGAGTCTCACGGATTACGGTGCCAAACCACCCCACTAACATAATAATTAAAATAATGGCGCCCAACCCAAATAAATAGGGGCCTATGGCATTCTGATGGATCCAGTTCGCAGCACCGACCAATAAACAGAAAATAGCAATTGAGCCGATAATTGGCCAATAACTGGGATTAGGCAAATAATATCCGCCGCCGCCTTGATGTTGGCTTGACATAAAATTCCTTCTTGAACCTTAACTTGCCGATTATCATAGCAAGGAAATTATTCCAACACTATAACTTAGGTCAAATTTGACTCCGGCAAAAATATCGAGTAATGTTGAAAATGTACAGGGTATAAAAAATTCAATTTGTAGTCTAACAACCATGAAATTTAAAAAAAATTGACATTAAATAGCAGTAAATTATGTTAGATATTTTAAAAAACTTTATTATAAGGAGAGTGGCCATGGCCCCATATCCAGCTGAATCGATAGGTAATTATTTTATTAAAAGAGGCATTGTAGACAATGATAACCTCACTTTAATGAAATTAAATAAATTAATTTATATCGCTCATGGAATGTATCTAGCGAAGTACAATAAAAGACTCATCGATGAACAAATTCAAGCCTGGAAATTTGGTCCGGTGGTAAAAAGCGTGTATCACGAGTTAAGATATTATGGCATGAACAAAATAGGATCTGTCATCAGTGGTATTCAACTCGATAAAGAAGGAAATTTAGTTAAAAAAAAGTACGATATTCCCAAAAGCGACAAAGAAGTACTGGATTTATTGAATTTTGTTTGGGAAAATTATAAGGAATATGATGGACCTCAACTCTCGGGGTGGACACATTTGCCAGAAAGCCCTTGGTACCAAGCCTGGTTTACCGAAAAGGGTTTTAAAGAAAGAGAGAAAATTATTTCAGACGAATCGATAAAGGAATATTTTTTAAAACTTGCTAGGAGCGCGGGTGGCTGAATTACGTTTAGAAGATATCAATACCGCTGTTAAAGAAATTATACAAGACAATCATGATGCGTATAATGAAGAAGAGATAGATGATTTACTTAGAAATCATCCTGATTATGTTCACGAGCAAATCAGAAGACTCAACTTAATTAACAATGGAATTGATGAAGAAAATAGCCGTTTATTCAATGATAGAACATCCAGAAAATGGTATGGGCGATTAATTTTCAGCTTTGTTTCTGTTTATATTCTTGCGGTTCTATGCGTTATCATTTCCGATTTCCATCTCTCCGAAAAAATAAAAATAGCCTTACTAGGAAGCGCAAACATTAACATTATTGGCTTACTGATGGGCGTTGTAAGATATCTTTTTCCTAACCAAAAGCAGTGATGAATATTACAATTTCTTATTGGCGGCGAAAAGCGTATAGGAAAGTGTGAGCGTGTTAATATTGTCTGGGATGCTTTTATCAATATGAAACATCAGCGGCATAATTCGCGCTTCATGCGCTTTCAACGTTTGCTGAGTAAAACAAAAGCATTCGGTTTTTTTAACATATTGGGCTGCAAGTCCTGGTGTCACACTGGGGATGGCTTGCACCGTCGTTTCGTGATCCGTGTCATTTTTAACATAAAATAACACCATTTCATTTTCACCAGGATGGAAATTTAACGATTGAGTTTTGGCGTAGAATTGCCAAGAAGGGAGATTTTCATTCGTTGTGGTAACAAATTGCATGGTGAGCATGCGTTTGGGATCCAAATCTTTACTAATCGCAGCGGGCGTTAAGTTCGGCTTCCCATTGATACCCAGTACCTTACACATCGCATTGTAGAAAGGAACCATGAGATAGGCAAAGCCAAACATCAATACTGCCGCAATGCTAAGAAAAATGACTGAGCGACGTAACCGATTTGTTTTTTTTATTTCTTTATTCAATGAGGGTTATCCTCGAATTTTGGAGCGTGGGTGTAGGTGTGGTAAGGCGCTGGAGAAGGCACCATCCATTCTAATCCATGTGCACCATCCCATACGCGATCGGTAGCTTTAGGGCCTTTGCGACGAATGCATTGGATGATCACATACAAAAACAAGAGCTGCGATAAACCAAAAATAAAAGCGCCAATACTGGCTATCACATTAAAATCGGTAAATTGGAGCGCGTAATCTGGAATTCGTCGCGGCATTCCCGCCAAACCCAAAAAATGCATGGGAAAAAAAGTAATGTTAAAAGAAATCATCGATAACCAGAAATGCCATTGGCCAACACGTTCAGAATACATAACACCGGTCCATTTCGGGATCCAAAAGTAAATTCCAGCCATTAATGCAAAAATAGAACCTGCGATTAACACATAATGAAAATGGGCAACCACGAAATAGGTGTCTTGATATTGAAAATCTGCAGGCACTATGGCTAACATCAAGCCGGAAAATCCGCCGATGGTAAAGAAAAATAAAAACCCCAGCGCAAATAACATGGGAGTCTCAAAACTCACGCTTCCTTTATAGATAGTGGCTACCCAATTAAATACTTTTACTCCCGTGGGTACAGCAATCAGCATAGTGGCATACATAAAGAAAAGTTCAGAGGCGAGTGGTATGCCTGTGGTGAACATATGATGCGCCCACACAATATAGGACAAAAAGGCAATGGCGCCGATAGCATAAATCATAACGGTGCGCCCAAATAAGCGCTTGTGGCTAAATGTCGGAATAATTTCTGAAATGACACCAAAAGCCGGTAAAATTAACACGTAAACTTCAGGATGCCCAAAAAACCAAAATAGATGTTGAAATAATAAAGGATCTCCGCCCCCCGCGGCATTAAAAAAACTGGTTCCGAAATGGCGGTCAGTCAACATCATGGTAACTGTTCCTGCCAATACCGGCATAATTCCAATCAATAAAAATGCGGTGATATACCAGCTCCAACAAAAAATGGGCATATCCATCATCTTCATCCCTTTATAGCGCATATTTAGGATGGTCGCGATAATATTAATGGAGCCTAAGATAGATGAAAGCCCCATAATATGGATGGAAAAAATCATGTAATCGGTACTTGGAGGACCATAAGTGGTGGATAAGGGGGCGTAGAAAGTCCAACCAAAGTTGGGGGCGGGCCCACTGACAAAAAGGGTGCTGCCCAAAAGGGCAAAGGCAAAAGGAAGCAACCAGAAGCTCCAGTTATTTAACCGAGGCAAGGCCATATCGGGGGCTCCAATCATCAGGGGAATTTGCCAGTTGGCCAAACCTACAAACGCCGGCATCACCACGCCAAAAATCATCACCAGACCATGCATTGTCACCATTTGATTGTAAAAATCAGGGTCTAGTAAACGATTACCAGGATGCAACAATTGTGCGCGAATAACCATCGCCATGGCTCCGCCCACAAAAAACATGACTAGTGACAAGAGCAGATATAAAGTGCCAATGTCTTTATGGTTGGTCGTAAATACCCAGCGGGATATCCACTGACCAAAGGTGCGTGCTTCAGGTTGGCCATGTAAACTAGCTTCACTCATAATATCCTCATTTGTAAGTGTTCACGGGAGTAAATATGCATACGCAGAACGTTCCCATCTACCTCGTGAACGGCTATCCTCATTTGGTCCTACTTTTAGCGACTTCATCCGGTTGGACAATGCCGCCAGCAGCTTTACCATATTTTGATTGATCGTCATTGCCCCAACTATTACGCTCATAGGTCACGATTGCGGCAATTTGTTCATCGGTTAATTGATTGCCAAACGCTTGCATAGCTGTTCCTGTCACACCATGAACGACAATATTGATATGGCCAATAACCGGACCAGTGGCAATTTTGCTACCTTTTAATGCAGGGAAAGCAGGCGGTAGACCGCTGCCGTCTGGTTTATGGCAAGCACTGCAATTGGTTGCATATAAATTTTTACCGGCGTTAATGAGTTCATCTTTGGTCAATGGTTGCGCCGGCACCAATGGTTTAGAGGGTTGGTTGCTAGGATTATTCTCTTTTACCCACTGATCAAAATCACTTTGCGTTTTAGCGACCACCACAATGGGCATAAAGCCATGACGTATCCCGCATAATTCAGCGCATTGGCCGCGATAGATGCCTGGTTTGTCGATATTAGCCCAAGATTCATAAATAAATCCTGGGATAGCGTCTCGTTTAATTCCTAGTTCTGGCACCCACCAGGAATGGATAACGTCATTCGAGGTGACTAAAAATCGAATTTTTTTATGAATAGGAACGACTAGAGGACGATCAACCTCTAATAGATACCACTCACCTTTAGGCTTTTCGCTCATTAGTTGTTCTTGAGGAGTGGATAAATTACTAAAAAAATTAATACCATAATCCAAATATTGGTACTGCCATTTCCATTGATAGCCAGTGACTTTGATATTTATTTGCGATTTTGTGTCATCATCCATGCGGATCAATACCTTGGTCGCCGGCACTGCCATGGCTACCAATAAAACGAAAGGAACAATCGCCCAAATCAACTCAACTTTTAAGCTAGAATGAAAATCTGCAGGTTTATGACCGGTGCTGCGCCGATGCTTAATTAATGAATAAATTAAAACTCCGAATACGATAACGCCAATCAATACACAAATATAGAATATGAGCATGTGTAATCGATAAATGTCATGACTGATGGGAGTAACGCCAATGGGCATGTTGTATCGATGCATGTGTTCAGCTAATGCAGGCTTAAAATTGAATCCTAGAAGAAAAATTGACCAAACAGCACCTAAAATTCTTCCAAATTTCCTTTCTTTAAAATTTTGCCAAGCGTTTATCATTATTTTTCCCATATCTCTTTACCAAAGTTGGTAATTACCCTCAACATGGCTTTCGGAGACCATATATTTAACAGCAGCTTTGATTTCTGCAGTGCTACATTTTACACAGCTTCCCTTGGGAGGCATATTTCCAATGCCATTTACTGAATTTAAGATTAAAACATCCATTCCTTTTTGCGCCAACTTATCCCAAGCCGCCTTGTCCCCGACTTTCGGAGCGCCGGGGTAATTGCCATTATGGCAAGCTTGGCAAAATTGTTCATATATATTTTTTCCATCATCAAGCGTTAACTCTTTAGGAGGTGTCCCTGAGATTGAAGAACCTGGACCCGTGCTAGTTTGCACAATATATTCAACTGCATTTTTAATATCGGCGTCACTGCAAGTAGTGCACGTTCCCTTGCTCGGCATACCGCCGATACCGTGGATGGCGTTTTGGTATAAGGTTTCCATACCTTGGCTTTTTAAAGGTCCCCAAGCGCTGGCGTCACCCATTTTTGGCGCGCCCCCGGCACCACTGGCATGGCATCCCACACAGTATTGCTCATAGATTTTTTTACCGGCTGCCAATCCTGTCCCCATTTTTACTTTAGGGGGGGTAGCGCTTTTGACTGTGCTTAGATAGGAATAAATGGCGGTAGAATCTTCTGGAGTCAAGTATTGAAAGCTATCCGCATTGGCTTCTCGCATCGGTCCTTGTACCTCACCACCATCTAACAGCTGATTTTTTTTAAATACATTGGCTAGCTGTTCCTCGGTAACGTTTTTCATACGTTGACCGGTGATATTCGGCGCATAAAAACCATTTACAAATCCACCCGCTAAATGATATTTGTGAATGGGGGCACCCAATATAAATTTTTGCGAAAGCAAATAGTACATCGGGGTGTGACACATATCGCAATGGCCTAAGCTCAAGACTAAGAATGCTCCCCGATTCCAGGAGGCATCTTGTTTTGGATCAGGTTTATACGGGCCGGTTTTCTGAAATTCAAAAAATAATATTCGCCAGCCTAATTGTAATAAGCGCCAATTAAAGGGGAACATCATTTTATTATCAAGGTTTTCCTTGTTTACAGCAGGAACAGCATTTAAATAGGCTCGGATATCAGCTAATTCTGCATCGGACAATTTATTGTAATAAGGGAATGGAAACGCTGGAAACAAATATTGACCATCCGGTCGAATACCTTCTCGGACAGCTGTATTAAATTGTTCGGTCGTCCAACTACCAATTCCGTTTGTTTTATCCGGCGTGATATTAGGACTATAGAGTGTCCCGAAGGGCGTATCAAAGGCGAGCCCGCCTGCAAAAGGCTTACTTTCTTTCACTGAATGGCAGGCAATACAATCGCCCATCCTTACTAAGTATTCACCCCTTTTCAATTGGGCTGCTTTTGCACCACTGCCATAATTAATTTTGGGATATTGGGCGTACTCTTCTGCATTCGGGTTTGCAGATGCCGGGTAGGGCTGATCGGTTGCCGCATACACTTCTACATTAGTAAACAACCCTATTGCGAAAAAAATCGCCGTTAAAAAAAATGTACAGATATTTTTCATGATCTGGTTATCATAAAACCTTCGTTGCATTTGTTCAATACTTGATTGCCAGAGTTATATAGATGGATATAAACTGCCACGGTTATGCAAATTACTTTTATAGCTGCTTTAACCAAAAATCGGGTGATTGGAAAAGATGGAAAAATGCCCTGGCATTTGCCTGAGGATCTGAAACATTTTAAGAAATCGACCCTGGGTAAAACTGTGCTCATGGGCTATCGTACTTACTTAAGTCTCGGAAAGGCATTACCTCAACGCCGTAACATCGTGCTTTCCAGCAAAAAGAATTTAATTTTGCCAGGATGTGAAGTGTTCTCCAGCATTGATTCCGCTTTCGGAGCTTTCTATCAAAATGAGGAAGTAATGGTGATCGGCGGAGGAGATTTATTTCATCAACTACTGCCTATGGCCACAAAATTAATTTTGACATTAATTGAAAGCGAAATAGCAGGGGATACCTATTTTCCAGAATGGGACGCCAAAGAATGGCGCGAAGTCAGTAGCGAGACATTTCCCGCCAATGAAGAGAGGCCTTTGACTTTTCAAATCGTTGAGTACCTAAAAAAGTAAATTGCTAAAGAATTGAACTATTGGCGGCGGGCACCGAGAAGCGCTGCCCATTTTCCAAACAAATAGCCGTCAACGAATGTCCCCAGGCACATCCAGTATCTATGGCCTCACATTTTGGATTAGTAGTATGGCCTTCTAAAGCCGCCCAATGACCAAACACAACACGCTGCGGCTGATGGTACCATTCAAACCAAGGCTTTAATGATTGGGGATTAGTAGATTGGCTGGTTTTATTATTTAAATCTAGAGTCCCGGTTTGTGTGCAAAAGCGCATGCGCGTAAAAGCATTCACAATATACCGAGCCCGGTCCCAGCCGCTTAAGTTATCTTCCCATTGCAAGGGATGGCTGCCGTATAAATGATGCAGAAAATTTAAATAATCGGGCCCCCGTAATAAAGCCGCCGCTTCTTCCGCATTAGCGAGAGATTGCGTCAAATTCCAACCAGGCGGGGTGCCTGCGTGAACCAATAGGGTATCAAAAGACGGCTCATAAATTAAAAAAGGTTGTTGACGCAGCCATTCTAATAGTTCTATTTTGTCAGGGGCCTCTAAAACTTCATCTAAAGTATGATTGACCTTGTAGCTCACCACCCCATAGCCAAGCGCGAGCAAATGCAGATCATGGTTGCCGAGAACAATCAGTGGGTGGGGCAAGCGTTTTATAAATCTGAGCACTTCCAGAGAATCAGGACCTCGATTGACCAAGTCACCAATAAAACCCAGCTTGTCTTTTTCCGGATCAAAGTCGATAACCATTAAAAGCTCTTGAAGCTCTTGATGGCAGCCTTGAACATCTCCAATAATGTAAGTAGACACTTTGACCTCCTTTAGGCTCTCGCGAAAGATGCGTCTTTATTGTATTCTACCACAATGATCAAAAGCTCAAATTTTATAAAATACCCCTGGCTTACGCTCGGGGTATTTTCTCTGTTTGATTTCGCCTGCGCAAACAAGTTTGCGCGGACGGCGACCAAAGAGGCGCATTCGCATGCTCCCCTTTGGAAACCCCATAGCGTAATGTTACGGGCTTACGCCCGCAATCTGCGAGTTATTATTTTTGTTCTATACGGGTTGCCTTTGCTTAGCCTAGCGCAAGGAGGAGAGGCTCAAAAAAATATTTTTTATTGCCCAGATATTAAGAAACTTCACAAAGATCCTGAACAATTAACTTGGTCTGCGGTGGGTGGTTTCCAGAGTTTCGAATTGTCATTCGTCGAAAAAATCACTCGATTCTCCGGTGCGCAATGGCGAGGCACTAATGTGGGACAAATTTTTTGCGTTTATCGCGGAGCAGATGAAACCTCTTTTCCAATTTTATTGGCTTATAATGTTTTAACGCTGGAACCGGTAGGCGGAAAATGGTCAAACAACTTAGGGGGATATAAAAACTGCGAATCTTCAGAGCTTATTGATTGTCCTTTTTCAATTCGTTTAGCTCCGCAGCAAGAAGATCTTTACCAACAAGCAGCAAAATTAAAACAAACGGCGCCCTCTTCCTCTCGCAATCCAGGATTCTAACTTAGAGTAACCATGATGAAAATTTTCAATATTTTGAAAAAAAAAATTTTTAATCCCGTGCGAGGCGCCATAATAGCAGTGCTATTGGCGATCAATATGTTTTTTTGTGTATTGATAATTTTATTAGTAAATTCTCTATGTTATTTATTACCCAGCCCAACACTTAGAATAAAAACGCGTGAACGTCTGCAGTTTATCCCGATTTGGTGGATGGATGTTAATTTTTGGATTATGCAACTTTCTAGCTACGGCAAGTGGCATACAGAGAAAAATGCAACCCAACTCAATCCAAAAGGATGGTACCTTTTGATCAGTAATCATCAATCCTGGATTGATATTTTTGTATTAGGAATTTTTTTCCGCCATAAAATTCCTAATTTAAAATTTTTTATGAAAAAGGAACTACTTTGGAGTTTGCCTTTTGCCAGCTGGGCTTGTTATGTTCTAGATTATCCTTTCATGGCTCGGTATGGTCACAAAGAACTCCGTAAAAGACCAGAATTAAAAATGCAAGATATTGAAACCACTCGGCGCGCTTGTGAAAAATTTAAAGAATTTCCGACCACTGTTATGAACTTTGTTGAAGGCACGCGTTTTACTGCTTATAAACACGACTCACAACAATCGCCATACCAGTATTTATTAAAACCTAAAGTGACTGGTGTGGGATTAGTATTGAATGAAATGCATGATCATTTAAGTGGCATATTAAATGTAACAATACATTATAAACCTAGTAGCGTTAGTTTCTGGCATTTTGTATTAGGAGATTTTGAAGATATCTATTTAGATTATGAACTGCTGCCGATTGTCCCAGAAATAATTGGCGATCCTTATACTGACCGCGACTTTCGCAAACGTTTGCAACAATGGCTTAATAGCTTATGGCAAGCGAAAGATCACCACTTGAAAAACTTGAGTGGTTAAACAAAGTGGCAATCTCTAGCTTACGCATCATCACTCGCAAAAGCCCATTAGCTTGGTGGCAAGCTTCTTACATTAAAGAAACCCTAAAAAATTATCATCCTGATTTAAACATCGAACTCATAGGTCTGCTTACCGCAGGAGATAAAAAACCTATAACTGAGCCGGCAACTTTTACCGGTAAGTCATTATTCGTTAAAGAATTGCAAACGGCTTTGCTGAACAATCAAGCTGATATTGCAGTACATTCAGTTAAAGATTTGTCAGTTATCCCCTGTGAAGGATTAGAACTAGCAGCAATCAGTTTGCGAGCAGACCCGCGTGATGCATTTATTTCAAATAATTTTGGAAGTCTGCAAGATTTACCTCGCGGCGCAGTGGTTGGGACCACCAGTCCACGCCGTCAATGTCAAATTCTTGCCATGCGTCCAGACCTTGAGGTGAAGCCTTTGCGCGGCAATGTCGGAACGCGCCTGGAGTATTTAGATAAAGGGAACTATCAGGCTATTATTCTGGCTTGCGCCGGACTAAAACGATTGGGATTGGAGTCCCGCATTCGCCAAGTTTTAGATCCCGATGAATTTTTGCCTGCCATTGGACAAGGGGCATTGGGGATAGAATGTCGCGCCCACGATGAGGAGCTTTCTAATTTATTAAGATGCCTCGATGATTTTAACTCTCATCAATGCGTAAAGGCTGAACGAGCGATTAATTTCTTTTTAGGCGGCGATTGCTATACACCCATCGGCGCGTATGCGCAGATACAAGACAATATTTTGTTTCTCCAAGGCATGGTGGGCAGTTTAGATGGACAAAAGATATTAAAAAGTCACATACAAGGTTCGGTACACTCTGCTGAACAGCTGGGTGAACAATTAGCAAAAAATTTACTTAACCTAGGAGCTCAGTCATTACTCAGTCTGTAGATTTAAAGACTTTAGATTTAAGGGGCAAAAAAATTCTGATTACCCGGCCGATTCATCAAGCCCATTCTCTTGCTGATCGTATTCGCGATCATGGCGGAGAGACCATCCTTTTTCCCGCGATAGAAATTTTACCGATTGATGCAAAAAAAAATCTGCCTTTGTTGGAGAATTATGCTTACGCGATTTTTGTTAGCGCCAATGCAGTGCTGCATCTAGAAAGTTATTTCCCTAAATTTTTAAATACAATTCATATTATTGCAATTGGCGATGGGACCGCACAAGCGCTACAAAAAGCCAATATCAACGTACACGAAGTTCCCAACTGCCACCAAAGTGAAGGAATCTTGGGGTTAGCCTGCTTGCAAAAAATTGAAGGGTGTCGCATCATTATTTTTTGCGGAAAAGATTCACGTTCCTTGTTAATTAACTCATTGCGCGACCGGGGTGCAATTGTCGATGAGTTTGTTTGCTACCAAAGAAAATGTCCTAATGTCGATAGAAAAATCTTAGAAGATTTATTGCATACCCACATTGATTTTATCGTCTCCACCAGCTTAGAAGGGTTAAATAATTTATGGACCCTATGGAGTCGTTTCGCTCACTCTGCATGGCTACAATCTAAGACATGGGTCGTCATTAGTCCTGCTATGCGCGATCGCGCTCTGCAGCTGGGCATTTCAAAAATTAATTTGGCGCAAGGGGCAAAAGATCATGCCATTTTGGAAGCTTTTATAGACAAACCTCAAAGATTTTTATAAGCTGAAGAGATGAAGTTTCGAAAAAATTGGACAATCCTTTCCTTATTTTTGCTGCTGCTAATTCTCGGCACTGCTGCTGATGTGTTTTTTTGGAAACATATCACTAAGGAAAATACCCACGAAAATAAAAAGTGGCAAGCGCAATTACAACAACTGACCACACAAATACAACAACAACAAAACGTATTAACAACTTTTCAAACTCAGTTAACCCAATTAATTCGTGATGAGCACACCAACCGCGCTGAAGATGTATTAAGTGAAACTGCTTATCTGGTCGACCTGGCCAATCTTTATTTACAAAGTTACCATAACATACCCAATGCGATAAAAACCTTATCGTTGGCCGAGCAACATCTTCGAGATTTAAAAAATCCAGAAATGACCCCGCTGGAACAAGCATTAGCCAGTGATATTAATCAGTTGAATGAAATGCCAATGGTTGATCAAGCCAATGTTTTATTACAATTACAGTTGGTCGGCGAGTCTATCGGACGCCTCCCCTTAATGCCCACGCACTTTACCGCTCCAACTGAAAATGAAACTCCAACAACGGCACATTGGTGGAGTGCTTTACTGGACAGTATAAAAAATCTTTTTGTTATTCAATATCATTCTTCTGAATCCGCCAACCTGTTACCTCCCGAACAAAGAGAATATATTCGGCAAAACCTCATATTTAGCTTACGTCAAGCCGAATGGGCCGTTTTACAGGAGCAGAGTGAATTATATCAACGCAGCTTAAATGATATTAAAAATTTGTTATCAACTTATTATGTTAAAGGCCTAGCAAGAGACAAGGTGATAGAAAAGTTAGACGGACTGTCTCAACTCAACATCCAACCCAAAATTCCTCCTTTAACTCGCTCTCTGCAAGCGTTAGCCGAAATTAAAAACAACCCAAACCCATCTTCGACGACCAAGGAAGAAGGAAAACCACTGCCCCCTGCAGATGGCATCGAGATGTAGTTGCCATGAAGACTTTATTCCTATTTTTTGTAATCTGTTTATTAGCCATCGGCTTAGGTTTGCTGATGCATAAAGATTCAGGATATGTGTTAATTTCCTATCTTAATTGGAGTGTAGAGACTAGCTTGTGGACACTGATCATCAGCGTTCTCATCGCATTTTTTTTAATCTCGTTGCTGATTCGTATTGTTAAAGGTGGCGTTTATCTTAGTACAAGGCTCTATGAATGGCCGAGTCGGCATCGATATCGAAAAATTCAACGTGATATGAATCAGGGCATCTACGCGTTGGTTGAAGGCAATTGGTTGCGTGCAGAAAGTTATTTTAAAAAAAGTTTAAGGGGAAATCCTCAACCTCTCATTAATTATATGGGAGCCGCTATCGCTGCACAAAAACAAGGCGAAAGTTTGCGTCGTGAAAATTATCTTCAAGAAGCGCAGGAACTTAATCCAAATGCAGAAATTACATTAGGTTTTTTACAAGCCCAATTACAAATTGACGGTCAAGAGTGGCAAAATGCCTTGTCTACTTTAGAAAAACTAAAAAAATTGACTGGCTCTCATCCCCATATTGAGGAATTACTCAAAAAGATTGCGCCTGAATAGCTCGACACTGGCAAGCCTCCCGCAAAAATTGTTGTATAAATGAACTATAATTAGTCAATAGATCGAAAATGAGTCTATTTATAAACTGGGAGGTAACATGAACGAAGGATTTGCAGCGAGATGGCGGTCATTACTTAAAGATGCTGGTGACCAATCTGGTTATCATTTTGAAGAGAACGTTGAACAGTATCTTTCTTTAACCCTGGCCCACTTCACCACTCAAAATGAGTTAGCAAACAAAGTCTTTGCCTTTGATTTTTTATTAGCCTTGGAATGTCTCGGCAGACGAGGGGGTATGCAGTTGCGGCATGTCGGTGATGAATGTTTAGTTTTAGCAGGATTATTCCCTGAATTTGCGGCTCGCAAGCACGTGTCTTTAGATTATTTTATCGGTATGGGACAAGAAGCGTATCATATTTTAAGTTATCCAACCTATCGCATGATTTATGATTCTGATCTGTTCAATAAGCTCAGCGCCGATTTTAAGCGACTAACAATAGTCCTACAAAATATACGCCACAGCCATTCCCGCTGAATACAGCGTTCATGGCTTCCTGGTTCATATCCTGCGCATCGGCAAAGCTGATTGCTCGGAATGAAGGGGGAGAATCATGATTCTCCCCCTTGCGATCCCCCAGCGCAAAAACCTCGCCATTAAGGATAGGCAAGCATTTTTAAATTATCTCCTATCCTTTTGTTTATACTGATTAAAATAAATTTTTTCCAGTGACTGTTTATTTTTTGTGCTATATTCTAGTTAGGTTTTAAAAAACTTTTATACGAATACGGAGGCAATCATGCGTAAACTTTTATTATTAGTGGGTACCGTCTTATTAGCAGGATGCGCCTACGGGCCGGATTATTATAATGGTTATGGTTATAACAATTATAATAGTTATGGATACGGCTCAAGTTATTACCCATATTACAATTATGGATCTTACCCATCCAGTTATTATGGCTATGGATATGGATCTTATCCCTATGGTTACTACAACAATGGCTACTATTACAAACACAATTATAATAATTACAATAGTAACTATTATGGTAACCCTTACTATGGCAGTACTTACGGCCATTCCAGTAATTATTGGAATGCGAACAAAAGTGACTGGAATGTAACCAACACAAATCAAATGACAACGAGCAAGAACATGACCACGACAGGAAGTGCTGGAAAATCAGCTCCTTCTCCTGAAACATCCAGTGGCGCTATGCATACCACTGGTGGTGAAACAGGTGGTAGTACTGGCGGTCATAGTAGCCACAAATAAGTGGGTCGGAAATTTCCGCAAAAAGCCGTTCTAGGAACGGCTTTTTCTTTGTGCTCCACTATCTTTAAGTTAGCGCCATTAAAGTCTGTGTCTGTTGTCCAACTAAAGAATGTTGATCAACAAATCCGGTAATTTGGAGACTACTTTTTTCCTCCGCTGATTGGTGATTCTTTTTAAACAATCCATTCGTTACACTCTGGTAAGATGATTCAAAACTCATGGTCATGCGTAAATACGCTGCGATCTCTGTATTGCCTGCGCTCTCTGCGTACCCTATAGCGTCATGGCCATTGTTATCCTGTTGTGCTGGATCCGCGCCATTTTTTAATAAAAAAATGACTAAATCGAGACGTTTTTCAACAGGAATATCAGTTTTTTTTGCCGCAAACATTAAAGCCGTTGTAGAAAAATCAGGCTGATTACAAATACCTTTCAATGGATCAGAGATTTTGTTGAGATCTAATTTAACACCAATTTTTTTAGCTTCTTGTACAGCCTTAAAAACAATTTCATCATCAGAGAGTTTGATCCAAAATCGTCCGGATTTACTCGTATCATTATAACCACAAGCAACACAAATAGTTGTCAACAAGGCATCTGCAATATTTTGTTTATTACAGCGAAAATCTTTCTCCCAAACTTCATCATAAATAACATGTTTATAATCTGCATAATTTACGTTACTTTTAAAAAAGGCCATATCAGACAGTTGAATATCTTTCTCAACTTTTATCAATGCATCAAGAATTGTTTTAGAGATCAACTGAGCAATAGGCTCCATGCTCGTTCTTCTTATATGAAATGCTAGTGCATATTCTCTATTGGTAAACTCATTCTCTACAGGATCATATTTCGTGCCTGTATCATTTTCATAATCATAAAATAGACACATTTTGGCAATATTATTGAGATTTTGAGAATCAAATTGTCTGGTGCTCCGAGTAGTAAATACTAATTCTAAGTTGTCAGAAAAAAATTCTTCGTTGTGTTCATATTCAATACCAAAAGAAAGTCCTCCCTTATATACACAACTCTTAAAAAATTTAAAAATAGAATCTTTGCCTTTTTTTGCAGCTTCCACAAGCTCCATTTTTTCTAATTTATTATGCACAACTCCTGTGACATTTTTTTCTGGAACAATAGCATGGCCACATATACTTTTTAATTCTTTTATTTCATCCGCTGTTGCAGCATCAAGTAAGGTCGCTCCAACTGAAATAATTAATTTTTGATCTTGACCTGCTCGCCAGTTTACCGCAAAACGTTGATCCTTCCGGCCGCTATTAATAATTTTTATAATTAAATTAACAAACCTATCTTCGATAGAAGCATTTTTTTTCAATTCTTCTAAGTTAAGCCCTTTTTTTAGAGTTATTAATGGCCCGGCATCAAACTTTTTTTCTTGATTCATCTTTCTATATTTTTAATATTTATTATTTAAATTTATCTTTGTTTAAATATTTTACTGAACAAATATTAAGCTATTATTAAGGATTGAAGAGAGGCTTGAAAGGAGTTTTTATCTAAAAGGAAAAATTAATAGTTTTATCAGTTAGTTACTATGAACAGTGATTTGTTCGAGATTTGAATATCTTTTCAAATGGATCAGTAATAAAGAAATAGCCGCCGGTGTCATTCCGGGAATACGTTTAGCTTGGCCGACAGTTTCTGGGCGAACAGCTTTTAACTTTTGTTGTAATTCTGCCGATAATCCAGGGATTTTATCATAGTCTATTGTAGACGGAATTTTAGCCATCTCAAACTGCTGCTGCCGAATAATTTCTTGATCTTGTCTGGCTAAATATCCCGCATATTGTGCTTGAATATTTAATTGTTCGATAACTGCCTCATCGCGAACATCCGCTCTAACTTCATCCAACAACATCAGTTTTTCATAACTGACTTCAGGGCGGCGCAATAACTCCCAAAGGTTATACTCGCGATCCAGATTTTTGGAAAAAATATTGGCAAACTGTTCAGCTTGAGTCGTCGAAGGTCGAATCCAAACTCGCGACAACCGCTGTTTTTCTTGTTCTATCTTTTCTTGCTTAATGCAAAACTGCCGCCAACGGTTATCATCAACACAACCTAATTCTTTGCCTAGAGCCGTAAGCCGTAAGTCAGCATTGTCTTGACGCAAAGACAATCGATATTCTGCCCGGCTGGTAAACATCCGGTAGGGTTCAGGGGTTCCTAATGTCACCAGATCATCAATTAGAACTCCCAGATATCCTTGATCACGTCGAACAATCCAGGGCGATCGTCCTTGAATTTGCAGAACCGCATTAATTCCTGCAATTAATCCTTGAGCCGCAGCTTCCTCATAACCAGTGGTCCCGTTGATTTGTCCAGCAAAAAACAAGCCCTTGATAAAATGGGATTCCAGCGTCATTTTTAGGTCGCGAGGATCAAAATAATCGTATTCAATCGCGTAACCAGGCCGGGTGATGTGTGCCTTTTCCAGCCCTAAAATACTGTGGACGAAGGCCTCTTGGGTCGCAAATGACAAACTGGTTGAAATACCATTGGGATAGACCTCATGAGTATTTAGCCCTTCAGGTTCTAAAAAAACTTGATGGGAACTACGGGCTGCAAATCGTTTTATTTTGTCTTCTATCGAGGGACAATAGCGTGGGCCCACCCCTTCAATCACACCCGTATAAAGAGGAGATTCACTTAAACCCTCGGCAATGATTTCATGCGTTTGGCTATTGGTGTGCGTAATAAAACAAGGCACTTGCTGCGGATGTTGGGAAACATCCCCTAAATAAGAAAGTACCGGGCAAGGATTATCGCCAGGCTGTGTCTGTAAACGGCTATAATCAATGGTGCGCCCATCAATTCGTGGGGGGGTACCGGTTTTTAAACGACCAATTCTTAAAGGTAATTCACGGAGTCGATGGGCTAATTTAATTGCTGGTGGGTCACCCGCTCTTCCTCCTTGATAATTGCTCATGCCAATATGTATTTTCCCATCTAAAAAAGTACCCACGGTTAAAATAACCGCTTTAGATAAAAATTTAAGTCCCATCTGGGTCACAACTCCTGTCACCAGATCTCCTTGAATAATCAAGTCATCAACTGCTTGTTGGAAAATGTGTAAATTAGGTTGATTTTCTAAGGTTTGACGAATAAAAGCTTTATACAACGCTCTGTCCGTTTGTGCGCGCGTTGCTCTTACCGCCGGGCCTTTGCTGCAGTTTAGAACTTTGAAATGGATACCTGCTCGATCAGCCGCTTCTGCCATAATCCCACCCAGCGCATCGATTTCTTTGACTAGATGACTTTTACCAATGCCGCCAATGGCAGGATTACAGGACATTTGTCCCAGGGTTTCTATATTATGGGTTAGCAATAGGGTTGAGGCGCCCATACGTGCAGCGACCAACGCTGCTTCTGTTCCAGCATGACCTCCACCGATAACAATTACATCATAATTTGTAGACATAAAGCACATTATACAGCAATTTCTGTAAAAAGCGTGGACTGATTTTCCCACTTAAGAACCCTATCGCGCAAAGAAGAGTTCCCTTCAGGACGGGGGCTATCTAGGGCCTGAAAATAGCTTTGAGGTTATCGCACGAGAATGGCACATCAAATTTTCATCAAAATGGACAGAGAAACATGGCGCATGAACCCACAGTACCTAATGGTCAAAAATATTTAATGACCAAGCAAATATTAATTCTGTATAATAATCAATCTATTTTTTATCTGCCCCTCGCGCTTGATATTACAGGTAACTTCTTTAGTGTTTCCTCAAGAGCGCGCTCATTAAATTTCAGAAAAGCATCAAGTTTTTCGCGCCAGTCACGCATGTAAAGTACATGCCTCCGATGCGCCTGATCTTCAGCATAATCAAGATACATAGTAACGATGCGATTAAGTTCCGCAATCTCCGCTTCAGATAAATAGTTTTTAGCAATAGTAACATCGTTTTTACGTACTTTAACGCCGCTCCATGAGGTAAGACCCATATTAGTTTGAGTATGGTCAGCACGTTCAGCAATGAGTTCAGCTGCCGTTTTGCCAGTAGCAGCCCAATGTAGTTTGTTCTGAATGATCTGAAAAAATTTCAATGTCTCAGCCTCCGTAGACTCATAGTCAGCGGCCAAAGCAAAAATGTCACGTACCTTAAGATACATACGTTTTTCACTGGCACGGATATCACGGATACGTTCAAGCAAACTGTCAAAATAATCTGTAACACCTAGACCAGGCGGATTTTTGAGACGCTCGTCATCAAGGAGAAATCCCTTGCGCAGGTATTCCTGCAAATGCATCGTAGCCCATTGACGGAATTGAATACCACGACGAGAACGTACACGGAAGCCAACAGCCAATATAACCTCTAATCGATAGTAACGTACCTGGCGCTGGACTCGACGTCCACCCTCATCACGAACTTGTAAGTAAGACTTACAAGTTGCCTTTTCGACCTGCTCTCCTTCGATGTAAATAGATTTAAGGTGAAGGGTAATATTTTGCGACGTTGTTTGAAATAACTCCGCCATCTGAACCTGAGTTAACCAGAGGTTTTCATGATCAAAGCGGCATTCAATACGAGTTTGACCATCTTCGGTCTGATAGAGGATAAACTCTCCACCTGGAAGCATTACATTCTGTTGGTCACTCATAACATCATTCTGCTGTAAATTCAGTTGTTAATAATTTAATAAGTTACGAATTACATAAAATACACCCAAGTGTACAATTTCTCAACCTACGGAATAATTTTTATGACATAACCATAAGAGTAGAATGTTAAAAAGTTGGAGCCGGTTCAATTGATTTTCAGGCCTACAAGGTCCTAAATTCTTTATTCTGGATTTAAATTCAGAATTCAGGACCGACCCCTCGTATACAACAATTTTACCCATAATCTTGACTGAAATAAGAGCATGGGCTAAATCGCTCAGCTATTTTGCTTCGCGGGTAATCTATGTTTCCTCCTTAGCTCTTCAACCTGCTCCATAAACGGGCCAATCTTATTGTAAGCTAAGATCAGAAACGAGTAGGTATTGAAATGCGCACCCTTATGTTCGCCACTAAAGTCCGACATCACCGCGATTTTTTTGTCATCTGAAAAATCAGGCAATTCTTTGATCTGACTAACAGCGTGTGCAAGTAGTTGCGCAAAATATGGGAATTCCGTTGTAATCGCTGAGAGATCGAAGGGAGGGTGCTTTTTTATTTTTTGCTTGATAGGGGGCATTAAGAAGTTTCAATATTATCATAACGGCAAATTCCTGACTTCAATAGCTTCATTCGCTGGCTTATTCACAACCTCTTTCTCTATTTTTTGCGCATGAAATAGGGTATTGCGCTCATTAAATGTTCTAAAGAAATTAATGCTCTATAGAACTAGTGTTAACAATACATTCACCCGCCTACTTATTGGAAGATATGAACTATTCAGTAATGCCAATAGTGAACCATCGGCTGGAATTAATAACAGGGATCATTTATGGTTTTAGTCCAGTGGACATCGGTTCAATTCTTTTTTAAATACCAAATTTTTGAGGGTATGTGACAAAACATCAAAATAAATTTTCTAATTAAAACAATAAATTAACTTAATAATTAAATTCCCGCCGCCCCGTTGCCAAGCTCGCTGGCAGATGCGCCGCAATTCCGCTAAGCAGAGAGTTCTCATTATTCCCAGGAACACGTTAAGATATTTAAGATAACTCACTGAGCCAACACGAACTCATGAACGATGGTCGATTGCTGTAATTAATGATGAATCATACGTGAAAAAATGATCTCTTTATTCTGAAGGGTTGCTATGAAATATGACGCCGCAGCAGTTAGCAGAATTGCAGCGCATCCGCCCAGCGAGCTTGGCAACGGGTGGCAGCGGAGCCAGTCAGCGCGCGCAACGAAGCGAGCAAACTAGACTCGGGAGTGCAAGATATAATCATCAAACGAAAACAACTAACAGTGTGACGTGCCTGCTAACACAGCGCAGAGAGCACGGTGACTGGCTCCGCTGACAGGACCCGTTTTTTCCATACTGGCGAGTCGGGCGGATGTCGCCGCAATTCTGCGGAGATGGTTTAACCGCATCGGATAGCAGGAGGGGAAACTCCCGCTAATTTTCCCTGAAAGATGACTTTGTGTTTAAATCCACATAAAATGAACAGATAGCTTCTATCCGGATTTCTGCGTGAAAAGAATTGTACAGTTTTTTCGATTACTACAAATCAATATTATCTTGATCAGCTATACTTTTACCCCAGAAATCGTAGGACAACGTTACCCCTGGTTACGCTTTTTGGCCTATTTAAATTTCTGGCGACACTTCGGAAAAAAAACCCAATCGCGAGGTGAATCTATACGTTTTGCTTTAGAATCACTCGGACCAATTTTTGTGAAATTTGGACAATTGCTTTCTACGAGACGTGACCTGTTACCTGAAGATATTGCTATAGAATTAGCAAAATTACAGGATCAAGTCCCCCCTTTTTCCAGTCTGTTGGCTCGTCAAATTATAGAACAAACTTTCCAGAGAAAAATCGAACAAATTTTTTTGCGGTTTGATGATTCTCCATTGGCTTCCGCTTCCATTGCCCAAGTACACTCTGCTTTGCTTCCTGATAATCAGGAAGTGGTGGTAAAAATTATTCGCCCTCGCATTCACACCATCATCCGCCACGACATTGCTATCATGCATTCGGTTGCTCGAATAACCGAACGATTCTGGTCGCAGGGCAAGCGCCTTCATTTGGTTGAGCTGGTTGGGGAATTTGAAAACACTTTGGTTGATGAATTGGATCTGCAGAAAGAAGCTGCCAATGCTTCACAATTGCGACGAAATTTCCTTAATTCCGAACAGCTTTACATCCCAAAAATTTATTGGGATTACGTTCGCACTTCTGTCTTGGTGATGGAAAGAATTTATGGCATACGAATCTCTGACTATTATTTGCTAAAAGAAAAGGGCTGTAACTTAAAAAAATTAGCAGAAGAAGGGGTTGAAATGTTTTTCACCCAAGTTTTTCGTGATAATTTTTTTCATGCCGACATGCATCCCGGGAATTTATTTGTCGATATCGAGGACCCTGAAAACCCCAAGTTTCAGCTGGTAGATTTTGGTATCGTGGGCAGCTTGAGTCCCTCCGATCAGCATTATCTAGCACAAAATCTTTTAGCTTTCTTGGATAGAGACTACAAACGAGTTGCTATTTTACATGTTGAGTCCGGTTGGGTCCCTCCAGATACCCGTGTAGAGCAATTTGAGTCTGCAATCAGAACCGTATGCGAACCTATCTTTGAACGGCCTTTATATGATATTTCGTTCGGACAACTGTTGTTACGTTTATTTACCACCGCCGAACGGTTCAATATGGAAATCCAACCTCAATTGATGTTACTGCAAAAAACATTATTAAACATTGAAGGTTTGGGAAGACAGCTTTATCCTGCCTTAGATATTTGGGCGACAGCAAAACCATTTATGGAAAATTGGATTCGCCAACAACGCAGCATCAAAAAAATATTCGATTTTCGATATGAAGATTTACATGATTCAGCAGAAAAATTAATCAAGACGCCAGAATTATTTTATTCCGTCCTAAAATTCATGCGCGATAAAGAAGCACCGAATAAACAACCTTTCCTGCATGAGATAGAAGAGGTCACACAATTAAAAAAACGGCAATTTTTCTTTGGCGCCAGTGGTATTATGTTATTAATCTCTTTCGTCAACAGCGTTGCTCACCTTCACTGGTTTGGGCAGCATGAATTGTGGCCTTGGATTGTGGGGGGCGCTTTGTTGTTTTTTGGATGGCTGACCCCGGTTAAAACTTCTTAAATGCGCCCGACAGGAGTCGAACCTGTGGCCTTCGGCTTCGGAGGCCGACGCTCTATCCATCTGAGCTACGGGCGCAATAGCATTTATTATGATACCAGAGCTACAAAAATTTCGTAGCCCTGTTTTAGATCAACAAATATTTTGTTAAACTAACTGCCTATGAAAAATAATCCCGATCTATCCATTGCTGTGATCTGCGGCGGCCCTTCTGCGGAAGCTGAAGTCTCTAGATCTTCGGCTGCTGGGGTTGCAAAGGCTTTGCTAGAAAAATATAAAAACGTAAAAATTATAGAGCTTGATAATCAAATCGATATGGTGTTGCGAAGCACCAAACCAGATGTTGTTTTTCCAATTGTACATGGCAAATGGGGTGAAGATGGACATTTACAAGGACTTTTAACCATTTTGGGTTTTCCTTACGTCGGCAGCGATATGTCTGCAGCTGCACTAGCTATGGATAAGATTCTATCGAAACAAATTTTTTTAATTCACCAATTACCTGTTGCTAAAGGGTTGGTGGTTTCACGCGGTGAAGATTTAGCTTTGGCAGCCAATCGAGCTTTATCTGAATTAGGTCCTTCTATAGTTATCAAACCTGCTTGTGAAGGCTCCGGTTTAGGCGTTTCATTTGCCAACAATATTGAATCTGCCAAACAAGGGTTAGAGTCAGCACTTTGTTATGGTCCTAAGGTTTTGGTCGAAGAAAGGATAAATGGCGCTGAAATAACGGCAGCGATCTTAGAACATGACAACATTGAAACTCTTCCGGTTATTGAAATTAGAACCCCGCCGGGCAGTTGGTATGACTATGAACACCGGTACACGCCTGGCCTCAGCGAACATATCATTCCAGCGCCTTTGCCTACTCATCAGTACCGACGGGTGCAAGAAATAGCCATGAAAGCTCATCAAGCTTTAGGTTGCAGGGATTTATCACGCGCTGACTTTGTAGTACCCAAAGAAGGCGAACCGATATTGCTTGAGGTCAATACTCTTCCAGGAATGACGCCTACCAGTTTATTTCCCGATGCTGCCCAATTTATTGGACTTACTTTTCCAAAACTCGTCAGCCTATTAGTTGAGCAAGCATATAGAAGGGGTCAATCTTGAATCGCACGCTAAAATGACGATAGCTGATGAGTGATTTTATAATAACCTTAGGTTTATAATCTTTTCAAAAAGTAAGTGATACGTCGCTTTTAGAAAGTGCAGCACTATTTAAAAGATTTTTAATTTCCTTAAATAAATGCGTACTGATAATTTTATTACTTTGAAGTTCTTCCATGAATTCTAACAAATCATTCTCATCATCTCGGTCCCATTTTAAATGGATTAATTTGGGAGAATTCGGCAAAAAAATAATTTTTATTTTCAAAGGTGGTTTATGATATTCTTCCTCTCGAATAGAATTCGAGCCAAATAAGATATTGTCAATAAGCTTGGCCTTTTTCTCATCTCTTAATTCTATCAAGAAATAATTTCTTTGGAGGTCATCTTTTGATAAAACAATTTTTTTCACAAGAAATTGTGAACCAGAATCAATTTCCTTATTTTCTTCAATTTCAAACAATGAATTTGATGGAGCTGCTTTGGCCTCTACAGCTGAAAAAAAATCAGTAAGTTTCATAACATTTGTATCCTATGGAATATAATCAATCCTATATTGTAGCCTTTTTAATATAGCATAAAATTCCTACAAAGTTAAGAGAGACTACTCAATAGGAAGTTCCTATTTTAGGGTTCATAGGGACTAAATGTACATAGGAGAAAGTCCCGCTGTACTTTTCGCTTAGAGGCGGGGAAGAAAATATCTGAAGCAAATCGCCGAAATCATTGGGAATATTTATCTTAATAATATTTTCTCTTATAGTCTTTAATAGTACAGGGTCTATCAAGGAATATGAGTTATTCTCTGCATAATTTTGAATTACTAAATCATATATTACTAATAATTTTTTTGAAATTGGATCTGAAATCGAAACAGACAATTTTGAAAAATAATTTTGATCAACGATTTTATAATCTAGATAAAAACTTTTAATTCTTTCTTTAAACATGCTAGGTAATCTCTGTTCTGCCGGAATTCGCAATGGAGCAAAAGCTAGATAACCAAGCAAAGATCCACCTTTTGACCTATTTATAATATTTGTGAATGCTTCTTGATATAAACTACGGGATATGTTAATCACACTTGCGCTTAAAACATGATTTTTAGATAAAAAGGCAATTAACATTCTATTGAGATGATATAAATTCATTATTATGTCAGTTGGCGGCAGGTTAACCAGGGGTGGGGCAGAAATCTGCGAGGCTTCGGACGGCTTTTCTTTTGATTCTGGTAATTTTGCTAACTCCTCAAATTTTGACACGCGTATTGTTTGATATAAAATATAGGATATATTAATCACTTTCGCCATTAAAGTATAGTATTTTGGTGAAAAGGCACTTAAATTTTTACTGAAATAATATAAATTTTCTAGGATGTCAAGCGGCGGCCGGCCGACAGGGGTAACAGCATCAATGGCTGATTTTTTACTATCGACGATGGCTGAAGAGGATTTTTCTTCTGAAGCTAATAATTTTGCTGATTCCTCAAATTTTGGCATGAGTATTTTTACTAAGGCTCGCAAGTCAGATATTATCAAAATTAGTTCAGGATAATTTGTTTTTTTTATAATTTCTCTACGTTGTTTTAGAGAATTAATATCAGTGAGGTCTATAATTGTATTATCCAAACGGGTTTCTTTAAAAGACAATACGCTTAAATTATGTTGTATTAGTAAATCATAGATAAGCAAAATTGTTTCTGGAGATTGAAAAGAAGTAGGTAATTCAGAAAAATATTTTTCTTCTCCTACTACCTTATGAAGTAAGTAGAAATTTTTAAATTCTTGAGTAAATAATTCCTTAAAAGAAGAATCAATTTTTTTTGACAAATAGTCTATTTCTTTTAATAACTTTTCATTTTTCAGTGAGGCAAGACTAGAATTTTGAATTTTCGTCTCTTCTAATGCAGATTTTTTGGTGTTAAGCGAAGTTATTTCATAAAATAACCTATTTAATTTTTCGTAACATTTTTTCCAAAGTTCAATAACATCTTGATATCCTTGTTCTCTTCCAAAACTATCATTACGTGCTGCGCAATAACCACCTTTTAAAGGCAAATCAGTAAATGGTTGCGCTCTTTTGGGAATAGCGGCTGTATTTAATTCATCGGTTATTTTATTGATTATGGCATCCCAATCATTATGGGGTGACCGGTAAGCATAAATGGTGACATCCTTACCCGTTGCTTCCCAATTAGATTGTTTACCATGGAGATATTTTTGATAAGAATCCCAAGATCTTACTTTATAAGTAATATCCATTTTTTCCTCAAGAAAAATTTGCTGTATTTTATCGCAAACAGAGAAAAAATTTTTTTGATCAACTGTTCCCACAGTAATTCGTATTTTATTGCTTAATCGAGCTTTTTCCATTTTATAGGTTGGAGTAAAATTAAGAGTAAAATGAAGATAAGTCTCAACTATTCTTAAGGTAAAGTTATCTTCTAAAGTAAAAAAATGTTTTTTCCCTCGTTCGCTATATCTTCCAAAATCTTCTAAATTTAAGGAGGCGGAAGAATTTGGTAGTTCCACTTGTTTTAATTCTTCAGTTAATCCTTTATTTATTGCCTTTTCAATTAAGCATACTAAAGTATAAACATTCGACAAATTACTCATAGTAGGTGAGAGTCTTCTGTTTTCTTTATAACTAACAAGAGCTGCTGTTCTAGTAATGTCTTCAATAATAGGCTCGATAGCTTTTTGTTCTTTTGACATATATTATAATATCTATAAATTTCAATCGGTTACGAATTTAATTAGATTTTACTGATTTTGTATTTTTACTATACATAATATTTCTTATGAAAAGCTTAATTTTTTGATCGATTGCTCGCAATGCTTCTAAGAAACTTACTCAATGGCAGCTACAATCAGTGTAAACTGGTAGCTTAGTGATGAGGGGGCATGCTTTTGAATATTCTGGTTGATACGGTTTTTATACTGAAAATCAAGAATGTGGAAGAGCTCCCGGATTAATAAAAGCATTACAAAACAAATAGTTAAATAAAGAAATGTGATTTTTGTTGTAGAGGTGGCTCGAGTCCTGAATCGTGTGTAGTTTTTAACTACACACGATTCAGGACTTGCCCCCTCGTAAATCTAATTTACGTTGTAGAATCGTTGCCAACTCCTGAACATGAGGTTCTGATAACATGTCATCGTGATCACCCGGAATTAAATACCTTTCTATCCCGTGGACAGCCCAAGGCAACCAATGGTTATACTCATCCATATCATTCAATGAAAATCCTTGATCGCCCGTCGATTTGAATAAAATCACTTTAGTAGGAAGTAATTCTAATTTATTATTAAGCAACAACTGCATACGATGCCATGCCAAATCAATTTTCAGGTTATCGGTTTGAAATTCTTCTTTCAGTGATTGCATTCGTTGTCGAAACCATTGCTCATTGGCGCAATATTCAGGAAACTTTGCCCAACCATCCACGATACCTAAAAATTTTATTTTTTCACCGGCTTCGACCAAAATTCTGGATATCGCTATGGCGAGTTGAACACCAAAAGAATATCCAACCAATTGATAGGGCCCTTTCGGTTGTGTTTTTCGGATAATTTCACAGAAAAAGTTAGCCATCTCATTAATACTTTTAAATTGACATTGATTTATTTGATCGCTAGGGTCTATCAGAGCATATACCGGTTGAAAATTTTTTAGGTATTTCACTAAAGAAAAGAAACAGACGCATTGATTACTTACCGGCGGGAGCAGAAAAACAGGCAGTTTTTTCCCTTTACTCTGAAAGGCAACCACCGCAGTTTCATACAACATTTTATCTTTTTTTTCTAAAAGCTTGGCTTGTTTTCGGATAGTCTCGGTAGAAAATAATTCCGACATGGTAATCTCATAATGAAATGCCTTGGAAATGCGATCATGTAACCGCATTAACAAAATGGAACGACCTCCTAAACTTGAAAAATCATCATCCAGTTCGATACTGCCAATTTTCAATAACTCTTGCCAAATCGCAACTAGTTTTTTTTGGACGGGGGATTTAGGTATCGACGAATTCATTTCTAATTTATTCTCAAATACCATTTTCGCCAAACTTTCCTGATCGACTTTTCCACTGATATTTAAAGGGATTTTATCAACAACAAAAATAATTTCTGGGATTTTTTCATTAGACAAATTTTTTCTCAGAAAGTCTTTTATGTCTTGAACACTTAGATTTAACTGATTTTTTAACACCACATAAGCACATAAAAATTTTTCATAAGCACTGCGATTTAACGCCAATATAATGGCTTGACCAATGTTAGGGTGCTGCAACAAGTTGGCTTCGATTTCCCCCAATTCAATTCTTTGACCAAATATTTTAACCTGATTGTCAACACGCCCAATGTACTCAAGATTGCCCTCTTTACGCCAAAAGACCCTGTCTCCGGTTTTATAAATCAAATCATTTGAATTTTTACTAAAAGGATTTTTAATAAACTTTTCTGCTGTAAGCTCAGGATTATTTAAATAACCTCGAGCAACACCATCTCCACCTGCGTATAACTCCCCTGGTTCATTGAAGTCCGCAAGATCCCCGTGTTCATTAACAACATAAATACTAGTATTGGCAATGGCGCTGCCGATCGAAATGGGTTGTTTTTCATTGATGTTTTCAGGTATTTTATATGCCGTGGTGAAAACAGAATTTTCCGTAGGTCCGTAACCATTTAAAACAAATTTTGGTCTACCCGCTTTACAATTTAAAACTGCAAAGATTGTTTTAGGATTTAAAATCTCCCCCCCACCAATAAATAAGTTAAGTTTGCAAAAATTTCAGGGGATACCATGACAAATTGGTCAAACAATCGCGCAGTTAACCATAAAATAGAAATTTTTTTCATTTGCAAGAATTTAGAAAACTGAGGAACTGACAATAAAGTATTTTCAGATAGACCAACCAGCGTTGCCCCATTTAATAAAGCGCCCCATATCTCAAATTCAGAAACATCAAAGGTAATATTAGTGACTTGTGCAATCTTGTCTTCCGGTGTGATCTCTATATAGTTGGTTTGTTTCACCAGACGTACGATCCCGCGATGTTCTACCATCACACCTTTAGGTTGACCTGTTGATCCTGAAGTGTACCTCACATTAGCAAGTTGTCGGTTGGTTTGTTTATTTTTTAAATTTTCTGCAGAAAATTTATCTAAAGTAAGATCTTCCCAAAATGTAATGGCTTCCATTTGGCTTAATTCTTCCGGCCAAATATTGTGTTGAGTAAAAATCCATTTAGCTTGTGAATCTTTTAGAATAAATTGTAGGCGTGCTAATGGATATTTAGGTGACACGGGGACATAGGCATAACCGGCTTTCAAAATTGCCAGCATGGTGACAATCATTTCAAGACTGGGCGGCAAACAAAAAGCAATTCGCGTTTCCGGTGGAAAACGCAACTTTTGCAGATAATGCGCCAACTGATTTGCTTGAAGGTTCAATTGCTGATAAGAAACTTTTTTATCAAGTTCAAACGCAATATTTTGTGGCCACAGACTTGCCACCTCTTCAAAAACCTGACCAATACTTTTCTGAGGATAGTGAGTTGTAATTCCAGACCACTTATGCAGTGATCTTAAATTGTCTTTTACTAATATCATCGGCTATTCCCAGTTTAGAAAAAATAAAATTATCGATACACAACAGATCAATTTCACTATCTGCAAACGTCATCAACGCCTCTTTTGCCGAAGCAATAATCGGTTGTTTGTTGATATTAAAAGAAGTGTTAAGTAAAATTGGAATTTTAGTTATTTTTTCAAATGCATCCAATAAACTCCAATAAATCGGATGTTCTTTTCTGTCCACCGTCTGCACTCGAGCTGTCCCATCCACATGCGTGATGGCGGGTAACTTCTCTTTAAATCCTTCTCGTACCGGGACAACAAATAACATGGTTGCGAATAGTTTTGCATCTTCTGGGGAAATACAAAAATAATGATGAGCTTCTTCACTTTTCACTGAGGGTGCAAAGGGTCTAAATGCTTCACGCTTTTTTACAATTCTATTAATTTTCTGACGCATATTTGGATCCCGAGGATCGGCTAAAATACTACGATGACCCAACGCTCGAGGACCAAATTCTGTTTCACCTTGCATCCAAGCAACAATTTTACCGTGTGATAATTTTTCTGCGACTATATTGATCATTTCTTCCATTGAAAATTGGTTAACAGTAATTTCTAACGACTCAATCCACTTCTTTTCATTACGCAGTAATTTCTCTATTTGAGAGGTTGGTCCAAAAAACGGTAAACGCTGCGGCGTGTCATTTCCTGACTGCTGCAAAGTGTGCTTATAATGGTATAAAGCGCTTCCCAAAGCTGTCCCCGCATCTCCTGCGGCCGGTTGAATATACATGTCTTTGAATACTCTTTGCTGATATAAGTAGGCATTTGCCGTACAGTTTAACGCGACGCCGCCCGCAAAACAAAGTTTATTTAAACCTGTGGATTTACCCCAGTGTTTGCAAATGTGCAATAACGCATTATTTAAAGTACTCTGCAACGCAGCAGCTAAATTCATATGCTTTTTCTCGAGCGGGCTTTCAGGACTCCTCGCAGGAAAAGTGTGCAACGTTAGCCATTCTGAAAATCCCCGATAGGTTTCCCAATCTAAAAAGGATTTATTTTTATGAAAGCCCTGAATAATTATTTCACCTTCAGGCTCGAATGATACACATTCGGAAAAAAAAGCAGCGAATTGTAAAGGATCACCGTAAGGCGCCAATCCCATCACTTTATATTCGCCGCTATTGATTGAAAATCCCAAATGACAAGTAACCATACTATACAGCATGCCCACTGAGCTTAATAAATTATAAGTTTTTAATAACTCCAAACGATTATTTTTTCCCCGATAAACAGAAATACTGTCTAATTCACCCATCCCATCCATTACCAAGACCAACGCCTCGCTAAACCCACTGGGATAAAAAGCGCCGGCGGCATGGGCCGCGTGATGTCGAACAGGGATAAATTTTTTGGCAAAATTTACTCCTGGCCATAAATTATTTAAATGCTGGATTTGTACCGCCGGATCTAATGCTGCTTGAAAATATTTTAATAAATATTCATTTCGCTGAAAAAAATATTTATAGTCTGCGTAATTAAACCCGTGACAAATATAATCGATGTCGTTAATGGTTATTCCTGCTTGGTCTAAGCAAAAATTAATCGAAGCAAATGGGAATTTTTCGGTATGTTTAACTCCCGAAAGCCTCTCTTCTTCTACCGCAGCAATGACGATCCCATCCTGGATTAAAACAGCCGCCGAATCCATTCCCTGTGAAATGCGATATTCTTGTTCAGAAAGATCTTTTATGTTCTTTCTTTTAAAAGAAAGGGCGTCATTCAAACCACTGAAACCGATAATGTACATAGCTAAAGTCCTGGAATGTCAAAGAATTGTTATGTATAGTATACCTGTTTCAAATAACTATTGCGTCACATCGAGGAAGATAATTTCTGGACTGTTTTAACACCGGGATTGATGATGATTTTTGATTCAGGAGGGGAAATTGAATAATTTTACCAAGTCGGCAAGCGATAAGCAGATTATTAAAAAATTGAATTCTCAATTAAAGCAGGTTGAGCAAAAATATAAGGATACCGCTTATTTACTTAAAAATATAATTGATTGTGCTCCCGGACTGATTTATTGGAAAGATAGAGATAGCTGTTACATGGGCGCCAATAAATACTGGTGTGAAAACGTTGGGATTGATACAGTTGAAAACGTGCTCGGAAAAACAGATAAAGATATTTGGCCCAATCAAGCCAAGGATTTGCGCAAAAATGATTTAAAGGTTTTAAAAACCGGTAGAACTCTGGTAATTGAAGAAAGTACCTACTTAAAAGACCGAGGTAATGTGGTATTTATTTCCTATAAATCTCCTTTTCGAGATGAACAGGGTAATATTATTGGAATTATTGGCACTTCATTAGACATCACCAATCTAAAGACTGTTCAAAAGGAATTGCTTGAAGAGAAAAAGAAAGCGGAAATCGCCAGCCTGTCTAAAACCGGCTTCATCGCCACCGTTAGCCACGAATTACGCACCCCCTTGAATGCAATTTTAGGCATGGCGCAAATACTGGAGGAACAAAAACTGACGAAAGGGCAACAAGAGTGTGTTGAAGCCATTTACTCGTCAGGTCAAAACTTACTAACCTTAATTAATGACATTTTAGATTATGCAAAACTGGAAGCCGGCAAAGTGGAACTCAAACCCACTCCTTTTGATCTGGTTAAATTAATCCAAGAATCCTGTGAAACCTTAAGGCATCTCACCGCAGAAAAAAATATTAAATTGCAAACCAAATATGCGGAAAAAATTCCCAACAAAGTCATTGGCGATGAGTTACGTATTCGCCAAGTTCTATTAAACTTCTTGAGCAATGCCGCTAAATTTACCGAAAAGGGTAAAATTCGAGTTTTGGTGGACTGTACCACCAAAACCAACCAAGCATTTTTTAAAATTATGGTTGAGGATACCGGAATTGGTATTCCAACCGAAGCGATTCCTACTTTGTTCGATCGTTTTACTCAGGTTGAATCTCATTATAGCCGTCGCTTCCAGGGCACCGGTTTGGGACTGGCGATTGTAAAAAATTTGGTCGAAACCATGGGTGGGACTGTGGGCGTTACCAGCCGCCTAGGCAAAGGTTCTCGTTTTTGGTTTACCCTGCCGTTACCAATAGATAAAAGTAAGCCAAAAACTAAAGACTCCACTCTTTACAAAAAGAAGGAGATAAAATTAAGTTTTTTACGGACCTACAGACCACGTATTTTAGTGGTGGAAGATAACCCCTTAAATCAAAAAGTGATTCAACTGATGTTACAAGACTTAAACTGCCAGGTGGACATCGCCAATGATGGGACTGAAGCCATTCAGCTCTTTAACAGTCATCAATACCATTTAATTTTTACAGATATTGGTTTGCCTGATATGGATGGCATGAAATTAACTCGAAAATTACGTGCTTTGGAGAAAAATAAACAATCCGTTACGCCTCTGGTCGCATTAACCGCTCACGTTTTAGAAGAAGACCGATTAATCTGTCTTGAGGCAGGCGCCAACGATGTATTAACAAAACCTATTATGCGGGAGCATCTAATCACCGCATTAAACCAATATTGTCCAGCAATTTCCGCTTAAGCGGAAATTGCTTCCTGGTTTTGATGCTGAGTGGCAGCAAAGCTGCAACTCAGCAATGAAGGGGGAGATCGCTCCGCTCTTCTCCCCCTTGCGAACCCCCATCAGGATGGGGTTTTCTACGAAAATTGATTTTTTTATTTCCAAACCAAATTAATATTCTCCAAACGACGGCGTAAGCCCGTATCCTTACCCGATGGGGGTTCAAAGGGGGAGAAGAGCGGCAGCGATCTTCCCCTTGATTCCGAGCATCGGCTTCGCCGATGCGTAGGATATAGAACCAGGAGGCAATTTTCGGCTTCGCCGAGAATTGCCGTCAAATACCGGCTTGTTTTGTTTTTTCAATAACTGCAGAGATTTCGGTACATAAATTTTTGTAAGCTGATTCGAGTTCTTGGAAAGGTTGTAATCCTCTAGCTAATCGTTCTAATTGAAAGGCGGCTTCTTTTAGACGCGGAGTTCCACAATAGCAGGCCCCTCCATGTAAATAGTGGGCAATGTTGCCAACTTGCTTAACATCTTCTTGATCGTATGCACTTTTTAACTGTTGCAAGGCTTTAGGCAATGAAGCTGCTAAATCTTTTAGCATGGTTTTTGCTGCCTTTTGATCGCTATTGATTAGTTTAGCGCCCAACTCTAAATCGAGAACCGGTAATTTTTTATTCATAATTCCTCCTTATTTATTCTAACTCGCCAGGCTTTAATAATTCAATTGACGATAACCGATGGCTTCCTTAAGATGGACTTGCCGGATATGATCTTCGCCTGCTAAATCAGCAATGGTGCGAGAGACTTTTAGGATTCGATAATAAGCACGAGCCGACAAACCTAAATCATCTACCATCTTGGTAAGAAATTGTTGATCCTCCAATTCTATTCGACAACATTCAATTAACTCGTTGTTTTTTAATAAAGCGTTACATTTTGTTTGTCTGCCCATCTGGCGATTTCTGGCCTCGGTAACTCGCATCTTGATTACAGCGGTAGCTTCAGACTGAGTGAATTCCGATTGTATCAACAAATGCGAAGGCAAAGCTTGCACGGCCAGATGAATATCGATGCGGTCTAAGAGAGGCCCAGAAATACGGGATTGGTATTTCTGGACTTGTTCGTATGTGCAGCGACATCTTCCTCGGATATCTCCGCGAAATCCGCAAGGACAAGGATTCATTGCAGCGATAAGCTGAAACTCCGCTGGGAATTCAATTTGGTAGGCGGCTCGAGATATTTTGATTACTCCTGCCTCAATCGGTTCACGCAATGCCTCTAAAACATTCCGATTAAACTCTGGCAATTCATCCAAAAAAAGCACCCCCTGGTGGGCAAGAGAAATTTCTCCAGGTCTAGGGGAGCGACCTCCGCCAACCAAGGCGATACTTGACGAGGTATGATGTGGGGCGCGAAACGGTCGTTTTTGCCACCCTGAAGGGTTGAATCCTCCTTCGCCCATGGAATAAATGGCGGCTGACTGCAATGCTTGAGCTTCAGACATTTCCGGCAGAATACCCGGGAGG
Organism: uncultured Pseudomonadota bacterium; assembly: GCA_963844565.1. Classification (GTDB taxonomy): domain Bacteria; phylum Pseudomonadota; class Gammaproteobacteria; order Coxiellales; family Coxiellaceae; genus JAFEDN01. The sequence goes on along the minus strand of CAWJON010000001.1, from coordinate 341,903 downwards.
CGTGAAGCTAACATCGTTTTACCTGCGCCAGGAGGTCCGGTCATTAAGACGCTATGCCCTCCCGCCGCTGCAACCTCAAAAGCTCTCCGTGCATGCGCTTGACCTTGAACTTGTGAAAAATCTAACTCATTCTTTTCAAAGATAATTTCGTTATAATGATGCGTACCCGGGGTCAAGGATAACTTTCCGATAAAATGAGCCGAGACCTCTAATATAGAACTGGCCCCAAAGACTTCAAGATCTGAGACGAGGCAAGCTTCCCGGACATTTGCCAAAGGTAGGATTAGTTTTTTGCCTCGAGCGCGAGCTGCCAAAGCAAAAGGTAGCAATCCATTGAAAGGACGAATTTCTCCTGATAATGCTAATTCACCACCCAATTCATAATCTAATAACTCTTTATCAGGAATTTGTTGAGAAGCCGCTAAAATACCCATCGCAATAGGTAAATCAAATCTGCCTCCCTCTTTTGGCAGATCTGCAGGCGCAAGGCTCACCGTGATCCGCTTGATTGGGAATTCAAATCCGCTATTAATAATAGCGCTTCGAACCCGGTGTCGACTTTCTTTAACCACCGTTTCAGGCAAACCAACGATGTTTAAACCGGGCATACCCCTAGTTAAATGCACTTCGATGGTTACGGACGGCGCTCCAATTCCTGCGCTAGCGCGACTATAAACAATTGCTAAACTCATTGGGTGGATTTCGATTCTAATTCCTGCAAACGCTTTTCCAAAGCTTCTAGTTTTTTCCGTGTTTTAAGTAAAACGCCGGTTTGAATATCAAACTCTTCGCGAGTAACTAACTCTAATTTACTAAAAGTCTTCAACATGGCCTCTTGCAAATATTCTTGCAAGTTTTGTGGCAGCTGCTGTAGTCCGGGTGGCAGTGCAGCTAAAATTTGCTGCACCCATTGATTGATGTCTCTCGCTTGGATCATGTTACCCCTCAACAATAAAAATATGAGTTTATTTTACTATAGAATGGCGCTTTACTATACCCGTAGTTTTTGAGTAGTCAATTATAGAAATCCGTATTATAATTTTTAATAGCATAAGGAAAAAAAAATGATTTTTAATAATATATTACAAGCCATTGGCAATACACCCATTGTCAAATTAAATAGAATTGGATCAGCATTGGAATGTGAAATATTCGTTAAATGCGAATTTCTTAATCCCGGTGGCTCCATCAAAGACCGTATCGGTTACACTATGGTTGAGCAAGCCGAGAAAGAGGGCAAGATTAAACCGGGTGATACCTTAATTGAACCGACTTCAGGGAATACCGGTATTGGCATAGCTCTAGCCGGCGCTGTTAAAGGCTATGCTGTCATCATTACCATGCCAGAAAAAATGAGCCGGGAGAAACAAATTGTTTTAGAAGCATTAGGGGCAAAAATTTATCGCACCCGTACTGAAGCCGCTTGGAATGATCCGGATAGCCACATTTCTCTGGCCAGAAAATTACAACAAGAAATCCCTCGATCCTATATATTAGATCAATACGCTAATCCTGCTAATCCAGAAGCCCATTATAAAGGCACTGCGGAAGAAATTTTAAACGACATGGGCACTAATTTATCTATGGTAGTGATGGGTGTTGGTACAGGCGGGACAATTACCGGAGTTTCCAAAAAATTAAAACAAGTGATTCCTCACGTTAAAATTGTGGGTGTTGATCCCATTGGTTCTATTCTTGGCGGAGGCACTGAAGTTAAACCTTATTTGGTTGAAGGAATTGGTTACGATTTTTTTCCTGAGGTTTTAGATAATTCTTTGATTGATCAATACGTTAAAATTAACGATCGAGATTCCTTTTTAATGGCGCGCCGATTAATTCAAGAAGAAGGACTGCTCATTGGTGGCTCGTCAGGGGGCGCGGTGTGGGCAGCCTTACAGGCGGCACGCTCACTTAAAAAAGGTGAGCGTTGCCTCGTTATATTGCCCGATTCAATTAGAAACTATTTATCAAAATTTGTTGATGATCAGTGGATGCTACAAAACGGGCTTACTTAAAGTAATTCTCTTGTGGCGATCACCACAGCTTATCTTTGAGTCAGTACCTCGTAATGATCCATTGGATACTCGCGACCACCATAAGTAATGTAGCAGGTTCTACCTACTAATTTACCCGGATGAACACCATGCCCATAGTAAGCAGCATGACAAACATAAACCGGCATGCCTTTTTCAAACCCGCCCTGAACAGCATCCTCTGGTAACCTTCCCTTTCTGGGTTTAAGCCAATCGAGGTGCCTACCCACTAAGACACGATAGTCATCCGAGGTTATTTCTCGGCCATTCCAACCTATATGACATAATCCTTTAAATAATTTACCGGGTAAAACGTTACCTTTAAATGGAGATTGACAGACAAACAGTAATTCAGCCCGCTCTTCACCTCCAACGAATGCATTCGATGGGGTACGTCCATGTGATACTGAACGCCAAAAATAAGTTTTAGTGGGGCCGCCATGTTTCCATTGATCCTCAGCGCCATATTCACCACCGTAGCTTTGCTTTTCACTAGGACTATTAATATTAACGTTAATAGAGGTCTTCGCTAATGCAATTGAACTTGCCATCCCTACCAAGATAATAACTCCTGCTATTTGTTTAATAAGTTTCACACTCTTTCTCCTATTTTAAGCAGCCATGAACGCTGAGTACAGCGTTCATGGCTTTCTGGTTTGTGTCCCACGCATCGGCCTTCTATATTTTAAACCTTCTCAATTTATTATATGATAGTTACTGGCTCTCGATCAAAATATTTACTGTTATGAGTATAAAAAATACAAAAATGCATCTGTCCACCCGGGTAATCCATGGTGGACAAGCCCCTGACCCTTCAACCGGCGCAGTCATGCAGCCGATTTATTTGACCTCCACTTATGCACAAAAAAGCCCTGGGGATCACCAAGGGTATGAATATTCGCGTACTCAGAACCCCACGCGATTTGCTTATGAACGATGTGTCGCAGACTTAGAATCCGGTGTGCAGGGCTTTGCCTTTGCTTCTGGCATGGCGGCGATCGCAACCGTTATGGATTTGTTTAAGCCTGGAGATCACTTTGTCGTGATGGATGACGTATATGGGGGAACTTATCGTTTATTTGAGAAAGTTCGCCAGCTAAGTGCTGGTTTAAGTTTTACCTTTGTTGACATGACTGATTTAAAAGCGGTCAAACAAGCAATTTTACCTAATACACGTATGCTTTGGGTAGAATCCCCAAGCAATCCATTACTCAAAATTGTTGATTTAGAGCAGATAGCCAAACTCGCTAAGCAACACAATTTATTGGCTTGTGTGGATAACACTTTTGCCACACCGTTAAGTCAACGTCCTTTAGAGCTTGGGTTTGACATTGTTTTACATTCCGCCACCAAATATCTCAATGGCCATTCAGACATCGTGAATGGCATAGTGGTCGTTGGTAATAATCCTGATCTAATCCAAAAACTTTCTTTTTTACAAAATGCAGTAGGTGCTATTGCCGGCGCCTTTGACAGTTTTATGGCCTTACGAGGTTTAAAGACTTTAGCACTGCGAATGGAGCGCCATCATACCAACGCCAGCGTTTTGGCCGAATGGCTGGAAAAGCATCCTTTGGTGAAGCGAGTTTATTACCCCGGGCTTCCCAGTCATCCACAACATGCCTTGGCTAAGAAACAGATGGCCCTTTTTGGCGGCATGATTAGCGCCGAGCTGAACTGTTCATTGTTAGAAACCAAACGAGTTTTATCTCGATGCCAGTTATTTACCTTGGCGGAAAGTTTAGGCGGTGTTGAAAGTTTAATTGAGCACCCCGCCATTATGACGCATGCTTCAATCCCTCAGAAAATACGTGAGCAATTGGGAATAACCGATGGATTAATTCGAATTTCAGTAGGAATTGAAGATGTTGAAGATCTAAAGGCAGATCTCAATCAAGCGCTATCCGAGTAGAAAAATCACCGGGCGATGATAGATCCAATGCTCTTTTTGCATGTGTTTCGCGAATTCCTATCGACGCCAAAATAGCAACCACGGAAGCCGCAACCATAATCATTAAAGCCCGTTTATAATCACTTGCAGCGTAAATGGGCATTTCATTTATCACTTGATGATTCCAATGCCAACTCATTACCCACGCAAACACAGCTTGAAAAAAACCCCCTGCCATAATTAAAGTAGCCGCCAAACCCTCTGCTGAAGCCACTTCGTTTAAAGCATTACTTTCAGCGATCAAAGGATAAGAAATAATTTGAGCGCTGGAGACAAAGCCCATCGCGAAAAAAATAAATGCTAGATAAGCAAAGGATGAATTTTTCGTCCAGATTAGATTACAAATCAGCAGAAGAGCAAGACAACCGCCTAAAATCATCGGCAACCGTCTTTTCTCTAGTCGATCAGACAGTGCACCAATTAATGGTGAACCGATAATAATTCCTAAAAATAAAAGCGAGGTTACCCCAGAAGCCGTAAGACGTTCAAGATGACGAGCCTGCACCAAATATAAATTGCCCCATAGTGCGCCCAATAAAAAAATGGGTAGATTCATTAGACTGGTGTAGATGCCACACAACCAATTTTGTTTGTTTCGCACCACCCGACGCAAAGATTTTCCAAGGGCAACAAAACAAAAACGGGGTTTTAATTCTGATTTTGTGGCTAAAAAACTTGATGGGAAATCTTGCACATTCATCACAATAATAAACAAAATACAGAAGCCGATTCCTGCGTCTAGCAATAAAGTTTTTCTCCACCCGAAAAAGTCCGCTGCGAAAGTGAAAGGTGTTTGCGCAAACAAACCTCCACACATCGCCATGGTAACAATTAATCCCACGACTAAAGCCATTTGCCGAGTATCAAACCAACGTGAAGATAAGCGCACACAACTTAACAGACAAAATGAGGCTGCGATACCGGTAATAAATCGGCAAATCATGGCCTGCCAAATTGAAGTTGAAAAAGCAAAACACACCGTCGCTACAGTAACCCAGCTCATCGCAATTATTAAAATTTTCCGGGTGGAGAAATGATCTAAAATAATGCCAGCAATAAAAAGAAACAGTACGTTAGCGTAAAAGTAAGTTGCAGAAAGGTGCGCTACGGTGACGGCTTCGATGTGAAAAGTTTGCATCAATCCAGGACTAATCGCATTAAACATATTTACTTGGGTAAATTCAAAGAAAAAAAATAAAGCAGCGGAAAAACAAACCAACCAGGGCTTTAACATCTGTGGATGCCTATTCTTCATAGTTAGATTTTTAACCTTGCTGCTTGCCCTAAATGAAAATGACGACGACAAGTGGCGACATAGCGTTCATTACCTCCGATTTCCACTTGATTGCCTTCTCGAACGACCTTCCCGTCGTTATCGATACGCATATTCATAATGGCTTTTCGGCCACAATGGCAAATGGTTTTAAGTTCCACCAGAATATCGGCCAGCGAAAGTAGGTACAGACTGCCCTCAAAAGGCTCTCCACGAAAATCTGTACGCAAGCCATAAGTTAAGATGGGTACCTGCAATTCATCTGTCGCACGCGCCAGCTGTAATACCTGATTTTTTGTTAGAAAGTGTGCTTCATCAATCAGTACACATTTTATATTTGAATTATTTAAAATTTGCAGCTCAATTAAAGAAAATAAATCTTGATTGGGCTCAACCGCCATAGCATTCACTTGCAGCCCCAAACGGGTAGTAATTTTTCCTATACCGAACCGGTCATCAATATTAGACACTAACAGCAGCGTATCCATCCCGCGCTCATTATAATTATAACTAGATTGCAGTAAGACCGTGCTTTTACCAGCATTCATCGCAGAATAATAAAAATGAAGTTTTGCCATAGATTGGTTTTAGTATAATCAAGGTAGCTCGTTTTTTAAAGGTTTTTAGCAGTTAATTAACCAAATTAACATTAATATCACAATTTAGTTAAAATATACTTGTACTAATCTGTACAATTAGGTAAAATTTAAGAAATGAGCCATTACTAATGGGCCAAGAATTATCAGAACTACTTTTTGACGCTGTTACCACTTTGCCGCAATTATTCGTGGCAAAATTCACGGTTTATTTAAAGAGCCTTATGATTTCGGTGATAGCTACAATAGTGGTAGCAATAGCTGAAAAGACAGCAGCAATATTTGACGATTTTTTTGTCTTTTTAAGTAATAAATCATTTAAATCTCTAACCAACCTATTTTCTTGATCTTTTTTAAAATTTACTTGATAGAGTATATATTTTTCATCGCTTATGCCACCACCAAAACCGCTTCCATTCTGCACATCAAAGAAAGACTCTAAAGAAGAGATTTCTTTGCGAATCGTCGTTAATTGATTTCGTAATTCACTTTCTGAAAAATTGGGTTTTTTATCTGAGGTTTTCATACCATTAGCAAGCTCAGTTTAATATTAAGACTGCCGTCGGAGTTTTTTATAAACCTCGTCGTCATTTCGTTTACCGATTAAAGTAATAAATACAGTATCGTCATCATATCGATAAATTATGCGATATTCCCCAACATCTAATCGGAATAAGTCCTTATACCCATGCAACTCTTTAGAGTCATGAGGTCTGGGATTTTTGAGTAATCTTAAAATGGCATCAAGTTGCTGCTTCGCTTGTTTGGCCGCCAAGTCTGACAAGAATTCAGTCACTTTTTTTGTCAGATCGAGTTTTTTTTGCGTCATGGACAATCCTCTTCTCAAGTTTTTTAATGAACTCTACCGACTTTTTAGTACCTAAATAACCTTCTTTCTCTGCTTCTAAAGCTTCCGTTACCCAAAGTTTATCTTCAAGAGCAAGAAAACGCTGGTATTCATCATAAGAAATAACAACTGATGTTGGACGGCCGCTTTTTTCGACAATTACTGGTTCTTTTATGGCTGCTTCCAAATATTGGCCTAATTTATTTTTTAAGTTAGTTGATGAGATATGCATTGTTTGTAGCTCCTTTTTAACTCCATCTATAATGCTAGCATAATTAGCTAAAATAGTCAAATTAGCCAAAACGGCTAAAATGGACAATAGGCTCAGAAAAACCCTGCCATATCACCCCACGTATGTTGTAATAGGGTTATTGCCGCCGCCGTTGCTGTTTCCGTTCGGAGCGTTCTTGGGCCCAAGTTTAGCGTTAAAAAACCTTGAGCTTTTGCCAGTTCAATTTCTTTTTCGGAAAAACCACCCTCAGGGCCGATCAGTACCGAAACCTGAGTAACTGATTCGGTTGGCGCAGGCATTTGGGTTGAATAATCTAACGCGCAAATAAAACCAATGGTTTCTTTTTGAGCAATAAATTCAGCAAACATTTGTATCGAATGAACCTCTGGCACTCGGGAGCGCCCGCATTGTTCGGCCGCGCTGATCGCAATGTTTTTCCAGTGTTCGACTCGATTTTGCAAACGTTCTTTGCGCAAAGCCACCTGGCAATGTTGAGTGAGCAAGGGAGTGATGCGAGAGGCGCCCAATTCAACTGCTTTTTGCACTGCATAATCCATTCGCTCGCCTCGAGAAACTGCTTGGCCTAAATGGATCTTCAAAGGTGATTCTCGTTCTTCGGGAAGAAATTTTTCAATGGTGACAGTGGTCAGTTTCTTATTGACCGCTTTTAAAGTGGCTAGATAAGCACCGCCCAAACCATTAAAAATTATTAACTTTTCTCCAAGCTGAAAGCGTAGGACCGTGGATAAATGGTGGCTAGCAGCTTTGTCCAAAACCAGATCGCTGTGCAGGATTATTTCATGTGGATAAAAAATTCGAGCAGTACTCATAGCGTAATCTTATCGTAGTTTCTATTACCATGAAAACTGCTATATTTATTTGGTGCAGATAACTGTTGTACTGAGTTGATTTTTTGAGACTTGGCGGGCAATATTATGGCCATGAAAAATACTTGGATTGTCATTAAGTTTGGGGGCACTAGCGTCGCCACGGCGGAAAATTGGCAAAAAATTGCCAATATTGTTAAAAAACATTTAACTCATTCTCGCCGGATACTGGTCGTTTGTTCGGCTATTACTAACGTATCAAACAAACTGGAAGCTTTAGTGTCTGCCGCTTTAGTTGGCGAATATCATGCCGGATTACAGGAACTTGAAGAGATTCACCGACACTTAAGTGATTCTCTGAGTCTTGATTTCTCTTCGCTCTTATCGGCTCATTTTAAACGACTCACTCAATTGGCCGAAGGTATTTCCTTGATTGGTGAAGCCAGTCCGCGAATTCGCGCCCAAGTAATGGCTTTTGGCGAATTAATGTCAACTATCTTAGGGGCTGCTTATTTACAAAAAGAAAAATTAGCCGTAACGTGGCAAGACGCCCGCCAACTCTTAATCACCGAAGCCGATCCTTTAGCTCATCAGAGCGCTGCGTATTTAGCAGCGCATTGTAAGGCAGAACCCGATCCGGAGTTGATAAAAAAATTAGATGACTTCAGCCCAGTTGTATTAACCCAGGGATTTATCGCCTCTAACACTTCTGGCGAAACTGTTTTACTCGGCCGCGGCGGTTCTGATACGTCAGCCGCTTATTTCGCAGCCAAAATTAATGCAGAGTTTTGTGAAATCTGGACCGATGTAGAAGGCATTTTTACCGCAAATCCAAAGCAAATTCCTGAAGCGCGGTTGTTAAAACAACTGGATTATGATGAAGCGCAAGAAATTGCGTCTATGGGCGGCAAAGTATTACATCCAAATTGCATCCCGCCGGTGAAACTGCAAAATATTCCTCTTTATGTCAAATGCACGTTTTTCCCCGACGAGCCCGGCACGAGAATTTCTTTAACTGACGAGAAAACAGCAGTACAAATTAAATCAGTTATTTGTAAATATGGGATTTCATTAATCTCCATCGACACTATTCGCATGCTGCATGAGGTTGGATTTTTAGCCAATATTTTTAATTGTTTTAAAAATCGTGGCTTATCGATTGATTTGGTTTCCACCTCAGAATCAAGCGTTACGGTTTCTTTGGATAATCAAGCAACGGTTGGCGACTTATCTCTATTGAAATTATTAGTAGAAGATTTATCTGCCTATGGGAAAGTCCATTTAACCGGTCCTTGTGCCTCGTTAAGTTTAATTGGTCACAACATCCGCGCTAATTTACCAAAATTGGGAGAAGTTTTTGAAGTTTTCTCCCAACAAAAAATTTATTTGTTATCGCAAGCAGCCAATGATCTAAATTTAACATTTGTGATTGACGAGGATCAAGCTGAACGCTTAAGTCAAAAAATCCATAGCTTATTAATCGAGAGCAACTTTCAAAATGGTTTTTCAAAGTCCAAAACCGCACCTGCAACAGCGCTGCCCACGCCTTGGTGGGAAATAAAGAAAACAGCTTTACTCTCACTGATGAAACAATATCAAGAACCGTTGTATGTTTATGATAACGATTGTTTACGCACACGAGCACAACAGATACTGAATTGCCAGGGTGTTGACCGAGTTTACTATGCCATTAAAGCCAACAGTAATGCGGATATTTTAAAAAATTTTTATCAGTTGGGTCTTAACTTTGAGTGCGTGTCTTGGAACGAAGTTTTATTTGTTCTTGATTTATTCCCAGACATCGATCGTTCACGGATTTTATTTACTCCAAATTTTGCGCTGCGTGAAGAATATGAATTGGCGCTTCAAAATAATATTACTTTGACGGTCGATAATTTATATCCGTTACAAAATTGGCCCGAAGTCTTTCGCGACAAAAAAATAATTTTACGCTTCGACCCTGGACAAGGATATGGTCATCATCATTATGTCTGTACCGGCGGCAGTGATTCAAAATTCGGTATTCCACTCTCTGAATTGAATCAACTGTTAGCATTAATGCAACGTCATCGATTTGTTGTTATTGGCTTGCATGCGCATGTGGGCAGTGGAATTTTAAGAGAAGAAACTTGGAAAGAAAATTTTGTTGCTTTAACCAAGCTATTGCCAAACTTTCCAGCGGTGGACATTATTAATGTCGGTGGTGGATTGGGTGTGATTGAAAATTCCAGTCAGCGTCCCTTGGATATCGCTAAAGTTGACCTCTTATTGCAAAAAGCCAAATCTGCTTTTCCTGATCTAAAAATTTGGATGGAACCAGGCCGATACTTAGTTGCCGAAGCCGGTGTTTTGTTAGCTCGAGTTACGCAAGTCAAAGATAAAAACGGCACTTTTTTCGTAGGGGTTGAAACCGGTATGAACTCACTCATTCGACCCGCCTTATACGGTTCCTATCATGAAATTGTAAACTTAACCCGCTTGCATCAACCCCCAAAGTTCACCGCGCATGTGGTCGGACCCATTTGCGAATCCGGAGATATTCTCGGCTACTCGCGTATATTGCCGGAAACTCAAGAAGGGGATGTCTTTCTCATCGCCAACACCGGCGCTTATGGTCGAGTGATGAGTTCTTTCTACAATCTGCGCGCACCAGCCGAAGAACGTTGGACAAATTAGCGTACTACTGGATTGATAAATTGACATCTGCAATAAATTATTTTAACCTGCTCGAAACTTAAACCAATCACTTTGAGAAGCAGGAGATTAATATGAAAAGAAAGTTTGGCCCGAATAAATCATCACCTCTATTGGGCATATTTTCAGAACCTCCGGAAGCAGAAGAAGGATCTAAGCGTTCAAAATTAGAATCAAAAGATGCATTTCATGACCGGCCAATTGGTTGGTTTCAACTGTCGTTGATAGCAGAACTTAACCAAAAAGTATTTGCTAATCTTTCACCCCAGAACATAAATGACCTTATCAAGAAAGCGCTTGATTATTGTGAAGATCAACGTCAGCAGAAAAAAGAAGGCTTTACTCATTTTGATAAAAGCCTGTTTATAGACGAGATCAGTTGTTGAAATAACTGAACTTGATATATCAAAAATGATGGCCCTACTACCAACAAATATTTTTGATTGCAAAAGTTTCCTCTCTCCTATTTTTTATTTAAAAAATTTGAAACAAAAAATTGTGGCCCTGAGAGCGGACAATAACACCCTAAATAAAAACATACAAATCTTGTTAGCTAAACTGGAAGGAGTTCAAGGCTTTGGAGATAAGTTAGAAGAATTTTTTGCTTCAAACGGAAGCATAAGGGAGTTAAGAAATTTAACGACATCTATAACTACCCTAGGATTTGTAGGCGAAACAGAGATTGCTTCATTTCCAGAAGAAAAAAGAGCGGTTTCTAAAATTATCCAACCCCCCGAACCTAAATATATACCTAATTTTTTGTTCGAACCATACGGCTTCTATGGTGATAGTAATAGTTCCAGTTCTAGTTCTAGTTCTAGCTCCACTAGTTCTTCTTGCTCACGCTTCTATTCGTTGTTTTCAACTCCGAGTATATGTAGCATAGGTTCTAGTTCCAGCTCTAGCTCAAGTTTCAACCCATCCTCCTCCTAGAGTTCTGTTCGGGTCGCGAACCCAACCCACCAATAGGCCCAGGGTGCTCCTTCCAAACCGCTTTGCTCGAAAAACGCGCAAGCGAAAACCCAGAGCCATAGTAAAAACTAAGCTCTCAAGTGCTTCTACACTTGAGAGCCGCGCTCGTGTTATAAATCCTTTTTTTATTCGAATGCAAATTTGTCACCATTCTCGTTAACCTGACCTTGATCAATAATCTATCTCAGTTATTGAGTTTATGTAATAAATTGCTTACAATAGCAAAACACAGGAAGTGTATTTTTTCCCATGGGAAGAGGGAAAAACTTAAAAAGGAGCTTACCCATGAAAGCATACCATTTCAGCAAACAAGTATCGACTGAAAAGAAAAACTATAGATAAAAAGAGAAGAATATGGCAGTAAAATCAGTATCGCAAGATAATAAACTTATTCTTGAAATTGATAATGGCGATCTAGCTAAATTGAATGAAGTTATGGAAAAATGGTCCTTTAAAGACTATCAAAGTTTATTAAGATTTTCAGTAAGTATTTTACTACTTAATGAAGCGAAATCTTTTGGTCTCAAAATAGACGGAACTCAACAGGAAATAATCCCTGCAAAAGAATTGCTTAAATAAAAATAAGGTAAAATATGAATTCTGTTGACGATTTTGATCCAAAACAAGCAATAGATAATTTGGCTGCAAATTTAAAACAACCTCATTTGTTTGCAGAAACTTTTTGCAATGCTGCTGAATCGCAAACATCAATAAAAAATGTTTTGGAAAAAACCATTAAATCTTTAATACAAACTGATTCACAAACAATAGAGAATATTAAGAAATTAATAAGAGAAATTGAAGAAGAGGAATTGAAATTAAAATGGAAAAATTTATTTGGATTTTTTATGAATGCTTTATGGTTTGTACTCGGCGCGATTATAACAGGGTTAATCACTAAATTTTTACATTAATGTATTCAGATTGTTCAAGAAAAGGATTGCATGTTTACAAAATTTTCTTTAGGCGATGGAAACGCGCTTAAAACACCTGACCTCAAAAGACGTCTCAATGTTGAAGTTTTTTCAATCGTTGCGCCACGCTATGATTGGATTACGCGCATTTTTTCATTTAATCAAGACCAGCGCTGGAAAAAAGAAATGGTAGCGGCTCTTACGGAAACACGCGCCAATCTTACTTTGGACTTGGCTTGCGGTACCGGGGATTTAAGTCGATTATTTGCCTCATTTTCTGATCAAGTGATTGCCGTGGATATTTGCCGCGAAATGTTGCAATTGGCGAAAAGAAAAAATGCCTTACCCAATCTTTTTTATGTCCTGGCCGATATGCAACAATTGCCGGTACCCGATAATTCAGTGGACTGGATAACCGGTGGCTATGCATTACGCAATGCACCGGATTTGTCCGCCTTATTAAAAAATATCTATCTGAAACTCAAACCTGGTGGAAAAGCTGCATTCTTAGATTTTTCTAAACCGGCTTGTCCGCGTAAAGCTGCTTTTCAAGCCAAAATCTTAACCTTTTGGACACGAATGTGGGGAATTTTTTTACATGGCAATAGCGATGTCTATGGCTACATTCCTGCAAGCTTGGCTTTGTTTCCCAATGTTGAAGAAATAAAGACCTTGATCTTATCGATGGGTTTCGCAAATTTTTCTTTTCGCGAATACTTTGGCGGCTTTACCGGTCTAATTCAATTTACCAAACCGGAATAACTTAAAATGGAAAATAATTATATTATCGAAATGGGCTTAGCAACCCCGCGCTATCGATTAAAGCAATCCGAGACCGCAGAGCTCATGGCCAAACTTTTAGGCTATGATGAAAAAGGTACAAAATATTTAAAAAGAATTTACCAAAAAACCGACATAGAATACAGACACACCGTGCTTAATCCAGAAGATGAGACGCTGCCCGTTCCCATCGGTTCTACCGCGGAACGTATGAAAATTTACGAGAAAAATGCCTGTAATTTGGCTTTATCAGCAATACAAAATGGAATTAATCCCCATTTTCTACCGAAAATTACACATTTAATCACGGTAAGCTGCACGGGAATGTATGCACCTGGCCTCGACATTGAACTGATTATGCAACTCAATTTAAATCGTCATATTGACCGAACCTGTATTAATTTTATGGGCTGTTATGGCGCTTTCAATGCGTTAAAAGTGGCTGATGCCATCTGTCAGCAAAATAAAGAGGCTTTTGTGCTGGTGGTCTGTTTAGAACTTTGCTCACTACATTTTCAACCCATTATCAACCAAGAAAATTTAGTGGCGAATTCCCTTTTCGCTGATGGAGCTGCCTGTGCTTTAATTCATAGCAAGCCGCTAAATGAGAAAAATTTAGCTTTAAAAGGATTTCGATGCGGTTTAGCGAGCTATGAACAAAAAGCCATGACTTGGTTTATCGGCAATCAAGGGTTTGATATCAATTTATCAACTTATATTCCGCAAATTTTAAATGAAAACGTGCTGGAGCTGGTTAATCCATTATTGACCTACTTTAATTTGTCTATACCCGAAATTGATTTTTTTGCCATTCATCCCGGTGGAAAAGAGATTCTTTTGAAAGTTGAAAAAGCGCTCGCCATTCGTCGAGAAAGAAATGAGGATGCGCATCACGTCTTTAAAAATTTTGGCAATATGTCTTCGCCAACGATTTTGTTTGTCCTAAAGTCTTTATATGAGCGATTAACTGCAAAGAACCATCAACAAAATATTTTGGCAATGGCTTTTGGCCCCGGACTCACCATCGAATCCGGTTTATTTGAGTTCGTGAGCTCATAAGACTGAGCTTGCGTTTTATTTATATTTTATAAATCTAACAACCATTTTGGTAGGTATTTTTTTACAATCTGGTAGTTATCCATTTGTAAGATTTCTTCTGTTTCATCCATGGTAAGTAGAATATTATGCGTCTGACTGAGATAGTGATCTGAAGAAATAAATGCGGAGAGTTCTCTAGCTCGATTGTCATTCGTTAATGTTAGCGTCACTTGGTATTTGTGATAAGTACTCGTTTTATCTTTAACAATGAAATCAATTTCTTTATCATTTTGTACTGTACTGTAGTACACGTCTGGAAATGATTGTTTTAATTTGAGAAAAACTAAATTTTCTAATTGCTTCGGATAACTATTGTGAGTGCTTTTATATAAATTAATAATACCAGTGTCTACTGAATAATATTTTTTATTGGTGCTGAAAATTCGATTTAACTTCCAGTCAAATCTGCCTACTTCATACATGGCAAATGTTTTGACGATATAATCTATGTAAGTGCTGATGGTGTCTTGCTTAATTGAAATTCCTTCATTTTTTAGTAAATTACCTATCCGGGTAGGAGAAACGACATTGCCGACGGTGGCATACAAGAAATGCAGAATTTTTTCAATAATAACTGGTTGTCTGACCTTAAATCTTTCTATAATGTCAGCTAATATTACTTTGCTGAGGATACCTTGCAGATAGGAATATTTGGTGTTATCGTTTTTGATCGAAAAAATTTCCGGCAGTCCGCCAAATAGAACATATTGAGAAAAAAGTGTCTTTATTCGTGTTAGGTGCTTATAGAAATCAACTTCATTTCCTATGCTCAATTCATGATAAGCTAAAAACTCTTTGAAACTGAACGGCAATATTTGAAATTCGATAAATCGACCCGCTAAATTCGATCCGATTTCTGATGAGAGTAACTCTGAATTTGAACCGGTTAAGAATATTTCCACTTCCTGCTCTTTTTCATACAGGGTGCGAATTAATTTATCCCAGCCGGATACCAGTTGAATTTCATCAAAAATTAGCAGTTTTTTTCCTGGTCTGGCAGCTTCTTGCAAAAAATTTTGTACTATACTATCCAGGTCTTTAATATTATTAATCTCAGCTAGGCGATAGTCTTCAAAATTCAGATAAAGTACGTTGCTTAAAGAGAATTGTTTGGCTTCCACCAGTGCACGGGCCACCATTTGAACCAAAAAGGACTTACCGCTGCGGCGGAACCCGGTGACAATTTTAATTGGTTTGGAAGGGGAAGCAGCAAACAATTCTCGCTGGCAATCCCTGATCAATCCTTGTACGGTAGCAATAATGTTTTGCCATTCGGTAATAACAGGTAAGAATTGTCTAATATTTATTTTGTCCATGGCTATAAACTTACTCTATAAAGAGGTTTTTTTCAACTATTTCTTCCTTTATAAGGGGGGCTTTATGAATCTAAACCGGTTCGAGTTTGGCGAAGCTGGCGACTAGCCATTTTTCGCCATGTTTTTCAAATCTGACTTGAATACGTGTTTGTTCGCCTCTTCCTTCATAGTTGGTTATAACGCCAACGCCAAAATGGGCATGACGCACACGTTGGCCTAGACGCAATCCTAAGTCAAAGGAATCTTCCTCCTGGTGAAACACACTAGGCTTGGCTGGGGTAACATGTACTGCCGGACGTTCTTCATGCATAAGCTCGCCCGGGATTTCGCTGATAAAACGTGATGGGATGTTAAATCTTTCTATGCCGTGCATAAAGCGAGATTGTGCATAGGTAAGAACCAATTTTTCCATCGCTCGCGTCATGCCGACGTAACATAAACGTCTTTCTTCTTCTAAACCACTCCCATTTTCCATTGACATCTTGTGAGGGAATAATTCTTCCTCCATTCCTGCAACAAAAACTAATGGAAATTCCAAGCCTTTTGCCGCATGCAAGGTCATCAGATGAACCGAATCAGATTGTGCTGGCGCTTGTCCTTCTCCAGTTTCCAGTGCCACATGAGAGAGAAACGCATCAAGTAAAGATAAATTTTCAATTTCCTCAACGGGATGGAACTGACGCGTGGCCGCGATTAATTCATCTAAGTTTTCAATACGAGAAATTCCTTTTTCACTTTTATCTTTGGCATAAAGCGATAATAAGCCGCTGGCTTGAAGAACATGTTCCGTTTTGTGGTCTAAAGTTTCTTGTTGAGTGGTAAGATTGATGGTGTCAATCAGATGCAGAAAATCGTGTAGCGCTTTACCGGCGCGCGCACTGAGAATTTGATTTTGAATTAAATATTGGGCTGCTTGCCACAACGAGATCTGCTGATTTTTTGCTGTCTCCCGCACCTCATTTAAGGTGGTGTTGCCTATTCCCCGAGTGGGCAAATTCACAACCCGCTCAAATGCGGCATCGTCATTTCGGTTAGCCAACAAACGCAAATACGCTAAAGCATCTTTAATTTCTGCGCGTTCGAAAAATTTCAACCCACCGTAGATATGGTAAGCGATTTTTGCATCAATCAGACGTTCTTCTAACACACGGGATTGGGCGTTGGAACGATATAAAATAGCGACATCATGATAAGCATGTCCTTGTTTCACCCAGTCGCGAATGGTGGAAACAATGTAATGGGCTTCATCCCGTTCATTATAAGCAGCATACAAGGTGATTAATGAGCCTCGCTCCCCTTCGGTCCATAAATTCTTCCCCAAACGATTGGCATTGTGATCAATCACCGAATTTGCTGCCTGAAGGATTACCTGCGTAGAACGATAATTTTGTTCTAATCTAATGGTCTTACAGTTTGGAAAATCGCGAGTGAAGCGCTGCATATTTTCAATTTTTGCTCCTCGCCAGCTGTAGATCGACTGATCATCGTCGCCTACTGCCATTACCCAATTTTCATCTCCGGCAAAAGCGCGAAGCCACGCATATTGTATGGAATTGGTATCCTGAAACTCATCCACCAGAATATGTCGAAAGCGTTGTTGATAATGGCGACAAATATCAGGATTTTTTTGTAAAAGTTCGAGTGAA
The DNA here is from genome assembly GCA_963844565.1 of uncultured Pseudomonadota bacterium. Lineage (GTDB taxonomy): Bacteria > Pseudomonadota > Gammaproteobacteria > Coxiellales > Coxiellaceae > JAFEDN01. The sequence continues at coordinate 324,724 of CAWJON010000001.1, read as the reverse complement.
CGTAATAATAATTCTGCAAAATCGATTAGTCCGCTGGTGGTGCACATATTTTCATACGTTTGATAAATTTTTTGCATGGTTTCATCAAAATAATTATCGGTTTGCTGAGCCGCGCGTGGCCGTTGTCCTTCTTCTTTATTGTGATTGATATACCACTGGGATTGTTTGGGAGGCCATTGGCTCTCATCCAAATTTAAATTTTTGTGCACACGGCGAATAAGCCGTAATTGATCATCGGCGTCTAAAATTTGAAATGACTCGGTAAGCTCAGCTGCTTTCCAATGGGATCTTAATAAGCGATGTGCTAAACCATGAAATGTCCCTACCCACATGCCGCTTAAATGTGTATTCATCAGCATTTCAATTCGAGAACGCATGGCGTACGAGGCTTTGTTAGTAAAGGTAACGGCTAATATTTCGGAAGGAGACAGTTGCAAATGTGTCAGCAACCAGGCGATTCGGTGTACCAGAACTCGGGTTTTACCGCTTCCTGCACCGGCTAACACCAAAAAATGCCCAGGCGGGGAAGAAACCGCCTCGCTTTGTGCCGGATTGAGAGAATGTAGAAGTGTATTCATAGTTAGTAGCATTGTAATGGCTTAAAAATTAGATTGCTAGAGAAGTGATTCCATCGCTGCTAATTTTGGCAGTGCAAATGCCGGTTGGTTGAAAATCTATTTTAGAGTTAAAATCCCCCTTGTTTTAATTCTGGTTTTGAATTTAATCGATTTAAAATCAGGATGCTGTGCGGTGTAGATTTCGCGATCTAAACCCGCTCCGCCTTATTCAGCGACATCCGCCTGCTCGCAGGATTGGCGTAGCGGGGCCCGTCAGCGAAGGTTTTTCCGTGCTCGCTGCGCCATCAATAGCGGGTGTAATACTGCCGTAAGCGCCATTGTGCTAAGTGAACTTTTATCCTCGTGAACTCGTTTCCGAATTGGCTACGCTGCGCGCGAAAAAACCTCCGCCGACACCCGCTGCAAAGCTCGCTGGCGGATGCGCTGAATAACGCTATGCAGAGGTTTGGGTTTCATCATTGGATCACTATTTATAATTTCAGATAAAAGTTACACCCGTAACAGATTATTTGACATTCTTTTTTCTCAAGAACTGAAAAATGACTCACTGAATTTCAGCGCTGGCTGGTGACACCAGGGTAATCGCCTTGCAGCTTATAAAATCCCTAGCCCTCCTAGAAATGTGCAGCATTAATCCAGGATCCAGGATTAATATCAACGTTTAATCAAGCTTATGCTATTAAATAGGCAGCGGCTCTTCATCAGCAAAATAGTCAGCCGTTTCCGCAGAAGACTGCAAGAACTGCTGACCAAATATTATCTTGGATTCCATTAAAAAAAACCGATCCTGATGAGGCCATCATTGCTTGGTTAGGCTTTGCCTAACCAAGCATACAACCAGGAAGCAATTTACGTGTAGCAGGAATTGCTGGCAAAACTAATTATTGGGATTATTCTCTTAAAAAAATAGTGATCCAATAAATAAAATTAGATTCTCTGCATAGCCTTATTCAGCGCATCCGCCAGCAAGCTTTGCAGTGGGTGTCAGCGGAGGTTTTTGCGCGCGCAGCGTAGCCAATTCGGAAACGAGTTCATGAGGATAAAAGTTCACTTAGCACAATGGCGCTTACGGCAGTATTACACCCGCTATTAATGGCGAAGCGAGCACGGAAAAACCTCCGCTGACGGGCCCCGCTACGCCAATCCCGCGAGCAGGCGGATGTCGCTGAATAAGGCGGAGTGGGTCTAAAAATTCGATATCTACACCGCACAGCAGCAGTACGATCAAATATTGGAGATTTTCTTTAGCAAAGCGTAATAAAAACCATCGGGGCCATTTTCCGAAGGCAGCAATTGATGACCAAATTTTAACGCAAAGCCGATGGATAAATCGATGGGCTGCAATAGAGCATCTGGAAAAGTTACACAAAAGCTTTCAATCGTTTTTTCATTTTCACTTTTTAATAAAGAGCAAGTGGTATAGAGTAATTTTCCTCCGGGCGCTAATAATTTCCACAAGCTGTTGAGTAACCGACTTTGTTGATCGGCTAGCGATACAACATCTGATGGTTGCCGTATGATTTTGATATCGGGATGACGGCGAATCACGCCTGTTCCTGAGCAGGGAGCATCCACTAGAATCCAATCAAATGGTCGACCATCCCACCAAGAATCCGGTTGTGTGGCATCAGCTACTAAAACTTCAACATGCTCATGCGCTTGATGTAAGCGTTGTAAATTTTCAATGATTTGTTGTGTGCGTTCCGCATCCTTCTCAATAGCCACCAGTTGGAGCTTCTCTGGAAAATTTTCTAAAATAAGGCTGGTCTTGCCTCCTGGGGCGGCACAGGCGTCTAAAACTCGCTGTCCGGGCAAAATATTTAGTATTTTGCTGATCAATTGGCTGGACAAATCCTGGACGCTGCATTCCCCGTCAAAAAAACCAGGCAGCGCTTCAACCGGCGATGGCTTAACTAAACGTATAGCCTGAGGTAAGTCATCGATGAGGTCAGCTTCAATGTTATTTTGCAATAATTTATTTAAATAATGCTGTCTTGATATTTTTTGAATATTGACTCGCAAAAAAAGAGGGGCTTGTTGGTTATTGGCCGCTAGAATAGTTGACCACTCTACCGGCCAGTCCTGTTTTATTTCTTCAATTAACCATTGAGGATGTGAAAACTTACCAGTCAAAGAAGTATCCGCTTTTTCTAAATAGACGGTAGGGGTTCGCAAATAGCTTTGCAAAGCTTGATTAATTAATCCTTTAGCCCATTTCTTATTTAATTGCGCCGCGCCAGCAACCGTTTCTGAAACTGCTGCATACGCCGGTGTCTCCAAATAGATAAGTTGATATAGCCCAATCAACATTAAAATTTCTATATCTCGATGGGCAATTTTTAGCGGTGTGTATACCAATGAATGGGCAATGGGTAACAGTCGGTGGTAAAATCGCAATACCCCGAAGCAGTATTGTTTGATTAAACTAGAATCACGCGGCAAAATGGCTGAAGATAACTTTTGCTGAAATACCGTAGTCAAAGATCGATGTTTTTGAATAACTTCGATTAAAATTTTAACTGCGGTAACTCGTGGGTTCATTGGATTATCTGAAGAATAGCACTACCACTATCCCCTCATAGAATCAAAAAACTCATCATTAGTTTTAGTCAACTTCAGTCTTTCTACTAGAAATTCATTAGCAGCCAATTCGTCCATTGGATGTAAAATTTTTCGCAATATCCACATTTTTTGTAACTCATCTGGTTTTGTAATCAATTCTTCACGTCGCGTTCCAGAACGATTGATGCTCATGGCTGGGAACAAGCGTTTTTCAGCAATTCTTCTATCCAAATGGATTTCCATGTTACCTGTGCCTTTAAATTCTTCATAAATGACATCATCCATTTTAGAGCCAGTATCCACTAAAGCAGTGGCTAAAATGGTAAGGCTGCCGCCCTCTTCAATGTTTCGCGCAGCTCCAAAAAACCGTTTGGGTCTTTGTAGCGCATTAGCGTCAACACCACCAGTCAAAACTTTTCCAGAGGCTGGCACTACAGTATTGTAAGCACGCGCTAATCGAGTAATAGAATCTAATAAAATAACGACGTCGCGGCCGTGTTCCACCAAACGCTTTGCTTTCTCAACGACCATTTCGGCAACTTGAACATGTCGGGTTGCGGGTTCGTCAAATGTAGAAGCCACTACTTCGCCTTTCACCGAACGCTCCATTTCTGTAACTTCTTCAGGACGTTCATCGATCAACAAGACCATTAAAATACATTCTGGATGATTAACCGCAATGGAGTGAGCAATATTTTGTAGCATCATGGTTTTACCGGCTTTCGGTGGCGAGACAATCAAACCTCGCTGTCCTTTGCCAATAGGTGCAATCAAATCAATCATTCGCGCGGTTGTATCCGCGGCACTACCATTCCCAAGCTGCATAAAAATTCGCTCATTGGGAAACAGAGGAGTTAAGCTTTCAAACGCTATTTTGTTTTGTAAGACTTCCGGTGGATCTAAGTTGATGGTTTCAACTTGCAATAAAGCGAAATATCGTTCGCCTTCTTTTGGAGGTCTGATTTTTCCTGAAATGGTATCGCCAGTGCGCAGTCCAAACCGGCGGACTTGGCTTGGGGAGACGTAGATGTCATCTGGGCCGGCTAAAAATGATCCGGTCGCTGAACGTAAAAAACCAAAACCATCTTGTAATATTTCTAAGACGCCATCGCCAAATATATCTTCACCTTTATAAGCCTGGGCTTTTAAAATAGCAAAGGTGAGATCTTGTTTGCGCATATTACTGACCCGCTCAACGCCCAATAGTTGGGCCATAGACATAAGTTCGGCGGGGATTTTTTTCTTCAGTTCAGTCAGATTCATAGTACCTCTCAAAATAAAAGACAATTTGACAGCAATTCCCGCTGAAGCGGAAATCGCTTCCTGGTTTGGATGCTGAGCCGCAGCAAAGCTGCATCTCAGCAATGAAGGGGGAGATCGCTACGCTCTTCTCCCCCTTGCGAACCCCCATCAGTATCGGATTTTCTACAAAAATTATTTTTATATCAAACTTTAATTTCATATTATTCAAAAACTTAATCTTCAGCGGGAACTACTGCATATTTGAAGTAATCTTCTAAGTAATAACCAAAAATTGTTTAAGAATTCTCAATTTCCATAGTAATGGCATTAAAACTGTTTCATGCAGTCAAATTTCAATGTGTTTACCGTGCTTCAATTCCCGATCCAGATAATATCAAATATTGATTCGCATCAATGTGATATTTGATGGAGATTGGGTTGAATTCGATTGGATATATATAGAATTTATTGAAAAATACATTCCAGGAATAATCCTAATTACATTTTAGCCTTATATTTTTATTTGTCAAGACAGCAATTTTCGGCTTCGCCGAAATTGCTTCCTTGTTTTGATACTGAGTTGCAGCAAAGCTGCAACTCAGTAATGAAGGGGGAGATCGCTCCGCTCTTCTCCCCCTTGCGAACCCTCATCGGGTAAGGATACGAGCTTACGCCGTAGTTTGTAGGATATTAATTTGATTAGAAATAAATAAACCAATTTTCGTAGAAAATCCTATACTGATGGGGATTCGTAAGGGGGAGAAGAGCGGAGCGATCTCCCCCTTCATTCCGAGCCTCGGCTTCGCCGAGGCGTAGGATATAAAGACCCCCCCCCTAGCAATAATCATTTAAAAAAGATACCAATTGGGATTTGGTAGCGGAGCCGACTTTATTGGCGGCTACATTTCCATTCTTAAATAAGATTAAATTGGGTATCCCTTTCACCGCATAACGAGCCGGTGATTCAGGGTTTTGATCCACATCTATTTTATATATCACTAATCGGGTTTTGTATTCTTCGGCGATCTGTTCCAATATGGGCGCGATCATTCGACAAGGGCCACACCAAGGCGCCCAAAAATCGACTAATACAGGCAAATCGGACTGAAGAACCATTGTCTGAAAATCGCTATCATTAATGGATTTGATTAAATCGCTCATAAAAAACTGCTCCGTTAAAATCTTTGGATATTTTCCTCTTTCCACAATTTTTTGTAAAGGGTCTTTAAGGCATCAGTCTCTTGCCAATGATAAAAACTCTTGTCTGGTATGGCCGTTTTCGCGCAAACACCCTTTTAATACAGAAGTCACCGTTCGTGCTCCTTGGGCTTTAACCCCTCTGATCGACATACATAAATGCTCAGCCTCCAGAATAACCCCAACCCCCTTTGGCTTTAAGTTATCATGGAGCCAATCTGCAATTTGGGCGGTTAAATTTTCTTGTACCTGCGGACGTCTGGAAAAAAACTCTATTATTCTTGCCAATGTAGACAAACCAATGATGCGATTTTTAGGCAAATAACCGATATGTGCTACGCCAAAAAAGGGCAATAAATGATGTTCACACACAGAGTGGAATTGGATTGAACGAACCATAACCAGCTCATCATAATGGTGAACATTCGGAAATGTGGTTACTTTAAAGTCTTGGGTAGTAAAGAGTTCAGCGTAAGTCAATGCTGCTCGTCGAGGGGTGTCTTTTAAACTTTCAGAATCTACATTGATGTGGAAAGCTTCTAAAAGATTTTTAAACGCCTCTTCTGCCTTTTTCAAATCAAAAGGGGGATGTTCATCTAGCTCAACTATCATTTCATTCATTATTTAGTGCCCATGTTTAAAATTTCTTGAGGGATATAAGGCCTTCCACCTGTTACTGGGAGGCAAGTGCCGACAAACTCAGCCTCCGCACATAATTTATCATTAGCAAAAATCTTCTGCGCAAAAATTATTTTGGTGCGACTTTTGGGGATAAGCAGAATTTCGCACGTCACCATTATTCGATCTTCTTTTTTTAAAGAGCGGATAAACTTTAATTTGTACTCAACAATTACCAAATTTAACCCCTTTTTAGCATATTCGTAAACATCGATTCCAGCCTTCTCTTTAAGAAAACGATGGCGGCATTCCTGCAAATAAAGTGGGTAATAAAGATTCGACACAATGTTTTGAAAATCAATTTGGTCATCCTGAACAGATAACTCTATTGCATACATGACTAGTCTCCTTACTTTATATTAGGATTGAAAATGACTCTGCCTAATCGAACCATGGTACTCCCTTCCGCAATCGCCGCGACAAAATCATTAGACATTCCCATTGATAAGGTATCTAAATCGAATCCCTCTGACAAAAGGGCTTGTTGCAATTCAAACACCTGCCGAAAAACTAATCGTTGTTTTTGGAAATCGTCAGTTGGTTTTGGAATAATCATAAGCCCTCGTAAATGTAGCCGTGGAAAATGACTGATCTCCTGTGCTAATTTAAAAACTTGGCTTTTGACAATGCCACCTTTTTGTTTTTCTTCGTCGACATTTACCTCTATGCAAATATTCAGCCTATCCCTGTCGAGCGGACGATAAGCATTCAATCGCTCTGCCAGCTTCACGTTTTCAACACCCTGCACCCAAGAAAAATTTTCAGCGATGGCTTTAGCCTTATTGGATTGAAGTCTGCCAATAAAGTGCCACTCTATTTTGCTATCTTTAAAAAAGCTCGTTTTTTTTAGGCTTTCTTGTAAATAATTTTCTCCAAAAGCAGTTTGTCCTGCCGCAATGGCGGCTTGGAGGTTATCAATGGTTTGTCCTTTGGAAACTGCTAAAAGTTTGACGGAGCCTGGTATACGATTGTAGTCAAATTCAGCTTGTTGAATTTGTTTTAACACTTGTTTGATCTGCTGATTAATCTGCCTGGCGATATCTGTCATCAATTCTCTCCTTCTTTAGTATAACAAATTGTTGACAAATGGCTAAAAGATTTCTATTATTTTTTCTAAATATATTTAGTCATTTTCGATTCGAAAATATACTTAACCTGAGGGACTTAAAAGATGAAAAAGAAACGTTGGTTTATCGCACCCGTAGCGTTTTGTTTCATGGGCGCCTTACTCACAACAGCTTATGCTGATAACAGTAACGCTGATCCTTCTCAAATCTCTCCAAGCTACCTTCAAGACGACCAACAAAATAGCTCGCAAAATAACTCGGATGCTAATAAGCCGAATAATCAGCCTAATAATTCTCAACCTGACCAAGATGGAAATACACCAGATTCGGGTTATGGGGACAATTACGACGATCAAGGTCAACCAACTCAAGATCAAGATTCAGGGCAAAATCCAGATCCAGGTCAATATCAAAGTCCGGATACAAATAACCCCGATCAATCTCTTGACAATGGTAATGCTAACACGGATGATGAATAACTTCTGTTTAAGGCTATAATTAAATTGTGTTTGAAATTAAGCGCATCTGGGTCTGAATTGGTCCAGCTAATGTCGCGAGAGGATAAAGGACCCCCAAGGGGGACTTTAGGGTGTTGACAGTGTTTTGTTGTCAACAATATTGTAACTTCCAATAAGGAAAAAACAATGAGCAAGAAAGAGAAGCCAGGTAAAAAACCAGGCAAAAAGTAGTTCGGTTTATGGATCTAGGGGTAGGTGAGAGCCTGCCTCTAGCATCTTAATCTTCTTGTTAATCTATCTAAACGCTTCCCTTCTACACTCATTATGCTTAACACGGCTAGTCCATCTGATTTTTATGGCTAAGAAAGCTTCTGTCAGCAAGACATCTTTAGCGCACCATTTTTTGGTGGCTCTACCTAGTTTAGATGATCCTTCTTTTTCTAAGTCGGTAATTTATCTATACGAACATAATGAAGAGGGCGCTATGGGGTTGATTATCAATAAACCCTTAAACATGCAGCTCCGCGAGGTCTTGCAACATCTCAATATTCCAACTGCACTTGAAACGGTTGCTGCTCACCCGGTAATGATGGGTGGCCCAGTGAGTCAAGAACATGGTTTTGTGCTGTATGAAGAAGCCAGTGAACTTTTTCTTTCTTCCTCTAAAGATACTCTAATTGATATTGCTAATAATCGGGGTCCCGCTCAATTTCTAATTACATTGGGTTATGCTGGATGGCAAACCGGGCAATTAGAGGTTGAATTACAACGCAATGATTGGTTAATCATTCGATATGAACGCGAAATTTTATTTACTGTTCCGAGCGAAAAGCGCTGGCAAGCCGCTGCCAAATTAATTGGGGTGGATATTGAAAGAATATCAGGCCATTCGGGTAATGCATAAATGCTCTTCAGCGGGAACTCCTAAATGTTATTACTCGGTTTTGATTATGGTTTACGATATATTGGCGTCGCCATCGGGCAATCCATTACTGGTTCAGCTACTCCCTTAACTACTTTGCTCGCCCAAAAAGGGGAACCCAATTGGGAAGAAATTGCCGCTTTAATAGAAAAATGGTGCCCCTCCGGTTTCGTCGTCGGCCTACCCTTTCAAATGGATGGAACTGAGCAATTTATCAGTATTGCTTCAAGAAAATTTGCTGCGGAATTAAAAAAACGTTTTTCGCTCCCCACGTTCACAATGGATGAGCGTTTAACCACACGAGAGGCCAAAAGCCAAATTGCGGAATTACGCGGACAAAAAAAAAATTACCAGAATTGGATTGTTATGCCGCCAAGCTTATCCTAGAATCTTGGATGGCCGCTAACCCGGAGTAATCTCTTTAAAAATTGTCATTCTGACAAAAGACCGCTGTCGTCATTGTGCGGCTCGCGACGAGGAGATGATTGCGATCAAACATAGTTTCAGTTATTCTCATTTTCTATGGAACATCTATTGAGCATTAACGATTTATCTCCATTGGTTATAGAAAGTTTGCTAGATCGTGCACAGGAGCTACTCAATACCGCTGTCATTCCAAATAAAACACTGACCTCTTTAAATGGTGTTTTGATCACACATCTTTTTTTTGAACCCAGCACACGCACACAATATTCTTTTACGGTGGCCGCTCTACGCATGGGTGCTTTGGTGTTAAACCCTCACATGGGTTCAACATCTACCGTCAAAGGCGAATCACTTCTGGATACCGTAAAAACTTTTATCGCCATGGGCACCAAATTATTTGTTATTCGACATCCCGAATCCGAAGCGCCCGCATGGATTGCGCAAGAAATAAAAAACTTGGCCAATATTATTAACGGTGGAGATGGGGTCAACGAACATCCTACGCAAGCCTTGTTGGATTTATTGACTATAAAGCAAAAAAAATCTGATTTTTCCTCTTTAAAAATTGCGATCGTTGGCGATATTCTTCATTCTCGTGTTGCACATTCTCTAATATCTATTTTGCAACTTGTTGGCTTCCGAGAACTTAGATTAATCGGTCCGCCTGAGTTATTGCCTAAAAATATTCAGAATAAAAATATACATGTTGTTAACTCAATGCGTGAAGGGATAAGTTCCGCTGACGTTATTGTTACTTTACGTATCCAACGTGAACGCATGCCAAAAAACAATATTCCTGATCTTCAAGAGTTTTTTAATCAATATGGGCTCACCAACGAACTTTTAAAATTAGCGCCCAATGCCATCGTCCTCCATCCTGGGCCCATGAACCGTGAGGTAGAAATTGAAAGCGCTGTTGCCAATAGTCCGCAAAGTTTGATTTTAAACCAAATACAAAACGGGGTTGCTATGCGCATGGCTATTTTAGAAAAGCTTCTTATAAAATGACAAAAAGTTCTCAGTTCCGCGAAATTCCCATTGATTGTTTGCGCTGTGGGCAGTATCAACCAAGGCGTGATTTCGATCATCAATCTCTAAACGAATTAGCTTTATCTATAAAATCCAGTGGGATTATACAACCGATTGTGGTGCGCCCTCTGCTCAATGAATCTAAGGAATTTAATGAATTTTTTGAAATCATAGCAGGTGAGCGGCGTTGGCGAGCTGCGCAAATCGCCGGCTTAATTATGGTTCCCTGCCTAATTAAAAATTATAGCGATGAACAAGCAGCCGCGGTAACCTTAGTGGAAAATATTCAACGCAGAAACTTGAATCCAATTGAAGAAGCCAAATCCATTCAAAAATTAATTGACGAATTTAATTATGGCCATGAGGAAGTCGCTGAGGTTTTGGGAAAATCACGTACTCAAGTTAGCAATATGATTCGTTTATTGCGTTTAGAAGAAAATGTGCAAAAATTTTTGATTGAAGGCAGTTTGAGTGAAGGTCACGGTAAAATTTTAGCCTCTTTACCGCAAAATGAACAGATACAATTAGCAAAACAATGTGTTGAAAAAACCTGGTCTGTTCGTCAGTTAGAGACCTATTTAAAGAGAAACAACGCTAGTTCTGTTACCGAAACTAAGTCTTCAAACCCTCCAGCTTCAAACCATGTGGTTAGACTGGAAAATGCACTGAAAGATCAGCTAGGGACAGAAGTAAAAATTGATATTGACCCTTCCTCCCAAGGTGGTTGGCTTAAAATTCAATTTTATAATAACGAGATTTTAAATGGCTTATTGGAAAAAATGGGGATTTTATCTTTTATAGACTAATGTAATCCCATCACTCATAGGCAATAAGCTCATCTCAATACGATCATCCTGAATTATTTTGTCGTTAAATTTACGCATAGCAACCGTACTTGGGTTGCTATTGTGTGGATCGGCAACGCTGCCACCTCTCAATGTATTATCAATGGCTATTATCCCACCAGGATTTAGCAACCTTAACGAATATTCATAGTACGCGTCATATTCAATTTTATCAGCATCCATAAAAATAAAATCAAAAACCATCAAATTCCCTGTTAATTCTTCTAAACTTTTCAACGCTGGGCCTTCTTTAAATTCAATTAGGTGGTTAACACCCGCTTTTCTCCAGTATCGTGCTGCTTCGTCGGCGAATTCTTTATTAATATCACAGGTGGTTAGTTTTCCCCCTTGCGGTAGCGCCAACGCTAACCATAGGCTGCTGTAACCCAGAAAAGTGCCTATTTCCAAAATTTTTTTTACCTTGGCAGCCTTAACTAGCCAATACATGAACTGTCCTTGCTCAGGAGAAATTTGGATGTTTGCCAAAGCGCCTTTTTGTCGAATACTCTCTTCTCTTAATTCCGACAGGATTGGCGGTTCTCTAAAGGCGTGTGTTTGATAATACGAATAAAGAGCTGGCGTTAAGTTTAAAGTTTGTATACTCATTAAATTATCCTCTTCTTCCAATTGACAACTTTAATTGAATCAAGTAGTTTGTTTTTCCTAATAGCATTTCTAATATCATTCCTAATATCTTGAGGAGCAGCCGTATTATGGCGCAAAAACAAAGTTTTTGCCTGCAATCCTTGGCGATTGCAGTTAGTTGGCTGCGCATTGGTTTTTGTACTGCCTTACTCACTCTCCCTTTAACGGCTCTCGCCAGTCATCATAACGCCTCAAAAATTCAAACTCACCACCAAAATCATAAAACGAAACATACGGTGACCGCTACTCATTCTTCTAGTCCTTCTAATGCAGATGCCTTATTAGAAAGTTTGGGCTTACAAGCTGGCTTACAATCCATTGTAAACAGCACTGCAAAAAACGCACATGTTGGAGTTTTTGTACAAAGCGTTGATTCGGACAAAATTCTTTTTCAACATGACGCGGATAATTTGTTTACCCCTGCGAGCGTTAATAAATTATTTGTTTCCGTTGCCGCTCTGAATTTTTTGAAATCGGATTACCATTTTCAGACTTCCTTAAAGATAGTTGGCTCTTTAAGTAATGGAACCCTCAATGGCGACCTTTACGTTCAATTTAATGGCGATCCGACGCTAACCAGCAAAGATTTCAATGGCTTGTTAAACGAAATTAAGAATAATGGGATCAGGGCGATTAACGGTCATGTCTATTTAGACAATACCGCTTATGGTTCATCTTCTTACGCGCCGGGGTGGTTTCTACATGATTTAATTTTTGGTTATGCTGCTCCTCTGAATGCTGTCATCATTAATGAAAATCGTTTCGCTATCACTCTGTCTCCGCTACGACCGGGGAAACCAGCAATTGCAGGATCTACCGTACCGAATGGTGTGATAAAAATTGACAATAAGACTATCACTAGTAATAGCCGCAGACAGGGTTGCCCTTTATCTTTTTATAGTGACAGCGACAACACATTCCATATCACAGGATGTGTCGCTGAGCAGCCCAGCAAACAATATTTTGCATTGGCTCTGCGCGATCCAGTAATTTATGCCAAGGTACTGATTGAAGATTTTCTCCATCAAAATCAAATCGCTTATCAAGGACCTATTGATATCCAACAAACGCCTAACACAGCAATTAATTTAGCCGTTCATCAATCCCCACCACTTAATTTAATTATAAAAATATTATTAAAGGAGTCTAATAATCTTTATACCAACTCTATTTTAAAACAAATTGGCGCAGTCTATTATCAAAGCCAAGGAACCTGGGAAAATGGACTGAATGCCGTCAAGCAAATTTTAACCGCACCGACTGCAATCGATTTCAATCAAACACACTTATATGATGGGTCCGGTTTATCACGCTACGATTTAGTTTCTCCACACCAATTAGCTCAATTATTGAAATATGCCTATCTCCAACCACAAATTAAACCTGACCTCTGGGAGGCTCTACCCATTGCTGGTCAAGATGGTACTTTGCGTGGCCGGCTTGTTTCTTTTGCGAAAACTCAACCCGTGCATGCTAAAACAGGAACCATGAAAGGGGTTAGCGCATTAGCTGGATATATTGATACCTATCATAATGGTCTTTTGGTTTTTGTCATCATGACAAATGGCCCAGAGGACTCTCACCGAACTTACAAAAACTTTGAAGACAAGGTTTGCAAATTTTTACTTTTAGCCAAAAAAGCAGAATAAGGGTTATTTCTTCAAGCGGACCGCTAATACATCGCAATGAGCACTATGTAAAACCCCATTCGCAGTCGAGCCAAGCAATAACCTTACGCCGTGGCGACCGTGACTACCAATAACAATTAATTGAGCCCCCATCGCTTTTGCTTCATCAACGATAATGTGATTTGCGGTTCCCACCTTGACTAATAATTGGTTAGCTGAGACCCCAAATTTTTGGCCAATTTCTTGGATAGATTTTTGCGCTTCTTGTACCAAAATTTCTTCAATATCGATTCCTGCGGACACGCCGTAGGCCGCACCATAGTTACTTAAATGCTCAACGCAATGTATAAAATATAGTTTAGCATTAAACTGATCTTTCAATTCTTGAGCTTTTGCGAGAACTAATGCATCAGCTTTAGGATCAAGTTCAACCCCTACTAGGATTTTTTGGTATTTTTGCATAATAATAAATTCCTTTTAGCCTATTACTAATATTATTATATATACCATTATATCTTATTGCTAGGACAGGAATGCAATAGTTATTTCCTGTGGATAAGTCACTTTATAGGTAACCACCAAAACTCATTGTTTTTTTATCCACAGAAATCATGGCCTTATCAACAAGTCATTCACAGCTTTAATAATTAATAACTTATTGTTATATAAAACTTTTTAACAGTTTTAACTTTTTTTACCCTCCCCTACAACAAATTAATTATTTAAAATATCTTTATATTATAAAAGAATCCTTGCCTGATGGGAGTCCGAAGAGGGAGTAGAGCGGAGCGAACTCCCTCTTCATTCCTAAGTTCTGGCTTCGCCAGAACTTAGGATAAAATGTTGACTTGAAATGAAATTTTCATTATCATAATTGACTGTTTTTTCCGAAAAAGAGGGTGCCTTATGTTTAGAACTTATCAACCCAGTATAATTCACCGAAAAAGGACTCATGGATTCCGGGCTAGAATGCAAACCGTCGGTGGACGCCGGGTATTAAACCAGCGTAGAGCCAAAGGCCGTAAACGCTTAAGTGTTTGAAAGAAATATTTTTTTAAAAAAATTTCGATTACTGCGGAGATGCCAATACCAACTCACGCAATCTTCGCCAATGTCTTTAGCGATGAAGTTCTTTGTCTTGTTTCAAAGAACTAATAAACTAGATTATCCGCGTTTAGGGATTGTCACCTATAAAAAAAAATTTCCTACAGCGATTATGCGCAACGAACTTAAAAGACAGGTTCGGGAATCGTTTCGAATCCACCGTCCTTTACTAAAAGGGTACGATATAGTCGTCTTAGCGCGCACTAATGCGGCAAATGCGAGTAAAACTGAGTTAAGACAATGTTTAGACGATTTATTTCAAGAATTTCTCAAATCATCAACCAGATCCTAATAGGCTTGTTGATCAGCTATCGGTACTTAATCAGCCCCTGGTTAGGAAATCGTTGTCGATTTTATCCTTCTTGCTCAGTTTATGCTTTGCAGGCTTTAAGGGAGTATGGCGTCGGAAAAGGCATTTTTATGATGCTAAAAAGATTGTGTTGCTGTCATCCATTTCATTCAGGCGGATACGATCCAGTGCCGTCAAAAATCTATTCCAAAAAAGGTGATCCACTATGAATTTTAAAGATTTTGATTTTAATAGTATAAGACGTATCGCACTTTATATTGCAATTGCTTTAGTCGCCGGCCTACTTTGGAATACTTGGGTTAAAGAACATCAAACGATAACAAAAAATCAAAATGAAACCAATCCTGAAGCTGTACAATCCGGTTTTGTTCCTCCTTCTTTTTCTGGGAAATCAACAGCCACCACCAGTTCAGTTTCTGGGAATCAAGAAATAAGTAATCCCCCATCCCCTTCTGCGGACCTTATTTCTTTAAAAACCGATGTTCTACAAGCGACTATTAATTTACAAGGTGGTGACTTGTCTTCTACGCAGTTACTGAAATATAACGAAACTCTAGATAAATCGCATGTTCCAGTCACTATTCTAACGGCAGATCCTGATTCTCTTTATTTAGCGCAAGACGGGCTGAAGAGAAATGGGGCAACTCAAATTGAAAATATTCATTTCACTGCCAAACAAAAAACCTATGAACTCCCAGAGGGCGAAAAAAATTTAGTGGTGGAATTAACTGGGCAAACATCCTCAGGCTTACAAGTTAAAAAAACTTATTCATTTGAACGGGGGCATTATGATGTTCAAATCAGCTATCAACTTCATAATGCCGGAAATACCCCATGGGTAGGTAACCTTTTTCAGCAAATGGTTAGAAGGGATTTACCTAAGAAAAAAGCATTACATTCGCGTTCTTACGATGGAGCAGCTATATCTAGTTCCGATCATCCTTATGAAAAATTGCCGTTTAAAAAACTTCAAGGGGAAACCCTCAATCGTGATATTCAGGGTGGTTGGTTGGCCATGCAACAAGCCTATTTTTTATCGGCTTGGATCCCTGCTGCGAATCAATTAAACCATTATTACAGTAGTGTGAATGATGGCGTCTACACCGTTGGATATGTAGGACCTTTGCAAAATGTCGCGCCAGGAGATAGCGCCAGTCAACAAACAAAAATTTATGTGGGCCCGGAAATAACAGATTATCTAAAACCTCTTGCAAAAGGGTTAGATCTAACCATCGATTATGGTTGGTTGTGGATGATCTCTAAAATAATTTTTTGGGTGATGGATCATATTCATACTCTGGTTAAAAACTGGGGCTGGTCAATTATTATTACCACCCTCATTATCAAACTTTTATTTTATAAACTTTCTGAGAAAAGTTACCAATCGATGGCGAAGATGCGAGAAATTCAGCCGCGTTTACAAGCTTTGAGAGAGCGCTTTGGCGATGACAAAAAAGCTTTGGGCCAAGCAACCATGGAATTTTATAAAACTGAAAAGATAAATCCTTTAGGCGGATGTCTTCCAACGGTTATCCAAATTCCAGTTTTTATCGCTTTATATTACGTCTTAATTGAGAGCGTACAATTACGTCAGGCGCCGTTTATTTTATGGATTAGAGATTTGTCTGTACACGATCCTTACTATATTTTACCGATTTTGATGGGTATAAGTATGTTCGTTCAACAACAGTTAAGCCCACCGCCGCCGGATCCAACGCAAGCAAAAATGATGATGTTTTTACCCTTGATTTTTACCGTTTTCTTTTTATCTTTCCCTGCAGGGTTAGTGCTTTATTGGTTAGTAAATAACTGTGCAACCATTCTTCAACAATGGTATGTGATGAAAACGTATAAACCGGCTAAGCATCGGGTTAAAAATAAAAATAAAAACAAAAACAAAAACAAAAAATAATGTTATCTCTCTGTGGCGATACGATTGCAGCTGTTGCTACTCCTAAAGGTCGTGGCGGTATTGCTATTGTTCGTGTTTCAGGGCCACTGGCTTTAGAAATTACCAAAAAAATAATTGGTACTGTTCCTCCGCCAAGAAAAGCCATTTTTTCAAATTTTCTAGCACAGGATGGCCTTTGTATAGATGAAGGAATTGCGCTTTTTTTTCGTGGGCCGCAATCTTTCACCGGAGAAGATATTTTAGAGTTACAGGGGCATGGAGGTCCGATTGTTGCAGATTTATTACTGGAACAAGTTTTAAATTTAGGCGCGCGCCTTGCTAGACCTGGAGAATTTTCTGAGCGTGCCTTTTTAAATAATAAAATGGATTTAGCTCAAGCCGAGGCTGTGGCTGATCTAATTGATGCGAGTTCTGCCGCTGCGGCAAGATGCGCTATTCGTTCGCTTCAAGGCGAATTTTCAAGGCAAATCCATTCCATTGTAGACCACATCATCCAACTACGAACTTTCATTGAAGCAGCGATAGATTTTCCCACCGACGAAATTGATTTTATAGGTGAAAGTGTTATCAATAAGGAATTAGAAGCGCTGATTTTTAATTTACAAAGCCTTTATAAAAATGCCAAACAAGGGGTTTTGTTTCGCGAGGGGATCCACATGGTAATCGCCGGTAAGCCTAATGCTGGGAAATCCAGCCTATTAAATAGTCTAACCGGGAAAGATGTGGCGATTGTGACTCACATAGCAGGCACTACCCGCGATACTTTAAAGGAATCAATCGATATCGATGGTATACCCATTCAAATTCTTGATACGGCGGGTTTACGTGAAACTGTAGATATTATCGAGCAAGAAGGTGTCCGTCGAACGCATCAAGCAATCCAGCAGGCGGACGTTATTTTGTGGATATTGGATATTCTTGATAAAGACCCAGAGTTAAATATTGACGCAATAAAAAATTCAAAAATCCCGGTAATCGTGGTAAAAAATAAAATCGATTTAACCAATCAATCTCCAGAAAAAACAGAATTTCTTGGTTATCCTTGTATCTGTATTTCTGCAAAATTTAATCAAGGATTGGATATTCTGAAAGATCATTTGCGAAATTTATTGGGTATTTCCTCATCGGCGGAAAGTATTTTTATGGCGAGAAGTCGTCATTTGCAAGCTATAGAGAAAGCTTTGGAATTCTTAAAAAATGGGCTTCAAACCTTGATCTCTGGCCAACCTAGTGAACTAGTGGCAGAAGATTTAAAAGAAGCGCAATTAGCGCTAGCAGAAATAACTGGCGAATTTACCGCAGATGACTTACTGGGGAAAATTTTTTCTAGTTTCTGTATCGGCAAATAAAATACCCCGAGCTGACGCCCGCAGGTTGTAGGATATAAATTAAAGGCTGTGTCTCAGCATCTAAACGATATTAACTTCGGGTAAAAGCTGAATATCGAATTTGTCCAAAACAGAGAGTTGAATATCCTTTGCCAATTGCTGAATCTCTTTGCCAGTTCCCCCACCATAATTGACCAACACTAAGGCATGTTTTTCGTGCACGCCAACAGCACCCGTGCGATGCCCTTTCCAACGACACTGCTCTATTAACCAGGCAGCTGGAATTTTAACTCCGAAATCAGAAGGATAATGAGGAATATGCTGAAAATCATTTTGGAGTCTTTGAAAATGATCAATAGAAACAACCGGATTTTTAAAAAAACTTCCAGCATTACCAATTTTTTTTGGATCAGGTAATTTTTCAGTACGTAATTTAATAACAGCCTGACTTATACTATTGATATCCATCGTTTCAATTTGCATGTTGTCGAGAGTTTTTCGCAGATCTCCATAATCAATGCGAAAAACAGGTTTCTTTAGAAGTTTAAAAGTGACGGATACAATAATGTATTGGTTTTTTAACTGATTTTTAAACACACTTTCCCGATAACCAAAACCGCAAGCGGCGTGGTCAAATTCAACTATTTCACCATCTTGGATGCGGATTGCCGTTAGCCGGTCGAACAATTCAGTAACTTCAACGCCATAAGCGCCTATGTTTTGTAGAGGCGCAGCGCCGACGGTCCCCGGAATTAAAGAAAGATTCTCCACGCCCGCATAATTATTCTCCAGACAGAAAATAACAAAATTGTGCCAGTTTTCACCCCCTCCGGCTCTAATGAAGACATGGCTAGAATCTTCTTCAATTAGACGAATTCCTCTTATTTTTATTCTTAGAACCAAACCAGGAAAATCTTGAGTGAGAAGAATATTGCTGCCTTCGCCTAAAATGAGTTTGGGTATTTGCTGCCAGTTGGGACTGGAGAAGAGGATTTGAAGTTGCTTAACAGAGGTTATTTCGCCAAAAAAACGTGCTTTGGCGTCAATTCCAAAGGTATTAAGGGCCTTTAAGGAAGTATTTTCTGTAATCCAATCAATTGGGTTTGACATATGCTATAAATTATACTTTAATTTCCGATTTCTAACAATTAAGTAATTTCTTATGAAGCAATTAGAATCAGGGTTAACCGCCTTGAATATAAATTTAGATCCCGTCGATCAAGAAAAATTGATCGAGTTCCTGACTATGCTGCAAAAGTGGAATAACCATTATAATCTAACCGGAATTACCAATTTATCAGAAATGATTAATTTTCATTTACTCGATAGCTTTACCGTGGCTCCTTTTATTCACGGCGAAAAAGTTCTAGATTTTGGCACTGGCGCCGGCTTTCCTGGCATTCCTCTATCAATTTATTTTCCCCAAAAACAGTGGTACCTACTGGACAGCAACGGCAAGAAAATTCGCTTTTTAACCCAGGCGAAAGCTCAATTTAACTTAAACAATGTGGAAATTATCTACCAAAGAGCGGAGCACTGGCAAACGCCATTAAAATTTGATTCCATCGTTGTGCGAGCGGTAGGATCAGTATCAAAGATTATTGAAAATACGGAAGCCCTAATCAAACCCGGAGGCCGTTGGGTAATTATGAAAAGTGAGAGCTCCCCCGAAGAAACATTGGGAATGGGGTTGACGGTTACTGGCCATCCCGTTGAGATTCCAGGAGTTATAGCCAAACGTTACGTACATGTAATAGAATCCCCAATATCATGAAAATGTACGGTTTGAATTTTTGGAAAGACGTATTAAATTCTTGGATGGAAGATAAAGTCACTACTTTATCAGCCGCCCTAGCGTTTTTTGCCGCATTTTCTCTGGGGCCGGTGTTAATCTTGTGTACTATGGTGGCCAGTATTTTTTTCGGTAAACATACGGCCGAAAAACAATTGTTACAACAGATGACCCATTTAATTGGAGAACAAAGTACTGAGCAGTTAAATGCAATGATAGCGGGATTAAATGCCACTCGATTTGATACCCTAACAGGAATTATTGCGGTAATTGCCTTGATCTTAGGTGCATCAGGTTTTTTTGGTCAGCTATTAGAAAGTTTGAATACCATCTGGTGTGTAAAGCCCCAACCAGTACAAATTCGGGTTGTTCTTAAAAGAAGGTTGTTATCTTTTATTTTGGTGGTAGTCATGGGATTACTGTTGCTAATTTCTATTGGCTTAAGTCTTTTTTTAAAATTATTTCAACCAATAATTCATATGGCGCTTTTGTTCCAAATATTCAACTTTTTATTTTCACTGGCTTTAATTACCTTATTATTTCTACTGTTGTTTAAGTTTCTACCGGATGTAACGCTAGAAACAAAAGATATTCTTACAGGAGCCTTTTTTTCTGCCTTGTTTTACATTTTAGGAAAATTCTTGTTGGCATGGGGATTAGATCATCTTCATTTAACATCGAAATATGGGGCCGCAAGTTCTTTTGTGGTTATTTTATTTTGGTTATTTTATTTTGGGCAAGTAATTTTTATTGGTGCAGAATTTATTAAGATTAATATGCAAAGAAAGGGGAGGCAAATTAATCCTGCGCCGCATGCCATCTGTGTTAAGTAACTCCAGAATAAAATTCACAATTTTATCTAAACTAAGCGGTCTAATACAAATTCCGCTGATTTCGGCGACATCCGCCTGCTCGCAGGTTTTGATTTATCGGGTCCTGGCAGGTGGTTCGTTTTTCATGCTCGCTGCGCTGCGCGTGAAAAACGAACCACCTGCCACCCGATGCAAAGTTCGCTGGCGAATGCGCCGAAATCAGCTAACTGCTACGTCCACTTTATCTCAGCAATATTTTTCGATCAAAAAGATCAGTGTTTGACGATATTCCAAAAATTAAAAAATGATTTCCATCCTCCTCGTTTCTATTTTACCATCAATAAAATTTCCAATGGTTCTGTAGCCGCACATGTTTCCCTACACAATATGGCAGTGAGGACAAGGCTTTCCAGAGCGGCCATAGGCTCAAAGATGTCTGTCTAATTGACCTTTGGTAATAAATTCGACAAAATGCTATTTTCAACAAATAAAAGTTATTAAATGAGTAGCACTAAACAAACGTATTTCGCTGGCATAATTGGCAACGCGTTAGAGTGGTACGATTTTACAACGTATGCTTTTTTTGCTCCCGTATTCGCTGAGGTGTTTTTTCCTACGCATGACCCAGCAGTTGCCTTATTAATTACCTTTTCAGTATTTGCTTTAGGTTTCTTGATAAGACCTATTGGGGGGTTAATATTTGGGTATTTGGGTGATCGTGTTGGTCGTCGCAAGGCGCTCATTCTTTCAATCTTATGCATGTCTTTTCCTACCCTTTTGTTAGCTTTCTTACCAGGGTATCTCAAAATTGGCTTTATCGCTCCGCTGTTGCTGACTATATTACGCCTCTTGCAAGGACTTGCCGTTAGCGGGGAATTGACTAGCGCTTCCGCTTTTTTGGTAGAGCATGCACGTTTTAGAAATCGCGGCTTTGTCGGAAGCTTAGCCATGTGCAGCGCCTTTTTAGGAATCACCACCAGCGCCGCATTATCGATGATTTTAAATAATTTGATGTCACATTCGCAGTTAACTTCATGGGGATGGCGGTTGCCTTTTTTGTTGGGCGGGGTGTTGGGATTGGTTGGATTGATTTTCCGCATTCGATCATCGGAAACCACTTTATTTCAACAAGTCAAAGAGGATCAAAGCACCCAAAAAACCGGTTTGATCCCACATTTTATGAGTGTCGTGAAAAAAAAATTTATTTGGCTAGCAATTTTATTAACAGCTATTTCGGCGGCGGGCAACTGGTTCCTCATCGCATATTTTAATACTTTTTTGATTAAAATTGTCGATATGCCTGCAGGTCAAGTGATGTCGATTAACTTTATTTGTTTATTTATCCTTACACTCCTTCTTCCTTTGGCCGGAATGGTCTCCGACAGCGTGGGGAGAAAACCTGTACTATTCAGTGGAATTATTGGGTTCGTGGTATTCAGCTATCCTATTTTTTGGCTGCTGAATCAAGGACGCGCACCGCTCGCTCTTTTAGGTGAGCTATTGTTTGTGTTTGCCTTAGCGCCAATCACTGCATCTATCCCCACCGTTTTAGCGGAATTGTTTCATGTTAAAGTTCGAAATACGGGTATGTCCTTAGGCTATAATATTAGCCAAGCGGTTTTTGGTGGGACTGCACCAGTTATTGCGCTGGCATTAGTCTCAAGCACGGGCAATCATTTCGCCCCATCTTTTTATTTGATCGCGTGCGCATTAATTTCGGGTTTAGCAGTATTGTTAATCCAAGAAACTTCTAAGGATGAACTGACTTGAAGCATTTCAGCATTTGCATTTGAGGAGAGAGCGTAGGATTTTGCATTTTTTCTACTGGCGGATAATATGTTTGCTCCAAAACAAATTTCCCTTCTAAAGCTGCATGTGAGACTAAATCGGTATAAACAACCCAAGTGCTTCCGGGGGGGAATTTCATGGCGGTTGCTGATATATTTTTTTGATAATTCATATCCTTTTTCATCGAATTATGTACTTTTAACATGTAATGGTCATAAGGCTGGCGTTTTTTCTTGGTTATTTTTAAACGAAATAGGATTTCAGCCTCAAAAGGCATTGGCGCTCTGACGTTGGGTAAAAACCGTTGCATAACGTTTTGAAAGGGTTCGCCTAGATTCCAAAAACGAGCTTGTCCATGGGGATTGATATTGGAAAAAACCCTTAAAATACGCAAATTATTCACCGGTGTTGATGGAAAGGCATCCACATGTAATCGAGTATCATCTTTTCGATAGGAAGATTTTCTTCCCTTAATCTCCACGGGTCGATAACTGGTGCGCCCGCTATATCGTTTGGATTCATAATTTGGGCAAAGGGCATTGAGTAATTGGCAGCTATAATCATGGTAGCGATGCATCATCTCGACAATGGTGTCTTGATAATGCTGATTTTCAAGTCCGCTAATTTTTTTCGCTTTTGCGTCATAACTAATATTTTTCTGACCTCTTGGAATAAGGTGAGCTTCAAGTAGTTTTTTTTCAGCAGTAGTTAACTCAAAACTCAGATTAGGAAAGTAGATGATCTGGCCGAGCTCTAAGGCTTCCGTGGCGGCTTTGGCTTCTGTTGCTGTTAACTTAGGTTCCCAAGAGCGCAAATTTCCGGTAAAAAAAAGATCATTCTCTAATTGAAACAAAATAGGTTCCATAAAAATCTCCAATAATTGGTTACTCACCATTTTCAACGAATGACGCGGCCGCTTTATTGTCAAATATTTTGGCTGGATACAAATCATATTGTGCAGGAGAAACTTCAGAATCTTTGATCACCAGCCAGCCATTGGGATGAGCCTTTATCCAATTTTGCGCTTCAGAGCGAGGAATGACAATCGGATTTTTTAGACGGCCAAAAAACTCAAAAAGTTCTTCCGGGGCATGATCATTATTTGGAAAAGCAACCTGAATATTCTCTTCTTGAAGCGCAGCAATTTTAGCTGATAAATTCCGCCAATCATTATGTTGGGCCACAATTCTAAAAATACTGATTTGCAAAACCGTGCAAAAAATTATACTACTAATAGCCACTGCTAATACCAAACGAGTTAAGTTTTTCTCTTGCCACCATAGCCAAAAAACACCCAAAGCAAGAAGTACGCTTCCCCACCAAGGTGATAGCTCATCAATCCAAAAATAATGGGTTTTTAGTTTAATACTTATGAAATGTGGAACGATAAAATATAAGCTACCTAAAAGTAAATAAAAAAGAGCGAAAAAAATATTATCCCAAGAATGATTTGTTGGTTTCCGATTAACCAATAAAAAACCGATTAAGAGCGCTACAAGAGGTATTGCGGGAAAAAGGTAACTGAAAGATTTAGACCCGAAAAAAGATAGAATCATAAAAGATGGGACTATTGCCGCGCCTAAAAAAATAAAATTAAAAACGTCTGTTTGCGTTTTTTCCTGATGAAAATAAGAAAATAAGTTTTTCCAAGGTCTAAACCAAAGAAACCAAGGCGCTAAAAGCAATGGCAGCCCCATCAAATAAAAATACCAAACACGATCCATCCCGTGGCGACCCGTCATTCTTTCAACTGATTGTTTTAAGAATAAATCATGGGTGTATTGACCTCCGCCGGTCAAACAAGCGGGTACAGCCCAGCATAAAAATATCAGGATGATTAAAGCGAGGGCGAAAAATATTGAACGGTAAATCCCCTTCCAATTATCGCGACTTCCGCCCCAAAAATACGCTAAAAAAGCAGGAGGTAGTACAAATATAAAAATAACAGGTCCCTTAGCTAAAAGACCTAGTCCTGTTACTAAACCCCAGTAGAACCAATTTTTTTTGTTAGGATGGAGAATTGCTCTGAAAAGGCAGTACAAGCTGGAAATGATAAAAAAGATAATTAACATATCAAACCAAGTGATATAGTTTTGCAACGCCCAGACGAAGTCACCCAAAACAATGAGCGGGGCAATGAGCGCTAAATCGCGATGTTCTGGCCACAGTAATTTAGCTAAAGCACGTGTCACTAAGAGGCTGCCTAAAATAAATAATTGGGGTAATAATCTAATCCACCAAGTACTGACGCCAAAAGCAATCCAACCTATATGAATCAACCAATATAAGAAGGGGGTTTTTTCTGCGTAAGGTAGCCCGGATTGGACGGGTACTAAAAAATGTCGATGTTGGAACATCTCCCAGGCAATAGAAGCATGATGTAGTTCATTTGAAGGCTGGAGCGGACGAATTAGACCATTAACACAGATTAAAATCCCCCACAGGGCTATTATTATAAGGGTGTCATATCTTCTCGCGGTTATTGATTTCAGCCAGATCGATAATTGGTCTCTGTTCTCCGAGCGTTCCTTGCTGCGGAGGTTTAACTTTGAAAGGTGGGGCATTTGCCCATTTTATCACATCCACGCTAAAGTTGCTAAAAGACAGAGCATAGCCATCACAGCTAAATAAGACTGGAATACCTTTTTTTCTTCTAATTTTTTCATCAGGTCTCCTTTAGTTGTTGGTCTGGTGGTCAATTGAATATAGATCACTTTGGGGGCGATTTCTTAATTATTTCTTAAGGAACTGTATTTTTTTAGACTAACTGGTATGTTGTTTCTTGTTCATTAAAATATCGAAATTTAAGGTATATAGAATATCTTGTTGATTTAAAAAATAAAATTTATCTGGCCAAAAAAAATTAATTTTGGCATGGGGATTTTTGTAAAGAATTGCGGAATATTTCTTGGGGAAAGATTGGAAATTTCCTACACACTAATCAGACTAACAATCTTGTATTTTGGAAAGATTGACCAATTTTTACGTAGTGTTTGACTACAAAAAGAGGGCGGACTAGCATAGTTATCCACAGCAAGATACAATGGAATTTCAACTGTAACGGGTTCATTTCACTTTCTTCCCTCGCAGCTTGCTGCAGGGATTTTTATTTTTAATGCCTCCTTGGACTATTTTGTGAACAGCCAACTTTGGGAAAAATGTTTAGATCATTTGCGCGAAAAGGTGACAGAGCCAAAATTTAATACCTGGCTACGTCCCTTGCAAGTTGACTATAAATCAAACCATTTAACATTATTAGCGCCCAACCAATTTGTAGTCAGCTACATTAATGATCATTTTATAGACAATATTCTGGAAACTCTGCAGTTGCTCTCTGACAACGGTAATGCACCTACCCTAACGATTAAAGTTGGCGCTCGAAATGATTCAATGGAAAACCAAGCAAAAAAACCGAAAATTAACTCCAGTCAATCCAAAGAGATGCGATCGCCGCAGAGCAATTTGCACAAGAATTTTACTTTTGGTAATTTTGTTGAAGGAAAATCAAACCAATTGGCTCGTGCGGCAGCCATACAAGTTGCTGAAAATCCAGGTGTTGCTTACAACCCTTTATTTGTCTATGGGGGAGTGGGTTTGGGAAAAACGCATTTAATGCATGCTATTGGTCATTCTATTTTAGAGAGAAACCCTGACGCAAAAATTCTTTATTTACATTCCGAGCGTTTCCTGGCGGATATGATCAAAGCCCTACAACGTAACGCTATGCATGAGTTTAAACGCTATTATCGCAGCCTCAACGTTTTACTAATTGATGATATTCAATTTTTTGCTGGAAAAGATCGTTCTCAGGAAGAGTTTTTCCATACCTTTAACTCATTGTTCGACAGCCAACAACAAATTGTACTGACTTGCGATCGTTATCCGAAAGAAATAGAAGGATTGGAAGAGCGCTTGAAATCACGATTCGGCTGGGGACTGACGACCGCCATTGAACCTCCGGAGTTGGAAACCCGTGTCGCTATTTTAATGGCAAAAGCGGAAGAAGCCAAAATTATTTTACCTGAAGAAGTGGCTTTTTTTATGGGTAAACATATTCAATCTAATGTTCGTGAACTCGAAGGCGCTTTGAAGCGAGTGATTGCCAATGCCCATTTTACTGGACAAACGATCACCGTCGATTTTGCTCGCGAGGCGCTGAAAGATCTGCTCACTTTGCAAGCAAAATTAATTACGATTGAAAACATTCAACGGACCGTGGCTGAATACTATAAAATCAAACTCAGTGATTTATTATCAAAGCGTCGAAACCGCTCATTAGCACGGCCTCGACAAATTGCAATGTCATTGGCGAAAAAGCTAACTACCCACAGCTTGCCGGAAATTGGCGAGTGTTTTGGCGGGCGTGACCATACCACCGTTTTACATGCTTGCCGAGCAATCAACAAGTTGATGACCCGAGATTTAGACATACAAGAAGACTATAAAAATTTACTGCGTATTTTGTCTGCATAGGAGATTTGATATGAAATTATCTTTTAGCCGCGAAGCTTTATTAAAGCCATTGCAAATGGTAATTGGAGTAGTTGATAGAAAACAAGCTATGCCCATGTTATCCAATGTTCTGCTCGATATTAATGAAAAATTATCTATTGTGGGCACCGATTTGGAAATCCAGTTAACAGGCCATAGTAATTTGAATAAGCCGTTGTCTGCCCCGGTAAAATTGACATTGCCTGGGCGTAAACTACTCGATATTTGTCGTGCTTTGCCGGAAAACTCTTCTATTGAATTGTACCAAGAAAAGCAACAGATTATCCTGCGCTCTCAACGCAGCCGCTTTACTTTAAGTACCCTACCCCCGGAAGAATACCCCAATACAGAAACTCTTTCCCCAACTCTACAGCTCAAGTTGAATCAACCAGATTTACTTATGCTATTACAAAAAACTCATTTTGCTATGGCGCAGCAAGATGTTCGTTATTATTTGAACGGGATGTTGTTTGAATTTGTCCACCATGGGTTGCGAGCAATTGCCACGGATGGTCACCGCTTAGCTTTTAACTCGCTGACCACGCCAGCCAACAATGAAGGCCGTATACAAGTAATTGTTCCGCGAAAAGGCATTCTTGAATTGATGAAGCTTTTGAGCAGCCAGGATCAGGAAATTAATCTCTCCGTTGGAAATAATTATATACAAGCAACAGCTGAAAACTTTAGCTTTGTTTCGAAATTAGTCGAGGGAAAATTTCCAGATTATCAACGAGTCATTCCTAAAAGCGGTGATAAACAAGTTATCGTCAATCGAGAGGATTTCAAGCAAGCGCTAATTCGCAGTGCCATCTTATGTCACGAAAAAGTGCGCGGAATCTTTTTAGAATTGAAGCCTCAGTTATTACGTATTTTGGCCAATAACGCTGAACAAGAAATGGCAGAAGAAGAATTAACCGTTGACTATTCAGGCCCAGAAATGGGTCTTGCTTTTAATGTAAACTATTTGCTGGATGTGCTTAATATTTTATCGTCTACAGACGTTCAGCTGGTGTTTTCGAGCGCCAATAACAATAGTTTATTGCTTCAGGAACCCAACAGCCAAAAAGAACAAGCATTTGTTATCATGCCTATGCGGATGTAATGTCTATCGATCAATTAATCATAAACCAATTTCGGAATATAAAGTCATTAAACTTGGAGCCAATAGCCGAGATTAATGTTCTATATGGCCAAAATGGATCAGGAAAAAGCAGTATTTTGGAGGCAATTTATTTTCTGGCATTTGGCAGATCATTCCGCACTCACCTTGTGCAACGCATTGTACAAACTAACGCAGACTCCTTTTCTATTTTTACGCTTTTAAATAAGAATAAAGAAGATGAAATTCGGCTTGGCGTTGAAAGAACACTGCAGGGAGAAAAAAAATTAAAACTAAACGGAGAGGCTATTCATTCGCTCGTTCCGATTGCTAAGAAAATACCCCTAATCCTGTTAACGACAGAAAGCCACCGTTATTTCCATGATGGTCCAAAACTGCGCCGGCAGTGGTTAGATTGGGGTGTGTTCCACGTGGAACATTCCTTTTATGCTGCTTGGCAGGCATTCAATAAATCTTTAAAACAGCGCAACGCTGCTTTAAAGTCGAACTTGCCGTATAGTGAAATAGAGGTTTGGGATCAAAATATTATAAAATATTCTGTTTTACTTGATCAGTTTCGGGAGCATTATGTCGTTGAGCTGGAGCCGATTTTTCATCAAATGCTGGCAATGATGGAACTTCCAAAATTAAAATTAAGGTATGTCAGGGGGTGGGCGCCTGATAAAGAGCTTAACGAAGTTTTGATTCAAGATTTAGCCAGAGATCGTCTTTCTGGGTTTACCAGGCATGGACCCCATCGCGCTGATTTGCTCATATTTGCCGATAAAATTCCTGCTGGTGATTTCCTGTCACAGGGTCAACAAAAATTAGCTGCGTATGCTTTGCACTTATCTCAAGGAACCCTTTTAAAATCAAAACTGGATCAACCGCCCATTTACTTGATGGACGATTTGCCTTCCGAACTTGACCCTAAAAAGCGAGCGCTCATGGCCAATATTTTAAAAAATCTAAAGGCACAGATATTTATAACTGGCATAACGCTCGAAGAATTATCAGACCTGGTTCAATTGGAACAAGCCAGAATGTTCCACGTGGAACATTCTATTCAAGCATGACCGCCAACCATTTCGAACTTGACAACCAGCTTCCTCAAGAAAATTGGCTGTACACAAATCTCATTTTTGATTTAATCGATTTAAAATCAGGCGGGGATATTTCAATAAATATTTGATCATGCTGTGCGGTGTAGATTTCGAAACCCTAAACCCACTCCGCCTTATTCAGCGACATCCGCCCACTCGCAAGATTGTCTAAACGGGTCCCGTCAGTGGAGATGTTTTCGTGCTCGCTACGGCAATAAAGGCTGGAGCAATACTTTGTTAGTACCATTGTGCAAAGTGAACTTAAGTACGATGAACTTCTTTCGGAATTGCCTCCACTGCGCGCGAAAACATCTCCACTGCCACCCGTTGCAAAGCATCGCTGGCGGATGCGCTGAATAAGGCTATGCAGAGGTTTTAGTTCCATTATTGGATCACTGACTATCTACAATTTAGATAAAAGCTACACCTGTAAAACATTATACGACCTTCTTTTTTCTCAAGGACTGAAAAATGATTCGCTGAGTTCAGTGCAGGCTTGCTGACACCAGGGTAGTCGCATTGCACATGGGGTTTACGGTTTCAATTTCTCTGAAATTTTTTTGCTGTGAGCCTTGCAGCTTATACAATCCCTTTGTCCTCCTCGATAATGCGTAGCCTTAATCCAGGATTAATATCGACGTTTAATCAAGGCTAAGCTATTTCAACAGGAGGCAGCTCTTCATCAGCAAAATATTACTTTGGATTCCATTTGGAATAACGCTGCTTTAAACCCATAAACGACGATTTCGTTGGCAATTAGAATTAGTGCCAATTAAATAAATTCAAATAAGATCTAGCAAAACCGATTACTGGGATTAGGTGAACCCTCTGCATAGCCTTATTCAGCGCATCCGCCAGCGAGCTTTGCAACGGGTGTCAGTGGAGATGTTTTCGCGCGCAGCGGAGGTAATTCCGAAGGAAGTTCATCGTAATTAAAGTTCACTTTGCACAATGGTGCTAACAAAGCATTGGCCAGCCTTTATTGCCGCAGCGAGCAGGCGGATGTCGCTGAATAAGGCGGAGTGGGTTTAAATTTTCGAAATCTACACCGCACGCCATCTGCGAAATTTAAACATAATAGCTTGATTTTAATTGATTAAACTTAAAACTGCGTGACGACAATGTCAGGGCTGAGCTAATTGAACCGCATAACTGGAGGTTTCGGGCCGTTTATTGATTAGGCCTTTTTCGAACATGAAATTTGCCAATTGTTGATAACGCTTTTCATCGAGCTTGCCAGGATTTTGAGTGAAGTAATGAATGGTTTGAAACCACGATGCTTTATTTACTGAATTGTTGATTTCCGGATGGGCCTTAACCACTAAATCCCAAGACTGTTGTGGATTTTCTATCAAAAAATCAATTCCTTGCTTCAGAGCGATGATGAATTTTCCAAGCCGTGGATCGCTAATTGCGTCACGATGCGTAACAAAAACAAGCTCCTCATAAGCCGGGAAGCCATTATCTTCAGGAAAAAATAATTTTGGGGTTTGACCATTTTGTTCTAATTGGATAGGCTCAACATTTCTCATGCCTCCGGTAAAAGCATCGACCCGGTTAGACAACAACGCTTGCACCAAGTCATAACGAATATTAATAAATTGGATATTTTTCATTTGTAAACCGTGAGCTTGTAGCATCGACTGCATCATGACCTGATCGATTGCTCCTGCACTGTAACCCACCTTTTTCCCTTTTAAATTTTGAATTTCATCTATGTGATTGTTTTTTAAGGTAACTAGGCAGCTTAAAGGCGAGTCAACCAAAGTTGCAAACCGCATTAAGGGTAATCCTTCATTAATTTGTAACAGTAATTGCGGCTGGTAAGTTAAAGCAATGTCTGCTTTTTTGGCGGCAACGAGTTTGGGCCCATCATTAGGATCTGCCGGAGAAATTAATTTGATCTGTAGTCCTTGTTGTTTGAAATAGCCTTTTGCTTGAGCAACCAATAAGGGAGCGTGGTCAGGATTAACAAACCAATCTAATATAATGATTAGCGGTTTTTGAGCAGAGCCATCCCCTAAAGCAGAAAGTGAGAATATAAAAATAAAGCTAAGCAAAATTCTTAGAATATGAAATATTTTATTTTTCTTATTCATTTAACCCTCACAAAAATGTAATTTTGCCAGCAATTCCCGCTGAAGTACAGCGAGAATTGCTTCCTGGTTTATATGCTACGCCTCAGCAAAGCTGAGGCTTGCAATGAAGGGGAGAATTACGATTCTCCCCTTAGGAACCCCATCGCGGGGATAAGCAACCAGTAGCTCAAGGCAATTTGCTCATTGGTTTTGCCTCTGGGCAGAGTATTAATCTTTATAAAGTAAGTTTGCAAATATAGAGGTGATCAAAATTTGTCTAGTAGTTTGTGTTGCGCCAAAAAATGACATGCTTTAATATTTGATCAATTGAAAAATAAAGAACCAAGCTCAATGCGATTAAAACTAACAATACAGCAAACATCAAATCAACTTGTAACCGCGCATTAGCATTAATCATCAAAAACCCCAGTCCTTGGCTGGAACCCACCCATTCCCCAATAACCGCTCCCATTGGCGCAAAACTCGCCGCCACCCGTAGTCCGGTACCCAAAGAAGGAAGCGCAGCAGGTATTTTTATTCTATAAAGGACTCGCCACGGAGAGGCGCCCATCACTTTACAGAGATTTAGCCATTCTTTTGGGGTGTTTCGTAAACCGTCGTAAAAAGAACTGGTTACCGGAAAAAATAACATCAAAGCACTAACGATGGCTTTAGATACAATGCCGTATCCAAACCAAATCACCAAAAGTGGAGCGATGGCGAATACAGGTAGAGCCTGACTGATAATTAAAACCGGCAAAAACCATAATCTTGCTAAACGAAAATAAATTATCCATAGCGCCGCTAAAAAACCTGCGAGTGAACCCACCAAAAAACCAAGTAAAATTTCAATTAAGGTTGGCAAAAAATTGTTGGCTATCAGTTTCCAGTTAGTCACTAAACTGATAATCACTTGTTGGGGGGCGGGCAAAATAAATTTTGGAATTTGCAGCGCCCAAACCATCAGTTGCCAGACGAAAATAAT
Source organism: uncultured Pseudomonadota bacterium (assembly GCA_963844565.1). Taxonomy (GTDB): domain Bacteria; phylum Pseudomonadota; class Gammaproteobacteria; order Coxiellales; family Coxiellaceae; genus JAFEDN01. Next base: position 292,645 of record CAWJON010000001.1, on the reverse strand, counting down.
TGCCGCAGCAATAATAAAAATTCGAAATGGTTTGATGCTTTTTTTCATACTTAATTTTTTGTCGACAGTAAAAATAACAAATGTCCTTGGAGCTTTAAGAGTTCGGGGTCTTGTAAATTACGAGGAATGATTCCTTGTGGATAAATGGGCTCGCTTGAAGTGGCAGGTTGGCCGTGTAAAACGTAAATTTGATCACATAATCTCAACGCCTCCAGAGGATCATGCGTGACGATCACCACCGTTTTTTCCTTTAATAATTGGGCAGATAAATCTTGGAGTTTTAATCGGGTTATCATATCTACCGCGGCGAAAGGCTCATCCATAAGAATGATAGGCCGCTCTTCTAATAATGTTCTGACTAAGGCTACTCTTTGTTTCATGCCACCAGATAATTGTTCGGGAAACAAATGCTCCACGTGTTCGAGTCCGCACTGTTCTAAAAGATGAATCGCTTTTTGCTTTTGAATGGAATCGATGGTTTGACCTCGAAGCCGATACCCCAATAAGACGTTGTCTAAAACCGATAACCAAGGCATGAGAGAATCATGTTGGCTCATATAGGCCACTCGACTCTCCAGAGAAATATGGTCGGAAGTAAAGATGGCGGTAGATGGTAATTTTTGATCTGTACCAGCAGGAAGCCCGGCCAACAAACGCAAAATAGTGCTTTTCCCGACGCCGCTCGTCCCCAGCAAACCGGTCCAACGTCCTGCTGGAAAAAATATTGAAAATTGTTCGAATAAATTTTTGTGATGGTAACTCAAAGAGAGATTTTTAATAAAAATATCAGGGACAGTGGACATGAAGGAGAGGCCTATTTTTGGATAATAACAGCGATTGTTAGCGAATTATAATTCATTGAATGGCAAGAATAAACCACCCTTCAAAATATGATTTTTATAAAAATCTTTTCCCGATGCGAGGATATAATAAAATGCTGCTTTAAGCTGCTTTTATACTTAAGCTGTGATAAAATACTTTTCTATGGAAAAACCTGTTTCGCCTCAATCAGACGCTTATGATTCTACAAGTATTCAAGTACTTAAAGGACTTGACGCTGTTCGTAAACGTCCTGGGATGTATATCGGCGATACGGATGATGGTTCTGGTCTTCACCATATGGTTTTTGAAGTTGTTGATAACGCCATCGATGAAGCTTTAGCTGGTTATTGCACAAAAATTACGGTCATTCTTCACCAAGATAACACTGTATCCGTTCGCGATAATGGCCGCGGCATTCCAACCGATATTCATGAAGAGGAAGGTTGTTCAGCGGCCGAAGTGATCATGACCATCCTGCATGCGGGCGGAAAATTTGATAAAAAGTCTTATAAAGTATCTGGTGGGCTCCACGGCGTAGGCGTTTCAGTCGTTAACGCCTTGTCAGAAGATTTATACTTAACTATTTATCAACACGGAAACGTATTTTATCAACACTATAAAATGGGTGTCCCAGAAGCACCGCTGGCTGTCGCTGGAGAAAGCCTGGAGACAGGCACAGAAGTTAGATTCAAACCCAGCTCACAGATATTCACCAACATCGAATTTCATTATGAAATACTCGTAAAACGCCTGCGGGAACTTTCTTTTCTTAATTCTGGCGTGACCATTGAGTTGGTTGAAGAGGCAACGGGGAAAAAGGATATATTCCAGTATGAAGGGGGAATAAAAGCCTTTGTTCAACATTTAAATCGCAATAAAACGCCAATTCATCCGGAGGTGTTTTATTTTATTCAAGAAAAAGATGACATCGTGGTTGAGCTGGCGATTCAATGGAACGATGGTTTTCAGGAAACCATGCTTTGTTTTACCAACAATATTCCACAAAAAGATGGTGGCACCCATTTAGCCGGGTTGCGCGGGGCTTTAACTCGTACCTTGAACGGTTACATTGAAAAAGAAGGTTTCGCCAAAAAGGCAAAGGTAGACACCATCGGTGATGACGCCCGCGAGGGATTAACCGCTGTATTATCCGTTAAAGTTCCCGATCCGAAATTCTCTTCACAAACCAAAGATAAACTGGTTTCTTCCGAAGTTAAACCTGCTGTTGAGTCATGTGTCGCGAATAAGTTACACGAATTTTTATTAGAAAATCCATCTCAGGCAAAAGCGATCGTGATGAAAATGATCGACGCTGCACGTGCGCGCGAAGCGGCTCGGAAAGCTCGAGATATGACCCGCCGCAAAAACGTTTTGGATATTGCCGGGCTTCCTGGGAAGTTGGCTGATTGTCAGGAAAAAGATCCAGCCTTATGTGAAATATTCCTAGTAGAAGGCGATTCGGCAGGTGGGTCCGCCAAACAGGCGCGAGACCGACGCATCCAAGCTATTTTACCGCTCAAAGGCAAGATATTGAACGTGGAGAAAGCACGCTTTGATAAAATGATTGCTTCCATTGAAGTCGGCACACTCATCACCGCTCTGGGTTGTGGCATTGGCCGAGAAGAATACAATCCCGATAAACTGCGATATCATCGGATTATTATCATGACCGACGCCGACGTTGATGGATCGCATATTCGCACCTTGCTGCTCACTTTTTTCTATCGCCAAATGCCTGAATTGATTGATCGAGGACATATTTACATCGCTCAACCGCCTCTCTTTAAAGTAAAAAGAGGAAAACAGGAAACCTACGTCAAAGATGAAGAATCGTTGAATAATTACCTACTGCAGCTAGCCTTGGAAAGTGCCGAGTTGCACCCTAATGCAGAAGCGCCAGCCATTCCTGGCCTCGCTTTAGAAACTTTGGTTTTAAATTATCGCCGGGCCTTACAAAGTATCGCCAGATTATCTAGAATTTACCCAAGAATGGTTCTGGAAGCTTTTCTCGTGTTGCCGCCCCTAGGATTCTCCCAATTGCGTGACCCAAATTTCATGTTGCAATGGATAACGGATTTGCAAAAATATATTGTCGGGCTGGCGAAAGAACCAGGCATTTATTATGAAGCAGATCTTAAAACCGATGATATTCAAAAACTCTATCTTCCTAAAATAACCGTCAAAAACCATGGTTTTAGTAAAGAGATTGTTTTAAAGGCAGAATTATTTAATTCCAATGATTATAAAAATATTCTGGACGCCCGCCTTGGCATTAGGGGCTTGTTAGAGCCAGACGCTTATGTTAGCCGCGGAGAAAAACGTCTAGCAGTCACCCAATTTCATCAAGTCTATCAATGGCTGCTGGAAGAAGGTAAAAAAGGGCTGGTAATCTCTCGTTACAAAGGGTTGGGAGAAATGAACCCTGATCAGTTGTGGGATACCACCATGGACCCGCAGTTCCGACGGTTACTCAAAGTCAATATCGAAGACGCGGTTGGGGCAGATGAAATCTTCACCACACTAATGGGCGATCAAGTTGAGCCCAGACGCGCCTTTATCGAAGCAAACGCCTTAAGCGCCGAGAATATCGACGTATAACATTCTTAATGCGGTGTGTATCTTTTCGAGGGCTTTAAAACCAACCTCACTTTTGTATTAATTGACTTTTGGCTTTGGGCTATAAACTCTTTGGCAGGATCGATCGCCATTGCCATCAATTTACCCTCAGTGGTTAACAATTTCCCGCCTTGAGCCAATAATTCAACCATACGTTTAAAGTTACTCATTCTATTTGTTGAAGTCATATTTTTTTCCTTTTTGTTCATTTGATATCAGATTAACCGGTATAAATTAAATAAATCTTAGCTTTTGCTTAAGAAATTCTTAAATCGTGTTTTAATTTTGTCTTAATTTTATTGAGAGATAATAAGAAGGGTAAAAAAACTTAAAACGATAAACGATAAACGATAAAAGATAAAAAATAATGAGTAGACGAATAGAGGCCAGCGAAAATAACCTTCCGGTTGTATTTATCCATTTAGATATTGATGGAACCTTAAGACACAAAGATCAAGATAGATATCATGGTAATTTTCTCATTTGGCAGAGCGGAATGAGGAAGTTGCGCGAAAAATATAAAGGTAAGGTTAATATCCAGTTTCGAGTTCTAACCAGAAGGGCGAAAATAAGCGAAGATTCTATACTAATCAGTCAACAACTTGGGCTCAGGAACATTGATAATAAGACTGGAGAAACGACTGAACGATGTAGTTTTGGTCACCATTTTTCGGAAATTTATATCAGGAATTCTATTGATGAACAACCACTCCCACCCAATAGTTACATTTGGACCAAAACAAATCCCCCTAAATTGTATGCTACCAATTCTTCGGCTAGCGCTATTTATTTGAAAAGAGATTCTAAATTATTAACTGTACTTAATCAATTTAACACAAAAGACTCTGTACAAGATTTTTTTCGAGACAATAAAAATGTAGAGAAACGAGAACATTTTAAAGCGGTGCATGATGCTACATTACTGAGCCAAAGTCATTGCAGATTAAAAGAAAAAAATTTTTGGGAAATGGATTCGTTCTCTGAGGAATATGAAATTGATCACGGAGGCATCTATCTCAAGGGGGAGAAAGAAAATTATCACGACATAAAAGAAATTCCTCCTTTTCATTTTGCGACAGTTGCTTCTAAAGGCGCAGTGATGGCGGCTGCTGAAAGAGAAGAGTGGCATAAAGAGCGAGGGGTGCTAGCTTCAATTCTGGTCGACGATGAGAAAAATAGCCATTTTAAGTATTTAGATGAAAAACACCAGAAGAATTTTATTCATTTTCCAGATTTGCAGGGTAAAACTGATGGCGCGGAAAAACAGCTTGTTCGAGGTATTTTCGACACTATTGATAAAAGAATAGAACAGACTATTGAAGTTGAAGAAAAAAGACTAATTAGAGATGGCTGTTGCCTTTTTGCAAGAAAAAAAATTGATGAACTTAAGCAGTTAATTGAAGCCAAAAGTCCTTTACACCAAGCGGTTAATAAAATTGAGGTATGGGTAGAAGGAATCACTGAAGTTGAAATAGAGACAATAGACTTAGTCTGGCTAAAAATTCGATGTAAGAAAATTGCAGATGGGCTAGAAAAGATCCGAGATGAATTCATCGGCAAAGAAGATAATTCATTTATTAGGTTTTTACAGGATTTTGGGGTTTCTTTAGTTGTAGATGAAAAAAAAGAAGATAATAATAGTCAAGAGTATAAGAAAAATATCTTAAAATATATCCGAGATAAACAAGATATATTGGCTGGCCTAAGCATAGGCGAATCGCTACGTATTCCAGAAAGCGACTCACTTTTACCTTATGACATTGAGATTACCCATACCGAAAAAGGTTGGGCTCTGGATGTCATGTTAAAAGAAACTCCAAGAATAGGCACTTATAAAACCGTTACAGACAGTTTACGTTTTATCAATGGCCAATGGCTGGATTACACCAACGCCACCGTGATTAATGATGAAGAAAATCCCGATAAAACCAAAGATGTAGTTAAAGAAAGCAAAATATCTCAAAATATTAATTCAAATCATGTTCTTCAATTAGAGCCCGCCGCTGAATTCGAGGATAATGAGGACGAGAAACAGAAACAGTCCTTTAATAGTGAGCGAGCGACTGGAAGTTTACATGAACTTATCAATTCAAAAGAGGGACCGCCAAAAGAATTTTTTAATATGTTTCTGCTTTGCTATACGGCGGCCTTAGGTCTTCAGGACACGCATAGATCTAATTATCTGCATAAAGATGTTAAACCGCCGAATATTCTTTATTTTAAACAAGGAAATTTTTACTTTTCGAAAGTTTGTGATTATGGCAGTGCGGAGGAGTCCTACTCTTTAACGAGCGTTATTGATATTTTGCTAATGGAATACACTCCAGAATATCTTTCACCGGAGTTATCAAAAGCAATAACAACTGGAGGTTCTAGTGTTAAATTTTCTGATAAAGATGATGTGTCTTCGCTAGCTATAACGCTTTTAGAACTTTGTGAGAGCTGGCTTAAAAGATTTGGCAATAAAGAAGAACAAGAAATAGTAGAAGCTAAGAATTTAGTTTTAATATTAAAGGAAAGTTTCAGTCAGCTTTTAACGAAGAGTGGTAAAGTAAGATTTGATAGTACCGATTTTATTCGATTTTTTGACACTCTTTTAGAAGCTGAATTTCCTGGGAAGAAAATGGTGAAATTATTTCTCCATGGGCAAAAACTGGTAAAAAATCTACAAACATTCCTCGAAGAAATAGAGCTGTTAATAAATGTAGATGGGGATAATCGGGATTATTTAAAAAATTTAAAAAGTGAACTCTTATGCAGAAAAGCACATTTTGATAATTTATTTGACCAATTGATTCAAACAGATTGTTTAGAAAATAATTCTGAGCTTATAAAAAATTATCAAAATTCTTTTCACAGTTTGAAAAGTTTAGTTGAGGCAGAAAAAAGAAATCTCGTAAATAAAATAGAACATAAATCAGAAAAAATTGATTTTATAAGAAAGTTTTTAAACTATCGAGAAAATATACAAGCAGAAGTAAAATCTGGTTTAACTACCAATAATAGTTTTTGTGGATTTTTTGCAAAACTCTCTGCCGCTCGACAGAAACCAGTCAAAAAAGCTGTGGTTGAAAAACTCTATAGATATTTTAAATATGGCGAGAAGCCGGACCTTACCCCATTAGAAGTTGAAGCCACACAGAATGGTCAGTTAGAAAAAATTATAGATATTGCTAAAAAAATTGATCTTTTGCCTCCTGGTCTTCAGGAAACGCAAGCAGAGATCACCAGTGTATTTGCACTGAGTTGAGTTAGTCAATCGGTGAGAAATAAACCAATAAGTAAACGCTGACCATCAGCCAAACAAATAGCCCGGTACCTAAATAGAGAGCTTTTAAACCGATTTCTTGTATTTTCTTTAAATTAGCTTCAATGCCTACAGCGACCATCACCATAGTGAGTAAAAAGGTATCGAAATGATTGATGAGTTCAACCATTTTTTCCGGCAGCAAATCCAACGAATTAAATCCAACCACCACAACGAAAAAAACCGCAAACCAGGGCACCAAAGTTTTTATATTTTCACTTTTTTGTCTGCCACGAACTTTCAAGGTAGAAATAATGATTAAAACCGGGGCCAGCATAAGTATACGCGTCATTTTAACAATTAGAGCAATGTTTCCTGCCTTTGGACCCAAATGTACGCCTGCCACCAGTGCTTGCCCTAATTCATGTACCGTGGCGCCAACAAACAGCCCGTATTCAGTTTGAGTAAATCCGAGTAGACCCAGATGTTGTAAGAAAGGATAAAAAAACATTGAAATGGTGCTGAACAATATAACTGTACCAATGGCAGCCGTTGTTTGGTTTTTGTCGCTTTTGATGACTTCCTCAACAGCTAAAATAGCCGCAACTCCACAAATAGCCGCGCCTGCGCTGATCAGCAATGCCACTTTTTTATCAAGTTTTAAAAATCGCACTCCGACGATGTATCCCAGTAACAAAGTAAAAACGACTACAATGCAATCAATTAAAAAAGCATCAATGCCGACAAATTTAACTTCTTGGAAGGTAATGCGGAATCCATAAAAAACGATGGCGACACGTAAAACTTTGCGCGATACAAACTCAATGCCAGGCATCCAGTCGAGTGGCAACCTTCGTTGTAAGGTATTACTGTAAATAATCCCAAAGACCATAGCGATGACCAACGGGCCTAAACCGATTTTATGCAGCCAGGGCATTTCCCCGATATACATGGCGGCAAAAGCGAACAAAACCACAAACAAAATACCGTTAAGGGTATAATGACGATTTTCTTTATCAAAAATCATAGTTATCCATATGGGTCACTGAGTCTTCCGCAATCTATCAAACTTGAAGTTCATAATGCAAGTGCAGATCCCTCATCAGGATAGGATTTTTTGCGAAAAATAATTATTTTAATATTTAATATTTATGGCGATCATCAAACTGTTCCATAAATAGCAGTCGACTGTTTTTTATGATAGGCCCAATAGCGATCACCATAAGACCAGTGCCAAAATTCGGTTGGGTAATTGACGAATCCAACCGTTGATAAAACCTCACTCATGATTTTTCGGTTTTGTTGTGCTTGTTGGGAAATAATATCGGAGGTTGTTACAGAAAGGGATCCGTCGGTATCCTCCATCCAATCTTTTGGATGAATACCCATGTCGATATACTCTCCATTCTCATTAACCAAATACACATCAAATGCTCCACCGGTAGAATGAGGCGGAATATTGGTGGATCCATCTAGATTAACGACCGGTGAAACCAGTCTGGTTGTCTCATTAAACAGTTTCTCTGAAGACCAATTGGGATACTGTTTTTTTACTTTTGCATATCGATTGTCGAAAAGCATTTTTTGGAGCCGCAAGCTTCTATAACCCTCATACAAACAAAGTTGTAACTTTTTGGGTAATAACGCCTGAGCTTGTTTTAATTTTATATAGACAGACTGGCGTAAGTGGGTGTATTCCTGGTTGTTGGGGATTTCCGGAGAAGGGCCGAATAAAATGCCTTTTTTATGTTTCAAATCAATCAGGGGTTCATGATTATCAGTAATGGGGATAAGCAAAATTCTAGGATCTGCAATGAAAATGACATCTATTTGTTTTTGTGTGATTTGAGAGCACATAAATAGAATCCTTATTTCCAATTTGTTTGCCAGGTCATTATACCTCAATCGATTTAATTTTTCAAAATTTCTGCATAACTATTGAACTTTAAAAAAATTTTAGTTGCTCCCATTTCCCCGCTTACCGGATATAATTGATTTACCGTGACTGCGGTCGATACTGGCAGGTATGGATTTCCCGACACGGCATAGTTGGCTGCATTATCGAGTGTGTCGAACGCATCAACAAATTTGCCAAAATGGTGTTCTAATAAAGTAGCTTTTGATTTTTCAAAATTTTCGGAATAACTATTCAATTTTACGGAAAAAATTCATGAATTAATTGTTCTGGGCTGCTAATCAAATTTATTTTGGCTTTTCGAGATAAGCGTTTTACCTTTGCTTCCAAACGTAGCACCAATGAAAGGTTGTCCACAGTCCATGAAGCTGCAATTTTTACCGGTGGAAAACTGCGCGTATATTTACAAGCTGCTGTTCCGCGCTGATGTTCCAAATATCGCCGCTTTAAATCAGTGGTATAACCCGTGTAATAGTGACCATTTTCACATTCGAGAATATATAAATAAAAAATCAAGATACTCAGGAAGTTTTAGCGGAGGTTTTTTTGGCGTTGCGTTTCCAACCTTTGACGGTGGTTTGACGTGCGCGCGCGACGGTTAAGGCGTCTTCGGGTGCGTCACGAGTGATGACAGAACCTGCGCCGATGGTGGCGTCTTTACCGATTATTAACGGTGCAACTAAAGTGCTATGCGCACCAACAAAGGCGCCTTCTGCAATTTCGGTTTGATATTTATTTTTACCGTCATAATTACAAGTGATTGTGCCCGCGCCAATGTTAACGTGGCTGCCGATAATTGCATCGCCCAAATAACCAAAATGGTGGGCTTTGCTCTCTTTACCGATAAAAGCTTTCTTCACTTCAATAAAATTGCCAATCTTGACCCCAGGTTCAATAACCGTATCGGGGCGAATTCGAGCGAACGGACCGATGTGACAATGATGGTCAATCACAGCGCCTTCAATCACACAATTGGCCAAAATCTCAACGTTTTCACCAATCTCTACATTCTTTAATACAACGTTGGAGCCAATCCGGCAGTTTTTGCCAATCAATACGTGTCCTTCCAAAACCACATTAATATCTAAAAAAACGTCTTGCGCGATGCTAACTTTGCCACGAATATCTAAACGATGGGGATCAGCAATTGTCACACCGGATTGCATCAAAGATTTTGCTTGCTGAAATTGATAACTGCGTTCTAAATAGGCTAACTCTACCCGGTCATTGACACCCATGGTTTCTTCACGAGAAAAAGCTTGCGCGGTTTCGATGACTATGCCTGATTTAGCCGCCAACTCGAATATATCTGTTAAATAATATTCACGTTGTTGATTGGAATTTTTTAATTGGGGTAACCATTTTTTTAAATGACTAGCCTTGGTGGTAATTATCCCAGTATTAACTTCACAAATTGCCAATTGTTCTGGTGTGGCGTCACGGTGTTCAACGATAGCAGTCACCTGCCCTGTTGAGTTTCGAATAATTCGCCCAAATCCGCTGGGATCAGCCACATTAGCCACCATCAAGCCCAACCCGGCCGGCGGAGTTTTTTCTAATAACCGTTGCAAAGATTTCTGCGTGATTAAAGGCACATCGCCATACAGCACCAATATAGTGTCATCTTCGTGGCAATAGGGTAAAGCCTGTAAAACAGCATGACCAGTTCCCAATAATTCTTTTTGTTCCACCCAATTTACGGCATAGTTGGGAAAAAGGTTGGGAAAATCGACCACACCATTGCTGTGAACAACATGAATGCTTTGAGGATTTAAGTGTTGCGCTGTTTCTAACACATGTTCGATTAAAGGTTTGCCCCCCAAGGAATGCAGGACTTTTGGGGTATCAGAAAACATGCGTTGCCCTTTTCCTGCGGCCAAGACAATGATTTGAAGACTCATTCTAGTTTCCTGAGTGTTTTAAACGCTTACGCATGGCTTGTATGGTGCGTAACTGGGCTGCTGCCTCGGCCAGTTCAGTGAGCGCCGTTGAATATTCAACCCCGGCTTTACGTTCGCTGATCGTTTTTTCAGCTTGAGCGACAGCAGCTTGGGCAGCGGCTTCATCTAAATCAGAGGCACGCACAGCCGTGTCGGCTAAAATGGTTACGGTATTGGGTTGTACTTCTAACATGCCGCCGGAAATATAAAAAAATTCTTCTTCTCCGTTGGGCAATTGCGCACTAATTTGTCCCGGTTTTAAAGCAGTTAATAAAGCAGTGTGTCCGGGATGGATGCCCAATTCACCAACGCTGCCGGTGACGGATAAAAACTTAACTTCGCCGTGGAATAAGGCTTTTTCCGCACTGACAATGTCTAATTGCATAGTTTTTGTTGCCATAAGCGTCTCGTCAATTATAAGTCTTTGGCTTTCTCAACCGCTTCGTCTATGGAGCCTACCATACTAAAAGCTTGTTCAGGTAAATGATCATATTCACCGTTAATAATCGCTTTAAATCCACGAATGGTTTCGCGAAGCGGCACATATTTACCGGCTTGGCCAGTGAAAACTTCGGCTACGAAAAAGGGTTGTGATAAAAATCGTTCAATTCTTCGCGCGCGACGCACAATTAATTTATCATCTTCCGAAAGTTCGTCCATGCCGAGAATAGCGATAATATCTTTTAATTCTTTATTGCGCTGCAGTGTTTCTTGAACGCCCCGGGCAACGGCATAATGTTCTTCACCAATCACTAAAGGATCCAACTGACGGCTGGTTGAGTCTAAAGGATCGATGGCAGGATAAATACCACGTTCAGCAATTTGTCGTGATAACACAACTGTTGCATCCAAATGCGCAAAGGTAGTAGCAGGCGACGGATCGGTTAAGTCATCAGCTGGTACATAGACGGCTTGAATAGAAGTAATAGAACCTGTTTTGGTTGAAGTGATTCTTTCCTGTAATTGACCCATTTCTTCTGCGAGCGTGGGTTGATAGCCCACGGCGGAAGGCATACGTCCCAACAAGGCTGAAACTTCAACACCGGCTAAGGTATAACGATATATATTATCGATAAATAACAGCACATCTCGACCTTCATCACGGAAGTTTTCAGCGATGGTCAATCCGGTTAATGCAACACGTAAACGGTTGCCTGGAGGCTCATTCATCTGACCGTAAACCAGAGATACTTTGTCGAGTACTTTTGATTCTTTCATTTCATGATAGAAGTCGTTTCCTTCTCGGGTTCTTTCGCCGACTCCAGCGAATACCGAGTAACCACTGTGTTCAATGGCGATATTACGGATCAGCTCCATCATGTTTACCGTTTTGCCGACTCCAGCGCCGCCAAATAATCCTACTTTTCCACCTTTGGCAAAAGGACAGAGCAAGTCAATGACCTTAACGCCGGTTTCGAGTAATTCTGTGCTGCCAGCCTGCTCAACGAAGCTGGGTGGTTTGCGATGAATAGACCATAATTGGTCGGTGTCGATCGGGCCTGCCTCATCGATGGGCTCACCCAGAACGTTCATAATCCTGCCTAATGTTTTTTCGCCAACGGGAACTGTGATTGGCTTTCCTGTGTTTAACACGGGTACGCCACGTTGCAGCCCTTCAGTTGTTCCCATGGCAATGGTGCGGACCGTGTGGTCGCCCAGAATTTGTTGAACTTCCAAAACTAAATTTACAGAAGGAATGCGTAAAGCATCGTAAATTCTAGGCATCGAATGGGGATCAAATTGAACGTCTACAATAGCGCCAATGATTTCAACCACTTCGCCGGGGTTGGTTTTACTTGTTGGGGTACTCATCTTATTTCCTCTATTCAACGGCGGCAGCGCCGCCAACTATTTCTGCGATTTCACGGGTGATACCCGCTTGCCGAACTTTGTTATAAATGGTTTGTAATTCTTTGACTAATTCCGCGGCATTGTCTGTCGCGCTTTTCATGGCCACCATTTGTGCAGATTGAAAACTTGCCAAGTTTTCAATTACGGCTTGATAAACTTGAGATTCAATGTAACGCACCAATAGTTTATCCAAAATTTCTTTGGCGGAGTCGGGTTCATAAATGTAGTCCCAGTGACCAGTTTGTTTTTCAGTGTCTGCGTCATCGAAGCTGTCGATAGTTAAGGGTAACAATTGCCGTATGATTGGTTTTTGGGTCATCGTGTTGACGAATTCATTATAAGCGATGTAGACCGCATCAATTTTTCCCTGATCATATTGATCCAGCATGACTCTGACCACACCGATGAGATCTTGAATAGCGGGATGATCACCCAAATGTTCAGCCACCCCTAATATTGAGCCGGCATGCCGTTTAAAAAACAATTTACCCTTACGTCCAATTAAGCATAAATGAGGACTAATCCCTTTTTGTTCCTGGGACTCCATGAATTTAAGCAAGCTCCTGAACAAATTGATATTGAGACCGCCACACAATCCACGATCACTAGTGACAACAATGTAGCCAATGTTTTCAACCTTGCGCGCTTGAAGATAAGGATGTTTGTATTCGCTACTACTGCCTGCCACGTGACGGATAACGCGGCGGATTTCGCCGGCGTAAGGACGAGAAGTGCGCATGCGCTCTTGAGCGCGGCGCATTTTACTAACAGCCACTAACTCCATGGCGTGAGTAATTTTTGCCGTATTCTTTACGCTATTGATTTGTCCGCGAATTTCTCTTGCTTGTGGCATAATTAATAGGCCTGTGTTTTCTTAAATTGTTCAATTGCCGCACGCATTTTGACATTGTTCTGTTCATTCAGTTCTGGCTTGGCATTGATTTCATCCAATAAATCTTGATATTGATCCCGCAGGTAACTGAGCAAGGATTCATTAAAGCTGCGTACTTTTTTCAATTCAACATCGTCCAGATAACCTTTTTCAGCCGCAAACCAGCTAAAGGCAATTTCCGCCACGCTTAATGGTGAATATTGTTTTTGTTTTAAAACTTCCATTAAACGTTGACCACGTTCCAGCTGTTTACGCGTGGTTTCATCCAAGTCGGAGGCAAATTGTGCAAAAGCTTCCAAATCTCTAAATTGAGCTAAGGATAAACGCAAATTACCCGCGATTTTTTTAATGATATGGGTTTGCGCGGCTCCCCCTACTCGAGAAACGGATAGTCCTGAGTTAATGGCGGGCCGGATACCCGCGTTAAATAAATTAACATCCAAGAAGATTTGTCCGTCTGTGATCGAAATAACGTTGGTAGGCACGAAGGCAGATACGTCACCGGCTTGGGTTTCAATAATGGGTAGCGCGGTGAGAGAACCGGTTTTGCCTTTCACTTTGCCACCAGTCATCTGCTCAACGTAGGCGGCGCTAACTCGTGCCGCTCTCTCTAATAAACGAGAATGTAAATAAAACACGTCACCGGGGTAGGCTTCTCGACCAGGCGGTCTTCTTAACAATAAAGAAACTTGCCGATAGGCCCAAGCTTGTTTAGTTAAATCGTCATAGATAATTAAAGCATCTTCGCCTTTATCACGGAAATATTCGCCCATTGAGCAACCTGAGTAAGGCGCAATGTATTGCATAGCGGCTGACTCAGCAGCGCCGGCGGCAACAATAATAGTGTGAGCCATCGCACCATGTTCTTCCAGTTTGCGCACCACATTGGCAATGGAGGAAGCTTTTTGTCCGATGGCGACATAAATACATTTCACGCCGGTATTTTTTTGATTAATGATGGCGTCAATCGCGATGGCGGTTTTACCGGTTTGACGGTCGCCAATAATAAGTTCGCGTTGACCGCGGCCGACCGGAACCATGGCGTCAATAGATTTTAAGCCGGTTTGCATGGGCTGGTTTACGGATTGACGATGAATAACGCCGGGAGCAACTTTTTCAATGGGTGACATTCCTTGATTTTGGATGGGGCCTTTCCCATCGATGGGATTACCTAAACTGTCGACGATTCTACCCAATAAACCCTCGCCCACCGGCACTTGTAAAATTTGCCCGGTACATTTTGCGGTCATGCCTTCTTGGAGATGTTGAGATTCACCCAGCACCACCACACCCACGGAATCACGTTCTAGATTTAATGCTAAGCCAAATGTTTGTTCAGGAAACTCAATCATTTCTCCAAATTTGACTTCATCTAAGCCATAAACGCGTATAATCCCGTCTTTGTTATTGACGATGGTTCCTTCAGTACGCACGCGCGGACCTAAATCAAATTGATCTATTCGTGATTTGATAATATCGCTGATTTCAGTTGCTTTTAAATGTTCGGTTGCCATAATCGACTCCAATATTTATATAAATTACCCTGAGCTGTTTTGCAACGCAGTTTTTAAGTCTTGTAAGCGGCCACGGATGGAATTATCCATGACCCAGTTTCCGCTGCGGACAATGACGCCACCAATTAAACTGGCGTCTTCTTGGAAAGTTACAGCTAATTTTGAGTTGAGATACTTGGTTAGCGCCTCAGTAAGCGTTTGGCGACGCCCTTGATCTAGGGGGAATGCGCTAGTCACTGTAACCTCTTTTAGTTGCCTTTCTGCGGTAAGCAAACTTTGATAACGCAACGAGATTTGGGGCAAAATATTTAACCGTTTTTCCAGGATTAATAAATTCAAGAAATTGCTGATGGTTTTTTGATTGGTTGCGAAAAAATCAGGAAAGCTTTTTTGCAGAACTTCCATCAATAAGTCGTGAAACTGTTGATCGGATACTTTTGGATTATCCAGAAGCGTCGATAAACTAGGGTTTTTAACCGCCAAGGACAATTGTTGAAGCAATTTTTCCCAGCCATCTAAAGCATAAAGTTGGGCATGAGATGCTAGGGCATGTTCAAAAACAGCTTTTGCGTAAGGTCTGGCGATGGTTAAATTGTCAGCCATTAAAGTTTCCGCATTAAATCGTCAATTAAACTATCATTACTGGCGACGTTCACTTCTCGTTCTAAAATTTTACTGGCGCCAAGGACCACCATATCGCCCAAGTGTTTGGCCAACTCAGTGCGTGCGTGCAGATATTCCCGTTTAATCTCTTCTTCCGCCTGTTGCAATAAACGCTCGGCTTCGTGACGAGCTTGCGTTTTGGCCTCTTCGATAATATGCATTCCGCGTTGGTGCGCTTGATCTAATATTTTCCCAGCTTCGTTTTTAGTTTCCTGTAACTGCAGAGCGATTTGATGCTGGGCTTTTTCTAAAGCTTTTTCTCCTTGTTCTGCCGCAGCTAAACCGGAAGCGATTTTTTCCTGGCGATCACGCATGGCTTTTACAATCGGCGGCCAGACAAATTTCATGGTGAACCACACGAAAATGATGAACGTAATCATTTGTCCGACTAACGTTAAATTAATATCCACGGTTACACCTCATTATAGAAAGAGACAAAAAAATTTATTGTGCGCCCACAACTTTATTTAAGTGTTCCATAACTGCGCCCAGGAATGGATTTTTTGCAAAAATCAAATAAAGTCCCATAACGATACCAATAACTGCAAACGCATCCACTAACCCTGCCATTAAAAACATTCGTCCCATCAGCATGCCGGTTAATTCAGGTTGTCTTGCCACACCTTCTAAAAACTTCCCTCCCAGGATTCCAAAGCCAATGGCTGTGCCTAGGGCGGAAAGTCCAATCAGCAAAGCTGCGGCAATTGCCGATAAGCCTTGAACGGTAGAAATTACTCGACCTATTTCTAGAAATTGATTTGCGTCAGCCATTTTTTTTCTCCAGGGTTTAATAATAAAAAATTATTCAGGAAGCTCATCCATTTTAATGAGTTTCCTGCGCCAAGCTAATATATACAATCGTTAGCATCATGAATATAAAAGCTTGAATTACAATAATCAAAATATGAAAAATTGCCCAGATAGAGCCAGGCAGCCATTGCGCCCACCAGGGCATTATAGCGACTAAGATAAAAATCAATTCGCCGGCGAAGAGATTTCCAAATAAACGCAAAGCCATGGTAAAGGGTTTTGCTAAATCTTCCAGTAAACGAAAGGCAAGGTTAAAGGGTAACATCCACCAGCCGAAGGGACGGGACAGGACTTCTTTCCCCCATCCAACAAAGCCTTTGGCTTTGGCATTGTAATACATGATTAAACCAAATACGGTAATGGACAAAGCGAAAGTTAACGTTGGGTCGGCGGTTGGCACCGTCTTGAAGTGATCAACTCCTGCCAATGAAAAAAGTCTTGGAATCAAATCAACCGGTAAAAGGTCCATGCAGTTCATCAGCAGAACCCAGACAAAAATGGTTAGTGCTAAAGGCCCGAGTAGATCACTTTTGCCGTGGAAAGATTCTTTTACCGTATTGTCGATAGATTCTAGTGCAAGCTCGACGAAATTTTGCCATTTGCCAGGTATTTCAGCGTGAATTTTTCGAGCAACCGCGTAAAAGATGCTCATAAATAAAACGCCAAGAAAAATAGAAACGATCAATGTATCCAAATTCAATACCCAAAAGCCATGGTCTGGCCCAATGACGCCGGTTTTTAGATTGAGTTGCCAGTGGGTTAAATGATGCTGTATATAATCAGCAGCAGTTAAGGCTGTTTGGCTCATTAAAAATTTCCTATTCTGTTCTGTCTAAAATTAAAAAATAAAAGGGGATAACCAAAAACCTAAGTAAGCGCCGATAAATCCTGAAAAAAATGGTAATGTTTCGATTTTTGGCCAGGCTTTAATTATGCTAATGACCAAAAAGGCACTCAGGCATATCTTAGTTACTTCACCCCAATAAAAGGCCCTGATAATCCGTTCTACTTTTCGAGCTTGAGTCGTTGCAAAAAAACGATAAGCAAAATATAGGCTGGGTAACACTGCCGCCGTACCACCAAGCAGAGCGGAAGTAGCTGCAAACCATCCTTCAAGCATCCAGCCAGTGGCAATAACAATGACCACTAACATCTGCAACGCCACTAAACGAAAAGCTTGTTGACGAGGTGATGTGCCATACATTGATTTTTACTCGCTGGGAACAAACGGATCGGCGGGAAGTATATCCTGAAGAGGGGGTGATATGCAACATATAAGGATATTAAATTCAGGGCTTAATTAAGCTGTGTGGTGTAGATTTCGAAATCTTAACCCACTCCGCCTTATTCAGCGACATCCGCCTGCTCGCGGGATTGGTGTAGCGGGGCCCGTCAGCGGAGGTTTTTCCGTGCTCGCTTCGCCATCAATAGCGAGTGTAATACTGCGTTAGCGCCACGGTGCTAAGTGAACTTTTCCCCTCGTGAACTCGTTTCCGAATTGGCTACGCTGCGCGCGCGCAAAAACCTCCGCTGACACCCGCTGCAAAGCTCGCTGGCGGATGCGCTGAACAAGGCTATGCAGAGAGTCAATTATCAGCTAAAGCAGCTGCGGCTACATCTTTTATAATGGTCCTCTAACAGGACGATAATGTTTCCTTAAGGGTTGTTTGGTACAATAGTTCAATGGTTTTTATGTCCAAATATTGCAGCTTTTGCGGTTCGTTATTGCGGGAATCTTTTTTGGAAGGCCGTAGCCGTCAACATTGCAGTCAATGCAGCTTGATTGCTTATCAAAATCCAAATCCGGCTTCGGCCGTTTTGTTGATTCATGATCAGCAGGTTTTATTGGTAAAACGCGCTTTGGAGCCCAAAAAAGGCTGCTGGGCCCTGCCTGCCGGTTTTCAAGAATGGGATGAAACACCGGAACAAGCGGCTCGACGAGAATTATTTGAAGAGACCGGTTTACAGTTAGGAAAACTGGAGTTACTTGATTTAGTTTACAATGGCTTTGATAATTTCAAGCCAGTAAACTTAGCGATTTTTTACGGAAAATTTTCAGGTGGCCAGTTAAAGCCTGGAGATGATGTCAGTGATGCCGCATTCTTTCCTATCGACAACTTACCTAATAACTTGGGATTTGACTATATTCCGAAGTGTTTAAGCCTAATTTTCGCCCCTCTTCCCGCCACCTAAAAAAATATATCATTTTTTCAGATACTTAAAATACCAGAAAATGTGCTATAATTGTGGAGAATAGTAAAAAAATTGAACAGTTAGGGAGTCAAGTTATGAAAAACGAAAAACTATTACTTAGGATAAGCCAAGGGATAGCCGCTATACTGGTTGCTGGAACATTGGCCAGTTGCGCAGTTTATACTCCGCCTACCTATTATTCTTCCGCTTACTACCCTTATGGATATAATTATGGGTATTCGAATTATGGCTATGGAGGCTATGGTTATGGTTACTACCCACGCTATCGCAGTTACAGTTGTTATAACTGGCCTTACTGTGGTGGATACGGTTACCGAAGCAACGTTACTGTTGGAGTTGGCTTTGGTATATAATTTGGTATGTAAAAACCATAAAAGAAAAAGGGTGACAAAAGTCACCCTTTTTTGGTTTGGCTGTCCTTAGCCAAAATTTCCGATCCGTCCGATCCTTGGCTCAATTTCATTCCTTAAAACTGAGTGATCTTCAAATAATGTAGCAAAATCCTGCGGTGATTATAAGTACAAAAAATACACATAGCAATGCTTTAAAATGTACTATTTTTAATTAATCTAGAAAAAACATCAAGTTAACAATTTTCTCAGTTCATAAAAGAGACATTTCCTGCTCAATATCGAGAAAATTTTGTCCAAAATTGTTAATTTTTCCTACAATTAAAGGCTTTGCCTCAACTCAGTAATTTCATTTTGCAAGGTTTTAATTTGCTCTTGTTTTTTAACAATCTTAAAAAGCGTGGTGGTAGAGAGTGCTGAGCAAATGGCGGCTTGCAGAATCCTAGCACTTCTTTCCTCTTCTAATTTTTTTAGCTGCTCTAATTTTATCTGTTCCGGATTTTTGCTGATAATCTCTTCAACCTTAGGCGTAAGGCTTTTGGGAAAAGCTAAAATCCAATAACCATGTACAGAAAGGACCTGAGCGCCTTGGTTTTTAAGAATTTCTATTTTTTCAGCAGATAATTTGCCATAAATTTGTCTTTTCTCGTTAGTGGTTTGACTTTGCTTAACTCTGAGTAGTTCCTCATAACTTTGTTGATTGAATTGATTGGCCTCTGAAATTTCTTTAGCAACTGTTAAAGGATAAATTTCATTTAAACGCTCGCGTTGAGTAGTAGTCGCCACAGATTTATGAAATTTAACCCACCCTGATCCCGAAGAGTTTTGTTGCACTATTTTGCCGTGTAATCTAGTGATTAGTCCGTGATTTTTTTTCAAATCGTCAATATACCAATAATTGAAATCATAGGTTGTATTCAAGCGTACCGCATGCAATAAAAATTTTTTAAGTTTTTCTTTCTCAATAAAATTATTTAGGGCTGTGTCATATTGCGGCGCATAAACTTCGACAGGGCCGCCCAGCGTTTCAAGATGTAAATAGGCTAGTATTTCCGGCAATTTATTTAATTTTGTTTTTTTAATTGGAACGGAAATAATTTTAATTTTTCCTTTAAAGATAGAGCTGGCAAGTTCAATAAGAGGCTCGGGAACTAAAATAGCTAACCACTCTTTGAGTGGAAAAACATGAGACGTTTTTATTTCGGTAATGGAGCTTTCAGCATTCAAATCATTAGAAACTTTTGTTCCGACCACGAGATCTTTTCGAGAAGATGATTTTAACTCAGATGCAGCGAGGCTACATAGAACGGTTAATGAATCATCCTGATCTGCCTTCAAAACGACAACAATCGAAGCGCACAGCCGTTTAGTAATTTCATCCATATTAATTTTATTTGTTTTCTGCGATTGAAAAGACCATCGTCTTTCCAACGATATACCAAAAATTCCAGTGTACTCTTCAAATGTTGCTATGTTTACGACATTACTTTTGCTTTCTTTAGTCATCCATGGGTTAGTAAAATCAATAAAATTTACCGATACATTTCCCCTTACTTTTTCAACACCTAGCGTGGGATTAGGGAAGCTCTCGGCTATGGAGAGTGCGCTTAAGGGGCATATACCTTTTTTTAAAAGAGATTGAAAGGTTCTGATGTTTTCTTCGTTTTCAAATTTTTTCTCTTCTAACATAATAACACCTATTTTTCTTCTAAATTATTTAACAAATTCTTTGATTATGAATTAAACCAGCTATTTGGGGTTTTTAATTAATTTCTGTAAAAATGGGATCAGTAAAAAACTAATCAGTGTTAATCCCAAGGATAATAAACCAAAGATCATAAACGCATGGTCATAAACCACTAAAGATTGCATCTTAGTTAAATTATCTGGAATAGCTGCTAAATTGGCTAGTACGCCTCCTAATGCAAAAGCTGCCGCTTGAGAGAAAAACCATACGCCCATCATCATGCCCACCATAGATTTTGGTACTAATAAAGTAATCATGGCTAAGCCCACTGGCGACAATAATAATTCTCCAATGGTTTGTAATAAATAACTAATGACTAACCACCAAGGTGAGGCCATTCCTGCATTAGGAAAAAAATGTAGGCCAAGGGGCAAAATTAAAAAACCTAAACTGACGAATAAAACTCCCAGGGTGAATTTTGAGGGAATGGAAGGATTTAAGCCGTTTCGATTTAATCTGACCCAAAAACCACTCAGAAAAGGACTAATCACAATGATGAACAGCGGATTAAAAAATTGCATGGTGGAGGCATTGACGGGAATACCGAGAAAATTTTGCTGCATGTTTCGATCAGCAAATAGAGTTAAGGAGGTAAAAGTTTGGTTGTATAAAGCCCAGAAGCCTACTGAAATGATCGTTAAGATTAAACTGGCTAGAATTTTTTTACGATCTTCAATTTTTTCCTTAAACATGAAAAACAAAACAAGGAGAATAATTACGACACCCGCAATTTCAACTAAATAAGTGGTGGTTTCTGGATAAGAAAATGCCAGATCGCATAACGCCACCAAGATAATAAATCCTAAATAAAAAGCGATTTCAAACAACCAGCGATAACGACTGGTTGGATGGGCTGGGCTTTCTAGCGGCATTTTCCCTGTCAGGGTCAGATTTTTTTTGCCGACTAAAAACGTGATAAAACCAATAATCATACCAGCCGCCGCTAGTAAAAATCCTGTGTGCCAGCCATAATGCAACACCAAAACGCCAGCAATTACCGGTGGGATTAAGGCGCCGATATTAATTCCCATATAAAAAAGGGTGAAGCCGCCGTCTCGTTTGGGATCGCCGGGCTCATATAAGTCGCCAACGATGGCGGAGACGTTAGGTTTAAATAATCCGTTGGCGCAAATTAATATACTTAAACCGATAAAGAATATTTTTTCCTGCGGAAAAGCAGTCACTAAATATCCGACTACGGAAACAAGCCCACCAATTAAGATTGCTCGTTGAAAACCAAGGAAGCGGTCGGCAATGAAACCACCGATAAGCGGAGTAAGATATAATAACGCACTGTAGCTGGCGTATATTAGGTTAGCCTTGGCGTCTGGATATTTTAAACCCTTGGTCAGATATAAGATAAGGATGGCTTGTATCGTGTAAAATCCAAATCGCTCCCAAAGTTCAGTCGCGCAGAGTAAATATAAACCTTTTGGTTGTTTGTATAACGACATATTTTTTAATCCACTGTTTCTTTATAACGATACACCGCAATGGTCATTACGATACCTATAAACAACAACAGTGGCCAAATTTGAGAAATAAAGTCACTGATTCCATTGCCCTTTAATAGGATCCCCCTGACTATATTAAGAAAATGAGTTAAAGGCAAGCAGTTGCCAATCGCTTGCGCCCAAACCGGCATGCCGTGAAAAGGAAACATAAAACCGGACAGCAAAATAGAGGGTAAGAAAAAGAAAAAAGTCATTTGCACGGCCTGCAATTGGTTTTTGGCGATGGTGGAGAAGGTTAAGCCGACGGCCAAATTGGCAAAAATAAACGGTAGCGTTGCAATTAATAATAATAAAATGCTGCCTTCATGCGGTACATGGAAAATTAATATCCCCGCCAAGATAATTAAACATTGCTGGATATAGCCCACGGTAATATAGGGAATTATCTTCCCCACCATAACCTCTATCGGGCGAACCGGTGTAGCCAATAAATTTTCCATGGTGCCGCGCTCGCGTTCGCGCGTGATGGCCAGCCCAGTAATCATAACCATGGTCATGGTCAAAACTACCCCCATTAAACCGGGGACAATATTATACTGGCTTAAAGCTTCAGGATTGTAGCGCTGTTGAACAACCAGATTAAAGGGCGGTTGTCCGGGCAGCAAATAATTAAGTCCCCGGCTTAATTCCCGATTGAATACCGTTAAAGCTAAATTTCCCAATGCGCCGG
Organism: uncultured Pseudomonadota bacterium; assembly: GCA_963844565.1. Taxonomy (GTDB): domain Bacteria; phylum Pseudomonadota; class Gammaproteobacteria; order Coxiellales; family Coxiellaceae; genus JAFEDN01. Next base: position 269,880 of record CAWJON010000001.1, on the reverse strand, counting down.
TTGCATTGCCTGTAGCGATGGGATCAGTGGCGTCTGCAATGACCAGGATGTCAGGCCGTTTTCCCCGAATTAAGTCGCGGGAGAAATTAAGCGGTATTTCAACCACAAACTGTACTTTTCCACGGGCGATCAACTTTTCCGCCTCGGTCTCTGTTACGTTTGGATTTTTTATTTGAAAATATTCAGTGTTTTGAATACCGCTGATGAAAGTACGAGTCAATGGGCTTTGATCAGCGTTCACCAGCGCGGTCGGCAAATATTTAGGATTGGTATTAATCGCAAAACCAAACAAAATTAATTGCAGAATCGGTAGTCCAACCATCATCGCAAATGTGAGTCGATCACGCCGCATTTGAATAAATTCTTTGACAATAACTGCTTTTAGCCGTTTCCAGCTCAATTGAGGTATATTCATGAATATCATCTACTAGGCAAAGGTGTCTTTGGCCTCTCCCATAAAGTGAATAAAAACATCTTCCAGACTAGGCTGAATTTTCCGCCATTGATACTCGACTTGTTGACGAAAAGGAGCAATGGCTTCTTCAAGCTGATGCGCTTCGGTTCCGCTAACATGCAAAACTAAACCGAAGGGAGCAACTTGCAAAACCCCGGGGCGTTGTTTTAGCGCTTGCGCTAGTATAGAAAGTTCAGGCCCTTTGACTTCCCAAGTGGTTAAATTGGCGTGTCCGATCACATCATCCATAACGCCATAGACCAGTAATTTGCCATAGGCAATATAGGCTAAGCGATGGCAGCGTTCAGCTTCATCCATATAATGTGTACTGACCAATGCCGTGACACCTTCCGCCGATAATCGATGAATTTCATCCCAAAATTCTCGGCGAGCTTTAGGGTCGACACCGGCAGTTGGTTCGTCTAACAATAAAAGTTGCGGTTTATGTATGGTAGCAGCGGCCAAAGCCAGACGTTGTTTCCAGCCACCAGAAAGATTGCCAGCCAGTTGGCTTTGACGAAGACGTCCTATTCCCAACCGATCGATACTCGCTTGCACGATTTCTTTGCGTGGATGTAAGTCATACATGCGGGCAATAAAATCTAAATTTTCTACTACCGACAAATCTCCATACAAACTAAATTTTTGTGTCATGTAGCCGACATGTAACTTAATGAGTTTAGCTTGTGTGCGAATATCATAGCCCAAACAAGTGCCTTCTCCGCCGTCGGGTATGATTAGCCCACAAATCATGCGAATAGTGGTGGTTTTGCCACTGCCGTTTGGTCCTAGAAATCCAAATATCTCACCTTTTTTCACTCGCAAAGAAACGTTATTAACCACCGCCTTGCCATAAAATTCCTTTCGCAGGTTGTGCACGTCAATGACCCATTTTGAAGGTTTGGAATCCGCATTATTCATAGGTTTACAGTAACGTCGACCGGCTGGCCGGGATGTAAGTAAACTCCTTTCTTTTGAGCGGCTATTTGATCAAATGTCGCTTCGACCTCATACACTAACTTAGATCTTGCGCTGCGGCTGTAGATGACTGGTGGTGTATACTCAGCGGAGGGAGAAATAAAACGAATGGTAGCGTCAACGTTCTTGCGGCAGCCATCACAATTTATGGTAATTTTTTGACCGGCTTTGATTTTTGCTAAGGCACTCTCATCGATGTAAAAAACAACTTTGATATCCGCTGACCCTAATAAAGCGAGCACGGGCTGATTGGCGGGCACCTCCTCGCCTACCTGATAATAGGTATCAAATACTTGGGCGTTTGCAGGAGCAGAAATTGTTTTTTGTTGTAATAGCCACTCTTGTCGATGTAAGTTATCTTGCGCAGCGGATAATTGCGCTTGCAAAGCCGTGATTTGCTCGGATCGTGCAGGGAGATTGGCGGTGGTTAGATTGGCTTGCATTTGCTTAAGATTGGCTTCTGCAACTTTAAAGTTTTGATTAGCGGCGTCCAGTTGATTTTGCTCAACTGCCCCTTTCTTAGCTAAATCCTGTTTACGTGCTAAATCTTTTTTCGCAAACTCGGCTTGGGCTTGTGCGGCAGCCAATTGTTGTGAAACGGCGCTGACTTCAGAAGGTCTGCCGCCTTTCATTTTATCTTCAAGCGTAGCCGCCAATTGTTTAACATTGGCTTTTGCAGCATTGACGTCAGAGGATTCAGGAAGGGGATCTAAAGAAAATAGCTGATCGCCAGTTTTAACCATTTGGCCTCTAACTACCGCTAAGTTTTGCAACTTGCCGCCCACTGGAGCCGATAAATAAGTTAATTGACCTTCGATGAAACCCAAGTAGGTATGCTTGGAATCGCAGCCTGATAAAAATAAGCTAGTTATCAAAGCCAACCTGATAATCGAATTAGACATCTCGTGCCATTTTTTCATATTATACCTCAGTAATGGGAATTCCTATCTCTCAATTGATATGGGATAAAATTCCCGTAAGTTCGGTTTCATTATGAAAATAAATAGTTATTTTTCCTTTGCCTGCAGTATCTTGCTGAATCGAAACCTTGGCTTTCAATTTATCTGCTATTTGCGTTTCCCTGGTCTCTTGGTTGATCATTTTAAGACCACTTGTGGGTTTAAGTCCAGTTTTTTTTCGATAACTCGCAATCAGCTTTTCGGTTTCTCGCACGCTCAATTGCTGGGCGACAATCTGCTGCGCGATATTTCTTTGTAAATTTTCTTCTAAAGGAACCAGTAGCAAAGCGTGACCTTTTTCCAGGAGACCTTGATTTAACAACAGTTTAATCTCTGCGTGTAGATTGACCAAGCGGATTAAATTGGTAACCGTTGATCTTGATTTGCCAACGGCGTCTGCTACTTCTTGATGGGTTAAATGGAATTCCTCCAATAAGCGCTGTAAACTTTGTGCCTCTTCGAGAGCATTCAAATCTTGTCTTTGAATGTTTTCAATTAAAGCAGCAGCAATAGCCGTTTGATCAGAAATTTCACGGACAATGGCCGGGATTTTATCTAAATGGGCTAATTTCGCTGCACGCCAACGTCTCTCTCCTGCAATAATTTCATACTGGTTAGCTCGAGAGCGGACGATGATGGGTTGTATAACGCCCTGCATACGAATCGAGCTTGCTAACTCTTCTAATGCTTGGGGGTCAATATGCGTTCTGGGTTGATACTGTCCAGGAACAATTGTTTCGATCGGTAAATAGGAGAGCTTCTCTTGCGAGGCAGAAGCGGAGCTTGATGCATGGTTGGTGTGTTTAAGTAACTCGCTCAAACCTAATTCACTGAGACCCCTACCTAATTTTTTCATATCTGTCCTCTTAGTACGTCATTATGGTAAAGCTTGCAAAGCTAAGTTAGAAAATTGTAAAGGTATTTGTCCTTGGCGGCGGAGAATCTCTCCTGCTAGAGCCAAGTAAGCTGTCGCTCCTTGTGATTTTTTATCATAAGCTATTATGGGTAGACCGTGGCTTGGCGCTTCAGCCAGGCGAACATTTCTAGGAATTACCGTTCGATAGACCTTATCGCCAAAGTGAGCGAGCAGTTGATCAGAAACTTCTATCGTCAAACTATTTCGGCCGTCGTACATGGTGCGCAACAGCCCTTCTATTTGTAAATTTGGGTTAGATGAAAGACGAATTTGCTCGATACTGCTGAGTAAACTGGTAAGACCTTCTAAGGCATAATACTCGCATTGTATGGGAACTAGCACGCTGTGTGCACAAACCAATGCATTAACGGTAAGCATACTCAGGGTCGGCGGACAATCAATTAAGATAAAGTCATATTGTAGAATAAATCCGGTTAATATATTTTTTAAATAATCATCTCGGGGATCGCGTAACATTCTTACTTCCGCCACCGTAAGATCGCCGTTGGCAGGCAAGAGATCAAATTGCCAAGGCGTTTTAATCAGCGCTTGTTGAACTGTACATTCTGACAATAAAACTTCATTCATAGATTGTTGAAGTTGCAATTTATTGATTCCGCAGCCGACGGTTGCATTGGCTTGGGGATCTAGATCAATCAAGAGGACTCGGCGTTTTGTGGCAGTTAGAGAGGCAGCCAAATTTACGGCGGTGGTGGTTTTTCCAACCCCGCCTTTTTGATTAGTGATGGCGATAACTTTGGCCATGATGGTATCCGATGAAAAGAATGATTAAAAATCTTATCAGATTTGCCGGTAGACAGAAACAGCAATTAGCAGCGGTTCCCGCTGAAGGCAGCGGGAATCGCTTCCTGGTTTAAATCCTGCGCATTGGCAAAGCCAATTGCTCGGAATCAAGGGGGAGAATCGCGATTCTCCCCCTTGCAACCCCCATCGCGTAAAGTTACGGGCTTACGCCCGCAGTTTCATAAAAAATCACATTCCTATCCCGATGGGGGTTCGCAAGGGGGAGAAGAGCGGCAGCGATCTCCCCCTTCATTGCTGAGATGCAGCTTTGCTGCGGCTCAGCATCAAAACCAGGAAGCAATTTCCGCTTCAGCGGGAATTGCTGGGAAATGAGTTAAGTTTTTGCTATGATTGGTGTTACCAATATTAGTAGTTGGCGGCGATCGTGATTGGTTTCGCGATGATGAAATAAATAGCCAATAATGGGAATTCGGCTAATAAATGGCACTCTTTGATGATCCTCGGAGGAATTCTCCTCAAAGAGTCCTCCCAAGACCAGCGTGCTTTGATTTTTCATCAGTACTTGGGTTTGTAATTGTTGGGTTTTGATCGCTGGAACGCCATTGACGGTTAAAGAGCTTACTTGGTCTTGGTTGATGGTTAAATTTAATAAAATATGGCTGTCTGATTGAATATGCGGTGTTACCTTTAAGCTAAGGACTGCTTTTTTAAAAGCTACAGTGGTCCCACCATTTTCGCTGGTTTGTTGATAAGGGACTTCCTGTCCAGACTCAAGAATTGCGGATTGGCCATCTAAGGTTAACAATTGTGGATCTGAAATTGATTCAGCATGACCTTCTTGTTCTAAGGCGTCTAACGTCGCTTCTAGCAGTATTCCCTGCCCTAATTCTGCAATTGGGAGCGTCATTCCGCTGGCTGCGCTGCTCAAAACCGGTAAGTTCATGGTGAAGCCACTAGAAGAACCCAGAGTTTTTGAAGAAGTGCTAAAAACAAATCCCAAAGATTGAGTAAAATTTTTATCAATATTAACAATATGTGCTTTAATTAGTATCTGTTGTTTAGGATCATCTGCATTTAGAGGTTTTTTCTCTGATTCAACATTTTCTCCAAATAGAATGCGCGGCGCTGAAAAACTAACATCAACAAAAAACCAATTAACAATAAAAGAAACGATCAATAATCTTTTCCAGAAAGACTTAAATTTAGACATAATAAATATCCATTTGCATTTGCAGCAATAATTTTTGTTTAACAATACTGAAGCTGATGTTGATAAAGTCGACCGCCCAGGTTTGTTGGGTAAGCGCGTGAATAAAATTAAATAAATCAGGCTCAAACCCATTCGCTTTTAAAATAAAAGATTGTTGATTAAATTCCAAAAAGTTCTTATTGGTTTTTGGGGTCAGCTCGATCAATTGCAAATGATTTATTTTCATAGCGTTGACTATATTTACAATAATCTGAGACTTATCGATATGTTGATGATAAAGATTTAACTTTGCATTAGACTGTTCGTTAAATTTTTTAATTGTTATCAGTAATTTATCTTGTTCTAATAAGTGTTGACGACGAGATTGCCATTGCAATTGTAAGAAGATTTTGTTTGTGTTCAGAGTGTGGAGCTTTTCATAATTTGGGTACAGAAAAAAATAAATACCTATGAAAATTATCGTCAATATAATTACGCTCTCTAAAAAATAAAATAATTTATTATTCCAAGATCTGTTTTTAAACTGGTCGGTAATTTTTTTCATCCGTGTTGGGTATAATTTGCAGTGATTACAAACTTTACCGACTGAGTTTTTTCGTCAATCGTTAAGTTGTGCGCTATAATTTGATTAAATACAGGAGTGGATTCAAATAGTTTTGTCCATGAGGCTATGTTCTCAATCGAGGTTGTGCTGCCCAGAAGCTCTAATTGATCGATTGACCACGTTATTTGGTTTAAGCTAAATTCAACCGGCCATTTTGCTCGCAAAAAATCAATTGTTTTAAGCCATTTATTTTGATTGTTTGCAAGCGTGGTCAATAAATTTATTTCCATTTGGTCGGATTTTAATTTTTTTTGTAGCTGCGATAAGTTTCTGGGGGCGGGCAGACTGGAGATTCTTTTCTCCATGACTAAGTTTAAATTTTTGTTGTGGTTAATTAGATTTAAAATTTTTTTATCGATAATAAAAATAAATGTTATTGTTATTAATCCGCTAAAAATTAGATAAGCTAGCTTTATAAGATTGGAATAAAAGTTTTCTTTCTCCCGCCACGCCAGTAAATTAATCGCCATAAGCTCCCAACCCCAAGGCAATTTTGTCTGCTGGCAAAATAAACTTTTCCCCGAAATAAAAGTTAAAGCATATATTAAATTGAGGGAAACTGTTTTCGTAGGTCTGTAATGCAGTTGTAATAATCGGCTTAATCTGCGTTGAGAGTGGATATTTTTTGCTATAAATAACTTGTTTCTTTAATTCGACAAAAAAAATTAAAGTGTCATGTTGTAGCCAAATGCCAGCATGCGGTTGGTTTGGCTGATAATGTTCTAAAAATTGCAGGCTTCTCGCTAGCGCTGTAATCTCAATTTCTACCGCGAGTAGTGAAAAACCGGATTTTCTCAGAAATTTTGAAAAATGGTTTATTTGCAATGCTGGCGCTGCAAAGATTCGCCAGGCTTTTTGCTGTTTTATCTCGGGCAGCCAGAACATCCATTCCGTGTCAACCCGCCAGCCTCCTGGTGATTGTCCAAACCAATTGGAGGCTTGTTGACGGGAATGCTGGTAAACTTCCTCAAACGACAAAGAATTGTCTAATCGTACTTCTTTTAAATGCATTTTTTCAGATGAAAAAGCAATAACCACTTTTTTAGAAATATTCGAAAAATGTCGATAAAGCTGATTGAATGCTTGTTGTGCTTCATTAGTTTGATAGTCGATTGTCTGTAGTTCGACTGCGCGCCGTTTTTCTTTAACGCTTGCCGCTGCAACCAAAATATTTTTGCCAATATACAGCCCAATTTGCGCAATAGTTTTCCGTTTAATCATTTCTTCAGTTTTAAATAAAAGCACAAGCAATGCAATACCGGAATTTTCAAAAAATTACAAAAATAAACAAACGAAAAGCACCAAACTCCCATCAGGTTGTTGAGCGAGCCCGTTGACGCAGAGTCCGGAGGAATATCCTTGCCAGATCGTCTTTTTACAGGGATGTAAAAAGACGAAGCGGCCCATGGAGGGTCGTTCAAGCGGTCTGGCAAGGATATTCCGCAGGACGACCAGCGGCAACGGGCTCGCTCAACAACCAGCGGTCTTGGCTAATTTGCTAGTTTATTAATCTAGAAAAATACAATAAGTAATAAAGGAAAAATTATGAAAATCTATCGTATGTTTACAACTACTCCCGCATTATCTTTTATTTTTTTAGCACTTTAAGCTATGCTGAGCCGAGTCCAGTTTACTCAATTAAATATCTTGTAAACTGCGGGCGTAAGCCCGTAACCTTCGCTAAATTATAATTCAACCATTTCAAAGTCTTCTTTCATCGCCCCGCAATCAGGCACAGCCAACCTGTTTTGTAAGTAAAACTAATGCTATAATGAAAAGTTGATTTTTCGTCCAATACTCACGGCAATGGCGATAATACGAGAGCACCAGCATTCATGAATTCTTTATGGAAAATTATTCACCGCTATTTTTTAGCGGTTTTTGGCATATTTGCAATAATGTTTATTGTCGCGTTGGGCTTTTGTCTGGTTATCGAAATGCAATTGCCGGATGTTGAGATACTTAAAGAAGCGCCTATGCAGGTTCCGCTGCGGGTTTACACCCAAGACGGGGCATTAATTGGCGAATATGGAGAAAACCGCCGCATTCCAGTTTCGATTGATCAAGTTCCCCGGTTATTGATTCAAGCAATCCTTTCCACCGAAGACCAGCGTTTTTATTCACATCCGGGTGTCGATGTAATTGGCCTGTTTCGCGCTTTTAAGGTCTTGCTGGGGACCGGTCAAAAGAGCCAAGGCGCTAGCACCATTACCATGCAAGTGGCCCGTAACTTCTTCCTTTCAAACAAAAAAACCTATATTCGCAAAGTGCGTGAAATTTTATTGGCTTTAAAAATTGAACGTTCTTTTCCCAAAGACAAAATCCTTGAGCTCTATCTCAATAAAGTCTACTTTGGCAATCGCGCCTATGGCGTTGCTGCGGCTGCAGATGTTTATTATGGCAAGAAATTAAATCAGCTGACATTGGCGGAAATGGCAATGATCGCGGGTTTACCGCAAGCGCCTTCCAAAAATAACCCATTGGTTCGAAGAAAAGAAGCCATCGAGCGCCGTAACCATGTATTGCTGCGGATGGAAGGTGTGGGCGACATTACCCACGCCGCTTATTTACAAGCCATTAATGAACCGGATAATTCCCGTTATCATGGACCACAAATCGGTGTGAACGCGTCTTATGTGGGTGAGATGGTGCGCCAATTTATGTATCAACAATATGGGTCAGGCGTTTATGATCAAGGTTTTGAGGTGTATACCACGCTGGATTCTCGGTTGCAGAATGCAGCTAATCAAGCTTTACAAAACGGTCTTATCAATTATTCCGATCGGCATGGTTATGAAGGTTCAGGTAAAACACTGACAAAAACAGGCAATGATTGGCAAATCGCTTGGCAACAAGAATTAAATGGGATGAGCTTAGGGGTAGGAAATCCATTACAACCAGCGGCCGTATTGGAGATCGGCGAAAACAGTGTTCACGCTTTGTTGGCGAGCGGAGAAACCATCCTGTTACCCGGATCGGCTTATGATTGGGCGGTCTCCTCGCCGACTGCAGATTTTTTTTCTGTCGGCGAAGTGATTTGGGTGCGGAACATAAAGGATGGCTGGCGATTGGAGCCTTTACCTAAAGTGCAAGGGGCGCTTATCTCCTTAAATCCACAAAGTGGCGCCATTTTGGCTTTGATTGGTGGATTTGATTATGGGCTCAGTCAATTTAACCGTGTTACCCAAGCAGCCCGCCAACCGGGGTCCAGCATTAAGCCCTTTCTTTATTCCGCCGCTCTAGCGAAGGGTTATACCTTAGCCAGTATAATCAACGATGCCCCGATCGTTATTCATGACAGTGGTGAAAATGCTTTGTGGCGTCCGCAAAATGATACCCGTGAGTTTTATGGTCCTACTCGTTTGCGTGAAGGTTTGATTCAATCTCGTAACATGGTTTCTATCCGTTTGTTGCAGGCGCTAGGGATCGACTACGTGCTCGATTTTTTTGGAAAGTTTGGTTTTAAAAGCCAGCAATGGCCCCACAGTTTGTCATTGGCTTTGGGAACGGGCATGACATCTCCCATTGATATGGCGGCAGGTTATGCGATTTTTGCTAATGGCGGTTATCGAACTGTGCCTTATTTTATTGATCGAATTGTCGATGAAAATAAAAACAATGTTTTTGCCGCCCATCCGGCGTTTGCCTGTGAGCCGTGTATCACTGATCCTAAACTTGAAAGTAATGCCAGTGCGCCACGAGTGGTGGATCCACAAAATATTTATTTGATGACGCAAGCTTTGCGGGATGTGGTTGTTCACGGCACCGGCTCAGCGGCTAAAGTATTACAACGATCTGACATTGCCGGAAAAACCGGCACCACCAATGATAAAGCGGATGCTTGGTTTATTGGTTTTAACAGTCAGATTGTCACGACAGTGTGGGTTGGCTATGACGATCTACGTTCCACTCATGAATATGGTGCGCAAGCCGCTTTGCCAATTTGGATTGAATTTATGAAAACCGCCTTGTCTGGAACGCCGGAAAAAACCATGCCGCAACCAGCGGATATTGTTACTGCGCGGATTGACGCCACTACTGGTTTGTTAGCAGGTGGCAACGACACCAATGCAATCTTTGAAGTTTTCCGTCAAGACAATGTTCCTCAAGAAGAAGTTTCTAGCTCTCCCGCCGCCAATCCCTCTTCCACAGCACCCACTGAAATCTTTTGAAAATTGAGGTTTAAAATTGGGAGTGAACAATCATTGGCTGCGCTATTAGCCGTCCCTTGCAGTTTTCCGTACTCCACACCCCGTCAGCCACGCCGTGGGGTGTCAGCATTTGCTCATGAATATAAAAATAAGTAAACCAAGGATGACCGCTGCGCAGTGTTTTAGAAAATATTCCGGTAATTTCAGTAAAGAAAAGGCCGTCTTGTTGATGCGAGGATAGGTTTCGATATTTAACTTGTAACCCATTTTCAGTAGTAACCGATTCACGCAATAATTTTTCCACCGGCGCGACATACACATCCGGAGAGAATTGCTGACAAAATTCAACCGGCACATTTGCGCGTGCAGGCATGGCGGAAATAAAAGTAGTTTTCCACACTAAGGTATCCGCCTCGGCGATTTTAAAAAAAATCAGCAATAATAAAATTCCAACGGTGCGTATGAGATTAGTTTTTCGCATAGTTTTAAAAATAAAATTTAATTCGGTGCATAAATCGTAAATCAGACATGGAATATTTATAAGTTATTATCTCGTCCTTGTCAAAAAAATAAAAAAAACGTTGACAGAATATAATCGAATCGATAAGGTTGAAAATCGTCTAACAAATTTAATAAGGAGAAATAAATGGCGCGACAAGATCGTTATGGCTATGGTAACAGAGGAAAAAAAATATATAGGCCTGTCATCAAAAAATCAACGCCATCGCAAGCAATCGTAAACTCCCCCAGACCAGTCACTCAACCTGCAGATGATAAATTTGGTTATCAGCCTTATGATTTTTGGGATTATGTTTTAAGTGGTGTAGGCTTTATTTCAGAAGGCGGCTATACATTTTTTACTATGTTTGCGGCCGCTACCTATTTATTGGCAATTCAAGATTATTTTAATTTATCTTCAAGCTTTGGAATCTTTCTCAATGTCATGTCTCCACTGAGCTCAATCGTAGATTCTATCGTCAGTTGGTTGATGATGGCCAATATGCCAGCCGCTGCCAAGGAGTTTAAAGAGGAATGTGCAAAACTTTGGAAAAATTTAAAAAACCGTAAAGGATGGTACCAGGTTTATGCCCCTATTCTCGCCTTAGCAGTATTACTTACTTTTTGCTTTGGAGCTGTGGTTCCAGCAACTGGTTTAGCGGAATACGATCCGATTGAGGACTCCGAATATCGTGATTGGTACATGGTTATTTTGGGTTCCATTTTTACCGCCGGGCAAATGTTTTGTTATTTATTTACTGCTGTTGATGCTTTATTTTCATTGCCCAATACGATTTGGGAATATTTTAATCCGCAAGAAGCAAAAGAAGAAAGAGCATCAAGAGGAGAACAAGATCCTAATCCTAATATAAAAACTTTTGGACAAGTGGGCCATTTTTGGAAACTAGTTTTTATCGTACTAACCTTACTCAACGTTGCCAATCGTAGCTGGGGATTTAAGGGTAGTTTTGAATTGTTAAGAGAAAGAATTGAAACGTTTTATGGTAAACAACGTAACCCTAACTGGCTGCAATTTTTTAGTTATCTTGCTTTAGTTTGTTCAGCCATACAAACGTACGCCAGTCAAAGTTCGAAGAATTTAAAGTGGATTACAGGAAACACGAGTGGCAGAACAGTTCCGGCGGTTAAGATTAAAAGCAACGTAATGGGCTATTTTTTACAGGGCGTAAAGTATATTACGATGTTCTTGGTGTGGTTTTCACGTGCATTTTCGGGCCCTGAACGTTTGGTAGCTAAACAAGCGGATCAGTATAACGGTAAAGATCTCGGGGTAGGTTTTGTTGGATTAATATTGAGTGGATTAGCAGCGACTCAATATGTTTATTGGTCCATGCACTATGCGCTTCAAGGATTACATTATTTGGCGGATAGAACGAAATGCTTCGGTGGCACCGTGCTGACTGAATTAGAAGGTTATGATGACGTAGAGGTAGACCAAGAAGAAAAAATAAATAGCAGCAATACCAATGGTCATGTTTTTAATCCGACGTTCGTTATCATGACTCCCGAAACCGCGTCGTCTACAAGCGACAGCACCTCTTCAACGGGAGGAAAATCACCAGTGCCGCAGAGTCCTTCGGCTTATGGTGTCGATCGAAACCAAGTAGAAGTGCCAGGAGAGTTAGAAGAAGTAACTGAAGCAAAACAAGGTTGTTGCGCTTATGTTACCCAGATGCTGACCACTTGTTTTGGATTATTCGCAAAGAACGAAGCATCTGTAGGTGATGAGGAAAAAGCAACAGAATCAGAACTAGATGCATCGGCGGGTAATAAACGAGGAGGACGATGTCCTTCTATTTGGGCCGCGATTTCGACTTGTTGTGGATTGAAAAAACAGGATGTGACATTCAATGCATCATTGCAGGCACCATCTTTGACGGATCCTTTGTTGCCAGAGGCGCCTGAAGAAGAAAAACAAAAATGCTGTCCAAGTATAGGAAAGGCTTTGAGTAATTGTTTGAGTGTCTTTTCCGGATCACGCCCACGCACTGGAAGTGTTAGCTCCTACGCACCAATCGGAGAAGACCAGGGTTGCTGTGCTAGAGTTTTTGGAAGCTCATCCGCGGTAACTGTCTAGTGAGAGTAGAGGGGGTCAGGACTTGACCCCCCGCACTTGACCAACTGATAAATTAAGCGCTTGGTTTTCTGCTCGCGATAAATTTCCCAGCCTGAAGGTAAGGACAATGGGTTATTGATCTCTCTCTCAATATAAATCCAACTTCCGGGTTGCCAATAAATTGAAGCGTGCAGCCATTCGATACAAGGCTCCAACAGATTTTTCCCAAACGGCGGATCTAAAAAAATAATTTTAAAGGGATGGCCTGGCAAAATCGGCATATGATAAGGAAAATCCCCACGGATTACCCTGAATTGTTCAGGATTAACCCCCAAGGAAAAAGCATTTTTTTCCAGGTCAGCTAATGCTTCCCGCTGATTATCCACAAAACAAGTATATGGCGCACCGCGAGACAAGGCTTCAAAACCCAAAGCGCCAGTTCCAGCAAATAAGTCCAGACAATTGGCGCCCGGCAAGTGCGGCGCCAGCCAATTGAATAGTGTTTCCCGAATTCTATCCTGAGTGGGTCTTAGACCAGTCAAATTTGAAAAATGTAAGCGCCGGCTGCGCCAGCGTCCGCCGATAATTCGGACGGTGTGGGTTAATTTATTCATGGTTTAATGCTGCAAATAGTCAAATAAGTTTATTTATGATATCTTATTTCCCAATTTAAAACGTCCTCCATCATTGAAATATAGGAAAAAGCTATGAGCAATCGTAATGTTTTTACCTCTGAATCCGTAGCGGAAGGCCATCCCGATAAATTGGCCGACCAAATTTCTGACGCCATACTCGACGCGATTCTAACCTTAGATACTCAGGCACGTGTGGCCTGTGAAACGGTAGTGAAATCTGGGATGGTGCTGATTACCGGTGAAATTACTACCAATGCTTGGGTGGACATGGAAAAAGTAGCGCGCGAAGTGGTTCGTGACGTGGGCTACAACAACCACCAATATGGTTTTGACGCCGATACCTGCGTGGTGTTGACCGCCATCAGTAAACAATCGCCAGATATCGCCATGGGCGTCGACGCGGGAACCGACAAAGAAATCGGCGCTGGCGATCAGGGAATGATGTTTGGTTACGCCAGTAATGAAACCGATGTGCTCATGCCCGCCCCTATATATTATTCACACAAGGTTATGCGCCGCACCGCCGAAGCGCGAAAGTCAGGCATTCTGAAATGGTTAAGGCCAGATGGCAAATGTCAGCTGACATTAGTTTATGAAAACGGTCAACCGGTCGCGATTGATTGTGTGGTTTTATCTGCACAACATGATCCTGACGTCAGCCGCAAGGAATTGGTTGAGGGCATTATGGAGGAAATCATTAAGCCGACACTCCCAGCTAAATGGTTGCATCCCAATACCAAGTATTTTATCAATCCAACCGGACGGTTTGTGATTGGCGGTCCGGTGAGTGACTGTGGTTTAACCGGTAGAAAAATTATTGTCGATACCTACGGTGGTATGGCTCGGCATGGCGGTGGATGTTTTTCAGGAAAAGATCCCACCAAAGTAGACCGTTCCGCCGCTTATTTGGCACGCTATGTGGCTAAAAATATTGTCAGCGCCGGCTTGGCCGATCGATGTGAGGTTCAATTGTCTTATGCCATTGGTATCGCCGAACCTACTTCCGTTCGAATTGATACCTTTGGCACTGGCAAAGTCTCAGAAGAGAACATCAGCCGTTGGGTGCGCGAACAGTTTGAATTAAGGCCGCAAGGAATCATAAAGAGTCTAGATTTGTTACGGCCTATCTATCGTCCAACCGCAGCGTATGGTCATTTTGGTCGTGAAGAAGTGAATTTCACTTGGGAAAAAACCGATAAAGTTCAGGCGTTGAAACAATCGGCGCATGCTAATTTAATTAAAGGTTAGGAAAAATTTATGCAAGATTATCAAGTTGCCGATATCAATTTGGCAGACTGGGGGCGCAAAGAAATTGCCATCGCCGAAACTGAAATGCCTGGATTAATGGCGTTAAGAAAAAGATATGGTGAGAAAAAGCCTTTAAAAGGCGCTCGGATTGTTGGCTGTCTACATATGACCATCCAGACTGCGGTATTGATTGAAACCTTGCTGGAATTGGGTGCAGAAGTTCGTTGGTCTTCTTGCAACATTTATTCAACCCAAGATCATGCTGCTGCTGCTATGGCGGCGCGCGGCGTTCCAGTTTTTGCTTGGAAAGGCGAAACCGAAGAAGAATATTATCAATGCATCGATCTCACTTTAGCAGGGCCTGACGGATGGAAACCCAATCTTCTATTAGATGACGGTGGTGATTTAACTGTGGTCGCTCACGAAAAATATCCGGATTTGTTAAACAACATAAAAGGTGTTACCGAAGAAACCACCACCGGCGTGCATCGATTATATGAAATGGCCAAAAATGGCACATTGAAAATTCCAGCCATTAACGTTAACGACTCCGTGACTAAATCGAAATTCGATAATCTATATGGTTGCCGTGAATCCTTGGTGGATGGTTTAAAACGCGCTACGGATGTCATGATCGCGGGAAAAATCGCAGTAGTTGCCGGTTATGGTGATGTAGGCAAAGGTTGTGCTCAAGCGTTAAGTGCTTTAGGCGCAAAAGTTCATATCACCGAAATTGATCCGATTTGCGCATTGCAAGCGGCGATGGAAGGCTATTCCGTGGTAACGATGGAAGAGATCGCACCGGCTGGTGATATTTTTGTGACGGCGACTGGCAATAAAGGAATTATTCGTCACGAGCATATGTTAGTGATGAAAAACCAAGCGATTGTTTGCAATATTGGTCATTTTGATCTCGAAGTTGATGTCGCCTCCTTGGAGCAATATCCTTGGGAAAATATTAAACCGCAAGTAGACCACGTTATTTTTCCTGACGGCAAGCGCATTATATTATTGGCGCGAGGCCGTTTGGTTAACTTGGGATGCGCCACTGGGCACCCCAGTTTTGTGATGTCCTCTTCCTTTACCAATCAAGTGTTGGCGCAATTGGAGTTGTGGGAGCATGGGGATAGATATGAGAAAAAAGTTTATGTATTGCCCAAGCACTTGGATGAAATGGTGGCTCGCTTACACCTAGATCGTATTAATGCGCATCTCACCGTGCTGACGGATGAGCAAGCTAAATACATTGGTGTGGATAAGAAAGGACCGTTTAAGTCCGACCACTATCGTTATTGATTTAATGCGCAGCTGGGGGCATCAGGGAAGAATGATGATTAACGATCAACCAGCGGTTATCAGTTTCGCGATAAACAAAACTAAAACGGGCTTCTATTGAAACCGGTTTGTTGTTTTTATCGATAAAACTGAATACGTAAATTCCACTGTTAATGGCTATACCTGGAAAAATTTGGGTAATTATCTTTTTGGTTGACACTTTCATATCTTTTTTATCCGTAAAAGAAATGAAATATTTGCTCATTTCCTCGCGAGTTATTAATGGTTGTTGAGCCAGCGTGGCTAACAAAACGGATTTGGGAGCATATAAGGCGAGAACTGGTTGGGGATTACCTTTGGCAGTTTCAATGGCTTGTGTCCATTGATCATAAGCTTGACGCACGTCCTGCCCAGTATCTGCAAAAACGGCTGTGGTAATAAAGAACAAGAAAAGTATCGATAATGATTTACGAAATATTTTCATATATAAATCTCCAAAATTTAGGTAACCTAATTATTCTAGTTAAAGGTAGCCCCTAAAGCAAATTAGGGGCATTAAAATTTTTGATGAATAAGCCGACGAACTTCTGTTAGCGTTTGATCGGCTATTTCATTAACACGTTCGCTGCCGGCTTTAAGAATCTTATTAATTCCAGTTAAATCATTTTGATACATTCTGCGGCGTTGACGCATGGGTTCTAACAATGCGTTAATCACCGTAATTAATTGTTTTTTACAGGCCACATCACCAATATTACCGGAACGATATTTTTCTTTAGCCTCATTAACCCATGATTTATCTGGATTAAAAATGTCATGGAACACCCAAAGCGGATTATTCTCTACCTCACCAGGATCGCTAGCATGAATTCGTTTAGGGTCTGTATACATACCCATGATTTTTTTAGCAACAGTATCGGGGTCATCGCTTAAAAGAATGGCATTATTTAAAGACTTGCTCATTTTTAACCAACGACCCTCACTGGTTGGAGGACCCAAACCGATTAGACGATCAACTCTGCCGACCAAAGGAGTAATAATCGGAAATAATCCTCCCGCTTTTATGTAATCACTATCCTCTGTTTGGGGATCAACACCACAATAAAGTTGATTAAAACGTCGGGCCACCTCACGCGTCATTTCTAAATGTGGAAGTTGATCAACGCCCACGGGAACAATTTCTGCTTTTAAAGCCAGAATATCGGCAACCTGTAAAACAGCATATAATAAAAAACCAAAAGAGTAATTTTCACCCAGCTTTTTATCACGTATTTCATCTTTTAGGGTAGGGTTACGCATCAAACGGGGGAAAGGAATTAGCATGCTGAATAAAGATGCTAATTCATAAATTGCTGGAATATCTGACTCAATGAAAATAGTACTTTTTTGTGGATCTATGCCTGCCGCTAAATAATCTAAGGCAATATCTAACACACTCTGTCGAATCTCTGCCGAGCGTTCTGCACGAGTGGTAAATGCGTGTAAATTTGCCAGCAAAAAGAAACATTCATAATCATTTTGCAGGGCCACTCGGTTTTCTAGTGATCCAACCCAATGGCCTAAATGTAATTGGCCGGTGGGTGTGTCCCCGGTCAATAATATTTTTTTGGAATTAATTTGATTATTTTTCATCTTGGTATCATAACAAAATAGGTTATTAAGATGCTATACTCAAAATCATGGAAATAAAAAATCTACCTTCATTCAATAAAATTGACCCGCATCAAATTTTTTCTCAGCTAGAAAATTTGCTCAATCTGAATTTAAAAACCCTGGAAAATCTTTTGTCCACCAACCAGCATTTTACCTGGGAAAATCTCATGCTTCCTTTAGAGGAAATGGATGATCAATTGCACCGTTTTTGGTCGCCGGTTGCACACTTGCATGCGGTTGCCGACAACCCAGCTTTGCGAACAGCGTACAGCGCCGCCATTCCATTGCTTACAGACTATCACACCAAAATTGGACAAAATGAAACACTGTACGCAGCGATACAATTTATAGCCGATACTGAATTTGAGCATTTAGATTCAGCACAAAAAATGGTAATTAAATTGTCTTTAAGGGACTTTAAATTGGCGGGCGTCGCCTTGCCTCCAGAAAAAAAATTAAGATTTGCCGAATTATCGAATGAATTAGCCAAGCTGCAAACACAGTTTGAAGAAAATCTTCTCGATGCAACCGAAGGATGGTCAAAACATCTTACCGATGAAAAGCAAGTTTCCGGCATCTCGGAATTAGCGTTGAAGGCTGCGGCAGCTACGGCAGAGCAAAAAAAACTACCAGGTTGGGTTTTTACTTTAGAGGCGCCATCTTATTTAGCGGTGATGTCGCGTGCAGATTCCAGAGCGTTACGTGAGGAAATGTATACTGCCTATATTACCCGAGCTTCCGATCAAGGACCGGGGGCCGGTCGCTGGGATAACAGCGAAGTTATGCAAAAAATTCTGGAATGCCGATTAGAGCGTGCACATCTCTTGGGTTTTAATAATTTTGCTGAAGAATCTTTAGCGACTAAAATGGCAAAAACTCCTGAAGAAGTGCTGGACTTTCTGAATAGACTGTTGCTAGCGGCTTCCGCTAAGGCAAAAGATGAATTTACTAAATTAGAAAAATTTGCCGAGGAATTGGACGGACTCGCCAATTTGAAACCTTGGGATATCGCTTACTACAGCGAAAAATTACGTCGAAAAAATTATGATTTCTCACAAGAAATGTTGCGTGAATATTTCCCGATTGAAAAAGTATTATCCGGTTTATTCAGCATTACTCAACAATTATATGGATTAACCATAGAGAAGATAAATGAAGTTGATGTTTGGCATTCAGACGTCAGTGTTTATGCGATTTATGATGAAAATCGAGAGTTGCGCAGCTATTTTTATTTAGATTTATACGCGCGCCCTAACAAACGCGGCGGCGCTTGGATGGATGAATATTGTGTACGCAGGCGTCGATCAGATAATTCTGTTCAACATCCGGTTGCTTATATAAACTGTAATTTCCAAGCTCCATTAAAAGATACGCCAGCTTTATTGACACACGACGAAGTCGCTACTTTATTTCATGAATTTGGACATGGATTACAACACATGCTTTCCACGATCGATTATTCCGGAGTTTCTGGAATCAACGGCATACCATGGGATGCTGTCGAGGTTGCTAGTCAGTTCTATGAAAATTGGACATGGGAAAAGCAAGGGTTAAACTGTTTAACTAAACATTATAAAACTGGCGATTCTTTGCCCGAAAACTTGTTCGAAAAGTTAATCAAAGCAAAAAACTTCCAAACCGCCATCTTAATGCTTCGTCAATTAGAACTGGCTTTATTCGATTTTGAAATACACTTGAAATTTAAATCCAATGATAAAAATTTGATTCAAACGGTGTTGAATCAAGTAAGATCAAGAACCTTCCTACTTCCAGTGCCTGAATTTAATCGTTTTCAACACAGCTTTGGCCATATATTTGGTGGTGGCTATGCTGCTGGTTACTATAGTTATAAGTGGGCGGAAGTATTAGCCAGTGATGCGTTCTCACTTTTCAAAGAGCGCGGTATTTTTGATCAAGTAACCAGCAAGAAGTTTATGAATTTGTTTTTAGAAAAAGGTGGCTCAGTGGAGCCGCTTGAGCTTTTTATAGAATTTAGAGGACGTCCTCCAGAAATCAAAGCCTTATTGCAGCAGGAAGCAATCGACAACCAGGAAATTGAGTAATAGCCACGCCTCAAGCGGTTAGTCAGCTTAACCAAATCAATGACGGAAAATTGATTAAATTACCTAGCTGATACCACCGGGATGTATTACACATTTATTTCATTATAATTTTATCTGGTTCAAATACGTGTCGAGTGCTTCATGAAACAAATTATAGCCCCTGATCACTATACAGTGATAACAGCTAGCAAAGTACTTGAACTTTGTGATCTCTTTTTCAAAATAAGTAATACCAATGGTTTTTGTTATGCACGGATATTCGATCATGGGGAGATGTTTTGTTTAAACACCCATCCAGACTGGTATGTTTATCACTTAAATAATCAATATCCCTTAGTGCCCGCTCATTTAAAAATTAATACAAACTGCAGATATTCTTTTATTTTACTGCCTGAAAATGTTCCACAGTATTGTGTAAAAATTTTAGATGAAATTAGAGAGAGATTTGGTCTAGATTATCCTTATCTTATTGCAGAGCGTCATCAAGATTATTGCGATATTTATATTTTCTCGACGGCAGTTAAAAATGCCGAGATTATTAATTTTTATTTGAATCGTCAATCAGAAATTGAAAAATTTAAGCATTATTTCAAAGGTTATGGAAAAACTTTGATCGCTGAAGCAGCTAATCACTTGGTTACTCTACCACCTAAAATGCGAGTTCACTTTCCAGATGAAGAAGAAAAAATAATCCATGCAAATTTACTGCCAAAAAATTATGTCATTCACCTCAATAAGAAGGATATCTTTTTTACCGTGAAAGAAGCCGAGTGTCTCAAATATTTAAGTATGGGTTATGATCTTAAGGGCGTTGGAAAAATGATGAATATTTCATCGCGTACGGTTGAGTTCCATTTGAACAATATAAAAGTTAAAACAGGCGTCAACACAGTTTCAAAGTTGTTGGTCTTGCTTAACAGCTTAGATACCCAAATGCGTTTTTGGTAGATTCTAAGTTGACCTTATTTACTTTTCCCACATTACAGCGAATACTATTACGCAACTTTTTGTCCTTCTGGGAAAATGAGGAATTACCATGCGCGCTTACATATGGATTTTAAATTTATTCACATTGATTCTTCCATTGACTGTTTTCGCAGAACCAGCCCCCCCACAATCAGCACCTCAAGTGCAGGAGTATGATTTAAAGAATGGGTTGAAGTTAATTGTAAAAGAAGACCATCGTGCTCCAGTCGTGTTTTCTTCTGTTTGGTATAAAGTTGGCGCAAGCTATGAACCCAACGGCCTCACTGGTATTTCTCATGCATTAGAGCATATGATGTTTCGCGGCACCTCAAAATATGGTCCGGGTAAGTTAGCCGAATTGATCAATCAAAACGGTGGCGACCAAAACGCCATGACCAGTGATGATTATACTGTCTATTTCCAGACCTTACCCGCGGATAAGTTAGCAATCAGTTTTGATTTAGAATCGGATCGTATGCAGCATTTACTACTTGATGCGGATGCATTTTCTAAAGAGATACAAGTGGTTATGGAAGAAAGACGCATGCGCACAGATGATGATCCGCAATCTTTGGCCTCCGAACGTTTTGACGCAATTGCCTTCATCAATAACCCATACAGCCGACCTGTGGTGGGTTGGATGAGTGATTTATTGCAAATGAAAGTAGAGGATTTAAGAAACTGGTATCACCAATGGTATGCCCCCAATAATGCAGTTATTGTAGTAATTGGTGATGTTGTTCCTGCCCAAGTTTTAAACTTGGCCAATCAGTATTTCGGCGCTATTCCTTCAGTTAATTTGCCGGTTTTTAAAAAGACAGAAACTGTTTCCGCGTTAGGGCCGAGACGATTAGAGGTTCATATTCCAGCCCAACTGCCCTGGATATCTTTGAATTTTAATACCCCTTCACTGTCTACCACCTCAGCGCAAACAGTCAATGATCCCTATGCCTTGGACGTGTTGGCCAATATTCTCGGCGGAGGGGAAAGCTCTCGACTTTCTCATGATTTGGTACGAGGAAAACAATTGTTATCCAATGTTTCGGTAGATTATGACATATACAATTTATACGAAAATTTATTTTCCATAAGCGCCACACCCAGTCAAAAAATACCTATGGCTAAAGTTGAGAACGCATTAAAAGATGAGTTGTTGCAAGTGCAAACCCAATTGGTCAACACAGAGGAATTGCGAAGAGCAAAAGCGCTGCTGATTGCCAATCATGAATTTGAACAAGATTCACTCATGTCACAAGCTTTTAATTTAGGAGTTCCAGAAGTCACTCAGTTAACTTGGAAAATGGAAGATAACTTTGTTCCGAAAATTCGCGCTGTGACTGCAGCGCAAGTGCAAGATGTCGCCAAGCGTTATTTGGTCCCTGAGAAATTAACCACTGGTATTTTAAATCCTATTTCAACTGTTGGCACTTCAGCCGCCAACACTGGAGAATCACGTGCGAACAATTCAGAAATTCATTAATGCATTTGCATTCTTAATTGCGTTGGTTTTTTGTTCTGCTGCTGCAGCAGGAACAGCAAAGCCGATTATTTTTATTCAAAAATGGCAAACATCCCAGGGCGTCCCGGTTTATTTTGTTAAAACTTCGCAAATTCCTATTATTGATATCGATGTAATTTTTACTGCTGGTTCAGCCTATGATGGAGAGAATTGGGGTTTGGCTCAGTTGGTTGCCAATACTTTGGCAGAAGGAACAGCTAAGCATAATGCAGATCAAATCGCCGTAGCATTTGAAAACACCGGTGCACAATTTAGTAGCGATACTGATCGTGATACGACCATTGTGGGAATGCGAAGTTTAAGTAACACTGAGTTTTTAACGCCAGCGTTGCAGACTTTAGCAGAGGTCATTGGATCTGCAAATTTTCCTGCTAAGGCACTAGACCGAACTAAGCAGCAAACTTTATCCGCCATTCAACAAGACGAGCAAGATCCAAGTGCTGTGGCGATGAATGCTTTTTATAAAGCGCTATACAGTAATCAACCTTATGGGCATCCTGTTTTAGGCACTACCGATAAAATCAAAGCGATTGAGAAAGGCGCTGTGCAAAATTTTTATAAGCAATATTATGTAACCGAAAATGCAAAAATTGTTATCGTTGGCGACCTAGAACGCGCTGGCGCTGAAAAAATTGCCAATGATCTCATGTCAAATCTTCCCAAGGGCAAAGTCGCTTCGAAGTTGAATGAAGTCCAGGCTGGAACTGAAAGTAGTACAGAAGCCATTGATTTTCCTTCGCAACAAACAACAATTCTGCTCGGCCAATTGGGTATTGATCGGCATAATAGCCAGTATTTTCCATTGTTAGTGGGAAATTATCTTTTTGGGCAAATGCCTTTGGGTTCGCTGTTGTTTCAACAAGTCCGTAATGAGCGGGGCTTGGTTTATGGTATAAATAGCGGTTTTAAATTACTGACTTATCGCGGTCCGTTCTTTATCCTGATGAAAACGCGTTCTTCAGCAAAGGACCAAGCCTTGCAAGTCACACGTCAAGTGTTAGGACAATATCTCACCAACGGTCCTACACCAGAGCAATTGCAATTGACCAAACAAAATATTATTAATAATTTCCCTCTCAATTTAGCGACCAATGAAGATATTCAAAGTGCTTTAGATCAGATAGCTATTAGTCAACGGCCACTGGATTATCTGGATACTTTTCGAGACAATGTGGCTAATGTCTCAATCGATCAAGTGAAACAATCTTTCCAACAAACGTTGCAGCCGGATAAAATGCTCACCATCATGGTAGGCCCCAAAACTTCATCTTAAAATCCAAAGCAGATCCCTAGAAAGATGACACACCCAAACCAGTGGTTATTCAAAAAGGCTTTAAAACAAGCCTTTGGCTGACGTTGACGAATTAAATATTGCTGATAAACAGCTAGAACCGCGGCTGCCAATAAACCCAAATAAAAATAAATCTTTAATTGTAAATAATAGCCCAGACTTGCCAGTGAGACTAAAACAACCAGTTGTAAAAGTGCGATGATTAAACGATCGTAACCGGCAAATAAAATCGCAGTCGATTTAACGCCAATTTTAATATCATCTTCACGATCAACCATTGCGTATTGCGTATCATAAACGATTACCCAAAGAAAAGTGATCGCAAATAATTCCCAAGCAAGCATTGGAACGGAACCGATTTCTGCCGCAAAAGCCATAGGAATTCCCCAAGCAAAAGCTAAACCCAAAAAAGCTTGAGGCCAATGCGTCCAACGCTTCATAAAAGGATAAATTGTAGCGAGTAAAAAACCGATAAACGCTAATTTAATCGTCAGAAAATTTAAACATAAAACTAACGTCAAGGCTAAGATGGACAAAACCACGAATAATATAAAAGCAGAACTTATAGAAATAACTCGACGAGCCAAGGGTCTGGCTGCAGTGCGGGAAACCTGGCTATCAATTCGGTGGTCGGCAATATCATTGATAATGCATCCTGCCGCCCGCATTACAATCACTCCTAAAATAAAGATAATCAAATTTAACCAGTGAGGAGGACCCTTAGCGGCGATCCATAAGGACCATAGCGTTGGCCATAAAAGCAGGAATATGCCAATCGGTTTATCAAAACGCATCAATCGAAGATAATGGGTCCAAAACATGCCCAAAAGCTAACATGTTTGTCTAAGGATTGACAACTACTTTTGTCCCAATTTGGGTAAACTCCTCATTCAACCACTGCGCATCTTCTTTATACATGCGAATACACCCATGGCTAGCATTGTACCCTGGCAATTCCATTGAGCCGTGCAATGCATACCCGCCGGTAAAAAACATGCAATAAGGCATTGGAGCGCCGCCTTTGGTGGTGATCGGAAAAAGTGTGGAAATACAGTCTTCGCCACGTTTCACCTGAATATGATAGGTACCAGTAGGGGTCGAGCATTCTTGGCCAACATCAGGGCAAAAGTCACGCCCTGCCGAAATGGGCCCCCATCGCACCAGACGACCATTTTCTGAGTAAGCGGCAAAGGCCTGCTTGCTTAAATCCACTCGAATCCATTTTTCCCCAGTTGGCGTGGTTTGCGTGGGGTAAGGAGAAAGGTCCGTCAAATTGATGGCATTAAAGTTCCTGGGTACGACAACCCAACTGCGTGATGAGAGGGGTTCATTCATACGATTTAATCGCATGACCACTGCTCTCTGCTCAGGATTTGGCCAAAGGGCAGCCCAGGTATCACCGCGTTTTATTAGTTGGCATTTAAACTCAGGATAAGAGCATAATTCCTTGCCATAATATCCAGAAAATATTTCTTTATAACAAAGAGTTAGTAAAAAAATATAAGCGACTTTTCTTATTAATGCATTCATGTTCTCTCACTTTTCACAAAATGATTCCCATTCCATGTTTGCTCTAAATCTGATAGCCTTTAACCAATAATCCGTGTTGAAGGGAATACATATATAATAGATCAAATTTTGAACTGTTTCTAATTTGAACAGTTTGAAAAGAAAGTAGAAGTAATTTAATATTCTCTTAAGGAATATGGAATATTCTATATAAGGATGTGCCAGGACGCTTTGTTAAGCTGAGGCCTGGATAGTTACTTAAGGTGGAGGATGGATTAGATCATGTTAGATTCCATGTTTGTGGAAACTATGTCGCGAGCAATCAGCGATTACCGTCAAATATTAAAGAAATACCTAACTCCTGCAGAACGTACTGCGAAGATTGCGCTTTTACGTCTAAAAGATCCGACGATCTTTGACAGCGAGCCTGAACTCTTTCAGGTGATTCAAAATGTTCTCGCAGATATTGAAAAAAATATACGTGTTCCGAACGAAGGTTATTATTCGTATTATGGTATTGTGCGATTCGCTAAATTTTTGCGCGAATACATCGACAATTATATCGTCGATGGAAATAAAGTAATGCATAAAGCCCAAAAAGCAGCCAATTTGTTAATTAAAGGCATCCAGTTGATGAATTTGCCGGTTGAGCAGTTAAACGAATCTATTGCAGATCAGGTTATTGCTTCACATCCAATAATTATTGAGTTTAGCTCAAAAGAACAATTAGCCATTTACAACAGTACCTTAGAAAGGTTGAGTGAAAGAAATAAAGCGTTTTATCGAAAAATCGTGCAAGATTTCCGAGTTCGACTGGGAGAAACTCTCGCCGAAGCAGCTTAGAAGCAATTTCCGCGAAGCGAATTCCCGCTGAAGCGCGAATTGAGGCTAATCAGATTCTATTATTTTGGTTTTTTACTTAAAATCTGCAGAACTTCATTGGCAATTTGCTGTTTAATTTCTATTTTATTATCTTCTAAATGTAGATAATAAAGAAATTGAGCCAAGGTTTCAGGGTTAGGATCATGCTTGTGTTCCAGTGGGTGGCCCAAACCCATTAACAGCCAGCGCATTGAAACATCTAATTGTTCAGAATATCGAATGACATCGCTTGCCTTTAATTCATAATCTCCACGCTCATGCGCGCGATAAGTCGTAATACCGGCGCCACAGTCTTTGGCGAATTGACTTCTGTTACTGTAACCCCGAGCCAAACGAGCGACCTTTAACCTCATGGGTATGGATTTAGACATTTTTTTAATATCGACACCATCGTTCATATATTGACGTTACCTTTAATTTAGATTAATGTAAGTTACCTTTGATTTATATGAGGATACACAATAGGACTGGTGTTGCAAAGTTTACTCTTATAGGAATTTGAGTATTTTTTGCAAGAATTTTAAACAGGTGACGGCTGCAAGTAGGAGGAATGAGGGATATTGCGACGCTTCGGGCTAAGCCGAAAAATGGAAAGAGGATGTAATGTGCAACCTTAGAATACGAGAGCTTATTTTTGGGAGTTTAAATACAAAGACTTGGTATTTCAAAGTTGAGGATTTTAAAAAAACGGTGACTTTAATTGTTCCCGTTCGCGATCTTTATTTAAATTTAGACTTGCTCAATGAGTTTAGTGCTAAAGATATAAGAACAATATCTTATTTTGCTGCCGAAGAGGAAGTATCGCTTGATCAGGCTTATTTGAGAAAGTGCTCTAGGGATAGAGATTTTCAAAATAAAAAAATGAAAAAAAGTAGGAGCTCTTGCAATTGGTTTTAATTCCGGATTCTGGAAAACGCTGCGCGTTTTCCAGAACGACCAGGCATAAGCTATTCAATTATTTCCGGCGCTCTTAAATAATAAAATGTGCTAAACCATGCGCTAATTAAGCCCAAAGCGATACAAATCAAAAGTAGCATAAAATCGCTTGTCCAGGGCAGGTAACTTAAATGCCAGTTGCCGGCATAATTTTTCGCCAATTGCAGTACAGGCTTTTTTAACCAGAACAAGAAAGCAGAAACCAGAATCCACGCAGTAAAAGCGCCGAAAATGCCATATAAAATACCGCTATAAAGAAAAGGCCGACGGATAAAAGGCAAGCTGGCGCCTGTTAGTCGAAGCACTAATATTTCGTGTCGATGTAATTGCGCATTCAGCCGCATGATATTGCCTATAATTAGGATTACACCCATCCCAAATAAAACAAATAATCCAGTTACCAAATATTTTCCTACTGTTAACCAACTTAATAAGCGTTGGATCCAGAGAGTGTCTAATTGACTGGTTTCAACTGTGGGCATCTGAGTGAATGCATCCATTAGTGCTTTCAACTGTTTTTCCGAAGCGGAAAAATTTGGAATGATCTCGATGACCCCAGGAAGAGGATTTTGTGGCAGAGCTTGTAAGGCAGCTTCGATGCCGAGTTGTTGTTTAAAATCCTGCAATCCTTGCTCTGGAGAAATATATTTGATATTTGAAACTTCTGGATACGATTTAATTTTTTGGATTAGTGTAGAAATTTCTTTTTCAGATAGCGCTGATTTTAAATAAAGAGAGATAGTGGGCTGGATTCCGCGAGAATGAGTCAGTTTTTCTATGTTCATGATCAATGCTAAAAGTGTTAATGGAAACGATAGCGCGATACCTATGGCCAATATTGTCAATAAGTTGGTTAAGGGCTTTTGTCGGCAAGATCCCAAACTGAAAAGAAAAGCCCGCAAATGGTTGATAAGATAATTTCCTATCATAAATAATTCTCGGATAAATGACCCTGATTTAATTGCAAAATAGGATATTTGAATTTTGCAATGGTAGATAGATCATGGGTCGCAACAATGATCGTAACGCCCACTTGTTGAAAAGCTTCAAATAAACGCATGATTTCGAGCGCTAAATCGGCATCGAGGTTTCCAGTGGGTTCGTCAGCCAATAAAATCTCTGGTCGATTGATAACTGCTCGAGCGATGCTAACACGTTGTTGTTCGCCTTGAGATAGGCTATAGGGATAAAGTTTTTCTTTATTCAAAAGACCTACTTTTTCAAGTGCAGCGCGTGCTCGCCGTTGTGTTTCCTGAAATGAGGAGTTATTAATATAGAGCGGTAGCGCCACATTTTCAAAGATGGTGCGATCAGGCAATAACAAAGGGTTTTGGAAAATCACCCCCATTCTTCTTCTTAAAACTGGGATATGCCGCCTGGGTAATTGCGTTAAATCTTGGTTTTGCACAAGAATTTTCCCGCCGCTGGGGTTCTCCATACACAAAAGTAATTTCAATAAACTGGTTTTCCCGGCGCCGGAATGTCCAGTAAGAAACACCATTTGCCCTTTTTGAATATGGAAATTAATATTCGTTAAGGCCGGATGCCCATTCTGATATTTTTTACTGACTTGGATAAATCTTATCATGACATTTATTATGCTTGGCCAGAATATGAAGTGGCAATTATTTTTGTTTGAGACTTATCATTATTTCTTTTACTGGTTTCAGTGGGCCTTTCTAAAACTAGGTTATTTTCTTCTTTTGATGTCATTATTTATTTCCTTGTCGATTTCAGACATACCTTTATAAATATCCTTGCCTACAGCTTCCCAATCACGCCTCAAAGCTGAGGTGGCGTCTTTTGGAAAATTCAATTTACGAATGTTCACCCTAGGAAATTTTTCAGAAGGCAGCAAATTGAGTGCATTCCCGTATCCTTTAAGAAAATTTTTCATATTGTATTTCCATTTCCCTATAGTAATTTTAAATTTACCGAACATATTCTTTTCTTCATTATCCTTCATGCTTTTTAAGTTATCGAACAATATTAAATTTTATTATTTTTTTGATTTAATTTTATTATAACAAACATTAATGTTTATGAACAATCTCTTTCGGCGGGGATATTTCAATAAATATTTGATCATGCGGTGCTGTGCGGTGTAGATATCGAATTTTTAGACCCACTCCGCCTTATTCAGCGACATCCGCCTGCTCGCAGGATTGGCGTAGCGGGGCCCGTCAGCGAAGGTTTTTCCGTGCTCGCTGCGCCATCAATAGCGGGTGTAATACTGCCGTAAGCGCCATTGTGCTAAGTGAACTTTTGGTATGTCAACAGTTTTCCGGACACTCTCATTAGGCAGTTAGATGTTGCCGTTCGTACTCCGCTGGTGATAAGTAATCATTAGCAGAGTGTATTCTTATCCGATTATAAAAAATCTCGATATACTCAAAAATAGCTTGCCTAGCTTCCTCCCTGTTTTTAAATTGAGTCGTGTAAATTAATTCCACTTTCAATGTTCTAAAAAAACTTTCCGATACCGCATTATCCCAACAATTTCCTTGACGGCTCATACTTTGAATAATGCCATGCTCCTTCAATAAAGCTCGGTGTTCCCGCGCAGCATACTGACAGCCCCGATCGGTATGCCACAGTAATCCTCGCGCCGGTCTACGTTGATTTAAAGCCATGAATAACGCATCATTCACCAGCTCTGTTTTCATTGATCGGCTCATCGCCCAGCCCACTATTTTTCTGGAAAATAAATCAATGACCACTGCTAAATAAACCCACCCTTCCGCTGTGGCTATATAAGTAATATCCCCCACATAAATTTGATTAGCCTCATTCCATTTAAATTGCCTGCCTAATAAATGAGGCGCAATGGATAATCCATGTTTTGAATCAGTCGTGGCTTTAAATCGCCGTTTTCCTTTACAGATCAACTGCTGTTGCTTCATCAGTCTGCCAATACGCCTTCTACTCGTTAAACATCCCTGTTTCTTCAGCTCACATTTAATCCGGCGAGTGCCATAAGTCCCTCGGCTTATCGTAAAAATGCCTTTAATCTTCTCGCCTAATTGCTGACTATTCTGCTGCTGACACAAAGAAAATGAGGATTTCTGCCAATCATAATAACTACTTCGATTGACTTTCAGTAGTTGACACATCAGGCGGATGTTAAATTCCCATTGATGCGCTCGAATAAAGGCGTACTTCACGACATTGCGTTCGCAAAGTACGCCGCCGCTTTTTTTAAGATATCGCGCTCTTGTTTTAAGCGGGCATTTTCTTTTCTTAAGTGTTGATTTTCTTCCTCGATACTGACGCCAGCACTCATTTTTAGATTTTCTTTATGGCCATATTTATTTATCCAACCACGCAACGTGCTTTGCTTTAGCCCCAAATCCCGCGCAATCTGCGCTATCGATTGACCGGAATCCACCGCCAGTTTAACTGAAGATTCCTTAAATTCAGTTGTATATGTTTTGGCTTTTTGTTGTCTCATAACTATACTTCTCCTCTTGCACATTTTAATCTATGTGTCCGGTTTAGTGTAGCCATACCAAACGAGTTCACGAGGATAAAAGTTCACTTAGCACAATGGCGCTTACGGTAGTATTAAACTCGCTATTGATGGCGAAGCGAGCACGGAAAAACCTCCGCTGACGGGCCCCCCGCAACGCCAATCCTGCGAGCAGGCGGATGTCGCTGAATAAGGCGGAATGGGTTTTGGGTTTCGAAATCTACACCGCACAGCATGATCAAATATTTATTGAAATATCCCCGCCTGATTTTAAATCGATTAAATTCAGCGTCGCGAGTCAGAGAGGCCTACAAGCTATTGAAGGGAAAACTGTTACCTTTTGCCGCATTGTGTTAGCATCTTTAAGTAAGGATTAATAATGAAATTATATAGAAATAAGTTAAAGATGCGGAATGGGTCGTTTTCAGAACTGCTGGAAACATTCTTATTATTTCTTGTGCTTCTTTTTTATTTTGCGCCGGCTTGTGCAGAAAAAGCTCAATTCTTATATTTGGGGGTTGCACCCGTTTTTTCTTTAACCAATTTTCAGTGGACGGAGCACGGGCAAAATTTAATTACGGATACGCAGTCTAACACCCAGGCAGCAATATTTACAGGTTATGGGTTCTTGGTTAATCGGGCGTATTTTGGCCTTGAAGCGAGTACGCAGCTGGTGGATAGGACCGGCAAAAACAACACGCGTGATCAAACCACGGATCAGCTTCTCCAAGATAAAATCACCATGAGCGATAGCTATATTTTTGATTTTCGGCCTGGGTATGTATTGCAAGGAAAAAATACCCTCTTATACGGTATATTCGGTGTTAATACCGCCAATTTCCAAGTAACACAAGAAGATGAAAACAATAATCTGCTACAAGCCAGTGATAATATGCGTGAAACGGGTTTGCGCTTTGGCGTTGGTTATAACTTAGGCTTGGGGCATTATCTGATGGGCCGAGCGGAATACGTTTATACTCAATTTCCAAATTTTAATGCATTGGATGGGAGTCTCCATCCTTCCAGCAGTGAATTTACAGTAGGTTTATCAGCGGTTCTCGTCTTGTAGATTTGATTGAAATAACGCATCAACAAATTCTTTTGCAGTAAACGGTTTCAAATCATCTAATTGCTCACCAATGCCTATAAAACGAACCGGAAGATGCATTTTATGCGTGATAGCAAAAATCATTCCGCCTTTTGCCGTACCATCGAGTTTAGTTAAACACAATCCGGTTAATCCAATCGCTTTATGAAATTCTTCAGCTTGGCGCAATGCATTTTGTCCGATAGTGGCATCAATAACTAACATAACTTCGTGCGGAGCACTGGAATCAATTTTACCTAGAACTCTTTTTATTTTAGCCAATTCTGCCATCAGAGGATTTTGCGTGTGCAGACGGCCGGCGGTGTCTGCAATTAGAAGATCATACTGCTTTGCTTTAGCGGCTTGCATCGCGTCAAATATGACCGAGGCGCTATCCGAACCCTGAGGCTGGCTGATCACCGGAACCTCATTGCGTTCCCCCCAAATTTGCAACTGCTCAACGGCGGCTGCTCGAAAAGTATCCCCGGCCGCCAACAACGGCTTCATCCCTTGCTGTTGATAGAAGTGACAAATTTTAGCGATACTGGTGGTTTTTCCGGATCCATTTACGCCGACCATTAAAAGAATGAATGGTTTATGATTGATATTCAGCGGTTGGCAATACGGGGCCAATAAATCTTCTAATATTTTTTTTAGCGCTGCAGTTAAACGTTCAGGTTCACTCAATTCTTTGCGGGCAACTTGTTGAGTGAGTTGTTGTAAAATATATTCAGTAACTTCAATACCTACATCAGCGGATAGTAAAATGGTTTCCAGTTCTTTAAATAAATCTCCATCTATCTGCTTTTTGCCTAGCACTAAATTTGCTAAACTGTCCGTGAGCGCACTTCGCGTGCGCTTCAGACCTTTGCTTAACCGGGAAAACCAATTCTGTTTTGGTGCTTCCTCGTTTTTTTTGGGTTTTAAAAAATTAAACATTCAAAAAATTTTACAGGATTTTACCGATGGCATCTAGAGATAGTTTTAAAAAGGAAGCAGCTTTAGCGGCTATAGAATATGTAGAAGCGGGCAGTGTGATTGGCGTTGGCACGGGATCTACCGTTAAATTCTTTATTGAAGGTTTGAGCAAAATTAAAAATCGCATTGATGGCGCTGTTGCCAGCTCTCATGAAACCGCATTATTGTTAAAGGCTGCCAATATTCCTGTTTTTGATTTAAATGAATTCCCAAGCTTGCCTCTCTACGTCGATGGTACTGATGAATTTAATGAATATTTGTCGCTAATAAAAGGCGGGGGAGCGGCGTTAACGCGAGAGAAAATTATTGCTGCAGTGGCTGAAAAATTTATTTGTATCGCTGATTCAAGCAAGCAAGTAAAGATATTGGGGGGCTTCCCTTTACCGATTGAAGTTATTCCAATGGCGCGGGGTCATGTGGCGCGGCAAATCGTTAAGTTGGGCGGCGATCCGGTTTATCGGGAGGGCGTGAAAACAGACAATGGAAATATCATCTTAGATATTCATAACTTACAGATATTTCAGCCCATTGAATTAGAGAGAGAATTAAATAATATTGTAGGCGCGGTGACCAATGGTTTGTTTGCTATGCGGAGCGCAGATTTGGTATTGATGGGTGGAACTGAAGGTCTACAAATTATTTCAAAATAATTCACTGCTGCATTAAATACTCCAATCTCTTTTAAAAGTTGTTTTTAAATGTTAATATTCAAAAATATCTATTTTGTTGATAAACTTTTTCCTACAGATTATAATTTTCCAAAAATGATATAGGTAAGATTAGCGAAAAAAGTGACATTATTTTTTAGGCTAAATCGTTGCCAGTTTTTAAGATAATAAAAGGAGGAATACTGTGCTAGTTTTAACACGTGCTATTGGGGAACGATTAATCATTGGCAATGGCGAAATAACCTTACATGTGCTTGAGATTCGCGGAAATCAAGTTCGTTTAGGTATTGAGGCTCCGCGCCATATTCCAGTCCACCGAGAGGAAATTTTCAATAGAATCAAGGAGAATCAAAAAGATGAGGAAGTCCCTGTTTTAGAAGAAGAAAAAGTGTAAAGGCAGGAATTGACCCTTCATAGTTAGTTATATCCTGCGCTCGGCGAAGCCGATGCTCGGAATCAAGGGGAAGACGCTCCGCTTTCTCCCCCTTTGAACCCCCATCGGGCAAGGATTTCTACGAAAATCTTTCGTTTTAAGTGATAATTTATTATATTAAATCAATTAGTTAAAATTCACCGAAAGTTGCTGCAAAGGCACCCTTAAACCGGCTATAATTATTAAAGAAACCAGATAAAAACAGGTTTAAGGAGATTTATATGCAACAACCATTACAAATCACTTTTCGAGATGTAGAACATTCAGAAGCCGTTGCTGAACGCATACGCCGTAAGATACTTAAATTGGATAAATTTTACCCAAATTTGGTGTCTTGCCACGTGGTCATTGAAATGATTCAGCACCATCATCACAAAGGCAATCTCCACAATGTGGCTATTCATGCTTTTGTGCCCGGGCATGACATCAATGTCAGCAAGCAACCCAATGAGAACCTGTATCTAGCGATACAAGAAGCCGTTGATGGACTCTGGGAGCAACTCGATACTTACCGAAGCCTTGATATGGGGGATGTAAAAGACCACGGTGAAAAAATCTCTGGAGAAATAGTACGTTTAATTAGTGATGAAGAGTATGGGTTTATTGTTGATGCTGAGGACAATGAATACTATTTTAACCTCACTCATCTGGTGAATGCGAAATTTTTCCAATTACACATTGGTGAAAAAGTGCGATTTCTCTCGGCGATAGGCAAAGAGGGTATGCAGGCGCGTCGGGTTAGCTTAGTTAAACACGAAACTCGGCACTAAAATATGACTGAATCCGCGAGAAAAGCCTATCAAATTATTAAAGAGGCAAAACCCAGTTTTTTTCCAAAACTAGGGATAATTTTAGGTTCTGGTTTGGGAGACTTCGCAGATCAAATGGAAAATGTGGCTCATTTTGATTTTCAAGATCTGCCAGGTTTCCCGCTGGTTAAAGTGCCAGGACATAAAGGCAAATTGGTGTTGGGGACATTGCAAGGTGTTCCACTTGTTTGCCTCCAAGGACGAGGTCATTTCTACGAAGGCGCAACCAGCAATGAAATTCTCACCTACGTTCGCACATTAAAATTATTGGGATGCGAAACCTTGATTATTACCGGAGCAGCCGGTTCTTTACATTTAGAGATGAAACCAGGTCAATTGGTATTAATAAAAGATCATATTAATTTTCAAGGGATAAATCCATTGGCCGGCCCAAACGATTATGCGTTTGGCGATCGTTTTTTTGATATGAGCGAAGCTTACAGTAAGGTCTTACGTCAGAAAACCCAACTGATTGCCCTGGACCAAAGTATTGCCGTCATGGAGGGAGTTTATTTTGGTGTATTAGGGCCTTGCTTTGAGACACCGGCTGAAGTAAGAGCTTTTCGCGCATTGGGCGGAGACGTTATCGGCATGTCAGTGGTTCCGGAAGCGCTAGCGGCGAGACATTGCGGCCTAAAAATTTTGGGTTTAATTGTGGTGACCAATTTAGCGTCGGGTTTAATTCAAGAGTCTCTTTCGCATGAAGAAACTTTGGCGATGGCAAAAAAATCTACCGATATGGTTCGGTTACTCAAAGGTTTTGTTAAGCAGTACTAATTCATCAGGGAAACAAGCGGCTTATTTCCCATTTTTTTTGGTTATTTAAAGTATAAAGGAAACGGTCGTGTAAACGATTTTCTCGTCCTTGCCAAAATTCTAATGCATGAGGTCTGACCAAAAACCCGCCCCAATTTTCAGGACGCGGCACCACTCTTTCCGCATCTTGGTATTTTTTGACAGTGGATTCAAAAGATGTTTGTAAAAATTCCAGGCTAGGCAAGTGTTTGCTTTGCTGGGAAATAGACGCTGCTATTTGTGAAGTTTTGGGGCGGCTGGCAAAGTAAAGATCAGAACGATCGCTAGCAACTTTTTCTGCTGTGCCTTCAATTCTCACTTGTCTTTCTAAGGTTTCCCACCAAAATGATAAGGCGACTTTTGGATTTTCCAGAATATGGTTGCCTTTTCGACTGTGATAATTGGTATAAAATACAAAACCGTGTTCATCATATTCTTTAAGAAGAACGATGCGGCTTGATGGTTGATTATCGGCTGACACGGTAGCTAAAGTCATGGCGTTAACTAAATGGCTAGGCATAGCGGCTCGCGCCTCTTGAAACCAGGTTTCAAATTGGAGGAATGGGTTCTCATCAACCTGTAACAATTTACTCAGTTGATATTCCCTGTTTATATCAATATGCGCGATGTTATTTTCTCCAGATTAAATTTCGGCCGCTAGATGTTTTTCAAATTCTTGTGAAAAGTTTAAATGCAGTTGACTGCCAAACATACCGACAATCGATGCCAGGAGAGACGGCTTTTGACTGTAATCGTGATAATACTTGGTATTAAATTCTTGCTGCATGGCATCCCATAAATTGGAAGTTCCATCCACCAAACCGAGTTTCATCGCCTGGCTGCCAGACCAAAAATCACCGGAGAAAATTTCAGTTTTGTCACCCTGCAATCGAGCTCCTCTTCCTTTAACAACATCATCAATGAAATTTTGGTGAACGTCGTCTAACACTCCTTTTACCTTGGCGACATCTTCGGGTTTAACCGGCATAAACGGATCTAATCGATCTTTGTTTGTTCCCGCCGTATAGACGCGTCGGTCTACGCCCAATTTGGTCATCGCCTGGCTGACCCCAAACCCTTCCATGATGACGCCAATTGAACCGGTTAAGGTATCGGGGTTTACATAGATTTTATCAGCCGCGGTTGCTACGAGATAAGATCCTGAGGCCAATACATCTTCGCCGACCACAATTACCTTTTTCTTATAGGTTTGTTTAAGGGCCACGATTTTATCGTGGATAATGGACGCTTGGACAGGGCTGCCGCCAGGTGAGTCGATAATGAGTACAACTCCTTTGGCTGCCGAATCTTGGAAAGCATCATTGAGTTGCGGTATAACTTTTTCGGCAGAAAAATCGCCGCCTGGTAAAATTATGCCTTCCATACGAATCAAAGCCACATAAGATTGCCCGGAGCCACTGGATGAGCTAGATGAACTGCCGCCGGTAAAAGTTATAAATAGAAAAAGGATGATGAGCAGCAAAACAATCATATACCCAATCCAACGTATATTACGCCAAAGCCGATCACGGCGGCGGTCTTCCAATAATCCCTTAGCGATATCTTCTTCTAACATCAAATGCTCCTTATAAATATCCTACAATCTGCGGGCGTCAGCCCGTAACTTTACGCAATGGGGTTTCAAAAGGGGAGAATGCGAATTCTCTCCTTTTGTCGCCCGAGCGAACTTTGTTCGCGCGGAGCGAAATCAAACAGAGAAAATATCCCGTGCGTCAGCGCGGGGTATTTTTAGTGCTATTTTTCTTGAACGCGGATAATTAATACATCGCATTGGGCGTTGTGCAGAATCGCGTTAGCTCGAGATCCCAATAATATATCAAAACCGTGATGACCGTGCGTGCCCGCAACGATTAAATCCACGCCCAGTTTTTGGGCCAATTCGGTTACAGCTAATTTAACTGAACCGCTTTCTAGATACTGTTGCTGGGGAGCGATTCCATATGATGAACCAAGTCGTTCCATTTCTTTGCGAGCTTCAACCTCGAGGGTTTGTTCCAAATTTACATCGATAGGGATTGAAAACTCACCCCCATACGCAACCGGAGAATGTTCCATCACATGCGCCATGCTCAATAAGGCATTGCTTTCATTGGCAATTTCTTTTGCGCGAGCTAAAACTTGCTCGGTTACCGGCGATAAATCTATAGCGACTAACACGTGTCTATATTTCAGCATATTCATTTCCTTTTGAGTAGAAAATAACCCGTTGGAAGGCCTGTCATCTAATTATATTACTGATTTTTACAAAATTCTCTACTGTTAGTTGTTGTGGACGGCAAATGGGATCGATTTCTAGGGTTTCTAATTCGTTTGTAGTGACTAACTGACGAAGGCTGTTGGCCAGTGTTTTGCGGCGGTAAGTGAAGGCCTCTTTGACCAAAAGGCTAAATTTTTTAAAATCACGAGCAGGAAAAGGGGGGGTTGCATAAGGAATGATGCGGATAAATGCCGATTCAACTTTAGGCGGCGGTGAGAACGCCGTCGCTGGCACGACGAATATTTCGCTGAGCTCCGCGAAATATTGTGCCATAACAGTTAGCCGGCTGTAATTATGGCTGCCCACTGCGGCAGTTAAGCGCTCAACGACCTCTTTTTGTAGCAGAAAGTGAAAATCTTGAATGGGGTTGGGCAGTATCAACAATTGGAAAAGCAGCGGTGTGGTGATGTTATAGGGTAAATTGCCGACAATACGCAGCTTTGCTGGATGGTTCAATCGCTGCCAATCGAATTTCAAAATATCTTCGTTATAAATGGTTAAATTGGCCAACGTGCCAAAGTGGCTTTGCAACCCTGCCGCAAGATCACGATCAATTTCAACTACATCTAAATGTTTAACCGCATTAATAAGAAATTTGGTCAGTTGTCCCTGCCCGGGACCAATCTCGACCATATATTCAGTTTTTTTCGGGGCGATGGTTGACACCATGTTAGCTAAGACAAGGTCATCAGTTAAAAAATGTTGACCGAAGCGTTTGCGAGGACGATGTGGAGAATGAGCCATGGTGCAATGATAGCAGCAAATGCGCCGCTATGAAATGTACATTGTACATTAAGAGCAAAATGTAAGTTATTTTTTTAATAAATCCTTAATAAAATAATGTTATTTTACAGCTAACTTAGGTTTACTGTATTTTAAAAAAATAAGTAAAAGTGTTTAATCGATAGAATTATCTTACCAAGAAAAACATAATAAAGAGATAAATAAAATGCCTACAGGTGATTTTTATACTGGATCCTACGTTAGGTTAAGCCCTGCGCTTAGGAGAAAAACATATGGACCTAGGGAACAAGATTTTTTAAAAAAGTCCAAAGAACAAAGAGAAAAGAAAGAGCCTATCTTTTTATTAAGTCAAGGGCAGTTAGATTATATAAGGAATAAAGACTTAGACAAGCAGTTAATAGAGTTACTATGTTCTCTCATCGTAAAAGGCGACAGATATCTAATAAAAAAACTATATCGAGTATATGTTAGTGTTAAGAAAAAAGAATTATTGAGAGTGAATCTCCCATCTTTACAGCAAGATTGTGAAGGGTTTTTACCACAAATAATTTTTTTTCATCATTTCCAAGTCGCACAAATTATGATGGGAAACCAAAATAAAAAACTTTGTTTTGAATGTTTAAAAAATGAGAAAGACCTTGAGCCGATTCGATATTACCTTGAGAAAGCCACCTTTGAAGATCTCGGTTCTTTTATTAAAGGTGTATGTGAAAATAGAAAATTTTTTCTAGCATTTACTGTAATTAAATCTACCGAGGAACAATCATTTATTGTGCGAGCTGGTACTGATTTAAGTGTGTCATCACTCTTACACAAAGAAACCAATGATATTATTAACTTATTTGAAAGAAATAAAGAACTAATTAATAGACTCTTCTTAAGCGAGGATAAAGCAGTAAGTCAAACCCTAACGAGTGACAATCAAAGCGATTTGGATACGTTTATTGAATCAATTGAACAAAAGTACATTGTATTATTTAATAGATACAGAGATACTAAAAGAATTTCAGTGCAAGACCTTTCTTTTTTATTATCAGCCGTTTTCGCAGATGCAATCTCAGTTTTTTGCGATAGAAATTTCAAAAATAATGTAAATGTTAGGCATGGAATGATTTCAAGAATGATGGGTATTTTTAAGGAATGTAGCGGCAAGTTCACTGACACGGAAATTCATCAGAAGGAATTCAAAAAACTTCTGGAATGTTTTAAGGATGAAAGTCATAAATTCGATTTTTTATACCATGAATTTGAAGAGATAAATATTAAAGACGGTAGGCCGCAATATATTTCTTATAGCCAATTTGAAGAATTGTTTGTAAACTTTATCTTATTTTATCCTAAAGAATCTCAAAAATTTATTCAATTTTTGAAAGATGAGAACGGTCGGCCTGACTTAATACCCAATTTTTTAAACGCCTTAGATCTAGTGCGTGGAAGAAAGTTATCTAAAGAAACAAGGGAAGAGATAGAAAAATTAATTGAACTGTCCATAGACAAATTTAACCCTGATGAAATTGAAATATCTACATCTTGGCATGATTCTCTGGTTCGCGACCAGTCATCTTTGAATTTGGGTGGAAATAATGTAAATGTTAGAATAGTGTTAGCTTCTCTAGAACAAAAGCTTACTCCAATTAACGATGAAGAAGAGAAAAAACAAGAAACGCTAGAGAGCGGAGCTAAAATTCTTTCAACAGTTTCAGGTGATAAAGCTGAATTGCCAACAGAATTGGATGAGAAAAAGCTCACGCAATTGCTTGAGAAGCAAAATCAAGATAATTTGGAGCAAAAGCGATTTATTAATGGCGAAAAAATGTTGGAATTGCAAATTCAAGAAGCCATGGATCAGCTGCCACTTCAATCCTCAGGAATATTTTCTTTCTTCAAAAATTCGAAAATAACTCAAGAAAAAGAATTTTTGGGCTCACTCCTTAATGCTGTTACCAAAAAGGAGGATGAACTGCCGAGATTAGATAGATTTGAAAAACATGCAGAACTTCATCAACTTGCGCAAAAATTTCGTGTCAAAAAGTTTGGTCACGCTTCAGTTGATGTGAGCACTCCAACCCGAGAGACATCGCGGACGCCAAGCTAGTGCTGCTTGCCTGACCAGAGCCGGCTAAGTGTAAAGCCGTGCCATGGTCGACGGAAGTACGCAGGATTGGTAAGCCTAAGGTCATATTGACGCCGGTGTCGAAGTCCACAGTCTTAACCACTGGCAATGCTTGGTCGTGATACATGGCTAAAACCACATCGCATCGTTTAAGCGCCTCTGGAGTAAAAGCCGTATCGGCAGATATCGGACCATGTACGCGATAACCTTGTCGTTTTAATTTTTCCACTGTCGGGGAAATAATTTCAACTTCTTCTCGGCCAATATGACCATTTTCTCCCGCGTGTGGATTTAGTCCGCAAACGGCGATGCGGGGTTTTTCGATCTGAAAATATTTTTTAAAGTCTTTGGCGATAATGGCTACGGTTTGTGAGATTTTTTCTTCGGTAACCGCGGCTGGAATGGATACCAAAGGCAAATGGGTGGTTAGCAGGGCGACTTTAAATGTTTTTGTTACCATTAACATCACTGGTAACGGACTGCCGGTTAACTCCGCTAAAAATTCAGTATGTCCGGAGAAAGCGAAACCGGCTTCGTTGATAATTCCTTTATGCACCGGACCAGTGACCAATCCTTGAAATTGCCCGTCTAGACATCCTTGGGTTGCAAATCGCAAACATTCTAAAACATAAACGGCATTAGCGACATTTAATTTACCGGGCTCTTCGAGCACGGCCAGCGGAATATGGCATAGTTTGTAATTATCCAAGTCAATTTTTAAACCCAATAACTTGGCGCGTCTTGCCAGCATATCTCTATCTGCGACGATGACGAGGGGCAGCTCGGGATGTTTGACGGCGATATCCAACACGATATCTGGGCCAATTCCCGCAGGTTCTCCAGGAGTAACAACCAGTGGTTTCAAGGAATAATCTTGATGTAAGATTGGGAACGTAATTTCTCCAACCATTGCTGGACGCCTTTATCTAATTTTACACGAAAAAGATAGTTACGAATTTGATCATCAGTAGGGGCAGGGCCGGTGCTGCTTTTAGCTTCGACCAGTTTTATAACGTGAAAACCATTGGGTGCGCGCAAAGGTTTGGAAGCATTTTTTTCGTTCAGTTGATCAATTTGTAGAGCAAATAACTCAGGCATATCACTTTTGCTTGACCATCCCAAATCTTGATAAGGGCTATTTACCTCAGCAATTGTCGCACCGTTATTTAACTTCATGGAAATTTCACGAGCCTTGGTTAATGCGGCATCCACTTGTACATTGGTTGGTTGTTCTGGCAATGGAACCATAAAATCCAGCAAATGATAAATCAGTTTAGTTTGTTGCTCCGCTTCATATTTTTGTCGATAAGCAGCCACTTCAGCGTCGGTTATTTTCACATCTGGAGCAACCGCTTGTTGCTGGACTTTACTAATGGTTATGTCTTCTGCAATTTTTTGTCTAAAACTATCCCAAGGCGTGTTTTGTATAGACAATTGATTTCTCAATTCATCAATGGTGAGACGGTGTGACTTAGCGATTTGAATGATGCCATTGTTAATTTCATCCTCGGTCGGTTTTATTCCAGCTCTAGCCGCCAGCTGCAGTTGTAAACGATAATTGATGACCTGATTAAGTGCATCTTTGCGAATAGTTTCTTCAGAAGGGAGGGGCATTTTATTCGCCAACAATTGCTCTTTGTAGGCTGCAATGGCGCCATCAACATCGCTTTCAGGAATAACCTCGTCATTTACAATAGCGGCGATTCGATTGAGCGGTTGCGCTGGTTTAGCAGGTGCTGGTAATTTTTCTTCGGCACTGACGGAAATAGTGCAAACAAAGAGAGTAGCTATAAACAAAGCTGCTATTTTTTTGTACATATGAATATTTTCCATTCTAAAAGTAGCCATTAGTTTAGCAGATACTCTATACTTGCT
This sequence comes from uncultured Pseudomonadota bacterium, assembly GCA_963844565.1. Taxonomy (GTDB): domain Bacteria; phylum Pseudomonadota; class Gammaproteobacteria; order Coxiellales; family Coxiellaceae; genus JAFEDN01. The sequence continues at coordinate 228,042 of CAWJON010000001.1, read as the reverse complement.
AAAGTGTAGATACTTTTGCAGAATATACTTTTATGCCGCCCCAAATAAGCTCTTCTAAAAATTCAATTCCGCTTAATGTCCAGCTTTCACTCTGGTTGACGGTCATATTGTGGTCTTCAGCTTTAGTTGGTATCCGAATTGGTCTACATGGGTACAGCCCAGGTTGTTTGGGATTGTTGCGTTATTTAATCGCTTCCTTCAGCTTACTCTTTTTATATTTTCGATTGCCTGTACGGCATCTACCTAATCTGAAAGATTTTCTCTATATCTTTTTTATCGGCGCGTTGGGGATTGGCATTTATAACATCGCTATTAATTATGGCGAAGTTGTAGTTCCCGCTGGAATCGCAGGCTTTATTATTGGTCTTATGCCCGTTTTCACCATGTTTTTTGCAATTTTTTTATTGCGAGAAAAAGTTCCAATTAAAAGCTGGTGGGGAGTCTTAATCAGCTTAGTTGGTTTATTAGTGATTGCTTTGGGTGGTCACACCCAAATAAGTTTCCATATGGGCGTGCTTTACATTTTATTAGCCTCTGTCTTAGGCAGTTATTATGCGGTTGCGCAAAAAAAATTGTTTCATCGCTATCACCCGTTGGAGTTGGCGATATTAACAATTTGGGCCGGCACTTTCGTTATGTTGATTTATTTACCTCAGTTGACTCATGAAGTTTTGGTAGCGCCTTGGAAGGCGACTGCTGCTGCGATTTATTTAGGAATTTTTCCCGCTGCTATTGCCTATGCTTTGTGGAATTATGCTGTAGCTCGAGCTCCCGCCAGTCGAGCATCAGCGTATTTGTATGCAATGCCGCTGATTGCCACGCTGTTAGGAGTCATTTTTTTGAAAGAATTTCCTTCGATTATCGATTTGACTGGAGGTTTGATTACTTTAATGGGTGCAGCAATGATTAATTATTTCTACAATAAGGTTGAATAACTTCTAACTCTATAAACGCTGCGTCTGCCATGCCTTTAGTTCACCTATTATATATCCTGCAAACTGCGGGCGTAAGCCCGTAACCTTACGCAATGGGGTTTCAAAAGGGGAGAATGCGAATTCTCCCCTTTTGTCGCCCGGGCGAACTTTGTTCGCGCGGAGCGAAATCAAATAGAGAAAATACCCCGTGCGTCAGCTCGGGGTATTTTATTCACTTGGTTTTCAATCTGCATAAATGATATTATACAACGGATTTCTCCCACCTAAAAAAGAAGAGCTACTAGCCCGTGATATTTAGAGAAAGTTTTAATAATTTATTTAAAAAAAACAAAAAAAAGAAGTTTCTTCATGGCGTAGGTATTACTTTATTAGGGATATCTCCAGTTTTGGGTTATGCCCAAGGCTCCGTCCAAAGTTATGACAAGCAAAACATTGCCGATGTCCTGGGTTGGGTTTCTGCTCCAGAAGCCAATCTTTGTCAGGGATATTTTGCAGAACCGCAAGCGCTGCATGATAATCCAATTCCCGGGCCCTATAATAAATCTCCGGTTAAAATAACTTATGCCGGCCCCGGGGAAATTTATTCGCATGGGCTTTCCGTTATTAATAAGGATGTCGTTGTCACACAACCCGGCAGGATCGCAACTGCTGATAAGGCAACTATCTATCGTGAGGCTCCGTCTGGGAAAATCTCATATGTACAATTGGAGGGCAATGTAGAAGTCCATGAATTTGGTAAGTTGGTAAAGGGGCAATATTGTAAAATAGATTTTAATAATCATACGTTTGAATCAGGACCTGCAGCTTATCACATATTTGAAGATCCTAAAGAGTTTCACACTTTGATTCATGGCTATGATGCTTGGGGAACTGCGGATCGCTCTTTCCGTGAGCCGAGTGGGATTTTAAATTTTTGGAAGGCCACTTATACCACCTGTTCTCCTACAGACCCTACCTGGCAAATTAGTGCGGGACATTTGGTCTTGGATAAAGCGGAAGGCGTAGGCACCGCCTACAATAGTTGGCTGCGGTTTTATAGGGTTCCTATATTTTATGTGCCAATCTATTCTTTTCCCATTGATAACCGACGTAAATCAGGTTTTCTAACCCCGGACATTGAATACTCTTCACGTAATGGCACAGAATTCTCGTTACCATATTATTGGAATTTAGCTCCTAATTATGATTTAACTACCACGCCAAAGTATTTTCAGAATAGAGGATTTCAATTAAATTCATTATTTCGCTACCTTTATTCGCCAGGAAATCATGGCAATGTTTTTTTTGGCTTCTTGCCGTATGACAATGAATTTGCATCGTTTCGAAAACAAACTTTAGAAAATCCCCCGAATGAAGGTGTCCCAATAGATCCTTATTTGGATGATTTAGAAAATGATTCGCCGTTTCGAGCTTTTGTGCATCTCGATCACAGCGCTCAATTTAATGAGTATTGGTCCGGCCATTTAAATGTTAACTATGTAACGGACGATTATTATTTTAAAGATTTTGGCAATTCCTATGGTGATGTGGTTGCCAACCAATTGCTTAATCAAGCTGATTTAGAATACAACGACGAACACTGGAACTTATTTACGATGTTGCAAGGTTATCAAACTTTGCATCGCATCGATCAAGCGCCAAATCCTGCGCTTAACCAATATATGCGGCTACCCGAAATTGATCTTTCAGGAGATTATGCCGATCTTTGGTATGGGACGGATTTAAATTTAAATGCGCAATCAGTTAACTTCCTTTATCAAAGTGATTTTCCTCCGGTCACTTCGCAGATGCCGGAAGGTGAAAGATTACACTTGCGGCCAACCCTCAGCCATCCATTCTTAAGCGATGGGGGTTATTTGAAACCACAACTTGCTCTAGATAGCACCAATTATGCAGCTTCATTACCGTCGGAAAATAATTTTGGCGATGAAATCAATAATGGGGAAAGACCTAATTTTAATGCCTCGCGTAATATTCCCATTTTTGATATTGATAGTGGTCTCTACTTTGATCAACATTTAGATTTAGGAAATCAATCGTATTTAAGCACCTTGGAGCCTCGATTATTTTATTTATATGTTCCTTACGTCAATCAGAACAAATATCCAAATTTTGATTCAGAACTTTTACCGTTTACTTTCGCACAATTATTTGATGTCAATCGTTTTACCAGTTACGATCGCTTGGAAAATGCTAATCAAATCAGTGTAGGTTTGACGAGCCGGCTATTAAACGCAGGTGATAGTTCACAAAAATTAAAATTTGACTTTGGTTTCGGTTACTATTTCGACCCGCCGCGTGTTTGTTTGGACGCAGAGGATTGTGAAACCAGCACGTTTCGCTATATTTCACCAACCGCACATCTGACGCCATTCATTACCCAAGCTACGTATTATCCATGGCAAAATTGGTCCACTACGGCTAGCTTTGCTTGGGATAGCATGTTGGGTGTTATCAACAATGCACAAGTTGGGATTGGTTATAATTTCAATCAAAATCATATTTTTAATTTCACCTATCAATATGTTCGTGAAAACAGTGGCGATCCCACGGATATTTTTGGAATGAGTAATGACACCAATTTGCTTTCGAGTGGTGTCGCATGGCCTTTAACAGAGCATTGGAGTGCTTTGGCTTTTGGCCAATTAAATATTAGCAAAGAACGGCCAGACAGTTATTATGGTGGGGTGCAATATGATGCCTGTTGTTGGACGATGCGATTTATTGCGTCACGCAGCTTTGATGGAAACACGGCAAATAGTGACGGTAATGTCGTGAATAGTTTTAAGAACGCTTATTATTTTCAACTCGAATTAAAGAGTTTAGGTAGTTTGGGCGCCAGTCCCGGTAATTTATTGTCAAACACGCTGAGCGGATTTCTAGATCCATTTAAATAATCTTAATTTTCAATGCCGTGCGGTGTAGGTTTCGCGATCTAAACCCACTCCGCCTTATTCAGCGACATCCGCCTACTCGCGGGATTGGCGTGGCGGGTCCCGTCAGCTACGATTTTTCCGTGCTCGTTACGCCATCAATAGCTGGCGCAATATTTCGTAGCGCCATTATACCGAGTGAACTTTATCACCCTGATCCTGTTCCACATGGCTCCACTGCGCGCGAAAAAATCTCCGCTGCCACCCGAGCAAAGCTTGTTGGCGGATGCGCTGAATAAGGCTATGCAGAGAGTTCAGTTCTATCATTGGATCACTATTTTTCCAATTATCTAACCACATATGTAGGGTTTCTTTGTGGGATGAAAATTCAGAGTAAAGCGGTTTTATACGCATAAACCCAGGCGTCAATTCCTGAGCGTAGTTTTACGCTGATTCTTTTATAATTTTTTGGATCAATGAGATCGGTGATGTTTAGTTCTTCGGGAGTAACGTCAAAAACCCAGCCGATAATTTCATCTTTGGTGTTATTGGTTGAAGTCAAAATGGGATGAAGAGTTGTATTGTCCAAATTTTGTTGGGAAAATGTTGTTAGATTATAACCCGGTAAGATATCAATTATCCCGGTTAGTTTTCTTCCATATGTCGAAATTTGTATTTCTTCAGATTGGATCATGCCATAAGAAAACAATTTTTCGGTATACATCTTATTCGATTTCCGCTAAATCGCCTTTTTCTTCTAACCAGGTGCGCCGGTCAGAGGCCCTCTTTTTTGCCAGTAGCATATCCAATACTTGTGAACTTTCATCATCGGTTTCGATGGTCAGTTGAACCAAACGACGCGTATCAGGATTCATCGTGGTCTCACGTAATTGCAAGGGATTCATTTCGCCTAATCCTTTAAAACGTTGAATACTAAACTTCGTTTTTTTTTCGGCAGGCTAGGCGATCCAAAATCCCCATTTTTTCCTCTTCGTTTAACGCATAAAAAACTTCTTTACCCACATCGATACGATAGAGTGGCGGCATTGCGACATAAACGTGGCCTTCCGCCACTAATTGGCGAAAATGCTGGAAAAATAGAGCGCATAACAAAGTCGCAATATGCAGCCCATCCGAATCAGCATCTGCTAAAATACAGATCTTGCCATAACGTAAACCTTCTATTTGGTTGGAGCCTGGATCCACCCCTAATGCTACGGCAATATCATGTATTTCAACGGAAGAGAGTACTTCATCAGAAGTCAACTTCCCAAGTATTTAAAATTTTTCCCCGCAGTGGCATAACGGCTTGAAAGGTTCGATCGCGCGCTTGCTTCGCTGATCCTCCTGCAGAATCTCCTTCAACCAAAAAAATTTCGCACAGGTTAACATCTTGCATTGAACAATCTGAAAGTTTTCCGGGCAGAACAGGGCCTGAAGTAATTTTTTTACGGGTTACTTTTTTGGTCATCTGTAGACGTTGTTGAGCATTTGAGATTGCCAGCTCAGCCAGTTCTTTGCCGGTTTGAACATTTTGATTCAACCATAAACTAAAAGCATCTTGAACTACGCCCGACACAAAAGTAGCGCATTGTCTGGATGAGAGTTTCTCTTTTGTTTGGCCAGCAAATTGAGGATCTTGTATTTTTACGGATAGAACATAACTACAAGGTTCCCATATATCATCAGCGGTTAGTTTAATACCGCGAGGCAATAATTTATGTAATTCACAAAATTCACGCATCGCTTCGGCAAGACCAGTCCGCAGACCATTGACATGGGTGCCGCCTTGAATGGTAGGAATTAAATTAACATAGCTTTCCGTTACTTTTTTGCCGCCATCTTCCAAAAGCCAGGCGAGCGCCCAATCTACATGTTCAGTTTCGGCGGTAAAACTACCAAGTAATGGTTCGTCGGGTAAATGCGATAAGTCTTTCAGGCAATCATTCAAATAGTCTTTAAGACCGGCTTCGTAATACCATTCACTCCTTTCATTGGCGGCTTCGTCTCCAAAAATTATTCGTAATCCAGGACATAAAACTGCTTTTGCTCTTAAATTATGTTTTAAATCATTCACTGAGAACTTAGCGGTATCGAAATATTTTTCTTCAGGCCAAAAACGAACACTGGTTCCTGTCTCATGAGATTTACAGCTACCAATGGTTTTCAATGAGGACTTAGTTTCCCCTTGCTCAAACTCCATTTGATGTATTTTTCCATCTCTTTTAACTTGCACGATCAACTGTTTTGATAAAGCATTAACCACTGAGATGCCAACGCCGTGTAGACCACCAGAAAATTGATAATCTTTATTAGAAAACTTGGCGCCAGCGTGCAAACGCGTCAGAATTAATTCTACCCCACTGATTTTATGCAACGGATGGATATCAACGGGCATACCGCGGCCGTTATCGATTACTTCTAATGAACTATCACGATGTAAAATAACCTCAATTTGATTGGCGTGGCCGGCAATCGCCTCGTCTACACTGTTATCAATGGCTTCATGCGCTAAGTGATTCGGACGAGTAGTATCCGTATACATTCCAGGACGCCGCCGAACAGGGTCAAGGCCCGTTAGTACTTCAATCGATTCAACCGAATACCCGCTTGATTTTTTTGAGTTAGCCATGGTCAATTACTCGTTAATTTATCGCGAATTGCTGTTAAATTATCATTGATGCGAAAAAATAACAGTAAAATTTCCGCCAATATTCTCGCGCACAACGGGCCAAGAATAATAATTTCTAAAATAACACGGATGCTCACATGTTGTATGATATCGACAATTGCAATCCCGACAAAGATTAAAACTGCAATCCAAAATAATATCTGTACCAACCAGGGAGTAATCATTTTGCGAAAAGTAAAATAGTCTCTCATCAGCAATTTCCGCTGAAGCGGAAATTGCTTCCTGGTTTAGATGCGGAGTTGCAGCAAAGCTGCAACTCCGCAATGAAGGGGGAGATCGCTCCGCTCTTCTTCCCCTTGCGAACCCCCATCAGTATGGGGATTTCTACGAAAATTATTTCTAAATCAAATTTTAGGTTCATATTATTCAATAATTTAATATTCAGAGAGAACTCCTGTGGATCTTATAACAGATTCGGCTGATAATACAGAACCGAAAAACAGGAGTACTTTATGATATCTTATACGAATTGTTGTCGCCAGCTCTATACCATGGGTTTTTATTTGGTGGCGCCCATCTTGGTGCTGCGGATGTGGTATCGGTCTCTACGGCATGGCACTGTTTATACCAAAGGTTGGCAGGAAAGATTTGGATTTACACCTATTCTGATTCCTAAAGAACAGAAAGTGATTTGGATTCATGCTGTTTCCCTTGGTGAAACCATTGCGGCTACGCCTTTAATCAAAGCATTATTAAAATCTCATCCAGAATATAAAATCGTTATAACCTCCACTACTCCTTCTGGTTCAGCCCAAGTGATTAAACAATTCGGAAACGAAGTTTATGGATTTTATCTTCCCTACGATTTGCCAGGCAGTTTACGTCGCTTTTTCAACCGTATTCATCCTAATTTAGGCATTATTATGGAGACAGAACTTTGGCCAAATTTATTAGCAGTGTGTGAAAATAAGCAAATTCCGCTTTTGCTAGCGAATGCTAGGCTATCGGCAAAATCTGCAGCAGGATATCAGAAAATTAAATCTTTAACTGCTGCCATGCTAAAAACATTTAGTAAAGTTGCTGCGCAGTCATCCAGCGATGCTGAGCGGTTTTTAGCCTTGGGACTGCCACAAGATCGTTTAGATATTACCGGCAATATAAAGTTTGATATTCAAATTCCCGCAGATTTGATGGAGCGAGGAAAAAAGTTACATCAAGAATGGGGATCGCGACTGGTATTTACTGCGGCAAGCACGCATGAGGGTGAGGAAAGCTTGTTGTTGAATGTTTTAAGTCAAGTGAAGCGTGCTATTCCTTCCGTATTGTTTATTCTCGTGCCCCGTCACCCAGAACGTTTTGCTAAAGTAGGTGAATTGTGTCGTCAGCATGGATTCTCTGTCGCGATTCGCAGTAAAGGAGATCCGGTGACTCTAACAACAGATATACTTTTAGGCGATACGATGGGGGAATTATTATTATTCTATGCCGCCAGTGATTTGGCCTTTGTGGGAGGCAGTTGGGTTCCTGTGGGTGGGCATAATTTAATTGAGCCGGCCATATTACATGTTCCGGTAATTACGGGACCTCAATTACATAATTTTGTCGATGTGAGCCGTTTGTTATTGGCAGCGGGCGGTGCTAAGGTTGTTGAAAATGCTGATGCCGCAACAGAAACAGTTATTCAGTTATTGAAAAACACCGATCAACGTTTGCAAATGGGTGAAAACGGATTTAATGCGGTAATGGCGAATACGGGGGCCTTGGAAAAACATTTAAAATGGATAGATCGGCTACTTTAGAATAATGGGGTGTAATATGAAGTCAAAGTTTTTTTTATTATTAAATTTATTCACTGCGGTCCTCGCTTTTGCTGCTTCAGAGCCGCGTTCAGGCGAGGAGATATTTAAACAAGCATGTGCGACTTGTCATGCTACTCAATTTCCAAATGCTCCACAGGCTCACGATGTAGCCGCCTGGCAACATAAGTATGCAATTTCACAGGCACAAGCCAAGCAGATAGATCCTTCATTGAGTGGAAAAGACTTGGAAGCCAAAACAGATGATGTTTTGGTATCTAAAGTTAAAAATGGTAATAAGGCAATGCCGCCGAAAGGCTTATGTAACGACTGCACCGATCAAGAATATTTGAATGCAATTAAATTTATGATGGCCCCTGCAAATCAACAAAAGTAATCATCCCTCTGTCATTGGCGTAAATGAAATTAAAAATGAAAAACTCACACCAATAGTGCAAGAAGCCTTAGGGTCCAGAAAGAATATTGTTAAGTATTCACTTTATAAAGAGCAATCAGATGAATCCAAAACCTTTTTGGATTTTGGCATTATCCAGTAAGTAAATAACACTATTTTTTTTTAGAAATAGTTTTAAAAACTTCACTAGATGGGGACTGCTGATTTTCTTGAAGAGCTTGTTTTTGGTACTCCTCTAGAATTTTCCTCGTTAAGATTTCTTGCTGATTTTTCGCCTTTTGCAGCTCCAACAGTGTCTGCTTGCTGATTATTTGACTCATGGTAATCCTCCTTTTTATATAAAACTTCTACAATCTTTTTATCTGTTGTCATTAATTTTTTTATTAATTGTTCTGTTTCTGATTCCTTTCTAATATTTTTAAATATAGAACTTGCTTCCTTAAAATCTATAACAAAATGATGATCTGGATATCTCTGAACAAGTGTTACTAACTCTTTATATGATAATAAATTGCCTCTATCTTTAATTAATCTTTCCCCGTATGCCAAAGCTATTTTAACCGCTCTGCTTGTTTCACCTATTCTAATAGGATTAATTTGAGACAAAATAGGAGAGAAAAAATTAATTGATAAATTCGAGGCAACTTCCGCAGCTGTCTTTGTGGTAAGGCCCACGTTAGTCAGTTGTAAGAGCAGGTCAATAAAGAACTTAATTGAATCTTGTCTAATGTTCAACATGGCTTCATTGATATTTAATCCAGAACTAAACCTGTTAACCTCATCCTTTTCTTGCAGTTGAACATCAAGTGGTCCAAATTCAGCATAGTCGCTCATAATAATTTCATCAGATCCAATTGCAATTAAAGTTCCTGCACTTTTGCAAAAACTATCTACATAGAGATAAAATATCTTATATTGATCTTGCAACCGCCGTGCCACTTTAAAGGCAGCATGTGGGCATCCACCTTGAGTTCTCAATATGAAAAAAACATTCTTGTTTTTTGGATTAGAAGTAGACGTAATTTCAAAAATTTTTTGCGCCCCTTCTGAGCTAATATCATCTTGATAGATGATGATATCTGCATGTAGTTTTTCCGAAAGTGCTTTTAATGCATCACTTAGTGCGTTTTCATTCACTTTTAAATTCCTATTAAAAAGTGGTTTTATGTTAGTCAATCCGCCATTTTAGCAGTTATGGATTAACATTTCCCTATCTAGTATTCTGAGCGATCAAAGAACTAATTTCAATACTGGGAAAATATCATAGCTTTTAAAATGGCTATGCAAAGTAGCTCATAGCTAACTCAGGGACAATTTTCCAAAATTAGGATTTGTTAAAACTGCTATAAATCAACAGCTTATCTGTTTTTTTTGATCAAAACCGGTTCACAAAATAAATTCAGGTGCCATATCCATGCAGGATGCAATACCGATATCTCCCTTATCTCCAAAAAACGTTCATCATGCACCTTTCAATTGAAATGTACAACAATTGACAGATTATCGTACCACAGCTATCGTAGCCACATGGTGCTTCAAAACACTCGTATAGTCCGTTACCGCTGGTTAAATGCTGGCGGGTTTCCTTTGGCCGGGAGTAGGGTAATACAACACCCGCAAGGGAAATACCCCTGCCGTCTATACGCGGTTTTGAACTCCTGGCCGCCAACTCAAAATTGGCAATCAAACTCAAAAAACGTATAGGAGCTATTTATGAATCAACCCTTTGTGATTAACCCAAGTATTGACATCGTTGAAATCAAAGACGCCATTTACCAAAGAATAACCCAAGCACGAAGCATGAACACATGTCTATTGGCGGTCGATACCGAAATTGAAGAAAACACGCGTAATGGAATTTTAATGGCGATGGATTCTTCATTAGAGGAACTTGATAAATTGATTGAGCACTTGTTTAAAATCAAATTATCAACTTCGTTTAATTAAACATTGGCTGCCACTTGTTCCCAATATATCTTTGGAAATAGATTCATAAGAACTTGGAATTTCATATTTGATTGATTGAAAATTCCCTCCACGGTCATCTACTACAATAAAATCTACAAGCCGATTGAATAAAGGTAAAAAGACCTTTTTGATTTGTAATTCTAAGATTTTTAATCTCAGGATTAACTAATTTGGTAATAAAGGGATTATTTTCTGAATTTAGAATCTTACAGGCATAAATTGAAACAAGAAATAGTGGTTCCTCCTCTATTTCTTGCATTCTTTTAATTGTTCATATTCATACCGGCTAGAGCTTGTTGAAGTTGGGTCAACTGGTTTGGTTTCTCTAATTACTTTTAGTTTTTTTTCTTTCTTTAGTGCAACAATGTGTTCCAATAATTTTTTTTACTCAATTTAATTGAACCCTTTATACTTTGATCCATTTACAACAGATCTTGAAGATTAGTTTAAACTATAATCTTTGCAGTAATATTTCTGAAAATCATCCTATTAGTAGTATCTATTAAGCAATAAGTTTTAATGATAAAATCCCAATAACATAAGACTTTATCTGTATTTTTGTTGGCTTCTCAATGATAAAAATCTGATCAAATAGAATTGGAAGGTTGGGAACTGCGTTATTTACTGTAAAAATGGACAAGGGTATATGACTGAAGACCACCCAAGGCGAGATCTTAGGTTCTTTTTTACCCCAATTATTCCTCAACGGATGTGGTTACTATTAATATTGACATTGGGAATACACCTGCTTATTTTAGGAGCATATATCCGACATCATGAACTTTCAATCAAAAGAAGTACTGGATCTCTCCAAGCAATGGAAAAGCTTATTATTCGCGCCAGCCAAGTTACGAACACGGAAGAATTAAAAAAAATATTAAACGGAATAGATGATGCAGGAATAGATCTCGGTTATTATTCTTTAAAATTTAACGTAGAGAATATAAAAGTTCAGAATAAAAACGTAAATGATAACTTTTATGATTATTATTATCAGTTACCTGATCGACAATGGTTGCATTATATTGAAAAGCCTAATACAAATTTTTTAGATTCTTCATTTACGCTTGTGTTTTTAGAAATGGGTATGATTGCCTTGGTTATATTTTATTTCTGGACTACATTTCGATTTACCAAGCCGCTCATGAAATTTAAGTTATCGGCTGATCGTTTCGCAACTGACTTAAGTTTAGAACCACTCAATGAAGTCGGTCCTTCCATGATACGAGAAACAGCTGATGCGCTCAATAATATGCAAAAAAAGATACATGATTTAGTAAATTGTAGAACGCAGATGTTGGCAAAGATAAGTCATGATTTAAGAACTCCAATAACACGTTTAAAATTACGTACCCAATTTATTGTCGAGCAAGTGCATGCCTCCGAAATTTCAGCAGATTTAGACGAAATGGAATGTATGATCACCGAAATTCTTAGCTTTGCCACCCATGACATGATCAAAGAAAAGAAGATTAAATTTGACATCTATGCCCTGCTTATTTCAGTTTGCTACTGTTTTATAGATCGAGGACACAACATAGAAATCTTAGGAGATGCTAAAAGTACCGCCTTTCTTGGTAGAACCATTGCCATGAAAAGGACATTGATAAATTTAATCGAAAATGCTCTTAAATATGCGGGCCAGGCTCGGATTGAACTGATTCAAAGAGATCACTTAATAAAGATTATCATTGAAGATAGCGGGCCTGGCATACCTGCCGCTGAAATTGAAAAAGTTAAATTACCTTATTATCGTTCCAACAACGCCCTATCTAAAAATGTTTCTGGCACGGGTTTGGGATTGACCATTGCGGATGAAATTATACGCAATCATGGGGGAACATTAACTCTTAAAAATTTGGAGAAATCTGGATTGCAAGTCACTATTGTGTTGCCTTTGGGAGGAAATGATGAATCAGGTGAATCAAGATAAATCACATTGCATATTAATCGTTGACGATGATTATGGAATCCGCAGTTTATTAAGTAAATTCTTTAAACAACACGGTTTTCAAACTTTACTTGCTGGTGATGGTAAAGAGATGTTGCAAAAATTGCCATCCGAAGGCGTTCATTTAATCATTTTAGATTTGATGTTACCCGGAGATGATGGTTTTACTCTATGCCAAAAAATAAGAAAAATTAGTCAGGCGCCTATTATTATGTTAACCGCTAATCATGAAGAAACGGATCGTATTGTTGGCTTAGAATTGGGTGCAGACGATTATCTTACCAAACCGTTCAACCCTAGGGAGTTGTTAGCTCGAGTTAAAGCTGTTTTGAGACGAACAGGGAAATCTCAAGATAGTGCTCATTCGCAAGTAACAAAATCAAAATTTATTTTTTCGGGTTGGATCTTAGATAAAAGTACCCGTCGGCTTTTCACTAAAGAAAATGTTGAGGTTATTTTAAGTACAGGGGAATATGAACTTTTGCTGACTTTTGTTACCCACCCGCTTCGAGTGCTTACGCGAGATCAATTGCTAGATATGGCAAAAAACCGCTCCAGCTTCCCATTTGATCGCTGCATTGATGTCCAAATAAGTCGATTAAGACAAAAAATAGAAACTGACAATAAGCAACCTCAATTCATCAAGACTGTGCGGGGTGGTGGTTATATGTTCTCTATTCCCGTTGAATTGAAATAATTTGTTACAAATCTGAAATCTTTCTGCAATATATTCCGTAAAGAATGTGTTCTTTATTTTAAATTTATTTAAGGAACCCTTTATGAGTAAAAATATTGAGCCACTCATGTCTGTTGCAAGCACAATTTTAAAAGCTGGAGAACTTGTTTATAAAAATGAATTCAAGAAAAATTCACTTGAACATTTTAATACCCTACATGAAATGTGGATGAAATCTTGCCAAGATAATCACTTTCTCCACAATGAAATTTTTGACTTAAACGAAGAAAAACTAATTGCACAAATTAAAATACCACAACTATTGCAAAATTTAGATCGAGATTATATTGAAGGTAATGAATATTATCAATATCAAAATCTTCTTAAGCAAGCCGATTCGGCGATTACGCCTTATACAGCGTTGCTGACAAAAAATAATAAAAATTATAATGCTTATGTGTATCCCGACATACCTGCCAAACTTTATGCGATGCAGTTGATAAGCTATCTGGTATCTAAGGTCGCGCCAAGAGGTAAAGCCAAATGCGAAGAAACAACCAGTTTATTAAAAATGATGATCGCTTTTTTAAATCGTTTTCAAGCTGTGCCGGACAGCAATCAACGTCTCGTTCCTTGTCAGACGGCAATCAGTTATTTAACATCAGCATTGGCTGAATTAAAAAAAATAGCAGAAAATACTTCTGCAAGAGAGGATTTGGAATTCTTGAAAACCAACAGTCTAGAGTTGGCTAAAAATTCCTTAAGTTTATTTATAAAGTTAGTTTTTCCGCATGATAAGGTCATCAATCATCAAAATATAGATCTTAGAGCGTTTAAGGAAGGTATTGCAGTTAGAAGACCATTGACCAACGACAGTGCATTATTCTTTCCGAAAAAATCAGATTTTTTTCCACTAGAGAATATTAAGAAAACTGCTTCCTATATTTTAACGGCACAGGAATGTGGCGCTGATTTAACCATCAAAGAAGCATTGCCAACCATAGATGAACTAATGCCGCCTGAGGAAGAAAAAATTTACCAGAATTACTTAAATTATTTGTATAGCAATCCAAAAAGAGTTGTAAATTGGTTTTTCAATAACTATCATCCTTTTTATTTTGGTTTTAAGATTATCGTTCAAGAAAGGGAAAGTGGTTTATCTGCTCAATACCGTGTGATGACCGCAGCGGAGTTAAAATCAGTATATTCATTTGTCACCCACTTATTGAGTATTAGCATCTCGGCTGCTGCACTAAGCTTGATCGCCAGTTCATCGACAAAATTCATACTGAATTATGGCCAAGTGGCTTTTCTTTGTGAACATTATAGGGATAATGTCTTTGATATTATGCAAAAAACTTTAGCAAAAATTCAGCTAAATTATAATATCACCATTCAACATTTATCTACTATAGAAAAAGACGTCGCTTTATTGCATAAACCTGATGCTAATAATCTCATAAATATTATTAATAAGTTGCATGGAAACATGGCTAAGAGTCTTGCTAAAATAAGAGAAAAAGTAAATGGATTGTCAACGCTAAATCCTGTTTTTGTTAAAGCTAAGGCTACCCAAGATGAGTTGTTAATAAACGAAATACTGAATGCAGTAATCAGCACCCAAGGACTTGAATGTAAACCCCTGATGCCCACATTAACTCATCCTCTGGAACAAGAACATAAAATACTAGAAATAAAGCAACATGAACAAAAAATAAGTCAATTAAAACAAGGAATGCAACAAACAATTGAAAAAACGCAGTCTTTGACCCCATTATTTGTAAGTATCGGAGGAATTATTACAACAATGTTTATGATTGTTAATCAAATTGACAATAGAGAATCACCCAATGCTGCTTTATTATTAAAAAGTCTAGCACTTGCCATGTTGTTCCTCTTAATCGCCTTAAGTTATTTAATGAAAAAAACGGTACAAAACTTTACAACCCCAACTTTGTCTGGGTCAAGAGATAACTTATACAATGGTGGAACTAGATCGGCTATAAGTAAAGAGCAGCGTGTTCAGTCAGATGAAGTGTTATCTATAATGGTAGCTCCAGCAGCGATAACGCCCACCGGTTAACTACGCAATTTTTTCATCAATATCAGGTAGAAGAGGGCGCTCTCTTCTACCTCCTGAACGGTTACGATTTAGCAACCAAATCTGCAATAGTGCTATTAACGCTAAGACCGAAGAAATTTGCAACGGCAATGATAGGCTAAAAATGTTTAATATTCCATTTAAAGCGCCACCCAATGTCCAAGTAATTGCCCAGATCATGCCTGTTAAACCCATTAAGATGCCCTGATGATTATTGTCAATTTGATTAGATAATAGAGTCCACAAGGTTGGTGCAATCATGCTTGTACCGGTTGCAATTATCATTATTATAATCCATGGTGGTATGGAACTTAAATAACTACATAAAATAAATCCGAGACTACAAAATAAAAAACACAAATAAATTAATCGATTTAAAGGAAAATATCGTATTATTATTGGATAAATAAATAATAAAAGTATCGCGGAGGTAAAACACAAAAATGTAGTGAATAAACAGCTTGCTTTATGCAAGTAATGATGAAAATTAGTCATATGATAATAGATATTTTGAAAGAAAATTCCCCAAGAAAACTGAAATAATATTAATGTTACAAGTAAATTTCGCGCCATCGGTATAGAAAAAATATGGGCGATACTGTGAGCAATATCATCAAATTCAAACTTATTTTTTTCAAATTTACGTTTAGTGTTCGGAATCAAGAATATAGTGAATAATAAACTGATTATACTAAAAAATAAGGCAATTATCGCAACTCCTTCGAAAGTAACCCATTGATAGCTATGTAAAACGTAGTTACTCAATTGAGCCATAGGAACATATGCAGCTGTCATGATCGCAGTGACAACGGCAAAACAATAGCATTTCTTAAATTGAGTTTGGCAATTATCAACTATATACGCTTGCAAAATGGCTGTACTAGCGGAACCAATTGCTAAAAACATCATTCCCACTAAAGGTAAAAAGAAGGTATCGACGATCTGGCTGGCCAGCAGTAAAAAATATCCCAAACTGGAAAAACTAAAACACCTAATCAACATGATTTTGCGGCTATATTTATCAGATGCGCCAGTGAAGAAAATAGTTGCCACTACATAAGGAAACATAATAACGAACAGCCATAATCCCAAAGTGACATCGTGAGAAGTAGCTAATTGACTCATTAAAACGGAAACTGGGTGATCTATTTTTAAGCTATGCGCTGAAACGGGCATAATTAATCCATCAGCCAAAATATGAAATAAAAGAATAGAAAAAATTAAAGTAAGTAAACTTTTTGGCCGCATGATTAACTCCTGTCAAGCTTGCAGACAATTCTAAACGTTAGTTTTCACTATAACAACCTGTGCCGGTGCCCTTGACTTTATTAATCGTATTAAAAATTAGTCGCTTTGCTCATTTGCTTGAAAAAGATATTTGGGTTGTGTGGCCACTAGGTGAAACCATTTACGGTGAGAATACTTTATCTTCTGTGGTAACAGGTGTGTTATCTCTGCCTCCAGGAAGTGGAGTTCCAAGTAAAGGAGAAAAAAGCCAACGCCCTGCTTTAAACAAGGGAGAAAGTGAGTTTTCTTCGCGACCTCCTGTTGTGACGATGGTAAGTTGACGTGGTCCCTGTTTCTTTTCATCTAATCCAGAAACTAAATCCTTTTCTTCTGGGGACAGGCTAGCTAAGGCTCTGTCAACTGTTGCGACCGTTGTTCCTGCTAAGTCAGGAGGAGCTTTATTTAAATCATTAAATAAACCACGTATGCGTAATTTTAGCTGAGAGGGAACAATTTCCACATTTGAGCGAGTTACTGTTAGATTTCTACAGCAGATAAATTTAGATATTTTCCAAAGGAAAATTGGTATGATATAGGTCGATGTTAACGATGCAAGCGTAGCCGAAATTATAAATCTAACGCCGACCGGTGATACCCTAGGCTCGACTTCTTCAGCGCAGAATTGGTCACAAATCTGAGTTTGATTTAACGGGATGCTTGTTTGATTGCTGGGCAGTTTGCAAGTTTTATGGCCAAGATCTGTAGAATATCCAATTTCCATGCACATCTGCCAAATTAGAGAATTAGCAAGATTGGCCATTATCTTTTGAAAATTGTTGTACAGAATAAAACTTGTCGGGAAGGTGCTTAAAAAGATAGGGCCCAAAAAAAATTCTATTATATATTTTTTTAGCAATCGAAATGAAATTGCAGGATAACCTTCTGTTGCTTTAATCTCAGCCATCAATCGGTGAATAGTCGTTAGATTTTTTTCTGCATTCTGTATTTTTCTTAAATGAGCAGATGCTAGGGTTGAACCCGGAAAATAATCTAATATTGCCTCTTTTTCCCGTAGAGGGAGATAACCGCTAATAATTTTCCAGGCGCTGGGTGGAAGATCAATTATTGAAGATGATTTTTGATCTTCGTTATCAAAATAGAAAACCCCTAAGATCTGGTATGCAGATTTAATTTCAACTTCGGACATTAAGGGAATTAGATTGCTTGCGATTTGCGCTGGCAATGAAGGTGTTGGTTGATCTTGTTGACCCTTAAACTCTTTTTCTTCACTTTGTTCAAGTCGAGCTATTTTATACCACAAATCATTTTTCAAAGGTTTATTTTTTATCAAAGCTTTAATCAACAACATTGCCTGTAATCCAAACTCCCCTTTTTCTTCAGAATCTAAATATTGAGAAACACAAAATTTAAACTCTTGCGGATCTGACAAAACTTGAGATAAATATTCTATATGGGTTAATACACTGCCATCTAAAAAAGCCATAAAGTTAAAAACATCACTTTGAGACTCAAGTTCATCAGATGACGTATGCTGAACATATCTTTTTAATTTTTGGCGCAACGAAGTTGTTAGATCATCGTCTGTTTCGGGGCTGAGTGTGATGATCACTTTTGTATATTCTTCATTATTCAATAGGAGACAAAGGTTCTTCAAACTAATGTCTGCGTGGCTTGAATCCACCAATGTCATGATTAGCTCGGTGTTGTTTGCTTCGCAGAATGAACTGAAGTCTTCATCTTCATCTTCTTTTGTTCTAATCCAGCTCTTAATGCTCTCAGGCAACTTTAAATCTTTACTGTCAGTCTGCTGAGTCGACAGAAAAATACCATTTATGGCACTTTTCTTTTGCAGAAGAGTGAGTGGATTCCACAATAATTCAATGGCTGTCGTAGAAAGATGATCAAAATACTGATGAAGATAAGCGAGACGGAAAATTTCAGGGGGAGGAGCCAATGGCGCTAATTTAGCGAAAAATTGATCTCGATTTAGATGCATGGCCAGCCAATATAATTGAAATATTTTTTTAGGTGTAAACTGTCCAGTAACCAATTTCGATAATAATTTGGTAAATAACGATGGAAGATTATGAAAAAATGCAAGCCATCAGCAAATAAATATGCTTTTCTTCTAACTGAGGAGTATTATCAACATTTGCCGATAATAACTTTAACAAAGAATCGACTGGAGGATATTTTTGTCGAGTTGAAAGATCCAAGTATTTCTCATCCAAATAAAGCGGATTTTCATCTCTAAAATCAGGTCTATGTAACTCAAATTCAATTTCCCTCATCAATTGACGCGGATTCCCGAATAAAATAGCCTGCGATATGCTATCTGATAATAGGTCGTCTAAGAGAGGTTTGGTTTCTTGAAGGGGCTCAACTTGAGTTGATTTCAATTCTTCCGTACGCATTTTCTATCCCTCCTTTTTATAGCTCTTCTATTGTCTGTGAGTATAAAGATTTTTTTAGGTAAAGTAAATGAAAACAAATCTTTTGCGCAAGTGATGAACGCTATTAAAAAAATTTTAGCACGAAGATCCAAAAATTTTCAAAACCATTTCCTTTGATCAAGGCACTGAATTATGGAATATAATTCACAATTCAAGGGTTGCACTTTTATCACTGTGATGCTTGGAGGACTGTTTTGTTTTTTTAGAAAATGTTCCTTGAGCAAGCAAGTCTGAGGTTGGAGTTTTACGACCTTCAGTCGTTAAAACTGTGAGTGAGGCATGCGGCGGAATCTCACCTCCGGTAGAACTTAATATACTGCCACTTCCCGTTATTTTTGGCGAATAAACCGGTTTATCAAGAGTACGATGAAGTTTGTCTACACTCTCCTTCATACCTGCATGTCTTTCTAACATCACTGGATTCTCAGGATCCGTATTAATAGTATGCGGGTCATAGTTTTCTTGTATTGTCCTATTACGTGAAGCATCTCCAGGAAATAAACCTGGAGAACTATTACTCAGTTTTTTCAAAAGACAATTAGTCTTTTTGGCGCGTTCTTGAGGAGTGCCTTCGCCCTGTGTTAAATCTTTTATAGTACTTCTAGATTCGTCATCACCGGATGAGGCCACTTGATCAACGACATCATATAGGTTTTCCGCAAGCTCCATAGCTTGCTCTTTATTTTGTATTTTTGGTAACGTATTGAGTCCATCAACTAATGTTGTAGACAATACGTTTGTAGATACCCCATGACACATATCTATTCTTTCAGCTCTTAATGGAAAACGACCTTTTTCTTTTACAGTTTGAGAGAATTCAGTCAATTTTTCATTAATAACTATATTGTTTTTTTTTGCTAATTCTGCATCTTTTTCAATCCGCCGTGCGACTTTTTGCTGTACCTGCGGGTCATTTTGACCTTTCGGACGATTTTTAGAGTTTAATGCAAGCTGGCCATTTTGGACAATTACATAAGAACTATCTGACGTACATTCAGGAGTGTGATCTTGAATAGGTTGTGATGGAATCATTCCACTTATGCAAGAAATTTTAATGTGTTTCTCTGGTGGAAAATCAAATTCTTCAAATTCTACTCTTTTGCTCATATTTTCATTTGCCTCATTTTGATTTTCTGTAAATAACTGGTGTTACATTTATAATTGGATTATTTAGCCCATTTGATTGAGTCAGAGCATCAGATTCATTAATTCCAATTGGCCGATAATTTTGAGCTGAAGTCCGCAATTCTGATTTAGGCGGTGGACGGATTTTAAATAAATCAGTGCGAGAGCAAACGCTCTTCTTCTCCTCAATAATAGGTGTAGATGGAACCGAGTTAGACAATTCGCTTTCAGTATCGCCTCTTGGTAAATGACTACTTATTAATTTATTGTCTGATTCCAATTGATTTTTAGTGGATGCTTCCGATCCAAACGTTATTTCTTCGAAAAAATTAGTGGTTATACCCAATATTTTAGGAAAAAACCACATCGACACATAGTTTTCAGCTTTTTCTATTAAATTTAGTTTCAGCATCAACAAGCTTATTGAGGCATATTTAGGGCTATGCGCTACTTTTTTCTTAAATACAGAGACTCTTTCAATTATGGCCTCGACTTTCATCATTTGAAATTCAGGGGTTGAATGATTGAAAAAGTCAGCCTGGCATTTTTTTATATCTTCACAGATAGCTTGGCATTCACTGGCTATTTCTTTATTAGGTAGTTTGGATAAAGATTGAATACTAGATTCATGTTCTTCTAAAAATCGAGTAAGTTTTTGAATATTGGCTTTGATAATTTCAATTCGCCTTATTTGCTTTTGCTCCTCTGAATCTTTAATGGTCATTCTAATCCTGGAAGATAATTCTTCACATTGTCTGAGAACTTCATGAAGTTCGTAGCTATGGACGATATTTTCTTCGTCATTCGGAGAATTTTTGAATTCCAAAACACGATGAATTTCTTGTAAACACTTATCACGTTCCTGTAATAATATTAAATTTTCTGGTAACTGAGCTTTAAAAATATGGCCGTCACGATGATCTTTAAGCTCGATTTCCAATAAGTCATTATATTTTTTTCGGCGCGATCTTCTTGTCTCTTCAATGCTGATCATTTGTGTAAATTTCTGTGTAAGTTCGCGTCCTGTTTTTGACAAACCGTCAATACAGGTTTTTTCATTATTTTTATTAAATAATACATCTTCGGCTGACAACTTCAAAATCTGACTAGTAGATTTTAAATATGCCTCAATTTGAATACGATCTTTTTCAGGTAATTCTATGCTAGCCAGAATAGTTAAAGATTTATGAGATTGAGCTAGCCATGCCAATTTTTTTTTAACATTATCCAATTCTTCCCGAAAATTAAGTAATGCTATATTTATTTTTTCTTGCAATTCTTCGTAGGTTTGCAGAGACGATTTAATTTTATTCCAGACAATAATTGTTAATTGGTCATCTGCAGCATTCTCTAGTTTTAAAATCTCATGAGCCTCCTTAAGAAATTTTTCATGTAACATTAATATATCTTTTATAGCTAAAGTTTCAGGAAATTTTTCTCGAAATAAATCAGACTCTAGTTTCATTTTCAATTCAGACAGGGTTTTACGCACTTGAATAGCTTGATTTTTTATAGCCTCATCAATTTGATTTTCGAGAGTAAAGCGTCGTTCTAGAAAACCTTGTATTTGATATTTTTTTATCCAAATTGTATCTTCAGAGGAATCCAGCAGCTTATTACCTTCAGAGCAATAAGATTTAATATTCATCAGAGTTTGACTACTAAACATAAATAATTGCTTGCGAGTATCTAGAGAAGATAAATATTTTCTTAATCTATTGCACTCCGTTTCGATAATTTTTAATTCGTTATCCATTTCTTTTTCAATTTCTAAAGCTAATTTTTTTCCTATCGGGAATAAATGAAATAATGCATCTCTTATTTCATCAGTTGGTCTAAAATCTTTTTCAAACTGTAACTGTAAAAGTTGGCCTGCATTAGTATGAAATTTATAAATATTTCTTAATGAAGGTAGACAATCAGGTAACGTTTTGCTCAGTATAGAAGTATCGAGCCATTCCCTAAAATTTGATAACTCCTTTCTAATTTCATCGCGCTCTTTTTCATCAACCTTTTTTGCCGACTCAAATTTTTCAGGTAGCGAGTCCCATTCTTTTAAAACACTCTTTGAATAATCTAAAAGTTTTTTATTAGTCCAGTGAGGAGGGTATTGTAATGCGTATTGACTGCTTTCCTTTAGACGCTCTCGTTGATTTCTGAAAGTTTCTGAAGAGACCCAGGTAGTCGCAATAGGTTCTTCCAATATATTGTGAATTCTCTTTATTGATTCCTGAATCTCGTTCTCAAATTTCATGCCATAATTTAAATTATCTAAATCTTTAACAATTTCATTTACGCTATTTTTAATATCTACTATATTTGGTATATCTATTTCAAAATCGGAATCGAAAGTATCGTCATCTCTATGACTATCTCCAGTTCGCAATTTCATTTTAGATTGATATTCGTGAATTTCCTCTAACGCGTCTTCTGCGTTTGTAAATAGTGCTTGAAATCGGGATGAATATATCGAATCTGGTTTGATTTCTTGGGATATAATAAAGTGCAATTGGTTAGTCATTTGTTGTAACGAATTTGCTTCAACTAATTCAAGGTGACGGCTTCTTATTTTTTGAATTTCGGATAAAATTTTCTCCCCATCGTTACTCATATTTTCCAAATATTCCAGTGAAGGTTTTAGAGGCAAGCGCTTATTTAAAAAATCTGACCAGACAGTAGATCTTTCAGGTTCAGGTATATCAGTAATTGTGTTTTTAATGCGATCCTTTAAATCTTTTAAGCAATATAGCTCATTTTCTATTTGACGGGTCTTTTGTCTTTCGCGTTTTATATCAAAATAGTCTGGTTCCTTTGGATAATAAAATGGTTCTTTTACATCAGAATTAGGATTAAAACCAGATTCTTCAGGAGGAATTGAAACTGGCGTCTCTATTTCTTTATAAATTGGAACAAATATAGGTCCATCCATGTTGTCGAAACTCCACGGAGTACCAAGACCCGTTTCACCAGTAATGATCTTGGTATTAGTGATAGTAATATCAACACCAACATATTCTTCTTTGTGAGTACAATGCACGCTGGCCAATATAGACGCAGATGATTTTTTACTTAAAAACTGAACTTCAACTTCACCTTTAAACTTTCCAGTAAAAAAATCCAAAAATCCAGGATTGGTGTTTTTTACTTCCAATGTACGGCCGCTTTCTATTAGGCCTACCTCTCTTCCATGATAATTAACCCTCACAGTATGTGAAGACTTATTTATAATTTTTGGCATAACCATCCTTCGGAAATTCATTACTAATGCAATTCTAAGACTATGAATTTTAGCGATCAATCCTAGTCTACATAATTTTTATTTTTTAAGATATATTATCTTTTCTGATTACATGGAACTACAATGCTAACAAGGAAAATCCATGCTTACAAGTTCGTCTCAAAAATTAGAGAATAAAGATAGTGTTTGTTTATCAAATAAACCATTATCATCAATCGATGATTTGAAAGAATTTAAAATCCCCTCAAGTCTTCAAGCACCCTTAGATAACCTTTTAAAGACATGGCTACCTAATGCTAATTTAAAAATAAAATCTCACGCCTTCCCTATGACATACGAAATAGGAGATGATGGCACTATCCTTGAATTTAGTGAAGAAAAAGTTGGCTATGATTTTTTTATTTATAAAAAAGAAGATAAACTAATTGCCTTGCCAAAATTAGCTATTCTGCACGCTAACTGGAATTTGAATTTAAAAGAAATTTTACCGCAATCGATAATAGACATTTATACTTCTATAGGCATAAAATTCATAAGGCTTCACATTGAAGGAAATTCTTCGTATTTTTATAGTAAATTTCTTATTAATAAAATCGCTATCTTCGGCATAAATATTGATTCACTTGAGATAGGTTTAAAAACAGAATTTTTATCTGACCATGCCAAGATTTTTCTGGGAATGAAAATAAAATACCATGGTTTAACTTTAGAAGGGATTTTATTTGACAAAAATTTAGTATTAAAAGGTGAATGTGAAAAACCTACTGAAACTTTAGATAATTTTATTAAAGAATTTGCCGGTGTTGAATTACCAGAATGGTTAATCACAAAAACTCAGATAATTTCAAAAATTACTGGAGAAATATCACCATTCGACAAAGTTTTTAGCTTTGAAATCCATATTAATGATATTGATATTTTTTCTCTGGATGAAAAGTTCTCAGTGGTATTAAAAGGAATTCATTGCAAAATAGACAATAGTTCCGATCAAACACACAAAATCAATATAAGTATTTCAGGTCAATTGATAATAGGGCCATGTGCCGCCGATTTTTCTTGGTCGAATAATGAAACTGCATCCAATTACGCGCGAGGAAAAATTAAAAATGAAAATATTAATCAATTAATAGGATATTTTATCAAAGAAATAAATATTAAAGACTTTAAACCTGAATTTAAATCTGATTTAAATTATACCTTGAGTGAAAATAAAATGGAGATTTTTACCGAAAATTTCTCCATACAGGCTAGTAAGGCTGATGATTCAAAATGGCATTATACAGTTGAATATCAGGAAAATATAGGTAATTTATCAGAAATAATAAAACTTCTTCCAGATTTTATTCAGCCAATAATTAGTCAAATTAAAGTTAAACTATATTATTCGACTAAAGCTAAACTTTTCTCAGGCGCTATTAAAATACCTCTTCATGAAATCAAAGAAATCAAATCTATTCTGGGTGATAATCAATTTTATTTACCTTTAGAAATTACAAAAAAAGAAAAATGGGAGCTTATAGTTGGAGATATTAAACTTCCGCAGGAAATTAATTTTTTAGGCTTGACATTGAAGAATTCAAAATTTAATTTTAATCATTCAGCATTAAATTTCAATTCTGAATTACATCTAGGATTAACCAAAGCCTTAAAAGGTTGTCTAGCCATTGGTAAAAATTCTATTGCTGGTTCATTTGATTTAGGCGTCAAGATTGCAATTTTGGGTGTCATCATTAAAAAATTATCCGCGAAGATTAAAAGTGATCCTGCTCTTAGTATAAGCACTGAAGCTGAATTTAGGATTGAAGAAACAGAGCTTAAAGACTCAAAATCGGGTAAGCTCGAAGTTGGAATCACTGCAGGTAGTATAAAATCATTCAAAATGTATTTGGAATTTGCGCTTTGTCTAGAAAATTTATTTAAAATATTAATCAATGCTAAAGATCGTCAGAAATGGAATACAGTGATGGAATTTCTAAATAAATTATTGCCATTTTATATTGGACCTATTAAAGATCCAGAAACTATCAATTCGATCAACCAGTCTAATTATGACGAATTAAAAAACCTGCTTGGCTCTACAAACAATCAATTAATTTGCTGCGTCGATTTGTTAGAACCATCCTTGAAGGTTGCTGGTGAAGTCAATCTTGCTGATATTTTTCATGGCTTTATTATGGTCGATATGAATTTGCGTAGTGGATTGATTTTAATTGCCAGTATCAAACCTATTGATTTATTTTTTGGGAAAATTAAAATTAGAAAATCCAACTATATATCGCCTGATCACAAACCTCCTATCGAATTAGATGCACCAGTCATGTATCTGCGAGTACCCGGATGGGAGTGTTTATTTAATTCTAATGAGCTGAATAAATTTTGTTTTCATGGAGATGCCTGTATTGATTTTTTTGGGCTTCAATGTGATGCTAGTGTTGATCTGAACAGCCAGGGTTTTGACTTCTATCTAAAAACTCAGTTTGAGTGCCCGGTGTTTGTTTCTAGCGGTTTAATTCATGTGGAGGGAAAAAAAGGTAGATTTTCCTTTGAGCTAGATACCCGGATTACTGTTTTCTTTTCACTGATCAATTTAACTTTATTAGATGTAGCCTGCAAAATTGCGTTTATGTATCAAGAGACCGAATCAGCTTGGGGAATCCAGGCAAGTGGCAATTTTGCGTTGAACATCTTGAGACTTATCGATAAAAATTTATGTTTTAAATTGACAATTTCTAATAAAGATTCACAAAATTTATCTGCTTTAATAAGCGCCATACCTAGACTTCTATCGCAAATGAATTTAACCGATTTAGACAAACCGGAGTATCGTGATCACACATTTATGGACTCGAAGTCAGACAGCAACCTGATTAATAATTTCAGAAATCAATATTTCGATTTGAAAATGGACGATCGATTCCGAGAAAGGAATATAAAATTATGTTTATTTAGATATTTACTGAGAGTTAATAATCCCGCTGAAATTATCCAAGCGTTTAAAATTATCAATGAAATAGAAGGAATTTCCGAGAGTGAAATAACTTTGGAGGATCCTAATAAATTGCTGAATTTTGCAATATCGAAACTAGAAAATAAACCGCTGTTAACCTTTTGTTATCTCAGATTTTTAGAAAGTCACTTGTTAATTAAATCCAGCCTTACCGAAGACGAATCAATTTGTCGTGGATTATTGAAATATTATCTAGGTGTTATGTATGCCTATAAAAACGTTCCCATGTCAAAAAAAATTCATGAAGAGATGGATCAAGTAGTCGAAGACAAAAATTTAAAATTAACATATCTGAGTAGCGCTGAATTATTTAGACAAGCTATTAATTATTTTAATTCTTCTTATGAGGATTTCTGTAGGTTTGGAAATAATAGTTTATTATATTTTTTGCCATTGTATCAACTGTGGCATTTTAAAGATTCAATACAATCGGATCAAATTGAGATTTTTTCTCATAATATTAAAAGTATAATTTTTAAGAAAGAAAATGAAGATAATGAACCTTTTTTGGTTTATGCTTATCCAAAAATATTAGAAAAAATTTCTCCAAAAAAAAACCGCCATGAAGAAATAAAAATATCATTTATAATTCTAATTGAATGCTTTTTAAAAGCAATCAATCCAATTGACTTCAAAATAAACAAAGAAAAAATTACTCTTAAATCAAAAATCAGCACTATTGACGATAATACTCGTGATTCCTTAATAATAAATATTCTTTTGGAAGAAAAATTTCTGGATAAGAATATTTTATTATACCAAGCTATACTCAAATTTTATATGAATATTAATGACATAAGCCAAAATGATAAATTCATAACTGACGTGGATGCATTGGTTATTAAAATAAAAGAAGGCCACTTTGATCCATTATTACATGAAGATTACGGTTATGTACTTATATCAAATTTTTATTATAAAAAAGCTAAATTTCTATTAAAGCAAACGCCAAAAGATAAAATTTCTATTCAAGCCGAATATAAGACTCTATTTGATACTGCCCTTAAATGCCCTATTCGTGAACGTCCCATAGCTCATTACTCTTCAACCGAAAGCATTTTGAAAGAAGTATACTATCCTCAAGAAATTATGGCCCACAAATACCTTCATCTGATATATTTAAACAACTCATTCCACGATAATTGTAAAGAGCATAAAGTTATGGATCAGTGTCAAACCTGTCTATCTGAAGCTAATAAACAGGGAATAAAATATTTAAAAGCAACCTATTTTACTGAGAATAGATTTAAATTAAATGGTCAAATCATTAAGCCAAATGATCTCAATTTAATTGATTTCAATACATTTCTTAGTCGTTGCAACCAAAAAAGGTTAGGGGGTAAATTACCTTCTACTTTTATGAAGGGTATGAATACTATACGATTATTAGATGAAGCTCAAATTACTTTAATGGAATACTCAACAATAGCAAAACATGAAGAAACAAGAGTCCTTTTAGCGTTCCAATCTTGCATCTTTCGTATTGAAATTTGTAAATTCTATATGGTGGCGATACGATTTAACTATTTACCTGCTTTCTTTAAGTTAGAGAAGTTTTTAGAAAATTTTGAAATAACTTTGAATTATAATTCTGCACTATTTAAAAATTTATTTGATCTATTGAGTAATGACAAGTCTGGCGTTGAAAATAAAGATCCTATTCAGAAATTAATGAATCTTAGTGAAGCACTTGAAAATAAGGGAAATCGATTTTTTTCTTCTCAATTTGCAAAAACAAGAAATAATTTTTTTTCAGGTGAAATTACTTTAAACAATTTAATTTCCCCTTTGAGAGATGAACTTCCGTCTTTAACTAGTGATTTGGATAAAATTTCAGAAATATTTTCTGATTTCATTAAAGATTTATCCAAAGATATTACTAAAACTTATGAAAAAATGTCTGAATCACAAAAACAGGAATTCCATCAAATTAAATCTCAATCAACTATTTTTCGAAACGATAATAAACCAACTCAAAAATATCTTTTTTGGACTGAGCAACCCATAGTCAAAGTGTCAGGAAACCGAGAAAATCGAGAGCAAACTACTCAGCTAAGATTACAGAATCTCAATAAAAAAGGCCAAAATCTTGAGTCGAAATCGTTAGTGTCTTGAGAGAACTAAAGGCACTCCAATATACTTTTCGTGTTCATTTTTACTTTTTAAAAGTTTGTTAATTATTTACTCTCGATAACTTTTTCTTGAAGACCTTCGCGGTTGACGGCGAGAAGAATTTGAGTTTCTATAAGAAAACTTTTTACCTGAATTGGGTGATTCTGAAATTTCTGCATTCGGGTCTTTATTTAAAAAAGATTGGATATCATCCCATTTTTTACGTTCAGCGCCGACAACTAAACATAGAGCGGAGCCTTCCTTACCAGCGCGCGCAGTTCTACCAATTCTATGGACATAATCTTCTGGGCTTTGCGGTAAATCATAATTGATGACATGTTCAATGTGGGGAATATCTAAACCTCGGGCAGCCACATCAGTTGCTACCAGAATGCGATATTGTTTATTTCGAAATCCGCGAATCACTTGTTCTCTTTGTCGTTGCCGTAAATCTCCATGGATGGCGGAAGCTTCAAAATTTTCACGGATTAATTTATCAGCGAGCATTTCGCAGCCACGTTTTGTTTTTACAAAAACGATGATCGATCCTTGGCGCTTATCAAGTTGATTTTGTAATTCCAAATATTTATTGGCTGCCGAAGTGTAGACCGCCTCTTGTTTCACGTTGATTGCAGGCAAACCAATTTCACCCACTTTGATACGCTCAGGATTGAGAAGATATTTTTGTGAACGTTGAATAATCTCTTTAGGTAAGGTCGCTGAAAACATTAATGTTTGTCGAGTTTTGGGAAGAAATTGAATAATGCGATCAATCTCTAGTCCAAAGCCCATATCTAACATTCGATCGGTTTCATCTAAAACTAAATATTGAAAGTCATTTAATTTAAGAGTTTGTCTTTTTAAATGATCGTTCACGCGTCCAGGAGTTCCAATAATCAAACGAGGACACGCGCGCAATTGAGCAAATTGCCGAACAATCGGATCACCGCCAATAAGTAGCGCTGATGGAATTTTTTTGTAATCACCAATTAGTTTGCGCATGACTTCCATAACTTGGGTAGCTAGCTCTCGGGTAGGCGTCAAAATTAAAGCGCAACTAGCTGGATTGCGGATTAAGTTTGCCACCAATGGAATACCAAAAGCAGCGGTTTTGCCTGTTCCAGTTTGAGCGGAGCCTAAAATGTCGCGTCCCGCCAGAGCTGTTGGAATAGCGCTGATTTGGATGGGCGTAGGGGTATGGTATTGCATACGGGTTAAGGAAAGCAGTAATTCTTCGGGAAGACCAATATTTAAAAAATCAATCATAAAAAACCTTTAGCATAGTAGTGGGTTTAAAATACCCAACGCTTACGCACAGGTATTTTCTGAGTTATCTTTAGTAAGATGTTAGTTGATTTGCAGAATTGAAATGGTGTAACTCTTAAATCGATGGGGGATCATATCATGAATTTATAAAGAAAGCTAACGTTAAATTTAGCAGAAAAAATACGTAACAGTAGAGTTATGTGGTATTAGGCTGGGCTGGAGATTGCGCTTTCTATGGGTAATATTATTTCAAACTTCGCTCCACCGGAAATGAGATTTTCTGCATTTATTTGAGCACCATGTGCTTCTAGAATAGTTCGACAAAGAGCAAGTCCAAGACCAACGCTAGGTTCTGTAGTTTCTTCTCCACGGATAAATTTCTCAAATATTTTCTCTTCCTTTCCTTGCGGTAGGCCAGGTCCGTTGTCCATTATTGTGCAAATGATGCTATTTTTCCTTTGATAAGCGCTGATTTGAATAGTGGTTCCTGGCGGAGTGTATTGTCCAGCATTTTCTAAAAGATGATAAAAAACGCGCTCTAAAAGTATCGGATCGGCATGAATTAACGGTAAATTGGTTGGAACCTTTAATTCCAGGCGTTTTTCATTCAAATATATCTGAGAGGTGAGGATGGCTTTATCAATGATATCGCTAATTAACACCCAATTTTTATTTAATTCCATTTTTCCAGTTTGTAAACGCGCCATCTCTATAAGCTTTATAATCAAACCATTCATGCGTTTCGATCTTTCGTAGATAACACCAATCAAATCCCGACGTATGGTTGTATCCTCAACCTGTGGCTGCATTAAAGTTTTGGCGGCATCCATAATCATGGTTAAAGGAGTATAAAGAGCATGTGAAATCGTGTTGAGCAATGCATCTCTCAATTTTTCAGATTCGATGGTTAATAAAACATCGCGCGCTACTTCTACATAATGTAAATGTTCAAGGGAAAGTGCGATTTGTGCGGCGAAAGTATCAAGCAATCTTTGTTGTTCAGGTAAAAAAATTTGTTGCAATTCGTTAGGTTCAATGGCTAAAACCCCGCGTGTTCTCATTGGGGCACGCAAAGGCAAATATAAAACTGGGCTCGCCGGCAAGGTTTGTGTGCCAAAGCCAGCCTGTTGATTATTGTCATAAACCCAATGAGCGATGGCTCGATCGCAAGCAGGTATGACTATTGTCGGATCTGGGCCTATGGTGGGTTGTTGAATTTTGTTATGGGCGTCAGGAAATAATAAAGCAACCTTAGCGTGAAAAACTGCACTTAAATGCCGAGTGCTGACTTCAACAATTTGTGTAGCCGTAAGCGCAGCAGCTAATTCTTTACTTAAAGCATTTGTTGCGCTGGTTCTTCGTTCACGATGCGTAGCAATGCGGACTTGAAAACGCAAGTTTGAAGCTAAGTTGCTAATAATTAAAGCCACCGCCAGCATCACGACAAAGGTAATTAAATTTTGTGAATTAGAAACAAGGAAAATCCACTTGGGCGGAATGAAAAATAGTTCAAAAGCCGCAACGCTGATGAAAGAAGTTAAAATACTGGGGCCATGTCCAAATCGAAATGCAATCAAAGCAACGCCCAATAAATACAACATAGCGATATTGGACATGCTGAGGTAATTAATAAGCGAATGGGAGATAAAAGTGACAAAGGCACAGGCAATAAGGCCTGCCAGATAACCTTTCCAATAAGTTTTTGGTGGCAAGTCGAATTCTAAACTCGTGGTGGCTGATACTTGGTGTGTTTTATCTGGAGTCGGTTCCGAGGTTCTTTCAATGATATAAATATCAATATCAGATTGTTGATTAGTAAGAGTTTCGGATAAGGTGGGTCTCCATAAACGAGAAATCCGGGAGCGCAGCGGTTTTCCCACGATGATTCTGCCGATGTTATAACTTCGGGCATAATTAATTAAGATCTCAGCCAAATCAGTGCCAGCCAGAATATTGGTTTCAGCCCCAAGTTCTTGCGCAAGACGTAAATTTTTTAATATCTGATCGCGTTTAAATTTGGATAATTTCTGTAAGTTAGGAGTTTCTACATAAACGGCGAACCAATCCGCCTTTAAACTCGCCGCAAAACGATAGGCTTTGCGGATGATTTTTTCACTGCTTTCCTCCGGCCCCACGCAAACCAATATTCGTTCTTTTGCTTGCCAGACACGTTCAATAGCTTGCTCATCGCGATATTCTCGCATTTGCGAGTCTACTCGGTCAGCCATTCTCCGCAGGGCTAATTCCCGTAAAGCAATAAGATTGCCTTTGCGGAAAAAATTATCGATGGCATGTTTAATCTGCTCGGGTACATAAACTTTGCCTTCATGCAAACGAGTCAGCAATTCATCTGGAGGTAAGTCGACTAGTTTAACTTCATCGGCATTATTAAATACTTGATCGGGAAAGGTCTCTAAAACACGAATGCCGGTAATATTGCCAATGACATCATTCAAACTTTCTAAATGCTGTACATTAACCGTGGTATATACATCAATTCCAGCATTTAATAATTCTTCGACATCTTGCCAACGTTTGGTATGGCGCGAGCCCTTTACGTTGGTATGAGCCAATTCATCAATTAAAATAACGGAGGGGTGGCGATTTAAAGCGGCATCCAAATCAAACTCATTCAGAATTTTATTGCGATACTCAATTTTTTTCTGTGGTAGGATTTCTAATCCTTTTATAAGTTCCACGGTCTCAGAGCGCCCGTGAGTTTCGATTAAACCAATTACGACATCTATATTTTGTGACCGCAATGCATGTGCTGCTGATAACATGGCATAAGTTTTACCTACACCAGCTGAAGCTCCGAAAAAAATTTTTAAATGTCCCCGCCTTTCTCTAGCTTGGTTTTGTTGAATTTTCCCTAAGATTTCATCGGGGTTTGGTCGTCTTTCTTCCATAACTAACCTTGCGTGGATAAAAATGATCTAAATTTAAATTCAATTGCAACACATTAACCCGCTCCTCGCCTAAAAAACCAAACTGACGATTTTGGATGTGGGCTTCGATCAATTGACGAATTTTTTCTTCAGGTACTCCGCGAAGTTGAGCAATTCGATCCACTTGATACAAGGCGGCTGCTGGGCTTATTTCAGGGTCGAGTCCGCTGGCGGAAGTGGTGACAAGGTCCACTGGAACAAGCGCGGAGTTGGTATTAAATTTTTTTAAATTTTGTATGCGTGCACTCACTTCTTTAGTCAATTCGGGATTTAACGGACCTAGATTTGAGCCTTGTGAGTTTAAAGGATTGTAAGGAAAATCTGAGGTAGCCGAGGGTCTGCCCCAGAAATATCCAGGACTGGTAAAGTTTTGGCCGATTAATTTAGAACCAATAACTTGGCCGTCGGCTTTAAGCAGGCTTCCCGCCACTTGATGAGGGAAAAAAACTCCACCGACGCCGGCTACCAACAGGGGATAAACTATTCCAGTTAAAATGCTCAGTAAAATAAAAAGTATAAGGGCAGGACGTAGATATAACATAATTGATCCTATACAAATCCCGACCATTGTAAAAGCAAATCGATCACTTTAATGCCAATAAATGGGGTGATAATGCCTCCTAGCCCATAAACAATTAAATTCCTTCTTAACAAAAAAGCGGCGCCCAATGGACGATATTTAACGCCTTTTATCGCCAAGGGAACCAAGAAAACGATGATCAACGCATTAAAAATAATTGCTGAGAGAATAGCGGAGGCAGGTGAGGCCAAGTGCATAATATTTAATGCTTCTAATTGCGGATAGGTAGCACTAAAAGCCGCAGGAATAATGGCAAAATATTTGGCGACATCATTCGCTAAACTAAAAGTGGTCAAGCTACCGCGTGTCATCAACATCTGTTTCCCAATTTCAACCACTTCAATCAATTTGGTTGGATTTGAGTCTAAGTCCACCATGTTACTGGCTTCTTTGGCGGCTTGTGTGCCCGAATTCATGGCAACCGCCACGTCGGCTTGTGCTAACGCAGGGGCGTCATTGGTGCCATCGCCAGTCATTGCTACCAGTTTCCCTTGAGCTTGATGTTGGCGAATTAACTCTAATTTAGCTGCGGGAGTTGCTTCCGCAAGAAAATCATCAACCCCAGCTTCAGCAGCAATTGCTGCCGCAGTGAGCGGATTATCTCCGGTGATAATAATGGTTTTAATTCCCATCCGTCTTAGTTCTGCAAAGCGTTCTTTTATCCCGCCTTTAACGACATCTTTTAATTCAATGACACCCAAAACGCGTGGGCCATCAGTCACAATCAAGGGTGTGCTGCCTCTTCTTGCCACTTCTTCCGCTAAAATCACGGCCTCTTCGGGAAAAGTACCGCCCAATAAAGCAACATGTTTTCTAATGGCTTCGACAGCGCCTTTACGGATCTGGCGATCCCCAAGGTTTACACCGCTCATGCGCGTATATGCGGTAAAAGGGACAAAAGTTGCCCCTAGGGCATTAATATCTCTTTCTCGTAAATTGAATCGTTCTTTTGCTAAGATCACGATACTACGACCTTCGGGGGTTTCATCCGCCAAAGAGGCGAGTTGAGCCGTGTCCGCCAGAGTTTGTTCACTGACTCCGGTAATCGGAATAAAACTTGCTGCCTGACGGTTGCCAAGCGTAATCGTACCCGTTTTATCTAACAGTAAAACATCAACGTCGCCAGCCGCTTCCACTGCTCTGCCTGAGGTTGCAATAATTCGATGGTGCATCATGCGGCTCATGCCGGCGATCCCGATTGCAGATAACAGTCCGCCGATTGTCGTTGGGATTAAACACACTAACAAAGCAATTAACGTGGTAATACCGACCACTTTGCCCGCATGGTTCGCCGTTACTGCGAATATTGAGAAGGGCAACAATGAGACAGTGACCATAAGAAAGATCAGAGTCAGCGCCACGAGTAGGATCGTTAATGCCAATTCATTGGGGGTTTTTTTGCGTTTGGCGCCTTCGACCATCGAGATCATGCGATCTAAAAACGCTTCTCCGGGATTCACCGTGATGCGAACCACAATCCAATCAGAAAGTACCAACGTACCACCGGTAACTGAACAAAAATCGCCGCCAGATTCTCGAATGACCGGAGCTGACTCTCCAGTAATCGCACTTTCGTTCACCGAGGCAACCCCTTCAATCACTTCACCATCGGCTGGGATAAGATCTCTGGCTTCAACTAAAACAATATCCCCTTTGCGAAGCTCTAAGGCTGAAACAAGTTCATAAGATGAACCATATTTAGCATCATGCATTTTCTTTGCAGTCACATCTTTTTTGGCGCCGCGTAAAAAGGTAGCTTGTGCTTTGCTGCGGCCTTCCGCCACCGCTTCCGCAAAGTTGGCAAATAATACGGTAAACCATAACCAAATGGTAATGCCAAAAATATAACTAAAATGCTCCTCGCTGGTTTGAAAAAAAGAGGTCAATAAAATTAATGTGGTTAACCAGCTGCCGACATAGACAACAAACATGACGGGGTTGCGCATTTGCATGCGTGGAGATAGCTTTTTAAAAGCATCAATGGTAGCGGATTTTAATAATTTTTTGTTCATAACGATTGATGGAAATGCCAATGTAACGTAATTTGTTCTACGATAGGGCCGAGGGCTAAAGCCGGGAAATACGTAAGCGCGCCTACCAAAATAACGGTGCCAATCAACAGTGCGATAAAAAGTGGGCCGTGGGTAGGCAAAGAACCGCTGGTGAATGGAACTTTTTTCTTGGCAGCCAAAGAACCGGCAATGGCCAAAATGGGTATCAGTGTCCAAAACCGCCCAATCAACATAACGAAACTAAATATTATTTGATAGAAAGACGAGGTAGCGGTAAGACCTTCAAAGGCGCTGCCGTTGTTATTTGCAGTAGATGAAAAAGCATAAAGCACTTCACTAAAGCCGTGCGTTCCAGGGTTGAGAATGCCGGAAGTTCCTGCCCGAGTCATTAATGCCACACTCGATCCCATCAGGATTAAGAACGGTAAAATCAAGATGATGATAGAAGTCATTTTCATCTCAAATACTTCTATTTTTTTACCTAAATATTCGGGGGTTCGACCAATCATTAATCCAGAAATAAAAACGGCAAGAATCGCGAAAATTAACATCCCATAAAGTCCTGAACCAACGCCACCAAAGACCACTTCACCGATTTGCATCAGCGCCATGGGAACTAAACCGCCCAGCGGAGTAAAGGAATCATGCATTGAATTCACTGCCCCGCATGAAGTGGCGGTGGTGATTGTCGCAAACAATGCTGAACCAATCGGGCCGAAACGAGTTTCTTTTCCTTCCATATTGCCGCCGGATTGATAATTGCTGGCTGTTTGGTCAGCTCCGGCTATCGTAAGAACAGGATTCCCATGCTGTTCGGCATAAAGCGTCAAACTAACCATGATTAGAAAAATCAGCGTCATAGCGGTTAAAATGGTCCATCCTTGACGAGAGTCGCCAACTAGACAACCCAGGGTACAGCACAAAGCGGCAGGAATAAGTAATATGGCTAACATTTCTAGAAAATTGCTGAAAGGAGTAGGATTTTCAAAGGGATGAGCAGAATTTGCATTAAAAAAACCGCCGCCGTTGGTTCCCAATTCTTTTATAGCTTCTTGGGAAGCAACCGGTCCCATGGGAAGAATTTGCGTTTTTGTATCAAGTGAAGACACCAAAGTATTTTGAGGGGTAATGGTTTTTACCACTTTATAACTACTGAAATTCTGGATAACCCCTTGGCTCATTAAAAGAATAGCCAGCAAGAAAGAAAGGGGGAGCAGAATATACAAAATTGCACGAGTAATATCTACCCAAAAATTTCCTAAAGTATCGCTGGTATGACGAGTGAGTCCCCTAATCAATGCCATTAACACGGCAAGCGCAGTGGCTGCTGAAAAAAAGTTTTGTACGGCCAGCGCTAGCGCTTGGGTGAGATAACTTAGTGTATTTTCTCCTGAATAGGTTTGCCAATTGGTATTGGTCATAAAACTAAAAGCGATATTTAAAGCGGTCAAAGGGCTGACATTAGAAAAATGTTGTGGATTTAGCGGGAGCCAATATTGGATGCGTAGAATCAAGTAAACGAATACGACACTAATTAAATTAAAAATAAGCGCAGAAAAAGCAAATTGCTTCCAGTGCATTTCGTCGTTTTTACTAATTCCGCAAATGCGATAGATATTTAATTCTATTGTTTCGCCGAACTTATTGATCCAAACAGGCTTGCCTTGAAAAACTTGCGCCATGTACCAACCGAGCGGTTGGGCAAGAACTAAAATGATTCCAAGTAATAGACATAATTGTAAAAAAACGTTTCCAATCACGAAAAGTACTCAGGTTTAAGTAACGCGATGACCAGGTAAACCAGCAAAAAAGCAGATACTACCCCGGAAAGGATGTATAGCCACATCATTTTTTTTCTCCGAGCAAGGCACAGGCGCGAATTAACCAAAATGATATCGCTCCACAAACAACAATTACTCCAATGCACAGTATGTCCATTTTTTATCCAATTATTATTGTACCTATTTCGATATTATATAAGTCTTCTAGCACAAAGTCATCAGACTTTGTAGTACGCAGGGGGATGGAAAGTAGGATAGAATTGAAAACTTAAATGCAAAGTAAGGAAAAAAAATGAAATCGTTTGGCAGTGATAATTATTCTGGGGTTTGTGCAGAAGTGATGGCGGCTATTTGTTCTGCAAATACGCATCATGCATCCTCTTATGGAAATGATTCTTACACTGCAGAAGCTATTTCGCTGCTCAAAGAGACTTTTGGTGATCAATCAACTCCTTATTTCGTTTATAATGGAACAGCAGCCAATACCGTCGCCTTTAAGGCAATAACGCGTAGTCATCAAGCTATTATTTGTTCTAACATCAGTCATATTGCTACACAGGAAGTGGGTTCAGTCCAGAATGCGGTGGGTTGCAGTTTTATTACCGTTCCACACCAACAAGGGAAATTGACTTCTCTGCAGATTGAGGAGGAATGTCAAAGAGCCGCTTTTGTCGGTATACATAACAATAAACCCAAGGTTGTTAGTATTGCGCAATCCACTGAATGTGGAACCGTTTACACGCTCCAAGAAATACAAAAAATTGCTGAAACCTGTAAAAAGAATCAGTTGTACCTACACATGGACGGTTGCCGCTTAGCGAATGCAGCGGTGGCTCTAAAACAATCCTTAAAAAGTTTGACCGCAGAAGCGGGAGTTGATGTGTTGTCTTTTGGCGGCACCAAAAATGGTTTGTTGTTTGGCGAAGCCATCATTTTCTTTCGCAAAGATTTGGCGCTTGAGTTTGAATATATTCGAAAACAAAGTTTACAATTGCATTCTAAGATGCGCTTTTTAAGCGCGCAATTTATCCCTTATTTGCGCGATCAAATTTGGTATCGGAATGCGGCGCATGCCAATGAGATGTCGCTGTTGTTGGCGGCCGGATTATCTAAATCGAATATTGTCTCCGCTTACCCAGTTGAAACCAATCAAATATTTGCTTATTTTTCTGCGGAAACAATCGCCGCCACGCAAACTATATTTCCCTATTATACTTGGGATGAAAAAACGGGTTTGGTTAGACTCGTGACCAGCTTTGATACCTCTGCGGAAGAAGTAACGCAGTTTTTGCAGTTAATTAAAGAGTGAGGGGATTTCTAACCATCGACATATTTTATAAAATAAGCAAATGATCATGATACATTTTTAATGGCGTGCAGCTTGTAATATAAGATTAAACAGAGTATATTGCTAACACCTACGTTGATTGACTGTTGAATGCAATAACACATCTTATTTGAAATAAATTAAAAAAATATGAAAAAAAAGAAACAGCACTGCCAAATATTTCCAAAATACTTGCACGTTTAGAAACCCCAACTGAATCCAAGCAGTTCTTTAATTTGGAAATTCTTAAGGGTATCGAAGAATTTTTTGGATTTGTGGATAAGCTCTATAAATTGGATAAAACGCCAATAAATATAAAGAATCAAGCAAGAAAAAGAGCAAAAAAGGTAAGCGCAGGTTTGATACTTGAGTTAAATAAACTAAACAAAAACGATCCTATTCTGGCTATTTGGTTGAAAAACCTTTCTAATGCGAAACCGGAAACTCCTCCATATTTTTTATCTGAACATCTTCATAAATTAATGTGTTCTATGTTTTTTGAAAATCTGGAAGAAAAAAATCTTCCAGAATTAGCCAAAACCTACTTGCAACATAACGAAAAACTATTAGTTGATTTGATACTCAAACTGTTTGAAAAAAAAGATTTTCAAAGAATTAGCACGTTGGAAGAGACAATCATTTCCAATCAGTTTCTTATCAACGAGTGTGGTTTTTTAATTTTTTCATTACTGGCTAACTCCCACATTAGAAATATAATCGATCCAGAGCCCATTCGTTATGCTAAAGCAAAAAAATTATACCAATTTGCTTTTACATATAAACCAAACTTTTCAAAAGTAGAAAAATCTGTCTACGAAAGGTCTTGTTGTCATTATGGTGTGATTTTGTTAAATGGTACGGAAGATGATTATCCTGACTTCAAGCTGGCCGCACACTATTTAAAAAAATCTCAAAGCAAAAATGCTAATATTTCTTTATCATATTTATATGCTCGCGGGCTTGGCGTTGAACAAGACATAGAAAAATCAATTCAATTACTGACTGCTCCAGACATGATTGAAGAATTTTTTTCTTATATGAAATTATGTGCCAATCTTAGTTTTTATGAAAATCACACTGAAGCGATTTTAAATCATTTCCTGAAGTTTTTAACTACAACCTCGGCAGAAAAATTAAAAGCTTTTCCTTATATTAATTATATTTATAGTGCAGTTATTGTTCTTTATTATGATCTTTATAAAAAAGAAAGCGATTCTCTTAAAAAAGAATCATATAGAATAAATGCGCTTGACTATCTAGAAAAAATATCCGATGAAAAGCAACGATCCTTTATTTTTCTAGCAAAAAATGACCCTATGTTTTTTGATCGTTCCGCTAAAAACTTTATTGGTAACTTCTTTAATAGCTCCTGTAATTCGGACGCAATAAATTCATATTATAGTGTCCTAGAAAAATTATTCCCTGAGCAAGAAATAATATCAAATTATTTCAGTAATAAATATAATTTTTTTGTTAATGGTTATGAAGGTTTCCTTGCGTTAATAAGCAATCCTTTATTCTTTAAAGGAATTAGTATTGTAATATCCAAGATAATTATAAATTACCAGGGCTTGTTAGATGCCTTATTTTTTATCAAAGAAATGCAATTAACCCCTAATGCTCGCAGTTTGAGCGCGCAAATAATTCATAGTATTAAGCATTTTAAAAAAGAGCTTCATGGGAAAATTTCCTTAAAAAAATTTGGTATGATTATCCATTATCTTGCTTGTATCGGGGTAATTAATGAGGAAGCCTATCTAAGAAATATAATCTATTTGTGTGACCACTTTTATGGGAAAACAAAGCAAGAGAAAACTACCAATATACCTTTTGCGCTGAGCCTTTTCTTTTATGATCTTGCTCTCTTGCATCATCAATATGTTCAACTAAATAAAGAATTTTCTACGAGCTTACCCGTTGCTATCGCTAAAGAAATTGAAAGAAACATTGTGGGTATCAATAAAATTGATTATGAACAGATAAAAACAGCTTGCTTTTATTTTCTTCAGTCTCCGAATTTTCCAGAAAAGAATAAATCCATTTTTTCTACTTTATTATCTGGGTTGGGTTTAAAGTTAAATTTTGAATTGGATGATTATGAAGTAGATATCAGCATTTCATTTTTTCAACAAAAAATACATGCTGAATTAAGACGATATTTACCTGAGGTCACTCAAGAATATAAAGTTCAACTGACTAAAATGAAAAAATCTCTCATAAAATCAGTTGATACTTTTCAGCCAAAAACAGAAAATAGTCGTCCATTTTTGTTGGAAAGTGATGGATGGAAGCATCTTCAATTTATGTTTCCTGAAGAAGCAAAAGAACCTCAGCAATTGATATTTCCCAATCCCAAAACTGCATTTAGAAATACTTTACTCAGCTGGTGTGTTGGTCACGCGCGAATTGTGCAAATATTTAGTGTCGATAAAGATTTGCCGGATATCAAACAAGGCGACAACATTGATAATCGAATCGCGTGGTTTAGATTTTTCCAAATTAAATTAAAAGATTATTATAAATTAGCCAGCCTAACTTTTTTTCTAAAATTAAACGTTGACTTACAAGCTCAGGAAAAATGGCGACAAACCAACGATCACGCCATCTTAGGCTGTTTTACTTACAAAGAAATGTTTGGCCTATTTCATCATCAGGATACGCATCTAACAACTAAGGAGCAAATTAAAACCACGGTGAATGAATTGACGGAACAATATCAAATCGCCCCTTGCCGTTTGTAATTTATTCCCGCAGTGTGTCCCCAGCTCATTCCACGACTATTATTGTATAAAGGCGCTTGCCCCTACACGTCCTTCGACAACAAACTCTCCATCTTTCGGTTGAAAATCACTCGTGCGGTATGGCATTAAATAGACCTCGTTCCAGTCCGCCAGCAATTTCAGGATAACCTGGCTTGTATTATTTGAATCCATAAGTAAATTCCTTCATAGTTAATTGGTTTCTTTTTTGAACTCCAAGTTTATTTTTTAAATTGTTAAAATAGGTTTCTACGGTTCAAGGAGAAAGCTTCATATATTTTGCTATCTCTTTTAAAGAAAGATTTTTATCTGCATACTGTAGACACTCAAACTCACGTTGAGATATCCAAGCATCGCCTAAACGACCTGGAATTTTCACTTTTTTAAGAACCATATCTTTTAAAATTTTTTCTCGTTCAAAAGTAGTTAGTAATAGGTTATGAGTCTTGGGAAGTGGGCTGTCACTAAATTGAATCGGATCTTTTTTAATTAAAAGATATTCTTTTACCTCTGGATGTGTCAGCAAAGTGGCAAATTTTCCATCATGGAATGCGCGAGAATGACAAAAATAAGTGACATTAAAAGAATTATGGATGGGTTGGCAAATCTCTATTACTTCTTTAGAAAATTTTTTTTGCAAAGTTAAGTCAATATCTTCTTTTGACCTTACTACTTTTGAATGTCCATGGAAATCGGAATGATTGCTCATAATCAAACCTCTTCTGCCAGAAAAGTTAACACCATATGTAATATATCATGTTTCTTAAACTACTTTATCATTTTTTAATTTTTAATCGACATGATTATGGTGTCACTTAACCCGGAGAGCGACTTTAATCCAGCCGTCTTCCCGGGCGTCGAAATGACGGTAAGCATCCAATACATTGGT
Source organism: uncultured Pseudomonadota bacterium (assembly GCA_963844565.1). Classification (GTDB taxonomy): domain Bacteria; phylum Pseudomonadota; class Gammaproteobacteria; order Coxiellales; family Coxiellaceae; genus JAFEDN01. The sequence continues at coordinate 185,950 of CAWJON010000001.1, read as the reverse complement.
TAGTTTTTCGACTTGAGACAATATTTTGGTGGGATCGACAATCCCAGCTTGGACTTTATGTAGTAGATGCGGAATGTAAGCGCGATGAGGACAATTACCCATAACAATTTTTAAATTTTTATTCATGGCCGCGCCAATTGGATACACCATGGAAGTTTCCGGATAAACCCCAATGATGGAAATCGTTCCACCCTTTGCTACTAAAGAAACGCCTCCGCGCAAAGCTTGGCTAGGTGCATTGCCAGCTACCCAAGCATCGCCTTTAAGCTTAGCTTTAGGAGCAATCTGCGCAAGCTCCTCTTTAAATTGTTTTTTATTCGCGTCGGCTTCTCTACCTGCGGGACCTGAGGTGGGACGAACGGCATCGACACCTACAGCATCAATCACCACATCTGCACCGCCTTTGGTTTCTTCCTTGATCACATCAGTTGGATCTTCTTTGTCAAAATTAATACATTCCGCCCCTTGTTTCTGAGCGAGCGCTAAGCGCGAAGGAATATTATCAATCGCAAACACCCGTGAGGCGCCACGTAAAATGCAACTGGCAATGACGAATTGCCCTACAGGACCACAACCCAGCACCGCGACAACCGTTCCAGGTCCGACTTTTGCAATATCTACGCCAAAATAAGCAGTTGGGAAAATATCCGATAATAAGATGGCTTTATCGTCAGAAACCTCGTGTGGGATTTTAATCAGATTATTACCGGCAAACGGGACGCGCACATACTCTGCCTGACAACCGTGAAATGGGCCAGACATTTTCGGGCCGCCATAAAAGGCAGTTCCTGCTTCGGGACCATTAGGATTAGCTATATCGCATTGTGAATAATAACCTCTGCGGCATTGATGACAATGTCCACAAGAGATGGTGGAAGGAATAATAACCCGTTGACCTTTTTGTAAACTTCTAACTTCTGAGCCGATCTCATCGACGACGCCTACAGCCTCATGACCTAGAATGGTCCCTTTTTGCATGGGACCGACGGTCCCGCGGATAAAATGTAAATCGGTACCGCAAATTGCGCTGGTCGTGATTCTAACAATAGCATCGTGGGGATTAATTATTTTAGGTCTTGGAACTTCTTCCAACCGTATATCACCAATTCCGTGAAAAACTAAAGCTTCCATATTGCTCTCCCTCAGGCTGACAAAAAGGTACTTAAAAAGTATAGGAGTTATATACTTTTTTGCCACTATGTGTACAGGAAAAATGGCGAAATGATCGGCCCGATCATCATCCTGACCTGAAATATTTAACCTATAAAGAAATCACGTTGGATCTCTTTTCAACAAGCCGTGAATCGCCCCTTACCGTTTGTAGTCTATTTATCCGTTTAAATGCGGAATTTGGTTAAAAGTAATGTCCTCTTTTGGGGTTTTAGAATAAATAAACCGATAAGAATTGAAAGTAGATTTTCCGCTAGCCGCTTGGTTTTTAGATTCACTATCGGGTTTGAGCGTGTTATTTAAATTTACGGGAACGTCTTCTTCTTCAACCTCTTCGTCATCGCTGCTTGAATTTAAGAATTCATCATAAATATCCAGAAAATATTTGATGCTTGGCTCTTCATTGAGTTGTGCTGATTTATGGATAGAATTAAAAACAACTTCTAGTAAATTTTTTGTAATATCGCGACTGGAGAATTCACCGACATCTTGTTTTGTTTTAACAAAATACATTCCCCTGCTGGGATACCACATTAATAAATCTTCTAGTTGAATATTTAAACTATTACAAGTTTTTACAATTGGATCGAGATAAACATGATACTCTTCCATCGAATAATACAGAATTCTATGGAGCGTGGATTCTCCTGGCGTATCACTGATAATTTCTACAACTTTTTTCAAAATTGTATTCATCTCTTCATCCGATTTGAAAAGATATTGATAAAAATAGCTAGATTCTTTTAACGCAGGAATTCGATCCGTTATCGCTCGAGTACACTCAGGAGTAAAAAAATCTCTCCACACACGGTCATTTTCAACCATATCAAATATTAATATTAAATTATGTTCAGTTAAATCTTCGGCATCAATTTCTTCTTGAGAAAAAGCCTTTTTTATAATTGACCATACGCCAATGAAATAAGTTTCATCAATATAAGACTGATCAAGTTTTTCACCAGACTCAATTAATCTTACCAGTTCCCTTAGCCTCCATCCTGTTGATGCGTCTAAATCTAATAACCTAAAAATTGGACTAGATATTTTAGGACCTTTTATCTGAATTAAAAGGTTTACTATGTATAAAATCCCTTTTCTATGCATATTGGCCGCATTTCTCCAGGCATGAAATAAATCATGCCAATGATGCATGAAAAGACGGGGCTGGCATGCATGGACTATGGGCGTTGCTAGAATGTTTCTATGCATCAGTTCAACTGGCCTTACGCCTTGCGCAGTCGCATTCAGTAAATCTCGCAAACCAAATCCACCGACATTATAAACTAATTGAGTGGCATCCTCCCCATGCACGGCTTGCGATAAAGCCACCAGCGCTTCATCCGAAAGAAAAATAAAAAATAATTTCCCCAGAGCTTCAGAAAAAACTACCGCAGGCATTTTTTCCTCTACAGCCAAAATACTACGTAAAAAATCGGCGCTTTCATTATCTTCTTCATATTTAAAACTGTAATAAAAATCTTTGAATTTGGAAGTTATAATAAATTTATTTAAATTCAATAGATCTTTACCGGTTAAAATTTCTTGCTCTAATTTTCTTCTCCAATAGCTTTTTTCGCCTAAACCAACGGGTGAAATTTTATCGACACAATTTTTAAATAAAGTGATTAGGTTTTTTTCTAGGGAAAACTTATTATGCTTAGTTTCAATAAGTTGAGTTAAAAGCCAATCAACGTGATGAATTTGTCTAAATAATGAAAACTCAACGGCAAAATAACACTGTTGGTTTTCAGGTAGTTTTTTTAATTTTTCTTTAAATTTCTCAATTTTTTCTGGAGAAGCATAGGTAATAGATTTAACATCATAAGGACCCTTGGTATCTAAAAGATGATATTGAGAAATCTTGGCAAACTCTCCGGTTTCCAAATTTCTAAGTTCGTAGGGCGCTCCATATATTTTTTGCGCCGTTGATAATTCTGATAAGTTAATCAGATTTAAACGTAGAGCTTTGAACAGATTGGATAGAAAATATGGATCGCTAACATCTAATTTTAACCATTCATTTTTTTTGATATGTTCAGCATGTTCAACGTACTTTTTCCCTTCTTGTTCCACAATATGTCCTATATTTTCAGGATCAGCTGGTTTGGAAAAATCGATAGGTTTTTGCTTTTTGAAGACAGATTGCATCAATTGCCAATATGCCGGATTTTCTTTTGCTTTCTCTTCAGTAACATAATAAAATTTTTCTACAACTGACTCTTTCTTCATTACTTAGACCTTTATATGTAAATTCTCTTATGCCTAAGATAAACAAGAAATATTAAAAAAGTCTTAAAATTGTACAGAATTTACCTTGCCCCGAATTGCCTCATAAAAAGCCAATGTTGACTCATAATTCATCTAAGTGGGCAAATGGCTGGGCAAATGGGAGATGATACAGACTTAAGACTATCTCGTACGCTATGCACTTTTGAAGATTTTTGGAGGGGATTGCAAAAATACTTTCACAACTATTATATTGTTAATTTAATTCCAAAAAATAAAAAGTTAAATGATGCGCATGCATCTTAAAGAGTATTATAGGAGATCCGTCATTCTGACGACGTCACCCCGGACTTGATCCGGGGCAGAATCCAGGATAAATACTAACCTCTAATCAAAGTTATGGTATTTTAACAGACACTCTATTATGTAAAGATTTATCCTGGATTGCGCGGTTGAAGCCGCACAATGACGTAAAAATGTGTCAAGTATGTTCAATAAAAATTTTTTATTTGATTTTTATTTTTTACCGGAGTTATAATCCCTAGCGAGACATTCAGGTGCATCAACACCTGAAATGCCTCTGACCAAGAACAAAACGGAATTTTTGTCCATGGCTGTCATTATATTAACTGATTTTTCTCTTCTTTTGAACCGCCTGGTTTCCCGGGCGCGATTTCCTATTGCTGCGACCGCATGGGTGTTTGGCTTTGGCCAAATCACCTTGGCGGCTTTTTGCCGTTTCCCCGGCAATTGTGGCGAAAGGAAGCTCAAGGATTTGAAGATATCAGCAAAGTATAACCAGTTCATGCGCCAACGCCGCGATGAGCTGGGACCCTTGCTCCTCTATGCGTTGGTGGCTTGGTCACTTCTAAATCAGCAGTTAAAGAATAACCATAATAACGGAGAATTTTACGATGGATAAAACTAAAATTTTATTGGTGGAGGACTCGCCACTGCTACAAAAAGTGGGCAAAGCCATGTTTGAGCAACTCAATTGTAAAGTAGATATTGCCTCTACCGGAGAAGACAGCATCCTCTTGAGTCAGCAAAATCACTACGATTTAATTTTGATGGATATCGGATTGCCTGGCATTGATGGCGTCATGGCTACCCAGCTGATTCGCGAGCAAGAAAAAACTCGGCGTCACCCACCCATTGTGGCGCTAACGACGCAAAATGATCCCGAATTAAGAGCGCAAGCTATTGCTGCAGGCATGGATGATTATTGGATAAAACCTCTCAATGCCTTCAACGCACAAGAAATTTTATCTCGTTATTGTAATCTTATTACTACTTGACCAGACCATAGTCTGCCATAATGATTGGTCCTGTTTTTTTAACGGTTCCACTAAAAAGTGAATCTCTAAATTCTGAAGGTGCAAAACTTGTAAGCTCCTTAGAAATCGGTGATCGTGAAAAACTCATTGCTTTGGTTGACTGCGGAAGACCAGCAGGACGGTTAGTTGCGTGCCATTCAAGTAGCCATTGTTGGTCTTGGTTTTCCTTCAAACTATCATGATTAGCATTGATATAGGAGTTGATGGCATTCCATAAGAGGTCACGGTGATGATTCATGCCGCGACCTTTTACCATAGTCGGTGCAGCATCAATGGCTCGCTCGAATTCTTCTAAACTCATCGGCGTTCGGCCCGGTTCAAAAGATTTCATTAGATTATAAAGAGCCGAATGCACACCTGCTCTATCAATCCCGTCTTTACAAGACATTTGAAACGTTAAAGGATTTAATGTATCCACAATAAAATTAGTCAAAGTGTATTTGGTAAAATAAAACCACACGGCTTGAAATTCTGCTCTGGTTAATTCTTTTTTTCCTAAAAAACCAAGCGATTTAAAACTCTTAGATAATAAAGTTTTTAACTGAGCTAATTCATTTCCGGGGTCATCGCCAAACAGTTTAGTTCTAATAGACTTACTAATATAAAAATCTTGGACTGCCTCATTCGATTGATTGAAGGCAATAGCCAGTAACTTTTTATAGGGATCTGTTACGACCTTTTGATCCTTTACATAAGAATGGGACATGATTCCTTTATCGGATGGCAAAGTAATGACAGCAATATTAGTATGCCTCGATTCCAATTCCTCTAATTTTCTAGTTAAGGCAGATTCACGAGACCGTTCAACTCCCTTACCCTTAAAAAAGGTGCCAAATGAAAAAGGTAGCGAATCCCTGCCCAAGGCGTTAAAGTAAACGTGAGTGATTCCACTCTTTTTATTACGAAACGGATCTTGACCCTGAAACTCAATAAATGCTTCAAACAAAGGAGAGACTCGAGGCTCACCATTGTGCCGTTGAGATTGAGTTCCCAGACGTAATTCTATAGGGTCATTTGCTTTTTTATATTTATAGCGACGAACGGATGGCTGACTGGTAGAGATCTGCGGTTTAAAATCATCACGTATAAACGAATCCAAAAATCTCTCTGAAGTCGTTTCTCGAGCAAGCGGGGTGATATCATTTGCAGCTTTTTCATCTCCTATGAAATCGGGTAAAGCAGAGGAAATTTCAGATTCAATTTGTGCACTCTTACCCGCGCATTTTTTTATAGAGGGTTTGATAACCGCATAAGTGCGCTCTGAGGCCCAATTTTTATTGATAAACGTGGCCTCGACTAGATTCCGGATTGTTGCATCATTATTATGATGTTTTTCTTCTATATAATCCTCTAACGCCTGCATAAAAGTACTGTAAAGATCGCCATAGCAATAACCTTTTTTAAACTCGCGCGTTTTATCAAGTACAATTTGAAATACAGGCCAGAGTTTTTTTGGAATAGTTGGTTTTGGAGTATTAATTAAAAAGTTAACTAAATATAGTAGATATTCAAAACTGTTAATATTGCGCAATTGATTACTGCTTTTAATCTCTGATGTCTTAGGCAGTGGGGATCGGCTATGTATTTTTCTTTTCAAGGTAGTGGACTCCGGAAGCCCACTCCTGTTTGGCTATAATTAATTTTTAGTTTATATCTTTATCTTATTTTCGTTAGCCAAATTATAGCTAAACTTTCTTAAGGACTTCTTAACAGCTAGCTTGATCTCAGGCAAAATAAATTATGAGCACAACTTATTGAAATTTAAGATAATTTACGGTTGGTAGTTACTGATGCGCGAGGCAATACTTTTTCTATATTCACAGAAATAGGTAACACCAATAAAAATAAGCGCTAAAAAGCAATGGAATAACCAGTTGAAGGAGTTAACATTCGAATTACATAATTTAGCTATAAATATCAGAAAAATGGCTAGAGAAATATAGCTTAAGCTTAGCCAGTTTTTATAGGGGATTGGCCAGTAACGTTGTCCTAGCATATAGCATGCTAGGGCCATAGCAAAATAACAAATTAGAGTTGCAAATGCGCTGCCCGTATAACCCGCCACAGGAATTAATATAAAATTCAATCCAATCGTAAGAATCGCGCCTCCCAAAGTAATAATCGTTCCATAATAAGTTTTATCGGTTAGTTTGAACCAAACCGAAAAATTATAATAAACGCCTAAAAAGAGATATCCTAATAACAAAACCGGGACAACATGAAGCCCTTCATAATAGGCCGCTCCGCCCAATAAATATTTTAAAATATCCAAATTGATACTAACGATTAACAAGATAAAACTACAAACAATGATAAAATAATGATTTATTTTGGCAAACAATTCAGGAGAGTCCTTCTCTTTGGCATGCGAGAAGAAGAAAGGTTCTGCCGCGAAGCGAAAAGCTTGGATAGCTAAACTCATCAACACAGCATATTTATAGCAGGCTGAAAAAACTCCCAAGGCATAGAGTGAACTTTTTCCCGGATAAAAATTAGCTGGGAGCCACCATTCTAGGGTCCAACGACTAAACATTTCGTTGGTCATTCCGGCCATCCCGGTTAACATGATGGGATACGCGTAATAAACCATTTGTGGAAATAATTCCTTATCAATACGGGGACGCCAGGTTAATAAAATTTTTAAAAAAAAGAAGAAGTAAAATGCATTGGCAATTAAATTGGCTAAAAACACGTACGCTACGTCGTGTTTTGTGGTCATCTGGATATCGATAAATTTAAAAATGGAGGTAAAAAAGTAAAAATTTAAACCCACTAAAATAACCACATTGATGATTTTCGCGGTTGCGAAAATCAATGGTTTTTTTTCCAGACGTAATTTGGCAAAAGGAATGGCGACAGCAGCATCCAAAAACATGATAACTGCCAGAAGAATAATATAAGAAGATTTACCTGGGATACCCAATAAATTTGCCAATGAAGGGGCAAACACTATAAATAACAGCGAGAGTGTGCCGCTGATCAGCAACACCGCGGTTTGGGCAATATTAAAAATTTTCTTAGGGTCATTTTCCGCTTTAGTGGCAAAACGAAAATAAGCGGTTTCCATCCCCAAAGTGTACACGATATTTAAAAAAGCCACGAAAACATAAAGAAAGCTGATGACCCCATAATCTTCTGGGTTAAAAATCCTCGTTTGTAAAGGAAATAATAAAAAGTTCAAAAATCGGGGGACGATGCTTCCCAATCCATAAATAGCGGTGTCGCCGGCGAGTTTTTTAATTTTTGACATTCGGTTATTATACCACAAAGGATTGCCGACGACGGTGCAGGATTGGACATTTAATCAGCGGGCAGGTATTGTACAAAAGATGACAGAAATTCAAAAAAATCCTCTGTATTTTGCAGGCTTATTGATAGGCGCCTGGTTGTTAGGCTTAGCTGGAGAAGGTATCTACGGACCGGCGATGCCAACCATGGCAGACAGCCTTCATACTTCAGCAATTCTAATTAAACTCACCATTAGTTTCTTTATCTTGGGAAAAACTGTCAGTATGGTTATTTGCAGTCCAATTGCAGAAGCTTTTGGCCGTAGGCAATTCATTCTGTTTGGGTTATTTTTGTTCATTGCAGGCGGACTCATTTGTACGTTCAGTGCAAATATTCAGTTTTTATTGACCGGGCGTCTTATTCAAGGCATTGGATGCAGCATTGTCATTCTAATGGGTAGAGCCATTGTCAATGACAGCTTCCAAAATCGACAGGCTGCCCGCGTATTTAGTTATATTTTCACCGGTAATGCGATTGGAATATTTGTATTGCCGATCATCGGTGGGTATATGGCGACTTACTTGTCTTGGCGTTGGATATTTCTCATTTTAACTGTTTACGGCGGAGCCATTTTTATATTGATGTGGTGGTTTTTACCGCAAACTAATGCAGTAATTTCCTTAAGTACTATAAAACCCAAAAACATTTTAGCCAACTACCGAACGATAATGATTAATCGATCTTTTTGGGGATTCCTACTTTGTGTTGCATTTATGATGGCTGGTGAAAAAGCTTTTACCACCAGCTCGGCATTTTTATTTATTACTGCGGGCTTATCCAAATTAGCCTATGGATATTTAACCGCGGGGATGTGGGCTGCTCATCTGTCGGGAACGTTGACCGCAGGTTGGTTCAGCATTCGATTTGGCATTGACCGAGTGATCAGCCTGGGCGTGGCTTTAACGGCGTTGGCAGGGGTAATCTTGTTTTTATTGGGCTGGTTAGGGGTTGAAAATTTATGGTTATTTACCGCCATGATGTTTATTTATATGTTTGGAACAGGATTTGTGATCGTTTCGGCAGCTGTTGGGGTTGTTAGGCCATTTCCAAATTTAATCGGATTTGCTACCGCTTTCGCCATGGTTTTAGAATTCGCCGTTGCTTCAGGAATCAGTTTGTTTGTTAGCTATCATTCCGAGACTTTAATTCCGATTGAGAAAATTGTTGGTACAATGGGCATATTCATCTTTATCTCCTGGCTATTTCTTTTATATTGGCCAAATTTATTTGCTGAAAATACGACAACATGAAACCCTTATCGATAGGAAAGTTAACTTTTGCGAATAACTTAATTCAAGGCCCATTGGCTGGATATAGTTGCTCTGCCTATCGAAAATTATTTTATCAGTTTCAATCTCCTGCTTACTGCGTTACAGAAATGATTTCTGCCCAAGACTTAATTAAAAATAAGCATATAAAAAAAAGATTTATTCATCGTGATCCAATTGAAAAATATTTGTGTTATCAATTTGGCGGTTATGAACCTGATACTATGCTACGTGCCGCAAAACTAGCTATGGACTGGGGCGCAGATTTAATTGATATCAATTGTGGTTGTCCAAAGCCTAAAATCCGTAAAAAACGCATGGGCTCCTATTTATTAGATCATCCCGAACAAATTGCCAAAATAATCGAAACCCTGAAAAAAACGATCTCTTTACCGATTACCGTAAAAATTCGTCTAGTAAAGTCAAGCTCGAATCAGAATGATCTAGATGCGATTAAAAAGATTGTTGACGCAGGGGCAGATGCGCTAATTGTTCATGGGCGCCATTGGACCGAAGACTATAATGTGACTTGTCACCTCGATGACATCGCTGAAATTGTCAAAGCGATTAAAATTCCCGTTATTGGTAATGGAGATATATTTAATTTAAGTTCATTAACAAAAATGTTTGACATTGCCGGATGCGCAGGCGTTATGATTTCACGTGGTGGAACTGGAAATCCTTGGATCTATGAGCAATTGGTAGCTGAAGCAGCGGGTAAAAAATTTTCATTGCCAGCTTTGGAGAAAATAAAAGCTTTATTCTTGGAACACTTGGAAGGGCTGTTATTTTTAGAAAATGAAACGATTGCATTATTACAATCTCGAAAGCTGCTTAAATATTACTTCGGTGAAAATCTTAAGGAAAACGATTTTAATCGATATTGTTCTGTGAAAAATCAAAAAGAAGCTTATCAATTTCTTGAGCAAATAAAATAATGAAAGGGGGTATTGGTATGAGTAGACTGAATAGACGAGGCAATCCATCGGGATGGAGAATACAAAGCTCCCCTGATGAAGTGAAACTAAATGCAATTTCTGATATGGAGGAGAAAGCTGCCAATTTATATAATACAGCAAAGTATGAGAATTCGGCAAAGATTTGGAAAGAAATTATATGTTTAGTAAAAGCATCTCTAACCAAAAAAATCGTAGTTAATAAAGAGTTTTTAGCTAACGCTTTATTTATGCATGCACAATGTTTAAGGATGCTAGGTGAAGATACTGATTTAATGTTGCAAGAATATCAACAAGCGTATACATTCAATCCAACCAGAGCAGATGCACTTGAATACGTAGCGGCATCCGCGATGCAGTTAAATTGTGACAGTCAATTTAAAGTGCTTATTCGAAAACAATACTTATCGCTTGCGCAGAGTTCATATGGTAAAGAGCATAAGTCGTTCATAAAAATTCTTGCCTCTGAAATACTAGAAGAGAAGTATTTAACTGAATCGCCGGCAACACTATTATCTGCAGCAGCTATCGACCATCCATTGGCAGCTATTTTTCTTATGGAAAAAGCATTAATGGTGGATGATTTTCCTGAAGTTAAACGTTACATGAATCAATTAACCCCGCATATGAGTGGAAAAGCAGGGGATTATCTATTAAGGTTCCTGGATAATCAATTTGAATATTATCGAGCTGCAATAAATCCGCAACGAGATCTTGAAAAAGCAATGAACATATTGAGGTTTCTCATTAGCAAGAAGCCCCTTCCTGGTTACTGTTATGCCATGGCTCAATTTTATGATGGATTATATGCTGATCATAAAATTGAAAAAGATGCTAAGCAAGCAGTAGGATATTATGAAAAAGCGGTTGAATTTATTCCCGAAGCAGCTCATGACTTAGGTTTTAAATATGCTTATGGCGAAGACATTGAGCAGGATGAGAAAAAAGCCACCGATTTGTTTGCATTGGCGATTCAGCGGAATTATATTCCTTCTTATGTGCAATATGCTTACCTCTTGTTAAGGCGCGATTTTGCCGGGAATCTAAACGAAGTTTTAAAGTTATGGGAGCCTATACAAGATGTACCGGTGATTAAATTTTTCTCTCTGCAATTGCAATTATTTGAAGCCAAGTCTATCGATAATGGATTTGTTGTTTTGAATGTCATTCGCAAAGAAGCAGCTACTAAGAAAGAAGTCGAAAAATCATATGATGAGCTGCAAACAATGATTAGATCAGATCTCCTAGATCCCATCCAAGCACATCTAATTTCTGGAGCTATTCTGGAATATTGGTTGAATAAGTTCGAATTAGCGATTGATCATTACCGGATTGCTGCTGATCTTGGTTCAAAATCAGCACATGATAAATTGTTTAATATCTACATTACTGGAATAAGTAATGCCGCTTGTGAGCAAGATAAAAAATGGTGTGTTAACTCACTAAGAAATGTAGCAGAGTCTCGCGAGGAACTTTTTGAAATTCCCCCTCCCGATTGGTTAATTCCTAAATTTAAGCCAAAAAAGTTTAAGTGCTTATTTGGCATGGCTGAAAAAAAAGATTCTGTAGAACAACTTTATCAATTGGAAAAGTCTTTATTTGCAGTGGATCGGTTTAAATCATTACCAGATCGGCTGGTTCAATTGACTAATACAATAAAAGAGGGCAAGTTACCTGCCAATCATTTGGGTAAATTCGCCAGTGAAATGGGCAAGATTGCTCACAGCCTCATTAAGGAATCGGGTTTACAAGAGATAAGATTTCTTTATCAACAATTAATCATTCTACTCCAAACCGTAAAAACATATGAGGAAAAATCATTTAATAATTGGAGCTTAATGAGTCTCTTAGAATGTGTGGGACAGTTTCGATTATATAGCAAAAACCCAGTTTTTGTCGGATTAGTACAAAACTTATTTGCTCTAATCACGAAAAGATTACCGGTGATGATATATTGGAAATTGATCATGCTGATTGAAAATGCCATGAATATCAGCTACCAGCAGCAAGGGATTAGAAAATTTATTCTTACAATTGTTAATCATACTTTGAAGCAGTGGCCAAAAATTTATCGAGAAAGAGATGGCGATATTAGGCTATGTCACAATTTAGCTATCGTAGATAAGCATTATGGTTTTAAGTTAGCAAACCGCTTGAAACCGTTAGTGAGACACATTGTTAAAATTGATCTTAGTTATTATCAAGAAAGAACATCCGTGATGTACAATTGTTATTTTGCTTTAGTTTATTTTAATGAACTATATCAAAAAATGGACCCTGAAAATAACTTATTGCCGCAATTGAAGTCTTTGTTATTATCCAGACCCTGTAAGACCACTTACACGTTGTTCCAAAGTCAGGTTGAAAATTTTTGCGTGAAAAATTTTTCTTCACCGCTTAATTGGGAGATTAAACACATAGCCAATCTTCGAGAATCAAGAATAGTCGTGAGGCCTATTGATTTAGTTATGGCTTTTGAGAGAAAGCTTGAATTCGTTCCAGTGGGCTTTGAAGCAGATGGGCCCTTACATTTTTTTTATAATGCAAGCAAAGGTGGAATTCCAGGTAGGGATTTATATACAGAATTTGCCACTTTCATTTTAACTCAGCAAGGAGTAAATATGGTCCGTACTTCTTGCTTTGTTTGGAACCAGCAATCTTATTTGCAGCGCTACCAAACTACGCAAAAAAGATTAGCCAAAATAGGGCTTGATTACCCAAATACCCCGGAGGAAAAACCTAAGCCTGGTAAGGTTGAACATAGGGCGTTGCTGGATAAGAATTGGCGGGAAAAGAAATATGATAGCTTACCATTAAGTTGGCGCAAACCCGCATCTTCGACCACAATGAATAGTTCCAATACCCAGCGCAATGGAGGTAATCTCTCTCTCTAACCTGAGGATATAGAATAATGGAAGCATTTATATTTCCAATTTGCGCTTTTAAAGATAATTATATTTGGACATTGGTGGATGTTGATCAACGCCAAGCTTGGGTGGTTGATCCTGGCGATGCCAAAGCAGTAATCAATGTTTTTACGGAAAAAGGATTGAATCTCAAAGGAATTCTATTAACCCATCATCATTGGGATCATACCGATGGTGTTGCGGAACTAAATGCGCGCTACGGACCTTTAAAAATTATTGGTTCGAGTTTAACTTCTATCTCTTCAGTTAATCATTTTGTGCGAGAAGATGATGAAATCCAATGTTTATCTTGGTCGTTGAAAACAATGGAGATTCCTGGGCACACCAAAGATCATTTGGGTTATTACAATGAAAAAATATTATTTTGCGGTGATACCTTGTTTAGTGTTGGGTGTGGTAAAATTTTTGAAGGTAATCCGCCGCAAATGTATCAGTCCTTGCAAAAAATAAAGAATTTATCTGCTCAGACAAAAATATATTGTGGCCATGAATATACCTTGGCGAATTTATTGTTTGCCAAAACGGTAGATCCAGAAAACCCTGCGATTACAGCTAAAATAAATTATGTCAAACAACAACTAGCGCAAAACCTCAGCACAATTCCATCTACCTTAAATGAAGAAAAAATCATTAATCCATTTTTACGCTGCGAGGAAGCTGCTATTATTCGATCAGTTGAAAAGTATACTGGAAAAAAGCTTGTCGACCCAATCGAAGTTTTTGCTCATTTGCGGGAATGGAAAAATAATTTTATTTCTCTTTAAATTGTGTAGCCTAAACGTCTAAATTCAAAGAAAGGGGTATATTGTGAAAGATTTTAAAACTTCTTCTATAAATACGTTTTATCTTTCTGATGACGCACTTTATAAAACATATATCTCAGGATCAAGATATAAAACTAGTCTATTAGGTTTAGATCCAGGATGTGATAAAAAATTTAAAATTTATCCTGTCGCTGGAAAAATTTATCCCGAAAAATTCAAGCTCTCTGATGTGCGACAAGGCAATTTAGGTAATTGCGCTTTTGTCTCTGCTTTAAGAGCAATAATGAGAAGGTATCCTCAAGCAATTTTAAATATGATAAAAGATTCTGACGAAAAACATATTGAAGTCAGGTTTTATAGTAAAGATAAAGAACGGAGGCTTACTTCAATAACTTATAAAATTGATAAGACAATCGTTATTCCTGCCTATCACTCATTGTATAATATGCTCTATTTTTTTTCTTTCTCACAACCAGAAGATAATGAAAAATTATGGGTAAAGTTAATTGAAAAAGCTTTAGTACTCCATTTTATGAAAATAGGTTATCCTACTAATTTAGAAAACATACAGCATTATGGCCATGGCTTTCCGGAGGAAGAGGGAGAGGGAGTAATACCTTCTTACGAAGACGTTATTACGGTTATAGGAAGAGATGATATTTATTTTGCATTATTGGGATGTCAAGTACTAGATGAGGGCTTCTATCAAACTGACAAACCTCGAAATATCATCAAACAAAATTTTAATCAAGGTGAGCTAGTTAATGTAAATTTTTTTCCTAACGAATTTGGCTTAGAAGAAAATCATGTTTATGAATTAGTCGATTTCGCTAAAAGAAAAAACGAAAAATTTGTAATACTTAGTAATCCATGGGGATTTAACCAGCAAGAGAGCAAATATAATTATAAAGATATGCAATCTTTTAATGTGTCAAACAATTGTTCATTGGAACGAATCAAGGATGATAAAGGGATTTTTATTTTATCAGTAAAGAATTTTTACAAAATAGTTAGAAGTTGTAAAATGACTTACAAAATTATTGATTCTTTCGGTCATGAAGAAAAACCCCGAATTTTTATAGATAAAACCGAATTACCCAAGCCTAATAATAAACCTGCCCCACAATTTTTTAGAAAATCATCTTGCGTGCAATTTTTTAAACCTGCTGCAATGATTGCAGTCGGAGCGGCGATAACAGGCGTAGGGTTATTGTATTTGCCAGAAATAACGCAAGAACTGGTCTCGCGCTATAGAAATCATTAATCCTATATTTCGTTCTGTTAATTCCTGCTATTCAAATTCAGAGTTTAAGTATTTTCCTTTAACAAAATCCAGGTTAATTCGTGTTTGTTGTTAAAAAGGTGAATGATTTTCGATCCTTTTATCGATAAAAATTGATTAATTATAGAAAAATCTGGTTTTCCTTGAAATTTAATGGTGCAGACAAAGTTCTGGCATAAACCACTTTGTAACCAGCGCTGAATTAACTGATATAAACGTGAAGGGTAACAGATTATATCGGCAAATAAATAATCAATGGGGCCAATTATTTCTGGTGAAAGTGAGAAAGCGCTAGCAGACTGATATTTAATACCGGGTAATTTCATGATATTTTCTGCCAATGGTGATTTGTCAACGCTAATCACTCGACAGCCAATTTGTTGCAGCACCCAGGTCCATCCGCCTGGACTGCTGCCTAAATCTAAACATAAAGAATTAGGATTGGGTTTTATTTGATAAACGGTAAACAATTCCCACAATTTTAAATAAGCTCGAGAAGGAGGGTCTGTTTTGTTCTCGTTAAAAAAAATTTCACCATTTGGAAAAGGGCTTGAGCATTTTGCACTGGCAAAAATTAAATTTTCATTAATCAATAGCCAAGATCCTAAGGGTTTGGTAGGAATTTTACCTAAAAACTGCAAAGGCTTAACTTCATATTTGGGTAATTGTTGTTGAATTAGTTGGGTTCGGCGATGAAACTGATAGGAATAAGCGGTCCAGCGCAATTGTAATGACCGTAAACTTTCAGCCGCGTGAGAGATGGAATGGATGGGAATAAAAACAGGATCTAGCCAAATATTTTGCGTCCAAAGTGGCAAAGGATGCTGAATTTTTGAGGCAAGAATTAAGTGATCAAAAATAACCACTACATCTTTTACTTCTTCAGCCAACACATCAATTAAATCGGGGGGAGCTAAATACGCTACCTTGACTTCTGCTTGTCTGGCAATGGCGTTAAACATTTGGTTATCCACTCAATCATCGCTTGAATTTTATTATACAACTTTTTCCACACATTTGTTATACAAATTATTCAAGCGCCCCTGGGGATCATATTTATTTTTTAGAACTAAGTAAGTGGATTGATCAAACATATCCCAAAATTCTGTTTCCGTGTAGAATACATTGGAATAGAGCCATTTGTTTCCCCCGCAATCTTTTACCTTTTGCTCAATTCTTCTGTTAAAATAACCGATTTCTTTATTGGAGGGAATGAAGTCCCCATAAGCGCCAAAGTTAATGTACCATTTGTCTTTTTGCATATCACAAAATAAAAATTTGGAATGCTTGGAATTTATTTTTATCGGACAAATATACATAGGATTAATTTTTATGTCATTTTTAAAAAAATTAAAAAACTCTACAGCATTTTCAATGGGAATTTGCAAATCCTGAATTACTGTTTCTTGTTTGTTTGCTCCTTTTTGAAGAATTTTTTTTGCTAATGAATTAGTGTTGGCAAAATGCATAATTTTCCAGTATGCCGTGGATTTGAGGAGAAGTTTTCCTAGGAGTGCGCGCAAAAAGAAGTTTTCCATGAAAAAGTATTTTGAGCACCAAAACCAATCGCTATCCCATCGCCAGATATAATCACTAGTTGTTAAATAATCTTCTGATTTTTGGGGAAGTGATCGATAATAAATGTTCATGTATTTGTAATTACTGGTAAAGGGAACCTGATCGACAAATTCACCTAACGTTATATAAAAATTATTATCAAGGCTAACCCCGTCAACAAACGTGATTTTTTCATTCTCCCGATGAGATGAGGCCAGTGAAATTAATTCTTCAAAGAATTCCACAGGATCAGAAAACTTTAATCGGTTTATTTTTACAAAAGGTTTTGTGGGTATTAAGCGGATTTTTGCCTTCAAGACGTAACCTAAGGTTCCGTAAGAGCTGGGAATAGAATAGAACAGATCACGATGTTCATTTTCAGGAGTGCATTTAATTACTGAGCCATCGCTGAATAAAACCTCGATTTCTTCAACGGTTTCATGCACCCACCCATATTTAAAAGATGAGGACTCGGCTCCCAAGCCAGCAATGGCGCCACCTACGGTGATCGATTTGAGTTCGGGAACAATCGCAGGCAAACAATTATATTTAAGGGTTTCAGTAACTAAGGCTTCATAGGTAACTAAACCTTCTACCTCGGCGATTAATGCAAGGTTATCGACCGATATAATCCGATTAAAATGGGATAGATCGATAAAATGCCCTTGATTATTGGTTCTATGGCGAAACAAATTTGAAGTGCGTTTTTTTAAGCGCAAAAAACCCTGAATATTAGCGCTTGCTGTTTGTAGGGAGCTCGATAAACTCTTTTTTTTGTTTTCATAATTTTCTTTGCGCGCACTTAAATTCATTTCATCGTATGCTTTCATGGCCATTCAGTTTACCTTTAGGCGAAAATATAAATTGATAAAGTTGCATGGCGCGTGCTCGAAACCCACCCGCGCAGGAAAGCAAGTAATAGCGCCACATACGAAAAAATCGTTCGTCATAAAAAGGTTTTAGATGTTGCCAATTTTCTAAAAAATTTTGATCCCACGCCATGAGTGTTTTATCATAATCAGCACCGATGTTATGTAAATCTTCTATTACAAAATTGGGCTCTGATGCCAAACTAATTTGCGCTACGGTAGGAAGAACTCCACTTGGGAAAATATATTTTTGAATCCAACTATCAGCGAACTGAATCGAAATATTTTTGCCAATAGTATGCAGCAAGAACAATCCATCTTCGGCTAAATTTTCTTTGGCTATGTTCATAAAATTCTTATATTCACGGTAACCAATATGTTCGCACAACCCTATACTGACTAATTTATCAAATTTTCTACGTTGTGGATTATATAATTGCACATCCCGATAGTCACATTCATGCAATTTTACAGGTAAGTTTTTGCAAATTTCTTTAGCGTAAAGCATTTGCTGACGGGAAATATTTACCGCGGTGATCTCTACTCCATAATGCTCTGCTGCATATTTCGCAAAACCGCCGAAACCACAACCCAATTCTAAAATTTTTTCACCCGGTTGAAGGTCAAGCTTTTTGCAAATTAAATCGTATTTGTTATATTGTGCTTCATTTAAATTGGTGGCATTTTTCCAATATCCGCAGGTATAGGCCATGCTTTCTCCCAGCATAACCTGATATAAATGGTTGCCAATGTTGTAATGTTGTTCCGCAACCCTAAGTGAGCGATGTTTGTTATTGGGATGAATCAGTAAATTTTTTATTTTAAATTTTAGAAAAGTTGAGGGGTTATAAAGTTCTCTAAGCTCGATGTTACGAAATATACGGTAAAAAAAGTCATCCAAACGGTCGCAATCCCACCAGCCATCCATATAACTTTCTCCACCGCCTAAGGAAGGATCTTTGGAAATTCGAGAAATTGTTTCGGGGCGATGAATTCTCATGTCCCAGGGGTTGGGTCCATTCACTTCAATGCCGGCCTTATTTAAAAAGTTAAGAGTTGGGTTTGATTTATCCATAATTCTTTCCATACACTTTTGCCACCTAGGATAATTCAACCTTATCTAACCTGCAAGTATCTGTCCTGGTTAACAGACCTTAGTAGAGCATCACGTTTTCGTGGTTAGTAGTATGAGTATAGTAGGTGCCTGCATTATATCCTGCAATATAGGGAGAATATCCGTAGTAGGGGTCGCCATGATGTAGATAATATGCCAGTGGAGTAGGTGAATCTGGAGGTGCGCATCCCATTAAAAGAGCCAAAATGCTTAGCAGTGCGAAATATTGACATAATTTAGTAATTTTTTGTGCAATCATGTTCCCTCTCTGGATATGTTGGAATTCCCTTTTTTAGTATAGTGTAAAAAATAGGTTATCGATTAATGTATTAATTTTGCATGCTTCCCAAAGTGCCTTTAGTTTGATAACATTTAAAAATGGTTCTGGATTAATTGATAAAAAACAAACAACTGTTCATAAAAGCTACCTAAATTATGGCGGCTTTTAGAGTGAGTCATAAAAATTATAAAATGAGAAATTGATTCTGTATTTAATATTCAAATATGAATTCACATTTGGAATAAAAAATATTTTTGAGAGCAGTCTATGCCGGATACAAATATGAAAGAAGGTATTATTTTTCGAAAACATCCTCTGGGTTTTATTGTCATTGAAAAAAAGAATGAAGAGTTTGGTGATGATGACACTATTTTCTTTCATGGTCATGAATTAATCTCCTCACGCACCATTGAAGCTTTGGCAGGCAAAATAAGAACCAAAAAAATTCAGGGGCTTAGGCGAAGTGCTAACATAGGTCGAGCAATACTCCACAATTTAGATTTAACCTCAGCAAAGTTGATTGTTAATTCTCGTTTTGAAGAATGCTATTTTAAATTAGACAACAGTTATTTTCTCATAACACAGACTGGAAAAAAGGCAACCTTAGAAAGTCATTTTAATAGCTTCGTGACCAATGGTTGTTTGTTCGGCACACATTTACAGGGGATACTTCAAAATGGGGCTAAAATACCGTTAATAGATCATCAGTTAAAATTAACATCGCCAGTTATCGATATTGAGGTAGATGACCAACTTCATCTTTATGAAAAAAGTACCTTTAAAACCTTAACCGAACATTTAGTTTTGATGAAAAAAATAGGAGCGAATAATTTTAGAATTATTTATCATTTGCCGGGACTTGATTATATTTTATCTGGTGTTCTACGATTCCTCAGAGGGGAGATGACCTACTTTGCATTAAAGAAATATGTTGTGCACATTAAGTTACGCTGTGAAATTCATAAGATGAAAATAAGAGAAATAACTAGAGATCACCAGGTTAATGTCTTTTTCCTTTCGCCTTTTGATAATTTATTAGATCCTACAATTCAAATGAATGCTAATTCGGTACTTTCAGTGTTGTATGTAGATACGAAAAAATTCTCTGATCCTGATGTGGTTGAAATGATGTATGTGAAAAAGATTTTGCGTCTACTTAAAAAAAATAACTATTCTCCAAAGATCAAAAAAATATGGAAAAAATTGGGACATATAAATTCAAATTTTCAACCTGTCGACTCCTTAAAAGATGTTTTGCGTATGGGAAACTCCTCTGTTATCGCTTATGGCGCTAGCAGAGGTCCTACTTGTGTATGGTTATCAGCGGATGAACATCCTGTTTTTAATCACTATAAATCTCGTATGAGTGCAACATTTGGTGAAGTCATTTGCTTTTCTTTTCTGCCTTCAATGTTGAATTATGTAGAAATGAAGGCGGATGGGAAGGGGCAACAGACGCTATTTCGATATCGAACGGATATTTACCAAAATTTAATCGAGGATAAAATCAGAAATACTATTTCGGGATCTCTGCTAAAATTCGGTACAGATAATCACTATTTAAAAATTATCGATTGGAGATTGTTTCTTTTGCTTGATACATTATGGAAATTTAAATTAATTTTTAATAAAAATATTCCTCTAGAAGATTTTTTCAAAGAACTTAAGTTAAGCGGGAGCGCTTTGTGTTCAAAGGCTGATATTAAGAAAAATATGGTTATCCTTGTATCAAAATTATGCTCAAAAAATGGATATTTGAATAGTCAGTTATTTTTTGCCAATAGAGATAAAATTAAAGGTTATGATATTAACCATAAAGAGAAAAATTTGGTGCGTTATTTAGCTTTATGAAATTGATACGTCGCATTACTATAAATACGGATCGAGGTTCGCTCATGGAAGTTTATGAAGATATTTTAAATTTGGTACAAGATCGTTCCACTGTTGCTTATCAATTGGTGAAGCCGATAGTGGAATATTATGAAAACATTATTTCCTGTATGCCAGGCAATGTGTATTGGCTAAATAAAGATTGTCGAAGCGTGGGTTGTAATCAAAATGTACTTAATATGTTGGGATTGAAACATCCTTCTGATTTTTATGGATTGACGTTTGAAGAACAATCTATGTTGGGAAATTGGTCAAATAATCAGGCTGAATCTTTCAAACGGGACACAGAGGAAGTCGTTAGAACCGGCTTAGAAAAGGCTAACGTGGAAGAACCTCCCATTCCAGGTCCTGATGGCCGAAATATCTATTTTTTGACAACTCGAATCCCTTTATTTAATAAAAGTTATGATGTCATAGGCGTTGTGGGTATTTCCACGAACATTACCGCACATAAACTCACTCAAGAAGCATTGAAAAAAGCAGAAGGAAAAATTGACGGCATGGCTCTCGTCAGTGCTAGCATTGCTCATGAATTAAGGACACCTCTAGCGGGTATAAAATCGGTATTATTTGGTCTTGAAAATTGTTTGCCTATTCTTATTCAATGTTATCAATTAGCCGTAGACAATAAGTTAATAAGCCCAGATATCAATATGCAGCACTTGATCATGTTGCAAGAAGTAGTGGCTAATATCAACAAAAAAGTCGATCATTGCAATACAGTGATTGATATGCTGTTAACCAATTTAGCACATAATCAGATTAATTCGTCTGATTTTAAGCCTTTTTCTATAAAAGAATGTATCGATCAAGCTTTGGAAAGATATACTTTTACTTCCGGTCAGCGAGCATTGGTGAAAGTTGACCTACAGAAAGATTTTTATTTTTATGGCAAAGAAGTGCTGATTATTCACATTCTGTTTAACTTAATAAAAAATTCTCTTTATTTTATTCAAAAAGCAGGAAAGGGGGAAATAAAAATTTGGACAGAGCTTGGAGAAGATGGTAGTAACCGCCTTCATTTTAGAGATACAGCTCTAGGAATTCCTGAGAACAGTCTTCCGTATATTTTTGATCAATTTTTTACTCAAAGTACACATCATGGAACAGGAATTGGCTTAGCGTTTAGCAAAATGGTGATGCAGGCTCATCAAGGCGATATTATTTGTCATTCGCAATATGGTCAGTTCGCTGAATTTATTTTGAGTTTTCCTGCTCTTTCCCTTGATAATAAAATTTGTTAGTATTTTTCCCTTCCAGATGGAGAGTGTTGATATGAGAAGTTTTCAGTTTTTGCCGACATGCTGTTATTACCCGTCGACCGTTTTGATGGTAGATGATAATCTCGATTTGCTCAAAGATCTCTC
The DNA here is from genome assembly GCA_963844565.1 of uncultured Pseudomonadota bacterium. Taxonomy (GTDB): domain Bacteria; phylum Pseudomonadota; class Gammaproteobacteria; order Coxiellales; family Coxiellaceae; genus JAFEDN01. The sequence continues at coordinate 163,655 of CAWJON010000001.1, read as the reverse complement.
TTTTGCGTTGATGAGTGGTCGACATAAATTTAAATCAAAATACTCCACAGCTCCCCGAGAGATAATTGATATCCTAATAAGGCAGGGAAATACGCTTGAACAATGTATTAAAAAATATACTTCTGTTTCAGAAGAGTATTTTGAGCCGTCAAAGTCAATAATAAATATTGATATTCCTGCTATCCACCAACTGATATACGCAAAGCCAATTCGATTTGCAGAGCATCTCGTACTCGTGGTCGATTTTGCTATGCCTGATATGAGCGGACTGGAGTTGTGCCGGAAAATTCGTCAGACTTTGAATCTTCCGATTAAAATCATTATGCTAACCGGAGAAGCTGACCAAATGACTGCAATTCAAGCATTTAACGATAAGTTGATTGATCGGTTTGTGGTGAAGAGTTCTTCTGATTATATAATAAAGCTGCTTCAATATTTGCATGAGTTGCAAACTGAATATTTTACAGAAGTTACTCACGCAATCATTGAGTCCAGTCAAACTTATCAAAATTCATTGCGGAAAAACCCTACCTTTATACAGCTCTTTAACAAAATAGCTCATCAAAGCAATGCAGTGGAATACTATATGCTTGATGAATCTGGAAGCTTTTTATTTTTAGACGCTAAAATGCAGGTGACTCGATTGATTGTTAAAGCCGAAGATGACATGCGACTTTTATTGGATATTGCTGAAAACGATCGTCATACGCCCACGGCAATCATTGAAGGACTGAAGAAAAAAGAGAAATTAGCCTATTTCCCGGTTGAAAAGAGCGCCATGCTGCCTGCAAAAGAATGGCGGCTTTTGGATGCTAAACCGTTACCTAATAAAGAGGGAGGTTATTATGCCATTCTCAAAGGTGTGGCAGACTACCCATTGGAATCACAAGAATTGGTTTCATATCACGAATTCTTAAATACCTCATTATAAAAATAAGATTACACAGTGTGTTGTATTGAGGTGGTATGTGTCCTGTTTGATTTCTTGAAACAGCGACTAAAACAGTTTGGGATACAGAATAAAACAGCATAACAGCAGCTTAATAATCCGGCAGGAGGCTTAGGTTGAACTAGCGGAATAGGCGTCTGACTTTGAGTGTGGGATGATTTTTTTTGTGCTATTTGCCTTTCTATCTCTTTTATGTCTTTTTCCATTTTTAGTAGCCACTGGAAACCTTTGTTTGCTCCGAGTAGCAAATTGAGGGCATCCTTGTTGTTGCTGCTATTGTGTGTCTTTAATTCTTCTATTAAAAGTGGTGGTGACGATCTCATAAGGTCATTGTAGTAATTTTCTTGGGTGATTAACCATCTTGCTTGTAATTGAGAGGAAGACTGTGCTCTGCCAAAGACAGCCGATCCCTCAGTCAAATATTTCGTGAAAAAATCAAGTAAAGAAATAAAAGCCATTATTAAGATTCCAGTATTGGCATAAAAAATATTAAGAATCATCATCATTGTTGAAGAAAGAATATCCTCATATTGTTCTTCGTTAAGTGATTTAGCATTTATCGGTGCAAAATAACTCATATAGGTAATGGCCAGTACACCAATTCCAAACAAAATGGGCCGCGCTTGCGCAATGGGCGGTAGTAACGGGTGGGTGTCAGGTCGGCCGAGAAGTTTTTTTATGGCGTTGATGATATAATAAGCTAGTCGCGGAAACTGGTTCTCACCAAAAAAAGCCAGTAAAACAAACAATACGTAGCTAGGTGTCAGGCCTAAAAGTGTAGTTAAGAAAACCACTAGCTTAATATCCATGCCTCTGCTTTTAAACAAGTTGTACAGAGTGGGGAATATATTTGTCCACCAGATAAAAGCGCCGCCTAACTCCAATTGAGCGCCAAATAATCTTAAGAAAATTTGCAAGCAGCGGGAAGGCGCAGGTGGTGTAGGCTGTGGAGGGTATTTCCGCAGTAGGTCTAACAATGGTTCTAAGCTATCTGAGCCTAAACTGATTTCTTCAAAAATCTGCTTTAATTCCTCTATATCACCTTGCTTTAAAAAAACATTCATACTGCTATATATGCGGTTGGCAGGCAAGCTTCGCAGTTCATTGTGGTATGTTTGTAGTTGGTCTTGAAGGAGTGATAATTCAAGGTCGGTCTGTGAGCTCGTTTTTTTCGGCATACACTTTGAAAATCCTTGGTAGATCTTTTTAAATGGCCAAAGATAATAATTGAATTCTGGGGTTTGTAGTAATGCAAATGGTAATATATGTAACCCAACGTTCACGCCGTAAAAGTAAATTGACCATCCACTAAGCGCTAATTTTCTGAAAACATCTGAAGAAATTGTGGCAATAAAGGGTAAAGAATCCTTTAACCCAATAATGAAAAAAGGTAAGCCGGAGAGAAGAGAGCCAAATCCAGTTTTAAGAAGGATAGAATTACGCCGCTCAGCGGAGACCTTTTCTATTATTTTGTCGAGTTCAGGCGGAACAGAACCGATCAATTGCTTCAGATAATTTCGAGCGAGATCTACGGATTGTAAGAGAAAAAGGCTAGTCACTGTAATGACGCAAGTGGTGTTAGAGTCTGCTTCAAAATTTGATAATTGATGGTTTTTATTGTATTTGTCGACAGCACTCCAATAACCTAACCCGCCCCCCGTGCTTAAAAACATTATAAAGTATTTCTTTAAGCAATCCTGGCGCGACGGAAGAGTTTTGGTAGAAAGATGATACCTCCAAAGTAAAGCCAGAGGTCTTAAAATTTGCTCTTCGTTTAAAGAAGTTGAAATTCGAGGGGTTTTATCTTCCAATAATGGTACTGTTGCTGGGTCGTCGACGATTTGTACATTAAGCATCTACTTTTCCTCTGGATGATGAACAATTGATTTTTGAATTTGGAATTAATGAGTAAAACAAGGTTGCTCAATAATTTTAGAAGGTTGGGAAAATTTTTTATCAGAGCTTTGCATTATTGAAAATCTCTGGAGATTGGAAGAAGAATGCTTATTCGACTTTCTATATTCATAATAGCCGATCGAACTTAACGCAAAACAAGAGACTAAAATAAGTCTACTGCCACCGGCTAACAACATCAGCGCTGAACCAGGCAAAACGGCATAAGTTAAAAGATTTTTAGTGAAAGAAGCACAACTATTTTTTTTACGAGGGGAAACTCTAAGAAGTATATCATTTCTGGAAATTAATACAAAATTTTCACAAATTTCAGGTTCAAATTTTGGTGCCTTATTAAAGGATATTTTCAATATTAATCGGGCCAATACCAGTTTTATTATGGTTTGAGCGATGGTCATCCCCGGACAATTTCTAGCGCCATGACCATAAGGCATAAAAGCCGTGGTATTGTAAGACTGTTTAGGTCGTTCAGGATCAAATTTTTTGGGATCGGGCCAATACTTGGGATCCATATGAACGGCCCAGACAGGATAAAAGATGGTGGTTCCTTTAGGAATATGGTAACCCCCAATAACTAATTTTTTATCTGCTTGTCTGGCTGTATAGGGTCCCACAGTATATCTTCTGGAAGATTCTTTGATCACTTGGTCCAGATATTTTAATTCTGATAAGTTTTCGAGGTTAAAAGGCATTTCATTAAAAACAGCGTCGATTTCTTGGTATACTTTTTGAGAAACCTTTGGATGGGCAGTTATGGCATGTAAAGTCCAAGCAATTGAGGACGCGACTGTGTGATAACTGGCCATTAAAATTTCTTTGGTGATATTTTGGATTGCTGTCTCATCCTGGTAATTTTTCAGTATTTCATCGAGAAAAACTTTTTCATTTAGATCATGAACAGGTTGTTTTTCTCTTCTTTGTTTAATAAATTGTTGAACTGTGTCATTGATATAGTCTAAAACATTTTCTAATTTTTCACGTTTAGTATAGTTTTTATCATATTGAAGCTTGAGTAATTCTTCTAATGCAATGTGGATAGAAATTCCAAGTTTAGCGCTTTCTTTAAAATCCTGACCGCAGACTAAGGTGACTATTAGTCGCATTGCTAAAGCTTTTGTTTTTGCTTGAATCGAGATAATACCCTCTGAGATTTTTCCTTCGCTTAACCATAGAGCAATTTCTTCATCCAATTCTTTAATCAACTGCTTAAAATGTTTCTGTACCAAAGGAGTAGAGAATTGGCTGATGGTGAGGTGCCGCAAACTTTTATTCTCTTTCATGGGCAGAAACATTAAATTTCCCATTAAAGGTTCTAAAAATTGATATAATTCTTTTGGCTTATCGAAAATTGTTGAGCAACGCCTTAAAGCATCCACATCTGTGGTTGAAATTACGATTTTATCGTTTAATTTAAATTTAACAAAAGGACCATAGTTTTGATGCGCTTTCAATTGAAATAACGCCAAATCATCTTTCATCTCATCTTTAGGGCCGGGCATTTCAGCGAGGGATTTTAATTCTACAGATTTCATAATGAATTACCTTTTAAATTTTTAAGTATGTCATTTTAATTCTACGAAAAATTTCGGTCCATTGTCCAGGGTTTTATTGTATGATAAGATAACCGCCCTAGGTTCTAGTCAGAAATTGTTTTAAATATTTAGGAAAAAGTAGCTTGATTATTACTTCAAACTTAACCATTCAATTCGGACCCAAGCCCTTATTTGAAAATGTTTCTGTCAAATTCGTTGAGGGGAATCGTTATGGGTTGATTGGCGCCAATGGTTGCGGAAAATCGACGCTGATGAAAATTTTAGGTGGTGAATTGCCCGCGACCGCAGGAAATGTTTTTGTCGACCCCAACAAAAGGCTTGGAAAGCTTCGTCAGGATCAGTTTGCTTTTGAAAAATATACCGTCTTAGATACTGTTATCATGGGTCATTCTGAACTTTGGAAAATTAAGCAAGAGCGTGACCGTATCTACGCTTTGCCTGAAATGAGTGAAAGTGATGGTATGAAAGTCGCTGATTTAGAAGTGGAATTTGCCGAACTAGACGGTTATACCGCTGAATCACGGGCTGGTGAGTTATTGTTGGGATTGGGCATTCCCATTGAAAAACATAACGGGTTGATGGGTGAGGTTGCTCCAGGGTGGAAATTAAGAGTTTTATTGGCGCAGGCGTTATTTGGCAACCCAGATATTCTATTGCTCGACGAGCCCACCAATAACCTTGATATTTCCACCATTCGATGGCTAGAGACTATTTTGAACTCTCGCCAAAGTTTAATGATAATTATTTCGCACGACCGCCACTTCTTAAATAGCGTTTGCACCCATATGGCTGATTTAGACTATGGCGAAGTGCGCGTGTATCCCGGTAATTATGACGAGTATATGGTGGCGGCTACCCAAGCGCGAGAACGATTGTTATCCGATAATGCCAAGAAAAAAGCCCAAATTGCCGAGTTGCAAACTTTCGTTAGCCGTTTTTCTGCCAATGCGTCTAAATCTCGTCAGGCCACCTCACGTGCGCGACAGATTGAAAAAATAAAATTAGACGACGTGAAGCCTTCCAGCCGAGTTAATCCGTTTATCCGTTTTGAACAAAAAAAGAAATTACACCGCCTGGCATTTGAAATACAAAATTTAAGTAAACAATTTGAAAAAAATCGTTTGTTTCAGAATCTAAATTTGTCGATCGAAGCCGGAGAAAAAGTTGCGGTGATTGGTCCCAATGGGATTGGGAAAACCAGCTTGCTTCGCTGTTTGGTGGGTAATCTGTCCGGAGACACCGGAATGATAAAGTGGGCTGAAAACGCCGAAATGGGATATGTGGCGCAAGACCATGCGGATGATTTTGCAAAAGAAATGAATCTTTTTGATTGGTTGTCACAATGGAAGCAAGAAACCGATGATGAACAGTCTATTCGCGCAATATTAGGTCGATTACTGTTCTCTAAAGAAGAAAGCAAGAAATCAGTTCGGGTTATTTCGGGAGGAGAGCAGGGTCGACTTTTATTTGGCAAATTAATATTACAAAAACCTAATGTAATTTTGATGGATGAGCCAACTAATCATTTAGATATGGAGTCCATTGAATCACTAAATGGAGCGCTTGAAAACTACCCGGGAACATTAATTTTTGTCAGTCATGATCGAGAATTTGTTTCATCGTTGGCCACTCGCGTTTTAGAAATGAAGCCTGGGGAGATAGTTGATTTTAAAGGTAATTATGAAGAATACTTGCTGAGCCAAGGCATTAATTCATAAACTAGGTTGTTTCTGGCAAAATTTTCGACAGTAATTGATAGTAAGTCAAAACTTTCATTTTATATTCTGCGTTAAGCTGAGGCGTAAAGGAATGATAATTAGCAACTCCACTCCAATAATCATTGGATTTGGTTATTTTATTGCTTAAAATCCATGTCCCGGCCATCACATTCACACAAGGATCATATTGCAATAGCTCAGGCGTATAGCCATATTTTTTAATTTTAGGTAACCAGCTTGAATTAATTTGCATGGGGCCATAGTCAAATGTGCCGTTTTTGTTCTGTTTGGCAACACCGACGTTGCCCCCTTCGGTAGCAATAACGGAAATGATCACTTTAGCGGGTACATAGTAAGTCACGGCAGCTTGATTTATGCATTCTATGGGTACGCCGTGAATAAGTAACGCACTAGCCATTTCAAAACTCCTTTAATGTGAAATAACCTTGGCAGCCGAACATTCTGGCATTTTCTCTTATAAATGGCAACAATAAGAATTTTCGTAGAAAATTCCTTTGGAAAACAAAATATTTTTGTGATATTTTAATAGATACCCTAAGATTAGGTAAAGAAATGAAGGCAGATATCATCGAGCTATTAGAGCTTTCCTTGCGGGCTCTATGTGAGAAAAATTTAATTTCAGAGAACAATCTTGTACCTATTCAAGTTGATAGGACGCGTGAAACCCGATTCGGTGATTTTTCTACTAACCTTGCCTTAACCCTCGCCAAAACCAACAAAACTAATCCTCGTGAACTTGCCGCGCAAATTGTGAAACATCTGCCTCAATCAACATGGGTGGCTGAAGTTGAGATTGCGGGCCCTGGCTTTATCAATTTTAGACTGACGCCCGCAGCCATTGAGCTTGTGGTGCGCCAAATTCTGACAGCCAAAGATCATTTTGGCTTAACCACCACCCATGCTGGTGAGAAGGTTCACATTGAATATGTTTCTGCCAATCCGACCGGCCCATTACATGTGGGACATGGTAGAGGCGCTGCTTATGGTTCATGCGTTGCTAATCTTTTGAAAGCGGTAGGGTTTAAAGTTCATCGAGAATATTACGTCAATGATGCCGGGAGGCAGATGCGCATTTTAGCTTTCAGCGCTTGGATTCGTTATCTGCAGGTTTTGGGTGTCGCCGTTAATTTACCCGCAAACGCTTATCAAGGCGATTATATCATTGATACAGCGAAGCTTTTAAAAGACAAATATGGAGATCGTTTTAAAAAAAATAATTGCGAAGAGTTGCTAAAAATTTTAGAAGAAACGCCAACCGAAGCAGATATTGACCGTGCTATCGATAATTATATTAAAAAAACATCAGAAATTTTAGGAAATGAGGATTTCGAAATTATCCAACAATTTGTTTTACAAGAAATTCTTAACGATATTCGCGACGATCTCACCGAATTTGGAGTGACTTACGACAATTGGTTTCATGAAAGCCAATTAATTAAAATGGGTCTGGTAAAAGAGGGTGTCGCTCTATTAGAAAAGCAAGGACATGTTTATCAACAGGACGGTGCTACTTGGTTTCGAGCAACCGATTTCGGAGACGAAAAAGACCGGGTTTTGATTCGCGAAAATGGGCAAACCACCTATTTCGCATCTGATGTTGCTTATCATTTATACAAATATAATCAAGGACATGATCAAGTTATTGATATTCTTGGTTCAGACCATCACGGCTATATAGCTCGGGTGAAAGCGTTTTTACAAGGATTGGGTAAAGATCCGCAGAAATTAGCGGTGCAATTGGTGCAATTTGCCATCCTTTATCGGGGAAAAGTAAAGATTTCGATGTCTACGCGAAGTGGTTCATTTGTTACCTTAAGGGAATTACGTCAGGAAGTGGGTAATGATGCAGCTCGATTCTTCTATATTATGCGCAAACCCGATCAACATTTAGATTTTGACTTAGATTTAGCTAAGGCACAATCCAATGAAAACCCTATGTATTATATCCAATATGCGCATGCACGAATTTGCAGTGTTTGGAGACAAAATGAATTTGCAGATAATGAGGCAGCGTTAGTCGGAGGATTAGAGTTTACTAATCTCTTAACGAAAGAAACAGAACGTAATTTATTGCGCCATTTATCAGCGTATCCAGAAATAATTTACCATGCGGCAACCCAGTACGAACCCCACTTATTAACCCATTATTTACAGGAGCTCGCTAGTTTGTTTCACCTCTATTACAATAGTGAAAAATTTTTAGTGCTCGACCAAGATGTTCGTCAAGCTAGGTTATGTTTAATTCGCGCAGTACAATATGTCATTGCCGGAGGCCTAGATTTGTTAGGTGTTCGCGCTCCCGAGCAAATGTAAAGAGGAATTATGCGCAAAATTACCATTATTATTTTATCATTATTGTTAGTCATTGTGATTGGTTTTCTAACCCTACCATTGGCTACGGGTCTATGGTTGCAAAAAAAATACCCTCAAATGATTGCGAACTTAAATAATGTTTCACATACGTCTTTCCGAGTAAGCAAATTTAATTTTGGATGGTTTCACTCTCAAGCAGAGTTAATTTCGAATGATGAAAATCCTTTGTCTCAATATGTGATTAAACAAAAAATCTATCAGGGCCCTATTATTTATTTGAGGAATATAAACGGAAGTCCCCGACTAAAATTTGCAAGGATTGCAGTCAGATCAAGTAGTAAAGAAGCCAATCTAGATTTTAACGCCGTTTCATTATGGACCTTAAATAATTTATTTAAAAACCAATTTATATTTAAACATTTATTATGGAATAAAGAACAAGAAAACGTGGACTTTAATGAATTGCAAGGCCAACTCACCTATCAGCCTGCAAAAATGCGAATTAAAACTCGTTTGCAAGCGGCTGGTGCAGAAGTGTTTATTGCAAATCCTGAAAGAGTTGAAAAGGGTATGATCGATCTTATTAAGGTTGCTAGCATTCAGGATTTACAACTTAATTTGGATGTACGCCAATCTAATCAACTCTGGTATGGCGAACGCCATTTTCGAGCTAAAAACGTAGCTTTCTTTCCTTATGTGGGAGCGAAAAAAATTGTCGTTAATAACTGGCATTTAGATTTTACCCAAATTGAGCATAGTCCTTTAACTGATTTAAGTATCAGTAATCACATCGATAGTCTGCAAATGAATCCGATGACCATAAGCCAATTTCAAATGAATTTGAGCATAAAAGATGTGAACACCGCGGCATTGTCAAAATTAGCTAACGAAAGTGGCAAAAGTGCGGATTTGCACCGTTTTAAACTTTACGCACTTTTGATTGGTCTTTTTAATCAAGGGATGACGTTCGATCTCAATCAGTTACAGTTTTCCACCGCAGATGGCCCAGTCTCTTTACGAGCAAAAATTTCAACACCGCCTCCTTCAGATAATCACACAGGATGGTTTTATGTGCTCGAAAATTTGTATGCTAACGCCAACTTGGACTTACCGAAAACTCTGGCAGAGAAAGGTTTAATTAATTTTTATCAAATTCAGAAAAATGCGCATCCTGAGTTAAAAATCAATCCCTCTTTAGCAGCACAGGATCATTTAAATTATTGGTTGGCTCAGGGCATTTTGGTGCCAAAAGATCATCAAGTTCAAATGGACCTTGAATTTCAAAATGGTAAGTTAGTCATTAATGGCGAAAAAGCTGCTTTACAAAAGGTGATCATGGATGAATTGTTCCATAACAAAAATCATTAATCATTGTATATCATGGTAAACATACGTCGCTATCAAAAAATAGTCAGCCTTTTTTTAGTAATATTGGCAGTTATTCTATTTATCAGAGACTTTAGAAATCCTCAACAATCTCTGATTTGGTCAAAGAATCAAACCATAAACCCAACTCCCACCAATGATGATAAAGCAAATGTAAAGTTTGATTTTTACACCATCTTACCCAAGCAGGAAGTTGCTTCGTCACCACAGAAAGCCGTCTCGACCTCGGGGAGTTTTGATTTACAGCTGGGGGCCTCAAGAGAATTAAAAGAGGCGGAGCAACTGCAAACGCAATGGCAAAAAATGGGGTATCCTGTATTTATTCAGAAATTTCAAACAGATAGTCAAACAGTGTGGTATCGGGTTTTGCTAGGTCCTTTTCCAAATGCAGATGTAGCACAGCAGATTCAAACACAATTGAAAGAAAAACATTACGACAGTATTTTATTAAAACTATCTTGAAAAGGTCCTATCCCACCCCAAACTCTTAAACTAGTATTCAGCAAACCATGGGCATAAGCCCGTGACTTTGCGCAATGGGGGTATCCAAAGGGGGAGAATGCGAATTCTCCCCCTTGGTCGCCCGAGCGGACTTGTTCGCGCGGAGCGAAATCAAACAAAGAAATACTCCGGGCGTCAGCCCGGGGTATTGGAGATAAAATTGGAAAGTATGCATGGCACAACGATTCTTTCAATACGTCGCAATGGTTTAGTAGTCATTGGCGGCGATGGGCAAGTTTCAATGGGTAACACCATTATGAAAAGTAATGCACGCAAAGTTCGTAGACTTTATAACAATAAAGTTATTGCAGGATTTGCGGGGGCTACCGCCGATGCATTTACATTATTTGAACGGTTTGAAACAAAACTTGAAAAAAATCAAGGCAATTTAGTGCGCGCTGCGGTTGAAATGGCAAAAGACTGGCGTACAGACAAGATGTTACGTCGGTTAGAAGCTTTGCTTGCTGTTGCCGACGGTAAGTCATCCTTAATTTTGACTGGGAATGGTGATGTAGTCGAACCTGAGCAAGGTTTAATGGCAATTGGCTCGGGAGGGCCGTATGCACAATCCGCCGCCAAAGCTTTGTTAAACAATACGGATTTGAGCGCTCCAGAAATTGTGCAAAAAGCATTGACCATCGCTGCTGAAATATGTGTTTTTACCAATTTAAATTTTACCATTGAAACTCTGGAAAGTGAGACTTAAATGCAAAATCTAGAAAAACTTGAATATATGATGACCCCGAAAGAAATAGTTTCGGAATTAGATCGTTTTATTATCGGACAACATGAAGCAAAACGCGCGGTGGCGATTGCGCTGCGAAATCGTTGGCGACGCATGCAATTACCTGAGGATTTGCGGAAAGAAATTACCCCTAAAAATATTTTAATGATTGGCCCAACCGGCGTGGGGAAAACAGAAATAGCTCGTCGATTGGCAACCTTAGCCAAGGCGCCTTTTGTTAAAGTAGAGGCGACCAAATTTACAGAAGTCGGTTATGTGGGTAGAGACGTTGATTCCATAATCCGTGATCTCGTGGATATTGCCATAAAAATGACTCGGGAAAACGCCATGGAGAAAGTGCAAAGCCATGCCTCCGAAGCAGCCGAAGAACGCATCTTAGATATTCTAGTTCCGCCGGCAGAAAAAGATTCTACAAAACAAACCAAGGAATCATCCGCTCGCCAATTGTTTCGTAAAAAACTTCGAGAAGGGGAATTGGATCAAAAAGAGATAGAATTAGATGTGCAGAGTGGAGGCACACTGGAAATTATGGGCCCTCCAGGAATGGAAGAAATGGTCGGTCAACTGCAAAGCATGATGGAAAATATTTCCAGTAAAAAAACGCGAACCCGCCGCTTAACGGTTAAAGCGGCACTGAAAATATTGCAACAGGAAGAAGCAGCAAAATTAGTCAATGAAGAAGATATTAAAAATGATGCGTTAGAAAACGTCCAACAAAATGGTATCGTATTTATCGATGAGATTGACAAAATCGTTCGTCGTTCTACCGATTATGGTGGAGAGGTATCTCGCGAAGGAGTTCAGCGTGATCTATTGCCTCTTGTCGAAGGTTGCACCGTCGTAACCAAACATGGAGTCGTTAAAACCGATCATATTTTGTTTATCGCTTCAGGCGCGTTCCACACCACCAAACCTGCTGATTTAGTGCCTGAATTACAAGGTCGTTTCCCAATTCGAGTTGAGCTAAAGGCATTAAAAACAGAAGATTTTGTAAGAATTTTAACTGAGCCCCACGCTTCATTAACTGAGCAATACTCTGCTTTAATGGGAACTGAGGGTTTCAAATTAAGTTTTTCGAAAGAGGGCATTCAACGTCTAGCTGAAATTGCCCAACAAGTTAATGAAAAAGCCGAAAATATTGGCGCACGACGTTTACATACTGTTCTAGAGCGGCTTTTAGAAAAAATTTCTTTTGAAGCCACTGATCGAAACGGTGAAACTATGGTAATTGACGCCGCCTATGTCGATCTTCAGCTTGCAGAGCTTGCGAAAGATGAGGATTTGAGCCGCTCAATTTTATAAAGGAATCAGGAGTTCCCGCTGAAGGGAACTCCACCTATCACGATGGGGGATCGTAAGGGGGAGAAGCGTGATTCTCCCCCTTCATTCCGAGCAATCGGCTTTGCCGATGCGCAGGATTAAAACAACGAAGCTATTTCCGCTGTTTTCAGCGGGAATAGCTGTAAAGGAATTATCTAATGAGCAGATTTTCAAAATCAAAAACTTCTAATGATAATGATGAAACTGACTTTGGCTTTCAAAAAGTTTCACCTAAAGAAAAAACCGAAAAAGTAGGTGAAGTTTTTTCACAAGTTGCCGAAAAATATGACTTGATGAATGACTTGATGTCATTGGGTATCCACCGATGGTGGAAGAGACACGCCATAGAAAGCTGCCATTTGCGCCCAGGACATCAAGTTTTAGATTTAGCTGGCGGCAGCGGTGACCTTAGTGCACGGATTATCCCGTGGATTGGAGAAGAAGGGTCAGTTGTGTTGGCTGATATTAATGCTGAAATGCTGCAAGTAGGTAAACGCCGCTTATTGGATCAAGGCTTTTATAATAACATTCAATTTGTACGAACAGATGCAGAGTATTTGCCGTTTGCTCAAGATTCTTTTGATCGAATCATTATCGGCTTTGGTTTGCGCAATGTAACCAATAAACTGCGAGCCCTACAATCCATGTTGCAAGTATTGAAGCCGGGTGGACGCTTGGTTATTTTGGAGTTTTCGAAACCGATTATTCCTTTGATCCAGCCGCTTTATGATGCTTATTCTTTTAAAGTGCTGCCTTGGTTGGGAGAATTTATTGCCAATGATGCGTCTAGTTATCGATACCTTGCTGAATCTATCCGTATGCATCCGGACCAAGAAACATTAAAAGATATGGTGATCAACGCTGGTTTTGATTATTGTGATTACCAAAATTTAAGTGGTGGGATTGTTTCGCTACATCTGGGAGTAAAATATTGATTGCTGATTTTGCCTGCACAGTTTTAGAAAATGCGATAAACCAAGCGCTGCGATTAGATCCAGATACTAAAAAGCGTTTAAAACCTTTGCAAGGTAAAGTAATTAAAGTCACAATCACCGATTGGTCTTTGAATTTATATTTACTATTAAAGTCGGAAGGGGTTCAGTTGCAAACCCATTTTTCTAAAAAACCGGATACCACAATTCGCGGAACTTTAAGTGGCCTTTTACGTGTGGCTTGCCAAGGAGCGAGCGGAGTGGCTTTATTTGAACAGGGCGTACAAATTGAAGGTGATACCGAATTAGGGGAAAAAATTCGCGAAATCTTAAAGCAGTTGGACCTCGATTGGGAAGGAAACGTTGCAAAAATTTTCGGTGACTCTTTTACCCACGCCTTTTCTTGGCGGGCTAAAAAAACCCTTGAGCTTTGCAAACAAACCAGCCAAAATTTAGCCCACCAGTATCGTGAATACTGGCAGTTTGAAAAGAATTATTTACCATCTGCCGAACAAGTAGGTGCATTTTATAAAGATATTGAGCAATTGAAGGAAGATGTAGATCGCGCAGAAGCCCGCTTGGCCAGACTTGAAAAGAGGTTATCGTCATTATGACGAAAGAAGTAAAAATATCCGCTTCAATTTTATCCGCAAATTTTGCTAATTTGGGGCACGATGTCGAACAGGCTGTCGTGGCTGGAATTGATTGGATTCATTTCGATGTGATGGACAATCATTTTGTTCCTAATTTAAGTTTTGGTTCAGTCATCTGTGAATCACTCAGAGAGGCAAAAATAAAAACGCCCATTGATGTTCACTTAATGGTGGACAAACCCGAAGCGTATATCGAAGCTTTTGCAAAAGCTGGCGCCAATTTAATTTCTTTTCATCCAGAAACAACCTCTAACGTAGGAGGATGTTTGCAACAAATCAAAAATCTGGGTTTGAAAACGGGTTTGGTGTTGAATCCTGATCGCCCGCTCAGTTTGATACATGATTATTTAGAAAATCTGGACCTTCTGTTATTGATGTCAGTTTATCCAGGATTTGGCGGTCAAACTTTTATTCCTACAACCTTGGAAAAAATTCGTGAAGCCAGAGATCTCATTAAAGGTTCTAATTTACCGACGTGGTTAGGGGTTGATGGAGGCGTCAAGGAAGAAAATATCGCTGTTTTGGTTGAATCAGGCGCTGATTTTTGCATTATCGGCTCAGGATTATTTCATGCGCAAAATTATAAACAAAAAATGCAGGGAATTAGGAAGAAGATAGCTACACGGTGACTTTAAGTTATGACAGTTTTGGTGATAGATAATTACGATTCTTTTACCTACAACCTAGTTCATTATATTCGCGAGTTAGGTAGAAAAGTCAGCGTCTTCTATAATGACCAAACGACCATCGAAACCATATTGGCACAAAAACCCAGCCATATCATTATCTCTCCCGGCCCCGGACGGCCTGAGCAGGCTGGTATAATTATTTCTTTAATCGGAGCGGCTCGAAAACATATACCTATTCTTGGCGTATGCTTAGGACATCAGGCGATTGGTAGTTCGGTGGGTGCTCCCATCGTCAAAGGCGCAAAAATTATGCATGGCAAAACATCGTTGATTCATCATCAACAACAAGGACTCTTTGCGGAAATTAAATTGCCTTTTTCAGCGATGCGTTATCATTCATTGGTTATTCAGAAAGATAGTTTACCTAATGATTTTAAAGTAACTGCTTGGACAGTTAACGCTGACAATCAGCCAAATGAAATTATGGCGATTCAGCATTCCCAAGATCCTCTGTTTGGCGTCCAATTTCATCCGGAATCAATTGCTACGGAAGCGGGCCATAAAATATTAGAAAATTTCTTAGCCTTTTAACAGATAGTTGATTTCGCAACCTACGAGGAAATTAATATTCAGCCTTAGTCTGAATTCTTTCAAATAGCAGATACAATCCGTAGCTCACAATAAATCCAAGGTAAAAGCCAGTCATCACATCGCTAAGATAATGCATCAAAATAACGATACGGCTAAATCCAACCAAAAACGCTAAAGTATAAAAATATCCCCAAAATCGCGGAAAGGTAAGACTAAACGCTGTCGCAGCAGCAAACGCAACCGTAGTGTGCCCAGAAGGAAATGACCACATGCCATCAAATTTTTTCAAGAAATAAAATCCATACAAGTGTTCTTTGAAGTAAAGAATCGGTCTGGCCCGACCAGCGACTACTTTAATATATTCACAAAAGCGCGTTGCAAGAAAAATTGCAAGAGCAATATACATACCCGAAGATAAAAAGCGTTTGTTTTTAGTGATAACTCCCCCTAAAATCATCAACAGCGCTAACAGTATGTAAATTTCTCCGATCCCAAAATTGGTTATAATAGAAAAAAATTTGAAGATAAAAGGACAAGTTTCTTTTAATCCATTAAAATATAAAGTCACCGGTAAGTCAGCAAAGAAATAACTGGCTACGATAAGTAGAAACCAAGGAATAAAAAAGTAAGGGTGAATGTATATCTTACAAAGTTTTTGAAATTCCATTTTTTAATAACTCCCTGAAATATGTCCACAAAGTGGGTTAAGGCGTTATTATAACAATATTTACCTTACTTACACACATTGGTCTAAACTTAGATTTATGATAACTAAAGCATTTTTTATTATACTGCTCATTTTTTACCCTCTTTATGGTCTTTCTGCTAATGATCCTCAGCCTCTACCCGTAAACCAAGCCTTTAAAATGAGTGTTAATGCGGTGAATCCTCAAATGATTGCGGTGGAGTGGCAAATTCAGCCCGGTTATTATTTGTATCAAAACCGAATTCATTTTAGTCCGGCGCCCAAAAATGCGGCGGTACTTGGCAAACCGGCGTTTCCTCCAGGCATTCAAAAATCTGACCTTATCTTAGGTCATTATATTATTTATGAAAATACGCTAAAGATTAATATTCCAGTCTCCGAGGTGACGAGCTCGCCACTTAAATTAAAAATAAATTACCAAGGTTGTTCAGAGGAGGGTTTTTGTTACCCTCCAGTTGAGAAAACAGTTGCGATTACTGGATTAAATCGACAGTCAGTCTCTTGGATTTTTTGGTTTGGCTTACTGGGGGCGGGTGTATTAATTGCCTTTACCCCTTGTGTTTTGCCGATGGTCCCAATTTTGTCGAGCTTAATCATTGGCAAAGAGCAAATGAGTCATGGACGTGCTTTTTTAATATCGGCGGCCTATGTTTTGGGCATGGCGTTAACGTACGCCCTCATCGGCTTACTATTTGGTTGGCTAGGCAGTAGTTTGCAAGTTTTAGCCCAAAAACCGTTGGTCATTGGTTTGTTCTGTCTTATATTTTTTCTGATGGCGCTATCGTTATTTGGTTTTTTTCATGTAGAACCTCCCGAAAAGATACGGAATTTGATGGCCAAATGGACCCATGTCCAGCACCAAGGCAGTGTGTGGGGAGCAGGGCTCATGGGAATTTTGTCGACGCTTATTTTATCTCCTTGCGCCACTCCCCCTTTGGTGGCGGCATTAAGTTTTATTACCCAAAAAGGGGAGCCTATTTTGGGAGCGATAGCTTTGTTGGTAATGGGCATAGGAATGGGCATTCCTTTATTGATAATTGGTCTTGTAGGGAGACGTTTTTTACCCAAGCCTGGGCCCTGGATGGATTGGACAAAAAAATTTCTGGGAATAATTTTGGTGGCGTTAGCCATTTGGATGTTATCAAGAGTTATCGAAACGCGATTTATTCTGTTACTTTGGGCGGCTTTAATGATTGGAGTGTCAGTAGCCTTAAAAACTTTTTCCACCACACCAACTGTAGCGCAAAAAATAAGTAAGTCATGTGGAATCATTTTATTTGTCTCTGGCGTCTTGTTAATCGCCAGCAGCATTCAACAAGGAAATAAGCAGTGCAATTACCCAAGTTCTACAGCATTTATTCCTGTGAAAACGGTAAGTGATATACAAAAACAATTTGCGCTGGCGCCGCAAAAATTATTTATTTTGGATTTTTATGCTGATTGGTGTGTTTCTTGTAAAATTTTGGAGCGACAGGTATTTGCGAATCAACAGGTACAACAAAATATGGCAGATATAGTTTGGTTGCGCGCGGATATCACGGCGAATGACCAACAAGATCAAGAACTATTAAATGTTTATCAAGTGGTAGCCCCACCCACTATTTTATTTTTTGATCATCAGCACCAAGAAGTTGGCAATCTTAAGGTAGTAGGGGAGATTTCCCCAGAAAATTTTATTAAAAAACTTGAAGCATTACGAGGTGGTCTCTTCTATTAAAGTTATTTAATATTCTTTCCAGTTAAAAAGCCTAAAAATCCTACAATAATACTGCCATCAATTGTCATAGCCCATTTTTCAAAATCAGCGCTAAATTTACCAATTAAAAGAGTATATCCACAAAATATGAACGCAACTAAAATCAAGATCATCGCTATTATAAACAGCATAATATCCTTAAAGCGTCGAGCGCAAGCGTCTTTTGGATGTTCGACTCTAACAGATTTAATTGAGACATCAAGGTTATCATTCTTAATCAAATCATTAATATTCATTAGATTAAATTCTGATTATATTCCCACTATCTTGGTAATTAATTTGTCGTCCTTTCCTAGGATACCAATCTGATGACCTTTTTTTCCTTCATCTAATGCCACATTCATGAGAACGACAGATTTTTTTAATACATCACTTTTTGAAGAATGTGACTCCTCTGCCATTATACCCAGCATTTTATAAAATTCTGGTGAAACATCCACGGAAAGCCGTATAGTTTTTTTAGACATTAGTATACCCCTTAAAATTACTTAAATAGTACTTACTATTTAAGTATAGCGGTAGACGATAGTGTATGTCCAGGTCTTAAATTGTTTGAAAAAATCCATCTCGCCGCTAACCTACGCTGTTCACAGTGTTCCATCCAGTACAGCCCTGCTAAACGATTGTTGCGTCCACAAAAATCATGTTTAAGCATTAAATTTGTTGACAATTGCAGCGATCTTGCTAATATCATCTTTTCCATTTTACCACTTTCATCGTGAGGAAATTATGGACACTCGCAAAATTAGAAAACTAATTGAACTGGTTAAAGAAACCGGCATTGGCGAATTAGAAGTCAAATCGGGCAAAGAATCGGTTCGCATTTGCCAAAAAGGCCAGATAACCACATTAACCCAAATCCCTCAACTGGGTCCAGAAGTTTCGTCGTCTGTCGCTCTTTCTCCTTCGCTGCCGTCTACTATCAATCTACCTTCGGAAAAACCCTTGGGAGATGGCCACCAAGTGCTTTCGCCGATGGTGGGCACAGTGTACCTGGCGCCAGCTTCAGGCTCTATGCCCTTTGTTGCGGTAGGAGATCACGTAAAAATTGGCGATACCATATGTTTAATCGAAGCCATGAAGATGTTTAACAAGATTGAAGCAGATATGAGCGGCATTATTAGTGCTCGTCTGATTGAGAATGAACAACCAGTTGAGTACGGTCAGCCACTTTTCCTGATTGATCCTCGCGAGTAGCTTATGTTTAAAAAAGTTTTAATTGCAAATCGCGGTGAAATCGCTTTGCGCATTTTACGGGCTTGTAAAGAATTGGGAATTCAAACCGTTGCAGTCTATTCACTGGCCGATCGCGATTTGATGCATGTCAAATTAGCAGACGAAGCCGTTTGTATTGGGCCACCCAATTCAGCCGATAGTTATTTAAGTATCCCTGCCGTTATCAGTGCAGCAGAAGTGGCGAATGTCGATGCTATTCATCCAGGCTATGGATTTTTAGCAGAAAACCCAAATTTTGCTGAACAAGTCGAGAGAAGTGGTTTTACCTTTATTGGCCCAACGCGTGACATGATCACCCAAATGGGCAATAAAGTTTTGGCGATTAAAGCGATGTCAGCAGCCGGTATTCCTTGTATCCCAGGTTCAAACGGCGCCCTTTCAAACGATAATCCAACCAACTTAGTGTTAGGGAAAAAAATTGGATATCCGCTTATTATTAAAGCATCTGGCGGCGGTGGTGGAAGAGGCATGCGAGTAGTTCGTAATGAAGCCGATTTGTTGAGCACCGTAGCCACAACTCGAACAGAAGCTGGCGCAGCTTTTGGTACAGATGAAGTCTATATGGAAAAGTTTTTGGAAAATCCGCGCCATATTGAAATTCAGGTGATCGGTGATACGCATGGCCATGCTGTGCATTTAGGCGAGCGGGATTGTTCTATGCAGCGCCGACATCAAAAAGTACTAGAAGAAGCCCCCGCTCCGGGCATTACCGAAGAACAGAGACAACAAATTGGCCAACGCTGTGTTGATGCCTGTATTGCCCTTGGCTATCGGGGTGCAGGTACATTTGAATTTCTCTATGAAAATGACCAGTTTTATTTTATTGAAATGAATACTCGCATTCAGGTTGAGCATCCGATCACTGAAATGATTACGGGAATTGATATTGTCAGAGAACAAATCCTAATCGCCGCAGGAGAACCACTTAGTTTTAAACAAGAAGATGTGAAGATTTCCGGGCATGCGATTGAGTGTCGTATTAATGCAGAAGATGGTAAAACTTTCATGCCTTCTCCTGGCGTGGTAACACGGTATCATCCGCCAGGGGGAATCGGTGTACGGATGGATTCGCATCTTTATAGCGGCTATAAAGTGCCGCCTTATTACGATTCATTAATTGGTAAGCTAATCGTGTACGCAAAAAATCGGGAACTGGCTATTATCAAAATGCGGAATGCTTTGGAGGAATTGGTGGTGGAAGGCATTAAAACCAACATTGATTTGCATCAACGATTGCTGGATGATCCCAATTTCATTGCCGGTGGCCAAAATATTCATTATCTAGAAAAATTACTTGGATTATCTCATTAATTAAATGTCCTGGCAGCAATTAAATATCCGTATCGAATCCAAAGAAGAAGTTGAGATGATTGGCGATTATTTAGAATCACAAGGTGCTCTCGCGATCAGCATTAAAGATGGTGGGAACGAAGATTTATTTCAGGAAGCTGTAAATGAAACGCCATTGTGGAAAATAAATCTTTTACAAGCTTTATTTCCCCCTTCCATGGATCTCCTTCCTTTAATCACCGATTTACAAACGCACTTTCATAAAACCATAGATTATAATATATCACTTTTGCCGGAACAGAACTGGGTGGAAGTGACGCAACAAAATTTTCCGCCGTTAAATTTCGCTAATCAATTGTGGATTGTGCCTTCTTGGGTGGATGCTACAAATTTATCGGGAAAACAAGTGCGATTGGATCCGGGATTAGGCTTCGGTACTGGCGCCCATCCCACCACTGCTTTGTGTATATTAGAATTGTTGAAACAATCACTAAAAAATAAACTAGTTATCGATTACGGCTGTGGTTCTGGAATTTTGGGTTTGGTTGCATTGGCTTTGGGGGCGGAACAAGTGTTTGCGGTAGATCATGATCCGCAAGCATTAATTGCAACTCGCAATAATGCAGAATTAAATGGTTTTATTCCGACACAAATAGTGACTGTGTTGCCGGAAGAATTGCCGACAGTAAAAGCCGATATTGTGTTGGCGAATATTCTGGCCAATCCTCTCTGCCATTTGGCGGATCAATTAATTGAATTACTCCAGCCTAATGGGATTCTAATTCTATCTGGTTTTTTGTTTGTTGATATAAGCCGATTATTAAATATCTATAAACCTCGTTTGCAGTTTATTATCTGTTCTGAAAAAGAAGATTGGCAGTGTTTAGTTTTACAGGCAGGTTGAATGTTTTGAGTTTTTCCGATAAGCTAATAAAATAAAAAAATAAAGGTGAAAATCATGAGGTCAACACAACCGTTAAAATCAGCCGACTTAATCGAAGATAAAAAGCAGGCCCCTACTTCTTCCTCTTCCTCTTCTGTTTCTACAGGATTTATTTCTAGTTCCGATTTGAATTTATATGAATATGGTGTTCCTAAACCAGATCCGTTTCTTAAACCTTTACGTGCTATAGAGGCTGACATTAAAGCAATTAAGTCTCCTCCCAAGCCAGGAGAATCATTGTGGTGGCCACATCTTTCCAAAGTAGTGAGGAGAGAGAATATTCCAACAATTGATACCTATGATGAAAAGGGTGAATTGAAAGCGCTCAATTTGTCAGGAATTTTCAAGCTGGAAGAAAAGAATTTTGTAATCTCTGCCGATACACTCGAAGTTTTTATCAATATAATTTCTCATTATTCTAACTCATTAAAGAAGATTGATCTATCTGAAAATAATTTAGGCAAGAGAATAGACCGTTTTTTGGATAAGTTCATTACGAATTACTATCGAGTAGAATCTCTTAATATTTTTGACGTGGAACCATTTAGTTTACCCATTTTCCGATTATCAATTTTTCTATGGGGAATAAAAGAAAGTTCAAATAATTTAAAAGAATTAAAATGGAATATAGCTCGAGATCGAGACACAGTTCTAGAACAAAATGAGCTAATTAATAAAATTGAAGAGGAAGTTGACTATAGTTGCCAACGTGATATTGCGATAATGGCGTGTCCATTATTAGAAAAAATTATTCCTTTAGCACTTATTTATTCAATATTTCTGCCTTATCTAGTGGGTGACTTCAATGAGCAGCGACAAAACCGTAAGCCAATTAATTTGTCAAATGAAAAGCTAAATTTTTGGCGGGTAGACAAACCTTGGCAGGGCGACCATCTGCAATCTGAATCTTCTGCTTCGGATTCTCTGACCTTAACTAATGGTTGATGACGATGGTATTAAAGATAACACTTTTCCAATATTTCTTCTTCGGTTAAATTTTGTTTTTCGATACCATCGGCTTGTAAACGAATTTCACCGGCGGCAAGTGCTAATAATCGATTGCCAGTGTGAAGTGCCACGTCTAAATTATGGGTGGCGATCACGGTGGTAATTGACCGATCTATCAGCAAACGTTCAGTATATTTAATTAAACTGAGCGCAATTTTGGGGTCTAAAGCGCTAGTATGTTCATCCAGTAACAGTAAATCAGGTGGATGTAATAAACAAAGCGCTAACACCAAGCTTTGACGTTCACCACCAGACAAGGCAGAAACCGATGTTCTCAATCGGTTTGGTAATTGAGGATGGAAACCTGCTAAATATTCTTTCAGAAATTTATCGTCAGTAAAATGCGTCAATTTGAACAGGTTTTTTTTGAACCGCGACTCCCAAAGCACACAATTTTCTACAACGGTTAAATCAAAAAACAAAGAGTCTCGTAAATCTTGGGTAAAAGTAACCACAGCTTGACTCAATTGTTTTGACGAAAAATTTTGTAAATTCTGTTGATGAAGATAAATTTTTCCTTTGGTTGGTGCGTATGTTCGGTTTAATAGTTTTAATAAAGAGCTTTTACCCGAACCATTGCTGCCCAGCAAAATCACGCGATCGCCGCGGTTGATAGAGTAGTTAATGTTTTTTAATATCGGTCGATCGGCGCCGGGGATGCGTAAATCAATTTGTTTTAAAAGACATAAGGGGTCATCGATTAAATTCATAAAGCTATGCCGATTGCAAAACAGGTCTTCGTGTCGTCGTTAGTCGTAAAAAACCCACAAGAATTAGGCCTAAAATTAGTTTTAAATTAATTGGATTGACCCCCCAAGCTAAAAATTCATTGATTGCGAGAAAATATAAAAAAACCCCAATAGCGCATCCACCCAATTCAAAAGGTAAGTGAAATTGTGATGATCGATAAAAAGGCTTGAGAAGTTGTCGACCGATAACGACCGTGCCTATTCCAGTTAGCGCCATTCCGAATCCCATGCTTAAATCCGCATAACCATTGATCTCCGCAGTCAACGCTCCGCACAGAGCAACCAATGCATTGCTAAAAGCAAAGCCAAAAAATCGATAAAGTTCAATTCGATGTCCTAATCGTTCCAGCAAAGTCGGATGTTCCCCAAATGCTCGTAGCGTCAAACCAAATTGGGTTTTTAACAAAATACACAATATTATGATAAGAATCAGGACAAAAACACCCACAAATATCCAATTGCCGGTTACCGCATCATTACTTAAGTGTTCACCCAAACTATTGACATCAAATAAGCTGATATTAGGTTTACCCATCACATCAAAATTTATGCTATATAACATAAATAAAGCTAAAATTCCGGCTAACAAGGATTCAATTTTTCCTCGCCATTGAATCAAACTGACGCCCATTCCGGCTAAAGCCCCGCCGATACCCGCTGCCAAAAAGGCAATAATTGGATGCGGCCAAGCAGTTAAAAATCTAGCAAATAAAGCGGCGCCAAGTACAAAGCTGCCGTCAACCGTTAAGTCGGTGGCTTGCAAAATGATATAGCTAAAGTAAATGCCCAGAGCTAACGGAAAAAATAAAAGACTTTGTAAAAGCGCGGTGGTTAGAATATCCATGCGGTATAATACGGCTAGTGGTCACTGGGATTAGCGATAACGGTATACTGATGTTGGCTTGCAAATTCATTCAACCTATCCAAATTGAGTCCGAGGTCTGTGAAAGCTGGCGTGTTTACAAAAATATCTAACTTATTAATGTCTTGAATAGGTATAGCAGAAATCGATTCGCCTTTTAAAATTCGAGCTGCCAACACACCGCCCTGAATACCGATTTCTTTTTCTTTAACGCCTAAAGCAACCACCGCTCCTTGACTGACCGTACCTTCGTCAGAGCTAATTAACGGGATATGCTTTTTTTTGGCCGCTAAAATCAATGTATTAATGCCGCTGACCACTAAGTTGTCTTTTAATATGAATATAGCTTGGCTATCGTTATCAATTCGTTGGCTCACGGCATACAAATCACTGAGATTTTGAATCATCATTTTTTGTACGGTTATACCGAAAGTTTGCGCAACAGCAACTGCTTGATCGGCTTCGGGTATTACTTTGTCATCACTGCTGTAAATCAAAGTCATTTTTTTTAAATTAGGGCATAAAGCGTGGATAAATTCCATTTGCTTTTTGCTGTCAATCTCATCACGCACGCCGGTGAAGCGTTCTTTTAAATTATCTTTGTCACGTTCAGTATCTGGAATCATCGCTGCTAAACCTACGATGGGCTGCTTTTTTACCATGTTTATTGCCATTTGTGTTGGCGCGGTAGCGACGGGAACAATTAAGTCTACTTTTTGATTGACAAATTTTTGCAGTATGGCGCGCTGAATATTTAAATCGTGCTGTGCATTTTCTACAATAAAGGTGACTTTTCCAGGGTACTGTTGAGTAACCGTTTCTTCAAATCCATTTACGATTTCCCGTAAGGCGACATGTTCAAGCGGGATCACAATCCCAATGGTTTTATTCGGATAAGCAGTTGATTGTTCAGCGGCTGATGAGCTGGAGAAAAAGGATATAGAAAAAATAATCATTAAAAAACAGCGGATAATTTTTTTCATATGGTTTCCTTTAGGTTTCATCCCGTGAGGTATTAAGTAATTTCTTTTGTAAAAACTGCTTTAACTGAGCAGATATTCTTTTTAATTCATTAGAACCACGAGTTATTTTGGCAATACTGACGTGTAGTTCGCTAGAGATTTGTCGTTGAGCCTTTTTCTGCTCTAAAAGTGCTTGCACAATTAAACAACGTGTTTCAATACTTGATTTTTCTTCTGGTGTTAACAAGAGCTCAAACAATTCGGTTAAAATCGTATTGTTCTCTGCGGATTTGCACAAATCTAAAAAAGAATCCCATCCGTTCATGGTAAATAATGATATACCATTACAATAATGCCGTCTAGTCACATATTTGCTTCTGGTTAGGCAAATAAGGTACTATTTTGAACATTTGGCAAATATGGGCCTTTCTTAATCGACAAGTTGCTCAAAAAAATGCCAACCCTTAATTCGGTTTATAATAAAGGTAGAATTGAATGATCAACCGTTCCTTTTATTATTTTTTAATTTTATTTGCTGCTGTCTTCGTATTTGCAAAGCCTACGTTGGCTGTTAGTAACTCACCGACGAATGTTTTTAAGCGGGTGATTATTTTTGGCGATAGTTATTCCGATAACGGCAATGTCTTTCGGGAAACGAGAGAAATAATACCCAATTCAGCACGGTATTATCAAGGACGTTTCAGCAATGGGCCCTCCTGGGGGGAGTATTTTGCTGAGTTTTACCAAATCGACCCAACGGATACCAACCATTTTATTGATATGGCTTTTGGCGGTGCTAAGATAATTCATCCTGTCAATGAGGTAATACATGGTAAACCTGCGAAACACTATATTGTTCCTAATCTTTCTCAGCAAATCGATCTTTATTTGAAACAACATAATAGATTCGAGAACAATGATTTGGTTGTCGTTTTTATGGGAACTAATGATTTTTTACCTTTATTCCATGCGCGCGCTAAGGTTTTTTTTGAGCGTCGTGCAGATCAAGAGTCCTTGCAAGTTAAACGGTTGATGGAACATGGCGCAAAACATTTGATTGTGTTTAATGTAAGAAATTTATCTTATATTCCTTTTATTCAATTTTTAAGTGAAAAAAAATATTTCCCATTGAACTATATCGATAACTATTACCGTCGCTACCTGCTCCGATCTATTCAGTCGTTTAATGCACGACTGGAAGAAAATTTAAAAAATAAACCAGAAATATTTATTTATGATATTTTTAATTTTGATACCGCTATTTTTTCAAAAATAAAAGGCGATGGGTTTAATTATTCCTTTGAGAATCATTCGCTGACTCTTAAATTTGGCGCAGAACCTTGTTATAAAAACTATAAAAATAACTATCAGGACATTGTCGGTTCAGTTTGCCAAAATCCGACCGAATATTTTTTCTATGATCGAATTCATACCACCACGATGCTCAACTATTTATTGGCGAAAGATGTGTATCGGCAATATTCAAGCAAGTAAATACACAAGAAATGCGTTCTACAAATGTTTACCTCAATAGCTATCGATAATATTACTGAAATTTTCTCATTCATCTAGATTTGGTTGACGTAAAATAAATTCTCTTAATAAAGGGACGGCAAAAGAATATTTTCCAAATCTATTTTTATAAACCAACCCTATTTCTGCCAAGGTTAATAACATTTGATTAATATGACTCGGGCTGAATGATTTTTTTAATATTTTTTTTGATGCTATAGAAATCTCTTGAACCGTAAACTCTTCATTCTCTATATCTAAATTTGCAATTACTCTTAAAAGCGATCGTTGCCTATCAGTTGCTCGTGCCCATCGTCCCTGAAAAAAATCAGTATCAAGTTTTCTAATGATATCATCGGAAGGGATTATTGGCGCTTCTTTATTAGAAAGCTTTACTATCCAGACATCAAATACCTCCTTACATATAAATTGAATAAAATAAGGGTATCCTCCGGACAAGCTTGCAATCCTCTCTACAGTTGCATCAGAGAATTTTATTAAAGAATCCGTATCTTGAACAGGCTTCGTGATAGCTTCTTTTGTGGCATCTGGGTCTAAGGGTTTTAAAAAAATTATATGAAACATCCTTTCAGCATAGGTCCTTGCTTCAACTAACTTAGGAAATAAGGTTGGCAGCCCTGTAAGAATTAAAAAATAAGGTATATTTTTCCTTTGTAAGGACTGAAATACTTCCAAAAGAAGAGATAAAGGATACTGGTCCCTCTTGGCATGATCAGCTAAATTTTGTGCTTCATCATAAGCGAAAATTATTCCTTTAACTTTATCTTTATAAAGCATAATATTCCAAATACCCTCAAGCGTACTTTTTAATTTATCAGAAATAAGACCGGGAACATTTGAATAATATGTAACTAATTTTTCATAATTTATAGGTTCATTCATAGTTTGAGCCTTACTAGAAAAACCTATAGGACTAATGACTTTTTCTTCCGAGAGAAGGCCAGAAGTAACTCTAGCAATATCAGCTAAAATTCTGATCGCTAAAGTTTCCTCACTAACACTTGCAGATTCGGACAAATCTGTGCCTGCCCATAACCATCCTTGTTCATACGCTATTGGCTTAAGCGCCTCCAATAAGACAGTTTTTCCTACACCGCGCAACCCTGTAAGTACAATATTTTGAGTAACAATTTTCTGTTTAAGAAGAGCCCTTACCTCGTCTTGCTCTAAGAACCTGCCAGCAAGATATGGCGGCTGATGCCCTGCACCAGGCCTAAAAGGGTTATTGTATAAATTTGACATATTTATTCCCTATTATAGTTTCAACTAAATTTATATTACTATATAAATTTATACAAATCAATACAATAATATTAATTTAAAAATTATCCGTCCATAAAGTAATAATTAAATTGTAAGGGTTTGAATAAATGATAAAATTTGATTTTTAGTGATAGAAAAGCCTCTTGAATTTTGTTATCATTAATTTTCATTCTCCAGACTGAAATTTCCCTATCATTTGCAACTTATTATTTTCTTGGCGCTTAATTTTTTTAAATTTACGGATTAAAATATTTTTCCATCATTTCTTCAATGACTAAAAGCTGTTCGTCGTTTGGGTTATACCAGCGTTTAATTTGTAATAAGGCTTGATGGATATACATTTCGTAGCCGGGAATACAAAGACACTGCGCTTCGCGGGCAATTTTTAGAAGAATAGTATCGATTGGTTGATAGACAATATCCATGACCACTGCATTAGATCGCAAATTTTGAGGTTGGATTATTGGTTGGATTTCTTGCTCTAAAAAAATTTTTTCAGGTAAGGTATTAATCAAAATGTCGTAATCTAGGTTTTTTAAAATCAATTGCTGATCTAAAGCGTATGCTTTGCCTTCAAGCTCTTGCGCTAACTGTTGGGCTTTTAAAAAAGTTCGGTTGATGATGATGACTTTGGCATTATATTGGTGGGCCGCATAAGCAATCGCTCGTGCAGAACCACCGGCTCCTAAGATAACGATTTTTTTATCTGTTAAATCGCCGGGTATTTTCGCTGCTTTTATCAGTCCTTCAATAGCCCCGATACCATCGGTGTTAAAACCGAATAGTTTCTCATCTTCGATAACGATACTATTCACTGCCTGAATCAGTTTTGTTTGCGGGCCAATTTCGTCCATTTTTGAAAAAATAGTTTCTTTTAACGGCATGGTGACGCTAAATCCTGAAAAAGGTAATTGACGACAGTATTGAAGAGTTGCAGTTAAATCTTGTTTAGGTGTCTGTAATTTAACGTAAACGGCATTTTCGTTGAGTAACTGAATGGCCTGGTTATGTAAAATATGTCCAACACTTAAATCAACTGGATTGCCAAGTAAGGCAAAAATTTTTGAATTTTGATTTAATTTAGGAAGATGATAGATATCGATTAGTTCAGCTAGATATTCAGCGTTGATGTAATGCCATGGGTTGTTGACTAGTGGACTTAAGATTTCGGTTATTTTTCCGGTAAGACCTTGGCAGAAAAAGGCGACCGGAGTGTCCCTTGCTAAAAAGTGGGCGGTTTCATGATAATTATGGATAAACTGCAGCATAGCTAAAGCATCGACTGTGGTGTTCACCGCAGTAATAACTTTATAGCGATCAAAACGGTTTGCCGGTTTGTTCTTTAAAAAATTTATTAATTGTGTTGGGTTTTCCAAAACATGGTGATAAAGTCCAATCCACTGGATGGATGGATAATTTCTTTGGAGTGTTATTAATAGTGTGTCAGAAATCTCGTGGCTGAGTGTAATATATTCGGGTTTTAACTGTGCTAATTTTTGGAGAAGAATTCCAAAATTGGGGTCTTGTTCATTAATCTCTAGGGTTAAAATCAGGGACCCATTAAAAGCTTTTCTTATATCAGCAATTTCTGCATAAATAGTGTCATCAATTTTTTCAAGACAAATTTCAAGGGCTTCCGCTTCTTTCAATGCGGATTGAGGAGATAATTTAAAGGGAGGGCTCATGGAAGCAATTAACATGGTTATTCCGGTTTATGAAATGAGCATTAGCGCTTTAATATGGCATATTTTTCGGCATTTTAATATCAACTGCTGCGGCGATTTTATGAAGTACACCCATCATTTCTGCGAAGGTGGTGGGAGAAATGGTTTGCTTAGCATCGGATTGTGCTTTATCGGGTTCTGGATGGACTTCAATCATAATTCCGTCGCTTCCGGCTGCAAGGGCGGCGTATGCCAAGGCGGGCACCACACTGCGGATTCCAGTGCCATGACTGGGATCAATGATAATGGGCAAGTGTGTGAGCTCATGCAAAATGGGCGCCGCTGCTATATCTAAGGTATTGCGAGCATAAGGTTCAAAGGTGCGAATTCCTCGTTCACATAAAATAACGTTTGGATTACCGGTTTGCAAAATATATTCCGCAGCCATTAAAAAATCTGCGTAGGTTGCAGACATGCCTCTTTTTAGCAAAATAGGTTTTCCAGCGCGGCCCACTTGCTTTAACAAGCTGAAATTTTGCATATTGCGGGCGCCAATTTGTAAAATATCAACGTAATTGGCTAATAAATCGATATCTTGAGTATCCATCACTTCGGAAACGCTGAGTAAATTATTTTTTTTGGCGGCGTCTCGCAAATAACCAAGACCAATTTCTCCCAATCCTTGGAAATCATAAGGAGAAGTACGAGGTTTAAATGCACCGCCACGTAAAATATTAGCGCCTGCAGCAGCGACTAATGCAGCAGTTTGGTGAATCTGTTCGGAAGATTCGACTGAGCAGGGTCCTGCCATAACGGCAAAGACAGTACCGCCAATGGTATGCTGACCTATTTTTACCACAGTGCGGCCTGATTTAATTTCACGGCTGGCCAATTTAAATTTTTGCGTAAATGGTTGAATGCGTTCAACACACGGCAAGGTGGAAAATTGATTAAAATTAGTTTTTTCATCCGCGCCATTAACAATGGCAATACTATAGCGGCCATTTTCTTCACTAGAAATACCGTGTAAATTCATCCAGGAAAATTTAGCCAATAAGTCTTCAACTTCTTTTGCGGTGGTATGTTCTTTCAAAACAATAATCATATTTTTTACCTCAAAGGATTAATATTTCTGGCTAATGCACAGAGCTCATGCGGAGTTTTTTTCTGCCCAAGTGCATCGACAAATAAGGAGCCTATGACTACTCCATCTGCAAATTTTAATACATATTCCGCGGTTTCTTTCTCCGCAATGCCAAATCCAGCGACTACTGGCAGTTGCACCTGAGATTTAATCCATTTTATTTTTTCAACAAAATTTTCTGGGAGCTTGGCTTGCATCCCGGTAGTGCCTTTTCGGCAAGCATAATATAAAAAACCTTTGCCTAATTGGTTTATTTGTTGAAGACGTTGCAGGGGAGTAGTGGGACTGATGATGTAAATTGGGGCCATGCCTTGGTCTAAGCAGGATTGATGAAACCGATGTGATTCTTCAATTGGACAATCGACAATTAAAATGCCATCCAAACCAGCTTGTTGGGCTTTTTTAAATAACGACGCTTTCAGCATACTTAAAATAGGATTCAAATAACTAAATAGAATAAGTGGAATTTGGCTGACTTTGCGGATTTCAGCGGTTAACCAGAATATTTGGTCTATATCAATTCCTCCAGCCAGCGCGCGCGCCGAAGCTTGTTGAATCACTGGGCCGTCCGCAACTGGATCCGAGAAAGGGAGACCGATTTCGAGCAAGTTGACGCCGCCTGCAATTAACGCTAATGCGCCTTCTAGCGTACGTTGAATGCCCCCATCGCCCGCAGTTAAATAACCCACAAATGCTTTATGGTTTTGAAAGTGGGACTGTATGCGTTGTAGACCGTTCATAGTTTTACCTGTTCTATTTGAGCTAAATCTTTATCGCCACGGCCTGATAAGTTGATAACTATACAAGAATCTTTGGCCAGGGTAGGGGCAAGTGTAACCGCATAAGCCAACGCATGTGCCGACTCTAACGCGCAGATAATGCCTTCAGTTCTGGCCAGTAATTTTAAGGCTGATAAAGCTTGTTCATCTCGAATGGCGACATAATTAACCCGTTTTTTTTCAAATAGTGCAGCATGATGAGGGCCAACGGCTGGGTAATCTAGCCCTGCGGAAATTGAAGCGGTAGGTGCAATTTGCCCATTTTGATCTTGTAATAAATAAGTATAACATCCATGTAAAACACCAGGTGATAGGGTTTGGAAACGCGCAGCATGTTCTCCTAAACGCATTCCGTGGCCGCCAGCTTCAACGCCAACCATTTGTACTTCTTTATGTGATAAAAAAGCAGAAAAAATGCCGATGGCGTTGGATCCGCCGCCAACGCTGGCAATGATAAGATTTGGAAGCGCATTAAATAATGTTCGGCATTGTTGTTTGCATTCTCGGCCAATAACCGCTTGAAATGTTGCCACCATTTCTGGATAAGGATGAGGACCCAATGCTGAACCTAAACAATAGTAGGTGTCTTCAAATGAAAAGGACCAATCCCGTAGAGCGGCATTCACTGCTTCTTTTAAAGTGGCACAACCATTTTCTATACCAACCGGCATCACCTCTGCGCCCATTAAACGCATACGAGAAACATTGGGGGCTTGGCGGTTCATATCCTCTCGACCCATATAGACCACACAGTCTAAGCCCAAGTAAGCGCAGGCAGCAGCTGTGGCAACTCCATGTTGTCCTGCCCCAGTTTCGGCGATGACTCGTTTTTTTCCCATCGCTTTTGCCAATAAACATTGACCCAACGCATTGTTGAGTTTATGTGCGCCGGTATGCAGCAAATCTTCTCGTTTTAGAAAAATACGTGGCCCATCGATCGCTTTTGCAAAACGCGTGACCTCGGTAAGCGGTGTGGGTCGCCCGGCATAGTTTTTTAATAACAAAGATAAATTTTTTAGAAATTGTTTATCATTTTTTGCATCATTCCAAGCCAGATTTAAAGCGGTAATGGGAGCTATTAACAACTCGGGTAAAAAAGCACCGCCAAATTTACCGTAATAACCTGATTTTTTTCGGCTGCTGGTGTTCATTTAATTTGCCTTTGTTTAGATCCTGCGCATGGGCAAGCCCATTGCTCGGAATCAAGGGGGGAGAATCACGATTCTCCCCCTTGTAATCCCCCATCGCGAGAAGTGGAGTTCCCTTTAGGGAACTTCTGTCCTCTTGCCTTTTTGATAAACTGTTCAATTAATTTTAAATCTTTTTCTCCTGGGGCATTTTCCACTCCGCTGGAAACGTCTAGCAATTTTGGTTTTAAAACTTCCTGCATTTTATTGATATTTTCACTATTTAAACCACCAGCTACACCCCATTGATATTCTCCGGTGTATTGAAATTGTTGCCAATTAAAAGTTTTGCCGATTCCAGGATCTTTATAGTCAAATAAAATAAAATCTCGCTGTTGATCAAGGTAATTAAATTTTAAATTGGCATCTTCATATAACGGATTTTCATTTTCCACCGGTTGGACCCAGATTCTTAAATATTTTCGATCCAATAAATGATGTTCGCGTTTGCTTATGTCGCCATTTAATTGCAGCGCTTCTATACCGGTTTGCTCAAGGATTTTAGCCATTTCTGCTGCATTTTGCTCAACGAAGACCCCAACCACCACTGCGCCGCTGGCTTTCGCGAATTCGGCAATTTTTTGTGCTTGCTGAATAGAAACATGGCGTTTTGAAGGCGGATGGAAAACAACGCCAATAAAATCTACACCCATTTTGCCGGCCAAAAAAGCCTGATTTGGATCTTTTAATCCACAAACTTTGATCAAATTAGACATTTTGACATGCCTGAATAAAATCTTCTGGATGGAGCGAAGTGACCAACGCTTCGCCGATTAAAACGGCGTCAAATCCAGCCTGACGATACTGTTGCGCAGTAACCGGAGAAGTAATGCCGGATTCTGCGATTCGAATAACTGATTCGGGCATATGTTCTACCAATTCTAAAGCTCTTTCTGGATCGATTAAAAACGTGGTTAAATCTCGATTGTTAACCCCGATGATTTCGGCATTAAATTTTAAGGCAATATCTAATTCCTGCTTATCATGTACTTCAACCAACACATCGACATTAATTTTTTTGGCAAAATCTAACAGCGCTTGAGCTCTTTCTCCCACCAAAGCAATAATGCACAAAACCGCATCCGCTCCAGCATAAACAGC
Organism: uncultured Pseudomonadota bacterium; assembly: GCA_963844565.1. Lineage (GTDB taxonomy): Bacteria > Pseudomonadota > Gammaproteobacteria > Coxiellales > Coxiellaceae > JAFEDN01. The sequence goes on along the minus strand of CAWJON010000001.1, from coordinate 130,247 downwards.
TTCTGCCATTTGAATTTCGTCAATAATAAAATCTTTTCTGAGTAAGGGAATTAAGGAAGATTCTGCGACTTGAGTTAAATCTTTTAAACTGCCGCCAAAAAATATTTCATCAGTTAAAATAGACAAGGCATTAGCGCCGCCAGCCAAATATTTTTTAGCTAAATTAACCGGATTTTCAATGGGGGCAAGTAATCCTCTGCTGGGTGATTTACGTTTTATTTCAGCAATAATACTCAGAATTTCGCGTTTCATGGCCGCTTTAAAAGATTTTTTGCGCTGAATTTCTTTTTTGCCGTGAAATATCTGTGCAATCGGATGATTCGGTTGGTCGAGAATTAGTTGGTATAACTCTGCCACTTCACATTGTTTTTGCAAATAAATGGGGTAAAGTTGATTAGCCATGACTAAATTCCATCCATTTTTTTAATAATTTCAACGCAGCGCCTTGATATAAGCAGGCTCGAGCTTGGTTAACGCCATCGGCTAACGAAGGCTGTGAACCATAAAGGTAGATTGCAGTTCCAGCATTTAAAATAAGCGTATTGGCGACCGCGGGGTAATCACTCGATTGGCCTTTTTCAAATACATTTAATAAGATTTTCGCATTGGTTTTGGGGTTACTTCCCACCAGTTCTGTTAAATTGCAAAGGGGAAAGCCCAGTTTTTGCGGATCAATAATAATTTCGTGAATGTCGCTTTCGATAATTTCTAATGCGTGGGTTGGCCCGAGACAACTCATTTCATCCAAGCCGCCGCCATGGACGACGAAGGAATGACCCACTTTGAGTGTTTGTAAGGCTTTGGCCATCGGTTCCATTAAAGTTTTATCCATGACACCCAACAGAAAATGCTTGGGGCTTGCAGGATTGAGCAAAGGCCCTAAAAGATTAAATGTGGTTGGAATATTTAAAGATTTTCGTATCAAACGAAGTTCACCCAGTGCGGGATGGAAATGGGGAGCAAAACAAAAGCCGATGCCAATTTCATCTATTCCAGCGCTTATTTTTTCGGGAGTTAAATCAATCTTGATGCCTAAAGCTTCTAAAACATCAGCGCTTCCAGCCATTGATGACACTGCACGATTGCCATGCTTAGCAATTTTTATTCCACAACTGGCGGCGAGAATCGCACTGCCAGTAGAAATATTAACGGTGTGTGCACCATCGCCACCGGTGCCGACGATATCTAGAGTAGTATGTTTCGTAGAAACGGTAACCATTTTTTGTTTTAAACCGGTTATAAAACCTGACAATTCTTCAGAAGTTTCTTTTTTGGCGCGTAATAAAGCTAAAAATGCAGCAGTTTGCAATGGATTAGATTCGGCGCTCAGCATTTCTTCCAGTGCGTGTTGACAGGTCAATGAATCTAAATTTTTTCTCTGTAACAATTTTTCAATGCTGGCTTTTACATACATTTTTTTGGCTCAAAGAGATAAAATTTTTTAAAAGTTGATTGCCTTCCGGCGTTAAAATTGATTCTGGGTGAAATTGTACGCCATAAATCGGTAATTTTTTGTGACGTATGCCCATGATCAAGCCGTCCTTAGTTTCTGCTTCAATTTGTAAATGTTCGGAAAATGCTTGGGAATCTGCAATTAACGAATGATAGCGTCCTGCCTGAAAAGGTAAAGGCAGATTACCATAAATGCCACGGCGATGATGAAAAATCATTTCTGATTTTCCGTGCACAATTTCAGGGGCACGAATGACCATGCTCCCAAAAGCTTGAGCAATCGCTTGATGACCCAAGCAAACACCCAGCAAATGAATATTGGTTTCGGCGATAGCATGGATTAAGTCGATGCAAATCCCCGCTTCTTCTGGCCGGCCTGGGCCTGGTGATAAAACGATGGCGTCGGGATTGAGTGCTAAGACGTCATGGACTGAGATTTTATCATTACGAAAAACATGCACATTGTCATCCAGCGGGCAAATAGCTTGATATAAGTTGTAGGTGAAGCTGTCATAATTGTCGATTACTAAAATCATAAATATAGTTACTCCATCATCCGCCTATTTCTGCTAGCGCAATGGCTTCGAGAATACCTTGGGCTTTTTGTCGCGTTTCATTGGCTTCTGCCATGGGGTTAGAATCATAGACGATGCCTGCACCAGTTCGCACCGTGGCGATATTATCTTTTAATATAGCCATCCGAATAGCGATGCAGCTGTCCAAATTACCTTGGTGATCAATTCGACAAATGGCGCCGCCGTATAGTCCTCTTTTGGAAGTTTCTAATTCGTCAATAATTTCCATTGCACGAATTTTTGGCGCCCCGCTTAAAGTTCCTGCCGGAAAAGCAGCAGCAAAAGCATCAAATGCATCTTTGTTATTTTGCAATAAGCCATTAACCGTTGAAGTTAAATGGCTCACATGTGAAAAATGTTTCACTTGTAAAAATTGCTGCACAGAGACACTACCTGGTTTACAAACACCGCCGAGATCATTGCGCGCCAAATCGACCAGCATCGTATGTTCAGCACGTTCCTTTTTATCGTTTAATAATTCTTCTTCAATTTGTTGTAGGCTCAAATGAGCTCTTGGCCGAGTGCCAGCAATGGGGTTAATCGTCACTTCACCTTGATTCACGCTAATCAATTTCTCGGGTGATGCACCCAAAATAACCTGATCTTTGTAGTTGATATAAAACATATAAGGGGCCGGACTTACCCGACGCAGGGTTCGATAAATTTCAAAAGGCGATACACTAAAATTTTTTCTAAAACGTCGCGACAATACAATTTGAAAGGCGTCACCTTGTTCAATGTATTTTTTTGCTTGAATAACCCGATTAATAAAGTCCTCATCGTCTATGTCTACATGAGTTTCTGTGGTCAGTTGAACTTGAGCGGGATGCGAACGGTTTGTCGTGGAGTTAGACGCGGTGATTTTTTTGACGAGATATTCTATTTTTAATTGCGCTTGTTCATAATCTTTTTGCGGTTCACAGCCAATTTCAACAGCCACTGCGATTAATAGTTTTTGTTGCACATGATCGAAAGCCAAACTGGTTTGATAAAAATTAAAAAATAAATCAGGAAAATTTTGTTCTTCGGGGCGCTGATCGGGAATGGATTCGAATAACCGTACAGCATCATAAGTAAAGAACCCGACGGAGCTGTTCATAATACTTAAAATATCCGCAGGCCCTGCACAGGTGAATTGAGGAATTAACCGGCGCAAAACGGTTAAAGGGTCTTCGTTGCTGGTTGTTCTCTGATTGTAGATTTTTTGGGTAATTTCGTTATTTTGGACAGAAATTTCAGCCACTGGATCAAAAACGATAAATGAGTGCCGTCCGCCAGAGTGGTGTGAAGCTCCCGATTCCAAAATGATTCCAGTCGCCATTTCTTCCGGCAAACTCTCAACAATCCCAACTGGGGTAAGACGATCAGCGGCTATCTCTCGATAAACAGCGACCCTTTTTGCCTGTTGGGCATAAGTTAAAAAATCAGACAATGATGAGTTTCGTAACATATATATAATGATGTGGTAATTAAGTATTCATGTAACGATACACCATTACAGTTTAGGTGTCAATATGTAATGTTTTCGCCAATCCTTAAGCTTCAATTAAATTATTGTTTACTTACTGTTCATATTTAAGAATTCCTTAACACTATTCCTTTATCATAGCAAGAAACACTCAAAGCCATAAAAGTAGGTTGGCTTTTTTAATTGTATTAATTGTAAAAGTTTTAAACACGTTAACTGATAAAGGTAAATATGTATAAATGTAATAAACCCCCCAAAATCAACTCTCGTAGTCGATTTAACCAATTTTTATTGGGCTCTGTCACAGTAAGTGCATTGCTGGTCAACTCCGTGCCGAGTTTTGCCGCTAGCCAAGCCGATGCAGACGCCATTGCGCTTTCCTGTGCCTCCGCCATCAATGTGATGGCCTGTATTCAGGAAACTCAAGGCAGCCCCGTTCAACAACAATCTGGCTCCAATGTAGTTGGTATGGCCAAAAGTATGGCTACTCAGCAGGCAACCCAAGCCGTTACCGGCGTTGCCAATAGCCTATCTGGACCTGTGAGTATTGGTATCCGTTATGACAGCGATTTATCCTGGATAGCTGATCTAGGCTATTCTCACCAAATCGGCAATTTTGCCGCTGCTTTAAAAGCCAGTGTGGGCATGAACGAACTCCGTGGTAACGCCACGGTGGGTTATGCCTTAACCAGCAATCAACAAGTTAAATTAACTTACGAATATTTACGACAAAACTTACCGTTTGAATTCACTGCCGGTAATGTCAATGAATGGGTCAGCCAACAAGCTTTAGGCGCCTCTTACCGTTATGTGTTTAACAAATCTTGGCTACAGAGCTTAGAAGTGTATGGTACTTACGCCAAAGCCAATAGCAAAGAATTATCCGATGCTTATATCAATGACGCCAATGGCGACTTAGATACGATTAACCAACGTCGTATTGCCGGTGGAACCGAAAAAAATGCAGGTGCGAATGTCACCTTTTTACCGTTTAAAACCACGTCAGTTAAAGTGGGTGCAGGATATAGCTCACTCAGCTTTGATCACAAAGATGGATATACTGCCACGGGTGGCAGCGGTAGCCAAAATAACAGCACGATCGCCTACAATGCCGAAATTAATCATATCATTGGCGACAAGACGATGATTTCAACCAGTGTGAGCAACACCGCCTCGGCGCGTAGCCACACCGCAAAAGTTAGCCAAATTCTACCCGGCAACTTAGAAGCTTCCGTTGTGGGTCAATATAACTTTAGCCACACGACCATGGCGGACAATGGCAGTGTGACCGCTAATTTATCGTACCCAGCGCCCAAATCTTATTCAGCCGCATTTGCTTCCAGCTTAGGCGACTTGAAGAACTGGGTTGAAACACCAGTGGTTCATTATTCACGCGTGTTAGCGATTGCAGAAGAGCGTTTAATCGCTGCTAAGATCACGACTAACCCGATTCCGGATCAAAGCGTGACGGTGGGCCAGCAACTATCCCCAATTCAAACCAGCCAATACTTCACTTTTAGTAAAGAAGCCTACGACAACATCAATTACAACGTGGTTTCTATCGTTGATAAAAATGACCCCAATAAGCACTATTCAACCAGTGATCTTGGCCTAAAAATCAATAAAGTAGACAATTACAATGCAACCGTAGCGTCGGCTGCTCCAATGCCGACCAACGCCCTTGCCGCTAATCCTGGCCCATCAGGTCAATATGTGTTGACCTTAGAAGCCGAAGGTGTGCGTAAAGGTGCGGTGATTAGCCGAGTTGATAACACAGCGAATATTTCGGTTAGTCAGGATGGTAGTTTAGCTTTCGACAAATGGTCTGATAACAATACCTTACCACCTGCCTATCTTACAAAGTCATATGGTCCTCAATCCATGAAAGCTTATATTGTCAATAAATCTGGCATAAAAGATGATGTTTATACCTATACGCCTAATGGATTACCCAGCGGGCTGAAAATTGATGACAATGGCAACTTAACTGGTACACCAACTGCGGAAGGTTCTTTTAGCTTCACATTGAAAGCAGTGAGTAAGGCAACTGGAAAATCGGTTCAGACTGATCCAGGAACTTTTAACATTGCGGTTGCCAATGAAAATGCTCCGATATGGAAAGATTGCTCATTACCCGCTATTCCCGTTGGACAGAACATTACTAATGGTGATATTAGTACTTGCGTAAAAGCGAACCAAACAATCACTTTCGCAATCGGCACCAATCCTCCACCTTCCTCAACAGGTTGGACCATTGACTCAACTAAAGGAATTTTGAGTGGCACCCCTAATGATGTAAGCCAAGTAGGTCAAAGCATTAATGTTCCAGTTGTCGCGACTACCGTGGACGGAGGATCAGTGACTGGCATGGTGACTATTCCAATTAATAAAGGAATTTTTGCTGCTCCGACAGGTACAAGCCGTGCGGCTACACCAAACGCAGTAAAGGGATCCACCACTTATGGATCAGAACCATTGGCTAATTTCTTCAGCACTAATCCAAACTTGGTGAAAGACAACTATGCTTATACAGCAGATACCAAGGATTGTGACAATAAGAACTTAAAACTGAAGCTTAGTGATACCACGGACAATGCAGACCAAAATCAAAAAGTTAAGTTGATTTTAGATGGTAATGGCCCTATTCCTGATCCGATGTCCTGCTTAGTCAATATTACTGCTACTAGTCAAGCAAGCAGTGGCCCAGGAAACGCTACAGTGACCATAAACGTTCAACAAAATGGTATTATTTGGTTGAATAAATCCTTAGACCAATTGACCTATTTGGTAGCTCCAGCCAGCCCTTACGCTACGATTAATAGTGACTTTGTGGTAGCTCAAGGAGATGGTTTAAGTATCTCAGGCGTACAAGCGATTGGTACATTGCCAAGCTACTTAACCTCTCAAGCAGATGGAGTTAGTTTAGTGCTCACAGCTGACACCGGCGAGAGCCAAATCGATAAGGTCGATGCAACTTGTCAAGCTAATAACGTAAACTTGCGTGCAACTGCTTCGGATCAATCAACTGCTGACAAGAGTTTCACGGCTTGCTTGATGCCGAACGCGAATTTAACGCAGCCACAATGGAAAGGCAGCGTTCAAATACAGACTTTGACAAACCAAGATGTTCCCCACGTGAGTATGAATCCGACCGTGAATAGTCCGAACGCGGATACTAATACTTATGTTGCTAAAACTAAAACCCAGGATGGAACAGCTGACGTTGCCGATCAATACTCGAATTTCCAAATGGGAACGATGAGTGGCGTGTGCGGCACTTTAAGCATCGCTTCAGACGGATACTTACAGGGTAAAATTAGCAATGAAGGAACTTGTACCTTTAACTTTACCATGTACAGTAAAGCGATGGGTAAGACGATCCCAACAGCCATTCAAGGAAAAATTTCAGCTACAAATCCGCCTGCGCCTATGTGGAAAGACAGCGCGCCAACCCCGCAAAATATTACCTTGGCTCAAGGTAGTGATAATGGAGTGAATGGTTTTAATATCACGGATAACATTGATCCTAATAGTAATAGTATGAATGATTTTGATGTTAAAGTGATCAATGGTACGGAAGGGTCTGATTTAACCCCAAGTAAATGGTCTGTTTATAAAGATCCATCCACTTTGAAGTTCTACATTATTAGAACGCCTTCAAAACAAGTCTGTACAAATGCAGGTGTGACTTTAGATGGATGTTATGATGCTGCGGATCTAGGAACGACGACCCCCTTCAATGTTAAGCTGGCCTTCTTTCCAAAGGGTAGTACGACATATGTAGGTAATCCAGTAGACTATAAGTTTACAGTACTAACTGATTCGAAAGCTCAATTTAGATTTGTTGGAAAAGTAGATTTGAAAGCTACTGTAGGGTCTACTACAAACATTACTCAGTTAATTACCGATAATAAAAATGACGGTACTCTTAATCAGTTAAAGAGCTGGATTGGCAACAGTATGATCGTCCACGATACCATATTGATGGACTCATATAACACCACCTTAGGTAGCCCGGTGGGTAGTCCAAATGCAATAACTTATTCGGCAAATGGAAACACTAAAAGAACCGCTATGGTGATAAGGAATACAACCGATGGAGCAGTAGCTGCTGATCAATATAGTTTATTTATTAAACCGACGGATGTTGAGATGGACAATATTTATACTCCTGATGTCTATATTATAAGTACATTTAACGGGGTAAAAAGTAAGGTGATTACTACATCACAGACTGTTAAGGTGGATTCTACTCAAGGCAGTGGTTTCAGAGTTAATATTTATGCCAATGCGAAATGGTCCGGTACTACTTTGAGTGATAAAAACATTGAAGTTGCTCCCGATAATACAGATTCAAGTCGTAAAGAAGGAAGAAATTTCATACAATTAGATCAATTATTCAGTAATCCAAACGGTGAGCCTATGAAGGTGGCTGGATTAACAATTACATGTAAGTATGATGGAGATGAATATAGTTGGGATCCCGCTACGAATTCATGTGGATTTTTTACGATAGTAAATGCAGATCCTAACACCGGTTTTAACACAGTGAATGGTCACTGGTATCTGATGCGTAAAAAATTCAAACAAGGGACATATACCGGCTATGAGGCTAGAGATATGAATCAGGCATATGGTAATACTGCTTTATGGGGATATAAAACACTCGTGCTCTCAGTTTCATATACAGAATATCCAGCTGGAACTCAAACACCGCCGAGTGACGCGAAGATGAAGATAAACATTTATCCTTACGAGGGAACAGTCTATAAACCGCGATGGGATGCTGGGGTGGGTGTCCGCACTTACAGTGCTACAGGAGGCCCTACCAAACCAATCCCTAACAAAATGGCTGGGGATCCGAAGACCGAAGGTTTAGGCAGTAAAGTTCCATTGGCTGGAGCATGGAACATCAATAATTATATCAAAACTTGTGATGGCGCCAGTGGTGATACCAACTCTTGCGGCACCACATTTATATTTGACTATACTTACGTAGCGAATATTGAAGATACAAATGCTGGAGGCTTGGCAAGATATGTTATGTTGAGTCCAAGTTACAACGAGAATGGTACCAGTGCGGATAGATTTCCTGGCAACAATCGTCAAATGTATATCGGGAGATATACTAACGGAGTTAATTTAACTAATGGGTTTAACTATGATACTTCCTTCAGTATTTGTACGAATGGCAAGGGTAATACAAACGAGGTAGAGTCGGCTTGTGGTACAAACCAAACAGGATCAGTGGACGGAATTACCACCAAACAGGGGTATAGGGTGACTGTTGCCTATGTTAGAAGTAGTGCGCTTCCTGATAGGATTAATCAAAGTTGGTCGACCAACATGGTTACTTCTCCTGCAATAGCTGCTTCACCTTGGTTGAATATTACCAACTAAAGAAATAAAGTAGGAAGATAATTTCAAAAACCCACCCCTAGCAATAGGGGTGGGTTTTTTTTTGTTGTAAAAAGTAATATTAAAACAAAGGATTAAACTCTTAAAACATATCATGTCAGACCAGATGGAATTTAAAAATAGAGAAGATTGATGACTGCTGTTAGAGGAAAGAAATCAAAATTAAACATTAAGAATTATTTGTAACCCCATCCTTAGCAATAAGGGTGGGTTTTTTTGTCTTTACCAGATAACTTTTTTATAAAACGCTTTGATTTTTTTATCGTTTGTGACCACAGGAATCTGTTTTTTGATTGCGAAAGCAGTAATCACTCGATCTGCAGGGTCTTTATGATTTTTCCAGTCTAAGTTAATCGCATCCAACCATTCATCTACGCCTACATTAATAATGACAACGTTTTTTATTTGACAAAATTCAGCATATAATTGCGCGGGAGAAACTCGCATTTCTAAATTCCCGGCTTTGACTTTACACGCTATTTCCGCAAAGGAAATGGAAATAATAAAGAAGCTTTCTTCCATTTTTTTAAGTGTTTTGGGTGTAAAACTGGGTGCATCTTTGCAGATTTCAATAAGCGCGCAAGTATCTAGCACCATTCTTCAAATCCTGGCAAAACTGGCTCGTTAATATCACCATGAACTTTAACGACCACTCCCCTTAAATCTTTGAGGGATTTGTGGGTTATTTTCGCCAATACTAAATCAGGTTTATTCTGATGAGTAATAACAAGTTCTCCTCCTTGTTTTTCTACTAATTTGAGGTATTTACTCGTGTGCTGAATAAACTCTCGTTTTCCTACAGTCTTGATTGCTTGCATAATTCACCTTCATTGTAGCTTCAAAATGTAGCTATCTAAATATTACACATTAAATCGCTTATGTCAAATCGGTTCTACATATAATGCGATAATGCCAATTCCAACCATTACGATAACAAAATTTTTTTCTTTTTTTTATAAAATGCTCTGTTTTCTCCCATGCTTTGGGTTACACCGTCTCGGCTAACAAGTAATCTTTTGCAGCATATTCTAGAATTTTTTCATCGCGAGTCAGTAAATTAAGTTGATGAATGCGAGCGGTAGCTACAATTAAACGATCAGCAGGGTCCCCATGAAAACCATCAGGAAGTTGTGAACTTTCAACGGCAATTTCCACTGTTAATGGCATTAACTCCACGCCTGGCAAATCAAGCGCTTCTTTTAACCATATTAGTAAAGGTTTTTCTAACCGAATACGCCCTTTTCTTAGTAGCATGCTAATTTCCCATAACGAAATTGCTGCGATAGCAACAATTTGATCTTTTGCAGCTTGATTGATTTTTTTTTGCAGTTTATGACTTAACTCTGGAGAACCTTCCATAAGCCAAATCCAAGCATGCGTATCTAACAAAACTCCCTTCACCTTTCTACATCCCATGGCTCATTAATCGGGGAAATGATATCACCTTTAATCTTCACAGTTCCTTTTAAGGCCCCATATAAATTAATCGGCTCTTCTTCAAAAGGCACTAATTTAGCGACAGGAACGCCATGTTTAGTGATTACCAAGGCAACATGCTTCTCTTTCACATAATCCATTAACTGTAAGCATTCCGCTTTGAATTGCGCGGCGGCTATTTTTCTTATCATGAAAATTACCATAGTTATATGTCTATAGTCATTTTATGAAGTTTTTCCTGGATAGTCAACTTTTCAGGAGAGAGAGTTCCTTAATTTATGCCTTAATTGGTGGAGAATGAACTAGCGTATTGCCAATGGTATACAGTATTGACGTTCGTGATAACGTACATTAATATTATAAATATATAATATGTAAAAGTCGGAGATACTTTATGAAAAGGTATTCATGTGACATTACTTTAGGCTTTGACACAATAATAAAATATTTTCATCTTTTTTTCGAATTTATTGTTAACCAAGCTTTTAATTGCTGAGCTGTAATACCTAACCCGGCAATGCGATTCAGATTTATTTCTGCCAGATCTTCCTTTACTGTTTTTAAAAAATGTTCACGATGTTCCTTGGAAATTTTCAGAGATTGTTGCTGTAAGTAATTTTCAATAGCTCCACCAATTAGGCGATGAGTAATGATATGACGAACAATATCACGGCGTGCTTGTCGATATCGAACCCTTATTTCATCGTAACCAACAACTTCAACACTGACGTCGTATAACTTGCAGCTACGTAGGTAGGAAAACGAATATAGCTCAATTAAGGGTGTGATATCATTAAGTTCGTAAATAGAAATCATCGCTGAATTGTAATCTTCTTTTTCAACATCGTTAAAAGACAAGGGAACAAGATTATGTTTAATAAGAGGAATATTAGCGCTTAAACGCGAAGTACGTTTATTAACGTCAAGAAAGGGCTGTAAATAAGCAATTTGAGCTAATAAAAATAAACTACATTCGAATGGATCTTGTATTTGCTGGGCTTTTTGACAAATTAAGTATAGTAGCCTCTCTATTTCAACTTTATTTTCCAGGGGGACATAAGTGGATCCCCCGATACGCACCCCTGCATCACGGACCTTTCCAGAATAGGATGTTGGAATTAAACCATCAGATAATAAGTAATGGAGAGTGCAGATTTCATTTAGGTCTATTTGGATTTTGGGTGCACCATCGACTATATGGCGAATGGCTTCTTTGTGGTTGAGTATCATAACTTTTTCCTCATCGAGTTTATCTTCTGCGGCAGCGCCTTCGAAGAGTAAACGTTCGGTATCCAGTAATGAATAAGTGTTTCCTTCCAAACGTGATGAGTTATAGGATAAATCGATTAACAATCTATGGAATATTTTTTTGGCGTAAGTCCCCGCTGAATTGTGATCAATCCCACGCTGACCTTCGGTTTTTATGGTTTTAAGTTGGGCTCGTGATAAATAGAAAGTTTTATTAGGTAAATAACTTTCTAACCATTGGTGATTATAAGCCTTAGGTGTTCGTTTAAATAAAGGTGAGTACGTTCGACAAATTCAGGCTCAAGTATTTGCAATAACTCGTTTAAGGTGGTGGGGCGATTATGTTTCCGCAAGGCCATTAATACGGCCATTTTCCTATCTTTTTTGGTCATGATGAGCGCTCGATTAAAAATGTTTAAAAACAAGATATTACAGGTTATACGGCCAAAAGTCAATATTAATACGGCCATTTATTAAAAAATAAGGCCAGTTGTCTAGGGCGGGAAGGCGATGTCAAAGTCGACAAAAAAATTAAAAGTAATAATAAAATAAAGAATTAAGCTCTCAAAATATAGCTGGTCAGACTGTTGAATAGTGCTTTAAAAAGTACTACAATTAGTCTGTTGAGGGTGATATTAAAAGGGTTTTATATGCGTGTTGTCAATGCTAATGATATTAAAAAGAAAGGTATTACTGCAGCTTGTGATGATGATGAAACCATCATTACAGTTCGAGGGAAGCCTCGATATGTCGTGCTAACTTTAGAAAAGTACCAGTCTCTCAGTGAAGCGGAATTAACTATGGCTGTAGCAGAAGCACAACAAGATTATAAAGCTGGCCGATATGTTGTGGAATCTGTTGAAGAGCATTTTAAAAGGATTAAAAAGCGAAAGTGAAATATACGCTTATTTTTACTGATTCTTATAATCGGCGGGCGGAAAAATTTTTAAAAAAGCATTCCCAATTAGCAACTTTGTATAAAAAATCTTTACAATTATTGGAATTAAATCCCTTACATCCTTCTCTAAGGTTACATAAACTGGGTGGGAGATTAAAAGATTTTTACTCTGTTTCAATCAACATGAGCTACCGGATCACCTTTGAGTTTTTAATTCAAGAAAAGCAGATTTTGCTCGTTAATGTAAGCAATCATGATAGTGTATATAGTTGAAGAGGATCACTATTAAAGGAAAAATATATTAATAATATTAGCCTTCTATTCTTCATTAGAAGGCAAGTTACTGAGCGGATTAGTGACGCATATCTGTTTCATGCGGCTTTGATGCCCTTTGGTGAGATGGACTCGATTGCAGGGAACTCCGAAATAGCCAGCCATCATGCGAATTAGGTGTTCGTTGGCTTTTCCAGCTACTGGCGTTGAGGCCAATCGAACTTTTAATCGGTCTTCATGAACTCCAGTTACTTCATCATGGCTTGCACAAGTTTGGACTAAAAGATCAATAAATAATTGCTCGTTTTTCCAAAAGAAATAGCTTGGTTTGGTAGGTTTTACATCTTCCATAGACAGAATACTCAATCCTTGAATATATACTCAGCATTTCGCAGCTCAGAAATTGTTAACTGTACACGTCTCATTCGGTTAAAACAACATTATCTCAATAAAGCGTTACTGTGATAGTATTTGAAAGGTTCGGCGCTAAGCCGTGGAGAATAGATTTTAACAAGGATGTCGTTGGTTAAGTATTTTGTAAAAAAACTGGTATTGATCGCTACACTATTGGGTATTTCAGGGATGAATGAAGCAGTGCAAGCCGGTTCTTGGAATAATCCTAATTCTGTGGATCATGACAGTAATGTTGGGTATATAGCGTTTGATAGTTCTCCGAAAACATTAGATCCCGCCCGATCTTATTCCACAGATGAGGCTCAATTTATTGGGCAAATTTATGAGCCGCCTTTGCAATATCATTATTTATTGCGGCCTTATACCCTGGTTCCGCTGGTGGCTCAAGGTATGCCAATAGAAACCTATTATAATGCGCAAAATCAAGCAATAAACATGCCCGCCGATTTGTCGAGCATTGCTTATACAGTTTATACGATTGCGATTCAACCAGGAGTTTTTTACCAGCCTCATCCTGCTTTTGCGAAAGATAAAATGGGCAATTACTACTATCTGCATCTACGATCAAAAGATCTTCGCAACATTCATCGACTTTCCGATTTCAAACACCTGGGGACGAGAGAATTGATTGCCGATGATTTCGTTAATGAGATAACTCGTCTGGCAGATCCCGCAGTGCAATCGCCAATAGCTGGACTGATGAGTAGCCATATTGTGGGATTTAAAGAGGCTTTAGAACACCATGTTCCTTTGGTAGGGGTCAAAATATTGGATCGATACCATTATCAAATCAAAATTTATGGCTATTACCCGCAATTTAAGTATTGGTTGGCCATGACGTTTTTTGCTCCTATGCCTTGGGAAGCCATTGCTTTTTATCAGCAACCAGGAATGACGCAACGAAATATAACATTAGATTGGTATCCAATCGGAACGGGGCCTTATTTTATCAGTCAAAACAATCCTAATCATGAAATTATTTTGGATCGAAATCCTTATTTTCATCCGGAGTATTATCCAACCGAAGGAGCGGCGGGCGATGCTGAAAAAGGCTATTTAGAAGATAGCGGAAAAAGATTGCCTTTTGTCGATCGATTTGTTTTCACCCTGGAGCGTGAAAATATTCCTCGCTGGAATAAATTTTTGCAAGGTTATTTTGATCGATCTGGTGTAGGTGAGGAAAGTTTTAATCAAGCGATCCACTTGGATGCCAAAGGTCATGCACATTTAACTAAATTTTTATTAAATAGACACATGCGATTAGCCAGCACAATTAATCCTGATATTTTTTACACCGCATTTAACATGCTCGATCCTGTGGTGGGTGGATACGGGGATAAAGCTCAAAAATTACGGCAGGCCATTGGCATTGCATTTGACGAGGAAGAATTTATTAATATATTTTTAAATGGACGCGGAATTCCGGCGCAAGGGCCGCTACCCCCTGAAATATTTGGTTATGAGCCTTTGCCCCAGGGATTAAATCCGTGGGTTTATAATTATTATAAATCTACAGGGCAGGCTAATAAACTCACGCGCAAGCCCTTGAGTGAAGCTCAGCAATTGTTGACAGAAGCTGGATATCCGGGAGGAATAGATCCGCAAACTAAACAGCCTTTAGTTTTAAATTACGATGCAATCAGCACCGGAAGCAGTGAAGAAAGCGCGGAATATAACTGGATTCGCAAGCAGTTTGCGAAGTTAGGAATTCAAGTCAATATTCGCTCGACTCTCTACAATCGTTTCCAGGACAAGGTGCAAACGGGTGGTGTGCAAATTTTTGGTTGGGCCTGGACGGCAGATTACCCGGATCCTGAAAATTTCCTATTTTTGTTATACGGGCCAAATAGTATTGTAAAACAGGGTGGTGAAAACACTGCCAATTATCAAAATCAACAAGCCGATGCTTTGTTTCACCCGATTGCGGTTTTGCCGAATGGCCCCTTGCGGTTAAAGCTTATTAATCAATTTGTGGATATTGTCCGAAAAGACAGTCCTTGGTTGTGGGGATTTAATCCAATCTATTTTACCATCAGTCAACCCTGGGTGCATTCCTATAAACCCAACGCATTATCATACAATTCATTGAAGTATTTGCAAATTGACGGGAAATTACGCGCGAAATTACGTAAAGAGTGGAATCATCCAGTTATCTGGCCAATTTGGATTCTTGTCACGCTAGTTTTAGCCTTGGTGATACCTTTGTTAATCATCTACTGGTTGCGTGAATTAAGGCCAAAAGTTAATAGATACTAGTTGAGTTAGGAAGAAATTTCATGGAAACAATTAGCTACGTTTTACGCCGATGCTTGTATGCCATACCCATATTGATTGGGGTTAATCTGATTACGTTTATTTTATTTTTTATGGTTAATACGCCAGATGATATCGCCAGAATGCAATTAGGTACTAAACATCTTTCAAAACAAACCATCGAATTTTGGAAAAAAGCACATGGATATGATCTACCAGTATTTTATAATCGAGAAAATCAGGGGGTAAAAAAATTTACACAGACTTTATACTTTCAAAAATCGATTAAATTGTTTACTTTTCAATTTGGTAGTTCTATTCAAGGACGAGATATTGGTGCTGATATTTTTCAAAGGGTATGGCCAAGTTTGGCGATTGCCATTCCAACTTTTTTTATCGGTCTTTTGATTAATATCAGCCTTGCGTTATTAATTGCCTTATTTAGAGGGACTTATTTTGATACACTGGCATTATTTTTCTGTGTTGTGCTAATGTCAATTTCCAGTATGTTTTACATAATTATGGGTCAGTTTATTTTCGGTAAATTATTATTGTGGGTACCTATTTCTGGCTACCAAAGCGGACTTTTCGCATTCAAATTTGTTATTTTACCGATTATGATTGGAATTATTAGCAACTTAGGGGCGGAGACTCGCTGGTATCGCACCATTTTTTTAGAAGAAGTCCATAAGCCTTATGTGCTAAGCGGTCGATCGCGAGGCCTTTCTGAATTAAGATTATTGTTTAAACATATTTTAAAAAATGCACTCATTCCCATTTTAACCAGTGTGGTAGTTATAATTCCTACGTTATTTCTTGGCAGTTTGGTGTTGGAAACTTTTTTTGGTATTCCTGGACTTGGGAGTTACACCATTGATGCTATTGCACAACAAGATTTTGAAATTGTGCGGGTAATGGTTTTTTTAGGAACAATATTTTATTTGCTCGGTCTAATTTTAACTGATCTTTCCTATTTATTAGTTGACCCGAGAATTACATTAGCAACGGAATAGTAGTATGCATCTTAATTTATTACTGAGTGACTATTTACTCTATGGAATTCTAATATTACTTGCTTTAGCAGTAATTTGGAGTAGAAGGTATCCACACTGGCGCGAGCCTTGGCAAAATGTTTTTCGAAATAAATTAGGCGCGTGTGCTGCCGTCATACTTTTTTTTTACGTCTTAATCGGTTTAATAGATTCGATCCATTTTCAATCGGCTTCGTTGTTAGATTTATTGCTGAAACCTTTGGGTAATTCTACTGAAATTACTTACGCAGCTCCTTTTTCTAAACCTTTGTCCCATACAAAGAGTGAATTCTGGGATATTTTAAAAAGAATAGCCATGGGAGGAATTTTAGCAACAATGAGTTACTGGCTTGTTTCAAAAGCTCTTTTTAAGAAATTAACAAAGAAAAAGCAAAATTCTGAGATTGCATGGCCTGCAATGCAATTCACTTTTTTCGTGATTTGGATTTTAATCTGGATTTTAGCTTTTCTTATTAAAAATTATCATGTTCTCGGAACTGATCAGATTGGCCGAGATATATTTTATCTGACCATCAAAAGCATACGTACCGGGTTAATTATAGGTACATTAACCACTTTATTTGCCTTGCCTTTTGCACTTTTTTTGGGAACGATGGCCGGATATTTTGGTGGCTGGATAGATGATCTTATCCAATATATTTATATCACTTTAAGTTCAATTCCTGGCATCCTTTTAATTGCCGCTTCCGTATTAATGTTGGAAATTTATATTGGCGCGCATGCCAACTCATTTCCTTCGTTAATAAAACGCGCCGATGTACGCCTGGTGGCTTTATGTTTAATTTTGGCTATTACCGGTTGGGCCAGCCTATGCCGTTTTTTGCGGGGCGAAACCTTGAAATTGCGTGAATTAGAATATATTCAAGCATCGCGCGCGTTGGGAACCCCAGATTTTGTCATCATTTTAAGACATATTATTCCCAATGTATTCCATATTGTTCTCATAACTATTGCGTTAGATTTTAGTGGCTTAGTCTTAGCCGAATCTGTTTTATCCTACTTAGGAATTGGAGTAGATCCAGTGATGATTAGTTGGGGAAATATGATTAACAGTTCACGTTTAGAATTAGCGCGTGAACCAGTTGTTTGGTGGCCGCTGCTCGGTGCTTTGATTGCCATGTTTGGCTTGGTGTTATCGGCTAATTTATTTGCTGATGCGGTGCGCGATGCCTTTGATCCACATTTGCGTATTGCCAAAGGAATTAGATAGAATGGGTAGAAGTATCCTACTATATGGAGATTTTATGTTACATGAAATAGAGGAGGCTTCGCGTACTCCGCCTTTAGCTACACCAACACCAACACCAACACTAATGCCAACGCCAACGCCAACGCCAACGCCTACTTCTACTAGTATTTCTCTTTCTAATAACGATGAGACAACGCCTATAGCCTTCTCCCTCGATGGGTCAAATGAAACTAAACTTCATTCATATCCTGGAAATTATTATCAAGGTATTTATGCTTTTTTTGGGATTAATGCTAGGCAACGTTCCATCTCGGATCTTTTAAAACAAACGGAAAGACAACAGCCAGGCAAAAAGAACTGTTGTTCGGACTTAAAAAATCGTTGCACAATTTCATGACTTTGAAGGTGGAAAATCTTAGTATAAAATTAGGTGATATCGAATTCCCCGTGATCGAGAGCATCAATTTTGAATTAAGCAATGGATTTTGTTTAGGGGTGGTCGGTGAATCGGGCAGTGGCAAAACGCTCACTGCCCTTTCGGTGATGCAATTACTGCCGGAACAAGCCATGGTTTGTCGGAAAAGCGCTGTTTATCTTGATGGAATTGATTTGCTCAATCTTTCTGCTCGACACATCCGGCAAATACGTGGAAAGAAAATAGCGATGATTTTTCAAGATTCAATGTCTGCGTTAAATCCAGTGCTAACCATCGGGCAGCAACTTAAAGAAACGATTCGATGTCTTGCAAGCACAAATCATATTGACACGATTCGGCATGCTTTTAGTTTATTGGAAGAGGTGGGCATTGATGATCTGGATAGATGTTTAGGCGCCTATCCTCATGAATTGTCTGGAGGCATGCGTCAACGGGTAATGATAGCTCTGGCTTTAAGTGGTGACCCTCAGTTTTTGGTTGCGGATGAGCCGACCACGGCATTAGATGCTCATCTACAAGCACAAATAATTAATCTACTTAAAAAATTAGTAAAGCAAAGGCAAATGGGTTTGTTATTTATCAGTCATGATTTATCAGTAGTCAAACATCTTGCTGATGAAATATTGGTTTTGAAAAAAGGTAGAATGATAGAGAAGGCGCTGGCAAGCGATTTTTTTTTGCATCCTAAGACCCCTTATAGTCAAACTTTACTGGATGCAGTTTTACCTTTGCAAGTGCAACAAGAAATAAGGCCTGCGTTAGATAATTTGTTAGTTGTTAAAGATTTGAGTGTTCACTTTGGTAAGTTTGGTGCAGTAGAACGCATTAATTTTGGGATTACTCAGGGGGAGACATTTGCTCTGGTCGGTGAATCAGGATCAGGAAAAACTACCGTTGCTAAAGCCATTCTACGTTTAATTCGGCAGGTTAACGGCCGGATCATTTGGATGGGTGCTGACATCAGCCATTTATCCAAACGGAAATTTCGCCTTTATCGCAGCAATTTGCAAATTATTTTTCAAGATCCTTTTTCAGCTTTGGATCCTCGGACGATGATTGCAGATAGTTTGATTGAAGGATTAATCAGTCAAAAAAAATGTCGTTCTCGGGATGGAGCGTTGAAAGAAGTCGATAATTGGTTAAAACGGGTAGGATTGTCATTAAATGCTAAATGGCGCTATCCGCACGAGTTTTCTGGCGGCGAGCGACAACGATTGTGTCTTGCTCGCGCCTTAGTGTTAAAGCCTAAATTACTGATTTTGGATGAGCCAACCAGCGCTTTGGATGTTTCTATCCAAAAACAAATGCTGCAGTTATTATCTGATTTACAAAAGGAAATGCAATTCTCTTACTTGCTGATTACTCATGATTGGCGTGTCGTTGCATTTTTAGCGCATCGCGTGGGTGTGATGCATCAAGGAAAAATGGTTGAAACAGGCGAAGTTCGCGAGATCTTAGCGAATCCGCAAAATGCTTATACTCGAAAATTATTGAGTGCAATTCAAAATGGATGAAGTTTTATTTCAAATTTTATCGGGCCTTAATGGTGATATAGGCAAAATTCTGCTGAACCGCCCAAAGCAACTTAACGCGTTAAATTTGTCTATGTGCATGGCAATGAAGAGACAATTATTGCGCTGGCAGAGTGATCAGTCGATTAAGGCGGTGATTATTGCCAGCACCTGTGATAAAGCTTTTTGCGCGGGTGGTGATATTAGAGCTGTTTATGAGTTCTTGACGCAGGGGAATTTCGATGAGCCTTTATTATTTTTTAGAGCAGAATATGAATTAAATAAAATTATTTATGATTATCCAAAACCATTTATTGCATTTTTAGATGGGTTGACGCTGGGCGGCGGCGCTGGCATTTCAATGCATGGCTCTCATCCTATCGCGACTGAGCGACTCATTTGGGGAATGCCGGAGACTAAAATTGGTTTTTATCCTGACGTTGGTGTTGGCTACCATCTAGCTCGAATGCCCAATGCCGCAGGTTATTATTTGGCATTAACAGGGGCGACAATAGATGCTGAAACGGCTTATCAATATGGAATTGTCAAGCATCAGATACCTCATGACAAATTAAAAGCGTTAGAAGAAAAATTAATTTCCACTGAGTTTTCTGCAAATAATTTTTCTGCTATTGATATGGTGATTGAAGAATTTTCTTTGAAACAGCGGAAATCTAAAAGTACTGCTAATTATGCGTGCTTTTCTAATGATTCAGTAATGGAAATTTTAAACAGTCTGCGAGAATCGCCTGAAGCTGAAAGTAAGAAAGTACTGGAGGATTTATTGAAAAATTCACCCACCAGTCTATTGGTTACATTTCAACATCTGTCTCGGGCTAAACATTTAAATTTTCATCAAGTTATGGTTGAAAACCTGCGATTATCAACACATTTTATTCATAATCATGATCTAAAAGAGGGTATCCGTGCCATTTTAATCGATAAGGATCAACAGCCTTGCTGGAAGCCTAGTTCAATGTTAAATATAAATAATACTAATGCTATTTTAGAATATTTTTCTTAACTATCGGCAAATGTTACAATAGGCGATTTTAAAACCAATTCCGCTGATTTCGGCGACATCCGCCTGCTCGCAAGTTTTGATATATCGGGTCCTGTCAGTGAGGTCGTTTTCCATGCTCGCTGCGCTGCGCGTGAAAAACGATCTCACTGCCACCCGATGCCAAGTTCGCTGGCGGATGCGCCGAAATCAGCTAACTGCTACGTCACACTTTATCTCAGAAATATTATCCGATCGAATAGATTATTGCTTGACGATATTCCAAAAAAATTTTAATAATTCCTGCTTTTTTAACTATTTCCTAAGATATTGTCATTGTTTCTAAGAATTCCTTAATAAAATTAGTCACTTAAGTGGTTTTTATTAATATTGTTTTAACATAGACCAGATAGAATGGTCTTAAATAACGAAAAATAAAGAAAATGGTGAAAATATGAAAAGAAGTGAACCCTCAAGGACCGAAGAAAAAACCTTAAAAAAAGAAGAGCTTGCATTAAAATTTGAGGATTTCTTAACAAAATCAAATTTTTCGAATATACCGGAATTAAAGAAAGCAGTTATTGAAGCCGCCATCTATTTCAAAGAAGGATTTTTGCGATTACATGTAGATAATATAATTGATGAAGAAAGCTTAGAGAAATCTTTAAAGGAAGTTGACATAATCGCTTTCGAGACTTTATTGGCTTTGGCTATGCAATTTACTCAAAATAAAACTTTAGATCAAGTGCTCAAATCAGAAGAGGATTCGTTTAGTGTGTATGCTCAACTGTATAATATTTTATTAAAAGTTGCAGATCCGATTAACGCCAAAAAACTAAGATTGGACTATTTAAACGAAATCAATACTACTTTAACTAGCGAACTTAAAAGCGCTTTATCAGATGATCATGTTTCTTATATAGATAAAGAAATAAGAAATAACTCTATTGAAATTAACTCACTTGAAGACCAAGTCACTCTAGGTGCCTTTTTAAGCGATATGGTTAAAGAGATTAAATCACAAACTAACCAAACCGAAAATCTATTAAAATTGAAAGACCCACTTCCCTCTGCTTTGCAGGATTCAAACGGCAATCTGGAATATATGCGTAATTCAGTTACTATTGAGGATGCATGCCAAAGAACTGAGGAATTGCCAAAAGTTCCAGAATTTTTTAAGAAAAGCGAAACGCAACGACTAAGAACGGAAAAAGAAACTCAAAAAAAACCGATCTTTATAATAAAATATTTGACAAAGTTGAACCTGAATTAACTAAGGCATTGTCGCAATTACAAAAGGAACTTAGTAGGAGTAATTCCAGAAGATGTTTATTTCAATATTCTCAAATATGCACGGCAGCGCATCTTAGAATGAAAATACAAGATGTGAATGATGCTCTGGAATCTTTGAATACGAAATTTGATAATTCACCTGCAGATTACGTAAAGGGTCTCAATGAATTAATGCTGAAGTATCCCAAGGAAAAATTTACCGCGAATATTACGAGTGAATTATCTGACTTGTTGTCAAAGATTCCTGGTGATAGTCTAAATGAACAATTAGCAAGAATCGCAGAGGAAGTACAAAAAACTTATGATAAAGCAGGTTCGAGTCATACGCTAATCCCTACAATGGGGCGGTAGCTAAAGAAAATAGAAAACCTTAGGTGAATTGATTTTTTAACTTTTTTCTAATAAGCTAGTTTTATTGTTTTAAAACGCTCAGAAAGAAAGGATGGGAAAAAGTTATGAAATATATAAAAAATGCACCGGGAATTTTAGATACTTTATCTTTGGCCGAACAGAAAGTTAACGAAGTGTTACCTTCTGAGTGCACCAATCTAAGAATATTATGTGAATTTACTGGATTCCCTTTTAAAGGATTGGTGTCTTCTGATCATTATGTTTACGCAATTTTACTGGTGGATGATTCTTTTGCTGCCTCCATTTTAGATGGAATATTTGGTCCAGAAGCTGAAGATTTTGACGATATTCCTTCACATCTACTTCGGCTTCAGAAACATCTAAAATATGGTCCTATTAAAGACAAAGAACAAAAATCACAATATTTATTTTATGTAGAAAAAATAAATGCCTTGCGAAATACTATTCAACCATTAAATGATCATATAGAAACTCAAGCTTTGTTAAATAAAAAAAGATTGATTGAATCTTTAAAAAAAATAAAACCACTTGAAGATAAGCTTATCCGAAAAGATTTTAGTAATTTTATTTTCGAAACGGACATTTCGCTAGATGATATTAAAAATCTATTTAATTATTTTGTTTATTTTGCTGGTTTAATTGAATGCTGGTTGAGGGTATTTTCCATTCCTCATCTGAGGTTATCCGAACAGAATCGGGTCAAGGAATATTTTTTGGAGACTAAGTTTTTTTCTTTTTCTAATCAGCTTGGACTTTTATACATTAAATTAAAGAAGTATGCTGGGGTTGAATTACTTAAAAAGATTGAGAATATTCAAACAAAAAATAGAAATACTTTAAATTATTTTATAGATAAAAATAATAAATTGAACAAACAGTTGCAATTAGGAGTGGTGCTAAACTTTGAATGGTCCCTAAGTCTTTTGGACGAATATATCAGAGCTCTAGCAGAAAAAAAAGAGGATATTCAAGTTTATGAAATAGAGGCTAAATGTTTGAAATTATTAACGGACGATACTCCAGAAAAGAATTTAATTTTTCATTCTTACGCTCTCATTTTTTATGCAGTTATGGAAATTTGGTTGCCAGCACTGGATAGTTTGGATATTTTTTTGATCGAAACAAATAAATTAAGAACGCAGAAAATCAATTTGCCGTTGATAAGTGGCCGATTAATGATGATTATAGTTGATGCTGAAACGTTATTGCGTCAAGCACTGATTTTAAAAATACAATCGCCATCTTGCATTATTAGCAGAGTTCACAAGATAAAATCAGAATACGCTCAAGCTGTACATTTTTACAAAACACGTTTATATAGTCACTATACTGAAGGACAATTTTCTTTTTTAGAAGAACATTCTGAGGGGTTAAGTAGACTCTTGTCAGAAGCTAGGGTTTTACAAAAACCACCGAAAGTAAAGTCTTCTCATAAATCTAAACTTACACCTCTATCTATAACAACACCAAAAAAATTACCTGAAATAAAGCCTGCAATAATGTTTGATATTAAATCTGAATCGACACCATCTCAAACGATTGGCACTTGTCTCACCCCACCGCAGCCTACATTGCGAATTCCTCCAGCACAACAAGATGAAGCTTATCAAGCCAGGTATAGAAAATATCTAAAAGAAAAAAGCAAAAAGAACAAAGAGTATGAAAAAAAGTTAGAAGTAAAACTGGAAGTGAAGCAGGAGCATAAAATTTATAATCTAAAACATCCTTTTCGCGACGATGACAAAGCTGCAATACCAGCTATTTTTGTCCCTGTAGAAGGGATGTGTTTGGAAATAGTCCGCTGCTGTATAGCGATATTAGGAGAGAAATTAATCGGCCTCGAAAATGATTGTGTTAAACCAGTGTTTTCTTCAGAGAGAAATCGTTATGGTATACCTGAAAAATATTGCTTAAAAATTAAAGGCACACAGAAAGAGGGTGAATTTAAGGGACAGATGTTTAGAGTTTACGGATTTTGGACAAGCATAGAAATAGAAAAGGATACAAAGAAATCTCAGCAAGTAGTGCTGTTTCGCGATACGCCAGATAAAGTACATTGTGGACCGCAAGAAATCACTTTGAGAACGAAATAAGATTTTCTACAACGGCGCGGTAGCTTGAGTCAACCAGTCACGTACCGGAGGATCTAAATCGTCCACCAATAAATCAAAAGTTTCTTGGTGATAATGGTTAATCCATTCGATTTCTTCTGCAGTTAACAGCTCAAGGTCAATTAAACTTCTTGCGTAAGGCACTTTGGTTAAATCTTCGAAGCAATAGTATGTGCTGTCCTCTGCATTCGTTGATTCATGCTCTTTATAAGCGGCTACCGCACACAAATTTTCAATGCGGATGCCATATTTTTCGGGAAAATAGATCCCTGGCTCATTACTCACGATCATATTAGGCGCAAGCGCAATTTGACTGGGCGCAGGAGAAATGCGTTGTGGCCCTTCATGCACGCAAAGGTAGCAGCCCACCCCATGGCCAGTGCCATGCGCGTAATTTAATCCGGCTTTCCATAATGGCAGCCGCGCCAATACATCTAAATGTTCGCCGCAGGTCCCGGCTGGAAAAATGGCATGTCGTAAGGCTAAATGGCCTTTCAAAACCAAAGTGTAGTGATACTTTTCCTTTTCGGTGGGAATTCCCAAATGGATGGTGCGGGTAATATCTGTAGTTCCTGCAAAGTATTGCCCCCCTGAGTCAATCAGGTAGAGCGCTTCGTCAGTAATGCGTCGATTGGTTTTTTCAGATGATTTGTAATGGATAACTGCGCCATTGCCAGCAAATCCCGATATGGTTGCAAAACTTAAGTCTAAACAGGCAGGGTTTTGACGGCGTAACGATTCCAATTGTACTGCCGCCGAGATTTCATCGACTCCGCTGGACCAGTTTTCTTCTAACCAGTGAAAAAACTTTACCATGGCAATGGCGTCGAGACGATGGGCTTCGTGCATACCTGCTAATTCTATAGGATTTTTAATTGCCTTCATTAAATTTATTGGCGAAGTTTCAAGTACCAGTTGGGCGTTTGATAATTGTTTTTCCACCCACCAGCTCGCGGTATTGGCGTCAATGCAAATCTTTCCGGTCAACCGGTTTAAATCGGTTTGAAAATCAGTATAAGCAAAGTGAGAGATGCCTTGTGATTTTAAATAAAGTTTATCGGCTTCAGTTAATTTAGCGCTATCAACGTACCAACTAGTTTTATCTTTCGTAATAATGGCGTAACTGATGACCAAAGGATTATATTCAACATCAAGACCGCGAATATTAAAAAGCCAAGCGATTGCATCCAACATAGTCAAAACATAAGCTTGATGATTTTGTTCGGTCAGTTTTTGGCGAAGTTTTTCTATTTTTTCTTTGGCGGTCAGTCCTGCATGCTGCAATGGATATTGCGTTATATTCAATTGTGGGAGAGTCGGTTTATTTTCCCAGGTTTCATCAATTAAATTTTTTTCCAGCGCGATTAATTTTCCATTCACTTTTTCTAGTGCTTCCTGCCATTGTTGCGCTTGATTAACGGTGATTAATTGGGGATCAACACCGCAAGTTTTGCCTTGGGCGTTTTTTAAAAACCATTGATGAATGGGAGGAGCGCCCTGAGCTTGTTTCATTAACTGAAAACAATTTTTATCTAACTCTTGATCGGCTTGCAAAAAATAACGTCCATCCGTCCACAAGTAAGCCTTGTCTAAACCAATTAAGGCATCCCCGGCGGATCCAGTGAAACTGCTGATAAAAGCGCGTCGCTGCCAACAAGCAGGAACATATTCATTATTATGCGGATCACGAGCGGGGACAAAATAAAAATCCAGGCGGTGTTTTTGCATCAATTGACGTAAGCGTTTTAATTTTTCAGCGATGGATTCCATAATGGATAGCCCCTTTGGTAAAGTTAAAGTCTTTCATTTAGAGTATATAATTTTATCACAGCTGTTGAAATAATATAGACTACCCATTGACAGGATATTAACCCACTTTACGTATATACTAAACAATATGATACGAATTCTATTAAGTAATGATGATGGCGTTTACGCTAAAGGTTTAGCTGTTTTAGCTGAAACTTTACGTGAAATTGCGCATGTCTATGTGGTTGCGCCCGATCGTAATCGCAGTGGCGCAAGTAACTCGCTTACCCTGACGGTACCTCTGCGGGTGAAATATTTAGAAAATGAAATGATCAGCGTTGAAGGTACGCCAACCGATTGTGTGCATGTGGCAATTACTGGGCTATTGCCCAAACCCCCCGATATGGTTATTTCTGGGATCAACGCGGGTTCTAATCTGGGGGATGATGTTTGGTATTCAGGAACCGTAGCTGCAGCGATGGAGGGACGGTTTTTGGGTTTGCCATCCATCGCTGTTTCTTTGGCGGGAGAACATTTGCAGCATTATAGCACCGCCGCCATGGTTATTTATAAAATGGTCGAGCGTTTACAGATAGAACCTTTACCGGTAGGCACCATTCTGAATGTCAATGTTCCAGACGTAAGCTATGCTCAATTACAAGGATTTGCGATAACCCGATTGGGTACACGCCACAGTGCGGAGCCAACCATACGTCAGGTGGATCCTCGCGGTCATCCGGTGTATTGGGTCGGACCTGCCGGCGCCGCAGCAGATGCGGGACCGGGAACAGATTTTGCTGCCATTGCTCAAGGCCAAGTTTCAATTACTCCCATACGAATTGATTTAACCCATTATGAAGCTTTTGATCAATTAAATGGTTGGGTGAAGCGATTGTGAGAAAGTTTTTTTTTGTTCTAACCATTGTAAGTGGTATTAGTTTGATAATAGGTTGTACCGGAGGACAGTTGCCGCCGGTAACCAATGCTGCGTTGGAAACATCAACCCAATATTCCTACTATACTGTGCAAAGAGGAGATACGATATATTCGATTGCTTGGGAATTTGGTCTGGATTACGTTAATTTAGGAGAGACCAATCATCTAAAATCGCCTTACGCAATTTTCCCCGGTCAGAGATTGCAAATGACGATTGTACCCAAAAGCAGCAGTCGACAACAAACGACGGTCGCTCCACCTATCCTTGTCCACCGCAAGCCGGACTGGGTTTGGCCGGTCAAAGGGAAAGTTTTTCAGGGATTTTCCCCTGGTGTGACAGGGAACAACGGGGTTAACATTGCGGCCCCTCTAAATTCCCCTGTGTGGGCGGCTCATGAAGGCCAAGTGGTATATAGTAGCAGCGGAATACGAGGATATGGTAACCTCATTATTATAAAACACGACCGGCACTATATGAGCGCGTATGCGTTCAATCAGAAACTTTTTGTCAAATTAGGCGAGCATGTTCATAGAGGGCAACAAATTGGGACTGTGGGCCATAATGACGCAGGAAAGGTCATGTTGCACTTTGAAATTCGGCAGGATGGAAAACCTGTCGATCCAATTATTTTCTATTAAAATATTTATTCCACGGAGGGATATTCATGGCAAACGAAGTCAAAATTAAAGCTGAAATTAAAGCCAAGCCTAAATCTAAACCCAAGATTAAGGAGGCGTCGGCTAAGATTAAAGAAAAAACCGTGCGTAAAAAAACCAAACCTCAAGCGATTGCGCTGCAAGACAACCAAGTTTTATTTAGCCGCCCGTCCGCGAGTGCTGGTTCTTCTTCTGAAAGTGGAGAAAGCGGAGAAAAATTTTCAGCCCAAGAAGATAGCGCGCCTTCTGGGCTTGAACATGACCCGACCCGTTTGTATTTGCATGAACTGGGATACAAGCCATTGTTAACGGCGGAAGAGGAGTTAGCGGTTGCTCGGCGGATTTGCAAAGGCGACAGCGCGGCTCGTACGAAAATGATTGAATCAAATTTGAGATTAGTGGTTAAAATCGCTCGTCACTACTGTTACCGAGGGCTGGATTTACTCGATTTAATCGAAGAAGGTAATTTAGGTTTGATGACTGCCGTGGAAAAATTTGATCCTGAAAGGGGATTTCGTTTCTCCACTTATGCAACTTGGTGGATCCGTCAAACTATCGAGCGCGGGATTATGAATCAAGGGCGAACTGTCCGCTTACCCATTCATATTCAAAAAGAATTAAATATTTACCTTCGGGCTGCTAAAGAGCTTACGAAAACTTTAGACCATGATCCGACGCCCGAGGAAATAGCGGAATTGATTGACCAGCCAATAGAAGATATTCAAAGAGTAATGGCCTTGGCCACCGAGACCACTTCAATTGACGAAGACGAAACAAATCAGGACCAACATAAACCTTCATTAGCGGAAACTTTAGCGGATGAACATATCCTTGATCCCGCCGTTCTTATTCAAGATGATGATTTAAAACTTCATGTGCAAGAATGGCTGGATAGCTTAGGCCGCCGCCAACGTGAGATTATTGTACGACGTTTTGGTTTATGCGGCCATGAACCAGCCACTTTAGAAGATGTGGGCAAAGCGGTTGGCCTCACTCGGGAACGAGTTAGACAATTGCAAATTGATACGCTAAAACGGTTGAAATCTATGATTAAGGCGGCAGATCATACCGAGGATGAGTAAAAAACGTACTGCTTGAATCAGTAAATGAATTTGCGTATAGTTACGTTCTGTTTTTTTAAGAATCTCAAAATCTAGATTAAAAGCACTAAGTGCTGAGTTGAGGTAGTTGATGTCTTTGGATCAAGCCTGTTGCACACGTACTGTGAATGAAATAAACGAGGATCAACTTCCGTTGTGTTGCCCCCCTCCTGATAAGCGCCTATGGGATGCACATCCTCGCGTTTATCTGCCAATTGAAAAAATTGGTGAAAAAGTTGGTGAAAAAGCAGGTCGGATTGCATGTCCTTACTGCGGTTCAATTTATCAGTTAAAAGAATAACTTTAGTATGAGCATTGAACCTGGGCATTACTCCATATCAAAGATAATAGATCAAACTGCACTTTTTTTTATTGTTCTGGCTGGCTTTTCAATTCCTATTTCTATTACCGCAACCAACACCTGCTTTTTTATGGCGGCCTTCCTTGGAATTGTATCAGGGCGTTTTTTTCAGAATTGGCAAGTGGTTAAACACAATCCGATTGTGTGGAGCGCAGTTCTTTTTTTCCTTTATACCGTTATTGGATTATCTTGGAGTATCGGTCCATGGGGAGATCGGCTAGCTGGTATTCATAAATATGCTAAGCTATTATATATTCCTCTTTTTTTACCTCTATTTATCGATAAGATATGGCGAGAAAGAGCCATTTTTGCTTTTCTTCTAGCTGTGTTAATAACGGTAATTATCTCCTACTTAAAATTTTTTCTTGGGTGGCATATCGGAAAATACCAGCCCGCTAGCTTTGTTTTCTTTACTCATATTGAAACCGGATTTTTAATTGCATTTGCAGCGTATATTTTGGCTTACTATGGTTGGCGTTTGCGGGGTTGGAAAAAAATCATTTGTTGGGTGGGTGTAGTTTTTTTTAGTTTTCAGGAATTCTTTATTAATAATGGTCGTACGGGCTGGGTTGCCTATATTGGCTTACTGTTGTTATTTGCGATACAGCATTTTCATTTGAAGGGGTTGATTTTAGGCGCTATTTTAATGCTGTTACTTCTTTTTAGTTTTTACACTATTTCTCCAACTTTTCATCAAACTTTCAATCAATCTTTACAAAATATTCGACAATACGAAGCCGGAAACGTGCAGAGTTCATTGGGTTATCGTTTAAGCTTTGTTGATATTAGTTGGCAACTGGTCAAGCAAAAACCTGTCTTTGGATACGGCACGGGAGGTTTTCAAACTGCTTATACGCTGACACCGGGGGTTCCCAACTGGAGACACTTAAGAACCCCGCACAATGAATATTTGATGACGATGGTCCAATTGGGTATTGTAGGTTTGTTATTATTGCTATTAATGTTTTATATACAATTGCATTCTAGTTTTTATCTTGAAGACACTCGTTTTTTAGCACAAGCGTTGTTGTTGGCCTTTTTATTAAGTTGTGCTTACAATGCCTTTTTGTATTTGTCTGTGAGTGGTCATTTTTACGTATTTTTTACGGCTCTTTGTTATGCCGAACTTTATAAAATCTTTGAGCGTTCTTTTTGTAATCGCCAGATTTCTTGATGACGCAAAAAGCTTCCTTTTGCATAAAGAACTGCTGAAGTCCATCCCAGTTCTCCATCTAAAAATCCAAGTCTCAAGAGATAGTTGCGGAAAAAAGACCAAGCTGCATGAAAGCCTGCATTTAATGGATTCGAACGCTGGCCGCGTTCAACTCTTTCTTTTGCGGAGAGCTTTGCATAATGAAAGACTTTATTCTGCCAATCCATGAGATTAGAACAGCAATTATGCAATAGAGGTTGTTGCAAATGGCCGCTGCTTCCAGAGGTCACTATGCTTTCGTGTACTTTCGCAGATGTAAACTTTCCCTGCTCACGCTGAAATAAACGCCGAACTTTATCTTTACCGGCATCACCAAAACGTAAAAATTTTCCGCAATAAAGGGTGCGCCGAGGAATCCAAAATGCGGTGTACAAATGGTTAGTGATGGCTGTTTTTATTTCGCTCTGCAAGGACGGGGTGACCCATTCATCAGCATCCAGTGACAAAACCCAGTCGTTATGAACTTTCGAAAGTGCACGGTTTTTTTGCTCTCCATACCCAGGCCAATCTACCTCATAAACATGGGGGGTAAATTTGTTACAAATTTCAACCGTACGGTCTGTGCTTCCCGAATCTAAAACAATAATTTCATCCGCCCAAGCAACTGATCTTAAGCAGCGCCCAATTTTACGAGCTTCGTTTTTGGTGATGATAATAACGCTTAATTTAGTCATAACTCGAATGAAAATGCCCTTCTTACACGATTTCATTTTAACGGTCATTAGCGCTAAGAGCAAGATCTATAAGATAGGTGAGATTTTTAAGTATAGTAAACATAAAAATGATATTTTTGTAAAGTATACTTTACAAAAAGTAAAAAATTTGGTAAACTTAGCTTATGGAAATTAGTAAAATTGAATTATCTGCCATTCTTTCTCGATTTAATCCCTGGTGGGGGGAAGAAACTATTAAAGGCCTTTCTACTTGGAAGAGAGCGGCATATGATGAGCTGTTGCGTTGGACTCTAAATCCTCCCGCTCCCAGAGCGGTCTATCTTTCTGGGGCAAGGCAAATAGGTAAAACTACTTTGTTAAGACAAACGATAGAAGCCCTGTTAAAAGAAAACATTCCAGCCTCAAATATACTCTATGCATCCTTTGATCACCCTATTATTAAGATGGCAGGTGTTGAAAAGATAATAGAGGCTTGGAACGATAGAGAGCTTTCAGTTCCAGGCCCAAGCTATTTATTTTTTGATGAAATCCAGTTTGTACCTGATTGGCAGGTATGGATAAAGCATCAAGTTGATTTTAATCCGGATAGAAGAATTATTTTTACAGGTTCTGCTGTACCTCTTGCCTTTAAAGGTCAAGAATCGGGTGTTGGTAGGTGGCATATAATTCAGCTAACAACTCTTTCTTTCTTTGAAAATATGTATCTACGCAAACATCATTTAGAGAATTTTATATTAAAAAGGTTAAGGCCCCCATATAAGTCTCAATACAACTTTGATAATTTAGATTACAAAGATATGTTATTAAAAATGATAATTGGAAGAGAGAGATTAGAGGAAATTGAATCGATAAAAAAAGCATTAGAAAATTTACCAGATATTAAATCCTTAAAAATTCTATTTGACTTATCCCAAATGGAATTCCAAAAAATTTCAGAAGTGGCGACACTCTACACTCCCTATTTTAATCAATATCTTATCAGAGGGGGATTTCCACAAACAGCATTGGTTGAAACAATAAATGAAGCTCAAGGTTTAATTCGTGAAGACATAATCGATAAAGTATTAAAGCGGGACATGACATCGATTTTTGGAGTACGAAAATTTATAGAGCTAGAACAAGTTTTTTTATATTTATGCATGAACGATGGCGGGATACTTAAACTGGAAGATTTATCGGCAAATTTAAAGCTTTCAAGAACAACAGCGTTGCATTTTATAGAGTTATTAGAAGCGACTCATTTAATTTATCGTTTACCAAAATTTGGTTATGGGAAAGATGTATTACGCGCCAAATTTAAAATTTATTTGGCAGACTCTGCTATAGCACCTTCGGTTTTATTAATGGGGAAAAGTGTATTAAATAGTCCAGCAGCTATGGGAAAGATTGTTGAAACAGCAGTTTTTAAACATCTTTTTTCTCATTCTGAGCCTGGTTCACGCTTAAGTTACTGGCAAGATGAGAAAAATCATGAAGTAGATCTGGTAACAATACAAGGGAATAATACAATTATTCCTTTTGAAATAAAATATAGAAATAAACATACTCGCCCCAGAGATTTTCCTGGACTTATGAAGTTATGCAAAAAATATTCTCCTGAACGTGCCTATATTGTTACTCAATCTATTACTGATTTTGGTCCCTTTGAAAATCAGGATTTACCGAAAACTCGTTTTATGAAAATTCCCGCATCTTTATTATGTTATTGGTTAGGAAAATTCGAATCAGAGCCAAATGATTCAAAAGAATTCAATTTATTTTAACTGCGGTATTGACATAATAATTAATTTTTATTATTTTATGCATTAGATATATTGAGGGACATAGGGACGACATGAAAGCCATGAAATATTTTTAAGTGATTGTATGAAAACGAGCATAGAATTTCTGCCCACCATAAAGCAGCGAGAACTGCATAAAATTGTGCAGACCATTCGGCAATATCCGGATATTGAAATAATTATTTTGTATGGCAGTTATGCTAAAGGTAACTGGGTGGAAGAAGAATATGTCGAAGACGGAGTACATTTTCAATATCAGAGCGATTATGATTTGTTGATTGTGATCAATAACCGCAGTATCCATCACCAACATGACCTAGAGGCTGACATTATTGAGGACACGGGAAATTTGCGCGAGATCAGAACTCCAGTCTCGCCGATTGTACATGATATTGAATATATCAATCGCCATTTAGAGAAAGCACAATATTTTTTTTCCGATATCAAAAAAGAAGGAATTGTGCTGTATGACTCTGGCAAATGGAAATTAAATGAACCCAGAGAGCTAACTAACAATGAACGTTATCAATTGGCAGCAGAAGATTTTGAATATTGGTTTTCTAAAGCAAAAAAATTTTTCAAGGGTTTTGGATTTTATTTAAACAATAAAGACTACAATGAAGCTGCTTTTTTATTACATCAAGCCACAGAACAACTTTATACCACTTTGTTATTGGTTTTTACTCGCTATAGACCCAAAACACATGATTTAGATACCTTAAGAAGATTAACTAATATTGTGGATCAACGCTTAATTAAAATTTTTCCACAGAATCATGTTGAGAAAAGAAAACGATTTACTAAACTGTGTGAAGCTTATGTCGGTGCTCGTTATAAAAAAACATATACAATCAGCGAAGAAGACATTGCTTGGTTGTCTCAGAGTGTAAAAGAATTACAACAACTAACCGAAATACTCTGCCAAGAAAAAGTGCAAAGTTTTTTGAAGGAATAAGATTTAAATTTTTCTATCGACAGATTATAAGTGACATTGATAGATAAAAAATTGCCAATCTGAATTCATTAAAATTTTGTTGGGGATATGGTTGCAACCTTTAAGAATATTTAAATTTTCTAGAGCGGGTTGGGTAGTAATGTACCAAACATTAACCACTTTTTTTTCTGTTGTGTGTTCTTGCCACCATAAATAGTTTTGCCCTCCTCTGTCAAAATCTAAACTTGGCACATATATTAAGGGATGCTTCGGGGAATAATAGCTTAAAAGTGAAGCTAACCAACGATCTTCAGCGAAGAGAACATTACCTTCAACCGTAGGTAATGGGTGCTGTTGTAAAAATTGTTGCACAGCAGCTGCTTCTCTTCTGCTGCTGTGTCGTTTGATCTCTAAATAGGGTGTAGAGATAATGACAATCACTAATATACTTATTAATCCAGAAGAACATAATAACAGTGGGCGAATCCGCAAAGTTTTGCTCCAAAAAGTCTTTTCGACAAAATAGGCCGTTAACAAACTGGTGGTGAAAAAAAATGGCGCATTCCACCAAGGAGTGGAGGGTGAGAAAAAACTACCAATCAAAAAAAATAACCAGGTGATCCCACTGGGCAGGAATAACAACATTAAACGTTTGTCCCGGATAATTTCTTTCCAATAAACCATCAAAAAATAAATATATATTAAAGAAACGAGGCCATAATTAAAAATGCTTTGCAGAAGATATCGGATAGGAGATGCGATACTATTATGAGTATGATGAAAACCATGATGTAGTTGATATTGAAAGGATATCCAGTCATGTTGCTGGTTCCAAATAATGACCGGCGAGATAAGAACCATAAAAACGCATAACGCTGCATAAAAATGCCAGGTTTTAATGAGTTGCCAACTGCTTCGGTCGTATAACAAGTAAATGATCAGTGATAAACAAATTAAGATTCCAGTGTAATGACTTAATAATAATAACCCCATGCAAACGGCAGTTAAGTAATACCAACGAACAGCTCGCGTTTCTATTAATTGGATAAATGCATAGAGTGTTCCCGCCCAGAAAGTAACCATTAATGAATTATAAGTTGTTTGCAATATAAGGTAATGCATCACCCCTGGCGCTAATAACCAAAAGCCGATGCTTAACCAGACAACGCTTAGACTAAACCACCGTTTAGCAATCTGATAAAGGCAGCAGGTAGTGATTAACAATGAGAGTAAATTTAATAGGATAAATGAAAACTTAGAGTCACCAAATATCGAAGAAAAAAGCCGGAGAACATAACCAATCAACGGTGGACCGTCATAATAAGACAATTGCAGATGTTGTCCCCATTGCCAATAATAATAGCTGTCGTTGGTGACTGGTGTGTATAACAACACCAGGGTGATTACAATAGCATAGGTTAACAATGCATATAATTTCATTGTGATTTTGTTAAGTTAAATTTAGATAGCCAAAGATGTGTTTGTATTATCATATTTCTTATAGCGCTCTGCAATACGAAAAGTACATTTAGCAATTTGAGGTTAACTAATACTGCTGGAAATGAAACAGGAAAAATATTATACTAATCGACAAATTTAACTGTATTGTTTCAATTAGGTATTTCTTAACATGCCCGATCAAGGCCAAGTTCCAGATTTTAATTCTATACGAGTTTTAGTATATGGCGACCTAATGTTGGATCGTTATTGGTACGGTCAAGCCTCGCGTGTTTCTCCTGAAGCTCCGGTTCCGATAATTCATGTAAGACAAAACGAAATTCGTCCTGGCGGAGCCGCCAACGTTGCTTTAAACATTGCCAGCCTGGGCGGAAGCGTAACAGTTTTGGGACTGGTGGGTGAGGATGAGGAGGCTAATCAACTGCGAGTGGCTTTAAGAAAACAAGGGGTTGACTGTGAGCTGTTAGCGGTTCCAGGATTCCCGACAGTGACAAAATTGCGCGTTATAGGACAGCAACAACAGCTAATAAGAATGGATTTTGAGGAAGTTTTTCGGCAGGTCAACGATGCTCCTTTGATTGAGGTTTATCAACAAGAGCTGGACCGGGCGCAAGTCGTGGTTTTATCAGATTACGCAAAAGGCGCGTTGGTTAATTCGTTACATTTAATCAAGTTAGCGAAGGAGCGAAATTTACCTATTTTGGTAGATCCTAAAAACAAAGATTTTTCCCAATACCGAGGGGCCACGTTGGTTACTCCGAACAAGTCTGAATTTGAAGCGATTGTAGGCCCTTGGCACAGTGAAGAAGATCTTGAAGCCCGCGGCAGGAAAATTATTGAAGAATATGACCTCGGTGGATTGCTCATTACTCGTGGTAAAGAAGGAATGACACTAATTGAAAAGAATGGGCCTGCCCAACTTTTTAAGGCCAAAGCCCGCGAGGTGTATGATGTGACTGGAGCTGGAGACACCGTAATTGGAGTAATGGCTGCAACGCTAGCAGCGGGTCGTGATTTATCTGAAGCTGTGCGTTTAGCCAATATCGCTGCTGGATTAGTGGTGATGAAATTAGGAGCAGCGTCCATTACCGTTCCTGAATTACGTCGGGCTGTTATACGGCAAGGTGGGGTCATTGAAGGGGTGTTGTCCCTGCAGGAATTAATGATAGCAGTGGCCGACGCTAGGGCCCATGGCGAAACTGTCGTAATGACCAATGGTTGTTTCGATATTCTACATGCCGGGCATATCCAATATCTTCTACAAGCTAAATCTTTGGGAAAAAGGCTCATCGTTGCGGTAAATAGCAATAATTCTGTTCGACGGCTTAAAGGTTCCAGTCGTCCTATTAACGACTTGGCCGATAGAATGGGAGTTTTAGCTGCACTGCGTTCGGTAGATTGGGTGGTTCCTTTTGAGGAAGATACGCCGCTACATTTAATTAGACAAATTTCACCGGACATTTTAGTTAAAGGTGGCGACTACCGGATAGAGGAAATTGCGGGTGCAGAAAGTGTTTTAGAAAAAGGCGGAGAAGTCAAAATACTAGACTTTCGTCACGGCTTCTCCACGAGTCTAATGATTCAGAAAGTTAAAGAGACTGTTGTTTAAATTTATATATTTTTCAATAGCTTGAATGAAAGTGCTATAATTACCTAGACATGTTAAAGAGGAGTAAGATAATGAAAACTAAGTATTTGAAAAAATTAGCTATTTTAGCGCTTTTCGGTGTTTCCGTCCCCTTTGTTGGTTTCAGCAGTGCATTTGCACAGCCAGAAAACAATGTAAATCCTGGAACAGGATACCAGAACTCCAACCCCAACACGAGTCCAAACAGTGACGAGAACACCTCTTCAAATCAAATCAATAACCCCAATACTGCAAATCCGGATGTGAATCCCAGTATGAATCCAACCCTAAATCCCAATGGTTTCCCACCAGATTCAAACACTGGACCAGGTAACACATCAAACAACCCGGATAATCAACAACAAAATGATCAAAATCCGGAAAATAATAATAATACGAACCCTCCTGGCACCGAACCCAACAACAATCAACCTGCTGGTGGGGATAACAATAATGCACCCGCAACACCTTAGGGCTTTATAAAAAAAAAGCCTGACATTCCGAAAGAATGTTAGGCTTTTTTACCTTCGAGTGAGATTTAAATTCTACGTCTAGTTTTCATGCTGGATTTTAAGCTTTTTCTTCCCATTCGTGGCGATTTAGCTTGTTTCCTGGCCCTAGTCCCAACCTTGGCACGTTGTTTTTGTACGGCATGTGGTTTTCGTTGACGCATCGTGCGTCGTGCAGCGAGCCTGCGATGAGTGAGTTGATGAGTTGGATGAGTAGCTACATTATGCCTCTTTTTGGTCTGAACACTTCTCACAGTTGATACATGTTTTTTTCTAAAAAGATTATTAAAGCTCGAAATTGCTTTTTCTAAAGCATTTAAATATTTCTGCTTTGTTTTTGCCATCTTAAGTTGGTTTTTAGCGCTACTTAAGCGAACATTAATCGCTTTGATTTTATTAATAATTGCTGTTTTACCTTTTTGTGTAGAACGGTTGGATGACCATTTTTTTCGACTCATTTTATTTGCTGTTTTTAATTCATTCTTTAAGCGACGAATCGTTAACAGCCCACGATTAACTTCTAATTTTGCCTTTCTCTTAAAAGTAGTCGGAAGAATTTGAACTTCATCGTACCAGTATTTAATTGTATCTATAGGGTGAGATAAAATTGAATGATTGTTTTTAGATTTTGACTTAGTATTTGCCAATTTTTTTCTCCTTATTAAAAAGACCTTCTAACTGTAACCATAGTACTATTTTGTTGTTTTTTCAAAAAATTGGCCATAAGATTGGCAACTTTACTTGTAAATAAGCTTTTTTTAGCTCAAAATTAAAACATTGTGAGGTAAAGAATGTATATCAGTGTTTTTGAAATCTTTAAGATTGGTATTGGGCCTTCAAGTTCGCATACAGTTGGTCCCATGAAAGCGTCACGCTCCTTCCTTTTGGAGCTACAAAAGAACGGAGTTTTTAATCAGGTATCTCGTATCGTCATTGAGTTGTATGGATCTCTAGCATTGACGGGTAAAGGACATGGTACCGATAAGGCGATTATTGCAGGCTTGTTTGGTGAAGAACCCCAAAACATTGATCCTGAGAAAATATTAGAATTTTGGGAAAAAGTTCAGGAAAAAAACCAAGTTTCATTGTTAGATCAAAAAAATATTCCATTTTTTTTGGAAAGAGATTTAATCTTTCGCCGAACCGAAAGATTGCCGCAGCATACCAATGCCTTAAAATTAACGGCTTATTCAACACCACAGGATTCATCCTCGGTCTTATTCTCAGAGATCTATTTTTCAGTTGGAGGCGGTTTTATCGTCACCCAAAAAGAGTTTGGAAATCCCCCGCAAGATACCGAACTGCCGCCTTACTTATTTAGCAGCGCCGATGAACTTTTGAAATTGTGCCAGTTAAACCAATTGTCCATTAGCCAGCTAATGATGGACAATGAAAAATTTTTTCGCCCTGAAAACGAAATAAAAACTAAGCTATTAGAAATTGCTGATGTAATGGCTGCGTGTATTGATAAAGGTTGCGAGATGGAAGGCATTTTACCGGGTGGTCTAAACGTACAAAGGCGGGCGGGTAAAATCCATAAGAAGTTACTTCAATTGGGTAAGCCGAATCGCAATCATCCTGATGTCATGAATTGGATTAATGTGTATGCCATGGCGGTAAATGAAGAGAATGCCGCTGGAGGACGAGTGGTGACTGCTCCTACCAATGGTGCAGCTGGTATAATCCCGGCGGTTCTGCAGTACTTTAAAAACTTTTATGAAGGAGCGGGCCCAGAAAAAGTTGTGGAATTTTTATTAACAGCTGGGGCAATTGCCATCTTATACAAGCTAAAAGCCTCTATTTCTGGCGCTGAAGTAGGATGCCAGGGTGAAGTAGGGGTAGCCTGTTCTATGGCTGCAGGGGCTTTAACGGCGGTTTTAGGAGGAACTCTGGAGCAAATTGAAAATGCAGCGGAAATAGGGATGGAACACAATTTGGGCTTGCCCTGCGATCCTCCCCGAGGTTTGGTGCAAATTCCTTGTATTGAACGCAATGCAATGGGGGCGATAAAGGCCATTAATGCGGCTTGTTTGGCGCTGGCTGAAAATGGTCAACATAAAGTTTCCCTTGATACGGTTATCAAGACGATGAATATCCTCGGAAAAGATATGAAACATATCTATAAAGAAACATCTTTGGGTGGGTTAGCGGTTAATTTCCCTGAATGTTAATTGCTTATGCACCCGCTTTTGGGGCTCTAATCGTTGTCCAGTATAACCAAACGCAAAGTAAAGTAATGATGATAAGGCCTAATACGTCTGCAATGGGGACGAATTTATCAGAAACTAGTCTTAAGGCGTCAGAACTGCCTTTTAGAACAAAAGGTATGGCCAGGATAACGCCCATTAAAGCCGCTCCTGCCACTAAGCCGCAAGATAATAAATTGCCTTGCTCAAAGCCCCCATCTATTTTGGATTGAATTTCGCCTGCTCCTTCGCCTTTTGCGCGTCGAGCGATCACTCTTTTGCAAAGATAGTTAATTACACCGCCCAGAACCACCGCTGTGGTGATCTCAGGAGGAAGATAAATCCCAATACCAATAGCCAAGATGGGAAGTCGAGATTGTCTTTTCTTTAAAAACTCGTCTACGAAGATGGCTACAATAGCAATAACAATTCCTACGCTAATATCCTTCCAAGGAAGAGAGTGACCCAATACGCCTTGGGCGACAGCAGCCATTAAGCCGGCTTGTGGCGCTGCGAGCATTTGCGCAGGAGGCATACCGGCATGAGGAAAAATTCCAGAGATTCCGTAAGCATTGAAGAGCAACTCTAATACGGGGCCTACTACGATGGCAGCGACGATAACACCCACCAAAAGCATAATTTGTTGTTTCCAGGGGGTTGCACCAACCATTTGGCCCGCTTTAAGGTCCTGGAGGTTTTCTCCGGAAATAACCGTCGCGGTTGCCACGACAGTGGTAATAATAATAACGACGGAAATAACTGCTTTAATCGCGGTGGGGTTGACGTGAATAATATGTGAAAAAATCGGTAAAAGAATTAAGGAAGTTAATAAAACCGATCCCAATAATAGTCCAGAAAGTGGATTATTGGTTACGCCCACTAATCCAACCAGGTAGGCGCAGACAGAAGCAAGCAAAAATCCAATAATCAACAAATAAACTACGGAGAAGCCGCTGATTCCATAGCGTAAAGTATTTGAAAGTGGCAGGCCACTCATATTAAAAAAATGCATGAAGGTGAAGAAAGCACAAATAGCCAAGAACAGAGTACCAAAAGCCACGTAAGTAATGGGAATATCGCGTTCTACTCTTGCCAATTTAGCCGCAGGACGTTTTTGATTACGCGCTTCCCTTAATGAACTGAATGAAGCAGATAGACTGTTTACAATGGGTTTGATTAAACTCAGTAAAGTCCATAGACCGCCCATTAGCATAGTGCCGACGCCGATAAAGCGAATGTGATCCGCACGTAATGCCATTGCCATATCGTAAAGATTTCCGGGTTGGGTAACGCCATAGATATGGGAATAAATAGGAATACCGATAACCCATGCCAAAACGATGCCGACTAAAATGCTAACACAAGCTTGCATACCGACAATAAAGCCAGCAGCAATTAATGCTGGTGAAAAACCGAAAGTCATTCCAAAAAGAAAGTTTCCGTTTAATTTCCACAGCGGAAGATATTCAGCCAGTATTTTAAAGCCGGTTTGAAATAAACCAATCCCACCACCAACCAATCCTCCTTTAACTAAATATTGCATTTTGGTTCGCCCTGAAGCGCTCGCCTTTAGCACATTGCCGATTGCTGTGCCCTCTGGGAACCGAAGGGTAGGATAATTAAGCATGATCCGCCGCAAAGGGATAGAAAATAAAACCCCAAGGATGCCGCCAATCAGTGTGATCAACATGGTTTCCCAATAGTGGAAATATTTCCAGTAGCCGGTAATCAGAAGAGCGGGGAGCACAAAGGCGATGGCGCACGCCACTCCCTCTCCAGCTGAGGCAGCCGTTTGGACGATGTTGTTTTCTAAAATATTGTGTTTTCTAAAGAAGCGCAGAGCGCCCATAGCGATAATAGCAGCAGGGATGGAGGCGGAAATGGTTTGTCCTAGTTTCAGCGCTAAATAAGCATTAGCAGCCCCTAAAACAGCGGTAATTATCACAGCAAGTATGACAGCTTTTAATGTAATTTCGGCAAGATTTTCTTGAGAGTGCGGGAGAACAGAACTGATATTATCAAGGGGTGGAGGAGTCGCTTCAGCAGCATCATTCATAAATGGTTCCCAATTACGAAATTCGTTATTATACGTGAAATCCCAAATTCTGTCTATTGGCAATTTTACGAACAACCTCATCATGTTGGGTTGAAATAATTGCTTGCATTTTTAAGCAAACATCCTGCATCACATGGATATTGTGGATACACGCTAAATTACTGAATGCAGTGGCATTACTTTTAAATAAAAAATGTAAATAGGCGCGCGAATAACGTTGACAAGTAAAACATTGACAGTTTTCTAAGAGAGGACGCTCATCTTTTGCATATTGGCTTTTTTTGATTAAGATCCGGCCTTTTTCTTCGCCCATATTATCAAATTTTATCCAATTTTCATCTTTAACCGCATGCCCGTGATATAGTGCCCCATGTCTTGCGTTGCGCGTGGGAGCTACACAATCAAATATATCAATCCCCTTGGCTACCACGTCAATTAAATCTTGAGGATTAAGTCCCACCCCCATTGTGTAACGAATTTTATTTTCCGGTAACGTGGGGCGGAGCCAATCAATAATTTCAATAGTTTTTCTCATATCAAAGCCAATGGTCTCTCCTCCAATGGCAATTCCGTCAACTTCGCTTTCTAATACGAATTTTGCAGATTGCTCTCTTAATTCTCGAAAAATACTACCTTGGATAATTCCAAATAGCGCTTGACGGTATCCATAATGCGAGTATGGGTTAAGCTCGTGACTTTGTTTTGATTCTAATAACCATCGATGCGTTCTTTGCATGGAATTTAATGATGATTCATAGTTGGCGGTATCGGAAGTGCACTCATCAAAAGCCATGATAATATCAGCGCCAATTATTTTTTGTGTTCCGATTGAGCTTTGTGGAGTAAGGTGAATGACTTGGCCGGTATTGGGGTGTTTAAAGTGCGCGCCTTTTTCATCAATCGTACAAATTTTCCTGTTTTTGGATAGGCTCAATACTTGATATCCGCCGCTGTCAGTTAACATGGGTTTGTGCCAACCCATAAAACGATGCATGCCGCCTAAGTGTTGGATGATTTCTATGCCTGGAGCACATAACATATGATAGGTGTTACCGCCCAAAATAATTTGACTATTACAACGGTCTAAATCATCGGGCAACATAAAATTCACCACCGCTCTGGTTCCTACCGGCATAAACGTTGG
Source organism: uncultured Pseudomonadota bacterium (assembly GCA_963844565.1). GTDB lineage: Bacteria > Pseudomonadota > Gammaproteobacteria > Coxiellales > Coxiellaceae > JAFEDN01. The sequence goes on along the minus strand of CAWJON010000001.1, from coordinate 87,462 downwards.
TGTAATAACCTCTCCATGCGGAGTTGTCATTTTCATGATTCGAGCAGGCAAAGAGGGGTGTTTTTTTACGATTTCGCTTTTATAAATATTAGACATGATTATTGAACGGTTTGGAATTTATTCTCTGTAGGTTGGTAATCGCCATTTAAACTAAAAATATTGAATTTGGTATTTTGATCGTAAATATCTATTTGCTCGGCTCTTTTTAAGGTTTGCGCGAGACGAATTGAAAAAGGTAAGCCTAACGCTTCAATTGCAACTTTGATCAGCCACATCGTTAAAATTAATTCAATCAAGTTGGCTGAGCTCATGGTTCCAGAAAAAGCGATAAAACTAAAAATAAAACTGTCAATCCCGGAGGCAACAAAGGTGGAAGCGAGAAATCGAACCCCCATTTTTCGCCCATTTAATCTTATTTTTAATTTTGCCATGAGCAAGGAATTGAGGGGCTCAGAAAGAAAATAACTAATAAATGAAGCAATAATGATGCGAGTGTTAATGGCCAGCATATTATCAAATAGTTCATTTTGGGTAGGAAAAGATGGGCTTGGTAAATGGATGACCAATTGACCGTAAACTAAAAAAAGTGCATTAAATAAGAAACCGCACCATATCGCCCTTCGGGCTTGTTTATAGCCATAAACTTCGGTAATGAGGTCAGACAATAAAAAAGTAAGCGGGAAAATTAAGGTTCCAGCATCCGTTACCAGACCAAATACGCTGACAAGACGAGGGTCAAACCAATTAGCTAGGGTAATAACCATCGAAAAACAAGTTGTTAAAAACCATAAATATCGAGGATTAGTTTGTAAGTTTGTATCTTTCATATCGTTGTTTCTAGTGGTTTATGCCCATGACATAGTCTTGACAAGCTATGCATCAGGGCGTAAAGTTCTCGCATGGCAAATAGATTGTCTGTGAGATTCTATCAGAATTTGACCTAAAAATAAATACTATTTTTTGACTGATGAGAACCCATGAATGGACATTAGGGTCTGTTTACATAGTCTTAGGAAAAGCTTTATAGCAGGGAGTGGCTCAATGAATCATCACGCCGTTATGCCCAAAAAAATAAGGAATGCGAATCAACGGTCGCCAACCGTCTTATTGGTGGAAGACAACCCGGTAATTAACAAACTTTACGATAATAGTTTGAAATCTTTAAATTGTCGGGTTATATCGGCTACTACTGTCCGTCACGCGCTTAACCACTTTAATTACCTTTCTCCTAATCAGTTTGACCTAATACTCCTGGATTTTGAGTTGCCTGATGGAGAAGGTTTTTGCATATCTAGAGCTGTGCGCGCTTACGAGTCTATTTATGGCGGCCATGTGCCTATTTTAATGCTCACTTCGTTGGTTGAGCTCGCTAAGTCTAAAGGTTTGGCTGAAGGTTGTGATGCGTTATTTGGCAAATTGTCGATAAGTGAATTTATTTCATTGACGGCGAAATGGTTAAAGTGGTCAGCCGAAAATAAAGATAAGCCATTTAATTGTTAAGTCGAAGGCATGTCAGATAGTGTTGTATAATACCCTTCGTATAACAACTAACGATTTGATCAATAAATGCTTGAAAATTGATGGCAGCATGATGGTCAGCATTGTCTGAAATAGTTCTAAAAAGCGCAAAAGGGATATTGTGTTCAAAACAAACTTGTCCAACAGCGGCTCCTTCCATTTCCACACAAAGTAAATTCGGAATTTCTTGCCTTAATTTTTCTTGAACACTTGGACTAGAAATAAATTGATCTCCGCTGGCAATGATTCCTTGGTAAATTTTAGGGATTTTAATATCAAATTGATTTAAAATTGTTGCTGGTACATGCTGAAAATCATCGTTAATAAAGGTATTAGCGGCCTTAGTCAATTTTATCACTGATTCAGGATCGGGAAAAATAGACGATATATTTAAGAGAGGAATGGTGTGTAAAGGAAATAGGGGTCGCGGGTCTAAGTCATGTTGAATTAATTGGTCAGCAATCACGATATCACCAATTTTTAAACGTGGATCAACTGCGCCGGCACAACCAACAAAAACAATTTGATCAACTCTGTATTTTGCAATTAAAGTGGTTGCAGTTGAAGCGGATGCTACTTTCCCCCACCGGGAGAATACTAATACAGCTTCTGTTCCATAGAGTTGACCTTCAAAATATGCTCTGTTGGCAATGGTGGTTTTCTTTGCATTTTTTAAATCTTTTTGCAAAAAATTAATTTCTTCTGCCATTGCGCCGATGATGCCAATTTTTTTAGCCATTAATAGTCCTCAAAAAGACAAAAATTCTAGATACATTTTATAGCAGTTTTGGTTTCTATACAAACGGGAATTTCCATAATTAAAAAAATTGCTCGGCGTTTTCTAAATTTTCTGCTGTTCCATATAAGATTAAGATATCTTCAGCTTGCAATTGAAGGTTCTTATCGGGATTTGGAAAATGTTTATTGCCTCTTCGTAAGGAAACAATTTTGATATCCGAAAATCGATTAGATAGCTCATTCAGGGTGATATCTACCAAATCAGAATCCTTTAAAATGATGACAGAGCGCATCTGATGAATGGGAAATCCTTCCGCACTTAAATTTGCCGTTAAAGAACCAGGAAATACTTGGCGCAATATATCGTAATGATGATGTCGAATTCTTTCTAGAAAATTATTTATTTTTTTATGGGAAAAATGTAGTGAGCACAATAGATGATAAGTTAACATGAGACTTTCTTCGTGATCTTCCACTACAATTTGTGTTGCTCCGTGCGCTTGCAATTGGGTTAATTCTATTTCATTTCGACATCGAACAATTGTCGGTAACTTAGGGTTTAGATTTTTCACATGCTGAAGAACTTTTATAGCAGAATGAGGATCATTAAAACCAATCACTAATGCTTTAGCGTTATGAATTCCAGCTTTTTCTAAAATTTGTGGGTGTGTAGCATCTGCATACAGTGCAGGAACCCCTGCTAAATCCGCTTCTTGAATATAAGCTGGATCCAAATCCAATGCTAAATAAGGTACTTTTTGTTGTTCTAATAAAGAAGCAATATTTTGACCTATTCGACCATAACCACATAAGATCACATGTTCTTCAGTGGGATACATTTTTTTATTGAACTCTTCCGCGGGCTCTGCGGTAATTTTTTTTGTAGGAAAAATAAATTCAGCGATTTTTCGATTATAAGCAATAAGTATAGGACCAATGGCAAAACTCAATAATAAAGTACCCAAAATGGTTTGACCAAAACCAGCGGGGAATAGTTTATTGGTAAGACTTAAGGTAAGCAATGCAAAGCCAAATTCGCCTCCTTGCACCAAAACTAAAGAGGTGCGAACAGCAGTCTGATTATTATCTCCCAAAAGACGGCTCATTATGCCAATGATGAAACCTTTCACCATCATTGTTCCAATAAACAATAATAATATCCATTGCCAATATGTTTGCCAACTTGAAATATTCAAGAGCATACCAATGGTTATAAAAAACAAAGCTAAAAGCACATCGCGAAAAGGTCTTATTTCTACTTCAATTTGATGACGAAATTGTGTTTCACTCAACATCATTCCAGCTAAAAAACCACCCAGTGCAAAAGAAAGTCCGAGTTTTTCGGTAAGCCAAGCGGATGCTAATGTAACCAATAGCACCGCTATGGTAAAAAGTTCAATAACGTGAGTATCGGCAATGAGATGAAACAATGGTCTAAAAAGCCACCGTCCTATTGCCAGGATAACTGCAAAGGCAACGGCCCCTTTTAAAATTGCAAATAGCAAGGTTATGGAGATATTCGGTTGCGCAGCAACCACCCCTAAGCTTCCAATTAAAATAAAAAATGGGATTACGGCTAAATCTTGAAATAGTAGGATACCAACGGCGTTACGCCCATGCGGATTATTGAGTTCAAATTGGTCCTTTAATTGTTTAACGGTAATGGCGGTGGAAGACATTGATAAAATGCCTCCAACAATTAGCCCAATATACCAAGATAGGTGGAGGATGAAGCCCAACGCTAGACCAATAACGGAACAAAGAATAACCTGTAGGCCACCTAAAAGGATAACCGCCTTGTGCAAGGCACGCATTTTAGCAAAAGAGAATTCAAGCCCTACGGTAAACATCAGAAAAACGATGCCAAATCCTGCTAATTGGTGGGCGGCTTCGACATTGCGCACCCATCCTAGGCCGTGAGGTCCAACAATAGCTCCGATGACTAAGTACCCCAGTACTTGTGGTAAGTGCAGTGCTCTAAAGGTAATTCCGATGAGTAAGGCCAGGGAAAGTAGAATAAGGACATTGGCAAGAATTGAATTCATAATTATAGTTTAGCATTACCTTCAAATTAACTGGGATTGCCGATATAATTCTTTCACAAGTTTCTAGCATATCTAAGGTTTTAAAAAGATGAAATATTTTGTAAATTTAGCGTTATTGAAATCTAACCGCAATTTTCGTTTATTGTACCTAGGACAATTCGTCTCATTAATTGGAACCACTATTACTGGAGTGGCGTTGCCCTATCAAGTGTATCAAGAAACCCATTCTACCTTGTGGGTTGGTTTAGTCAGCCTATTTCAATTACTCCCTTTGTTGGTGACAGCATTATTAGGGGGGTTACTAGCTGATCGATACCCGCGTCGTCAGTTGATTCTTATTACTGAATTTTTTTTAGCTCTGGGATGTTTGCTGCTAGCGGGAAACTCTTTATTAAATATGCCAATTCTTTGGATTATTTTCTTATTGGCGGCGTTAATGTCAGGTGTAAATGGGTTACATAGGCCGGCGATTGAAAGTATTGTTCAACAGATTGTTGAAAAGAAGGATTTTGTTACTGTTGCGGCCTTGAGGAATTTTACTTTTAGCAGCGCCTTGATTATTGGTCCTGCTGTAGGAGGGTTGTTAATCGCGCATTTTGGAATTTTCATTACCTTTTTAATTGATTTTGCTACCTATGCTTTCGCCATGGTAACCATAGTTCTGATATCTGAAGTATCAAAACCTATTTTTATTAAGGGGTGCTCCATTTGGTTTTCTTTGAAAGAAGGTATTCATTATGCCTTTTCAAGGCAAGAGCTAGTCGGCAGCTATCTGGTGGATTTTATTGCCATGATATTTGGCATGCCAATGTCATTGTTTCCCGCCATTGCCTCGATGCATGGCGGAGCCAAAACCTTAGGTATCCTCTATTCTATGCCTGCGGTAGGTACTTTGATTATTTCTTTTTTCAGCGGTTGGACATATCAGGTAAAGCGCCACGGCTTAGCTATAGCCATCGCCGCCTGTTTTTGGGGCCTGGGAATTATTTTATTTGGATTGCTGCTAAAAATTAATTTTTTACTGGCTTTGATATTTTTAGCAGCCGCAGGAGCAGCGGATGCCCTCAGTGGTATATTTCGCAGCACATTATGGAATCAAACTATTCCAACTGAACTTAGGGGAAGATTGGCAGGTATTGAAATGATTAGCTATTTAAGCGGACCCAAATTGGGAGATACCGAAGCTGGCTTGGTCGCCGCAGCTTTCGGAGTGACCTTTTCAATTGTTTCGGGAGGAATTTTATGTGTGCTGGGCGTTGGGTTATGTGGTTATTTTCTCCCCAAATTTTGGAAATACCGCTCCTCTATTTAAGTAAGAGACGTGTATTGCTGCACTAGACAATATTTATAGATTTGGATATGATGGATTAGTCTGTTATTAGCCAGGGAGGCATTAGTTTATGTTACTATTTCATGTTGGATTTGCACTTGTTTTGTTGGTGTTGATAACAAGTGTTTCATTAATTATTTGGTCATCCCGCGCTGAACCCGGACCTGGAATTGTATTAGCTAAAGTTATTGGTATCATTGTTTTCATTTTAGCTATTTTAGATATTATCGGTATGGGTATTGGAATAGCCAAACATAAAACATGGATGCATCATCAGAATAAAACAGAGAATTCTTGTCAGTGCCCAGAAATTAGCACCTCTTTAAATAATAAACCTCTTTCCTCAAACGCGAACCCCAGCGTGAACAATGTAAATGCGAATATAGATAACAATCAAAACCCGAATTCAAATATTAATCAAAATAATGGCAGCAGTAACACTGGTCATTAAGGATTAGGCAGGAAGTTTTTTAAAGCTCTCGTCATCCTGGAAAATGCGCAGCATTTATCCAGGATCCAAGATTGATATCAACGCTTAACAAAAATTACGATAACCCTTCTTGAGATAAGGATTTTTTAATAGAGGGGCGTTCTTTCATTTCTTCATAATATTTTAGTATTTTTGGGAAATCATTAAAATCAAGCATCATTTTTTTTGCCCACAATAAAGTTAGAAACAAATACCCATCGGGTAGTGTATATTCCGCCCCAGCCAAAAATTTATTTTTTTCTAAACTTTTTTCGACCAATGCATAAGCTTTGATAAGCTTAGGGATAAAAATATCATTTTTGAAATCTTGACTGATTTTTGGATTGAATAGAGGCCCAAAACCCTTGTGTAATTCGGTGGTTACAAAAATAAGCCATTCTAGTATCCGATAGCGATTGAAATCCGTATTGGCCGGTAATAAATTATTTTTTTGATACTTTTCCGCCAGGTAGAGATGGATCGCGGCATTTTCGGTTATTATTTTTTTATCGTCAGTTTGTAGCGCAGGCACATAACCTTTCGGATTTATGGGGTAGTAATCTTCACCCGTTTCTAGTTTTTTTGTTTGTAAATCAACCGCGACATAATCGCAAGGAAGGTTTAATTCATTAATTAAAATACGAATCGCTAAAGAACAAGCGCCTTTGGTAAAATACAAAATCATTTGAAAATTCCTTTTTCTATAATCTAAAAAATGCTGAGAAATTTTTGATGAGGTAAACGAGAAAATGGCAGCAATTGATTGTCACAATTGCTGCCAGGTTAATTTACAGGCCGTGGGAAGGGCTGTTATCGTCTGTTGGGGCAAGAAACCTGATTTGTGTTATTTGAACATTTGTTATACGGTTTTCATTGTTCACCTGCAAACTTATCTGTTTCAATCCTCCTAACATAACGAGATCGAGCTTTCCAGGATGAGAGCCGAAGAAAATACGGAGATCGGAATTTTTTTGTACGAGCACTTGGAAATCAAGCGTTTTCCCTAACAGACCCCAGCCTATGTCTTCGTTACTAGCATTGCTAAGAAATGCTTTCGTTAATGGTGGCAAATTATAAGATGAAAGATCAGGACGTCTTTGATTGCGGCTAGGCTGTGAAGATTTGCCAGTTTTGTTTGTATGTTTGTTGTCTGTGGTACGGTCTACTGTCGATGGCGTGTTGATTGTGCGAGTAGGAGTTGGAGCAGTTCTTGTATCGGTGGTGCTGGTAGTTGGGGTAACTGTAGATGTAGTAGAAGTCCCTGCCACCGTTGTTGGTGGGTTGACGCCAGTAACATTGGCGCTGGCGGGTGCCTGGTTTTGTTGCACATTACTTTCGTCGTTTGAATTATTCCCATGAAATTGGGAGAAAGTCAGTGGTTGACCGAAAACTTGTTGATAAATTTTTGCAACTTGAGGCTGTAACCACTCTGGCAGTAAATAATCAAGCCAGGCAAGAGTCGAGGAATTCACAGCTTTTTTGCCTTCTTCTTGTTTTTTCGCAACAGGCTGATATGCTGGAGTAATTTTTGGGGTAATTTGAGCTGCTTCTTGTTTTTTTTGGTATAAATAAGCGTCAGCTTGTTGTTTGGCAGCTTCTTCTTTGGCGCGTTGCTCTAAGGAAGAAAAGGATGCTCTAAAAGCCAGTTCGGCAGCAACGGCGGAGGCCGTGTTATTAGCCTTCTTGTTATTGTCTTCTTTCCGATTATTTTCTATAACCGTATCGTTTTTGGACATGTGAACTCCTCTTTTTAAACAAATTTTCCCCATTATCATCTTTTTTTTATATATTGTCAATAGCTATTCTTTTAGATATCATCACTTTCATGCAAGATTTTCATCGTTTAAAAGATTTAGTGATAGAAATACCTAACTTCCCGAAAGCGGGTATTCTATTTAAAGATATATCACCGCTCCTAAAGACTCATTTTAACGAAACCATTGAGGCAATGAGCATCTTATTTTCTACTCCTGAGTGGCAAACCTTTGATTTAATTGCAGGAATAGAATCCCGCGGCTTTATTTTTGCCTCAGCTCTAGCTTATAAACACAAAAAGGGGTTTGTGAAGATTAGGAAACCCGGAAAGTTGCCTCGTGTGTTTGGAAATATCCATTACGGTTTGGAATATGGTGAAAGTAGCTTGGAAATGCAGCGCGGCGATGGCAGTAAGTTACTGATAGTAGATGATATTTTGGCGACTGGAGGGTCTCTGGAAGCCGCCGCCAACTTGGCTGTGAATGTAGGATATAAAGTGGTGGGAATGATGTGCTTAATTAATCTTTGTCAGCTTAATCAATTCAAATGGCAGGGCATGACTTGTCGCACGGTCATGAGTTTTGATTAGCGGCTAGAGCTATCGGAAAATAAAATACCCCGGGCTGACGCCCGGGGTATTTTCTCTGTTATATTTCGCTCCGCTCGAACAAGTTCGCGCGGGCGGCGACCAAGGGGAAGAATTCGCATTCTCCCCCTTTGGATACCCCCATTGCGCAAAGTCATGGGCTAACGCCCGCGGTTTACAGGATATTTATATGGTGGCATTACTAGTTTATGGGAAAGATGAAGAGGAAAGAAAGAAACAGCATTGGTTTATTGACCAATGCCGTGAAGCGTGGCTAGCGGCAGCCCCTGAACTGGAGCTCCGTATCTATCCGCAAACCGGTAACCCGGAAGAGATAGAATTTATTCTTGCTATGATGCCGCCACCAGGGTTATTTAAACTATTTCCTAATCTCAAAGTTGTAGCTTCTTTGGCTGCAGGGGTGGATAAATTTCTTAAAGACCCCGACTTTCCTGAAGGTGTAAAATTGACTCGCCTTAAAGATCCGCATATGGCTAAGGATATTGCTCATTATGTCTTGGCAAATGTCTTATATTACGCTAAACGCTTAGACGTATGGAATGAGAATCAACAACAAAAAATCTGGTTTAAGGAACCGCCTTTCCAACTAACCGATAAACCAGTTGGTGTAATGGGTGCAGGATACTTGGGGTTATATTCCCTCAACTTTCTGGAAAAGGTTAATTTGCCGGTGCATGCATGGAGTAATTCCATTAAGAATTTAGAAAACATAGAACATTTTGCTGGGAAATCAGCCTATTCCAATTTTTTAAGCAAAAGTTATTTTTTGGTTTGCCTGTTGCCGTTAACCCCTGAGACCACAAACATCCTAAATAAAAAAACTTTCGAGCAGTTACCTAAAGGGGCGGTTTTAATTCATTTGGGTCGCGGTGAACAACTGGTAGAAGATGATTTGCTGGAAGCGCTTGATTCAGCTCAACTGGCTGGGGCTTGCATTGATGTATTTCGTCAGGAGCCGTTACCTAGCGACCACCCTTTTTGGAGCCATCCTAAAATCCGAGTAACCCCGCACATTGCTTCGGTTACCGAGCCGGCTACTGCTATCCCGCAAATATTGGAAAATTACCGGCGTTTTCTAAAGCAACATCCTTTGCTTAATGAAGTCAATAAATCAAAAGGTTATTGAGCGGTTTGCAGGAGGGATTTATTAACTAACCTAGAGAGTTTAAATGTTCCAATCCTTTTTCTGCTTGTTCAATTTTTATCTTTAGGGCGCTTAATTTTTCTTGGTCTTTAATTCTTGGGTCAATCCATGTTTTAAGCGCTATTTCTGCTTCTTTAACCGGTTTTTTCGCTGTCACAGTTACGGGTTCGCGAGTCATTGTTTCAAACAGTTGTGATGTGCCTCTCAAATATTCGGAATAGGCGCCAATTTTGGAGTCCAAAGCCTTCGCTTTTTCATCAAGACTTTTAATTTCTAATTTTAACGCTTGGGAATGTGTTTTATATTGAAGTAAATGATACAGGTTGCGGATAATTAAAGCCGCAGCAGGGCTTAATTCAAGGCTAATTTTATCGGCATCGGTTTGAAAGGATTTGAAAAACACGGGTAAAATTTCACAGACAGGAGCAACTGACAATGGACTAAAAAAACTGATCACTTCTTCGCCTATTTCCATGGCCGGATTTCGAAGATCTTTTAATGCCAGCAAAAGCGCATTATGGTGTTCATTTTTCAATTTAGCCGTATAGATTTTTTGACTAAATTCAACCAGCATGAATAACCAATTACAGACTTGATCCGTGCAGGTTTTTAGTGCGAGAGGAGGAATAGATTTAAACTGCGAAAAAGAAGAATCAAACAGGATAAAAAAAGATTGAACGATTTCTGTGGTTATCGGATCATTTTTGGATTGTTCAGCTTGACTCATAATATAGTTTTTTAAAGGATTAATAATCTGAACGTAGTGTAAGTGGATGGCTTCGCTCATCTTGTATTGTGAATAATATTTGTCTAGTGGGTCGATAAAAATTTCTTTAAAAAACATCTCCAAATTTGACGCTAAATGATACGCATCGAGACAGCATCGATTAAAATCTTCTTTGTTATTCAATTTTCTATCTTTTATTTCATGATCTTGGATATAATCATCTATCGTTAATTTTTTATCTGGCATTGCTTTTCGGATCTCATCGAAGCAGTGTCGTTTAAATTCGTCTTTAATTTTAAAATCGACAAAGTCGGCGGTTAGATAAAGATGTTCTTCGGTCAGTTTTGCCAAAATTTCTGATTCAGTATATTTGTATAGTCTCAACAAATTTTCTTTGCGAAATAAAACGTCTTGATAAGCTAATTTTCCTACTGAGGGTTGAAATGGGGATTGAGGATTTTCAGCGTCTAGTTGCGATCGATGAACCAATTTTTTTATGATTAGTCTTCTTTCAGCTGTAGGTGCGTTTTTTAGAAAGGGGATAAGAATAAAAAAAACGGCGGTGATAAAACGACTGTTTGCGCGCATCTGGGATTCCCTATTTTATTATCAGATTTTAAATTTTGCTATCATAGCTAGATTTGTAACTAAAAGTCTAGTTGGAATTGTTATGGATAATGGATTGTGTTAAATTGAAACGATAGGACTTTGTATTCAAAAAATAAATAGGGAATGTATACATGAAACCATCAATTCTAACTTCTTCAGCACCTTCTAACGTACCGGCGAGCCCTGAAAAGAAACATTCATTACCTTTGGAGAAAGCTAATGAAATAAAAGACAGTTTATTGGAGATAAAGAAATTATTGGATCGAGTGATTTTAGGAGGGGGTGCAGAAAAGAAAGGTTCATTGAACTATCGGGAAGAATTAATTTCTAAATTAGAAAAACTATTCGAAAAAGGATATACTGCGGAGCAATTTTTTTCATTATCAAAAGCACTGCGTGTTTCCTTTAATAAATTAGATCGTGAAAAAATATTATGCGAACCAGCTGTTTTCTGTGAAAACTCTGATGACTATAGACAAAAATGTAAGGCTGAATTCCATTCGCAGATGGGTTTATTTTTATTGGAAAATACAGAGAGTACCAAAAAATATCAGTTAAATCCGGAGCTAACTGGGCTTATTTTGGATATAGTTTTATTATTTGCTTATGTTATGAATAAATTGAATTATTTACAGCATAGTTATTCTGTTGTTTATGAATGGTATCACGTTAAAAAATTGAACTATTTTTTTGAGCAGAAGGGAGTTCAGGCCAAACTGAAAATTAAAAAAAATATTAGCCAAATGGATGACGTTGAACTTAAAAGATTACAGCAAGTAGCAGAAAAACTTAAGGCACGTCTTCTAGAAGTCAAGTTGTATGAACAAGGATTTAAAACCAAGATTGAGGAGAAGATTTCAATTGATCTCACGGCGTGGAAAAATTTTCTTGCGACTTCAATTGATATAAAAGCAGATGATACTGTGTCGAAAATTCAAAATGAAATTAAAAATGCTCAAGCTGATATTAAAAAGCAAATAGATCAATCGGCTGCGCAATTTATGGAAATACAAGAGCAAACCCAAAAAATTGAGTCAATGTCCAATGCGTTTCACCGAGCGCCTACCCCAACATTGTTAGGCAGCCGATCTTTTGTGGTTAGAGAAAAAAGTACTATTGGACAAGACGCGTTTCTTGAATCTTTATTAGATTCGATTTTAAAAAAACTGCCGCGTAAAAGATTTTCGATTGATAAGGGGTGGGAGGATTTTTATTTGTTTTTTTCCAAAATGATAAGGGAATTAAATAATAAGTGCCTTAATTTTACTATCTTACTAGATGGTTATTGTTCGGAAGAATTCAGCTCCTCTACACAGTCTGATGAACGTCATAAACTTTATGAAGAAGAATATAAGAAAATAAAAAAGAAGTTGGAGACTAATAAGGGTGAGTTAACCGCTAACGAAAACTCCTTAAAGAAGTGGCAACCTGATGAAAAAATACAACGGATTACCGCAGAAATCGAAACTTTAAGGGAAGAAATTGATACAGCTATTTATTCAGTTAATGATTACTTATCTCGGTCAGGCGTTTCAACCTCATCTCTCCCGCCATCACCGAGTAAGCGAGTTGCAGCGACCACTTCGACAGCGTCTCAGTCTTCCGCGGGATCGGTTAGTAGCACATTATCAAACTCTTCTGAAACGCCCATACTTCCAACCGTTCTGGAGTCTGCCAGAACAACGTCTTCTTCAGTTGTGCGTACACATCGCAGAATCAGCGCAAGTTTTCAACCAGCATCGCGCCGTGAATCAATGTGGTTATCTGTTTTTTGTTGCTGTTGTCAAACTGATACCACTGGTACCAATGGAAGTATTAATTCTGGAACTCCGACAAAAGAGACTAGCGCTAACGAAACTGAAGCAGATGTTTATCATTTTTTTTAAAACCCCTCATTTCGCCGTAGAAAGAAGTTTTTATTTTAGCTAAAACTTATTCTCCGATTTAAGATGAAGATGAAGATGATAAGTTCGAACTGCTCGAACTGCTCGAACTACTTGAACTCGATAAATTTGAATCCTCTTCAACTTTAGGTGCAACGGTTGGGAATAAACTAGAGTCCCCTTTATTCTGCACAACGGTATTAGATCTTACCAGTGGATTAGGAGTCGTTGACGCTTTTGGTGTTGTTGGTAAAGCTCTGGTTGACTGCGAGTGAAATAAGCCTGGATTTGTAACGCTACTACTGCCCACAATACTTTTTCTTCCGGCTGGAGTCTTACTAAATCTTCCTTGTTCTGCTTCTTGTGTTTTCTTCGCGTCTTCTTCTCTTTTTTTGGCTATTTGATGAGGTGTTAATGGTTTGTCTGAATCAGTTTTTGGAATTTCTGCGGGTTTGGGGGTTGTAGGGTTAATGACGCTAGCCTTGCGTAATTTAATCGGTGTTAAGGGTGAATTTGGATTAGTTTTTTTTGGTTTAAAGTTTGGAGTCTGATTGACATTGCGTAATTGCACCTGACCGGCCGTCAACAGTTTTATGGGCCCTGCTGTTACTTCATTATTTTCTCCCGGCGTTGCAGTTGATTGTTTTTGCAGACCAGCGAGAATTTTTATCCTACCCGTTAACTCCGGAGGTGTTGTCGAAATTGGCAAATTAGTTTCTTGAGTTTGCTCAGCAACGGGTTCAGTCGCTGTCGTCTCAGTCGGAGTAAAGGTAGATTGTTTATAACCTTGTAATTCGGGATGAGTTGTATAGAGCGGGGGTGGTGGTGTATGTGTGCCTATATCTATTGTGGTTGATAAAAGAGACAGAGACGTATCCTGTTTTAAAGAAGGAATTGACTGTATTCTTGCTATAAATTGCTTAACTGTATTGGCGCTTTCGCCTCTTGAATTAAGCTTTTTAAATAGGGTTTGATGGTTTTGACATTCTTTTATTAATTCAGCAACCCTGGGTATATGGGCATCGTCTTTTTCCTTTAAAGTTAGAATGCCATTGCCTAGATTTTGATTCAAAAAAAGCAGATATTCGTTAAGCGTTATCTCCAGTTTTTTAAAAAGAACCTCACTGTCGGAATTTTGAAACTGTACCAAATTAAAAATAGATGACGATACTTCTATGTCTAATTGACGAAACACTAACTCTTCAACCTCTTGGCATTTGATTCTTTGTTCATTGTTACGCTTCCAATCTGCAGGTATTTCTGTTCCTTTAAAAACTGCTGCTATAAATTGCGCAAATGTCATGGTTGTTTGAGCATAGTTTTTTTCGTCATTGAGTTTATCTATCAAAAGAGTGCTATCTCTTTTCGCAATTTCACGGGCATTTTTTGGAATTTCATCTGCGTAAGAGGAAAAAGTGGGTTCCAGTCTAAATAACATTAAATCAAGTGTAAGAAAATGCAATTTCATGAAATTTCTTATACCACTCTGCATATTTATTGATTGTGTAGGAGTTAACTCTAAAAAAGCGGCTAAACTTTCAGGATGACAAAAGAGAGTAAAGAAATTAGCAAGTTTGTTGTAGGGTATGGAGTCAGTAATTCCGATTTTTTTATAATTAGTTTCCAGAAAGGAAAGGCTTCGTTTTTTTAAAAATTCACCCACTTCAACCTGCAATGAAATGTCTTCGAGTTGCGGTCTATTTTTTTTTAAAACCTCAATTGCTTTCTTAAAATTATTCAGAGGTGAGGACTCCTCTGTTTTCTCGATTTTGATCTCATTAGGGTCGAGTTCTAAAGCTTTTAGTAGCGAGGTTACTTGCTGCAAAGTGTTGATAAGTTGATCTGCTGATTTGAATTCACATTCTTGTGATAGGCTCTTGGATTTTTCTTCTTTGTCCTCACCCAGTATCGTGGCTATTTTGGTTGCATAAGAAAGAGATGTAGTGGTAAGAGACATTTTCATAAAACCTCCATATTAGTTTTTTTTAATAGTATATCACAATAACCATAATTTTAGTGATGGGTATTATGCAATTGCCTATTGCGGTTTACAGATTAATAAGTTAAGATCAAATGATAGCGCTAATTTGAGCTCCAGCTTGCAAGCGCTTTACAAATTTGGCTAAAGCGATACAAAAAACCACCTACGCTTTAGTCGAGGTGGTTTTTTTTTGCCTAATGTGGGGGTTTCGTATGATCAAAGCGCATATTTTAGGTTCATCCCGAATCGGCGCCAGCCGACAATTGAAAACTTTTCTCGAAGCCTATTGGCGAGAAGAAATTAAACTTGAACAATTAAATGAAGCGATACTTAATATTCAAAAATATAATTGGCAAGTTCAAGCAGAAGCCGGTTTAGATTTTATTAACGTTGACACTTTTTATAGTGGGTATGATCATGTTTTAGATACTTGTGCTTTATTTGATTTGATTCCAGAACGATTTCGGCAAATTCAAAAACAAACCGACATTAACACTTTATATTGTATGGCTCGAGGTCAAGCGCCAGGCGGATTAGAAACCACGGCGTGTGAAATGACCAAATGGTTTAACACCAACTACCATTATATCGTCCCAGAATTTACGCGTAATCAAAATTTTACTTTGCATGCGGATTTTTATCTGCAGACTATCCAACAAGCTCAAAAATTAAATTATTCTGTTAAACCGGTTTTGTTGGGCCCCTTAACTCTACTTTGGTTAGGTAAAGCCAAAGGAGGAAGTTTTGACAAGTTGGCCCTGCTTGAAAAGCTACTCCCTGCTTATCAGGCTTTATTGACGCAACTACGCAAAAATAATGTCTCTTGGGTGCAAATCGACGAGCCTATTTTGGGTTTAGATCTTTCTCACGAATGGCAGCAAGCCTTTTTAGAGATCTATAAAAATATCAAGTGGAATGGACTGCAATGTTTATTGACTACTTATTTTAGTGCAATCGATGAAAATTTAAATGTCATTCGTGCGCTGCCCGTCCATGGGTTGCATATTGATTTAACCGCTCAAGGTTCTTTAGATAAAGTTTTAAACGAGCTGTCTAAGGATCGCATTTTGTCTTTAGGAATAATTAATGGGCGTAACATTTGGAGAGCTGACCTAGGACAATCTTTGCAAACCTTGAATAAGGCTAAAGAAGCTCACGGTGATAAGCTTTGGATTGGTAGCAGCTGTTCATTGCTGCATGTGCCGGTTGATTTAAACAATGAACACCACTTAGATGCAGAATTAAAAAATTGGCTTGCTTTTGGCAAACAAAAAATAAATGAAATTGCGTTATTAAAAAATATCTTGAATGAAGGTCAAGATAAATATCAATTGCAGCTGGAGGAAAATCAAGCGGCTTGGTTAAGTCGACAGCATTCTTCACGCATTCATCAACCCGCAGTTGGAGATCGCGTTAAGAATTTAACTCAAGACATGGCGAAAAGACAAAACATTTATCCCATTCGGGCCGAGCGTCAGCGGCAGGTTTTGAATTTACCTAATTTTCCAACCACAACCATTGGCTCATTTCCACAAACCAAAGAAATTCGCAAAACTAGACAGGCTGTTCTGGCAGGGAAGATGGAAAAAGGCGCTTATCAACAAGCGATCCGTGCACATATTGCTGAAATTATATTAAAACAAGAACAGTTAGGTCTAGATGTATTAGTCCACGGTGAAGCGGAACGCAATGACATGGTGGAATATTTTGGCGAATTGTTGAGTGGTTTTGCTTTCACCGAACATGGATGGGTGCAAAGTTATGGTTCTCGATGCGTGAAACCACCGATTATTTTTGGTGATGTATCTCGCCCTCAGCCGATGACTACCGAATGGATTAACTACGCTCAATCGTTAACCTCGCGTCCAGTAAAGGGTATGTTAACCGGGCCGGTGACAATTCTTGCTTGGTCATTCGTGCGCGATGACAAACCTTTATCAGAAACGGCTTTACAAATCGCTTTGGCGATTAGAGATGAAGTGCAGGATTTGGAAAAATCTGGCATTAAAATTATTCAAATTGATGAGCCGGCTTTCCGCGAATCTTTGCCATTACGTAAACAGGACTGGCAAACTTATTTAGCTTGGGCGGTTTTTTGTTTTCGAGTGGCGTCCAGCGGGGTCGCAGATGAAACGCAAATTCATACGCATATGTGTTATTCTGAATTCAATGACATCATTCAGGCAATTGCCAGTTTAGATGCTGATGTGATCACCATTGAAAGTTATCGATCAGAATTTGAATTATTAAGTGCATTTGAAAAATTCTCGTATCCCAATGAGATTGGGCCTGGCGTTTATGACATCCATTCCCCTCGGGTTCCAAGCTGTGAAGAAATTTTGGATCGACTGAAAAAAATTCTAAAATATATTCCAGTTAACCAATTGTGGGTTAATCCAGATTGCGGGTTAAAAACACGCAGTTGGCGTGAAGTAGAGCCAGCCTTAACTAATATGGTACGCGCTGCTCAATTGCTCCGACTGCATATTACCCGAGGTGTAGATGTACAGCTTTGAAATTTTCCCGCCAAAAAAAATAGAAAATTTCATAACTTTGCAAGAAACTTGCCACGAACTTAATAAGCTGCATCCGCTTTTTTTTTCGGTAACTTTTGGCGCGAATGGTTCATCGCAAACTAATACCGTAAAACTGGTGGAACAATTGGTCTGTCATCAATTTCCGATTGTTCCCCATCTCTCTTCAGTGATGATGACTGAGCCACGTTTAAAAAACATACTTGAAATTTATCGGAACTTGAATATTAAGCGTTTAATTGTTATTAGAGGGGACTTTCCTAATAGCCAATTTACACAGACGCCAGAGTATAAGTATGCCGTCGATTTAATTAAAAAAATTCGTCAGTTGACTGGTGATTTTTTTCATATTACCGTGGCTGCCTATCCTGAATTTCATCCTGAAGCTGCTAGCCCGGAAGCAGATCTTTTGCACTTAAAGCAAAAGATTGAAGCTGGGGCTAATTCTATTATCACGCAATTTTTTTTTAATACCGATGCGTATTTTCGTTTTGTCGATCGATGTGCAAAATTGAAAATTAATGTGCCGATCATTCCAGGCGTAATTTTGATCGATGAATATCAGAAGCTCTTACATTTAGCGGAATCCTGTGGTACAGAAATTCCCTCATGGATGCAAAAGCGTCTGGACTTTCGGGGCAGTGATGCAAAGAAAGCTGAGGAAATGACAGAAATATTGCTCGAATTATGTAAAAATCTAAGAGGCAATGGATTTCATCACATGCATTTTTACGTTTTAAACCAAGCGATCCCTGCACAAAAAATCATTAATGTGATTTTCAAAGATTATTTGCAACCGCAGCATTTACTTCAAACCTGATTACCAGAACTGATATTATTTTTCATCACCGCGGTGTGGAAGTTGTTATTGGTATCTACAAAAAGGTAACTGTTGGCAGTTTCAAAAATGTTAGCACACCACTCTTGACCATTGTTCCAGTGTTGCCAAGTCATACATAACGAGCCATCAGTCTTTATCGCATAGGACCCTTGATCATTTTGAGGGCTGTTAGTTACTGGAGTATCTAGTTTACCAAATATTTTTCCTTGCGTGTCTATATAAAAAGTAAGTTTGTTAACGAGTGACTGATTATTATCACCTAAAATAGAGGTGATAGTAATCATTGTCTTGCCAACAAACGCTTGGCTTATTAAATCTTGAGGCATCGAGTTTAAAGTGGCAGCAAAACACCAAGAGGTATTTAGTATTAATGCAGAACAAATAGTAAGTTTTAATTTTTTCATTTCATATCCTTATAGTAAGCCATAATCCAGTCTAAATTCTAAACGTTACAAGTTGAAAAGTCTAGAGTCTTTAGCTTTTGATATGGGGTAGCGAGTGCCATTCTTCCAGTATTTCCGCCGCATCGTTTTTATTAATTTTGGGGCCGTACTTTGTAACCACTCGTCCAGCAACTAAATTAGCTAATTCATTGGCCTTAGGAAAAGAATAGCCTGCGCTGAGAGCATACAAAAAAGCGCCGGCAAAAGCGTCACCAGCTCCTAAAGAATTTTGCATTTTAACCGGTCTGGCTTGGGCATGATGAATCGCATTTCCATCGAACACCACAGAGCCTCGAGCATCTAAAGTGATAGCGAAAGTTTTGGTAAACTGTGGGAGAATCTTCTTGACCAGTTCAAAGTCAAAGGTATCGCAAAATAGATAGGCTTCTTTTTCATTGCAAAATAAAAGATCAACTGGATCTTCCATTAACTGCAAGAAGTTGTTTTTATATTGCTGAACGATATTAGGATCAGATAAACCTAGAACACGTTTTTTCCCTTCTTGTTTTGCCAGGCGATGCGCTGCTTTTGCCACTAAAAAAGTAGCAGGACAGGTAACCAGAAATCCTTCTGTGTAAAGAAACTCAGAATTACGTAACGCTTGGAGATTGAGTTCGTTTGTAGAAAGATTGGCGCATATTCCTTTATAGGTACAAAGAGAGCGCTCGCCATCAGGGGTTAATAAAACAATACATTTGCCAGTGATGCCAGGTTGGCGATTAATTTTTGCTAGATTGGTATCAATATTTTTTAGGTTAAAATCTTGAAAAATAAATTCACCGTCCTCATCATCGGCAACTATTCCACAGTAATAATTGCTGGAAAAGTTATTGGCTCCAAGAAGTTGAATGGTCATAATAGTATTTGAAACAGAGCCGCCACTTGCCCTAACTTTGGGGGGGGTGGGCAATGAGGCCATTAAGTGTTGTAATTTTGAGTCGTCTAAATAGGTTGTTTCACCTTTCTTAATGTTCAAAGACTTCAGTTGTTGATCTGTGACTTCAAATTCAAGATCGATAAGTGCATCACCGATAGCATAAATAGTATATCTCAAAGGCTTATCCTTTTCTAAATCCACCAGAAATGCTAAATTATTATAGATTTGTTTGTCAAGTTAGTCAGGGAGATTCCTATGCTTGTTGCCGTTGTAAACGCTAAAAATTACCTTCAGGCTAAACAGCAACTTGCTCTCGCTGAGAAGGCCGACGCGGTAGAATTGCGTTTGGATTATTGGGAATCATTGGATATAGAAATTTTGCGGAAATTGCGCAAAGAAATTGACTTGGTAACTCTATTTACTTTACGTACAAGATCTCAAGGGGGGTATTTCGATGGCAGTGAAGTGGAGCGGCTCCAAATCATCCAAAAGCTCTGTGAATTATCGCCGGATTATTTTGATTTAGAATTTGACATTTCTGATGATTTTTTAAAAAAAATAAAAACCTCGTTTCCACGCATTAAGCTTATCTCATCCTATCATAATTTTTTAGAAACTCCTGGCGATTTAAATCAGTTGATAAAAACGATGGAGAAACCAGAATTTGATAACTATAAAATTGCCGTTAAAGCCAATTCAACCTTGGACTCATTAAAGTTATTGGAATTTTTAAAGGAAAACAGTACGTATAAAAGTCTAACAGTCATCGGGATGGGTGAGTATGGCGAGTGTACGCGAATTTTGGGCCCAATTTATGGAAATTCTTTTAATTTTGCTAGCCTTCGTAATGAATTCAGCACGGCGCCTGGTCAGTTAACGTTAGAAACACTCATTGATATTTATAATTTTCGTCATCTCGACCAAAAAACCCAAGTTTTTGCTCTAATTGGTGAAATAGAAAATTCAAGTTTTAGGCCGCTTCTATATAACTTGATTTTTAATCGAGTAAAAAGAAATGCAGTTTGTGTTACTTTGCCATCAAATGAGCATGAACTTGCAGGTATTTTAGAAATTTGTGCCAGATTATCCTGGATTGGATTGATGGTAGCTAATGAGCGAATGGGAATTAACACTGAGGGAACTGCTATTGAGGTACAAATACAACAAGTTTTACTTAATTATAAAAGTTTGTTCGGTGCTTCTGATATAGAAGACGATGAAATTCAAAAATCACTCTTGCATTTTGTACAACGAATTAAGCATCATTCTGGTAAAAAATCATAAGGTGTTAGTAAATTTCATTCAAACTTAGCGTGCATAAAAGCAATTCCGCTGATTTCGGCGACATCCGCCAGCGAACTTTGCATCGGGTGGCAGAGGAGTCGTTTTTCACGCGCAGCGCAGCGAGCATGAAAAACGACTCCTCTGACAGGACCCGATTTATCAAAACCTGCGAGGAGGCGGATGTCGCCGAAATCAGCGGAATTGATTTTAGCGCGCTTAGTAAAATGAATCAATTTTAAATACTTAAAATCCCAGTTTCTGTGATAAAATAGCTTTATTTCCAGAGAGGTTAATTTTATTACCACCATTGCAAGTTTAAGCTGGGCACATCCATTAGTTTATCGTTGGTTTGTCAGTAAATTTGGTTCTCCGACCGAACCTCAAGAACAAGGTTGGCCAGCTATTGTAGCTAGAAAATCTACATTGATCTCTGCCCCAACGGGATCTGGGAAAACATTTGCAGCCTTTTTATCCTGTATAGATAGGCTAGTTCGACTCTCTCTCGCTAAAGAGCTAACTGATCATATTCATGTGGTTTACATTTCGCCTTTAAAAGCGCTGAGTAATGATATTCATAAAAATCTGCAAGAACCGTTGAAAGAAATTTTGGCCTTAGCCAAAGATAACGATTTTGAGATGGAAGAATTGCGAATAGCTGTACGTACTGGCGATACATTGGCGCGTGAACGTCAATTGATGTTGAAAAATCCACCCCATATTCTAGTCACCACCCCCGAATCCCTTTATATATTATTAACTGCGGAAAAAAGTCGTCAGCTATTGACGGAAGTAGATACAGTCATTATCGATGAAATACATGCGTTAGCCAACAGCAAACGCGGCGCCCATCTTGCCTTGTCTTTAGAAAGGTTGCAGTCGTTGTGTAAAAAACGGTTTGTTCGCATTGGATTATCAGCCACACAAAAGCCAATTGAAAAAATCGCCCATTTTTTAACTGGTAATAAAAGACCCTTACCTGAAATTGTCAATATTGGTTATGAACGACAGCTCGATTTAGCAATTGAAATTCCAAACGGCGAATTAAGCGCGGTCGCTTCCAATGAAATGTGGGAAGATATTTATAATCGATTAGCTGGATTGGCTAAAGCCCATCGTTCTACATTGGTTTTTGTGAACACGCGCCGTCTCGCTGAGCGGATTGCTCATCGTTTAAAGGAACGTTTGGGAGAAGGTAATGTTGCTGCCCATCACGGTAGTTTGTCACGCAAAATTAGATTGTCAGCAGAAAATAAACTTAAAAACGGTGAGTTAAAAGCATTGGTAGCAACAGCTTCACTAGAACTAGGAATTGATATTGGTTCGGTCGACCTGGTTTGCCAGATTAGCTCTCCACGTGCAATTTCCGTGGCATTGCAAAGGATTGGCCGGGCAGGGCATTGGCGTGGCGCAATCTCTAAGGCACGTTTTTTTGTGACTACCCGAGATGATTTACTTGAATGCGCTGCTTTAATTCATGCGATTAAACAACGTGATTTAGATCATTTAATTATTCCCAATCAACCGTTGGATGTTTTAGCGCAGCAAATTGTTGCAACCTGCGCGGCAGAAGAATGGAAAGAAGTTGAATTATTTGCTTTAGTGCGTTCTGCTTTTCCTTATGCAGATTTGTCATCAGAAACATTTAATCAAATTTTAGAAATGTTGTCTTCTGGAATTGCGGGCTCCAGAGGACGTTACGGTGCTTATTTATTCCGAGATCAAGTGAATGGTATGATCCGTGCTCGCAGAGGCAGCAGACTAACGGCCATTACCAATGGCGGCGCCATTCCTGAAACAGGTTTGTTTTCAGTGATCACTGAGCCGGATGGTGTGATGGTAGGAACTTTAGATGAAGACTTTGCGGTAGAGAGTAATCGTGGTGATATTATTTTATTAGGCACTACTTCTTGGCAAATTCAACATATTGAAACCCAAGGACGAGTCATTGTCACCGATGCGGGTGGCGCCCCTCCTAGCGTTCCTTTTTGGCGTGGAGAAGGGGCTGCTCGAACGGATGAATTATCAGCACACGTTTCCAATTTACGGCAAACTCTAAGCGATTTTGTCAATAATGCTGATCTCTCAACCGCGCAAAACTGGCTCGTTAGCCATTGTTGCGTGAATGAATCGGCAGCAATTCAATTAGTTGAATATATTCGGCAAGGACAAGCTATATTAGGCGCTGTACCCACGCTAACCACCATTATTGCTGAAAGATTTTTTGATGAGGGCGGTGGTATGCAGCTGGTTATTCATGCACCGTTTGGTGCTCGAATTAATAAAGCTTGGGGACTGGCGTTAAGGAAAAAATTTTGTCGCTCTTTTAATTTTGAATTACAAGCAGCCGCGACTGATGATGGGTTGAATATTTCTTTAGCTGAACAGCATAGTTTTCCATTAGCAGATGTTTTTCATTTCCTACATCCTAATACGGTAAAAGAAGCACTTATTCAGGCGGTCTTAGCTTCGCCATTATTTACCACGCGTTGGCGTTGGAATGCAACCCGTTCATTAGCTTTATTGCGGTTTCAACGCGGAAAAAAAACGCCTCCGCACATTATGCGGATTTTATCTGATGACTTGTTAGCCGCTGTTTTTCCGGATGCTGCCGCTTGCCAAGATAACTTAGGGGGCCAAGATATTATTTTGCCAGATCATCCATTAATTTTTGAAACCATGAAAGATGTATTAACTGAGGCCTTGGATATTGATGGTTTAATTGAATTATTACAGAATATTTTAAACGGGCAGATTACTTGTTTGTCCGTCGATACCCCCACGCCGTCACCTTTCGCTCACCAAATTCTTAATGCGAATCCTTATGCATTTTTAGACGATGCCCCGCTGGAGGAGCGGAGAGCTCGTGCGGTAGAAATGCGAAGAATATTACCTGATTCTGTTTTACAAGCTGGCCGTTTGGATCCCACCGCCATCCAGACGGTGAAAAGCCAAGCCTGGCCTGACGTCCGTAACGCAGATGAGTGTCACGATGCGTTACAAACGTTAATTGCATTTCCTAAAGAAATAGATGACTTTCACCAGTTACCGCAACATTTTTTGCTCCAACTGCAAGAAACGAAACGAGCACATAAGATTGTTTGTAAAGAAAAATCATTTTGGGTGGCGACTGAAAAGTTGCAAGAATTTTTTGTCATCTATCCACCAGCGCAAAAGGATAGTCTTTTTTTAAGTGATTTGCCGACACATTTAGATCATTTTTCAGTATTGCTGGATATGATTCGAGGGTGGTTGTTACATTTAGGCCCAACAACTCAGGCAGAATTGAGTGAATGGTTATCTTTAGACCCAGCTGAAGTAGCGCAGGCCCTACTTAAATTAGAGTCCACCGGCATGATTTTACGCGGCCATTTTTTAAGACAAAATTCAGAAATAATCGAATGGTGTGAACGACGATTGTTAGCCAGAATACATCGGTTGACGTTGGGCGCCTTACGTCAAGAAATTGCTCCAGTCACTACCGTAGAATTTATGCAATGGTTATTGAGCTGGCAGCATATCACAATGGGTACTCAATTACAGGGTGAAACTGGATTAATCGAGGTAATCAAACAATTGCAAGGATTTGAAATTCCTGCCAGTGTTTGGGAAAAACAAATTTTCTCAAAACGGTTAAAAGATTTTGATTCAGCGTTGTTAGATCACTTATGTTTAACGGGCGTAATCAGTTGGGGCCGAATTTCTGCTCATCCTGCGCTTACGACAGAAGATGCACGTGTTGTTCCCAGCAAAATTGCTCCCATCACTTTTTTTATTCGTGAGGATAATGATTGGCTAAATTTGGTTAAGGAAAAATTAGGCGAAGAAAAAATTAATTTGAGCACAACTGCAAAAAAAATATTGGATTATTTGCAAAAAAAAGGTGCTGCGTTTTTTTCCGATATTACCCGTGGAATAGGCGGTTTACCGACTGAAATAGAAAATGGTTTATGGGAGCTGGTGGCTGCAGGATTGGTGACGGCAGATAGTTTTGATAATTTGCGTGCGCTAATTAACCCTAAAAGACGCCAAGGACAGGGTCGGCGCCAATTTGGCCGGCCTCGTTATAGCGCTGGCCGATGGTCTTTGATTGTGCGAAATAATGTAGAAGACCCTTCCTTGCGACTTGAAAAAATTGCACTTTTATTGTTGAGACGATATGGGGTTGTGTTTCGTGACTTAATCGCCCGCGAGGCGATAGCGCCAATTTGGCGAGATTTATTAATGGTGTTGCGTCGTTTAGAAGACCGTGGCGAGGTGCGCGGAGGACGTTTTGTGGCAAATTTTAGGGGTGAACAATTTGCGTTGCCCTATGTCGTAGATTCGCTGCGTGCATTTCGAAAAAAAGAAAAAGCCGATGAAGTGGTAATTATTTCCGCCGTAGATCCTTTAAATTTGGCCGGAATTATTTTTCCAGGAAATCGAATTCCTGCTCATTCAGGAAAAAAATTAGAAATAAAAAATGGAACACCTTATCCAGTTGAAAAAAAATAAGTGACTGGAACTATTCACCTTGCAGAAGGAGAGATCCACATGATTCTTCGGTCTTCAGTTTCTCAGCGAGCTTAGCTTTTAATAAATCCAGATCAGGAAGACAATATTCAGCAATGCCAATAGCGCC
The DNA here is from genome assembly GCA_963844565.1 of uncultured Pseudomonadota bacterium. Lineage (GTDB taxonomy): Bacteria > Pseudomonadota > Gammaproteobacteria > Coxiellales > Coxiellaceae > JAFEDN01. The sequence continues at coordinate 62,059 of CAWJON010000001.1, read as the reverse complement.
GTCTGTACGGTTTGCCAAATAAAAATTAAGTTTACCTATATGCTCGGGTTTGACATTAGAAATAATTTTCGTAGAAAATCACTTACCGATGGGGGATCGTAAGGAGGAGAAGAGCGGAGCGATCTCCCCCTTCATTGCTGAGTTGCAGCTTTGCTGCAACTCAGCATCAAAACCAGGAAGCAATTTCCGCTTCAGCGGGAATTGCTGGTAAAAACCTAAAATCGTATGGGTCTTTAAATAACTGAATGGCAAGGTCGGATTGTGGAGACGGTAGGCGCTCGGCAAAGTTGGTCATCTTATGGGCATTTTTACCTTGTCGCTCATACAGGTTTTGCTCGATTTGGATAGTGAGTACACTACGGGCTATTCCATTCTTTAGGGTATTATTGGCATACCATTCACGAGCTTCAGGGTCTTTGACTTGTTGGATAAGGACAACAATGTGACCCCAGGGTAATTGCGGCACAGCTTGTGCCGCAAATTCTAAATGGTTGTATAATTTGGCAAATTTACGCATACGCTCCAGATTTCTTTTTGAAAAACCAGTAGTCCCAGGAAACTCTGATTGCAAGTCTTTAGAAAGCTGGTCTAAAAACTTACTTCCCCAGGCTGTTTTGGCTTGTTTTTCTATAATCATCTGGCCTAGCTGCCAGTAAAATAACTGTTTTAGTGGAGAAATTCAATCCTGATAGTACTAACTATCATCGCCGCAGAATGATAAGAAAGCATTTTCTCTAGCCATTCGAAAATTGATGAGATGTTTGATTTTGTTTCACAGTAATTTTTATTATTTTTTCAATTTCTGCTGAGAGATGTTGAATATCTTTCTTAAACTCTTGTAGCTGAAGTTTACCATGATTGGATCTACGTGTTACCATTTGACGTTTCGTAATCAGGTCATCACGAAAATCTTCATAACAATGCTGATACCAATCAGCATTGTTATGGTTGAAACTTTTTAAGAAACTAATATGATTTTTAATTTCTTTAAGCAATTTTTCTATTTCTTGAAAATAATGTTCCACATATATGATTTGGTAAGGTTTCAGCTCTTTAAACTCTTTTTGTTCTCGAGCAGATTTATTTTTTAACACTTTATGCATCATGGCGATAATAAAAATCATAAAAGGTGGACTGACAACATTGTAGGAGCTGGGGTTTAATAAATTTATTTTTAAATATATTTCTTCTGGTTTTTCTGGCAATGTTAACTTTTTCATTTTTACTCTCTTTCTTTAGTTTTTATTTTATTATGGTTGTTTTAACATCAATGTTACCGCGAGTTGCGTTAGAATAAGGACAAACATAATGAGCCTTTTCTATTAATTTTTGTGCAATTTCAGGCTTAACTTCCGGTAAGGATACACGCAGTTCAACTTCCAAGCCGAATCCGCCAGGAATGGCGCCTATGCCAACGATCGCTGTGACCGAAGAATCTGGAGATACAGCAACCTTTTCTTGGCCCGCAACGAATTTAAGCGCGCTTAAAAAGCAAGCCCCATAGCCGGCGGCAAATAATTGTTCTGGATTGGTTGCTTTATTTTCTGAACCGCCGAACTCTTTAGGTTTGGCTAACTTTACGTTTAAGTTACCATCTTTAGATATCGCGCTGCCGTCTCTGCCTCCGGTTGCTTTGACTTCAGCTTGGTAGATAATTTTTTCGACTGACATAAAAATTCTCCTTATATTAACAGTATGTTCCATTTTAACAACAAAGCTGGGTTTATACTAGCATAACTCTATTATAAATCCTCAGGGATAAAGACTTTATGTTTAATTAAATAATTTATTAAACACACACTATTTTTTATATTTAATTTTCTAAAAATACGGCTGCGGTAGGTGTGGATGGTCTTTTTGTCCAGAAATAACTGTTTGGCAATTGAGGAAACAGATTGATTCCGAATCATCATCAACATCACTTCGACTTCTCGATCTGTGAGATGTGACAAATTCTCTGGGTAGGGCGGTGTGGATTGGGCGCTTAAAATTTTTTTACCTTTAGAAATCGTTTTAATAGCTTGGATAATTTCTTCTTTTTTTGCATCTTTAGTTAAATAACCTTGGACACCGCTTGCCAATAAGCGACTGGAAAATATATCTGGGACCATGGCAGTTAAAATTAAAATTTTCAATGCCGGATTAATAGCTAATAAACGTCGTGACACCTCAACACCACTAATGTCTGGCAATTTTATATCGAGAAGAACGACCTGTGGCTGCATTTTTCGTACTAACTGTACGCCTTGAGCCCCTTTTGTTGCCGTACCAACAACGTGTATTTCTTTTTCTTTGAGCAAGATTAGTTTTAACCCCGAGCTCACCAAATTATGGTCTTCAATAATTAAGGTTCTTATCATTTGAGGTCTTTAGGCTTATTTGGGAAGTGCACGAAATTTAAAATTATTATAACATATTGAATAGTTAAAATAAACTGCCCTGCACAAGTCTCACTGCATTCAGTGAGACTCGGTAGGGAGGACTTGAATATCGTACTGGGGGAAAGGCGCTCTAATCCCTTGTTCTTTGAAACGATCGCGTATCGAGAATAAAATTTCAGAGCGAGTCCGTTCACGGCTAGCGTGTTGCAAATTAACAAAGAATTGAATTTCGATTTCAATTAGCGCTTCATTCATTTCCGTCATGTAGACTTCAGGTTGGGGTGTTTCAACCACAGTCGGTGTGTTTTTTAATACGTCTAAAATAATATGTCTAATCTGGTGTGGGTCATCTGCAGGATGTACTTTAATGTGAATTTTTCCACGAACAATTTTATCTTGGTGAGTCCAATTGACAAAAGGCTTCGTGAACATATCTGAATTGGGAATAATAACTTCCATATGATCCCAGGTCCTAACCTTTAATGAACGCATACCCGTACTGATCACTTCTCCTTCATAAGTGCCAACACTAACGGTATCGCCCGCACGAAATGGACGCTCTACTAAAAGTAAAATGCCGCTTAGAAAATTAGCGATGATATCACGCAAACCAAATCCGACCCCAGCAACAAAAGCAGCGGCAATTACAGTCAAACCGGCTAAATTAATCCCAAATATTTTTAATCCGATAAATACACCGACAATGACAACCGTATATTGGGTAAATATCGATAAACTGTGTTGAACACCAATATCCCGAGCCCTTTTAAAGAGTAATCGAAAAGCAAATTCTCGAGACCATTTGCCGAGCCAATATAAGAAAGTAATAAAAATCACTGCCCAAAATAACCAAGGTATGGTAACTGTCGCTCCCGGCCCTGCGTATAAAGTTGTCTTCGTTAATTTTTTCCAAATACTAATGAAAGTTGGATTTTGAATCAGTCCGCTTAAATGAGCGAATACCCAAAGCATCGTTAAAAATAAACCGATACGCAGTATGCGATCCAAAGGCCGGATAAAAGCTTCTCCCCAAACCCAACCGGCTTTAAAGTGACGTACCATGGCGCTGTAGATTAAATCCAATAAATCAATCATTAAGCCGCGGATAACTAAATACAGTGCTAGAATTAATAATGCGAAAACTTGATATTTTGAAACTGTCCAAGCCAATTCTGCATAACCAATTAATCCAATAAATGCATTACTCAGGATGGCGATAGGAATCAACATGCACAGTAAAGTCATGACTCTGGCGATATAAGGACGCGAAAAACCAAAAAATTTTTGTAATAGTGGGGGGATAAATGGCCATGCTCTTAATAGTAATATGGAGAGTATTAACAAGAATATCATGAGAATTTTATTGAAAAATACACGAACTTCATAAGTTACCGGAAAGATGTGGTTTAGCACCACCAAAAGTAGGGCTAAGCTGGTGAGACCGAGAATCCAGTGCACTGTTCTATAAAGTTTCAAATTTCGCGTTACTGATTCGGCTTCTTGCCCTAACAACCAACGTTTGGCAATGGTGATTAAAAAACGATAACTAATCAAAATGCCAATCACCCATAACAATAAGGTTAGTTCTAAATTTAGGATGAGGAGCAATCCCAAGAGCGCCGACGAAATTAATAATATTCCTAAATTTCTGCGAATGAGGTATAGAAATAAAGAGAGTATTTGATTTGAGAACCGCTTAGATTTCATTTCCAAAAAGCGTAACCACCGTATTAAGTTACGACGTAAGAAAATCCAAACCGGAATGAGTGCAAGTAAAATAATAATCAAATAATACCAATCTAAGGTGGTCAGAATTTTTAAACCATAAATAATTTGCATGGACATATTTTGTAACCAATGCCAACAATATTGCGGGATAGCTAACATTTGGGTGAATAACTCATGCCACGCTGCCCAAGAAAAACCAGGAAGAGTTTGTCGAATTGTAAACTGTTTGCGATGGATTTTTTCCAATTGTTCTTCGTAGGCTGTTACCGTGCCTTGCAAATTCAACAGGTCAGTATATTTCGCGTGATAATCCATAATGAGATTTTCAAGCGATTGTTGTTCCTCTGCGGTGACTATTGAAAATAATTGCTTATTTTTTTCAATGAAATTAATCTTCTTTGCAATGAAATCCATTGTTTGTTTGATTTGTTGAATAAGCGATGCTGTTTGTTTTAATTGTTGGCTTAATTCAATCACAGTCATCGTTTCAGAACTCAATCCGATCATCGGTCGAAAGCGTGATTTTAATTCTTCCGAAAATAAAGAAACTTGTATCCCTGTCCATTCTTCTTGTAAATTAAAAATCTTAAATTGAATGTTGGGATCTGCAGAGTCGATCGGTAATGCAGCCAACAGTTGACTCAACTGTTGTTGCTGAATTTTTAAATGGTTGACCACCTCATCATTATTGATTGGCTTTTGGATTTGATTATCATAAATACTTTGTAATTGTTGGCAGCGTGTTTTCCATTGTTGATCGTATTGTTCGAGTAATCCTTCTGTGCGATGTAATACCTCGAAGCGCTGATTTTGAATACTAATTATATTGTTCAAAAAAATTCGTTCTTTAGCCTCCTCTGCAGAATTTAAATGTTGCTCCTTAATAGATAACCAAATCTGATTGGTAGATTGCAATGAAATTCGCGTATTTTCGATAGCAATATTGTTATTATCTAAATAGGATTTAATATTTACACCAATCAATTGACAGGATTGAATATCAGCATCCGTTATATTTTCATTTGAATGATTTTGCCAGGCGGTTATTTTTTCTTTGTTTAACTGCTGAACGGTTTTTTTCAAGGTTGCTAATCTTTGTTTGGCAAAAACGAGCTGTGTTTTAGATAGTTCTATTTGTTGCTCTAGGTCGCCAGGCTCAACTTCAGCCCGTCCAACTAAGGGTAAAATTAAGAGTAAGCAAAAAAGAATAAAACTATATTTTAACAAATTTACCGCGCGGCTCGGAACGTCTAATTTGATTGCAAAGATCACTTTGAACTTCCTTAGCGTTAGTTAGTGCTAGGTGCTGTCTTGCGTTTTCGCATTACGGCCCCAACCAATCCGCTGCCAATATAAACGAAAAAAAGAATTAGAAAAATAACCGGTGGGGAGTAGGCAATTAATACAAAAACTAAAGCGAGTGCTGGGATAACTAAAAAAGGTACTTTGCCTCGCAAATCAAAATCCTTAAAACTGCGAAAACGTACCGAGCTAACTTTTAAAATAGCCAATAAGAGAGCCACAACCGCAATGCCCCATGCTACTTCTTGCCCATCAATACCAAATTTTGAACAACTCCAGAGTAAGCTGGCGACAAAACCTGCGGCAATGGGCGTTGGCAATCCTTGAAAATAACTTTTATCGGCTCGGCCAAGCTGGGTGTTGAAGCGGGCTAAGCGCAAAGCGGTAGCTGCTGTATAGATGAAACATGCCAACCACCCTGTTTTTCCTAAAGATGAAAGAGACCAGCTATAAAGTACCAGGGCGGGGGTGATTCCAAAACACAGCATATCGGAGAGACTGTCAAACTGCGCGCCAAATTCACTCACAGAATGGGTTAACCGAGCAACTCGGCCATCTAAACCATCTAACAAAATTGCGACAAAGATAGCGATAGCCGCATTATCATAATATTGTTTGGTTGCGGCAACAATCGCATAGAACCCGGCGAATAAGGCGCCCATGGTCAATAAATTGGGTAATAAATATACACCCCGATGCCGGGGGGGCTCAATGGATACTTCACTCATTAGCGCATCTTATCACGAGCACTTTAAAAGAGATATCACTGACAATAAGATGGAAGAATTGCTATAATATGGGGAATCAATATTTTGTAGGAAAGCATGGAGAAGAAAGAACGTAAGATCATTATCGAAGGGGTCACCGAAACCGGCGAAACATTTCGTCCCAGTGATTGGGCAGAACGAATGAGCGGCCAGCTTTCGACTTTTCGAAAACGGCGTATTCGTTATTCGCCTTTATTAGAACCCACCATGAAGGAAGGGCATCAGTGCGTAATTTTGGACCCTAGTCTTAAAGAAACTAATCCTATGTTATATAAATCAATTTTAGAGTTTGCGAAAGCCAATCATTTAAAAATTTGTAAAGAAGATGGACAACCAGATAACAATGACTCCGAATGAATCGATATTTGTCGATGGGGGTCAATATTTCGAGGCTCTCATCAACGATATCAATAAAGCCCAAGTTAGCGTGGATCTTGAAACCTATATTTTCCAACGGGATTTTTTAGGGAAGAAGATCATTCAAGCTTTAATCGATGCGGCAGACCGAGGAATTAAAGTGAGGGTAATGGTGGATGGGGCGGGCACGCCCTGGTGGAGTACGCAATTTGCACGATTGTTGGAGAAAGCCGGAGCTGTGACCAAAGTTTTCCATCCCTTTCCTTGGCAATTATGGAATTGGAGCCGCGCAGTCGCCAAGACGCCATTTCTTACCAAATGGATATTCTTAATACTGAAGAGCAATTCCCGCAACCACCGCAAAGTTTGTTTAATCGATGGCAAAATAGCGTTTGTTGGCAGCATGAATATTAGTCAATGTCACCTGAGTGATTTTCATGGTGGCAGTAATTGGCGTGATACCGCCTTACGCTTAACAAACACCGACCTTGGAGAACTGTATCGTGCATTTGAATTGGCTTGGGACCACCTTACCATTAAAGAGAGAATGCGAGAAACTTTTCGTGAAGTACGACGTCATCCAACTATTCGCTCTAACCACACGCGTCATCGCCGTCGCATTTTATATAAGACGTTGTTGCGAAAAATATCAACTTGTCGTCAACAAATTTGGATCACCAACGCCTATTTTGTTCCGGATAGTTTTCTGTTAAAGCGTTTGCAGGAAGCGGCCAAAGCAGGTGTGGATGTTCGAGTTTTATTGCCGAAAAAATCTGATGTGATGATGATGCCTTGGGCTTCCACAGCGTTTTATTTTAATTTGCTAAAATCCGGTGTGCGAATTTTTGAATATTTACCCAGTATCTTACATGCCAAAACCCTGATATTAGATGATTGGGCATTGATTGGATCTAGTAATTTGAATCATCGCAGTTTACTGCATGATTTAGAGGTAGATGTTTTATTATCCGATCCAAAATCAATTCAATCGCTTAAAGATCAATTTCTGTTTGACTTAAACCATGCGCGAGAATTATCGCTAAAAGGTTGGCGTATCGATCGTCCACGTTATCAACGATGGATGGGGCGGATGTTACTTTATGTGAAATACTGGATCTAATTCGAAAAACTAAACCCATTCCGCTTTGTTCAGCGACATCCGCCTACTCGCAGGTTTTGGTGTAACGGGGCCCGTCAGAGGAGATTTTTCCGTGCTCGCTACGCCATAAATAGCGGGCGCGATACTTTGTAAGCGCCATCGTGCCTAGTGAACTTTTATCATGCTAAACTCGTTTCCGAATTGGCTTCGCTGTGCGCGCAAAAATCTCCTCTGCCACCCGTGCAAAGTTCGCTGGCGGATGCGCTGAATAAAGCTATGTAGGACGTATTAGTTTCATTTCAGTATTAAGTAATCTGCCTCGCTAAAGCATCCCGGAACATGGTAATCACATCATCCGTAATTCCGTTGAAAAACGGAATCCAGGATAAATAGCAACATTTAATTTTGGCGGTTTCAAGTGCAATTGGACATTGGGGTGAGAGCGTTTTCTGGCAGTCGCAAAGTTATAACAAGAAAAGATTTAAATATTGGCGAGGCAGTTACTTAATACTGAGATGAACTGATATGTCCTGCATAGCTTTGTTCAGCGCATCCGCCAACAAGCTTTGCAACGGGTGGCAGTGGAGATGTTTTCGCGCGCAGTGGAGGCAATTCGGGAAAGAAGTTCATCGTACTTAAGTTCACTTTGCACAATGGTACTAACAAAGTATTGCGCCAGCCTTTATTGCCGCAGCGAGCACGAAAACATCTCCACTGACGGGACCCGTTTAGACAATCTTGCGAGTAGGCGGATGTCGCTGAACAAAGCGGAGTGGGTTTAGTTTTCGAAATCTACACCGCACAGCATTATCAAATATTTATTTAAATTTTAATTCATCACCGGATCGAGTAACGTGAATGATGCTGCCTGGAAGATATTTACCGGATAATATAGCTTGTGCTAGTGGATCTTCCAGATAGTGCTGAATAGCACGTTTTAGTGGTCTTGCGCCATAAATTGGGTCGTAACCTAATTCCGCCAAATACTTTAAAACTTCCGGTTCGATTTCTAATTCATAGTTTTTTTCTCTAAGCCGCTGTTTGACGCGCTTAATTTGAATATTGGCAATATCAAAAATTTGTTCTTTTTTCAATGAATGGAAAACTACTGTTTCATCGATGCGGTTAATAAACTCAGGCCGGAAATTTTGCGTAACGATTTCCATAACTGCTTTTTTCATTTCACCGTATTTTTCGTCAGTATATTCCTGGATAATCGAAGAACCCAAATTAGAAGTCATAACAATAACTGCATTGCGGAAATCTACCGTGCGGCCTTGTCCATCAGTCAAACGTCCGTCATCCAGAACTTGTAACAAAATATTAAACACATCAGGATGGGCTTTTTCAATTTCATCTAACAAAATAACACAATAAGGCTTACGACGAACGGTTTCAGTTAAATGACCGCCCTCTTCGTATCCCACATAGCCAGGTGGTGCACCAATTAAACGGGCCACTGAATGTTTTTCCATAAATTCTGACATATCTATTCTAACCAGTGCATCAACCGTATCAAATAAAAAAGAAGCTAAGGCTTTGCATAATTGGGTTTTTCCAACTCCAGTTGGGCCCAGAAATAAAAATGAACCCACAGGACGGTCTGGATCTGACAATCCGGCACGTGAACGGCGAATCGCATTGGCGACAGCATGAATCGCTTCATCTTGGCCGACCACCCAACGATGCAAAGCGTCTTCCATATTCAACAATTTTTCTCGTTCGCCTTGTAGCATTTTTGCCACGGGAATATGCGTCCATTTAGAAACTACCTCAGCAATTTCTTCTTCGGTAACTTTATTGCGTAATAGGCGCGGCTGTTCGTTTTTTTGTATACTGGTTGCTGCAGCAAGTTTTTTTTCAAGTTCAGGAATAATGCCATATTGTAATTCGGACATGCGCGTTAGATCATTGGCGCGGCGTGCTTTTTCTAATTCTGCACGGGCTTTTTCGAGCTCTTCTTTAATTTTTTGTGAACCTTGCAATACCACTTTTTCAGCCTTCCAAATATCTTCCAGATCTGCATATTCTTTTTCTGTTTTTTTAATCAAATCTTCCAGATCTTTTAATCGTTTTTTAGAAGCTTCATCGGTTTCTTTACTTAAGGCCACTTTTTCAATTTTTAATTGAATTAAGCGTCGATGCAATTTATCCAATGCCATTGGTTTAGAATCAATCTCTGTACGTAATTGGCTGGCCGCTTCATCGATTAAGTCGATGGCTTTATCTGGCAAATAACGATCAGTAATGTATCGATGGGATAAAGTAGCAGCCGCGACAATAGCAGGATCGGTGATTTCTACATGATGATGAACTTCATACTTCTCTTTTAACCCGCGCAGAATGGCTATCGTATCTTCAACCGTAGGTTCCTCGACCAGAACTTTTTGGAACCGACGTTCGAGGGCGGCGTCTTTTTCAATATATTGACGATATTCATTTAAGGTAGTGGCTCCCACACAATGTAATTCGCCGCGCGCTAAAGCAGGTTTTAACATGTTGCCGGCATCAATGGCGCCTTCTGCTTTACCAGCTCCAACCATGGTATGTAATTCATCGATAAAAAGAATTACGCGGCCTTCTTGCTTGGCAACCTCAGTTAAAATGGCTTTAAGACGTTCTTCAAATTCACCCCGATATTTGGTTCCTGCAATTAATGCCGCCATATCTAGAGCAAGTAAACGTTTTTTCTTCATTCCTTCTGGAACTTCGCCGTTAACAATACGTAGCGCCAAACCTTCAACGATCGCGGTTTTGCCAACGCCAGGTTCACCTATGAGAACTGGATTGTTTTTAGTGCGGCGCTGCAGGACTTGAATAACACGGCGAATTTCATCGTCACGTCCAATAACCGGGTCTAATTTATCTTCTTCAGCAGCTTGGGTTAGATCACGCGTATATTTTTCTAAAGCTTTATATTTTTGTTCGGCATTAGGGCTGTCCACAGATTTTCCTCCTCGCATATCTTGAATGGCTTTTTCTAACACTTTTTTATTGGCTCCGAATCGGCGTAAGATATCTCCTAACTGTCCTTTATCTTCTAAAGCCGCCAATAAAAATAATTCAGAAGAAATATATTGATCCTTACGTTCTTGAGCCAATTTGTCGGTAATGTTTAATAATCGTAATAAATCTTTAGAAGGATAAACCTCGCCAGGGGTTCCTTCGACTTGAGGTAATTTAGCAATTGCTTGGTCCAATTCAGATTCTAGATTCTCAATGCTGACTCCGGATTTCATTAACAAAGGTTTCACTGTCCCTTGGTCTTGTGTCAGCATCGCTCTTAAAAGATGAACGGGTTCTATATATTGTTGATCTCGTCCCAAGGCTAAAGATTGAGCATCCCCTAAGGCGGATTGGAACAGAGTAGTAAATTTTTCGATACGCATTTGACCTCCGTATCATTAAATATGGGGGATAGTTAATTCGTTTTCAAGGTTTACGAAGAAAAAGAGGAAGAGGGATATGAAAAGGCAGCGCCAGGTGTAGTGGTAGAGGAAAAGGTAGGTTCAGTTGCACTGCGAGGGGGAACAAGTCTGTAATTTTTTGTAAATTTAGGAGTTCTAGGAGAGTTTACTTCATAATAGACCAGTTTTGGTCTTTCCGCTTCACGCTTCTTTTCTTCTCGAGTTTCTGTTTCTAAAGAACCAATAAATTTGGGTATGACATTATAAATAATACCAATTATCAATAGAAAAAGGCCCCATATACTAAACTCTTTAAAATTAACATTTAGGTTATATTCCGTGTTGGGGATGGCAGAAAAACACGCCATGATAAAATTTTTTAATATCAAACAAAGATCAATACTACTAAAGGAGAAATGATCAGATTCATTGGCGGGATCGGAAATAATTTTGGGGGTATGATTTGTACCATTAATCGTGATGAGAAAAGGGGTGCTTTTATCATCGTCTTTTCTGTTCTGACTTTTATTTTTAGTTTTAGGTGTGCAAGACTCTACAATTTTTTCTGCCATAAGACTGGTATCTACAAATGACATTGCGGCAGGTCCTCCGGCAGAAAAGCCGGCAAATAACTTTGCACAAATTTGATTTTCCCAAAATCTTGTAAAAAGTTGTTCTCCGAATTGGTAGTTAGTCGCGACTCCCAAACAAGCGCCTGCTAGGTTGATCAGTAATGGAATAGAATGTAAAGGATGCTGTTTAATCGCACTTATTATTTTTTTGAACTCAACATTGCCAACCTTTTGTGCATACATAATGGAATAAGCATATACACTGATAGCGAAAATACCTTTTGCCAAAGCTGTAACAGTGCCTTGAGGAACTAGTTCACCATAAGGAAGATAGGGAATTAGCGCTTGAAGCGCGTCGTAACTCATTTCAGCAAAGGATAGTGCGGCAGCAACACCGATAGGAAGGGAAAGCATAAAATTTCTAATGCCATTTTTTTCCTCCTTCAGTTGCTTACAGATTTTTTCAATGCTATTTCTACATTGCAAAAAAGGCGAGTAGGAAGCAATAATACCCAAAACCGAACCTGGAATCAGCAGCTGCCACGCCGTTGAAGATGGCCAAATTCTTTTAGTAAATTGGTAGGCACCAATGGCGTTTCGAGAGACAGAAAGCCAATTACTTCCAACCGCTGACCAATATAAAGTATTACAGATTACAGTACTTAAACAAGTTGAAGATTCACTATTTTTAGGTGTTTCAGCTCGCATTGTTAACTCTCCTTATAAAAAAGTTGTGGGTGTTTATTGGTCTCCCATCGCGTACGGCGTTCCTAGCTTTGTAAAGATGAACGTTGAATTTAAAAGAACTAATTTTTTGCTTCAGTCGGAGCAATAATTCCATGACGCATAGCTAATAAAGTTAACGCCATATCGTTTTTAACATTTAATTTTTCAAAAATTCGACTACGGTAACTATGCACAGTTTTTGGGTCAACTTGCAAGGCATTGGCAATTTCTTTAACTTGACGTCCTCCGATAACTAATAGCATTACTTCATATTCTCGCTCTGAAAGCACGTCAAACGCGCCAGACTTATAATCTACATTGGTTAAAGCCAGGCGGCTAGCAGTTTCAGGATTAATCATGCGCTGTCCGGCATGTAAATGACGAATGGCGCGAATGAGTTCTTCCGGCGTTACATCTTTTGTTAAAAATCCGAATGCCCCGGCTTCAAGTAAACGGAAAGGCACAAGGTCGTTAATTGCCGCGGTTAAAATCAAAATTTTTAAATCTGGGTCCCAATGTAATAATTTTTTAGTGACTTCGAGGCCCGTCATATCAGGTAAAACAAAATCAAGAATGACAACATGAGGATGGCAATTTTGCACCAGTTGAATACCTTCCTGACCATTATGCGCTTCACCGAGAATGCGAATATCTTTTTCAGAAGAAATAGTATGTTTCAATGCCTCTCTTACGATCGAATGGTCATCAATTAATACAATTTTTATAATCATATTTCTCCTCAAACTTTAATGTTCTATTTCTTCTAAGGCGATAATTCCATGACGAACAGCCATTAACGTCAATCCAACATTATTTTTAACTTTAAGGATTTTGAAAATTCGGCTGCGGTAACTATGAATGGTCTTGGGGCTTAAATGAAGTTTACTGGCAATGTCTTTAACCAAAGTGCCACGAATGACCATCATCATGACTTCCATTTCATGATTGGTTAAAGCACTAAAAGCTGCTTGATCATGATGATCTATTTTTGCTAAGGCAAGTCGGCTAGCAATATCTGGGCTAATTATCTTTTGCCCATTGTAAACGGTTTTTATAGCTTTCACCAATTCTTCTTTGCTGGTATTTTTGGTTAAATAGCCTTGAGCACCAGCCTCTAAAAGTCGAAAGGGGAACAAATCGTAATTAACGGAAGAGAGCACTAAGATTTTTAAATCTGGCTCAATACGCAGAAGCTTATTGGTAACTTCCAACCCAGAAATGTCGGGTAATTTGAAGTCTAACAGCGCAACATCAGGACGAACTTCTCTAACCAGTTGAACGCCCTCTAGCCCCGTTCCAGCTTCTCCAATAACCTGTATCCCTTTTGTTTCTTGCAGCATTTGACGGATGCCATTACGAATTAAAGTGTGATCATCGATTAAAACCGTTTTAATCACATGCATCATAATTTGTATCCTCATTTCTTAAATATTTCCGCTTTCCTTTTCCATTTGAGTTGTCGCAGAAACTTGTGAAATATGTATAGGGTAACAATATTTGCGATAGGCGTAAAGAAATTCTAATCCCATTAGGGAAGAATTTTCTACCAAAATTATTTTTTTAGGGTTTGTAGCTGTCAAGGAACTGTGTTGTTAAGACTTTATCAATCAATTCATTTTTTTTCCTACAATTTAATTTTTTTTTGATGTTGGTCAGGTAGTATTCGACGGTGCGGGGCGAGAGTTTTAAAATTTGGCCAATTTCTGTCATTGTTTTGCCCTGTAATAAATGGAAGACACAATCAGCTTCTCTTTGAGTAAAGTAGGTATAGGAGAAAGGTTCGCCCAAATTGTACTGGGCGGAATGCCGTTCGCGCTGAATGGGGTAAGTTACTTTTGCTTTGGCAGCAGTATTGGGTTGTTTGATTTCTTCAATCCAACTTTCCCAGTAAGTTTTATTACTTGTTTTAAACATCTGTTGCTATCCTTATGCAATGTTGATACAATACATTTTTTAGGGTCCTGGGTTTGCTTAAAATATACATTTTTTGTATATTTTTGAGTATTGCATCCATGTTGATGGGTGGTCAATACCGGGGATAAACAACTATCATCGGGTCGCAGTGATTGTCATGAAATTAACTACCAGCCAAATTTTGAAGCGATTAATGTTTCATCGTGGAATTCGCACGACTGAATTAGCCAGAAGAATCGGATTAAAACAGCCTACCGTACATCGAATCGTTGAAGGGGTTTCGCCAAGTCCTCACCAATCTTCTTTGATTCCTTTAGCGGAATTTTTCAATATTACCGTTGAGCAATTGCGAGGCGATGAGCCTTTACCCTGGAGCCTATACGATAATTGGGGCTTGCATGGTCAAGATATGACCGCAGTCCCTGTCATTAGCTGGGAAGAGGCGGTTTACTGGCCGGAAAGCTTGGATCAAGCTCGAACAAAGACGGATTCAATCTTAATGCCTAAGCCGGTGAATGAAAAAGTTTTTGCATTGGTCATGGATGATTCTTCCATGAGTCCGCAGTTTCCAAAGGGAACTGTGTTGGTCATTGATCCTAGCCGAGCCTATAAAGATCGCAGTTATGTATTGTTGGGAATGAAAGACCATTCCCGCGCCGTTTTCCGTCAGCTTTTGATGGATGCGCGTCAATACTACCTAAAATGTTTGAGCCCAGATTTGGATGGTGTGCGTGCTGAACCTTTAAAAGAAGATACCAAAATTTGTGGTACTTTGATTCAAGCTCGTCTCAATTACGATGAATTTTGATGCAAATAATTTGCGTACGCCACGGTGAAGCTTGTGGCCCTGAGATTGATTCGAAACGACCTTTAACCGAGCGAGGTCGGGATCAAGTTAATGAGTTGGCTTGTTTTTTAGCTAAAAACGGTCTTTCGATTCAGCAATCATTTCACAGTGGTAAATTAAGAGCTAAACAAACGGCTGACATTTTTGCAAAAAAGTTGGCTATTGCGAGTGTTTCAGAACTAAGCTTGCTTGAAAATGACCAAACTGGCGTCGAGGATTTGTTGGATATCATTCCAAGTTGGACTGAAAATACAATGATTGTAGGTCATCTTCCCTTCATTCCCGAATTTGTTAACGCCATTGTTTTAAATAAAATTAATCATCAACCGATTCTCCATTGTCCTCCAGCCACGGTAATCTGTTTAGAATATCTAGAAAACGCGCATTGGATTATTCGCTGGATGCTAAATCCAGAATTACTAAGATCGTGTAATTAAAGGATACAAAGGATCTGCCACATTGACAAAAAAAACAACTGATTACATAATATAACAAATAAATAATCCAGGTTGATGTATGTCTCATTTGCCCATCGACGGCGTTTCTGTTGTTATTGCTGTTTTCAATGAAAAAGAAAATATTGAACCGCTGATTGCTGAAGTTGAGTCGGCACTAAAGCCTGTGGACTCCGCTGAAATAGTTGTCGTTGACGATGGCAGCACAGATGGTACCTCTCTAAAACTTCAACAAATTTCCCTTCGTCATCCTTTACTCAGAATTGTCACCCATAAAAAAAATTACGGCCAAAGCACCGCAGTCATGAATGGGGTTCGCCATTCTCAATTTCCTTGGGTGATTACTTTGGATGGAGACGGACAAAATGATCCTAAGGACTTCCAAAAATTATTTGCCGCAGTGAATGAGCCATTATTACATGCTCCATTACTGGTTGCTGGCATTCGGACAAGCCGAAATGATACTTGGGTTAAGCGTCGAAGCTCTAAAATTGCCAATGCTTTTAGACAAAAATTACTTGGCGATGATTGCCCAGACAGTGGTTGTGGTTTGAAGCTATTCCAAAGACAAGTCTTTTTGGATTTGCCGCATTTTAATCACCTGCATCGTTTTTTACCTGCACTTTTTAAACGTGCTGGAGGGCATGTCATCAACGTTCCGGTTAATCATCGTCCGCGAACGCGTGGGGCTTCAAAATATGGAACCATGAACCGGCTTTGGGTTGGAATTATCGATTTATTTGGCGTCATGTGGCTACTGCGGCGCCCTTGTCCTTTGCAAAACTTATACCTTGAGGTAAAGCGCTGATGTTTCATTCTTTAAATTTCTTACAAATTTTCTGGCTCGTCCTTGGGTTTGGTGGGCAAATTCTTTTTGGAGCAAGATTTTTAATGCAATGGATTCAAAGTGAGAAACAGCGTCGTAGCGTAATTCCCATCTCTTTTTGGTATTTCAGTATCTTGGGTGGGTTCTTGTTATTACTTTATGCAATTCATTTAAAGGACCTCGTTTTCATTAGCGGTCAGCTTTTTGGAGTAATTGTTTATGTTCGAAATTTATATTTAATTTATAACGAAAGAAAAAATACTGCTGCAACATTAACTACTCTGTAATGAAAAAATTTTTAGTCATCGCTCTTGCTATTACTGCGCTGCGAATTATCTATCTAATTTTAAATCATCGAGACCTCGAAGTTGACGAAAGCCAATATTGGGTTTGGAGTCATCACTTGGCCTGGGGATATCACTCAAAACCACCGATGATAAGCTGGGTAATCCATTTTACAACCTATTTATTTGGCGATAAAGAATGGGCTATTCGTTTATTTAGTCCAATTGTTTACTTCTTTGGCGCATACTTTATTTACTTAACTGGTTCTTTATTATTTGATCGCAAAGTTGGATTTTGGTCGGGAATCACTTTTTTGTTGGTTCCCGGCATTTCTTATTCTTCCACCGTTGCTTCAACTGATCCTTTGTTGTTGATGTTTTGGACCATGGCGCTTTTTACCTTCGCCAAAGCGATACAAAATGAAAAAATGATTTTTTGGCTATTATGTGGATTATGTATCGGCTTAGGTACATTAAGTAAATATACCATGTTAGTTTTTATACCTTGTGCTGTTTTATATTTACTTTTATCGTCGGAGCAACGGTTCTGGTTAAAAAAAGTAGAACCCTATTTCTCCTTGCTGGTAGTCTTATTAATCATGCTGCCCAATTTAGTTTGGAATTATCACCATCAAAACGCGACTTTTAAACATGTTATTGTGCATAACGCTGATATAAAGGGTTTTCATTTCTATATTCAGAATCTTCTGATTTTCATTGTTTCACAGTTCGGTTTATTTGGGCCCATTTTAAGTCTATTTTTTATTCTAATGATCATGCTGCCTCAAAGAGTTAGAGCTTGTTTTAATGAAAAAAGTTTATTCTTGCTTTGTTTTTCTTTACCCTGGTTAATTGTAATTTGTATTGAGGCTTTGTTGTCACGCGCCTATGCGAATTGGGCGGCTGTTTCTTATATCAGTGCTATTTTGTTGGTGGTTTTTTATCTTTATCACCATCAGCCAAAATGGCTGAAAGCCAGCAACATTCTCCATGGCATTGTTCTGGTGGTATTCTTCACCTGGGAGCTTACTCTCGCAGGGGGATGGCATCATTGGCCGTATCCGGCGAGTGACAATTCTTTATATTTTGGAAAAACTCTGCAATTTTGGCAAAGTTTTTATCCTGGTGGTAGCTATTTGGTTGATAGTCGGGATCTGTGGTCACGTAGCATTTATTATGCTGGGATTGACCCAAGTAATCTATACGTTTGGGATCCGAAGCAAAAAATCGATTGGATAGATATCCAACAAAATACTAATATGTTATTTGGACAAAGCTTTATCTTTATAACCCATCATAAAAGTTTACCATTTGAGGTTAAAAAAAATTTTAAATCTTTTTACAAAATAACTGCGGTAAAAATAAATCAACGTATACAAGTACGCGAAGATTTTGTTTACTTATATTGGCTTGAAGGATTTTTGGGAAATGAAAAAAAATAGTAGTTTGCTTATTCTGTCTAGAAGCTGTTTTATAATAATTTTGATATTATTCATTCTTTTCTCGTTATTCTTTTTATTTTTACCGCAAATGGACATAAAGATAAGTCATCTTTTTTTTCAAACTGATCATTTTATTTTAAAAAAACAATACATTAAATGGCATTTAAATTATTTCCGATTTTTCTTTGAATGGTTTACCTGGGCTTTTTTAACGGTGCTTGCTTTGTTGCTAATCTTGGGGATATTTTTTGAGAAAATTCAAAATTATGTCAATATTAAAGTCTGTCTGTTTCTACTCATTTGTTTCTCGCTGGTTCCTGGGCTTATCGTTAATGAAATATTAAAATCACATTGGGGAAGAGCCCGGCCCTATCAAACTGTAAACTTTGGTGGAGGCAAACAGTTTACACCGCCATGGGTAATTAGTCAGGAATGTAAACGCAATTGTTCGTTCAGTTCAGGTGAAACGGCTAATGTTTTTTGTTATTTGGCTTTGCTGTTTGTTATTCGGCGTAAAAAATGGATTTTTTTTGGTGTCACCCTATTCGGCGTTTTGATGGTTATTGAACGAGTTGCCCAAGGTGATCATTTTTTCAGTGACGCTTTGATTAGTTTTTTCCTAGATTATTTGTTTATCTGGATTTTTTACCATTTATTATTCTCTCCCAAAGAAAATGCCTACCTTATTCCCGCGGGGAAAAAATTGTTATATCATGAGGGCCATTAATTTGGAGAATGTTAATGTCAAAGAACGACGATTTGTTAAGTAAGGGTTTTCCTGAAATCAGCCAAACTTGGCAGAAAGATATTGTTCCTAAATTACAAGAATATATTACTATTCCAAATAAATCTCCTGCTTTTGACCCGGAATGGAAAGCTCACGGATACATGGACAAAGCCATGAAACTCATTGTCGATTGGTGTTCTCAGCAAAAAATTAAAGGCATGGAAATTTCCGTTTTTGAAGAAGAGGGGCGTACGCCACTGCTTTTTATTGACATCCCTGGTGCAAACTCTGAGACGATCCTTCTTTATGGACATATGGACAAACAACCTGAAATGCGCGGTTGGGATGCAGATCTTGGTCCTTGGAAGCCCGTTATCCGAGAAGGTAGATTGTACGGACGAGGAGGCGCGGATGATGGATATTCAGCCTTTGCATCTTTAACTGCTATTGCAACCTTGCAGCGTCATAAGATTCCCCATGCTCGTTGTGTTATTTTGATCGAAGCTTGTGAAGAAAGTGGAAGTACTGACTTGTCCTTCTATTTAGAAAAACTCGCCGAAAAAATTGGTAAACCTAACTTTATTATTTGTTTAGATTCCGGATGTGGTAACTATGGGCAACTGTGGAGCACAACTTCATTAAGAGGTTTGATCAATGGTGTTTTGCGCATAGAGGTTTTAAGAAAAGGTCTGCATTCGGGCGTAGGCAGCGGCGTGGTTCCCTCGGCTTTTCACATTCTTCAATTGCTGTTGGCGCGCATCGAAAATCTACAAACAGGAAAAATGAAATTAGATGAATTGCAAGTTATTATCCCTGAGCAATACAAAGAACAGGCTATTAAAACTGCTCAAATCTTAGGGGATCAAATTCTTGACGATTATCCGTTTAAAGACAATACCCGTGCTGTGAGCACCGATCTTTCAGAACTTATTTTAAATCGAACCTGGCGCCCCGCCTTATCTATTATCGGCATAGAAGGGTTACCCAATTTAATACAGGGAGGTAATGTCACAGTTCCCAATCTCGCTGTGAAGTTATCGATTCGTATACCTCCTGGCGTTGATCCTGACCGTGCGGCTCAGGTGTTAACCGAAACTTTAGAAGCAGATTCGCCATACTTTGCCAATGTTGCATTTCAATGTACCGACCGTGCGTCGGGTTGGCAGGCCCCTTTGCTCGCTAAATGGCTGGATGAGGCCAACGAGCGCGCTTCAAAAAAGTTTTTTGGCGAACCCGCTGCGTATTGGGGCGAGGGTGGCACTATCCCTTTTATGGCGATGCTCGGAAAAATGTTCCCGGAAGCACAATTTTTAATAACGGGCGTGTTAGGTCCTGACTCCAGCGCGCACGGGCCTAACGAATTTTTACATTTGGATATGGTCGAAAGGCTGACAGCTTGTATAGCCAGTGTGATTGCAGATCATTATACCAAGAGATAATGTCGTTTTTGGCTGCTTTTTATTAGAAACTGAATTATAATAGTCGGATATTTAAAAGAGGCTGGCACGATTATGACAAGATATATTTTCATTACAGGGGGAGTTGTTTCTTCCTTGGGTAAAGGGATTACATCTGCTTCATTGGGAGCTATTTTAGAATCTCAAGGGTATCGTGTCACTTTAATCAAATTGGATCCTTATATTAATGTAGATCCTGGAACCATGAGCCCGTTTCAACATGGCGAAGTCTTTGTCACCGAAGATGGCGCTGAAACTGATTTGGACTTGGGACATTATGAGCGCTTTGTCAATACCACCATGACCGCTAAAAATAATTTTACTACGGGTCGGATTTATGCGGATGTCATTCGCAAAGAACGGCGGGGCGATTATTTAGGCAGTACCGTGCAAGTTATCCCCCATATTACTGATGAAATCAAATTAAAATTAAAGAAGGAGCGGCCGACGCTGATATCGCACTTGGTCGAAATTGGAGGCACAGTTGGTGATATTGAGTCTTTACCTTTTTTTGAAGCCATTAGACAAATGCGCATGTGGCTTGGCCCTCAGCAAACCTTGTTTATTCATTTAACCCTTGTGCCTTATATTGCAACCACCAAAGAAACTAAAACCAAACCCACTCAGCATTCAGTTAAAGAATTGCGCTCTATAGGAATCCAGCCTGATATTTTGGTTTGTCGTTCCTCCACAATCTTCCTGAGTCCGAGCGCAACAAAATTGCATTATTTACCAATGTAGCTATTCCTGATGTTATTTCATTGCCTGACGCCAAATCTATTTATGAAGTTCCGCTGTTGTTGTGGCAAGAAGGATTGGGTGAGCGGATTTTAAATAAATTGAATCTACCTCTGCATGAAGCAGATTTAGCTGAATGGCAAGCAAGTGGTGTTTTCATTAAAACATCCGCAACATGAAGTTAAAATTGCTATGGTTGGAAAATATACCGATTTTACCGATTCTTATAAATCTTTGATTGAAGCATTGGTTCATGCCGGAATTCAAATCTCATTCTCGTGTCAATATTATTTATGTCGATGCTGAAACACTGGAGCAAAACGGAGTAGATAGCTTGAGAGAGATGGATGGTATTTTGATCCCGGGTGGATTCGGTCCGCGAGGATCAGAAGGCATGATTTTAGCCACAAAATTTGCGCGTGAACATAAGATTCCTTTTTTAGGTATCTGTCTAGGAATGCAAATTGCGATTATTGAATTTACGCGTCATCAATTAGGGCTTCGTGATGCAAACAGCACGGAGTTTGATCTTGCCACTCATGCACCGGTTATCGCATTGGTGAGTGAATGGTTAGATCATGATGGCCAAATTGAACAGCGCAGTGAAAAAAGTGATTTAGGCGGAACGATGCGATTAGGCGGACAAGTTTGTTACCTTCAAGTTGATTCTTTAGCCCGACAACTTTATGGAAAAAATAGCATTGTTGAAAGTCACCGGCATCGTTACGAAGTAAATAATCATTATGTGCCTAGAATTGAAGCCGTCAGGCATGAAAATTTCAGCGCGTTCCGCCGATCAAAAATTAGTAGAAATGATTGAATTACCCGATCATCCTTGGTTTATCGGATGCCAATTTCATCCTGAGTTTACCTCTACGCCCCGTCGTGGTCATCCCTTATTCACTGGTTTTATTAATGCAGCTTTAGATCAACAACAAGAAATTACATATAGGATTCGAGATGATGCAACTGAACCACTTTAACGTTGGACTAGATCAACCTTTATTTCTAATTGCAGGACCTTGTGTTATCGAAAGCGAAGAATTGGTGATGTATACCGCGGGCAAGCTGAAAGAAATCACACAACGATTATCCATTCCCTTTATTTTTAAAGCTTCTTTTGATAAAGCAAATCGTTCTTCATCTAACAGTTTTCGCGGATTGGGATTAGAAAAAGGTATGGCGATTTTACAAAAAGTAAAAAAAGATTTGGGGATTCCCGTAATCACGGACGTCCATGAAGATACGCCTTTGCAAGAAGTCGCATCGGTAGTAGATGTACTGCAGACTCCCGCTTTTTTATGTCGACAAACCAATTTTATTTTAAAAGTTGCGGCTTGCAATCTCCCGGTCAATATTAAAAAGGGACAATTTTTGTCTCCCTGGGACATGAAAAATGTGGTTGAGAAAGCTCGTTCAACAGGAAATCAGCAAATAATGGTATGCGAACGCGGCGTTTCATTCGGCTATAATAATTTAGTTTCTGATATGCGCTCTTTAGCCATCATGCGTGAAACGGGTTGCCCGGTGGTGTTTGATGCCACTCATTCAGTACAATTGCCTGGCGGCAACGGAACAACTTCTGGTGGGCAAAGGGAATTTATTCCTGTGTTGGCAAGAGCCGCAGTTGCAGCGGGTATTGCAGGTATTTTTATGGAAACCCATCCGAATCCTGATCAAGCCCTGAGTGATGGTCCTAACAATTTACCCCTGAATAAAATCGAAATTTTATTAAAAACGCTTATTCAAATCGATCGTATAGTTAAATCCACCCCTTGGCTGGAAAACCACGTCAATTGTTTCGCCCCATAAATACCTATAGACGCAATAATGGGTTCCCACTATACTGGCGGGATTCGGCTTCTTACTAAGGAAAAAATAGATGAGCACCATACAAAATATCTTAGGGCGAGAAATTTTAGATTCGCGCGGAAATCCAACCATTCACGTAAAAGTGACTTTAAATTCCGGTATTTCCGGTTATGCGAGCGTCCCTTCAGGCGCATCTACAGGAACCAAAGAAGCTTTGGAACTTCGTGACGGCGATAAAAAACGTTACGGCGGAAAAGGTGTATTAAAAGCATTGCACAATATTAACGGCGAAATTCGTGCTGCTTTAATGGGTAAAGATCCACAAGCTCAAGAAGAATTAGATCAGCTAATGATTTCCTTAGACGGCACTCCTAATAAAAGTCGATTAGGCGCCAATGCTACCTTGGGTGTTTCTTTGGCAATTGCTTATGCGGCTGCAAAAGAAGCTGGTTTATCTTTCTATCGTTACTTGGGCGATGATGGTCCTTTTACCTTGCCTGTTCCAATGATGAATGTTATCAATGGTGGCGCACATGCTACGAATAATATCGATATTCAAGAATTTTTAATTTTACCTGTTGGCGCCCCTACCTTTGCAGAAGCATTGCGTTATGGTGCAGAAACATTTCATGCTTTAAAGAAACGATTACAGCAAAAAGGATTGTCGACTGGTGTAGGCGATGAAGGTGGTTTTGCTCCTGATCTACCCAGTAATGAAGCGGCTTTAGATCTCATCATGTTGGCAATCCAAGATGCGGGATTTGAGCCGGGAAAACAAATTTATCTAGGATTGGATTTGGCAAGCTCAGAATTTTATCGTGAAGGTAAATATGTACTTTCTTCGGAGAATTTATCGCTCACTACCCAAGAATTTATCCAAAAAATGGCGGATTGGGTTTCTCGGTATCCAATATTATCCTTGGAAGATGGGTTAAGTGAGAATGATTGGTCAGGCTGGCAAGAATTAACCCGAGTATTGGGTAAAAAGGTTCAATTGGTTGGAGATGATATATTTGTTACCAACCCACAAATTTTTCGCAAGGGATTAGAAGACAAAATTGCGAATGCCATTTTAATTAAGCTGAACCAAATTGGCACTTTAACCGAAACGTTAGAAACTACCGGTTTGGCTAAACAAGCAGGATATGGTACGGTTATTTCTCATCGCTCTGGCGAAACGGAGGATACAACCATTGCTGATTTAGCAGTTGCTACTTCTGCCGGACAAATTAAAACTGGCTCGTTATGTCGATCTGATCGGGTTGCAAAGTACAATCGCCTGCTGCAAATTGAGCAAGAACTTGGCAACAAAGCAATCTATGCCGGATGGGGGGCATATAAAAAATGAAGGTGATTCCTAAGAACTCGCTTACATGGCTGTTGGCGCCTCTTCTTTTGTTATTACAATACCAGATTTGGTTTGCCCCTGGAGGCATTAGCAGCATTTGGCGTACGCATCAGCAGCTTAACCATGAAATCGTGGTAAATAATGAGTGGAGTCAACGTAACGACGCGCTATCCGCAGAAATTAAAGATCTAAAAAATGGCACGGAAGCCATTGAAGACCATGCGCGCAATGATTTAGGTATGATTAAGACCGGCGAAGTGTTTTATCAACTACCTGAGTAGATACGTAAAGTTACGGGCTTACTTGTAGGATATTAAAATGTTAAACAAATTATTATTGTTAGCTACGAGCTTTGTTATCACTTTTTTTGCTTTAACTTTAAGTTATGCGAAACCCGTAGATGTCCGTTTGTATGTGCTTAATTGTGGATATATTGATTTTCACGATTTTTCTTCCTTTTCTGACACTAACTTCTATTCCCCTCACCAACCGATGCGTTTAGCGGCGCCATGTTTTTTAATTAAAGATCCGAAAGGATGGATGCTGTGGGATTTGGGATTGGGCGATCAATACCTCAATCACCCACTCAAAGATGATAAACTCGGTGTAATATTTACTGTACCTGTTTCATTAGCAGATCAATTAAAGCAAATTGGTTTAATTCCGAATGATATAAAATTTGTTGGAATCTCTCATGCGCATCTTGACCATGTAGGAAACCTCAGTTTATTCCCAAATGCTACATTTATAATGCAACGTCCGGAATATGAGTATCTTCAGAAAAGACCTACGCCAACGGGAACCTTAGACAGTACCTATGCTTTTTTAAAAGATAAACATAAAATTCTATTGAACGGTGATTACGATGTTTTTGGTGATGGCGTGGTAGAAATGTTGTCGACACCAGGTCATACGCCTGGGCATGAATCATTAAAAGTGGAATTACCTCATAAAGGAACTATTATTTTGTCGGGTGATTTGTATCACACTCGCCAAGCTTATACGCATAAGCTCGTACCTACTTTTAATACCAGTCGTACCGAAACGCTGACATCCATGGCCCGTGTAGATAAAATTTTGCAGGACACTCATGCGCAGCTGATTATCCAACATGATCCAGATGACTTTGCCGCTTTACCCAAGGCCCCAGAATATTTAAATTGAAACCGATCCTTAAATTCAATAACTAAACCGACTCCGCTTTGTTCAGCGACATCCGCCTACTCGCAAGATTGTCTAAACGGGGCCCGTCAGTGGAGATGTTTTCGTGCTTGCTGCGCCATAAATAGCGGGTGCAATACTTCGTAAGCGTCATTGTGCCTAGTGAACTTTTATCATGCTAAACTCCTTTCCGAATTGGCTTCGCTGCGCGCGAAAACATCTCCACTGACACCCGTTGCAAAGCTTGTTGGCGGATGCGCTGAACAAAGCTATGCAGGACGTATCGGTTCATCTCGGCATTATAAGTAAGCTGCTTCGCCAAAGCATTTCGGAGTGACGTCGTCTACCCCCATCAACGACGATTGAGCTGATAGGGTGAAAATTTGAATTCGACTGCTGTCGACTGCTTCTTTGCCTTGTTATCTTTTTAAAGATCAGGTAGTCTTTTCGCATGGAACAGTCGGCTACTATCCTTAATAACTGTGAGACAGATTATGCTTGTCAAAAACAATTGTTGCCGGGTGTTTCGCGTACCTTTGCGCTAACCATTCCAGAATTACCTGAACCCTTATGCTCTGTAGTGACCAATGCCTACTTGCTTTGTCGCATAGCTGACACCATCGAAGATGATGACAACTTATCCACTACAGAAAAAGCAAATTTCCATGAACAGTTTCGTCAGGTATTGGCAGCAAAAATGTCCGTACAAATCTTTGCGGAACGACTATATGAAAATCTATCTAAAAATACTTCACCAGATGAAAAAAATTTAATTCAAAACCTACCGGCCGTGATTCGGTGTTTGCAATCTTTTTCTAGAGAGCAGCAAACCAGCCTTTGCCGATGCGTCAATATCATGTCCACCGGGATGCCGCATTATCAGCGTGAAGTTAGTTTGGCTGGCCTTCCGAACGTGGAAGAATTAGACCGTTACTGTTATTACGTTGCAGGTGTTGTTGGCGAAATGCTGACAGAGTTGTTTTGCCAATATTCACAAACGATAGAAGCTAAGCGTAGCCAATTAACTGAGTTCGCTGTATCTTTTGGTCAGGGTTTACAAATGACCAATATCCTTAAAGATTTTTGGGACGACCGAAGCCGCGGTGTTTGTTGGTTGCCCCGAGACGTATTTAACCAAGTGGGTATTGATTTAAAAACTTGGCAACCGGGGAGTCAAGAAGCGGAATTTGCAAAAGCCATGCGTCACTTGGTTTCAATTGCATGTGGCCATCTGGAAAATGCTTTGCACTACACCTCGCTAATTCCGGTGGAGCAAACTGGCATCAGGCGCTTTGCTTTATGGGCGATAAGTTTAGCCGTATTAACATTACGTAATCTGTATAAAAACCCTAATTTTCGAAGTGGTCAGGAAATTAAAGTTAAAAGACGTACCGTTAAACTTACCATACTGGTCTGTAATTTATGTGCTGAACGTGATAGTTTACTGAAATTTATTTTTAAAAAATTAACTAAAGAAATGCGGTATGAAGGTAAGTTCTGAAATTGATATCAATGAAGCCATCAGCGGGGCTTGTCATGCTTTAATTTCTTCGCAAAAAACAGATGGGCATTGGTGCTTTGAATTAGAGGCTGACTGCACTATTCCAGCAGAGTTTATTTTACTGATGCATTATTTAGGCGAGGTGGACATCCCCTTGGAAAAGCAAATGGCTGTTTATCTTCGCAAAAAACAAAATGCGGAGGGCGGATGGCCGTTGTATTATGGTGGAAAAGCCGAAATTAGTTGCTCCGTTAAAGTGTACTATGCATTAAAAATGGTGGGGGATTCTGAAGACGAGCCACATATGCAATTGGCACGTGAACGGATCTTACAATTGGGCGGAGCAGCAAAAGCCAACGTTTTCACCCGCATCTTGCTTGCCTTGTTTAGACAAGTGCCTTGGCGGGCAGTCCCTTTTATCCCCGTTGAAGTTTTTTTGCTGCCAAAATGGTTTCCATTCCACCTGGATAAAGTTTCTTATTGGTCTCGCACGGTGATGGCGCCATTGTTAATTATTTGCAGCCTGAAGCCGAAAGCAAAAAATCCACGCAACGTTCATATTTCCGAATTGTTCTTAACTCCCCCTAACCAAGAGCGGCATTACTTTCCAATTCGCTCTTTTTTAAACCGATGTTTTTTATTTTTAGATAAATTGGGTCGCGGTATTGAACCGTATATCCCTAAAAAAATTCGTCAAAAAGCTTTAAAAAAAGCAGATAATTGGATTGTCCCCCGATTGAATGGCGAAGATGGTTTGGGAGCCATATTTCCAGCCATGCTGTTCGCTTATAAGGCCTTACTCTTATTGGGCTACTCTAAAGAACATCATCATAGCGCTACCGCATGGCGGGCGTTGCAAAAATTAATAGTAAGGCATGAAGCATGGGCTTATTGCCAACCTTGCCTTTCTCCAGTTTGGGATACCGGTTTATCTATTTTAGCTTTACAAGCGGAAGGTTCTTTGCGGAGTAAGGAAGCCGCGTCAGCTGGACTACACTGGTTAAAGCAAAAACAAATTTTAAAAGGTCCGGCGGATTGGCAAAATTATCAACCCAATTTGCTTCCAGGTGGCTGGGCTTTTGAATATAACAACGATTATTATCCAGACTTGGATGATACTGCAGTCGTTGGTTGGGCAATGTGTGAACAAGCGCCTGAAGAATATCAATTCGCTCTTAATCGGGCTGCGGATTGGTTAGCCGGAATGCAAAGCCAAAACGGTGGATTTGCTTCTTTTGACCAAAATAATACCTACTATTATTTAAACGAAATTCCTTTTGCAGATCATGGTGCGCTGTTAGATCCGCCAACCAGCGATGTCACTGCACGTTGTATTACTTTTTTCGCCTATCTAAACAGACAAAACGACTGGGAAATAGTTTCTAAGGCTGTTGCCTATTTACTAAAAGAGCAAGAAAGCAATGGATCTTGGTTTGGAAGATGGGGCACCAATTATATTTATGGAACTTGGTCTTCGCTAGTCGCCCTAGAAGCAGCTAAAATCGATCGTCAGAATCCTGCTATTCGCCGCGCCGTCCAGTGGCTAGAATCAAAACAACATCCAGACGGCGGATGGGGCGAACATAATGATAGTTATTTTGATCTTAGCCATGATTATCAACCCAGTTCTTCCTATCAAACCGCCTGGGCATTACTGGGTTTAATGGCAGCGGGGGAAGTTGCCAGTATTGCAGTGAGCCGAGGGGTACAATATTTATTGAGTACTCAAGAGGAGGACGGTTTGTGGACAGATCCGTGGTTCACAGCTCCTGGTTTTCCAAGAGTTTTTTATTTGCTATATCATGGTTACTGTAAATATTTTCCCTTCTGGGCTCTAGCAAATTATCGGCGTTTGATTAATGAGAAATAAATACCGAATTGGAGTGTTGTCTCCAATGCCGATTGAGGCGCAGACACTCCTATCCAAACGATTTCAGGTGGGGGAAACGATCGCATTATCCGATGAAGTTTTGTTACATGTCAGCGGAGTAGGTGCCCAATTCGCTGAAAAAGGTGCTGAACGATTACTTGAATATGGTGCGGAATCTTTAGTGAGTTGGGGATTAGCGGGAGGAATAGCTCCAGGGATTACTTCAGGCCACTTAATTATGCCTGAATATATTTTTAATGAAGAAATGACTTTTCAGGTCGATCCCCGGTGGATCAATCAAATTAAACCATGGTTGCCTAAAGAAATTGTTGTGATGGCTGGCAGTCTCTACCAATCTGACAAAATCCTTACCGAGGTCGCCGAGAAAAAAGCACTCTTTGCTAAACATAAAGCAACGGCTGTTGATATGGAGAGTGTTGCTGTGGCTAAGGTTGCCTCTCAGGCTAATTTACCTTTTATGGCTTTAAGAGCGATCGTTGACTCGTCTGATCAAGCCTTGCCGCATTGGTTCAAACACAGTTTAACAGCAGAAGGCGCTCTTCGGCCGTGGCAGTTGGCTTTGAATCTTTCGCGTTATCCTAATACTTTGCGATATTTGTTGCAGCTTGCTAAAGGATTTAATTTAGCTCAACAAACCTTAAAAATGACTGGCGCCAATTTGAGTTGGACTAAGCAACCTATTCTGGAACCTGCATAAACCTATGATAAAAAATAAAGCATTCCGCTTTATTCTGCTGTTAGGAGTGGTCAGCTTATTTGCTGATATTACGTATGAAGGCGCCCGGAGTATTACGGGGCCTTTTTTGGCGATTCTGGGTTCAAGCGCCGCCGTGGTTGGTTTCGTTGCGGGTTTTGGTGAATTAATCGGTTATGGATTCCGTATTTTTTCAGGTTATTGGGCAGACCGCAGCCAAAATTATTGGGGCATTACCATTGTTGGGTATATCATCAATTTACTGGCTGTTCCTTTACTGGCTTTTGCTAACCATTGGTTTATCGCTGCTGTATTAATTATTTTGGAAAGGTTTGGTAAAGCCATACGCACTCCGGCACGTGATGCGATGCTATCTCATGCTGGGCAAGAAATCGGTATGGGCTGGGGATTCGGTTTGCACGAAGCCATGGATCAGATTGGCGCGATGACAGGACCCTTAATCGTTGCTGCTGTTTTATACTTTAAAGGGGGAAGTCAGTATCATTTCGCTTTTGCTATTTTAGCGATTCCTGCGGTATTGGCATTAGCCAGTTTGCTGTTTGCCAAAAAACTTTACCCTAAACCACATGAGCTTTTTACAAAACGGATTGAATTCCATAGTGCGGGGATTCCGCGTCTCTTTTGGATTTATTGGATCGGTTCTCTTTTTATTGCTGCTGGATTCGCTGATTTCCCTCTGGTGGCTTATCATTTTGAAAAGACAAAATTGTTGGGCCCTGCATGGATACCAATCGCCTATGCACTGGCGATGGGTATTGATGGTGGAATGGCCCCTCTTTTAGGTTGGCTATATGATCGTTTTGGTTTTTGGATTTTGATTTTTGTCACCCTAGTCTCAGCATTATTTGCACCGATGGTTTTCTTCGGGAACTTTTCGTTGGCCTTAATTGGCGTTGCTTTATGGGCGATAGGAATGGGCGCTCACCAATCACTGATGCGCGCAGTGGTTGGAGAAATGGTTGGAAGCGACAAGCGTGCTTCAGCCTACGGTTTTTTTAACCTTGGGTATGGAGTGGCTTGGTTTGCAGGCAGTGCAATAATGGGCTTACTTTATGATCAATCGATTTTTCTGATTGTTCTATTTATCTTGGTGTTGCAACTGGCTTCTTTGCCCTGGCTAATTTATGTTGCTAGAAACAAGAAATAGGAACTTTCTAGATTGATCCGCTGTAATACTAATGAGTAGTAAGAATATTCCCGAATATCATTATTAGGTCAACAGTGGGTAAAGAGAAAAGAGTAATAGGACAGCCATAATGGCATTGAAAGTACGTAAATAAGCAGGTCGATCTAAAAAACGTTGAATCCACTGGCCAAACATCGTCCATACACCGCCGCTTAAAAATACAAAAATAAGAAAGGCCAATAAAATAAAACCCATATTCGTCCAAAAATGGCTAGGAGGCGCATAGGTAGTAATAGCAATAATCGCCATGATCCAAGCTTTGGGATTTGCCCATTGAAACAAAACCGCTTGTAAAAAAGAGAGAGGTTTGTGGGCTTTTAGATTAACTCTAAATTGTCCAGCAGATAAAATTTTCCAGGCTAAATAGATTAAGTAGATAGCGCTGACATACTTTAATAAAGTAAATAAAAAAGGCCATTTGCTGAAAATACCCCCTAACCCCAAACTTGTGGTCAACAACAATAGTGCAAAGCCTAAAGTTACGCCCCATAAATGCGGTAGAGTTTTTTTAAATCCGAAATGAACTCCCGAAATTAACAGCATCGTATTATTTGGGCCAGGAGTAATGCTGCTAACAATGGCAAAAATAATAAAAGCTATCAATAAAGTAGAAGAAAAAATCATAAACTATAATAATTTATTCATATTTCCAAGTCAAACCACTATTTTAAAAGGGATGCTTGACTAGGCTTTTGCCTAAATCCCAAATTGCGCCCTTTAAAAAAATTACTGTAAGTATTTGATTTTAAATGCAGGTGGGAGTGGTCGAACCTCGAACCTACGATTACGAATCTATATTGACTTTAACTGCTTGCTTTTAGTACTAAAATATAGTACTATTGGTGCGTGAGAGGAAAGTCAAAGAAAACCTTGGAGAATATATTTGCGATACCGATTAAATCGAATATTGCATGGAAAGGTGTTGAATCCTTGTTTGAGGTACTCAATGCAGACATATCTGAAGGCCAAGGTTCAAGAGTCAGAATTTCTTTAAATGGAATAAGAGCCGTATTTCATCGGCCACATCCGCGAAAAGAAATTGACAAAGGGGCACTGGTTTCAGTGAGGCGTTTCCTAAAAGAAGCAGGAATTAAACCATGTTAAATTACAAAGGCTATATTGGGCACGTTGAATTTGATGACGAGGCAAATATATTTCACGGTGAAGTGATTAATGTGAGAGATGTTATTACCTTTCAAGGAAAAACACCTGAAGAAATAAAATGTGCGTTTAGGGATTCAATAGAAGATTATTTGGCGTTTTGTCAGCAACGTCATGAGCAACCAGAGCGGCCTTTCTCGGGCAAACTAAATCTTCGCCTCAGTCCTGAGCTTCATAAGGCGGCCTATATCTCTGCCAAATTACATGGACAAAGTTTAAACCATTGGATTTGCGAGACATTGAAACAAGCTGCTGAACAATTTTAATATGTTGGCTGAAAACCCCGTTTA
Source organism: uncultured Pseudomonadota bacterium (assembly GCA_963844565.1). Taxonomy (GTDB): domain Bacteria; phylum Pseudomonadota; class Gammaproteobacteria; order Coxiellales; family Coxiellaceae; genus JAFEDN01. The sequence goes on along the minus strand of CAWJON010000001.1, from coordinate 29,965 downwards.
TTCATGGCCCCACACCAAACTAACATCTATTTTAAAAGGGAATGCTTGGCTAGGCTTTTGCCTAAATCCCAAATTGCGCCTGGGAAACGATGCGCTGCGCCGACCACAGTCTCAAAAGCATTAGCTACTTCTTCAATATCTTCATCAGAGAGCGTTAATGGCGGCAATAGTTTAATCACATGACAGCCGGGTCCTGCGACTTGGGTGATCATACGAAAATCACGAAAAAGAGGAATCACAATCAATTGACAGAATAAGCCTTTATTGGCGGTCTCCAGGATGGTCCATCCAGCACGTAATTTAAGGCTTTTGGGTGGGCAAAATTCAATACCGATTATCATCCCTTTGCCACGCACCTCTTTAACCATTTCAAAATGTAATAATTTATCTTTTAAGCGTTGCAGAAGTTTTTCGCCCTGAACTGAGGCTTTTTCCATAAAATTTTCATCGGCTAAAATGTCCAAGGTCGCAATACCTGCTGCCATTGCTAAATCATTCCGTCCAAAAGTACAAGAATGAACCACGGCATTCTCCATATTGCGATAGGTTTTTTCAAATATCCATGCTCTCATCGCAATAATTCCGATGGGAATGAAGCCACCGGATAACGCCTTCGCCAAGGTCACGATATCTGCTTCAATATGACCCCAATGTTGCTGGGCTAAAAATTTTCCGGTTCGACCCACACCGGTTTGTATTTCGTCAATGATTAATAGGGTTTGGTATTTTTTACATAGCTCGGTAACTTTGGATAGGTAATCAGGATCGGGTATGTTGACAGTTTTTCCTTGGATCGGTTCAAGAACAAAACAAGAAAACTGTTTGGTGGACAGCGCTTTTTCCAAGGCCTCAATATCATTAAAAGGTACGTGTTCTGCCGGTAACAAAGGATAAAATGGTTTTTTGAATACTTCGCTGCCATTCAAAGCAAGAGATCCCGTGGTCAGCCCGTGAAAGCCTGCGCTACAACCTAACATTTTCTCTCTACCGGTTGCAGCTCTGGCAAATTTGATGGCCCCTTCTATTGCTTCAGTGCCTGAATTGCAAAAGAAAAATTTATTGAGATGTGAAGGAAGGTAACCCGCTAATTTTTCAGCAAAACAAGCGGCCAGGAGCGGACAATCAAATTGTACCATATTGGCCAATTTTGCATCGAGTGTCTCTTTGAGTGCTTGGATAATTTTTGGATGGTTACGACCAAAGGAATAAACACCATAACCACTTAATAAATCCAAATAACGATTGTTGTCTGCATCAAATAGATACTGATTTTCAGCGTGGACATATTTTTTGTCAAATCCTAATGTTTTTAAAACTCGGAGTAATTGATGATTTAAATAGTGGTCATATAGTTCAAACTGTTCAGGTATTTTATTTTGAATTAATGCTTGGATTGAAGTCGCCATGGTAAACCTCTAGCTGATAATCGAAATTGTCACATTATACAAAAATTCGCTACCAAAAACTATGAATAACTAAAAGACTCTAAATCCACTCCGCTTTGTTCAGCGACATCCGCCTACTCGCAAGATTGTCTAAACGGGGCCCGTCAGTGGAGATGTTTTCGTGCTCACTACGCCATCAATAGCGGGTGCAATACTTTGTAAGCGCCATTGTGCCTGGTGAACTCTTATCATGTTAAACTCGTTTCCGAATTGGCTTCGTTGTGCGCGAAAACATCTCCACTGCATCTTACCACTGGCACCCGTTGCAAAGCTTGTTGGCGGATGCGCTGAACAAAGCTAGGCAGGACGTATCAGTTCATCTCAGTATTAAGTACCTGCCTCGCCAATATTTTAAATCTTTTCTTGTTATTACTTTGCGACTGTCTGAAAACTCGGATATCAATTTTTTGAAAAAAAGATCTCTATTAAAGATGAAATAGAATATCGATAATCCTATGCAATTTTCAAACTCACTGCATAGGCTTCGCCGATGCGAGGATATAAACCACCACGGATGTCGCTGAACAAGCCGGAGTGGATTTGGAGTTTTTTAGTAGTCTTTAATCTCATCAATATTTTTAAAATTCTAACAAAATTCGTCTGTTTTTACAGGACTGATTAATTTTATGTTAAAATTATCTTAAATATTATAATTATTTTAAATGAATTTGTGATTAAAAATATTATATGTGCTTTTTGAACAGAGCTTTCATTTCGTTATTTTTGTACGCATTGAATTCGTATCCCCCGGGACAACTAAAAGTTGCAGAAGGTTTCCCTATTTGTTTTGCGAGATATTCTTTATCAAAAACATTATATCCAGATTTATAAATCATAAAATCAAATTCGTTTTTTTTATAATATTCAGTAGTACCCAGGAAACTGAAAGGTTTTAGATTATTCTTCACTGCTGCCAGATAGGTGTTTGATCGGTTAAAAAGTGTAAATGGCCTTGAGTCCCAATAATTAGCTAATCCGGCATGTAAGTTCATTTTTTTAACGTAGTCGTCAAAACATGCTATTTCTATTGGGTAATAAGAAAAGAAATTAGCGATTTTTAAAGGAGGCCGGTTAAATGAAGCGATACATATTAAAAGCAATATATTGGCTGCGAAGGTTTTTTTTAAAAAAAGCTCATTTATATTGGTATGTTTGTATAATAATAAAGGTAGTCCCAAAAAAACGGGAGTTAGAATTAGACCTTGTAAATGACGTAAACCTAAATAATGACTTTGCTGGAAATCAGTAAGGTTTTGGTCGGTTAATATAAAAGCTGGGACAGTAGATATTATCATAACAATTATCCAAAAAATGATAAAATTCACCCACTTATTGGCGAGGATAGTGTTATCTTTATATGATGTAATTAATGACAATGGGGCAAAAAGTAAAAATGAGATAAATAGAATAAAGATTGGCGGATCTTTCATAAAGAAGTTGCTCATAACGTCCATAAAGGCTAAAAAATTTATGGATGAATAATGAAAGAAAGTATGCGCTCGGAGGTAGTGGATTGGAAGGTGATTGTAAAGCAAATATCCAGAAAACCCCGTAACAGTTAATAAAAGAAGTAGATGAATAAAACTTTTTTTTGAAAAGTATTTTAAGAGCCGGCATAAAATGATAGTTAGGACGAGTGGCATGAGCAAATAAAAGACAAAAATAACATCTGATACTATGCTAATAATAGAAGTGAAAAAGAATAAAGATACATAGAGTTTAACTCTAGTGCCCATGCAGATTTTGAGAAAGAAATAAAGGGAAATTAGAATCATTAAATAGCCACCAAAGTGGCAAGCTGACTGAAACATTGCTGAAAAAAGCTCATTAATTCGTAATTTGGAGACTTCGTTTGACAATAAGAAAGTTGAAAATATTAGGGCCAATATCGTAATCAAATTAATTTTATGGTTGGTGATTAACGTTAATAAAAGAGAAATTATTATTATAAAAAATGTGATTTGTAATAAGCCTGATAATGCAATATTTAAAATAATATTTTTGGTGATTAAACTGAAAAATAAAGAGATAACAAAGTCTGGAAATAAAAAAGGTGTTGCTGAAAAATGCCAATTACTAAAATGCCCCTTTTCATAAATTAAATTATGGGTTAACGCGGGTATGAAAGTTAAATCCGAGTTGGTAATGCCAAAGCAAGTCGGGCAAGAAGACCAGATGCTCGCCAAATAATAAAAAAAACTTAAAACAGTTAGGGAAAAAATAAAATAGAATGAAATTTTTGAAAAATTATTAATCATAAATTTAAATATCCTGCAGACTGCGGGCGTAGCCCGTAACTTTACGCAATGGGGTTTCCAAAGGGGAGAATGCGAATTCTCTCCTTTTGTCGCCCGGGCGAACTTTGTTCGCGCGGAGCGAAATCAAATAGAGAAAATATCCCGTGCGTTAGCTCGGGGTATTTTCTCAAATTGGATTGGTTTGCGTTTTCTCTTGACTACTTTTTTTCCAGATAAATTTTTTAAACAGAGAATAATTCCAAACCGTGCCAATGAGAATACCTACGAAAACTAATAAATTATCAAGCTTAACTGATGATCCCAAAAGGCTATTTCCTAAGACAAGCGTTCCAGTTTGAATTAACAATGAACCATGGGAGATGGTGAAAAAAAAGAGAACTTTTTTTACCCAAGATTTTAAAGAGTAATTGCTTCTTAAACGATACTTTCTAAATGAAAAATAATTATTGGTAAAAAAGTTAATCATAATGACAACTTCAACGGCGATGGCATTGGCTATTGCAGTATTTAAATGCGATCTTAATAGATTAAAAAGAATAAACTGTACAATAGAGCCAAATAGCCCGCAAAAGCACATTTTAAAATAGCTTTTCATATCCTGTTTGCGCAACATAAATAAAACCTGGAGAGATTGCATAATATTATTTTTTGGAAATTTACTATAGCCTTTTTCTCTGTCGGTAAATTTGATCGGAGTTTCCTTAATTCGCGCTTTTTCTTGATGTAAAAACCACAATAAATTAATTTGGAAGGCATATTCTTTGGAGAAAAACTTTTTGTTCAATACCGATTTTAGTATGGAGCTACGGATCAATTTAAATCCTGAGGTATAGTCTTTATACTGGTTGCTAAGGATAATCCGAGCAATATAGTTTCCAGCCTTGGATATAAATAACCTATACCACGCCCAATCTGCATCGATGGAACCGCCCTTTACGTAACGACTGCCCACAATGACATCATTCCCTTGTTCTAAAATTTGAATCATAGGTTCAATATATCTGGGATGATGGGAGCCATCGGCGTCACATTGGAAAACGGCATCTGCATTTAATTGATGAATGGCGTAATTCATACCTTGTATGTAAGCTGATCCTAAACCGGTTTTTTCAGGTTCAGTTAGTAACAACAGTGCTGGCCAACTAGCTTGGTATTTTTGAACAATTTCAATGGTATTGTCCTTAGAATTACTATCGAATATCAATACCCATATTTCATGAGTGTTAATCCGATTGAGGTAATCTTTTAGGGTGGAGAGAAAATCTGCAATGCCTTCGGCTTCGTTGTATACGGGAATTATTATAACGATTCTCATCCGTGCTCCGAAAGGGAGAAAATACAAATTAAGAGCCTACAAGAAAAAATAAAAAAGGCCACTAGTTACTGATCTTTTGATGAATTTTCAAAGTTGGCAGTATATCCAAGTCTTCGTTTAGTGTCAAACGAGCGCTATTCGCGTAAGGTTTTCTTCAAATCATTGACGGAAATGCTCGCCGTAACTGGGGCTGAAACTTTGTAGCTGATGGGTAATTCAGGCGCCATGGGGCCATCCGTACCTGGTCCCATTAAGGCGACTTTTAAAGCTTTCCAAGGCCGTGCGAAGGTATCATTAATTGCCGTACCTTCATAGCCGCAATGAGCCATGCAATTGTCACATTTAGGATTGTGTCCTGTTCCGTATTTTTCCCATTCCGTATCTTCCATTAAAGATTTGAAGGTAGGAGCATAGCCCTCATCTACCAATAAATAACAAGGTTTTTGCCACCCAAAAATATTATAGGTGGGGTTGCTCCAAGGAGTACATTCATAAGTTTGATTGCCAGTTAAAAAATCGATGAACAAACTGGATTGGCTGATAGGCCAAGATTTATTTTTTTTCTGATGTTTAAAAATATTGCGAAATAATTGCTTGGTTTGAGTGCGCTGCAAAAATACATCTTGTCTGGGAGCGTGTTCGTAACTAAAACCTGGAGACATGGTTATGCCGTCTACTTTTAGATCGGTAACATAATCAAAAAATTCAGCCACTTCTTCAGGGGTCTCTCCTTGAAATAAAGTACAATTGATGTTGGTGCGAAATCCACGGCTTTTAGCTAACTTGATTACTTCAATAACTTTATCAAATACACCTTCTCGGCATACTGAAGCATCGTGGCGTTCACGGTTGCCGTCTAAATGAATCGAAAAAGTTAAATATGGCGAAGGCTCATAATCGTCTATTTTCTTTTCTAACAGTAATGCGTTAGTGCATAAATAAACAAACTTTTTGCGTTTCAATATTCCCCGAACAATTTCAGGCATATCTTTGTGGATCAAAGGCTCGCCGCCAGGTATGGAAATCATGGGCGCGCCGCACTCATCGACGGCAGCCAAAGCTTGCTCTACAGTTACTCGTTTGCGCAAGATTTCGTCTGGATAATCGATCTTCCCACAACCTGAGCAAGCAAGATTACACTGGAATAAAGGTTCCAACATAAGAACGAGTGGGTAGCGTTTTACCCCTTTAAATTTTTGTTTGAGCAGGTATGATGCGATACGATAAGTTTGGATTAAGGGTATACCCATGTTTACTCCTCTATTCTTTATGGATGGGCGTTGAATAATTTTAGCACATTAAGGTGATTACGCCGTAAGCATTCCCATTCTAATTTAAACCATGGAGTGAAATGGTTCGGATATTCCCGCATTTCTTTCTCAAGATCATCAATATTAATGAACCGCCACTCGGCAATTTCATTTTCATTAATTTGAACTGGCTCATCTGTTTGCCCGACATACACGGAGCAAAGTTCATGTTCAGCGCCAATGTCCAAATAGGGGACTTGATACTTAAATTTGTATAAATACTGCAATTTGGCGTTAAGCCCTAATTCTTGCTTTAAGCGTCGTGACACCGCTTCATCCATGGTTTCGCCTTGTCTGGGGTGGCTGCAACAACTATTGGACCAATATAGGGGCCACAATTGCTTTTGTTGGCTTCGTTGTTGTAAAAGCAATTCCCCTGCGGTATTGAATATGAAAAGAGAAAAAGCTCGATGTAGGATGCCGGAGCCAGAATGGCAGCTTAATTTATCTTGATGACCGATTTCGTGATCTTGATCATCAACAAGAATCAAAGTTTCAGAATTAAATGAAACAATGTCATTAGAAATAGGTGTAAAATCATTCAACCGTTTATCTCCTGCCTAGGGACGGGTATATATAACAATTGTATCGTAATTTTGCAAGTCCTAGTCCATGTCGATAGGTACGCAGTTGGATATTTATTACGATGGGAGGGGGGTTAAAATTATAAAGTTGAAGCATAACTACATGTAGTGTTAAACTGATCAATCTAAAGTGTATTCTAAATGCAATACTTTGACTTTGTTAAACTTTAAGGTAAGTTTATAGTGTATACGTCGCAGGAGAGAAAACTATGTCAGGAAAGATTCCAACCGATAAAGGCAACTTTGTTCCTTGCTGTTATTTTCCAACTTTGAGTATCTTGGTTGATGATAATGCTCGATTTTTACAGGGGTTGCAAAGATTTTTGGGAAAAGAGCAGGTTGCGCAAGTTTTTGATAATCCCGCCAATGCCTTAAATTTTCTTTCGCAGCATGTAAAATCTGAAAATAATCTTCTCTATGAGCTTCTCTCTCTGAAGGAATTTGAAAATAATGAGGAAGAGGAGTCTGTTTATGTCGATATTTTCAATATCAGCAAACTGCTTTATAAAAAAGATCGCTTTGATGAGCCCAGTTTGATTATTATAGATTATGCGATGCCTGGTATGAATGGTCTGGAATTTAGCGAAAAAGTTAAAAATCAAATCTTTTTACCAATTAAAATTATTATGTTAACTGGCGAAGCCAATGAACAAACCGCCGTGCAGGCATTTAATGATGGTGTTATTGATAAATTTATTAAAAAGAGTGCTGAAGACTGCCTTGAAAAAGTTAAAGAGTATATTCAAAGTTTAGAGATAAAATATTTTCAAGATATAAGTAGGATAATTTTAGATTTTTTTAGAGCAAAATCAAACTTTGTATTAGAAGATCCAGAGTTTATCAAATTGTTTAATAAAGTATGTCAGGAAAACAAAATAGTAGAATATTATTTAATTGATGATTCAGGTAGTTTTATTATGCTTGATGAACAAGGAAACATTACCCGGTTAATTGTAAAAACCGAGGAGGATATGCGTTCACAATATGAGCTGGCATTATATGATAAAAATGTTTCCGACGAAACCTTAAATAAATTGAAAAATTTTGAAAGCTTGGTTTATTTCTACAATAAAAAAACCGTATTGTATTCTGCAAAAGATTGGCAACTGGAAAATGCTAGTATGATTGAAGGAAAGAATAAATATTTTTACTCAGTTATTAAAGGAACAAATAATTATCCTTTGGAAAATAAAGAGATTTTCACGTATTCTCAATATTTGAAAACCAAAGAAATACAGATTCAGAATTTTAACGATTGCAAAATTAACGTCTAACCCTAAGCTGCGCATAAGTGCAATTTACTTTCCAAGTTTTCATTTTGATCTAACTTTTGGAAATATCAATAGAAATTCTGTAAATTCATTTTCTACCGAGAGGCATTTAATATTACCGCCAAAACGGTTCATCACATATTTGCAAAATGATAGTCCCACGCCAGTGCCATGATATGTTTTTGTATAAAATGGATCAAATATATGAGCTAGAATTTTGGGAGAAATACCTTTCCCGGAATCTAGAAAATGAAATGTGTTCATTTTTTCGTTTTCTTCAAGCCATATTTTAATGTTCCCTTTGCCGGCAGCTTTGATATAATAAAAAGCGTTTTTGAAAAGATTGAATAGTATATGAACTGTTAGTAGTTCGTCTCCAAGAAAATAAAAGTCTTTCTCTGGCTTAAAATTTACTAACTTTGATTGTCCAACATCAAAAGGATATCTGCGAATCGACTCTTGAACACAATGAGTCATCGAACAAATTTTAAATTTTTGGGAATCAATAGTTGAAATATCAGATTTGACTAACAACATATTAACTACTGTGAAAGTCGATTTGAGCTCTGACTCAGCATCCTCTAAAGAAAGCTCAATACTCTTTACTTCTTTGCTATCTTTTTCAGGATAATTTGTTAATTTAGATAAAGATTGGTTTATTGTCGCTAAATTAAAAGAGATAGCGTGTAACGGAGTTCTTAATTCATGCGCCATACTGCTGCTGATTGCCCGAATGGTTTTAAGTTTTTCCTTCTCAACTTGAGAATGTCGATATAGAAAAAGAGTGCCAGCAGCAATGACGGTAAGATAGGTAGGTATAGTTTTCAAAAAAAGCGTGGGAGCAACAATATGCTCGGTGGTTAATAAATATAGCTCCCATGATATACCCATACCTAATATTATTAAAAAGACCAGCATTGCCCAATCGACCAGTAACATGAGGAAGAAAAGTCCTGTCACCGTCGCCGTAATCCAAACATTTGAGAATGGATTTTTAAAAACCATAAATGTAAAAAAGAATGGAAAACAATACAATAAAGTGAAATACCAAAACCAGGGCAGCAACCAGCGTAAACTTTGGGGCCAATAACCTTTAAGAAGCAATAAAAGGCAAAGACTCCCGCCAATGTTTCTAATGGTTGGACTTTCATACTGGGTAGATTCAATCGATCGCCAAATAAAGTAATAACCGATAAAACTGACTAAACCGATTATAGCTAATGGAACATATTGGTGTTCAGATTCCATTCCTTTTTGAGCAATTGTCCGAAAAAAATTTTTAACTGCTAACATTATTAAATCCGTTTTTTACAAAGCACTATCAGATTGTGAAAGGAGCTTCCAAGCTGCTCAGCAAATAAATCAATTTTTGGATTAACGTATACTTTCTCTCTATATTCAATTTCCAATCCGCAGTTGTTTAACCAGTTATTTTCTTCCTGCTCACTTTCTCACATGAATATGTAATACAACTCTATTTCCAATTTTTTGGTAAATCAGGTTTCCTATATCGTAAAATACATCTAAATTATATTTTTCCTTTAAGAAAAATGTCTCCATAAGATAATCAAATTCTGATTGATAAAGAGGATTTTTAAATACGGAGTAAAAAGTTTTAGTTAATTGCCTGGCTTTCTCTATTAAATGAATATTTAATTTAAAACTGCTGGACTTTGTTAACTCCAATAATTCTTTTTCTTCAATATCTATGTTCAAGTTTTTCTCCTCAACGTATCAGTTAATATGACAATTTTTTAAAACTGGAAAAATTTGTATTAAAAAAGGCTTTATTATACAAACTAACACATTGTCTGAACTAATCCCATATCTTAGGTAGGGATTTCTACGAAAATTATTTCTATAGTTGAGTTTTAATTCAACATTGCCATGGGATTATAGGATGAGGCAGCGGCAACAAAAGGAATTGTTGGGCGGTGCTGATTTCAGCAAAGGATGGCGTGGGTCGTCGCTGCCGAAAAAGCTAGCTGATGAGGAAGGGGATAGTTGAGGGAAATCGGTAATAGTGATCTTACCGGTAGGAGTTGGTTTATCATCTTTATAGAAATCGTCATACTCTGCAGGAGACAAGGTCTTTTCAAGGTAAGAGCGAATTTGGGTGAGAAAATTCGTTGGTAAACCATATATGAATAGAGCCAAAGATAGATGACTGAATCGAGGATTTAAGCCGTGAGCAGCTCTGAGAGAGTTTTCATTAATATCCGCTAAGGCAATGGTCCATAATTCTTCAAAGCCCCCTCTTCCCGGGAAAAATTGAGGGATTACAATGTCAGAATAAGAAACAGGAATCGGGGTATTCAACTTATGAGTGCCTTTAAAAAAGTTTAAAACATGAATTAACTCGTGTCCAAAATTAATAAAAGGAATGCGAAGAGCTAAGTAGTGAATTTTTCCGTAGTTGAATAGGTCACATAGGTTATGAGGTTCAAAAGCATAAAAGTTCGATGAATAAGTGAGTTGTGCAGACCAGTAACTTTTAGCGTCGCCTTTTTTCTGCGAAGCTTCGGTGGAAAACCACGAAGTAGACATTTCCGATAAAGAAATTGAAATATCATGGTGTTTTCTAGCAAACTGATTCAATTCAATCATCAAGCGTTGTCCTACTGGACGAGATATGAGTTGTCTAATGAGTGCCACAATATAGAGGTGATGTTTTTTATCAGCTTTGGTAAACTTTAAGCAGTGAGTAATGAAAAATTCAAATTCTTGTCGGATGAATTTTACTGGGCTAATAGAAGCCTTGCCTTCTTTAAGGTCATCGGGCATTAAACCCTCATCAATTTCAGTAAAATATAAAAACGGCAAATGACAGCGGATGGAAAGTAATTCAAGTGTTAATTGTATGTCGCGCACTATAGCATCGAAATTACTGTTCACGCCAGAGAGAATCTTATCTTCACCTGTTGGTTGTGCTAATCGTTCAATTTCTTGATATAGCTGATGCTCGATGAAATCCAGGTCAACCAATGTTTGATGGTTTGGTTTAATTCTTTTGGATTTAAAACCTCTGATGAATTCGTTTGCTAATTCGTTCACTGTTTTCATGTTTATTAACGTATCATTTTTATAACTAATTTGTCTATTAGTAAACTGGCGGCATTGTAAATAAAGCGTAGATCAACTACTATGTTTCTCTCATCCAATATCTAACCTATTATGAAAATACATACCCCTTGGAAAAAATCGCTTCAATCGGCAGTGACTAATTTAACGGAATTATTTGACCTTATTGAGTTAGATGAATCGGCTAGAAAAAGCTTTGTTGATGATCCTAAATTTCATTTGTTGGCGACGCGCGAGTTCATTCGTAGAATTCGCAAAAATGACCCCAAAGATCCGTTATTGTTACAAATTGTTCCCTCAGAGGAAGAACAAAAATTTTTTTCTGGGTTCACAGAAGATCCACTGTTGGAAAGTCAGATTAATCCAATCCCTGGATTACTGCATCGTTATCCTAAACGGGTGTTGTTGACCCTAACTGGCGCTTGCCCAGTTCATTGTCGCTTCTGTTTCAGACGCTATTTTCCTTATGAGGAAAATAATCCACTGAAATCTCAGTTAGACAAGGTTATTGATTATATAACTCAAGATGCCGCTATTGAGGAAGTTATTTACAGTGGCGGAGATCCTCTGTTAGTGAGTGATGAAATATTACAAAGTGTAAATGGACGTTTAAGTCAAATTAAACATATTAAACGCTTGCGCATTCACACCCGCGTGCCGATTTTTTTGCCGTCACGTATCAACCAAACTTTTATTGAAATATTCGAATCTCTAAATTTGTCTCTGTCATTTGTTATTCATTGTAATCATCCTCAAGAACTGGATGATGAAGTGTTAGAAGGGTTACAGAAATTACGTCAAGTGGGTGTGGTTTTAAACCAAGCTGTGTTGTTGGCGAACATCAATGATTCTGCTGCAACGTTAGCGGAGTTGAATAAAAAATTATTTTCCGTGGGTGTGTTACCTTATTATTTGCATTCTTTAGATCCAGTAGCTGGCGCTGCGCACTTTGCTGTGACCGAAGAAAAAGGAAAAAAAATCATGCAACAACTTGCTGAGGAACTTCCGGGGTATTTAGTCCCCAAATATGTCAAAGTCGTTCCGAATGACCGTCACAAAATGCAGATTATTGGAGGGGATCAAGTCCTGAATACTATGCGCGGCGCATTTTAAAAGAGGCTAACACTGTCGTCAAAATCCCAAAAGCAATCAATTTGCCGATGTTGGGTAAAAGCTGATGAATACCAGCATTACGAACAAAAATATCTAAAAAGGCCTGTAAGGCCCAATGCATGGGAGAAAAATTCGCTAATTTTTTTAAAGCATCGGGTAAAAAATAGACCGGAATAAAAATTCCACCGATTGAAGCCAAAATAACGATAATAAAAGGACCCATCACATTGGCTTGTTCGGGCGTTCTAACCCATGAGCCAATTAGCATACCGAAACCCGTGGCCGCTAAGGCAGCTGAAAGGCCAACCAATAAAATGGCGAATGGCTGATCAGTTACATTTAAAGTGGGCATTCCAAATAAAGGAAGAATAAAAACACCCACGGCCAGCATTAATATCAATTGCAGCATATTGATACCAATAAAAGCGATAATTTTCCCCGTCATCAAGCTAAACAATGAAACAGGAGCAAGCCATAACCGGTCAACAACGCCCAAACGGCGCTCTTTTACAATGACTCCAGAAAGAGGAGTGATAATAAAGAACATACCGAATAATGCCCAAGCAGGAACGTTTTGTTGAACTTCATTGGGTGCTGCTGCTTTTCCCTTGGCAGTTGCAACAATATCAGTTTTAACATGGATGCCTTCAAAGTTTTTAGTGGGGATGCCTTTTTGGCTGGAAAGTTGGTGCGCCATCTGCTGCCATAGTTGCAATTCAATAGTTTGAGCAATAAGTTGAAGACTGGATTGAATTTGTGACTGTACAGGCTGGGGCAATGTTGGATCAAATAAAATGCTTACAGGAGTCGAATTAATTGCCGGTGGTGAATTTCCAGGCCTAATTTGTCCCATTATCTTTTGACTAGTTTGAGCTGGGATAACAATAAGCGCTTGGAATTCGCCGCTAGAAACTTTTTCTTTCAATGATTCTTGATTTTGATTGTTAGTACCGCTGAAATCAGTAATTTTGAAGTCATGGATTGTTTTTAATGCCTTAACAATTTCAAGACTTACAGGACCCTGAGGATCTTGATTCAACAATAACATTTTGATTTTATTATTTTGATCAGTGGTCGGACTGCTGGTTAAACTAATAAATAAGACCAAACACATGGGTAGAATAAACAAAAACAACAGGCCCACCTTGTCTCGCCATAACAGCATCCACTCTTTATAAAAAACAGCTAATACTTTCATAATTTTTTTTATTTCCCTAAAGATCGCGTAATTCTTTACCGGTTAATAGAAAGAAAACATCGGATAATGTTTTGGCACCAGGGGATTTTTCAATTAATTTAGATGGGGAGTCATCACAAAGTATTTTCCCTCCATCCAAAATGGCAACACGCGAACAAAGATTTTGCGCTTCTTCTAAATAATGGGTGGTGTACACAATAGTTGTCCCATTTTCGTTTAATTGATTTAAAATGCCAAAAATTAATTCACGGGATTGTGGATCAACATGAGCAGCCGGCTCGTCCAGGAAGAGCAACGAGGGCTTGTTGAGTAAGCTAATGATTAAATTGGCTCGTCTTTGCATGCCGCCAGAAAATGTTCCAATTTGTTGGTTAATAAAATTTTTTAATCCGGAAACATGTAAGCCTTCTTCCATTCTTTCTTCTATAGTTTTTTTGTGCAAACCGTACATGGTGGCAAAAAAATGAATGTTTTCTTTTAGTGTTAATGTGGGGTAAAGGGCAATCTCTTGAGGAACCAGATTCATGATGGGTTTAATGGTGGATATGTTTTTAGGGATATGATGATCGGAAATTATTACTTCACCATTGGTTGGCGCCAATAGACCGCAAAGTATTGAAATTAAAGTTGTTTTTCCGCTACCATTTGGGCCGAGCAAACCAAAAAACTCACCTTTTATGATGTTTAAGTTTAGGTTTTCCACCGCCATTCGGTTAGCGTAAGGATAGCGTTTGCTTAGATTTTTGATAACGATCATGGGATTAGCGTTGTTGATTTCCATAGTACTCATAGCGATTTAAATGGGGGATTTTGCCCGAGATAAGGTTTCTGGTCAAATTTTTAAGGGTTTTAATTGCTCATTATAGTCTATCATTATTAAATAGTTCACTCTTAAACCAAAGTTAGTTATAATTTGCGGCTAAATCAAAGTAGGAGAAAGAAATTGACAAATTCCGATCATGTGGCTTCAATACCAATGAAAGTGATCGGCCCAATTAAAATTATTGGGGCTGAGGTGAATGGTGATGTCCTTGTTCCTTTAGCCACCTTTGAAACCCCTCTTTGGCCATCTACAAACCGTGGTGCAAAGGTTTCTGTTTTGACGGCCGGCATTCGCGCTACCATCGTAAAAGATTGTATGACTCGTTCGATTTTGGTCGAAGCGCCTGACGCCTCCTATGCTCAACAGATTTTAGATACTCTCCAACACCAACAATCCAGTATGCATGAAATTATTTCGAGCACCAGTAAATTTGCCACACTACTCGATTGGCATGGACAAATCGTCGGAAACTTATTGTTTTTACGTTTTTCCTTACAAACTGGGGATGCCTCAGGCCACAACATGGTGACCAAAGCCGCGGATGCATTATTAAACTGGCTTCTCTTCAACTATGACCAGCTTAAATATGTTTCTGTGACGGGTAACTTTTGCGTTGATAAAAAAGTATCAGCAATTAATGGCATTCTAGGCCGTGGTAAATATGTGGTGGCTGAAATTACTATCCCAAGAAAGGTATGTGAAACACGATTAAAAACTACCCCCGAAAAAATCGTTAACCTCAATATTAAGAAAAATTTGATTGGCACCATGTTAGCTGGCGGTATACGTACTGCCAACGCACATTTTGCTAATATGCTGTTGGCTTTTTACTTAGCCACCGGTCAGGACGCAGCCAATATCGTCGAAGGATCTCAAGGTATTGTCCATGCTGAGGTTTATGGAGAAGATTTGTATTTTTCCGTAACCTTACCCAATATCATTGTCGGGACTGTCGGCAATGGCAAACAATTGGATTTTGTACAAAATAACCTTTCTATGATGGGTTGTTTAGAGGCACGAGCCCCTGGGGCAAATGCTCGACGGCTGGCCATCATTGCTGCCGCAACGGTTCTCTGTGGAGAGCTTTCTTTATTAGCCGCGCAAACTAACCCTGGTGAACTCATGCGTAGTCATATCCAACTTGAACGTTTGTCTCATCGCCATCAGACTCGCTCAAATCGGGAGATCACCAATGCTTGAGGTGGGTATTGATGTCATTGGTTTTTATTCGTCACGCTATTTTCTTGATTTAAAAACTTTGGCGGAAAAACGCGGGATTGATGTTTCAAAATATTACATTGGCCTAGGCCAACAAAAAATGGCTGTGCCCCCGCCAGGAGAAGACATTGTTACCATGGCTGCAAACGCCGCGGCAAGAGTACTTCCCCACACTCGAATAGAAGACATTGATCATCTTCTGTTTGCTACCGAAAGTGGCTTGGATTTTTCTAAAGCCTCAGGTACCTATGTACATCGTTTATTGGGTTTGCCAAGCCGTTGTCGCGTTATTGAATTAAAACAGGCTTGTTATAGCGCAACGGCTGCGATACGTTTGGCGCTGCCTATGCTCCAGCAAAATCCTGAAAAGAAAATTCTGGTCATTGCTGCTGACATTGCTCGTTATGGTCTGGAAACAACGGGTGAATCTTCTCAGGGCGGCGCCGCAGTGGCAATGTTGCTCAGCGTAAATCCTAGAATTTTAGCCTTGGAGCCTGAAAGTGGCTTTTATACTCAAGATGTCATGGATTTTTGGCGTCCCTATTATCGTGAAGAGGCTTTGGTGGATGGCAAATATTCCTGCGATGTTTATTTGCAAGTACTGCTTGATGTCTGGTCACAATATAGTGATTTAGCCAATAAGAAATACCATGATTTCGCCCGGTTTTGTTATCACACCCCAGTTCCACGCTTGGTGGAAAAAGCACATAAATGGTTAGCGAAACGAAATAATATTTCCATAGAAAATGACCAAGAATTGCAAGCGGCATTAACGCATGCCCTTTATTACAATCGCAACATTGGCAACTCTTATACCGCCTCTTTATACGTGAGTTTACTTTCTTTATTAGATAATGATCCAGAAGATCTGACTGGAAAACGGATTGGATTTTACAGTTATGGATCAGGTTGCATGGGTGAATTTTTTGCGGGTAAAGTTCAAGCAGGCTACAAACAAAGGCTGGATACAGCATGGAATCAAGATGTCATCAACAATCGTACTGAATTAACATATGATCAGTATCATCAATTTTACACTTTTCCTTACCCAACCGATGGCAGAGATTGTGAACTGCCTACTCACCAAACTGGGGAGTTTCGTTTAATGAAAATTAACCAACATAAACGAGTTTATGAAGCGGTAAATACGGCGAATGTAAAACTGACGCCTGCTCGATTCCATAAACCGGTTTCTGAACCAAAAATGTTAACAATAAGAACGCCAGGCAAATTAATTTTGTCGGGAGAACACGCGGTGGTTTATGGTAGTCCTGCTGTCGCCATGGCCATTAACCGTTATACCGAAACAACGATTAGCGGGCATCGTGAATTAACGCAGAAAAACATTTTATTTAATCTGCTTAATTTTCGTTATCACCAAGAACATAGTTTACCTGCCTTGCAACGATTGAAAAACAATATTCAAGACAAGTACCAAAAGTTTTTGCAGGGACAATATGGTATTCGAGATGTGCTTAAAGAACCGTTTGAACTCATGCAATTTGCAGTTACTCACTTGATTGATAATCGCAAAGTGCAATTACCACAAGGAATTGAGATAAAAACCGATTCAAACATCCCAATGGGATGCGGGATGGGGTCCTCAGCTGCGGCTATCGTCAGCGCGATGATGGCAGTTGCGCATTTTTCTAAGCTGGAAATTGATATGGAAAGTTGTTATCAATTGGCGTGGGAAGCTGAAAATATGCAGCATGGCCATTCCAGCGGAGTTGATGTTTATTTGGTGTTGCATGGTGGATGCATACGTTTTCAAAAAGGCGGAGAAAAAGAAGTTCGTCCCATACCCAGTCGATCCTTTTTATTGGCAAACACAGGCACGCCCAGTTCTTCTACTGGAGAAGCAGTTAGTGCAGCTGCCAAGTTTCTAAAAAACGATACCGCGCTTTTAGGTGAATTTACTTCAGTGACTGAACATATTGATCGATCCTTGCAACAAAATGATGAAAAGCTACTCATTGAAAATATCCGTCAAAATCATCGTCTATTAGACAGAATAGGTGTAGTGCCTAATAAAATAAAGTCCTTTATTGCAGATATCGAAAACCGCGGCGGAGCAGCAAAAATCTGTGGTGCAGGAGCAGTCAGAGGAGATTCTGCAGGAGTTATGTTGATTGTGACTAATGAAGACGTTTCTGAATTAGCCAACCAATATCAATATGAATTGATGGAGATTCAAGGAGAACTGAAAGGTAGCCACATGCTATGATATATTTGGGTTCGGCTCCTGGCACCTTGATGTTATTTGGCGAACATGCTGTTTTACGCGGTAAACAAGCAATTTGCTGTGCGGTGAATCAAAGAATTCATGTAGAGCTTACTCCGCGTCAAGATTCAATCATTCACTTACACTCGTTATTAGGCGAAAAGCAATTCGATTTAAACTCCTTTGTTATATCACCGCCGTTTGAATTTATTACCACAACTATTTCGCATTATCTTAATGAAATAAAAACTGGATTTAATTTAAAAATTTCTTCCGATTTTTCTTCAACCATGGGATTGGGTTCTTCAGCAGCCGTTACCGTTGCGACATTGGGGGCGCTGACCACTTGGTTGAAAAAGCCAATTATTCGTTTGGAATTATTTAATATAGCCAAGGAAATTATCATAAAAGTACAAGGAAAAGGGTCAGGCGCTGATGCAGCGGCAGCAGTATTTGGCGGTATTGTCTCTTATCAATTGCAACCTTTAAAAATTCAATCTTTTCCGATCGACATTCCAATTAGTTTAGTTTATTCCGGGGCCAAAACTCCAACCAAGACGGTGATTGAGTACGTAAATGAAAAAGAAAAATCCAATCCGTTGCATTATGAAAATCTTTTCGAAGCTATGCATCAATGTGCTGCGGAGGCTGTGCAAATTTTACCAGCGGAAAACTGGGAAAAACTGGGCAATTTGATGAACAGACATCAAGGCTTACAGAAAGAATTGGGAGTAAGCACTCCTTTGATCGACGAACTTATTACTGATTTATGTGCAGATCCTGCTATTTATGGCGCCAAAATTTCCGGATCTGGATTGGGGGATTGTGTAATTGCCTTGGGTGAGTTATCTAAAAACACTATTTTTCCTGCCAATGAGCGGCAAAGGCAGGCAGGGGTGGGACAAATTCACGTTAAAACCAGCAATCAAGGCTTACGAATTGGAGAGAAAAGTGCTTAAAAGCGATATTGTGCAGCAAATTATTTCGGGAAAGAGTCTTTCTCCTCAAAACAAATTAGGTGAAGCATTTGCTCCAACCAATATCGCTTTATGTAAATACTGGGGAAAACGCAATAATGAGTTAAATTTGCCAGTGACTTCAAGCTTATCGGTGAGTTTGGGAGAAAAAGGTGCGCGGACTGCGATTCAAGAAATCGACGCAGCACAAGATGAAATTATTTTAAATTCGCAGCCAGTAGACTTGCTGAGCAGTTTTGGTAAACGGTTGTGTCAATATTTAGATTTGTTTAGATTCAATCGAAAAATTCATTATCGGGTGAATACAGAAATTAATATTCCGGTGGCTGCCGGCCTGGCTTCTTCGGCTTGTGGTTTTGCCGCCTTGGTATTGGCCTTAGATAGGCTCTATGCTTGGAATTTAGAAGCAAAAGATCTATCTATTTTAGCGCGAATTGGTAGTGGCAGCGCGGCACGCTCAATCTGGAATGGTTTTGTAGAGTGGCATGCAGGCAAGGCTTTAAATGGCATGGACAGCCATGGAGAGTTGTTGGAAATAAATTGGAAAGAATTAAGAGTTGGGCTTCATCTTCTTTCCTCGAAACAAAAACCTCTGTCTTCGCGGGAAGCTATGCTGCGTACGGTAAACACTTCTCAATTATATACCGCCTGGCCAAAACAAGTGGAAAACGATCTTTCACAAATTAAGGCAGCGATTGTGGCCAAAGATTTTGAACAATTAGGACCGGTTTCTGAAGCAAACGCTTTGGCTATGCATGCAACGATGTGGAGTGCGTGGCCGCCGGTAATTTATTCCTTGCCAGAAACTTTAAATGCAATGCACGAGGTTTGGAAATTACGCTCCGAAGGGATCTCAGTCTATTTCACCCAGGACGCAGGTCCCAATTTAAAATTATTATTTTTAGATTCATCCACCTCCAAAATAAAATCAGCTTTTCCCAATTTAGAAATCTGCATACCTTTTATTAACTAAAACGTGCAGACCCTGGGGTAAAACTCCCTTGTTTTGAGTTAGACTCAGGCGGAGTTAAAGTCGAACCAGAAGTAAATCTACCTGTCAAAAATAACAGGGCAAAAGAACCTCCTTGACGATGATTCGAGGTAATAATTGAACCATCCCTATTGGCATGACTGGCGAAAGGTAAGCCGGTTTTTGGATTTCTTGGAGTTGGATATAAAGGTAAATGAGTGCAACGGCAGATTGCAGTAATTTTATTAACCTGGTCAGCTTCCGTAATTGTTAGTGACGCTGTATTTAAATCTGTTACTTTATTTTCTATTAACAGGTCCTGCAATTGTTTGCTTTGTTGACCATCTAACACTTTCGGCGTTGCTAACTTTTGAGAACGTACCGTGAATAATTCTTGGTTAATATTGTAAATTAAATACAAACCATTCCAGTCGGATGCTTCTTGTACCCGGCCTACATAATCAAAGATCAAATCTGCAACGGCTGTTGTTGCCAACCAATAGGGGAGCTCCCATGAGAAAGTGACTGATTGATAAGTTGGCTTTGGCAAATCGGATTCAACATCTATTGGATAATTTTTTTCACTTAACAAGTGAGCATAGCTTGAGATAATCTCTCCAACCAGCTTGTTATCTGTAATGGTAATTGACCCTGTATTAAATACGTCGCTGCCTTCATATTTCTTCAGGAGCTTTTTCAAGCTTTTAGATTCGAGACAATTTAAGTCTTGTGGCGCTGGCTTCAATTGGGAATGTGCTGTGAAAATTCCTCGATTAAAGTTGAAAATTAAGTATAAAACTTCCGCTTGTGGCGAGGTTGGGAATGTCCCGCCCAGGTAATCAAAAACTAAATTTGAAATATCTTTGGTCAATAGCCATCTGGGGAATTTCCACCCAAGGGTGATTAATTGATATGCCGATTTTAGCGACTTTAATTCCTCACTGGTTACGGCTGGAAGGCGGGGGGAGTGACAAACGTAAGAATCACCCACTAAAACTTCTGTAATGGCGACAGTCTGTAATCCATTTACTCTTAATTGTTTGGGAGCATACTGCAGCACATCCCCAGCATTTTTCCTAAAATGAGGCCCCCCTCCTAAGAGATTATCCTGACCTAGCGAAGGAAAGGAGGAGTTCCCATCAAAACTACTTAATTGACTTCTGCAAATATCTCCTACCACATCGGAATTTGCGACTGCACGATATAATGTTGCTTTTTTAACCTCTCCAAATTGTTTCTTATGATCTTCTTCGACTACTTGAAACATGCAATGCTGGGTGAGACTAAAATTTAGCTTTACCTCGACATCGGTACAATCGGCGCCACAGCCCTCCAAAAACCGTTGTACCAGCTTAAAAATGACTTCTTCATTGGGGATAAGCATACTGATCTTAATTAATCCACAGCTAGCGTTAAGCATCGCTGTTCTAATGACAGTCCAATTATCCTGACTTGGATCATGTCTTAGTGTGGCGGTTTCTACGTGTTTAGGTTTTTCTGTTGGTGCAAAAATTTCTAATTCGGGAATATTTTTTAATTCGAGAGGGTTTAATAAACGTTGGTAGAAAGTTTCTGCTGCTTTTTTCCTACTTGCCATCTCCTGCGCGACAAGCGGTGCGAGTGGTTCTTGAGATTTTTTCTCCTCTAAAGCTAGATTAACTAACCGGCTTGTTGCAGCCAATGATTTAAAATTCTTAAAGATCAATGGCTGTCGAACGAGTTTCCACAATTCTATTACTTGATAGGCTTGTCTACCAGTTAACTCATCAGAGCTGTTCAGAAGGTCAAGTCCAATCTTAAGTTGGGCTTCTATATTATTGAGAGAATCTCTACTATAAGCTGAAAGCATTTGATTATATAGCTCCCGCCGCTCCTTTGTTATTTTTAATTGACTGTTAAAATCCGCGATAATATATTCTTTAAATCCCTTCACTTCATGTTGCCGGAGAGCTACGGTTTTAGGATCCAGGGGGAGATCATTTATTTTTGACATGGTTTTTCCTTATTTATGTTTAGTAGTCAATACTACCGCAGGATACATATAATGATCAGGTGTACAAAATACGCCTGGACTAATGCCTTGATCGACAGTGCTTTGGGCGCGAAATAATCCTATACTAGTGGTGCTGGGTAACCGCGGCGGCACGACCAAAGAATCGTTGCCTATAGCTGTCCTCCCCAGGGTGCCAAATGCTAGGATTGCGACTTGAGTTAAATTACCTTCCTCCAATCTGGCGTGACCTGTTAGAAAAGCTATCATTGAGCTGCGAATCAAATGAGTTCCAGGTCCATAAGTCTTATACTCCTGGTACTCCTGGGAGGGATTGAACTCTTTTCGAAAACCTTCTTTACAAATTGGAATGACGTTTTTCGCTTGAGTTCCATACCACAAAATATATTTATGGGTTCCCAGTATTTCCCAGCAGGCAGTACATAAAAACCATAATCGAGGGTTGACATTAATTTCAATTTTTAGAATATTAAGTTTCGGACAGCCCTGATTAATGGAGATAATCGCAGCCTGGATTAAAATGGGTAGCTCTTTTACAAATTGAATAAATTGAATATCAATTTCAGTTAATAAATTTGAGCCGTAGGGCAGCTCGGTTGGTAATTTGCTATCAGTCGAATCCGTCGGGCGCTGCTGCCAGAAGCTAGCAGTAGTGCAGGGCTCCGAATATTTTAAAGTCGAACCAGCCTTTAAATGCCATCCTTTTTCTTCGGAAACCCAAGAGCCATCCACGAGTAGTTTATGGGTATCCTTGTCAGTTGGCTCATCAATAGGTGGTCTAGAAGTGTATCCCTCCATCGAAAGATTATTAAAAAAGGGGCCAGGCTCAGGTTTTGCTTCTTGTACCAACTTATCCAAGAAACTGATTAAATTGGGGGCCTTCAATTGCTTCCAAAGGGTTATTACCTGCTCAGCATTTTTTTCAGATATGGCATCTGCACTTAACAATATCCCTTGAACCAATCGTAATTGGTCGAGAATTTTTAGCAGATATCCTTTTTGCTCTTCATTTTCTACGTGCGAAAGCCAACCCTGAACCACTTCTGCACCTTCATCGAAATCCGACTCAAGAATTGGCAGGAGGTCTCTTACCATTG
Source organism: uncultured Pseudomonadota bacterium (assembly GCA_963844565.1). Classification (GTDB taxonomy): domain Bacteria; phylum Pseudomonadota; class Gammaproteobacteria; order Coxiellales; family Coxiellaceae; genus JAFEDN01. The sequence goes on along the minus strand of CAWJON010000001.1, from coordinate 7,070 downwards.
CTGAATTTATATCGGTTGGAAGTTGCTCTTCTGCTTTTAATTCTTTAAGCTCTACTGAACTTGGGTCAATTGGGTCCGGTATTGATTGTTTTGACATAAACATCCTCTATTTTTTATAAATCAAGATTAACGTAATGTTTTAACTTAGTGTTTGTTATTCATAAAATAACAAATCTTATGAAGATAGGTCAAATATATAAATTTGGTCTACTTAGCCACACGTGGATAGAGCGATCGCTGAATCAGAAAAATTGATACTGACTACGATGGTGAAAAAGTATCAATTGAGTAAAGAAGTCTCTGAGTATTTTTGCCTACCCAGAGACTTTTGGAATTTACATATTCTGGCAGGATAAAGTTGCCTTATCTGGTGTGCCAGTTAGGGTGATATTAATCTGATTAATCTGATTAATCTGATTGGGTTTAGATAGATTTGAGCAAGTGGAGTCCACTGTCGGACGTTTTATCGGGCAAGCGCTTCTATAGAATTTTAAACTAAATGTAGAGAAACTATTGGGTAGCTCAACACTTTGCCTATTGGTTACATCTACACTTGAACTACTTTTTTACTATCGTTCGTCGTAGTGCCGGTATATTGTAATGTTGGGTTATTACAGGTGGAATCTGCAGTATTATTGGAGAAATAAATACTGGTATTTGCTGCCTATGATAAGCTTGAAAATAAACCGCAAAATAAAACTGTAGTTAGAATTAATTTAATTTTCATATTTTCTCCTAAAATTATATCTGTGATCATACTTAATTTTAATACAGATTGTAGCGGCCGTGTTTAAAACAACTATTTAAACTAATAAAAAAATAAAAATTTATTATTAATACATTGTCACTCCTTCATTCCAATCATCGGAAATATCCAATAGGGGCTGAAATTATTCCAGGACGAGGCGTAGACTTTCGTGTTTGGGCGCCTCGGTGCAATACCCTTGAAGTTATTATTAATAATACGAGTCAACGCATGGAAAAAGAAGACAATGGATATTTTTCCTATGATGAATCCCGTTCCCGAATTGCTCCTCTGTGTGCGAAAACATCTCCACTGACACCCGTTGCAAAGCTCGCAGGCGGATGCGCTGAACAAAGCTATGCAGGACGTATCAGTTTATCTCAGGAGCGCCAGACCTATGGTACGCATTGAAATTGATTCATTTTTGGCAACTAAATAGTCGTTTATGGGCTTATTAAAGCAGCGTCATTCCGTTGAGAAATGGAATCCAGGATAAATATTTATTGATGAAAGAGCTTGTTGCTTTTACAAAACTCGCAAACAGTGTAGATTAAGTTTACAAACTTGCTTTGATATGTAGAGTTTCACTGGGCAAAGAGGGTTTCTTTTGGTTAATCCAAAAATCAGGGTAGGCATTTATTTTTTTTTGCAATTTTTTTTTAGCTGATGCTTGGTCCAGATCTCTAAGGCGTTAATGTCGGGGTCTTTTGAGATATATTGCAATTTATTGTGGATAATCCAGCCTGGAAAATTTGATGCTGGATGGACTCGGTATGCGGCAATCCACAATAGAATCTCTTGCAACTCCTGCTCAGTTAAACCCATCTGCGTTAAAAATTCGTCACCTTCGCCATGGTCTATTTCGTGTTGATGAACTCTGGCGGCAAATCCGTCGATTGTGAAATTCAGTGGATGGCCTTGATCGTCATAAGTGGAAAGTTTAATGTTTTCAAAACGTGGCACTAGATACCCTTTTATGCCTTGGATGGAAAGACAGCCTTCTTCGTAAAGTAATTGCTTAGGTTTTTCCTCAGTGGAGTGCGAAAAAGGTGAAAACTGAGCATTAATATAGACTGAAAGTGGGATGGGTTCACACTGTTCTAATTTCGCTCTTTCTGTTCGAATAGAAACAACATAAATTTCCGGTGTCCTAAAATTCTTGGGATAAAAACCGGGTTTAGGTGCGGGATTGGTTTCTGAAACGGGTTGGTAAGGATATTCAATTTGGTTAGCTGCAAGACCTACTCCCATTCCTTTTCCAGGATAAAGCTGATCCAGTTCTTTTTGATGATTAGTCAGTGTATCTTTTAAATCTTGAATGGCCTGTTGAATATAGGGATCTTGAAAATTTTTTACTTTCAAGGTTGGACACAAGGAGCTTTCTGTTTTAGGCAAGATTTTCCGTATTGTCATAAGAGTAGTTCTCCATAAAGGTTGATGAACTATTAGTTTACGGGGAACTGCTGCAATTTGAAATCATGGTGATTAAAACTTTAGACATACGTGGAGCGTGTATTATCTTGGTGCATTTTGGAAAATAACATAAAAATTGATATTGGCTACGACGGTGAAGAGTTATTAATTGGCTAATAAAAAAATCTCTGGATATTTCAGCCTACCCAGAGACCTTTAGAGTTTTTAATGAGTGCAGGTTACCATTCCATTACCCGGTTTACCACTTAACGTGACGTTAATCTGATTGGGATTAGACATATTGCTTGTGCAACTGGAATCTATTTTTGGAGTTCCTATCCCGCAGTCATTCACATTTATGCTATTTGAAAGAAAATAAAACGAAGAAAAACTATAACCTAGATTAACGTTTTGCTTGTTAATTAAATCTACGGTGTCATTGTAATGACTCCCACTCGTCGTAATGCCGCTATACCATAATGTAATTTTATCGCATGTGGAATCTCCAGTATTATTGTTGAAGTAAACACTGGTATTCGCCCATGATAAGCTTGAAAATAAACCGCAAAGTAAAGCCGTAGTTAAAATTAATTTAATTTTCATATTTTCTCCTAAGGTTATTATCTGTCATAATGCTTAATTTTAATACATATCGCAACAGCTGTGTGAAAAACAACTATTTAAGCTAATTAAAAAATAAAAATTAATTATTAATGCATTGTTAAATTTGTAAGTAGAGGGAACTCCTCTCTTGCGCACGATGGGGGTTCGCAAGGGGGAGAATCGTGATTCTCCCCCTTCATTCCAAGCATTAGCTGCGCTAATGCGCAGGATACAAACCAGGAAGCGATTCACGCTGTTTACAGCGGGAATCGTTGTCTTCTTGTTTCTACTATAATTGAGTTATGTATCGGAAGTATTCTATAGGAGCTGAAATTATCCCGGACCGAGGCGTAGATTTTCGTGTTTGGGCGCCTCGGTGCAATACCCTTGAAGTTATTATTAATAATAAGAGTCATCGCATGGAAAAAGAAGACAATGGATATTTTTCCTATTTGGCGCCGGAGGCAAAGAAAAATTCTCTTTATGGATTCAAATCTCCACATTTCTCTAAAATTTTGCCGGATCCCGCATCCCGTTTTCAACCCGATGGCCCTGAAGGTTTATCTTGTATTATAGATCCTCATTTCCCGTGGACGGATGATCAATGGCGTGGCGTCACGATCGACAATCAAATTATCTATGAATTACATATTGGCACTTATACATTAGCGGGAACTTTTCAGGAAGCCGCTAAGTTGTTGCCTGAGTTGGCGAGGCTCGGTGTTACATTAATTGAGATAATGCCGATTATGGAATTTCCAGGAAAATTTAATTGGGGTTATGAAGGGGTGAACTTATTTGCTCCAACACATAATTATGGCCTCCCAGAGGATTTAAAAAAATATATCGACGCTGCACACCAATTAAATTTGGCGGTGATATTAGATGTTGTCTATAACCATTTTGGACCCGAAAGTAATTATATTTCAGAGTTTTCCGAAGATTATTTTGATGGTCGTTATATCACCGATTGGGGTAAGGCCATAAACTTTGATGTGCCGCAAACTCGCGAATTTTTTCTGGCTAATGCGCGATATTGGATTGAGGAATATCACTTTGATGGTTTGCGTGTTGACTCAACACCTGCAATGTTTAGTACAACTGCTAAGCACATATTGGATGATCTGAGTGCGGCGGTGAAGGCGAATCATACTCGTAAAACAATCATTATTGGCGAAAACGAACCGCAAAATACCAATTTTCTCAAACCTAGCGAACAAGGTGGTTTTAATTTTGATGGATTGTGGAATGATGACTTTCATCATACTGCTTTGGTACGTTTAACCGGCAAGCGGGAAGCTTATTACACAGATTATTTGGGCACTGCCCAGGAATTTGTTTCATTATATAAATATGGGTATTTGTACCAAGGCCAATATTACGAGTGGCACAATGAGCCGCGAGGAACTGCAAATTTATTTTTATTCCCAGCTTCGTTAATTATTTATTTAGAAAATCATGACCAGGTGGCAAATTCTTTACATGGGAAAAGACTTTCTCAATTTGTAGATGCAGCTAATTTGCGCGCGCTTTCTGCTTGCATGATGTTGGCGCCGCAAACGCCGATGATTTTCCAAGGCCAGGAGTTTGGCGCCACTCAGGATTTTTGTTTTTTTGCAGATCATCAAGAAGATTTAAATGAATTAATTCATTCAGGAAGAAAAGAATTTTTATACCAATTTTCTTCAATTATTGATGCCGATCGCTCAAATATAATTCCTCTTCCATCCAGTTTAGTTTCCTTTATGCAATGTAAGTTGGATCATTCGAAAAAGAATGACGAGGTTTTGTTATTTTATCATGATTTAATAACGATAAGAAAAAACGATCCACTTTTTAAAAAAATTTCTAAAACAAAAATCGACGGAGAAATTTTAAACGCCGATGCGTGGGTAATTCGCTATTTTGGCGATGAAAATGACGATCGTTTGTTGTTGATAAATCTTGGGATTGATTTTAATTTAACGCCCAATCCTCATCCGCTCATGGCGCCGTATCCACACAGTGAATGGAAAATAATGTGGAGCAGTGAATCGGTGAAATACGGGGGGCAAGGGACTGCAGATATTAAAGACCCATGGAGAATTCCGGGGCATTGTGCCATTTTATTAAAACTAGTTTATTAAGCGGGGATGCAAATATGATTCATATTCTAACTGATATCAAAAAGCCTGATTTAGATGCAATTTTGTATAAAGAATGGTTGGTTACCAACGGTTTGGGAGGATTTGCTTGCGGAAATATTTCAAATATCTTAATGAGAAGATATCATGCATTATTAATCTCTGCGTTGCATTTTCCCCTGGGTCGCACCATTATGTTGAATCATGTGGCAGATTCCATCGTATTTTCCGATAAAAAAGAGGTTATGTTAACGCATCAACGTCGCTCACGAGACGATGAAGTTCCCCCCTTATATTTGACTGAGTTTAAATTAAAAGACGGCGTGCCTTTTTGGATTTATGAAATTAACGGGATAGTCATCGAAAAAAGATTACATGTTGTAAACCGCCAAAATACTGTACATATTAATTATAAATTGATTTCTGGAAATGAACCGATACATTTAAGGTGGCGGCCATTTTTACATTTTAGAAATTATGAGATGCCAGTCAATGCGAAAATTCAAAAAGAAGTCTATTCAATTCACTCGCAAAATAATCATTATGAAATAGAGTGTGAGCCTTATCCGCCGCTCAGAATGTCTAATAATGCCCAAGCGTCATTTACTTTAGATTTTAAAAAAGAAGATAATATTTATTATCAAATGGAAGATGATCGCGGTTATGAATCAGTTGGAGACTTAACCAGTCCAGGTTATTTTTCCATTGAAATGAAAGTTGGGGACAGCATTACTTTTATTGCCTCAACGGAAAGTTGGGAAACTATTGAAGCAATTGATGCGGAGGAAGCTTGGCGCGCAGAAAGTTTGCGCCGCCGCAATCTGCTAAAAACCGCGGGGATCATTGCAAATTCTTTAACTCACACGGTCCAAAATGAAACAGTTGGTAAATTGGTGTTAGCAGCGGATCAATTTATTTTTCGCCCAACGACTCGTTTTGCCGATATGGTTCGTTTACAAGCTGCGGGTGGTGAACCTGGTTCTATTATTGCAGGATATCCTTGGTTTACTGACTGGGGTAGAGATACCATGATTTCATTAGAAGGGTTAACGTTAGTGACCGGTCGTTATGAGTTAGCCTACTCAATTCTTAGAACTTTCGGTTATTATGTAAAAGATGGACTGATTCCGAATATGTTTCCTGATCGAGAAAACTTCGCTCGTTATAATACCGCTGATGCATCATTATGGTTTTTCCATGCAACAGATCGTTATATTCAAATAACGCAAGATAAATACATTCTTGAATTACTGATGCCGAAATTTACTGAAATTATTCATCACCATCTTAACGGAACACATTTTGGCATTAAAGTCGATGAAGACGGGTTATTAACTCAAGGCGAGCCCACGCTGCAATTAACGTGGATGGACGCTAAAGTCGGCGATTGGGTGGTCACGCCTAGACGAGGTAAAGCCGTAGAAATTAACGCATTATGGTATAATGCGTTAAGATTAATGCATGAGTGGACTGGGAAATACGCGGATCATGCCTCTAGAGCTTATGAATCGTTTAACAAACGATTTTGGTATGAAAAAGGTGGATATCTTTATGATGTCGTGGATGATTTAGATCCCAATAAAGCTCGTGATGATTCTGCTTTAAGGTCCAACCAAATTTTTGCGATTTCTTTTAAATATCCCGTGCTTGACCCCAGTCGTTGGGAAAAAGTGGTGGAGATCGTCCGTTCGCAATTGCTAACTCCATTTGGGTTGCGCACTTTGGCGCCCTCGCATCCCGATTTTCGTGCTTGTTATAGTGGCGATTTGCGTTCTCGCGACGCGGCGTACCATCAAGGGACAGTTTGGCCTTGGTTGCTAGGCCCTTTTATCGATGCTTGGCTAAAAGTTTATCCAGATGATTATGTAAATCCTCAATTTTTTTTACAAGGACTCGAAGAGCATTTGAATCACACTTGTGTAGGTAATATCGCTGAAATTTTTGACGCCACAGAACCTTATTGTGCTCGAGGCTGTTTTGCCCAGGCGTGGAGTGTGGCTGAAGTGTTACGCTGTTTGGTCAAAGTGACTTCTGCTAGACGTTAAAAAGGTTTTCATTAATTAACGACTACGAATTGCGTTATCGTTTGGATGTAAAAAAATAAAAATAACTGGGCTGAGATTATCGAATAAAAGACTCCAAATTCACTCCGCTTTGTTCAGCGACATCCGCCTACTCGCAAGTTT